>NZ_QBUH01000004.1 GCF_003058195.1 Elizabethkingia sp. YR214
TTATTTTTAATATTATCATATTGTTTTAATAAAGCTGTTTTAGCTCGTTGAACATCCTGATCTGTATATTTAATTGTTGGTATCTTATCTAGTTCCGAACGCACCAAATTTTCCGTTGCCTTAATATCAGTATCATTTGGAATATTTGCTACAAAATACATGAATCCGGAATCACGTAATCGAAAATGATCAGTACTTATAGAGGCAATATTTTTTGTGTTTACCAGCGATTTATAAAGATATCCGGAGGGATCTGAAGTCAATATCTCGGACAATGCATCTAGTGCAGCATAATCTTTATCAGCATATGGAACCGTATGATAAACTGCCCCAAAGACCTTACTATCTCCTGCTCTTTTTAGCTCGACAAATCTTTCCCCATCCTGTGCTGGCTCTAATGTATAGGTCTTATCCAAAACTCTTGTGGGCTTTGGTATAGATCCGAAGTATTGTCCTATATATTGCAAAAGTTTAGGCTCATTAAATTTTCCTGCAACTACTAATATGGCATTATCTGGCTGATAATATTTTTCATAAAACTTACGTAGCCTGTCTGCTTTTACTCTTTCAATATCTTCTTTACTTCCAATTGTGCTGTTCCCATAGTTGTGCCACAGGTATGCAGCCGAAAGAATTCTCTCCCGTAAAACACCTTCCGGATTATTCTCTCCAATCTCAAATTCATTTCTTACTACAGAGAACTCTTTATCTAAATCTGATTGCAAAATTGTAGCATTAATCATCCTATCTGCTTCCATTTCTAATGCCCAGCGCAAGTTTTCTTCATTGAACGGAAATACTTCATAATAATTGGTCCTGTCATACCAGGTGGTTCCGTTAGCATTACCTCCTTTATCTGAAAGCATTTTCTTGATGTCTCCTAACTTTTTGGTACTCTTAAAAAGCATATGTTCCAGAAGGTGAGCCATTCCTTTCTCTCCGTAACCCTCATGTTTGGAACCTACATTGTAGACTATATTAACGACAACATTACTTTGTGAAGCATCGGGAACCAGAAGAACTTTCATACCATTATTCATGGTATATTGTTTCACACCTTCAATATTTGAGACAAATTTTGGTGTTTGTTGTGCCTGTGCATAAGTCACAACTGATCCTGAGACAGCAGTTGACAGTAGCATTGCCTTAAGTACAATTTTATTCATATATTTTGTGGTTAATCATTATAGATATTAAGTATTTCTTGCGGGGAAGAACTAAAAGACATGGTGCATAAATTATTTTGTTTTAATTGTATTTCGCATGACTAATAAGCTGAGGCAAATTTATTGAGGTGCCATAGTTGTTTTTTTAAAAACAAGCTAACAATTTTTAATAGACTCGCTAACATTATCTAATAGACTTGCCTGAATTATCTGTGTTAAAATTGTTTTAACGAAATAATAAATCATATTTGCTAATATTTAATTCAGGACTCAGTATTTTTAAATGAGAATAGCTGAATATAATAATGTTGCTGTTTTAAGCACGGTTCCTTCTAAACGAGGATTCAAACAGGGCAGATAAGCTTCTGAATAGGCAAGCCTTTCAGATATTTAAAGGTTTAAATCTTATGTAACAGATCGAAGAAAATAATACTAATTACTATATCAATATCTATTGAAGAGAAAAATATTTTATAATTTTAATAACTATAATTCGTGAAAAATATGAAGCCTTATATACCCTTTTTTTTGTTGCTCTCTATTCTTTTTTATTCACAAAATTCTAATGAGCAGATCATCAAAGAGAAAATTAAGGAAATTTCTGCTTTACAGGCAACAAGCAAAACTGAGGAAAAAAGAATCATTTCATTATCTAATGAGCTTTATTATATTTCTAAAAGTGCAGGAAATAAAAGAGGTATGCTTATATCTCTGGAAAGTCAGGCAGTTATATACATGAACAGAGGAGATGCTAATCAAACTTTAAAAGTTACAACTGAAGGGATTACTCTGGCGGAAGAATTAAAGAGTAACCCATGGAAGGCAAGATTTCTTCTTCTTAAAGCACAAGCTCTATTATTTGCTGGTGCTTATACTGATTCCCGTATTAATTTTTCAAAAGCGTATAAAATTACAGATTTAATAGATGATAAAAATATTAGGCACCTGCTAAAATCAATAATTTATACAAATCTTATAAAGTATGCCGAATTTGAATATGACAGAACCGGAAAGAACATATATAAAGACTCTATAGTATATTTTGCAAAAAAAAATTATGAGGAATCATTACAAATCTCAGAAAAAAAATATCCCCTAAAAAAAATCAGCGCTGGGGAGGCAGCAAGATTATTAGGGCAAGCATTTGTGGAGGATTCAAATTATATTGAAGGAGAAAAATACTTTAATATATCTGAGAAATTACTTAAAAATAGGGGTGACAACAGAGTACTGGCAGCATTATATAGTGGCAAGGGGCTATTGGAATTTGGAAAGGGAAATAATGAGAAGGCTTTGAACTACTACCAAATGGCTTTGGATTTGTCAAAGGATTTTCATTATACCGATCTTACCGTTGGGTTATATGAAAATCTTATACTACTTTATAAAAAAACAGGGGATACGAAACAGGAACTCTATTATATGGAAAAGAGCAAAGTTCTAAATGATAGTTTATCTAATATTCACAAAAATGCATTGATTACACAAGGTCGGGATGATATTCATTTGGCCAGAAAAGAACAACTCTCATATTATAAGAATTGGACAATATTTCTGATAATTGGAATCATTTTTCTTGCTTGCCTAATTTCATATTATATCTATAGAAAGAATAAAAGCATAAAAAAGAATGTAGCTAATTATATAGAACTCTCCCCGGAAAAAATTGATATCCATGAGAATAAAATTGCGTTATTACTGGAGATGGCTAAAAGTAATGATAAACAATTTTTAGTTTTTTTTCAGGAAGTATTTTCAGATTTGTATAAAGAACTTTTAAAATTCGATCAGCTTACATCTGCAGATTTAGAAATGTGTGCTTATCTGAAACTGAATATACAGACAAAAGAAATAGCGATGTATAAAAAGGTATCTATAGGGGCTGTAGATAACAGAAAATACCGCATAAGAAAAAAACTGAACCTGTTACCCGAGAGTGACCTGTATAAATGGATTAATACAATTAAATCATAAACGTATGTAAATTGGTATATTCTGATTAGATAGAATTTTTTTTCTATAATATTTACTAATAAGCATATTAAACCAGTATAGTTGCGGATAATTTTTAATATATTTAACTAACTGAAAATTATACCTCGAGTTAGGGAAAACGTGCGAACTATCAGGAGATTAATCTTTAAAAACAAGGTTCAGCTCTTTTTCTGTAAAGATACTTTTCTAAAAGTTATTTTTACCCTCCATATTCTTGTCAAAATTAGCTTTTACATTTTTGTCCTTTCTCGTTTAAAATAAAAATAAGTGGATTCATATGTCCCTATCTTCATTTGTTAATGACAGGAATTGCATTAAAGAAAACAACAACGTCTCTTTATTAAATTTAGAGAAGTAAATATTACAAAAACGAATCTAAGAATGAATCATCATTTGGTTAGGTTGTTTATTTTGTAATTTGTTGATTATCAACGATTGTTAGATATTGTTAGAGTGCTTATTATAAACTGTTATACTCATTTTTTTTAAGCCTTTAGTTTTTCAAATAATTTTGTCCGAGAATTTTAAAAATGGAAAGAAATAGAATTTCGCCAATGAAGAAAATATTATTTTCAATTACAGTTTTCATCTCAGGACTGCATTTTTCACAACAAATTAAATTTGAAGAATATGATCTGCCAAATGGATTACATGTTATTCTTCACCAGGATAATACAGTACCTGTAGTTACAACAGGGGTAATGTATCATGTTGGTTCTAAAGATGAAGTCAGAGGAAGGACTGGTTTTGCACACTTTTTTGAACACCTCTTATTTGAAGGGACGCCAAATATAAAAAGGGGAGAATGGTTTAAAATTGTGGCTTCAAATGGTGGAGATAATAATGCTTCAACCTCGAATGATATAACTTACTATTATGAAACTTTTCCATCTAATAATGAACGATTAGGGCTATGGATGGAAGCAGAGAGAATGTATAATGCTGTGATTAATCAAGTAGGGGTAGATACTCAGAGGGATGTTGTAAAAGAAGAAAAAAGAGTGCGTTTTGATGGGCGACCTTATGGAAATCTATTGATATCTGTTTATAATCATCTTTTTTCCAAGCATCCATATTCCTGGGTACCAATTGGATCAATTGAAGATCTTAATTCTGCAAAATTAGAAGAATTTAAGGACTTTTATGAAAAATACTATATTCCTAATAATGCCACTTTAGTGGTTGCAGGTGATATCAAACCGGAACAAACCAAAAAATGGATTGAAGAATACTATGGAGGAATTCCAAAAGGAATAGTATATCCCAAAAATTATCCTATGGAGGATCCTATTACCCATGAAAAAGAGGTGACTGTTGTTGATCCTAATATCCAGATTCCAGCTTACACTTTTGCATACAGAACACCAAATGGTAAAGAAAGAGACTCTTATATCATTGATATGCTTTTATCTTATCTCAGTATGGGGAGTTCATCAGTTTTATATCAAAAGTTAGTGGATAAGGAAAAAAAAGCGCTAAGTATTGATATTGCTAATACTGCCCATGAAGATTACGGCATACTTGCACTTTTTGTTTATCCAATGGGAGAGGTAACAAGAGCATCTTTACAGAGTGATATTGATGCAGAGATCAAAAAATTACAAACGACTTTAATTTCGCAGGAAGACTATGAAAAACTTCAAAACCAGTTTGAAACTCAGTTTATAAATGAAAACGCAAATCTGGAGGATATTGCGAAGACACTGGCAAAGAACCATATATTGAAAGGGAATACTAATTTAATTAACACAGAAATTGATATCTACAGATCTGTTACCAGGGAAGATATTCAAAAAGCTGCTAAAAAATATCTGAATTCCAACCAAAGAGTAATCATTAATTATATGCCTGAAAGAAAATAATCTTAAAAGGCTATGGTTTTTAAAATGATTAAAGCAATCAATTATACACTAATGAAAAAACAATTGACATATTTAGTAATAGTATTTTTGTTTTCAGGAACGTTTTCTGCACAAAAAAAAGGTACTAGTGCTATGCCTAAACCAGGACCAACACCCGTAGTTAACTTGGTTAAGCCAAAGGTATTCCATTTAAGCAATGGTCTTACAGTAATGGTTGTGGAAAATAGTAAATTACCAAGGGTAAGTTCTAACTTGTTGATATACAGGCCTCTTTTTTATGAGGGGGCATTGAAAGGAATAAGAGATATTATAGCGAAACAGCTTAATAAAGGAACAACAAATAATACTAAAGAGCAGTTTAATAAAAAAATTGATTTCTTAGGTGCTAATCTTAGTTTTTCTGCTAACGGAGCCTCTGCAGGTTCTCTTTCAAAATATTTTCCGGAGGTTTTAGGTTTAATGGCTGATGCAATTATCCATCCAAAATTCTCTCAAGAAGAAATTCAAAACTCTAAAAATAGAACAATTGAGGGTTTAAAATCTGAAGAAAAAGACACCTCTTTAATTATGTCCAGGGTTTCTAATGCTGTGCAATATGGAAAAAATACCTCTAAAGGACAATTTGTAAGTGTGGAATCGGTTAATAAAATTCAGTTAACAGATGTTCAGAATCTCTATAAAAAATATTATACCCCGGATCATGCCTGTTTAGTTATTGTTGGAGATGTAAAATATGAACAAATAAAACCTTTAGTGGAAAAGGTGTTTGATGGCTGGAAAAATTCAGATCCCATAGTTACAACTTTAGAGCGGGCTTCAAATGTGGCAAAAACCGAAATTAATCTTATCGATGTACCTTCTGCAGTACAATCGGTTATTTCAGTAAATAATCTTATTACACTCAAAAAGCAGGATCATAATTATTTTCCGACTGTTATTATGAATTATATTTTAAGTATAAGGCTTAATATGAATCTCCGTGAGAAAAATGGATTTACTTATGGTGCCGGATCCAATTTAAACGTAGATAAATATTTTTCCAATTTTTCTGCTGAAGTAAGTGTAAGAAATGAAGTTACTGATAAAGCGGTAAAGGAAATTATGCATGAGCTTAAAGCTATTGTTACTATAACGCCTGAGGAACTTGAGAATGCTAAAGTTTTGTTAAAAGGGGAATTTATAAGGTCATTAGGAAATCCTAAAATGATAGCTGCTTATGCATTAGAGCAAAAGCTCCTTGATCTTCCTTCAGATTTCTATAGCAATTATCTGAAATCTATTGATAGAGTAACAATGACTGATATTTCTAATGTCATAAAATATACGATTAAGCCAGATCGAAGCCGGATTTTTGTTGTAGGGAAAGCCTCAGATATTTCAACAGGGCTTAAACAACTAGGTTACTCCGTCAAATATTTTGATAAAGAGGCTAATCCTGTAAACAAGTAATGGTGGACTGTGTATTTAACTTTAAATATCAGTTTGGAAAAGTCTGTTTGACCAGAAAATATTATAGTCAGATATATGTTTTTATATACTGAAAATAAAAAAGGTCTACCAAACAAAATAATATAAAATGAAAACAAACGAGTTGATTAAAAAGCTGTTATTGTTTTTCGCTGTTCTGCTATTTATGTGTGGGAAAAGTCAATTTACTTTTTCGGGAAAAATAATAAATGATGAGGGACAAAAACAAAGTGAAGTACAAATACATAATATGAGAACAGGTTATTCTGTAATGAATGATTCAGATGGTAATTTTAGTATTGATGCCCTCCCCGGAGATGAAATAAGGTTAACTTCCAGTCGGTTTTTACGGACTAATATTGTATTAAAAGAAGGGCATTTTAAAAGTAAACAAACCATACAACTCAACCCTTTTGTAAAAGAAATTGCAGGAGTACAGCTCGATAAAAGATCCATGAAAGATAGAGTAGTGGTATTACAGAATAAAATAGGACTGCCCCCACCGCCTAAAAAGCCCCGGGAAGTCCCGCCACCTACTATGAAGCAGGTCGGTGCAATAAAATATTTGCGGAGTAATAGGAATCTCAATAATCTTTATAAAAACCTGTCTGGAGATGCCCGACGTATGCGATCCCTTTATCATTATGAAGATGCTGAAGAAAAGCTAGGTTGGATAAGAGAGAGTCTTGGCAACGATTTCTTTGAAGAAAACAGCATACCAAGCGATCGACAAAAAGAATTTATACATTTTGTAATGGGAAAGGAAGAATTACATATTCCTATTAAAGAAAAAAATATTGATGCTGTAAAATTTGCACTTTCCCGTTATGCACAAGATTTTATAAAATTAATTGAAAAGCATAATTCATAATAACCCTCTGTCATACTTCTATTTATTAGAATGTCGTATTGAAGTACATCTGTTTTAAGGTAAAATATGTGATGTTGAGTAAAAGAGATATGAATTGGGAAACTTAAAATAAGAGTATAAGTGCTGTAAAGCAAGTCCAACCCTAAATGACATTGCTATTCTTTGTAATGGGAATAGACATGTTAGCTGTAGTAATATAATATTTCAGGCATCATTTGTTAATAGGCAAACTCTATTTGGCTTGCCTATTAACAAAAATAATGAAACAAGTCTAATTTATAATTATGCTTTCTAAAAATTTTATATCCTAAGATTCTGGAATAATGATATCTGTACTATGAAAAGGTATTATCTGAAAAAAAGCACAATAAAAAAAAGAGATGAAAAAGAAATTAGCACACTTACAAGAAAGCTCCTTGAAGAAAGAGTATCTGCCTCCCAGCATTGAGGTGGATGTGATTGAACTGGAACAAGGAATAGCGGCGGGATCTGCAGTTGTAGTTCCTACAACTGTTAACGGAGATGTATCTCAAGAATGGGATACAGATACAGATACTACAGGAACATATAATTGGTAATTAAAAAGCAGTATTAATGAAAACACGAGTATTTATAGATCGAGAGAGTAGATTAGCATTTATATTGATTTTATTAAGTATTTTCTTTATATTTTCCTGCCGGGGTAGTGATACCGAAAGTAAACTTACCGAAGGTACTGCTGTTATTAAAGTCAACCTTAACGGTGAAGCTTTTGGAGATGAAAGCTCCTTAAAACAGGCAACTCTAGGAAATAAAGTGACAACACCATTGGAGACTATACAACGAAAAATAACTCCTTTTAATAAGGATTTTGATTTAGTAGCAGAATTATTACCGGTGAGTTCATCTTCATCGGTTAATAACGAGCAAGCCTCCCTGAAAGGGGCTCCTATGGCAATAACAGAAACTATTTTACTTGGAAGTAAAATTAAGTATAAAGTAGTTGTCTATAAGTCAACTGGAGAATATGTTACCGAAAGAGACTATATACATGGACAGGAATCAAGTACTGCAATATTAAATTTAGATGGAGGTAGTAATTATACTTTCATTGCTTATTCCATAAATAGTACTACTACTTTACCTTCAGTAACTTTTTCGGATCTCACAAACAAGACATTAAGTACTTCTATTCTTTCAGAAGTAAATGGTAGTAGTGATTTCATGTATTATCGAACAGATATGCAGGTATCAGGAAATAATCCAAATTATCTGAATATAGTATTGGTACATAAACTAAGTCAAATAACTGCTACAATAGACGCTTCCGCAACAGGGTATAATATTACAGCTGTAAATGCTGGCTTTGATTCACATTACCCTACATACGATGTAGATATAAAGACAGGAACTGTCAGTAGGAAAGGAGCTGTAGGTATTGCTCCTGTTGTATTTTCAACATTAGGAACTCCAGTTATAGTTGGACAGCCAACAATAGTTAATGGTTCTACCCTTACGGGTAACCTTATTCTGTCTTCAATTACAATAGGTCCGCTTGTACAATCCATTGCAAGTAATGCATTGACAGATCTAAAGATTATATCGGGAGTTAAATATAATTTAAAGCTATCAATTCAACCAACGGATATCTATTTGACTTATAATGGGCAAAGTGCAGCGCGTATCAATGGAAAAATATGGATGCGTTATAATCTTGGAGCAGACATGAACTCTAATCCAGACCAGAATCCAAGTGTTGTAGGGCTTCATGGTAATTATTATACATTTGGAAGGAGGCTTCCTATTGCAGGAAAAACGGATACTTCACCAAATAATGATTTTAATAGTTCTCCGGCATCTGATAATGCATGGAATACAGGTACTGAATCTAATCCAGCAAAAACTACAAATGATCCCTGCCCTACAGGTTATCGCGTTCCAACACAGACAGAGTTCCAGGCACTAATTGATGCGACACTTCAAAACAGTGTGGGAACGTGGTCAGCAAGCAATACCAATTATACTGCGGCAACAGTATTAACAAGTAAGAAGAATCGTAATGTAAAAATAGTTTTACCTGCCCAGGGATCATTTGGAGTACATACTTCCACATCAATATGGGGTGTAAAAACTTATACATCAAAATGGCTGGCTAATGATAGAGGATTAAGAGGAATTTATTGGACCAGTACCATTAATAACAATATTTCTTACTTTAGAGCATTAGCTGACGGAGCTTTAATAAGGACAGTCAGTGCAGGAAATGGAGATGTGAAATTTCCGGAAATTAAGCTTTTCGGCCATAGTATCCGCTGTACCTCTCAATAAACAATAATATTTTGATTGCAGACTCTGCAACATTTATTATAAAAAACCAAAACTGAATTATATAATAAATGATAGCTCTATAATATTTAATGTAGTTAAAATGTTATAACAATTGATTTTTTGTTTATAGAAGACAGACTAACTATGTATCATATTTTTATGAATTGACGATCTTATAGGTAGCCTCTAAGAATTAATATTTACGGGCTATCTTTTTAAATCAATGAATATAAAGGATAAGAAATTCACTGCTAATATAATACAACAGATTATATGTTAGAATAAATAGAGAATCTATATACTATTATTAATATTTCAATCATTTTAACCAATAGAAATACCCTTTTAAGAACTGTAATAATACATTTGGAATTAGTTAATCCAAACTATAAATTACAATTAAATATGGTTTAACCATATTATTAAAAAATAATAAAGAATCATCATTTGTTTGTTTGTGAAGGATTAGTAATCTTATGATATTTTTTCATCAGTATCATTTATCAGCTACTAATCTCTGGGAAAATCCTGTTGATTTATTTTCAACAGGTTCCCTTTTAATAATTAAAATAGAAAATGAATAAAATAATAATAAGCTTTCTGTTATTTTTTTATCGGATGTCAGATAAAGAACTAGCAAATCAGTATGTTTTTTCCTGAGTTTAGAGGAAAGAGCTATGACTTTATATTATTTCAGGGCTCAGAGCAGAAAACTATTTTCAGGGGGTAATCCCTGGTGGTGGTAAATTTACATTATCTGTTCCTAAAGAATATGCTCCTTTTAAAGGAATGGGGCGTTGGCTTATTACAGGAACAAAAGAAGGCGGAGGTCTGGATATGTATATTCCCGGGAATGACTTCTCTGTCAGTTGTGATTCGAATAAGCCTGATAATACCAATATTATCTACAAAAATAATTCTGGTAATGCAGAACTAAATGAGCTATTGAAAATACAGGAAAAAATCCTGAGCCGTTATGATTTGATGTTGGCGGCTAAAAATATTTTCACATCTAAAGATCATCATTATCCTGTCTTTTTGGACGAGTATGAAAAGCAAAAAAAAGATTATGAACTATTTCAGCGGTCATTAAATAAACGATCTGACTATATCAGTGAATTTATCCGGATTGTGAATATCACCAATGGTATAGGTACAATGCTTTACACCTAAGAAGAGGAAAAGGCGGATAATATTGCAAACTATATTGCTGAAAATCTGAATTGGGAATCATTGTATACCTCAGGGCATTGGTGGAGTGTAATTAATGGTTGGATAAGTATATTAGATGGTTTTGTTATGCAGATATAAAAATGGGGTTAGGTGCTATTATTATGAGTAGGAATAAGAACCGGATTAAAAGAATTATGAAAATATAAGAGATACAAATTAGAAAAATAATAAAAACACAAAATATCTAATGGAGATTAAAGAGAAAAAAGATTATTATCCTCCGGTAATAGAGATAACAATTATAGAAATGGAATGTGGAATTGCCGCTAATTCTGCAGCTGTTTCGCCTGTAACCGTCGACGGAAATGCAGATCAGGTTCAAACTGACTGGAACGGGAATGACGATACTATAATACACACAGAATATTAAAATAATCAAAGATGAAAAAAAATCTATATGTTACCACTGGTATTACACTACTTTCAGTATTATTTTTTAATGCCTGTCGTAGTACTGATGCAGATAATAGTATTACTAAAGGAGTTGCATCAGTGAATATTAATTTATTAGGGACGAATTTCTCCAACTCATCTTTGGCTCATAATGCTTCTCTGAGTAGAAGTGCAAATTCAGTAGCAGAAATCCAAACACATAGTGTATTGGTTAATCCTAATACGGTTATAATTGCAGAACTTGCACCATCCCTCGATTCTATTTCTACTTTGGCTAAAGTTTCTGATATAAAACCTATGGCGTCAGTATCCGGAAATTCACTTACCTCAGGAATGAAATTTAGGGTAATTGCCTACCGTCAGAGTAATGGAAATTATCATACTCATCAGGATTATACAGTAGGACAGCCAGCTATTCCTATGATGTTGGATAATGGAGCTGCCTATAATATTGTAGTATATTCATATGGGACAACAAGTCTTCCGGCAATTAGCTTAGGAGAACAGGATAATATCAGTAGTGCTTTTGTCAATTATGATGATAACAGCAGGGATTTTATGTATCAAAAAATAAGTTATACGCCGGTTAATGACAATAATAGTCTGGACATTACTTTAAGACACAAGGTAGCACAGATTACAACAATTGTAAAAAATAGCACAAGTCAATGGCCAGGTAATATATATTCTATAAGCGATGCTGTTATATCTCCACATTACAGTAATGGTATTTTTTCTTTAGACACAGGGAATATGTCCGGGCGTAGTCTGAGTACGAATGCTGCAATTACTTTTCCGAAACCAAATGGAACCTCAGTAACAGCAGCGCCGGTATTTGTAAATGCCGATACCAATGGAAAGCTTACCGGTACATTTTTTGCAAAAATAGCAAATGCTTCAGGACCTATCGTTGATGTTCTGGCCTATAATGCCTTTAAAATAACACCCGAAAACAAGAGTAATCTTACGATAAATCTAAGAACATGTCTTGCAAAATTGACCGCAAATTCATGGAGGGATTTAATGTGCCATAATTTAGGTGCAGATCAAAGCGCAGATCCTTTTACACCTTCTGCTGCTATTCATGGTGCGAAATATCAATGGGGAGCACAAACGGACGAAACAGGACGCTATTACTCTCAAAGTGATGATCAGAATCATAGTGAAGCTATTTTAGGCTGGAATACTACTGTAAAACCTGATGGTTCCTGGTCTGAAAGTAATAAAACTGCAAATGATCCCTGCCCTAAAGGTTATCATGTACCAACGCAGGGCGAATGGGAGGCGATTATTGCTCATAATGCGATAACCTATATAGGAAGTAACTGGACAAGCTCATCAACTAACTATAGTAATGGTATTAAAATTGGGAATGATTTATTTCTTCCTATTGCGGGTTTCCGCCGTTATAACAATGGACGGTTAGGAGGAAGAGGATTTAGCGGAGAATATTGGAGCAGTGGGACTTCAGGAGCTAACGGAAGAAACTTGTTAATTACTAATGGCAATAGTACAGCTAATGCAACTGGACCCAAGGCATTAGGTTTGTCTATTCGTTGTATTTCAGATAGATAATACAAACATCTAAGACTGTTTTCCTATAACTATAAGATAGTAAAAAATATTTCATATAAATTATTGTTTGTTCATTATGAAGTTGTCAATATTTAAAGATATCTATGTATATCGTGTTTTTGTGAATTGACAACATTTAGGGTAACCCCTGAATAATAATTCTTAGGGTTACCTTTCTAAAAAACTAATAATAAACCAGGCAATATCTTTGAATTATGTATCTAAATATACGGGTGCATTTCCTGACGCTTAGACGTAATTACTAGAGAAAAAGGATGGAGAATAGTATATAATTCTGTGGTTATTTCATAATTGTGAGAAAAAATATAGATCAGGTTCGAATTGACCCCAATGAAAATAATTATATAATAACATATATATAGAGATTAAGAAAATAAAAATGAAAAAAAATCTATACAGTATCACTGGTATTACAATACTTTCATTACTATTTTTAAATGCTTGTCGTAGTACTGATACAGATAATAGTATTACTAAAGGAGTTGCATCAGTGAATATTAATCTAGTGGGGACAGAGTTCTCCAGTTCCTCTCCTGCTCTTAATGCCTCCTTGAATAAAAATAAGGGTTCAGTATCTGAAATCCGGACACATAGCTTGCTAATTAATCCGGCTACTGTAGTAACAGCAGAACTTGCACCGTCCTCTGATGCTGTCCAGGCAATGGCTTCTGGTATAAGATCAATAGGAGCTATCCCGGGTAATAATCTTGTAACAGGAGTGAAATTTAGGGTAATTGCCTACCGTCAGAGTAATGGAAATTATCATACCCATCAGGATTATACAGTAGGACAGCCAGCTATTCCTATGATGTTGGATAATGGAGCTGCCTATAATATTGTAGTATATTCATATGGAACAACAGGTCTTCCGGCAATTAGCTTAGGAGAACAGAATAATATCAGTAGTGCTTTTGTCAATTATAATGATAACAGCAGGGATTTTATGTATCAAAAAATAAGTTACACTCCGGTTAATGACAGTAATAGCCTTAATATTACTTTAAGACACAAGGTAGCACAGATTACAACTATTGTGAAGTATACAGGTTCAGAGAACATCACTTCAATTAGTGGTAGTATATTAACACCTCATTATAGCGATGGTATCTATTCATTATTATCTGGGATGATGTCAGCTCGTACAATAGCCAGTCCTGAAACGATATTAAATTTCCCGAGTTCTGGATTTCCTGGTAAGATTCAAACTGCTTTTCCCGTATTTATTAATGCAGATACAGGTGGTTTTGCAACAGGTGGATTTTTGACAAATATAACAATAGGAGGAGTCAGTAAAACCATTAATTTGCCTAATTCTTTTAAAATTACTCCGGGAAATAAGAGTAATCTAACCATCAATTTAAACAAATGTGGAGTTTACCTAGGAGCTGGAAATACGCAATGGAATGATTTTATGTGTTATAATTTAGGTGCAGATCAAAGTATGGATCCTTTTACAGCTTCTGCACTTGTACATGGAGATAAGTACCAGTGGGGAGCACAGACCGGCGAAACAGGTTATTATTACTCTCAAAGTGATGACCAGAGCAATAGTGGTGCTATTTTGGACTGGAATACTGTTGGGAAACCCAATGGTTCCTGGTCTGATAGTAGTAAAACACTTAATGATCCTTGCCCTCCAGGGTACAGAGTACCAACCCGAACTGAATGGCAGAATATTATCAATAACAATAAAAATATAGAGCGGGTCGGTTCGTGGGCTAATGATGGAAATTATACTTCGGCGCTCTATTTTAGAGATGCTTCAAATATACGTACCCTAATGTTGCCTACTACAGGATTCCGTGATGCACTCAGCGGGACCCCTCTTTATCGTGGTAATACTGGTTTATACTGGAGCAGTAATGAAAGCACTACTTCTTTCCCTCTTGGTCAATACTCGTATGGACTTTACATAGGTCCCTCAACTTTAAGCACTAGTAATGTTAGTCGCGTACATGGTTTGGCAGTCCGTTGTATAGCAGGATAAATCCTAATGAATAATATTTATTTAATGATCTCAGATGTTCCGGATCCGGGGACTATATAGATAAAAAAGAATCATCATTTGTTTGTGAAGGATTAGTAATCTTATGATATTTTTTCATCAGTATCATTTATCAAATACTAATCTCTGGGGAAATCCTGTTGATTTATTTTCAACAGGTTCCCTTTTAATAATTAAAATAGAAAATGAATAAAATAATAATAAGCTTTCTGTTATTTTTTGTCGGATATCAGATAAAGAGTCAACAAATTAGTATGTATTTTCCTGAATTTAAAGGTAATAGCTATGATTTTGTATTATTTCAGGGCTCAGAGCAGAAGACTGTTTTTCAGGGGGTAATTCCCAACGATGGTAAATTTACATTATCTGTTCCTAAAGAATATGCTCCTTTTAAAGGAATGGGGCGTTGGCTTATTACAGGAACAAAAGAAGGCGGAGGTCTGGATATGTATATTCCCGGGAATGATTTCTCTGTCAGTTGTGATTCGAATAAGCCTGATAATACCAATATTATTTACAAAAATAATTCTGGTAATGCAGAACTAAATGAGCTATCGAAAATACAGGAAAAAATCCTGAGCCGTTATGATTTGATGTTGGCGGCTAAAAATATTTTCACGTCTAAAGATCATCATTATCCTGTCTTTTTGGACGAGTATGAAAAGCAAAAAAAAGATTATGAACTATTTCAGCGGTCATTAAATAAACGATCTGACTATATCAGTGAATTTATCCGGATTGTGAATATCACCAATGGTATAGGTACAATGCTTTACACCCAAGAAGAGGAAAAGGCGGATAATATTGCAAACTATATTGCTGAAAATCTGAATTGGGAATCATTGTATACCTCAGGGCATTGGTGGAGTGTAATTAATGGTTGGATAAGTATCCATACAAATGTATTAAAGGATCAGGAGAGGTTCATAAAAGACTTTGAAATTATAAGTTCAAAGCTTAAAAATGATGATCATTATAAGGACTTTATTTCTAAGGTGGCTTTCTTTCTAAGGGAGAAAAATAATGAAAATTATTTGAAAGTAATAGCACCATTGGTTAAACGTTCCGGTAGGATAAATAGCTATAATGGTTATTTGGAGGAGTATATTAAATACCAATAAAAACAAATTTTATAATACTTGATTATAACTGAATAGATATATGACGTATGAAAAGTCATAAAATTATAGATTTAATACAATTTTCAAAAGTATCAATCAATCCAAATTCATGTTTCAGAATACGATTGACTCTTTCTGCCACGGCATTTTCATAAGGATCCGAGTTTTCGGTCATGTTGATAAGAATATTATTTTTCTTTAGTATTTCTATATACTCTTTACTCTTTACTCTTTACTCTTTACTACAATATTGTAAACCTCTGTCTGAGTGATGAATTAAAGAATGCTTATAGATTCTGTTCTTTATAGCTTTCTTTAAGGCTTTCAATGTATAGCTCGTTTGTAGATTATCACTCAATTCATATCCTACAATTTTTTTCGAATAAGCATCAGTA
Organism: Elizabethkingia sp. YR214; assembly: GCF_003058195.1. GTDB lineage: Bacteria > Bacteroidota > Bacteroidia > Flavobacteriales > Weeksellaceae > Elizabethkingia. Next base: position 16,412 of record NZ_QBUH01000004.1, read on the forward strand.
ATCAAATGGAGGTAATAATTTCTCTCTTTAGTTTTCAGATAGGTAATATCTGTTACCCATATCTTCTCTGAAAATTCTGACTCTTTTTCTTTGATTATATTAGAATATTTCTTCATTCAGTGTCTGGAATTCGTTGTTTTTTAATAACTATGCCTTCGAGGAATTAAAAGATAATTTGATTTTAGAATCTTAAATAATTGATCTCTTCCTATTATGAATATTCTCCTTATTAAAATCAGCCTTAAGTCAAACGTAAATTTTTCGGGTGTCTAACTTTGGCATCTTTTTACGAATTGATAAGACCAATTCTATAATCCTTTCTTGATTATTACAGAAGCTTGACTGCTTTGTTCTTTTATAATATGTTTGTTTACTGTATCCAAACAATCGGCAAATATCTTTAATTGAAAAAGTTGCGCATGGTATTATTTCCTGGATTGATTGGAACCAGACTTTCTTACGATTTCAATTTTCAGCACACATTCTGCTATTTCTATAAATTTCCGAAATACTTTAAGCTCCTCCTCCTTTTTGGATAAAGCTGCTTCAAGCTCTTTAATCTTTTGTTTTTATAGATCTTTCATTGGCCTGCTCTTACTTAGTTGCTATGAATAAGTAAAGTTACCATATTTTACTAACCAGCTGGGAATACAAGAATTGCCACGAATATTGTATCGGATTTGTAATTGTGATTTTGTAAATAATCCCGTTTGTATTCGGAAACAATTTGTCTTTTGAATCCCTAGCTGTATTTTGTACGAGGATAGAGTTTTTTTCATAAGAATAACTATTTTATGGTTTGTTACTCAACCTTTTTCAGAATGGTGCAGAGAGAGTTGATTTTAGCCAAATACTTCCTTCTAATTTCATACTTAAATTTTAAATAGTGTTAATCCTAACTTGATTATAACTCTATAAAAGGAGTTTAAACAGGTGAAGAAGAAAAGTTATAAGAGCTTTGAACGCTTAGATAAAACAGTTTTGGGAGAATCCCGTGTATTTATTAAAGAAAACGATTTAGAAGAAATCAGGAAATTAATTTCTGATTCGGAAAATGATATTAGTGAGGATGAGTTAAGAGGTATTGTTACTATTCTTAATACTATTATTCGTTTGGGAATGAAGGAATTTATAATCCGCTGATTTAGCAATGCTTAAAGATGTATATTTAAAAATTAATCAGTAAACCAATAAATTATGATTGTTGATTTGTATATAAGAGTTTCAACTGATGATCAGGCAGATAAAGGTTATTCCCAAAGAGATCAGAATGAAAGACTAAGAAAGTATTGTAAATTAAACAACTTTACCATAGGTCAGGTTATTTATGAAGATCATTCTGCTAAGAATTTCGAAAGGCCTGAATGGATCAAATATTTAAATTATCTAAAAAAGAGAAGCACTAAAACAAATATTGTATTATTTACAAAATGGGACCGCTTCAGTAGAAATGCAGGGGATGCTTATCAAATGATTGGGTTATTAGCTAAGCTTGGAGTAGAACCTCAGGCTATTGAACAGCCTCTCGATTTATCGGTGCCTGAAAATAAAATGATGCTTGCCATCTATTTAGCAACACCAGAGATAGAAAATGACCGTAGAGCTTTAAATACTTACAATGGAATGAGGCGGGCAAAGAAAGAAGGTCGATTGATGGGAAAAGCACCATATGGCTATATCAACAAAAGTAGAGAAGATGGAAGTAAGTATATAGCTTTAAAAGAACCTGAAGCGTCTAATGTGAGATGGGCATTTAATGAGATTGCTAAAGGTGTAATGGCTATTAGTCAGATTCGGAAAAAAATGAATGAAAGAGGAGGAAAAAGACTTGAGAAAACAGCATTTTATATGGCCCTTAGAAATCCCATGTACTGTGGCAAGATTTTCATTGAAAAGAATAAAGAAGAAGAAGCTTATTTCGTACAGGGGCAACATGAAGCATTAATAACCACAGCAGTATTTGATCAGGTTCAGTTTATACTGGATGGAAAAAAGGCAAAGAAGGTTACTAATACAAAATTTCTTTCTGATGAAAATCTACCTTTAAGAGGTTTTTTGATTTGTCCAAATTGTGGCGGTAATATAACAGGTAGTGCTTCAAGAGGAAGGCGTGAAAGATATTACTATTATCATTGCCAGCCTCCATGCAGATTTAGACATAGGGCTGATGCAGCTAATCTAATATTTTTAAACGGACTAAAAGATCTGGAGATTAAAGAATCGTTAAGAGAATATGTCAAAAAGAAATTCCTAGAGAATTATAAGGCTTCTTTAGTAAATCCAGTAGCAGAAAAGAAGAGAATAAGTAAAGAAATTGACATATTGAATAATAAAATTTCGGTTGCCCGAGATAAATTATTCTCGGAGATTATTGAAGATGAAGAATACCTTGAAATTAAGAAAGAGTGTAGAGAACAAATTGAAAAACTTGAGAATAAATTAAGTAAAGATTATGAGCAAACAGATTTAAAAAATATAAGTACAGAGAAACTTCTTGAAAAAGCATTTCATGGATTGATAAATGTCGGTTTTCTCTATGATAGTGGGGATATTGAAACTAAACGTGAAATAATTGGTTCGATATTTCCTGATAAATTAGTGTTCGACGGCATTAATTATCGAACCACTAAAATGGATATTTTAGCTCGTCATATCTTTCAGATTAAGAGTGACTTAGATAAAAATAAAAAAAGGAAAAGCGAACAAATAAGTTGCTTTTCCTGTTTTGTACCCAGTGCCGGAATCGAACCGGCACGCCTCGCGGCACTAGAGTTTGAGTCTAGCGCGTCTACCAATTCCGCCAACTGGGCCACTCGAAATTGTGAGTGCAAATATAGACATATTTTTGTTTCTGAAAAGAGTTTTTTTCAAAAATTAAAAAACAATTTCCTGTCCGTCAAAAGCCAGCTGGATGTGAGATGGCAGCTCTTGATTCATTTCGTCGTGAAAACCAATATGATGGCTCAGGTGAGTAAGGTAAGTTTGCTTTGGCTGAAGCTCCTCTACAAGTTCCAAAATCTGAGGCAAAATAAAATGTGCAGGATGTGGATTGTCCTTTCGCAGGCAGTTAATGATGAAATAATCGAGATTTCTTAGCTTGTCTTTCTCCGTATCCGATATAGCACTGGCATCCGTAATGTATGCTGTATTTTTGAATTTATAGCCGAAAATATCAATTTTATAGTGTGTAACTTCTATAGGAAGGATCTCAGTATCTAAAAGAGTAAAAGGCCTATTATCCAGAAAATGCATTTCAAAAGAAGGCGCTCCCGGATATTTTTCGTCGGAGAAAGCATACGGAAACCGTTTTTTTACTTCGTCTCCTGTACGTGGTCTGCAATAGATGGGCATATCTTTTTTGCTCCGAAAGATAATAGGGCGCATGTCGTCCAGACCAATTACGTGATCGTTATGTTCATGGGTGAGAAGTACAGCGTCCACATTATGCTCCTGTTGGGTAAGCATCTGCTGCCTGAAATCCGGGCCGCAGTCTATTAATATTTTTCTGTCATCATCTGTTGTTACCAAGACTGAAGACCGTAATCTTTTGTCTTTAGGATTCTCCGACAGGCAAACAGGATCAGTACATCCAATAGTCGGAACTCCCTGAGAAGTTCCTGTTCCTAAAAATTTAAGACGCATTTTTTGAAGATGGTATTTATTTTGATAAATTTACAAAAAAATAAAAATGTCCCTAATAAAGCAAATTCTTACCCCAAAGCAAAAGGCTTTAAACATAAACTTAGATCCGTCGGTGTACGGAACTTTCGCGGAAATTGGTGCTGGGCAGGAGACTGTTCGGCACTTTTTTAGGGCAGGTGGTGCATCTAATACGATTGCAAAGGCCATGTCTGCTTACGATAAAGATTTCAGTGATGCGATCTACGGAAAAGAAACAAAAAACAGGTATGTTACCCAGAATCGTCTTAGAAAAATGCTTCGTTATGAAGTTTCTTTGATTGAAGAACGTCTGGACAGAGAAAAAAATCCGGGAAGAAAATTCTTCTCCTATGCCAATACGGTAACAACCATCAATTACGATAAAACCCAAAAAGGACATGGTTGGGTAGGTATACGTTTTCAGTTACACGACAGTGAAGCTTATAACGAAATCGTTATCCATGTAAAATTCAGAGAAAACGATGCAACATTACAGCAGGAAACATTAGGTAATCTTGGTGTGAATCTTATCTATGGGGCTTTTAGATATTCCGATAACCCGAGAAGATTAATAGAATCTTTATACGACGATATCTCAATAGACAAATTAGAATTAGACATGATAGACTTTAGCGGGCCTGCATTTGAGTATGTAGATAACCGTCTAATGTCTCTTCAGTTAGTGAAGATGGGAATGACAGATGCTGTAATTTTCAACTCTGAAGGTAACAATATGCTTCCGGCAGATATTCTGTACAAACAGAATATTTTTGCGGTAAGAGGAAGTTTCCGCCCGGTAACACTGGTGAATGTAGATATGTTCGAGAATGGACTGAAAATGTTCCTTAAAGATAATAATACAACTATTGAAGATACAGAAGTTTTATTCGAAATTACGATTGCCAATTTACGTGCAGCCGGTGATATTGACGAACGCGACTTCCTGGACAGAGTAGACGTACTTGCAAAACTGGGGTACAATGTAATGATCTCCAACTTCTCCGAATACTACAGAATGGTCGATTACTTCAGCAACTATTCCAACGGGAAAATTGGTGTTGCAATGGGAGTAAATAACCTGTTAGATGTCTTTGATGAAGAGTTTTATGAACTACTTCCGGGAGGAATCCTTGAAGCCTTTGGTAAATTCTTCAAAAAAGGAATGCGTGTATACCTTTACCCGTACAAGGATACAACAACAGGAGACTTACTAAACTCTGAAAACCTTAAAGTACACCCGAATCTTAAAGAATTATATAAATATTTCAAATTAAACAAGCGTATTGTAGATATCAATAGCTTTAAACCAGAGTATCTGGAGATTTACTCAAGAGAAATCCTGAAGAAAATTGCCCATTGTGAACATGGTTGGGAAGAACAACTTCCAAATGGAGTTGTAGAGATCATCAAAGAACGCGGAATGTTTGGTTACAAAGAATTAGCTTTCGAAGAATAATGAAAAACTTGAAACAAAGACTTTCCTACTTGCTTGCAGCAGATGAAAGTGTAGAAAACAGACTGAAAAAAGTATGTGTATTACTGGATCAGGAAATAGCTTACTATAACTGGACCGGATTTTATTTCCGAAACGGAGACAAAGAAGAACTTGTATTAGGCCCATATGTTGGTGCTGAAACAGATCATACTGTAATTCCTTTTGGAAAAGGTATTTGCGGGCAGGTAGCTGTTTCCGGAGAAACTTTTGTTGTTCCGGATGTGTACAGTCAGGATAACTATTTGTCTTGCTCTATTGATACCAAATCCGAAATTGTAGTACCAATTTTTAAGGATGGTAAAAACATAGGACAAATCGATATCGATAGTCACACTGTTGATCCGTTTACAGATGAAGATACCGAGCTTTTGGAATGGCTTTGTGGAGAAGTAGCTAAAGTTTTGTAGAATAATAATGTTGGAACTCCGTACAATTTGTGAAAATTGTGGCAAAAAATTTCCACCAGATTCTGAGGAAGCCATGATTTGTACTTTTGAATGTACCTTTTGTAAAAACTGTGTTGAACAGGTTTTGGAAAATGTTTGCCCTAATTGTGGTGGCGGATTTGAGAAAAGACCTGTGCGTCCACGGAGTTTTTTAGAAAAATATCCGGTCAGTGAAAAGGTTATTTTTAAACCTGTTGATCCGGAGAAATTTAAAATTATGTTAGAAAAATACAGAGATATAAAACCTTCAGAAAGATAACGGGAATATTAATGTTTGTTCCATTTCTGTAGATTACAATATTCTTATTAAATATAATCCCCATAGCTTTTAATAGCTGTGGGGATATTTTATTCTGAATCTTATAAGATTGCCTTTAATGAGCTTCTATATCGTAGTGACAAGTTCTTTATAGTAAGCTTCGCATTTCGCAATATGAGTTCCGTACCAGGAGAAAGCTTCTCCGTCTACAATCATAATCTTTTTCTCTGGATATATAGCCCTGAATTCTTCCAGATGCTTTTCCTGAAAAGGGTAGGGCTCCGAAGATAGCATAATGATTTCAGCCTCGTCCAGATCCTGCATTTCGATAACAGGATAACGCTTTTGCTTGGAGAAAATATTTTCAAAACCCAACTGCTGAAGCAAATGATGGATGAAAGTATCACTTCCAATCGTCATATAAGGCTTTTTCCAGATCAAATAAGCGATTTTTATCCTTTTGTCGAGTTTGTACTGGTTGAAAATGTCATAGATCTTCAGATTGAATGCCTGAGCCTTTTCTTTCTGATTAAACATATTTCCAAGGTTTTTCAGAAAATAGTAGTTGTCCTCTATGGTCTCAATATTGGTAACCCATACTTTAAAATCAGGCATAAGAGCTTCAACCTGCTCTTTCATATTCTCTTCCTTGTTGGCGAGAATAAGATCAGGTTTTAAAGCTCTGATTTTTTCGAGATTAATGTTCTTGGTTCCGCCTATAACTTCGATATCTTTTACCTGATCTTTAGGATGGATACAAAATTTTGTCCGTCCTACAATATCCGGAATGCCAAAGTCTAAAAGACTTTCGGTAAGAGAAGGTACCAAAGAAATAATGCGCATGATTGGGTTTTATCCCAAATTTACAAAAGTTTTCCGGTTAGTAAGAGTCCGGCAACGGTGAAGTAAATAATCAATCCGGTAACGTCTACAAGTGTTGCTACAAACGGAGCAGAAGACGTTGCAGGGTCCAGCTTTAATCTCTTTAGCACAAACGGAATCATCGATCCTGAAAGAGTCCCCCATAATACAATAAGAACTAAGGATAAAGAAACACTAAGTGCTACATATAACCAGTGTATTCCGTAATCGAATAATCCTAAATGTTGCCATGTGTAAATTCTGATAAAACCGATTATACCCAAAATTGTCCCCAGACACAATCCGGAAATAATTTCTTTACGCATTACATACCACCAGTCTTTCAGGGTGATTTCTTGAAGTGCCATGGCTCTGATGATAAGTGTTGCAGCCTGAGAACCGGAATTACCTCCACTGGAGATAATAAGCGGTACAAATAAAGCTAATACAACGGCTTTCTGAATTTCATGATCAAAATAACCCATAGCAGAGGCTGTAAGCATTTCCGAAATGAAAAGAATAATAAGCCAGGTAGCCCTTTTCTTAATCATTTCTGTCCAGCTGGTTTGAGTATAGGGAAGATCTAAGGCTTCCAATCCCCCGAATTTTTGAATGTCTTCGGTGGTCTGTTGTTCTATTTCGTCGATGATGTCATCTATGGTTACAATGCCTACAAGGACACCTGCTTCAGTAATAATGGGTAAAGCAGCACGGTCATACTTTTCGAAATAGTGAATAGCATCTTCCTTTGTGGTTGTAGTTGTAATTGCAACAAAATGATTATCAATAAGCTCAGAAACTTTCTGATCCTCATCAGCAAGCAGTAGTGTGCCAATAATCATGTCATCGATTAATCTGTTGTGGTCGTCCACAACATATACGAAGTTCATGGTCTCAGCTTTCTGACCCACTTTCTTTATATGTTGAAAGCAATGCTTTACCGTCCATTCCTTTTTTACCTGAATGTAATAAGGTGTCATCAGACGGGCAATTGAATTCGATTTATAGCCCAGAAGTTTTAGTGCTACCGAACGCTCAGAAGGGTTAAGAAGATTAATAGAGTATTTAATGAGTTCGTCGGGAAAGTCCTCTAATAGCTGAGTTCTGTCATCCGGAGTCATTGCATTAAGAATGTCGGCAACATCATTGCTGCCGATACTGCGTATGGTCTCTTCCTGAAAACTGGGGTCCAGATGCGCAAAAACGTCAGCTTTATATTCTTTCGGAACTTTTAAGAACTCTAACAGTCTTTCATCTGCATGAAGTTCGCTTAGTTTTTCAGCTACATCAGCTGGATTTAGAATTGTTTCCATCACAGCAAAATTTTTCGCTGCAAAAGTAACGTGAATTTGTCAAAAAAGTACTATAATGGAATATTATTTTTCTGTAACCTTAGGAAATGTACACACCAAGCATCTTTCTCTTGCGAAATTCTTTGAACATTTTCTGGATAGCTCCGGTAGTTCCAATTTTCACAGAGTTTTCAGCAGAACCAACAAGTCGTCCGTTTCCGCTATAAGTGTCGTAAGCAACTTCCATTACAAAGTCTCCCATCTTATTATAAGCTTTCATGCTTACAACAACCTGATTGGAAAGTACATACTTTCCTAAACCTACTTTGAAGTATTTTACCTTAGGCACCACGATAAGATCGGCCATGTTGTTATTGCAGAGTGTTTTTAGAGTAGGCACATCTATAGTGTCATAAGGCATCGGAGTATCAATCTTGTTTACCTTTATATTGCCCATGCTGTACATTTTATCTGTTACAGCACTGAAAAATGCCTGGTAAGTAGGCTCCTCTATGCCTTCAAATTCCGGATAGATCTCGGGACTCAGGTAGACTATTTTACCAATCTTACCCAGCTTGATATCATTGTTTACATAACGCAGGCTGTCACCAAAGTTAGCACAGCTAACCAGTAGTCCTGTTGTAATAATCGCTAATGTCCCAAAAAGTAGTACTTTTTTCATCTCTTTTACAGAGTACAAAAATACAGCCAATTACTGAGTTTTTGATAAAAAAGTATAAAGTTTTTTGAATTATTTGAATTTTAATTTTAAAATAGAATCAGTATTGTAAATGAAGAAATTAGTCGTATATTTGCACCCGAATTACATAATAATCATTTAAATAATATTGGAATGTATTTAACTAAAGAAAAGAAGGCTGAGATCTTCGCAAAACACGGACAATCCGCAACTGACACTGGTAGCTCTGAAGGACAAATCGCTTTGTTCACTTTCAGAATCAACCACCTTTCTCAACACCTTAAAAAGAACCATAAAGATTTCGCTACTGAGAAATCATTGGTGAAATTAGTAGGTAAAAGAAAAAGATTGTTAGATTATCTTAAAAATACTGAAATTGAGCGTTACAGAGCAATCATCGCTGAACTAGGTATCAGAAAATAAGATACAAGAAATTCTGTTAAAGCAACTCGTAAGGGTTGCTTTTTTAATTTTGTAACAAAAACACATTTATGAATCTGACCAAAAACAATATAGAAAAACTTAGTGCTTTAGAGAAAATTGCCAACGGTGCAATGTGGTGGATAGGTTCTATACCTTCTCTTATTGTACATACTATTTTCTTTATAGTAAGTTTTGCATTGCCAATTCTGGGCATTGTAGATTTTGATAAAATGCTTTTGGTACTTACCACTGTTGTTTCTCTGGAAGCTATTTATCTCGCTATCTTCATTCAGATGTCTGTTAACAGAAGTTCAGAAAATATTGAAGATTTGAAAGAAGATGTTGAAATTATTCAGGAAGACATCGATGAAATTCAGGAAGATATTGAAGAAATTCAGGAGGATATCGATGAGATCCAGGAAGATGTTGAAGAGATTCAGGAGGATGTAGAGGAGATTAGTGAGGATGACGACGACGAAGATCATAATGGAAGAGCAAGAGCAGTAATGTTGAAAAGTAAGGTCTCCAGTAATAAGTCCGATATCAAAATTCTGAAAGATAAAATAACCGAATTAGAAAACCTTATTGAAAACCTGAAAAAAGAACAGGGGGAATAGTGTATATTTGGTTCTTTCAGAATCCGGTAATATTTGTTTAATGAATTGATTGAGACAGCTAGAAAAGTAGTATGGAAGGGGTGAAAGCTCTCAATAGTACTTATGTTAAGTTGTTGTTATATTGCACCAGCTTTTTCAGCTAAAACAAAACAAATTCATTACCTTTGCGAACGAAAATTTAAAGAGTTTAAATAATAACATACTCAATACGGAGTATAAAGATGTTTTTTTTATGAGTATACCTCAAGCAATTACAGAAAAAATTGTACTAAGAGATGGTCGCGAGATTACCATCGAAACCGGAAAACTTGCAAAGCAGGCAGACGGTTCTGTTGTCGTTAGAATGGGCGACACTATGCTAATGGCTACAGTTGTAGCAAACAAAGAAGCTAATCCAGGAGTGGATTTTCTTCCTCTTACAGTAGATTACAGAGAGAAATTTTATGCTGGTGGAAAGATTCCGGGGAACTTCTTCAGAAGAGAAGCAAGACCTTCGGATCAGGAAATCTTAACAATGCGTTTAGTAGACAGAGTTTTACGTCCACTTTTCCCTGAAGATTTCCATGCTGAGGTTCAGGTAATGATTTCCCTTATTTCTTATGATGGACAATCTATTCCGGATGATTTAGCAGGTCTTGCAGCATCTGCAGCTATTGCTATTACAGATATTCCTTTCAACGGACCAATGTCTGAAGTTAGAGTAGTAAGAATCGACGGAAAGCTTTCAGTTAACCCAAGCTACGAGCAGCTTTCAACAGCTGATATCGACATTATGGTAGGGGCCACAAAAGACTCTATCGTAATGGTAGAAGGGGAAATGAAGGAGATTTCTGAGCAGGAAATGTTAGAAGCGATTAAATTTGCACACGAAGAGATCAAAATTCAGATTGAAGCTCAGGAAAGATTAGCTGCTAAAGTAGGAAAAGCTTTCCCTAAAAGAGAATACAGCCACGAAGATCACGACGAAGAAATTCGTGAAAAAGTATGGAAAGAGTGTTACGATAAAGTATATGAAGTAGCTAAATCTCCATCTAACAAAGAAGAAAGAGGCGAAAAATTCAAAGCTGTTTTAGAAGAATTTTTAGCTCAATATACAGACGAAGAAGAATTAGGACGTGTAACACCTTTTGTTAAAGTATACTACCACGATGTAGAAAAAGAGGCAATGCGTCAGATGATTCTGAACGAAAATATCCGTTTGGATGGTCGTGATCCTAAAACTATCCGTCCGATCTGGTCTGAGGTAGATTACCTTCCGGGAGCTCACGGTTCAGCAGTATTTACAAGAGGAGAAACTCAGTCTCTAACAGCGGTAACTTTAGGTTCTTCTAAAGATGCTAACATGGTAGACAGCGTCATTACTCAACACGATGAGAAATTCTTTTTACATTATAACTTCCCGCCATTCTCTACTGGTGAAGCAAGACCTCTAAGAGGTACTTCCAGAAGAGAAGTTGGTCACGGTAACCTTGCTCAGAGAGCTTTGGCTAACGTTATCCCGGCAGAAGTTCCTTATACTATCCGTATCGTTTCCGATATTTTAGAATCTAATGGTTCTTCTTCTATGGCAACTGTTTGTGCTGGTACACTAGCATTAATGGATGCCGGTATTCAGATTTCACAGCCTGTTTCAGGTATTGCAATGGGATTGATTACAGATCCTAAGTCTGGTAAATGGACGGTTCTTTCTGATATCTTAGGAGATGAAGATCACTTAGGTGATATGGACTTTAAAGTAACAGGTTCAGAAAACGGAATTACTGCTTGTCAGATGGATATTAAAATCCAGGGACTATCTATGGATATCATGGAAAACGCCTTAATGCAAGCTAAAGAAGGACGTCTTCATATTCTTGGTAAAATCCTTGAAACAATTGACACGCCTAGAGCAGATGTTAAACCACACGCTCCGAAAATGGAAATGCTTGAAGTTTCTAAAGACTTCATCGGTGCTATTATCGGGCCTGGAGGTAAAAATATCCAGCAATTACAAAAAGATACAGATACTGTTATCTCTATTGAAGAAATCGGAGAGATCGGTAGAGTTGAAATCGCGGGTACCAACCGTGAGAAGATCAACGAAGCGATTGCAAGAATTAACGATATTACCTTCGTTCCTGTTGTAGGAGAAGTTTACAAAGGTAAAGTTGTTAAGGTAATGGATTTCGGAGCTTTCGTTCAGCTTAAAAAAGGTACTGAAGGTCTTCTTCATATCTCTGAGATCGAATGGAAGAGATTGGATACAGTTCCGTACAAAGAAGGTGATGAAGTAGAAGTGAAATTCATGGGTTATGACGATCGTAAGAAAATGAAGCTTTCAAGAAAAGTACTTCTTCCAAGACCTCCAAAGCCGGAAGGAAAGCCAAAAGCTGAAGCAACAGAAGCTAAAACTGAAGGTGACAAACCTGCAGAACAAGCATAAAAATAGAAATTACATCATAAATGTAGAAAAGGCTGAAATTTATTTCGGCCTTTTTTTGTGATCAATTAAACCACATAGAAGCATAGTCTTTTAGTATTAGATAATAGATAAAGGTATACTCTATATTAGCGTTGAATACTCATAGCCAATGGGTGAAAATTTATTTTCCTGTGTAAAATTTTTATATTGACATATTCTATGTAGCTATATGGTTTTTAAAACCTTACCATTCTTTTATTTTTTATTTGGCGTGAAAGTTGTACCTTATTGCTGAAAAACAAAATATTATGAAAAGAATAGTAAGAGCGGCTTTAGCCTTTTTGATCCCAATTGCAATTGAATTTGTTATAAAAAAGATTACTGAAAAACGTAAAGATAAAAGAGATCAGTCTCCGGCAACTTTACCCAATTCATAATTGATAAAATAAAAATAACTCCTGAAATTTTCAGGAGTTATTTTGTTTCAAAGAATTAATATTTCTTCTAATACTAACTAAATGAAATCATAGAATGTATTCTGTCTCGACAAGATTTTCTGATCATCGGCATTTAACCATTTCTTTAGAATAGTAGCATATACATTCCGGAAATCTTCGGTGTAGATAAGATCCCCGTCATTTAGTTTTTCCAAATTGGACAATGGATTTAGAAGACCCTTTTTCTTTAGTCCGCCGCTCATAAGAAACATCTGATTGGCTGTTCCGTGATCTGTTCCTCCGCTGGCATTCTGAGCTACACGTCTGCCAAATTCAGAGAAGGTAACCAGTAATACATCCTGAAATCTGCCATTGGCTTTAAGATCATTAATAAATGCTTTTACAGCATCATTAATCTGCGTAAATAGATTTTTTTGTGTCTGAAGCTGGTTAACATGAGTATCAAAACTTCCTACAGACAGATAGTATACTTGTGTGTTGATATCTGAATTTATAAGAGAAGCAATGGTTTTAAAATCTTTACCTAATCCTGTGGCAGGATAGGTAGATGAAGCAGGTTTTACCTTTGTATTCTCGAGAATATAAGATGCATTGCTAATGGTATTACCCAAAGTTTGATAGAGGTAATCCACCACCTGCTCATCATGAGAATGAGAATCGTTTAACTTTTTATAAAAAGCCTCATTACTCGAATTAAATAGTCTTTTGGGATCTGTAACCGCTATTGCTTTATTCTGTGAGCCTTTCAAAGCAAGACTCAGCATATCGTCTATTTCCAGAGCTTGAGTTGGATGCGCGCAGGTATGGCAGGCTTCGTCCAGGTAGCGGCCCAACCATCCGGTTTCCCAAAAATCTTTTGAACTGCTGGCAGATTGCCAGATATCCATACTTCTGAAGTGTGATTTGTCAGGATCAGGATAACCTACATTGTTCAGAGCTGCAAGTTCTCCATTATCATATAATTCCTTAAAGAATGTCAGAGACGGATGTATAGACGCTTCATCAGTTAAAGAGAGTGCATCTTCTTTGCGTATAGATATACCATTTCGGTTTTTATAGTACAGGTCATTCCTTACCGGTATAATTGTATTCAGTCCGTCATTACCTCCGCTAAGCTGGAGAACAACAAGTATCTTGTTTTGTATCGGGAGTGCCTGCGGCAATTCCATTGCTTTTAGAAATTTAGGCATCATAAGAGATGCACTGGCTAATGAGCTTATTTTAAGAAAATTTCTACGATTGATCAGCATGATGTCAGGAATTTAGCATAGTTGGTATTCAGGAACAGACATAAGATTGATAACATCTGCTTCAAATGATTTTCCAGAGTATTCTTTAATAACATTTGAAGAAGAAGCAACTTTTTTCTGGAGAAGCAGATCTGCAAGATTCTGATCTTTCAATATAGTCTCTGCCTGCACCCAGTTGATATTTGCTTTTGCATTTTTTAGATTAAAATGTTGCTTTTGCCCCATATAGGTATCATCGTCCTCTTTAGGTTTATATACCATAGGAATAATACCGCTCCATATTTGTGGTATCTGCATTCTTAGCAGTAGGGTACTGCTGTCTATCCAGTTGGTACCACTTGGCCACCCGGCAACATTGGGCGGACGGAAGATAACCTGCCCGAGCAGATTGCCATAATTAATGATAACCTCCGGTTTTTCAAAGCTTAGTGGTAAAGTACGTTGTATGCCTACAAATAATTCTATAGGCGATTTTATTCTGGTACCGATATTATTCTCATTATAGAACCATTTTGATGTGAAAATATGGTCAAATAATTTAGCAATATTATAATTGCTTTTATAAAAGACAGTGGCCATTTCGTCTACAATCTGATCGTTGGCTGTTTCATTCACAAAAAAACGATAGATTTTGGCCGCTATAAATTTGGAAGTCGCTTTTTGTTGCAGAATAATATTCAGGATATCATTTCCGTTAAAATTCCCGGTTTGCCCCAGAAAAATTTTCTCACCATCATCATGAAGCTTTGGTCTTTCCTGGAAAATTCCCATTTTATCATAACCCCATCCTGTGAAAGCTCTTGCAGCTTCCTTTATATCTTTTTCCGTATAATGGCCTCTACCCATTGTAAACAGTTCCATTACCTCGCGCGCAAAGTTCTCATTAGGATGTCCCTTTCTGTTTTGCTGGTTATTCAGGAAGCTTAACATAGATGCCGACTGGCTAATCGCTTTTAGCAGGTCACCAAAATTTCCCAAAGCTTTTTGTCGTACAATGTTCAGTAGATCCTGATTAAAATTACTGTTTTGTATACGGGATGCAAAATGTCCCATCCAGAAAAATGAAACTTTTTCCCGAAGTTGTTGTGGAGAATATGCCATTTTGTCTATCCAGTCCAGAGCGATCTGATTGGTTTGCATATTCAGCAGCTGGTTTCTGAGTTTTCTGGCTTCCGGATTGTTTTTAATATTACTATCTACAAGCAGATTGTTCTCGTCCACTACTTTTATTGCAGGGACATCAGCTTCTGTAGAATCTGCCATAATTTGCTGCCATAGTTTCAGTGTGTCAAAGCTGAGTAAATTAAGACTATCGCTTTTGGGTCCAAAGCCTGCCCGCCACAATAGATGCTTGTTTTTTACAAAATTTGTGAGCATATTGCTTTATTATTTTTGCTATAATTAATATTAAACGTTAAGGTTAAAGATTAAATTGCTTTAAGCTTTTATAAAAATATATAAAAAACAGGTCTTTTTTTAATACTTAAACATGAGTTGGAGCCTGATGTATAAGGGTTTTGTTAATGTTTTGTTAATTTTGGCACGCTTTTTACAGGTGTATGGTAGTAAAATTTAAAAAAATAAATGTTATGAAAATGATTAAGCAAGCAGCTTTAGTAGCTGGTATTTTCGCAGCAGGGTTAGTAAGTGCTCAGAATGCTGATATGAATAATATGCTTAAAGTAGGTGTTAACGGTGGTGTTTCTACCGGGGGTAACACTTCTGCAAACGTAGGGTTTGATTTATCTTACCAAAATATTGTAACTCCTGGTTTCGGATTAGGTATTGCGACAGGATACAACCAATTTTTCGGAAAAACTAAAACTTTTTCGCCAGGCGGAGATGTTAAATACAATGACTTCGGAGTAATTCCGGTTGCTGCATTACTAAGATATTACCCTGCACGTACAGGTTTCTATGGTGGGGCTGACTTAGGTTACGGATTTATTGTAGGTAAAGACAATGTTGCAAAAGATGGTTCTCCTTACAATGCTGAAATGCCAAATGGTGGTTTCTATTTGAAGCCAGAAATTGGTTATCACAACCAAAACTGGAACTTCTTTGTTCACTATACTAAAGTATTTACAGGTAGCAAAGGACAGATTGGTGATGTTAAATTCAACGCCGGAACAATTGGCGCTGGTGTAGCATACAACATTCCATTAGGTAAATAGTTTTTTAATATTTAATAGTAAAAGCTCTCCCTTTTTCGGGGAGAGCTTTTTTGTTGTATAAGAATAAATATGGCTTGAAATTGATTTTGGAGTATGCTGTAATTTGTTTGTAATCAATAATTTGTTTGCTTTTTTAAGGTATGATGTTTTTTTATATTATATGAACAAAATGTTAAGTGCTTTTTTTATATTTTTGGGAAAATAATTATTTAATATGGAGTTAATGAGGTTTCCATTGCACCTTCCTGGTTGGAAAAATGCTGATAATGACGGACTTTCGGTAATTGCAACAGATATTGGAGGTACCAAAACAAACTTAGGATGGTTTGTTTCTGAGAATCATAAAATGGTATTAAAAGAAGAAGCTACCTATCCATCAAGAGATTATAGCTCCTTTAGTGATATCATCAAAGACTTTATCAAAAATTATAAACTGGAACTTCCGGATGTTTTGTCAATCGGAGTTGCAGGACCAGTTGTGGATGGTAAATGTATTACTACAAATCTTCCCTGGTCTCTGGATGTATCGTTATTGAAAAATGAACTTCGTATTAACCGCGTTGAAATGATCAATGACCTAGAGGCTACAGCTTATGGATTAGCCGAGGTAAATGATGGTTATCTGGCAACAATTCACAAAGGAAATCCTAATATCGACGGAAATGTGGCTATTCTTGCTCCCGGGACAGGTCTTGGTGAGGCTGGGTTATTTTGGGATGGTAAAGCTTTAAGACCATTTGCGACAGAAGGTGGACATTCCGAATTTTCCCCAAGAAATAAAACAGAGGTTGAATTTTACGAATATCTGAATTCTATTTATGGTATCGTAAGCTGGGAAACTGTAATTTCAGGTCCTGGAATTTTTAATATTTACAGATTCCTGCGCGATGTAAAAAAACATCCTGAACCGGCATGGCTTACTCAGAAGTTTGAGGAAGAAGGAGACCCGTCAGCGATTATCAGCCATACAGCTATGCGTGAACTGGATCCTACATGTTCTCTTGCAATGGAGATGTTTGTAGACTTTATGGCACGTGAGGCGACTAACCTTGTATTAAAACTAAAAGCAACAGGTGGATTATTATTAGGAGGAGGTATTCCTCCGAAGATTTTTAATTTGCTGAACAAAGATAAATTTCACCAGAATTTTATCGTAAGTGATAAAATGGAACATATACTAAAAGATATTCCGATCTACTTAATCCTGAATAGTAAAACTGCTCTAATGGGAGCTGCTTACTATGGAGCTTATGGAAGAGCATAAAAGGGAAAAATGCAGTTTTTATAGTGATTGTTGAAAACTTATCATAGGATAAGGCAATCGTCTATAAAAAAGGTATACTTTTGCATCAACATAAATTCAATACATGAAAAAGATAGGTTTTCTATTATTAATGACAGCTGGTTTGGCATTTGGACAAACCAAAAAAGTAGTTGGTTCTGATATCCAGTGGTGGGGCTATAAAGTGATGAAGTCTGATGCTTCTTCGCATTATGGTAAAGTAAATCTGAAAAGCGGTAATGTCGTTTTGAAAAACAATCAGGTTGCAGGAGGTACTTTCGTATTAGATATGACGAGTATCAATGCTACTGATGTTGCTGGTGAAGATCAGCAAAAGCTAAACGGACACCTTAAAAATGGTGACTTCTTTGAGGTTGAAAAATTTCCGACTGCAAGCTTTACAATTACTTCTGTAAAAGCTAACAACGATAAAGTTTACAACTATGTAGTAAACGGAAACCTTACTTTAAAAGGTAAAACAGAAGCTATCTCTTTCCCTGCAAAGATTAATAATAGCAAAGGGCAAGTAAGTATCGTGTCTAACAAATTCTCTTTCGACAGACAGAAGTTTGGAGTAAACTATAAAGCTGGTATGAAAGATGTTGTTATCAAAGATGATATTGATATGCTTGTAAAAGTGACTGCGAGATAAATAAAATATAGTTAGTATTTTTAATGAAACGGGAAGTAGCCTCTACTTCCCGTTTTTTTATTATATTTTTGTAAACATGATGCTTACCAGACCACAATTATTGAAGTCGGGAGATACTGTTGCTACCCTTTCTCTTTCATGGGGTGGGGCAGGAACTTTTCCGCACAGATATGAAGCCGGAAAAAAACAATTGGAGGAAGTTTTCGGACTCCATGTTATAAAAACAAGAAATGCTCTGAAGTCAGCTGATTACATTTATAAAAATCCTCAGGCAAGGGCAGAAGATTTAATGGAAGCTTTCTCAGATTCATCCGTAAAAGCCATTATTTCCAATATTGGAGGAGATGATAGTATCAGAACACTGCCTTTTACCGATCTTTCAGTAATCCGTAATAATCCTAAAATATTTCTGGGATTTTCAGATACCACAGTTACCCATATGGCTTGCTACAAAGCAGGGTTAACTTCTTTTTACGGAACATCTGTATTGGTTGGTTTTGCCGAAAATGGAGGTATGCATCAATATCAGATAGAAGATATTAAAAGGACTCTTTTCTCACCAGAACCTGTAGGCCAGATTTTACCTAATCATGACGGATGGACGACCGAGCGTTTAGAATGGGGAGAACCAGAATTGCAGGAAACTGAGCGTAACCTTGTAAAAGATAGTCAATGGAATTTTCTGCAAGGCACAGGAAAGGTTAAAGGGGAGCTGATTGGTGGTTGTGTAGATGTTTTAGAATTTTTGAAAGGAACAGATTTTTGGTTTTCAGAATCTGACTGGGATGGAAAGATTTTATTCATGGAAACCTCAGAAGAGATGATGTCTCCGCTTCAGTTTCGTTGGGCATTAAGAAATTATGCTGCACAGGGTGTTTTCAATAAAATTAGTGGACTGATTTTAGGAAGGCCTTATGATAATAAATATGTTCAGGAGTATAACGAAATACTGTTGCAGGTTATAAGAGACGAGGAAGGTAGGGATGATCTGACTATTGTAACTGAAATGAATTTTGGACATACTTGCCCCGTATTTACAATTCCTTACGGTGTAATGGCAGAAATTGATAACCAAAGAAAAACATTTAGTATTTTAGAGAGCGGCGTAATCTTATAAAGGAGAAGCTTTCGGTTTATATTATATTTGTAGTTAAATGCAACCTCAGGATTCTAAAATAAAACTCTATATCATCAGCGGGCTGGGAGCCAATGCACGTGTATTTGACAAAATAACTTTTAAGGAAGATATTGAGCCTGTTTTTATCGATTGGCTAATGCCGGAAAGGGATGAAGATTTTGATCATTATATTTCCAGGATGGCAGAAAAGATAGACGATAGCAAAGAGTTCTATTTATTAGGTTATTCTTTCGGTGGTGTTTTGGTACAGGAAATTCATAAACTGAAACCTGCAAAAAAGATTGTTATTCTGGGGAGTATTAAATCATGTCATGAGAAATCAAGGTTCTTTAATTGGAATCAGCTATTGCGTTTATACAAAGTAGTTCCGATGAGTTTTTTCTCCAATAAGAAAGCTATTTCCTATGCTTTTTTCCGTAAAGCTAATGACAAAAGGATTGATAAGCTGTATGAATACTTTACGGTCAGACAGCCTTATTATCTAAAATGGTGTATTCATCAGATCTTAAACTGGAAAGGGGAGGAGCAAAAAGAAGTCGTTCAGATTTTGGCTGATAAAGATGTGGTATTCCCTGTAAAAAATTCTGCTCCGGATTATATTATTAAAGGAGCTTCTCATTTGTTCCCCGTCACCAGAGCGAAAGAATTATCGGATATTTTACGGGAAGTTTTTGGTTAATATCTTAGAAATTGATGAGCTTTTCATTGCTTTGATTTAATTATTTCCAAATTTTCAAATTCACCTGTTATAACCCATATTTATCATTGACTACCTGTAGATAAAATGCTAAATTTGTATAAATTCAGATTATGCAATCGATTAGTGTTTTTGAAATTATAAAAGTGGGTATAGGCCCTTCCAGTTCTCATACTATGGGCCCATGGAACGCAGCAGAAATGTTTCTGGATCATATCCGTCGCGAATATAAAATAGCAGATGTAAAAGAAGTTTTTGTAGAATTCTTTGGTTCACTAGCCAAAACGGGAATCGGACACGGTACCGATATTGCCGGAATGATGGGGCTGAGTGGTGAAGATTTTAAATTAATAGATACATCTAAAATAGATGATAAAGTAGCTGAGATAAAAGAATCTCAGAAGTTAAATCTTGGTGGAGAGCATGTGATTCCTTTTGTATATGGACATCACTTAATCTTGAATATGGAAAGAGCTCTGGATTTTCACCCTAACGGAATGATTTTTCGTGCCGTTTTCGATAATGGTGATGAAATATCCAAAGATTATTATTCTGTAGGTGGTGGATTTGTAGCGACGCAGGAAGAAAATTCAATAGAAAATAATTGTGTTCGTACACTGTATCCGTGTCACCATGCCGAAGATATTAAAAAGTATATCGACAAACTAAACCTTAACAGGATTTCGGATCTTATTCTTTTAAACGAAGAATCATGGAGATCAGAAGAGGAAACCCGCAAGCAGGCATTATATATCTGGCAACAGATTAAAGAATGTATTTACAAAGGAGTAAACCGTGAAGGTATTCTTCCGGGCGGATTAAATGTGACGCGTCGTGCTGCAGGTATTAACAGGAAGCTTTTAGGTGATAAAGTTTATAAAAATATAAACGAGTGGTTCCAGTTGGTTGTAGATGCTGAAGAAACATTCAGTACAATTAATAAATGGGTAAGCTGTTTTGCATTAGCAGTAAATGAAGAAAATGCTTCTTTCGGAAGAATTATCACTGCACCTACAAATGGTGCAAGTGGAGTAATTCCTGCAGTTCTGATGTACTCGCAATGTTTTACTGAGCATATTTCAGACGATGATATTGTAAGGTTCTTAGTTGTAGCCGGTGAAATAGGAACACTATTTAAAAAGAATGCAACTATTTCCGCAGCAATGGGAGGTTGCCAGGCAGAGATCGGAGTATCTTCAGCAATGGCAGCAGCCGGATTAACCGAAATTATGGGCGGCTCTCCAAAACAGGTATTGCAGGCGGCAGAAATTGCAATGGAGCATCACTTAGGACTAACATGTGACCCTATTGGTGGACTTGTTCAGATTCCATGTATCGAAAGAAATTCAATGGGAGCTATAAAGGCTATAACAGCCTCTAATATTGCATTGGAATCTAATCCGGATAATGCGAGAGTTTCATTGGATCAGGTTATTAAATCGATGTGGGAGACTGCTTTGGATATGAATACCAAATACAAAGAAACATCGGAAGGAGGGCTTGCTGTAGCAGTAAATGTAGCAGAGTGTTAATAATACAAAGAAGAAAATAATGATGAAAAGATTAAAAGGGGTATTGGTTCTGGCTTTAGGATTTACAGGACTACAGGTTTTTGGACAACAAAATCCTGATATTAAAATTGAAAAATTAAAAGAAAATTTATACGTTTATACAACCTATAATACATTCAAAGGAACTAAATATGCAGCTAATGCGGTATATATGGTAACTGATAAAGGAGTAGTGGTTATAGATTCTCCATGGGGAGAAGATAAATTTAAAAGTTTTACAGACGAGATTTATAAAAAACACGGAAAGAAAGTCATCATGAACATTGCTACTCATTCTCATGATGATAGAGCCGGAGGTTTTGAATATTTTGGTAAACTAGGTGCAAAAACTTATTCTACTAAAATGACAGACTCTATTTTAGCAAAAGAGAATAAGCCAAGAGCGCAGTATACTTTTGATAATAATAAATCCTTTAAAGTAGGTAAGACCGAATTTCAGGTTTATTATCCGGGAAAAGGTCATACAGCAGATAATGTGGTTGTGTGGTTCCCTAAAGACAAAGTATTAGTAGGAGGCTGCATTGTAAAAAGCGGTGATTCGAAAGACCTTGGGTTTATTGGAGAAGCTTATGTAAATGACTGGACACAATCCATACACAACATTCAGCAGAAATTTCCCGATGTTCAGTATGTCGTTGCAGGTCACGATGACTGGAAGGATCAAACATCAATACAACATACACTGGATTTAATCAGTGAATATCAACAAAAACAAAAGGCTTCAAATTAATGAAGCCTTTTTCCTTAATTTAAACTGAACGCTTAGCCAGACAACTATAGCAGCCTGGTTTGGCATTGTGAATATGGATATAGTCAATATCCGTATTTTCTAACCACTGATGCAAAACATTTTTAAGTTCTGTTCCGTTTATAACATCAGCTTGTATCATAGCTTCATTTTTATCATAAGCGCGGAGGGATAAGAGTCTTCTAGTGAGTATATCCGGAATTTCATTTTCCGCTATTTCTTTTGTCCGGGCATTTTCTCGAATAAAAATTGCACCTGCAGAATTATAGGGAGAATTGGTTTTTAAATGCTCAAATGATAATAATAGAACACTTTCTCCAATCTCAGCATCTTCCAGACTAATACGACAGGGAAAAGCATTGGCTTTATTAACTGTTTTTCGGACAATATTACGTTTTGCTAATTCTTCGTCTGACAAAGCAAATAATGGTGAAAATATTTCGTGATCTAGTCCCTGAATTTTAAAATTTGTATTCATTCTTTTTTCTTACAAATTTTGTCCAAAACAGAATGTTTTACAACCCGATTCTTGCTTATTTAGTTGTCTTTTGAAAGCTTTTAAATACTATTTCAGGATCCCTCTTATTTTATTTGCCTTAAGAATTAATTCCTCCAAATATTCATAATTCTCTTTTTCCAGCGCCGATTTGAACTTTCTCAGCTGAGAGATATGTTCATTGAGAACATCCAGCACATTCTCTTTATTTTGTCTGAAGATAGGTACCCACATTTCCGGATGTGATTTTGCCAGACGCACTGTACTTGAAAAACCTGAACTGGCCAGCTGAAAAATAGTATCTTCCTCTTTTTCTTTTTCAAGAACCGTATTGGCAAGTGCATACGAAGTAATGTGTGATATATGGCTGATATAAGCTGTATGGATATCATGATCTTCAGAATTCATATACAATAAATTCATTTCCAGAGCACCATACACTCTTTGTACCAATTCTACAGCATCTTCTGCAGATTCTTCCTGATTACAAATCACCGCCGCTCTACCGGTAAAAGCATCTGCCATTGCAGCAGTCGGGCCACTATTCTCGGTTCCCCACATAGGGTGAGTTGCTACATATCTGGGACGATTCAGATGATTTTTAATAGCCTTTACAATTCCGTCTTTAGTAGAACCTACATCCATTATTGTCTGCTTATCATTTAGCAGATCCAGTATATTAGGAAGAATTATTCGGGCTGCATCTACGGGGATAGCAACAATAATCAGGTCAGCACTTTTTACACCTTCATCAAAAGGAAGATAATCATCTATAATTCCTAATGATTTAGCTTCTTTTAAATGTTCTTCATTTTTGTCAATTCCAATAATTTTAGAGGCAAGCCCTTTCTGTTTTAATTTTAAGGCCATCGATCCGCCGATAAGCCCAGTTCCAATAATACTGATATTCATGATTCTGTTTTCTTTACTATACTAAAAAAATAAACCCTGTCTTATAAGGACAGGGTTTATTAATATTTTGACATATCATTCTTGTCCTAACGGTCGTTAAGATTAGAATAATAATATGCGTTGTTCATTTTCACGAGGCTAAATTAGAAATTAAGGATGAGGTGACAAAATTTTTTATTCAAAAAATATTAGTTCCTTTTAAAATCCGTTTAGAATTCATTTTTACCTGGTAAGATCAAAATAAGCAGCACTTATAAAATTTGAAATATCAGAAGCAACCAAAGAATGCGGATGTATTTTTTCTGTTGCTAAATCTCCGGCTAATCCATGTAAATAGGTGCCTAAAAGGCAGGCTTCGTGAGGTGAATAACCTTGCCCTAAAAGTGAAACAAGTATTCCAGAAAGAGTGTCTCCGGAACCTGCAGTCGCCATTCCCCAATTACCTGTGGAGTTGAAATAGCAATTGCCATCGGATAATATACTGGCGGTGTAAGCTCCTTTTATTAAGATATTGATTTCATATTTTAAGGTGGTAGCTCTTACCTTTTCAATTTTTTCAAAGTCATCCTTCCAATCACCAATCAATCGCTGTAGCTCTTTTGGGTGAGGTGTAAGAATAGCGTTTTTTGGAATATATTGAAAGGGCTTTTTCTGCTTTGACAGAATATTTAAAGCATCGGCATCAATAACAAAATATTGATTAGGATTATCTTTCAGACATTTTAATATTAGCTTTTCTGTTTCTTTGTGCTGACCTGCACCCATACCAATAGCTATAGCCTGATATGTGCTTAAATCCGGAGCTTTGGATAAATACTCTTCACTAGGATCTGTGATACACATAGCTTCTGTTATGCTATTCTGCATAATATTGTAACCACATCTAGGTAAATAAGTAGTGACAAGACCACTGCCAGTTTTTAGTGCTGCCAGGCTACTTAGAACTGTAGCCCCAATTTTTCCGTAGCTGCCCCCCATAATTAATACATGGCCAAAAGTTCCTTTGTGCGAAAATTTTGAAGCTGGTTTTAAGAGCTTTTTTACCATCCTTTTTTCGACGAAATAATAGAAAGAATCAAAACTATCCCGGATGTTTTTATCCAGGTCTATTTTAACAATGGAGAAATCGTCCAACCATTTTTGTGATACTGGGAACAGAAGACCTGCTTTTGGTATCTCAAAAGTAAACACATGATCAGCTTTCATACAGGGATAATCTTCATCCATTGCACGGTCAGCAACAAAGCCTGATGGCAGATCAACCGCAAAAATACTAAGAGGTGAAGAATTTGTAATCTGTTGGAAAACATCTTTCCATTTCTTATCTAAAGGAGTGTGTAAGCCATTTCCGAAAAGTGCATCTATCACTATGGTACCTTCATGAATATCAACAGTAGTGCTTTCATTGAAAAAAGTAACGTTGATACCCATATTTTTTAACCTTTTCTGGTTCTCCAGATTTTCTTTGGAATATTGCTCGGCCTGGAGCAGGAAGATGTTGACTTCGAAATTTTTTCTGAATAAAATTCTGGCTATTGCCAGACCGTCACCACCATTATTTCCTTTTCCACAAAATATACTGAAAACTGGTTGCTGGCCCTTTATTTTATCCAGAATAGCATCGGTGACTGCTTCTGATGCACGTTCCATTAGCTGCCACGGGGATATATTCTGAATCGCAATAGTTTCCTGATCTAGAAGTTTAATCTGATCGGAGTTTAGGATTTTCATAACCTAAAGGTAAGGATTACCTAAAGTAAATCAAATTTTTAATCCAATAAAGCATAGATAAGTTTTCTCAATTAATTGTAGAATTTAACCTGATCTCTTGAATTAAAGTGCCTTATGAAGGTGAGCATAATACTAAATATTAATTTTGACAAGGCTGGAGATTATAAATAAAAATGACCGGAATTTCTTCCGGTCATTTGTTTATGGTTAATTTATCTTTTTGATGTTGATAAACTGAGCATTTTCTTTGCATTTTTCGTACTGTACTTCGTATACAGGTTTTTTGGAAGGATAGAAAAGCAAGTACTTTGGGCAAGGCTGCTTTTGAGCTTCACTTCTGTCAAAGTCTATTTTTCCCTTGCTCACAATACTGTCCTTTAGGAATTTCTCATTCAGGTTTAATGCCTTTAGTTCTTGCTGAAAATCCGGAGAAAGAACAAAGTCTTTCGTAAGGGTTTCCGCAACCACACGGTCATTTGGAAAATAAGAACAACTGGTTCCTTTTTGGTTTAGAATAAAAAATACAATGATGATGCCCGGAATAAGGCCTATTAAATAAAATCTGAATCTCCGCATTTAGAAAATTAAAAGGTTGATATCGTGGTATTGCATTCCGAATTTGTTTGCAATAGCCTGCTTCGTAAGTCTGCCTTTATACATATAAAGGCTCTGCTTCATTTCACTATTTTTTACCAGAACATTTTCGAAACCGCCTTCCTGATCAAAATCCAGTAAGTAGCTTAAGAAGAAATTGCTTATAGCCTTTGTTGTTGTTCTGGACATGCGGGAGGTAAGGTTAGGTAATCCGCAATGGATAACACCGTGCTTTATAAATGTAGGCTTGGAAAGAGTGGTAAGTTCTGATGTTTCGACACTTTTGCCATTGTCTACAGTGACGTCTATAATTACACTGCCCTTTTTCATATGCATTACCATATCCTCGGTAACGATAGGGAACATATTAAGCCTTGGTAATGCTCCGATTACAACATCGGCGCGTCTCAGGCTCTTTTTTAATTCTTTTGGATCGATAATAGAAGTAGGTACTCTGCTGTCTACCATCACATTTAGCCTTCTTAGTTTGGATAAAGAATTATCGAATACTTTTACGCTGGCACCTAATCCAATAGCTGCTTTTGTTGCATATTCACCTACAATTCCGGCACCCACAATTACAACTTCTGTAGGTCTTACTCCTGTGAT
This sequence comes from Elizabethkingia sp. YR214, assembly GCF_003058195.1. Lineage (GTDB taxonomy): Bacteria > Bacteroidota > Bacteroidia > Flavobacteriales > Weeksellaceae > Elizabethkingia. The sequence goes on from NZ_QBUH01000004.1 coordinate 42,878, forward strand.
CCCGCCAAGCATTTGCCCGTTGGTCTGTGCAAGAAGTTCAGAAGAGTAAAGAATAGAAACCGTACCGGCAATCTCTCCGATAAGACGCACAAGAGAATACTGCTTATACTCATCCATAATATATTCGAACGCAATTGCATTGATTTTCTTTTCGGATAATTTCTTGAAGTATTCTTTGGAGCTCAGGTTGATCTGTAATGCAGAGATAATGTAAGAACAAGGCTTAAGGAATTCTATCTCCTCCAGTGTTGGCGGATTGATTTTCAGAATAATATTCTGATTAAATACTTCCTGAGTGTCTGTTGTCATTTCTGCACCTGCCTCAGCGTATTGCAAATCAGTAAAAAAAGAACCTTCTCCTGCACCATTTTCCATAATAATGCGGTGTCCGGCCTGTACTAATACCTGTACTGCATCTGGTGTAAGACATAGTCTTTTTTCGTCAAGACATGTTTCTTTCGGAATTCCGATGCTGAACTTTTTTTCCTTTCGTACAATTTCTAATTTCTCTTCCTTGGGGATGAGTTCTTTTTCTGTGAAAGGTGTAAAAATTGTTGTACCCATTTTCTAACTTTTATATCAATCCTTATAACAAAGATAGGACTATTTAAATTTTATTGTTCTTGTGTTATCAGAATTTGTGATTTCCATTTCGTGGTGCGGTAGATCAGAAATTTCATCCTGAAATATCTCAGGCCATTCAATAATACTAAGGAAGGCATTGTCCAAATAATCTTCGATGCCAATGTCGTATACTTCTTCTAAGTTGCGTAGCCTGTAAAGGTCAAAATGAAAAATTTTGCCTTTTGGGCTCTCGTATTCATTTACAATAGAATAAGTGGGTGAGGTAACTTCGTCGTTACTTCCCAAAGCTTTTACAAGCTGTTGTGTAAATGTCGTCTTTCCTGCTCCAAGATTACCTTTCAGAAACAGGATATTATGCTTCAGATGTTGCTTGATTTTCTCAGCAACCTCCTGCCATTGTTCTATGGAAGAAATTTCAATTTCCAGCATTTTTTATTCTTTAATCCTGCAAATTTGTATTTTTTAATGTTACAAAACAAAAAAGCCAGGTAAATAATTTAACTGGCTTTTATCATTTTGGCTGTAAAGGTGTTTGTTTACAGTATGTTTCGGTATTTTAAATTTTGTCTTGTTTATTTCGGTTCCAAAATAGCAATCGGAATAATTACTTCTTCCAGAGAAATTCCACCATGCTGATAGGTGTCCCTGTAATAGTTGACAAAATGATTGTAATTCTTAGGATAAGCTAAGAAAGTATTGTTCTTGGCAAAAATATATTTAGAACTAAGATTACCTTTTGGTAAGAATAGTTTCTCAGGGAAATCTATTGCCCATACATCTTTATCCTCGTATGTTAAGCTTTTTCCGGTTTTATAACGGATATTGGTAGACGTCTCACGGTCACCAATTACTTTACTTGGTTTTTTTACATAAATAGTACCATGATCCGTTGTGATAACCAATTTGAACTTGTTCTCCGCTGCAAGTCGGATAATCTTCATCAGAGAAGAATTCTCGAACCAGTGTTCAGTTAGTGAACGGAAAGTTTTATCATCACGAATAAGCTGGTCAACGATTACGTTGTCAGTTTTAGCATGAGAAAGAATATCGATAAAGTTGTAAACAATAACTAAAAGGTCATTGTTTTTATGCTGATTAAAATCCTCATAGATTTTTCTCTCAAAGTCAGCATTTAATATTTTTAGATACTTCAGATGTTTGCCGGAAAGTCCTAAACGCTTCATCTGATCTTCCAGAAAGTCTCTCTCATGTTCGTTTTTATTTCCTTCCTCATTATCATTAAACCAGTATTCGGGGAATCTTTTTTCTATTTCTGAAGGAAGCAGCCCCGCAAAGAATGAATTTCTTGCATACTGTGTTGCAGTCGGCAGGATACTGAAATAATAATCTTCCGATGTTTTGTTGTAAAAACGAGTAAACAAAGGCTCTATAACTTTCCACTGATCATAACGCAGGTTATCTATCATCAGAAGAAGTACTTTGTCTTTCTCAACCTCAGGTTTTACTTTCTCTTTAAACAAAGTATGCGACATTAATGGCTTTTCGTTAGAGTTTAGCCAGTCTGCATAGTTGTTCTCAATAAATTTAGCGAACTGAATATTTGCTTCCTCCTTTTGACTAAGTAAAAGGTCTGAAAACTCATTGTTCAGGACTTTATCGAATTTTATCTCCCAGTTCAGAATTTTCTTGTAATATTCTGCCCAATCCTGAAAACTGTTCAGGTAAGAAAGTTCCATACTAAGGTTTCTGAATTCCTGCTGGTATTCCAGTATGGTCTTTTGTTCCACAAGATCTTCGCTCTGAAGATTCTTTTTTAATGACAGCAAAATCTGATTGGGATTTACCGGCTTTAGGATATAGTCCGAAATCTGAGAACCAATAGCCTGCTCCATCAGGTGCTCTTCTTCGCTTTTGGTAACCATTACAATTTTGATAGTGGAGTCTATATTTTTAATCATCGGGATTGCTTCCAATCCTGAAATTCCCGGCATATTCTCATCGATAAGCACCAGCTGATATTTTTCTTTTTCCAGAATTTCCAGCGCCTCATTTACATTGTTTACCGGAGTCAGAGCATAGCCTTTAGCCTCCAGAAATACCATGTGAGGTTTTAGTAAATCGATTTCATCATCTACCCATAATATCTTTCCTGACATAATTTCTTTTTATTTCTTTTTTTATTCTAATAATCTTCTGTGATAGTTAATCTGCCCAAGGTGGTAGCTGAGGTGTGCCGTAAGATGAGTAAAGAAAAACTCGGTACTCATTTTATCTTCGAAAACAACAAGCGGATATTCTTTTTTTAGATAATCTTCATTAAGATTGTTCAGCGTACTCTCTATTACCAGAATGGTATTGTCTATCATCTCTGTTAGTTGAGTTCTTGGGACATCCTTCAGAGAAAATTCAGCTTCTCTATTTCTTATATAACCTGTTTTACCGCTAATAGCACCGATAAAATGGTTGAGGTTTCCTATAAGATGCAGACACAAATTACCCGCAGAGTTGCTGATATGTTGTGATATTTTCCAGATATTTTCTTCTGACTGATAAGATTCGATCTCAGTTTTCAGCTTCAGAAGATCTCTTTTGAAAAGTATTTGTAATGTCTCAATCATCATAACTTTTTTATGCTCTTCAAAAATACGACCAAAAGTTCTTAATTAATAGCTAAAATGACAATTGATTGCGTTAAAAACCGTTAACTCTGTATGGAATTGACTACATTTGTGTAGCTTTTTGATGCTAAAATTTTCTGAATGGTTAATAAACTGAAAATCGTTAATGATCCGGTACACGGATTTATAAAAATTCCTTATGAAATACTTTTTGATGTTATAGAGCATCCATATTTTCAAAGGTTACGCAGAATTTCGCAGACAGGATTACTTTCTTTAGTTTATCCGGGCGCTATGCATACCAGATTTCACCATGCACTGGGAGCAACACATGTAATGTTTACAGCTCTGGAAACTTTGAAAATGAAAGGAACAGAGATATCTCAGGAAGAAGAAAAAGCAGCTTTATTGGCTATACTTTTGCATGATGTAGGCCATGGTCCTTATTCTCATGCATTGGAATCTGTACTGATGAACGATTGCCACCACGAGCGTTTATCCATCCTTTTAATGGAGAAGCTTAATGAACATTTTAATGGTCAGCTGGATTTGGCAATACAGATGTTTCAAGGGAAATACCATCGTAAATTTTTTAATCAACTAGTTTCTTCCCAACTGGACGTGGATCGTTTGGACTATCTGAAACGGGATAGTTTTTATACAGGTGTTACAGAAGGGAATGTAAATACCCAGAGAATTATCTCTATGATGAATGTACATAAAGATGAACTGGTTATTGATGCAAAAGGGATTTATTCTATAGAGAATTTCTTAACAGCCAGGATGTTTATGTACTGGCAGGTTTATTTCCATAAGACATCTGCAGTTGCAGAGCATTTACTTATAAAAGTCCTGAAAAGAGCAAAAGAATTGGCTGCACAGGGCGAGGATCTTATTGCTACAGAAAATCTAAGCTATTTCCTGAAGAAAAATAAATTTGATAAAATGACTGAGGAAGATCTCAGACGCTTTACCGAGATGGATGATTCAGACATTATGTTTGGGCTTAAAAACTGGCAGAACCATTCAGATCTTGTACTTAGCCATTTATGTAAATCAATTACTCAGAGACATTTTCCTAAAAATATTATTTCGGAAAAAGCTTTTGACCAAAAGACTGTGGACAAAATTATCCAAAAGACCAATGAATTCTACGGAATAGATAATGCGGAATGGCTTGTGGATCAAATCGAAAGAACTTTGCTGCCATATGATACGAACAAGCAGCCTATTTTTCTGAAAAGTAAATCCGAAGATGTTTTTGCATTAGATAAGTCCGAAAATCAGATATTAACCCAGCATTTAAAGACGCCCAGCACTAAATATATCTTATCTTTTCCGAGAGAAGTTTTACCTGTTGTAATTCAGGATCTGAAAAGATAAAATTATTCACTTTTTTAGTATCTTTGCAAACTATGGAATTTACTGCAGAGCAAATTGCAAACCTAGTTAAAGGTAAAGTTATAGGGGATCCTGAGACAAAAGTGTCCGGATTTTCTCAGATTGAGGAGGGTAGGAAAGGTAATCTTTCTTTCCTTGCGAATGCTAAGTATTTACCCCTGATGGATAATACTGAGGCCTCGGTCGTTATTATTTCGGAAAATTTAATAGATAAAGATAAAAAATATCCGTCTGCCCTGATTGCTGTGGAAGATGGATATTTAGCTTTTCAGGTATTGATGAATCTGTATCAGGATTTACAGTCAAAAAAGACAGGAATAGAACAACCTGCTTTTATCAGTGAATCTGCTAAAATAATGGATGACGTCTATATCGGAGCATTTACCTATATTTCTCATAAATCTGTTATTGGTGAAGGTTCACAAATCTATCCACAAGTTTACATTGGTAAAAATGTAAAGATTGGTAAAAACTGTCAGATTGATAGTGGTGCCAGAATTTACGATGACTGTGTAATCGGGGACAATTGTGTGATCCATTCCAATACTGTAATCGGTGGAGACGGGTTCGGTTTCCAGCCTACAGCAGATGGTTTCAAAAAAATCCCGCAATTAGGAAATGTAATTGTTGAAGACAATGTAGAAATAGGCGCTGGCTGTACTATAGACAGAGCTACGATTGGTTCCACAATTATAGGTAAAGGAACTAAGCTGGATAACCTTATTCAGATTGCCCATAACGTAAAATTAGGTGAGAACAATGTAATTGCAGCTCAGGCAGGAATTGCAGGCTCAACAACTATCGGCCACTGGAATATGATTGGTGGACAGACAGGAATTGTAGGGCATATTAATATTGGGAACCAGGTGAAAATCCAGGCACAAAGCGGAGTTAATAGCAGTGTTAGCGATCACGAAGTCCTTTACGGATCACCTGCAATTTCGGCAACTGACTTCAGAAGAAGTTATGTACATTTCCGTAATTTCCCGAATATCGTACAAAGAATTAATAATTTAGAAAACATAAACTCAAAAGATAGCACTAATGAGTGATAAGCAAAAGACTTTAAAAGAAGAAGTAACCCTTTCGGGAATTGGACTTCATACCGGTAAGAATGTAATTATGACACTGAAACCTGCAAAAGAAAATACAGGTTTTGTGTTTGTACGTACTGATCTGGAAGGACATCCTACAGTAGAAGCAGATGTTAATTATGTTACCAGTACAGAAAGAGGTACTTCCCTTGAAAAGAAAGGAGTAAGCATTCATACTTCAGAGCACGTTTTAGCAGCGTTGGTAGGGATGGATCTTGATAATGTTATTATCGAACTGGATAGTTCAGAACCTCCTATTTTAGATGGATCATCTAAATACTTTATTGAGGCCATTGAATCTGTTGGCGTAGAAGAGCAGGAACTACAAAGAGATTACCTTGTTATTAAAGAGGTATTGAATTATGTAGATCCAGCTTCAGGCTCAGAGATCACAATAATCCCTGCAGACAACTACGAAATTACCTGTATGGTAGATTTCGGAACTAAAGTTTTGGGGACTCAGAATGCAAGTCTGAAACATATTTCTGAATTTAAAGATGAAATTTCCAGCGCAAGAACATTCAGTTTCTTACACGAATTGGAAATGCTTTTAGATCATGGATTAATTAAAGGTGGAGACATCAGCAATGCTATCGTATATGTTGATAAAGAATTAACACCTGAAACTATAGAAAAATTAAAATTTGCCTTTGGTAAGGAAGATGTTTCTATCAGGCCAAACGGTATATTAGATAATGTTACCCTTAAATATCCAAACGAAGCTGCACGCCACAAATTATTAGACGTTATTGGTGATCTTGCTTTAGTAGGTGTTAAAATAAAAGGTAAAGTTATCGCTAACAAACCAGGGCACTTTGTAAATACACAATTTGCTAAAAAATTAAACAGACAATATAAATTGCAGAAAAAGAAAAATGTGCCGGATTTTGATTTGAAGGCAGATCCTGTTTATGATATAAACGGGATTATGAGACTTCTTCCTCACCGTCCGCCATTCTTATTAGTAGATAAAATCTTAGAATTATCTGACAGCCACGTGGTAGGGTTGAAAAATGTTACCATGAATGAACCTTTCTTTGTAGGACATTTTCCTAAAGAACCAGTAATGCCAGGTGTATTACAAGTGGAAGCTTTAGCACAGGTAGGAGGTATTTTAGTATTGGCTAACGTGCCGGATCCGGAAAATTACTCTACATATTTCATTAAAATGGACAATGTAAAGTTCAAAAGAAAAATTGTTCCGGGAGATACCGTTATTTTCAAGATTGAATTAATGGAACCTATCAGAAGAGGAATTGTTCATATGCAGGGATATGGCTATGTAGGAGATACTGTAGCTATTGAAGCAGAACTAATGGCACAGGTAGCAAAAAATAAAACCGAATAAGTAAGTGATGATACATCAATTAGCCGCTGTAGATAAAAGAGCAAAAATAGGAAGTCAGGTTATTGTAGAACCTTTCACAACCATCGCAGGAGATGTGGAAATCGGGTCAGGAACGTGGATCGGACCAAATGTAACCATTATGGACGGGGCACGTATCGGGAATAATTGTAAAATTTACCCCGGAACTGTAATAGCTGCGGCTCCTCAGGATCTTAAATATGAAGGTGAAGATACACAGGTAATTATCGGAGATAATACCACTATCAGAGAAAATGTAACGGTTAACAAAGGAACAAAAGCACTAGGATATACCAAGCTAGGTAATAACTGTCTTATTATGGCTAATGTACATATCGCACATGACTGTGTCATTGGAGATCATGTTGTATTAGTATACGGAAGTGGTATTGCCGGTCACGTAGAAATAGATGATTATGCATTTATCGGTGGGCTTAGTGCAGTACATCAGTTCTCCAGAATCGGAAAACATGTAATGGTTTCCGGAGGTACTTTGGTAAGAAAAGATATTCCGCCTTATATAAAGGTAGCCAGAGAACCTATTTCGTATGCTGGTATTAACTCTATCGGTTTAAGAAGAAGAGGTTTTACGAACGAGAAAATCTATGAAATCCAGTCTATCTACCGCGCTATCTTCCAGATGAAGAAAAACGCTACTCAGGCAATAGAATATATTGAAAAAGAGCTTCTTCCTACTGCGGAGAGAGATGAGATTATTACTTTTATCCAAAACTCGCCAAGAGGTATTGTAAAAGGATATGGTAATTCTTCAAAAGACTAGAAAAAAGAAACAAAAAAAAATATAAAATACTCAATGGCAACAACTTCAGACATTAAAAAAGGTCTTTGTATTGAATTTAGCAATGATATCTATAAGGTAATTGAATTCCTTCACGTAAAACCAGGAAAAGGTCCTGCTTTCGTAAGAACAAAGCTGAAAAGTGTAACCAACGGAAAGGTGTTAGATAATACATTTTCTGCAGGACACAAGATCGAAGAGGTTAAAGTAATTACCAGAAAATTTCAGTACCTTTATGACGATGAAAATGGCTTCCATTTCATGAACAATGATGACTTCACTCAGATCTATATCAACAAAGAGATGATTGAAAATGCTCAGTTTATGAAAGCTGGTGAAGAGGTTACAATCGTTTTAAAAGAAGCAGATGAAGCTCCGTTATCAGCGGAAATTCCACCAACTGTAACTTTAGAAGTAATTGAAGCTGATCCGGGTGTAAAAGGAAATACAGCGACTAATGCATTGAAAAATGCAATCGTTGAAACAGGTGCAAGAGTACTGGTTCCTTTATTTATTGAACCGGGAGAAAAAATCAGAATCAATACTGAAGACGGTAGCTACATCGAAAGAATTAAATAAGATGAAACTTTGATAGAATGTAGTTGTTGATTACAACTTAACAACTACATTTTATCAGATCTTAAAAAAATATACGAATGAAATTTAAAAAAGCTCAGAACCTGAAGACGATTGCCGATCTTATCGGAGCACGCTACGTTGGTGATGCTGAATTTCAGGTTTTAGGCACTAATGAAATACATCGTGTTACAGCCGGAGATATTGTCTTTGTCAATCATCCAAAATATTATGACAAAGCTTTAAATTCAGCTGCTACTATTGTTCTTATAGATCAGGAAGTAGAATGTCCGGAAGGAAAAGCACTTCTTATTTCTGAGGATCCGTTCCGCGATTTCAACTTAATCAATACCCACTTTACCAGAACTCAGGACTTCAAAGAAGAAAGACATAATCTTGAAGTTGGAGACGCTACTATTATTCACTCTTCTGTAGTAATCGGAAACGATGTGAAAATAGGAGATAACTGTATGATCCATCCTAATGTGGTTATTGGTGACAGAACAGTTATTGGTAATAATGTGATTATCCAGTCAGGAACTGTGTTGGGAGGTGATGCTTTTTATTACCGTAAAACAGCCAAAGGTTTCGAAAAACTTCAGTCTGTTGGACATGTTGTTTTAGAAGACGATGTAGAGATTGGTGTTAACTGTACACTAGACAGAGGTGTTACTGATGTTACACTAATCAGAAAATCTACCAAAATAGATAATCAGGTACAGATAGGACATGATACCATTATTGGTGAACGTTGTCTTATTGCATCACAGGTAGGTATTGCCGGATGTTGTAATATCGGAAACGATGTTACACTATGGGGACAGGTAGGTGTTGCATCTTCTGTAGCAATTGAAGATAAAACAGTTGTTTTGGCAACCTCAGGTGTTTCTAAAGACTTGAAAACAGGTACATATTTCGGTGCTCCTGCTGAACCGGCAAAAGAGTTCTATAAAAAAGCGGTGAAGCTTAGCAGGCTTTAATTAAATTTCAAAAATCTAATAAAAAATATTAATTTTACAAAAAATCAACAATGTCAGTATTAGTAAACAAAGATTCGAAAGTAATCGTACAAGGATTTACCGGTAATGAAGGTACTTTCCATGCAGGTCAAATGATAGAATACGGAACAAATGTAGTAGGTGGTGTAACTCCAGGAAAAGGTGGTTCTGAGCACTTAGGAAAGCCTGTATTCAACACTGTTGCAGAAGCTGTAGAAAAAGCAGGAGCTAATGTAAGTATTATCTTCGTACCACCAGCATTTGCTGCTGATGCAGTAATGGAAGCTGCCGATGCAGGTATCAAAGTAATCGTTTGTATTACTGAAGGTATTCCTGTAGCTGACATGGTAAAAGTTAAGGACTATATCCAGGATAAAGATTGTCGTTTAATCGGTCCAAACTGCCCTGGTATCATTACTTCTGACGAGGCTAAAATTGGTATTATGCCAGGTTTCGTTTTCAAGAAAGGTAAAGTAGGTATTGTATCTAAGTCAGGTACTTTAACATATGAAGCAGCTGATCAGGTTGTAAGAGCTGGATTCGGAGTTTCTACAGCTATCGGTATTGGTGGTGACCCAATCATTGGTACTACTACTAAAGAAGCTTTAGAATTATTCATCAATGACCCTGAAACTGAAGCTGTAGTTATGATCGGTGAGATCGGTGGCCAGTTAGAAGGTGATGCTGCTAAATGGTACAAAGCTTCTGGTTCTACTAAGCCGGTTGTAGGTTTCATCGCAGGTCAGACAGCTCCTAAAGGAAGAACAATGGGGCACGCAGGTGCTATCGTAGGTGGTGATGATGACACAGCTCAGGCTAAAATGAAGATTATGGCAGAATGTGGAATCAACGTAGTAGCTTCTCCTGCTGATATCGGTATTACTGTAGCAAAAGTTTTAAACAAATAATTGTTTGCTAAAAACATAAAAAAAATCCCGAATTTTCGGGATTTTTTTATGCCCTATAGGCAGTGTAGTACATATGTGACAGTCAAAAAGCTTATGTAGTGAAAGTTTTTATTATATTTGCCTCATAAAATTAAAAAAAACAGAATTTTATGAAAAAATTACTTTTTACTTCTGCATTAGCAATATCTACACTTTCGTTTGCTCAGATCGACTTCAACAACACCAGATTTGGAGTTAGTGCAGGGCTTAACCGTTCAGGAGTGAGCAATGCACACAGACCATCAGGTGCAAGATATACTTTTCAGGCAGGTGGATTAGCTTTAATCCCAATAGGAACTGCTAATCAGTTTTTCTTACAGCCAGAGGTATTATTCTATGGTGCTGGTGAAACAGGAAAAGACAGCGATTTTAAAAACGGAGATCGTAATGCTAATGGTTACAATGCAGTATATGCAAATAACTACATCAGTGTTCCGGTATACTTCAAAGCTTATTTCTCTGAAGCACCATCTGAGTTTTTTGCAATGGCAGGTCCAAGATTTAACTTCCTGGTAAATCAGAATGTTAAAAATGTTCCGGCTGACAGACCTTATTATGATCCTGATTATAATGGGGCTAGCAACTTTAATGGTAAAGCGGCAAGTTTTAACTTTGGGATCGGATTAGGAATAGGTTATAGCCTTAAAAGAGAATGGGAATTCACAATTAAGTATGACTTAGGACTTACCAATACTTACAAAGGTTTAGTAAACGAACTAAGCTCTAAGAGCAAGTCTGAACAAGTAGCGAGCGTTGGTGTAAGCTATATCTTCAAATAAGACAAATAACATTAATACATAAAAAAATCCCGGATCACCGGGATTTTTTATTTTATAGACTTATCTGTTGAATTTCAATCTTTCTAACTTCATAATTAGGCTAGCTTCTGATCCATTTCCAAAGCTCTTTTACCGAAGCTTTGTTGCCATACATCAGAATACCCACACGGTAGATTTTCCCTGCTACAAAGATCATAAACAGAGCCGATGTGGCAAGTAATGCCATGGAAAGTAATAATTGCCACATAGGTACACCAAATGGTATTCTGGCAATCATAGCGACTGGTGATGTTAACGGAATTATAGACAGCCAAAAAGCCAGAGGGCCTTCAGGATTATTCATGATGCTAAAGCTGCCATAAAGGCTCAGCATTAGTGGTAAAATCGCAAATAATGTGAATTGCTGGGTTTCTGTTTCATTGTCTACGGCAGAGCCTACAGCTGCATAGATAGAGCTGTAGAAGATGTATCCTAAAAGGAAATAGAAGATAAAAACACCGATAATCGTTACATAATCCATACCTAACAGGCTGTGTGATACCATAGTAAAGATCTCCTGGATATTTCCTAATTTGTCCATTGGTCCGGCAGCAGCAACTGAGTATTTTTGATTGAAAAATATAGCGGCACTTACCGTCATAGCAATCCATATAACAAACTGTGTAAGGGCTACCAGGGTTACACCCAGGATTTTCCCCATCATTAGCTCAAAAGGTTTTACAGAGGAAATAATAATCTCCACAACACGGTTGTTTTTTTCTTCTAATACACTACGCATTACCCGTACACCATACATAATGATAAACATAAATGTAGCATACATCAGGATACCCGCTAATGCAGATTTTACTCCGAAAAGAAAAGCATCATCATCTTGCTTTTTCTCCTTAAGGTTCTCCGTATTCAGTGTGAAATTCTGATTAAGATTCAGGATTTGTGATTCTTTTATACCCAGTTGTTGTATTTTAAGCTTTCTGATTTCATCGGAAATAGACGAAGAAATTTCTTTACGGGAATCGAATCCTATCTGCTTATTTGTATACAGTCTGGTTTGTGTTTCCAGTTTGCTGTAATCATTGTCCTCCAATTTCGGAATTACCAAAATACCGTCTATAGCTTCTGTTTCTGTTAAGGTTTTCTTTATAGTTTCAGCGCTTTTTTCAGATACATACTGGAAAGTAATATCACCAGTATTTTTCATTTTAGAAAAGCCTTGGCTATTATCAGCTACTGCAATGTTATAATGGGTTTTGTTCGCTTTGAACATATAGGTAATTACAGCACCAAATAATAAAAGCAGGATAGGGGCCATAAGGGTAAGTATAACAAAAGATTTTTTCTTTACCTGTGTAAGATATTCTCTTTTGGTAATAAGTATAATATTTTTCATAAGTTCAGTTGTTGGGATGAAATTTGGTTCGGCAGAACCACTTCGTTGAGTTTAAGATTAGAAATTTACTTTACAGCATTAATGAATACCTCATTCATACTAGGGATTTTCTCTTCAAAAACTCTTACTTTACCCGTTTTCAATAGCTCTTCAAGCAGCTCGTTAGTATTGCTTTCATTACGGATCTGGAAGCTTATCAGTCCGTTTTCCTGAATAATACTATCTGGTGTATATCTTGCTTTAAAGCCCTCAAAATTTTCAGACTGGATATCGGTAAGCACTACGTTGAACAAGTTTTGTTTAAACTGCTCGCGAACATCGAATACCTTTCCGTCCAGTATTTTATTAGACTGGTTAATCAGGGCAACATAATCACACATTTCCTCTACAGATTCCATACGGTGTGTAGACAAAATGATTGTTGTTCCCTGCTCTTTCAATTGCAAGATTTTGTCTTTAATCAGATTCGCATTTACAGGGTCAAATCCTGAAAAAGGTTCATCCAGAATTAACAGTTTAGGTTGGTGTAGCACAGTTACAACAAACTGAATCTTTTGTGCCATCCCTTTTGAAAGCTCAGACAATTTTTTCTTCCACCACTGGTCTATGTTCAGCTGCTCGAACCAATATTTAGCCTGTGTAATGGCATCGTGTTTGGACATACCTTTCAGCTCTCCAAAATAGGTAAGCTGGTCGCCAATAGTCATGTTTTTATATAATCCACGCTCTTCCGGCATGTAACCAATCTTTTGAATATGTTCAGGGCTTAATTTTTGTCCGTCTATAAAAATTTCTCCGCTGTCTGGTTGCGTGATTTGGTTGATAATACGGATAAATGATGTTTTTCCGGCACCGTTAGGCCCCAGAAGACCGTAAATACTTCCTGTTGGAACCTCGATACTGAAGTTGTTGAGTGCTACCTTTTTTCCTGCATTATAGGTTTTGGTAACATTTATAGCTTTTAGCATTTTAATTTTTTCTTGTTAGTTTTCTTTTCAGAAATTGTTTCAGGGATTATTTGTAGATATATACTTCTACTTCGCCTTTATCGGTTACTGTTCCGCGGTACATTCCCTCAGTATTGAATGGCATTGCTACATTTCCTTCTTTATCCAGTGCTATAAGACCTCCGTTTCCACCCAGTTTACCAATTTCATCGATACTTTCCTGTGTTGCTTCAGCAACGGGTTTATGGAGATATTTCATACGGTCTGCGGCTGTTTTGGAAGCTACTGTACGGATAAAGAATTCTCCCCATCCTGTCCCGGAAATTCCTACTTGTTCATTGGCATAAGTACCAGCACCAATAATAGGTGAATCACCGATTCGACCATACTTTTTGTTGGTCATACCCCCTGTAGATGTTCCGGCAGCAATATTTCCATTTTTATCCAGTGCTACAGCTCCAACAGTACCAAATTTATGATCGATGATGAAATAGTCAGGATAGTTTTCTTTATTATTCTGACCTGTCTTTTTAGAAGATTCCATGGCTTTAGCTTTTTGCAGGCTGTTCCACGCTTTTTCAGTCCAGAAGTATTTAGGATCTACAATTTCCAGTTTTTGTTCTTTTGCAAATTTCTCTGCTCCGGGACCAGCCATCATAACATGTTCCGATTTATCCATAACAGCTCTTGCTGCCAGAATTGGATTTTTTATAGTGGTAACACCGGCAACAGCACCAGCTTTCTGGTCTTTTCCATTCATAATGGATGCATCGAGTTCATTTCTTCCTTCATTAGTAAAGACAGCACCTTTTCCGGCATTAAACAGAGGAGAGTCCTCCATAACCATAATAGCAGCGGATACTGCATCTAAAGAAGATTTACCGTTTTTGATCTCGGCATATCCCTTTTGTAAGGCTTCTGTAAGTTTTTCGCGGTATTCTTTTTCTTTTTCAGGAGAAAGGTTGGCTTTGGTTATTGTTCCGGCACCTCCGTGGATCACCATCACATACTTTTTCTGGGCAAATGTTAGTGTCCCGAAAACTAATAAAGGAAATATAAACTTCTTCATTATGTAATAAATAACTCCAAATTTACATGAAATTTTCTATTTCTAAAATAATAGGGGGGAGTAATTAATGACTATCTGAATAAAGAATTTCGGGGATCATATACAACCTGTCGGTTTTTTTCTATCTTTGTAGACGACTTTAGGGGTGTCTGCAAATATGCGGGCTGAGATTTTACCCTCAGAACCTGATCCGGATCATACTGGCGTAGGGAAAAGTAAAATGTCTTCATTGGTGCTTTCTGCACTTTTGTGGCCATTCCTGAAGTTTTATATCTAAAATTTTAACAGGAATGGAACTCACAATTAATCACGAGAAAAAACATTACACACATTTACCTTCCACATTGGAAGCGCTAATACATCTGGAAGCCCGCGGCAAGTCCAAAGGTATTGCTGTAGCTGTAAACAATCAGGTTATTCCCAAAACCGACTGGGGCAATACTATTCTTCAGGATAAAGATTCTGTTCTTATTATCACCGCAACACAAGGAGGTTAATACTAAGTAAATAATAAAAGACAGAAAAATGAAGACAATCACACAGGCATCGTTGCCTAATTCTAAAAAAGTATACATCGATGGTCAGCTTTTCCCAATTAAAGTGGCAATGCGTGAGATTTCACTTAGCCCGACCAAGCTTAGTTCGGGAGGTATAGAAGTCAACCCGCCGGTTACGGTATATGATACTTCAGGACCTTATACCGATGATCAGGCAGTTATAGATGTTCGTAAAGGATTACCCAGAATCCGTGAACAATGGATTCTGGACAGATCGGATGTAAAAGTACTGGAAGGTATAACGTCTGAATATGGAAAAAAAAGACTTGCAGATACTAAGTTGGATGATCTGAGATTTGAATACAGTCACAAACCAATGGTTGCCAAAGAAGGAATGAATGTAAGTCAGTTGTATTATGCAAAGAAAGGAATCATTACCCCTGAAATGGAATATGTAGCCATCCGCGAAAATCAGAAAATTGAGCAGTTAGAAACCTCTACCAAAGGAATGGCTGCACAGCACCGCGGCGATAGCTTTGGAGCTAATACTCCCAAAGGGAAAATTACCCCGGAATTTGTACGCAGCGAGATTGCTGCCGGAAGAGCAATTATCCCAAATAATATCAATCATCCTGAGAGCGAGCCTATGATTATTGGGCGTAATTTCCTGGTGAAAATAAATGCCAATATTGGTAACAGTGCTGTTACTTCCAATATCGAAGAGGAAGTAGAAAAAGCAGTATGGGCATGCCGTTGGGGAGCAGATACGATTATGGATTTATCTACCGGAAAAAATATCCACGAAACACGGGAATGGATTATCCGAAATTCTCCGGTTCCTATTGGTACCGTTCCTATTTATCAGGCGCTGGAAAAAGTAAAAGGTGTTGCAGAAAATCTTACATGGGAGATTTTCAGAGATACGCTGATAGAGCAAGCAGAGCAGGGTGTATCATATTTTACAATTCATGCAGGCGTATTGTTGCGCTATATCCATCTTACAGCCAGTCGTGTTACGGGGATTGTTTCACGTGGCGGATCTATTATGGCTAAATGGTGCTTGTTTCATCATCAGGAAAATTTCCTTTACACGCACTTCGAAGAGATTTGCGAAATTATGAAGCGTTATGATGTTGCTTTTTCTTTGGGCGACGGGTTGCGACCGGGTTCTATTGCCGATGCTAATGATGCTGCACAATTTGCAGAGTTGGAAACTTTGGGTGAGCTCACCAAAATTGCATGGAAACACGATGTACAGGTAATGATAGAAGGGCCTGGGCATGTACCGATGCACATGATTAAAGAAAATATGGAGAAGCAGCTTGAAGAATGTGATGAAGCGCCTTTCTATACACTAGGACCATTAACAACAGATATAGCACCTGGTTATGATCATATTACTTCAGCGATAGGTGCTGCCATGATTGGCTGGTATGGCTGTGCAATGTTGTGTTATGTTACGCCAAAGGAGCACTTAGGTTTACCAAACAAGAAAGATGTAAAAGACGGTGTGATTACCTACAAACTTGCGGCTCATGCTGCAGATCTTGCAAAAGGACATCCGGGAGCACAATATAGGGATAATGCGCTGAGCAAAGCCAGATTCGAATTCCGTTGGGAAGATCAGTTCAACCTATCTCTGGATCCGGACACTGCAAGAGAATTCCACGATGAAACTTTACCAGCAGATGGGGCAAAAGTAGCTCATTTCTGCTCGATGTGCGGACCTAAATTCTGTTCAATGAAAATTACTCAGGAGATTCGGGATGCTGCCGAACAAGGAATGAATGAAAAGTCGAAAGAATTTATAGAATCAGGTAAAGAAATCTATTTATGATCATTGTTTTCTCTCCGGAACAGGAAGCAGAACAAGAAACCTTCTGGATCAATGAACTTTTTGCCAATGGACTAAGTTATTTCCATATCCGGAAGTATTGGCTGTCTGATGTTGCCATGCGTGATTACATTAGCCAGGTTGATGAAGATTACAGACATCGACTGGTTTTGCATTCTCATCACAATCTGGCGGAAGAATTTGGTATTATAAGATTGCATTTCAGGGAAGAAAGCAGATTAAACGGAGAACATATAAACTTTCAGGGAAAGTATATTTTGTCTACCTCCACTCATTCTATTGAAGAGTTTAATGCATTGGGTACGGAATGGACTTATGCTTTCTTATCTCCTGTATTTCCGAGCATATCCAAGCAAGGTTATGGAGCTGAGCACAATATTCTGGATGATCTAGAACAAAGAACCAATAAAAATGTTCAGCTAATAGGACTGGGGGGAATAGATGAAAATAATATAGATATAGTATTAAAATCAAGAGCAGATGGTGTGGCTATGCTGGGGAATATCTGGCAAAGTCTACACCCGCTTCAAAGTTTTTTAAGATGCAAAAACAACCTTTAATTCAAATATAGAATTTATGCTGAGCAGATTGCAATATATATCACAAGGAGCTAATGCAGAAGAGCAAGAAAAGAATATCCTGAAAGCTTTGTTAAACGGAGCAGACTGGATTCAGGTACGCTGGAAAAATACTGATGATAAGTCTTTAGAAAAACTATGTGCTAAAATACGGAACTACTGTAGTGATTTCGGAGCTAAATATATTCTAAACGATCATGTTACATTAGCTAAAGAAACGGGTGCAGATGGTGTGCATCTCGGGCTGGCTGATACTCCGGTAGCAGAGGCCAGAAGTATTTTAGGAAATAATAAAATCATTGGGGGAACTGCCAATACAATTCAGGATTTACAACAGCGTATCGATGAGAAATGCGATTATATTGGTTTAGGCCCTTTTCGTTTTACTTCTACAAAAGAGAAACTTAGTCCGGTTTTGGGGCCGGAAGGCTATAAAAATATTTTTAAACATTTTCAGGATCAACAAATCATACTGCCACCAGTATTCGCAATTGGCGGAATTCAGCTGGAAGACATTAAACTATTGCAGGATATAGGCCTGTATGGCGTAGCTGTATCCGGACTGATTGCTAAAAATCCTGAACTAATTTCAACCATTAAAACAATATTCAATGAGTAACTTACAAATAGCAGACAGAATTTATACTTCCAGATTATTTTTGGGAACAGGAAAGTTTGGGAGCATGTCCCAAATGACAAAAGCTGTAAAAGCTTCCGAATCCGAATTGGTAACGATGGCACTAAAGCGTATAGACCATCAGTCGGATTCTGATGATTTATTAACTGCTTTACAATTGCCAAATGTTCATCTTTTGCCCAATACATCCGGAGCCAGAAATGCACAGGAAGCTGTATTGGCAGCACAATTGGCGAGAGAAGCACTGGAAACAAACTGGCTGAAGCTGGAAATACATCCCGATCCCCGATACCTATTGCCGGATCCTATAGAAACACTGAAAGCTACAGAACAGCTGGCTAAATTAGGTTTTATCGTAATGCCTTATATACACGCCGATCCGGTATTGTGTAAAAGGCTGGAAGATGCGGGAACAGCTGTAGTAATGCCCTTAGGCGCACCAATAGGTAGTAATAAAGGTTTGCGAACGTTGGATTTTCTGGAAATTATTATTGAACAAAGTAATGTACCTGTAGTAGTGGATGCTGGTATAGGAGCACCTTCGGATGCTGCAAAAGCAATGGAAATGGGAGCAGATGCCGTTCTGGTAAATACAGCAATTGCTGTTGCCGGTGATCCTGTACAAATGGCTATAGCATTCAAAGAAGCTGTTATAGCTGGCAGAAGAGGTTTTGAAGCCCAACTGGGGGATATACATTCCGGAGCAGTAGCATCCAGTCCGTTAACCTCATTTCTATAAGAACTAATGGCTGTAAGCATAACACGAAGGCACTAAAAGCAATGAATAGGATACTGTTTTTAGATATAAGAAAAACAGTAAACAGCATAGTATGGACAGAAAAATCTTTGATTTTTCCTTTGTGTCCTAAAAGCAATGTTGAAGGTTCATATTAAGTTGTGCCGTTGCGTTACAATTTTCTGAAGAAACTTTTGTGTTTATTACTCTGAATTATAAAAAACGAATACATGAAAACATTTAAAAATACTTTTCTGCAATATGACTGGGATCGGATAAAAGACAAAATTTATACGACTACAGAGCAGCAGGTAGAAAGTGTATTGAATAAGAGGAAAAGAACGATTGAAGATTTTTTGGTATTGCTTTCTCCTGCGGCCGCACCTTATTTGGAGAAAATGGCACAAATAACAAAAAATCTTACTCAAAAGAGATTTGGTAAAGTCATACAAATGTATGCGCCACTTTACCTGAGTAATGAATGTCAGAATATCTGTACCTATTGTGGTTTTAGTCTGGATAACAAAATCAAGCGTAAAACTTTATCCAATACAGAAATTATAATAGAGGCTATGGCACTGAAAACAATGGGGATAAACCATGTTTTATTGGTAAGTGGTGAAGCCAATAAAACGGTAGGAATAGAGTATTTTCTAAATGCTATAAAACTACTCCGCCCGTATTTTGCAAATATCTCTATTGAAGTTCAGCCATTATCGCTTGAAGAATATCAGGCATTACACGATGCCGGTGTGCATTCTGTACTCGTATATCAGGAAACCTATCATGAGGCTGTTTATAAAGAATATCATCCTAAAGGAAAGAAATCTAATTTCGATTTCAGGTTGGATACACCTGACAGGATAGGGCAGGCCGAGTTACATAAAATAGGACTGGGGGTTTTACTCGGGCTGGAAGACTGGCGTGTAGATAGTTTTTTTAATGCCTTGCACATAGACTACCTACAGAAGCAATATTGGCAGACCCGATTTTCAGTTTCTTTTCCCAGACTAAGGCCTGCAGAAGGAATTATCGAACCTAAATTTATTATGAGTGACAGGGATTTGCTACAACTAATCTGTGCTTACCGGATATGGAATGAAGATTTAGAAATTTCGGTTTCTACTAGGGAAAATGAGAACTTCAGAAATAATGTAATCTCATTGGGAGTTACCACTATGAGTGCTGCTTCTAAGACCAATCCGGGTGGTTATGCTGTAGATCCACAATCTCTGGAGCAGTTTGAAACCAGTGATGAAAGAAGCATGGAGGAAGTGAAACACATTATCAGTAATGCGGGATATGATCCTGTAATGAAGGATTGGGATAAAGTTTTTTGAAGTATGAAGTTAGAATTTAGAAGTACGAAATATTTGCATCGTAAATAAATTAAACCACAAAAGTAACAAAAGAACGAAGTTTTGAGTTAAGCTTGGTACAAAAGTTCAAAAAAGGAGATTGTTAATGTGTTCTATGTTTTTGTGCTCTTTAGGTTTTCCACTTTTTAGATAAAAAACTTTTGTAGCTTTTGTGGTTGATATTGATGTATCCCATAATTATTACAATTATTATATGAAAGAAGATTCTATAACCAATGAAGAATTTAACCGTTATAGCCGCCAGATTTTTATTGAAAAAATAGGCGTGACGGGACAGCGAAAAATAAAAAATGCTAAAGTGCTGATTGTAGGAGCAGGAGGTTTGGGAAGTCCGGTTATTCAGTATTTGTCGGCGGCAGGAGTAGGTACTATTGGTGTTGCAGATTTTGATGTTGTAGAATTGCATAATCTGAACCGGCAGGTGATTCATACCGAATCCAATATTGGAAAGTTAAAGACAGAAAGTGCAGCAGATTTTGTTGCAGCCTTTAATTCTTCGGTTAAGTTTATTACTATAAATGAAAAAATAGAACCTGAAAATGTACAGTCTATCTTTCAGGATTATGATTTGATTGTAGATGGCTCAGATAATTTTACCACCCGATATCTGGTGAATGATACCTGCGTAGCACTCGATAAAACTTTGGTTTACGGGAGTATTTTTGGATTCGAAGGGCAGATAGCTGTATTCAATTATAAAGGCAGTAAAAATCTACGGCATCTTTTTCCGGAGCCGCCTAATCCGGATGAGGTTCCCAATTGTGATAAAAATGGAGTACTTGGTCCATTGCCCGGAATTGTAGGAAGCATGATGGCGATGCAGACGCTGAAGATTATTGCAGATCTCCCGGTAATAACCAATCAGCTAACCATAGTAGATACCCTGAACTGGAATTTTTTGAAGATTGGGTTTTAGGAACTGATACAATAATTGATTGTAAACCTTGGCAAGGTTGTTTTAAGCAAAATGCTCCTGTGAATAAACAACAGGAGCATTTCTATATAATTAAGTAAAAATGATTTAAAAAGAGATATCCCAGATACCCGTTTTGCGTTCAAGTTCTATTAAGGCAGCAGCATTATCTGCAAGAGCCTGATAGTAATCTTTTCTTACATCATTGTAAGTTCTTTGTGCATTCAGAACCTCCAGAATAGAGCTTTCACCTCTTTTGTAACTGTAGATAATACCTTCCAGAATACTTTTAGCTTCTGTAAGCATTCCGTTGTGGAACTGCTTTACTTGCTTCTGGGTCGCCATATATTGCTGATAAGCCTGCATTACTTCCGCACGTATACTTTGTTCTACCTGCTGATATTCCAATTGGGACTGGGAGTGTGCCATTTCGGCAATCTTTAGTCCCGCATTTCGGTTATTGGAGAATTTTAACGGAATACTTACACCAAGTTTCACAGCATTTACAGCAGGAGAGGGGGCTATTTCATTTGTTGCTGTTGTATTATGTGATACTCCGGCAGAAAGCCCCAAATCTATTTTACGATTGGCTCTTTCCAGATTAATCTGGCTTTTTGCTACCTGTGTATTCTGGCGGGCAGCTAATAAATCGGCTCTGTCATTCAGTGCCTGTGTGATAAGATCCTCGACACCAAAATCTCTGTTAAAGGCATTGAAATCACCGTCAACATCTCTACCCGTAAGATTGTTATCACTCAGAAATACAGATAATCCTGTTATGGCTTGTTGCTCCGCACTTTCGGCCTGATAGACATCATTGAGAAGAGAAGCGGCTTCCAATTTACTTTGCTTGGAGGATACCAAAGAGATTGTCCCCAGGCGGTATCTGATACTGTCGGATTTTGACAGTTTTAGCATGTTTTTATAAGAATCCTGTTGTACATCCAGGAGAGCCTTGGTTCTTAAGGCCTCGATATAACCTAAGCTAGCGTCTGCACGGAGGTTTCTGAAGAAATCTGATAATAATATCTTACTCAGCTCAGACTGATTTCTGGCAAGGTCCACACGGGCTTTTCTTTTTCCACCCAGCTCCACAGTCCAGCCAAAAGATCCACCGAAAGTATATCCCATATTTTTGGAGATTCCATTGTTGGAGCCCTCCATATCAAATTGTGGATCCGGAAACATATTGGCTGTCTGAATAGAAGCTTCAGCCATGCTTACATTGTATTTCTGTGCAGCATAATTCAGGTTTTTCTTTCCGACAAGATTCAGGTATTCATTAAAGCTTAAAAGCTCTTTTTCCTGTGCTTTTACAATACCCGCCATGCTGAGTAATGTTGCTGTAACTATAGTAAAACGAATATTAAATTTCATCTGTCTCATTTTTAATACGCCGCTTCTCGGCTGGTTGTATAGGTCAGATAGAATGCTAAAGCCTATCATAACCAAGTTCGTTAGGTTTTTATTCAGGCATTTCATCTGTCTCTTTTTTCAAATTTTGTTTTTTTTCAAACCTATGTTCGGCCATATAGTAAATTGCCGGTAGTACAAATAATGTAAGAATTGTAGAGAACATTAGTCCGTACACAATTACCGTCGCCAGAGGACGTTGTACATCCGAACCTATTCCTGTAGCCATGGATGCGGGGAATAAACCTATTACCGCAACAGTAGCAGTCATTAATACAGGTCTGAAACGGTCTCTGGCTCCTTTAATCACGGATTCTTTTAGCTCATGTCCTTTCTTTCGGAGATCATTAATATGTGAAATCATAATAACACCGTTCTGAATAGCAACACCAAACAAGGCAATGAAACCTACCGCAGATGATACATTGAGTGACATTCCGCGTATATTAAGAGCGAGCATTCCGCCGAATAAAGCTAGTGGTACAATAGACATCAGTACCAATGCCTGCTTGAAGTCGCCGAATGCACCATACAATAACAGGAACATAATTGCCAGCGCCAATGGTACAATAAAGGCCAGTCTGGAGTAAGCCCGGTTCTGATTTTCAAACTGACCGCCCCACTTAATGTGGTATTTTTCGTGATCGTATTTGATGTCTTTTTCTATTTTAGCCTGAGCTTCCTTCAGGAAAGAAGAAAGGTCACGGCCTCTCAGGTTTAATTTTACCGTTAGATGCCGCTTGTTCATCTCACGTGTAATAGTACTTTCACCTGTACTTAGCTTTACTTCTGCTACCTGCGACAATGGAATCTTGGCTCCGGAAGCAGAGGTTAACATCAGATTGCCTATTTTATCAGGTGTATCTCTGCTTTCTTCCGTATAACGGCAGGAAATATCATAGACTTTGTTGCCAATGAAGATTTGAGATATGGCTTTTCCTCCTAATGCTACTTCGATAAGGTCTGCTACATCCGATACATTTAATCCGTACTGAGCAATTTTGTCCCGGTCAGCAATAATCTGAAGCTGAGGTAATGGCGGTTCCTGATCGATAGCTAAATCGGCAGAACCGGGAGTTTTATCCAGAGTTGACAATACATTTTCAGCAATTCTTCTGGTTTCCTTAAAGTCATCACCGTAAACTTTTACCACAAGCTCACTATGTGCACCGGATATTTTATCCATTACACCGTCAATCATAGGTTGGGAAAATCCAACAGTAAAGCCGGGCATATCTTTATAATCTTTCGCCAGCTCCTGAATAAGATCGGCTTTGGTTTTTCCTTTAGGCCATTCTTTGTAAGGTTTTATTCCTACAGAAACTTCAAAGTGAGAGGCTGTCCACGGATCGGTTCCGTCGTCATTACGCCCTGCCTGAACCATCATATAAGTGATCTCAGAATGCTTCAGCGTTCTGGCGCGTAATGTATCGCTCATTTCTTTTGCTTTTGCCAGCGATATTCCCGGTGGCAATTGTACCTGTAGCCAGATGGAACCTTCGTCCAGCTCCGGAAGGAAATCTTTTCCCACAGTGTAGGACAATACTCCTGCAGTTGCCAGAACAAGGCTGACTGGTAAAATAACCTTTTTAGGTGCCTGCATAATTTTTTCGATTCTCTTTCCGTAGGCAGTACTTATTTTCTCCAGCCATTTGTTGTGATAAAGCTTCTGAGGCTTTCTATAAATTACATACGCCAGTCCCGGAATAAGAAGAAGCGCTACAGCCAGTGCTCCGAATAAGGCATAACCAACTGTAAAGGCCATCGGTGTAAAAAGTTTTTTCTCTACTCTCTCAAATGCAAATAATGGGAGATAAGCTGTGATAATAATAATGGTGGAAAAGAAAATAGGTTTAGCTACCTCTATCACTCTTTTGGTAATGCTTTTTTCTTCCAGTTCTTCTTCCGGATCATCTTCTCTTTTCTTCAGGATTGTTTCCAGCATTACGATGGCTCCGTCTACAATAATACCGAAATCTATTGCCCCCAGAGAAAGAAGGTTAGCCGGGATATTGGTAAAATGCATTAAGATAAATGCAAATAATAATGAAAGTGGAATTGTGATGGCAACTAATAAAGCTCCTCTCCAGCTTCCAAGGAATATAATAAGAACTATAATAACCAGTACAATTCCTTCGGTTAAAGTATGAGATACAGTATTAAGAGTGGTTTTTACAAGATCCGTTCTGTCCAGGAAAGGATGTATTCTTACCCCTGGCGGAAGGGTTTCATTATTCAGCTCATCAACGGCTTCATGTACGCCTTCCAGTACCTGAGAAGGATTTTGTCCTCTTAACAAAAGTACAATACCTTCTACACTTTCGGAGTAATTGCGTTTTTTATCGCTATAGCCAAGTATACCTTTTCTTTCAAGATTACCATATTTTAGCGTTCCTACATCGTTCAGGAAAACAGGAACACCATTTTCTGTTTTTACAACAATTTTTCCAAGGTCATTCAGATCTTTTACCAGACCAATACCCCGGATAACATAGGAAAGGTCGCCACGCGGAAGCATACTTCCGCCGGCACTTATGTTGTTTTTGGAAATCGTTTCGGTAACTTCGGAAAGAGATAATCCGTATTGTTCCAGCTTATGTGGATCCAGTTCTATCTGAAACTGAGTTGTAATCCCGCCAAAGTTAGTTACATCAGCAATTCCCGAAACTTGCTTAATCCGTGGAATAATAACAAAGTTTTGCAGGTCTGTAAGCTCACGCAGACTATGGTTATCACTTTCGATAATATAACGGTAGACTTCCCCGATAGGAGAAGTGAGAGGATCTAACCCGGGTTGTGCCCCATAAGGAAGATTTACTTCGGCCAGTCTTTCCTGGATTCGTTGTCTTGCCCAGTAATCGTCCACACCATCTTCAAAAACCATTGTAATAATGGATAATCCGAAGGTACTCTTACTACGCATAACGTGCATTCCCGGAAGTCCGTTCAGAGATCTTTCTAACGGGATTGTGATTTGTTGTTCTACTTCTTCAGCTGCCAGTCCCGGAACCTGTGTTACAACCTGAGAGGTAACATCAGCAATATCGGGGTAGGCTTCTACAGATAGCTTGGTCCAGGAGTAATATCCGAAAAATCCCAGTAAAAGGAAGAGTGCCAACATCAGCCATCTCTTCTGTATAGAGAGTGTAAGTAATTGTTTCATGTTTTTAATTTTTGAACCTGATCCTGCAGGATCTGAATTTGACTATTCACCATTCATATATTCACAAGTAAATTGTGAAGGCTGAAAATAGTCTCATGATAAAGATGTTATAGGTTATTTTGCGTCCAGCATATAGATTCCGCCTTCGGTCATAATAACATCGCCAGGCTTTAAACCGGAAGTAATTCTTACCACTTTCTGGTCTGTTTCTCCTGCGACAACTGAACGTTTAGCAAACTGATTTTTACCGGTTTTTATCCATACATATTGGGAACTGTCTTTTTGCATAAGTGCCGTAACCGGAATCATAATAGAATTCACTGGTGTGGTAGAAAAGTTGACAGTAGCATACATTCCCGGTTTTAGTTTTCTATCCGGATTATCGCATTCAATAAGTACTTTTACACTTCGGGTAGCCTCATCTACAATTTCGTTAATATGGTAAACTTTTCCGGTAATGTTTCTGTCCGGATAGGCACTTACCTTTACGGAAACAGGATCTCCGGTATTTACAAAGCGGATATCCTTTTCTTTTACTTCTCCGCTAATCCATACTTTGGATAATTCGGCAATAATAACGACAGGATCTGCATCCCCTTTCAGGAACTGGCCATTAACGATCTGATTAGAAATAATCTCACCATTGATTGGAGACCTTACAATAAGGGGACTACCCAGGCTGCCACCTTTGCTGTTGTATACCTTTAGCGCAGAAGAAGCATTGGAGAGAGAAGTCTTTTTGTTTTTGAAGTCTGTTTCAGCCTCATCAAGTTCCTTTTGGATTCCTACACCGTGTTTCACAAGATCCTGCTGTCTCCGGTAGTTTTTTTCCGCAAGTTGTACATCATTTACAGCATCTGTATAATCTTTCTGGACCGAGAAATAGTCAGATGAAAGAATTTCAAAAATAGGGCTGCCTGCAGAAACATTTTGCCCAAGGCGAACAAATGATTTGGTTATCCTTCCTGAAAAAGGACTTGCAATTTCTGCATAATGATTTGGAATTGCCTGAATTGTACCAGCAGAAACGACACCGTCACTATGTTCCTGTTCGGAAACCGTTTCGGTTTTAATCTTTCTGAAGACAGGATTGCTTTCCGGAACGATAACATTATCGCCTTTTATGATGAGATCCTGATCCTGAGGAGTTTCACTTTTAGAGTCTTTGCAAGAGATTACGAACGCTAAAAGTGCCAATGTTAGTATTGTTCTTCTCATATTTAGTAGTTATTTGTAACAATAGATTGAATTTTTAAATTATCTAGCTTCAAATACCATCTTCAGAGTAACTAAGATAGTTTTTTTCGCTGTTGCAAAGGTATTTTCATCACTTAGAATACCTCGTTAGAAAATCTTTAGAATACTATTAGAAAACTATTAGAAAAAGCTCGTATTTCATGTTAAAACGAGTAGTTTTTATATATCGGCATTCATTCTCCGCAAATGAGATCTATTCGCAGTTTTTGTTTTTATGTTGATTATATAATTGATTTACGAAGTAAAAGATATCGGTGATAACAGAGGTGAGACTGATAAATGATATAAAAACAATCCCTTGTAATGAAGACTACAGGGGATTGTCCTAATATGGAAAGTAAATAAATAATTTTAGTTGATTAATCGTAAAAGGATAGTAAGATTTTAATATTCTGTAAAAACACATAGACGCATAGAGTAAAGCATATAAAATAAAGCTTGATATAGGAAAGTAAACTATCACACATACGCTATGTATGCTATGTTAGTATTGAAGATACCTCTATCTGAATTTTAAAGCTATGTATCTGTGTGGTTTAAGATTCCTTTTCTTTTCATGGAATATTTGACTTGTGACTATAACCATTGCTGGAATTTCCGGATAAACCATTGTTTCACAAACTGAGTCAGTATACAGTATCCGGTAAGAATTCCCAGAAGATAAGGGAAATAGGATAGTGGAAGTGGCTGCATTTTCAGGTATCCTGCTATCGGAGTAAAAGGAATGGAAATCCCAATAAGCATAATCAGACTGGTAAGTGCAACTACCGGAGCTGCTGCCCAACTCTGAATAAAGGGTATTTTTTTTGTTCTGATAATATGTACAATCAGCGTCTGTGACAATAGACCTTCTACAAACCATCCGGTCTGAAAAAGACTTTGGTGTTCCGGAGTGTTGGCTTTGAAGATAAAGAACATGACAGCAAAAGTTATATAATCGAAGATTGAACTTAAAGGACCTATATACAGCATAAATTTCTTGATACTGCCGGCATCCCATTTTTTAGGTTTTTCCAGAAAATCCTTGTCCATCGTATCCCATGGGATAGATGACTGGGAGATATCATAGAGCAGATTTTGGGTAAGTATTTGTAACGGAAGCATAGGCAAGAATGGTAAAAAGGCGCTTGCACCGATCATACTAAACATATTACCAAAATTGCTACTGGCAGTCATCTTTATATATTTGATGATATTTCCAAAAGTTCTTCTACCATAGATAACACCGCTCCGCAAAACCATCAGGTCCTTCTCTAATAATATAATATCGGCACTTTCTTTAGCAATATCAGCCCCGGTATCTACAGAAATACCTACATCAGCTTCCTTAATGGCCGCGGCATCATTAATACCATCTCCCATAAAGCCTACGGTATGTCCTTTTGATTTTAATATTTTTACAATGCGTTGTTTTTGCAATGGACTTACTTTTGCAAAAATTGAATAAAGATCCATATTCTTACTTAGTTCTTCATCTGAGATTTGATCCAGTTTTTCACCCAGCATTATATTGTTGATAGGAATTCCTACATCATGGCATATTTTTTTCGCCACAATATCATTGTCTCCGGTAATTACTTTTACCTCTACGCCCAATTTATGCAATGCTTTGATACTAGGCTCTGCGGAAGGTTTTGCAGGATCCAGAAACCCGATAAATCCAGTAAGGATAAGATTATTTTCATCAGCAACAGAGTAGTTTAGCGGATGATTTCCTTCAAATTCCCGAATGGCAACGAGCAATACACGAAGTCCTTCAGCATTTAGCTTTTCGGACATTTTGAGAATTTTTTGCTTCATAGCATCATCTAGCGGAACAATATTATCATTCTCAATATGCAGGCTGTGATCGTCTCCGGGATCTAAGGCATATTTACATAGAGAAAGCATTTCCTCTACGGCACCCTTAGAAATCATCAGGTGTTTGCCTTTGGAAGTATTCAGAACTACGGACATTCTTCTTCTTTCAAAATCAAAAGGAATTTCGTCCACTTTCATATATAATTCATCGGCTTTCATCAGATTATGTACTTCGGCATGATCCAGAACAGCCTGATCCAAAAGGTTTTTTAGACCTGTTTGATGGAAGCTGTTGAGATAAGCCCATTTTAGTACTTCATCATCATCCATTCCCCGAACGTTGAGGTGGGTTTCCAGTACGATTTTATCCAATGTAAGTGTTCCGGTTTTATCCGTACATAGGATATCCATTGCACCTATATTCTGAATAGCATTCAGCCTTTTTACAATAACTTTCTTTTTGCTCATGTTTACAGCACCTTTTGCAAGGTTAGCCGTAACAATCATAGGCAGCATTTCCGGAGTCAATCCAACTGCAACCGCAATGGCGAACAACAATGCCTGCATCCAATCATCTTTTACAAATCCATTGATCAGGAATATAACTGGCGTCATAATCAGCATAAACCGGATAAGAAGGAAGCTTACTTTATTAACACCAATATCAAAAGATGTTTCAGGTCGTTTTGAAACAAGATTTCTGCTGATGCTCCCGAAGTAAGTGAAGATACCAGTATTCGCTACCACTACAGTGGCAGAACCACTTACGACATTGGTACCCATAAAACATATATTCGGAAGAGTCAGCGGATTTTGCTCTTTAGCATCCCGTATCGCAAAGGCATTTTTTTCAACAGGAAGAGCCTCACCTGTGAGGATAGATTCACTAATAAAAAGGTCTTTACTTTTTAGTATTCTACAGTCCGCAGGCACCATATCACCGGCAGAGAGCAAAACAATATCTCCCGGAACAATATTAGCAATCTCTATCTCTTCGCTATCTTTAAATTTTCGTTTGGTAAGGCAGCTCGTTTTTACCATTTTCTTTAATGCTTCTGCGGCTTTGTTACTGCGGAATTCCTGAATAAATCTAAGAATCGTACTGAACAGCAGCATAATGGCAATAATAATGCAGGTGCTAAAGTCTTTCTCTTCGGAAGGAACTAGTATGGCATCGATGAATAAAGAAATGATAGCAATACAGGCCAGTATATAATTGAATGGATTGAAAAATGAATGGGTAAATTGCTTTAACCATGAAGGCGCTTTCTGTGTTGCAATTTCATTTTTACCATAGATTTTTACACGGTCTTTTACCGTGTTGTCGCTTAGCCCTTCTTCTGAAGTTTCCAGCATAGCATACACCATCTTTTCATTCAATACAGCTGCTTCTTTAAGCTTTACAAGTGCTGCTGAATTAAGATTTTTGTTTGTGGATCTTTTTAACATTGTCTCAGTGCTGTTTTTTAATGTTATAAATCGTTTTCGGTACCTATAATTTCCCAGCTTACCTTAATTACCTTGTCTTCTATAGTAAGTCTGCTGGCTGTTTTTTCCATAAAGCTGTCCTGTGGTACAGAAGCATGAACTTCTGCTGTGATAATAGCATTTTCGGGTGTTCCATTATCATCGCTGGTAAGGGATTTCAGCAGAACCTTGTCATTGCCGCCTAAGGACTGCATAAGGAGCACACGTATATGATTTTCAACCTCTGTTTTGCATTTAATACTAAGCAGGTATTCTGTATAATGGCTTCTGCTGCTGATATTTTTACTAAGTGTTATTCCTAATGGACGCAGAATTAAATGAGTGAGGATAATAAATCCACTGGTAATAGCTGCTTCAAACGGAAGTCCCATTGCACATAAAGCTCCAACTGAAGCCGAGCACCAAATGGTAGCAGCGGTATTAAGACCTCTTACGGTAAGCCCGTCTTTCATAATGACTCCACCACCTAAAAAGCCAATACCGCTAACGATGTATGATGCTATTCTGCCGGTAGCATCGCCACCTATTCTTATAGAGAGCAGTACAAATGCTGCCGATCCAAGACATACCAATGTATTGGTGCGGAGTCCTGCACTTTTCTGGCGCCATTGTCTTTCGAAACCAATGCTGGCTCCCAAAGCAAATGCAATAAAAAGACGAAGTGTAAATTCTAATGTGTTCATAACCTTTCTGTTTTAGCATCCGGCCCAGCTTACAGAAAAGTAAAGTGGCAGAATGCTTAGTTGTTGTAATAATGCGGATCGGTATCCATATCTGTTTTCTTTGCTGCAAAGGTAGTCTGGTGTTTTTGGAAAGGCCGTTAGAAAAATCTTAGAATGTAATTAGAAAACCATTAGAAAATAAAGGATTGTAATTTTTCAAAACTTAGTGAAAAATGTATATTTTTATCTGGGCTTAAGCAATAAAATTATGAACAGAACATATACGATATTGTCATTTCTTTTTACTGTATTATTTGTTAGCCATATTGAAGCTCAGAACAATACTGAACTTCAGAAAATGGCGGATGCTGATCAGAAATCAAGAATGTCAGGAGAGATAAACTGGAAAATCCTGAATAAAGAGGATAGTGTGAGAAGGGAAAGAATTTTCCAACTTATAAAGGAAAATAAAGTACAAACAGCAAAAGACCATCTGAATGCAGGAATTGTTTTTCAACATGGGAATGATACAATAGCCTCAAGGATGGCCGTTCAGAGTTTTGATAAAGCCATAAAACTGGATCCAAGCCTTAATAAATGGTGGTTTGCAGCAGCAGTTGACAGAGATTTGATGCGTCGGGGAAAACCTCAGATTTATGGTACTCAGTTTATAAGAAACAATACAACAAACGGTAAATGGAAGAGATATGATCTGGACCCTTCTAAGGTAACCGACGAACAAAGAAAATATTATAAGGTAGAAACAATTAAAGAGCAGGAAGAGAAAGAAAGGCTGATGAATCTAAAATCCGTTGGACAGTATTATACAAAGGAAAATCCTTCTGTAGATAAACTTGTATTACTGATTAAAGAAGAATTTAAGAAAGGAAAAAATGCTGAATATAATGTCAATGAAGATGAGATCAATAGTTTTGGTTATAAATTATTGAATGAAAATAAAGAGAATGAAGCTTTGGAGATACTTAAGCTGAATACCCAATTGTACCCTAAAGGATGGAATACCTATGATAGCTATGGAGAACTGCTTTTGAAAATGGGAAAAAAAGATGAAGCAAAAAAGAACTACCAAAAATCTCTGAAATTAAATCCTAAGAATGAAAATGCTATAAAAGTTTTAAAAGAGCTGAGCTAAGTAGCTCATATTGCTTAAATACAGGGGATTACTAAAGAATGCATAATTTTTCATAAATTTAATCATTGCTTTTACAGTTATGCAGACAATACACCTTAAAAGAGTTTATGAGAAGCCTTCTCCGGAAGATGGTTACAGAGTTCTGGTGGATAGATTATGGCCAAGAGGAATCTCTAAACCGGAAGCTGATATTGCCGAATGGGATAAAGATTTGGCTCCATCTACAGAGCTCAGAAAATGGTTCCATCATGATCCTGCACTTTGGACAGAATTTTCTGCAAAATATGAAGCCGAATTGCTGGATAAAAACCCTGGTGTTACGTTTCTGAAAAGGTTAGAAAAAGAAGAAGTAATAACCCTGGTATATGCTGCAAAAGATGAGAAACACTGCCATCCTTTAGTATTGAAAAAATATCTGGATGGTATTATCGCAAAAAAAGCTAATCAAAATAAACCACAGCCATAAATGACTGAACATATCGAAAGGATCCAGGCACTCGTTGAAAGTTTTGATGAAGAAACAATGAATGTAATGGATCAGTTAACGACAATTAAACACCTGAAGAAAGGTGAACTTTTGCTGCAGGAAAATGAGATTTGTCGGAAAAGTTATTTTATGGTAAACGGAATTGCCAGAAAGTTTTTTATTCTGGATAATAAAGAGATTACAACAGAGTTCTTTTTCGAAGATGATATTGCTGTATCATTTGAGAGCCTTGTGAATCAGAAACCAAGCAAAGAGGTTATTGAATGTTTGACAGATGTTACTGTTGAAGCAGTGGATTATAATGCTTTTCAGCAAATTAAGAGACAATATCCACAACTGATGGAATATGTGATTCTGATCACCGAATTATATGCTATCTGGCTGGAAGATCGTCTTTTTGATTTTCATGCACGCAGTGCGACAGATCGCTACCTTAATCTGTTGAAAAAATCTCCGGAATATATTCATCATATCAAACTCACCCATATATCCTCTTATTTGGGGATTTCTCTGGAAACCCTTAGCCGAATCAGAGCAAAAATATAATCAAAGATAATGGCAGCACTAGACTCAAACTCTAGCGCTACTATCGTTGCTTCTGCGGATATCAATACTGCATATAAAAACATATAGAAACATAGGATTAATTCTATAAAAGAGCTGATGCATAGGAAAATAAATTTTTACACATAAGCTATGTACTCTATATTAGTATCGAAGATACCTTCATCAGAGATTAGGAGGCTATGTTTCTATGTGGTTGAAAAGATTCTTTTTTGAACTTTCACTAGGTTTTAATCCGATATGTTATTCTTTTGTTTCTTTTGTGGTTATGAATTAAATCTTATAATTCCTGAATTTTTTGACATTTGTCAAAGGCTGGTTGGTTGGTAATCATGATTTTTGCTGCGGAATATTTGCAACATGAAGAAAAGGATTATCGGATTTGATCTGGCCAGGGCTTATGCTATTTTTGGGATGTTTATTGTGAACTTTAATATAGTCTTCGGGAAAGAAGATAATAGTTTCATGAGTAAGTTCCTGACCTTGTTTAGCGGACATTCCAGTACTGTATTTGTTATGTTGGCAGGTATGGGGGTAGCACTGATGACAAATCGGATTTCGGAATATACCGATGAAGACAGAAAAAGATTAAGAATAACAATTCTAAAGCGTGCAGCGTTCCTATTTGTTTTTGGAGTACTTTTTTATCTGTGGTGGCCGGCAGATATCCTGCATTTGTATGGTGGGTATATGAGTATAGGGGCTTTATTGGTATTCATGGATAAAAAGTACTACCTAATAGCTGCTGCTGTTACTGTAGCAGTCTTTCATATACTATTACTATTCATCCCATACGAAACAGGGTGGGATTTTGGAAATTTACAATATCTTGACTTTTGGACTATAAAAGGTTTTCTCCGGAATACATTCTACAATGGATGGAATCCTATATTTCCATGGTTTGCATATTTCGCTGTAGGCTTATATTTAGGGAGGCAGGACTGGACGCAAAAACGAATTCAACGAAAAATGTTTTTAACAGGGCTTGTACTATTCATTTTCATTGAGACAATTCGTTTTGTAAGCCCTTATCTTAATCTTAGTCCAAAGGTTATGGAATTTATCCATTCAGATTATATTCCGCCGTTTTTACCTTTTGTGCTCAATACCCTAAGCTTTGGTATGATGCTTATTGCAGCTTTTATGTATGTAAGTCTCTATATTTCGGATAAGCAATGGGCGATAGATTTGGCTAAAACAGGACAGATGACACTTACACATTATGTATCTCATCTTACGGTTGGTCTTGTTATATTAGCGCTTTTACGGGGTGATTATTATTCAGGAGAATTAGGAGGACAACCACCTTTACAGCCGGTTTATATTTTATTATTCTCTGCAGGTTATTTTATCATTAGTATTTATTTCAGCATCTTTTGGAGTAAGAAGTTTAAACAGGGACCTTTGGAAATGTTGATGCGAAAAATTTCAAACTAAAAAAATTAATGAAGAACGTATTTGATATACTTGAAAATTATATAAAAAAAGTAAAGTTTAATGGAAATATAATGATTGCCGAACGACGTAAGGTATTATACACAGGGGCGTTTGGCAATACTTATCATCCGGAAGAAAAAAGAGAACTGAGCAGAGCCTCAGTTTTTGAGCTTGCGTCTGTCTCCAAACCATTTACAGCTTTTGCCATGTTAAAGGTTTTGGATATATATCATTTGTCTCTGCATACCGACGTAAGGTATTTTCTTCCGGATTTTCCCTATGAAGGAATTTCCGTTTTTCAGCTACTCAATCATACTTCAGGATTGCCGGACTATATGGAATTGTTTGAAGAGTTTTGGGATAAAACGATTATCGCAGATAATAGTGATGTACTAGGACTATTAACAGCCATTCGTCCTAAAGCTTATTTTAATCCTGGCGAACAATGGGATTATTGTAATACAGGTTATGTAATACTAGCTGTAATTCTGGAAAAAATAACAGGATTTACTTTCCCCGAAGTACTACAGAAGTATATTTTCAGACCACTGGATATGAAAAGTACAATGGTATATAACAGGCGGAAAAATCCGCAATTAATTCCTGATTACGCGTTTGGTGTTTTAAGCGATCCGGAAACAGGAAAACTAAAGTTGCCAGATGAAATAAAAGGTGAAGAGTATGTTTATTATCTGGACGGTATACAAGGTGACGGAACGGTTAACTCTACATTGGATGATCTGTTGATATGGAATAATGCGATACTGGAACAGTATTTAGTAGATGAAAAATATCTGAATCTGATGTTTGAACCTACAGTAAATAATGATGGACAAGCATTTCCGTATGGATTAGGATGGGAGCTTGATGAAAAAAAGAACAGTGAAAAACAGGTATATCATACAGGTGGCTGGCCTGGATATTTTACCTATAATTCGTTATATTTGAATAGCGGAATATCCGTCATTCTGCTCTGTAATAAGCCTGACTCTGAAGATATTGAAAAGGAAGTACTTCAAAAGTTGGAAGATACAGTTTTCGGCAGAAAAAGAACCCGAACATTATATTCATAAATACTTTCCAATCGTGCAGCTCATCATAGAAAAATATAATTCTGACTGGAAAAAGCAGTTTGAAGAACTAAAACAGGAACTGGAAGAATTAACAGCTACAGTACATACAGATATTCAGCATATAGGAAGTACATCCGTAGAGGGACTTTCTGCAAAGCCAGTTATCGATATTATGGTAGGTGTTAATTCCGAAGAAGATTTAGATAAAATTCCACTTTTATTATCCGGGAAGCAGTATGTGTATTATGAGAAATATAATGAAGATATGCCTTACCGAAGATTTTTTGTGAGGCTAAAAGCCAAACCTTCCGAATGGTCTTTTCCTGAACAGATTAATAAAGGTGATGACATTCCGGAGAAGCTGCACGATCATCATTTAAGATTAGCCCATATACATGTAATACCTGTGGGCTCGGAACATTGGCTGCGTCATATCGCTTTCCGGGATTACTTGCGGACACATCCTGCTGTACTGACCAAATACCAGAAACTAAAAGAGGAGCTTGGAAAAAAAGAGTGGAAGGATGGGAATGAATATAATGATGCTAAAAATAATTTTATACAAGATGAAGAACAAAAAGCAATCCGCTGGTATAAAGAAAATAGTAACAGAAATTAAACCTTAATGAGGTTTCAAAAACGTAAAAAATGCATTTAGAAAAAGTAAATATACACGAACATAATTATACCCTCGCTATTGCTTATCAAAATGATAAGAAATTGAGAGGAGAACTGAACAGGCTTACACAGCAGGTTTGGGAATTTACCTTTGAAAACTATTATCAGAGTGGTTTTTGGGATGGTAGCTGTATTGCTTATTCCCTGTTCGAAGGAGGGAGGATCGTATCTCATGTTACGGCAAGTCTGTTTGATACTGAGATTAAGGGTGAGAAAAAGAAATTATTACAATTTGGAACTGTAATGACAGATCCGGAATATCAGAATAAAGGACTAAGCCGTTTTCTGATGGAACGGGTTCTGGTCGATTTTAAACAAAAAACAGGTGGGATGCTACTGTTTGCTAATGGT
This sequence comes from Elizabethkingia sp. YR214, assembly GCF_003058195.1. GTDB lineage: Bacteria > Bacteroidota > Bacteroidia > Flavobacteriales > Weeksellaceae > Elizabethkingia. Next base: position 79,529 of record NZ_QBUH01000004.1, read on the forward strand.
AGTGTACTTGACTTTTATCCGAAATTCGGATTCAGACCGGTAGCAGAATATCAGGCTTTTAAAAATATAACAAATAAAGATTTTTCTACGCCTGTCGGAATACGAAAACTAAACCTGGACAATCGGGAAGATCTGAATTTATTCACAGACTTGGTAGAAAATAATCTGACTAATACCGTTTTACCAGTCCAGGGCAAAGGAATATCATTATTTTATTGTTATGCTTATCCCGACTTTGGATATAAAGATGCTATATACTACATTGAAGAATTAGAAGCTATTGTAGTGGCTAATGTGAAAGAAAAAGTTCTGGAAATTACAGAAGTTTTCAGCAAAAATATGATTGCTCTACAGCAGATTATTGCTGCTTTGGCTCATGAAGAGTTTACTTCTGTACGATTGGGTTTTACACCATTAGAGGAAGGTTTTGAGTATGAGTTGCTGACAAAGGAAGATACGGTGTTGTATGTGTCTGAAGAGTTATATAGTATGTTCGAAGAACAAAAGCTAGTTGTTCCTTTTTTATCACATACATAGTCTCGGAAATAAATAACAGACTAAACGAAATACAGAATTTAAGAAGTAAGAGAAGATGAAGCAAAATATTTATGATAATCCAGAATTTTTTGAGGCTTATAAAGATCTACGGGATCAGGATAAAGGTTTGAACGAATTGTTGGAACAACCCGTTATGAAAAGGCTTATGTATAATGCAAACGGGAAAAGTATTCTGGATATTGGGTGTGGATTCGGACATCAGATTCAGTCTGTACTAGAGCAAAATCCATTTGTTGTTACCGGTATTGATATTTCTGAAAAAATGATAACTGAGGCTAAAAGAAGGCTGGACGATTCCAGAGTATCTTTACAATGTACAGCGATTGAAGACTATATAATAGAGCCGAAAACTTTTGATATTGTTATCAGTTCTATGACATTGCATTATATCGAAGATATCAGACCATTACTTCATAAAGTTTATAAAGGACTAAATAATAAAGGTCAGTTCCTTTTTTCGATAGAACATCCGGTTTGTACAGCTTCGCAAAATGGTTGGGCAGAGGTTAATGCTAGTCCGTCGTGGCTTCTGAGCCAATATGGTAAAGAGGGAATAAGGAAGCAGAATTGGTTTGTAGATGGTGTTATTAAATATCATAGAAAGCTAAGTACACTGGTAAATGAACTATCAGAAGTGGGATTTTGTATCAAAAATATAGAGGAACCAACCCCTGACGAAGCACTTCTTACATTGAGACCTGATTTCAGATTACATGTGGAACGTCCACCAATTGTAATTTTTAATTGTATAAAAGAATAACATTATGGATTTAAAAAAAATAGCACATCAATATGCCAAATCTAGAGTTCTGAATGATTTTATAGAATACGGAGGAGTTGCAGCTGCTATAAAAACATCTGCCGGAAATGTTTATACTGGTATTAGCATAGATACAGCATGCTCTATGGGATTTTGTGCAGAACATAGTGCTGTTGCAGAAATGCTAAAAAATGGAGAATCTGTTATTCAGGCTGTAGTAGCTGTGGACAACCATGGAAATGCTGTCCCACCATGTGGGCGTTGCAGAGAACTGATGAGTCAGCTCTCTAAACAAAACCTTGAAGCTGTTGTAGAAGTAAAAAATGGAATATATAAAAGTCTTGGTGAAATATTGCCGTATGACTGGAAAGAAGATTTAGAAAGAGAATGGTAATGATTACCAATAGATTAATAGAGATAAATGAAAAGAAAAATGCAGGTAACCAGAGAAATTAGCTTTACAGAATTTAGTGATATATACAACCGATATCTTGTGGAAGATTTTCCTGAAGATGAGGTAAAACCACTGTATGTAATAGAAAATGCATTTGTCGCTAATAAATATACTGCTTATGCATTGGAAGAAGATTCTAAGGTGAAAGCCTATGCCTCTTTTATGTGGAAGGATAAAGATTTGTTGTTATTAGATTATTTTGCTGTAACACAGGAAGCAGGCCGTGGAGGCGGGATAGGCTCTATATTTCTTCAGAAACTAGCTCAGAGTATAAAAGCGAAAGGTTTTATTATAGAATGTGAGGCACCGGAAAAAGCAATAAATGAAGAAGAGCGGTTGATAAGAGAAAAAAGAATTGCTTTTTATGAAAGAAACGGCGTGGAAAGGACAACTGTGACAGCAGAAGTTATGGGAGTAGATTTTCGCCTTTTGTATATGCCCATTGAGGCTGGCGTAGAGAGTATAGATATGGAAACAGATTTTCTTAGTATTTATCATAATCTGGATCCGAAAGAGTTCTACCACAAATTTGTGAAAATCATCTCCTAAAAATATAAAAATGTCCAAATCCTCCAATATAAAAGAAATCAGTAATCCACAGGAATTCAAAGAATTTTATCTGAACGATGCCCATCATTCCTTTTGTGAAGAATGTAGTACAATAGAGTATATATACGGGAATGGTTTTTTGGAAGTTATAGCACTGGAAGAGCTGAAGAAGATACAGAAGAAGACATTCGGAGACCGAACAAGAAGAAAGTTCTATAGTATTATATTGCTTACAGATGGAGAGACGGAAGAAACAATCGGGCACAAAAAATACCATTTTGGACCGGGATCTATGTACTTCATTTCTGAAAATCAGCTTTATTCTACAGAAAAATGGGATGAGAATGTAAAAGGTATACTGTGTATGTTCGATGTAGATTATTTTCTGTTATGCATTAAGCACCAGATTAAGCTAAATCAGTTTCCTTTTTTTCAGACAGATCAGAAGCCGTTTATTAAGCTTTCGGAGCGGGAAACCCTGATGATGGAACATCTTTTTTGGAAACTGAATAGTGAGAAGTGCCAGAAATCTACATTCAACGATGATCTTCTGGTAAGGATGTTTCTGAATGTTATTTTATTGGAAGCAGAAAGGATACATCGTAAAACATCTGCTGATGAAACCTTTAATCTTTCCAGACAGGAGCAACTGGTGGCTCAGTTTCAGCTATTTGTGAATCAGTATTTTCTGGATAAAAAACAAGTAAATGAATATGCAGAGCTATTACATGTCCATCCCAACTATCTTAATGATGTAGTAAAGGAAATCACAGGTTTTCCGGCAAGTCATTTTATACAGAAACAGCTTATTCAGGAGGCCAAATCACGTCTGGTACAAACCAGTGATACCGTATCCATGATTGCCACGGAACTTCAGTTTGCAGATGATTCTTATTTCGGACGGTTTTTTAAGAAACAAACTGGACTTACTCCATTACAATATAGAAAAAGACACAAACACTAAATATCTAAAAAACAAAGAATGAATAATTTTTCGAAGCAGGTGACTGCCTTCTGGAAAGAGGAAATGAACGGAGATCTTTGGTATAAAGACGATAGTTTTACACTTATGATTAATGAAGATCTGGAAGAAGACGGCCAGGTTATGTTGCTTGAAAGTGCAGATAAACAAAGTGTAAATGCAGTTGTAACACCTGCTATCATGAAGCGTATAGGCTTGACGGTAAATGATTCTTTATCAGAATCTGCATTCCTTCAACTGTTAAAAAATGCGGGAATATCTCTGCATGGAGCCGATTATATCTACTATTATCAGGAAGAAAATAAAAAGAAACTATTAGAAGCCGAAAGTATTGAAACCATTCGTCGGCTAAATGCTTTGGATGCCGAGGCTTTTGAATATTTTGTTTCATCAGCCTCAGAGCAAGATCTTGATGATGCCTATGTGGAACTGAATCATTGGGTTGTATTTGGCTCCTTCGAAGATGGGAAATTGGTAAGCGCTGCCAGTATGTATCCATGAGGAGATGATGTAAAAATTGCAGATCTGGGAGTACTTACACTACCTAATTACAGAGGAAAAGGACATGCCAGAAACCTGGTGCATACGATTTGTAAATACACTCTCCAGCAAGGTTATGAGCCTCAGTATCGTTGTCAGATTGATAATCATGCCTCTGTAGCACTTGCAGCTGCTTCAGGGCTTACACTATATGGAAAGTGGGATCTTATTGCTTCAGACAGTATTATCTAATTAAAAGAAAAATGAAAACATTAAACGATTGTATACAGGTATATAAAGAGCAACTCGCAAAAAAAGATATTCAGAAAGCCTATCATGGTCTGATGAAATATATGATGAGCCTGAAAGCCAGTTTATCCGGAGTATATGCAGACAGATTTAGCTTCGGAAATATTTCGTTTGGCTACATGGACTTTACTTATTTTCCGTTTCATAATGAATATCTGAGAGAGCAAAAATTACGCTTCGGCATAGTATTTAATCATGAAAAGATGAGGTTCGAGCTATGGCTGATGGGACAAAATGCAGGAGTACAGAAAGCTTATTGGGAGCTTTTGAAAAATACCAGCTGGAATAAGGATAAAAAGAAAATGCCAAGATATTCCATCTTAGAGACTGTATTATCGGATACTCCGGATTTTAATAACCTTAAAGAACTTACCCGGATTATTGAAGTACAGACAGAACATGCGTCAGAAGCTATTATAAAAGAATTGGAGAAACTGGATATAGAGCCTAAAGATTATTAAGGATAAATTTTTTTCTGTTTATAACGGTATCAAAAGGAACATCGATGATGTTGTATCCATAGCGGGTATAGATCTCTTTCATAATTTCGCAAGTGTTTACAGCCTCCTGCCAGCTTTGTTTGCGTTCAGTATCTGTTTCATAAATATCTTTCCAGGGCGGAAGCAAGAAAACGTTTATATGGTAGGGATTAGCACGTATAATTAGCTCAGTTTCCGGGGAGATCGGAATGTTTTCCAATTCCATATAGCCAATGGTGTCCGGTATTCCTCTATCGAAAAATACTAAAGAACCTGCTGATTCCTGAAGCATTTTTTGGTAAGCTTCCAGTGAAGATTTCAACATTAATGCTGCAAAAACAGGTTTATTCTTCCAGGGGAGACCTTCTCCTGCAGACTCAATCTGTTCTTTTATGATTCTGCGGCCTTCTTCTGGAACAGTAAGGTATCCGCTGTTATTTAACTCATTGATAAGGGATGTTTTACCAGAGCCAGGGCCACCGGTAATCACATGAAAATTATTCATTGCTGATAAATTTAAATTGTTTTTAGTTGTAATTAATGATTGTAAAGTATTGTCTGGGCAGATATAAAAGAATTATCTGATGATGCCGGAAATAAAGAAGCGAATAGCTTATCGAAGCACAGGCCAAATATACGATTTTATATTTTCCTATGCCTTAAAAGCTTGCTGGTGATATAATAATCAGTGCTTTTGTGTTTAGCATATGTAATATGTGATTTGTACCATTTTTCCTCCGATTTGTATCAGGATTGAGCCTTAACCTCAGCCTAATTTTGTAGGACTAAATTTTAAAACAATGAACAATACAGACAACAAAATTCAGGAAATTGATTCACTGACTTTATTACAGTTCTATGCGGAATGGTGTTATCCATGCAAGATGATGATGCCGGTTGTAAATACACTGAAAGATAAGCTGGAAGATTGGTTAAATGTACATCAGGTAGATGTGGATGAAGCACAGGATATGGCAATACAATATAGAGTCCGTGCGGTACCAACGTTTGTTGTTCTGAAAAATAACCAGGAGGTATGGCGTAGCTCCGGAGTACTTTCGGAAAAACAATTGGAAGAGCAGTTAATAGCATTACGCTAAAAAACAATTTGATATTTACCCATTTAATGAAGAAACTATGCAATTGATATTTTATGCCATTTTAGTAGGAGCGGGAGCAACCATTTTTATGGATGTTTATGCCGTTATTGTTAAGAAATTGTTTAATATACCTTCTTTGGATTATCGTCTGGTGGGCAGGTGGATTGGGAATTTTAAAAACGGAATATTCTCACACCAAAATATTATGCAGACAAAACCGGTACCGCATGAAAAACTCATCGGCTGGATGGCGCATTATGGAATAGGGATAGCATTTGCATTTGCTTTGTTACTTATCTGGGGGGTAAATTGGTTGGAACATCCTTCGCTTTTTCCGGCTATAATTATTGGTATTAGTACAACATTAGCTCCTTTCTTTATGATGCAGCCCGCATTTGGCTTTGGTATAGCAGCCTCCAAGACACCTAATCCGCGTATTGCAAGAATAAGAAGCTTGTGGGTACACTTTATATACGGTATAGGTTTATATGTTTCTGCTTTGCTTGTAAATGTGGTTTTAATATAATGTAGAAGCGTAAAAGATATGGATAATTTTTTTGATAAAATATATGCTCAGGAGGAATATGCCTATGGTAAAAAGCCCAATGAATATTTGAAAAAACAACTTCTGAAATTAAAACCTGGAAAAATATTATTCCCAGCAGAAGGAGAAGGCAGAAATGCTGTTTTTGCAGCTAAATTAGGATGGGACGTTTATTGTTTTGATATCAGCAAAAATGCTTATAAAAAGGCAATGAAACTGGCAGAGGAAGAGAGCGTAAGTATAAAATATGAAGTTTGTGATGTGGATCAGTTGACCTATCCTAAAGAGAGTTTTGATGTAATTGCATTAATTTTTCCACCGAAGATACAAAAACAGCTGATTTACTTCCTGAAAAACAAAGGATTCATTATCTTTGAGTCGTTCAGCAAGCGTCAGCTGGAATACAATACCGTAAATAAATTTGCGGGAGGTCCTGACGATATTAATCAATTATATTCAACTCAAGAACTGGAAGAAGATTTCAGAGACTTCCGGATTACAGAACTCCGGGAAGAAGAAGTTTTTCTACAGGAAGGTATTTACCATAACGGAGCAGGAAGTGTCATCCGTTTTCTGGGAGAATATGCAGGAAAATAATAAACTCTAATTATATATAATACTCACTAAAATTATGAATGCCAGAAAACTAATTCTTTACATCTCATGCTCTCTGGACGGTTATATTGCACAATCAGGCGATGACCTAAGCTTTTTGGAAAAAGTACAAAGAGAAGGGGAAGATTATGGCTATAATGATTTTACAGCTACAGTAGACGCTGTAATCATGGGAAGAAGGACCTATGACTGGATTCTAAATCAGGGAGTAGATTTTCCGCATTGGGACAAAGAGGCTTATATTATTACCAGAACAGAAAGACCTTCTGAAAATGGGGTAAATTTTTATAATGGAAACCTTAGAGATCTGATTATAAAATTAAAATCTGAAAACGGAAAAAATATATTCTGTGACGGGGGAGCAGAAATAGTGAACGAATTATTAAAAGAAAAGCTTTTTGACGAACTCATTATTTCTGTTATTCCTGTTTTACTGGGCAATGGTATTCGCTTATTTAATGCGGGAATACCTGCTCAGGATTTAGCATTAGTTTCCAGCAAGAGTTTTGAAAGCGGGCTAATGCAGCTACATTATAAAATTAATTAAAACTTTAAGATATGAGTGAATTAATAAGAGAGGCCAATTCGGAAGATTATGGAGATGTAATAAGGGTATGGGAAGCTTCGGTAAGAGCAACTCATCACTTTTTGGATCCTGAAGATATAACATTTTATAAGAGTATTATACCTGAGGCATTGCCCCAGGTAAAACTTTTCATTTATGAGATAGAAGGACAGGCAGCAGGTTTTATGGGAATTTCAGGAAATACACTGGATATGTTGTTTGTTGATCCGGACTATAGGAGAAAAGGAATTGGAAGTAAGCTGTTTCAATATGCACAATCAGCATTTCAGATATCAAGAGTAGATGTCAACGAGCAGAATCAACAAGCCGTAGATTTTTATCTGAAAACCGGATTTGTACAAACGGGCAGACGGGCAACAGATGATTTCGGAAAAGCTTATCCGATATTGGAAATGACCCTTGGTACCGAAAAATAAAAATCCCATGACAGAACACTTTATGAACGAAATAACCAGTTATGGCAAAAAAAGGCGATTGCATCCCTGAAAGTTGCAAATAATCAATAAGATATAAGCTTATTAAAGATAAAAATTAGTATATTTGAAGATAAACCTTTACACAATGAATTCAGTAGTAGTTTTTTAATGGATAAAAAAATAAAGTGCTAGTACACTTTTTCGAAACCTTGAATTTTTTTCTCAGGGTTATCTTTTTGTGAAATTAATAAACTATAAAAATGAAAAAAACAAATACAGCCATATCCGCCACATTATTAGCTATTATATGTGTACAGGGTGGGGCTTCCATTGCAAAACAGCTTTTTCCGGCTATCGGAGCCATAGGAACAGTTACTTTAAGAATAGTACTTTCTGCTATTATTTTAACGTTGATTAACCGGCCTAAATTTTCACAATTTACCCGACAGATGTGGATTTATTGTGGTTTTTACGGAACAGGGCTTGCTGTGATGAATCTTATTTTCTACATGGCTATACAGCGTATACCATTGGGCTTAGCTGTTACAGTAGAATTTGCGGGACCTTTATTTCTGGCACTGGCGCTATCGCGGAAATTATTAGATGTTATCTGGGCTTTATTAGCCTGTGTCGGAATATTACTGATTGTTCCATGGAATAATGATCACATTGATTTACTAGGATTAGGCTTAGCCTTTCTGGCTGGTATGTTCTGGGCATTGTATATTGTAATGGGGGGGAAAGTTGCCAAAATAATGGATGGTAAAGATGCCGTAACTACAGGTATGTTGTTCGCCAGTTTGGTTATTATTCCTTTTACAGTATGGGATGGTGCAGTTTTCAATATTACTCCGATTATCTTTCTGAAAGGTTTGGGTGTTGCTATTTTATCCAGTGCATTACCATTTTCTCTGGAGATGGTAGCCCTAAAGAAGCTGCCGGCGAAAACCTTTAGTATTTTAATGAGTTTGGAACCTGCATTTGCAGCACTTTCAGGACTTGTATTTCTGTCAGAAAGTTTAAGCTTTTTACAATGGATTTCCATAGCCTGTGTAATAATAGCCAGTATCGGAACTACAATTTTTAGTAAAGCTTCTAATCATTAATAAAAAGAAAAAAATGGAAATACAGACTATAGAAACAATAGATACATCACAGATTCTTCAGGTATTCAATGATTCATTTGCCGATTATATGGTGCCAATGAAACTTACTGAAGAACAGCTGGAGTTTAAAATGCGATCCGACAAAACCGATAAAAGTATGTCAGTAATGGTAAAAGACGGGGAAAAGCCTGTTGCTTTTATTCTGCATGGTAAACAAATGATAGACGGAAAATTAGTCGTTTATAATGGTGGTACAGGTGTTATTCCGGAAAGAAGAAAATCCGGATGGGTAAGAGAGATGTACGATCTTATTCTTCCTGTATTGAAAGAGAAAGGAGCGACAACATTAGTATTGGAAGTTATTACTGATAATGCTCCGGCTATCAAGTCTTATCAAAAGTTTGGTTATACCATTAATCGAAAACTTAAATGCTACCGCGGAGAGATTACTTCTGAGGCTGTGCGACAGGAAGCAAAAATCCGTGAAGTTGTAGATTTTGGCTGGAAGAAAATGAAGGCCTTCTGGGATATTCAGCCGACATGGCAGAACTCTGTAAATGTACTGGAAGAGATAAAAGAACATTGTAAAATATTGGGAGCTTTTATAGGTAGACAATTGGTAGGCTACCTTGTCTATAATCCGGAAGCTAAAAAGATATATCAGCTTGCAGTAGCTCCTGAACACAGACGGAAAGGAGTTGGTACACAATTGCTTTCTGTACTAAAAGAAGAAGTTGGTGCCAGTATTTCTATTATTAATGTAGATGAAAACTCAGCTGCTGCTAATAAATTTTTACAAAAATCAGGTTTAAAAGTCTTCATTGAGCAATATGAAATGACAAGAGCTGTATAATTTTGTTAAAACAGTATAATTTTAAATCCCTTTAGAGCCAGACTTTAAAGGGATTCTATTTTATATTTTCTGTATTCCTGGCGTGCAGAAAACAACTGTAAAGGTGGTTTTATGATGTGCCGATGTTACCTGTATTTCTGCATGATGAAGATGAATGACTTTTTCAGTAAGAAATAGTCCTATTCCATGGCCTTTTTCGGTTCTGGAATTTTCGCTTCTGTAAAAAGGCTCGAAAATATGTAGCAGATCTTCCTTTTCTATGGTAACACCTTTATTGGAGAAATCAATGTGCAGATTACCACAATTTATGGTAACATTTACTGCGCAGGAGTGCTCTGGAGAATATTTGCAAGCGTTATCGATAAGATTATTAAATGCTACGCGCAGCAGATATTCATTTCCCTGTAGAGTCAGTTGTTGCTCTTCAACAGCATCGTCGATATGAAGTGCTACTTTATACTTGGGATTTTCCTTTATTGTTCCTGAATAAGATTCCAGAAGAACTTCATCGAGGCGTACTTCAGAAAAACTGATCTCATTAGGGTCATAACTGGCTTTAGCCAAATCCATCAGACTATCGGACAAACGTGTCATATTACGGGCATCTTCCAAAGCAAACTTTATTGTCTGCTGGTATTCCTCCCCGCTAAGTTCCTTTTCAGAGGCCAGTTCCAGTTCTGCTATAATAGCTGCAAGAGGTGTCCGAAGCTCATGTGATATATTGGATACAAAATACTTTTGGGCATCGAAAGAATTCTCCAGCCGTTCCAGCATTCTGTTGAAGCTTTGTGCAAGTTCGTTTAATTCGTCTTTTTCTTTAGTTGTTTTTAGTCTTAGCTGAAGTTTCCCTGCGGTAATATTTTTTACCTGACTCACCATTTCACTTACCGGATTCAGCGCCTTACTTGCAAAGAATATACCTGCGAGATAAACCAGGATAAGGATAATGAAGAATGCGATAATACTAACTGTCAGGAGACTTGTAACATAGGCATGTCCATACTTGTCATAGGAAGCAGCAGTCACAGCATAAGTTTTCCCGGCATAATTGTATGTAATTCCAATAACCTGTAGATTGTCCAGAAAAAAGCTGGTCTTCTTCTTTTTAAAAATACCGGAAAGCATTCCACGGGTCTCCTTTACATAATCTACTTTTGCATCATCATGATAAATAAGATCATAGTCAGAGTCGTATATTGCTACCTGAACTTCATTTAGTGTCCTGTTGTTATTTCTGTATAATTTATGCATTTCCTGTTCGGAAAGTGAACTTTTAAAAAATAAATCAGCTTTGGCTATGGCTTCATTTTGCAATTCCCCATAGAAAGATTTCTCCCGGGCTTCTTTGGAAGAATAGTATACTGTAATACTATAAACACCCAGAAGCATTGCAGTAACCAGTGTGAAAAGTAAAGTAAGCCGGGTCCGTATTTTCATTTTAAAATGTTTTTATGAAATATCCGATTCATAATCTTTTTTCAGAATAAAGCCCATTCCGGCCTTTGTATGAATAAGTTTTACGGCAAAATCCTTGTCTATTTTTTTACGAAGATAGTTAATGTATACATCGATAAAATTGGTTCCGGTATCAAAGTGAGTTTCCCATACTTTCTCGGCAATTTCACTTCGGGAAAGTACACGCTCTGAATTTTCAAGCATAAACTTCAGAAGGTTGAACTCTTTTGGCGTTAGTTTGATCGAAATTTTATCCCTGTTTACAATTTTCTGTTCCAGATTCATTTCAATACCCTCATACCTCAATACAAATACTTTTTGCCGCTGCTGTTGTTGTGAAAAGCGTTTTAACAGTACTTTTATCCGGGCTACAAGTTCACGCATTTCGAAAGGCTTGGTAAGGTAATCATCTGCTCCGGCATCAAAACCTTCCAGCTTATCATCGGTAGTACCCAATGCTGTAAGCATTACTACAGGCAGATTAGGCTTCAATGTTTTTATTTCTTTGCAAAAATCCAAGCCATCCTTTTTAGGTAAAACGATATCGGTAACTACCAGATCAAAATCTTTTTGGGTGGCCAGCTTCATCCCAGTCATACCATCGTATGCCGTACTGACTTCAAACTCGGCTTCTTGTAAGCCTTTTGCTATCAGTCTGGAAAGTCTGTCATCGTCTTCTATGAGTAAAATGTTTGCCATAAGATTGTGGTTATTGTGTTACCAATATTGCAAATATCACAATTCAAAAAGAAAGAAACAAGGATCAAGCGTTCGAAGTTTAGATATAGCGTTGTATATATTTCCTTGTCAGAAATGGATTGTAATCAGGGCAAACTATTAGATTTGTTTGAAAGAGAAAAAAGCTACTGCTGATCAAAAAAATAAATGAAAGATTAAGTGTAAAATTTAGCAGTAGCCTTTGATATAATGCTATGGATATTTTATTCCTGATATTCCTGTGTGTTTCTCATAAACAAGAAGTCCAGAAAACGATCGCATGTTTTAAAAATATTATATACTACCATGAGTATAATTAATTTGAATATATTTTGTTTTTCTGTCATGATTCTGATTTTTAAGGTTATTAAACAGAAAGTTGTCAGACTATTTACTTCTTTTCAGGAACGTTTATTGTAATCTCTACATATTTACTACTTTGGTCACTATTTCTCCCTGCCCAAAACTTCCATGTATGTTCCCCTGCCTGAGTTGGACGAAAAGTAAATTCGTGCTTCTTCTCTTCTTTTTTGTCAGTACATTGTTTTCCATAAATCTGGGAACCAATTACTCCGATATTTGTTATATTATTCAGGTTCTTCAATATACGGAACTGATTGAACGACTGACAGGTATTACTGGTATTATAAGTAACCTGTAACTTGTTAAGTTCTCCTACGGGTTTTATTTCTGAGGCATTTACGTGCGTAGCAGCAAGATAACCATAGGTAATATTATCCCGTTTTTCGATGTCCGAGCAGCTTATAAAACATATACTTAAGTATACTGTAACAAATCCAGGTTTCAGGAGATTTAGCATAAGTGATTTGATGTTCTATTATAAGATGCATAGTTTTTCTAATGGTTGCGTCTGTATTTAAATTTATTAACCAGCATCTATATTAGCTATATTATTTCAGGTTTTAATATGAATTTTGTTTAATATACTTGGTGTTTAGATACTACATAGATTCTACATTTAGTATATACGGACAAATAATTAGATGATTTTTTTGCGTATTCTATATTATTTTCTAAATTTGATGTAGAAGAATCAATAAAAGTGGTGAAACAATAAAAAAATAATAATATGAAATAGAGAAACTAACAACCATCGAAAACTAAAACCAACCATGAAACTTAAAACCTGTATCACCTCTCTGGCTTTGCTGGAAGGTCTTGTCTGTATATCTGCACAAAGTGCTAGGATTATACCGGCTAATACTATTGCAATAGCTCCTACAGACAGTAAAGAGCTTATTATAGAAAAAGCAGCTCATGTAATTCCCACAAAAAATCAGCTAGATGCCTTACGCAATGAATTCATTGCTTTTATACATTTCGGGCCCAATACTTTTACACGTATGGAGTGGGGCAACGGAATGGAAGATCCCAAAATATTTGATCTGAAAGAACTGGATACTGACCAGTGGTGTAAATCATTAAAGGATGCCGGAATGAAAATGGTAATCCTTACCGTAAAACACCATGACGGATTTGTGTTGTGGCAAAGTCGATATACCAATCATGGCATTGCTTCTACCAACTTCAAAAACGGACAAGGCGATATTTTAAAAGACCTTTCCAAATCATGTCAGAAGTATGGGCTTAAGCTTGGTGTATATCTATCTCCTGCCGATTTGTTTCAGATCGAAAATCCAAAAGGACTTTATGGCAATCTTAGCCAGTACACCAAGAGAACAATTCCCCGGGAAGTTCCGGGAAGACCTTTTTCCAATAAAACCAAATTTGAGTTTGAGGTAGATGATTATAATGAATATTTTCTGAATCAGCTCTTCGAAATCCTTACCGAATACGGCCCAATACATGAAGTATGGTTTGATGGCGCTCATCCTAAAACAAAAGGCGGCCAGAAGTACAACTATGAAGCCTGGAAAAAAGTAATACATACACTAGCTCCTAAAGCTGTAATTTTTGGTCAGGGAGATGTCCGCTGGTGTGGCAACGAAGCTGGAGTTACCCGAAAAACAGAATGGAATGTATTGCCTTTTAACAATAAAGATTTAACGGAAATTACCGGATTAACGGATTGGGAAGAAGATAATATCGGAAGACGCGATCGTCTATACAATGGTCATTTCCTCCACTATCAACAGGCAGAAATAGATACATCTATTCGGGAAGGCTGGTTCTACCGGGACGACGTTTACCAGAAAGTAAGAAGCGCTGACGATGTATTCGATATTTATGAGCGTTCTGTGGGTGGTAATGCTACATTATTACTCAATGTTCCACCCAACAGAGAAGGGAAGTTTTCGGATCAGGACGTAAAAGTGCTGAGTGAAACAGGAAAAAGGATACGGGAGACTTATAGCAAAGATCTTTTGAAAAATGCTAAAGGTCCTAAACAAGTTCTGGATCATAATGACACTACCTATTCCTTACTCAATAATAATCAGCTTATCATAGAAACTCCAACCCCTGTAACATTTAACCGAATAGTGTTGCAGGAAGCAGTCTCTACACATAGTGAGCGTGTAGAGAATCATGCTGTGGACGCATGGATAGACGGAGCCTGGAAAGAATTGGCTGCTGCTACCAATATAGGATATAAGCGTATTCTGCGCTTTCCTGGAGTTACAACCCGAAAAATAAGACTACGCATATTGCAGGATCGTGGTAATGTTGCTATTAGTGGTATTTCTGCTCACTATTATAAGATGAGACCTCCACAACTCACTATTTCACAGGACAAAACAGGAAAGGTTTCTATAGAAGAAAAGAAGCAGCCTTTCGATTGGAAAGTTCAGGACAAAAAAGAAGCAAAGGAATCTAATAAAGATTTTGATATCTACTATACGACAGATGGTTCTGAGCCCGGTGTTAATTCATTGAAATATAATGGGCCATTTGAAAAAGAACAAGGAACAGTAAAGGCTGTTGCTATCTTGAAGGGAGAACAGGGAGCCGTACAAGCTGAGGCTGTTAGCATTGCTAAAAATAAATGGAAACTTGCCGAAGTCAAAGACGGAACAAAGAATCATACCGCTGAAGCAGCTTTTGATGCGGATCCCAAAACCTTTTGGCAATCGACCAGTCAGGCGCTTCCGCAAAACCTGAGTGTAGACCTTGGAAGTTTGTATACTTTAACTGGTATGGCATATACACCACAAACTGTATTTGGTGGCGGAATGATGGCTAAAGGTACCGTAGAAGTAAGTATGGACGGAAAGAAATGGGAGCCTGTATCTGCTTTTGAATTTGGAAACCTGGTGAATGACCCTTCCAAGAGGAGCCTTTATTTTAAACAGGCTGTTAAAGCCCGTTATGTAAGGGTGACAGCTCAGGAAGTTGCGGGAAATTCACAGGCGCTGACGATTGCTGAACTCGATTTCTTTTAATCCCAAAAACTGATTGTACAGAACAATATCTTCTTCTGTATAAAGCAAGCTAAATAAATCCGTTAGTATAAATACTAAGGAACATTACGAATGTTTATTTATGATATTCAGATTTGATGTCATAGCTGATGCTGCATCATTTCAGAAAATAATAAAACGATAATTTAAGAGGTGTATTAATGCTCTGATCAGTTATGATCATGGAGCACAGAAACGCTAGTCTTAAAAACTAAATACCAAACTCAAATACCAAAAATATGAAAACACTAACCTGTCGGGCTTCTTATAGCCCGGGGGTTGCTATAGCGTTTT
This sequence comes from Elizabethkingia sp. YR214, assembly GCF_003058195.1. Lineage (GTDB taxonomy): Bacteria > Bacteroidota > Bacteroidia > Flavobacteriales > Weeksellaceae > Elizabethkingia. The sequence goes on from NZ_QBUH01000004.1 coordinate 95,166, forward strand.
TTCTGTGCTCCTTTGGCGGAGTACAGATGCTTAGCGCACAGCAAACCCCATCTAAAAAAGAAATTCAAAAAAAGAAAGATTCAACTGACAAAGCCAAAGACATCGACGAAGTCGTTATTGTAGGTTATGGTAAGCAGAAGAAGGTCAATCTTACCGGAGCAGTTGCTTCTGTTTCTGCAAAACAGCTGGAAAGTCGACCTATTGCCAATTTAGGGCAGGGACTTCAGGGCTTAATTCCCAACCTTAATATTAATGTAGGAAGTGGTAAGCCGGGACAAGGATCGAGTTTTAATATCAGGGGAACAACTTCTATTAATGGGGGAGATCCGTTAATTCTGGTAGACAATGTACAGATGGACCCGAACCTGATTAATCCTGCAGATGTAGCGACTGTAACAGTACTTAAGGATGCTGCTTCTACAGCTATTTATGGTGTGCGGGGAGCTTATGGTGTAGTATTGATTACGACTAAAACAGGTAAGAAGAATGCGCGTATGGCTGTCAGTTATAACTATGACTATACTTTGAGCCGACCAACAAAAATTTATGGCACCATGAATTCTGTGGACTATATCAAAAGTCACAGGGAAGCCAGTGCTACGGGAGCTGCGACTGGAGCAGGGGCTGCTTCTTCAGAATTTACTGCTGAAGATTTACGAAGAGCAGAATATTACTTACTACATCCTTCCCCTGAAAATGCTGTATATGTGGATCCTGGAAATCCAAGACTTTACAGGTATACCGGAAATACAGATTGGGTAAAAGCACTATTTCCCAGCTGGGCTCCACAAATGACACATAATTTATCATTAAGTGGTGGTAGTGATAAGACTACCTATTACGCTTCTTTGGGATATTTGGATCAAGCCGGAACTTTAGAAGCCTCTAAACAAAAATTTCAGAAATATAATGTGTCTTTTAAATTAGATTCTGAACTGGCTCCATGGCTGGATGTAAATACCAGAATTACTTTTAACAGAACTGATGATAATAATCCTACGGATATTACAATTGCCAGCTCAGAAAGAATTAGTACCGATTTGCGCCCGCTTATGCCTATCAAACATCCGGACGGACATTATTCCGGGCAAGGTAGCTTCACCAATCCTTTTGCAATTTTAGAATATAACGGACGAAATATTAAAAAAGACAACGATATCTGGCTTACCGGTGGAATCAACCTGAAGCCGATGAAGAATGTAAATATTATAGCTGATTATACCTGGAATAATTATACTTTGAACCGTACTACAAATTCTAAGGCATTCAATGAATATGGAGCTAATGGAGTTCTATTAGGGGTATATCCCTGGTCAACTCCAGCAAGGATAACTGAGGAGAATTATAATGACCGCTATCAGGCCATTAATGCATATGCGCAGTATGAAAATACTTTTGGTAAAAAGCATTATGTAAAAGCCATGGTGGGCTATAATCAGGAACTGAAACAGTTTAAGAGCGTTAATGTAAGTGTTAAAAACCTTGTTAACCAGGATTTACCTTCTATTAATCTGAATTATGATCCAAACCCTATAGTTAAAGGAGGAATTAATGACTGGGCAGTTGCGGGTTCGTTCTCCAGAATCAACTATGTATACGATGAAAAATATTTGTTTGAAGTAAATGGGCGTTATGACGGGACTTCAAGATTTGCAAGAGGACATCGTTACTCTTTCCAGCCTTCTGCGTCAGTGGGGTGGCGAATTTCTAAAGAAGGATTCTTCAATCCTTTGAAAAAAGTAATAAACGAGCTAAAAGTAAGAGCATCTTACGGAACATCTGCAAGCCAAAAACTGGATAGAAAAAGGGATGAGAATAATTATCCTTATCTGGCTACTATGGGGGTTAACCTTAGTGACTACATCTTCGGGACAGAACAGAAACCTTATATTGGCGCTCCGGGATTGGTAAGTCCTGATTTTACATGGGAGAAAGTCACATCTCAAAATATAGGCGTTGATTTCTCCATGCTAAATAACAGATTATCTGGTAGTTTCGACTATTACATCCGCGATACTAAAGATATGTTATATGCTGGGGATGCCTTACCAGCAGTATTGGGAACCGGGGTGCCTATCCGGAATTCTGTAGATTTACGAAATAAAGGATTCGAAGCCAGCCTTATTTGGAAAGATCGGTTTGGTGAAGATTTCCGGTATTCAGTAACATTAGGCTTGTCCGATTATCAGGCACGTATTACCAAATTTGGTCAAAATCCCAACGGAAATATAGGAACTTATTATGTAGGGCAAAAGATAGGTGAAATATGGGGTTATGAAACAGATGGCTATTTTAAAACAGATGCTGAAGCACAGAACTGGAATCAAAAATTTCTTTTCGGTGGACAATGGCTGGCCGGAGATATTAAGTTTAAAGACCTGAATGGTGATGGTAAAATAGATCAGGGAGATAATACGCTTTCTAATCCGGGTGACCGTAAGATAATTGGGAACACTACACCGAGATATCAGTACAGTATCAATTTGGATTTTCAGTATAAAAACTTCGATATGACTATCTTTTTACAAGGTGTAGGCCAGTCGGATCGTATGATGGGAGGGACTGCTTTTTGGGGATATACTAGTGAATGGGATGTTCCTACACAGGCACATACCGGACAGTACTGGACCCCAGATAATCCTAATGCTTATTTTCCAAGGCTTAGATTTGGTGGTGGTGGAAATTATCAGACCCAAACCAAATACCTTCAGAGTGCAGCTTATCTCAGAGCAAAACAAATAACGATTGGTTATACCCTTCCACAGGAAGTTCTGGAGAGTATAAAGCTTAAGTATTTAAGGTTTTATATTACCGGTCAAAACCTGTTTACGTTTACCAGTATGTTCCAAAACTTTGATCCGGAGCTTGTTATAACAGGTGGTACATATCCAATTAGTAAATCTATTTCATTCGGAGCTCAGCTTCGGTTCTAAAAATTTAATGTCATGAAACTATATAAAAAACAATTAATCCATACAGTAGTTATTGTAACACTTATTAGTTTGTCTTCCTGTAAGCAAGATGAATTTCTCGACAGATATCCGCAGGATAAATTAACTGAAGATGCGCTCTTCAAAACTGAGAATGATCTAAAACTATATGCTAATCAGTTTTATACAAGTTTACCTGTACAATATTCGGATCAGGACTCTCAGTCGGATAATCAGGTTCCAAATAGTATCAACAGCTTCCTGGCAGGAACAGATCAGGTTCCGGGGGAAAAAGGCGGCTGGTCTGCTGATGATTGGGCTGGTATCAGGGCTTGTAATTACTTTTTGAGAAAAAATGTGGATCCTCAATTAGACCAGAATATAAAAAATAAATACAATGCTGAAGTTCGTTTTTTCAGAGCAATGTATTACTGGGATAAAGTGGTACGATTTGGAGATGTTCCTATTTATGAAACCGATTTGAATAACTTATCACCAGAGCTATATAATCCAAGAGATCCACATAAAAAAGTGATGGATTTTGTATTAAAGGATCTTGATTTTGCTGTTGCCAATCTTCCGGAGGCTGCAGCCGAAAACAGGGTACATAAATATGCAGCTTTAGCCTTGAAGTCAAGAATAGCCTTATGGGAAGGAACTTTCAGGAAATACCATAGTTTGGGAGATGCAGAAACGTTCTTACAGGCTGCAGCAGATGCTTCGCTTCAGGTAATAAATTCAGGGAAATATGAAATCTATTCTACAGGTAAACCTGATGCTGACTACAACAGCTTGTTTATTCAGGAAGATCTGTCTAAAAACAAGGAAAGTATTTTGTCCAGAATATACATTACCAATATCAGTACAACCAATTATAGCAGAGGAGCAGGAAGCGGTAATGGTTATAGTAAGTCTTTAATTGAAAGTTATTTATGTAAAGATGGGAAACCTTTTGCAGTGTCACCTTTGTATGCTGGTGATGATACTCCGGAGAATGAAGTGAAAAACAGAGATCCCCGTTATCCACAGACGATTGCAACTCCAGGTTATATTATGACGATTAATGAAAATGGTTCTACAAGCCAACTGGAAAGACCTAATGTAGGGACCAATGCTACTTCTACAGGTTATCAGATTGTAAAGGGAAGATCCTCGGATGTGAAATTGCAAAATGCTAATCAGGATAATATAGACCGCTTTATTTTCCGTTATGCAGAGGTTTTGCTTAATTATGCAGAAGCCAAAGCAGAATTGGGGCAGCTTATTCAGGATGTGCTGGACATCTCTATTAATAAACTAAGAAAACGTGTAGGCATGCCGGATATGTCACTGGCTAGTCTTACTGCCGATCCCAATACATCTTTTCCAAGTATTAGCCTGCCACTTCAGGAAATAAGAAGAGAACGCCGTGTGGAGCTAGCTGGAGAAGGATTCCGTTTCAGAGATATCTTAAGATGGAGAGCCGGAGAGCTGATTAATAGTTCTAAAACAATAACGGGAATGAAGCTTACAGATGCTTATATGACTACCTATCCAAAAGATGCGAATGGCAAATCTCAGGTAGATAATGTACTGCGGGATGCACAGGGCTATGTTCGTGTATATCCTAATATTGCAACAAGAGCATGGGATAATAAAATGTATTTGTATCCAATGCCTAAAGATCAGTTGTTACTGAATAAGAATTTTAAACAAAATCCTGGCTGGTAGTTTAAACTCCAAAATTATAAAAGAAGGGAAGTAGGATTACTTCCCTTTTTATATACTACATATGTTCTACATTTGCTGTAAATGAACTTGTTAATTCTTTCGGGTATTATTTAGAGTTCTATTTATTTTTATTTTTGAAGAAAGATGTAATAAGTTCCGAAAAGTTCACCATGAATTATAGGTGAGTAGTATGCACCTTTGTAACACTAATTTCAAATATACATATGATGTCAAAAAATGATTTAAAAAACAAAGTAGTTTTAATAGCAGGTGGTGCTAAAAATCTTGGCGGTCTGCTAAGCCGTGATTTCGCTGCTAAAGGGGCAAAACTGGCAATCCATTACAATAGCGACAGCACCAAAACCGATGCGGAAAAAACGTTAGCCGATGTTCAGGCAGCAGGAGCCGAAGCATTTCTGTTTCAGGGTGACCTCACAAAAGTTGAGAATATTACCAAGTTGTTCGATGAGACAGTTTCAAGATTTGGCGGTGTAGATATTGCGATTAACACAGTAGGTATGGTACTGAAAAAACCATTTACCGAAACAACTGAATCAGAATATGATCAGATGTCCGATATCAATTCCAAAGTAGCTTATTTCTTTATTCAGGAATCGGGTAAAAAGCTAAACAACAACGGAAAAATCTGTACTATTGTAACTTCTCTTTTAGCGGCTTATACAGGTTTGTATTCCACTTATGAAGGGATGAAGGCTCCTGTAGAGCATTTTACCAGAGCGGCTTCCAAAGAGTTTGGAGACAGAGGTATTTCTGTAACGGCAGTAGCGCCAGGACCTATGGATACCCCTTTCTTCTACGGACAGGAAAGCTCGGATGCTGTTGCATATCACAAATCGGCTTCGGCTTTAGGAGGTTTAACGGATATTAAAGATATTGCTCCGCTGGTAGAGTTTCTGGTAAGTGATGGTTGGTGGATTACCGGGCAGACTATTTTTGCCAATGGTGGTTATACAACAAGATAACTAAACAGAACAGAGAATTCTTCAAGGTTAGTAAAAAGAATTCTCTGTTTTTAATTTCTGAAAATTATGCTAATAAAAATTATAAATTCAATTCTGATCTTGTTTGCCGTATTTATGGGCTTTAAACAAGGTTCTGCGATGCTTACAGGGAAACCTGAAATGTTAGAATTATTTGGAAAATGGGGTATAGGAAAATCCGGAGTAATGATAAACGGATTGGTCACTATACTATCTGCTGTATTAATTCTTTTTCCAAAAACTTTTATATGGGGAAACTTTCTGATGGGAGCAGGCATATTGCTTATTATCTGTTTTCAGATTTCAGAGAGAGATTTTAAAGGTGCAATTATAGAAGTACCATTCCTGTTGCTTAATCTTTTAATTATTTATTTGCAGCATCCGTTGAAAAATTGAAAACCCGGAAAATTATAAAGTTATGAAAGCTTTATTTGTTTTTAGTATGTGTCTTTCTTTAACAGGCTGTGCACAGCAACAGAAACCAGAATCGATTATAAAACAACAAAACCCAAAAACATACATGATGAATTTATCAATAATTACAAATCCAGAGGTAAGAAAAGCCATTGAAGCATTACAATCCGGTGATCAGAATTGGTATCAGTACTTTACAGATAATCCCAAAATGACGGATGATGGACATGATGTAGACTTTAAATCCTTTTTTGGAAAAGCACTGGGAAATGAAAAATTTCTGAGTATAGATAGAGTAGAGGATGATGGGAAAACTTTATATGGAAATTTTAAAGCCGGACAGTGGGGTACATTTCGTGTATTTTTTAAGTTTCATCAGAATGCCGCCGGAAAATTCGAAAGACTGGATATCGGCCAGGCAAATTAATTTTCGAGCAGCAGATAGGACAAATACACAGTGCTGTGTCTCAGATATTTTTCTTAACAGTTCTTAATGTCTCAAAAGTGAAAAATGAAAATTGAATAATTTTTGCATTCTGATTATGCCCTATTTTAGGGCTTTTTTATTGCTTATTTTTAAATTCTCTATTCAGGGAGATATTGGTTTTATATTAAATTTTTCTTAATACTATTGTGTATGTTAAAATAATTTGTACTTTTGAAGTGAATAAATTTTTTTTATAAAATTTTTTGTGATTTGGTAGGTCCCGGGCAACCGGGACCTTTTTATTTTCAGTCAGAGAAGGACTCTGTAATATTACAAAATCTTTGCTCTTGGGTTTTTATTAAAGGAACAATCCTATACTGTTTTGTATAGCAGCAGGTAAATATTGCATGAATGTATTGTTTTTGGCATTAAAGCACTCTATAATTCATGATCCAAACCAAACTGAATAATCTGATTAATCACCGGCAGTAATTTCTTTCCGGTTGGAGTTAAAGAATATTCTACACGTGGTGGTATTTCCGGAAAAGCATTCTTATTTACAATTCCTTTTTCTGCTAAAAATTTTAGCTGACTTATCAGCATTTTCTCACTGATTCCGACCAACGCTCTTTTCAGTTCACCATACCGGATAACCCGCTCGTTAATCTGATAAATGATGAGCATAGTCCATTTTCCACCAATAATTTCAAGCGTCTTTTTTAAAGGGCAGTTTTGATCCGAAATTTTTATTTCCATTTTATTGTTCTGATAATCAGTAATTTTTTACTCAGGGTTAGTACCTTACTTTTTGGTAAGTACTTGTTTTTTGGTATGTGAATATAGAAATTTGTAAGCAATTATAAAACCTTAAGAAACAGAAATGTTATGTCAAAAAATGTAGAAATTGTACAGTCATATTTTGATGCTGTATCCCGTGGTGATTTTGCAAAAGTAGATACTTTATTTGCGGACGAAATTGTATGGAATCAGCCAGGTAATGGAATTCAGTCGGGGATATATACCGGAAAAGAAGAAGTGTTCAGGCATTTAGGTAATTTTATGAAATGGAGTGCCGGGACTTTTGCTATAGATACTATTGATTATCTTACAGACAATGGATCTTTCGTCGCTGCATCGATTCATTTCGGTGCAGAGAAAGGAAATCAGAAGTTATCTATGAAGGGAATTGATCTGTTAAGGGTAGAGGATAATATGATTAAAGAAGTATGGTTATTTTCGGAAGATATTGAAGCCGAAGATGACTTCTGGAATTATACTGAGAAGAATACTGAAGAATAAAATCAGAATAACAAAGCCGGATACCTATTTTCGGTTTTTTACTTTCTTCTTACGTATCGGTTTATTTTTCACCTCTTTAGCCGGTGGGGCAATCGCTATTATCGAATCTGTCCGGGCTGCTGTTGCACTACTGATGGCGTCTATACCAGACGGAGCTTCCTCGTGTAAAGGACTTAGTTCCAAAATGTTATTGATTTCCTTAAAATAGTAAGATCCGGATAAATCTTTTGGCTCTTTACAATCCGGACTCATCGCCCCGTCACTAGTAACAAGTTCAATAATATTATTTTCTCTTACACGGTAAAGGCCTAAGGCATTGTAACATGAAATACCCGTCTGATAATTGAAATTATCTTCAAACTGTATAAAATGAAACTTAGCCCGCTCATTTGATAGATTAATCCATTTTGCTTTTACCAGAATAGCTTTGCCATTGGGCGCAATATGGTCTATTTTCCATGTCGTTTTTACAAACGGGTTATATTGTGCATAGCTTACAGGAAGTATAGCCAGTATGATTAATATAGTAGTTATGATACCTTTGTTCATAGTAATAGTATGTGAAAATAGCTAAACTTATTTACTTTCTCTTTACAGGGAACAATACCTTATTGCTCATTGAATCCTTATTATTAGAGAAATAAAGTCCCGAAGGTGTTGCTTCCAGCAAAAGTTCGGAAACAGAATAGCTGCCATCGTTGTTGCTGGAATTTATAGTATATACAATCTTACCTTCTGTAAATTTCGGATTTATGGTACAGTCCATATCTGTAATCTCATTTTTTCGCATGGTTTCGGGATTACCAGGTTCATTGATGCTAAAGTCTAATGTGAACTTTTGTGGATTAATGATAAATATAGCTTTTACAGGTTTCTCGGTTTTATCTTTTGTGAAAATCATTCTGTCCGAACTTAGTTTTAGCTCTTGTAGGCATTGCTTTGGATAAGTCTTTTCAGGTGTGGTATTTTGTGCAGACAGCTGATCAATTCCCGCGATGAGCAAGAATAATGACAGGGATTTAAAAAGGATATATTTCATAATAAATGTTTTAGCTGTAGCTAAAGTTAAGCAGAATTTTTTTCTGAACATCAGTAAAATAAAAAAGTCCGATTGTAGTAATCGGACTCCGGCTTCTAATTAGTTTCACATTCATATCAACAGAGAAAGCCTTAATTTTTTATAAAAGTGGCCGGCCTCCAAAAGTCAGCCAACCACTACAAACACAAATGAATGATGATATTTTTATTTCTAACCTTATAAATAATATCAAATATTCAGTAGGTTATAGAAATCCCCGCTCCATTGAAAAGATTTTATTACAGGTAATAAATTGATTATGAAAAAAATATAGCTGCTATACTCTATGTTGTATATATGCTGATTATTAGTTCGGAACGGGGAGAAGAAAATTTTAATTTGTTGGTTCCATATGGTTTACCTTAGTATGGATGATATCGTAGAATACGGGTGGGTTCGTAGCATCAGGTACAATTCTGTAAGTGAACTCAGCATTGGTAAGGACCAAAACTTCTACATCACGGTTGAAAGGAGCTCCTGTACCAGCAACTGTTCCGTTCAGGTTTCTGACTTTTCCGTCTGCGGACAAAGTCCATGCTCCGCTGGATCTTAGTACATCATCTAATCCGAAAATTGTAAACTGCCCGTTTCCTTTGAAGTAAGAATAGCCTACAAAACCTGCCACTCGTGGGTCATTCAGGGCTACAGAATTTCCTGCATTGTCTTTGGCTCCGGTAGTTTCCCAAGGCGTAGATGCCAAAGTTACCTGTCCGTTAGCCGGTTCTGCATGAGAAGTTCTGGTATGGATAATATCATAATAATTTGCAGGATCACTGCTGTCGCTATGGATCCTATACGTGAAAATATCTTTGTTTAGCTCTAGGATCTCTACATCGCGGTCTACAAGAACTCTTCCGTCAGGATTCAATACCTTGATATTTCTTGTTTTCCCTTGTGCATCTACAGTCCATGTTCCTAATGATCTCAGAACATCATTCAGCCCATAAATGGCAAAGTTTCCATCCGCTCTGAAGTAGGCCCAACCGACAAACCCGTTTACCCTTGGATCATTAAGGTCTACATTATTCCCGTTTCTATCCTTCGCTCCTGTAGTTTCCCACGGAGTAGAGGCCAGGATCTGACTTGGCGTTAACGGGATTTCCGGATTGTTATCGTTGTCACGCGAACATGAAATCAGGACCATGGCCAGCGCTGCTGTCCAAACTAAAAATAACTTCTTCATAGTTTTGAAATTTTAAATTGTTTTACAGAAAATGTATACAGCCTTTGCAGGCTATCGATTGTGTTTTTGTTTTACAAATATGTTGGTAATATTTATGGGTTTTGGTAACATTTGTTACAGAAAAGTACTTTTATTTACAAATTGTTTAATTTTATTGCCTTTAATGCGTGTATTTGTACTTGTGCTTCTGAGGAGCTTTATAAAAAATAAGAGAAAGATACTATAATGGTCCATTAATAATGTCCATGTATTATTTTTAGATTTGCTTTTTTTATCTTCGGATAAAATTGTATTTTCTTCTAAATGCGCTTTGTACAGTAAGCACCACAAGTCCTCTTTTTTTCTGTTTCTCATGATTTATACTTTATTGATATTTATAGGTTTAAATGCCATACTTAATCCGGAAAGCGTAAATAATCCACTATAGAATTCCGTATAATGCACATTGGGTAATAGCAATAATATCCCAGCTGTCAGGCTAAGGCTGCCAGTAATAAAATATTGGTAAACACTTTTGGCGACTGACTAAAAAGGGCAGCATAATACAACTGCCCTTAGGTAACTGTTAACAAACAAAAGATGATGATATTAAAATTTGGCTATGCCGTAAAAAGTTAACAGTTGAGGTGTATTTTAGAATTGGTTTGAAAAAACAGGCAACTATATAGTGTACAGTAAGCTAGCTGCCTGATAAAACTTTTACAAGTTTTTGCAAACAAACGAATGAAATATTTTATTGTGCAACACAACGGATACTTGCTCCAAATCCTATTGATCCACTAAGGCTTACAGTAGGTGTGGTAGTATTTAAACCTAGGTTATAATTAGTATTTCTGTCAATACCTGTTCTAGTACTTGATAAATATTTATAGGCTACACCTCGATTTTGAAAGGTATAAACATGTGGTAGATTAGTCCCCCCTGTTGGTGTAAAATATCCCTGAAGAGGTAACGTTAATTTAATACTGCTATTTCTCTTACTTGTTAAAACAAGTCCTGCAGTGTAATTAGTAGTACTATTAGTCCAACTACCGGTAGCACTTCCAGTGGTAGCATCTACTAAATTTTGCAATTCTGTTTGTGTTGGTACACGGTAACCTGTAGGGCATGGATCATTTGCTGTTTTTACTGGAGCAGCTTCTGTTCCACTATTCCAGGCATTAACAGGTGTGTCATAATATCCATAATAATTAGTGGATGTTGTTGCTGTTCCGGAGGCTATTGATGTACTACGCCCAAATTGATAATAATTTCCCATTGTAGTGGCCGAAAGATTATCGGGTGTTGTGGAAGTTGCCCCCAAATTATTTCGCATCCAAATCTTTCCGTTGATTCTGGCGGCTAACTGTCCTTGATGCGTCAAGAATGCATCGGTGGGATTAATGGTAATATTCAGGTTGTATTTTACTCCGGGAGTAATTTTTAAATTATTAAGTACTGTAAGATCAGTTTGAGTCACAGCGCCTATGGTAATAGATTTGAAAACCAATGTCCCTGTAGTTGTATTTGCATTCATTGTCATAGGCATTCCTGTTACAATTGGGGTATTGAGTCCGCTGGCAATATTGATTAAAGCTTCTGCTGTACCTCCTGATTGTGTAATACTTCCGTCAGACAGCTGTACAGTGGCGTTTAGAATATAAGGTCTTATCCATGCACTCAGTGTGGTAATATTATAACCGGTAGCTGAGGCATCTACTTTAGTGGTAATCTGGCTCTGTTTATGTTTCAGTACAATATCCAGATAATTAATACCCTTTCCCGAAACCACCATATCTTTCCTGAAATAAGTGACATCATCAAGCCCTCTTACAGTCAGGCTGGCTGTGGACAAAGTCTTATTTGAAGGATTAGAAAAAGTAATAACAGGGAGGGAGGGGGCATCCCATGCAGAATATGCAATAAAGGTATATTGGCTGCCACCATCCAATGATAATTCCGGAGTACTGGCTTCCTGTCCGTATTTATAATCTCTTTCTGTAACATAATTCCCGGATGCATCAAATACTGCAACTTTATAAGGTGTACCAGCCGGAAGATCTTCCGTATCAGTCGCATTAATGTTATTTTTATTTGAAGCTGTTTTTGTTTGTACTGAAGAAGTTTCAGGTACAAGTTCAGCTACCATTACAAGATCTTTATTCAACTGGATTTCATTTTTTTGTACTTGTAGTCCATTGTTAAAATTTTTATTAACAGAAGCTAAAAGTCCTGGCATTTCCTTTTCAAATTCAGTTCCATTCATATTCATTTTAACTACCGCTTTTCCGCCTTCAATAGGATGGTTTTCGGTATCCGAATTACGACAAGAAGTCAGAATAAGGAGTATCGTAAGCAGTATAATACTGATGTTTTGTATTTTCTTTTCCATAATGTTGGTTGTTATTTCTTCGTATTATTTATCTTTTTGTATTACCAGTCAATGCCTTCGTCTCTTTCAGGATCTGTATCCCATTCGTGGCTTATATTTCCGCTTAGGTCGCCTGGCTTTACCGTAGCAGACCCTGCGGCAATACCTTGTTCCATTCTGATCATTGTTACTTCTAAAGTCGGAGCCATATAAGCGCTCTTTTCTTGTGTTGTTTCGTTGTTGTTCATTTCCTTTTTCATTGTTGTTTATTTTGTTGTTTTATTGTAATACGTTTGTGTTTTTTTTGTTCCGTTTTTCTATGGCAAATCTACCAGCGTTCTGCCGAGAAACTTGTACTGCAAGTCTACTTCAATTTTATAAAATATTGATTTTCAGTTTATTGTATTGGTTATTGCAGTGTGGGTGAAGTGAGCTTAAAAATGATAATCCATCAATTTTTCACCCTGTTTGATACTTATTTTTATGGCTTGATTCTGTTTTTTGTATTGTTCGTTGGGCGAGATTAATCGCTAAATAAATAAGCCTGATCTGTCAGGGTAATTTTGTTTCTGCTCAGCTGTAACAATCCTTTTTCTTCTAACTGTTTTAGTAATCGGGATACAACAACGCGGGCAGTTAATAATTCTTTTGCCAGTTGCTGATGTGTAATGCTAATGGATCTGGATTGCGTGATCTCTGCTTTATTTTTCAGAAAGCTCAGTAAGCGTTCATCTGTTTTTTTAAAAGCAGAATCTATAACATTCAGCAGATCTTCATAGCGGTTCACAAACAGCAGTAAAACATAATCCATCCATTGTGGATATTCTCTTATAAAAAGCTTGGCTTTCTGAATCGGCAGAAAAAAGATTTCGGCCTCTTCTTCTACTTCTACTTTTACTTTGCTGGTCACATTGTACAGGCTGCCCCAGAAGGGCAGCACACAGGTTTCTCCTTTTTTGATGTAATAGAGCAGTATCTCGCGGTCTTCTTCTTCCTTTCGGATTACTTTTAGCAGTCCTTTGGTAACAATAGGAATAGCGTTGGCATAGGCGTTCTCTCTCAGGATAACGGTTCCGGCTTTATAGACTTTCTTTATGCTGTTTTGGTGTAACTGTTCTACAATCTCGGGAGTATATTTAAAGGCTGTAATCTTTCTTAAATTTTCCATGATTGCAGCATTTGTGTGAGTATTCTATTTCGGGTGGTACATTTTTTCTTTTCTTCTTTAGTGGTTTCATTAGTTCATCATATTTATTGTTCAATCTTTATTTGGAAAAATTGGCAGTGTTTTTTTTGCCTAAGCGGTCGCAAAGATGTGGTTGATTTTTAGCGTTGTTTGTAACAAATGTTACTTGTCATTGTTTTATTTTCATTATTTTTTTATGAAAATATATTATTGTGGCATTGGTGTTTTATCATTTGTTAAATAATAAGTGGCTGCTGTCAGAAGATTTTTCATCAAGCCATTCACCCACCAAAGAGAGCATAAGCAGGGTAATCCCTACCAATATGAGTTGGGCATAATTTTTCATTTGTATATGTTTTTTAGGTTTGTTTTTTCAGAATTCCGGGCAAATATTCCCGAAAGAAATGCCCGAAATATGACTAGTGTATCGCGGGATTATTTTTTATAAAATGAAGCTTTTTTATAGCAGAGAGATTCCTAATAACCATAAAAAAATAAAGCTTACACAGGTCAGGATAAATTTGGTATCATTTCTCATCGTATTTGTTATTTGGTTTATACACTAATTGATTTGATCGGTTTTATTTTCTGGTACAAATCTATTCGTGTTATGGAAGAAAGACATTACTGTAATTATACTCCATTGTTTTAATGTGTTGATTTTCAATATGTTTATAAGGGTATTGCAGTGTGTTTGCAGTATAGTGAAAAATGAATAACAGACTGGATTTTTAAACAAAAATTCTGTTTATCTTTAACAATAGTAAAATCATAATGAATGTTGCGTAAGATTTCCGGAGTGAAAATTTTGTTATTTTCATTCCTTTTGTTGGCTCAGAACTACAGGTCTCAGGACTTCTCATTTTTTCCGGAACCGATTAAAACATCTGCCGAATATTATAACAAAGGCGAATTTGCAAAAGCCATGGCTTTTAATGTAGAAGCTTTAAAAAAATATGAAGCACTAAAGGATAAAGAGGGAATGAGTGCTGCATATGCCAATATTGCTTCTTTGCTTTTTTCGGTTGGAAAACTAAAGGAAAGCATGCAGTATCTGGATAATGCCAAAGCGGAAATGAATAAGGATAATGCGCTGTCCCAGACTCGTTTTTATGGTGAATATGCCCGAATCTATACCAAGTTGGGGCTTCCGGATCAGTCGAATGATTATTTTGATAAGGCTTTGCACTATGCCGGGAAAATAAAAGATCCAAGACAACAGATGGTTTCTGTACTGTATCTTTATTTATGGAAACGGTTTAATTTCCTGAGTCAGGAAGATTCACTGCAGGCGATTGAAAAAAAGCTGATCAGAATAATGCCGAGCGCTATTACTTATAGTAAGATAGCTGATCGTTTTATTGAGAAAAAAACGCAGCTGGATTCAGCAGATTATTATCTGAACAAAGCTGTACAGACACCAGATTATGCTATTGTTACAGTACAGGGAATTGTTCAGTTTAGTTATGGTAATCTCTATAATGCAAAAAAGGAATACAGCCAGGCACTTGGTGCTTATCAACAATCATTATCCGCTTTTCAGAAAACAGAATACCGGACACAGATCCGCAATGTATACGATTCTATTGCCAGTACTTATCATTATCTGGATGATCCGAAAATGGCGAATGAATACCTGAAAAAGTACAAAGCCGTGAATGTTACGATTAAAAATGAAGAAAAAGAGGCGGTTACGATGGCTGTAAACAAGCTTTTGCAGGAAGAAAAACATGACAAGCAAAAAGAGAAAAAACAGTTGTACTTTATCTTTGCAGGCTGTATTGTCCTACTTCTTTTAGTGGTTTCCGGAATATTACGGATGCAGCGCTCGAAGCAGTTAAAAAAAGAAAGTCTGCTGGAAGAGCAGACGCTGGAAAATCTAAAACTGAAAAAGCAGCTGAATGCTTCTGCAGATCAGCTGATACAACTGGCGGAAATCAACAGTCCATCTTTTCTGGCGCAGTTTAAAGAAACTTATCCAGATTTTATAGAGCGCTTATTGGCACATGAGCCGGATCTTTCGGAATATGACCTGAAACTCTCAGCTAATATTAGGTTGGGGCTGAGCACAAAACAAATTGCTCAATACGAAATTATTGCTCTGAGAACGGCAGAGAGCCGAAAATACAGACTAAAAAAGAAACTGAAACTGGATTCTGATATCAGTCTGAATAAATGGATATTGGAATTGTAAATGGCAGAGAATCAACTGTAATAGCAGAAGTGTAACAATTGTTACCAAGTTTCCGGAATCTTTGGTTTAATTTTGCAGATGTCTGAAGCAAAGCATTTGCTGTTATATTGCTTTCTAATATCAGATAATTCTGTATTAACCTACCTATAAAAAACTTATAAAAACACAATAATGAATAAAACAGGAATTCTTTTTCTTTTAATATCCGTATTTTCCTTTGGACAACGCTTTCTTCTGGATTCGAAAATAAACGCTATTGTAAAAGATAAAAAAGCAACGGTCGGGGTTTCGGTACTGGGCTTTGAAAATGCTTTTGCTTATAACAAAAACGGGAACGAAAAGCTTCCGATGCAAAGTGTATTCAAATTCCATATTGCCAGTGCGGTTTTGGATCTTGTAGACAAGGGAACTCTTTCTCTGGATCAGAAAATTTTGGTTAAAAAGGAAGACCTGCTCGAAAATACATGGTCGCCATTACGCGATAAATATCCTGCCGGAAACGTGAATGTGCCACTAAGTGAGATTATTGAATATACAGTTGCATTGAGCGATAATAACGGTTGTGATTTTTTACTAAGGCTAATAGGTGGTATGGAGGCTGTTCAGAAATTTATGAATGGCAAAGGTGTGAAAGGTTTTCAGATTAAATATAATGAAGAAGATATGCACAAGGACTGGAACGCACAGTATGAAAATTACAGTACACCTAATTCCGCTGTACAGGTTTTGAAGAAATTTTATAATGGTAAATTGCTTTCCAAAACATCTACAGACTATCTGATGAAAGTTATGCTGGGAACTAAAACCGGATTGAATAAAATGGTTGAGCAGCTGCCCAAAGACACTCCGGTAGCCAGAAAGACTGGTTCTTCAGGTAAGAATAAAGACGGGCTTACAGGGGCTGAAAATGAGATTGGAATTATTACACTACCCAACGGAAATCATTATGCATTGGCTGTATTCGTAGTGAACTCTATGGAATCTGATACCGTCAACTGTAAAATGATTTCGGATATTTCCAAAGCTGTATGGGATGGCTTTAATAAATAGTTTTGGATAGAATGCTGATGCTTCAGTGAAATTGAAAATATTGATTTACAGAGATGTAATTGAAGCAGAATAAGATATATATCAGCGGAAAGCTGATGAGATTATGAGCCTCTGAATTTTAGGATTTGGAGGTTTTTTGTTTTTCTGATTTTAGATCAGACTTTCCGGAGGCGGAGAAAATATGGTGAGTAAAGGCGACAGATGAAAAGCATCATCTACCAGCACAAAAGCCTGGCCCTTTGAATTGGGCTCAAAAAACTTAAGGTAGTCAAAGACCTCCAGAGTTTTCGGAAGCATCTTTTCGTAGACAATAAGAGAAGCGGGATTGGAATGTGGTTCTTCTTCGTTTACCATTACGTCTGTTCTGGGGATTTCCCAGTCCATAACTGCAGCAATGCCGGGCAAAGCTGTAAAGTTCAGGAAACACATTAATGTAACAATACTCCAGAATTTCATCTCACATTCTTAAAAAAACTATTTGTTTTTTCTTCTCATCACCCAGTCCGAAGTCGTAAGATTATAGATCTTTTGGATATCCTTCAGTACTTTCTCGAAGTCTATTTCCAAATCGATAATTTTACCCGTCCTAAGGTCGAACACCCAGCCGTGTACAATAGGATATTCCTCTACAAGGTATCTCTCCTGTACGCAGGCCATTTTAGTCACATTAATACATTGTTCCAGAACATTCAGTTCTACAAGTCTGTCATAACGTCTTTTTTCATCCTCAATGGCATTTAGTTCCGCCTGGTGTAACCGGTACACATCACGGATATTTCTAAGCCACGGATTCAGAAGGCCCAGATCCTGAGGAGTCATTGCTGATTTTACACCGTCGCAGTTGTAATGTCCGCATACTACAATGTGTTTTACTTTAAGATGTTCCACAGCGTACTGAATAACTGCTGTAGAATTCATATCCAGAGTATTCACTACATTGGCTATGGTTCTGTGGATAAACACTTCTCCGGGTTTTACTCCCATCATTTCTTCCGCTGTAACTCTGCTGTCCGAACCACCGATATATAAAAACTCGGGATTTTGGGTTTTAGCAAGTTCCTGAAAGAAATTCGGATCTTCTAAAAGTTTTGATGCCGCCCACTTCTTGTTGTTTTCGAAAATAACTTCGTACGATTGTGTCATAATTTATTTATTAAAAGATTATTACGACGTAATTCGTTTGACTTATTTTCAAACTCAGCAGAGTGAATGAATAAGGCTACAAAATTATAATTTTTGGGTTAATTCTATAAAAAATTAATAGAGTTTATGATTTGTAAAATAATGATTGGATTTTTTTATACCGTCATAGGGAGAAATGTGGGGTGGCAATATCGAAAAAACTGATAACCTTAACGTAACCACTTTGTTCAAAACAGCTTCGGATGCAGACTTACATAATCTAATTTTGTAACAGAATTTAAATTATGTGTCACATGAAAGATGTAATAAAAGCCCATTTTTCGGGATTATTGTTTTACGTATTATTATTTATGAGCAGCCTTATATACGGGCAAATGCCTGCACCCTATAAAGTAAAAGTAGGAGATACAGAGGTAACTGCACTGTTGGATGGTGTGCTTCCTATAGATGCGGAGAAACTTTTCTTTACCAACGAACCCGGAAAGCCAACGCAGTTATTAGAAAATGTATTTATCAAAAACCCTGTAGAAGTTAGTATAAATGCTTATCTGGTAAAAACCAACGGAAAGCTGGTATTAATAGATACCGGGGCCGGAGGATTATTTGGAAATGCAGGCGGAAAATTGGTACAAAGCCTGAAACAAATTGCTGTAACTCCGGAAGAAATCACCGATATCCTGCTTACCCATATCCATGCAGACCATTCCGGCGGGTTACTTATGAAAGGAAAGGTAATATTTCCCAATGCTGTTATACATGTAAATAAAGCAGAAATGGATTTCTGGCTGAATGAAAAGAATGCTAAAAAGGCTGATGAAAAAGCGATGGGAGCAAGTCCACGTACCTTTTCAAACGCGAATGATATGCTAATCCCGTATCTGAAGGCGGGGAAAGTAAAAAGCTTTGAAAAAGAAAAACAGGAAATTGTGCCGCATATTTATACAATGCCTACCGGAGGACATACACCCGGACATACAGTATATGTATTGGAAAGCAAAGGAGAAAAAATGTATTTCTGGGGAGATCTGGTACACATGCAAGGCTTGCAGTTTGCAGAACCTACGCTGGAAAATCATTTTGATGTTGATCACAAATCGGGAATTGAAAATCGTGAAAGATACTATGATGATGCCGCAAAAAATAACTATCTGATCGGAGCTCCCCATATTTCGTACCCGGGAATAGGGCGTGTGAAAAAAGAAGGAAACAAATATGTATGGTATCCGGTACCCTTTAGCCTTACGGGGAGAACTCAGTAATATTGCTGATTAAATATACCTGAGCTGCTTAACTTGAAATTCTGGATTTTGGTTAAGCAGCTTTTATTTTGCTGAAGTATCTTCAGGATGATTGTACTTCATATTCCATAAAGAAAGCTGATTCAGTATTTTCAGAAGTTCGAGTCCTTTTTCACTGAGAAAGTATTCTACTCTTGGCAAAGTTTCTTCATATTCTTCCCGCAGTACAATACCATCTTCTACGAGTTCTTTCAGTTGTTCCGTCAGAACCTTCTTCGAGATAATATCCATTAAGGTGAAGATTTGTCCGAAACGTCTTCTTTTAAGGCCTATTGTATAAATAATAATAGGTTTCCATTTTGTTCCTATTGTAGCCATGGTACGTGTCATGGGGCAGTTGTGGCAAATGAAAATCTCTTTATTCATATTTTATTTTTGTTTTGCGTGGACTATATTGAGATAAGCTTTTGTATAGCCTGCAAGATGCAGATTGCATAATGAAATATGTATACAAAAATAAGAAATACTCCGGAGTTTCTCTGAATAAGAATATTGTATATTAAATTTTTATATCGTAATATTGCGATGTTAAAATAAAAGAATGGGAACTACCAAAACAGAAATTTATACAGATAAACAGAATAAACTGGCTTCCCTTTTCAAAGTCTTAGGCCATCCTGCCAGAATAGCAATATTACAATATATCATTAATCAAAAAGCTTGCATTTGTAATGATTTGGTAGATGAGTTAGGCCTTGCACAGGCTACTATTTCTCAGCATTTGAAAGAGCTGAAAAGTATAGGTATTATACGGGGGGCTATAGAAGGGAAATCGGTTTGTTACTGTATAGAAGAAAATATATGGAAACATTTCCAGGAAGAGTTCAATGCTTTTTTTGACCAAGAAGTTAAAATTAATCAATGCTGTTAAAAGCATTTTTTTAACTATTATTATCGTAATATTGCGATAATGATAACATTTATAAGCCATAGAAAAATATAAATATTATGAAGTTATCAGAAATTAAAGAAATTCTGCCTACACTGGAAAATGTTGAGTTTAAGTTAGAAAATGGAGCATTTGTTCCTGAACATTTTCATGTGACAGAGGTAGGGCAGATTATTAAAAACTTTATCGATTGTGGCGGAGTAATCCGAAATGAAAGAACAGTAAACTTTCAGCTTTGGAATGCAGATGATTATGAACATCGCCTGAAGCCAGATAAATTGTTACATATAATTAAGCTTTCAGAAGATGAATTGGGGATACAGGATGCTGAAATAGAAGTTGAATACCAGAGTGATACTATTGGTAAATACGATTTAGATTTTAACGGAAGAACATTTGTTCTGATAAATAAAACTACAGCATGTCTCGCTCAGGATGCTTGTGGTATTCCTCCCGTTAAACAAAAGAAGAACCTGTCTGACTTATCCGCGAACCAATCCTCTTGTTGTGCTCCGGATTCAGGATGTTGCTAAATTTATAATTGAATTCTCATGTACCAGTCACTATTAGAAAATATTCGAGAAATACAAAAGGTATATAACATTAATGAAGAACGGAAAAATGTATTATTGCCATTAATAAAATTTATTCAAAAGAAGATAAATGATAAACAGCGTATAAATATTAATTTTATCTGCACTCACAATTCCAGAAGAAGCCAACTGTGTCAAATATGGGCACAAACTGCTGCTGCATATTTTAATATTTCGGAAGTGCATTGTTATTCCGGCGGAACTGAAGATTCTCAACTCTTCCATAAAGTTGTGGAAACTATGAAAATTCAAGGATTTAATATTTTGAAAATCTCAGATAGTAATAATCCTGTATATGCTATAAAATATAGTGGCAATACTCTGCCTATCATTGGTTTTTCCAAAAAATATGATAATCCGTTTAATCCTGAAAATTCGTATGCAGCAGTAATGACCTGCTCGCAAGCGGATGAAGGTTGTCCCTTTATAGCTGGGGCAGAAGTCAGAATCCCGATTACCTATAAAGATCCTAAAATATCAGATAATACTCCGGAGCAGACTCAGGTATATGCAGAAAAGAGCTTACAGATAGCAGCAGAAATGTTGTATGTTTTTTCCATGATAAAAGCTAATTTATGCAACCAAAACTAAGACTTATAGATCGCTATATTAAAGATATTTCTTACAGTTTTTCAGAAATCAGTATTGGCTATTTTATACCGGAGGATTCAGGTTTAATAGATAAGTTAAATGTTGCAAAAAATAAGAAGTACAATTTTTAATATTGAAAGTTTAGCGAATAAGCCTACCTTTATTTTGTAAACATCAGAAACAAATAAATAAAAATTTATGAGACGTCATGCAACAGCCGTATGGAACGGTACCATCAAAGAAGGAAAAGGTAATATTACAACACAGAGTACAGTACTAAACCAGACTCAGTACTCATTCAGCAGCCGTTTTGAAGACGGAGTAGGAACAAATCCTGAAGAATTGCTGGCAGCTGCTCATGCTGGCTGCTTTACCATGAAGCTTAGTCTTGATCTTACACAAGCTGGTTTTACTCCGGAAACATTGGAAACTAAATCTGTGGTCAGCCTTGAAAACGGAAAGATTACAAAATCTGAACTAACGCTAACTGCCAAAGTGCCGGGAATATCTGAGGAACAGTTTCAGCAAATTGCCAAAGGAGCAGAAGAAACCTGTCCGGTAAGTGGAGCTTTCAGCTTCGAGATTACACTGAATGCTACCTTACAGAACTAATAGTTTGTAATAATCTTGATAAAAGCCCTGCAAAGATTTGGTCTTGCAGGGCTTTTTATTTCTAAATCTTATCGGATTCAGGCTTTTCTATAAGTCAATTGGCAGATATATAATACAATACTATCTATAATACTTAGTAGTAATTATTTAAATAATCAATCTGAATTCATCTGATGTTTTAATTAATACATCATATCTTTGTGCTATAATTTTTAATAATGGAAAAAAAAGAACGCTTGTCGGATGTTACTACAACCCGTATACAGGAGGATATTCTGAAAGGAAAATATCCTGTAGGGGAGAAGCTTCCCACGGAAAAGGAACTGATGGAAATCTATCAGGTAGGGCGCTCTACGATCAGAGAAGCTGTGAAGCAGCTATCGATATCTAAAATCCTAATCGTAAAGCAAGGCTCAGGAACTTACGTGAATAAAAGTCAGGTGCTAAGTCCTTCGGATATTCTGAAGAAAGCCAAGTTTGATGAGATAAATGATGTGAGACGTCTGGTAGAAGGAGAGCTTATTCAGCGCGCCTGTCAAACAGCAACCAAGAAACAACTGGAGGCTATTGACAAAAGTCTGCAGGAAAAAAAGAAAGCAATTCTGGCAGAGGATAAAGACAGCTGTATTCAGGCAGATATAGCTTTTCACCTGAATGTGGCAAAAGCAGCTAATCATCAGGTATTGCTGTTGCTGTATCAGGGGTTCACGGAAATGATAACCGATTTTTTCCACGAAAGAGAGCCAAAAGGCATCAGTTTTTTTGCCATGAGTTATCATCTGCACGAGCAATTATATATGGCTATCAGAGATAAAAAAGAAAAACAGGCAGCTAAAATTCTTGATAATATATTAAATAACAACTTTTCATTATGACCATTCTTGTTTTTACCCTTATACTGCTTGTCGGGGCTTATATGGCAGGTTTCCTGGGCTCTTTAACAGGCCTTGGTGGCGGTGTAATTATTATTCCACTGCTTACATTAGTTTTTCATGTAGATATACGTTATGCTATCGGCGCGGCATTACTGGCTTCTATAGCGACCTCGTCGGGAGCAGCATCCGCCTATGTAAAAGAAGGAATTACGAATATCCGTTTGGGGATGTTTCTGGAGATTGCTACGACAATAGGTGCTGTAGTGGGAGCTTTTATAGCGATCTATATGCCAACTAATGCAATTGCTGTAATCTTCGGAATGGTTCTTATTTTTTCTGCAGCCATGACGGTAAGAAAGAAACATGAAACAAAACTTACAAAAGGAAGTAAGCTGTCGGAGAAACTAAAGCTAAACAGTACTTATCCTGTTAACGGAGAGAAAGTAAGTTACCAGTTGACCAATGTAGCCGGAGGTTTTTCGCTAATGACGCTTGCAGGTGTTTTGTCTGGGCTTTTAGGCATAGGTTCGGGATCTTTAAAAGTTCTGGCAATGGACAGTACAATGAAAATTCCGTTTAAAGTGAGTACTACTACGAGTAACTTTATGATTGGAGTTACAGCAGCAGCTTCGGCTGTTGTCTATCTTCAGCGTGGATATATGGATCCGGGAATTGCTTTTCCCGTTGTTTTAGGTGTATTGGCTGGAGCCTTGACAGGAGCGAAGATATTGCCTAAGATAAATCCGAAAATACTAAGAGTTATTTTTGCTGTAGCCATAACAGCAGTTGCTATAGAGATGATTATAAACGGTATAAACCATAAATTCTGATGAAAAAGTATTTTTCTGAACATTACTGGGCAGACCAGGATATACAATTACTGGTTGGCAAGATCCTGAGAATGGGAGTTACAATAGCTTCTATTACAGTTTTAGCAGGGGGGATTATGTACCTTATTAATCATGGAGGTGAAGCACTACCTGATTACAGACATTTTGTTGGAGAAGGTAAATCTAATACAACGCTAAGTGGGATTGTATCCGGAGCATTTCATTTACAGGCTGCTCAGCTTATTCAATTAGGCGTTGTTTTCCTGGTAGCTACACCTGTATTTCGTGTCTTTTTCTCATTAATAGGATTTACCATGGAAAAAGATAAGCTATATATTATCATTACCCTTATTGTGCTGGGGGTTATATTCTTTAGTATTTTTAGTGGTGTAAAGGGTTAAGAATAAAACGATTTAATTTAAAAACCTCACAGATTATAAAAATCTGTGAGGTTTTTTATGCTGAAAATACTTACTCAGTATTATTTACAGACGGGCTTTACATCATTGAGAAGAGTAACGAGCATCTTTCCGGGTTCTTCCAACATGATCATATGTGCTGAGTTTTCGAACCATATTCCTTTTTTTACAGGTGCTTTTACTTGCTGCAGCCATTTATACGTAGGTTCGGTTGGTGTAGTATAATCATGTCGGCCCATAAACATAAATACAGGAATAGGGAATTTTTTAACAGAAGTAAAATCCGTATTTACAAATTCCGGAAGTATTTTGCTTAAGGTAAACAGGCTTCCTTTGCCAATAGCATCCGCATCTTGTTCTGTATATTCAGGTGCTAATAATGGAGCCTGAAAAAAGTAAACAGAATTATTCCTATAAGCCGTTAATCCTCCGTAATATTGAGGCCATTTTCGGGCAACAATAATTCTTTCTCTGGTAATAGGCTGCTTGCCGGGATAAGGCGCAATTGTGGCAAGTTCTTTTAAGGCTTTATCATTCTTTAATTTTGTTGCCTGCTCTATAGCATAATTATAACTCAGGCGTTCATTTTCCCGGGTGTTTATTACCTGACCTATTCCTACATAAGCATAGAACAAATCGGGTCTTTTTAGAGCTGCATGCATAGATACGATAGTTCCCCAGCTGTGTCCTACAAGAATAACTTTTTTCTTTTTATATTTTTTTATAATAAACTCAGCAAGCTTTATCGCATCATCAGTGTATTGCTCTATATTAATAGTTTTTCCCAAGGTAAGAGTATCATTGGCATTATAAGTTTTTCCAGCAGCTCTCTGATCGTAATTTACTACAGTAAAGTATTCCTCAATAGGCTTTTGAAACATCCACATTATAGGGGAAACAGGAGATGCCGGACCTCCGTGCACAAATAGTATTACAGGATTTTCTTTATTCTGACCACGAACATATACCCACTGTTTTATACCGCCAATATCTGCTTTGTATCTTTCCTGAATTCCGTTTGGAGAAACAATAGAATCAAGATCTTTGATGATTTCTCTGGCTTTAGTATATTCATTGGATTGCTGATTATTCTGCCCAAAACATATAAAAGAATATGTGAAGAGAATCAGCAGGAAAATATTGTTTCTCATATAAATTGTATTTGTGTGTTATGTGAATTCTATTCAAATATACTTAAATCGGGTTACAGCATATTTTAGTTAATTTGAAAAAAATCTTATCATTTTTATTTAAAGACAACAGTGGGTATTATAATGTTACATTTGGGAATGAAATTAACCAAAGGCCGCGCAGATTTTTAAATCTGCGCGGCCTTCTTCTATTATATAAAATGGAATAGATTACATCTAGTGGGGAAGCTTTTCCTGTAAGAATCCATAAACCCATGTTCCGGCAATGGCACTAAGAAGGGTAACAATAATGACTGTAGCTCCCATTCCGATTTGTGCGAAGAAAGATCCGGGGCAAGCTCCTGTTAGTGCCCAGCCAAGGCCAAAGATCAAACCACCATAGATCTGTCCTTTGCTGAATTTCTTTGGGGCTATGCTAATTGGACTTCCGTCGATTGTCTTTATATTGAATCTTTTAATAATTTGAACGGAAATAATGCCGGTTAATACTGCACTTCCAATTACTTTATACATGAAAAAAGATTGCAGGCGGAACATTTCCTGTATGCGGAACCAACTGATTACCTCTGATTTTATAAATATAATACCGAATAATATACCCACAATCAGATATCTGATATTGGTGGACCATTTATCTGCCGAAGAATTCTCCTTAACACATATCGGTTCAGTCAATTGTACTTTATTGTCTGTATTTTGTTTCATTGTATTTGTGTTTAAAGTGATAAGATGATAGGTAATATTAGATTAGCCATAATAAAACCGCCAATCATAAAACATATTGTGGCAATCAGTGAAGGCCATTGTAAATTAGATAATCCCATTATGGCATGTCCACTGGTACAACCTCCGGCATAGCGAGAGCCGAATCCAACTAAAAATCCACCCACAACTATCATCAGGAAACCTTTTAAAGTAAGAAGGGATGGCCAGTTCAGAATGTCTTCAGGAACCAGATTATTATAATTGGTGATACCATAGCCAGCAAGTTCGGCTTTTAGATCTGGACTGACTTCGATAGGGTGAGGATTGGCCAAAAATACTGAGGCAATTACTCCGCCGAAGAAAATTCCCATAACAAAAACCCAATTCCAGATTTCTTTTTTCCAGTCATATTTAAAAAACGGAATATTGGCCGGAATACAGGATGCACAAATATTACGTAATGTTCCGCTGATACCAAAAGACTTGTTTCCTAAAATAAGCAAGGCAGGAACAGTTAATCCAATTAATGGTCCTGCTATATACCATGGCCATGGTTGTTTAATAAGTTCTAACATTATTCTCTGTATTTTCGTTAATCAATTGAAAATTAATATTATTATTTTTCATTAAATTTATTTGAAATAATCTTCCTACAGTCCGGAACAAGATATTTCGGTCATTATATTATCCTGATCCCCAAGCCAGTCTTTCATACCTCCTGCAAAATTTTTGATGTTTCTAAAGCCATTTTTGACCAAAACGGAATAAGCAATTGCAGAACGGTCACCCGACTGGCAGTGAATAATGACCTGCTTGTCTTTGCTTATTTTATCCAGATTATCTGGTAATGTTCCCAAAAAAACATGATCTGCTCCGGCAATATGTCCGGCTTTGTATTCTGATTCGCTTCGTACATCTACAATCTGTATATCAGGCCGATGTATATATGTTTTCATTTCATCCAGAGAGACAATATCAACTGTTTGAAGCTCAATATCTAAATCATTGATGTTAGAAATATATCCATATATATTATCCAGTCCTACACGCATAAGCTTTCTGGTGAGGTCTTCTATTTGCTGATCATCACAAATCAGAATAAATTCTTCCTGATAGCTGAGTAACCATCCTGCCCATGTGGAAAAAGAGTTGTTTCCCTGAATGTTTAAACTACCGGGAATAAAACCCTGAGCAAAATCCATTTTATTTCGGGCATCTATAATGCTTATACCTTTTTCATAAGTATTTTTAAACTCCTCTTTGTTTAGTTTAGGATGTTTGGGTACAGATATCAGTAACGGACGTTCTGTTTTGTTCAAATGTTTCATCATGGCAAAATACTTCGGTGGTTCCGGCTGAGCATCTAAAAGATTCTCAGCAAATTTTTTTTCGTTTTCTCCATACTGAAATGCCCAGTTTCGGATTTTTTCATAGCCCACAGTAGAGTTATATACCGCTCCAAGAGCTTTCCCGCAGGAAGATCCCGCACCATGGGCCGGCCATACCTGAACGTAGTCTGGTAATGCTGAGAATTTTTTCAGAGACTGAAACATCTGTTGTGCTCCGGCTTCTTTTGTGCCTATAAGTCCGGCAGCCTTTTCCAATAAATCCGGACGGCCAATATCTCCCACGAATACGAAGTCTCCGGTAAATACCATCACAGGTTTCTCCGTAGCCGGATGATCTGTAAGCAAAAAGCTGATGCTTTCGGGGGTATGTCCTGGTGTATGCAATACTTCCAGAGAAAGATTTCCGACACGGATTACATCCCCTTCCTTCAGTCCTGTATGTGGAAACTGGTATTGCCAGTCTTCGCCGCCTTCATCCGAGAGGTACAGTTCTGCAGCTGTTACTTCTGCCAGTTCTCTGGAGCCTGAAAGAAAGTCTGCATGTATGTGGGTTTCTGTAATTTTTGTTATACGGAGATTGTTTTGTCCGGCAATATCCAGATAAATATCAATATCTCTCTGAGGGTCTATTACAATGGCTTCTCCTGTTGCCTGACAGCCGATGATATAGCTTCCCTGTGCTAAACTTTTGTCATAAACATGTTGAAAAAACATAACTTTTATTTTAGATCGTTAATGATTTATTTTTTTAATACTACAAATTTCGGAATAACAATTTCTCTGTACAGCTACTTTTGTCACATAAGCAATACTTAGTTCAGCAGGGCTTCTTTAATGATGATGTAAATACCCATTATCAGTATAAACCATCCAAAAGCGGGCTTTAGCTTTTTACCATCGATTTTAGTTGAAATGTAGCTGCCGACAATTATACCAATAATAGCAAGTCCTGTAATACTCAGGATAAAATTCCAATGAATATTGATGTGTGGCAAAGAAAATAAGAAACCTACCAGCGAATTGATGGCTATAATTACCAGGGATGTTCCGATTGCCGTTTTCATGGAAAGCTTCATAAAGTTAACCAGAGCAGGAATAATTAAAAATCCGCCTCCGGCACCGATAAGACCGGTAAGTATACCGATAAGTACACCTTCGGTAATTACCAAAGGATAACTGAACTGTATTTTCTGTGATGAGATTATTTCTTTATTCTTTTTAATCATACCATATGAAGCAAAAATCATAAGTATGGCAAATAACAGCAATAAGAAAATACTTTTTGTAATCATAAAATCTCCTATGTTAAGTATATTCTGCGGAATAACAGGAATAATATAGGTTCTTGTGAAAAAAACAGAAATAACAGACGGAATACCGAAAACGAAAACGGTTTTAAGATCTACCAGACCTTTTCTGAAATAGGACACGGAACCTGTAAGACTGGTAGCGCCTACGATAAAGAGAGAATATGCCGTTGCAGAAACAGCACCCAGATGAAAAAGGTATACCAGAACCGGAACGGTGAGAATGCTGCCGCCACCACCGATTAATCCCAATGATATTCCTATAAGAACTGAAGCTAAATATCCTGCTGTATCCATTTATTTTTAAGTTTGCTACTGCAAAATTGCATCAACTGGAAAACCTGTACAGCTACTTTAGTCACATAAGGATAATTTTGTTTCTCCCGAGTTGAAGAACACCATTGTCTTCAAGTTGTTTTAAGAGTCGCGAAACAACAGATCTGGCTGTTCCCAATTCATTAGCCAGCTGTTCGTGGGTAATGTTTAGGGTGTCTTTACCGGTAAGTTCTTTCTTTTTGTATAGTAGCGATAGCAAGCGCTCATCAACTTTTTTAAAGGCTATTGAGTTGATAACATCCAGTAATTCTTCAAAACGCTTATGATACAAACGAAAGATATAATCCAGCCACTGTGGGTATTCTTTAATAAATAGAGATACTTTGTCCATAGGCAGGAAAAGGATTTCTGCATCTTCTTCGACTTCAGCTTTAACTTTGCTGGGTTCATTATGCAGACCGCCTAGAAAAGACATAATACAACTTTCTCCGGTTTTGATGTAGTATAATAAAATCTCTCTGCCATCTTCCTCTGTACGGATTACTTTCAAGGTTCCTTTCATTACAATTGGGATAGCCTGAATACAGGAATTTTCATGAAGGATAATAGTTCCGGCATCGTAGTTTTTCTGCATGCCATATTCATACAGCTTTTCAACCAGACCGGGAGAAGACTTAAATGATATTATCTGTTCCAGAGATTCCATTATATTTTAATTCTTTTACAAAGATACTTAGTTTTTTTATGCTTTATCCATCGGCATCTACACAAAATAGTATCAGAAAAATTACAGAATAAACTGTTAATTGTCTTATATTCATTGTTTTCCTGATTTTATTTTCTATTTTTGCTGGCATAATATTCCTTCTGATAGATTATTCCGAAATATTCGCAGAAGTCGTTTATTTTTACAAACACAAACAAATGAACTTTTTACCCAACAATCCTTTCCCGAAAGAGTAGGCTCTTCTTACTATGGAGCCATCCGTGTAATTACGGAATAAAAACAGGCACTGCTTTCGCAGATGCTGTGTTTGCCATTGACTAACGATCAGATATCTGTATATGATAAATGCTGTTGAATTTTCCTGTCGTGCTGTTGGGTAGCATACCTGCTGTAATCATGCTCCATAAGTAATAATTCAAGATAAAAGTTCTATGAAATAAGCTTTAGATATTGATAAAAACACAAACAAATGAAAATGGAAAAACGAAAGACACAATTTATTCTGAAGCGTACAGGCTTTGGAATAACGATTAGTGCAAGCCTATTATTGATCTTATTTGCAATATTCTCTTGTCGCAGCAGCGATGCAGATAACAAAGTAACTGCGGGTGGCACTGCAAATGTGAAGATCAATATAGAAGGGGAAGCTTTTGATGATATTGCAGACCTTGGCGGACAGGCTTCTTTGAGCAAGAATATCTCGCAAGCGGCACCTCTTGTGCAGAGAAAAGAAATTCCTTTTAACAATGATTTTACGTTGGTAGCAGAACTGTCACCTGTGAAAACTTCGGTAAGCAATCAGGCTCAGGCTTCCTTAAGCGGTAATCTCATGGCAGCAACCGGACCAACACCTTTGGGCGCAGGGATCAGATATAAAGTAGTGGTTTTCCGGTCTACAGGAGAATATGTAACAGAGCGGAATTATATTCGAGGTCAGGAAAATAGTACAGCAGATCTTAATTTGGATGGAGGCAGCAGCTATACATTCATTGTTTACTCTGTAAAAAGTCAGACCAATTTACCAGATGTTACCTATACCAATACTTCTAATAAAACATTAGCAACAGCTAGTATTTCGGGATTGGCGAATACAGTAGATTTTATGTACTACCGAAAAGATACATCGGTATCCGGAGATCAGACTAATTATCTGAATGTTGTATTGTTACATAAGCTAAGCCTTATTACAACGACAATAGATGCTTCGGCTACAGGTTATAATATTACCGCTGTTACAGCCAATATAGATTCTCATTATCCATCTTATAATGTTCCTTTGTCGAGTGGTACACCAGCTCAGACCGGAACAGCCGGAACAGCTGCTGTAACATTTCCTACTTTAGGAACGCAGATTATTGTTGCGAATCCTGTCATGCTGAATGGGAATACGACTACAGGTAAATTTACTTTATCTACAATTACTATCGGACCACTGACCCAAACTGTATCGAGTGCAGCATTAACGGGACTTAAAATTACACCAGGGATTATGTACAACCTGAAATTTACATTGAGCCCTGCGGATGTTTATCTGGACAATTATAATGGTCAGAAAGCAGCGCGTATTAACGGAAAAGTATGGATGCGTTATAATCTGGGCGCTGATAACAGTATTAATCCAGATCAGGATCCTATTGTTTCAGGACTTCATGGAGGCTATTATCAGTTTGGGCGTAGTGCTTCTGTAGCAAATGGAACAGAAATATCTTTAAATTCTAATTTTAATGGAAATCCTGCAGCAGCTAATGCCTGGAATAGCGGAACTGAAGCAGCACCTGTAAAGACAGCTAATGATCCGTGCCCGCAAAACTATCGTATACCTACCCAAACTGAATTTCAGGGTCTATTGGATGCTACTGTACAAAGTAATGTAGGAACCTGGTCCACAAGTGATACAAATTATAGCGCTGCTAAAGTCTTAACAAGTAAGAAGAATAATAATGTAAAAATAGTTTTACCTGCTCAGGGGGCTTTTGGCGCCAGAGGTAACGGAGCTCCATATACATGGTTTTGGACTAATCAGAGAGGAAGTAGAGTAAGTTATTGGACCAGTACAAGTAACAGTAGTAACAATACCTCATACTTTGAGGGAAGCAGTACCAGTGCTACGGTTTTTGTTCAAACAGATGGTAATCCGAGTACAAAAGTTTTGTCTAAAACAATCCGCTGTATAGCACAGTAAGATAACTGTCTTTACGATTTAAAAAAACTTCTATAGAATAATAAATAAATGATGATAATGAAAAAACTAAAAACGCAATCTACTTCGGGCTTAAAAGGTTTTGGAGTAACAATAGGTATAACATTATTGCTGATACCATTGGTAATATTTTCTTGTCGCAGCAGCGATGCAGATAACAAAGTAACTGCGGGTGGCACTGCAAATGTGAAGATCAATATAGAAGGGGAAGCTTTTGATGATATTGCAGACCTTGGCGGACAGGCTTCTTTGAGCAAGAATATCTCGCAAGCGGCACCTCTTGTGCAGAGAAAAGAAATTCCTTTTAACAATGATTTTACGTTGGTAGCAGAACTGTCACCTGTGAAAACTTCGGTAAGCAATCAGGCTCAGGCTTCCTTAAGCGGTAATCTCATGGCAGCAACCGGACCAACACCTTTGGGCGCAGGGATCAGATATAAAGTAGTGGTTTTCCGGTCTACAGGAGAATATGTAACAGAGCGAAATTATATTCGAGGTCAGGAAAATAGTACAGCAGATCTTAATTTGGATGGAGGCAGCAGCTATACATTCATTGTTTACTCTGTAAAAAGTCAGACCAATTTACCAGATGTTACCTATACCAATACTTCTAATAAAACATTAGCAACAGCTAGTATTTCGGGATTGGCGAATACAGTAGATTTTATGTACTACCGAAAAGATACATCGGTATCCGGAGATCAGACTAATTATCTGAATGTTGTATTGTTACATAAGCTAAGCCTTATTACAACGACAATAGATGCTTCGGCTACAGGTTATAATATTACCGCTGTTACAGCCAATATAGATTCTCATTATCCATCTTATAATGTTCCTTTGTCGAGTGGTACACCAGCTCAGACGGGAACTGCCGGAACCGCAGCTGTAACATTTCCTACTTTAGGAACGCAGATTATTGTTGCGAATCCTGTCATGCTGAATGGGAATACGACTACAGGTAAATTTACTTTATCTACGATTACCATCGGACCACTGACTCAAACTGTATCGAGTGCAGCATTAACGGGACTTAAAATTACACCGGGGATTATGTACAATCTGAAGTTTACATTGAGCCCTGCGGATGTTTATCTGGACAATTATAATGGTCAGAAAGCAGCACGTATTAATGGGAAAGTATGGATGCGTTATAATCTGGGAGACAATAGAACAGACCCGGATACAGGACCTTTATTTGATCAGTCTAATTTTTATCAGTTTGGTCGTAGTACAGTTGTCGCAACAGGATCTACTCAGACTGCTGAAATAGCAGGGTGGAATACTACTGTGGCAGCAGATAATGCCTGGAATAGCGGAACTGAAGCAGCGCCTGTTAAAACCGGAAACGATCCATGTCCGCAAAATTACCGCATACCAACACGTACAGAGTTACAATCTTTATTAGATGGTACAACAAAAAGTGAGATAGGTACTTTTAGTGATTCACCAACAAATTTTAGTGCTGCAAAAGTTTATACAAGTAACAGGAAAAGTAGTGTTAAGCTTACGTTTCCTGCAATTGGTGCTCGTAATGCTGCTGCCGGAAGAGTAAATAACCGTGGAATCAGTCCGCATGTATGGACCAGTACTGCCAGTGATGCCAGCAATGCCTATGCTAACGGAAGAAATTCAATTGTTACCCATCCTAAAAATACAGGAAATCCAATTCGCTGTATAGCAATATAATATTTGCAAATTGAAATCAAACCAAATTACTTTAATAAAGAAGCTGCTTTAAATGCAGTTTCTTTATTTTTTTAATTACAATTATTATATAACTCTATTAATAGTTATAATTTATATATGCTTAGTCCTGTTTTAAAAGCTTTTCAATAGTATAATCCAGTTCTTTTATTATATTTGGTTCTAATCCTCTTTTAGATAAAGCTATAACTGAGTTTTTACCAATTATTAGATTAGTAGGATAAACGTTTATTTCATAATCATCAATAACTTTCTGTGCGTTGGGTACAATGTTATATTTAAACTTTTTTCGGGATAGAAATTTTTTTACAGCTTTTGGATTTTCAAAAGTCATTGCTAAAAAAACAACATTTTTATTCGAGTATTTGTCGGCAATTTTGTTTAATTCATCCAGTTTAATAATACAAGGAGTACATCTGGTGTACCAAAAATTGATAACTACAACTTTACCTTTAAGATCGTTTAGATTATAAGATTTATTTTTCATATCCACTATAGTGAAGTCTTTTGCTATAGCTCTTTGTAATTCAGATTTTTCAATTAATTTGTAAATATTGTTGCTTTTTATATTCAGATTTTTTTTTGAAATACAGATTTTTTTCGGGGTTTTTATTTCTGTATTTTGAAATATAATTGCAGAAATAGGATTTAATATAAAGATTAAGATCTTTAAAATACTTATTAGATTCATTGTAATTTTGTTTAAAGTTTATAATTTTAAAAGGCAGTATTAATATTCAGCTGTCCAGATTATATTTTTGTTAGATTTTGGAGCTTAATAAGCTTAAGATTTCTGAAGCAAAACTAAAAAAGTAGATTGTGGTATATTTATAACTATTGATAGAACCTCAATATGTAAGGATATAAAATCATTTAAAAATTGGTCACTAACAAATCATAATTGGCAATAGATAAATACTTGTTTGTCCATAATTAAAACTTATTTCAATTTTTTTTCTTGAATTTTGCTATAAATGAAAAATTGGTTAAATAAAAATGGAATTCGGATTGGGTTAAATATTATTCTATTGATAATAATATTTAAAGGACTGTATTCGGATGCGACAAAACCCTATTCGGATGGGAATCCCATAGTATCGAATATATATATAGTTAAAATTTTTTTATTAAATGCTGTAATGTTGCTGGGAGCATTTATAAATAATTTTTTCTTAATTCCCAGATACTTAATTCGTTATAGATGGGTGAAATATATAATATGCGTATTTGTACTATTTTTTTTAACAACTATTTTTAGTAGTGTTTTTTGGAATCATTTAATTAAAATGTATCCTCAAAGCTGCCAGTGTAATTACTCTATATTAGCTATATATATAAATAATAATGATGTAGTCAATCAGTATTTTCGTACTTATCCGAATATTATATTTTATATGCTTGTATTTGCTATAGGGTACTTTATCCAATATGGCTTTCAAAAAGTAATCACAAGAAAGCAAATAGAAGCCCATCAAAGAGAATCTGAATTAATGTTATTGAAATCTCAGGTAAATCCACATTTCCTTTTTAATATAATGAATACTATTTATTCTTTGTCGTTAAAAAAATCTGATAAAGCCCCTCATATTATTTTGAAACTATCAGAAATACTCAGGTATAATTTGTACGAAACCAATACTCCTTTTGTTTCATTGGATAAAGAACTTCGAATTATTGAAAACTATATAGATTTAGAGAAAGCCCGCTTAAAGTATCCTGAAAAAGTATCTTTTATTAATAAGGTAAAAGGAGAAGAAATTGAAATTGCACCATTATTAATTTTACCATTGGTTGAAAATGCTTTTAAACATGGGATTGATAGCAATATAGAGCAAGGATTTATAGAAATTATTGTTTCAGAAAATAATAATAGCTTTAACTTCCAATGTAGAAACAATTATAAAGAAAAAAAGAAAAAACAAGAGCCCGGAGGATTAGGCTTTAAAAATCTCAAAAAAAGGTTAGACTTAATTTATCCCAATCGTCACAGTCTCAATATTGATTCCTCTAAGCAAATTTTTGAAGTAATATTAAAAATACAACTAAAGTGATGAATTGTATTATCGTTGATGATGAGATTTTAGCTCAAGATGTTTTAGAAAATTATATTTCCAGAACACCCATTTTAAATCTTTTAGGAAAGTTTGAAAATGCTTTTGATTTATTTAAATTTTTACACTCAAATACTAACATTGATCTTATTTTTTTAGACATAAAAATGCCTGAAATGTCTGGACTAGAGCTAGTATCTTCTTTAAAAAACATTCCAAACATTATTTATACCACGGCATATCACGATCATGCTCTAGAGGCATTCAATCTTAATGCTATTGATTATTTGCTTAAACCATTTTCTTATGAAAGATTTTTGCAAGGTGTTTCTAAAGCAATGTCAACAAAAAACCTTAGTCAAGAAAATACAATAGCTGTAATGAAAGATGATAAAGTGTTTATTAAAAGTGATAAAAAACTCATTGGGATTAATGTAAATGATATACTTTATGTAGAAAGTCAGAGAAATTATTTTGTTATTTTTATGATTAATAAACAAAAGAGAGTCATTCATAATACACTTATCTATTTAGAAGATGCATTGCAAGGATATGATAATATAATAAGAGTTCATCGATCATTTTTTATAAATATTTCAATGGTAAAAGAGGTTGCAAATAATATTGCAACATTGGAACAGGATATTCATATTCCAATAGGACAAATATATAGAGATCAGGTAATGGCTAAATTAAAGATAATTTAGTTAATGGTCTTAGATAGAGGGTTTCCTTAATTAATATAGAGCATCATTTGGTATTGTGACCACAAGTCTAGAAAAGAGAGTATCTTAAAAATATTGATTTTTTTTATCCAACTATAGCAAGTTTACTATAACTTAATCAGAGTTTAAAACTCTGTTCATCTGCTTTGTACAAGGGCTGCGTATTTTTATATCTGGTAATATATCACATATGAAAAAACTAACTAACTATTTGCTTATCGCTGCAATTACAGGCGTATTCTTTTCATGTTCAGAAAACACAACGGAAAGAGATTCTGAAGGTCTTAAAGCCCAGCTAAATGCTACTGCCATTAACAAAGCTTCTTTAGCTTCAGTAGGAATTAGCAACTGGATGTCTGCTTTGCAGGATAATGTTTCTTTGTCACAAATCTCAGTACCTGGGACTCATGATTCCGGAGCCACAGTAGAATTTCCTTCGGGGACTGCAAAAACCCAGAATCTTACTATTGCCGAACAGCTTAATATTGGTGTTCGCTTTCTGGATATCCGCTGCCGACACATTGATGATTCTTTTGCCATCCACCACGGACCTGTTTATCAGAAGCTGAACTTTGATGATGTACTGAATGCAGTTTATGCATTTTTAGAAAGTCATCCTTCGGAAACTGTTATTATGTCTGTAAAGGAAGAGTATAATGCATCTAATACAACCAGAAGTTTTGAGAAAACATTTGATGCTTATGTTCAAAAAAATCCTTCTAAATGGGATCTGGGAAACAATATTCCTAAATTGGGAGATGTAAGAGGTAAAATAAGACTATTGAGAAGATTCCCTGCAGAAGCAAAGCCTAAAGGAATAGATGCTACAAACTGGGCGGATAATACCACTTTTGAGATCAGTAATGATTCCCCGGTTAAAGTAAAAGTACAGGATAACTATAAAGTAGATAATAATGATACTAAATGGTCTCAGATTCAGAGCGTTCTTAATGAGGCTAAAGCTGATACCAGCGGAAAGTTGTTCATTAATTTCACAAGTGGTTACAAACCTTTAATATTCGGGATTCCAAGTATTCCTACAGTTTCTAATGCCATAAATCCAAAGCTTAAAACCTTCTTTCAGAGTAGTACACAAGGCTCTTATGGCATTCTGCCGATAGATTTTATCAGCGCAGAACTGGCAGAGCCTATCGTTAAAACAAATTTTTCAAACAATCCTTAGAAAATCCCGAATTATTACAAAGCCCTCTTATGAGGGCTTTTTTATGTTATTTCAATAAATCCTTTTCGCTTAATATATTTGAAGCTGAAATTTCTAATCGCAAGTTTTCTCAAATCATTTTTACATAAAATCTGCAGTGTAGGTTCGCTGGTTTCACCTGTTAATACAATGTCCTGAACTTCCAGGATATTTGGTAACTCTATTACTTTTAATACAATTCTTTCTATTTGTTTTTTGTATTTGTAATACTCTTTTAGATTTTGTTTTAATAGCAATGTTCTGTCGAAGAAAGCTCTATTCTGATAATATTGAGGACTGTTTGGATACAAATCTTCAATAGGTTTAACCTTCAGCTGATACTTTTTAGAACTTATCTCTATTTGCTTGTACTTTAGTCCTCTGCCTTTCAGTAAATTCATTGTGTTTTTTATATCCTCTTTTCGTGCCTTTGCTCCGAATATAATGGACTTAACAGCGGTATGATTATAAGTGAGAAGTCCCCAATCTTCAAATGTTATTCTTAATTCATTTTCCTTTTCCCATGCAGTCGATTTATTGCCGATAATGCTTTGAATATTGAGCTGTCCGTTTAAAGCCTGCTGAATTATCTTTGGAACTCTGGAGGTATTGGTGTACTCGATGTCAAACATAAAAGCACAAGGAATATCGGCATTGAAGTTAAAGTCTTTCAGTAAAATATCTGTTTCATATTCAATGGCAAACCCTCTGTGCGAATCGGAATATAAAGCCCATAGAATTTCATTATCCACATCTTTTGAAAGGGAATATACACCTTGGGTTTTTAATAAGCGAACCACTTCCGAATAAGCAGCCTTTAGTTCAGCTTTATTGGTTAAATAGGGTAGGCTCTCAATGAATGACTCATCATTTATTGGATCCATAAACTGCATACTTTCAAATGGATCATTAAGATCTTCATATTTTGATGCGAATAGCTGATTACAGGTTAGTGTAATCAGGTCACGGCCGTAGTTACTTCTATATTTGAAAACTCTCATATAATAATTGACTTAATCTGGTATTAGATTGATTCCTTAAAATTACGTTTAACAATAGAAAATTAAAAAATAATTTTTGAATGCTTATTCTATGATGTTTTAATTATAATGAAAATATATTGAATAATTATTGATAGTATTTGTAATATTTTGGATTATAAATTCAGAATAATCATTTTTTATTTTAAATTTGATTAACACCAAAAAACAAAAACTTTAATATGGAAAACCAGGAAAATGAAGGTTATTCAGGGACAGAAGTAAAACACCCGAAGCAGGAATTTCAGGTAGAAAGGCTGGCTTTTTTCAGTGATGCTATTTTTGCAATAGCGATTACCCTTCTTATTATTGAGTTCAAAGTGCCACATGTGACTAGGGAAAGTACATACACTGAGATACTTGGAGAACTGTCGGAACTGAAGTATAATTTCCTGGCACTGATTTTTAGTTTTGGTTTAATCACAATGTTCTGGATTCGGCACCATTTCCTGTTCAAGCATATTCATAATTACAACGGACCAGTGATCCGGTTGAATATGTTAATTATGCTTACTATTATTTTTTTCCCTTTTACTACGACGTTTTATGCAGATTCGGTTGAAAATTTTGCTGTCTTTACATTGGCATTTCGATTATTTGCACTCAATAACATATTAGCAGCCCTTAGCATTTTTGCTCTTTCTTATTATGTTTTTGTATCGCATACAGAGCTTTCTTATAGTATTCCGGAGCATTATAAGCGTAAGTTTTTTTCAGACAACCTGTTTTTAGCAGGTATGTTTATTTTACTGATTGTACTAACGTTTTTTACAGATAGTACAAAATTGATAGGAGGGATTGCCTGTATTGTTATTCTTATAAAAAATGCTTTGGAGAGGATCTTAAAAATCAATCATGTAAAGTACTCTTGATTCTGAGTTTTGGATATTCTTGTATTTAGTTGTGAATCAATTGATTGTGTTCGGCTTTAAACCGTTTAATTATTTGTCCTTATATTTGCAGCGTAATTATAGTCTTTTCTATCACTATTAATTTCCCTTTTTAGCATACAGGTATTCAGCTGATTTTGCTGTACCGTTTTCTCGTATGTGCCAGGAAATTCCAGAACAAAGGCTCCATTTTTTTATATGTTCAGGTCTATATTCCGTACGATGGTATAAGGAATGTACCTGCTTTTTAACTAATACAATAATGATGAAATTTTCTAATTTTAAAACTACATTTAGTAAGGGCGTTACAGTCCCCAGTTTAATTTTTATAATTGCCGTCTGTGTACTTTCGGCTGTTTTTCCAAAACTTACAGAAGGACTTCTGAACAATGTAAAAGAATTTATTTTTGTTAAACTCAACTGGGTATATGTATGGTCGGTGACCATATTTGTTCTTTTTCTTATTTATCTTATGTTTAGTAAATACGGAAATATCCGGCTAGGCAGAAATGATAGCAAACCTAAATATTCTTTTTTCTCATGGATATCCATGTTGTTTGCTGCAGGTATGGGAATTGGGTTGATGTACTTTAGCGTTGCAGAACCTATGCAGCATTATTCCAACGATATATTTACCGGAAATAATCACATTAACAGAGCCAAAAATGCACAGTTGTATACCTTCTTCCATTGGGGGATTCATGCATGGGCTATTTATGGAGTTGTAGGTCTGGCTTTATCATATTTTGCATACCGTTACAGATTACCTCTTTCTCTGCGGAGCTGTTTTTACCCGTTACTGAAAGATAAAATAAACGGACGATGGGGAAATGCTATTGATGTTTTTGCCCTGTGTAGTACCTTTTTCGGTATTACTACAACATTAGGATTTGGAGTAGTGCAGATTAATTCCGGTTTGCAGACATTGCATATTGTACCCGAGAATAGTTTTATTTATCAGGTTATTATTGTAAGTGTTTTGGTTACTCTTTCTATTATCTCCGCTGTTACAGGAGTAGACAAAGGCGTAAAATTGCTGAGTAATATTAATGTTATCAGTGTAATTGTACTACTTGTATTTGTATTGGCTTTAGGGCCAACAGTCTACCTGATTGGTAGTTTTACAGAAGGATTGGGTAATTATATCAACAACTTCTTTAACCTTACATTCGGTACCCATGTTTACGAAGAAGAGACCCTGCCATGGTTTTATAACTGGACAATTTTGTATTGGGCATGGTGGATTTCATGGTCTCCGTATGTAGGATTATTTATTGCTAAAATATCGAAAGGGAGAACCATTAGAGAATTTATTGCAGCAGTACTTATCCTGCCTACTTTATTTAACTTTATCTGGATGTCCGTTTTCGGAAACAGTGCAATCTGGATAGACCTTCATACAGCCGGCGGAGCACTTAGTCAACTGGCTGGTGATCCGGATGCATTAATGTTCAGGTTTCTGGAGTATATGCCATTCTCCTCAATTGTAAGCTTCTTTGTAATATTAATCATTCTTATTTTCTTTGTTACCTCTGCTGATTCAGGGATGTTTGTGATGAATAGCATTGCGACAAAAAATGCCAAAGTTTCTCCGAAATGGCAAACTGTCTTCTGGGGAGTATTGCTTGCTGTATTGGCTTTATTATTACTAAATGCAGGCGGTCTAAAGGCATTACAGAGTATGACGTTGATTACAGCATTGCCATTCTCCTTTATTATATTGCTGTTTATTGTAAGCCTGATGAAGGCACTTATTATTGATAAAAATTACTACGAACGTGATTTCTCAGCATCTACAGCTCCGTGGTCAGGAGAATACTGGAAAGAACGACTGAAACAGATTATCTCACTGGACGATCGCCAGTCAATAGACCATTTTATAGAAACAACAGCTAAAACAGCTTTTACAGAGTTACAGGCGGAATTTGCGGAGAATGGAACCGAAGCAAAGATCAATACTTATGAAAATCCTACACGGATCGAAATAGAAATTCAGTATGACCTGGTGAATAACTTTGTATACGGAGTGAGAAACCAATCCAGAACAGTATCTGCTTATTTGCTAAATGAAGACAATTTACCAGATGCAGAAGATAACCAGGCGCATTTCCCGATATCCTATTTTGGTGATGCCCGTGAAGGTTATGATGTAAGGCTCTTTACTAAAAACGAACTGATATCTGATGTATTGAAGCATTATGAACGTTTTATAGAGATTATCTCGGAAGAAAGGAACGAAATGTTTATAAGCAGTAATGCAAACAAGAGAATGAAATAGAAGATATTCTATACAATAAAAAAAGCAGGTTATCCGAATAGCCTGCTTTTTTATATAACCAACGTTTTTAATCACTAATTTTTTATGCTGCTTTGGGACTTTATGAATTTTGCAGTCAGATATTTTCTCACAGGTATATCATAAAATTTCAGGCAGATATAAGCCAAAATAATACTGCCTATAACAACTGCTGCTGCTCCCGGAAATGACTGCTGAAATGTAAGGTTACCATTTTTTACCCATGCATAATACAGATAAATAAAAGGATAGTGTACCATATATAAAGGGTAGGAAAGATCTCCGAGGAACTTACAAATACCGTTTGTCAACTGGCTGGTACTTTTTTCCGAAGCTCCAAACCATACTAGAAGCGGAAAAAAAACAACGCAACATACTGTATCGTATAATCCATTCATCCAAAGATGTTCTGCTCCGCCTATACGAGGGATAGCCAGAAGTGTAACAAGAATTAAACTGCATATCCAGAATGCACCTTTTATTTTCAGCGGTTTGAAAATGCGGAAAAGAAGCAATCCGGCAGAAAATGAAAACATAAATCTCAAAAACCCTGCTGTAAATTCAGTTCCGGTTAAAGAGAATCCTGCACAGATATCACCATAAGGTCCAAATATGGCAAAAGCTCCCAGACCTAATCCTGCAGCAATAACCAGAGCTAAAAGTGCTTTTGTAGAAAATCTGCGGATAATTAGTGCATAGAGGATACTACCTATATATTCAAAAAATAAAGACCAGCTAGGCCCATTTAGCGGAAACATCTCACCAAGACCACGGACTTCGGTTCCCGGCGTTGCCGGAATTAAAAGAGCATTGAGAAGCGTTGCCCCAAACAATGATATAGCAGGTACTTTCGATACATCCCACACCGCACAAACCTGTGTATAGAACAAAATTCCACCAATTAAAGCACCCATTACTACCATTGGATGCAAGCGTATAATTCTGCGTTTAATAAAATCTTTAGTCGTCATTGTTCCCCAACGGTCACTATAGGCATAACCCATTACAAAACCCGAAAGAATAAAGAAAAAATCAACGGCAAGGTAACCATGATTAATACGCTGGTCTAAATGACTGGTAGCAAAAGCTTCAAAAATGTGGAAACATACTACGGTAATAGCTGCCACTCCACGCAAACCATCGAGAATATTGTAATGTGGCTTGGTGTCTGCAAAAGCAGCTGTAGAGGATTGAGTGTTTAACATGAAATAAGTTTTGGTTATTAGTTTTCTTTACTTCTCAAAGGTTGAATATTTGAGAACAATAGTAAAATAAACAACCATTTAACTGAAAAGATAAGCAATATATAAATAAAAGCCTGAATTTGAAAGGAAAGGAAAATAATGTACTTGTATGGTTATATCAATCAATGACCGAAATGAAACAAAATGGATTTGTAACAAAGATTCCCGAGCTGAATAAAGGTGAAAAATTACATATCCAATATCTGACGGCTTATGACAAAAGAGATAAAGAAAAGGTAAATACCTGGCTGGGTGTAGATGAGTCTAAAAGAAATTTGGAAAACCTAATAGGTATTTGGAAAACAACCTGAATATACAAAGCCTATCTTTGTACGATATAGAACATAAATACTCCAATTATACATGCTTCCGGATACACTACTCAGGCAAATAGACTTTATTAAAGAAATTGATAAGCTAAAATATATTCAGCGCAGAACAAAACTGTTCAATAGCGATCGTAATGAGAATGATGCTGAACATAGCTGGCATCTGGCTATGATGGCTATAATTTTGGCTGAACACGCTAATGAACCGGTAGATATACTGAAAGTTGTCAAGATGGTGCTGATTCATGATATTGTAGAAATAGACGCAGGTGATACTTTTATCTATGACACACAAAAGAATCACAGTAATACAGATGAAGAAAGGTTAGCCGCCCAGCGTATATTTGGCATATTACCCGATGAACAGACGAAAGAATTGATTGCAATATGGGAAGAGTTTGAAGCTGGTGAAACAGCCGAAGCAAAATTTGCCAGAGCAATGGACAGACTGGAACCTTTGCTGCAAAATACTTCTAATAATGGTGGTACGTGGAATACACCGGGAGTGAATTATACCAAAGTATATGCTAAAAAAGTTGCTATTAAAGACGGAGCTGAAAGCATATGGGAATATGCAGAAGGGCTTATTAATGATAGCGTAGAGAAAGGAATTTTAAAGAAAGAATAAGAAAAAAATCATTTGACTTTTTCAACCCAGATTTAGTATAATTAAGCTTCTTATATTGCATTGTTTGTCTGAGTAATTTTTTAGAAAAGCTCAGTGTAATATATTACAGGTAGCTATTTAATAAAATCAGCATACCAGTGTCCCGATGCTTTTACGGTGCGTTGCTGGGTCTGGAAATCTATATGTACCAAGCCAAATCTGGGATGATAACCTTCCGCCCATTCAAAATTATCCAGGAAAGTCCATACAAAATAACCATTTACATTTACACCTTCCTGTTTTGCTCGTAGTACCTGTTGTAATATATTTTGAATGTATTGCAGTCTTTTGGGGTCGTGTATTACATTATTTTGTAATGTATCCGAAAAGGCAGCACCATTTTCAGTAATAATTAAAGGCGGAATATTTTCGTAGGCCTGAAATTTTTTCAGAATATGATAAATAGATTCCGGATATATTTCCCATTCCATAGCTGTTATTTCTACTTTTCTGTCCTTGGCATTTACAATTTTTGCCTGCAGAAAAGGAACAAACATAGCATAGCGGATAATCTCACGTGTGTAGTTCTGGATACCAATAAAATCCATGTCGAATTTTAGATCTTGCTCGTCATTTTGTTTGATGTATTTCTCTATTCTTCTCAGGGTTTTAATTTCATTCACCGGATATCCCATACCCAGTAAAGGTTCTATAAATAGTCGGTTAAGCAAAAGATCTGCTTTTTTAGCCGCTTTAATGTCTTTTTCCCGATTTGTGTAAGGTTCAACATGTGAGCAGGAAAAAGTAGTACCTACATTGCTTTCAGGTTGTAATGCTTTAATAACTCTTGCTCCGTGGGCTTGTGCCAAAGCAGCATGGTGCGCGGCGGCTAAAAAACCTTCAATGCTTTTTCTGCCGGGAGCGTGTACGCC
Organism: Elizabethkingia sp. YR214; assembly: GCF_003058195.1. Classification (GTDB taxonomy): domain Bacteria; phylum Bacteroidota; class Bacteroidia; order Flavobacteriales; family Weeksellaceae; genus Elizabethkingia. The sequence continues at coordinate 139,975 of NZ_QBUH01000004.1, forward strand.
AAAAAAGTAACCCGCAGCACTGAATACTGTAGGCTCATTTAGTACCATCCAGTTTTTTACACGATCTCCAAAACTCTTTACACAAATAGCAACGTAATCACCAAACCAGTCCTTGACGTCTCTGTTGGTCCAACCGCCTTTTACTTCAAGGCTATGGGGTAAATCCCAGTGGTATAATGTAACCCATGGAGTGATCCCCAGTTCCAGAGAAAGATCAATAAGTTTGTTGTAAAAATCGATTCCGGCCTGATTGATTTGGCCTGTGCCTTCTGGCAGAATTCGGGTCCATGAAACGGAAAATCTGTAATTGCGGATATTCATGCTGTGCATGAGATACAAATCGTCTATATAACGGTTGTAATGGTCGCACGCAATATCGCCTGTATGATTACGGAATATTTTATTTCTTTTTTGTACAAATGTATCCCATACAGAAGGGCCCTTACCATCCAGATTATGTGCACCTTCTATTTGATATGCCGCAGTAGATACTCCCCAAATAAAATCTTTGCCAAAAGCTTCCTTTGTCAATAACATCTATTTGGAGTGGTTTAATAATAACATCTGCATTCCTCTCATTCAGCCGTTTAGTTTTTATGGAACTTCAACGGAGAATAAAACGAACTAAACTGTGTTAGAAACAAGCGGAAGAATAATCTTTGGAAGAAATGTACAATAGTTCTCATCGTGTTAATGTATTTGGTTGCAATACTATATTCACTTTCTACTATAAAATTACATCGTTTTAACTTGCTGTATATTAAGGGAATATTAAATTTTCCGTTATAAGAAATTTATAGGCTTATTGTTTGCAATTGTATTTAATTGGTAATAATTGAATATAAAAAAAGACCACTTTAAGTGGCCTTTCATTTTAATTATTTAGAACTTAACGGTTGCAATCTGCTGTCCACGTTTGTCCGTCTTTTGTATAGAAAATTCTTAATTTATTGCTGTCAATTCTGATATAAGAAGAATCACTAGCTCCTATACTAACTAAAGTATTGTCTCCCTTTTTTTCAAATTCAACACCGTTTAGATCCGGAATTTTATCTGAAAAAGTGAAATTATATCTTGTTCCACTAGCAATTTTAGTCACAAATACGCTTCCGTTGGTATTGTTAATAGTGGTGGAGTTAGTATTATTTCTGTAAGAAATGTTTCCTCTGTATGTTCCTGCAAAAAAATCGTTGTCAGCCGGATCATCACTTCGACTGCAAGAGTAGAAAGATACAATTGTGAAAGCTGTTAATAAAAATATTCCAGCTACTTTAAATAAATTTTTCATAACAATATTTTTTAGGTTAGACCTATAGTAGTTTACAAATAAAATGCCACAGGTAGATAAAATATTGCTATTTGCGATTCAGTCGGTGATTACAATGGTTTATAAATATGAAAAATAAATATATTATCTATTATCTATAAAGGAGCATTATTTTAGTAAGATTAACTATGCTGCTTCTTAATGTGGTTTTTGTTTGCTGCATCTATGGAGTGTGATTGATGGATGTTAATCTCGTTTTTGGTCATTTGTGCTAATGTTACAAAATACTGGTGTAGTTGGTCGAGTTCTTTTTCTGTAAGATCTTCAATATCTACCATTCGGTTGCTGGCATCCTTACTTGCTGCAATCAGTTCATTTAGTTTTAGCTGGATTGCTTTGCTGTCTTTATTTTGCGATTTCTGAATCAGGAAAACCATTAGAAAGGTAATAATGGTGGTTCCGGTATTGATAATCAGCTGCCAGGTCTCTGAGTAATTAAAAAAAGGACCGCTCAGAAGCCAAATGACAACAATAGTTAATGCTATTGTAAAAGCAGAAGAACTGCCTGTAAAGCTGGTTGCCTTATTGGCAAATGTTTCGAAAAAAGCCTTGAATTTCATAACTGGGAATAATTATTCGTTCAAAATTAGTGTTTTTGCAATCTACCTTAAATAGTATATATTAAAATATGAATGTTATGGAGTATTCTGCACTTTTGGAATTACATATAGAGTATTTACTCTATTGTTTTTATATTTAAGGAGGGCCTACTGTAAAAATTACCCGTGCCTGATAATTTGCCGCCGGAACAGTGACCGATACACCGCTTAGTCTTAGCTGTATTCCGATATTATTATAAGCTGCCAGCGCCAGTACAGCCGTAATGCGGAATAGCTCAATATCGGTTTGGGTAAGCGGAATGTAATTATCCTTTCCACCTGTAATGCTACACAATACACAGAGTGTCGTTCCGTCATCTGTGCGTTTGGCAGCTAAAGCTAGTGCATTGTTCCATGTAGGGTTTGGGACATAACGTACAGAAACCTTACCGGTTCCCAGTAATAAAGGAACGCTTATGGTAAGTAAGATCTGGTTGGTGAGACTTTCGTAGGTTCCTGCATAATTAGTTCCTGCTTCAGTAATATGAGGAATATTGACTGTCCAGTCATTGCCTCCAATAATTAAAGTTTGTGCTTTTGTATTATTTGCACCAAGTACTAAAATAAAGAGTAGGAAATATCTAAAGAAAGTTGTACGATGAAATATTGGTTGTGGATGTAATCTCATTTTTCAAAATTTTATTCAGTAATGGTATAAGTAATAACAACCGGTGTATTGCTTTGCGTTATAAGGTTGGAGTAAGTATTAATAACCAGTGATAATGTAAGTTGATGTCCATTGTTGGTTCCGTTACCTGTATAAGCCCCGCCAATGCCACTGATAATAGTAATGGGAGAGGTTGTAAGCGTTACTAAACCTGCAGAGGTTCCCATTGTACCGCCGCCTGCGCCAGTCGCTGCACCAGCTTGTAGTTTTATATCGACACCAGCGATAGTCTGGTTTACAGAAGCTGTTATTCTTCTGCTAAGGCCACCTGCTGCAATGGCAGAAGTATAGTTAATCCATTTAGAGGTATTAGCTGCCGGACTTACAATTGGCCTTCCTGCTTCTGTGGGTGGAACAAAACTAAGTGTAATGTTACCGGCTGGTTCTATATCCATTAAGGTAACAACTGGAAGTGTAACAATTGCTCCCTTGCTTCCTGTCGTTTGAGAGAAAACATGATCGGACATAATTATGGCAATGATAATGAATGAGCAACGGATGACTTTCATTTTGTTTTTTTCGTTTCGTTATACTCTACCTTTACAGCTTCCTGTTGATATCTGACTTCAGTCTGCTGCTTGGTGATATTAATATTAATTTCTTTAGCTTCTGAAGCTTTTAGCGTAAATCTGAAATTGTCTGAAGCTATTTTGTAGCGTTTATTCAGCCCGTTTCTGTATAATTTTACAACCCATTCCCCGGGACGAAGATAGGTGAAGCTAAAGTCTTCCCCTATAGCACACATTTTTCGATAAACCTGATCCCCGCTGGATGCTTCTATAATAATGCTTTCTCCTTTTTTCTCTGATTTTGGAGAGTCCGATACAGGTTGGCTGTCTTTATCGATTTCGTTTAGCCGTACATGTCCTCGAATGTTTGAGGCTCCGGTTAGTCCAAAGTTGAATATATTTTCTTTGTTTGTAAGACTTACGGCAGCTGGCAGATTGATATCGGATATATCATCTATATCCGTTGTGGAGCGGTCTATTTCAAGAAAATAATCTCCCGGGACAATATTTTTAAAGCTGAAATTTCCATCCTTGTCAGTTACTGATAAATGAGTTCCCAGCATAAGTCGTATACCGTCAGTCTTTTTTACACCCAGATTGCTGATATGTCCTGTTAGCGTTGTATATTCGGCAATCTTCTGAATAGGAATATTCATTCGGAGTGTATAACGCAGGGAGAATATAAAATCTTTATTTCCAAGCTCTCCGCGCTGCAGGGCGTAACGTCCGGAAATATCCAGATCGTGGTTGAGGAAAAGACGCTGATGAAAAAGAACTTCGAATAAATTTCGGTCTTTGAAGTACTCTTCCGGGATATAATTGTTCTGATAAAATAAGCTTAGATAATTATTATCTGTGAACCTGCTGGTGATTCGGGCCCCGTAATAAATTTGTCTCTGATTCTTTAAAAGATAACGGGAAGTTAATCCATAACTTCCGAATAGATTAAAAGAAGTCTTGAATTTTTCAAAACTGATATTGGCTGTGTAAAAACTAGAATTACCGCTGAAGCCTGTAAGGTAATTGTCGGTCTTGCCGAATTGTCCTTCCAGATTCAGCTGAAATATTCCTATTTGTTGGTCTATGCTGATTTTAAAGAACTTTTCGTTGTAGTTAAATTGCTTCTGTGGCAAACGATCTTCATATTTTTGAAAGCCATTATAAAACATAATATTTCCAGTTTTCATATAGCGATAATTCAGGCCATACTGGAAAAATTTACGATAAGGAGCTGCCATTAATAAAGTGTCCCGCTGAAAGTTTTTAGCATCCTGTATATAGCTGGCAAATAAATTGAATTTATTCGAAAACCTGTATTGCAGATTTCCATTTATGTTACTGGTGTTGTTGAAGTATCCTGCAAATTTAGGGCTAGCCCTCATGTACATTATACTCCCACTTACTTTTGCATAGTTGGCCTGTGCTTGTAATAGGTAACCTGTCCCTTCGGTAATACTGTTTTTACTGTAGGCAAATTCTCCCTGTAATTCAATATTTTTCAAAACAGTTAGCTTTCCTGCAAGATAAGGAAGATGAGTGTTAGACTCCAGAAGCATGCTACCTGTACTTGGACCCGTGTTGTCTTTTTGTGGTGTTTTATAAAGATAACCAGCAGTCAATTCTGCTGTTCTTTTGAATCTGAATTTCGTATAAATATTAAACTCATCTTTAATATCGCGGAAAAATCTGGGATGATTGTAAAATCCACCTATTGAAATATTTTTGAAATCATAACGAAGCTCTGCACCACGCCCATAACGTGCAAATTCCGTCAGAAAAGATGAGGAATAAGTTTTGTCACCTATATGAAAGAAAAGATTATCATTTTTATAATTAATAAAATATTCCTCATACTGAGTAAATGCACTAAATTCTACAGGGTTAGCAGTTACAGCACGGAATTCCAGTATATCTCTGTTTTCTTTACTCAGGCTGCCTTTTCCGTAGATTTCTCCCTGAAATCCATCGTTGTAAACTCCTCTGTTGCGCATTCCGATAAAGGATACCGAAGCAGATACCGGAAATCGGTAATAGATGTCATCTTCCACAGGATTTACCGATATAATCCTTGTTGTAGAATAGGCTGTGAGGTTCTGTGTATTAGCTGATCGTGCAGATAAGTTCAGGTTCAGGTATTCATTTTTTCCAAGTTTAGGATCAGTAATTTTACTTACAGTGACAATTTTACTTTCTCCCGGTTGTAAAGTCAATTTGGGATCTATATCCATTGTCGTATTCTGTGAGCAGGCAAGAGTTAAATTTTCAGTAACATTTCCATTATTTTTCAAAAGAAATGTAGCATTAACCTTTTCTCCAGCTTTTACAAATTCAGGAATGTTTAAGCTGGTAAGAGAGATTTTTCGCTGTTCAGAGATTACAATCTCTAAAGTCCTGACGAATTCATTATTGCCGGGATTGGTTTTGTCGGTGCCACGTATTGTAAGGGTGTAGACTCCTTTTGGTATTTCGGATGCAATCCTCAAAGCTACCAGATACAAGGAATGTTCTCCGGCATCAATACTCAGATTATCTTTAGTGGTAATGGGTGTGATATAAGGCGTAGAGGATTCGATCCCGATATCATAAACCTTATGTACAGAAGTATTATTTTCTATAGGAAAAGATACAGAGGTGGCTGTTCCCGGTAACAGACTATCTTTTTTATGAATAAATTCTTGAGTTTGTTTTTGTGAAAATAGAAGTGCCGGAAATAGAATGAGAAGATATAACAGTGTTTTTTTAATCATTCTTAATTTCTAATTCTACATTGAGGGCGAAAGCATTTTCATCCTCATCTGTTGCTATAATTGCAGCATTGTATTTATCGGGTGGCAGCTTACTGATATCTATATAAAATGTTTTAGAGGTATCTGGTAGTAATCCCATAGGAAGGCTGGAAAAATTACCTATTTTTTGGCCGCTCTTTTTACTGTATATATCAACAGAGGTTGCTAACTTGCAGTATAAAGCACCATTATTGGCTATAGCAATATTTAAAAAACGTTTATCTGCTTTTTTATCTACTTTTATACCTTCAAATTTAAGCTCCGGTTTTATATTTTCCGTTTTGTAATCCGTAATAATCTGAATAGCATAGCGTACTACTGATGTAATATTTACGCCCATTTTAGCATCACTGGGTTTTATATCGTCTATAGGTTCTACAATAAGAACACTCCAATAGCTGCCAGGATGCTGTATGTTGTCCGGGATCAGAATTTCATAATAAACATCTGTTTTTTCTCTAGCTTTTAGGGCTACTGTATTGGTATTGAGTTTTATCCAATCTGCGTTGGTCTTGCTGTTGGTGTGTATAGAACTATAAGTAATGGTTCCATCGGATTTGTAACTAAAATCCTGTGGAAATATTTTTACATTCTGAGTTGTATTACCTGTATTTTCTATTGCAATCTTTCCCTTGTAGATTTGTCCATTTTCTACTTTATAAGTATGGCTAAGTCCGTTGAGAATGACAAGTCCAGCCTGCATATATCCTAGGTGTAGGATAAAGGCAATAGTAAATAAGATACGCTTTTGCATAAAAAGAATATTAGGGTATATAAAGACATGAAAATTTTAGAAGAAATCGCTAGTGCTATTTCTTCTTGCTGGTGCAACGGAGTTTCTGGCTACTAGTTGTCGGAAATTGTATAAGTTACAGTAGCTACTACAGATGCTTTCGCTTCCAAGTCTCCATAAGAGGCTACTGAACCAGCTGTACTACCATAGTTTAAAGCATAAGTAAGGTTGTGGCCATTATTAACCCCGTCACCTGTATAAGCACTACCTATTCCGGAAATAATTGTTTGGTCTGTAGCACTTAGTATAAGCTGAGCAGCAGGAGTACCACGTGTGCCTCCACCAGAACCAGAGGCAGCTGCAGCTGTTACTTTAATATCAACCCCGGGAACTACTGCTGTCAGTTTTACCGTAACATTTCGGGTAGGATCGGCAATGGATTTTACTGATGAATAATTGAGCCATAAGGTAGTATTTGGACTTGGTGCAACAAGTGGCTGGCCAGCTTCGGTAGGAGCTGTAAATGCTAATGTTATATTTTTGCTTGCGGAAGGTTCTATATCCAGCAATGCTACTTCCGGGATAGTAATTCCAATAGTGTGATTATCAGTATTAGTATCCTGTGCTTTTACATTAACAGATATTGCAATAAGCACAATGGATAATGGTAAGGAATAATTCAGTTTTTTCATATTGTTTGTATTTGATTGTATTGTGAGGTGAATATAATTAATTTTTCATTAATAATTATTTTTTTTTAAATTATATATTCTTTTTTTACTTTATGTATTGTTTATTATTGTTGTGGTAATGTATTATGAGTAAAAATATATTAATTATTTTAGCAAAGGATAAGGAAGCTATAAGCTTTCTATCTGCCTGATCATCGTAGTCATAAAGGGTTGAAACTATATATGAAGCAAAATACCAACTTTTATAATTGCGAAATAAAAGTTCCCTAAAATAGTGGTACAAAAAGGTTATGTTGGAAATTATCCCTAATATTGCAGTACAATTCTGGTATAAGGCAGGCTTTTTCAGCTGCTTGAGATATGCCTGAAAAGAATTTTAATACTAACAATACCCATAAGGACATGCTAATTTAATTTCAATCAACTAAAACATAGAGTGAATCTACTGTTAAATCTATTGTTTAGCAGAAGCATTGCTTAATAATGTAGTGATTGTGAAATTAGTTTCCGTTATTCTGTTTTACCTGTAGTTTATTATTTCAGTTATATGTTTTTTGGTTCACCAATGCCGAAAATTATAATCAGCATTTCTCAGAATTTTATATAATATTTTTTATCAGGTATTCACAAGTACAGGTACTTGCTTTCACAGAAAATAGTACTGCAGATTAAGCTTTGCATTTATGAATAATCAAATCAAATTTTAAAATTCATTATTTAATGAAAGCATATAATAATAACAATAAATTAAGTGAAAATCATAATCAACAAGTATGGGATCAGCTATCCAGTATGGACTGCGAATGGTCCAGACCTGTAAGTTCCGAAATTATTAATGCAGCTCGTGAAGGAGAGTGGGAGGTACGTTTAACCCATGATCCGTTACCGGAAGGCTGGTTGGATAACGTAGTAGGAATGAAAATTCTGTGTCTTGCCTCTGCAGGTGGACAACAGGCACCGATTCTTGCAGCAGCAGGTGCTGAAGTTACTGTCTTTGATATTTCCGAAAACCAACTAGATAAAGATCGTTTGGTTGCAAAACGTGATCATCTTAACCTGGAAATAGTACAGGGAGATATGCGGGATTTGAGTATGTTTGAAAATGAAAGTTTTGACTGCATTTTCCATCCGATATCTAATCTGTATATTCCAGATGTACAGCCAGTATGGAACGAATGCTTCCGAGTTTTAAAGGCAGGAGGAAAATTGCTTAGTAGTTTTTACAATCCGATTTTGTTTGTGGCTGATCGTAATCCGGAATATCTGCAGCAAGGAGTGATAAAACCCCGGTATAAAATCCCGTTTTCAGACCTTACGGATATTGATGAAGAGGCTCTGCAAGCTAAGAAAGAAAAGAATGAAGCCTTAACTTTCGGACACAGTTTGTCCCAATTAATAGGAGGGCAGTTAGAATCCGGATTTCTGATCAAAGGTTTTCACGAGTCTTTTGCACCAGTGCCCAGATTTTTGATTGAGAAGTATATGCCTGGTTTTTTAGCAACCTGGTCTGTAAAGCTGTAAGTCTATACTCTGAGAAGTATATATTATAAAGAGGATGTCTTTTAAAACATCCTCTTTTTTATTAAGATCTGCTTGGATTAAATTTCGAATATAGCATTGAATTTGCTAAAAATCAAAATTGATACGGGCAAATAGATAACGCCCTCCAATACCAAACTGAGAAACCTGTCGGGACGTAAGGAACTGATTCCCGGCAGTAAGACTATTAATATTTGGGTTTTGTGTAGGCTGTATATTAAAAATATTATTGGCACCTACTGTTAACAAAACATTTTTGTTGAATTGATACCCGGCAGACAGATCTGTAACCAGCTTACCTCCCAATACTACGTGTTCATTAGGCCCTGTTACTCCATCCAGATTGGCATCTACAATATTGGCATCGGTAACCTTACCAAAGTAAGCATTTCGTACATAGAAATTAAATTTGTTGACTTTTAAATTATGACCAAGAATAGCTTTGAAACGGGGAACAGCCTCTTCAAAATATATTCTGTTTTCTTCAGAAAAATAGCTGTTTATTTGACTTTGTAGTTGCTCGGATGCTTTAATAGCGCCCACCTTTCGGGTCTGATTAAGATTAATTCCCAGATTGTTTTCCAAAGAAATTCCGGGAGCAAATCGGGAACGCTGAGATACTGTTATGTCTATTCCCTTGGTTTCTGTATCAATAGCATTGGCAAAGAAGTTTGCAGCTTCAGCTCCTACGGAATCAAATATCTGCTGTAGATTTCTCTCCGGAGTTCCGTTAGCAAAATTTCCTTGAGGTCTCGTGAATAAATCGGTAAGGACAACACGATTATCAATTCGCGTAAAGTAGGCATCTACCGTAAATAAAAGGTTTATAGAAGGTATTTTCCAATTGAATCCCGTGCTTACTGATTTAGAAGTTTCCTGCTTCAGCTGAGGAATACCCAATTGTCTTGCCGCATCCGAATCATTGCGGAACGTTCCTACCTGAGTCGTTTTTCCACCATTAATAAGAGTGGAAGTGGAGCTGTAATATAACTGTGCAAGAGAAGGAGCCCGGAATCCTGTAGATCCGGCAAAGCGCCAATTAACCGTTGGCGAAATTCGGATATTGGATGCGAGTTTGTAATTGAACGTTGAGCCAAAGTCTGTGTAGTTTTCATATCGAAGTGCCGCTTCCAGGAAAAGCCAGTCTGTTGCTTCCAATTCTGCGTCAAGATAAGCTGCTACACTATTTCTTCCTTTGGAAACTTCATTTTCGGGGCGATATCCCGGGAATACCTGTGCTCCTCCCGGCCGGGTATTACCGAAAAAGTCCGTAGGAATATCTTTTGCTGCTGTTCTTTCTGTTACCGGATTTCCAAATATATCATATTGCTGATACGAGTTTGCTTTTCCCGGAGTGATGTTGTATTTCTCATGTCGGTATTCACCACCGAAAGCCAAATTCAATCCTTTTAATACATCAAATTTTCTCTGAAAATCAAGATTTAATGTATTTTGAAGAAAGCCAAGACTTCCTGCTTCAAAATATGTTGGAGAGTTTTGCAGTAGCGAAGCATTAAGTGTATTAGCAACACCAAATTTAAAATTGTTTTGACCAAAAGTATTGCTCAGATTAATATTCCAGTCATTCCATTTACCTTTAATTCCTGCTGCAAGAGAATAATCATAAATAGTAGATTCTATTTGAGGCAAGAATCCATTAGGATAGAGGTTTGTAACTGCTCTCGGATTGTTTGGGAAGCGATAAAAGCCACCTGCATTCCCATTTCTCAGACTGTAGCCACCAAACGAGAATACTTTCCATTGATCACTGATTGGAACTTCTGTATTAAAATAGAGCTGAGCACTTCTCAATCGGGATTGCCCGATTCTCATGTTAAAGTCACTGCGTTCAAGACCACGATAAGCAAGTTCCTGAGTAGTATAATCTTTAGATAGTAATTGTTGGAGGGTAGATATGTTGTTAGAACTTTGAATTGCTTGTTTTTCTCCTGCAGAGAAATAATCGACCTTATTGCTGTATTGATGAATATAATTAATAATCTGGTTTGTATTCGGCGTATTGTTTATGTTTTTGTACAGACCATCTATGTTGATATTGTCCTGTGTAGCGCGATAGGATATAGCATTGTATCCATTAAAAAGGTCCGCTTGCTGTTCACCTGCTCTTGAATATGGATCGCGGTATTGTAAAGATGAGGTAAAATTGATAAAGCCTTTCTTGCCAATTTTGGTACCGTAATTAAGGTCTAAGCCTATATTCTCACCATCCACACCACCAGTATGGTTATTGGCAACAGAGGATGCATAACCTCCAAGATATACTTGTCCTGAAAAGCCCAATCGCTTTTTCAGTTCGAGGTTTATAACGCCTGCTATTGCATCAGAACCATATTGTGCAGAAGCTCCATCTCTAAGTACTTCAATCCTTTCTAATGCAAAGGCAGGGATTGCATTCAAGTCAGTGCCTACAGATCCTCTTCCGGGGGTTAGGGTAACATTAACCAGAGACGACTGATGTCTTCTTTTTCCGTTAAGAAGAACAAGTACCTGATCCGGGCCTAATCCACGAATCTGTGCAGGATCTACGAAATCGGTTCCATCATTTACAGTATGAGAGGTAGAGGTAAATGAAGGAACAATAAAATTAAGCGTACTGGATACCGAATTTTGTGGTACTTCTTTCAATGTTTTAGATAGTTCAATGATATCCACAGGTACCGGAGAATTTACAATTGTACGGCTGGAACTCCGGGTTCCGAGAAGTACAACTTCATTTAATGTTTTAGCTTTTTGTAAACTATCCTGTGCAAAGTAAATAGCAGATACAGATGTTAATGAAGTAATAATAGTTTTATGTAATAGTCGTTTCATAAAGTTGATAATAGTTAAGAACTCTCCGATATTTCAGAGCCGTTTTTGTATTGATGATTAATTGTAATGAAAGCCAACAGATATGAAATCAGGCTTTATGGCGCTACTTTTATAAGAAACAAGATAGATTTCCTGTAATGATGGTATGTAGCTTTGGATTTAATAGCAACAGCACATACTGTGCATTATTCCTTTTACTTTAACTAATCGAAGAATAGTAATAGTGCTTAAAAGCAGAGTAACTGGTGTGAAGAAAATACAAGAATAGTAGGGTGCTATAAAAGCTCCTAAAAGTATTAACTCGGTAAACGGAATAAGTAATCGAAGGTTTCTTTTTTGATATTTCATTAATGTGTTTTATTTAACACAAGAACTCAACAAAATGAAAATAGAATACAACATTTTTTCCGAAATATCGGCTTATCTATTTCAGCACCTTGCTTGTTGTTGCAGGTTGCTACTTCTCTTGAAGTTCTTGATAATTATGATGCAAATATATTTCTTTTTTTGAAATAAAAATGCATCATTGAAATAAAATTATACTTTTTTGATAGGATTTTAAGTGTTTGTGACTTTTGGAGTTGACTATCAGTACTTTTAAATATATTAGATTAACGGGAATATTGTTAAAGAGAGATAGGAAAGTACTTGAAATTTGTTACAATTTATTCACATGCTTTAGGTTGTAGATCGAAAATTTTGTGGCAAATTTTCACCGTATTATAGATCATTAAAAAGGCCAGTACTTTTAAAATATTTTGTTTATCTGGTGTCATATCAAAATTATTTAACGGATTAGTACATGGGACTATCCCAGTTTAAATAAGATGTAAAAGCCATAAAAAGGTTGCGTTGCCTGTCTGTAAAATATCTATAGTTTTATTTCTGTATAGATTTTATATATTCTTTAGTGTATTTCTCAGGATATTCCTTAAACCATTTTGAAACTGTTTTCTCACCACACAGCACATAGACTGTATTAATAAGTAATTCTTTCTCTTTATCTGAGAACTCTGAATTTGGTTCCGGATCAATCCTCTTATTCCTTTTAAGAATTGGTGTGTGGTGAATGAAGCGACAGAAAAAACGTTGACAAAATTCGCTATAAACGGAAGTGAACAAAATAAAGCTTCGCCACATCTCTTCTATAATCAGCATGTCATTATTAATATATATTCCCGGCTGAGTACAGATTGCAATATATTTTTTAGTTTCCTGAAAAAGTTCTTCTATTTCGCTCTCAGGAAGATTATACATACAGGAAAAATGAAAGAGAACCTCTTCGTTGCGATAGTCGAGGTAAGAAGAATTCTTCAGAACTTGAGGCAGCATCATAACGTATTAGTTTTTTAGTATTAGATTAAATTTACTTTTCTTTTCTTAAATGCAACTTAGTTGCGAATATAAGTTCTTTATACTTAAATGCAATAATGTCGCATTAATATTTAGATAAATTTAACATTCCGGTTTTCAGAAAAAAAAATTGTTAATCGGACAGATAGATAACCTGAAAAACCGGATTGTATATTTTTACTACTTCATTTTAGAGTATGCTTGAAATCTAAATGCTGCAAGGGACAGGAGGGGCAACAAAAAAAACCTGCTAAAAAGCAGGTTCTTGTAAAGTTGATTTATGTATAACTTAATTGAATAAGTCTTTTACTTTTTCAAAGAAAGTTTTTTCCTTTCCTGTTGGCTTCGGAATCATTTCATCAGATTCCATTTGGTCTTCGAAAAACTCTTTTTGTTCCTTAGATAACTTCTGAGGTGTCCATACATTGATATGAACAAACATGTCACCTTTTCCATAACTGTCGATACTTGGTAGCCCTTTGTTGGCTAAACGAAGAATCTTTCCGGATTGTGTTCCGGCATCGATTTTTACTTTTACTTTTCCACCAACTGTCGGAATTTCTTTAGAAGTTCCAAGTGCAGCTTCAGCAAAAGAAATATACAATTCCTGGTGCAGGTTGTCGCCTTCACGTTTTATAGTATTATCTTCTTCCTCCTCAATAACAACTAGAAGATCCCCAGGGGTACCACCAAAAGGTGCATCATTACCTTTTCCACGAACATTCAGTTGGATACCATCTCTTGCTCCTGCCGGTATGTTGATGCTGATTTCTTCATCATCTTTAATCAGACCATGTTCATTAGCTCCTGAAGGAATTTTGTCTGCAACTTTCCCTAGTCCGTTACAAGTTCCGCAGGTTGTCTGCGTTTGCATCTGTCCGAACATGGTATTCATTATCTTCATTTGTACACCGCTTCCCTGACATGTTGGACATGTTTTAGAAGTTACTCCGGGTGCCAATTTCATTTTCTTTACCTTGATGGTTTTGGTTGTACCATTTACCATTTCGTCAAGGTTTAATTTTATTCTTACTCTGAGGTTGCTTCCTTTTACCTGCTGACGTCCGCCGCCACCAAAACCACCAAAGCCACCAAAATGTCCACCAAATATATCTCCAAACTGACTGAAAATATCATCCATGTTCATTCCGCCGCCAAAGCCGCCTCCGGCTGCTCCGCCAACACCAGCATGACCATACTGGTCATAACGGGCACGTTTATTATCATCGCTTAGAACTTCATAGGCTTCAGCAGCCTCTTTAAAGTTTTCTTCAGCCTCTTTATCACCAGGGTTTTTATCCGGGTGAAACTTTATAGCCATTTTACGGTAAGCCTTCTTGATCTCATCAGCAGAAGCAGATTTGCTAATGCCTAATACCTCATAGTAATCTCTTTTTGTCATTTTCTTACTTCAGAATTATATTGGAATTATGCTCCTACTACTACTTTCGCGAAACGAATTACTTTATCGTGAAGCATATAACCAGTCTCTATAACATCTATGATTTTACCTTTTAAATCGTCTGAAGGAGCAGGGATTTGTGTAATAGCTTCGTGCTTGTCTACATCAAAGCTGTCTCCTGCCTGTACCTCGATAGTAACAAGGCCCTTTTCAGTTAATTTACCTTTAAATTTCTGGTAAATAAGTTCTATACCTTTAAGGTCTTCAGGATTGCCATTTTTAGAAATCTCCTTTATAGCTCTTTCAAAATCGTCTAATACAGCAAGCATGGAAACCATAAGATCCTGATTAGCATATTTGAAAAAGTCCATCTTTTCTTTGTTGGTTCTCTTTTTGTAATTTTCGAACTCAGCATAAAGGCGGATATAACGATCTTTTTCTTCTGCCAATTGGTCTTCAACTGACGGAGTTGCTGACAAATTTTCAGCTGATGTAGTATCGTTGTTCTCTATATTTTCATTTGGCGTAGTCTCTTCTGCCTGTATTTCCTTATTTTCGTCCATTATTGATATATTTTAAAGTCATTTTCACAAAGATAACGCCAAAATATAATTTAGGACATTTCGGCAGACTTTTCCTTTTTAAGTGGATAATAACATGTATAAAACAGGAGCGTTATAAACGCTACAATTCCGAGAATATGCAGCAGCTTTATACCAAAAGAAAGATTGCTAAAGCCTTCAAAAGTATAGGATACCAGCCAAAACAAATTAAGCCCGCATATTAGTACTGCAATACCCCAGGATGTGATCCGTAATGGTAGGCCGATTCTGAAGTTTTTCATAATCTTCTCGGAGCTTACACTAAAGATAAGAGGTATAATAGCAAAGCTTAGCTGTAGGCTCAATATTACCTGGGAGAATATCAATAACGACTCCGATTTGTCATCTCCATAGAGAATGATTACCAAAATAGATGGAATAATAGCCAGTAATCTGGTAATTAGCTGACGGATAAATGGGTTGATTTTAATATTCAGATAACCCTCCATAACAATTTGGCCTGCCAGTGTTCCTGTAACGGTAGAGGATTGGCCAGCGGCAATTAATGCAATAGCAAATGCAATTGGTGCGAAATTATTATTTAAAACAGGAGCCAGCATTTTATAGGCATCAGTAATGGAGCTGAGTTCCTGATTTCCTGAATCATGAAATGTGCTGGCAGCCAGAATAAGAATTGCTGCATTCACAAAGAAGGCGAAATTTAATGATATTGCAGAATCCCAGAAATTGTATTTCAGCGATTCTTTAATGCTTTTTTCATCATCGTTTATTTTACGGGATTGTACAAGGGAGGAGTGGAGGTACAGGTTGTGTGGCATTACTGTAGCACCAATAATTCCTATTGATATGTAAAGTTCTTCAGTACTTAGCTTTTTTGGAACTAACCCACCGGTAATACTGGCAATATCCGGCTGCGAAAGAATAAGCTGGAAAACAAATGCACCGGCAATAATGAAGATTAGTCCAAGGATAAAACTCTCGATTTTTCTTACACCCAGTTTTTGCAGATATAGTATTAATAAAGTGTCTACAAAGGTGATGAGCACTCCCCAGATTAAATCTATTCCGAATAAGAGTTTCAGGCCTAGTGCCATTCCGAGTACCTCTGCCAGATCAGTCGCAATAATGGCTATTTCTGCCAGAATATAAAGAATGAAATTAAGTTTTCGGGGATATATTGTTTTATTAATCTGTGCTAAGTCTTTTCTCTTTACAATACCCAGTCTTGCTGAAAGACTTTGTAATACCAGGGCCATAAGATTAGAAAGGAGAAGCACAAATAATAGTTTATAACCAAATCTGGAACCGGCTTCCAGATCGGTTGCCCAGTTACCAGGATCCATATAGCCAATACTAACTAAAAGTGCGGGACCGAAAAAACTAAGAATCCGTCTCCATCCGGTAAGTTTTTTGGTATCAATTGTTTCGTGTATTTCGTGAAGAGATTTGTCTGTCATTAAAAATGAAAAGTTAGTTTAATCTAACAAAATTACTAAAATAATCTAAAAACAAAGAATTGAACATAAAAAAACCGCTCATAGTGAGCGGTTAAGTATTGTAAATGAGATGCTTATTTTGCAAATCTTACAGCCATTTTTCTGTCAACAGCTCTTTCTTCGTTAGATGCAGTTGCAGCAACTGTAGCATGTTCGCTTCCGTAGCCTTTTGCTTCAAGGATTTGTCCGCCTACACCTAATTTTGTTAACTCAGCTTTGATGAAGTTAGCTCTGTCCTGAGATAGTTTCAGGTTGCTAGCCTCATTTCCTGTTTTATCTGTGTAACCTCCGATTTTAATTTTAGCATCAGGGAAAGCTTTCAGGATGGTTGCTATATTTTGGATTTGTCCTTCAGAACCAGCCTCAAGTTTATCTGCTTTACCAATTACAAAATTAACATTGTCGAAGTTATACCATGTCGTTTTTAGCGCTTCATCATCAGTAGTAGCATATTTTCCGGAGTTCAGGAAGTTAACCATACTTTCTTCCATACCACCTTTGAAACCTTGAAGAGAAGCTCCTTTTACATCAATTGTAGTTGTCTCCTTAGTGGTAGTTGTTGTGCTTGTGTTTGCACTATCCTGAGGTGTAGTATCTGAAGAAGTACTTTCCGTAGTTGTAAGTGTTGTTGTAGAGTTTTCTTTTGCTTTACACTGCTTCCACAGGAACCAGCCGATTAATCCTAAAAGAATCAATGGCAATAACCATTTCCATACTGAGCCACCACCACCATTGTTTCCTGTAGGCGGCGGAGTATATGTATTTCCGGATCTGGTAACTTCAGGAGTTTCTTCATTTCCTGTAAAGACATTTTTAATGTCTTCAATTTTTTCAGTAACAGCCTCTTTTACATCTTCAGCTTTCTCTCCAAGTCCGCTAAAAACACCACCTAAACCTAAAGCGCCTAATGAAAGTCCTGCTGGTAATAAAGAAGAAATCCAGCTCTTTTGGCCGGAAAGAAGATTTGTAAATCCGGATTCGTCCAGATTGTTGTCTGCAGCGTATTTACCAATTGTACCTAAAGTTGCATCAGATGTCAGTCCTAAAAGAGACTGTGCAGATGATTCTTTGATACCGGCAAAACCAGATACAGAAGAAAGAATACCACCAATTTTGTCTCCAAAAAGAGAAGATACAATACCAGATACTACAGAATTGCCACCGCCAGATCCAGATCCCAAACTGGAAAGAATTCCGCTGGAAGCCAGTCCTTTTAGTTGGTCTAATAGTCCGGGAGTGCTACCTGCTTTATCGGCAATACCCCCAACTAATACCGGAAGAAAAGCGCTGATTGCTTTAGATACTCCGGATTCACTTTCTCCAAGCTGAGTAGCTGTCTGGGACACTACGCTAGGTGAAAGATAATTTTTTACAAGATCAATAATGTTTACAGACATAATAGTTTAGTTTAAAAGTTAATATATCAAAAATAAGTAATTTTTTTTCAATTAAATTGCTGAAAATGAAACTTTAAGAATATTTTAATATAGAATCGTGAATTAAAAATAAGCATTTTTCATCTCATTTTTATTGTGAAGGCCGTACTGTATACTGTTCTTTGCTTTGGCAGATCAGCTTATATTTTATAAAAAAAGACACTTCTGAAGAGAAGTGTCTTTTTTTATGATATTTATAGAATTTTATTAATATGCTTTTGCAAATAATACTCTTCTTTTTGATGGCTTACCAGTGATAAGGGAAACGCCGTCTTCCTCTATTGCATCCAGAGGAATACATCTGATGGTAGCTTTGGTTTCGTCCTTAATTTGTTCCTCTTCTTCAGGAGTTCCGTCCCAGTGTGCAGAGATAAATCCTCCTTTCTCTTCTAATACCTTTTTGAATTCTTCATAGGTATCTACTTTGGTAATATGCTCATCTCTGAAAGATTTTGCTTTGTTGAAAATATCCTGCTGAATTGTCTGAAGCAAATCTGTGATATACTGATCCAAACCTTCAATCGGAACAATTTCCTTAGTTAGAGTATCACGGCGTGCTACTTCTACAGTCTGGTTTTCCAGATCTTTAGGACCAATTGCTACTCTTACCGGCACACCTTTTAGTTCGTACTCAGCAAATTTCCAGCCTGGTTTGTATTCGTTTCTGTCATCATATTTTACATAGATTCCTTTTGCTTTTAATTTTGCAATGATATCATCTGCAACATCTCCGATTTGTGCCAGCTGCTCATCCGTTCTGTGGATAGGAACAATAACAACCGGAATTGGAGCTAAGCTAGGAGGAAGTACTAATCCGTTGTCATCGGAGTGTGTCATAATTAACGCTCCCATAAGACGGGTAGAAGTTCCCCATGAAGTTGCCCATGCAAACTCTTGTTTTCCTTCTCTGTTTGTGAATTTTACATCAAATGCTTTTGCAAAGTTTTGTCCCAGAAAGTGAGATGTACCTGCCTGTAATGCTTTTCCATCCTGCATCATTGCTTCGATACAATAGGTTTCATCAGCACCGGCGAATCTTTCACTCTCCGTTTTATAGCCTTGTACAACTGGGATAGCCATAAATCTTTCCGCAAAGTCTGCATATACTCCAAGCATCTTTTCTGTTTCTTCAACAGCTTCATCTCTTGTAGCGTGTGCAGTATGTCCCTCTTGCCACAAAAACTCAGCTGTTCTTAGGAACAGACGTGTTCTCATTTCCCAACGAACAACATTTGCCCATTGGTTAATTAATATAGGCAAATCTCTGTAAGACTGAATCCAGTTTTTATATGTATTCCAGATAATAGCTTCAGAAGTTGGTCTTACAATAAGTTCTTCTTCAAGCTTAGCCTCAGGATCTACGATTAGTTTTCCCGGATTATTAGGATCGCTTTTTAATCTGTAGTGGGTAACCACAGCACATTCTTTGGCAAAGCCTTCTGCATTTTTTTCTTCAGCCTCAAACAAGCTTTTGGGCACGAAAATGGGGAAGTAAGCATTCTGATGGCCTGTTTCTTTGAACATTCTGTCCATCTCATCTCTCATTTTTTCCCAGATTGCATAACCGTATGGTTTAATAACCATACATCCTCTGACACCAGAGTTTTCTGCTAAATCTGCTTTTACCACTAACTCGTTGTACCACTTGCTATAATCTTCAGCTCTTGAAGTTAATTTTGCCATATTGCGTATCTCAATTAATTTAACTTTTTTTAGAAAAAATTATCTAAATAATAAATTGTAATTTTATACCATTGATTTTGTATAATTTGGTATAATTTTAGCAATTCATTTTGCAAATATATTAATAAAATTAAGCTCTGTAATTATCATGAAAAATAAAACTATAATTGGTATGGGCAAACTGCTGAAAAGCAATGTGTTGCTGGGAGCGTCTGCATTGGGACTTTTAACCTCATGCGGTGCTTATATGAACGGATATTCTGAGACAGACGGGGCCTATTATGATCCGAGAAGAGATACTGTACCACAGTATGACACTAGAACAGCCGGTAATCAGGTAGGTGGCTACTATTCATATGGTGACGATGAGGATGAATCTTATGATACTAGTATTGTAAGACAAAGCCAGTACAATCAGAAAAAACAAAAAACAAAATACCAGAACTGGGGTAATAAAAAAACAGATTCCGATTGGGGTGACTTTACCGGAACACAAACCTATTATACTGACAATAGCTTTTATGGCGGTTGGGGCTATCCTTATGGTTGGGGTGGATGGAGATCTCCTTTCTACGGATCATACTATGGTGGAGGCTTAGGTTTTGGCTGGGGTGCTTCTTATGGCTGGGGCTATCCGGGCTGGGGTTGGAACATTGGCTTTGGCTGGGGTGGAGGTTACTACCCAGGCTGGAGTATGGGAGGCTTCTATGATCCATTCTGGGGTTATCCTTACTATGCATACAGACCTCATTATTGGGGAGGTTACTATCGCCCGTGGGCTGGTGGTGGCTATTATGCGCCTAGATATAGAACCAGAGATGCTGATTATATAGACAGAAGCAGAAATGGTTTCCGTAATAATGGAGGTTATAATAATGGAAGTTTCCGTGGAAATAATCGAAATGGATACCAGGACCGTTCTAACAATGGCTTCAGAAATTCTGGTTTCCGTGATCGTTCACAAAATCAGATGCCTCAATCTCAACAAGGTTGGAATAACAGACCTTCTGACTCAGGTTTTAGAAGCAATAATGGCTTCAGTACTGGTGGCAGAGGCGGCGGTGGCTTTGGTGGCGGATCTGCAGGAAGTTCCGGCGGCGGCGGTGGTGGCTTCAGATCTGGAGGAAGAAGATAATCCCACAGTCTTTCCAAATATTACGGATATAGTATAATATTAAATTAGTTAAAGAAAATTAAAGATGCATAAAAAAATAGTTTTGTTAATGAGCCTTCCTGCAGCATTGTTTCTACATGCTCAGGATGTTTCGGAAATTCGCAATACGACCACTGTTTATGGTAATAATATGACACAAGGGTCTGCTAAATATATGGGTATGGCCGGAGCTATGGGAGCAATAGGTGGAGATATTTCTGCGGCTAATGTTAACCCTGCAGGTGTTGGAGTTTATATTACGGGCGATTTTCAGGGAACATTAGGTATCAATTCTTATAAAAATACATCAACATTAAATAATTCGAGCCTTTCATATAAGAAAAATAATACAAATCTTAATCAGTTAGGTGGAGTATTATCATTCCCTCTTTCCGGAAGTAACTGGAAGTTTGTAAATATTGGGATGAGTTATATAAATCAGAATTTGGATGATTATGTAGAAACACCAGGAGATCAAAGTATTTCAAGGAGCGTACAAAGAATGAGACAAGGACAACAATTCACTGATAGTGAAATGTATGATGGTCATGGATATAACAGAACAGGTCATTTAACAAAAACCAACCTTACGGTAGGTGGTAACTATAATAACAAAATCTATGTAGGTATGGGACTTAATTTCCATACTGCGGATCTTGATCAGGGAGATTCTTTCCGAGGAGTTTTTGCTTCAGATAAATCTAGTGTCGTATATGATAAACAGTTTTCACCATATACAGAATCATCTAGTGGATTCTCTATTTCTGCGGGTATTATTGGTAAGGTTACTGAGGAATTCCGTTTAGGAGCATCTTTAGAATCGCCGACATGGTGGAATATAGACAGAGCCTACACACAATATTCTGTTTCTCAGGATAACGGACCTATTACATCAGTTGATATCTATAATGAGCGTAGAGATTTCCGATCTCCGGCAAAAGCTACTTTCAGTGCAGCATTAATTCCATCTAAGGATTTTGCATTTAACGTAGATTATACAATAGGAATCTCTAAGCCTAAATACACAACATCTAGTTCAGTAAATGATCAGTTGAATAATTTCTTTAGTGATTCTTCTAAAAGCCTATCTGAATTTAAAGTTGGAGCTGAATACAGATTTGAGGGATTACGTTTGAGAGCAGGTTATGCTTTTGCAAATAATCCGTTTGATAAAGGATCACTTTTGACTACTAGTGGTACTAAAGAATCTTTTAATAACCTTTATGTAGGCAAAAGAAATACATTAGGTTTGGGGATTGGTTATGACTTCCGCTCGTTCTATATCGATGCGGCATATCAGAACGTGAAATATGATTACAATAACCCATTCCTTGGTGGAAGTTATGCAACATTAGATAAAAGTGTTGTAAGCGGTGGAACAAATCTTGATGCATCAATAGTTTCTTCAGTGAAGAACCAGCAAAACAATATCTTTATCACATTAGGATACAGATTTTAATACAATCTTTACCACATAAAAAAATCCTGCAAAATATTTTGCAGGATTTTTTATATAATGAGTCCTATCGGATATTGTATTTCAGTTTGACTTTTCTGGAATTGTTAGCTGTTGAATAGAAAGTCCATAGCGGATAGTATTCTTTGCTTTCAGCGCTTGCTATATATTTGTCTACAACATTTTCTTTACCTTTTGTAATTTCCTTAGTGGCGAGATTCACACAATAGAGATTAGCTTTATCCATTAGTGATTTTTGATCGGGGTTTAAAGCTTGTTTATTCAATAATGTATTGACAACGGAATTAATAGCTGTTTTTCCAGCTTCACTCTCAACAATTAACAATAAATGTTTACCAAAAGAAACCTTAGAAAGATGAAGTGCATCAGTATAATAATCACTTACAGGAACAGCAATATCGAAAGCTTCGAGTTTTAGTTCATATATTACACCTTTGGCTTTACAGTCTTGTTCATAATATTTCTTTCCTAGTATAAGTTTGTCTACATCAGGAAACTTGTCTATGGTTAACATATATAGCTGCCGGTATGACTGAAATTCTGTACTTGCAGAAAAGAAAGCAGAATTTGAGGAACTCATCCCGGAATATTTAGCAATGATATTATTATATAATTTCAAATAATTGTTCTTTATATCAGCGATATCCTTTATCAGAAATAAATCATTATACCTAAAGCTAGTGTCGAGATTAAGAGGGTTTTCCGCCTTTGTATCGGTACCAGATATTTTGCCGTTTTTGTTTTGTACAAGTTGTCCTATATATAGGTTCTCTTGTAAAAATGACTGATGAACTCTGTCTGTAGACACTGTAATTGTATGGGTTTTCGAATCGCTCCAGATACTGTCTTTTACCAATTCAAAAGAACTTGGTACCAGAATTTTGTTATCTTCTGGTTTTGCTGTCGGATCCGGTTTGAGTTCAGGATTTGTGACAGTGGTTACTTCACGGTCAGAAGAGCAGTTTGCTATCGAAATAGTAAGTAGAAATAAGGCGGTAAATTTTAATAATTTCATGTATTATTGGTTTGTTTCCGTATTAATAAAAAATGCTTTAATCCGTAGTGAATTAAAGCATTCTGGTTACCATCAAAGATAGATATTTTATCTGGCCTTCAGTTACGGGAAACCGTAATTAAGCCTGTAAATTTAGTGGTGATGGAAGAGATGGCCTACATAGGCAATACCTATTCCCAATAGTACTAATGCTATTTTTTCCAAATCCAGTTTGTGGTTTTTATTGCCCTCAAAAATAATAACAGATGATATATGAAGGAAAATACCACTCACAATTGCTAAAATGTAGATTTGATAATCCGGATTAAAATATTGACCCAGAAGCATTCCTAGTGGGGATGCTAATGCAAATAATCCGATTACTGTCCATGCGATTTTTTTATTATAGCTACCGTTAAGCAGGAAGGCTCCCATAACAAAAGATATAGGAATATTATGTACCAGTATTCCCTGTAAATAAGGTGTTACTGTATGTGGCATTTTGCTTAAGGGTATACCTTCTATAAAGGCATGGATGAACATTCCGGCAATCAGTGCCATCGGGAAGATTTGTTTTTCCTCTTCATGGTGATGAAAATGACCGTGTTCAAAACCTTTCGTAAGGCTTTCCAGTATTAATTGCAGAATAACACCACCCAAAATCCACATTCCTATATTGTGTGAAGGGGTTTGGAATACAATCGGAAATACTTCCATAACTGTCATGCTGAGCAAAAAGCCAGCACTGAGTATGAGTAATCTTTTGGCAAACTTCTGTTGTCTGCCAAAGTAAAATCCTAAGGTAATACCTGAAAGGACGCTGAGTATAAGAAGTAAATAAACCATTTATTTTTTCTGGAATAGTATGATACAACGCGGTGAACTTTCGGATAATGTGCCTAGCTGATAATCTCCCCATCTGGTAACGTAAGAAAGCTGATGTTTCTCTGCCAGTGATTTTAATTTTTCAAAGGAGTGAAGCTTTACTTTCTCTTCATAATGGAAATCCTGACCATTATCGCTAAAACGGATGTCTTTTATAACTCTTTTGTTATCAATCCTTTTGTGAATACTAAAAGAAATATTATCTTTTACCGTTAATGATTCAGATACCAAAGTATGTTCTACACAATCTGCATTCAGAAAATCCAAAACAAATAATCCGCCAGGTTTTAAAGCCTGTGCTACAGATTCGAAAACCTTTTCATCATCATCGTCCTGGTCAAAATACCCAAAACTTGTAAAGAGATTCATCACAGCATCTACTTTCTCACCCTGAATAGGATTTCTCATATCGTGTACACGGAAGCTTAGTGTTTCGTTTTCGAATTGTTTATCGAAACCGATACTGGCTTCGGATAAGTCCAGGCCTAATACAGTATAACCTTTTTGATTAAGATATACAGAGTGTCTCCCATGGCCACATGCCAAGTCTATGATCGTAGAATGTTGTGGTAATTTGATTTCAGCCAGTAGCTTATCAATGAAATTTTCGGCTTCAACAAAATCCCTGTCTTTATATAAAATATGATAATATGGGGTATTGAACCAACTTTCGAACCAATCCATTCTGTTTTAATTTTTAATAGTATGCAAATTTATTAAAAAAAAACACTAATATTGCAACATTGTCGCATTAATTTTTACTCATGGGAAAAAGAAATACAAAATCGAAGCAGCTGGTTTTGGATGTTCTGAGATCGGAACCCTGCGCATTGTGTCATGAAGAACTCCAGAACCATCTGCAGGAAACTGTGGACAGGGCTACAATTTACAGAATTCTGAACAGCTTCTGTGAGGACGGAATTGTACATCGTATTGTAAGTGATGAGGGGAAACAATATTTTGCATTGTGTAAATCTTGTGACGGAAAAAACCATAATCATTTTCATTTCCGCTGTATGAAATGTAAAAAGGTAAAATGCATGACGGAAGAGATTAGCGTAAATCTTCCGAAGGATTATCATATAGCTGAAGTTAATGCATTTGTATCCGGTTATTGCCCGAATTGTAAGGAAAAAGAAAAATAGCCGGTTTAAAATGTCTATTTTTGCAAAATACTTACAATATTATGCAAACAGGGGATCTGGAAATACAGGTGAAAACATTTTTTGGACTGGAAAATGTTTTGGCAGAGGAAATTAAAAAATTAGGCGGAAAAAATGTAGAGGTTAAAAACCGCGCAGTAAATTGTGCAGGAGATTTAGGATTTCTATATAAGATTAATTATTCCCTGCGGACAGCACTCAAAATTTTGGTCCCGGTGCTTACATTTAAAGCATTTAACGAAAGTAAATACTACGATAAACTATTTAAGTTTCCATGGGATGAGTATATGGATGCAGATCAGACTTTTGCGATAGATGCAACTGTATATTCTGAACGCTACAGCCACTCTCAGTTTATGACGCTGAAGATGAAAGATGCTATTGTCGATTATTTTGTGGCAAATCACAGAAAGCGTCCGTCTATCGATACAAAAAATCCGGATATAAAATTCCACCTTCATATCGATCGTGAATTAGTTACTATTTCTATGGATAGCAGCGGAGCTCCATTATTTAAGCGTGGTTACAGAAAAGAGCAGACAACAGCTCCTATCAATGAAGTATTGGCTGCAGGAATGCTACAGCTTGCAGGCTGGGATGGAAAAGGAAACTTCTTGGATCCAATGTGTGGATCGGGAACTCTTCTTATAGAAGCCGGAATGGTAGCAATGGATCTACCTGCGCAGATCTTCAGAAAGGAATTCGGTTTTATGAATTGGAAGAACTACGATGCAGAGTTATTTGAAAAAATAAAAGAATTCAGAGTTAACCGGGTAAAGGCTTTTGAAGGTAAGATTGTAGGTTATGATATAAACGAAGATGCATTAGATGTTGCCTGGAAAAATATCAAAGAAGCAGAAATGGATGATATTATTACCGTAAAAAAGAAAAATTTCTTCGATTCAGAAAAAGATATGTTTCCATTGTTAATGGTGTTTAATCCTCCATATGATGAACGTCTGAGTATTTCTGATGAAGACTTTTATAAAAAAATAGGAGATACATTCAAAACTCATTATCCTAACACTTTAGCATGGATGATTTCTGCTGACTTAGAAGCTGTGAAAAAAATAGGTCTTCGTCCGTCCCGAAAAATAAAACTGTTCAACGGAAAATTGGAGTGCCGCTTCCTGCAATATGAAATGTATGAAGGAACCAAAAAAGTCCACAAAATAATAGAAGCATAAGTATATTTTTCAGGTATTTGGCTATATACCTCTGACTAAGAGTTTGTAGCTGATAACTGAGTATGTAAACTAAATAAAATATGAAGATATCCATTGTCGTTGCAATATTTAACCGAAAAGATGAGCTTTTTGAGCTTCTTAATAGTCTGTCTCATCAGACATGTAAAGATTTTGAAGTAATTATTGTAGATGATGGATCCAAAATAGAATTGCAGCCTACGATTGATATGTTCCGGGAAATGCTGACGATCCGGTATTTCAAAAAGGAAAATACAGGCCCGGGTCTTTCCCGTAATTACGGTGCACATCGTGCGGAAGGCGAGTGGCTGGTATTCCTGGATTCGGATGTCATCGTAGAAACAGATTACATAGAACAGGTTTGTAAGAATATTGAGGAATACCCTACAGATGCTTTTGGTGGTGCAGATAAAGCTCATAAAGGCTTTAACCTGCTGCAAAAAGCAATTTCTTATTCCATGACATCTGTGTTTACTACAGGCGGAATCAGAGGAAATAAAAAAGCTGTAAGCAAGTTTCAGCCCCGTAGTTTTAATATGGGAGTTAAAAAGGCTGTGTTTTTGGAAGTAGGTGGTTTTTCTGAGATGAGAATTGGAGAGGATCCGGATTTATCCATGACCTTATGGGAAAAAGGATACCAAACTGCTTTCTTCGATCATATTGGAGTTTATCATAAACGCCGTACCGATTTGGGGAAATTTTCTAAGCAGGTTTATCAGTTCGGTGTGGCGCGTCCGATTCTTAATCAGAGACATACTGCTTATACAAAACTGACATTCTGGTTTCCCAGCGTTTTTTTAGTAGGCTATTGCATTGGAATAATTCATTATTTCTTTGAGCATAACGGCATAATTCTTAGTCTGTATGGGCTTTATACATTTTTAGTTTTTGCTCACGCTACATTTCTTACACGTAATATTTCCATTGGAGCACTTGCGGTAGTTACAACCTATGTGCAGATGTTCTCTTATGGCTATGGTTTTCTGGAGTCTTGGATAAAGCTCAATGTTTTAAGGAAGGAACCCAAAGATGCTTTCCCGAAGCATTTTCATTAGTATTAATAGAATTTCAGATATATACTATAGCCCGTTATCAACGGGCTATATATTTTTATATGTATAGTAGAGTAGTTCTGTTTTTCCTGAAATATAAACAGATACTTTTTATTATATTTGATAGTTATGTTCTTCGTAGTAAGGACTTTAATTGTACTCACCAAAATCATGATCTATTAAAATGGAAAATAATTTTCATCCGGATGCTATCATTATCGGAAGTGGACTGGCAGGATTGGTTGCCGCAATGGAAATTACCAATGCCGGGAAAAAGGTTTTGCTGTTAGATCAGGAAACTGAACAGAATATAGGCGGACAAGCGTTCTGGTCTTTTGGAGGATTATTCCTGATCAATTCCCCGCAGCAGCGAAGAATGGGAATCAAGGATTCTTTTGAACTTGCAAAGCAGGACTGGATGGGAACAGCTGGTTTCGACCGGGAAGAAGATTACTGGCCAAGACAGTGGGCTGAAGCTTATTTGAAATTTGCGGCTCATGATAAATATGAATACATCAGCAAGATGGGGATCAAACTTATGTTTATGGTGGGTTGGGCCGAACGTGGAGATGGCAATGCAAGTGGTCACGGGAATTCTGTGCCCAGGTTTCATGTTAGCTGGGGAACAGGTACCGGTGTTGTAAAACCTTTTGTAGAGAAAGCTTATGAAGCACAGAAAGCGGGACTGCTTCAAATGAAATTCAGACATCAGGTTACAGAATTAATCACAGAAGATAATAGAGTAACTGGTGTTAAAGGCAATGTTCTCGAAGCTGATGATAAAGAAAGAGGATTTGCCACAAACAGAAATGTAATTGGAGTATTTGAATATAAAGCGAAGAATATTATTATAGCATCAGGCGGAATTGGAGCCAATCATGAACTGGTAAGAAAGAACTGGCCTGAAAGATTGGGAGTACCTCCTGAAAATATGATATGTGGAGTTCCTGCGTATGTGGATGGAAAAATGATTGGTATTGCGGAAAATGCAGGAGTTAATATTATCAACAGAGACCGGATGTGGCATTATACAGAAGGGCTGCAAAACTGGAACCCTATCTGGCCCAATCATGGAATAAGAATATTACCGGGGCCATCATCGCTGTGGATTGATGCTAAAGGAAATCGCTTGCCGGCACCTTTTTTACCCGGATTTGATACATTGGGGACACTAAAATATATTCAGGATACTGGCTATGGATATTCCTGGTTTATTTTGACCCAGAAGATTATAAAAAAAGAATTTGCACTTTCGGGATCGGAACAGAACCCTGATATTACAAATAAAGATTACCGTCTTTTTCTGAATCGGATTTTTGGTAAAAAAGCACCAGCTCCTGTCGAAGCCTTTAAAGAACATGGCAGAGACTTTATAGTGTCCGATAATCTGGAAGAACTTGTACAAAAGATGAATGAACTTTCCGAAGATCATCTTCTGGATTATAATAACATCCGACAAATAATAGAAGAAAGGGATCGAGAGTTGGATAATAAGTTCTCAAAAGATACGCAAATCAATTATATAAGAAGTACACGGAAATATTTAGGAGATAAATTAGGCCGTGTAGCAAAACCTCACAAAATACTGGCACCGGAAAATGGTCCTCTTATTGCGGTTCGCCTTAATATTCTGACCCGTAAAACTTTGGGCGGAATAGAAACCAATCTGGATGCTCAGGTATTGGGAAGTGATGGAGAAGTACTAAAAGGACTTTATGCAGTGGGAGAAGCTACCGGATTTGGAGGGGGAGGAATGCATGGATACAGAGCTTTGGAAGGTACTTTCCTTGGAGGTTGTATATTCTCCGGAATGAAAGCAGGCAAGTACATAGGCAGATTATAATCACAATAAAAATGAACGGATCATGAATGCATATTTTAATAACAAAGTAATCTGGATTACAGGTGCATCATCTGGTATCGGTGAGGCCTTGGTAACAGAACTAGCAATGAAAAGCAATGCAAAAATTATTCTTTCATCAAGAAGAGAAGAACAGCTTTATGCAATTGCTCAGAAAGCAGGACTGGATAAAGACAGATATGCGGTAATACCTGTTGACCTGGAAAAATATGCAGATATGCCGATCGCAGCAACAAAAGCTATTGACAAGTTTGGCAGAATTGATATTCTGATTAACAATGCCGGGCTATCACAACGCTCACTTGCAATGGAAACTTCTATAGAGGTAGATAAGCGGCTGATGGACGTAGACTTTATAGGTACTGTCGCTCTTACAAAAGCTGTTGTCCCATATATGATTAAGAATAAAGGCGGACAAATTGTTGTTGTATCCAGTCTTATGGGGCTTTTCGGTGCACCTATGCGGAGCGGTTATGCAGCTGCAAAACATGCTTTGCATGGCTTTTTTGAGGCTTTGAGAGCGGAGCTTTATAATGATAATGTGCTAGTAACGATGATTTGTCCGGGATTTATACAAACCAATATCTCTGTTAATGCGGTTACAGGGACAGGTGCTTCACAAGATACAATGGATGATGCTACTGCCAACGGAATGCCCGTTAACATTTTTGCTCAAAAGATGTTAAAAGCTATAGCCAGACAAAAATATCAAGCAGTTATCGGAGGGAAAGAAAAACTAGGAGTTTATATTAAACGATTTTTCCCCTCGTTATTAGCAAGAATAGTCCGGAAGGCAAAAGTGGTGTAATATTTAGCTTTTCTTCTGAACAAAATTATCGTAAATAGTTTGCAACTGACTAGCTGTTAAAGAAGATGTTTTCTGTAGTTTGTGTCTAAACTCTGATACTTCTTCCGGAGATGCGGGACAGCCTATATTTTCTTTATTTTTATCAAAAGAATTATCCAGTACATTTCCTTTAGCGTCCAATATCACCCAGAAAGGCAGACCTGCTTCCTTTCCCTGATATTTATTCATTAAATCCTGCCCATTGGGATTTTCATATTTCTTGATGTTTTCTCCTATTTCCTGTACGGAAACATAAGTGGGGATATAATTTTTATCAATCAGAGGTTTTACAATATCTGAGTTCAGATTCTTTTCCATTTTCTTGCACCAGCCACACCATGAAGCATGAAAAATAAGCAGAACATTTTTATTTTCCTTCTTTGCCTGAGATAAAGATTTTTCAAGAATCTTATTAGCATCCTCCTGTTGTGCATGTAAAGAGAAGAATAGTCCAATAAATAAAACGGTGATTAATTTTTTTAGTTTCATAGTTATGAATGTGATAAGATGATAGTATACACAAATATATGGTTTTTATAAACGCTCTTTTAACCTTTCATAAATAAGGGATGAAAAACTTTTAACACCAGTTCTTATACTTTCTTCATCGACTTCAAAAGCGGGAGTATGATTCATTGCAATAATTCCTTTTGCTGAATTTGATCCGCCCAGTAAGAAATAAACACCACGTTTTTTTTGCTGGAAATAGGAGAAATCATCATTGAAATAAGGGACCTGTCCATAGTCTCTGGCAACTGCTGTTTTTCCGTAAACCTTTTCTAATGTTTCCGAGGCAAGATTGGTTAAACTTTTATCATTGAAAATTGTTGGGTTTTCCTGTACATAAGAAATAGAAAGAAGCTGATCTTTATAGCCATTTGTCTCTAGAACCAGCTTTATCTGTGGGATAATTTCATTCAGCCTATCGGAGTTTGTTTCATAAATATAAGTTTTCACAGAGAAGCCTTTTCCATCTGAGCTTGAAGTAAAATTTCCGTCTATTATCCTGTAGTTTTTAAAAATGGTATTAGGGTTCGTCAGTCCTATTTTAGGATCGGATATATGTTGTATTTCCCAAGGTTTACTATTATTTTCCGAACGGGATAAAGAAAGAGATATTTTAGTTGAAAGTTCTTTTATTTCTTTATCTGGTAGTGCATTCTTTAATTCAATTTTTACCCTTCTCTGGTAAGCAAAGACTTCTTCAGGTTTAGTCATAATCTGGCCAACAGGTAGCGCTGTTATATGGAGTCCATAGATTTCGTCGGGACTTATTTTAGAAAATAGCCCATTATCAATCATTTTTCTTGCTCCAATGAAGGTTTCTTCTTCCGGTTGGAATATGAAATAGACGGTTCCTTTCAGTTCCCTTTTGTATTTTGAAAGCACTTCGGCTATGCCAAGTCCGATTGCCATATGCACATCATGACCACAGCCATGCCATGCACCTTTATTTTTAGATTTAAAAGATACTTTATCAGTATTATCGCCAGGAAGAGCATCCATATCTGCTCGCCATGCGATTTTTTTCCCTTTTTTTCCTCCTCTAAGGATTCCTACTAAAGAGTGTCCGTATAGATCTTTTTGGACTTCTAATCCTAAATCTAGTAAATACTTTTCCAAAACTTTTTGAGTACGGATTTCCTGACCTGCCAGCTCTGGATTTTCATGAAGATCTCTTCGGACTTCAATAAGTTTATTGAAAATTTTATCAGTTTCAGACTGAATAGATTGGTGAACGGAAATTGCTTTTGCATTTTGTTGAGCATCAACTGAGCAAGCCAGTAGTAAAGGAAATAGAAATTGTATTTTCATATTCAGCATTTTTATCTTTAGGATAAACAAGTTCTAAAGATGCAAAATATTTTCATCTTTACTATTAAATTATTTAAAAGTTTTCAATATAGTTTAAAATTATTTAACCAGAATATAATAAAGATGCTGGTACTGTAAAATTATTCTTGTGATAAAAGAAAAAACTGATTTTAAATCAGTATATATTATAAAAAATCCTATACAGGTACAGGATCAGTTATTTTTTGTTGTGAAGATTTTAAAATCCTAAAATTTTAAGTTTCAGCTGAATAGCAAAGTTATCAGTGAAATTACTGGTTTGGTAATGACCAACACGATAAAAGAACCCAAGATTGAACTGGGTGCTCAGGAAATTATTCCACTCTACACCAACTTCCTGATAAAGTTTGTTTAGTGTTTCAAACTTTATCTGGTGAAATTCTGGGTTTTTAAAGTCTCCTATAATTCCTTTGTAAACAAGGTCAAAGCTGGAGGTGTTTTGTCCGAAGCTTTTAAAATGCCATGGAATACGATGGCTGATGTAGAAAGCTCCAAATTTGTCCTGATAATATTTTCCACTAGGCATAGTTGCAAAACCCAGATAAGTTGTAAGGTTGAAACGGCTCATAAAGCTTTTCTTTCCTTCCGGTGCCAAGCCTCCACCCTCGAATGTTTTCCAGAATGGGAAGTCTCCGCCAACATAACCTCCGTAAACTCTAAGTCCGGTTTGACCTAATATACTTTCCTGTTGGTATAGTGCAAGCAAATCCAGTCGGTTGTATTTTAGATCTGTCCATCCTTTTTCCCAGTTGAAATACAATTCCGGGTAACCCTGTTCTACCATGTCTTTCCCGGTAGGTGTCATAATATACTTACTGTTTGGAGAGTATTTTAGAGTAACAACAGTAGAAAAATTATCATAGATCTTATCCTGCCCTTTATACAGGTAATTGAATAAAGCTTCTTCTTTATATTTTGCAGCTTCTACTTTATACATAAAAGAGTTAATCGGACTGTCCAGGTAAGAAAGCTTAAAACCTCTGTATCTGTAATAGTTTAGAGTTTGAAGTCCGGCACCGGTATTCATAATCTTCATTTTACCTACCCACAGATTCTGTCTGAATCGTCCGGATGCTCCAACATCATCTGTGTAGTCTAAACGAAGTACAGCATCCCTCTCAAGAGTAGTCCTTACATCTATACCTACACGGAATTTCCACTTTCCGTCCCGCACACCATAGCCAACATAGGCATCTGGTGATACATAAGGATTAAAGTTTTCATTAAGTTTCATTCCCAGTCCAAATCTGAAATTTTCATATCTGTTGATGTCGAAAAACCTGTCGATAGGGAAGTCTATAATACCAAAACGGAAGTCTCCTCTTGTAATTCCTGCTAAAAAGTTAAGTTTAAACTCTACTTTTTTAGCCTTAAAGAGGCTGTCCATTTTGTAATAAGTGTTATTATCCCGTTGATCAAAATTATCCTTACGGTATTTAGGAAGTTCAGTACCTGTAGTATTCTTTATAGTATAAGTATAACCTTTGAAATCATCCGGAGTAAGTTTATTGTCAGGTACTTTAAAGTCAAAATAATTGTTTTCTATATAAAAATAGCTGTTGAATTTCTTTTTGCTATCCTTATTTTTAAACGGTACACTACCAATTCTGGATTTCATGTATTCTTTTTCCAGAAACCAACTGTTGTTAATAGGTTTCCATATGGATATGTGTTCCATATCGGTTTTATCTTTACCATGGTCTTCTATTTTGGCTACAGCATAGTTTTCTTTATCAATATAGATATAGCCACTGTATTTACGTTTTCTGGAGAAAGTAATATTGGTCTTTCTAAATCCAATAACATAAGTTTCTCTGCCATTCAGGAGAATAGAATCTGTAAGGTAATAGCGGTATAATGTCCAGTTTTCTTTTTGTATTTCATCAGGGATCTGGCCAATATTAGAACGTAAAGCAATAGCATCGTAGAGTGGGCGCTTTAGCCCGGATACTTTATTGTCCAGGATATCGATATGCTCGCCTTGCTCTTTATTGTATTTATACTCCATAGCGCGTTCCCAAAGGAACATTTTGCTAGTGGTAAGCATATCTTTATAGCTTATATCTTCTATGGAATCTTTGCGCTTTCTTTTAGAAAATTCCGGATTGTCACCCAAGAGCTTTAAAGAATCAATCCTGCGTGCTACATAATTCTGATAATTGGCAATAGAATCTTTGTCAAAGTCTACTGAAAATTTACTGTAAGCTTTAAAGCTGTAGGAATCCTGATTTTTAGGACTGTTCTGCTTAAAGTTCCTATTGGCTTTTGCCAGTATTGCAAGAGCCCGGGGATTACTTCTGTTGCTTAAAACAATTTCCTTGATATTCTTATATGAAGTACTACTATCTGGCTTGGTGGAATTGGTTTTATTCTGAGCAGAATAAAGAACTGGAATAAGCAGTAGCAGTAGTTTTTTCATAAGTCAAATTTATGAAACAAAATTTGATTTATAAAGTATTCTGTATTACCAATTTAACAAGTATTCTATTGTTTTTTTAAGCTTTTCGGGGTTTGGGAGTATTTCTCTTTCAGAATCTATATTAATCGGAATTGCAGGTACATTCTGAGCACCTATCGGAGTAACTGGAGCATCCAGATATCTGAAGCATTCTCTGGAGATTCTGGCACTTAGTGCTTCAGCAAAAGAATTTTGTACTTGTTCTTCGGTTAGTACAATACATTTACCGTGTTTTTTTACAGTTTCATATACATATTCTTCATCCATTGGGACAAGTGTTCGGAGGTCTACGACTTCCACCTGGCCTTCAAAACTTTTAGCAGCCTCTTTCGCCCAATAAATTCCCATTCCATAAGTGATGATACAGATCGATTTTCCTTTGCGGATGTTTTCGTCCGTAGCCGTAATAGTACTTATTGCTTTTCCGAATGGTAAAATATAATCTTCCGCAGGCTCTATGGTTTTTGCATCATCGGTCCCTGGTACTTTAGACCAATACAAGCCTTTATGTTCCAGCATAATTACAGGATTTGGATCATAAAATGCTGCTTTAAACAATCCTTTGAAATCCGCTGCATTACTCGGATATGCAACTTTAATTCCTTTGATATTGGCCAGAATACTTTCAACACTACCACTGTGATACGGCCCGCCGCCACCATAGGCACCAATCGGTACACGGATGATATTATTTACCGGAAATTTTCCTTCACTTAAATAACAGGATTTAGAAATCTCGGTGATCAACTGATTAATTCCCGGATAGATATAATCAGCAAATTGTACTTCTACAATAGGTTTTAGTCCTAATGCGCTCATACCAATCGTAGAACCAATTATATAGGCCTCCTGTATAGCGGTATTGAAAACTCTTTTGGTACCAAACTTAGCTTCCAGCGTAACAGCTTCCCGGAATACACCACCAATACGGCCACCTACATCCTGCCCATAAAGTAATGCTTCGGGGTGTTTGCGCATCAGTTCCTCAATCGCGTGGATAGAGGCATCTACCATTACTATTTTTTGCCCGTTTTCAGGGGTTCTTTCTCCTTTCTCTTCTGTAACAGGAGTAGGAGCAAAAATATGTTTTACAGCATCTTCAGGTTTTGGATCTTCAGCAGCCAAAGCTTTTTCAAAATCCTCACGAACCTGTATTTCTGCATTTTTCTCAATTTCTTTTAACTGATCATCACTGATGCCATTTTCCAAAAGGTACTTCCATAGTTTTTTACCCGGATCATGGGCCTCATGTTTGGCCAGATCGTCCAAAGGACGGTACATTTCTTTTCTTACTCCGGAAGTATGATGACCAATCAGAACAGTTTTAGCACAAACTAAAATTGGTTTTCTTTCGGTGCGAACATAGTCGAAAGCATTTTTCATAGCCAGATAAGACTCCGGAAACTCTGTCCCGTCGATACGCATTCTTTCGATGCCTTTGAATCCGGCAATAAAATCATAAGCATCCTGTGAGCGGGCTTCTTCTGCAGTTACAGAAATTCCCCAATTGTTATCCTGTACCAAGAAAATAATAGGCAATTGGTGTAGTGCTGCAAACTGAAAAGCTTCGCTTACCTCGCCTTCGGTTACACTATTATCACCAAAGCTGCAAACTACAACTGGTGGAGTAGGATATGATTTCAGGCTAAAGTGCTCTATGTACTGTATGCCTTGTGCAATTCCGGTTGTAGGAATTGCCTGCATGCCAGTAGCACTGCTTTGGTGAATCATTTTTGGATAATCATCACTTAGATTGGAAGGATGACTGTAATAAGAGCGGCCGCCAGAGAAAGGATCTTCTGCCTTTGCCAACAGCTGTAACATCAGCTGGTATGGAGTATATCCCATTCCTAAAAGCATACTCTCATCCCGGTAATATGGGCTTACCCAATCATGCTTTTCAAGATGATAGGCTGTTGCTAACTGAATAGCTTCGTGTCCACGGGAAGTGCTATGTACATATTTGCAGATTTGTTTTTTTTCATCATACAAATTAGCGATAGCTCTGGCTTTCATCATGTCTTCAAAAGCCTGTAGTAGTATTTTTTTATCGAGATGTTTTTTAAAGTCAACTTCCATATCTGACAAATATAGATAAATTTACTTAACGATCGTTAGGTAAAATATTTTTGAAAGATTAATGTACTTAAATTTTTGTGAATCAATTTGTTAATTTTTGTTTAAGCTGGGTTTTATACGTTTTGATATGAAAAATGCTTATGTTGAAATACAATGCTGTACAGAAAATCAATTGAACCTGAAACTTTTTTTACTTTCACTTTTTTTGTAATTTTACTCAAATTTCTGATGGATTATGTTCTTGATTTTTGATACAGAAACAACTGGTTTACCCCGAAATTTTAATGCTCCTTTAACTGACTTCGACAACTGGCCGCGCATGGTTCAGATTGCATGGCAGTTACACGATGAGCATGGAAATCTTATAGAGAATCAGGATTATATTATAAAGCCCGAGGGCTACGATATTCCGTTTAATGCATACCGCATTCACGGGATATCTACAGAGATGGCGATGCGTGAAGGTCGCGATCTTAAAGAGGTACTTAACGAGTTCAAGGAAGTACTGAAAAAAACGAAAGTAGTAGCAGGACATAATGTAACCTTTGACTACAGTATTGTAGGATCCGAATTTCTTAGAAAGGAACTGGAGGATAGCCTGAAAGATAAACCTATCGTAGATACGATGGAGTTTGGTACCAACGTATGTCAGCTTCCGGGAGGTAGAGGCGGAAGGTTCAAATCCCCTAAACTGGAGGAACTTTCTGAAAAATTATTCGGACACAAATTCGATGAAGCTCACAATGCTGCAGCCGACGTAAATGCTACAGCACAGGCTTTCTTCGAAATGATGAGACTGGAAGTTTATCCGTTGGATAGAATTTTCTTTGATGATGTACAGATGAAGGCCTTTAAGGATCATAATCCTACTGTCTTCAAGCCTTTCGATATTGTTATCCGAAGACAGGTTGCTGATTCCAAGAAACGGAAGAAAACGGCTGATTTTGGTGATACCGATGATATTGATATCGGGAATTTCTTCCATTTTTATAGCCACAGTATTTACTCAACTTTACAGGCAACGACTGGTTTGGCTGATATGGTTTCCATAGCCGAAAAGAATAATTTTCCGGCTGTAGGGCTTGTTGACCTTGGCAATATGATGGGAGCCTTCAAATTTATAGATGAGGTTGAAAAGTATAACGGAAATCTTAAGCAGAAAAAGCAGGATGCCGAAGCTGCCGAAGAAAAGCCGGATAACTATGATGAAATTAACAGTGCTAAGTTTCTTACTCCTATCTTAGGATTAGAGCTTTATATTTCGGAGCGTTATCAGCAAAGGCAGTTTACTAAAGATGATCCGGACAGAAGAACTCAGGTTGTATTATTGGCTAAAAACTTTGAAGGATATAAAAATCTGGCAAAGCTTTCATCTATAGGATTTAAAGAAGGTTATTATGCCGGAGTTCCAAGGGTTAGCCGTGCACTAATATCACAATATAAAGACAATCTTATTGCATTGACAGGAAGCTTGTCCTGTGAAGTTCCTTCTACCATTCTGGAATTGGGGGAGCAGCGTGGTGAAGAAGTTTTCCAATGGTGGATGAATGAATTTGGTGATGATTTCTATGTGCAGATACAGAATCACCAGATGGATGAAGAAGACTATGTTAATGAGATTTTGCTAAAATTTGCAGATAAGCACAATGTAAAAATACTGGCGCAGAATGAAACTTATTATACCCGGAAATCGGATGCCAAAATCCAGGATATTGTAGCCTGTATTAAAGATGGTGAGAAACTTTCGACACCTGTAGGTAAAGGTTTCGGGAAAAGAAAAGGTCTGAACAGTGAACAGTTTTATCTGAAAAATAGCGAAGAGATTAAGCAGGCTTTCCAGATGTACCCTGATGCTTTTATGGCTTATGATGAATTTCTGAATAAGTTTGAATCTTATAAACTAAAAAGAGATGTTCTCTTACCTAAGTTTGATATTCCTGAGGAATTTCAGGATGTTGAAGACCTGAGTGATGGTGGTAAAAGAGGGGAGATGAACTTCCTGAGACATCTTACCTATGAAGGAGCTCGAAAAAAATATGAAGAAATTACCGATGATATAAGGGAAAGACTAGACTTTGAGCTGGATATTATTGCTAAAACAGGATATCCGGGTTATTTCCTTATTGTGCAGGATTTTTGTAACGAAGCTAAAAATATGGGGGTATCAGTTGGTCCGGGACGGGGATCTGCAGCAGGATCTGCTGTAGCTTACTGTATCGGAATTACTAACGTGGATCCAATTAAATATGATCTCCTTTTTGAGCGTTTTCTTAACCCGGAAAGGATTTCGATGCCCGATATCGATATTGACTTTGATGACGAAGGTCGTGACAGGATTATTAAATGGGTAATCGATAAATATGGACAAAATCAGGTAGCGCAGATTATTACCTATTCGGTACTGGGTGGTAAATCGGCTATTAAAGATGCGGGAAGGGTACTGGATGTGTCTATTCCTGAAACCAACAATATTGCAAAGCTAATTCCGAATACACCGGGGATGAACATTGCGAAAGTGATGAAGTCCGATTTGAAGAAATTCAAGCCGGAAGATCTTCCGCTGGTAGACGAAATAAAAGGAATTCTGAACAATCCGGACGATGGCCGTTTCAATGTACTGGACAGTGCTTACAAGATGGAAGGCTGTATCCGAAATACCGGTATTCACGCCTGTGGAGTAATTATTACACCGGAAGATATCAGTAATCTGGTTCCGGTGACCATTGCGGCAAAAGATGCAGATATTTTGGTGTCTCAGTTTGATAATTCGGTAGCTGAGAGTGCCGGATTGCTGAAAATGGACTTCCTGGGACTTAGGACGCTTACCATTATTAAAGATGCTGTTAAGCTCATTAAAAACAGACACGGAATAGAAATTATTCCGGATGATATACCACTGGATGACGCAAAGACTTATCAGCTCTTTAAAGAAGGTCGTACAATTGGTATTTTCCAGTATGAATCTGCCGGTATGCAAAAGTACATGCGTGAGCTGAAGCCTACGGTATTTGCCGATCTTATTGCCATGAACGCATTGTACCGACCTGGACCTATTAAGTATATACCGAACTTTATCAACCGGAAGCATGGTCTGGAAGAGATTATCTATGACCTCCCGGAGACACAGGAATATCTACAGGAAACCTATGGAATTACGGTATATCAGGAGCAGGTAATGCTACTCTCTCAGAAGCTGGCGAACTTTACCAAAGGTGAGGCCGATACGCTGAGAAAAGCAATGGGTAAAAAGCAAAAAGCGGTACTGGATAAGATGTTCCCCAAATTTATTGAAGGTGGGAAGAAAAATAATCTGGACGAAGAGAAACTTCATAAAATCTGGAAAGACTGGGAAGCCTTTGCAGAATATGCATTTAATAAGTCTCACTCCACATGTTATGCTTATATTGCTTATCATACTGCATATCTGAAAGCCAATTATCCGGCTGAATATATGGCGAGTGTAATGAGTAATAACATTAACAATACTAAGCAGATCACCCTATTCATGGAAGACTGTCAGGCGATGGGTGTAGATGTATTGGGACCATCTGTAAATGAATCTGAATATGAATTTGCTGTAAACGAGAAAGGCCAGATTCGTTTTGGACTTGGAGCTATAAAAGGGATTGGAGAAGGGCCGTCTGAAGCTATTTGTAAGGAAAGAGAGCAAGGTGGAAGGTTTACCGATATCTATAGCCTTTTTGAAAGAATTCCTTCATCACAACTAAATAAAAGAGTAGTGGAAAGTTTAGTATTTGCCGGAGCTTTCGACGAATTAGATTCTTATCACCGTGCCCAGTATTTCGATGTAGATACTGCCGGAAGAACCAATATTGAACGTTTATTAAAATACAGCAACAGTTTCCAGGATAGTAAAAACTCTGTAGAAAACTCTTTATTTGCAGATTTTGCAGATGAGGTTCAGATTGAAAGACCAAAAATAAATCCAGCTCCGGAATGGCAGAATATGCATAAACTGAACCGGGAAAAAGAAGCCATAGGTTTCTACCTTTCTGCACACCCACTGGATGAATTCTATTATCAATATAAGTTTATCCAGGGAGCATTGAGTAAAAAATCGGTGGTCAGCAAAAAACTGGATGAAGAACTGGAAAAAGCTCCTGAAAATGAGAAAGTAGAAGAGCAGGATGATAAGGATGAAGTATCTACAGATATAGATTTCCCTGCTGATATGCTGGAGGTTGACGGAGATGAAATTATTGAAGAGGTAATTAAAAAAGTGGATCCGAGAGGGAAGTTTAATTTCCTGAATCTGGATGAGGTGGATCCTTACAGAGATTTTGTGCTTCAAAGAGATTTTTCTAATCTGACACCGGCAGAAATTTCAAAGTTAAAAGAGAAGAAATTCCGAAGCAAAGGAAATGATAATTCCAAAGAATAT
The DNA here is from genome assembly GCF_003058195.1 of Elizabethkingia sp. YR214. GTDB lineage: Bacteria > Bacteroidota > Bacteroidia > Flavobacteriales > Weeksellaceae > Elizabethkingia. Next base: position 181,022 of record NZ_QBUH01000004.1, read on the forward strand.
ATGGTTTCCGGTCTTATTACAGAGTATGTGATAAGGGATGGTTACGAAAGCGGAACCAAGATCGCCTTCATTACGTTGGAAGACTACACAGGGTCATATTCTTTCAGGCTGAATGATAAAGATTATATGCGTCTGAGAGAAAAGCTTGGCGAGCACAGATTTGTAATTTTTAAGATCAAATTTGCCCCTTCCAAAGACTTTGACAGATTGTATGTGAATGTTACTGAGGTTATTGACCTGAAAGAAGCTTTTGACCGATATGCCAATCAGCTTTCTTTAGTGGTGCCATTTAATGAAGTAGATCAGGATGATATAGAATTTTTCAGACGTACTTTTGCCCATAACAAAGGAGTACATAAACTAAGTTTCTATCTGAAAGATCCGGTTGAAAATCATTTTGTAGAACTCAACTCAATGCAGACCTCAGTAGATATAAGTGCTGAGACAATAAAGCTTCTGCACGAGTATAAGAAATATGAATTATTCTTAAACTAATAAATAAAAAATCCTCAGCATTAACTGAGGATTTTTTCTATTTAGATACAGCTTTTTCAGCTGCCAACTTTGCTTGGGTTTGCCATTGAATAACGGCTTTTTGTCTTTCTGTATCGAAAGTATGGTTGTCCTTTAGCGGTTTCTGAAGTTTGCTCTTATGATTCTTTATTCTGGCGTCTAGTTCTTCGTTGGTAAGATATTTTTCATAGACTGGTACAAGGCTTTTCAGCATACTTTGATAGTTTAGTCCGGATTCCAGTGTCTGATAATATATTGGTGAAAGATTTCTGTTGTCCGCAACTCTTAATTTTGTGATGCTTGCGGAAAGATCTTTTTTAAAATTTGCTTCAGATTCTTCCAAACGGATTAGCGATTCTGCTTTTTTAGCTTTAGCAGTTTGACCAAATGTCAGAAGAGAGGCAAAGCAGGTAATTATAATGGGATATTTCATATAGTTTTATATTATTTAGACGATGGATAGTCCATAATTGTTTCTTTCTGAACAGGATATTTTTCATTAATTTTCTTCATGACCTTCTGTCCAAGCTCCATACCCCATACCTGTCCTGCCTGCATAGATTCTTTTGTCATGTCCGGCATTGTTTTTATTACTTTTTGTCCAGTAGATGTTTTATAGAAAGCAATGATATCATCCAGTTCTTTTTCTGTGTAGTATTTGGAATATATAGGAATAAGAAGCTCTTCGAAGTCATTTGTGTTGGCTGTTTCCTTTTTTAATTCGTTCCAGTATTCAGCAGGGACTTGTTTGTAATAGGTTTGATAGGAGTTAATCATATTGTCCATTACCTGATTAGCAACCCCTAATACGTTAGTAAGCTTTAGAAAAGTTTTTATCTTTTCTTTTTTTGCAGGCGAAACTGTTTGTTCCTGAGCAAATGTCAGGCTGCTAGTCATTATTAAAAAAAGTATTGTAATTTTTTTCATTAGTATTTCTTTAAACCAAAAGTACAATAAAAAAAATCCCGACAGAAAAAAATATCTGCCGGGATCCTATAAACATAAATTAAACTATTTACTACTATTTAGTGATTGTGCTTTGGTGTAAAGCCATCCTCACTCATTTCTAATGGCTCATAATCTGCAACCATTTCTTTAGCATAATCTACTTTTCCACCTTTGTTGAAACGTGCAATAATGCTATCGAAGATAGAATATACTACTGGTACAAAGATTAGGGTAAGGAATAATGAAGATGTTAAACCACCTATAATTACCCATGCTAATCCGTTGTTAAGCTCTGCAGCTGCTCCTTGTGCCAATGCAATAGGGATCATACCGAAAACCATCGCAATAGTGGTCATAAGGATTGGACGAAGTCTGGCATGATTGGCCTGAAGCAATGCATTGAATGTATTTTCTCCGGCTTCTTTTCTATGGTTAGCAAAGTCTACCAGCATAATTGCATTCTTACATACAAGACCAATCAACATGATGACCCCAAGAATGGTAAATACGTTCAGAGAGTTATTCGTTAATGCAAGGATTGCTAGTACCCCGATAAGAGATAACGGAACCGAGAACAATACCACAAACGGATATACAAAGCTATCATATAGTGCAACCATTACAAGGTATACCAAGATGATAGCAGCCATAAGGGCGATACCTAGTGTACCGAAACCTTCACTTTGGTTCTCCATATCACCACTCCATACATAGTTAACTCCTGAAGGTCTTTTCAGCTGAGAGAATTTAGCTTCCCACTGCTGTGCAACTGTACCTGTAGGAATACCTACAGTTTGTGCATTGATTGTTACAGAAGGAGATTTATCTCTTCTTTCCAGGAAGCTAGGTCCCGAACCTTCTGTAATAGTAGCGAACTGATCTAGTTTGATCTTTTCTCCTTTACCATTTACAAAGATGATGCTTTTTACATCGTCCACACTTGATCTGTTCAGCTGATTGAAACGGATGTTGATATCATATTCATAGTCACCTGCACGGAATTTACCATCGGTATTTCCACTAAATGCTGTCTGCATTGTCAATCCTACATCCTGAATATTTAATCCAAGAGCAGACATTTTATCACGGTCAATAGCAATATTAATTTCCGGGTTACCACCTTCAGAAGATAATCTTACTTCGGATGCTCCTTTAATTGTTTTTAGTTGTGCCATTGCCTGATTAGCAAATTCATTGATGCTTTTCAGATCCGGTCCTGTTACTACTAATGCCAGTGGAGCTTGTTCCGCACCCATCAGACCTACAGGTACTGTTTTAATTTTAGCACCTACTAATACTTTAGAAAGTTCATTTTTAACCTTGGCAGCATATACAAATGAGTTATCTGCTCTTTTATCTTTACCAACAAGGATCACATCGATCTCTGATTTGTATGCTGTTGCCTGAGCTCCACCGAAACCATCACTTTGCTGACCAACAGTTGTAATCATTTTTACAACTTCTGATTTTTTAGACAAATAGTCTTCAGCTTTCTGTGTCATAAAGTTGGTCTTTTCTACAGACGCATCTTTTGGAAGTTCTATCTGAACAAGGAATTCACCTTTATCGATCTTAGAGAAGAATTCCCCTCCGATAAACTTCATTAACCCAAATGACATGAAGAATAATACAATTACAATAACTACTGTAGAAATCTTTGTCCATCTGTTTTTCAGACACCATTTAAGTAAGTCAGATACCCAGTGCGTGAAGTTGTCCAGTTGTTTCTCGAATCCAAGGATGAATTTTTCGAAAATATTTTTTCCTGTAAGGTGTGTAAGTTTACCAAATCTGGATGATAACCAAGGTACAATCGTAAATGAAGCTAATAATGATAGCAATGTTGCAATAACCACGGTTACACAGAACTGGGAGATAATATTAGATACCAAACCAGTACTCATTGCAATTGGTAGGAATACTACCACAATTACTAATGTAATAGAGGTTACTGTCATTCCGATTTCCGCAGTTGCATCATAAGAAGCTCTTACTTTGTTTTTACCCATCTCCATGTGTCGGTAGATATTTTCCAATACCACAATCGCATCATCCACAAGGATACCTACAACCAGGGAAAGTCCCAGTAAGCTCATTAAGTTCAGCGTATATCCCATTAGTGCCATACCAATAAAGGTTGCAACTAACGATGCCGGAATGGATACCATTACGATGAATGCATTACGGATACTGTGAAGGAATAATAACATTACTACAGCTACAAGGATAATCGCGATGAATAAGTCATGCGTTACATTGTCTGCAGCGGTAAGGGTAAATGTAGAAGTATCGTTTACAACATTAAGCTTTACACCTTGTTGTGCATAATCTTTCTCAATTTTCTCGATCGTTTGTTTTGTCAGTTCACTTACTTCAACGGCATTGGCATCAGACTGCTTCACTACCTGAAGAAGGATCGCAGGCTTTCTGTCAATTCTTGCTACTTTTTCAGCATCTTTCTGCGCATCTTCAACAAAAGCAACATCAGAAAGTCTGATTTGTGCTCCGTCTTTAACACTTATTACAAGATTAGAAAGCTCTTCTACGTTTTTGTATTTTCCGGATAATCTGATAATAGTACTGTTCTCACGGGTTTTTACGTTTCCGGTAGGGAAGTCAACATTGGATGTAAGAATCGCCTGTTGTACCTGTGGAATAGATAGTCCGTAACCTTCCAGTTTATTTTTATCCAGATTTACTTTAATTTCTCTTTCCTGTCCACCAATAAGGTTTACCTGTGCAACACCTTTTACCCTTGATAGTACCGGTTGGATTTTTTTATCCAAAAGGTCATAGAAGGCAACGCTACTCAGGTTAGAGGTAGCACCGGCCGTGATAATAGGAAGGTCACTCAGGGAGAACTTCTGTAATGAAGGTGCTTTTACATCCTTCGGAAAGTCCGCAATAATAGCGTTAATCTTTCTTTGGGCATCATTCAGCGCATAGTCTGTGTCGGCACCAGCATTCAGGGTAATCGTAACAAGTGATAAACTCTCAAATGATTTGGATTCTACTTTCTTTACGTTTTCCAGAGAAGAAACAGCATCTTCAATTTTCTTGGTTACTGTTGTTTCAACCTCGGCAGGCGATGCTCCCGGATAAATGGTAGAAACACTTACTACGTTGATTTCGAATTTCGGGATTAGCTCATACCCCATAGAGGAGTAACCGAGTATCCCACCCAGGGTTAGTATTGTAAACAATACAATAACCAGGGTTGGTCGTTTTATGGATATTTCTGCTAATTTCACGTCTTTTTAATTTTAGTTGTGGCTATTGCCTGCTTCTACTTGATAATAGAAATTTTAGTACCGTCGGTAAGGTTAATCTGGCCGCTGGTAACGACTCTGTCCCCTTCATTTAGTCCGCTGATAATTTCTATTTTATCTCCAAATATTCTTCCGCCTACTACTTTTGTCAGTTTTACAGTGTTGTCTTTTTGTACAACAAATACTTTGTTGTTGCTAACGCCATCTACAAAAGCATTTTTAGGAAGAGTCATATAAGCATGTTGTGTTCCTGTTTCTTTAGCAGAAAAAACAGCTGTACCATACATACCAGCTCTTAGTTCATTGTTTGGATTGTTATCTACCGTAATTTCGATAGGGAAGTTAAGAGAAGCATCAGCTAACGGAGCAATAAACGTAATTCTGCCTGCGAATTCTTTATCAGGATAAACGCTTGCTTTTATTTTGATCTGATCTCCGATTCTTAATTTTGCTACTTCACTTTCGTTTACAGTTACCTGTAGCTTCAGTTTAGAAACATTTACGATTTCAAAAAGCGGAGTTCCTGTAGATACTACAGCACCAGGTTCAACCGTTTTTTTGTTAATATAACCACTGATTAGTGTTCTTACATTGGAATCACCAATCTTAATACCTGCCTGATCCAAAGAGTTCTTAGCATTTTTTAGCTGAAGTCTGGACTGATCAAGTTGCTGCTTGGTTACACCGCCTGTTTTATATGCATTTTCGTAACGCTGATTATCTACAACGGCATTCTGATAAGCAGCCTGAGCTGTAGAATGATCAACTTCCAGTGCATCTTTCTTAATCGTTGCTACAGTCTGTCCTGCGTGTACAAAGTCACCTTCTTTTACTAAAACGCGAATTACTTTTCCGGCGATTTCAGATGAAAGCTGCATATTCTGTAATGGTGCGAATGTTCCGTTTGAAGAATAATCGGCACTAACATGTTCAAAAGAGGCCGTAACTATGTTTACAGGAATTTCAGCATTGCTACTTGCAATAATTGCTGTCTGCTTGTTGGTTTCCTTCTGGTTTTTGCTAATGATATAGGCTCCACCACCCAAAAGTCCTGCAGCTATGAGAATATAAAGTAATGTTTTACCAATTTTCATTTTGTTATAATTTAATAGTTTATTATTTTGTTAAGTTTAATAGCTCGCCTTGAGCTTTATAAAGCTGTACTTCAGCAACTTTGTAATCGTAAAGTGAATTAGAATAGTTGTTTTTTGCCTGTACTAAAGCATTTTCAGCATCTAATAATTCCGTTAAAGTTGCGAGCCCATATTGGTAATTGCTACGGGTGTTGTCCAGTACTGTTTGTGCAAGCTCCATGTTAGCCGTCTGGTTTTTGATAGCATCCAGACTGTTTTCCATTTGTGCTTTGGCATTACGATAATCAAGGCTCATGTTTAGTTTGGTATCTTTCAGATCCTGCTCAAGTGTTTCTAACTGGATTTTCGCCTGATCCACTTTTGATTTGGTAAGGAATCCGTTGAAAATAGGAATATTAAGTGATAAACCTACTGAAGCATAATCTGACCAGTAAACACCCTGGCTTTTACCTGGGCCAATCGGGAATTTAGGACCAAACCCCTGCCATGCATAATTTCCTATTAAAGAAAGAGTAGGATAGTAAGCCGCCTGTGTAGCTTTTACATTATACTGAAGCAATTGCTTTTTCTTTTCCAAAACCCTTACCTCAGTTCTGTTATCTGTATTAATCTGATCCGTAAGTAACTGCGGATTAATTTGTACATCCTCTTTTACCAATGAAATAGGCTCTTCAATAGGCATACCCATGTAGAATTTCAGAGCATTTTCCTGAAGTGTTACCGCATTTTTCAGCTGAGAACGATTGGTTTCCAGGTTGGTAAGATTTACATTGGTACGGTCTAAATCTACTTTTTTAGCCAAACCGTTTTCAAAAAGACTTTTTATAATGTTTCTTGCCTTCAGTGTACTTTCGTAGCTGCTTTGTACAGCTTCCAATTTTTGCTGCTGAGAGAATACTTGGTAGTAAGCAGTAGAAACTTTTTCTATCACTTGCTCTTCTGTCAGCTGTTTGTTGATCTGATAAAACTCTTTTGTAGTCTTAGCAGCCTTTAGCCCAATAAATACCTGTTGGTTGAAAAGAGCTTGTTGAAGGCTTACTCCGATGTTTGAATTCCATTTTTGTCCGAATGGAACCATTACAACAGTTCCGGGTTGGCCTATAAGGTCGCCTGGTAATGGTGTCTTTTGCAGAATAGGATTGTAGTTCAATGCTCCGGTTCCTGTAAGAGTAGGTAGTGCACCGGCTTTGGCTTCAGCAATCTGATATTCCGAATTACGGACATTTAACTGTGCTTTTATGGCATCTGCCTTATTTTGTAATGCGTACTGTATGGCATTTTTTAGGCTTACTGTCTGCTGTGCATTGGCCTGGAAAGCGCCCAACATAAGTAAGAATGCAGCAATACGTACATTATTTTTTCTGTTCATATTTTAGTTTATTATCTTAATTAATAAATATTGTATCCAATATCACTTGCTTTCTTTCCTTAAGAATCTGTTCGAAATCACTGTCACTTAGTTTGAAGGATTCCTGTAGCAGAGGCCTCATACAGGTAGGAAACGATACTAGGGAAGCAATATTCAGCATGAACTGAATCGTTGATATGGGTTTTATAGTTCCTTTTTCTATTTCTGCCTTTAATTCTTTTTCCAGAACTTTGGTTATGGATTCTACATGCTCTTCATCCTTCATGTGTGCACATTTATCGGATGATAGCTGTGTTACAATATAAATTTCCAGAAAAGGATATTTCAGGGCAGATGCCAGTTCGTCATCCAGCCAGCGGCTTAATTTATCCTTGAAAGGAATTTCTGAAAGCAAAATTGCATTGTGGTTTTGATGCATTTGCTCTGTAGCTTCTTCGAATACAACCTTGAAAAGATTGTCCCGTGATCTAAAATAATAATTGATAGAAGTTCTGTTAACTCCCGCAGCATCTGCAATTTCCTGAGTTGTGGCTTTGAAATGACCTTCCCCGAAAAACAGCTGCATGGCAGTTTTCTTGATTAATTCTTCTGTGTCTTCTTTTTTTGATTCAGTTGACATTATAGTTTGACATTTTCGTCGACAAATGTACTTCGAATTTTTTGTTTAACAAAATTGTCAAATTCTTTTTTTATAAAATTTGTGTTAAATTTTTATGAATACTGTCATAAAAAAACTCCTTATGAAGTATAAGGAGTATTATTGACTGCTATTTTGCAGGTGAAAGGAATCTTGTCAAAAAGACGCTATTTTTTCTGATAATTGTATTCGTGAGAGGAGGTAATTCCTTTCGTTTTGTTTTCTGATTCTCTGGCTCTTAGTTTCACACGCCTGATTTTTCCACTGATGGTTTTTGGCAATTCCTGTACGAACTCTATAATACGTGGAATTTTGTAAGGTGCAAGGTGTTCTCTCGAAAAGCTGAATAGTTGCTCCGCTAATTCCTCTGAGGCCTGAATACCGGTTTGCAATATGATGAAGGCTTTAACTTCAAAACCTTTTACAGGGTGGGGCGAACCAACAACTGCGCTTTCCAGGACGGCTTCATGTTCTATAAGAATACTTTCGACCTCAAATGGTCCGATTCGATAATCAGAAGCTTTAATTACATCATCATCTCTGCCTATAAACCATATATAGCCGTCTTCATCTTTATATGCCTTGTCTCCCGTATAATAAAGTCCATGTTTAAATACTTGTTCTTCTTTGTCTTTAGCATATAGATAGCCTTTGAAGACACCATTCATATCGCCTTTGTTCATCTTTATACAAATATTGCCTTCTTCATTCAAAGGTTGTTCTTTTCCATTTTCGTCAGCAATAACCACATCATACTGAAAGGTTGGTTTTCCCATTGATCCGAATTTTATGATATTTCCGGGAAGATTGCCTACAATACAGCTCGTTTCGGTCTGGCCAAAACCATCTCTGATAACTATACCGGTACCGAATTTCCATTGCTCGATAATCTCCGGATTCAGAGGTTCGCCTGCGGCTACGCACTGACGGAGGCTAAAGTGATAGGATTCCAAATCTTCATTAATTAATAAACGGAGTACAGTAGGGGGAGCACAAAGTGTGGTAATCTTATGTTTTTGTATTTGCTCCAATGTTTTAGCAGCATTAAAACGTTCGTTGGTATGAAATGCAAAGATTGTGGAACCTATGTTCCATGGTGCAAAAAAGCTGCTCCATGAATATTTTGCCCATCCGGGCTGCGAAATGTTGTAATGAATATCACCTTCTTTTAATCCAATCCATGATGCAGTAGTGAGATGCCCGAATGGTTGACTGAGTTGTGAATGACATACAATTTTGGGTAATCCTGTAGTTCCGGAGGTGAAGAACATAAATAATGTATCATCCGGAGCTGTATCTGCAGCCTCAGCTTCGGTATTTTCACAAGCAATATCTTCGAGAGAGTACCAGCCTTCGCGATTGCCGTCGACCAGAATTTTCACCTTTATATTTTTACCGATTAATTTCTCGGCTTCATCGGTTTTGTAGGCATTATCCTGATTAGCGAAAACTACAACAGGTAATGTTTTTTCAAAACGGTAAGCAATATCTTTTGATCCCAGTATCCCAGCTGCAGGAATCAGCTGCAGACCTCCCTTAATTACGGCAAGAATAGTTGTCCAGTTTATTGGTTCCAGCATCATCTGTGTGAGAACAATATCATATTGCTGAACCCCTTTGTTGCGCAAAAAGTTTAATATTTGATTACATTCATTACTCAGTGCCCGGAAATTGTATTCCTTTGTATCATTACCATCTGTCCATAGTAATGCTGTCTTTTCCGGTCTTTCGTGTAAATGTATGCCTTCAAAAATTTCTTTTACCCAATTAAAGGTTTCCGGTTTATTGTATTTGATTTCGCTTAGTGCAGTGAAATTTTCTTCTTCAATAAGTTTTTTAACTTTTAAAAAGATCTCCTTCATATTGTTAATTGGTTTGGTTTTTCAATGTTTTAATTTAAGAATTTAAAATAAATTCTCATACTAAATCAGCCAGATAATGTTTGCTATAGAATTAGAGGAATGTGGGTGTAAATTGTAAATGACGGATCAAATACAAGATTTTATTTTATATTTGCCAACTTATATCAAAGTTTTGTGAATTTTTTATTTGACTTTTAAATAGGTTTAATATTTTAGAAGCAGAATTTTATTGTATAGAACAACACCAAATTAAATTTATATTCAAAATGAAAACTATTAAAACAAAAGTAATTCCACTGGCTATTGTCGTATTTGTACTTCTCGTTGTATTTTATAACAACAAAAGTGTAAAGCTCTCTAAAGAAATAGAAAATAGTTACACATACGACGGACAAGTGATAGAGCTGGAGGGGAAATTTAAAGCACCATTTCTAACCAGAACCGGGAATACTATTTCTATGGAGTTTGAAGTCTTTAATGACTTTTATATCATCCAAACAAAGAATAAAGTAATCACCGGAATACGTATGAATTACGGAGAAGGAAAGAATACAGTATTGATTAATGCAGGTAGTGATAACAAATTCGAACAATCGGATGTTGTTATCTTCGATAAAGACGGGAATAAATTAAAAACTTCTGACAAAGTAAAGATTACAGGACGTATTGTTTATCCTCATAAAGGTGTGAAAAAAGAATCATTGGTAAAAGACTATAAAACGGGTAAAGAAACAATGAGAGATGAAGGACAGGATTATAGCTATGAAATAACTGATATAACGGTTCAAAAAGATTAGATTCATAAAAGTATTATATTATGAGCGTTAATTATTTGATATTAATGTTTACCGGGCTGTATTTAGCGGGAACATTTTTTTATTATAAGTATGCAGTAAAGAAGGGAATAGAGTTCAGGTACAAACCTATTACTTTATTAGTTGTAGCTGTCCTTTTTCTGGTTGCATTGTATGGTATTATTGTTGGAAAACAGTTTATTTAGGCATTTTAAATAAAAGATTTAGATGTAAAAAGTACTAAATCTATAAGCTAAAAAAAAATGAGGCAACTTCTTGAAGTTGTCTCATTTTTTATTTCAAAAAAAGAGTGTTTATCTTTTCAGCTTTTTGATCATAAAGGCAAATAAAATTTGCACAATACCTACAAGAATAAATGCAAGAGCTGTATAGATAATTATACTTAAACCACCGAATGCCGGATTAACAATCATAATGATGGCGAAAATAACGCCTATTATTCCGAAGATCAGAGGACTTGCCCATGACTTGGATTGTAGTTCTCTGAGGTTCAGTGCAAAGCCTATACTCATAAAGGAACGGAATAAAATAATAAAACCTACGTATAATGCCAGTACAGTAGCAGACAGCAGGGGAGACGAGATCATAATAATACCGAATAATAAGTCGATAAGTCCACCGGCAAGAGACCAGCCCCAGTTACGGAGATGGGTATTGCTTAATGCATGAATAATTTCGAATAGTCCGCTAATAAGAAAAGTTACAGCGAAAAATATTGAAAGCGTAAGATAAGATTCCATTGGAGTTTTGAAAATCCAGATTCCTACAACGATAAAGAGGATACCCGTGATAAGAGGAAGAAACCAAAGTCTGCCGGGGTTGTTGTAATTGTCCATAGTCATATAAATTTAATTTAGATTATTTGTTTGTGCTTTTGAAGCCTTAATTTAGGAATAATAAATAAAAAATCCTCAAAAAATTGAGGATTTTTTATTTATTCTGAATCGAAAAGTACCCTAGTAAGCAGCTGTAAATCTTTCTTTGATATGCTTAGGGTTTTCTGCTTCGTCTACCAGAACTACAGCTGTATCTGCTACAGATAAGTAAGAATTTCCATCTGCATCAAATACCGGAGTATCCAGACCTGTTCTGTATTTTCCTGTTCTTTCTCCTGGATTTCCCGGATTCATAGCCAATGCAGGGCTAAAGAATGTCCAGTCCAGATCTTGTTCGTTACGGATGATATCCAGATAGTCGCTGGCTGCTTTTGCTCCAGGCTTGTATGCATCCGGGAAGTCTGGTCCGTCAACCACTTTTTTGCCATCGATTAATAAACTACCAGCTCCTCCTACAACAATTAATCTTTTAACACCAGCATCTTTTACTGCCTGTTGGATGCTTTCGGATCCTGCTAAAAAATCATTGTAAAGATTTGGATTTGTCCATCCTGCGTTGTAGGAAGATATTACAACATCATTACCTTTTAGTGCTTCTGCCAGTTGCGCTGTATTGGTTACATCTGCGGCTACAGATTTTACATTTTCAGGAAGCTGGTTTTCATTTGTGTTTCTGGAAATCGCTGTTACTTCGTGATTTCTGTTTGCTAATTCGCTTACGATATGTGAACCAACAAAACCTGTGGCTCCGATTACTGCTACTTTCATCATGTTTTTATTTAAATTGTTTACTGTAATTTTCTAATGTGTATTGTCCTAAAACTTCTTTAGTCTTTTTGTTAATTTCCTCGTAGAGATCCGTCAAATGTTCATTTATCTGCCTTCCTACGGGACATGCCGGATTTGGGGAATTCAGTTTACCTTTCTGATCCTCGCTTACACTGAGGTATATTGCAGCAAGTGTAATTTTCCCTGCATCCGTTGCTAGTTTAGCACCGCCGCCTTTACCTTCTTTGCTCTGTATATAACCAAGAGCTTTCAGATTCTTTATTTCTTTTCTTACAACAACAGGGTTTACATTTATACTTCCTGCTATATATTCAGAACTCATCCATACTTCAGGATTTTTTTCCAAAAGGATAAGGATATGAATAGCTGTTGCAAATCTTAAATTGTTAAGCATTTTTATTATAATGATGATGCAAAGGTAATAAAATATTTTAAACTGTAATATTTTTTGTTACAGAATATTTTTATACATTTGAAAAAAAATTAGAATGAGTACAAAAAGTTTAATTATTGGAATGGCAGCAATGGGAGTGGTAGCACTTGCAAGCTGCAGTAAAAAAGAAACTATAACCACTAAAGAGGTGATTACAAATGAACCAAAAGATCAGGCGGCAGCTAATAAGCAACTGGTATTGGATTTTTATCAAAAAATGTTTGGTGATAAAGATCTGTCGGCAGTAGATCAGTATATAGCACCTGAATATATCCAGCATAATCCTACTGTGGCAGACGGTGCAAAAGCATTTAAAGAAGCTGCTGCAAAATGGTTCCAGGGGGCTCCTAAAACTAAAATAGATGTACAGCATATTGCTGCAGAAGGAGATTTGGTTTTTATACACCTAAAAAATAAAAATGAGGACGGGAGTCTGAAATCAACTATTGATATCTTCAGAATTAAAGATGGTAAAATTGTTGAACACTGGGATGCTCAGGAAGATGTTCCAAAGGAAGCTGCAAATGCACATCCGATGTTTTAACAGATAAATATTTTTGATTTCTGGTAGAAAATAAAGGAGCCGAATCTTAAAGATTCAGCTCCTTCTTTGTTAATTATAGTTTTACGATATCAGTTTAAATGTTCAGAGGCATTTGTTTTTTTAAGAAAAATAATGCCGTCGAAGTAATTACTCAGATTATTGATCTTCTTAGTGTATATGTTTTTTTCATACTTTACCGGATCCATATAAAAGTATCCCCATAGAGCCAAAGAGAAATTTCCTTTCGGATTCCCATTGTTACCTCTAAGGTTTAGGTAAAAATTCTCATTTTTAAATTCTGAAAAATAATTTTGCCAGCTGTCTTTTAATGGAGCAGGAAGCGGATATGCCTGGTATTTGTTGTCATTGGTATCTGTATTATCCAAAGTTGCACTATAAGTACCAGACGCTGTTAATGTTGCCAGTGAATAGTATTTTTCACCAAACTGCTTTTTGAGATAGCCACCCATGCCTAAATCATCAGAAAAAGGGAAAGTAAAAGCTATGTGACCATTATGAGCTATAACTATGACTTTCTTATTATCATAAAGCTGATGGGTTTTAGTAACCATTTCCGCCATCATCTGATCTCTTGAAATATCATAATTTTGCTTGCTTGCCTCATACATCACTTTAAAGCCCAATTTGATGTTTTGTAATGCCAGTTTTGCTTCTGTGGAGATACTAATATTATCTTTATTTACCGTTTCTTCAATATTACTGGCTAATTCGTAGGCTTGAGTACCATTTTTTATAACTGCCGGCATATCGACACGGAAGTTTTTATCATTTCGCTTGCTCCACATATCATCCTGATATTTTGCTTTAGCCAGCAAATCAACTATTAGTACTTTTAGCGTGCTGTTATCTTTAAATTCATTTTCAAGGATTTTAACCGAATTGGATACAAAGTTAAAATCTGCTCCGGTAAGCAAAATCTGATTTTTATTCTTCTTATTGTAATTTCTTACCCATAATAAGAATTCTTCAATTTCTTTAGTCTGCCATATAGAAAGGAGATATTGTTTCATGGCACTTTTAAGATCCGTATCAGAGTTAACAGCTTTATTCAGATAGAACATATCGCCATATGGTGATTCAAAGGATATGATACTGAAATGTTGTTTGGTGATTAAATTTTTAGAGATTGCAGCTCTTATTTCATTGAATTCTTTGGTTCCGTGTGTTCCTTCTCCAAGACCTATAATGGTATTATTCCCAATTTCTTTTGCTATTGGAGCTGCTATTTTCAGGTAATCTTTACCTAAATTCAGCTCGGTTGTTTTTATAGCATTATCTTGAGCTTCTATATAGACCAGTCCGGTTATAAGTGATAGTGCTAAAATATCTTTTTCATGTTGTTTTATAATATAATAGTGTTGGGCAAAAATAAAATGCACCGGACTATTATAATTGTACAAATGGAAACTATTCTTCAAACAGCCAGATATTTTCTTTAGAAATATCAACATTATTGAAAAAAGAGCCAGGATTTACTTTAGTAAGTTCTTTAAAATTCCGGATAAAATGAGACTGGTCATAAAAATCAGCATCTAAAGATAATTCGATAAGGTTGGTGTTATTATTCTTCTGGCTAATTGAGTTTCTGAACTTATTAATTTTTCGGAATTCAGAAGGCGATTTTCCTACATATTTCTGGAACATTTTGTTCAGATATTGTCTCGAAATTTTATTTTTCTTCGCAATTTCTTCTATACTCATTGTGGAATTGATGTCCAAAAGCCAGCTCTCAACATTGGTGAAGTCTTTTTGAATAAGTTTTGAAATCCAATATTTTTCCAACAATTCCAATTGAATATTCCTTTCCTTAGTTAGTAGTACTTTTGTCATTTCAGCTTCATAATCACCAAAAGGATTGAAGTAGCTAAAATCATTTTCGAATAGAGAAGATATATCGTCTATAAAATAGTTGAGACCGGCAGGTTTAAAATAGATTGTAATTTCGTCTACTATCGCATTGACTTTTATTTCTATCGGCGTAATATATTTTTTTACAAGAGTAGAGGTAAACTTGCTCTCTGCAGAAGAAACTGTGATTTGACCTTTTTCCAGTTTTACATCTGAATTCAGATAAGCAGAAACAATGTTGTAATTGTTTGGAAAGGTCTGATAACTAAAAGAATTTTCAATCTCCTGTTTGGAAATAAAATAAAATCCCTCAATGTATTTGTTCAGGATATTATTGTCGGGTTTATAAAATTCTGTTCTTATCTTCATACACTACTGCAACTGTTCAAAATATGTATAACACCTTTTTTGATGAGTTGTAAAAATACAAATATAAAAATGGATAAAAGTATTAATTTGTAGTTTACTGAATGGCTGCTAGAGCAATATATCTTATAGTCTTTTAGTCAGGATTATTGGAGACCAACGGCTAAGAAGATATAGCTAAGATAAATCCATAGTAAGGAAAAGACAACATGAATGATCGTTTCAAATTTTTTCCCTTTCCATAGTACTGGTGAATAAACAAAAAATTGGAAAATTAAACGAACTGTCCAAAATATTCCAAATCCCAGACTAATTGTTTTTCCTAAAGAAGTAGTAATTAATTCTTTTGTATTTGTGAGGCATAATATACCCATTAATAGTACCGTAAGAGTAATGAAAAACGTATGAACAGACATCATTTGCCGGTTTATTAGGCTCAGTGACTGAAGTTCTTTTTTCCAGTGAAAGTATTTAGGAAATATTACATGAACTAGTGCTAAAAAGATCAAAATACTTCCAATTATTTTATAATGAGTTTCCATTGACTTCTAGTATAAATGTGGTTATAAATGGTGTTGACTTTTGTTCTTCTTTTATAATAAATCCAGCTTTCTCAAAGGAGTGCAACCATGTTTTCCGGGAATGAAAATGCATAAATCCTATATTATATGCCCAAAAGTTGTTTAGATCGCGAAGGTGTTCTGTTATGAAAATCTGACCATCAGGTTTTAGAATGCGGCGAAGTTGTCTGAAAAATAATATTCTTTCCTGTTCATCTCTTATTTCGTGGGCAGCAAGGATGGCAAATATCTGGTCGAAAGTTTCATCCTGAAAGGGTAAATAGTCTGTTTTTGCAGAAATAGTTCCGGGATAAGGCGGATAGGCTGCTCTGGCTCTTTTTATAGAAACTTCAGTATGTAATCTGGGATTGTAAAAATCACAAATACTCAATTCAGAGTCTGGACATTTTTGTTTGATTAATTTACTTGTTTCGTCAAAGCCGGCATTTATATTTAGCAGACTTTGTTGTTGTTTACCTGTTTGTATCCAACGAAGCTTATAAAGACCTGACAAATCATAAATATAATATGATACCGCTAAAGATATCATAACAGAAGCTGTGGCGAGAATAATCGTTACGTTTATAACAGTTTGCAAGTCAGAGGACAGCAAGCGGCCGGAAATCGCCAAACAAACCAGTACAACAAATGCTATTACATAGAAATGCCAGTTGAACCGGATAATATTAATGACACCCTGAAAAGGTTTTCTATTTACTTCCATCTCTCCAATACTCCTTTTTTCCAATAATAAGGTATATTCTTTATTTCAAAAGCATTAGCTAGAACCAAACCTTTCAACTGGAGCGAATCCAGAAAATCAAAATGATAATCCTGAATCTGTATAGGTTCCGGTGTCCAGTTCTGTCGGACTCCTTCTATAACAAGTACACTCTTGTCTTCGTTATTATACGTAAAAGTAAAGGGGAGTGGTCCAGCAAACCTTCGGGCTTCTTTCCAGTCATTAAACGGAGAGGTTTCGGGCAAAAGAATGTTTTGATTATTCTTGTTTATAGCCAATGTGAAGTTTGATTTACGGGATTGTATTGATCTTATTTCACTGTTTTCGGACTGGGTAATATCTGTAGTTGTATAATTATAATGGGTAAATATATTGCCGAAAAACTCCATTTTCCGTTTATTGGTTTCAGATTTTATAATGTATAATCCACGAAGCCTTTTGCCTTTTTCATTAGTAAAGCGAACAAATATTCTGTAGCCAATAAGAAAGAAATCATTGCCCATAAATTTTGGAAAGCCTTTAGGGCGAAGTCCGGAAGTCTGTACCATAGCAACCGCAACAAATGCCCATTCATCCTGAAAAGTATCCAGCTCCAAACATTCCGGAATTAGATCCCGCAACTGTTCTTTGGGCACAGCAAAAGTCAATACTACAGAACTTTTAAAAAAAGCTTCTACAGCAAAAGGATGATCTTTCAGTAATTTCATGGTATCGAATGTTTTAGCTTTTTGGATAAAATGAATTCATTATAGAAAATAAGGGCACAAAACATTACGGCAAAAATTATGTTCATTTTTCCCCAAAGAAGTAAATTGGGAATAATAGTGAATTCCAATATATTCATCATCACAATTACCAGTATCTGGAGAATGGCATTTAATCTGGATTTCCAACCCGATATAATCCATATTGCCATTAGTATTTCTGCAAAGCCTATGCATAAAGTGATTGGTTTTGCATATTCCCGTCCCAGAATTTGGGCTATAATTTCCTGATGCCGGGGAACAAGCCCCAGAACTTTGCAGAATAATCCATTTGTCAGCCATACAGCCGCAATGGTGTAAGTTAAGACTTTATGTATAAGTTGTTTATTTAGATTAGTCACCTTGTTGGCTATAAATTATCGTTATACCAAAATATGCAATTTTCAGAAGATATATTGATAAATCTATTTTTTATCCAGCAGCTTTCCCATAAAAATAAAAGCTGAGGATAGGCCAAGGAAAAAGAGGGACAGGAAAAATGCATTTTGGATAACACCCGCAAAGCCTAATATTGAAACATCAACAAAAGGATAAGGATAAAATCCGGACTGATTGCCGCGTAAAAGAATATAGATGAAATAGACGAGAGGATAGGAGAACCATTTTATGGCCATATTATATTTCAGATTTTTCTTTGGTTCATACAGATACCAGAAGAGAATAACCAGGATTGGAATAACGGAGTGCAGTAATTCGTCAACAAGTCTCTGTATTCCCTGAGGGTACCAAAGATGTCTGAGTGCAACCTGATAAACTAATCCTACTACAGCAATGTAAATAGTAAGAAATGTAAGTGTTCCGGGAGCGTTGATTAAAGAAACGGATTTGTTCCGGGAAAAGGAGATAATACTGAAATAAAGAGCTACAAATATGTTGGTAAGAATAGTAAAAAAGCTGAAGAATCTTATTGTAGCTTCAGAAACAGAAACAGTTCTGTTTTCAATCATCAGATAATATTGCGCAATAATGGCAAACCATCCTAATGCAGCAAATATAAAAGCTAAACTTCTCTTCATTGGGATGGTTTATTATAATCTGTATTATGACATTTTTATTTGAGTTCCTTCATATACACCATAGTTGTATCTTTCAACAGGTTTGGGTGGAAGATATTCACATAGTCATGAAGTACTTTATCGGCACGAACTACACCGGAAGCAAAATAATCATTGGATTTACCTTTCACGCTGCCATACAGGCTATATACTTTTCCATTTTTAAAAGGATGAAGCTTTGCATATACAGGATTAAAGGCCAATAACTCGCTTTTCTTTTTATATTCTCCAACATTTACCCAATAAGTTGCTTTGGTGGATTTTGCAAAAACTTCCTCAAAGCTTAGCGGAACCGAGTTCTCATTAGGCAAAGACTGCCATGGATAGCTGGCATTGGCATCTTTAAAGTATTGCGCTGCAAAGCTATTTCCACCCGGAACGAACCATTGGTTTCCGTACATCTCATTACAGATAACTTCCGGTTTGTCTTTTGCCTGTGAAGCCTGAAGTTTTAGTTGATTGTAATTTTTCTCGATAAGGTTATACAGAGAATCTGATTTTTTCTCAATCCCAAATAGCTTTCCGTATAGTTTCAGATAGGCACTTTTTTCCAAAGGCTTTTGTTCCATGTATTCATCAAGGAAGATGATCTTAATACCATTTTTCTTCAGCAGCTCATAAGTATTTTCGAATGAAGCTATATAATTGGTGAAAACAGCATCAGGTTTTAGAGCCAGTATTTTTTCTATATCATATTTTTGTTCAGATCCTACATTCTGGATTTTTCCGGACTGAATAAGCTGTTGAATTTTCTCTGAGAATATATATTCCGGGCTGGATACTCCGACAATTTTATCCTCCAATCCAAGCTCGGTCATATATCCGATAAGTGTTGAATTCAGGAAGATCACTTTTTTTAACGGAAAAACTGATTTTTTTAGCTCAATATCGAATTTTCCTGAGGTAATCCTGAAGTTATCTTTATCTTCTTTAAAATGAAGTCGTTGAGAAATCTGAGTATCTTCTTTTGGAAAATTCTGCTCTGTTTTTTTGCAAGAAAACAGAAAAAATAGGAGACCTGATGACAAAAAAAGTGCTTTCATTCTTCAAAGAAAGAAAAAAAGTACTATATTTGCAAACCTTTAAACGGGTGCGTAGCTCAATTGGATAGAGCGTTAGATTACGGCTCTAAAGGTTGGGGGTTCGACTCCTCCCGCGCTCACGTATAAATATCCCTCTATAGAGAGGGATATTTTGTTTTTTGAATGTTATTAATAAAAAACTGATATCTACTATTATTCACGTTTTCCATTAATATATGCATACATTGCTGTTGCGTGTCCATGTCCCAATTCAAAATCTTTCTTTAACCAGTTGATTATTTCTGTTGCTTTTACTCCTTTTTTGATTTTTCCCTCTTCCACAAAGCCTTTTTCAGCAGCTAGTTTCTCAAAATCTGAACGAGATTTTCCGGTTTTTTCTTCAATATTTTTAATATAAGTTTGAAAAGACATATTATTTATATTTTTTTATTGATTTTGTTTTTATATACTTTTAATTATTATCAAAAATATGTAAAATTTATAATTGATAAATATATAATTGTCAAAATTTTAATTTGAATTATTATAATAATGTTTATTATAATTGGTAATTATTTATTTGAAAATGTTTTCTTTCGTATCTCCGCAACTCCGGCTTTAGTCAGTTTAATAGTAGAGTATTCCCCTTTGGAATCTTTAATGAATTCAACAGTTCTGTTATCATCATCTGATCTGAAAAATTTATTATCTGATTCCGGAAGTAATTCAATATCAAAGTCATTATAATAGAGCTTTCCATTGTCGTTACGAATTTTGATATCTTCATAATCACCCTCAAAATGCTTGTAAAGAGAAAGATTATTACTGACTCTCTTATGATGATATGGGAGTTCAACCTCTTTACCAAAGTATATTGCAGCTAATCCGTATGCAAGCATATATGCCGGAGACTGATTATTGGAAAGAACAGTGATAAACAAACCATCATCTGTATAACGGTTGAAGGAAGTCATTGTCCCAAAAAAACCGCCATCATGTGCGATTAATTGATGTCCTTGATTGTAGAAAGGGTTGACAAGAAAGCCATATCCAAAGTTGTGGTCATTATAGGAGGTAAACATTCGGTTTTTCATTTCTTTTGATAAAATAGATGTCCTGTAAAGAGCTTTGTCCCATAACGCCAAATCTTCAATAGTAGAATAAACACCATCATGTCCAATGTTAAATCCCCAATTGATATATGGATTATGAGCTAACTTATTTTCCGCGTGGTAATAAACTTTTGCTTTTTTCAGAATTATCGAATCATTATTACTAATTCCAGTATTCTTCATTCCTACTTTTTCAAATATATTTTTTTTCAGAAAAACTGCATATTCTTCTCCTGATACTTTTTCAATAATCTTACCTAATAAATAATACCCAATATTACTGTATTCGCTTTTAGTTCCTGGCGAAAATTCATATGGTATTTTTTTTATCTCATTATAGGCGGAATCAGCTGATATGGTGCTTAAAGCCAGTTCTTTAAACCCTAGGGCAAGTCCGGAAGAATGTGATAACAACATATGAATGGTAACACTTTCGGCATTAGGGTAATCTGGGAAAAATTTATTTAATTTGTTATCAAGTGATAATTTTCCTTTTTCTACTAGTTGAAGAATTGCGGTTGCTGTAAATTGCTTTGTTACCGATGCTAATGGGAATTTGGTGTCAGTTGTGTTTTTAATATTCCATTCGTAATCTGCTAAACCATAAGCCTTCCGCAAAAGCACAGCGTCTTTTCTGACAATCAGAACGGTGCCGCTAAATCCATTCACGTCTGCCTGGGCTTGCATATATTTTGATAATTTATTGGAAAGATCGGTCTGATTTTTCGTTAAGTTGAGCTCTTCCTTAATTGTTTTGGTTTGTGAAAAACTGTTGAAGGAGAGAAAGCTAATTCCTAAAAATAATATTGTTTTTGAGTAATTTTTCATTGGGAATAAGTTATTGTTTATCTTTATTACTAAGTAGAATTTTAGTTTTCAAAGTATCTCTTTTTAAGGTAACAGAATTCAATTTTCCATTGCTGAAATCCAATTTCAATAGGTTTGGATAATCTACAATTTTGAACA
Organism: Elizabethkingia sp. YR214; assembly: GCF_003058195.1. Taxonomy (GTDB): domain Bacteria; phylum Bacteroidota; class Bacteroidia; order Flavobacteriales; family Weeksellaceae; genus Elizabethkingia. The sequence goes on from NZ_QBUH01000004.1 coordinate 202,587, forward strand.
AACCATTTTTGAGATACAACAGTTCATTATTATTCTTTCCTTTAAAAAAATCCAAAAGTTGAGATTCAACATAAAGACGATTGTTTTTTTCTACTATTTTGGTTTCCATTCCCTGTCCATATAAGAAATCGTCATAAGTTCCGATAAGTTGTTTTTTTAGACTTAATGGTATTTCCTGAATATCTTCATTAGTTGTTTTATTCCAATCCATCAATGTAAGGACATTTCTTCTGGTCTGATTCATGACAGGAAAACGATTTGGCTTTTCACCATTGGCAAGATATACCATGCCATTACCATCTGTCATGGAAGCCAGAATATTACCTCCAACTCCGGTATTAGAACCATTACATGAAAACCAGTCATAGTTACTATAACCAAAAGACTTTTGCCAGCCATAACTCCATCCTCCAACCGCATTTTTAAAAGCCGTTACTTCGGTTATTTTTTTTGCTACCTGATGAGAAATCACTTTATTATTTTTATTACGTAAAGCATTTTGTATTTCGATACAAAGTTTAGCTAAATCTATTGGTGTTGACCACATTCCGGAAGGTGCCACTTGTGGTGTTATTGGTAATCCTGTTCTAATTACTTTTCCATCTTTATCATGAACTAGTGCTACATTTGATAAAAATCCTTTTTCATTAGGCTGAATCATTGTAGTATTCTTCATTCCAAGTGGAGAAAAAATATACTCTTGTGCAAGTTCTGCAATAGATTTATTCAGAGTGTCTTCTAATGCCATTTGGACAATTACATAGCCACCACCACTATATTCAAAACTGGTTCCCGGTGCGAACAAAAATTCAATTTCCTTATCGTATCTTGGTATTTGACCCAAAAGACTTTGCTTTATGGTCGGAATTGTATCTCCCTCATAATGATCTTCAAATCCACCCTGACTTGTACCGGCGGTATGATTCAAAAATTGTTTCCATGTTGGGCTATTATTCTCCGTAAACTTACTTTTTGGCAAATGCCAACGTTTTAAGTACTTATCTATTGGATCACTCAGGTTAATTAAGCCTTTTTCTTCAAGAATGTGGCAAAGAAGTGCTGTTATTGGTTTTGAAATTGATGCTGTAGAAAAGGCAGTATTTTCATTTATCTTTTCTTTAGAGTCCATTGATTTCACTCCTACCTGGCTTGAATATACAATCTTATAATTTTCAAAAACAACAAGGCTAAATCCCGGAAGTTTGTACTTTTCTAATTGTTGATTTATCTTTAGGCTATCTGTAAGAAAATTATAATTCTTTTTTGATGTCATTACATTATTACTCATACTGCAACTCATCATTATGAGTATAACGATCAGTAAATAAAAGCTGTTTTTCATTGTATAGTTTTTTAAGTTAAAAGGGCTTCCAAGCTGTTCTATTTGTGGCTATTTATTTCAGAACTGTATCATAAATTTTATTCAACAGATCTTGTCTCATTTTTGAATTTCTCTGATCGAGAAGTATTATAATTCCCCATTTTTTATGCCTGTTATAGCAGATAATTGAGGACTGCCCCATAGAATCTCCTGATTTCATATAGATTGTATTTTTATCGTCTGTTACAATGTTGAGCCCTAATCCCATTTCTCTTTTTTCATCTTTGTACACGATTCCTTCTGTGATGATAGCAGCTTTACCTACAGCTGTTTGTTTATTAAGGACTGCTTTTAAATACTTAACCATATCGGAAGCAGTAGATTTTACCAATCCTGCTGGTGCTGTAATGTTCCATTTGAAAAATTCCTGAATGCCTCCATCGGGATTGTGAGCAGTTGTTCTATTTTTTACATTAAAATCCTTAGTTAGTGTATTCACCATTTGTAATGGTTTTATTATTTTGGCTTTAATAATTTCATCATAATTTTTGCCATACACTTTTTCGACTATTTGTCCCAGTAAGGTATATCCAATTGTAGAATAACGGTATTTACCATAATCCTTTAGTTCACTGCAATTATTGATTATAGAAGCTAATGTTTGCGCTGTTATACTATTTACAGGCTGTTGTGGATCTTGTTCTATTAATTTTGCAAAATCTATATCAGGTAAACCAGATTGATGTGATGCCAGATCCGAAATTTTAATTTTGTTTCGAAGATTCTGATGCAATACATATTCTTCAGGAAGGAACCGGTCTATGTAATCATCTAACTTTATTTTATGATCCAAAACTGCCTGAGCAATTAAATTTGAAGTCAAGATTTTAGTGATTGACGCAATTTCGAATAGGGAGTTTTTATTAATTTGAATCTGACTTTCTGCATTCAGATTACCATGGCTTGTATAATATTCTTCATTATTATTGATAAAACCAACACTAATTCCGACCTCCGGATTTTTTTTGTAATTATCACTTATTATAGAATCAATCTTTTGGGAAATGTTTTGCCCAAAAGAAAAGCTGCTTATAAATAATAGCGCTGCTAAAAATTTTGATGAAGTTTTCATTGTATCGTATTTGATGTTAAAAATTTATTTCGATACAAAGATGTAGAAGACATTGAAGCCATGCGACCGAGTAAATGCAATCGGTCGAATTTGTGTAAAAAAAAGAGTGCGAATCTTTACAAAAAAGAGTACGAGTAATTACAAGGCACTGATTTACATGTTTTTGCGATAGGTGGTTGGCGTGTTGCCGGTGTGTTTTTTAAAAGCAGTATTAAAAGAAGATTTTGAATTAAAACCAACTTCGTATAAGATTTCAAGGATAGTTACCTTATTTTTTGTTGTGTCTTTTAGAATACCCATAGCACTTTCTATCCTATAGGCATTTACAAAATCATAAAAATGTTGACCTAATTGATGATTGATTAAAAGAGATAATTCCCGGACAGGAATTTCAATTTCACGGGAGATATCCTGAATCGTCAGTGAAGAGTTTAGAAAAGGTTTTTCTTCGGCCATATATTCCTTTAGTCTCAGGAGTTCTTCATTATATTCCTTTTCATGTGCTCCTGAAGGCTCACTGTTTTTTTCTTCTGAAACAATCTCGGAAACAAGTTTTAATTTAGAATCAACATTTCTAAATAACCCCGGGTTGCTTAATGCCTTGAATAGATACCAGCAAATAATAAACAAAACAAGTCCTGTGATACCAATTTTTATCCATTCAGAGATATATGGATAATCGGAAAACTTAAAAATATTTTTTAAAAAGACAATTAAATATAGAAAAGTCAGCACGCTTGTAAACTGAAACAACCAATTGTAGGAATTAATATGGGTTCCGGCATAATTTTCAAGATATAGTTTTTTTGTTTTTCTTAATATCCTGAAAACTGCAATAAGATAAACAACAATCTGAATATGAAAAAGAAGGTGTGTAAACTGTATCTCTATCATATTCTGACGATTTTGGATAAAATCAATTTTAGAAGCAGTGTCTACCGAATAAAAACGGGGCAGTAAAACTAAACTTACAATTAAAAAGGGAAACAGATGTAGTAAATGTCTAGGTCTAAGTTTGAAATCAGAGTAGCAAACCGATACCACATAGAGATAAAAAACCGGAATTTGCAGGAAAGCAAAAGTATTTCTAAACATTCCCAAATTTGAGGGACCATCAGTTATCATATTAAACAAAGGTTCACTGGTATCTATTGCAGTTATTATTAAAAAAGCTGCGAACAGATAATTACTTGTTTTGTACTTTGTTTTAACTGTAACCAGAAATAAGGCAAGAAAAACTGAAATAAACAAAGAAATTATAGTTACAATAATTAATAAATTAATTTTGTCCATTATTTAATAAATTAATTTTGTCCATTATTTAATATTCTTTGTTTATGGTTAGTTTTTATTTATAAATCAGCTTATTTATTGGTTATATTCCAATATGTACAAATATAAAGATTAGATTAACATTATGTAGTTTTTTTATTCTACAGAAAAAATATACAACCTTTTTATAGAAATTCAGATTGAAATATTTTATAATTAGCTGGTATATAAGTAGATGCGATTTCTGATAAGTATACCATTAATTATAGCTCTAAAGGTTGGGGTCTGCTCCTTCCGCGAGCACTCAGAAACAAGAAGACCATTTTTCAATGGTCTTTTTTATTTATATAATAATTAGATATTAAAATAATATTTTAACACCTATGCCAAAACTGATGCTGGTAGAATTAACTTCATTCAGTCTGCTTTTGTAAATATCTCCGTTTGCCATATATAATTTATCTGTTCCTTTTCCTGCTTCTATCTGTGTGTATCTTGCAGATACAAAAGGCTGAACACGTTGGCCTAGCTGATATCCAATACGGAGTCCTGCATCCCAACCTGTTCCTTTGGATCTGTGTTCGAAGCTGACAGGCCTTCTAAGCTCTTCCCGAAGATTCCAATCTGCGGTAGCTGAATATTGGGGGAAATACATACCACTGATGTCGAGATTAACATTCCAATTTTCCTTTTTGAAGTTTGTTTCTAAACCAAGAACTGCACCATGCCATTGAGGCTTATACGTACTTCTCAGTTCTTTTCCGGGAATAAGCGGAGCGTCACCATCCAACATATACAGCTTCTGGTAGCTTCCAAAATATCCTGCATGTGGGCTAAAAGAAAATGTTTGGTTAGACCATAGAAGGTAGGATAATTCCAGACGGGTTTTAATTGTATAACCTTTATCGGCCTGTAGATTGAATTCTGCAGTTTTAAGTGCTCTGTTATCGCCTGCATAATCCGTATCATTTACGGTTCCCGAGGTAATAGCCTGATAACTGAAGTCCCATTTTACCTGGAACCTTGATGAGATTGATACAGCGGAAATAATTCCCATTTCCGGTCCACGTAACTGTTGCCATTTTAATTCAGATAATACATTAGGGTATTGTCCATTCTCGTTGCCTGCAATATTCCAGTTGAGTTTTTCCTGATTCCAGCCAACATATGGCATAATGTAAGATCGTTGCTCTTTTTCCTGAGCGTTTGCCAAAGAGGAGAGAAAACTAAGAAATAGCAGGAGAGACCATTTATTCATAATCATATATAAATAAAGTCTACCCTGTGTGATCAGGGTAGACAATTGTTTAATTAAATGTAGTTATTATTTTGGATATACTGTTCCAATAAATTGCTTATCAGTAGAAGACAGAACAGTATTGCTGCCAACACTGAATCCGTTGGTTGTCAGGTTGCTACTAATGCTATAATGCATAATAGATTGTGTATCATAAGCACTATATTGCGTTTGTGTAGTAGAATATTTTGCAAACAGGTTACTGTCTACTTGTGCTCTTGACCAATAGTTAGGATAACCTCCATAATAGGTATACACTTTTTCTTTATCCCATGGGATAGCAGCTAAAGGATGCTGGTGCTCGTGTATCATACCTAGTGCATGTCCAAATTCATGAATAGTTGTTCTGCTGAATTCTGTATCAGTTGTTGAATCGTTAAACCAACCGAAATTCATTGTTTCAGAATTAGAAGGACGGTTAAGAGCCTGCGTTCCTAAATAGGAATAAGATCCTGCTCCTTGTGTAAAGGTAACCCGGATTTGTGCTGTTCCACTAGTAATAAATTTAAAAGTGATGTTAGCATACTTAGACCATTCCTGGGCATATTGCATTACTTTGCTACGAACTTTGGTTGTTCCACCGTTCAAGCTTACAGTAATTACGCTGCCATTTGGCCATTTTGTACTTTTAATAACAGCTCCTCTTGGGTCAGTTCCTGGAAGATAAACATCTTTACACATGTGTGTGTTTTCGAAGCCGGCAGGGATATCTGCTTTTGGTACGGCTTTCAATTCTGTTAATCCTTGTGGAGTGCTTTCGTCCACATTATCGCTGGTATTACATGATACCAATGCAACCGAGATAAATGATCCAAGTAGGATCTTCTTGTGTAATTCCATAATATTTAGTGTTAAATTTGGTTTATAATTCTTCTGACATTGCTTAATAAAATATGTCAATCCTGTTTTCAGATAATTTACAGTGTAGCTTTATTGAAAGGATAATCTTAATTTAACTTCTACTCCTATCAAGGTTGTATACAATTATGATTAATAAATTTCATTTTAAACTTTTTTATAAGAATATCTTAACTTCTGTAAAAAATTATTTTAATTATTTCAGAATGTATAAATCAGTATAAAATACTTTTTAAAACAGATGATAAAATCGGCTGTTATTGATATAGCTACGTAACAATTCCATTTAGGAGCGTTTGTGCTAAAGGTCTGTACTGATTAATTTTTGCTGAAATTGAAGTGCTTTTTCTCTAAATACACAAATTGGGGGGTGTGTACGATAATATCTCTACCATCAATAGAGGAATGGATGTTTTTTTCATAATAATTAATTAAGCGTGATTTGGTTTTTGATATAATTTTTGTCATATCATGATGCTAATATACAAATTTTTATCAAATACAAAATAAAATATTGCTTTTGTATATAAATAAATAATGAAATGCTAATTGAGATATGATAAAAACCTAGATTTATAGCATGTTGGGGAAGATTGAAAAAATGTAAATATTTCTGAGTTTTTTTTCTAATTACCTGAAAAACATCAACAAAAGTATAGTATAAATTGTCCAATTACGTATAAATTTTATCATAGTTGGGACAAATGTCCTTTTTCTGAATTGTTTTTATTTTGATTTTTGCAACATCAAAATAGCTTTTTTGTATTGTAAATTGTTGTTATGCAATGTTTTGTTGGATTTTGACTGACATTGTGTAGTAAAGAAGTTGTGTGTTGCCAAAAGCTATTGCTTAGAATTATTGAATTAAAATATGATGGACAGGAGAAAAAAAATAATATTAATCTTAGCTTCAATAGGGACTTTTGTAGAGGCATTGGATATTGCAGTGATCAATCTGGCAATTCCTTCAATCCAGGAGCAGTTCCATATTACATCCGAGACTGCACAGTGGTTGCAGACTTTTTATGTTCTTTTCTTTGGCGGATTCCTTATTATTGGCGGAAAGCTTTCGGATCAAATAGGAAGAAAAATGGTGTTTTTATTTGGGGCACTTACTTTTATGCTGGCATCATTAGGAGCCGGGTTGTCTACAAGTTTTGAGGTGTTGGCAGTATTTCGTGCGCTGCAGGGACTGGGGGCTGCATTTATAATGCCTTCTGCTGTATCAATTGTAACGAATACTTTCCTGGCAGAACAAGAACGGAACAGGGCAATGGCAATTTTTGGTTCTTTTGCAGCAATAGGATCGGGGAGCGGCCTTTCTATTGGCGGAATTATAAGCACCTATCTAAGCTGGCATTGGGTCTTCCTGATTAATGTGCCTATTCTTATTATAACATTGGTAGCTGCATATTACTATTTGCCTGCAGATAAGCCCAATAAAGCTGCTAAAACGGACATGGTCTCTGCTGTATTTATAGTGTTAGGATTTCTAAGTTTAACTTATGGTGTACATGAATTGGTACATATCAAAGAAAACCCTGTAATAATTATAGCCTCTTTAGTACTTCCTGTAGTATTTTTGAAATTTGTAATCTACCGGTTGCGGACAGTTTCTTATCCGTTAGTAAACCTGCAGATATTCAGACACAAATCATTGGTTATCTCTAATCTTGCATTTTTTCTTTTAGGTGCTTTTTTCATTGGATTTTTGTTCCTTATTTCATTAATGCTTCAGAAAGATATGAATTATGATGCTGCATCCTCGGGATTAATGCTTGTTCCTTTTAGTATAATGTCTGCGTTGGTTGCCAAATATGCTCTGCCTAATATATCAAAACGTTTAAATTCTTATAGATTAGGTGCTTTAGGATGGGTATTCATGCTTACAGGTGCATTGCTATTACTAGTTTCCGTTTTTACCGGACATCCTTTGGTATTTGTATTGATGGGGGCGGCCTGTATTTCGGGAATAGCAATGACTTTTTGTTTTACCGCTTTATCGGTACTCGGAATTCAGGATGTAGAACCAGCTAATTACGGAGTAGCATCTAGCTTAGGAACGACAAGCTACTTTCTGGGAGCGGGATTGGGATTATCATTTTTAACCCTTATAAGTCAGTTTTTCTCTTCGGAATATGCAGTAGGAGCTTTAAATATAATTATTCTGGTATGTTATGCTCTTTTAGCGGCAGGGATGTTATTCTATAGTATACTGACGAGTACTAAGCAGATAAAAATATTTTCCAGAGCATAATTTTTGCAAAGAGTTCAAGCTTTGTATCGTAACACAAGGATGAAAAAAAGACCACTGAATAGTGGTCTTTTTTTGTTATAAATATCATTTATCATCATGTATCTCATAAATAAAATTTTATTTCTATTTTAATTCAAAATTTATTCAGAATTGAACCTATAGATTTGTAAAATGAAGCTACTAATAATAGAGGACGAAATAGAATTGGCTAAAAGTATAGCTGAATACCTTTCAGAAGAGAACTATCTATGTGAGTTTGCATCAACATATAAAGACGCAATACAAAAAATAGAAAACTTTCACTACGACTGTATTTTGCTGGATATTACTTTGCCTGATGGAAATGGTCTTGCTATTTTAGAAGGATTAAAGGAGCAGAATAAACAAGATGGGGTCATTATTATTTCGGCTAAGAATGCATTGGACGATAAAATAAAAGGACTGCACCTAGGAGCCGATGATTACCTTACAAAGCCCTTTCACCTCTCAGAATTAATGGCCAGAATTTATTCTCTTATCCGCAGAAAACAATTCAGTAACTCCAATGTTATAAAGCAAAACGAATTACAAATTGATCTTCTGGCAAAAACTGTATCTGTAAATGATCAAACAATTGTACTTACCAAAAAAGAATTTGACTTACTCATCTACTTTGTAGGAAATAAAAATAGAGTGATTTCTAAAAGTACATTGGCAGAACATCTTTCCGGAGATTTTGCAGATATGCTGGACAATCATGATTTTGTGTATGCCCACGTTAAAAATCTGAAGAAAAAGCTGTATGATGCTGGATGCGACCAATATTTAAAAACAGTATATGGAACCGGGTACAAATGGGAAGAAACTTCTAAATAGTTGATGTATGAAGCCGTTATTAAGCAAAATTACCAGACCATTTCTAATCTATGTGTTCTTTGTACTCATTATTAGTGTTCCCGTTTATTATTGGGTTGTCGATACAATATGGAAGACTGAATTGGATGAACATAATAAAATCATTGCAGAAAAAACAGCTTATGAGCTCAATCGGCTAAAGCTGACAGATGAAAAACTATCAGAAAGTATAAAACTTTGGAATGATATTCAGCCCGGAACAAATATTCAGAATATCAAAAATAATGATAAGCTAAAGGACAGCATTTTTACCTACGAGAAGCAGAAATCCTATACTAAGGAGTTTAATATTGACCGATTCAGAGCACTTTCTACAATCATTTATGTAAATAATAAGCCATTTCGTTTTACAGTTCAAACCAATATCGAAGAATCTCAGGAAACAATTGTTGTAATTGCGATTACAACATTCTTTTTCTTTATGGCTATCGTTTTGGGATTTTTATTTATCAACAGAAAACTTTCAAATTCTGTATGGAAGCCATTTCGGGATACTTTAGAAAAGCTGAAAAAATTCAATCTGAATCACCAGACCAAAATCGAATTTAATAAGACCGATACTTTGGAGTTTGAAGAATTGAACAGGTCACTAAGTAAATTGATAGAGCATAATATTATGGTTTATAAAACACAGAAAGAATTTACTGAAAATGCCTCACACGAATTACAAACGCCATTGGCTATTTTGAAAAATAAGCTTGACCTTCTGTTGCAAAGCAAGGATCTTACACAAGAGCAATATCAGATTACGGAGGAAATGAATAAAGCGCTTATGAGAAGCGCCAGAATCAATAAGAACCTTTTGCTACTTGCTAAAATAGAGAATAATCAATTCGATAACTCTGAAACGATTCTGTTCAATACACTACTTCATCAGAGTATAGAGACCTTACAAGAACATTTTGATCAGAAAAATATTACAATCCGGGAAAATGTTTCTGAGGAAGTAGAAGTACATGGAAATGGAAGCTTAACAGAAATCCTGATCAATAATCTTATTTTGAATAGCATCCGTCATACTCCGTTTGGTGGTACAATTTCTATAAAACTTACTAATGCTGCTTTTGAAATCTCCAATTCCGGAACAGAGAAGTTGAATACAGATTTACTATTTAAAAGATTTTCATCATTATCATCCCATAAAGGTGGCAGTGGTTTAGGTCTTGCAATTATCAAAGAAATATGTACATTTCATGGGTGGACGGTCGCTTACAAATTTGAAAATAACCAGCATATTTTTTCCATAAACTTATAGAATTCTAAATTTCTTCTAAATCAGGTTACAAATTTGTGTCATTAATAATTTTAAAGACACAAATTCATGCAAAAAAAGATTTTAGGTTTTTCGTTATTTCTTTCATTGGTATTTGTCAATTTCTTGTTTGCACAGATTTCTTCTGTAACAATCTCAGGAATTGTAACCAGTAAGAACAAAACTGCTTTACCATACACTACAGTTACCCTAAAGACCGCGAAGGAAAAGAAGTTTGTATCCGGAACCATTACTAACGAAGAAGGCCGATTTTCTATAGCGGGAATAAAACCTGATAATTATGATCTGGAATTTTCTGTCTCGGGATACAGCTCCCATACCCAATCTGTTTTTATTGGAAGCCTTTCCGAATTTCTTGAGATTCCGTCTGTGGAACTTGAACAAATTAAAAGTGATAAAGAAACAAAAATTGAGGAAGTTGTTTTAACGTCTTCAAAAAAGAATGAAATAAGTAACCAACTTGATAAAAAGACCTATTCTGTAGCAGATAACATTAGCCAAAACGGAGGTTCTGTGCTTCAAAGCATGCAAAATCTACCGGGTATTACCGTTCAGGATGGAAAGGTGCAGCTTCGCGGAAACGACAAAGTAACAGTACTAATTGATGGTAAGCAGACTGCACTGACAGGCTTTGGAAGTCAGTCGGGATTAGATAATATTCCGGCTTCAGCGATTGATAAAATTGAGATTATTAATAATCCTTCTTCAAAATATGATGCAAACGGAAATGCCGGAATCATTAATATTATCATGAAGAAAAATAAACAAAATGGTTGGAATGGTAAGATCGGTTTTACCTATGGTACAGGGTCATTTTGGATAAGAAAAGAAAACCTTCCTACAATAAGACCACAGTATACAATCACACCAAAAATAAATCCTTCGCTGTCATTAAATTACAGAAAAGATAAAATAAATGCTTTTCTGCAGGTTGATAATTTGTACACACAAACACTTAATAAGAACGAGTTTGTAACAAGAGTCTACGACAACGGAACAGTGATCAACTCCCAATTGAAAAGAAACAGAAATACGAATTACCTGACTACAAAAGCAGGAATAGACTGGAATATTGACTCCCAAAATACACTGACAATTTCCGGACTTTATGGAAGCGAAAAAATTATTGACCGCGGAGACCAACCTTTTTTCAATGGAGATCTTTCTCAGCGTCTGCGTCTTTGGCAGTTTTTAGAAGACGAATTAAAGACAACTATAATGGGGACAGCCTCTTATCAGCATAAATTTAAAGAAGCCGGACATGTATTAAATGTTGGATTCAATTATACATTCCATCGGGAAGATGAGAAATATTTTTACGATAATTATTTGCCTAATTCAACAGGAACAGATGCTTTTAAATTACTATCCGATGAACAGGTATATGATTTTAATGTAGATTATGTAAAGCCTTTGAAATACGGACGTATAGAAACCGGAATTAAATTGAGAAACAGAAGTATTCCGACTAATATGAATTTTATTCCGGGAGCGAACTCAGTATTAGATGTCAATGCTGGAGGTTGGGCTACTTATAAAGAGTTGATTCCTGCTGTGTATGGGAATTATGTTTTCGAAAATGCAAAATGGGAAGCAGAACTTGGACTGAGGTTGGAATACGTGAAAATACAGTATGATGTTAACCCGAATCATCCTACTTATAAAAGCGACAGCTATAATTATACACAGCCTTTCCCGAATTTTAGATTAGCCTATAAACTGAATGATCGTAATAAGCTATCTATCTTCTATAACAGAAGAGTAGACCGCCCTAATGAAGTCGACATTCGAATTTTCCCGAAATATGACGATGCAGAGATTATAAAAGTTGGAAATCCCGGTTTGAGACCTCAGTTCACCAATTCAATAGAATTAGGACATAAATATAATTGGGGTAATGGTTATTTGTATTCGGCTTTATACCATCGTTTTGCAAATGGAACGATTACCAGAATTTCCAGTATTGTCCCTGAAAGTACACTCATCTATGCAGTATTCCAAAATGCAGGAAGAAGCTATAATTCCGGATTGGAAATGATTTGGAATCAAAAAGTTTCAAAAGGATATTCTTTTAATGTTAATGGAAATGTGTACAGAAATCAGATCAATGCATTTTCGGTCGAAAACCTGTATCCACAGCCAGTTTTTTTTTCAGCGGAGAAGCAAACAGCCATTTCAGGAAACATAAAATTTAATAATATATTCAAATTTTCAAATGGCCTCGATGCTCAAGTAACAGTTGTTTATCTCGCTCCGGATATTATACCACAGGGAAGAATAAAAACAAGATTCTCAGTAGATGCAGGTATTAAGAAATCTGTGCAAAATGGCAAAGGAGAAATATTCCTGAATGCAACAGATCTTCTAAATACAATGATAATTAAAAAACAAATTCAGGGATCCGGATTTAAATATACAAGTGATGACTATTACGAAACACAGGTGATAAGATTAGGATATAGCTATAAGTTTTAAGCACAGCTATTTGATCTATAATGTTATATAGCTGCAGAAACTCTTAATATATCAAGAAACAGTTTGATTATATTGTGAAAATGTTCTTTAAAATATTTTTATAAGTTCTACCTAAAGGCAGATTATGTCCGTCCTTTAGGTAGACATTGTTAGAGTCGTAAGAGCTAATGGAAGAAGATAAAACAATATAGGATTTGTGAATTCTTATAAATCCGAAATTCTTAAACTTTTCCTCAAAATTGGTCATTCTTTCCAGTATCATATATTTTTTCAAAGGGGTGATAAGGATGATATACTCGCCGAAACCCTGAATCCATCGGATATCTTTTAAGAAAACCTTATTCATGATATAATCGGATTTAAACATAATGAAATCTTTCTGAGGGCTATTACTGGAGAGATTTTTAAACTGTAAAAAATCTTTTGCTTTATTAATTGCTTTATTAAAGGTCTCAAAATCTACAGGCTTTACGAGATAATGGACAACATCCAATTCAAAAGCCTTTACAGCATATTGGGTTTCTAAGGTCAGAAAAATGCAAAGCGGTTTATAGGAAAGTTGCTGCAAGAGCTCAATTCCGTTTATTCCGGGCATATTAATGTCCAGTATAATGAGGTCAACTTTGTTCTCTTCAAGATATATTAATGCTTCCTGTGGATTCTGAAAAGATTTCGATAAATCAATGCCCTCAATTTGCTCACAATATTGCTTTATAATTTGCAGGGCAGGGTATTCATCATCAATATTTACGACAGTCAGGTCATTCATTTAAATTAATTTTTAAAATGGTTTTGTAGTAAAAATTACCATCCTGTTCTGAAAAAAAGTCAAATTTTTCAGGATAGTATTTTTCTAATATACGAATAATAGCCTTGTTGCCTAATCCATTATATCCTGTTTCAACAGGTAAACTTCTGTTTTTATCAATAGAATTAAGAATCTCAAAAACCAAGACAAAATCTTCCGTTTTACATATCAGTTTTATGAAACTATCCGGATTTTCTCCTATTGCAGAATGTTTCAGTGCATTCTCAAAAAGAGTAAGGAAAAGGGATGGTGGAATCTCAATGAGCTCCAGAGTTTCCTTGTTCTGGATATCAAATTCAATATCGAGTTGATTGTTATACTTTAACTGATATAACGCTGCCAGAGCTTCTACAGAAGATAATTCCTGTACTACATTTATTTTTTCTTTGCTGCTGTCGTATATGATATATTGTAAAAGCTTACTAAGCTGCAAAATAGAGTTGGAGGTAGCTACAGAAGGTGTAAAACTGTTGGCATAAATATTATTAAGCGTGTTCAGTAAGAAATGAGGGTTTAATTTTGATCTTAATAAATTAAGATACAACTCGTCTTTCTCTTTTCCAAGGTCGATAACATCTTGTTCGATTAAAAACTTATCTTTCGTAATCCCTAAGAATGAAGCGACCAATATTACAATGCCCTGGTAGATATATACATTATACAGGAAACTGATATGTGAGCCTTCTTTATTGAAATCCATATTAAACAAAGCCGGTTCCCAAAGAATTCTGAATAGGCTGGAAACCAAAAAGCAGATAAGTGCATAAAGAATAAACTCCGGATATTTATTTGAAAGATAGAAATAAGGAACCAGATAATAATAGACCAAATAGTAAACACCAATATTAAAAATACTATTCAAAATAACACTCCAGAGAAGATCTGGCATACTAAGGAAGTAGTTTTCGGTAAAAAATGTCATTAAAATAAAGACAAAAAAGAAAAAAATGTGCTGAAACCTCAGTAAAAGCTTCCAGCGATATTCCATAAGTGATTTTAGGATTTTAGGGTTAAATAAAATCCTTATAATCAGTAATATTATAATTATGTTGGCAATTAAAAACATCTTTATACCTCCCATTTTGGGGATTGCCAAATATAATATCTTTTCTACTCAAAATGCAGTTCGTTGATAAAAATTGCCATTGATTGAAAAATTCCGGAAGCACTTTTCCGAATAAATATATTTGAGAAACTAGAATGTTAACCAAATATTACATGAAAACTAAATTAACATTAACCTTCATTATTGTAACCGTTTTTGCTGGTTTTTCAAAAGGGCAGAGCAAAGATAATTACAATATGTGGTTTCAGTATCTAATGACCGCTCAGGTATCGGATAAAAGTACGCTGACAGCACTTACGCAGTATAGATCTTTTGATTTGGCTTATGATACAAGGCTTTTTTTGCTGAATGCATATCTCGATTATGAGGTTGCAAAAGGCGTAAAACCAGCAGCGGGGGCAATGTTCCTTGTTCTGGAATCTTATAATTCTGATAATACTAAAAGAATACGTTACGAGAAAAGACCTTTCCAACAGGTAACTCTGGAAAGTAATATCGGAAGAACTTCCATTTCCAATAGGTTTCGTGTGGAAGAACGATTCCTAAACAACCCTGATGAATTTATTGTAAGAATCCGTTATCTCCTTTCCATAAGGATTCCCTTTAATCGGAAAGGAGAGAAGGAGAAGCTATATGGAATTCTGAAAAATGAAATTAGAATGAATATGGTGAAAGATGAGCCTTTTGACAGTAATCGTATAACTGCAGGGTTTGGAATGAAGGTAGGAAGGAATTCTGCTATTGAATTGGCTTTTATAAACCAGTTAGAAACAGGGAAAACCAGTAATTATGGATTCTTAGGCTTTAGAAACAATTTTGACTGGAGAAAAAAAGAAAAACAATAACATCATAACGAATTTATAGCTATGCTTACATTTCTTGGTTTTTTAATGATCGCTATTTTCATGGCGCTCATCATGAAGAAAAAAATGACTCCTCTTACTGCTTTGGTTTTGGTACCAGTTCTTATCGCTTTGGTTGCAGGTTTTGGTCCGGAATTAGGTGGAATGATGAAGGAAGGAGTAAAAGAAATTGCACTTACAGGAGTCATGCTCATTTTTGCAATCTTATATTTCAGCTTAATGATCGACACGGGGCTTTTTGAGCCGCTCGTTCAGTTTATCTTAAAAATTGTAGGAGACAATCCTGTGAAAACCACAATAGGAACAGCTTTGCTTACAACATTGGTCTCTTTGGATGGAGATGGCTCCTCTACATATCTTATTGTTGTTGCAGCAATGCTTCCGCTGTATAAAAAACAAGGTATGAACCCTCTGGTACTTACCTGTATTATTATGCTGGCCGGGGGTATCATGAATATTCTTCCTTGGGGTGGGCCTACCGCCCGGGTGATGAGTTCTTTGAAACTTAGTCATACCGAAATTTTTGTTCCGATGATTCCGGTAATGGTTATAGGCATTATATGGGTATTTATTGTGGCCTATATTTTAGGTGTAAAAGAAAAAAAGAGAATACTGAAGTACGGAAAATTTACAAAATACAATAAACAGGATATAGTTGGGGATGAAGATAGTACGCTTCGCAGACCCAAGCTGCTGATTATCAATTTTATCCTTACAATTGTTCTTCTTTCTGTAATGATTCTTGATATTATCCCCTTAGGAGTAGCATTTATGATTGCATTTTGTATTGCAGCAATTATTAATTATCCCAAACTAAAGGATCAGCAGAAAATAATCTCAAAGCATGCAGGTAATGCATTGTCGGTTGCAGGAATGATTTTTGGTGCAGGGATTTTTACAGGAATATTAAATGGTACTGGGATTATGCAGGCAATGGGAAATAGTATGATAGAGATTATTCCTAAGAGCTGGGGCGGATTTCTGAATATTATTACAGCTGTGTTCAGTGTTCCGTTGACATTTTTCCTCACCAATGATGCTTACTATTTTGGAATACTTCCTATTATTACAGCAACGGGAAATCAACTAGGAATTCCACCCGATATTTTAGGAAGAGCAAGTTTGGTAGGACAGGCTTCACACCTTCTGAGTCCGCTGGTGCCTTCTACTTATTTATTAGTTTCTTTGGCGGGGGTTGAATTCTCGGATCATTTGAAGTTTACTTTAAAATGGGCGATAGGTTCTTCAATTGTTATGCTTGTGGGAGCATTGATTCTGGGTATTATTTAGTTTTTAGATAATTTTGTATTCTTATATACTTTAACATGATAACTTTCTAATGGGCTCTGCTTTCCGACAAAAAACATTTTCTGACACATATGTAA
Source organism: Elizabethkingia sp. YR214 (assembly GCF_003058195.1). Lineage (GTDB taxonomy): Bacteria > Bacteroidota > Bacteroidia > Flavobacteriales > Weeksellaceae > Elizabethkingia. The sequence continues at coordinate 219,488 of NZ_QBUH01000004.1, forward strand.
GAAGCCTTTCTTTATATATTTTTGCAGCAATTATTTGTGGTGCACTCACGGGTTATTATTTCCCGGAAGTAAGTAAGAAACTAAGAATTGTAAGCTATTATTTCTTTCAGGTTCTGGAGTTATTAATAGTCCCTGTTATTTTTATTGCAACTACTTACGGTGTTAGTTATGTTTTCAGTATCCAAAATGCATTCAGGATTATTGTACAAATGATCTGTTATTTTCTATTGATTACTACAATAAGTATTTTACTGGGGCTTGGTTTTGGTTTTTTACTAAAGCCAGGTGCGGATACAGGAATTGATATAGCTTCTGTCGGTAAATATATTTCAGACTCTCCTGTTATCAGCTACAAAGGTCTGCTGTATATCAACAATTATATGATACTTATTTTGTTGTCAATTGTGGGCGGGATAGTTATTAATTTTTTTAAAAATAAAGACAAGATTCTCCTTCTTTTGGATAACGGTAGAGAGATGCTCTACAAGCTAATAAAGTATTTGTATTTTCTTCTTCCTATTGTTGTCTTCTGTAATATAGCTTATAGTATTTCCGTTTACGGAATCAATACTCTTTTGCCACTGAGCAAGCTTGTTGCAACAGTATATTTAGCATGTATTGTTTTCATTGTAGGAATATTGGGTATAGTATCTTATTTGTTCAAAATTAATCTTTGGGATTTTCTTATCAGTATCAAAGAAGAAATTGTACTTGTTCTGGCAACTTCATCATCAAAGACTGCTTTTCCGATGATTTTTGAAAAAATGGAGTCACAGGGATACAACAGGAAAATTCTTCGCTTTATTATTCCATTAGGATACAATTTTAACCTTGCAGGAGCCTGTATTTATCTCTCAATTGCCTGTATATTTCTTGTGCAATTATATAATATCCATTTAGATTATACAGATTATATCTGGTTATTTATTGTTGTATCAATCGCTTCAAAAACAGCATCGGGTGTCCCCGGATCTGGCTTCTTAGCACTTGTTTTCACCCTTGATAAATTCGGGAAAATTCCGATGTCAGAGATTGCACTGTTGTATAGTATAGATCGTTTTATGAATGAGGCAAGAGCTGTGACCAACTTTATAGGAATTGCTATTGGTGGTGCCATTATTTCGAAAATAAATCAAAAACACGTTAATATATAAATGATACTTTCTGATTTCTCAATCCTTTTAGAAGAGATTCTTCAAAATCCAACAAAGTCTGCAATCATTATTGCCAATTTAATTCTTATTGAAAGTCTTTTGTCAATAGACAATGCAGCTGTTTTGGCAACGATGGTGATGGATTTACCGGAAAAGCAACGGAAAAAAGCACTTAAGTACGGTATATGGGGTGCTTATTTGTTTCGTGGTTTAGCACTTATTTTTGCTTCAGTGCTCATCTCTGTATGGTGGGTAAAACCCTTGGGTGGTTTATATCTCATCTATATTGCTTTGGACTGGTTTATTAAAAAGAATAAAAATTCAGATGGAGAAGAAGAACAGAAAGAGCAACACCCTAAAGAATCCGGATGGCTCTATAGAAATTCTGTAGGTCTTCTAGGCAAATTCTGGACAACGGTAGCATTGGTAGAGGTAATGGATCTGGCATTTTCCATAGATAATGTCTTTGCAGCTGTGGCCTTTTCAAAAAATTTGCTTTTGGTTACAATAGGCGTTTTCATAGGGATTTTAGCCATGAGATTTATTGCACAATGGTTTGTACGCTTAATGCAAAAGTTTCCTTTTTTAGAAACCATTGCTTTTATTGTTATTGCGATTTTAGGTGTTAAGCTTACATTGTCGTTGTACGAACATTTTTACCCAACCACGTCGCTGGCAGAATTTTTAAGTGGACATACAATGGAAGTTCTGATTTCGGCAACTACTGTTCTTTTATTTGTAGTCCCGATTATAACCAGTTATTTATTTGGTTTCCCCAAACGTTCTAAATAAAGACTTCTTTTACAGAAATAAAAAAGACCACCGAAAAGTGGTCTTTTTTATTTGTAATATTTTATCCTTTGGCTTTCTCGTCAGTGAAGAACTGGAAGCTTTCTTTTTTGTTAATGAGCTGCATTGGATATAATGTAGGATTATATTCACCGTTCAATATTTCGTTCAGTGCATGTTTTTTTGATTCACCGAATGCTACAGCCAGAATATTATTTGCTTTATTAATCAAAGGTGCAGTCAGGGTAATACGGAACATCTCCTGAGGTTTCAGGTAATAAGCATCTACCCATTTTTGGTTCTCATTCAGGATGGCTTCACCGGGAAATAAAGAAGCTGTATGACCATCATCTCCCATCCCAAGAAGGATAAAATCAAAAACACCCTCGTTTCCAAGAACACTTCTTATCTGTTGTTCATATACTTTGGCAAACTCTTCAGGTTCTATTCCGTCCTGATACATCGGGAAGATATGATCCTTGTTGACAGGAACTTTAGCCAAAAGCGTTTCAAAGGTCATCCTTGCATTGCTTTTTTCATCATTCAAAGGAACCCATCTTTCGTCTACCCAAAAGAAATAAACTTTATTCCATTCCACTTGCGCTGCATATTCTGAAGTAGCCAATAAGCTGAAAATAGCTTTTGGTGAAGAACCGCCGCTAAGTGCTACAACAAAACGATTATGTTTCTCAATAGATTTTTTTGAAAGGTCAATAAATGTATCTGCTGCTTTTTTATACAGTTTTTCAAGGTCATTAAATACCGTAATATTCATTTCTTTTTTTTAATTATTATAGTTTACACCCACTTATGGCCTTGTCTTTTAACAAGCTCTATGCTATCTTCCGGTCCCCAGCTTCCTGCTGCATAATTAGGGAAAGAAGTGTCTTTATTATTCTTCCAGGATTCCTGTATGGTTTTTACTACATCCCAAGCTTCTTCTACCTGATCGGAACGCATAAACAACGTAAGGTCTCCTAAAAGAGATTCCAGTAATAAGGTTTCATAAGCCTCCGGAGTATCTTCCTGACAGGCAAAGTTGTCGAAAATCATTTCTACAGGCTCTAAAACCAATGAAAGACCTGGTTTTTTTGTCATAAACTGCAGTCTGATATCCATCATCGGCTGAATGTTAATAATGAGTCTGTTGGCTGAAAGTTGGTGCGAGCTGTTTGAAAATGTAGAGTGGGGAAGAGGCTTAAACTGAATGGTAATATAAGAATGCTTTTCCTTCATTTTCTTTCCGGTGCGGACATAGAACGGAACATCTTGCCATCTTTCATTATCCAGATAGAATTTTACAGCAGCAAAAGTCTCTGTATTGGAATCCGGAGCAATTCCATTTTCCTGTCGGTAACCTTTGGATTCTACACCATTGATAATGCCAGGACCATACTGGCCTCTCACTGCATAATGACTAACCTGATCGGGTGAAATTCTGCGGATTGACTTCAGAACATCTACTTTGCGATCTCTGATCTCGCCGGATTCCAGAGAAGCTGGTGGTTCCATGGCTACCATACACAGAATTTGCAGTAAGTGATTCTGTACCATATCTATTAATGCACCTGTCTGCTCATAGAAGGCTCCTCTTGTTTCTACGCCAACCTCTTCGGCTACCGTAATCTGCACAGATTCTATGTAGTTATGATTCCATAAAGGCTCATAAATTGAATTTCCAAATCTGAATGCCAGAATATTCTGTACTGTTTCTTTTCCCAAATAATGGTCGATACGGTAAATCTGCTCTTCTTCGAAAGTTTCACCCAGAAGATTATTAAGTTCAATTGCAGACTGCTTATCGTGGCCGAAAGGTTTCTCGATAATGATTCTATCTTTTGCAGGATCAGAAGCTAATGAAGCATTCTTAATATGATTAGAAATTGTAGCAATAAAATTAGGGGCAATTGATAGATAGAACAATCTGTTACCTCTGGTTCCGTATGTATTGTCTAAATCTTCTAGTTTCTGATTCAGTGCCTGGTAGGAGTCTTCCTGATCCAGTTGATGCTGGAAATAGGTAATGTGGGACTTAAATCCGGACCAGTCTTTAGGAGTTCCTTTTTTTCTGGAAAAATTTTCCAGATTTTCTACAACGTAATTTCTGAAATTTTTATTGGTGTTTTCCGATCTTCCTAAGGCGATAATATTAAATTGTTCAGGCATTCTGCCATCTATATACAAATTATAAAACGCCGGGAACAACTTTCTCTTTGCTAAATCACCTGTTGCTCCGAAAATAATTATAGTTGTCGGATGCAGGACTTTTTCTTCACTCATTATTTCCTGATGTTAGTTGTTTGCAGATTGCCATGAAGTGTGAAAAGTACCTTCCTGATCAATACGTTGATAGGTATGTGCTCCGAAATAATCACGCTGAGCCTGGATAAGATTCACAGGAAGAGATTCTGTTGTATAAGCATCGAAATATCCCAATGCAGTTTGAATACCTAAAGAAGGAATTCCGTTTAATGCAGCGTAGCTGGCTGTTTTTCGCAATGAGCTGATTTTTTCTTTAACGATAGCAGAAATATTTTGATCCAGTAAAATATTGGATAAATCCGGATTTTTGGAATAAGCAGAATAGAATTTTTCCAATAGAACTGATCGGATGATACAACCGCCTCTCCAGATTTTTACAACATCCCGTAACGGGATTTGGAAATCATATTCTTTAGATGCTTTTACCAGTAAAGCCAGACCTTGTGCATAGCTTATCAGCGTAGCCAGATATAAGGCATCCCCAACTTCTTTAATGAATAAATCTGTATTTTCAGGACTTACAATCTCTTTTTCCGAGTATAGTTTAGAAGCCTGAATTCTTTCGTCTTTATAAGCGGACAAAATTCTTGAAGTAACTGCGATATCTATAGTTGGAATAGAAACTCCAATTTCCATAGCTTGTTCGGAAGTCCATTTTCCGGTTCCTTTCGCTCCGGCTTTATCCAGGATCTTATCTACAAGATAACCGCCCGTAAGGGAATCTTTCTGCTGGAAAATATCACGGGTAATTTCAATCAGGAACGAGTTCATTTCTCCATTATTCCACTCTTTGAAAACTTCGTATAATTGGTCGTTGTTTAGGTTTGCTCCTCTTTTAAGCAGGTCATAAGCTTCGCTGATAAGCTGCATAATGGCATACTCAATCCCGTTATGCACCATTTTTACATAGTTTCCGGCAGAACCTTTCCCCATGTATGCAGTACAGGCTTCGTTATCAACTTTTGCAGAAATAGCCTCTAACATTGGCTGAAGAAGGTGGAAAGCTTCCAAATCTCCTCCGGGCATGATGCTGGGACCTGTTCTTGCACCTTTTTCACCTCCCGAAACACCCATTCCCATAAAGTGTAGATTTTTTGCTGCTAAATCAGCAATACGTCTGTTGGTATCTTCGAAATAAGAATTCCCTGCATCTACGACGATATCTCCCGGGCTAAGAAGTGGTGTTATGTTTCCCAAAACTGCATCTACAGGTTTTCCTGCAGGAATCATAAGGATAATTTTTCTTGGGGTTTCCAATGCTGATACAAAATCTTCCAGAGTCGTGCTTCCTTTTACTTTCATTTCGGAAGTAGCGCCAGTCTGTAATTCTTTTACTTTTTCTTCATCCAGGTCAAACCCTGCAATTGAAAAATTATTATCAGCAATATTATAAAGAAGATTGCGCCCCATTACTCCGAGACCAATCATTCCGTAATTATATTTCTCCATTGTTTAAATGTTATATGAATTCTGTTTTTACAGACAATAAAATTACGGAAATGGGGGTGGAGAACAAAATAATAGAATGTGAAATATTATTAATTTCCTGTTAGAGTCTATCTATCATACATCTTCAATTTTTGCAAATGACTCCTCAGTATAGACCTATAATTAGAAATACTTTTTAGTATAGTAAAACGAATCAGTAGCAAACTTAATCGGTAAAGACCACTTTTTAGTGGTCTTTTGATTATTGCTTGAAGGCTGATTATAATTAAGATTATATCAAATTTTTCTTACAGTTTAGTGCCAACATATTGCAGGCCGGAAAGAGCTTCTTTGGTATTTATATTTAATCCTTTTTTCCCTACTTTGGCGCCTCCGGCAGAGATTTCACCATTAGAGCCTACTTTAACACCACCGGCTTTAATCCCATCTTTTCCTACAGAAACATTTCCGTAATCAGATTGGGACATTCCGATACAATTACTTTTGTTGTTAAGTGCGATAGATATTTGCTTTTCTTCTTTATCAAAAACGATACATCCAATATTTACAGCGTATCCCCCAATATTTTGAGGTGGAATATTATAAACTTCTTTCTCTTCATTCGCAGCATTTCTCACTGCATAAAAAGTTGTATTTCCGATAAGATTGCTGACCCATATTTTTTTAGAGATATTCTTGTCCGTAGTTATTACGACATCATTTTGCATCATGTTCCGGACTTTATCAGGTGCAATGATAGCAGATTCTGCATATTTTCCGGTTATACTTTGTCCAAAGCAGATAATTACTCCGCCTAGAAATGTTAATGTTAAAATCTTTTTTTTCATATTCTTAATTTGTTTTTTTGATATTTCCAGCAAACGATGCTTTTTGCAATTATTATACATAATCTGCTTAGCTATACCATTATTTGGTGTTGTTATACAAGATATTTGTGTTTTTTATTATTCAGCAAAAGTGTGAAGATAATATTACAATTTATTTCTGAGACTGTTATTCTATTGTACATTTTTATTTTTTATGGAATATTCGAAATGTTTTAATTGGCTGAGATTTTATTGTAATTGTAGACGCCAAAAAGAGATCGCTCTTTAGCAGTTATCTTATAATGATAGAATAAATCAGTTTAGAGTATTAATTTACACGAGAAAAATAATACTCTTGATACTATTTTGGATTGATGTATCAGTCTTATAATTTTCCTTCTTACTATTGTATTTCTCCACGTTTTCCTTTTTTAATTTCAATGTAATTAACGATACAATGTTGCGATAATGAATATAATTTTTATTTTTGAAACAATATTGCATTAAGGTGATTTTTGAACATCTGAATCAAATACATTGAAAATTATGATAAATATTGAAAATACAAGTAAATCTTACAAGGGAAAATTGGCTGTAGAAAGACTTTCTCTATCCGTGCAGAAAGGAGAAATATATGGATTAATTGGCCCTAACGGTGCAGGGAAGTCTACTACATTGAATATGTTGTTGGGATTTCTAAAACCAGATTCGGGGATAACGCTTCTGGATAATATAAATACTGGAACAAATGCCAAAGAAGCCCGGGAAATTATAGGCTACATTCCTGAAAATGTAAACCTCTATCCCTATTTAACGGGAATAGAAAATCTATATTATTTCTGTCAGCTGGCTGGGAAAAAATACAGCACGGAAGAACTTTCAATTATTCTTTCGGATTGTGGATTACAGATAGATTCGCAAAATAAGAAGACGGAAACATATTCCAAAGGAATGAGGCAAAAAGTAGGAATTGCCATTGCCTATGCCAAAAAAGCCAAAGTATATCTGCTGGATGAACCGGCGAGTGGTCTCGACCCTTCAGCAAGCAATGAACTCTCTGCCTTACTGAAAAAACTGGCGGGAAATGGAGCCGCTATTCTGATGGCTTCACATGATATTTTCAGGATAAGAGAAACATGTAGCCGTATTGGAATTCTTAAAAACGGATTACTGGTGAAGGAAATGTCGGCTTCTGATGTAACAGCCAATGAGCTGGAAAAAATTTATCTCGATTATATGCAAGAATAAAACTATGAAAAATTATTGCAACAAAGATGCGTTTATTTTAAAAGTATTTTTATTTTTGTTACAATGTTGCAATAACAATTAGTTCTTGTAAAAGCTTTATCCTGATATAATAATGATTAAAAGTAAATGAATGATTAAATTAAAAATTACATTTTTAGTCGCTAGACATGAATTCAAAGCATTTCAGGAAAATGGACTGAAGCTGTTTATCGTCTTTTATACATTTATTTTATTAGGAGTTTGGGGGAGCAACTATGTACAGCTTACCGCCGCATCGGCTAAGAATAAGCAAGCTAAAGAGGTAATAGATAGCGAATGGAGAGATCAGAACCGGAACAATCATAGTGCTGCACATTGGGGAACATTTCTTTTTAAGCCTGTCAGCTATTTATCCCTTTTGGAATCGGGTACTAATGTTTATTCAGAAAATCAATATAGAGTAGAAGCTCATAAAAGACCACAAATACACTCCTACAGATTACCAGATCTGGAAGCATTTATGAGACGGCCAGATTTGAATACAGCATTTTTTTTTCAATGGTTTATACCATTGATTATTATTGGATTAGGCTTCTCTTCTGTTTCAGCGGAACGTGAAAAAGGATTTCTAAAGGTATTATCTGTACAAGGTGCCTCATTTGAACAATTATTGGCAGGGAAATTTATGGCTCTTTATACTGCGGTTCTAATGTTCATTGTACCACCATTTGTAATAATGGTTGGCGGGCTTATTTTTGAGGATGAACCTGTCAGTTATTTGATAAGAGCAGGATATTGGATTATTCTATATGCAGTGTATTTTCTGCTTGTTGCAGGCGGAGTTCTGTTGATTTCTGCTTTAAGCCGTTCATCCTGGTCTTCATTAATGGCTAATATTACAGTATGGGTTTTTAGCGTTCTGTTAATTCCAAAATTCAGTACTTCAGTAGCAGATAACCTCTATCCTTTACCTTCCTACCATGAATTTGAGCATAATGTTAAAACAGGTTTCGATAAAGGGCTTGGGAAGGATGGTGATTATACTTCCCGATCTGAAATATACTTGAAAAAGCATCTTAACCAGTTCAACGCAACCAGTATAGATCAGTTACCAGAAAAAATTCGTTTTGCTCTTGACCTTATTCAAGCCGAAGCTTATGAGAATAAAGTAAATGCTTTTTATTCTAAGAAAGTAGAGGAGAAGTTTAATCAACAGCAGAAATTTATGGATTATATGGGTGTTATTAACCCTTTTATAGCAGTACAACAACTTTCTAAGGCATTTGCCGGAACAGATGTACAGCATCATATTGATTTTTTTAATAAAGCCGAAGAATACAGAAATAATATGATGAACAGATTGAATAAAAGAGAGCTTGAAATTGCTGTTTCCGGGAAAGTAAAAGTAAATAACCAAGAGTTTTATAGCTGTTTTCCGGATTTTAACTATCGATACCCTGCCGTAGGATCTGTTATCCGTAATCGTACAATTGCTATTCTGTCATTGTTATTTTGGACTCTGATATTGATTTTCTCTTTCAGATTAATTATTAAGCGAAATTATTTTTAAGATATGAAAGATAAAGTAATGTTGTTAGTATATGAATGGAAACATATTTTTCGACAGCCGACAGTCTGGGTTCTTTTTTTTCTGTTTTTTGTAATTGGAGGCTACGCTATTTATTCCGGGAATGCTTTGACGAATAAAAAGTTGGATGCTATTGACGAGGCAAAGAAAGAATCTGTTAAAGATTATCATAATACCCTGAAGGCTTTTAGTGATACTTTGACTTTTGAGAAAAAGAAGCAGGCAGAAAATGCAGGAAATCCCTATGTAATAGATTATCGATATCCGCGAATGGCTTTTGATTATCCTTATCCATTGACGGGTTTGGCAGCTGGAATAAAAGATGTAACTCCTGTTACGGAGAAGGTCAATTATTATACAGATTATGCTGCCATTGACAGGGAAATAACCAACCCTGCTATTCTTTTTGAGGGGCGCTTGGATCTGGTGTATGTTAATTTATACCTCATTCCTTTGCTCATTATAGTTTTGGTATACAATACTCTTTCTTCGGAAAAAGAAAATGGGATTATTCGAAGAAAGAAAGTTTAAGCTGCATCAGCTTATCTACAAATTCGTATATCAGCTTTATACTAATAGTCATTCCTACCTTAAAGAGTAATCTGCTGCGCAAAAAATCTGTAAAAATTCTTCCTGTGAATAGTAGAATCTGACCAATACAAATCAACGATAATATTCCGATATCCTTTCTGGTAATAGCTTTGTCTACAACAGCCTGAGTAAGTAATGGGATGGCTAATGTTAAGAGAGTAGCGACCAAAAGGGTTAGTATGATAAAGGAAATATTTTTATAATGATTATCTATTCGCTTCAGTAAAGAAAACAGATGTACCGGAGGTTCTGGGGAATTTTCTACCTGATCAAAGGCTTCTGTTGTTTCTAAAAAGATGGCAATTCCTTTATCTCCTTGTCCCGATAATCTCCAATGTTCTATAAAATCGCTGAGAGCATAACGCATATTTTTTCCAAGCGCCGGATTTCCGACATAGGCATGGGTTTCGGTAAGATGCCATAGAACAACAAAATGATTATGATCCCAATGCAGTATACAAGGCAATGGAGCTTTTTCTAATAATACTTCCTGCTTTATTTCCGCAGCAAATGTGTTGAATCCAAGATTTTCTGCTGCATATTTTAATCCGGTTACGGAAGTACCCTGACTGCGGACGTCACACAAATCTCGTAAGATACTTAAGGATAATTCTTTTCCATAATAATTGGTAATCATTTTAAGGCATGTCGGGCCACAGTCCATTGTATCCAGTTGTCGGAAAAATGGATAATGCTCGCCTTCAAAAAAATGCTTAATTCTTTTTAATATTTTAATTTTCATTGGTGGATCTGGAATTATTTACTGGTTAATATATTTTTATGAATTATAGCTTATATTCTAAGTGGCTAAAGTCAAAAATACATTAATGCAATATAGTTGCAATATAGAAAAAATAATCATCTCTAAGAATTTCTTTTCAATAATTAATTAAACTTTGTTGCGTTAATTGAAATTGATTAGTTTTGTAGGTACTAAACACCCAGCCAGATGACAAAAATATTTTCACTCTTAATCCTTTTTGTAAGTATGGCCTTTTCTGGCCAGGAATCAAGGGGTAATTCTGATTTAAAAGATCTTAAAGTAAATCATATATATGTGGTCGTTGATTCCGCTACATTTAATGCTTTAAAACAGAGCAATGAATTAAATACTTTGGCGAATCAGGACAAGGGACTTCCGAATTTTCTTCCGGTAGATAATTCTGCAACGACTATTTATATGAGGTTTAAATCTACCTATTTAGAAATTATGGGGCCTGAGAATAGATTCAAAGAAAAAATTGGATCTATAGGAATCGGATTTTCATGGGATACCTTTAATAATACTCTTGATGCTGTACAAAAAAGCATTCAGGAATCTAAAGATTTGAAATTTCAGAAAAGTGAAGCTAACTGGTCATTTGGAGGTAAAGAAATATTATGGTATACCTTTTTCTATAGCGATTTGAAGGGGAGTATTGCGACTTGGTATGCGATATACAATCCTGTTTTTTTAAACTATTTATTCAATATTAATTATTCTGAATTTAAAAGAGAAGACTTTTTAAAAAAGGTATTTGATCAAAATAAAAAGATTATTGATTTATCAGGTATTGTTATTGACTCTAATGCAAATGATTTTAATAAAATTACGAAAGAGTTTAAAGCGCTAAATATTAAAATTGAAAAACAGAAACCGGGATTGGTCATCTATAAATTAGATTCAGTAACCATTAAGTTGAAGTTAGCAGAAAGAAAAGATAGTATGATTAAAGAGCTTAAATTTATAAATAAAGATAGGACAAAGTTAAATATTAATTTAGGCAATATTCGTATTAAAAATACAGCTAGTAATCAAATCTCAATGATGTTTGAATGAGTCTTTTGTTTAGCTTTTTTTGAAATATCATTGAGATTTGTTATTTTAAATATCCATCAATATAGAACTAGTTTCCGCAAGTGAAATATACTCTCGGTGCAATTTCGGTATATGCGTTGTCTTTAAAAAAAGAGATATAATAGGAACCGGGAGTATCCAGAGCAAAATTCAGTGTACCACTTGTAGCGTTTGTATATTGCCATTTTGCTGAATAATTAGTTCCCGGAGTTTGACCTTGCTTGTATATACCAATCCATGCCTTGGGATCTGTAGATCCGTTACTAAAGGAAACCTGAATTGCTTCGTTGAGTTTATAACTGGTTTTGTTTAATACTACTTTTGCATTATTCTGAAGTATTTTAACCTTGAAAGTACTCCAAACAGCTTTATGATCTGTAGGCCAGATACCTTTTGGTTCAGAAAATTTATCTTTTGAAGTTTCCGGAACCGAAACATTCTTTACTACTGTATTTTTTGGTCCTACAATATAACTGTCACTTACAGAAATATTTCCGTTATCATAATAGAAGATATAATCAATTCTGTCCCGTTCGTCAGATTTAGGAGTCCATGAAGACTGTGCCGGCCATGTAAATCCAGGATAATTTACTTCGTCCGGATACATTACTCTATAACTATCTTTAAAGCCGGCCTTGGAAAGTGTAGCGGTGGAACTCCAGTTGATAACTGTACCCCGATGATCATATAAATTTTTAACTGCCTCTGTCCAGTCCAGATGAGAAGCCTCATTGAAATCTCCACCCAGAATCACTGTTTTACCACTGGCAATATCCTGTTTTGCTCGGGAAAGAAAATCCTGAATTTGCTGAGGTCGTTTAGACTGATCGTTCATTTCTGTAATCTTCGCAATGTCTGTAACAGGAGCTGGTAATTCTTTGAAAGTTACCGGATCATATCCTCTGGGATAGTATACTGCGTAATGTGTATAGTCTAAATGACCAGAATAGATAACAACTTCATTTCCGGGAATAACTTCGGTTACAAGTCGGTGGTATGCACTAAAGGCCGAGTACTCTTTAATAGGATATTTACTCAGAACACCATTGTCATCTCCTCTGGAGGCATAATATGTTTTTCCTTTTGCTTTTAAGGAAGCTACAATACGCTGATCAAAAGAAGTATTATTATAATTTCTAACTTCTGAAAGAGTTACAAAATCAGGTTCACGCTCAGCAATTTCATTTACAATAGCATCATATCCTCCGGAAACCTGGGTTCCTTCCTGCCATATATTGAATTGCAGAACACTAAATGAATAAGTCTGTTCCGGCAATGCTGATTTAGGCTGTAAAGAAGCCGCTGCCTCTAATTCGGAAGTGCTGGCGTGGATCTCCGGTCGGGAGCATGAAATAAGCGATACAACGGCAAGGGTTGCAGAGAATAGATTTTTTTTCATGGTAATAGTAATATTTCGGATTGGTTTTGCTAAAGTATAAAAAATGTTATAGATAATACAAGAAAGTAATACCTAGGGTATTATATCTTTTGCGATTGATTATAAAGTGCACTAAAAATGGCCGGAAGTAATATCCGGCCATTAAAAAAACTAAAAAATAATCCACACAATTTATGATTCGTTTTGTTTAATCTGTGGGTTGTTATTGATTTCTTTATTAGGGATCTGAAATTTGAACTTATCAGGTGCTATATTGAATCTTCCGAAGGTATGGTTAGTTCCCGGATATATCCTTTCCAGCGGTGTACCCAGCCTTTTCATGTCAAACCATGCATAGCCCTCTCCCCAAAGTTCTATTCTTTTCTGAAGGATAATTTCGTTCACAAGCTCACTCCCTGATTTTGAAGACAGAGAATATGTTTTGTCTCTTTGAGAAGTGATTTCGTAAAGAACCTGTCTGGCTTCAGCTTCCCGACCTTGCCTTGCCAGTGCTTCAGCTTCTGTATAGTATAAAGAAGAAGCTCTGAGATAGATATAGTCACCCTCAAACATAGTAGGATCCTTAAACTTCCAGCTCACGTATGGTGGATAGTTTTTTTCAGTTCCATTGAAGGTGTAATCTGCTTTTTGGCTGCCATTGAATACTTTTTTACGGTAATCAGTTCCCGGAATAGCATCATAAAGACGTTTATCTATTAGTTTATAAATTTGTGCAGCTCCGGCATAACCTCTGTTTGTATTATCAAACATGGAGAAAAATGATGCATAATAATTTCCGATACTCATGGTAGATGTCGTGTTATGGAATCCCCATATTACTTCCGGATTATTGATGTTGGAAAAACCGGTAGAGGTGTAATCATTTTCAGTCATCAGTGCTATTCCTTGTTTGCTTTCATTTGCATATTTACTGGCTTTAGCATAATCTCCGGTTTGCAGATATATTTCAGAAGCAATTGCTTTAGCCGTTCTTTGGTCTATCTGTGCTCTGGAAGAGCGTGCATAGCTGCCTAATAGTACGATAGATTCTTCAATATCTTTTGTAATCTGCTGGTATACTTCGGCTACTGTGGATCTTGCAAGTCCCTGACTTTGGTTATTGATTGTAAGTACCAATGGGAGCCCGGGATCTTGTTTATGCTCTTTGTAATCGTTGGCATAGAAGCGGATCAGATAAAAATAGGAATAAGCTCTTAGTGCATGCAGTTGCCCTGCTATAGCTCTGTTAGATGTACTATTATCATTTTTTAAATCATCCAGTAGCTTGTTAATTACAAAAATTCTGGCATAAAAAGTAGTCCACACAAATTCGGCAGCAGAGTTATTTGCATTTGTAGCATCATAATTATAAAACATACCTAAATGCTGATTGGTGGCCTGTATTACATCATTTGACATAAGGTCGGCTCCTGCTTTAATGGCCATAATGCCAAAGTCGGAATGTAGAGTAGTTCCTCCGGCACCATTGCTGCGAAGATCCAGATATATACCGCCCAGAATTTTTTCAGCCTTTGATTGATCATCTTTTAGTTGTTCACCCGAAATATCTCCGTTTGGCAAAGTATTCAGGTCACTGGAGCAACTATTGATAATAGTGCCTATAGATAGTGCTGTAATTAAATATTTTATTGTTTTCATATGTTTTTAAAAATTGAGTTTAAAGCCTAAAGAAACGCTTGAAAGTAATGAATACCTGTATGAATTAGATACGCCTGTTAATGAGGCTCTCGGATCATAGCCTTTTCTTTTGGACCATAGATAAATATTGTTCCCTGTAAGGTATATTTTGAGTGCTGATAAGCCTATCTGCTGTGTGAAATCCTGAGGTAACTGATAAGACAGGGTTATATCCTGAAGACTTACATAATCAGACTTGATCAGGTACAATGTAGAATTTCCGTTTTGGTTAGTCGAGTTAAGGTCTACACGTGGTAATGCAGCATTCGGATTTTCCGGTGTCCATGTCTTATCTAAATCTGTTGAATAGTTGGATGCATAGGTGTCTGAGTGAAATAAGCTTCTGTAGATATCATCATATCCATAGCCTCCGAACTGATAAGCGAAATTAACAGACAAATTGAATCCTTTATATGTGAAATCGGTACCAAAGCCTCCATATACTTTCGGAATAGCCGATTTGCCCGTATTGTAATCAGTTGCTTCCTTGTAATTGTTGGTAATAGTAGTTTCCTCCTTCTTGGTATTAGGATTTATACTTGTACGGTACCATTGTGCATCACCATTATTAGGATCTACACCTGCAAATTTTTTCAAATAGTAAGTGTATCTGTCACCTCCTTCAGTCAGAATAAACAATCCCGAAACCAAGCCGGTGCTTCTTTGTTCCTCAGGAAGTTTGGTTATTTTATTTTTATAATGGGTAGCATTTGCATAAAAACTCCATTGGAATTGCTCTGAGCGCAGAATGTCTACATTTAAATTTGCCTGAACTCCTCTGTTGATCATGTCACCAATATTGCCATATCTGATATATGATCCGGCATTAGAAGGAGGCAAGGGAAGGGTATAGATCATATCCGAGACCTTTCTTTCAAAGTAATCGGCATTCAGACTGATTCTGTTTTTTAAAAGAGAAATTTCAATACCTGCATTCAGGTTTTTCGATGTTTCCCACTTCAAATCTTTATTTCCTTGTTTTCTGAGTGATAAAACCGGTTTACCATCTCCGAAGTTGTTAATTCCGTAGATGTCCTGATAGGCATAATAATCTCTGTCGGCGTTTTCCAGAAGTATATTGTCATTTCCCTGTTGGCCGTATGAAGCCTTTAGCTTCAGTGTATTAATGATACTGTTTTCCTTTAGAAAATCTTCCTTTGCAATATTCCATGCTGCTCCTAAGCCATAAAAATTACCCCATCTGCTGTCAGGGGAGAAGACAGAAGAACCATCCCTACGGATATTGGCATTGAAGAAATATTTATTATCATAATTATAGAGTAGTCTGGAGAAATAACCTTCTACTGCATAATCATAAGCATTTCCGGATAGATCTGTTATTTTTACAGCATTGTCAAAGGATAAAGAATTTGGTAGTACAAGTTGTTGCTTTGTCCCTGAGAACCTTTCGCTTTTTGTTTTATTGAGTTCGTGGCCAACAAGAATATTGAAGCTGTGTTTACCCAGTTTTTTCTGGTAGGTAAGCAATTGCTGATGGTTTAGTGTATTTCTGAATATAGAGCTCATTGTAAGGGTACCTCCAACAGATGCGGAAGTACCTCCAATTGTATTTCCAAATCGCAGATCTTTTATATTTTCTAAATAGGCACCAAAGTTATAGGTGAAATCTAATCCTTTAATGATTTCATAGTTTAAGCCAAGATTGATATTTGTAACATTACTGGTTGTTTGTGATTTGTCCTGCTGAAGATTACCAATAGGGTTTTCATAAACTGCATAAGATCTTGCTGCACCATTTGGGCCTTGGCCATCTCCATAATCATAAAGAGCCTTTCCGTTTTTATCATAAACAATCTGGTAATCATTATTTCTTAAAAATACGGGATAAAAGGGAGCTATATTTCTGGCGAACTGAAACGGATTGGAAAATCCTCCGGTTTCACCAAAATCCTGCTTGCTATGTGTGTAGGATAGACCACTGGTTAGCTTTAATTTACTGGTAATAGCATAGTCCAGATTAGATCTGATCCCAAATCTCTCGAATCCAGAAGAAATAAGGTAACCCTGATCATCAAGATAATTTAATGATGTATAAGATTTTACCTGCTCATTATTAGCTGTAATTCCCACGCTGGCTTCTCTTCTTAAAGCCGGTTTGAAAAGTAACTTTTTCCAATCATCCTGATACAAAAGTTGTGCATCGGGATTAAACTTGCCATCCTGTGATATTAGCCTATTGAAAGGCAGATTATAAACATTGTAGCCCAGTTTGTTCAGTGCCGAAATACCAACTTCGTGAGGAGAGACTCCAGAAGGAACTGCTCCATTTTGCCTTAATCGTGCGATTTCACCAACTCTTGCACGGTTATAAAATGCCGTGTAGTAATCCTTTGGGGATGTGTAAACTGGATAATCTTCGATCGATCTGAAGTTTATTCCTGTTTTTACATCTGCTTCTATACGGAGGCCGTTCGTTTTTCCTCTTTTGGTATTTACGATAATTACCCCGTTAGCCCCTCTGGATCCGTATAAAGCATTGGAAGACGCATCTTCCAAGAAAGAAATACTCTCTATATCGGTTCCCGGGATACTATTCAGATTTCCGTTATACGGAATACCGTCCAATACAATTAATGGATCGCTCGATGCATTGATAGAGCCTATTCCTCTCATTCTTATGGTTGGCTGAGAGCCTGGCTGACCGGAAGATATTACCTGTACACCGGCAACTTTTCCGCCAATTCCCTGTAGAATGTTTCCATTTTGGAGATTCGCAAGATCTTTTGTTTTTAATGATTGTACTGATCCAGTAATTTCTTCCTTCTTTTGTTTACCAAAGGCTACTACCACAACTTCTTTTATGGAATTTTCCTTGGGCAGGCTGTCTCTGGTTTGTGCAAAGCCGTATTCTGCAAACAGAATCAGGGCTAATGCTCCAATTTTACATTGTTTCTTTTTCATTATAATATTAATCTTAGTTTAAATCTTTGAAAAACTTCATGACTTATCTGGTCTCTAATCATTGCTGTAGAAAAGAGATAATAAAGATTCAGCCTCCTTCTGTGAGGGAGGTTGTATCATAAGCGTTGAAGATTGAAATGGGAAAGGAGCTTTTAATATGAGAAAGAACTCGGACTCCTGTTTTTATTACTTCTTCAATAGTGCTTTACATGGAATACATATAGCACATGCATTGAAAAGTGAAATATTTCAGTGTATAATAGTTTTTTGTACAAGGAACTTCTAGAGCAGATACTGTCGAGAAGCTTCCCGGGGCAGAGTCAGATATACTTGTGTTCATAAAAACGGTTTTGATTTTTTTACTGGTTCAAAAGTATTTAATTAATCAAAATTTGTTGATAAGAAAGGATATGATATATATCATATAAAGTCTATCTAATTAGTAGATGTTTGCTTTGGAAATTCTTTTGTTTCACTAAAAAAGCAATAATGTTATAAATTGCAAAAATTATTAAATTTTATTTTGTGTATTTTTTAAATAAAGTCGCTATTTTATTATAATTATTTAATTGCTAAAAACAGGAAAAACTTTGAAAAAAAATGAAATAAATAAGAATTTAAAGTATTCTGTAAGATATCTTTAACAGATTTTGATCTGTGTTTTTTCAAAATTCTCAATACTAATGCTTCTTTTTTATTACAAAAACTCCTCAGATTAGACAATTGTTATTAGTTTCCGGCAATAAGTCCGCCGGAATATTTGTCAAAAAAATCATTTCTGTATACTTCTCCAATAGGAATTTCATGTTCACCAATATAAATAGTATGACTGTCAAAAGATTCAATATGCTGCATGTTTACCACATAAGATTTACTAACACGCAGAAAAAGAGGAGACGAAATCTTTTGATGAATAGTTTTGAGATTCATTGCTGTGATAAGCTTTTGATTTTGTGTATGAATAATGACATAATCTTTAAGACCTTCAATAAACATAATATCGTCAAGCTGAATTTTATAATATCTTTTATCTGCCTTTATCATTAGAGAAGCATCATTGCTGCTCTCAACTGTGTTTTTTACCGTAGCCTGGGAAAACAGTTCTTTGTACGAAATAGCTTTGTCAATCGCTTTTTTTAATCTTTGCTTTTCTACAGGTTTCAACAGATAATCTATAGCATCCAGTTCATAGCTTTTCAGTGCATACTGAGGATAGGCGGTTGTAAAGATAATCAGAGTATCCTCCGGAACCATTTCTGCAAATTCCAATCCCGTTACTTTAGGCATTTGTATATCCAGAAATATCAAATCGGCCTTATTTTCTTTAAGAAAGCTAAGAGCAGTGAGAGCATTAGAAAACTCTCCCAGTATTTCAACGGGAGATACTTCATTAATCAAAGATCTCATCTCTTCTCTTGCCAGTGGCTCATCATCTATTATTATACAGTTCATAAAGATAGGGGGATTGTTAAATTTACAATATATTCTGTTTCTGTTGATATAATATCCAGACTGTACTGATTCTGGTACAGCAATTCCAGTCTTCTTTTAATATTCTTAAGTCCTAAGCCTCCATAATGGTCTTCTTCCAGAGACAAATCCGGACTTACAGAGTTTCGGCAAGTGAAAATTAATCTGGAATTTTCTACAGTAAAATCAATTATAATATAAGTACTATTATCTGCAAGATCTACACTATGTTTAACAGCATTTTCTACAAAAGTGGTAAACAGGTTTGGGGGAATGAAAATATTGTTGAAGGATCGGATATCCTGATTGTGATTGATTACAGCAGTAAAGTTTTCACGCCTTAACTCTTCAAGATTCAGGAAATTAGAAAGTGCATTGATCTCGTCTGTAAGCGGAGTTGTCTTATCATTGTTTTCATAAAGCTGATAACGCAGAAAACTCGAAAGTTTCATAAGTACCTCTGTAGCTTGCTCCGGATTTTTTCTGATCAATGCTTTTACATTATTCAGCATATTGAAAAGGAAGTGCGGATTAATCTGATTTTTTAATACATCCAGTTCCATCGAAAGAGAAAGGTTTTTCAGTTCCGAAATTCGTTCATTATCCTTTATCCATCTTTGGAATAACTTCAAAGTTGTGGTTGTTAAGATAATTGGTGTAGAAATAATGATACCGCCATACAGACTTTTATCTTCCCGAAGTTTAAGCGAAGTGCTGTTATAGATAATATAACTTATAAAAGATAAACTGACAGCAACCAGAATAACAAGCAGAAGCAGATACAGCAGATATTTAGATCTGAAAAAGAAATATGGCACCAGAATATACATGTTGACATAAAACATGGCAATAAATACAGACCAGCCTAGCAAAACCATATAGAATTTATAAATCTGTGAAGAATCTGATGTTAGCTTGGGGTTGCTGCTATAGAATAAAAGGAAAAGTCCGATGTTAAAAATAACATGGCGAATAACCCTGTAGCGATCCTCCACAAGGAATTTAATAAAACCATTGACCTGAATATCCTGAGCATCTTCCATATTCATATTATTAATTTGCAAAACTAAAATATTCAGGAATATTATTTTAAAAATTATACAAACCTCTTATCCTTTTATACTAAATTCTAGATGGAGGTTTTTGTATAAAAAAAACAGGATTTGATATAAAAATAAGAATTGATGTGCTCTGTTTATCTTTTTTTGCTCATTATAATTTAATTGTATGGCCTTAAAGGAATTCACTGATTTATCGAATCTGATCCTGAGTGATAGTGCTTTAACAGAGCAACAGAAAGAAGAAAAAATAATACAGCTTGCAGACCTTACCCGTTTTATAGAATGTTATAACTCTTCTATAAAGGCTTCCGAATACGAGCTAAGGGGAAAAGTAAATGTAATTGTTGATGAAGGTAGAGACAAAGGAATTCTCTTTTGTGATATCAATAGTCTGCACAATACAGTTTCATATACACAATTAGTTGCAGAGGCCAAAAGAAACCATGGCAGAGTTAAGGAATTATGGTTAGTCTTTGTACGGGAAAGAGAAACGGAAGATACGAGTCCTGCATTGGAGTTCATACAACAAGAAAATATAGGCTACATTTTTGACAAGCTTTTTTTATTTGACTTTTTTAAAAAACAAGTTCTTTCCCTGAACTAAAAAATAACAAAACATAATGAAATATAACCTGTTATTACTCATCGTAAATAACAGGTTTGTCTATTTATACCAATGCCTGCTTCTTTAACTTTTGTCCACTGGCTTTTTAAAACAATAATCAATGTTTTTTCAAAAAATTAAAAAGCTTATTTTTGCGACATATTTCGACTTATGTGGAAGTTTATTAAAAGAGTTATTTTTATTGTTATAGTCTTCAATATACTGGCAGTAATCTGGGGACGTTTTTTTAATCCACCCATTACATTTATCCAGCTGGGAGGACTTGCGGAATACGGAAAATTAGACCGCGATTATATTTCGTTCGACGAAATGGGAGATAATGTAAAGCTTGCCGTAATAGCCAGTGAAGATCAGAACTACTTTAAGCACAATGGTTTCGACTTCAAAGCTATCGAAAGGGCAATGAAGCACAATGAAAAGAAAAATAAGAAAACCGTCCAGGGGGGAAGTACAATTTCTCAGCAGACAGCCAAAAATATATTCCTGTGGAACGGGAGAAGCTGGGTGCGTAAAGGTCTGGAGGTTGTTTATACTTTTATTATAGAGCACCTTTGGAATAAGGATATTATCCTGGAACGCTACCTGAACTCTATTGAAATGGGGAGGGGAGTATTTGGTGTAGAGGCTGCTTCTAAATACTATTTTAATAAATCTGCAAAAGATTTAACGAAAAGCGAAGCTGCCTGGATTGCAGCTGTGTTACCAAATCCAAAGAAATATGATCCTAAAAATCCATCGCCGTATTTACAGAAAAAGCACAGCTGGATTATGAAACAAATGGGTTATATGAAGTTAAATTGATATCTTAGCAGTACAGATTATGGGAAGGCTCCTCAGAAGAAACAAAGATAATTTTAACAATATTCTAAAAAAATATTTCGTTTTTAAAAACGAAACAAAGTCTTTAGAACCTCTTAAAGATGTATTTAACAGCATTGTTCAGGAGGATTTCGAGATTTTTTTAGCCTATCTGAAGAACAATCCGGAGATATGCGATAATTTCGGATATTATATCCGGAATCTATTTGACGGAAAACCATTCAACTTATCCCTTACTGAAGCCGGTATCCTTTCGGAAAATGCATTTTATCCGGAATTAAAGAAAAGAATACTAAACAAAATTCTGCCATCTGTAGATAACGAAAATTCTGTTTCTTATCTGGTAGATACCGTTTCTGTACATACCAAAAAAGATCTGGCCTATCTGAAAAATATTTCAGATGCTGAGATGGACGAACTCTTCAGGATTTTAAAAATAGATAATTTTATTAGTAATCCGAAGGTAAAGAAAGAACTGATGTTCTCGATGAATATCCTGGCATGGCGAGTGATTGGTAATGCACTGGACGTAGATGTCGTAAGAATGGCACCAGAATACAGGAATTTTGACAATCCTTTCCTTGCATTGCAGAATGAGCTGGACTTGCTTTTAGAGGAGTTTAAAAATAATCCGGAAATGGAATTGACCTCCAAATCCGAGATTTACAAGCAGATGAAAGTTTACCTGCAGCAATGTCAGGACTTTGTAAGTCTGGCTTTTAAAAATTCTTCAAAATATGGTATTTCCAGTAAGATTAACCAATCATTACTTAAGATTCAGCAGCAGTTACAGCGTATTTACGAGATTTTAAATATTCTGACAGTTGATAGTGACGAAGATAAATTGATAAAGTCTAAACGCTTTTTTTTCAATATTTTAGAATATAAATCACATAAAAATAACATTTCCGAATTGGTAGACGATAGCACACGTATGTTGTCGCACCTTATTACAAATCACACTGCTGAAACAGGAACCCATTACATTACTTCTTCTCGAAGAGATTATTTAGGAATGTTGTGGAAAGCCAGTGCCGGCGGAATTATTATCGGGATGTGTAGTATTCTGAAAGTTTTGTATGGTGATTTGGATACGAGCGAGTTTGGGCACGCAGCAATCTATGCAATGAACTATGCGATGTGTTTTGTAGTTATTTATCTAATGGGGTATACTATTGCTACAAAGCAACCGGCAATGACGGCTGCTACAATGGCAAAGGTACTTTCGGATAAAAATAATAGTCAAAAAAATTATGTCGATTTTGCTCATTTTGTTTCTAAACTTTTCCGTAGTCAGTTTATAGCATTTGTAGGAAACGTATTTTTTACTTTCGGTTCGGCATTGTTATTTGTTTATATTCTGGACATTATTTTTAACTATAATTATGGTACATATAAGGCAGACAAGCTTTTCCTTAGTATTGACATGTTTCGGTCCAAGGCATTGCTTCATGCCAGTATAGCTGGAGTTTTCCTGTTTATATCCGGTATTATATCCGGTAATGTGGGGAATAATTCTGTTTTTTTTCAGATCCCTAAAAGAATTGCTAAAAACCCAATGATCAATTATTTTTTAGGTGACAAAACCGCGAAGAATCTTTCCAAATATTATGCGAAGAATTGGCCTGGTATTATGTCCAATTTTTGGTTTGGGGTATTTTTAGGAATAACAGGACCTATCGGAATATTTTTAGGATTAGATATCGATATCCGACATATTACATTTTCTACAGGTTTTTTTGCAACAGCACTGTATGGTAGAGGATTCTCGGTAGATGCTTATACTTTTTGGGTTTCTTTTTGTACGATTTGGTTAATCGGATTTTTCAATTTTGCTGTAAGTTTTGCATTGTCAATGCTGTTAGCTTTCCGCTCCAGAAAATTGAAATTGGGTGAAGTAAGACAGATTATTGTCGAGATCTTCCGTTATTTCTTCAAGAATCCGCTGAGATTCTTCCTGCCAATCCGTTCAAAACTAGATGGACGTGCAATGGATCTAATGAAGAGTACAAATACTACAAAAACTGAAGGTCACTAATCTTTTCTTCACCAATTACGCCACGGAATTTTTGTAAAAAAAAGGTCTTACGCATTCTGAAATCATTTTTCAGAAGAGGTGATTTAATTTTTATATCCAGCATACCGTTTTTCAGAGAAACACTGGTGATTTCCTGATAGAGAGATTCGTCCAGATAATCTTCAAGAAAATCCCGGATAGCAATAGCTTCCATTTTTTCTTCCAGTCCATATATCTTTATAAAAGACTGAACCAGCTCGGAAGACATATATTCACGTTTCTTTTTTTTCATATACTCATTCTTTTATGTAACCTGTTGGTTTCATAACTCAAAAATCCGGCTTTCCTCATTAATACGTTGTACAATAGATTGTGTACGATCCTTATGAGTATCGGTAATAAAAATTTGTCCGAAATTTTCTTTATTGACAAGTGCTATCAGCTGGCTTACTCTGCTATCATCCAGTTTGTCAAAAATATCATCCAGCAAAAGAATAGGTGATTTTCCGGTGATATCTTTTATCATCTGCATCTGCGCAAGCTTTAGGCTGATCAGAAAAGTTTTCTGCTGTCCCTGTGATCCTGTTTTCTTTAGTGGAAACTGACGCATAAGGAAGATAAGATCATCTTTATGAGTACCTCTCGAGGTATAAGTCAATATTCTGTCTTTCTCCAGATTCTGCACCAGAATTGCTTCGAAATCCTGGTCTGAAAGATCTGACAGGTAATTAATTTCTATATCTTCTTTTCCATCAGAAATCAACTGATAAAACTTCTGTACGATAGGAGAGAACTTCTCATTGAAAGTCTTTCTTTTTTCGTGGATTATATTTCCGGATTTTATCAGATGGTGCTGATAAATGTCCAGAGAATCGGCATCGAAATAACGATTCTTCTGAAAAGCTTTTAATAGAGCATTTCTTTGTTGTATTGTTTTTTGGTATTGGATAATATGAAAAAGATATTCAGTATCAGTCTGAGAAATCATACCATCCAGAAATCTTCTGCGAGCTTCTCCCGAATCGGATATCAGATTATTATCATAAGGAGAAATAATGACTGAAGGCAGAAAACCTATATGGTCAGCAAGCCGCTCATACGACTTATCGTTTTTCTTAATAATCTTCTTGGAGTTGAGAGGTTGCTGAACTTTTATAATATTTTCTTTTTCATCGTCAGCTACCACTGCTTCGATGTTGAAGAACTCTTCACCTTGCAAAATATTGTTCTGATCTGTATTACCCAGAAAACTTTTTCCAACCGAAAGGTAATATAGTGCGTCTAATATATTAGTCTTGCCTACGCCATTGTTTCCAACAAAGCAATTGATTTGTGGTGAAAAGTCAAATTGACGAAAAGCATGATTTTTAAAATTGTTTAAGCGAATAGATTGTATCAGCATAGTTGGAAAAAACTTGGGTAAAGATACGACAATCAGAATAATTTCAGAAGGAGATGAAACAAAAACGGAAGACCGCTAATCGTTTCTACTCCGAAAGAATAATAAGCATCAGACCTTGAAGGCTGAGCAAAATAAATAAGTATAAAACCAATAACTACAGACAGGAAATAGCATAATGCAAAATCCGGTTGTAGAGAAAAAACAGCAATGAGTGATGAAAAAAATAACAGCAAATAAGCCAGATATTTAGTGTTCTGAATACCAATAATCTGGGGGAATGTAGTAACAGTATCATATCGCATATCCCGAATGTCAAAAGGTAAAATAAGCCCCGATACCAAGAGAAAGGTGATGAAAAAAACATCCCATTGTATCACAGGCATTATAAGCCAGGAGTTGATCAGCGCCCATACAAGAGCCACATGAAAGATTTTGATAAACGGAATTTTTCTGATGAATGTATTGAGGAACTGACTATTATATAAAAAACCTAAAATGATGATAAGTAACCATTTAATCAGTGATTCAGGATGATGCCTGTGGATGATTACAGTGACACAAAAGATAAAAGTTATTGTATTGAAGAGCAATACATAACTGAAAAGTTTTTTTGTCATTTGGTATTTTGTATACAAATACCCATTTAGAAAAGTAAGAAATATAAGAAGGATAAGAGCAGAACGGAATGGTATTCGCTCTGTCATAAAAAACAGCGTGAGCAAAGTTCCCATTAAAGAAACATAAATCTGACTGTCTACTATATATTTTTTAAGTAAATTTAACACACATCAAAAATAAATATTTATGCAACGCATTGCCAAAATTTTTAGCCTGTTGTTGGCCATTTTATTGGGGGGCTCATTACACGCCCAGAATTATTATGACCAGCAGTGGAAAAAGATTAATGATAATTATGCAAAAGGAATGGTAAAATCCAATTTGCCTATTGTATTGGATATTCAGAAACAAGCTATGAAAGATAATAACACCATTGAACTAATCAATGCTTTGAAAGCAGAGTTTGTCATAGTTAACCAGACTCGTGACGATGAAAAAAATGATTCTGCGAGTCAGTTTTTTGATAAAATAAAAAAGCAGGAAAAGAATCTGAAAGGAGATGAACTATTAGTATATCGTGCCTTACAGGTGAAGTTTGTTGATGATTATTTCCAGCGCAATCAATGGAAAATTCAAGACAGAACCAATATAGACAATCAGGATTTTGCTCAGATTGAAACATGGTCCAAACTGGATTACAAAAAGTATTTTACTCAGAATTTCGATGATCTTGGAAAGGTTAAAAATGAAATTCGTAAAATATCCATGACCAAATACCAGAAATTATTTGCCAATACACAGGATATTGCTTACTTCCCATCTGTTCAGGACTGGATCACTTTGCAACATATAAACTTTTTAAAAAATAATGTATTATTTACACCAAATGAATTAAAAGCAAATAATGCTAAAATTCTGGAGATTTATAATGATCAGATTGCATCTAATTCGGGAAATCCTAAATTGTTTTATGAATACCTTAAAGCTCAATATGAAGTAAGCTTTGGCCAATTATCAGAAGCGGAAGCCCGTAAAAAATATGAAGTAATTGTGAATTCTTCCACAGATGGAGATTACAAAGTCTATATTCTGAATGATATAGCAGGAAGTCTGGCTTCTGCAACCCCTAAAGAGGCAATGTCTGTTTTGAAGAAAGCAAAGGAAATGTATCCTAAGAGCGAGTTTCAGAATAATATAAAAAATACAGAGAATAGCATTACAGCTCCGGCAATAACGGTAAGCTATGAATCGTTCACATTACCTCAGCAACCCATTCACTTGTCTGTTAATTATAAAAATGCAGATGCCTTTGCTATGAATATTTATCAGGTAACTGATATGAATTCATTTATCAGCCATATTAAAGACAGCTATAAGAATCCTTTGCTAAAGGTTGCAAAGCAACTCGTAAAAAAAGAAAATTATCAGCTGAAAAATACAGGAGATTATAAAAACCATATTTCTTCCATAGAACTATCTGCATTGAAGAATGGGCTTTACATTGCCGAATATATTGTGGAGGGAAAATCTCAGGGAAGCTACTGGTTCTCTGTAACAGATTCCCGTATTATTTATAATAAAATTTCGAATAACAGTGCGAATAATGTATTGAGGCTGATTAGCAGAAATAATGGTGAATCTAAAAAGAATATAGGTCTTAATTTTTATGACTACAGCGAATACAATAAACCTGTAGCTAAATTTTCAGCTAAAACAGACCCACAAGGAATTTTTGTATTTCCGGAAAATAAAACCCGAAATTACAAACGTTATTTGGTTGAAGATTCGGAGAAAAACATCAGCTTTATAGAAGCTTATGGTGGCGATTATTATGACCAGCCAAGGGTTGATGCTACCGAAAAAACAGCTCAGATATTTTTGGACAGAGCTATTTACAGACCTGGACAAACAGTCTATTTCAAGGTAATTAATACCCAGTATAGTAGCAAAAAAGAAACTGTTGTAATTGGGATGAAGCAAAAGATAAAGTTAGTAGATGCTAACGGTGAAGATGTTTCGGAACAGACATTTACAACTAATGAATTTGGTAGCTATAATGGCAACTTTATTTTGCCAAAAGGAAAACTAAATGGCCAGTTTATGCTGGAAACAGATGAAGGCTCTGTAGGGTTCAGAGTAGAAGAATACAAACGTCCGAATTTCGAAATTACTTTTGAGGATATTAAAGGTGAATACAAATTTGGGCAAACCATTCATATGAAAGGTAAGGCTGTTTCGTTTTCAGGAGTTCCGTTAAGCAATGCTACGCTGAATTATGAAATTAAGAAACAGGATATTCGTTACCGTTATTTCTATTGGTTCACACCAACTTCTAATGAAAATTCGATTCTGGGAACTGTTAATACCAATGAAAAAGGTGAATTCGATATTCCTGTTGATCTTAAAAAAGATGATAAGCTAAAAGGAATTCAGGTGAATGAGTATGTGGTAAATGCATCGGTAACCGATATCAATGGTGAGACACAGGAGAATTCTTCAACATTCCGTGTAGCCTCTGTAAGCCATTTTATAGAAGCTGAAGAAGTAAAGCCGGCTTTTGCGAATGAAAATATTAAAGTAAAAGTAGCGACTAAGAATTATAACAATCAGAAATTAGGAAAAAGCTATCAGGCAAAACTAAGTCTTTTAGAAGCTCCGGACCGTATCTTCAGAAATAATTTTGAAGATTTTGTACAAGATATTTCTGTATTTTCTAAAGAGAATTTCATTCAGAAATTCCCACACGATTACTTTGATAAATCCGAATTAGCGAAGAATAGAAAAGAGAAACAAACAGTACTGCAAAAAACAACTGCTGATGAAGAATTTAGTCTTGGGAAATTGGCGGCTGGAACTTACAAACTGGAATTCTATAATATTGAAGGGCAGGATACGATAAAGACAGAGAAAGTTTTCGAAGTATGGGACAGAAAATCTTTAGGTAACGGGCAGAAACCTTTCTTCAGATTAATGAATAATCAGAAAGATTATGCAAGAGGAGAAAAAGCTAAAGTATATCTGTATTCCTCAATCCCTGACGCTAAAGTATATGTGTATGTACAAAACGGAAACGGGGAAACTAAAACCGAAGAAAAATACATTAAAAATGGTGTATTGGAGTACGAAATCGCAATTCCTACAGATTCCGCTATAAAGCAGCTAAACCTTCAGTTTACTTTAGCAGCTTATAATGATATTCAGACACTTTCTACAAACTTGCCGGTTCGTAATGAAACAGAACCAATGAAGATAGAATTGACTACTTTCCGTGATAAAATTCAACCGGGAAGTAAGGAGAGATGGACGGTGAAGATTATCGGAAAGAATAAAGAAAAAGCAGTAGCCGAATTACTGGCCAATATGTATGATATGTCACTGGATCAGTTTGCTGCTAATACTTATGCTTTCAGAAATTTCAATTTTGAAAGATTTATACAGCAAAATTATGGAGTAGGTACAGAAAATCTAAATTCTGTACGCTTTAATAAGCGCGAAAAATATTTGAATGCCAAAACTGTATTTGAACCTTATTTTAACTGGTTCGATCAGTATGAAGCATTAGGTGGACGTGCAACTAATGTCAGACTTAGAGGAGTATCTTCAGTACGAAAAGCTAATGTAGCTTATGAAACTACTATGGATATGGCATTGCCAGCACCTGTAGCTGCTGCTAAAGTAGCAGATTCCTCAAGTAAGAAGGAAATCGAAGAAGTTGTCGTGACCGGATATGGCAAAGCGAAGAAAAAAGAAGATCTGGACAAAGTTCCTGTTCGTGGTAATCTAAATGAAACTGCATTCTTCTATCCAAATTTAAAAACGGATAAAGACGGAAATGTAAGCTTTGAATTTACTTCTCCGGAAGCTTTAACTAAATGGAAATTAATGTTCCTGGCACACGACAAAAATGCCAATGCTGCAACACTGGAACAGACTATTGTTACGCAGAAAGATTTCTCGGTTACACCAAATTATCCAAGATTTCTACGTGAAGGCGATGAAATCAATATGCAAGTGAAGCTGAATAATCTTGTAGAAAAAGCTCTAAGTGGAAGTGTACAGTTACAGATCCTGAATGCTGATACTAATGAAGATATTTCTTCAAAATTCGGAGTGAACAACCTGATTCAGAATTTTGATATCAATGCAACTTCAAGCAAGTCTGTTAACTGGACATTTAAAGTACCAAGTGATGTATCGGGAATTATTATAAAAACAGTTGCAAAAGCAGGACAGTACAGTGATGGCGAGCAGAAAGCTGTTCCGGTATTGCCAAACAGAATGTTGGTGACGGATGCATTACCAATTTTTGTAAAAGAAGGAGAAACCAAGACTTTTGTATTAGATCAGTTGAAATCGAATAACTCAACAACGATTGCCAATGTTTCTAATACATTAGAATTGACAACCAATCCGATTTGGGAAGTACTATTTGCTTTACCAAGCCTGAAAAATGATATTAATAATTCAGCAGATGTTGTATTCAACAAATGGTTCGCAGATGTTATGGCTTCTGAAATATTTAAAGCCAATCCCAGAATGAAGAAGATCTTTGATGAATATCAGGAAAAAGGTTTACTGGAAAGTAATCTGGAGAAAAATCAGGAACTGAAACAACTTCTGTTAGAAGAAACACCATGGGTTTTCAATGCAAAGAATGAAAAACAACAAATGCAAATGATAGCTCGTATTTTCGATGCCAATAATATGCGTAACTCCATATTAGACGACTGGGGTCAGCTAAAACAATTGCAGAACGGAGATGGCGGATTCTCTTGGTATGCAGGTTCTCCAAGCAGTTTCTCAACATCGCTTTATATTCTTAAAAACTTAGGAAAAATAAACGAATGGCTAAAAGAAAAAGGCGGAGTGAAAGATTATCAGAATACTCCACAGGATGAAATGGTAAGTGCACTAACTGCTTATGTAGATCGTGAGATCAACCGTTACTGGAAACCAAAAGATATGAATCCGTGGAATAATCTTGTATTAGACTATCTGGATACACGTCATTATTGGGAAGCTCAGTTCCCGTTAAAGAACACCGGAGCAACACTAAAAACACAGGTTGTTGCTAAAGCTAAGGCAGCAAAGATTACAGATTTCACATTCTATGGATTGTCCAGAGCAGCATTATTGTTTGATAATTATGGTTTAAAAGATGTTTCAGGAAAGTTAATGACTTATTTGAAAGAAACGTCTACAGATACCAAAACGCAAGGGGTATATTGGAAACAGAATCTTGATGCTTGGGGTTGGTATGCTTCAAAAGCCATTAACCATGCATTGGCAATGCAGGCGTTTAATAAGCTAAAACCAAATGATGCTATTATAGAAGACATGAAAATCTGGTTGATTACCCAGAAAGAAGTAAATCATTGGGAGACTAGCCGTGCAACTGCAGAAATTATTTATACTATCATGAATAGTGGTAAGTCTTGGACAACTCCAGAAGCAGATCAAGCAACTGTAATATGGGGAGGAAAGGAAATGACAAAAGCAGATACTCAGGCCACAGGTTATATCAAATCTTCTGTGAAATCTCCGGAACTAGATAAAAAACTAGCTGAAGTAACTGTAACCAAGCCAGGTCCAGGTATTGTTCAGGGAGGTTTGTTCTGGCAGTATTATGAGAATCTTGATAAAATAAAATCTTCTGAAACTTATATTTCTGTTACCAAAGAACTGTATAAAAAAGTGAAAACAGAAAATGGTGAAGAGTTGAAAAAGATTACTGCAGATACGCCACTTCGCGTAGGAGATAAAGTGACAGTAAGAATGATTCTGAATACAGATCGTCCGATGGAATATATTCATATCAAAGATATGAGAGCTGCAGGATTTGAACCAACAGATGTATTATCCGGATATCAGTGGAAGAATAATTTGGGTTATTATCAGTCGACTAAAGATGCATCGACCAACTTCTATATAGAACAGATGCCAAAAGGTAAGTATATTTTCGAATATGATGTTGTTGCTAATATTGCAGGAAAATTCTCTAACGGGATTACAACAATGCAAAATTATTACGCACCTCAGATGAATGCACATACACAGGGAACTAACGTTACTGTAACGCCATAAAATTTAGCTTATACACTTCCTGTAAGCGTTGAGTTTATGGGATTTGACAGCTAAACTAACTTTTAATGGAAAAAAGAGGATTAAAATTTCTCTTTTTTCCATTTTTTTTGTATTATTTTTGTGAAAAATAGAATGATGAGGAACAGATTATCACTGTATGGGATAAGCTTGTTTTTACTCCCTGTTTTGGGATGGGGACAATCGGCTCCCGACTTCAAAGAATTGCTGGAAAGTGCTATTGTACGCGATGCAGATTTAATGATGCAAAAGACTAAAAATAAGGTCACAGAACTTGATCAGCATAAACTTAAAGATATCTTTCTGCCTACACTGGAAATTAGTGGACAGGCGGGTTATCTCAATGCGACAACCCGTCTGAGTTCTCCGGAAATAAATCTGGAACCTTTTCTTACTATTCCAAGCGGACAGTACAGTAACAATCTTAATATTTCAGGATTTTCCGGAATTGCGAAAGCAGATGCCAAAATGTTATTGTATTCCGGCGGAAAAGTAAAATACCTAAATAAGGCATTAGAAGAAAAGAAAAAATCAGAAGATATCTTATTGGAGAAAACACGTGATGAGGTCATCACAACGGTTTCACGTGCTTACGATCAGCTGGCATTAATTCATCAGTCCAAAATTGTTCTGGACGAGAGTAAAAGAAGACTGGATGCCAACAGAAAAACTGCTGATAAAGCTTTGGGTTACGGACTTATAACACCATATGATCATAAGAAGATTGAACTGGCACAAGCAACTCTGGATGCAAAAGTTGTAGAGTATGAAGGAAAAAAAGAACTTCTGCTGACTCAGTTAGAAGTATTAACCGGAGTGGAAAAAGAAAGACTACGTCTGATAAATCCTGTACTGGTTCCGGTAGAAAGTCTGCCATTACAAAAAAGTATCGATGAGAGAGCCGAGATCAGAGCTCTGGACCACGGAATTAATGCTGCGGACTATAAAATAAAAGCAGAAAGAACATGGTGGATTCCTAAAGTTCAGCTTATGGCTTCTTTATACTATATTGGTCTTTATAACAATAGGATTAAAACTTCGGAAAATATTATCCCGGCAATTCCGGAGCTTAATTATCCGGGAAGAAAACTGGATTGGAGACCCAATAACCTGGCTGTATTTCCATTGCTTACAGCGGGTGTAGGTTTCAAATGGGAAATATTTGACGGTAACGAAGGAAAGCATGCGGAAGAACTGGCTAAAGTAAATAAAGAAATTCTGCAGACCCAGAAATATGACGCCACCAGAAAACTGACACTCAATCTGGCCAATAATCAGTCTAATTACGATATTGCCTATGCACAGATTGCTCTGAAAAAGAAGCAGAAAGAATTAGCACAGAATGCATTGGTTCAGGCTGAAAAAGAGTTTCGTTACGGAATGGCAAAATCTACACAGCTAATAGAAGCAGAAAATGATCTGGAAGCCGCAGAGTTGGATTATCAGAACGCAATATTTAATCAGAGAAGAGCAGCGATCGAGCTGATGAAATCTACTCAGGAACTAGATGTAACCAAGCTTTATCAAGGTTTATAAAACGAACATTATGAAAAAAAATATCTACATACCTCTTTTCAGTTTATTTGTTCTCGGAAGTTGCGGAAGCGATAAAGGAGATAAGTCCGAATTTGAAGGGAAAACCAAAAAAGATGTTATTTCTTTTGCACCTAAAGTTACCGGAAGAATCGTGAAAATATTTGTAAGTGAAGGCCAGATGGTAAAAAAAGGCGATACACTGGCACTACTGGATATTCCAGAGGTTACAGCTAAAATTGCACAGGCGAAAGGTGCTGTAAGTGCAGCACAGGCACAAGAGCAAATGGCAAAAAACGGAGCTACTGCAGACCAGATGAAGCAGCTTCAGGCTAAATATAAAGGACTGAAAGAACAGTATGATTTTGCCCAGAAGTCCTTCAGAAGAGCTTCCAATATGTACAGAGACAGCTTGATGTCTCCACAGGCTTATGATGAGGTTTATGCAAAATTACAAGGTGCCAAAGCTCAGTTTGATGCGGTAAATGCAGAACTAGATGATGTAAAAAGAGGAACCCGTTACGAGAAAATAGAAATGGCTTCAGGGCAGGCTTCTCAGGCTCAGGGAGTATTGCAGGAAGCAAATGTAGCTTATTCCGAGCGTTATGTTATTGCAACCAACGATATGGAAGTGGAAACCATCAGCCTTAATCCGGGAGAATTGGCAACAGCAGGTTTTGCATTGTTCAATGGTTATATTCCTTCAAGTACTTATTTCCGTTTTACAATTCCGGAAAGTAAAATAGCTAAATATAAGAAAGGAGAGGAGGTGAAAATGCAGGTTGTCTATAACAAAGAAGAATTGGAAGGAACAATTGTTTACATCAAGCAGCTTACCCGTTATGCGGATATTACAACCGCTTATCCCGACTATCAGCTTCAGGATGCTATCTATGAAATTAAAGTAAAACCAAAGGATATGAAGAAAGCTCAGAATATCCTGGTGAATGCAAATATTATATTGAAATAACAAGGCCTATGAAAGAATTTCTGCGTCTTTTAAAGCGAGAATTTAAGCTTTTCGTAGCCAACGATACCCTGAGGTCAGTATTCTTTCTGGCTCCGATTCTGTATGCTGTCCTATTAGGTTTTGTTTATCAAAGCGGAAAAGTAGAGAATATTCCGGTATTGGTAGTAGACAGAGACAATACACCTTTGTCTAATCAGTTGACGGATATGCTGGATGATAACAGCAGCATAAAAATAATTAAATATATACAGGAACCGCAAAGTATAAAGGATGAAGTTATAAAGAATGAAGCTGCTGCAGTCGTAATGATTCCTGCAAAGTTTGAAGCGGACATGCTGCAGAAAAAATATCCTGAGCTGAATGTTTATGTAAATACAGGGAACGTTCTAACAGCTAATTTCGCCTCCAAAGCACTACAGCTTACTATTGGTACTTTCTCTGCGGGAGCTTCCATGAAAGGACTTCAGAAAATGGGAATGCCAGCCGTTAAAGCTGCTACCCAATACGAGCCTTTTAAAACGAATTATATTACCCTGTTCAATACAACAAGTAACTACCTTATCTTTATGTGGCCGGCGATGCTGGCGGTAGTATTACAGCAGGTAATCCTCTTGGCAATGGCCGTAAGTTTTGCTGCGGAATTCCAGAGGGGATCATTTATTAAAGAATATTATGGAATGCGCCGGTGGGCCTTTCCTATAATGCTAATAAAGGTAATCCCAATATGGTTTTTCTCGATTCTTATTGTAGGTATTTACTACCTTATGCATATGATCTTTAAAGTGCCTATGCCGGAAGGTATTTTCAACTTTATACTGCTCACTGCATTTTTTGTGGGATCAGCATCGTTCCTGGGGGTATTTATCAGTATTCTGATTCCGGATGCCCTGAAGGCTACACAAATTTTAATGGTATTGGCATCACCATCCTTTATTATCAGTGGTTTTACGTGGCCACTCAGTGCAATGCCGGCTGCGGTACAGTTTTTAGCGAATATTATTCCGCTGACACCATTTTTACAGGCCTTCAAAATATTACTGATACAGAAAGGTTCTGTTGAGCTTACATTCCCATATTTGCAACATCTGATCATTCTTTTAGTAGTATATGGTGCATTGGGTTGGATAGCTCTGAAAATAAAGCTATGGAAAATGTTCCGTTACATAAAGCCGGAAGAAATATCTTCTGGGGAGGAACTTTAAAATCAATAAAATTAAAAGGTGAGCTTGCTCACCTTTTTTCATGAGATAGCTCATGAAAATTCATAAACTTTCATAAATACAATAAAAATGACTGAAATAATGTTTAGCTTTATTGGAAAATATGTGCTATGCCAGTTATTGTTACCGAAACATATAATGTGCCAGTAGAAAAAGTCTGGAGGGCTATTACAGACAAAGATGAAATGAAAATCTGGTATTTTGATATTCCTAACTTTATTCTTAAAGAGGGTGCCGTATTCGATTTTTTTGAACCGGGAGATAATAGGAAGTACCTTCACCGCTGCCAGATTTTGGGCTTTGAACCAAATCGGTTCCTAAAGCATACATGGACACATCCGGATCACAGCAAAGGTTCTTCGGAATTATTATGGGAACTGCAGGAAGCAGATAACGGAACAATACTGACTTTAACACATACAGGACTGGATAGCTTTTCCGATGCCGGTGCAGATTTTGCAAAAGAAAATTACCGTGTCGGCTGGAATGAAATTCTGGGTAAATCACTTAAAAATTTTTTAGAAAATAATGGAGATCAGGTTTAATACGCTTACCCCCAATTTATGGACAACGGAATTAGATGAAACAATTGAATTCTATACAACAAACCTAGGTTTTCAGTGTCTGAGAAAAGATGAAGAATGGCAGTGGGCATTGCTGAAAAAAGAAAATGTTGAGATTATGTTTTCTAAACCCAATGAGCAAATTCCTTTTAAAAGCTCAATGTTTTCCGGGTCATTTTATTTTAATATTCAGGATGTAAATCTTCTTTGGGAGCAACTGAAGGATAAAGCAGAAGTATGCTATAACATAGAAGACTTTCCGTGGCAGATGCGGGAATTTGCAATTTATGACAACAACGGTTATATTCTGCAGTTTGGTCAGGATATAGAAACTTTAAAATAATAATAATTTTTTGAAATAAATATGGCTGTACAATCACAAAAAGTAACAGATAATCCTAATGCTAATACTGTTTTTACAGTATGGACTTTTAAAAATACAGATAATATTAAAGAAGCTTTTCAGAGAGTGTGTGCACTGGTTGCCAATCTTAATAATTCAGCAGCAGTGCGTTTTCCAAATGTACGGGTTAGCTGTGTTATGGGAATAGGCTATAATGCGTGGAAAAAACTAGAACTTCAGGAGCCTCTTCCCAAGGAACTTGGGGTTTTTAAGGAGGTAAAAGGAGAAAAACATACTGCAGTTACTACTCCGGGAGATTTACATTTCCACATCAGGGCAGATCAGTTTAGTATTTGTTTTGATATGGCAACAGCGATTTCTGATGTATTATCTCCTGTAGCAGATTGTATAGAAGAAGTACATGGTTTTAGATACTGGGATGGAAGATCTATAATAGGATTTGTAGATGGAACCGAAAATCCGCAGGGTGCAGACCGCGATTTCTTTGCAAAAGTAGGAGAGGAAGATGAAGAGTATGAAGGCGGAAGTTATCTTTTTGTACAGAAGTATATCCATGATATGACAGCATGGAACTCTTTACCTGTACCAGAGCAGGAAAAAGTAATTGGACGCTATAAGGCTAGTGATATTGAAATGACAGATGATGTAAAGCCCGTTAATTCGCACAGTGCTGTATCTAATGTCGGAGACGATTTTAAAGTAGTAAGAGATAATATGCCTTTTCGCACGAGTAGTGAAACCGGAACTTATTTTATCGCTTATGCCAGTACATTCAGTACAGTACAAAAAATGCTTAAAAGTATGTTTATTGGAGATCCTGTAGGGAATTATGACAGGATATTAGATTTTAGTACAGCCAAAACCGGAAGTTTGTTTTTTGTGCCAACAATGGATATGCTTGATGATTTTTCGGGATAAAATTTTGTACTTTTGACTCAATTATAAAAGGGGGATAATAGCCCTGAAAATAAAAATAGGTAAATGAAAAAAAATATAGTTATAGGGCTTATGGCTCTTACACTTTTAGCTTCTTGTAATAAGGAAAAAACAGTTATAAAAAGCATTCAGGAATATAATGCTACAATGCAGGATAAAGGCTATCATTTCGG
The DNA here is from genome assembly GCF_003058195.1 of Elizabethkingia sp. YR214. Lineage (GTDB taxonomy): Bacteria > Bacteroidota > Bacteroidia > Flavobacteriales > Weeksellaceae > Elizabethkingia. The sequence continues at coordinate 257,002 of NZ_QBUH01000004.1, forward strand.
AGATAAGATAGCTTTACCTTCGGATGTTACCGGAAATGCAGAAAGTATTAGTATTAGTTTCGGAGACAAAGAAAGCAATACATTAACTATCGATCCAAAGTTTTTCACATTAGGAGAGAATGATGTGACATTCAACATCAAAATGAAAGATGGTAAGGTTATCAATCAGGATGCTACAATTAATGTTTTTGCTTCCAAACCGGAGCAAAATCTTACATATGAGCAGGTTGCTGAATATCCACATGATCCTAAAAATTTTGTACAAGGATTCCAGTTGGACGGAAATACGGTTTATGAATCGGATGGGCAGTTCGATCAGTCCAGACTGATTAAATATACACTGGGACAAACTCAGCCAATTGCTGAAGCAAAACCTAACCCAGCTCCCGGAACTCAATTGGTTGAAAAAATATTTTCTGAAGGAAGTACAATAGCTGGAGATAAAGTCTTTCAGTTAGACTGGAAAAATAAAATTGGATTCATTTATAATAAAGCCAATCTGCAGCAAATAGGACAATTTCAGTATCCTACAGAAATGACAGAAGGCTGGGGACTAACTTATGATGGTAAAAATCTGATTGCATCAGATGGTTCTTCTAATATCTATTTCCTGGATGTGAATGACCCGTCTAAAGTTGTCAGAAAAATAGGTGTAGCCGGTTCAGAAATGGCATATGGGCAAATTAATGAACTGGAATACTACAAAGGATTTATTTATGCCAATGTATGGCAACAACCTGTGGTACTAAAAATAGATCCGGCAACAGGAGAAGTAGTTGGAAGATATGATTTCTCTAATTATGTTAAACTGCATACAAAGGGGGCTGATGATGTACTGAATGGTATAGCCTTTAAAGGAGATAATATGCTGGTAACAGGTAAGAACTGGCCAAAGATATACGAAGTAAAATTAAAGTAAGCGAAAGCTTACTTTAATTTTTTCTGCCCATAACCAACCCATTTCGGATTCAAGAGTATTGGTCATTCTAAAGCTGATCTAATAATTCCTCGATATTAACACGTTTCATGTAATCAGGATTTAAAGATTTGTAAATTACAACAGCATTAACGTTTAAGACGTAGACTGCTGGGATAGGTAGTGCATACTGATCTGTCTGATTGATTTGTAGTAAGTCAATTCCCATAGCTTTATAATGAGGGATTACAAAATCCTGTAATTCAAAATCAATTCCTAGTTTTTTAGCGAGCAGATTATCCTTATCAGACAAGATTTGGAAACTGGTCTTTTGCTTTTGCTGCCATTCTGAACTAATATTCGCGAGCTGTGGGGTGATGATAACCAGATTAGCTCCTTTTGTTTCAAACTGATGAAGTTCATTTTGTAGTGCCTGCATTTCCAGGTTGCAGTAAGGGCACCAGCTACCCCTTAAAAATGCAATAACAAGCTTGCCTTTCAATAAGTCTTGTAAACCGAATATTTTACCATCATAGTTAGTAAGCTGAAAATCCGGAAATTTTTCTCCTGTATTAATGCTTTTGCTACCTGTTTGTTTCTCCTCCAGATCCAAAATAGATCTTTGAAAAGCCTGCAGTATTTCTACCGGAACCTGAGATGCTAATGTTTCGTTAAGCTGGGCAATGTTTTTTGCTAAAATATCCATATGATTTTATTTAATTTTGCAAAGATTTATAACTATTTGGAGATAGGCAATAACGCATAAATTTGTCCCTATGGGGTAAAAAAGTCACTTTTATGAATACAAAGGAAAGAGCGATAGAAGAAAAAATATGTCCGTTGGAATTTGCGGTAAATGCCATAAGTGGTAAATGGAAAATTCCTATCGTCTGGCAGATTAATGAGGGTAAAAAGCGTCCCAGCGAATTTATCAAGGGGATTGGTAAAGTAGATAGACGTGTATTGAACCAACAGCTTAAAGAAATGGAGTCAATAGGTCTGCTAACGAAAGTTTCTTATCCGGAATTGCCTCCACGTGTAGAGTATTCTCTGACACCTCTTGGTGAAGATTTGGTAAAAGTATTATGGCAGCTTAACGCCTGGGGAGAAGTATTACTGGAAAAAAGTAATAAGCTGTAAGTACAGATCTTATACAATGGAATTCCTGACATTAGGGATTGTTTTGAAAATGGGTTTGCAATCGAGCTAAACAAGCTTTATCTTTACACCTCGAAAAAAATAAGATATGCACATTGCGGTAACAGGAAATATAGGGGCTGGAAAAACTACGCTCACAACGATGTTGGCTAAACATTACGGATGGGAAGCGCAGTTTGAAGATGTAGATCACAATCCGTATCTGGATGATTTCTACCACGACATGGCTAAATGGGCGTTTAACCTTCAGATCTACTTTTTAGGAAGTCGCTTTAAGCAAATTAAAGAGATTCGTGAAAGTGGTAAAAATGTTATTCAGGACAGAACCATCTATGAAGATGCTCATATATTTGCTGAAAACCTTAATGATATGGGGCTTTTAACTGAACGAGATTTCAATAACTATAAATCGGTATTCAATCTGATGAAAACTTTCGTATCAGCTCCGGATTTATTGATCTATCTGAGAGCCGACATTTCTAAATTAGTGGCTCAGATTGCAAAAAGAGGAAGAGATTATGAAGCAGGAATCAGCATTGATTATCTTTCGAAACTGAATGACAAATACGAAAAATGGATTAAGGGTTATGATGAAGGAAAATTGCTTATCATAGACGTTAATGATATTGATTTTGTAGAAAAACCAGAAGACTTTGGTTTTATCTTAGATAGTATTGATAGTAACCTGAATGGCCTTTTCTAAAAATTAACCAGACAATGGGAATACAAATCTTACATAACAGCAGATGCTCTAAATCCAGAGAAGCATTACAGTATCTGGAAGAACAGAAAATAGACTTTGAACTTATTAATATTATTCAGAATCCGCTGAGTAAAGAAGAGGTAGTATCAGTACTGCAAAAGCTTGGAATAAAAGCTGAAGATCTGGTAAGAAAGAGTGATGCACTGTTTAAAGAAAAATATGCAGGTCAGGAATTAAATGAGGAGGACTGGATTAATGTTTTAGTAGATAATCCGACACTAATCCAAAGACCCATTGTTATAAAAGATAATAAAGCCGTTATTGGCAGGCCATTAGAAAATATAATAGACTTTTTAAAATAAAAAATCAGTCAATTTATACCAAAATAAAATACCCGAAGAATATCTCTTCGGGTATTTTATTTATTATTGCATTTTACCATTATAGTACAAAGGTTTATCATCCTTATCAAAACCTATAATAATAACCTGATAGTTCGTCGGGGTATCATTATTATAAAACTGTATTGCGGAAGGAGCTTTATCCTGAGCTTTTAAATCGGGATTCCAGTACAATACATCACGTGTATCGCTTGGAATAGTCTTATAGGCTTCTTTACTATAATCAGGGTTATAAAACTCTGCTACTTTATCATAACCTAAAATAGTTGCGGTATTATCCATAAAAGGATCTTTTACGGCCGGAGTAGCAGGCTGGGTGTCTCCTCTTCGGGTATATATAGCAACGGCATTTCCAAGAAGACCGGAGCCTTTAATCACTTTTACCATGGCAATATTACTTACAGGGGTGCTATTAATCATGCTGGCATCCATAGGAACTTCATCCATATATAATTTAGCCTGTCCCCCTCTTATATATGGTACGTAATTTCCACTGGAATCCATTTGGAAAGTTAATCCGGCAACTCTGCCTTGTAACCATTGTAATATATTTTGAGAGCTTTGTGCATCCTGATTTTCATTGACAAGATCGAATACCTGTTCATTCATACTTCTGAACATCCCACTACTCAATTTGTCATTAAGTATTCTCTTCTCATCCCTCTTTTTTGCCTTTAGCTGTACTTCTTTGATCAGAATTTCATTGTCATGTATCAACTTCTGATTCTTTTTGTTAGCTATTGCACGAGCTATTTCCGGTGCAGGAGTATCATTTGTAGTCTGACGGTCTTCCAGATGGTATTGTGTAGCCGGTAATGAACTTCTGTAAGTAACAAAATCGACAGTTGGCTCAAAAGCTATTCTAAGATTGGGTGGATTACTAGCTGCTTTGTTTAAAGTATTTAGAAAATAGGTAACCTTTATTGGTTCATCGGTATTTATATTGTGTAACATGAAATAGCCTCCATCATCAGTCTGTACTTCATTAATCACTGTGTTATCAAGCGTTTTGAATATTAGGTTTGCAGAAGTATTTGGAAGAGGTCTGCTGTTGACTGTCAATTTTCCTCTATAGGAAAAATAAGGCTCAGGGTTATACTTTATATCAGGTGTTTTTCCTGCCATTACAGCATTCCAGTCAAAGCGATTCCATTTTTCAGAAATCAGTATACCGTCCAGAGCTTCTGTGTTTGCATTTTTTGTAAAATACTGCGCTGGTGCATTTATTTTTGAAGAAAAATCACCAGTAAGCCATAAGGCACTTAAAATGTTATTTTTCTCAGTATTTTTAGCATCATCACGGACAACCACTGTGTAATTGGAATAATTTTCCTGAGGCGGAACTTCAATTGTATTGTAAGCACGGGCTGTTTTATCGGCTTGTGAATATGAAACAGCAGGTTGAGTTACATGTAGCTGCGAAGGATCTATGAAACATAATCTTTGAGCAACAAGGTTCTCTTTTTCATCAAATACAGCCAGTTGTAGTATACCATTCATCTTATTACTAATAGAAGATGGGATGGTACTTGATGCTTCTTTATTATTGACGCTGATATTGGCTTTATAGGCCAGTAAATTACTGACAGTACCAATAACTTTATAATCCTTCAATCCGGGAAGATTATTGCTTTTCAGTGTATACTGGATACCTTTTGCTGTATTGGCTATTTGTATATGTACACCAGTATCTTTTGCTACAGGTAAATCTATGTTTTGCTTTACACCGTTGTTATCTTCGACAACAACTTGGTATGTTTTTCCTTTTTTGGGTGTAATACTAAATACTCCTATATTTTGGTCTAAACCTTTGAAACTGGTAATTTTTTCAGAGGGGTTGTCTTTGTCCGTTACATAACCATGCCATTCTGATGGGGGAGTACCTTCGGTTTGAAGCCTTACAGCAAATTTGGTAGGCAGGTTTTCTATAAAGGTACCACCTTCAGGATAAGCTTTAGCCGTCCATTTAGAGTCGTTATTAATAACCAGCTTTTGAGGAGAAGCTGGATTGTATACCGGAATAGGCTGTACGAGCTGGAACTCTTCACCAAAATTAGCCATCCATGTAGTATAGGCTCTAACGAAATAAACATCTTCTTTTAATTTTTCAGAAAGATTAATGCTGCCGTTACCCTCACCATTATTGATAGGAAATACCTTTTTAGCAATTATACTTTTATTGCTGTCATACAGTTCAACAAACAAAGAAGATGATATTGTGGACCGGTTATAACCATCAAAAACAAAGGCCTTGAACCACATGTTTTCTCCGGAGATGTATTTCTCTTTATCAAAAAGGAGATAAACTTTTTCCTGAGCATATTTTTGATCGAGTATTTGAATTGCCTGATCAATTTTATTTTGTGCTTTTATATTGTAAATGAAAGATAGACAGATTGAAAGTATAATTCTGTTTTTCATGCTAATAATGGATCTTGATTTTAACTTAGAAATTTAGTGATTTTTCAGATATGTAGCACGAGTTTTTATTTAATATAATAGATGTACATACAGAAATAAAAAACCGGATACTAAAAGCATCCGGTTTATATAAATTATATATTTATCAGGAACTAGATTCCGTCAATAATAGCATTCAATGTAGCACTTGGTCTCATTGCTGCATAAGTTTTTACCTCATCAGTTTTGTAGTAACCATCGATGTTTTGAGGTTGTCCTTGTGCTCCGATTAATTCTTCATTAATCTTAGCCTCATTTTCCTGCATGTTTTGTGCAATTGGCTTGAATTGTGCAGCAATCTCCGCATTTGCAGTCTGGTTAGCCAATGCTTCAGCCCAATACATAGCAAGGTAGAAGTGAGAACCTCTGTTATCAATTTGACCTACTTTTCTTGCTGGAGATTTATCAGTAGCAAGGAATTTAGCGTTAGCTTCATCCAATGCATCTGCTAATACCTGAGATTTAGAATTGTTCTGAGTTTGTGCTAAATGCTCTAAAGAAGCCTGAAGTGCCAGGAATTCACCTAATGAATCCCATCTTAAGTATCCTTCTTCCAAGAACTGCTCAACGTGCTTAGGTGCAGAACCTCCGGCTCCGGTTTCGAATAAACCACCACCATTCATTAACGGAACAATAGAAAGCATTTTTGCAGAAGTTCCAAGCTCAAGAATTGGGAAAAGGTCAGTTAGGTAATCTCTTAATACGTTTCCGGAAACAGAAATTGTATCTTTCCCTTCTCTCGCTCTTCTTAAAGTTTCAGTCATTGCATCCATTACATCAAGAATTCTGATGTCAAGGCCTGTAGTATCATAATCTTTAAGATATTTCTCTACTTTTTTGATGATTTCTCTATCGTGAGCTCTTCCTTTGTCTAACCAGAAAATAGCAGGTGTTTCAGATAGTCTGGATCTGTTTACTGCTAATTTTACCCAGTCCTGGATAGGAGCATCTTTAGTCTGACACATTCTAAAGATATCATCTTTTTCTACTTTCTGAGAAAGAAGAACGCTTCCAGCTTCATCCTGAACCTCTACAGTTCCGTCAGCTTTTACCTGGAAAGTTTTATCATGAGAACCATATTCTTCAGCTTTCTGAGCCATTAAACCTACGTTAGGAACAGAACCCATAGTTGTAGGATCTAATTTTCCGTGAGCTTTCATATCATCAATTACAGCCTGATAGAAACCAGCATAAGAACGATCCGGGATAATAGCAACAGTATCTTCTTCTTTCCCTTCTTTGTTCCACATCTTACCACCACCTCTTACAAGAGCAGCCATAGATGCATCGACAATAATATCAGAAGGAACGTGGAAGTTAGTAATACCTTTATCAGAGTTTACCATAGCAACTCTTGGTCCGTTAGCTAAAGCTGCTTCAATATCAGCTTTGATATCAGCTTCCTGAGCATTTCCTTTGATTTTCTCAAAAAGATCAGCAAGACCATTGTTAGGATTTATATCTAATGACTTGAAAGTCTCAGCATATTTTGTAAATACATTTTTGAAGAAAGTTTCCACAATAGCTCCAAAGATAATAGGATCTGAAATCTTCATCATGGTAGCTTTCAGGTGAGCAGAAAGAAGAACGTTTTTGTTTTTTGCCTCCTCAATAGCTTGCTGAACGAAAACTTTTAATGCATTAAGGTTCATTACAGAAGAATCGATTACCTCACCAGCTTGAAGAGGTGCGAAGTCCTTTAGTACAGTTTCAGAACCATCATTTCCTTTGAATACGATTCTGAATTTAGTAGCGTTTTCTATAGTAGTAGATGTTTCAGTACCATAGAAGTCTCCACTGTTCATATGAGCAACATCTGTTTTGCTATCAGAAGCCCAGTCGCCCATCCTGTGAGGGTTAGCTTTAGCATAGTTCTTAACTGCTTTTGGAGCACGTCTGTCAGAATTTCCTTCTCTTAACACTGGGTTTACAGCACTTCCTAAAACCTTAGCATATTTAGCCTTAATTGCTTTTTCCTCATCATTTTTCGGTTCAGCAGGATAGTTCGGAACAGCAAAACCTTTTCCTTGTAATTCAGCAATAGCTGCATCTAATTGCGGAACAGAAGCTGAAATATTTGGTAACTTAATGATGTTAGTATCAGGTTTGGTTGCTAATTCACCTAATTCTGTCAATGCATCACCGATCTTTTGATCGTCCTTTAAGAATTCCGGGAAATTTGCTAAAATTCTTCCTGCTAAAGAAATATCAGGAACAGCGATTTCGATATCTGCTGATTTTGTAAATGCCTTTACAATTGGTAAAAACGAGTGTGTAGCCAACATAGGCGCTTCATCCGTTAGTGTGTAGTAGATTTTTGATTTTTCTGACATTCTTTTTTGTTTTTTTAAACTTAGTTATAAAAAGAGAGCCCCTCTCTATGATCTATTTTTTAGAGTAACAAATTTACTGTTTTTAGAATGATTTTTAGAACAAATCGCCAAAAATGAAGTACATTTATTGTGATAAAAGAATAAACTAAAAACCAAATGTCTATGAAGATAGCTGTATTAGGGACGGGAAACCTTGGACTTTCCATTATAAAGGGCATTTTAAAGTCCGGTGAGAATTATCAGATTATAGCTACGAGAAGAAATACTAAGTCCATTGCTTTTCTGGAAAAAGATGGTGTTGAAGTAACTTCAGATAATGCTTATGCAATTACACAATCAGATATTGTTATTGTAGCACTTAAACCTTTTAATATTCTGGAAGTATTAAAAGAATACAGGCAGTACTTTACCCCCGACAAAATCCTTGTTTCTATGGCAACAGGAATTAGCATACAGCAAATTCAGGAAGCAATCGAAAATAAAGCTGTTACAACTATGCGTGCAATGCCGAATACAGCTTCGGATGTAGGAGAATCTTTAACTTGTTTGGTATATAATGGACAGGAAAAAGACAAGTTGGAAAGTGTGAAAAGCCTGCTTTCTCATGTTGGAAGCGTTATACAGATCAATGAAGACCTTATGGAAGCAGCAACTGTTTTGGGAGCATGCGGAATTGCTTATGTGCTAAGGTTTATGCGTGCAATGGTGCAAGGGGGAATTCAGATTGGGTTTGATGCTAAGACAGCTGTTCAGATTGTAAACCAGACTGTAAAAGGAGCTGCTGAATTATTAATACAGAATCAGAATCATCCGGAAGACGAAATAGACAAAGTAACGACGCCTAAAGGCTGTACTATTGTTGGTCTTAATGAAATGGAGCATCAGGGCTTTAGCTCATCTCTTATTAAGGGAATAAACGCTTCCTTTCAGAAGATTGAGAAGAAAGCCTAAATTTTATAGTTTGGCTTTTTCCTTCCTTTTCATTTTATAATAGGCCTTTCCTGCGATATAGATAGTCTTTTTTACTTCACAATAAACAATCGTTTTGCTTTGGTTGGTTAGTTGGGTTGTCTTTATAATTTCAATTTCGTTCTGACTTTCAACTTGTTCAATTATTTGTTCAAGCTCTTCTTTTGTGTATGTAAATTCGGCATATAAATCTACATTTCCCGGACGTTTGAAAGATATCTGAGCAGATTTGTCCCATACAACATACTGGTGTCCCAATAGATTAATCAGTTGTACCATTGGGATAGGATCAACTGCCGAAAACATACTTCCACCAAATATGGTTCCCATATAATTTCGGTTTTTATAGCTAATGGGTAATTTAATTTGTACATCGAGTAAGTCAGGAGACACAGATGTGATTCTTGCTGTACTCCTTCTGTACATAGGAGAAAGATTGAATCCCCATTTCATAAGTTTAGGTAACCCTATATACTTGGAACCAATGACTGAAATTTTTTGATAGAAAGACATAAACTGAATATTTTAGTTTAGAAACATTTATATATATAATGCTTTCAAATAAAAGCTAGATAAAATAATGTAAAATATTCCATATGCAATTGAAATTCAGTATTAAATATAATGTCTGGCATATCAAGCTTCCAAAATACAAGCTTATGCATTAAGATATAGATATTGTTATTTCTGTGGTGTGTTTTTTTGTGTGCTTTTCTTGTACTGAAATTTATGATAAATTTAAAATGAACTATCAGTAGAAATTTAGAAGAATTCTGTATTTTTATCTAATAATTAAAAAGACGAAATAATGGCAAACATTACACTAAAAGGAAATGCGATTTCTACAGTAGGAAATCTTCCGAATATTGGAGAACAATTAAAAGACTTTACATTGGTAAATGCTGATTTGTCTGAAAAGACTTTGGCAGATTACAACGGGAAAAAAGTTGTACTGAATATCTTCCCAAGCATTGATACCGGAGTTTGTGCAGCTTCTGCAAGAAAATTCAATCAGGAAGCTTCTAACTTGGATAATACAGTTGTGGTAAACGTTTCTAAAGATTTACCTTTTGCATTAGGTAGATTCTGTGCAGCAGAAGGATTAGATAATGTAGATACATTATCTGACTTCAGAGGACACTTTGGTGACGATTATGGAGTTACTTTAGCAGATTCTCCACTAAAAGGATTATTAAGCCGTGCAGTTGTAGTGGCGGATGAGAACGGAAATGTTGTTTATACAGAGCAGGTTCCCGAAATTGCTCAGGAGCCAAACTATGATGCTGCTCTTGCTGCTTTAAAATAATTTAAGAACAAAAAATCATAAAAAAACGACTTCGCAATTCTTTTTCGGAGTCGTTTTTTTTATCTTAGATGTATGAAACGTTCAGGAACTGCAGACTTACCATTACACTACGGAAAGGTTCCCGCTTGGTTATACGAGCGGATGTCTGCTCTTGGACTTTCTATAGTAGAGGTTATATTGGCAGATTATGGGAAAGAAGAAGTCGTAAGACGGCTGTCCGATCCTTTCTGGTTTCAAAGTTTTGGAGCTGTATTAGGAATGGATTGGCATTCTTCAGGTATTACAACTTCTGTAATGGGTTCTTTAAAAAGAGCTATTAATCCGAATTCCCAAAGTTTAGGACTTTATATATGTGGAGGAAAAGGAAAATATTCCAGAGATACTCCACAGGAGCTGCTTCAGATCGCAGATAAAACCGGACTAAACGGAACAGAATTGGTAAAAGCCAGTAAATTGTCTGCAAAAGTAGATAATACAGCTATTCAAGATGGTTACCAGTTATACCAACATAATTTTGTTGTCACGGATAGTGGCAATTGGTGTGTAATTCAGCAAGGTTTAAACGATGCTGATGGTACAGCAAGGCGCTATCATTGGTTATCGGAAAATCTTACCTCTTTTATAGAAGAACCACATACCGGGATAAATGGAATTTCTAAAGGAACGATTCTAAATCTTACAGCTACAGAAGCCTCAGATAACAGAAAAGGAATTCTCGATATTTCTCATACTGATTCAGCAAAGATTATGCAGGACTTTGCCACGTTGATTCTACCTGCACATCATGATGTAAGAGCTACAGATATAGATCTTAAACGATTGGGAGCATTACTCTATGTTACCAGAGAGCAACAGCCTCAAAACTTTGAAGATCTTCTTATGTTGGAAGGAGTAGGTCCCCGTACCATGCAATCGCTGGCGCTGGTTAGTGAAGTTATTCATGGCGCTCCCTCGCGTTTCAAAGATCCTGCCCGTTTTTCGTTTGCACACGGCGGAAAAGATGGACATCCGTTTCCTGTTCCTATAAAAATCTATGATGAAAGTATTCAGATCCTCCAGAAAGGAATAGAAAAATCTAAACTGGGAAATTCTGATAAGCTGAAATCAATTAATAAATTGCATCAGATTGTACTGGATGCTGAAAAGAACTTTACACCCAATTTTGACATTCAACAGGTCATAGAAGAAGAAAGAAGTGTGTCGTGGCAATATGGTGGAAAGTCTACAATGGGAGACGCTAAGAAGCCAGATACTCCAAAAGCTATACAATTATCATTATTCTAAAAATATTTTTGTTATGAAAGCTGAAGCCGTTATTCCTGTTTTAAGAATGTTTGACTATCAGAAGGCAAAAGAGTTTTATGTAGATTGGTTGGGGTTTGATATTCTGTGGGAACATACATTTGAAGATAATTTTCCTATTTATATGGAAATACAGAGAGCCAATATTAAATTCCACCTTAGTGAACATCATGGTGATGGTACTCCCGGAACCAATATATTTATCTGGTGTAGCGGAATAGAGGATTTTCATAAAGAACTCTCTGCGAAAAACTATAAATATAATAAACCCGGATTGGCAGAAACATTTTACGGAGCATTATCTTTTACAGTCACTGATCCGTTCGGAAATAATATTATCTTTAACCAAAAACTGGAAGAAAATTATGAATCCGATTTATAAAGAAATATATCAGCACTTTATGCTGTCCGATGAAGATATAATTCTGATTGCGGAGAAGCATAAGGTAACAGAAACAGAAAAAGGAAAAATATTTCTGCATGAAGGAGAAACTGCCAACGAATATTATTTATTGGAAAAAGGACTGGTACGTGCTTTTGTATACGATTATGATAACAACGAAATCACAACTGAGTTTTTTACAGAAGGAGATATTGTTATTGTTCCGGCTTCGCTTTTTCAGAGAACTCCTTCTCAGGAAAATCTTCAGACAGTAACGGATTGTACACTGCTGAAAATAGAATTTGACGATTTTCAGCATATTTATCATACCATTCCCGGATTTAGTGAGTGGGGACGTCTTTGGTTCAGTTATCAGGTTTTTTCCATGAAACAGCGTTCTCTGGATATGATTACATTATCCGCAACCAAACGTTATCTGAATCTGATGGAACAAAAGCCAGGTGTAGTCAGATTTGCTCCTCTAAAGCAAATTGCTTCCTATCTTGGTGTAACAGATACTTCTCTTAGCAGAATTCGGAAAGAACTGGTTTCTCATAAAAAAGAATCTTAAAATATTATTGGCATGGACATTTTGTTCATGCTATTATTTTTTTAGCAAATTAGTGCTGTACACAAAAACCAGTAGTATGAGCTAAAATAGATAAAACTCTTTTATATTTCTTGCCCTATGGCAAGTCCATATTATATTATTCACTCTTAATTTTGATAAAGAAATGAGATAGTTTAAACCGACTTAAAACAATTACAAATGAATGCACCAAAATCATTAAAATTAGAAGTCATCATTCCTGCGTACAGGATGCATACCCAGACCTTTCTGAATGTACTGGACGGAATTACAGAAGAAGATGCACTGAAAAGAATTGACGGACGAACCAATCATATCATCTGGATGGCCGGAAACTATGTAAACGTTCGCTATGCTATTGCTCATATACTGGGAGAAGTAACAGAAGATCCGTATCAGGATTTATTTTTTATGGGAAAAGCACTAGATGAAAGCTTTTCTTATCCTTCTCTGAAAGAATTGAAAGACAGCTTTCATGCTGTTTCCCCAAAAGCCTATCAGAAGCTTTTAGAAGCTACTGATGAGCAACTATCCGAAATGTTTCCTATTAATATGAATATCCCTTTTATTAAAGAAGATAAGCTCAACTTTATAGGAATGTGTATCGGACGTCAGGATTACCTATGTGGACAAATGGGATTGATGCGGCGTTTGCTCAATTATCCCGGAATGAAATATGACACGGATAATAATATTCTGTATTAAATATGGAACCGCATAAGGCCGGATATTTGGATATCAATGGTATCCGTTTATACCACGAAATTTACGGAGAAGGGAAACCTTTAGTATTAGTTCATGGCGGAGGATCTTCTATACGACAAGACTTTAAGGAGGTCATTAACAGGCTACATAACGAGCGGAGGCTTATCGGAATAGATTTGCAAAATCATGGAAAATCTGATCACAGAGACGTTCCGGAAACCTTTGAACAGGATGCAAAAGACATTATAGCTGCTCTTGATAAACTGAATATTGAAAAAGCTTCATTCTTTGGCTTTAGTAATGGTGCAACAAGCATTATGAAAATCGCAGAACTTTTCCCCGATAGAGTAGAGAAGATAATTGCTGCATCCGGAGTTTATAAAAGAAAAGGAATGGTGGATGGTTTTTTTGAGGGAATGGAAAATGCTACAATAGAAATAATGCCGGACTACCTTAAGGAGAATTTCTTAAAGCTGACACCGGATGAGGACAAACTTCATAATATGTTTCGGAAAGACAGCCAGAGAATGATAAACTTTGAAGACTGGGATAATAAGACAATACAGAATATTCAGAAACCTGTATTTCTTATTTACGGAGACAGAGATGTGATAAAAATATCTCATGCTGCCGATTTGCATACGCTACTTCCGGATTCGCGGCTGCTGGTACTTCCTACAGGGCATGGTACTTATATGATGGCCGATGAACACGGAAATACAAATAACAGAATGATAGATTTTACACTATTAAAGATCAAAAAATTTTTACAATAACCTTCAAATTTTATTACAATGCCTAAATTAAACCCATACCTCAATTTTGATGGTAAAGCCGAAGAAGCTTTTAATTTTTACAAATCTGTTTTCGGAGGAGAATTCCTTGGTGATATTCATAAAATGGGGAATGCTCCCGGTACCGAAAACTTATCTGAAGAAGCAAAAAACAGAGTAATGCATATTGCATTACCAATAGGAAATGATTTATTAATGGCCTCTGATATTGTTCCGGAATTTGGACAAAGTCTTCAGTTAGGAAACAATAACTATGTCTCTATTTTTCCTGAATCCAGAGATGAAGCAGAAAAACTATTTAAAGGTCTTTCTGAAGGCGGAACTATAGAAATGCCTCTGGAAGACCAGTTCTGGGGAGATTATTTTGGCTGTTTTACAGATAAATTTGATGTAAAATGGATGATTAATTATAGTGGCGATAAAGGCTACGAAAATCAATAATGAATAAACTTGTCAGGGCCTAAAACCCTGACAAGTTTTAATCTGTCAACAACTACATTAAGATAAAAATCAATTTCAGTATTTTAGATAAACTAATTAATTCAAATATCATGGAACAAATCACAATAGAAACAACTGTAAATGCTCCTGTAGAAAAAGTTTGGGATTATTTTAATCAACCAGAACATATTACCCAATGGAATTTTGCTCACGAAAGTTGGTTTTGTCCTTCCTCTGAAAACGATTTGAGAGTAGGCGGGAAGTTCAATAACAGAATGGAAGCCAAAGATGGAAGTTTTGGATTTAACTTTGAGGGAACTTATGATGAGGTCGTTCCTCAGCAGCTAATCAGATATCATATGCCAGATGGTAGGAAGGTTTCCACAACTTTTGAAGTAGTAGAAGACGGGACAAAAATTACCACAGCTTTCGATCCCGAAGCAGAAAATCCTGTTGAAATGCAAAAAGACGGATGGAATGCAATCTTAGGCAGTTTTAGCCAGTACACAGAAACACACTAAAAATAAAAAAATGAATAATGATATTTTTCCATGTCTTTGGTGCAATGGAGACGCGAAGGAATCAGCAGAATTTTATTGCCAGGTATTTGGTGGGAAAATTACAGTAGATACACCTGTTGTAATAAATATAGAATTGTTCGGGCAAAAGCTTATGCTACTGAATGCAGGGCCACAGTTTGAGAAAAATCCTTCGATATCTTTTCTGATAAATTGTGCCTCCGAGGAAGATGTACAACATTACTGGAATATGTTATCTGAAGGCGGAATGGCATTAATGGAACTCGGCTCTTATCCGTGGAGCAAGAAATACGGATGGATTAAAGATAAATATGGCACAACCTGGGAACTCTATTTTGGAGAAATGCAGGAACAAAGAATGGTACCTACGCTAATGTTTATGCATAAAAATAATGGAAAGGCAATGGAAGCAATGGAATTCTATACCAGTACATTTCCGGACTCTAAGATTGAGGGTGTTCTGAAGTATAAAGATGGTGGTGAGAATGCAGAAAATCCTGAAAATGTACAGCATGCTCAGTTTACTATCAATAATTATATGCTAGGTTGTATGGATTCTTCTTTTGACCACAAGTTTGACTTCAATGAAGGAATATCTTTGGTCATGATGACAAATGATCAAAAAGAAACAGATCATCTTTGGAATACATTGATATCCGGAGGAGGAAGGGAGAGTATGTGTGGCTGGTTGAAGGATCAATATGGTGTCAGCTGGCAAATTGTTCCTAAAAAACTAATTGAATTGATGAATGATTCTAATCCTGAAAAATCACAAAAAGTTGTTCAGGCTATGCTTAAAATGCAGAAGATTATAATTACCGATTTGGAGACAGCATATCACTCCTAAATAATTAATTTATAATATTGTATCTCATGGAAAAACTTTTTTATCAGATTCAGATCAATGCTGCTCCAGATAAAATATGGAAAGTATTATGGGATGATGTTACTTATACACAGTGGACATCAGTTTTTTCCGAAGGCTCTTTTTATAAAGGAACTTTGGAAGAGGGAAGTATTGTGAAATTTTTCGATCCTAATAATAATGGTATGTATAGCCGTATTGAAAAAAATGTTCCGAATAAAGAAATGAAATTTCTGCATCTTGGTGAAATTTATGACGGTGTAGAGAAGGCACAAAACTGGGGAGAAGCAACAGAATCTTATATATTGGAAGAAACCGGAAACGGAACAATTCTTAAAGGAGAAATACAGACCCCAGAAGAATTTAAAAGTTTCTTTGAAGATAAGTTTCCGAAAGCATTGGAAATTGTGAAAAGTCTAGCTGAGAAATAGCAACTGAATTTTATAACCTTAAAAGATATATTTATGGAAACCTTAGCATATGAATATGAAATCAATGCTTCACCACAGAAAATCTGGGATATCTTGTGGAGTGAAGCAACCTATAATGAATGGACAAAATTTTTCGGTTCAGATTCTGTTATGAAATCGGATTGGAAAGTAGGCGGACGTACATTATTTGTGAACAGCAAAGGAGACGGAATGGTCTCGACTATTGATAGTCTTAAAGAACCTCATCAGATCGTATTTAAACATTTGGGAATGATATTAAATGGGATTGAAGATCTCCATAGTAAAGAAATTATGGAATGGAGCGGAGCCCAAGAAAAGTATTTTCTTACAAATTTGGGGGATAAGACCAAACTTCATGTTGAGGTTCAGGTAGATGAGAAATGGAAAGATGATATGGATAAAGGATTTATCAAAGGACTCGGATTGGTAAAAGAATTAGCAGAAAAATAAATGAAATTATTATCCATACTCTTTAGTGTATTTATTATAGCCCTGCTCGGAACAAAAATTATTCAGGGAGAATGGAACTGGATTTTTTCAGGTAATCTGGGGATGGCTGTATTTATTATTTTTACAGGGTTTTCTCACTTTAAGTTTCAGAAAGGAATGGCTCTGATGATTCCGGACTTTATTCCTTACAAAATGTTCTGGGTATATTTTACCGGAGTATTGGAAATAGCAGCCGGAATAGGATTAATGTTGCCACAACTGAGAGAAATAACAGCCATTTTGCTTATTGTTTTTTATATTGCTGTATTTATAGCCAATATTAATTCCTCGAAAAAACGGATCAATATTTTTAAAGCTGACTATACGGGCCCGGGAATGACATATTTGTATAAAGAAAGAATACCTATGCAGATTATTCTGATCGCCTGGGCATGGTACTTTGGGATTTATTTACACTAGATAATAAATAAAATTTTGCAGATAAATCATATTGAGTGTAACATTTTGGTGTTATAAATAGTCTTATTAGTAAATAGCTGTTTTTCAGCTAACCTAATCACTAAAATATGAGTTATGAAATTAAACACTAAACTTTTTATAACCGCTCAGGTTGTAATAACTGCTGCAATGATGAATGCACAAAGCGCTACTACTAAATTACCGGGAGATGCTACATTACCATCTACCAAGGCAAATTTAGAACAATTGGTTTCCTACGATAAAGGGAATTTCAAATATAAGGTCGAAGATTATTTTGCACGGCCAAAAGCTTCACAATTTAAAATATCGCCAGATGGACAATTTTTGTCTTACAAAGAAAAAGATAACAACAAGAAGAATCACGTTTATGTTAAAGATCTGAAATCCGGAAAAATAACTAAGGCTATTGAAGAAAAAGAAGATCTGATTAAAAGTTATGGATGGTTAAGCAAAAATCGTCTGTATTTTACTCAGGATAAGGGTGGAAATGAGAATATCCACTTATATGCAGCGGATACTGATGGTAAAAATCTTAAAGATCTTACACCATTTGAAGGTGTGAAGATAGGATTTGCAATGCCTGTAAAAGATACCGACTTTGTTGTGGTTACCATGAATAAAAACAACAAACAAATCTTTGAACCTTTCAAAATAAACTTTGTTACTGGTGAAACGACCCAACTACTGGAAAATAAAGACCCTAAGAATCCTATTAATGATTATATATTCGATAAAGACGGAAATCTTAGAGGATACACAATATTGGTAAACGGATTAACAACTCATACTTATTACAAAGATCTTCAGACAGGAAAATTCAATCTTCTGAAAAAAGCTGACTGGTCGGATACATTCTATATTACCAGCTTCAATGAAAACTCTAAGAACAAAGATGAAGCCTATGTAGTAACTAATCTGGATGGTGATAAAACAAAAATTGTTTTATATGATCTGAAAAAAAATGCTGTGATTAAAGAAGTTTATTCTAATCCGGTATACGATGTGAGCTCTATAAGTCTTGCAGGTAAAAACAGAAATTATGAACTGGATTTTATAAGCTATGAAGGAGAAAGAGAAGAGACTATACCGGTAAGTAAATTCTATAAAGAAGTACACAATCAGTTAAAATCTGAATTTGGAGATAAAGACTTTTCTGTAGTCTCTTCCGATGATAACAATAACAAACTTCTGGTTATTGTAAGCAGTGATAAGCTATATGGAACCTACTACGAATATGATACAAAAACTAAAAAGACTAAACTTTTATATGATCTGATGCCTCAGTTGAAGCCTGAAGATATGGCTGAAATGAGACCTATTACTTTCAAAAGCCGGGACGGACTTACAATACATGGCTATATTACCTTGCCTAAGGCAGCATTGGAAGGTAAAAAAGTACCATTAGTTGTAAATCCTCATGGCGGTCCACAAGGAGTCCGTGATAGCTGGGGCTTCAATCCTGAAACACAATTGTTTGCCAGTCGTGGTTATGCTACATTACAGGTGAACTTCAGAATATCCGGAGGTTATGGAAAAAGCTTCCAGAAAACAGGATATAAGCAAATTGGTAGAAAGGCAATGGATGATGTAGAAGATGGAGTAAAATATGCAATAGAACAAGGTTGGGCAGACAAAGATAAAATCGCTATCTACGGTGGAAGCCATGGTGGTTATGCTACATTAATGGGGCTTATAAAAACACCTGACCTTTATGCATGCGGTGTAGACTATGTAGGGGTTTCCAATATCTTTACATTCTTCGATTCGTTCCCGGAATACTGGAAACCTTACAAAGAAATGGTAAAACAAATCTGGTATGATCTGGATAATCCTGAAGAAGCTAAAATTGCTAAAGAGGTTTCTCCTGTATTCCAGATTGATAAGATAAAGAAACCATTGTTCGTAGTACAGGGAGCCAATGATCCGAGAGTAAACATTAATGAATCGGATCAGATTGTAAAAGGTCTGCGGGCAAAAGGTTTTGATGTTCCGTATATGGTAAAATATGATGAAGGCCATGGATTTGGTAAAGAACCAAACAGAATTGAGCTTTATACCTATATGCTGGGCTTCTTTGCAAAGAATTTTAATAAATAAATCAATTAATAAAGAAACGAAAAGTATCTGCTTTTCGTTTCTTTGGTTATATGCCTCTGAATACAAGAATATAAAACAAAAACATACAAGATATTTTCACTGGAATTTAAACCTTTAAAAACAAGAAAATGAGTCTTACGTTTTTATATTACATTAGTCGTATCGGGAAATAAATTGTTATTTTTGCTTCACAATTCCCATTGTGAAGGACTATTACTACTTTCTCGGTATTTCTGTTGACGCTTCAGACGAAGACGTCAGGAAGGCTTATCGTAAATTATCTCTAAAGTACCATCCTGATAAAAGTGAGAACGATCCTTTTTTCGAAAATCGCTTTAGAGAAGTACAGGAAGCCTACAATACACTAAGTGACGAGGATCGGCGCAGAACCTATGATCATCTTCTGAGTCTTGAACAGAAAAATGCGAAATCTAATCTGCCGCCACGCATAAAGTCTTTTCATGCGAACAAGATTCGTGTGGTAAAAGGAGAAGAAATTATTATTACCTGGCAGACTTTTGATGCTGATGTTGTGAAAATTCACCCCTTTGGACTGGAAAAGTCCTATGGTGAAAAGAAATTTATTGTCAATGATTTTGATACTGAAGGAAGGTTTCAGCTTATACTGAATGCGACAAATACCCTGCTGAATCAAACAGTTGCAAATGGCATTACAATTACAGAGGTTTTTGAAGTAGAAAGAGAAGAATTTCCGGTAGCTGAAGAAAAAGCAGCTGAGGTAAGAAAAGCTACTGAAGAAGAAGAACAGCTTCCAATTTATATAAAATGGGGAATAGCAGCGGCAGCTGTTATTTTAGTGATCCTTTATTTACTGATGAAAAAGCATTAAGCCATTTTCAGACGGCCCGGGCACTTTTTGCAACGCTTTCCTTTTTTGAATTTTTTACAACATTTCTTCTTGTCACAGTACATTTCTTCGGTATGATTAAATGCTGGTGCTAGTGGAGCAACTCTGAAAGGGATGATGTTAGATTTCATGTTGCAAATATAAATTAATTTAGAATAAGTACAAATAAAAATAGCTATTTAAGTACCTGTTCTTTAATATGATTTATATCTGCATTTTGGATATAAGTAATTAAACCCGGATAAAACCAGTGATAATTGTAGCCACCGCGTTTCATCTCTTCGATAGCCTGATCTTTGCTCCAATTCTGAAAAATAATGCGGTACATAGCTATCGTAACTCCGGTTCTGTCACTTCCATGTGCACAATGTACCACAATAGGCTTAGGAGCTGTTTTTAGTATTCTTAAAGCTTCAATTATGTCTTTATCCGACATCTGTGAGGCTTTCATCGGAACACTATACAATTTGCCTTTATATGTGCTTCCTGCTACAGCAATAAGATCTTTGTGCTGACGTCTCAGATCCAGGATAGATGCCATCTGTTTTTCCTGGAAAAAGTGAAAGCCCGCATTATCGGGCTTTTCACTTCTATAAATGCTGTCGTTAACTTTATGCAGATTGTGAAAAGGCTTTTCTGTAACTTTTGTTGCCCAGTTTTCAGGTCGTGGACCTTTCAAACTTCTGGAAGTACAAGCCATTGTACTAAATGCTAAAACTATAACGATTGTTTTTTTCATATTTCTTACATTGGTCCGCCTTGCTCGTCACCACCATCATAATTGTTGTTGATGTCCTTTTTCTTTTTAGGCTGATCAACTTTCTCACCCTGTTTGAAGCGGTAAGACAAAGATATGGAAAACTGTCTTGGCTGCCACTGCATATAATTACGTCTTGTGAAATCATCATTAAAGGTGAAAGACTCCATTCTTCTGGTATTAAATACATCCTGAATATTAAAAGTGATGGTACCATCACCGTTCCAGATTGTTTTAGAAGCTCCCAGATTAAGAGAATACATATCTGATCTGTTTTGACTAGCTGTTTTTTGTGCACCTCTGTATTGTCCCTGTAGCTGTACACTTAGGGTTTTGTCCAGTTTGAAAGTTGTATTCAGTCTCGCACGTGTAGAGAAGCCACTTCCAGTGAAGTCCATTGTTCCGATTTTAGCTTGTCCGGTGGTTTTGTCTATGGTATTATAAGAAGCTATACCTGTGGTTTTATATCCAAACAAATCTAAGCTACCCATGAATTTTAACCATGATAATGGATCGTAAGTGAAATTAAGATCCAAACCATAACGATCGCTGGTTCCAAGGTTTATAGGTTTGGTATAAAAAACATTTTGTCTCTCATCAGGTCTGTATACCAACATCTTATCATCGTCTGTCGTGCGACTGTAATACAGGGTAGGATTTACCGTAAATTTCTTTTTCTGAATGTTGTAACCAACTTCGAAGGAATCTACATAAGAAGGGTTAAGATCTATATTTCCCTCAAAGATATTCTGATTGTTACTATAATTAGGGAAAGGTACCATGAAGAATGCCCTTGGTCTGTCTATCCTACGGGAGTAATTTACCAAAATCTGGTTATCCTTTGCCACATCATAGCTCAAGAATACACTAGGAAAAAGATTATTATAATTTTTGGTCTTATTAATATTGGAACCTGCAAGATTGCTATAATCGATTTTTACATTTGAAAGTTCATCTCTTAGTCCAAGTTGGTATCCGAAATTACCGACTTTACTTTTGAACTGAACATAGAAAGCATTAAAGATTTCCTGATAACTCGTTGTATTATTATAACTTGGAATAAACTGATTATTTGCAGTAGTGTTTACAATATTGTTATAATCATTCTTGTTTGCATCCAGTCGGTAACCAGCTTCTAATTTAGAATTTTCACCAATTGGTAATTCATAATCGGCTTTACCAATAATAGATTTTGTTACAGATCTTCTTTCAGTATTATCGTGGCTTACTAAAGCAGAATCTAATATTTCGGTGATATCAGAGTAATTATTACTGCGATTTCTTTGTACACTTAGTGCTAAGGATAGATTGTGTCCGTTGGTATTAAATTTATGATCTAATCCTAAATCTCCCTGAAAAGCAAGGTTATTACTCCTTCCAACAGAGGTTCTGGTACCTATTGAATTCATGAAATTCCATTGGCGGGAATTAAGATCATATCTGTAGAAATCATTGTAGGTATTTAAAGGTTCTCTGTTATCACCTTCAAAAGTCCTTACTACACCGGATAGACTTAAAGATGTTTTATCCGAAATATCGTAAACAAAACCTCCGGTTACATTATAGTTATTATTATAGGTTTTGTTATTAGAATTTTGTGACTGATACGAAAGTATATCTTTAGGCTGCTCAGTTTGGGTTGAAGGAATAACCGGAAGAACAATATTGTTATAGGTTGTTTCCGTTTCATTTTTACCTTTACTTTCAGTATAGCCACCGCCACCATTTAGAAACCAGGTCCAGTTGTTTTTTCTCCAGCTTAAATTGGCATTTAATGCGGTCCTTGGCATATAACCTAAAGTTCCGGTAACACTACCATTGAAACCAACTTTTTTGTTTTTCTTAAGGATAATATTTAAGATACCCGATGTACCCGATGCTTCAAATTTAGAAGAAGGGTTTGTAATCACTTCTATTTTTTCAATCTGGTCAGCAGGAATACTTTGTAAAGCATTCGCACCATCGTCAATACCTAAAAGCGAAGACGGCTTACCATTGATTAAGAACTTCACATTGGTATTCCCTCTCATGGAAACCGTTCCGTCTGTATCTACAGATACTGATGGAACATTCGTTAGTATATCCTGTAATGTACCTCCTTTACTAATAAGGTCGGTTGATGGATCATATGTTTTTTTATCAAGCTCTACTTTGTATGGCTTAGATGCCGCAGCAGTAATTGTAACACCTTGTATGCTCTGAGTTTTACTGTCTACAGCTTCCTGACCCTTTAAAGCTTCTATCTGAACACTACCAATGTTTCCGGCAGCAGTTATTGTTTTTTCAATCTGAAATGTTTTAAACCCTGGAGTTTCTACCTGTAAAGAGTAAGTTCCGGGAGTAAGATTAAGAGAGTAGTTTCCTTTATCATCCGTCATACTGCCATCAGATAATGCATTATTTGTCTTATTAGCAAATGTAATAGAAGCATAAGGAACAGCAGCACCATTTTTATCAGTTATTTTTCCGGATACAGCTACTTTTTGTTGTTGAGCAAAGGCGAAAGCAGCCGCACTAAATGCGAGCGTTAAGCCCAATGTTCGGGTTACGATTCTCTGTTTGATTTCAGTTTTTATCATTATTTAATTTCTTTTTTATTCAGCCAGTCCTGATAAATCTTGGCATTCTGAACATGCTCATCAGGACTATTGGTGAATTTATGCAAGCCCGGCCTGGAAGGATCGGCTACCATAAATATATAGTCATTGCTTTCTGCATTCAGAACATTTTCTACCGAAGATTTGTTTACCAGGCAAATAGGACCTGGCGGGATACCTATATTTTTATAGGTGTTATAAGGAGAGTCTACAGTAAGATCTTTGTAGTAAACTCTTTTAATTGATTTAGTGAAATTGGCATCTTTGTTTATAGCATAGATTACCGTTGGATCACTTTGTAATTTCATTCCTTTGCGGTAACGGTTCAGATATAAACCCGCAATTCTTTTTTGCTCGTCAGGTTTTCCACCGGATTCTTTCTGAACAATAGAGGCTAATGCATAAACCTGAGTACGGCTAAGGCCTAAATTCTTTTCTTTTGCAAGATTCTCAGGAGTCCAGAAGTCATTATATAGACTTTCAAATTTTTTGAAAAAGTCTTCAGGTGTTACAGTCCAGTAAAAATTGTAGGTATCTGAGAAAAAATAAGGCTTCAAATCTTCAGCGTTGTTCAATCCTTTCTGGCGGGCAATTACATTAAATGCCTTTACAAAAGTCAAAGAGTCAGCCTCCGTTTTTCGGGATACACGACCAATCATCTGATATACATCATCAAAATCCTTTATCCTGAAAGTATTCTCGGTTTGCAACCCTGCTTTAATCATATTGATAAGCTGAGCATTGTCTGCACCTTCTTTAATTTCATAACGTCCGGCCTTTATCTTACTATCCAAGCCTTTGGATTTTGCAATTTGCGTAAAGCTTTCAATATCGCTTAGGTATGGCTTCAAGGAATCTGTTACCTGCTGGAATGTTGCATCGTGGGGTACCAGAATAAATCCGGACTTTTTCACATTGCTGCCATAATTCTTCTTATAAAATTTCCAGCCGAAGAAGCCTGCTACCGAAATGATAGCAAGTGCTGCAATTAAAACTACTTTCTTCATAATGGCTGTTATTTTACTTCTAAATTACCCTTAAACACCTGCTTTGCAGGACCTTCTAACCATATATTACGGAAGCCCTTTTCAGCTTTTTCCGCATATACTTTCAATGTTCCCCCCAGAACTTTGATATGGACAGGTGTTTGATTATGATTTTGCATAAAAGTTAAAGCCGATGCTGTAACTCCTGTTCCACAACTGTAAGTTTCATCTTCTACACCTCTTTCGAATGTTCTTACAAATAGTTCGTTTTCAGAAGTTTGGGTTACAAAGTTTACGTTGATGCCTTCTTTTTTGAAAGTATCATTATTTCTTATTTTTTTTCCTTCTAAATAAACGTCCATATTCTCTACATGTTCTACAAACGCTACATAGTGAGGAGATCCCGTATTCATTACCGTATATTCAGGGAAAGTATTAATATCTTCTACATCAATCATTTTTAATTTTACCAGATCTCCGTTTACTTCTGCTTCATGCAAGCCATCGATAGCCATAAAGCTTGTTTTATCTTCAAAAATCTTCAGGAAATGGGCAAAAGAAACAAGACAACGGCCGCCATTACCACAC
Source organism: Elizabethkingia sp. YR214 (assembly GCF_003058195.1). Classification (GTDB taxonomy): domain Bacteria; phylum Bacteroidota; class Bacteroidia; order Flavobacteriales; family Weeksellaceae; genus Elizabethkingia. The sequence continues at coordinate 282,140 of NZ_QBUH01000004.1, forward strand.
ATAGTACTTTCGTTACCATCTGCGTTGTAATATACCATCCGGAAATCGTATTGATCATCATTTTCCAGAAGGATAAGGCCATCTCCTCCAATACCGAATCTTCTGTCGCAAAGTTGCGCTATAAGCGAAGTGCTTTTTGGGAAGGTAAGATCACGGTTGTCAACCATTACAAAATCATTCCCTGTTCCCTGATATTTATAAAATTCCATAAATGTTATATATAAAAATTGGTAGTTATAGTTTCAAATTAATAACGCGAAATTAGTGAATAATTTATACAAAAAACAGCCACATACTGTGGCTGTTTTTTGTATAAAAATATTTAAATTATCTTCTTCCTCCGGTATTGGAATTGTTATTTCCATTACCCGATCTTTGTTCTGTAGATCCAGAATTTCTGAAACCATTATTGTTCATGTTATTATTAGAACGGGTTTCTACACGAGTTTCAGGGCGTGGCTGGTAATTGTTGTTATTTTGGAAACCATTGTCTCTTCTTCTGCCGTCATTATTTTCAGCTCTGTAACCTTGGTTATTGTTGTTACCATTTCCGTATTGGCTGTTTCGGAATCCATTATTGTTATTAGTATTACCCCAGCTGTTTCCTCTGTTATTGTTGTTGTTCCATGAATTGTTATTTCGGAATCCGTTATTTTGATCTCTTCCGGAAACAATTCTTTTCTCTACGTATATTTTTCTTCTGTTATTATTATAGAAGTATGGTCTTCCACCATCATAATAATAGGAAACACCTCTTCTGTAGTAGTAACCATCATTTCCCCAGTAGCCACCAGGACCATAATAATTATAGTTAGGACCACTGTAGTATACGTTATTCATATAATAACCTCCGTCATAATATGGATTTCTATTATTGTTATAATATCCGTCATTGTATCCATATCCGTCTGTATATACACCACAGGAAGCTAAAGTTCCGATAGTGAAAAGGCTTAGTGCTATTTTTGATAAAAGTTTCATGATGTGTTTAATATAATTGGTTTGATTTATTTTTCTCCTTCTCTTTAATGCTTTTTGACCAGTCGATATAACCCTGTATGGAGATTATAGTAAAGACAATATATTGTATTGCTGTTATACCAAGCTCTTTGTAAATCATCATAGGAATACATATTAAATCTCCTATAATCCAGAACCACCAGCTCTCTACTTTCTTCTCCGCCATTAGCCACATTCCTGCTAAAAATATAGAAGTCGTAAGAATATCCATATAATTAGCCCAGTCTAAATGACTTAAATCCAAAATGATGCCAATCATTGAAAAACCATTGTTAATGTATGGTTTGTAGTAGTAGACAAGTGTTACAAGTGCCATACTAAGGGCAAAAAGAATCGCGCAAATTTTCCATTCTCTTTTTGTCGCACGGGAAACTTCAACGTGAATATGATCTTCCGAGCTTTTGGCCCACTTAATCCACCCATAAATACTCATACTGGTATAATAAAAGTTGATGAGCATATCTCCCCATAATCCGAAATGATATAGAATATATACGTATATAGTTGTACTGATGATACCAGTAGGGTAAACCCATATATTTTTCTTTGCCGAGAAATAGACACTTAACAAGCCAAATATTGCGGCAATAGATTCCAGTAATATTTGTTGCCACGAATAGCTAAGATAAGGAGAAATAAGATAATTGAAAATGTCCATAATGCCCAAAGGTAGAGCTTTTCGAGCTATATTTATAGAAGGTACCTGAAAAATAAAAATTTACATTTTAGTCTTATGTAGAAGGGGAAAGACAAAAACAATGAGTTTTTATTGCTAAAAAAATGTTAACATATTGTAAAAAATTTTTACTTTCGTAAATCTAAAAGAAAAACTGAAAAAATATATGGCGAGTATTTGGGCAAAGAAGCCGCTTAGTGCCTACGAGGCAGATATGAAGAAAAGTGGACTGAAAAAAGTCCTTGGGAAATGGAGCTTAACAGCAATAGGGGTTGGCGCTATTATTGGCGGTGGAATCTTTGTTCTTACAGGAACCGGAGCTTATTATCACGCTGGACCAGCATTGGCAATATCATTTATTATTGCAGGTATAGCCTGTGTTTTTGCCGCCTTGTGTTATGCTGAATTTGCATCTATAATCCCTGTTGAGGGGTCAGCGTATGCTTATGCTTACGGTACTGTAGGCGAAATTTTTGCATGGGCCATGGGGTGGTGTCTCATCCTGGAATATGCCATGGCGAGTATGGCAGTGGCAGTGAGTTGGTCTGGATATTTCACTAAATTCTTAAAGATTTTTGGAGTACACCTCCCGGCATATCTTACGTCGGATCCTGCAAGTTATACAGGAACAGGATTCTCTATGAACTTACCAGCATTTATCCTGGTATTATTGCTTACAGCACTGTTGGTAAAAGGAACTAAAGAAGCTGCGGGAGCAAATAACCTAATTGTATTATTAAAAACAGCTGCGGTAATTTTCGTAATTATTTCCGGAGCTTATATTATCTTCTCCAATACTGATCTTTATACTGCAGTAGATGGTGTTAAAAACTGGAAACCTTTTATTCCGGATGAAACCCTAATCAAGAATTCTGAAGATAAGATGGTCTCAGCCTATGGTATTAAAGGAATTATTTCTGGAGCTGCAGCAATATTCTTTGCATATATCGGTTTCGATGCAGTTTCTACCCAGGCAGGTGAGGCAATCAATCCTAAAAAGGATGTTCCTTTTGCAATTATTACATCATTATTAATCTGTACAGGATTATACATTTGTGTATCTTTAGTATTGACAGGGATGATGCATTATACAGACTTTAACCCGGCAGGAAAATATCCTGAGGCTATTAAAGCTCCTGTAGCATATGCATTCGAAATTGCAGGTAAACACTGGGCAAGTAATATTGTAACGATTGCAGCTACTGTTGGATTGATTTCTGTAGTAATGGTAATGATGATGGGGCAGTCTCGTATCTTTATCGGTATGGCAAAAGATGGATTGATTCCTAAATTCTTCGGCGAACTTCACCCAAAAACCAGAACTCCATACAAAGGAATTATTATATTAGGATTAGTTGTAGCTTTTGTAGCAGCACTTACACCAATTTCCACCTTAGCAGATATGACCAGTTTCGGAACCTTGTTCGCCTTTACACTGGTATGTATTGCAGTATGGGTAATGAGAAAAAAAGAGCCAAACTTAAACAGACCATTCAAAGTTCCTGCTTACAAATTAGTTGTAGCGTTAGGGGTAGTTATTAATATCTATCTGATTTTCAACCTTAGTGCTCACGCTTTGGAATTATCTGCAGGATGGTTAGTGCTTGGTATTTTTGTCTATATATTCTATGGTAAAAACAATAGTAAACTAAATAATCCGGATAAAATAACGGAAGACTAATTAACGTAACCCGCTCCGGCGGGTTTTTTATTGAATTATTATGAGAAAAATATTGTCTTTGGGACTATTATCAGTCTTTTTTCTGGGATTTTCCCAGCAGGTTGAATTCTCAACTTTACTTAAAGATAAGATTAGTATCCGCGCTCTGGAAGTATCAAACGGGAAAGTATGGTACTCTGGTACAGAATCTAAGTTTGGGTTTGTAAGCGTAAATGATACGTTGGAGAAAAAACAAATCCGCGTTTCTGATAAAAATCTTCAGTTTCGTACGCTGGCCCAGGATAAAAAGTATTTATATGCTATTAATATTGAAAGCCCTGCTAACTTTTTCAGAATAGAAAAGCAAAGCCTGAAGGCGGAAAATGTTTTTCAGGATAATGCACCGACAGCATTTTATGATGCCCTGCATTTTACAGAAGGCGGAATAGCTTATGCATTTAGTGATACTGACGAAAGCTTGAAGCTAAAGCTGGCACAGATGGACAAAAAAGGAGAGTGGAGCATACCGGATCATAAGGTACAATTAAATAAAGGCGAAGCAGCATTTGCGGCAAGCAATACTAATATAGCATCTTCTAAAAACTATTTATGGATAGCAACTGGAGGAATATCTTCCAGAATTTTGAGACAAAATCTGAAAACTCAGAAATGGGAAATTTTTAATACACCTTTTGTGCAAGGAAAATCGTCTCAGGGAATGTACTCTATAGATTTTTACGGAGATAAATTTGGAATTGCTGTTGGTGGAGATTATACAGCCCAGAAAGAAAATCAAAATAATATAGCTACTACAACCGATGGCGGAAAAACCTGGGAAATACAAGCTTCTGGTAAAAACGGGGGCTATATGACCTGTGTGAGAATTAAACCCGGATCGGGAGGTAAAGAAATCATAGCAGTAGGAGATCAGCACATTAGCTACTCTACTGATTATGGAAAGACCTGGAAAGTTATTTCTGAAGAAAAAAATATGTATGTTTGTCAATGGCTGGATAAGAATACTGTAGTTGTTGCAGGAAATAATAAGATTCTGAAAATGAAATTCCAGTAATATATTTAAAAATGAATACAATTTATAAAGGTTTATTGGTACTTACTTCTACTGTTGTAATATGGAGTAATTGTAATGCTCAGAAAACAAAGACTAATAATGAAATGTATATGTTGGCCGGGACATATACAGCAAAGGGAAGTAAAGGTGTTTATGTCTATAAACTAAATACGGAAACAGGAGCGTCCAAGTATGTAAGTGAAGTTGCTGTGGAAGATCCTTCCTATCTGGCAATTAGTAAAAATGGTAATTATGTATATACGGTTACCGAAAAAGAGGATCAGCAGAATTCTAAGGTCAATGCATTCTCTTTTGATAAAAAAACGGGTAAGCTAAGCTTTATTAATAGTAAGCCTGCTGGTGGAGGAGCGCCTTGTCATATTAATATATCGCCGGATGGTAAACATGTTGTTACGGCCAATTATATGGGCGGAAGTATTACAGAATACACGATTAATAATAATGGAAGTTTAGGCGATGCTTCACAGAATATTGTATTTTCCGGAAATGGAACCGATAAAGAACGTCAGACGCAGCCCCATCTTCATTATGTAGAGTTTTCACCGGAAGGAAAATATCTTTTTGCTGATGATCTTGGTACGGATAAAATCTATAAGTATCATGTGAATAAAGATACTCCAAAGCTTTTGGCTTCTGATAATTCGTCTTCGGTTAAGGTAAAAGATGGTTCCGGTCCGCGACATTTAGCATTTCATCCTAATGGAAAATATGCATATCTGATTACTGAAATCTCCGGAGATGTTATTGCTTTTAATTATAAAAACGGTACACTGGAAGAATTTCAAACGGTAAAAGCAGATTCATTAAATGCAAAAGGCAGTGCTGATATTCATATCAGCCCAAATGGAAAATTCTTGTATGCTTCCAATAGGCTGAAAGGCGATGGAATAGCTGTTTTTTCGATTGATCAGAAAAACGGAAAGCTTACAAAAGTAGGATATCAGCCAACAGGTATTCACCCCCGCAATTTTGCCATTATCCCAAATGGTAAACTCTTATTGGTAGCTAACAGAGATAGTGACCAAATTCAGGTTTTTAAAATCGATCTTAAAACAGGTTTACTGAATAATACAAATCAGGATATTAAATTAAGTATGCCTGTTTGTATAAAATTTACAAAATAAAAAGAAAATCAGTGGAGTAGCTGTTGTTGCAGTTGCTCTTCTGATATTTTCTCCAAATTTTCATAGTGTACTGTTTGCAATATCTTTGAGATAACCGGATCTTTTTCATTAGAAGCATCCATTGGAATAGAATTAAATGTCATACTCTGTGGACTGAAATTGATTATTTTTTCTTCCTGATAAATTTCATTTCCAATAAAGAAGACTAATTTACCCTCGGTGATTTTCCAGTATGTTTCTCTGGGATCGCCTTTGTAGCAATTGCCAACAGAGCCTTCGTAGTAATTATAAATTGCTGTTCCATCAGCTTTTATGATATAATGTCTTTGCAGGCGACACGCATCAAAATCCTTTTTTACTTTTTTATTATTTTCATAAAATCCTGCTTCTTTAAGCTTCCAAATTCCAGTAACAGCTTCAGGGGAAATTATTTGTTGTGCAAAGCTAAAGAGACTAAAGCCAGTGATTAAAAAACTCAAGATTTTCTTCATAAATTGTGTTTTGAAAAAGGATCACCAAAAATACATTAATTTTATAAATTACAGTAAATCATTATGGATGTTCTGCTCTTAAAATTCCTAATTTAACCGTATCTTTGAGGAAAATTTTTCAGACTATGATCGAGTGGAAAACCGCAAAAGAATACGAAGATATTACTTATAAAAAATGTAATGGTGTAGCAAGGATTGCTTTCAACAGACCAGAAATCCGCAACGCTTTCAGACCAAAGACAACTTCAGAATTATATGATGCTTTTTACGATGCATATGAAGATCCATCAATTGGGGTGGTTTTACTATCCGGAGAAGGGCCTAGTCCAAAAGATGGTGGATGGGCTTTCTGCAGCGGTGGAGATCAAAAAGCACGTGGCCACCAAGGTTATGTAGGAGAAGACGGAAGACACCGTCTGAATATTCTGGAAGTACAACGTTTAATCCGTTTTATGCCTAAAGTCGTTATTGCGGTTGTTCCGGGATGGGCTGTAGGTGGTGGACATTCACTACACGTTGTATGTGATCTTACTTTAGCAAGTGAAGAGCATGCAATTTTCAAACAAACAGATGCCGATGTTACCAGCTTCGATGGTGGTTATGGTTCTGCATACCTGGCTAAAATGGTTGGGCAGAAAAAAGCTCGTGAAATATTCTTCTTAGGTAGAAATTACTCTGCACAGGAAGCGTTTGAGATGGGAATGGTAAATAAAGTTGTCCCTCATGCCGAATTAGAAGATACTGCTTATGAATGGGCACAGGAAATTTTAGCAAAATCACCAACTTCTATTCGTATGCTGAAATTTGCGATGAACCTTACCGATGATGGTATGGTTGGACAGCAGGTTTTTGCAGGTGAGGCTACCCGTTTAGCTTACATGACAGATGAAGCTAAAGAAGGAAGAAATGCTTTCCTTGAAAAAAGAAAACCAGACTTTGGAGAAGATCAATGGATCTCTTAAAATAAGAAGTTAGAGGTTAGAAATAGGATTTAAATATCCAGATTCTAACCTCTATATCTAATATCTAAATATTATGATTGAATGGATAAAAGCAGCTCGTCTGCGAACATTGCCACTTTCCCTTAGTGGTATTATTTTAGGCTCCCTTATTGCAAAATGGAAGCTTAATTCTGTAGGAGAAAGCTGGGATGTATGGGTTTTTGTACTGGCTTTGGTGGTGACGCTTATGTATCAAGTGTTATCTAATTATGCGAATGATTACGGTGATGGTGTAAAAGGTACAGACAAAAAGAGAGTAGGAGAGGCAGAAGCTCGCGCTGTAGCTTCGGGGAAAATAACAGCAAAACAAATGCGTAATGCAGTTATTTTGTTTTCTGTATTGTCATTGGGTTTCACAGTTTTATTATTGTATAAAGCATTCTTTCCGGGACACATTCAGGCATTTTATGTTTTTATAGGTTTAGGGATTACCTGTATTTTTGCGGCGATTGGTTATACAGTAGGAAAAAGACCTTATGGTTACATGGGGTTGGGAGATGTATTTGTATTTATATTTTTCGGATTGGTGTCTGTAATGGGGTCTTACTATCTGTTTACTAAAACATTCGACTGGCAGATGATTTTACCGGCAACAGCTGTAGGATTGTTTAGTGTGGCAGTTCTTAACCTGAATAATATGCGGGATATAGAAAGTGATGCAGAGAGTGGGAAACATACTCTTGCATTAAAAATGGGTTTTAAAAAGGCAATGATCTACGAGATCATCTTGTTACAGCTGCCTCTTATTCTGATTTTAACCTATATGATGGTGTATGAAATCAGAAGTTATTATGCCTATATATTTATTATTCTTTTCCTGCCTTTAATGGCTTTACGAAGAAGGATAATGGAGACTAAGGAACCAAGAAATCTGGATCCTTACCTGAAGCAGGTTGCGATTATGTGTTTTGCAATGAGCTTGCTTACAGGAATAGGTTTGAACCTGATTAAATAAAACCTTATGTTAATTAAAAAATCTGAACCTAAATATCATTCAGAACTATCAGAATTAGCCAAAAAGTCTAAGCGATTTTGGGGCTATTCTGATGATTGGATGGACTTATGGGATGAAGATTTAACATTAACAGAAGAATATATAGCCACCAATGAAGTATGGCATATAGAAAATGAATCTAAAGATATTGCGGGGTTTTATTCTTTTTACAGAGAAGATGAAGATGCTATCCGATTAGATTTTCTATTTGTTAAACCTGAATACATCGGAAGCGGTTATGGGAAATTATTGTTAGACCATTTTCTTTATCAGGTAAAGTTACTGACTGATAAGATAGTTTTGGATGCTGATCCTTGTGCCGAAAAGTTTTATCAGAAATTTGGTTTTAAAACAATAAGAAATAAACCTACAAAAATAGAAGGAAGATTTCTTCCGGTAATGTCAAAAATAATATAAAGTATTATGAAATTCACTTTTTTAGGACAAAACTGTTTTTTGTTCACTTACAAAGGAAAAAATATCCTTTCAGACCCTTTCTATAATTATCAGAAAGAACAGTCAGGATTTGATATTAAAGCACACAAAATTGACTATATTTTGTTAACGCATGCACATGGCGATCATATTGCGGATGTAGAAGAGGTATTAGCCCATTATCCTGAAGCAACTATTATTGGGGTTCCAGAAGTATGTGGTTATTTTAAAAATGCGAAAAATACATGTGATATTAACTTAGGAGGATCTGCAAAAGTTGAAGATCTTAAGATCTCTATGGTGTCTGCTCATCATACCAGTTCTTTTCCGGATGGTACTTATGGTGGTGTACCAGTAGGTTATATCTTCAGACTTCCTGAAGGAAGAAATATGTACTTAGCAGGTGATACAGGGGTAATGGCTGATATGGAATTATTCCCAAGACTTTTTGGTAAAATCGATTTATCTATTCTGCCAGTAGGAAGTCACTATACAATGTGTCCAAGAAAAGCTGCATTTGCTGCAGGTGAATTATTGAAATCTCCAAAAGTAATTGGATGTCATTTTGATACTTTTCCTCCAATTACAATTAATCACGACAGTGCAATGAAGCATTTTGAAGAGAAAAATGTGGAGTTGGTTTTACCGAAACTGGGTGAGGAATTTGAATTTTAAGAAATAAAAAATGGCAAGCTACCTACATCACACCGCTACGACCAATTACCTTTGCTGTGTTCCCACCCTGGAGGATTCTCAGGAGCTGGTTGTGTAGGACTTGCCAGTGCAAATATAGAAATTATTTACGAATCCGGAAGAAAGATCCAAGAAAAAAAGTGTAATGATCCCCGTAAAATGGGATAAATAGCTGATTTATAAATTAATATTTTTATTATTTTTTTCCGAAATCGGACTTCCAACATCTATTATTATTAAAAATATGACGAAAAATCCTGTAGCTATCGGGTTAGTGTTGTTCGGAATTACCATGTTGGCGTTCTTTGTAGTGTACTATTTTTTTGCAAATGCTAGTTATTATAGTACCTCTATGAAGGTAAATGCATTTGGAATGCCTTTTTTGTATGCAGTTGGAGGATTTCTCTCTGTATATTGGTATAGAGGAGCTGGGAAAATAACTTATCCACAGGCTTTTAAACAAGCTTTTGTAACATTATTTATAGGAGGATTTCTTTCTGTAATGTCCATTTTTGCTTTTCTTAATTATGTAGATACTGATGCCAGAGATTTACTAAACCATCAGTATATTCAGACTGAATTAACCAATCTGGATGAAGCTTATGCTAAGCAAAAGTCTGAAGCAGTACATCTTAAAGATCAGAGCAAAATTGGTGAATTAGACAAAAATTATAAAGATGCAAAGCTTGCAAGAGAAGCTGCAATAAAGGAAAATAGAAATTATTTTTCATTTAGTTTTCTTTCTGCCGTTTTTGGAGGCTTTATGTTATTTTATCTACTTTTGTCAATCGTAATAGCAGCGTTTTTGAAGAACAAAAAACGCTACGAATAAAATTAAAAATACTGAATGGATCTTTCTATTATTATCCCGCTTCTTAATGAAGAACAATCTCTTGAAGAGCTTTTTTCCAGAATAGACAATGTATGTAATGAGAATGATTTCTCTTATGAAGTATGGTTTGTGGATGATGGTTCTACCGACAATTCATGGGGCGTTATACAACTGCTTTCTGCATCTCATCCGCAGGTACATGCTATAAGATTTACTCGTAATTATGGTAAATCTCAGGCTTTACATGCTGCTTTTGAGAAAGCTAAAGGTGAAGTTGTAATTACTATGGATGCTGACCTTCAGGACTTCCCGGAAGAGATACCGGGACTGGTAGAAAAACTAAGAGAAGGGAATTACGATATTGTAAGTGGCTGGAAAAAGAAGCGTTTTGATAACGTAATGACTAAGAATATCCCTTCCAAATTATTCAATGCTTCGGCAAGGAAAGTTTCGGGTGTTTTCTTACACGATTTCAACTGCGGATTGAAAGCTTACAAAAAACAAGTTGTCAAAACTGTAGATGTATACGGTGATATGCACCGTTATATTCCGGTATTGGCTGCTCATGCAGGATTTAAAAATATCACTGAAAAAGAAGTAAAGCACCAGGCACGTCCTTATGGTACTTCCAAATTTGGAGCAAACCGTTTTATCAGAGGATTTTTGGATCTGATAACTTTATGGTTCGTAAGCCGATTTGGCGGACGCCCAATGCATTTCTTTGGTGCCGCAGGTACTGTAATGTTTATTATAGGTTTTCTTTCAGCTTTATGGTTGGGGATTTCTAAACTAATAGATGTTGCAAGAGGAATGTATGGACATCTGATTGCAGATAACCCTTGGTTCTATATCGCATTAACAATGATGGTTCTTGGGACTCAGTTGTTTATTGCTGGATTCCTTGGTGAGATGTTGATCAGAACAAATCGCGAGCGCAAAAATTATCATATTGAAGAGATAATTTAATTAAAAATAGCTAAATTCAAACTTCAATTTTTAAACGGATGAAAAAATTACTTTATATATTTCTTGTCATCGGTTTGGTTTCCTGTTCCAAAGTGAAACCAAAGGGGGAGATTGCAACAAAAGATGTGAATATTCAGGATTTTAATAAATTGGATGTCAGTGGGAAATTTAAAATTTTCTATGTGCAGAATCCTAAAAATATGGTTTCCGTAGAAACCTATCCGAATGTCTTTGATAATCTTAAAATTGAAGTAAAAGATAAAACGCTTTATATTTCAGAGAAGAGCAAGACGGAAGGCGTGGATATGTACAATATTATGTTATACTCTAAAAATAATTTAGAAAGTATAGCAATGGCAGATTCAACAGATATTACAATTTCCAGCCAGATGTCGGTACCGGCATTTAAACTGAAGATTAAAGACAATGCTAAATTTATGGGCTCTGTTTTAGCTAATAAAGCAGATATAACTATGACTAATAAAGCAAAAGCAAATCTTTTAGGTAGAACACTGGATGCAAATATTGCGATTAGTGACACTGCAAGTATTATCTCTCCTTACTGGTACATTAACAATCTGAATATAACTTCTAAGAATGGAAATTATTCAGAATTTTCAGTGGATGACGAACTAAACGGAAGTTTGGGAAATACTGCAGAATTAGTATACTATGGTAATCCGCAGAAAAAAATAAAAGTAACTGACAAAGCTAAATTAGAACAAAAACAAAAACCTTAATATATGACGTCATTAGATAAAGCAAAATTGTGGCTAGGAGAAGGTTTCGATGATGAAACGAAAAAAGAAGTTCAGACATTAATAGATAATAATCCAGCTGAACTGGATGATGCTTTTTATAAAAATTTAGAATTCGGAACAGGAGGTATGCGTGGAATTATGGGCGTTGGTACCAACCGTCTGAATAAATATACATTAGGGCAGGCTACTCAGGGGTTAGCAAACTACCTTCATCAACAATTTCCGGGTGAAGAAATTAAAGTGGCTATTGCTTATGATGTTCGCCATAACTCTCCGGAATTCGGAAAGTTAGTTACAGATGTTTTAACAGCAAATGGTATTAAAGTTTTACTATTTAAAGAACACAGACCAACTCCGGAATTGTCTTTTACCGTAAGAGATAAGAAGTGTAATGCTGGTATTGTACTTACAGCATCACATAACCCACCGGAATATAATGGTTATAAAGTATACTGGAATGACGGAGCACAGGTAGTTCCGCCAAATGATAACGGAATTATTTCCGAAGTAGAGAAAACTCAGTTTAATGAGATTAAATTCAACGGAAATGACAATTTAATTGAATGGATAGGGGCTGATCAGGATGATGTTTATATTGATGCTTGTATTGAAAATTCATTATATCAGAACGTTGGCAGAGATTTGCTGAATATAGTTTTCACTTCTATCCACGGAACAACATATACAACTATTCCTAAAGCCCTGGCAAAAGCAGGCTTTACAAGAGTAGATTTGGTTACAGAACAAATGATCCCTAGTGGGAATTTCCCGACAGTAGAATCTCCAAATCCTGAAGAACCAGCTGCGCTTTCTATGGCAATGGATCTGGCTAAGGTTACCAATGCCGACATTGTAATAGGAACAGATCCGGATGGTGACAGATTAGGGATTGCTGTAAGAAATCTTGATGGAGAAATGCAGTTGCTAAATGGAAACCAGACCAATACATTCCTTACTTATTACATTTTAGATCAGTGGAAAAAACAAGGTAGAATTACCGGAAAAGAATTTATTGGATCTACAATCGTAACGTCTGATATTTTCTATGATATTGCTAAGAAATTCGGAGTTGATTGCAAGGTTGGATTAACCGGATTCAAATGGATTGGTAAAATGATCCGTGAAGCAGAAGGACAGGAGAAATTTGTTTGCGGTGGTGAAGAGAGCTTTGGATTTATGACCGGAGATTTTGTTCGTGATAAAGACTCTTGCGGAAGTATTCTTTTAGCTTGCGAAATTGCTGCATGGTGTAAAGCCAACGGTAAAACAATTTATCAGTACCTTATCGATATCTACAAAGATATTGGAATGTATTACGAAGGATTGGTAAACATTACGAAAAAAGGAAAAGATGGAGCAGAGCAGATTAAGCAAATGATGACAGATTTCCGTCAGTCTCCTCCAAAAACTTTAGCAGGATCAGCTGTAGCAGAAGTAAAAGATTTCCAGGAGCAGACAAATCTTGTAATTGCTACGAATGAGAAGTCTGTAATGAATGATATTCCGAAATCTAACGTATTAATCTATTATACGGAAGACGGAACAAAAGTATGTATTCGTCCTTCCGGAACAGAGCCAAAGATTAAATTCTACGTTTCTGTGAAAGATCAAATCTCTTCGGAACAGGATTTTAAAGATAAATTAGTTTCTCTGGAAGCTAAAATCCAGCAGATTAAAACAGACTTGAATTTATAATCAACCAAATAAAAGACCGTTAATCTATAACTGTCCACTAAAAATATGAAAGTATCTAAACTAGCCGCAAACCTTATAGGCTCAGAAATTGTAAAAATAGGAAATGAAGTTAACGATATGAAAGCTAAAGGAGCTGAAATTGCTAACCTTACTATTGGAGATTTAAACTCCAATATTTATCCAATTCCTGCAGGATTAAAAGACGAAATTCAGAAAGCTTATCAGAATAATCTTACCAATTATCCACCAGCAAACGGATTATTAGGACTAAGAACGGCTGTTTCCAAAGATCTTAAATCAAGATGGGGATTAGATTATGCGGCAGGTGATATTTTAATTACTGCGGGATCACGTCCCTTAATTTATGCAGTTTATAAAACCATTGTAGATGAAGGTGATAAAGTAATTTATCCTACACCATCTTGGAACAACAATCATTATGCATACCTTACTTCAGCTAATGCGATAGAAGTAAAAACAACTCAGGAAAACAATTTCCTGCCAACAGCAGATGATTTAAGACCACACTTATCGGGTGCAGTTTTATTGGCTTTATGTTCTCCGCTTAATCCTACAGGGACGATGTTTACCAAAGATCAGCTTTCCGAAATCTGTGAAATGGTATTGGAGGAAAATAAAAAGCGTGGTGCAGACGAGAAGCCTTTATATTTGATGTATGATCAGATTTATTCCAATCTTACTTTTGAAGCAGAACATTTTAATCCGGTTTCTTTATTCCCGGAAATGAAAGAATATACAATCTATATTGATGGTATTTCTAAATGTCTTGCTGCAACAGGAGTACGTGTAGGTTGGGGATTTGGGCCAAGCCTTATTATGGGGAAAATGGCTGCCTTGTTAACGCACGTTGGAGCATGGGCTCCAAAGCCAGAACAGGAGGCTACAGCCAAGTTTTATGAAAACCAGGAAAATGTAGATCATTTTGTTACGGATTTCAAAGATAAATTACAGGCAAGCTTGAAAGTTCTCCACGAAGGAATTCAGGAGATTAAAAATAAAGGATTGGCAGTAGAAAGTATTCAGCCTATGGGTGCTCTATACCTTACAATTAAGCTTGACTTTATTGGTAAAACAAAACCAGACGGAACGAAAATAGATAATTCTTCAGATTTAGTATTCTATTTAATTCAGGAAGGCGGCGTTGCATTAGTACCATTCTCTGCTTTCGGTTGTGAAGTTACGGAACCATGGTTCCGTGCATCAGTAGGAGGTCTTTCTCTTGATGAAATAAAAAACATGTTACCAAAACTGGAACAAGCACTTGCTAAATTAGTATAACTTTAAAATATGAAAGTAATCGCAGTTATTCCTGCACGTTATAATTCTACCAGATTTCCAGGAAAACTAATGGAAATTCTGGAGGATAAAACTGTAATCTCTACAACCTATAAAAATGTTGAAGAAACAGGTTTGTTTGATGATGTTTTTGTGGCTACAGATTCAGAGATTATCTTTGAAGAAGTAACAAGAAACGGAGGCAAGGCTGTAATGACAGGTGAGCATGAAACGGGAAGTGACAGGATAGCAGAAGCGGTTCAGAATATCGATTGCGACATTGTGATTAACGTTCAGGGGGATGAACCTTTTCTGAAAAAAGAACCTCTTGGCCAACTTATAAAAGTATTCGAAAACGATCCTAATGCAGAAATTTCATTAGCTTCGCTGAAAATAAAGCTTCATACTTTTGAAGAAGTACAGAATCCTAATAATGTGAAAGTAATTACCGACAACAACGGTTTTGCACTTTATTTTAGCCGTTCTGTAATTCCTTATCCAAGAGAAGAATCTTTTCAGGCAGAATATTTTAAACATATTGGCGTTTATGCTTTTAGAAAACAGGCATTACTTAACTTTGCCAGACTTCAGCAAAAACCTTTGGAAATAGCTGAAAAAATTGAATGTATCAGATATCTGGAATATGGAATGAAGATAAAACTTCTCGAAACCGATTTTATTGGTGTAGGTATCGATACTCCGGATGATCTGAAAAAGGCTAAGGAGATTATAGCTAATAAAGGCTAATCTCCGGAAATATTAACTTTAAAAATATTTATGAAGAAACTTATTTTAGTTGTACTTGTTGGTGTCTGCCAAATGTTTTTCTCCCAAACAGCGGAGCAAATTATTGAAAAAAACATTCAGAGTACAGGAGGATTAACACAGTGGAAATTGCTTAACTCTATTATGTTACAGGGGAAAGTAGTTTTGGGTGTTAGTGAAGAATATCCTGTTAAAATATTCCAGCAAAGACCTAATCTGAAGAAAACAAGCTTTACCATAAAAGGAAAAGAGTATGCGATTGAAGGTTTTGACGGAGAGAAAGGTTATTCTATGAATTTTGCAACGAATAAGCTGGTAGAAGTAAAAGATTATGTTGCAGAAAGTTTCGATACAGACTTTATAGATTATGATTCTAAAGGATTTGTAGCAAACTATCTGGGCAAAGAAAAAATCGGTAACGTAGATTGCTTTAAAGTAGAATTGGTAAAGAATGTAAACAAAACTGTTTATTACTTCGATGCCAATACGTATATGCTGGTGAGAGAGATTAACAAAACAGATATTCTTACTTATTACGATTACCGTAAAGTAGGGAATTTGTTAATGCCATTCAGAATTGAATCTTCATCCCAGAAAAAAGAAGGAGATTATGTACTTTTGTTTAACAAAATAGAAGTGAATAAAGTATTCCCTAATAATACTTTTAAATTTTAATAAAATATAAATATTATAAGACGAGCATGATTCGCTAATAATTTTAAGGATGAAGACTATCATGCGAGTTCCATCCGACCAAATTTTAAATAAATATTACAGATGAAAAAGTTCTTATTATTTGCATTGTCTGTGGCAGGCGTTCTTTTTATTGCAGCACAAAGCAAGACTATCTATAGCTATAAAGTGGAAGGACTTACAGGTGACGAAATTGATTTCTCTAAATTCAAAGGGAAAAAAATTCTTGTTGTAAACACTGCCTCTAAATGTGGTTTCACACCTCAGTATGCAGACCTGGAAAAGATCTACCAGGATTATAAAGATAAACTGGTTATTGTTGGTTTTCCAGCAAATGATTTTGGACAGCAAGAGCCAGGAACCAATGAAGATATCCATAGTTTCTGTGAGGCTAATTACGGAGTATCTTTCCCTATGGCTGCCAAAGTTTCTGTAAAAGGAGAAGATATTGCACCAATATTTAAATTCCTTACAGAAAAGAAACTAAACGGAGTAAAAGACACTGATATTGCATGGAACTTTACGAAGTTTTTACTGGATGACAAAGGAAAGTTAATTAACTCTTTCCCGAGTAAAGTAAAACCTACAGACGAGGCTATTGTAAAATATCTGAAATAATAAAAGCAAGGCTTTTAAAAAATAACAAACAGCAGACTCAATTGAGTCTGCTGTTTGTTTATAGTATTAGAATATGCCTTTATGTGAATAATAAAAAAAGCAGCCTTTTAAAGCTGCTTTTGGTATTTCTTAGAATGAGAATTTAGGGTTACTTAACCAGTGTAAGTTTATTTCCTCCGGAACTTTCATTCTTTCAGCGATCTTTTTATAACGGTCAGACAAACGACACAGATAATCCTGAGCTTTTGTAAATCCATCCTGTAAACCGGTTAAAGTTTCAATTTTCCAGTACTTAACAAGGTGGTCTATAATAGCAGCATAATCCCATGTAGTATAGACACCAATTTGCTGAGTAATAGCAGAGAAATCGATAAATATATTGCTCTTTGAAGCCTGATCATCCATTAGCATAGCCGGCATAGAAATTTGCTTACGCATCATTCTTTCAAAAGCGGCAATGGCACCATTAGGATCTTTCTTGAAGATTTCTGTCATAAAAGACTTATAAGCATTTTCATGTCTTGCTTCATCACCTGCAATTTGCTTACAGATTTTAGACAGAACGCTATCTCCGGCCTTATCAGCCAGCTTTCCTGTATTTACGTGAGATATTTTGGTAGCTCTTTCCTGGAAAGATGTATAGATAATAGACTGATATGGATCTTTCTCTGCATCCGGATCGAATCCGTTATAGATTAGGCGGTGAATTGTTTGTTCTACCTTTTTCATATCGCAACGTCCACTTAGGTACAGATATTTATTCAGAAGATCACCATGGCGGTTTTCTTCAGCGGTCCATGCTCTGGACCATCTTGCCCAGCCTTTATCGGAAGTTACTTCTTTATCTTCATTGAAAATTAAACTGAAATAAGTCTGGTAGCTAGGTAATGCCTCTTCAGTGATCATATTTCCTACCAATGAGGTGATTACAGTATTGGGAATGTTAGCCGCTCTTTCACGTAATTTTTTAATCTCGTCCAATGCATCCTCCCTTTCCATATCTGGTAAAAAGTCATTAGGCTGCCAACAATCATCCGGATCCATTAATTTAT
Organism: Elizabethkingia sp. YR214; assembly: GCF_003058195.1. GTDB lineage: Bacteria > Bacteroidota > Bacteroidia > Flavobacteriales > Weeksellaceae > Elizabethkingia. Next base: position 300,005 of record NZ_QBUH01000004.1, read on the forward strand.
CATCAACGGCCTCTGAAACAAAACTATCCATGGATCTGATCACGTCAAATCTATCATGGTATTCCTGCAATTCTTTCGTATTCATTTTCCTCTTTTCTTTAATGCAAATTTATCTATTATAAATTAATATAGCTATTAAAATTTCCATTATTTGATTGGATATCATTTTTATATTCTGCTTTTGATTTTTATTTTGTTAAAAAATAGGTCTTATGATTGTTTATATTTCAATAATTATGTTTTGCATACAGTTTTTAATTAAAACTTTATAGATATTTATAATATAATTAATTAGCAGAAAATGCTGGATAAAAATTCTTATTTTTGAAAAACTAATAACCAAAACAAACATCATGTTGAATCATTTTAACAAGGCACTGTTGCTTACAATGCTTTCGTCTGCTTCTGTAGCTTATGCTCAAAGGGTTACAGAGGACTTCAATAAAGACTGGAAATTCTTCCAGCCCAGAAACGAAACTTTTAATTTTAACTTCGACAATGGACAGGATTTTAAGCCTTCCAATATAGATCTGTGGGAAAGTGTTACACTTCCTCATACTTTCAACAAAGATGATATGCAGCGGGATAATAATTTTTATACCGGAAATGTATTATACCAGAAGAAATTTACAGTAAGTGACGCGCAAAAAAACAAAAGAACATTTTTGAAGTTTGAAGGAGTAGGAAGCGTTGCGAAGCTTTATATCAACAATAAATTTATTGGAGAGCATAAAGGTGGATATTCTCAGTTTGCTTACGAAATTACCAATTCGGTAAACTATGGTAAAGAAAATGTACTGACAGTTATTGCCAACAATCAGGCTCGCAAAGATGTTATTCCTGTTAATCAGTTTTTATTTCCTATTTATGGTGGTATTTATCGCCCTGTAAGTATGATTACGACTAATAAAACCAATTTTGTAGTAACGGATTATGCTGCACCCGGAATATTTGTTAGTCAGAAAAATGTTTCCTCCAAGAGCGCAGATATAGAAATAAAAGCAAAACTGGAAACTACTGAAAAAACGATTCAGAATGCTATACTGGAGACTTCTGTTATTAATAAAGAAGGTAAAACCGTAGCGGTAGTAAAAAATCCTGTGAGCATAAGTCCGCAGGGGACTACTTATGTTACTCAGAATATTAATCTGAAGAATCCGCATCTTTGGGATGGTGTGCGTGATCCTTACTTGTATACAGTATCTTCCAAAATTATTGTTAATGGTACTGATACAGATGTTTTAAAGCAAAACCTAGGTGTAAGAACCGTAGAGATAATTCCAGGGAAAGGTTTCTTTCTGAACGGAAAACATTACCCAATGCATGGAGTTTCCCGTCATCAGGATGAATGGGGATATGGTTCGGCACTGTCTTATGAGCAGCATAAAAGAGATATGGATCTAATGAAAGAAATGGGCGTTACAACGATCCGTTTGGCTCATTATCAGCAAGCCCCACAGATGTATGAACTGGCAGATCAATACGGTTTTCTTGTATGGGCGGAGATCCCTTTTGTAAATGCAGTTTCTTATCAGGAGAATGACAATGCGAAACAGCAAATGACGGAATTGGTGAAGCAAAATTACAATCACCCTTCCATATATATATGGGGCGTCCATAATGAGGTTTATTCCAAAACCAAAGATGAACAGGTTCCTGTATTGTCGCGCCAGCTAAGTGATATTGCAAAAACAATAGACCCATACCGAATGACAGGAGCTGTAAACGGTTATAATCAGGTAGACAGACCAGAAAATCTTACAACTGATGTTCAGGGGATTAACCACTATTTTGGCTGGTATGGCGGTAAGATTGGTGATCTGGAAAACTGGGCACAAGGACTGGAAAAGAATTTTGCGCAGTATAAAGTAATCCTTACCGAATACGGAGCAGACGGAAATATGGATATTGGTGCTGAGGAGGTAAAACAACCTGCAGATGTGGTTTCCGGGAAATCATTTCCGGAAAATTATCAGACGGAAACCCATATTCAGCAATGGGCGATTATAGAAAAACACCTACAGATTGCGGCCTCTTATGTGTGGAACATGTTTGAATTTGCAGTTCCAATGTGGAATCGTGGTGGTGTAAATGCCCGGAATCTAAAGGGGTTGATTACCTTTGACCGTAAACGTAAAAAAGATTCTTTCTACTGGTATAAGGCCAATTGGAATCCCGAACCAATGATATATCTGGCGAACAGAAGAGATAATATTCGTAAAAGCTCGGTTTCTAAAATTCAGGTGTTTTCTAACTTAAAAGAGGTTAAAATATCGGTTAACGGAAAAGAATATCAGGCTAAAAGTGGTGTGAATGCTAAACATTGGGTAATAGAAAATGCTCAGCTTCAAAAAGGAACAAATACCATTAAAGCTTTTGGTAAATCCGGTGGAAAAGAATTAACCGATGAAATGACATGGACTTTGGAATAAGATCACAATGTAACAATGTATGACGATGTTATATTTTATTATCTGACAACCATCAACTAATAACCAAAAACTAACAACCAACTAATACCATGAAAAAATCAATGTTTAATTTAAGCCTTCTGACCGGGTTTTGTATGAGCGCTATGATGCAGGCTCAGGCATGGACCGGAGAAAAACAGGAGAAGCCTAAGGAAAGGGTCGCGCTGAAATACGGTCCCATCACGCCAGCTCACCGGACAGATGAAGCGATGCAAAAATTCAGAGAATACGGATTAGGGCAGTTCATCCATTGGGGAATTTATGCTATTCCGGGAAATGAATGGAATGGTGTAAGTGCCAGAGGCGGGGCAGCAGCATCTGAATGGATACGTTCCTGGAGTGGCCCAACAGCTCCTAAGGATTGGAAGAATACGTATGATAATCTATACAAACAGTTTAATCCCAAAGATTTTGATGCCAAACGCTGGGCAAAGCAGGCCAAAGATATGGGTGCTAAATATGTAATCTTTACAACAAAGCATCACGATGGTTTTGCTTTATGGCCTACAAAGTATTCTGCTTATAATATTACGAAAACACCTTATAAAAAAGATATTGTAAAGCAGATTGTAGATGCTTATGATGCTGAGGGGATAGATGTATTCTTGTATTTTTCTATTTTGGAATGGAATAATCCGGACTACCTTTATAAAGCACCTCAAACAGCTGAAGAGAAAGCTAAATATTCTAAATTTCTGAAGTATACAGAAAATCAGTTACTGGAGTTATTGAAGAACTATCCACAAATTAAAGGCTTCTGGTTTGATGGAACATGGGATGCTTCTTGGAAAAGTGCTTATGAATTTACCTATAATTTGGAGAAAAAACTTCGCGAAAAACATCCAGGGCTTATTATCGGCAGCCGCTTCCGCAATGACGAAAACCAAAAGCGACACTTCGATACTAATGGAGATTTGCTGGGCGATTATGAGCAGGGTTGGGAACGCAAGCTTCCAAAAAATTATGAATCCCTTAACGGGAACGACTGGGATTGTGTGATGACCATTCCGCCAAATGGCTGGGGTTACATGAAAGATTGGAATGGGATTTATACCAAAACACCAGATGATCTGATCGAAATGTTGATGCGATCACGTTCTATGGGAGGTAATTTTGTTGTTAATTTCGGACCCGATGGTAACGGGAATTTTCACCCTGAAGAGGATAAAATAATGAAGGAGATAGGTGAATGGACAAAAGCAAATGCTGAAGCTATTTATAATGTAGAACATTCTCCGATGTCCCTTTCCAACTATGGTTATTTTACAAAGAAAGGTAATGATACCTATTTAACTGTGTTTAACAGACCTGTTAATCAGATTGTGAGATTAGCAGTTGATAAGAAAGCGACAGAAGTTCCGGCTTCTGCTTCACTGCTTATAGGTAATAGGAAACTGGAATTAAAACAAAGCGATATGGGATTGGATTTGGATAAGAATACATACTATGATATTATCCTTCCAAAAGATTACCAGACAGATAAAGCATTTGTTATAAAAATAGAAATGAAGCAGGGATCTGTGAAAACAGAAAAGCTGATGGATGCAAAAATGTAATAAAATAAAAAAGCGAAAACCCGGGTTTTCGCTTTTTTATTATTTAAAGAAATCTATTGTTAGCTGTTTATCTTCATCCAGTCTTTCAATCAGTTTTTCAAGACTTTCAAACTTTATTTCATCATGAAGATAATCTCTGAAGTATACGGTAATATTTTCTTCGTAGATATCCTGATCAAAATCTAAGATATATACTTCCGTTGTTTTTTTAGTTCCGTTTACTGTAGGATTTGTACCGATGCTCAACATTCCTTTGTGCATTTGTCCGTTAAGTTCTACATCTACGATATAGGCTCCGTTTTTAGGAAGCAGCTTTATAGGATCTACATCTATATTGGCGGTTGGATAGCCAATTGTTCTTCCTATTTTTTTACCTGCTACGACTGTACCACTTACAGGGTAATGGTAACCTAAGAACTCATTAGCTGTTATTATATCTCCTTCAGACAAAGCATTTCTTATTTTTGTAGAGCTTACCGCAAGTTCATTCACAAGAACAGCTTTGGTTTCTTCCACAACAAAATTGTTTTCAGAAGCCATTTTTTCGAGAAGTTCAAAATTTCCGCTTTTATTTTTTCCAAAATGATGATCGTAGCCAATCACAATATGCTTCATATGGAGTTTATCCAGCAGAATCTGTTTTACAAAATCCTCTCCGGAAAGATTTCTGAAGTCATTATTGAATTCCTGAAGGAATATTTTTTGAATTCCAAAACGTTCTAAAAGCTGTAGTTTTTCCTCCAGAGTGTTGAGTAATTTTATTTCAACTTCTGGTTGCAAAACCTTTCGGGGATGCGGCCAAAAAGTGAGCAATGCACTCTCCAGCTGGTGGGTTTCACTATGCTTTTTTAGTTTTTTTATAATTTCCTGATGGCCTTTATGTACTCCGTCGAACATTCCCAACGACATTGTAAGTCCCATTGCATCGCTATATTCAGCTATATTTTTTACAATTTTCAAGGTGAAAAATTTTAGGCATTACAAATATGATAAAAATCTTTTTCACAGACAATGCAGATATGAGGAATATCACTATATTTGCACTCAAGAAAAAAATTAGAAATGGCAAACCAAATTCAGGGAAAAATTGCACAGATTATCGGACCGGTAATCGACGTGGTATTTCAGGAAGTAGAGGAACTACCAAACATTTATGACGCACTTGAAGTTGTCAGAGAAGGCCAGAAAGGTCTGATCTTAGAAGTTGAACAACACATCGGTGAGGATACAGTGAGATGTATCGCTATGGATGCAACAGACGGACTTCAAAGAGGACAATCTGTAATAGGACATGGAAGACAAATTACTATGCCTATTGGTGAAGAAGTAAATGGTAGATTGTTCAACGTGGTAGGAGATGCTATCGACGGACTTCAGGAATTATCTAAAGACAATGGTTTGCCAATCCACAGAGAAGCACCTAAATTCGATCAGTTATCAACTTCTGCTGAAGTACTATATACAGGTATCAAAGTAATCGACCTTATCGAGCCTTATGCAAAAGGTGGTAAAATTGGTTTGTTCGGTGGTGCTGGTGTAGGTAAAACAGTATTGATCCAGGAATTGATTAATAACATCGCTAAAGGACACGGTGGTCTTTCTGTATTCGCAGGAGTAGGTGAAAGAACAAGAGAAGGGAATGACCTTCTTCGAGAGATGTTAGAGTCTGGTATTATTAAATATGGTGACGAGTTCATGCACTCTATGGAGAACGGTGGATGGGATCTTTCTAAAGTTGACAGTGAGTTGATGAAAGAATCTAAAGCTGCTTTCGTTTTCGGACAGATGAACGAGCCACCAGGTGCAAGAGCACGTGTAGCCCTTTCTGGTCTTACTTTAGCTGAATACTACCGTGATGGTGGTGAAAGCGGACAAGGTAGAGACGTTCTTTTCTTCGTAGACAATATCTTCCGTTTTACACAGGCTGGTTCTGAGGTATCTGCACTTCTTGGTCGTATGCCTTCAGCGGTAGGTTACCAACCAACTCTAGCTTCTGAGATGGGTGCGATGCAGGAGAGAATTACTTCAACTAAAAACGGATCTATTACATCTGTACAGGCGGTTTACGTACCTGCGGATGACTTAACTGACCCGGCTCCGGCTACAACATTTGCTCACTTAGATGCAACAACTGTATTGGACAGAAAAATTGCTTCATTAGGTATTTATCCGGCTGTAGATCCATTGGCATCTACTTCAAGAATCCTTGCTCCGGAAATTATCGGTGAAGAACACTATAACTGTGCTCAGAGAGTAAAAGAAATTCTTCAGAGATATAAAGCTCTTCAGGATATCATTGCTATCCTTGGTATGGAAGAACTTTCTGAAGAAGATAAATTATCAGTTTACCGTGCAAGAAAAGTACAGAGATTCTTATCTCAGCCTTTCCACGTTGCTGAGCAGTTTACAGGTATTCCAGGTGTATTAGTAGACATCAAAAATACAATCAAAGGATTTAACATGATTATCGATGGTGAGTTAGATCACCTTCCGGAAGCAGCTTTCAACCTTAAAGGTTCTATCGAAGATGCTATCGAAGCCGGAGAGAAAATGTTAGCTGAGAACAAATAATATTGCTAATTGCTGATAGCCCATAGCTATTAGCTGGTAGCCTAAAGCAATTAAAAATGATTATAAAAATATTAACCCCGGAATCTGTAGTGTTTGAAGGACAAGTAGATTCAGTTCTGGTACCAGGTATCAGTGGTGATTTCCACATCATGAAAAATCACGCATCAATTGTTTCTGCACTGAAGGAAGGTGATGTTAGAATTTTCTCAGCTGGAATTTCAGATAACTATGCTAAGAATTTTGAGACCGTAAGTGCTGACAAAGGTGAGTTTGCTTACAAAATCAAAAGCGGAGTAATAGAGTTTAATAACGACAACGGAATTATTCTTTGTGAATGTTAATTCCCTTGTTTAAGGATGAAAAAATCCCGGATCAGCAGTGATTCGGGATTTTTTATTGTTATAAATAGTTAAATGGCACGCCCTTGGCTATATACACGGGTATTCTTTTATATATTTGCAAAATTATTTTATAAAAGGAATGCTGGTTCTGACGATGTGAAATCTTATGATGAAAAAACTACTATTTTGTTCGTTAACCTGTGTGATGCTTGTGAAGGTAAACGGGCAGCTAAAACTAACAGGTAAAATAACGGACACCAAATCTAGAAAACCTATTGCTGAAGCTTTGCTTAGTAATCAAAACAATACTGCAAAAACAGACAGTAACGGACTTTTTGAACTTGTCGTTCAGGACAGTATCGGTATGATCTCTGTTGAAAAGAAAGACTTTTTATTGCAGGATGTACCTTTTGATTTTCATAAAACATCCATACTGGATATTGCACTGGTATCATCTGTGAAAACAGAACAGAAGAATATTGAAGGTGTTGTAATCAGTGGAAAGAAAAAGTATAAGAATAAAAAAGAAAATCCTGCCTATGCAATTCTGAATGAAGTATGGAAGCGCAAGTACAGAAATGCTTTTGATTCGTATGATAATTATAAATATGACGAATACCAAAAGCTGGAAGCGTCCCTGAATAATCTTGACAGTACTTTTACCCAGAAGAAGATTTTCAAAGGGATGGAGTTCATGTTCAAAAATGTAGATACAGCTGCCGTTACCGGAAAAGCTTATGTACCGATTTATATGAACGAGCAAATTTCTACCTTTTATAAGAGAAACAAACCTTCTTCATCTGAAAAAAAAGTATTAGTAGCTGAAAAAGCTTCAGGTTTTGAAGATTATCAATTCATGGTTCAGACCATTCAGAACCTTTATAAGGACTTCAATATTTATGACAATACGTTAAACTTTTTCGATAAAGGTTTTCCAAGTCCGCTTTCTACAGACGGATTTAGTATATACGAGTACGAATTGATGCCGGATAATGTTGTAGATGGAGAGCCATGTTTTACGATAAAATACTATCCTAAGAATACAGCTGCACTTGCTTTCAGAGGCGTTATATTTATAGCGAAATCATCTTATGCCGTTAAAAAAGTATCGTTGAATTCTGCAAAGAATATGGATGTAAACTTTGTTCGTGGTGTAAATGCTGAATTAACCTATTATATTATCGATGAAAAGTCTTTCAGACCGGAGAAGTCGCATATAATGATAGATATGTCCTTATTGAATAAAAAAGCGAATTCCAAAGGTCTTTATGTAGATCGTACTATTTCTTATACAAACTTTGAAGTTAATAAACCTGAAATATCAGCTGAAGTAGATAAAAAAGCTGAGATAGGAAACCCTGAAGTTTATAAGAAAGATGATGCTTTCTGGCAAGCTAACCGCCAGGTTCCATTAACCAAAATGGATTCTGTGACCTATAATAACCTCGAAAAATTATGGCAGGTACCTAAATTTAAGACTGCAATAAAAGTAGCGGAAATGTTAGGTTCTGGTTTTTATAATGTAGGCAAAGCGATCGATATAGGTAATCTTTATTCCGTATACGGGCGTAATGATGTTGAAGGGCCACGTGTAAGATTGGGACTAAGAACTTTCTTTACTCGTAATGATATGTGGAGACTGGAAGGTTACGGCGCTTATGGATTTAAAGATCATAAATTCAAATATGGTATAGGCGGGCGCTATATGTTTGATAAAAACAACCGTTTTACAATTGGTTATGGCTTCAAAAATGATATCCAGCAATTGGGTGTAGAAGCAATAGGGGATACCAACAGTAGTGTGGGTATGAGAAGATCATTTGCATCTTCATCTATTGCGAGTACCGGAAGCAATGTCTATCTGAGTAAGGTTGTAGAAAATAACCTCTACTTTTCGATAGAGCCTTTTCGTAATTTCCAGATTACGCTGGACGGAAGCTACAGAGAAATTACAGCCGCAGATCCGCAGCTATTTAGAATTAACTATATTAATAGAAACGGTATAGAAAAAAGTCAGGTAAATGATGCCAGAGCATCGTTGGTATTAACTTACCGCCCGGGAGCCAGATTTGCAGAATATGGAGTAGACAGAAATACGATAAAAACATTATCTCCGACATTTACTTTACGTTATACGAAAGGGATACCCGGGTTTTTCAAGTCTGATTTCAACTATGATAAATTACAGTTCTCATACAGACATCCAATTCTTATTGGTAATATGGGACGATCAGATGTTAGCTTTGAAGCAGGTACCATCTTCGGATCTGTACCATTATCTTTAATGAATGTTCTTCCGGGGAACCAGTCCTACTTTAGTATTCCAAATACCTTTGCCCAGCTTAATTTCTATGAATTTGTAACAGATTCTTACTCTACATTATTCTGGGAGCACCATTTTAATGGATGGATTTTCAACAAAATTCCGTTACTGAAGAAGCTAAAACTTCGTGAAGTGGCTTTCTTTAGAGGAGCATGGGGTAGTCTGAAGCATGATAATGTGGTTATGAACAGATCCAACATTTTCTATACAGCTCCTAAAGATCATATTTACTATGAGTATGGTTTCGGAATAGAAAATATTGGTTTTGGTAACTTCCGTATGTTCCGAATAGATTTCAACTGGAGAGGGAACTACCTGGACAGACCCGATGCACGTAAGTTTGGTGTGAAGATTGGAATGCAGTTCGGATTCTAAGATATATAAAACGAAAATAATTTTGAGTATATAAAACTCGCAGGCTTTCAAAACCTGCGAGTTTTTTTATGAGTGATATTGTATTTGGGCATGTATGATTTCTTATTAGTTTTCCTGTTTTTTCAGTCATAGTTCCTATCTTTAAGACTTCAAATTTTGAGAACACATTATGCATCAATATTTAAAAGTAATTTCTTTAGCGGCATGTATTTCTTTATCTGCACAGCAGATTGAAAACCCTGCCGGACTTTCTGGATTTGCACAAAAACTTAAAGAAAATAATAAAATTACCAATATCTTATTTTTAGGAGATTCACATATTCAGGCTGGATGGATTCCGGAAGTTTTGAGAGAAAAATTTACCGAAAAATATGGCTATGCTGGGAGAGGATTGGTATTCCCTTATGCGGTAGCCAATTCCAACGGACCATTAGATATTACATCAGTCTCTAATCAGGCATGGCAGACATTCCGTTTGGTATATGATCAGGATGTTTTCAACCAGATGGGAGCCTTAGGGTTTGTTATGGGGAACAATAAAGATTCTTTTATAGAAATAGGCTTTAATAATCCTAATGATGCTTTCGATGAAGTAAGAATACTAAACGATAAGCAAATGGCAGGGGAGAGTTTTACTATTTATGAAACCAGTGCTCCTCTTAATTCTTATGTTGGCAAAAGGAAGACTATTGTATCATATACAGTCCAGCAGGGAGAAACTTTTCCGGAACTGGCTGCAAAATTTAATACAACAACTACAAGGTTAGCTCAGCTAAATGGAAATGGAATTAAATTCCCACAGCCCGGACAGGTGATAAAAGCGGAACAGACAGAACCTGATTTTAATCCCGATTTTGAACAAAAATTGGCCATAGCAGGGCAAGGGAAGTATACGGAAGGAGAAACTGTTTTTAATTATCCAAAAGCAACAAGGAACTTTCTGATGCGTACAAATGCTTCTAAAGGAAACATTTTATATGGTTTTCAGTTCCTTCGAAAAAATGCTGCTTCAGGTATTATTTTCAATAGTGTAGGGGTGAATGGAGCTACTTATGCTGACTTTTTAAAATATCCGCTGCAGCTGGAAGAGCTGAAGCAGGTAAATCCGGATGTGGTTATGATTTCGCTGGGAACAAATGAATCTTTGAGTACTGTTACAAAAGAAGAATTCCAAAAGAGTGCACAAGATCTGATACAAGCTTTCAGAAAAGATAATCCTGCATTACCCATTCTTTTGATCTCTCCTACAGATAATAAACTAAAAGGGGATCGTATACAAGAAATTGTTTCATGGATAAAAGAAATAAGCACTCAGAATAATACCGCTTTTCTGAGTATGTACGATGCTACAGGGGGAAGAGGTTACTTTGTTAGGTCTTTAGCCAGAAAAGAAGCCAATGGAGATGGGGTTCATTTTCTGAAGCCTGGATATACCCAACAAGCAGAAATGATCTGGAAGGCGCTGAATGAAGCCTTAAAATAAGTTAGAATTTAGAATTACGAAGTACGATCTATAAATATAAAAACAGCCTGTTTCATTTTGAAACAGGCTGTTTTTATATTTTAAATTTAGAAGTGAAAATTTCGTACTTCTAATTTCTGACTTCGTACTTTATTTAATTCCTAAAAGCTCTACTTCGAAAATCAAAGTACTGTTAGGTCCTATTTCTTTTGAAATTTGCTCGTTTCCGTATGCTAAATGTGGCGGAATAACCAATTTCCATTTGCTGCCTGTAGACATTAGCTGTAAAGCCTCAGTCCATCCTTCAATAACTCTGTTTAAAGGAAACGTAGCTGGCTTTCTTCTTTCTACAGAACTGTCGAAAACCTGACCAGTGATCGTTGTACCATGATAATGGCAAATAACAGAATCTTTAACACCAGGCTTTTTTCCTTCAGAAGCTTCTAATATTTCATACTGAAGGCCACTTTCCAAGGTTACAACACCTTCTTTTGCTCCAAATTCAGCCTGAAATTCCTGACCTTCTTTTAGATTCTTCTCAGCTAAAGCTTTCTTCTTTTTCGATAATAAATCTGCTACGCCCATATTTTTATTTTTTTAGACTGCGAATTTAGTGAAAAACAATTAATCAATTAGAACTATAAATATATACAGCTATTCCTCTAATTTTCTTTTAACATTGGTTTTTGTAAGCTGAGCACTATCTGTTATATTTCTTAAAAAGCCTATTAATTCGTATGAAACAGTAGGAGGAAACATTGATTTGAAATACTTTCGAATACCATTATAGTATAATATAATAGTTCGTATAGGAGCATCTGCTCCCAAGATATCTGGAAATTCCCAAGATCTTATATTAGACGTTTCCAATATTTTTAATAAGTTATTATATTCTTTTTGGGTTAGTTTTCCTTCAAACTGTCCATTTTTTGAAGAGTCAGAATAATGTTTTATATCTAAATAGATATTTCTGTCTTTATCGATTTCTAAAGCTATTATAGGGCAAGTACCATAACATCTGGTAGAATGAAAAATAACTTTTTCAAAGCTTATGGATTTGTCAATATTATATTCTTGTTTTACAAACTTTATAGATTCCTTTGTATTAAAGAATTTTTGGGATAAAGAATCCAAGGGCTTTAAAATTAAAAATGCTTTATCTACATTTTCAATTTTGAAATCATGCTTTTCTAAATGCTCTACTTTGTAGTCTTCTCTAGAACTAGTATATACTGAATAAAAGCGTAGAGTGTCTTTTTGAATTTTTATTTTTAATTGACTTTCCTTACTTATGGTACTCATTACATTAAAATTATAATGTTCTCCTTTAATAGTTAGAACATCATTATTTTTTGAAATCCATGTACCATAAAGTTTTTCACTCTCTTGAGCATCTATTTGTTTAAAAGCAAGAATAAAAATTAAAAATATAAATTTTAGTATTTGCTTCATTGTCATTAAATATTTTAGAACTGCAGATAAATTGGTAATACCTGTTCAGATGACTTAAAGTAACCATATAGTATAAGGAAAGCAAAGAAGATGAGAATATAGTATGCCAAAGATACTTTACCAACTTTATCTATTACTTTATCTGCATAACCATCTGGTATAAAATGGATACACATTGCCAGAGCTATCATCCATAATACTTCCTTATAATTGTCGTAGAAAGGGCCCCAAACTCCGGCATCGAAGTTATAGAAGATCTGATGGATCATAGACATTGCAATGTCGAAATTTTCAGCTTTAAAGAAGATCCAGCAGAAACAGACAAAGTGGAAGGTTATAACAACCATAATGGCGTTATACCATTTAGAATTATTAAATCCTGCAAAAGCCTTTCCGGTAAGCATCATCCATATTTTATGAATACCTAATGACACACCATGCATCGCACCCCAGATAATAAAGTTCCAGCTGGCACCATGCCAGAAACCACCTAGTAACATTGTTGTCAGTAAGTTGAAATTGGCAGCAATACCTTTTGGATTTTTATTAATCAACGGTGGAAGAACAAAGATTAACAATAACATAGCTGAAACCCCGCCGGCCCACATATAGGATAGATGGAACAGATTAACAGACATCAGGAAAGTACCTGCCAGGAATAATACAACAAAGATATAAGAACCTACAGTTGCATTTCTGTTACCTCCTAGCGGGATATACAAATAATCTCTCAGCCATGAAGACAGGGAAATATGCCATCTTCTCCAGAATTCGGTAATACTCTTACTCTGATAAGGAGAAAGGAAGTTTGTCGGTATTTTAAAGCCTAACCACAATGCAACACCTATTGCAACATCACTATAACCACTAAAGTCACAGTAAATAACCATCGCATAGCCGTATACTGCAAAAAGGTTTTCTACACCGGCATGCAAGGATGGATTATCGAATATATAATTAACCAGGTTAAGCGTAATATAATCCGATATGACAAGTTTTTTTATCAGACCTGAAATAATGAGGTAAAATCCTTTTGCAAAGTCCCTTTCCGATATAACATAAGATTGGTTAATCTGCGGTACAAAGTCATGCGCCCGTACAATTGGCCCCATCACAAGTTTTGGGAAGAAGGATAGGAATAATAAATAATCTGAAAACTTCGTAGCAGGTTTAAACTCGCCACGGTATACATCCAATGTATAACTAAGGTTTTCGAAAGTATAAAAAGAGATCCCTACAGGTAATAAAATATTCAGGGGGTTGAATCCTGTATGGAATAATTCGTTGGATACATTAATAAAGAAATTGGTATACTTAAAATAGAAAAGCATTCCAAGGTTGAAGACTATACTACAGATAAGTAATATGGTCTTTTTCTTCTTATCCGGTGTTTTGTATATAGCATTAGAGAGAACAAAGTCTACAATAGCAGACAGTATTACCAGTAATACAAAGGCTCCACTCGCTTTATAGAAAAAGTAAAGCGAGAAGAAACAAAACATATATCTTCTGGGCTTAGGATATTTTCTAAGAAAATAAAACAGAACAATAAATAAAAAGAAGAAATAAACGAAAAATCCATTATTAAAAAGCAAAGGATTCTCTTTGTCATATAAAAACTGATGAAGGAAGGCTCCTAAATCGAAATCAGCCAGTAATTTCTCAAACATTTGTAGTGCTTATTTTTTCTTTAAATACTTTTTATAATCATTCTGGATAGCATGGTAGATTTTTTCTGCCAGTATATCAGCTCCTTTACCATTCGGATGGACATAATCTTTATTAGCCAGTGGAGGAGTTTCATTTGCCCATTTTACAATAGAGTTGGTCCCACCCATAGATTCAAACTGATTGTAGAATGTAAATCCGTTTTCAATAGCTAATTGAGCCTGTGTCTCCAATAGGTTAGGCAATCCTTTTGCTGTTTTATAAGCACCATCATATCGGAAAGCTCTGTCCGCAGAACTTACGACAAGGAAATCGGCATCGGAAAAACCATTTTTTAATTTAGCCAGAACCGGCTTCATTAATTTAGCATAGTAGCTATAATCAGTATCGTTAGGACGGAAAAGAAGATTCACCCCGTACTGAAGTACAATAAGGTCGTAGTGATTATTTTCCTGGATAGCTTTAATAAAGTCTTCATCCAGTTTGTTCAGTTCCACACCGGTAATACCTCTGAAAGAGAAGTTATCTACAAAGATACCTTTCTGGCTTTCGAAACTTACACCATATATAGGTGTAGATCCTGCATTACCTTTTAGTTTTATCTGGTGGGAAGAATCGGTAATAGATTCTTTATTTACACTTGCGTTTCCGCCAAGGCTAAGCTCTGTACCATTTACAGATACACTTCCGCCTCCTCTTCCGTAAATAACAGATTTGGTAATAGGTGTAGCTAAAGAATCATTTTTAATAGTATTATCGGTATAAGAACCAGAACCATCTCCGGTAAAATAATGCCCGGAGAGGTACATATTGGTAGCTCCTTTGGTCTTAAAGCTGGTATCATTCCATCCGGATGCAGAAGTGGTTGCAGTTTGTCTGAACCCTGCCACATTAGAAGAAATAGGAAGATAACCTACACCATAACCTCCGTATTCCTGTTGTAATAGTTTACGTAATGTCTGGGTAAGTAAGTCACCTTCGATCATACTATCTCCAAAATAAGCAATTCGGATTTTTACATTTTCACCCTTTTTCAGCCTGTTCAGCTTCTCCATGAATTTAGGAAGCGAACTATGCTCACCCTTATTAAAATTGGTGATGAATTCAGGTTTTTTGTAAAGATCAAAATCCTGCTCTGTAGTTTCCTTTACATTTATTTTTGGCTGTGAAGCTAAAGAATCAGCTTTTTGCTTTTCCTTATTAGGGAAAACATCAGCAATTAAATTAATGCGGTCAAATGGTTCCCAGCTAAGGCTGAAAACCTTGAAAATTATGGAAACTAGTAGATAAATGAAAAAACATGCAGAGACTAACGCGAGTACTCTTTTATTTTGATTTTTCAAAGAATGTGTTTTAAATTATTAAATAGTATCTAGCAAACAGATGCCAAATATAAAAATAATTTTACACAAAACAGAGACATATTAGTCTGAAAGTCCGAATTTGTTGATGATTGAGTTGATCCGTTGTTTCCAGGTTTCTGGTTGAGTGGAGTATCCTGCGGATGCGATCGCTTTGACCCAAGCGTTGTGATTGTCTGTCCCTTTTAGTTGGGAGTAGTATTTTTTTCTGGAAAGAAGATCACAGAATGCTCTGTAACTTTCTTTTACTGAATTGAAGCTTTTGTACTTAGAACTGTTGACTGTGTTTTTGCCTACAATACCGAAGTGGTTATTTAAAGCTTTACTGTTTTTACTTGTTCCACCTCCCGATTCTACGAAGGCTACTGCTAAAATAATCGAACTGGGTATACCATATTCTTTTGAAAGTGTCGCTGCCATGTCTTTATTCTCTTTGATGTAAGAATTCTGCGCTTTGGCATTGAATGAAATGAAAGTTAATACTAAACTTATGACGACTACTTTAATATTAATAAAATGTTTCATAAATATTAAATTTGAGTGCGAAGGTAGTTTTTCAAGTCTCCGGTCTCAAATTTTTAAGAAATTTTAACATTTTTTCAGGGTTCTTTGTACTCTATTTTCTTTTTTTTGTTAAAAATTTTAACATTTATTTTGTTATGTAATACATTTAATTCGATAAATGATTGATTATCAAGGCATTTTCGATCCGAGCATCCTGACGTTTTGTACACACCCGGCTCTGCTTGGACGATTGGAGTCTCTTCTCTGAAATTTTTTATGAAGTCAGGATAAGCATCTTTTAATAATTTTTCTAATCTGTTTTTTATAATTGGGTGATTAAAAAATCCGGCTTCTTTTGGATACTCATTTTCAAAGTTTTTCAAGAAAAATAGTTCCGGTTTCTTTCCATTTCCGGGTACAGCTGTAAGAATATGTGTGTAAACCTTAGGTAAATGATTTCCTTTGATTCCGAGATTAGAAATAATACTTTTTACGTCAGTATCATAATTAATCTTCATTTTTTCTCCGTTGAAGTTTAAATACAGATCATCTTTCTGATGCTCATATTCAAACGGAACAACAAGCACATATCCATTATAGGTCCCTTTGGAAGTTACTGAGTAATAAGCAATTCCATTTTTGTCGTACGCCGCAAAATTAACCTCATAATTCTTAGATCTGTTCAGTTTAGTGATATTGATCTCATGCTGAATATTAAGGTCGTTTTTAGCTACAAACTTTCCGGTAATGATCTGGTCATTAATGCCGTGCACCACATTGTTTCTCAGGAAATCAGCTTCCTGAGGGGCTGTCTTACAGGCAGTGAAAGTTGTACATAAGATAAATGAAAAAGCTATATAGGTAACTTTTCTCATCATTGAGATATATACTGCAATAATAGCATTTTTCATCGAAATAATAATAGTTTTAAGGCATGAAAAAAGCTGAAAGTATACTTTCAGCTTTTTATATTGAATTATAGCTTACTATTAAATAGGCTTGAAACTTAGTCCTTGTTCTTGTAAAAGCTTCTGCTCCTGCTCTTTATAGTATCCGCTAACCAATTTGTCGTGGATAGCTTCAAAAGCAGCAAGTGTTTCATTGATTTCAGCATCTGTATGAGAAGCGGTAGGAATAAGTCTTAAAAGGATCATTCCTTTAGGAATTACCGGATATACAACAACAGAAGTAAATATACGGTAGTTCTCTCTAAGATCTTTAACCAATAAGGTAGCCTCTACAGGAGTTCCCTGCATCATAACAGGAGTTACACATGTATTGGTATCACCTATGTTAAAGCCTCTGTCTTTTAATCCTTTTTGTAATTTATTTACATTTTCCCAAAGCTTAGCCTTTATTTCCGGTCTGGTTCTCAGTAGTTCCAATCTTTTTAATCCTCCAATTACCATAGGCATTGTAAGAGACTTCGCAAAGATCTGCGAACGAAGATTAAACTTCAGATAACGGATAATTTCTTTATCTCCTGCTAAAAATGCACCAAAACCAGCCATAGACTTAGCAAAAGTAGAGAAGTATACATCAATCTGATCCTGACATCCCTGTTCTTCACCTGCTCCAGCCCCAGTTTTACCTAAAGTACCAAAACCATGAGCATCATCTACTAATAGGCGGAAGTTGTATTTGGATTTTAATTCGCAGATCTCTTTAATTTTTCCCTGCTGTCCCCTCATACCAAAAACCCCCTCAGTAATTACTAAAATACCACCATTATTTTCCTGTGCTACTTTAGTCGCTCTTTGAAGATTTTTTTCAAGACTTTCCATATCATTGTGCTTGTATGTAAATCTCTTACCAGAATGTAGTCTTACACCGTCTACAATACAAGCATGAGAATCCATATCATATACAATAACATCATTTCTGTTTACCAGGGCATCTATAGTAGAAACCATTCCCTGATATCCGAAATTCAATAGATATGCGCTTTCTTTTTGAACGAATTCAGCGAGTTCTTTTTCCAGCTGAAGGTGCTGGTCAGTTTCTCCGGACATTGCTCTTGCGCCCATAGGATAGAACATTCCATACTCTGCAGCAGCTTTTGCATCAGCTTCTTTTACTTCCGGATGATTACATAATCCTAAATAATCATTAGCACTCCAAAAGATAACCTCTTTTCCCTGAAACTGCATTCTTGGACCGATAGGTCCTTCTAGTCTTGGGAAAATAAAGTAACCTTCTCCATAATCGGCAAATTGCCCTAATGGACCTGGATTTTGCTTGATTCTTTCAAAAATATCCATTTAATTGTGGTTTTTTATTAAAAAGTCTCCCGATGTAGTATCGGGAGAAAAGTTATATTAAATTATTACAATAATTATTTGATGTATTCTGTTTTGAAGACCTCTTCGTAATTGTGTACACAGTTACGGTTAAATCCCTGAGATTCCATCCACCCGTCATTATATACCTTAGTAATATAACGGGAACCGTGATCCGGGAATATAAGTACAACAAGGTCATCTTTAGAAAATTCATGGGTTTCTGCATATTGTTTCAGAGCCTGAACAACAGCACCTGTGGTATAACCACCCATAATTCCTTCTTTTAATGCAATATCTCTTGTGGCATATGCCGAGTTTTCATCATTTACACGAACAAATTCATCTACCTGATCAAATAATAAAGCTCCGGGAATAAGATTCTTTCCCAAACCTTCTATCTGATAAGAGTGAATTTCATCTTTGTCTATTTCTCCAGTTTCATGGTAAGTCTTCAGAATAGAACCATCTGCATCTACACCAATTACTTTAATATCAGAATTCTGCTCCTTTAAGAATTTTGCAGATCCGGATAAAGTTCCTCCGGTACCACAACATGCAAAAATATGAGTTATTTTTCCCTCTGTCTGTTCCCAGATTTCAGGACCTGTGTTCTGATAGTGAGCTTCAATGTTTAATTCATTGAAGTATTGGTTAATATAGATTGAATTTGGAGTTTCCGAAGCGACTTTTTTTGCTACTTCATAATAAGACCTCGGGTCATCTGCCGGTACACTGGCAGGGCAAACATATACTGTTGCTCCCAAAGCTTTCAAGTAAGCAATTTTTTCTGGTTTAGTTTTGTCACTAACAGCAAGTATACACTTGTAACCTTTTATAATACTAACCATTGCGATTGAAAAGCCTGTATTTCCTGAAGTAGTTTCTACAATTGTAGCACCTGGCTTTAGGATACCCTTTTTCTCCGCAGCCTCTATGATATGGATCGCAATCCTATCTTTTGTTGAGTGTCCGGGATTATAGGATTCTAGTTTAGCATATACTGTAGCCGGAATGTGGTTCGTTACACGGTTTAACCTAACCATGGGAGTGTTCCCGATTAAACCAAGAATGTTATCGAATACATTAGTCATTATATATCATTTTTCTCTAATAAGAACTATCTGCAAAAATATAAAAATATTTGGTTTCAATATGTCAAAATTATGCCAAAATCTACGATTTAAAATTCAAAGATTAAAAAAAACTTAAAAAGCATTAATTTATAGTGATTTATAGAAATCCTAATTCTTGTCATGTTTTACCTGAAATGAAAAAAAACTGCAAAAAGTATTTTAAAAACCTTAATTTCGCAACACAATTTAAAATTTTAGCATGAAGGAATGGACATTTAGGAAATGGAATACCTTTTTAGGATGGGGAATTTTTGTGGTCGCCGCAATTACTTACCTGTCCACAATTGAGCCAAATCTCAGTTTCTGGGATTGTGGAGAATATATATCTTCTGCAGTAAAATTGCAGGTAACACACGCTCCGGGAGCAGCTCTCTTCCAATTGATAGGCGCAGTTGTAGCAATGTTTGCATTTGGAGACGGACATCATTATGGAACAGTTATTAATGCTATGTCCGCTTTATGCAGCGCCCTCACCATATTATTTTTATTTTGGACAATTACACATCTGGTAAGAAGAATTCTAAACAAAGAAATGGATGAACTTACAGGTAATCAGATAGTAGGTGTCCTTTTTTCCGGAATTATAGGAGCATTGGCTTTTACTTTCAGTGATACATTCTGGTTTTCTGCAGTAGAAGGAGAGGTATATGCCATGTCCAGTATGTTTATTGCTTTACTTTTATGGTTGATCTGTAAATGGGAAAACGAATTTAATGAAAGTGATAATGAAAGATGGATTATTCTTATCTTCTTTGTAACAGGGCTTTCTGTTGGGGTACATATGATGTGTATGCTAGCCGTTCCCGCAATATGCCTTATTTATTATTCAAGAAAATATACTTTTACCTGGAAAAGCTTTATCATAGCTAATGTGGTGACGCTTGTTATTTTAGGATTAGTATTCAAAGGAGTATTTCCTTTTATAATGGCTATGTTCGCAAAAAGTGAAATAACTTTCGTTAATGGTTTTGGTTTACCTTTTAATTCAGGGATAATATTCGCTTTCATTGTATTGGCAGGACTTTCTTATCTGGCAATAAGCTATGCAAGAAAGAAGAAAAACAGTATTTTTCAGACAATTGCTTTAAGCCTTGTTTACATGATTATTGGTTTTTCTTGTTGGATGGTAATTCCTATTCGTGCAATGGCAAATCCGGCAATTAACCTGAATGATCCCGACAATGCTATTGGAATGTTGGATTATTATAACCGTGTACAGTATGGGGACTGGCCAACGTCTTATGGTGAGAATTATACAGCTTACCTGGATTATAATGGGATGGAAAAAAATGAAGACGGAAGTTATAAAACAAAGAAAACTGGTGATATATATGAGAAAGATGATAAAACCGGACGTTATGTTTTAGTAGGACAAAGAGATAACATTGTTTTCAATAAAAGCCATGTAGGCTTCTTTCCGAGAATGTTCAATAGTGATAAAGATGTAATGTCTAATTATATCTCTATGTATGGAGCGCCGGACTTTACATTCAATTATAGCAACCCTGATGTTTCCGATGATCCTCAGGCTCATAAAATATTTGATGAACTAAAAAAGAAATATAACGACGGATCTATAAAGGTGGATGATTATATGCAGGTGAAGAATTATAACCTGATCAACATCCAAAAGCCTTCTTTCAGTCAGAATTTTGATTATTTCGTTAGTTTCCAGAATGGTTACTATTTTGTAAGATACCTGATGTGGAATTTTGTCGGAAGACAGAACGATCTACAGGGGCAGATGGAAAATACAAACGGAAACTGGATCAGTGGTATTTCATTTATTGATAATACAATGCATGGTGACCAGAGCAAAATGCCGGCATATTATAAGAATGAATCTACTGTAGTATTTTTCTTCCTTCCGCTTCTTTTAGGTTTAGTAGGATTCTTCTTCCAGCTAAACAAAGATTTTGGGCGATTTTATGCAATCCTTTCTCTGTTTGTTATTACGAGTATAGGCATTGTTTACTATACGGGTGTTAAACCTTTTGAACCACGTGAGCGTGACTATGCGATGGTAGGTTCGTTCTATGCTTTTGCAATCTGGATCGGATTAGGAGCTGCTGCAGTTTTCTATTTTCTGGATCAGAAAGTAAAGAATAGCAAAGCTAACTGGGTTGCAGGTATTATCCTTTTAGGAATTCCATTTATGATGGGCTTCCAGAATTATAGAGTACACGACAGAAGCCATAAATATGCTGCTTATGACTATGCATATTCATTCCTGAAATCGCTACCAAAAGAAACAATTATGATTTCTTATGGAGATAATGATACTTATCCTGTATGGGGAATCCAGCAGACAGAAGGGTTCAGAAATGATGTAAGAGTTGCCCACCAGGCTCTTCTTACAACACCTTGGTTTATCGATCAGATGATGCGTAAGGTGGATAATTCTAATCCGATACCATTATCTATGTCTCATGAAAATTATAAAGAGGGTGTAAATGATCAGGTATATGTAATGTCCAAAGAAGACTGGAATGCTATTTATAAAAACCTTGAATCTCAGGGAGCTCCGGGTACTGTATTGTCATCATTCAGAAAATACCTTGTACAGGATTCTATGACGATGAAGGACGCAGTAAACTTCCTGAAAATGAAATCTGAGGATAAAGACACTGTATTGAAATTTATCTTTGGTGATGATAAATATGAAAAATTAAACTTTCTTCCGGTTAGTAAATTTGTCCTTCCTGTTAATGTAAACAATGCTGTAAAAGCAGGAATTATTAAGCCTCAGGAAGCTGGATTGGCAGTAGATCATATCACAATAGATTATGCAAAATCTTCTATTATGAAGAATAATGTATTCTTGTTAGATCTATTAGCTACATTCGATTGGAAACGCCCGATTAGCTTCTCTGCTGGAGGTGTATACGATGCAGCGAATATTTTCTTTCTGGGTGATTATTTACAATTCGATGGATTCTCTTATCGTTTGGTTCCAGTTAAAACGGAAACAAATAACAGAGGCGATATGGGAAGGGTAGATGCAGACGACCTTTATAATGTGGTGAAAAACTATAAGTGGGGTAACTTCAAAGATCTGTATAACCACTATGATGAAACTGCTACTCAGAATATCATCAGCTACAGAATGAGTGCTTCTCGTGCAGCTCAGGAGTTAGTAGCAAAAGGTGATAAGAAGAGAGCTTTAGAATTATTAGACCTTGCATCGACAGAAATTCCGGTAGCTAAATATAATGATCCGCGTTCTTTAGCTGAGATAGTTTACGGTTATATTGTTGCCGGTCAGGAACAGAAAGGTCTTAAATTGGCTGAAGAACTGAAAAAGAATATTTTTAATGAGTACGATTATTTCAGTAACCTGGATCCGTCACAGCAGAAGTTTGTGAGAAAACAACTTTCTCTACAACCATATCTATATTCTGTTGTTGTAAGTACAGTAAGTGATGCTTATGAAGAGATGGGACAGAAAGATAAAGCCTACCAGTATATTGTAAACTCAATTACACCTGTAGATAAGAGATTCTCGGACTTTGTTAAAGGACTTCAGGCTATGGGTAAAGAAAAGGCGTATAAAGAATCTGAAAATGTACAGAAGATTACACCTTTCTACGAATATCTTTTCAATGTAATGAAGCCTTATGATTCAACTTACTCCAAAGAAAAAATGGATCAGATCACAAGTCAGGTGATTAAAGCTACGCAATAAAAAAATAAAATATTCAAATAATAAAAACTACCACATTGTGGTAGTTTTTATTATTTTTAATGATATAAAAGTCCAAAAATACACGGAATGACTTTAAAAGAAATTCTGGATCAGATATGGGTAATGCCAGAAGAATCCAGACAAGAACTTCAAAAACATATTCATGAAGTTAGCTTTCCAAAAGGTTATAACCTAATGGGAATCGACAAGGTAGAAACCTCAGTTTACTTTGTTAAAAAAGGAATTGTCCGAGCCTATGTGTTACAGGACGGTAATGAGATTACTTTTTGGTTTGGAAAAGAAGGTAATACTGTTATTTCTATGCGGAGTTATGTTGAAAATAAACCTGGTTATGAGAATATTGAACTCCTGGAAGTTTGCGAACTATATGAGCTAAAAATAGACAGTTTAAGAAAGCTTTATCAGCAAGATATTCATATTGCCAACTGGGGAAGAAGGCTTGCAGAACAGGAGCTTATAAAGACTGAGGAAAGGCTTATATCCAGACAGGTTCGGGCGGCTGGCGAGCGTTATAGAGATCTGATGAAGCAACATCCGGAATTTCTGCAGAGAATACAGTTGGGATATATAGCTTCTTATTTAGGAATTACCCAGGTAAGTCTTAGCAGGATTCGGGCAGAAATCAGATGATTTTTTATCATATGTAAATTTTTTTTCAAAATGCATGTATTAATTTTGTGCCGCTAAATTTTAAAAAATGAATTGGATAATTTTAATTATTGCAGGGATCTGTGAAGTTGCGTTTGCATCGTGTCTGGGAAAAGCAAAAGAAACAACCGGAGTCGAGTCTTATTGGTGGTATGGCGGATTCTTTGTGACGGTAACCATTAGTATGCTTCTTCTGATGAAAGCAACACAAACCTTACCGATTGGTACAGCTTACGCAGTATGGACAGGAATAGGTGCTGTCGGAACGGTAATTGTAGGAATCTTTATTTTTAAAGAGCCTGCAAGCTTCTGGAGAATCTTCTTTCTGTTTACATTAATAGGATCTCTTATCGGACTAAAAGCAGTTTCACACTAATTCTTTTACTAATCATAACAGGCTGTTTATAACAAAATACTTTCGTAAATTTGAAGAAGATTTTGTAAGCATGGAAAAGTACTGCGCATTTCTCCGTGGTGTAAATGTAAAAGGGACTAATATGAAGATGGCGGAAGTCTGTAAAGTCTTTCAGAATGCAGGAGTAAAAGATGTTTCTTCGGTTTTGGCATCAGGTAATATTATTTTTTCTTCCGCAGATTCCGTAGAGAATCTGAAAACAAAACTGGAAAAAGAACTTTCAGATTATTTCGATTATGAAGCTTTTCTTTTTATCAGGAATGAAGCTGAAATAACAACTATTTTTAGTAGTTCACCTTTTATTTCTTCACCAGAGTATCATAACTATATTTTCATAACAACAGAAGGAACAGAAGATGTTTTGATGCAGTTTTTTGATGATGCAGTATATAAGGAAAATGAGCAGGCTGAAATTGTTCGTACAAATTTCTACTGGCAGACTCCTAAAGGAAATACACTGAATTCAGATTTTGGCAAAATTCTTGGAAAGAAATCACTTAAAGACAGGCTCACAAGTCGAAACATTAATACGATAGAAAAAATACTAAAAAAGATGCTGTAAGACAAGTAATATTATAGAGTTTCATATTTAAAACTTTAAATATGAAACTCTATAAATATATTAATCAGGTAGTTTGATTTTGAAAAAAATTAATACCCCTGCTCTATACGCTTTAGGTCTTTGTTGTCTTTTATGTTGAAATTAAAATTCTGAAAATCGGGATCTCTTGATGTTTCTAATTCAAAACCTTTTAATTCTGCAATTTCGATATTAAGATTTTCTCCGATAAAATCTAATACATGTCCTCCATATTTTCTGTCCGTGGAAAGAAAATGAAAATGAAAGCCTGTAACATTTATTCCATTCAGATACTCAGGAATATAATAGCCTACCAACACGCCCTCTTTTTCAGGGAAATCAAAGATTTTTTGAGTATCAAATATAGAAGTTAAGACAGGAAAAGGTTCATTTTTTACAGGTGGAAATGCTCTTGTTCTTACATTATAAAAATTTCCTGAAATCTTAATAGAGTACATGGCGTTTTTGTTTGAAAGTGCTTGGCTTATTTTATATAACAATAATTTCTCCTCCGTTCTTTTTTCAATAGTAAGATTAATGTCAGGTCTAAAAAAAGTAACAAATGATAATGATGTCTTAAATTCATTGTCAGACTCTATAGTCTCACCGGTCGCCTTAGTCTGGTATACTTTTCCATCTAATATAGTTAGTTCTCCATCCAATAGATCAGGCGCTCCCAACCCAAAATCGCCTTTCAGTTTTAAATCTTTCAAAGAAAGAGAACCTTTATACAAACCTCCTACAAAAGCGTCTGCTATTCCATATTGAAAGAGTTTGTTATACACAATAGATGCTTTTTTACTATCCAAGATATAATGTTTTGATTTAGAATTTTGACCAACGAGTTGTTGTACGCTCAGTTGGCTTACTAAAAGAAAGAAAATATAAAAACGTAATTTATTCATTTCGTTCTGTGATTTATCTTTGTCCTCCTATTGAAAGACCTCCGTCTACTAAGATACTCTCACCTGTTATAAAAGAAGCTGAAGGACTGCTTAACCATAATACAAGTTCCGCTACTTCTTCTGGGGTTGCAAAACGTCCGATTGGAGCATGTTTTTTATAGGGTTCTATTGCTTTTTCAGCATTCTCCCCCAGGAAAAAACGATCAAACATTGGTGTGCGGATATAGCCTGGCTGAATATTATTTATACGAATGCCTTCAGTAGCAGTTTCAACAGCCAAAGCTCTGATCATACCATCCAAAGCAGCTTTGCTTGCAGAATATACGCTAGATCCTGCAGATGCTCCTTTTGCCAGCCATGAAGATGTATTAACAATAGTTCCGGGTGTTCCTTGCTTTTTAAATTGTTCAATTTCATATTTGCATGCAAGCCATATACCTTTCGTATTAATATTCATTACCTGATCAAATTCTTCTTCAGAAGTCTGCTCAATAAGAGAAAAATGACCTTCGATTCCAGCATTGTTAAAAGCAATATCTAATTTTCCAAAATGTTTTATAGTCTCACTGATAAGATGCTGAACTTCTTCTCTTTTTGAAACATCGGTTTGAATAAATTGAATGTCAGGAGCTATTTGTTGCAATATCTCCATAGCTTTGATACCTTGTTCCGCTCTCCGTCCAGCTATAACTACTTTTATACCGTTTTCTAAAAACAGCTTTGCTGTTGCTAATCCAATACCCGTTGTGCCGCCTGTAATAAGAGCAGTTTTTCCTTTTAAATTTTTTTGTGTCATTGTCTTATAATTTTAATTAAGACAAAGTTCAGAGTACCAGATAAAAATTAAACTATGTAAAACAAACAGAAGATTATGAAATTGAAATAATGTTTCTCCTGAATTGGGAAGGTGAACTCCCGGTTTGTTTTTTAAAGAAAATGATGAAATTTGAGGAATTTTCAAAACCAAGGCAATACGAAATTTCACTAATGTTCCAGCTACTGAATTGTAATAATGATTTTGCTTCTTTTATTGTGCGCTCAGCTATCCATTGAGTAGTTGTTTTGCCTGTGATTTGTTTCAATGCCCGGTTTAAATGATTGGTGTGTATACAAAGTTGTCTAGCAAATTCATGTGCCTTTTTTAATGATATTACCCGGTCAGGTGAATCGATAAAAAATTGGGAATCTAATAATTCCAGAAATAATGCACTAATGCGTTCAGAAGCATTTGAATGCTGTTGAAGCGTTTTGGATGGTTGCATCTTTATAGTTTCATGCATTATAATCTGTACATAGCTCCTTAGCAAATCATATTTATGATGATAATCAGACTGAATTTCGTTCAGCATATTCTCATATAAAGGTTTAAGTAATTTTAGGCTATTATCATCGGGGAAAAATACATGGTTGTCTCCCGCTCTGAATAAAGCTGATTGTGACAGGCCTTCATTTTTTAATGTTGGATTTACAAAATCTTCTGTAAAAAGACAAAAATAACCAGTCTGTTTTTGCGAAGTAGGTTCCCAGGAATAAGGAACTAAAGGGTTCATGAATGCAATAGAAGGTCTGTCAATATTTATTAATTTATCAGCATAATGAATGACCCCAGTACCCTCTGAAATTAATGAAATCTTATAAAAATCTCTTCGGTAAACAGGGGGCAGGTGATGGCTGCACATAAAATCTTCTCTACGGTATACATTAAATTGTCCTGTCTTAGCATGCTGTTGCCCATGTAAAGCATAAAATTCATTTAATGACTCTTTAGGTATCATAGAATAAAGTTAAATAAATTCTATTTAATATTCTGATAATTAGTGTTATTAAGTATGGATACGATAGGGAAGCTCTATGAAAGCTGCCGGAAATTAATTTCCGATTCTGTAATTTTATGAGTAATTTTACTGAAATTTTTAATTAAAATAAAAGATGATTCAGGCTTTAGATAAGATCAAACATAAAGATTCTAAGAACTTCTTTCTTATTGCAGGACCTTGTGCTATAGAAAGCGAAGATCTGGCTATGGAAGTAGCAGAAAGAGTAGTTCAGCTTACCAATCAATTCAATATTCCATATATATTCAAAGGTTCTTTTAAAAAAGCCAACCGTTCACGCGTTGATAGCTTTACCGGGATAGGAGATATTAAAGCGCTTGAAATTTTGAAAAAAGTAGGGGAGAAGTATGATATTCCTACAACAACTGATATTCATGAAAATGAACATGCAGCATTAGCCGCTCAGTATGTAGATGTATTACAGATTCCTGCTTTCTTAGTGCGTCAGACAGATTTATTGATAGCAGCTGCCGTAACAGGTAAAGCTGTAACACTGAAGAAAGGACAATTCCTTTCTGCGGAATCTATGAAGTTTGCTGTAGACAAAGTAAAAGATTCAGGTAATGATAAAATAGCACTGATTGAAAGAGGAAACTCTTTTGGTTATACTGATTTGGTTGTAGACTTCCGCGGGATTCCTACAATGCGTCAGTATGCGCCTACAATATTAGATATTACCCACTCGTTACAGCAACCTAATCAAAGTTCTGGTGTTACAGGCGGAAGACCAGAGTTAATAGAAACTATTGCTAAAGCTGGTATTGCAGTTGGTGCAGACGGGATCTTTATCGAAACCCATCCTAACCCTGCTGTGGCAAAATCAGATGGTGCAAACATGCTAAAATTAGATTATTTGGAAGCTTTACTGGAAAAGCTAACAAGAGTACGCGAAGCAATTTTGTAAAGCATTTTTGAAATAAAAAAGCCGGAAGATAACTTCCGGCTTTTTTTATAAAATAGTGCTAATTTTTTATTTTTTCTCCAGCTTTTTGTACTGGTCGTCTATAATAGTGGCGATAGCATCTTTCAGAATTTTTGCATCTTCTTCTTTATTAAAGTCAAGTCCGCAAAAAGTTGAACCATTTACAGTAAAATGTAAATTAAGATAGTATGTACCTGCTACAAGCATTGCCAATATTGCTCTATATTCTTTAGATTGTTCTTTAAAAAGAGGATCTATAACCTGGTCTAACAGCGGGTTTCCTACGGCCTCTCTGTCATCTGCAAGTTTTCTCAGAGATGGTCTGGTTTCTGAGATACCCCATAAAATAATTTTTTGATATTCTTTGTTTTTGGCTAAAGTCTCATATTGCTTCAGAATCATATTGGTTGTGATTTCCTGTCCACCATCAGAAAAACCGGAAGTCATTATTTCCTGATCATCTACATTAGCCCAGAAGTCCTGTGATTTTATATACTCATCAATAAGCTTATCTGTACTTCCAAAATAAGAATAGATTAGTTTTTTATCCAGTCCTGCAACGGTTGCAATTTTGGAAACTTTTAACTCAGAATATCCCTTTGTTGCCAGAATTTTTCCAACAGCGTTTAATAATTTTTGTTTAGTTTTTTCCTTATTTCTTATTGGACCGTCTACTACTTTTCTTGCCATATTCTTATTATTCTAAATTATATTCCTGAGTGTAAAAATATGAAAAATAACTTTTTATAATGGATATTATAAAAAAAAACACTCCTTAAGGAGTGTTTTTTTTATTTTATAAGGGTATAATCAATATAATAATTTGCATCCCATTCCACCGGGTTTTTGTCCTTTAATTTTACTGTTTTCCACTCCTCAGAAGGTGTTATAACAGTTTTGGAATTCTTTAAACGAACAGGCAATTTAAAATCTTTTACAGTGTTTACCCATCTGAAAGATAATTTTTTACCATCCTGCTTATATTCCAGTTTCGGAATATTGGTAGTAGTAAGGTACTGACTAAACACTGTTGAGAAGTCTATACCGGATTTTTGATTGATATAATCCTGTACCTGCTTGCCAGTAACAGTTTGATGATAAAAATCTTTTCCTAAGCCTCTGAGAATCTGACGGAATTTTTCATCATCGTTAATCACCTGGCGGATTGTATGAAGCATACTTGCCCCTTTATAATACATATCTCCACTGCCATGTGCTCTCACACCGTAAGCCGGAATAATTGGCTCATCGTTCTGGATGTTGTGTCTCTGGCCAATAAGATATTTGTTCCCATCTTCTTTGCCGAAGACGAAATCTGAATAAAGAGTTTCTGAATAACATGTGAAACTTTCGTGTACCCACATATCAGCCGTATCTTGTGCTGTAATATTATTTGCAAACCATTCGTGTCCACTTTCATGGATAATAATAAAGTCAAACTTTAATCCAACTCCTGTACCAGAAAGATCTCTTCCCAAATACCCGTTTTGATATTTGTTTCCATAGGCTACAGCACTCTGGTGCTCCATTCCCAGGTGAGGGGTTTCAACAAGTTTATAACCATCTTCATAGAAAGGATAAGGGCCAAACCAGTGCTCAAAAGCTTTCAGCATAGGTTTTACCTGCTCAAACTGCTTTTTAGCTTTATCAAGATTCTCTTTAATAACGTAATAATCTAAAGATAACTTTCCTTTTTCGCCATCAAAACTATCTCCGAAGTGAACATAATTTCCAACATAAGGCGTAATGCTGTAATCGTTAATTGGATTTTTAACTTCCCAAACCGAAACGTTTTTACCATTTTCAGTTCTTTGTTCTATAAGGCGTCCGTTAGATACACCCGTAAGATCCTTAGGGCTGATAACGGTAAAAGTTACACCATTGTCTGGCTCGTCTCCCCAATAGTCTTTTATAGGTAACCATACGCTGGTTCCAATACCCTCGGTAGCTGTGGTCATCCATGGTTTTCCGGAGGCATCCTTCGCGAAAACCCAACCTCCATCCCACGGAGCTCTTTTAGCAACAATAGGATTTCCTTCAAAATCTATGCTGATAAAGTGATCATCCCCCTTTTTAAAGCTTCCTTTGGTTTGAATGAAGAGGAAATTTCCGTCTCTTTTCTGAGAGGAAATTTCAAAGTCACTCATCACATTAGAAACCCTCATAGGCTGTTGGATGTCTATTTGAAATGTCGGGTTATTTACATCTTTTGTAATACTGAAGCTAATTCTGTTACTGCCTTTTACACTTTTTTGTGCAAAATTGGGTTCAGCCTCAATATCATATTTTTTTACATCCCAAAAATCTCTGTATTTTGTATTAGATCCGAACAGAGAATCTTGTTTTGTAAACACATGTTCTTTTTCTCCAAAAGCATTCTTATTTTGAGAATACCCGAGAACTCCTGATAATAGAAGTGCAGAGATTATAATTTTTTTCATAGTGATGTGAGATGTTTAGTTTTCTATCTTAGGTAGATTGGTTTCCGGAGTTTCTTTATTCTTTGCTCTTTTCTTCATTCTTTTTTCCATAAGTCTGGACATAAATATACTTATTTCATATAGAACAAGCAGAGGTAAAGCTGCTGCCATCATACTCAATACGTCAGCAGGTGTAATAATAGCTGCAACAACCATGATAACCACAATTGCATGTCTTCTGTAAGTGGTTAAGAATTTAGGTGTAAGAATTCCGATGGACGTAAGCATATATACAACAATAGGGAAAAGGAAAATAACCGCCATTCCTAATACTACCTGCAGGAAAATAGTAATGTAGCTGGAAAGGTCAATGTCTACACGAATTGTATCTGAAATATGAAAGAAATAACCAAAGTTGATTACAAAAGGCATCACCAAAAAGTATCCGCTAAGTGCCCCCAGCATAAACATTAACCATGTACTGTTGATTACAAAAATTGAATTTTTTCTTTCGTTTTCATGTAGCCCGGGGCTGATAAATTTCCATAATTCCCATACGATATAAGGGAATGCAATCATAATACCTCCAACAATAGAAACCGCCATCATTACATTGAACTGTTCAAATAATCTTCTTACTTGGATTGGAAATTTTTCTGGTAGATCAATTGTATCATGTCCGAACACCATTTGTGAAAAGTGGTTTACCACTTTAAAGGTTAAAAAATCTGGTTTTGTTGGACCAAATAAAATATGATCCATAACCCAGTTAATATTGAATCCAATAGCAAAACCACCAATAGCAATAGCCAGGATGGAACGTATTAAATGCCCTCTTAATTCACCAATATGCCCCAAAAAGGACATTTCTTTTTCTTTAGTTTCGCTCATTGTTTAAATAATACCTTCATCTAATAATTTATGAATG
This sequence comes from Elizabethkingia sp. YR214, assembly GCF_003058195.1. Taxonomy (GTDB): domain Bacteria; phylum Bacteroidota; class Bacteroidia; order Flavobacteriales; family Weeksellaceae; genus Elizabethkingia. The sequence goes on from NZ_QBUH01000004.1 coordinate 331,863, forward strand.
TCGATAATTCCGGAATACATTCCGTTTTCTGTTACGACAAGTTGACCAATATTGTTGGATTTCAAAATTTCCATGGCATTTTTTGCCAGAGAATTTCTGTCAATAGTTTTAGGGTTTTTACTCATAATTTGCTGAGCTGTAATACCAGAAACATCCTCATTCTGCATAAGCATTCTGCGTAAATCTCCATCTGTTATAACACCGATTATATCATTTCCGCTGGTAACCACAGTAATTCCATGTTTAGAAGCACTGATAGAAATAATGATTTCCCGGATATTGGCACTCTCATGTACTTCAGGCTTATTATCCGAAAGGAATTGAGCAACTGTAGCTGTAAGATTTTTGCCCAATGATCCACCAGGGTGGTACTTAGCAAAATCAGTATCCTTAAAGCCTCTTAGCTCCATCAGACATATTGCTAAAGCATCTCCCAGCGCCATCTGAACAGTAGTGCTGCTGGTAGGAGCCAGTTGATTAGGACAGGCCTCCTGCTCAACGGCAGAACTAATGATAATATCTGAAGATTCGGCTAGCTTACTGTTTAGATTTCCAGTCATACCAATAAGGCATGAAGAATAATTTTTCAGGAAAGGAGCCAAGGATGCAATTTCGGGAGAATTTCCGGAATTTGATATGCATAGAACAACATCTTCTTTAGCCAGTAAACCAAGGTCTCCATGTATTGCTTCGGCAGCATGCAGAAACTGAGTAGGAGTGCCTGTGGAATTTAAAGTTGCCACTATCTTGTTGGCAACGTGAGCACTTTTGCCAATGCCCACAACGACAAGCTTGCCTTTGGTTTCATAAATTTTCTCAACAGTCTGAATAAAATTTTCATTTAGTGAATTTTTTGTCTTTTCCAGTTCCTGAATCTCTATGGAAAAGGTCTTTCGAGCAAGGCTTAGAATTTCTTCGGTTTTCAATGTAGATATTGCTTTGTTATATTAATTTCATTATCTTTGATAAGATGCAAATTTAGTAAACTTAAATCAAAGGATGAATACAAAATCTGCGAACATAGCGGAGTCATTGAAAAAGTATTTTGGCTTTACAACATTCAAAGGGTATCAGGAACAGATTATATCTTCACTTTTAGAAGGGAGTGATGTCTTTGTTCTGATGCCAACAGGTGGAGGTAAATCATTATGCTACCAGTTGCCGGCATTAATGAGCGAGGGAACAGCTATTGTGGTTTCACCACTAATAGCACTAATGAAAAATCAGGTAGATGCGGTTAACGGGCTTTCCTCTGAAGAGGGAGTAGCACACGTTCTTAATTCTTCGTTGAACAAAACTCAGACGAAAACCGTGATGGATGATATCCGGAACGGAAGAACAAAGCTGCTTTATGTAGCTCCGGAATCGTTGATTAAAGAGGAATATATAGATTTCTTTAAAGAGGTTCCTATTTCTTTCTTTGCAATAGACGAGGCGCACTGTATTTCAGAATGGGGACATGATTTCCGTCCGGAATACAGAAATTTAAAAAGTATTATCGATAAAATTGCGGATGTTCCTGTTATTGCACTAACGGCTACAGCAACTCCAAAAGTTCAGGATGATATTCAGAAAACACTTGGCATGACGAATGCTCTTGTATATAAAGAGTCTTTCAACAGGCCCAACTTATTTTATGAAGTACGTCCGAAAGTAAACATCGATAAAGAAATTGTTAAATTCATCAAAGCCCAAAATGGTAAATCAGGGATTGTTTACTGTCTCAGCAGAAGAAAAGTTGAAGAATTTGCACAGCTGCTTCAGGTAAACGGACTGAATGCATTACCATATCATGCGGGTTTAGATGCCAAAACACGTGTTACCAATCAGGACAAATTCCTGATGGAAGAGGTAGATGTTATTGTAGCAACTATAGCATTCGGGATGGGAATTGATAAGCCGGATGTAAGATTTGTAATTCATTACGACATACCAAAAAGCTTAGAAAGTTATTATCAGGAAACTGGACGTGCCGGAAGGGACGGGGGAGAAGGACATTGTATTGCCTTTTACGATCCGAAGGACATTGAAAAACTTGAAAAGTTTCTGGCTCAGAAACCAGTTTCGGAAAGAGAGATTGGTTTACAGCTGCTTAACGAAGTAGTGGGATATGTTGAAACATCCATGAGTCGCCGTCAGTACCTGCTGTATTATTTTGGTGAAAAGTTTGATCCGGTAAACGGAGCTGGAGCCAAGATGTGTGATAATTCAGTAAACCCGCCTGTATTAAAAGATGCAAGTGAGGATTTGACGAAAATTTTAAGCCTGGTAAATGATCTGGGGCAGAAATTCAGAGCAAAAGATCTAGTAGCAGTAATTGCAGGTAAAGAAAATGCTGTAACCAAGTCGTATAAACTTGAAAACAATCACCACTTTGGTAGTGGTAAGGACAAGGAGGATAATTACTGGAAATCTATTATCCGACAGGCAGTAGTTCAGGATTTTTTATTAAAAGATATTGAAACCTACGGGGTACTAAAGCTTACGAAAAAAGGCTTAGATTGTATCGACGGTAAGTTGAAATCGAAATTTGAAATAGCAGAAGACAGAGTATATAACCTGGCAGAAACTGCCAAAATATCCTCTGAAGTTACATTAGGAAATACAGCGCGTGGACTGGACGATAAATTGTTCAGCTTACTAAAAGAGGTAAGGAAGAAAGTCGCCCAGAAAAATAATATTCCGCCATATACAGTATTCCAGGATCCGAGTTTGGAGGATATGACAGTACAATATCCTATTAGTATAGATGAGATTTCTAAGATATACGGAGTAGGAGAAGGAAAAGCTAAAAAATTCGGAAAGGAATTTGCGGATTTTATAAAAAAATATGTTGAGGAAAACGATATCGACCGTCCGGACGATATGGTACTAAAGCAGGTAGCAAATAAATCCAGTCATAAGGTTTTTATTATTCAGAATACGGATAAGAAAATTGATTTGGAAGATATTGCTAAAGCTAAAAATCTGACAATGGACGAACTGCTTTCCGAAATGGAGAGTATCGTCTATCAGGGAACGAAACTAAATATCGACTATTATATCGATGAGAATTTTGATGAGGATATTGTAGAAGGGTTTATGGAATTTATGATGGAGTCTGAGAGCGATAGTATGAAGACTTTATGCACTGAATTTTCTGACGAACTTTCCGACGAGGAAATCCGAATGCTGCGTATAAAATTTATTAGCGATGTAGCGAACTAAAAGCAGGAAAAATGAAGCTTATTGAAATTATGTTTATTCTTCCTGATCTCAGACCAGATCAGGAGGAATATACTGTTTCAATGCTACTGAAATATTTGCCAAGAGATATCTTTCGCCCTTCAGTTCTATTACTAAATAAAGGAAAGCATTATTATAACCTGAATGCACTTCGGGAGTATGTAGAGGTTATTGATCTGCAGGTAGAGAAAATCAGAAATTCTTTAACTGTCATTCTGAGACAGATTAAAAAACGAAATCCCGATATTGTTTTCTGTAATGCAAAAGAGCTAAATGTTTATTTTGCATACTTTTCTTACTTCTTCCCGCATACTAAGTTTATCACAAAAATGACTGAAGGATTCTCCAGACAATTGTTCAGGAGGAGTCTGCGTTTTTTCTATAGATTTTATAATAATTATGATAAGATTATTATACCCTCTGAGGATACACGTAACGATCTTATTCATACTTTTAAAATTGACCCCCGTAAACTGGCGAAAATTCATAATTCTGTAGATTTTGATCAGATGGATAATAAATTCTCTGATGTCCGGAAACCTCATTTTTTTGACGATGAATACAAGAATATTGTTACAATGGGAGATTCTTCATCTACAGAAGGATTCGAGCATTTGTTGCAGGTATTTAAACATCTTGAAAATGAAAAGGTGAGACTTCATATATTAACCAATGAAATAAGCAAAGAAAAAATACAGCAGGCAAAAAATAACCTGAATCTGAATAATGTGATTTTTCATAGCACAATGAGTAATTCTTATGCCTGTGTCAAATATTCAGATTTATTTATCCTTTCGTCTAAATGTGATGACTCAGTAAATACATTATTGGAAGCCGGATGTTGCGGTACTTATGTTTTAGCAGATAGCAAATTAAACGGTCTTTCGGAAATTATTCAGTCAAAAGTGAACGGAGAAATGTTAAATATTGAGAAACATGAAAGCTTTGCGAAACAAATCTTGGAATCACTGTATAGTGATAAATCCCCTGAATTAATAAGGTATTCCATGGAAAGTAGATTTTCTAAAGAAAATATTTTAAAACAATATTTTGATATTTTGGAAGAAACATATAATATTCGATAAAATTGTTGTACCTTGCCTGCATTATTTAACAGAAATCAATAGGATGTTCATTACGTTTTTTGATTACTTTAAATCATATTTTATCAACAATTTTAATTTTTTATAATGAACATTTTTATTTCAAACATTAACTATTCAGTTAAGGAATCTCAATTAGAAGAACTTTTTGCTTCATATGGTGCTATTCAGTCTGCTAAAATTATCATGGATAGAGAGACTGGTCGTTCTCGTGGTTTTGGTTTTGTTGAAATGCCAAACAATGATGAAGCTAACACAGCTATTGAATCTTTAAACGGAGCTTTGTTTCAAGGTAAAAACCTTAACGTTTCTGAAGCTAGACCTAAAGAAGAAAAACCTAGAAGATCATTTAATAATAATAGATACTAGTAAAAGACGACAATTGTCGTGTCGTGACCGGAAGAGTGATCTTCCGGTTTTTTTATTTTAAAATTTAAAATAAGGTATTCTTTGTTTTATAATAATAAAAAACACCCTGAATTTTCAAAACTCAGGGTGTTTGTATATTCTTTTATGTAAAAAAATTATCCTGCTGATTTCTTCTCAGCTTTTTTCTTTTTAGATTTCTCTTTCTTCTTTTTCTTTTCTTTCTCTGGTTTTGCTTTTTTAGCTTCTTCCTCTTTTACAGAAACAGGCTCAGCAATAATACTTGTAGTATAAGGCTTTAGATGCTGATCGGTTAAAAGCTCTAATCTGATCATTTCAGCTAGTAAAAGTTCAGGAGATGCATGGTAATATTCTTCTATAAACAATCTTAGCAGCTGCTGGTAGTATTGTTCCTTAGAAACTTTTACTTCATAACGGTGAAGCCTGCCAAAAGGTTTTACTTTCAAAAATCCTTTTTCAACCAATATTTTCAATACTGTTGCTACAGTATTGTGATGTGGTCTAGGCTCCGGATATGCTTCCATAATATCCTTAAGAAACCCTCTTTCTATTGTCCATAACGCATGCATTAGCGTTTCCTCTGCCGGAGTAAGGCTCTTCATAAAAATTATTTTACCCAAAAGTAGGGATTAATTCCAATAAACAAAAGCTATGGAAAAGATTATTCCGATAACAGCACCTGAAAATACCTCACTCAGCGTATGTCTTTTCAGGATAAGGCGCGTGATAGCAATGATTACAGTAAGTCCGCCCCAGATAAACCCTAAAGCTGGTGAAAGCTGATAAAAAAGTGCTGCGACAAAGAAATTAAGAGCTGTATGCATAGAACTTTTAATCCAGAAGTTACTCAACATCATTACGCACAAGAGTCCTGTTAGGTAATAAAAAGCAGCAGGTATGGTTTTGCCTGTAATAAGATTTACAACAATAAATAGTAGTAATAAAGCGATGATATAGTAGTAAAGGCTATTTCTTTGTTTTCTGTTGGAAACATCCATGTTCGTAAACTTTCCTTTCTTTACATTATAATAGATATATCCTAATATAGGAACTGCAAAGATGAGGACAGCTTTCCCTATAAATAACCATGCTTCTCCGCTTTCCATCGTATTGAATGCGTAATATAAAAGAAAGAATAAAAACGAAAATACAGGATTAAATAAGTTGGAAATAAAAGAAGAAAGTTTTTCGATCATAGAGTTTTTCATAGACTGTATAAAAAGCAAATGTAATCTTTAATTACGAAATGATAATAATGAAGCATAAAAAGTGGAAAAAGCTTTCAGTGAGCTGGTGCTTAAAACCTGATAAATATCACTAATTGTACTGTGAAAACGGGAATGCATAAGCTGAATTTTATGCATTGAATATCCTTTAAAAATTTGTAAATTTACACTCCAAAATTTCTGAAAAATCTAATAAAAGTTATATGAACACACAACAGTTTGTCAATCGCCATATTAGCATGAGCGAAAAAGACAAATCCGAAATGTTACAAAAAATTGGTGTAGGGAGTGTTGAAGAACTAATTTCACAAACAATTCCGCAGCAGATTCGTTTAAACAAAGATCTGGATATTTCTCCGGCACTTTCAGAATACGAAATGTTGCAGCATTCCAAAGCTCTGGCGAGCCAGAATGCACAATTCGATAACTATATCGGTTACGGATACCATGATACTATTTTGCCACCGGCTATTCAGAGAAATATTTTTGAAAATCCAGGTTGGTATACAGCATATACGCCATATCAGGCTGAGATAGCACAGGGACGTCTTGAGGCGCTTCTTAACTATCAGACTGTGATGGCTGAACTAACAGGATTGCCATTATCCAATGCATCTTTGTTAGATGAAAGTACAGCAGCAGCAGAAGCAATGCACATGTTCTTTGCAAACAGAACAAAAGAACAGAAGAAAGGAGGTGTAAATAAGTTCTTCGTTTCGGATCTTGTAATGCCACAAACTATTGCGGTTCTTACAACTAAAGCTTCAGGATTAGATATTGAAATCGTGATAGGAAATCACGAGACAATGCAATTAGATAATACATTCTATGGTGCATTACTTCAGTATCCTGGTAAAAATGGAGTAGTTGTAGATTATACAGATCTTATTTCTACATACAAAACTCTTGCTGTACAGGTTGCTGTTGCATGTGATCCGCTAGCTTTGGTTAAATTAAAATCCCCAGCTGAAATGGGTGCAGATTGTGCTGTTGGTACATCTCAGCGTTTCGGTGTTCCTATGGGATACGGAGGTCCTCATGCAGCTTTCTTTACTTGTAAAGAAGATTATAAGAGAGATATTCCGGGAAGAATTATTGGTGTTTCTCAGGATATGTATGGTAAGCCAGCATTAAGAATGGCTTTACAAACAAGAGAGCAGCATATTAAGCGTGAAAGAGCTACATCTAACATTTGTACAGCGCAAGTTTTACTAGCTGTAATGGCAGGTATGTACGCTGTTTACCATGGACCAAAAGGATTAGAATTTATAGCTAATCAGGTACACTACAAAGCGAATACTTTACGAGGAGCTTTAGAGAGATTAGGATATGAGGTTGTAAAACACCCTATTTTTGATACAGTTAAATTCAAATTATCTGAAGAAGATAAACATAAATTAAAAACGCAGCTGGAAGAAGCAGGAATTAACCTGAACTACTTTACACCTGAGTTTGTAAGTGCTTCATTAAACGAAACATCTACTTTGGTTAAATTACAATCATTAGTAGATGAATTGGCAAGATTTAAAGGTGCTGAGACATTTGTACTTGAAATCAAAGAAGAATGTTCTATTCCTGAGAACCTGGTAAGAAGACATGAAGTGCTTAAAGATGATGTTTTCAATAGTTATCATACAGAAACGGCATTAATGCGTTATATCAAAAAATTAGAGAGAAAAGACCTTTCTTTAACGCATTCTATGATTTCTTTAGGATCTTGTACAATGAAGTTGAATGCAGCGGCAGAGATGCTTCCGCTTTCATGGAGCGAATGGGGATCTGTTCATCCGTTTGTACCAAAAGGGCAAGCTTTAGGTTATCAGCAGCTAATTGAAGAGTTAGAAAGAGATCTTGCTGAAATTACAGGATTTGCAGCTACTTCGCTTCAGCCAAATTCAGGAGCTCAGGGTGAATATGCAGGATTAATGGTTATCCGTGAGTACCACAGATCCAGAGGAGATTTCCACAGAGATGTAGTTGTAATTCCTCAGTCTGCTCATGGTACTAACCCGGCATCTGCAGCTATGGCAGGTATGAAGGTTGTAGTAGTGAAAAACCTTGAAAACGGAGAAATTGATTTTGAAGATCTAAAACTAAAAGTAGAGCAGAATAAAGAGAATTTATCTGCAATTATGATTACATATCCATCTACTTATGGATTCTTTGATGTAAACGTAAAAGAAATTACGCAACTTATCCATGACAATGGAGGTCAGGTATATATGGATGGTGCAAATATGAATGCTCAGGTAGGATTTACAAGTCCAGGAAACATTGGTGCAGACGTTTGTCACTTGAACTTACATAAGACATTTGCTATTCCTCACGGAGGCGGAGGTCCTGGTGTTGGCCCAATCTGTGTGGCTGAACACTTAGTGCCATTCCTTCCTTCTAACCCTAATATTAAAACAGGAGGAGAAAAAGCAATTGATGCAATTTCTGCAGCACCTTATGGTTCTTCTTTAATTTTGAATATATCTTATGCATATATCAAAATGCTAGGAGCTCATGGGCTTAGAAAAGCTACAGAACATGCAATCCTTAATGCTAACTACCTTAAAAATATTTTAAAGGAGCATTATCCAATCCTATACAGTAATCAGAATGACAGAGTCGCTCACGAATGTATCGTAGATTTCAGACAATTCAAATCTTTAGGGATCGAAGTTGCTGATATTGCGAAACGTCTTATGGATTACGGATTCCATGCACCTACAGTTTCATTCCCGGTAGCAGGTACTCTAATGATAGAGCCTACTGAAAGTGAGAGTAAAGCTGAAATCGATCGTTTTGCAGAGGCATTAATCTCTATCAGAAAAGAGATCGATGAGATTGCAGAAGGAGTTGCAGATGCAGAAAATAATGTACTGAAAAATGCACCACACACAATGGAACTTGTTATTTCTGATGCATGGGACAAGCCATATGCAAGAGAAAAAGCAGCATATCCGTTAGAATGGGTGAGAGAGAATAAATTCTTTGCCACAGTTTCCAGAATTGATGAAGCTTATGGTGATAGAAATTTAATTTGTACTTGTACACCAATCGAAGCCTATATGTAATTTATACATAAAAATAATGAAGCCTCAAACTTAGTTTGGGGCTTTTTTATTTGTATTTATATCTTAAAGTAGTGAAAATATCTTTGCTATTATAATTTATAATCATTCTAAAAATTTTATATTTTTAATGTTTAATATTTATTTTGCTTATAAAAAATAAATAAAATTATTTACAGCATGTGAAAATAATTTTAATACAAATCTGAATATAAGCTTTGTAGTTGATTGTTTTATAATTCTATTTTAAAGAAATCTCAAGTGTTTTTAAATGTATGTTTGTTGATTATCAGTAATTTATGGTTTTATTATATGATAATTAAATATTGAAATCATTCCAATAAAATTGAATTATATTACATTTTTAATAAAATGATTGAAATTGAATAAAATCAATACTTATTAAGCGTTAAAATTATTCAATATGTATATAAATATTATTTTATAGATATAATTCGTAATTTCGTGTCTGAAAACTGAGGACTATGAAGAATTATGGATTGTACAGACCTGAATTTGAATTTGACTCTTGTGGTGTTGGCTTCGTCGCTAATATTAAGGGAGTTAAGAGCCATAAAGTTGTTGCAGATGCAATAACAATGCTGGAGAACATGGAGCACAGAGGGGCTACCGGCTACGAAAGTAATACCGGAGACGGAGCAGGTATACAAATCCAGATTCCACATGAACTACTGGAAGAAGAAGCTTCCACTTATGGAATAGATTTGCCCCGGCTGGGAGACTATGGAGTAGGAATGTTCTTCTTTCCTAAAAATGTGGCACTTATTGATGAATGCAAAAATATTATTCAGCATGCCGCAGACAGGTTGGAACTAAATGTTTTGGGGTACAGACCTGTTCCTGTAAACAATATTGAACTTGGTGAACTTGCTAAGGAAGTAGAACCAATAATGGAAATGATTTTCATCGAAAAGCCTTTTGGAATCGATGATGAAAATGGTTTTGAAAAAAAACTCTTTGTTTTTCGCAATTATATCAGTAATCAGATTAATAATGTTCTGCAAAATGACCCTATTGGTTTTTATGTAGCATCGCTTTCATGTAGAAAGCTTGTTTACAAAGGACAATTGAGAAGTATACAGATCAGACACTATTTCAAAGATTTAACCAATCCCAAACTTACTTCTGCTTTTGGTATGGTGCATTCTCGTTTTGCGACTAATACGTCACCTACATGGAGTCTTGCACAGCCTTTTAGATATTTGGCACATAACGGAGAAATTAATACTGTACAGGGAAATCTTAACTGGTTAAAATCGTCTCAAAAAACTTTTACAAGCCCTTATTTTACCGCTCAGGAAATAGATATGCTTTTGCCACTAGTTGTTCCTGATCAGTCAGATTCAGCATATCTGGATAATATGGTAGAAATGTTGGTGCATGCAGGCAGATCTTTACCACATGTTATGATGATGCTTATTCCTGAAGCGTGGGATGGTAATGAGATCATGGAAGATTACAAAAAGCATTTCTATGAATTCCATGCCTGTGTAATGGAGCCGTGGGATGGACCAGCTTCTATCTCATTTACAGATGGCAAAATTATCGGAGCTACTTTGGATAGAAACGGATTGCGACCTTCCAGATTTTGTGTTACTTCCGATGATATGGTGGTTATGGCATCGGAGTCTGGTGCATTGCCTGTGGATCCTGCTAAAATTATAAAAAGCGGGCGTCTTCAGCCCGGAAAAATGTTTTTGGTAGACCTTGCTAAAGGTAAAATTATCAGTGACGAAGAACTTAAAAAAGAAATATGCACTTCTCAGCCTTACAAAGAATGGCTGGATAGTCAGAAAATACGCTTAGAAGAACTACCTGCGCCGAGAATACGCTTTACCATGCTGCAGGCAGATGATATTTTTAAATATCAGCAAGCATTTGGTTATACACGTGAAGATGTAGATCAGGTTATTAAACCTATGGCGCTTACCGGAAAAGAACCTATTGGCTCTATGGGATTCGATGCCCCATTGGCTGTACTTAGCGAAAAGCCACAGCATTTAAGCTCGTATTTCAAACAGTTATTTGCACAGGTAACCAATCCGCCGATAGATCCTATCCGAGAGCGTATGGTGATGTCTTTGGCTACAATTATTGGAGGAAATGGAAATGTTCTTTCTGAGGATAAAAACTTTGCACATTCTATAACGCTAAAACAACCTATTCTTAATAATGAACAGCTGGAAAAACTTAGGAGTATAGATACTGGGAATTTTCAGGCGAAAACGCTTCATACTTATTTCAAAGCTGACGGAAATCCGGGTAGCTTGAAAAGAGGTATTGATCGTATATGTAGATACGCTATGGATGCAGTGGAAGATGGTTTCGATGTTCTGATTCTTTCAGACAGGGCTATAGATTCCGACCATGTTGCAATTCCTACATTGCTGGCTTGTTCTGCAGTTCATCATCATCTGGTAAGAAAAGGAGCCCGACGAAAAATAGGCATTGTAATAGAAGCCGGAGATATTTGGGAAGTACACCATTTTGCTGCATTATTAGGTTTTGGCGCTACGGCAATTAATCCATATCTGGCTTTAGCTTCCATCAGGCAGTTACATTTAGCAGGAGAGATTGAAGGTGATCTGGAACAACTGAAAAAGAATTATTTAAAATCTGTCGGAGACGGATTGTTAAAGATCTTTTCTAAGATGGGAATTTCAACTTTACAGTCTTATCAGGGATCTCAGATATTTGAAATAGTAGGCATTAATAAAATGGTTGTGAATAGCTGTTTTACAGGAGCTATATCGAGAATTGAGGGAATTGGATTTGATGAGATTGCCAAAGAAGCACTTATTAAACATAACAATGCTTTCCGTCCGGTAATGAAACAGGAAGTGTTGCAGGAAGGCGGAGTTTATCAATGGAAAAAAACAGGGGAATATCACCAATATAATCCGAATACAGTTCATTTATTACAACAAGCAACATGGAAAAATGATTATGAAATTTTCAAAAAATATTCCAGAGCAGTTAATATAGGAAATGATGCGCCAGTAAGCTTAAGAGCATTACTGGAACTAAAAAATGACCGTGAAACAATAACTATTGAAGAAGTAGAACCTATAGAAAATATACTAAAACGTTTTGCTACAGGAGCGATGTCCTTTGGTTCTATTTCCTGGGAAGCCCATACAACTTTGGCAATTGCAATGAATCGCATCGGAGCAAAAAGCAATACCGGAGAGGGAGGAGAAGATGAACAACGATATGATTTGCTACAAAATGGAGATAGTATGCGTTCTGCTATTAAGCAAGTTGCCTCAGGGCGATTCGGCGTAACCAGCAGATATCTTGCTGAAGCAGAAGAAATCCAGATAAAAATGGCGCAAGGTGCTAAGCCTGGAGAAGGAGGACAACTACCGGGAGATAAAGTAGACAGCTGGATTGGGAAAACCCGTCATGCTACTCCGGGAGTAGGCTTAATTTCTCCGCCGCCACACCACGATATTTATTCAATAGAAGATTTAGCGCAACTGATCTTTGATTTGAAGAATGCGAACAGACATGCACGAATTAGCGTTAAACTTGTTTCAAAAGCAGGAGTCGGAACTATTGCGTCTGGTGTAGCAAAAGCGAAAGCTGATCATATTTTAATATCAGGTTATGATGGTGGTACCGGTGCATCTCCTGTAAGTTCTGTAAGGCATGCAGGGTTACCATGGGAGCTAGGATTGGCAGAAACACACCAAACCTTAATTAAAAATAAACTAAGACAACGGGTAACAATTCAAACGGATGGTCAGATAAAGACTGGTAGAGATATTGTTATTGCTACATTACTGGGGGCTGAAGAATGGGGAATAGCAACATCGGCACTTATTGTACAGGGATGTATTCTGATGCGTAAATGTCATCTAAACACATGTCCTGTAGGTATTGCTACGCAAAATCCTGATTTAAGAGCAAAATTCTCTGGCAGCGCGGATCATTTGGTTAACTATTTCAAATTTCTGGCTACGGAAGTAAGAGAGCTGATGGCGGCTTTAGGATTCAGAACAATAGATGAAATGGTAGGGCAGTATCAGTGTTTGACTAAAAAAGAAAAACTAAAACATTGGAAACATCAGAATATAAATCTTAATGATTTCCTGCAAAAAGTTGAAAATGATTTACCATTGGTGAAATCAGAAGATCAGGATAATGAATTGGATGATTCTATATCCTGGAAGATGCTTGAAGCAGCTGAGGAAGCATTGCAGAATACATCTAATGTCAGAGTTTTCTTTGAAGTTAAAAATACGGACAGGGCAATTGGTACTATATTATCCCATGAAATTACCAAGAAGTATAAATCCGAAGGAATGGAGGAAGATTCATTGGTATTCGACTTCAAGGGAACTGCAGGGCAAAGCTATGGCGCTTTCTGTAATAAGGGACTTACAATGATTTTAGAAGGAGATGCCAATGACTATTTTGGTAAAGGTCTTTCTGGTGCGAAGCTAGCTGTAAGATTGCCTAAAGAATCTAAAATTAAAGCACATGAAAACAGTATTATTGGTAATGTGGCTTTATACGGAGCAACTAGCGGAAAAGCTTTTATTAATGGAATGGCAGGAGAACGTTTTTGTGTCCGCAATTCCGGAGCAACAGCTGTAGTCGAAGGAGTAGGTGATCACGGGTGCGAATATATGACAGGAGGGACAGTTGTTATTTTGGGGGATGTCGGAAGAAATTTTGGAGCAGGGATGAGTGGAGGAATCGCGTATGTGTGGGATATTAATAAATCTCTGGATAAAAATTTTAATCCGGATATGGCAGATCTTGAGTCTTTGGAGGAATCTGATATTCAGTTAATCAAACAATTAATAGAGGAGCATGTTGCCATTACAGGAAGTGAGATAGGTCAGTATTTACTGAGTGATTTTGAACAAGCATTGGGATACTTTGTAAAGGTATATCCAAGAGATTATAAAAAAGCTTTACAAAAGCAAAAAGAAAACAAAGAAATTAATTAGCAGCAATGGGAAAGACAGACGGATTTTTATTATATGAGAGAGAATTACCGGTAAAAGAACTGGCAGAAAGCAGGGTGAAACACTATCAGGAATTCCAACATTTGCCATCTGCTGAATTATTAAATAATCAAGCAGCCCGTTGCATGAACTGTGGAATACCTTTTTGCCAGAGTGGTTGCCCGTTGGGGAATGTGATTCCGGAGTTTAATGATGCAGTATACAATAATCAATGGAAGAAAGCATATGATATACTTTCTACAACCAATAATTTCCCTGAATTTACCGGAAGAATCTGCCCGGCACCTTGTGAAGGATCATGTGTGCTTGGAATAAATGAATTACCGGTAACCATAGAAGAGATTGAAAAAAATATTATAGAAACAGCTTTCAGGGAAGGCTATGTAAAGCCTCAGATTGCCATTAGCAGAACAGGGAAAAAGGTAGCTGTAGTAGGATCAGGTCCTTCCGGGCTGGCTGCAGCAGATCAGTTAAATAAGATGGGGCACTTAGTGACTGTTTTCGAGAGGGATTCGGAAGCAGGAGGATTGTTGAGGTTTGGAATCCCAGATTTTAAGCTGGATAAGAAAATTGTAGAAAGGAGAATCAGATTAATGGAGCAGGAAGGTGTTGTTTTCAAAACTAACACTAATGTTGGAACAGATTATTCTGCGGAAGAACTTGACCGTAATTTTGATGCTGTTGTATTGGCGTTAGGTAGTACAATTCCAAGAGATTTACCTATTCCGAACAGAGAGGCAAAAGGTATTTATTTTGCCATGGAGTTCCTGAAGCAAAGTAACAAAAGAGTAAGCAATATAGGATTTCTTGAAGAGGAAATTAATGTCAGTGGAAAAAAGGTGCTTGTAATAGGTGGTGGAGATACAGGTTCGGACTGTATAGGCACCTCTAACAGACAAGGAGCGGAACAGATTCTACAGATTGAGATTATGCCGATGCCACCAATGCAAAGGGATGAAACAATGCCATGGCCTATGTTTCCAATGGTTCTGAAAACAACGACTTCTCATGATGAGGGTTGTGATAGGAAATGGATGATTAACTGTAAAGAGTTTCTGAAAGATGAACAGGGAAATCTGAAAGGAGTAAGAGCTACAGAAGTAGAGTGGGCGAAAGATCCGGTAACGAAGCGTTATACATCTTTTGTAGAAAAGCAAGGATCAGAGTTTATTATTGACTGTGATTATGCTTTTCTGGCAATGGGATTTTTACATGTACAGCATAAAGGATTAGTTGAAGCTTTAGATATTCAGTTAGATCCAAGACTCAATCTTATTGGTAATGATACTGAATATAAAACGAATCAGGATAAAATTTTTACTTGCGGTGATGCCAGAAGAGGGCAATCTTTAGTGGTGTGGGCGATTACCGAAGGACGTAAATGCGCAGAGAAGGTGAATATATATATGAAGGAAGATTAAACTATTTTTCACACAAATGAGGCCGTATACCATTGGTAATACGGCCTTTTTTATCTTTTCTTGTTTGTGAATGGAAAGATTTTTCAGATAATTATTTTCTTAATAAATCTTTTATACAATCTCTGTTGAATATAGGAAATAAAAACTGAAACCCTGTATTAGTGAATTTAGCAGAATTTGTTGTAATACCTGTTAAAACTGTTCCTTCTGCCATTTCACCTCTCATCATCTTTAAAATAAATGCAGGGATTTTGAGAGGTATAAAAATAGTTCTGTATTTAGTTTTCGCAATTTTAATGATAGCTTGGTGATATGAAATAGCATGCGGAGCTGTAATATTATAAGTTCCTTCTACAGATTCATTTTTAATAGCATGGAGATAGGCACGTGTAATATCGTCCAAATGCAGCCAACTCATTCTTTGCTTACCATTTCCAAGGATAGGAGCTATTCTAAAGCTTAAAGGCCTCAGAAACTCTTTTAAAGCACCTTCTTTAGGAGACATTACAACACCGGTTCTCATAATCACTAACCTTTTTCCCGTATCAGCAACAGGCTTTATGCTTTCTTCCCATTTTTGGCATATATTGGCAAGAAACCCCTTTCCTTTAGGAGCAGTTTCATCAAAGGTCATACGGTTGTCATAATCACCACCATAGTAATTAATACCTGAAGCAGAAATTACAGCTTTAACTTTATTAGGGATTTCTTTAAGGCTTTTGCATAGAAGTTCAGAGCTTTTGATTCTGCTATTTTCTATTTCCTTTTTTTGGGATTTTGTCCATCTTTTTTTACCAATATTTTCTCCAGCCAGATGTACAATATAATCGGCTTCTTCAATAGCTTTTTTATCAATTTCTCCTGTGGACGGATTCCAGCCTGCAAATTGAATATTAGTACTTCCTTTGTTTTTGTCGGGGGTTCGGGAAAGAAGAATTACGTTATAATCTTCTTCCACGAGAAGCTGAGCGAGATGATTTCCGATCAAACCGCTTCCGCCCGTAATTACTACAGTCTCCATTAAATTTCTTTTTTTATTCAGATTATATAACGGGATAAATCCAAAAATATTGAGTTATAATCCGTTACAGTCAGTGAAGTTAATGAAAAAATAAATACATATTTGTTATGAATATTAATTTTATTTAATGGTTTTTGTGAATGATTATTAATATGTGTGGGTATAATTTTTATTAAATATAATTAATAAAAGAATTAAAATAAGCAATAGAAATCTGATTGATTTATTTTTTTACTAAATTGATTGTTTATTTAATAAAAGGCATAAACATATATTATATAAGGAATAGGTGCAATTTTCTGGATTAAAAATTCTTTTTCTTTAAAATTAGATTTAATTTTGGTACCGAAATGAATTTGAATACGATTTATACAACCAAGAGGGCTGGAGTACAGGAAAGCACAACTGCATCCAGAAGTGCTTATCAAAGAGATTTTGACAGAATTATTTTTTCTTCGGCATTTAGAAGGCTTCAGAATAAGACACAAGTTTTCCCGTTGCCCGGAAGCGTTTTTGTACATAACAGATTAACTCATTCTCTGGAAGTAGCTTCTGTAGGACGTTCTCTGGGAAGTATAATAGGAGAACATATTGCTGAAAACTTCGCAGCTGATCTGGGAGAAGAAAGTAGCCTATTTTATCAGTATAATCTGAATAATGTTATTGCTGCAGCTTGCCTTTGTCATGATATTGGTAATCCTGCCTTTGGGCATTCAGGAGAAGATGCTATTGCAAGTTATTTTGAAAGAAATGAAAGTTCTCTAAAGCCTCACTTTTCTGAGAGAGAGTGGAATGATCTGATTAATTTTGAAGGAAATGCTAATGCGATAAGAGTTTTAACCCAGCAGCAAATAGGCAAGAGTGAAGGAGGACTAATGCTGACAAATACAACACTAGCTTCTATTGCAAAATATCCTTGTGAATCATCTGCTAAAGATTTTAGTAAAAAGGATCTTCAGCGCAAGAAGTTTGGATTTTTCCAGAGTGAAGAAAAAACTTTCGAAGATATTGCTTCATCTGTCAATCTGATTAAGACTTCAGAATCTCCGGTTATCTACAAAAGACATCCGTTTGTATGGTTGGTAGAGGCTGCAGATGATATTTGTTATAATATCATCGATATGGAGGATGCACACCGCCTGGGAATTGTAAAAACTGAACCTTGTGAAGAGCTTTTTACTACACTTATAGAATCTGTAAATTCTGATGACATGCTAAGAGTCAGACAAAACCTTGACCAGATCACCAATGAGAACGAAAGAATTTCTTATTTACGAGCTAAGGTAATAAACTCTCTGATTTCGAAAACAAAAGAAATTTATATTAAGAATATTCCACAAATCCTGGATGGAAGTCTCAACAAATCGCTTTTAGGAATTTTTGGAGAAGAGTGTGATGCTTTAAAAAAAATAGAGAAATATTCTATCGAAAATATCTACCGTCACCGGGCAGTCGTAGAAATTGAAAATGCAGGATATAATGTAATGTACGAATTACTTAACCATTTTATTCCTTCAATTCTAAAAAATAAATCGGACAGAAAAAACTATGATAAAATGGCACTACGCCTTCTGCCTAAGCAATTTGTCTATGAAGGAGTCTCCGATTACCAGAAAGTATTGGGTATTATAGATTATGTATCAGGTATGACGGATAATTATGCAACTGATATCTATCGAAAAATTAAAGGTATTGATATCGGAATGACAGTATAATTCTTAAATGAAATATAAATAAAGTAAGAAGATCAGAGAATATTCTCTGATCTTTTTTGTCCGGTTATGTTATCATTTCGTCATAACACAAATGCAACTAATCAAGTAATTTTTGTACCAGATTATCAAAGACCTCTCTTTGCAAAAAATTTAAGCTATGAGAAAAGGTCTTTTGATCACTTTTTATTGTATGATCCAATTTTTTTATTGGGCAAATGCACAATCCGGAATCTCCGGAGAACTGAAAACGGAATATATACCTTATTCCAATTACATCCGTCCGGAAGACAGCACAAAAACTAATTCAAAAAGTAACTTTCGCCGAATACAAATGAATCTTAGTATTCCTTTGTCTGTGAAGAAAACAGAGGATGGTAAGCTAAAAGCGTGGTCGCTGTTAGTAAGTGGTTCTTATGCTAAGTTGTCTCATAAAGACTATGCTACACAACTATTCCCGGATCAGATGCTGAACGCGCAGATTGGATTGCAGCATATAAGGCCTTTAGGAGGGAAATGGAGCATGATGATCATGGGAACGGTTGGTGTCTATACTGATTTGGAAAATGTGGACAAGAATGATATCCTGGGGCAGGGAGGTGTAGTATTTATAAAGCAGTTTAATCCTAATCTGGCTTTTGGGTTTGGACCAGGAGTAACGACAGCTTTCGGAGTTCCGATGATTATGCCTTTCATTTATTTAGACTGGAAAACAGGTACTAAATTTAAGATTAGCGTCAAATTTCCGGAAGAGGCAACTGTTGGCTATCAGTTTTCTGATATGTTTGCTTTAAAAGCTGTAGTAGGATTAGACGGTATGGTAGTAGAGAGAAAAAAAGAAGATAAATCAATACTACTAGGTTATCAGCAGATAACAGCAGGATTAAGACCTGAAATAAAAATCGGGAAATCATTAAGCCTGCGTATTACTGGTGGAAGTGTGCTTGTAAGATCTTTTAATGAGAATGACCGTAGTCTGAAAAGTATCTTTAAAGAGAAAAAACAAAAAGATCCGAGTTTTACCAACTCATTCTATGCAGCTGTAGCGCTGCGATGGAATCTGCCATAGACAGATTATTATTTACTAATGAGCTTCTTATAGACAACCTGATTAAGTAATTCTTCTTTACGGGTTCTGGATATAGGAAGCTCAGTTTTATTAATATACAGACGACCTCCGGAAATCATTTCTATGTGAGTGATATTAATTAAAAACGATTTATGAATCCTGAAAAAATGCTCTGCCGAAAGTGATTCTTCAATAGCTTTCATTGTCTGATGGATTACGATAGATTTTTCTTTAAAATGCAGTTTAGTATAGTTTTGCATACTTTCAACATAAAGAATATCCACCCAGGAAACTTTTATAAAAGTATCTCCTTGTCGGACATATAAAAAAGGATCTTCCAACTGAACATTTTTTTTCATTTTTTCAGCCATAATAAATTGCTGCTGAGCTTTATTTACAGCCTGATAAAAACGGTTAAAAGTTATAGGCTTCAAAAGATAATCGACTACTTGTAATCTATAGCCCTCCAAAGCATATTCCGAATAAGCTGTTGTAAGAATACATAATGGTGGATTTTCCAGTTGTTCTAAAAATTCAAGCCCCGTTAAATAGGGCATATTGATATCCAGAAAAATAAGATCAATCTGGTTTTCCTGCATTTTAGTATTTGCTTCCAACGCTGTTGCACAGGTAGCTGTAACTTCTAAAAATTCTATCTGGTCTGCCATATCTTTAAGATGAAATCTTGCCAATGGTTCATCATCTATAATCAGGCATTTCATTTTAGGTAAAGTATAATTATTGGTCATTTTCGTTGGATAATTTTAGTTTTAAGGATACTTTATAGACGTTTCCTTCTGATTCAATTTTAAGGTCATGAGTGTCCGGATACTGAAGCTTTAATCGCTTTTCTACATTTTGCAAACCAATTCCGTGAGCTCCGTCTTTCTTTCTGCTCACCACTAAATCCGAATAAGAGTTTTCTATATAAAAGCTAAGCAGACCTTCTTTTTCTATACATGAAATATTTATATAGCCAGTCTGCCCCGGAAGTCTGCAGACATATTTAAAGGCATTTTCAATAAACGGAACAAGAAGAAGGGGTACAATAAGTGCTTTTTTATTTTCAATCAGCCATTCTGCTTTTACATCCAATTCATTTCCCCATCTCAGTTTCTCTACCTCCACTAAATCCTGTAGATACTGAATTTCCTTGTCTAATACTACCAAATTCTGATTGCAGTGATAAAGTTGGTACCGAAGTATATCTGAAAATTTTAACAAAAGAAAAGAAGCCAATTCAGTATTGTTTTTCATAAGAATATGAATATGATTCAGAATGTTGAACATTACATGTGGATTGATCTGATCCTGTAATAACTTTAACTGGTTTTCCAGGTGTGCTTGTTGAAGAAGGATATGATCCCGTTCTATTTTTCCGTGTTCCTGATAAAACTTTATTCCGCAGGCAGTACCATTTATAAGAAGTGATGCAGAAATAGAGAGATAAAAACCTTTCCAGAGGATAGGAATTTGATCCGAAAAATTTGCAGGTAAAGGAGTATTTGTATCGACATGAATGTAAGTAAAAATCAATGAAAATAGGATGCTGAGTGAAAGAATGATCAGGATTGCCTGTATAAGAAACCATTTCATTCTTTTAGCTCTCAGAGCTTTTGGAAGAAGCTTGACTGTTAAAAGCTGAGTAAAAGCAAAAGAGCTAACTAAAATAGCACAGGTTTGAAATAAAGCATTTAATTTTCCGTCTGTTGCCTGGAAATTTAGCCAGAGGAAAACGCCAAAAGCAAACCAGAATATTATAGTAAATACATACTTCCTTATAGTAAAAGGTTTTATCATAAATAATGTAGAGTAGGTTTATAAAAAAATAGAAACTACAAATCCGTAGTTTCTAATTGGTAAAGATAATTTAAGTTTTTAGAATAAGAAGTAGCCAATGCCAAGGGAGAAACTATGGGGCTTGGATTTAAATTCTTTGCTAACATTAGAAAGACCGGTTTCATATCTCAAGTCTATTGTAAAGTTTTTATAATCCAGTCCGATACCCCCGGTAATTCCGATATTGGATTTGTCAAATTTTCTAAAGCTTTCCTGTAAGGCTTTAGAAGCTGAAAGATTATCACTAAATGCGTAGCTGTATACACCTCCTGCAAATACTCTTACGTTATAGTCTTTATCATTAATAACTTTGTAACCAATTACTATAGGAATATTGATTGATTTCCATTTTAGCTTTTGAGAACCTTCGCTACCAGTGTCATAAGATGTTCTTTTTTGATTATATAGGGCTTCCCCCTGTACGTATAAACTACCAAGATCAACCCGAGCCATAGCTCCCAAATGATAGCCATAATCGTATTTTCCGGTTAAGCCTGATGAGGTAGATACCCTAGTGAAGTTTCCGCCTCCTTTTACACCTAAATGGAAAATAGAAGGTTGTTGTTGTGCGCTTACTTCTACAGAGCAGGTAATACATGCTAATAATACAGTGAGTCCTAAAATTCGTTGTTTCATTGTAAATGTTGTTTAAATCTGACGCAAAACAACGAAGAAGGCTATTGATACTAAATTTTATTTGATGAATGGTAATGGTAAAAGGATAAGCTGCTAAAATAAAAAGCTATCTAGAATTTAGATAGCTTGTGAGTTTTATGTATGACAGTATAATTTTAGCTTTTTTCGTATGGGAAGTTTCTTGAAACCTTTCTCATCATTCTTTCAATTAATAGATCTGTGGAGCTAAAAATATCATCATCCATAGATTTAGCAAATCTCCATATCATTTCCCCATCATTGGCATTATTTAGTAACAGGGTTAATGTTCCAGAACCTGTTTTACTTCCAAGACCTCCAAATAAAACTGTAGTTACAATGGCGCCAGCTTCACTTCTGGTTTGTATAGTTTCAAATTTTCCACCTAATACAGCATCGACTCCCAAAGCTTTTGCAACTTCATCTTTTGTAAAATCATCCATGTGGCTTAGCATACCTGCTTTCTTTAATAATGTATTGGTCTTTTCTATATCCTGAAAAGAAACGGTGTAATTTTTATTTTTTCTTAAAAGAAATGTATACATACTGGATTGTATGTTTTTTGCCATTGTTTTCTCTTGCTCTTTATTAGTCTCTTCACTATAGTTTTTTGGAAGCTTCTTATAGGTAATCCTTGTTTCAAAGGGGAGAATTGCTATTTGCTTATGAGACTGTGCCAATTCCTTAAGATTAGGTGCTTCAAAAATTTGTTTTGATGATTGTGCAGAATAGCTTAGAATGGCTAGTGAAAATAAAATAATAAAAAGTTTTTTCATAAAATAGTTTTAAAATTTGAATGGTGCGAAAATAATAAAAAAATCAACAATTGGTGAAAAATTAATTTTAGAATTTTGTCTACTACTTTAGATAAAAAAACCGGCTTATGATGCCGGTTTCATTTTAAGTAATTCTTTTAATAGATTAATCTGGTTTTTTGTTCTGTCCAGATTATGGGTAGGATACTTTGTTTTGTAATAGGTATCTCCATTTAAAAAATCGGTTAAGAAGCGGACAGCCTGTATAAATACTACCACCTGACCTGCATAATCCAGATTATCTCTTTCTGCATTTGTTAGTGAACCTGATGTGTGAGAAAGAAAACCTTCTTTTACGGCATCATAATATTCTCTACTGAATACATTCTCAGGATTAGGGTCATCCTCTTCTTTTAGATTGGTATATGACCTTACCATATCACCAAAATCATACAGAATAGTTGCAGGCATTAGTGTATCCAGATCTATTACACTGCGCCCCTTATGGGTATTACTATCGAAGAGTATATTACTAATCTTAGGGTCGGCATGTACAATCCGTAATGGAAAACTTCCGTCTTTCTGATTTTTGATAAATAAATTCGGAAGAATCAAATATTCATTAACGAACTTTACCTCCTCAGAAGCTTCATTTTTTCTTTCCTTAGAAGCTTTTTCCAAAGAAATTTTGTAATCATTAATTCTTTTTTCAAAGTCTATAAAACCCGGAATCGATGATTCAATCAGATTTGGATCAAGGTTCAGAATTTTAGAATAAAAAACACTTAATGTTTTCGCAGCTTCATAAGCTTGGGCACTGTCTTTTACTTTTGTAACACAATAAGTATTAGGAATAAACTTCGTCATCCTCCAGTAATCCTCATTGTCATCTATGGTTAGAAATTCGCCCTCCAGATTCGGAACAGTTTCAAGAATTTCATATTCATATCCTGCAGACTGAAGATGTTTATTTACCACATCTATAGAATGCATAATTACCTCCGGTTTACGAAAGATATGATGATTTATTTTCTGTAAAATATACTGTTGTGTATCGTTGTCATTAATATCTACACGTAATGTAGTATTAATGTGTCCATCATTAATAGGAATGATGGACACTTTATTTTCATCTTTTATATCTATAAAAGATTGTAAAATCTTAATGTAGTTGTTCATAGTTTACCATAGCGAAGCCGGGTAGTAGCCATTATCCACCATTTCCTGAACGGATTTGATAACGAAGTCTTTGTCTTCAGGATAGGTTACACCAAACCATTTATCCTGTGACGATTCAACAACAACTTTTAAGCCCTCATTATGGATCATATCGTCAATAACAAAAGGAATGAAAAGTTCTGCTTTCTCCGAGCTTAGGTTAGTTAAAAATTGATCGAATTCAGTTTCTAAAACCTGGAATACAGAAGTATCCAAAATCCAGAAGTTCATAGAAACCTGTGTGTCAGGAGCTAATTCTGTTTTGTTTCCGGCATCATCTGTGTGGATGATTTTTCCGTTTTCTTCAGAAATATTGGTGTGCTCTACTACTTTTTTCAGTAAACCATTTTCGGTTGTACAAACACCACGGGATACACTTCCGTTATCACTTAGCGTTGCTGAAAGAGGGTAGGCTACCATTCCATACTGATGCACATTAATTTGTCCTGAATTGATCAGCTGATAAGCTTTTTCAAAGGCCTTTCTGTTGTAATAGTCATCGGCATTAATTACCACAAAAGGATTTTTAATAACATCCTTAGCAGTTAAAATAGCGTGACCTGTACCCCAAGGTTTTACTCTGTTTTCCAGTCTGTTTTTGTGCTTTTCTGGTAAAAGAGAATCAAGAGCCTGGATCACAAAATCCAGCTTTATGCCGGCTTTGTCAGCAACACCTTGGAAATGATCTTTGGTTTCCTGATTAAAGTAGTCATTGATGACAAGTACAAGCTGATCAAAACCAGCGTTCTTAGCATCATAAATAGAATATTCCATCAGGCACTCACCTGAAGGACCCATTGGGTCTACTTGTTTTTTTCCTTTGTATCTGCTGCCCAGGCCACCTGCCAGGACAAGTAAAGTTGCATTAGTTTTAGTAGTCGTCATTTATTGCAAATGTATTTTTAGCATTCTTCCATTTACCGTTTGTAAAATCAGGAATTTCCTGAACGGCACCGTTTTCAGCGATAGACTTTTCACTAAGAGGAGTAATGGAATACCATGTAGCTAGATCATAAACGTCTAGTGGGAATGCTTCATTTCTTTTAATACATTCTACAAACGTATTATCTAAGAAGTAATCCATACCGCCATGACCTGCACCAACAGCTTTCTGTTCATGCTTCTTCCACATAGGGTGATCGTATTCTTTAATCCATTTTTCTGAACTATCCCATCTGTGAGAATGGTTCATAATCTTCTCGAAGTAAATAAATCCTTGTGCTGCTTCTCCCCAGCCGAAATCTTCCCAAAGACCTTCTGTACCTTGAACTTTGAATCCTAAGTTATATGGTCTTTGTAAGCTGGTATCGTGAGTTAATACAATAGTTTCTCCGTTGTGACACTGGATCTGAGTGGTAACAATATCTCCTTGTTTCCATTCTACTTTTGCATTAGGGTGGCTTTCTCCGCCTTTATCCACGATGTATTTATGTAATCCTCTTGCTTTGGATGCAAAAGATGATAATCTTAATAATCTATTTCCACGGTTAATATCCATCATTGTATGCAATGGACCAACACCATGAGTAGGGTAAAGTTCCCCGTTTCTGTTTTTATAGTGATTAGTTCTCCACTTTGCTTCACTAAATGCTTTTTCTCCGAACTCAACACCATCCCCGTTTTTACCATTGATACCACTGTTGAATAAAACTGGTCTTAAGTCGTGCTGGTAGCCTCCTGTTCCGTGAACAAGCTCTCCGAACATTCCTTTCCTTACCATATTCAGAATAGCCATTACATCACGTCTGTAGCATACGTTTTCTAATGCCATTAATGGAACTCCGGTCTGTTCAGATACTTTTACATAATCCCAACATTCATCCAGTGTTATAGCACCGGAAACTTCCATTCCAACAATTTTACCAGCTTTCATAGCCGCTACGCCATGTTCGTGGTGCCATTCCCATGGAGAGGATACAAAAACAGCATCGATGTTTTTATCTTTAAGCATGTTCTTGTAATCGTAATTACCATTTCCAAAAACTTTAGCAGGCTTCTTGCCATTCTTTTTCAGAATTTCCTGTGCACGTCCAACCATGTAAGGATCCGGATCTGCAAATGCTACAATCTCCACATCATCACGTCTTGCCATATTTTCTACGTGAGTTTGTCCACGCAAACCAACAGCGATAAAAGCTATTCTTACTTTTTTAGGGTTGAAATCGAAAATGTTGAATAAAGTGCTCGAGGGAATTAAGGCGCCCATTCCTGCCATAGAACTGGTCTTGATAAAGTCTCTTCTGTTAAATGAGTTATTCATATTTATAAGTTATTAGTTCTTCTTAGTTTTTAAAGGCATAAATATATAAAAAAACTCCCAGAAAAACCGGGAGTTTCTATATTGATAACAGAAATTATTAATTATTTTACTTGATCTACAACAGCTTTGAAAGCTTCAGGGTGGTTCATTGCTAAGTCAGCAAGAACTTTTCTGTTAAGCTCGATGTTGTTTCTCTTAAGATCCCCCATAAATTTGGAGTAAGAAACACCGTGCTCTCTACATCCAGCGTTAATTCTGGTAATCCATAGGGAACGGAAATTTCTTTTCTTTTCTTTTCTACCACGGTAAGCATATTGCATTGCTTTTTCTACCGCGTTTTTAGCTACAGTCCAAACGTTCTTTCTTCTACCGAAAAAACCTTTAGCCTGCTTCATGATTTTTTTTCTGCGTGCTCTACTGGCAACCGCGTTTACTGATCTAGGCATAATTTTAATTGTTTTTTTGAAGAGGGCGGTAACATTATATTACTCTTAATGGGCTCCGCTTCAGGGTTAACTTGTTTTGAATTTGTTAGAATTCTTATAAACCGATATTAGATTTATAAAAACTACTTGATTGCTAATTGTCTAAGTACGCTTTTTGTATCCACTGCACTAACTAGACCTGTTTGCGTAAGATTTCTCTTTTGCTTAGTTTCTTTTTTAGTCAAGATGTGGCTTTTATAAGCGTGCTTTCTTTTGATCTTTCCAGAACCGGTAAGAACAAAACGCTTCTTAGCTCCTGATTTAGTTTTTAATTTAGGCATTGTTTTGCTTTTTTATATTTTGTTATCAATATCTTTTTATCAATGTAGCAATGTAATAACCTATCAACGTAACAATGGTTATTGGTACATCGTTGTATTACTATACTGTTACACTATCCTTATTTTGCAGGTTTCTTTGGACTCATCATCATGATCATCCTTTTACCTTCAAGTTTAGGAAGCTGGTCTACCTTTCCAACATGCTCTAGTTCCTGAGCAAGTTTAAGAAGAAGGATTTCTCCTTGATCTTTGAAGATAATAGATCTCCCTTTGAAGAATACGTAAGTCTTAAGCTTAGCTCCCTCTTCAAGGAATTTCTCAGCATGTTTCTTCTTGAATTCGTAATCGTGATCATCGGTCTGAGGGCCGAAACGAATCTCCTTTACAACAACTTTAACTTGCTTAGCCTTTAGTTCTTTTTGTTTTTTCTTTTGTTCGTATAAGAATTTCTTATAGTCCAAAATACGACAAATATAAGGCTCTGCTTTATCAGAGATTGCCACAAGATCCAATTCCTGCTCTTCAGCCATTTTACGTGCAACAGCAGTTGGATATACTCCCGGCTCTACATTGTCACCCACCAAGCGGACTTCTCTCACTTTGATATTTTCGTTAATCATATGCGCATCTTCCTTTTTGCGCATCGGTGGTCTGTTGTTTGGTCTTCTTAGTGCTATGGTCTTATTTATTTAAATGGTTAGCTATTTCTTTCTTTACGTGTAGTACAAAATCGTCTACCGACATAACGCCCAAATCTCCTTCGCCTCTTCTTCTTACAGAAACGCTTCCGTCTTGAGCCTCATTTTCGCCTACAACAAGCATATATGGGATTTTCTTAAGTTCTGCATCACGGATTTTCTTACCCGTTTTCTCATTCCTTTCGTCAATCAGACCGCAAATATCGTGAATTTCTAACAATTGCGAAACTTTTTTTGCATAATCTACATATTTTTCGCTGATTGGTAAAATGATAAATTGCTCAGGACTAAGCCATAACGGGAAATCTCCGGCTGTATTCTCTATAAGTATTGCAATGAATCTTTCCATAGACCCGAACGGAGCACGGTGAATCATTACCGGTCTGTGCTTATCATTATCAGAACCTGTATACCAAAGGTCAAAACGCTCAGGTAAATTATAATCTACCTGAATGGTTCCAAGCTGCCAGCTTCTGCCTAATGCATCTTTCACCATAAAATCTAGTTTTGGTCCGTAGAATGCAGCTTCACCGTATTCTATAACTGTTTTTAATCCTTTTTGGTTTGCAGCATTGATAATTGCATGTTCCGCCTTTTCCCAGTTTTCTTCAGAACCAATATACTTCTCTCTGTTTTCTTTGTCTCTTAAAGAAATCTGAGCTGTAAAATCAGCAAATCCTAAAGAAGAGAAAACATAAAGTACTAAATCAATTACTTTTTCGAATTCTTCCAATAACTGATCCGGAGTACAGAAAAGGTGAGCATCATCCTGAGTAAATCCTCTAACTCTGGTTAAGCCGTGAAGTTCTCCACTTTGCTCGTATCTGTAAACTGTACCAAACTCAGCATAACGCTTTGGAAGGTCTTTATAAGACCATTGCTGTGCTTTGTAAATCTCACAGTGGTGGGGGCAGTTCATTGGTTTTAATAAAAACTCTTCTCCTTCGTGTGGAGTTTTAATCGGTTGGAAACTATCTGCTCCGTATTTCTCCCAGTGACCAGAAGTTACATATAAGTCTTTGTGACCGATATGCGGAGAGATAACGAATTCATATCCTTGTTTTTTCTGTGCAGCAGAAAGGAAGTTTTCTAGTTTCTTTCTAAGAGCAGCTCCTTTTGGTAACCATAATGGTAAACCAGCACCTACTTTTTCTGAGAAAGCAAAAATTCCTAATTCTTTACCTAGTTTACGGTGGTCACGACGTTTTGCTTCCTCCAGACGCTCCAGATATTCTGTTAAGTCTTTTTGCTTAGGGAACGTAATTCCATATACACGAGTTAGCTGTTTGTTCTTTTCGTCACCACGCCAGTAAGCACCAGCAGCGTTTAGAATTTTTGCCGCCTTTACAATTCCGGTTGCCGGAATGTGGCCACCACGACATAAGTCGAAGAAATTATCGTGAGAGCAGAAAGTAATTTCGCCATCAGTTAAATTTTCGATTAGCTCGGTTTTGTAAGGGTTATCTTTATAAGTTTCTAATGCTTCAGCTTTGGAAACAGGATATAGATTAAAGGTTGAGTTCTTTTTTGCATTCTCCAGCATTTTCTTTTCGACTTTTTCGAAATCTTTTTCAGAGAATGTCTGGTCACCGAAATCTACATCGTAGTAGAAACCGTTTTCAATCGCAGGCCCAATAGTTAGCTTCGCATCCGGATAGAAATCCAGAATAGCCTGAGCTAAAAGGTGAGCAGAGGAATGCCAGAACGCTTTTTTACCCATATCGTCGTTCCAGGTAAAAAGCTGAACCGTGGCATCTTCCGTTATTGGCGTGGTCACTTCTGTCTGTGTTCCATTTACCAATGCCGAAATAGTGTTACGTGCTAATCCTTCACTAATGGATTGCGCCACCTGTAGCGGAGTTACCGCTGCCTCGAATTCTTTAATGCTTCCGTCCGGAAGTGTGATCTTTATCATAGTAAAAAAATGTACGCAAAATTACAAAAAAATGAGAAAAAATCAGCTACAGTTTTCTATTCTTTACTTTTTGTCTGATAATTTCTACAACATCTATGTGTGTAGCTTTGGCTTCGGCCCAGCTCTGAATGTCTATATATACTAAAGTTCGCTTATGGAAAGGGTTCTGGTTGTATACGTTAAGGGTGTTGTAAAACGCTGTGAAAATTTTCTCCTGCTCCGAAAAGAAAACTTCATTTATTTTCTGGAAAAACTCACTTATACTAAAATGAATTTCACTTGCGTTCTTCATTTTAGCCACAAAACGATGAGTTTGTTTCGCGAATTCATCGTAATCCTCATCCATTCCGGATTCGTATTTTGCCATCAGAATTAAAACTCTTGTATGAAATGCCAGGTCTTCTTGTATACTGGAACCTTTAGCCTGCAATATTTTTTGTCCGTATTCTATAGTCTCTTTATATTTTTTAGAACCAAAATATAGAGCTGCAATTTTCAGATATAGTATAAGAAGATGATGATCATCTATTTTGTCCCGGAATTTCTCCATCTTCAGTTCGACTTCAGGAATAAGTTTGGTGCCAATGAAAAATTCTCCTTTTATAAAATGGATATTCATCTGAGTATTATAAACATTCAGAAAAGTAAGAGATTGCAAATTCTCATTAGTTGTAAAGTGTCCTGAATTGGTTGTTTCTCGGAATTTTTCAAACCAGCCTTCCAGTTTATTTACCTGCCCGTTTAGGAAGAGGATCTTCATCAGATTAGTATTCCCTTTAATATACCATACCGGGTGGTTACTTATCATTTCAGGATTTTCATAAAATAATTCCACCCATTTCTGAGAGTATTTATAGGCATGTTTATAATCCTGAAGCAAAAGATGCTTCCATACATGGGCTTTGTAAAACCACAGTTTTTCTCTGAAATTCAGTTTAGAAAAGCTTATTTTCCGTATTTGCTCATTAAACTGATGGATAATACTTTCCTTGTCGGTATCATTCTGAGCATAACCGTTTTTAAGCATTTCGCTGTATAGCTTCAGTGATAGATTGGAGAGTTCTGTGGAATAAGAATTCTGAATACTGAGTTCATGGGACTGGGCAATAAGCTCATCAGCGCGTCCTTCTATACTTCGTGTAATATATTGGGATTCTATAACTTTTTCCAGATCTATAATATCTATGGCCAATGTCTTTTCATCCAGATCAAAAGCTGTTTGTTTTGCCTTATCCAATATCTTCAATGCCTGGCGGTGAAGGCCTTTCTGATACAGAATGGTGGCGAAATCCAATTGCTCCCGCAGTTGTATCCTATTGTTCTGAAGGCTTGGGTTCATGCGCAGGCTCACCAATATTTGTTTATACAAGTGTGCTTTAAGATTAGAAAGCTGCTGTTTGGTAGATATTTTTTTTGAAATGATGATGTCTTCATCATATTCTTTCATTTTTTCCATTTCGGAAAACAAGAGAAGAAATTTGGCATCTACATTTATTCCTAAACGGTTAACATAAAGCTTAAATTGCCTTTTTTCTGATGTAGAAAGCGACTTTATCAGTACGAAAAGAAAATCTTTTTGCAAATCTGCCATTGTAAAAAATGAAAGTTTATTTAGTTGATAATCAGTTTTTTATAAAAAGTTTTCAATGAAATGGATATTGTAGTTTTTAGTGAATCTGAAAAACCGATAATAGTGAATTCATCTACTTTTGAGTCAAAATTAATTAAAACTTCATTATGAAAGCCGAGAAGATTGAAATTTTTGACACTACCTTACGTGATGGGGAACAAGTCCCGGGTTGTAAATTGAATGTAGAACAAAAGTTAGTTATCGCAGAAAAACTCGATGAGCTCGGTGTAGATATTATCGAAGCAGGTTTTCCTATTTCCAGTCCCGGTGACTTTCATTCTGTAACCGAGATTGCAAAGTTAGTAAGAAATGCTAAAGTATGTGCACTTTCCCGTGCTCATAAAAAAGATATAGAATCTGCTGCTCAGGCACTGAAATTTGCTAAAAGACCAAGAATTCATACAGGTATAGGAGTTTCTGAATCGCATCTAAAATATAAATTCAATATTACATTGGAGCAGGCTATCGAGCGTGCTGTAGGAGCAGTAAGCTTTGCTAAAGGCTTTGTTGAAGATGTGGAGTTTTTTGCTGAAGATGCCGGAAGAACAGATAATGCTCATTTAGCACGTGTATGTGAAGCGGTAATTAAAGCCGGAGCTACAGTACTGAATATTCCGGATACTACTGGATATTGTTTGCCAGAGGAATATGGAGCTAAAATAAAATACCTGAAAGAAAATGTAAAGGGTATTGATAATGTAATTATCTCTTGCCACTGCCATAATGATCTTGGGTTGGCGACAGCTAATTCTATAGCAGGAGCAATAAACGGGGCAAGACAAATTGAATGTACAATCAACGGAATAGGAGAAAGAGCAGGGAATACCGCTCTTGAAGAAGTGGTAATGATCTTACAACAACATAGAGACCTTCATTTAGCCACAGATATTAATTCCAGAATGCTAACAGAACTTAGTCAGTTAACTTCGGATATGATGGGAATGGTTGTGCAGCCCAATAAAGCTATTGTAGGTGCTAATGCTTTTGCACACAGTTCCGGGATTCACCAAGATGGTGTGATCAAAAACCGTGAAACTTACGAAATTATTAATCCGGAAGATGTTGGGGTAACTGAATCTTCAATTATTCTTACAGCCAGAAGCGGGCGTTCTGCATTGGCTTACAGATATAAAAATATTGGTTTTGATATTACTAAAAATGAATTGGATGTTTTATACTCTGAATTCTTAAAAGTAGCCGACAGCAAGAAAGAAGTAAATGATGAAGATTTGAATGTTATAATGAATGTATATAGCCAAAGTGCCAATTATGAACGCAGATAAGAAGACATTATTCGATAAAGTCTGGGATGCCCATGTTGTAGATACGGTACCAGATGGACCTCAGATTATTTATATCGACAGACACCTGATCCATGAAGTAACAAGCCCGCAGGCTTTTGCAGAGTTGGAAACTAAAGGAGTACAGGTATTCCGTCCTAAACAAATTACGGCAACTGCCGATCATAATGTACCTACGCTGGATCAGGATCAGCCAATAAAGGATGATCTTTCCAGAACTCAGGTAGAGCAATTGACAGAGAATTGCAAAAAAAATAATGTAGAGTTATATGGCTTAGGCCATCCATACCAAGGAATTGTACACATTATTGCTCCTGAATTGGGAATTACCCAGCCAGGGATGAGCATTGTATGTGGAGATAGCCATACATCTACTCACGGTGCTTTTGGTGCTATTGCTTTCGGTATTGGTACGAGTCAGGTAGCGCAGGTTTTTGCCAGTCAGTGTCTGTTACTGAACAAACCTAAATCTATGCGTGTTACCGTAGATGGTAAACTGAATAAAGATGTACAGCCAAAAGATGTCATTCTGTATATTATTTCTAAAATAGGAACAGATGCCGGAACAGGTTATTTCTGTGAATATGCCGGAAATGTTTTTGAGGAAATGTCTATGGAAGGGCGTATGACGGTATGTAACATGAGTATAGAAATGGGAGCCCGTGGCGGAATGATTGCACCGGATGAAACTACTTTCGCTTATGTAAAAGGCCGCAAGTTTGCGCCTGAAGGTGAAGAATGGGTGAAAAAAGTAGCCTATTGGAAAACTTTGAAGTCCGATGAAGGAGCAATATTTGATGAGGAATTTCACTTCAATGCAGAAGATATTCGTCCAATGATTACTTACGGGACCAATCCGGGAATGGGAATTTCTGTGAATGAAAATGTTCCGACTCCTGTAACTGAATCTGAAGCGAAAGCTCTTAAATATATGGGATTACAAGCGGGGCAATCTGCCAGCGATATTCCTGTGAATTATGTATTTATTGGTAGTTGTACCAATGCAAGAATCGAAGATTTCCGTTCAGTTGCAGAATATATTAAAGGAAAGAGAAAGGCTGAAAATATTAATGCACTTATTGTTCCGGGATCACAACAGGTTGTAACGCAAATTTATGATGAAGGACTGGATAAAGTATTTACAGAAGCCGGTTTCCAAATCCGTCAGCCTGGTTGCTCAGCTTGTCTGGCAATGAATGATGATAAAATCCCTGAAGGTGAATATTGTGTTTCTACATCGAACAGAAACTTTGAAGGAAGACAGGGGCAAGGAGCCAGAACTATACTAGCGAGTCCGCTAACTGCGGCTAAGGTAGCTGTAGAGGGGAGAATTTTAATTTCTAAAAATTAAGAAAAATGCAGAAGCTTACACATATTACTTCAACAGCAATTCCTTTACCAACGGAAAATATAGATACAGACCAGATTATTCCTGCAAGATTCCTGAAAAGTATTGACAAGAATGGCTTTGGACAAAATGTTTTCAGAGACTGGAGATTTGATAAAGAAAATAATCCAAATACAGATTTTGTTCTGAATAATCCAGAGTATTCCGGAGAAATACTAGTAGCAGGTAACAATTTTGGTTGCGGAAGCAGTCGCGAGCATGCTGCATGGGCTCTAACAGGATATGGGTTTAAAGTAGTTGTATCCAGCTATTTTGCTGATATCTTCAGAGGCAATGCCTTGAATAACGGATTGCTGCCTGTAAAGGTATCTGAAGAATTCCTGAAAGAATTATTACAAACCATAACTAATAACCCTGAAACCGAAATTTCAGTGGACGTAGAGAAGCAAACTATAACCTTTAACCATAAATCCGAAAGCTTCGATCTAGACTCTTACAAAAAGATATGTTTGATGAACGGCTATGACGATATTGATTTCTTGATCAGCAAAAGAGATAAGATCGACGCTTTCGAAAAAAACTTACAAAACACATTCTAATGAGCGAAATGAAAATTGCTGTACTTGCTGGTGACGGAATAGGACCGGAAGTAGTAAATGAAAGTATTAAAGTATTAAATGCCGTTTCTGAAGTATACGGTTGCAAATTTCAGTTTCAGGAGGCTATAGTTGGTGCTGAAGCTATTTTCCAGACGGGAAATCCGTTACCGGATGAAACACTGGATATCTGCAAGAACTCAGATGCAGTATTGTTTGGTGCAATTGGTGATCCGCACTTTGATAATAATCCGGAAGCAAAAGTACGTCCGGAGCAAGGATTGCTAAAGCTAAGAAAAGAGCTGGGACTATTTGCTAACCTGCGACCTGTAAAAATCTTTGACAAGGTAGCAGAAAGCAGCCCATTGAAAAAAGAGATTATCGACGGAACAGATATGGTAATTTACCGTGAACTGATCAGCGGTATCTATTTCGGTGAGAAATTCACGGAAGAGAATGGTGAATATGCATATGATGTTTGCCAATATAACAGAACAGATATTGAAAGAATTGCACATCTTGCATTTCAGGCAGCTCAGAAGCGTCGTAAGAAGCTTACATTAATCGATAAAGCAAATGTATTGGATACGTCCAGATTATGGCGTAAAGTATGTCAGGAGATAGCTCCTCAGTATGAAGATGTTGCTTTAGATTACATCTTTGTGGATAATGCAGCAATGCAAATGATCCTGAATCCGAAACAGTTTGACGTTATTCTGACGGAAAATATGTTCGGAGATATTATCTCGGATGAAGCAAGTGTTATTGGTGGATCTATTGGTCTAATGCCATCCGCATCGGTAGGAGAGTCTAACTCGATGTTCGAGCCAATTCACGGATCTTATCCGCAAGCTAAAGGAAAAGGAATTGCCAATCCGTTAGCATCTATTTTAAGCGCAGCAATGATGCTGGACCACCTTGGGTGGGATGTTGCTGCCAGAACGATTGAGAAAGCTGTAGAAAAAGCTATAGCAGAGGGTTTTGTAACCCAGGATCTCAATACAACAAAATCTTATTCTACATCAGAAGTAGGAAGTTTTGTAGCGGAGTTTATCCGTAATACACAGCATGGTAGTTATTACAACTACGAAAACATTCAAATTGGAAAATCTACGATAGTTTAAATATTAAAGTTGATTTATTATTAGGGTTTATTTTTTGAAAGGCCTCCGACATGTTCGGGGGTCTTTCTACTTTTAATGGTTTTTGTATTCTAAAGATTGCTATCAATTTAAAAATAAAACCTCATAGGTCTCTGGGATCTATGAGGTTTATTGTGTTTTTTTGATTTAATTTTTTTAATAAAGAAATAGAAGGACAATTGTGGATGGAAAAGCATATATGCATAATATTGTCCATATTAAATCCCAATAATTTACATTACGGTTATAGCGAGGATAAAACCTTCCAATAGGATAATCTTTACCTACTATTATTGGGTATGTTTTTAAGGTCATCCTGATAAAGGCTCGGCTTGATTGTACAAAAATATAAGCTAGAATTGGGAAATATAAAGTAGTTAAATTATTTAAACCGGAAGGCATTTGATGTCCCTGATTATTTTTAATCATTAAAAAAGCTATCAATGCTAATAGTAAGCAGATAAATAAAATAGATAAGTTAATTTTTAGAATATTAATGCGATTGTATGATAATATTACAATTGTATAGCCGATGCCAAGCACTATCATAATATTTCCTTTGTTTTCAGCTATAATTCCACAAACTAATAAACAGATAGGTATTATTATAGTAATTAAATAATCCCAAAAGCTAACCTTTTTTATTTTTAATTTTCTTTTCACTTTAATTTTTTAATTGTTGTAGAACAGAATATTTTTTTGTCTCAATATTAAAACTGTTTTTCCTAAAATTTTCATGAGTTATTTGTTAGCGGGCTAAATTACTAAAAAAGCCAATGCTATTAGCATTGGCTAGATATGTTTTTGTGAATGTACCTTTTCAAGATTTCAAACCTAGGAGAGGATGTATTTTAAAGAATAATTCCTTTTAGTTCTCCGGTTTTATCCTCTATTTTATAATTCAGAGCTTTAGCCAAAACAAAAATATCATTCAGGTTATGCACCAGCTGTTCATGTCCTTCTTGCTCCAGTTTCTTCTGATCAACACTTTTTACCATGTTTTGTTTAGCTGATTCCATAATTCCGTTAATACTTTTCTGGTCAAATCTATTCATGGCATAATCATCCATAAAATGGATTTTTACATCCGGATAGATTTTAATTTCAGCTCTCGGAAGTTCTGTAATTACCAATTTTTTGTTAATGGTATCTACGTCTATTTTCATCTGCTTCAGATCGTAAGTTACCTGCGCTTTAGCGGTTGTATACAGTACCATTTCCTTAGGAAGGATGTCGTAGCCACCAAATTTAAAAGCGGCACTTTTATGCGTCTGAAAGCTTGAGAAATTCTGCTCTAAAACCACCATTTTATTCATTTTGCTAATCTGATTAGTGATCAGATAATAATCCTGGTTAATGGCTTCAGCTTTTTTCTCTTTGCAACCGCGCCATACGGAAACAACAAGAAGGGTAGAGAGTATACCTATTAAAATACCTATGTAAGTTGGAGTTCTTCTCAAAGAAAAAATGTTTTAATGATTATTGATGAAATAGAGTTTAAGAAGAAGATTTTGCTTTGTTTATAATGTTCAATAAATCTTTTTCCAAAAATCCTGTTTCCGGGGCTTCTGTAATTCTTCCGATTTCTTTACCATCTTTTTTTATAATAAAAGTAGGAACGTGAGTAACGTTGTAAAGCTTCTCATCTTCATGCGGGCTTTTTTTCTCACGGTCTAATGCAAAAATCTGCACTTTGTCTACAGGATATTTTAACTCCTGAAGTATTTTAATAAATCTTGGAAATTCTCGGTGGCTATCCGGACACCATGAACCAATAAATATGGTGATGTCGTAAGAAGATATGTTTTCTTTTTCCAGTTTTTTTATAGAAGGCTGATCAACAACATAAGGCGTGTATTCTTCGTTATACCATGCTTTAAATGGCTTTTTGTTGAATTGTTCCATGTTCTGTTGCCCGATGAGTAATACGCCTCTTTCGTTTTTAATACGCTGATTAATTTCGCTTGTCTGAGCGTTTACAGAATATGTAGATAAAGCCATAAAGGCCAAAGTCGCTATGAATATTTTTTTCATTGGTGAGATAGATTATTGAACAAATATAAGCAATGTCTTATGTTAAAATATGAATAGTGAATTGCGAATTTTGAAATATATTGATGTACAATTCAAAATTCAAATACTTCCGATATATAGAATATTTCGTGCCAAACTTTCGGTCAATAAAAAAGCCTGAAAAAATCAGGCTTTATTTTCTATCTGGTAATGTCTCTTCCGATAACAAGTTTCTGAATTTCAGAAGTTCCTTCACCTATCGTACAAAGCTTGGAATCCCTGTAGTATTTCTCAGCAGGGAAGTCCTTGGTGTAGCCATAACCTCCAAAGATCTGTACAGCTTCATTTGCTATTTTTACGCACGCCTCGGAAGCATATAGTTTAGCCATAGCTCCTTCACGAGTCATTTTTTGTTTATTGTTTTTCAAATAAGCAGCACGTTGAATCAATAATTCTGATGCATCAATTTCAGTAACCATATCTGCCAGTTTGAAGTTTATTGCCTGGAAATCAGCAATTGCCTGACCGAATTGCTTTCTCTCTTTAGCATATTTTAATGCAGCTTTATAAGCACCTTTGGCAATACCTAAGCTAAGAGCTGCAATGGAAATTCTTCCGCCATCTAATATTTTCAGTGCTTGCTTAAAGCCTTCACCAACTTCGCCTAAACGGTGGCTGTCTGGTACCCTTACATTATCGAAAATTAATTCGGCTGTTTCAGATGCACGCATTCCCAGTTTATTTTCCTTTTTTCCTGATGTAAAACCAGGCATGCCCTTTTCAAGAACAAAAGCCGTTGCATTATTAGGAGCACCTTTCTCTCCGGTACGAGTCATTACTACAGCAATGTCACCAGAAATAGCGTGGGTAATAAAGTTTTTAGCACCATTAATGATCCAGTCATCACCATCTCTTACAGCTGTAGTAGACATTCCTCCTGCGTCGGAACCTGTATTGTGTTCAGTAAGTCCCCAAGCTCCGATTACTTTTCCTGAAGCTAATTGAGGTAACCATTTCATTCTCTGTTCTTCATTTGCAAATTCATAAATATGATTGGTGCAAAGTGAATTATGAGCAGCAACAGAAAGCCCTATAGAAGGATCTACCTGAGAAATTTCGTCTACAATAGCTACGTATTCATCGTAAGAAAGTCCGGAACCTCCATATTTTTCAGGAACTACAATTCCCATAAAGCCCATTTCACCAAGCTGATGAAATAAATCTTTTGGAAAATGCTGAGATTCATCCCAGTCCATAATATGAGGGCGGATATTTTTTTCAGCAAAATCACGTGCTGTTTCAGCAATCATTTTCAGGTTTTCTGAAGTTTCGAAATTCATAGGTGTCTATTTTTCTCAAATATAATGAAAAACATAAGAAAATTGTATTTTTTTAATACGCCTGATATTCAGTGTTTTATTTTCTTTCGCTAATAGTGGGAACACCTTTATTTAGTTCCAGTATATGTTTTACACAGGAAGGTACTTCATCATCGTAATGGCTGATAAAGAGCATACTGATATTGCTGCTTCGATGGATTTGCTCCAAAAGATGAGTAATTGTAGTGATCTGAGAATCATCCAGTCCCTGGCAAGGCTCGTCTAAAGCGAGCATAACCGGATCTTTTATAAGAGCTCTTGCAATCAGTACCAATCGTTGTTCTCCGCTGGACAAAAAAGATAGTAATTTTGTTGCTTTACTTTCCAGAGAAAAGAAATTAAGCCATTCTTTTACTTTTAATGCCTGTTGTTCATTTAGTTTTCTGAACAAGCCGATAGTGTCGAAGAATCCGGATCCAATAGCTTGTTCAACAGTTGTATTGCGGTCAAAAAAGTTATAAAGTTCCGGTGATACAAATCCAATTTTCTTTTTAATGTCCCAAATACTTTCTCCACTTCCTCTTTTTTTTCCAAACAGATAGATTTGCTGCGAGTAGGCTTGTGGATTATCACCATTAATGAGGCTAAGTAAAGTAGATTTTCCGGCACCGTTATGCCCTTTTATCTGCCAGCATTCACCAGGGTTTACTTGCCAATTGATATTGTTTAGGATGATATTGTTATTGTACTGAATGGTTACATTTTCCATCCGAATCAGTGGTACGTCAACAGAAGGATTTTGAATGACAGGTAGAGGTTTGTTGAATCCAGTCTGTTGTGTTTCAGTAAATTTAAGTCGATTTATGCTGTTGTATTCTGTAATGCCACCGTCGGACATTTCTGCGAAATGAGTAATGCAGTCTGGAATGTTATGATGGTCTGTGATCAGGATAATTTTTACATTTTCACTGGCTAGCTGATTGATAATTGTATGTAATTCTTTTCTGCTTAGAACATCAAGTCCTGTGAAAACTTTATCCAGAATCAGGATTTCAGGATTACTCAGCAAATGGCTGATAAGCTGCATTTTTTTTAGCTCACCATTTGAGAGTTGTATTAAAGGCGCTTGTGCTCTATGTGTTAACTGAAATCTGTCCAGCCATTTGTTTATAGATTCTGTATTGCCTTTTTTCAATAGTTCATCTGTAAGGGTTGCTGAATCCTCAGCATCACTGGTGTTGAATCGCTGCTGGTAATAAAAATCAGAGACGTTGGACTTATTTTTTAGCGTATATGTACTGGTGATATAAGCAATTTTGGGTTTTGTTAGTTCGTTATTTTTTCTATATTCTATGGTTCCGGTATGCAAAATTTGTCCCTTTAAAGCCATTGCTAAAAGTGATTTTCCGCTCCCGCTAGGCCCAAGTATGGCAAGATGTTCTCCGGAATTTAAAGTAAAGTCAATGTTGTTTAATAAGCTATCGTTGCCCCTTTTAACGGACACGTTTTTTAGTATAATACTGTTCATTGGTTGTTGGTTATTAGTTGGTTGCTTAGTAGTATAAGCGAATGGTTATACGAATTTACGTATTTGTAATCGTATTACTTCAGATACCACAGCATTTTTTCAATATCTTTTGGTTTTGCATTCAGTTTTTTCAGAATATCATTTTTATCCGAAACTGAAGTACGGTAAAATATTATTTTGTCTGCATGAAACCTGAAATAGGGATGTCTTTTTAGTGTGGATTCATCTGCTGTTAGTATATCAATTTTATTAACCTTACTGATATCTAATTTAGCTTCCTGAATTAGCTTTAGTGCTAAATCCTTATCAATGTTATAGGTCTCCAGTATTTGTTCTTTTTGGGCGAAACCACCTAGTTTTTTTCTAAACCCAAGAAGGCTGGCGGCAGCTTTTTCATCAAAACCATAATCACGAAGCTGTTGGAAAGATATAGTATTAATATCCGGCTCTGTAATTTGTTTAAGGGTTAATTTTGATATAGGCTGATTAATGCGAATCCATGGTTTTAATTCTTCAAACTTTTCAGCAGAGATCATATAACACCTTTCTAGATCCGCAAGAGTTTTAAAACTTCCTTTTAATATTTTTTCTTTATAGTTCAGTATACCCTGTACCTGTTTTTCTGAGAAGCCCAGATCTTTCCACTCCTTTGCTGTAAGTGTATTGGGATCAAATATGCTTTTAGGTTTTATCAGAGGCTTTGTCGTAATTTTTTGCTGAGGGAATAATAAAAAGGGCTCCAGTTGTAGGAATTGTGATTCGCTGATGATAAAACACTCCTTAAATTTCTCTTTAGACAAAAAGCTCCCACCTAAGTACTTTTTATATTTTAAAATAGATTCAGATTGACGTTCCGAAAATCCTAAATTAACCCAGTCTTGTGCATTGTAATTGTCAGGATTGAATTTCCCTCTGATTGTAAGTTTTTTATCTTTCTTTTTGTAATCCGGATTTTTGTCTGTAGCTGTTTCCGGAAGTAATATATAAAGGCTAAGTTCAGCGAATTTATCTTTACTTATAGCAAAGCATTCAGATAGCTGTTCTTTGGAAGTAAAGTTTCCTTTGCAGATTTTTTCTTTATAATTCAGAATGATTGCTGTCTGCTTTGGTGTGAATCCCAGCTTGTCCCATTGTTCGTGATTAAGATCATTAGGGTTAAATGCTTTAAGAGCAAGAGTAGGTTTATCAGCAGGAATAAATTCTATGGCATCGGAAGGTTGCTGGATTTTGTATTTTTTATAAAAATGAAAAGATACTTCTAAAATAAGCACCAAAAGTCCTAAAACAGCTAATCCAATAAACTGTTTCTTTCTCATGTGAAATGAGAGCAAGGATTTCATATTTTATTATTTAATATTATTTCTCTTTAAAGATAAATATTTTTTATTAAATGAGTGTTTTTGCATTTTAAATTAAATGTAATTAATTTATTGTGTGTAAATAATGATTGTTAGTTGGTTTTTCAGTTGTGCTAAGTCAAGTCCTGTAATAAAACCATGAGGATTATAAAATAAAAGACCTGCCATAGAAAGCAGGACATTATTATTTAATATGAATAGTATTTTTTTACTTTATTCATTTTCAGTTAAAGATTCTTTTAGCTTTAGTAGTTCTGCTTTTACAAACTCCAATCGGTCTATTAATTCAACCGTCTTTTCAACCTTAGGAGATGTACTTAAGGCTGTTTTAGCACCTTCCAAAGTGTAGCCTTTTTCCTTTACCAAGTGATAAATGACTTTCAGATTTTTAATATCCTCGGGAGTAAAATAACGGTTCCCTTTCTTATTTTTTTTCGGTTTTATAATAGTAAACTCTTGCTCCCAATAGCGAATAAGAGAGGTGTTTACATTAAAAGCTTTGGCAACTTCTCCAATAGAATAATATAGTTTTTCCGGCAGTTCTACTTTCATAATTTCTTGTTAAAGCAAAGGTAAATATTTTTTCGTGATGTAATGCCTTCGTGATTATTTATAGTTTATGTAATAGTTTAAGTTTTTGAGTACTGAAACATTTAATTTTTATTGATTTTGTTGGTCTAAGAATATTTAATTATGTTAAATTGTTGTAATAATAATATTTTGTATATTGCCCCAGTGTAATTAACCAAATCAAAAAAATCTATGAAAAAAAGTTTATGCAAGGCATTATGTCTTTGCCTATTACCCGTGGGCGCAAGTTTGTTCGCACAGAACAAGTTTAAAATTGGCCTGGATGCCGGATATACGTACAGTGTATTAAATGGCAATGTTTCAAATTTAGTAGATACAAAATACTCTGGCCGTTATGGTTTTGGAGTAAATCTTTTCGGAGAATATATGATCTGGAAGTCTATTTTTATGTCTACAGGGGTTTCCTTTCTGCAAAAGAATTATAAATATGAAAGAACAGGAACCCGTTCCGGACAGTATACCGATTACAAGAACAATTTCCTTTCTTTCCCTTTACTAGTTGGGGCTTATATTCTGAATAATCCACACGAAAGTAAAGGCGTATGGATTAAAGTAGCAGGTGGTATGTATACAGAATACTGGCTAAATATGAAGAGAGAGGGGCAGTATCCTGTTTTTGGAGGATTGCAACCTGATGGTACTTTTCCTTATGTAAAGGTATCGGATACTTACGACTTTAAAAAGAATGAAAATCAGTTGAATCGTTTTGGTTATGGGCTTCAGGGACAGGCTCAGTTAGGTTATTCTTTTGATAAGTTCGATGTATATGGTGCTTATAATTATCAGTATGGTTTATCGGATATCAGCAAAACAAACACAGATAAAGAACAAAAGGCAACGACCCGTTCTTATATGATTTCTGTAGGTGTATCTTATAAATTCGATTAACCCTTATCAACCAAATAACTATTTAAATTATGAAAAGAAATTTTATAAAAATACCAGTTTTGGCTTTAGTTTTGGCTCTGTCAACTTTAGCACTAAACTCATGTGTGAAAGACGAAGAAACTTCGATAACTGAGCCTACACGGTATACGAGTGGGGATGTAAAATCTTATGCCGATCTTTTTAAAGTATTCTGGACAGTAATGGATCAGCGCTATAACTATTTCTATGAGCAAAAAAGAGCCGATGGAATGGATTGGAATGCTATATACCGTGAATACTATCCAAAGTTTGCAGCACTGAAAACCTTTGGTAAGAGTACGGATAATGATAAAGATATTAACGATGACAAGCTGAAAGCTGCACAATATTTCACTGATATTGTAAATCCTATTATAGATCAACATTTTTATGTTGATATAAAGTTGCCTGCATCGAATAATAATGTTGTTTCTACGTATAGATTTAGCGGAGGAATGAAAAACAAAAGAAATAATATTTATCCTTTTAGTGCGAAGTATGGTTATATGAAGGATAGACTTGCTGGAAATGCTTTGATGTTAGATAACTTCTTATTAGCCGGGAATTTAAAATCTAATCCAGATATCTATTACTTTAGTTTTGCCCAGTTTGCTCTGACATCAAATTTAAAAATTGATCTGTTAGACAAGTATTTGACTCCGGATACAGGTAATGGATTATTATTAACAACTGCTGATATTGATGCTTCAAAAGAATTGAGTTCAATTAAAGATGCTACTTTTAGAAATAAAGTAAGAGATTTTACGGTAAATATTCTAAATCAATGGAATTCTTTCCCTGCTTCAGCAGAAGTAAAGGCTTTTAATGATCAGATTGCTCCTTTTAAAACCACGGAGGTTGTATCTGATGCTTTTCTGGATGTAACCCAAAAAGCATTGACAAAATCTAAAAATTTGGTGGCGTACAATAGTGGTGCAACTTATGCACCTGTTTTAACAGCAGAAAGTCTTCCTTATATTCAATGGTTTGTATCCAAAATGGGAACACATGTGCAATGGGGGTATAGATTACCTCAGTTTCAGGATGCTGCTCAGGGAATAATTAATAAGGCT
Source organism: Elizabethkingia sp. YR214 (assembly GCF_003058195.1). Lineage (GTDB taxonomy): Bacteria > Bacteroidota > Bacteroidia > Flavobacteriales > Weeksellaceae > Elizabethkingia. The sequence continues at coordinate 375,996 of NZ_QBUH01000004.1, forward strand.
CCACTTTATAAAAATTTCTTTAACCCGCTGAAAAAAGGTGATATTAAGAAAATTATTATAGACCTTAGAGGTAATGGTGGTGGAGCTATTGTTGATGCTCGATTCTTTACAGATCGTTTTATTACGAAACCTGCTGTTTGGGGTTATCAAAGAACAAAAGAAGGGAATGGCCAATTTAATTATACCCCATGGGTTCCAATGCAGGCTAATCCACATCAGTTTGGTCTTCCGTCTAATATTCCGATTGTAATTTTAACAGATAAAGGAAGTGCCAGTATGTCTGAAATGTCGACAATGATGATCAAAACTCAAGGATCACAGGTGATTTCAGTAGGTGATTATAGTGCAGGAGCTACTGCTGGTTTAGGATCTCCGGATGATTTTAATGGTGGTACCAGAGATCAAATCGCAGGTTATCTTACTTTCTATATGCCGCTAATGGCAGCTAAAGATGCCAGCGGACAGGTCATAGAAGGCGTAGGAGTAAAACCAGATATTTTTGTAACACCTCCTACAGATGCAGAGGTAGCAGCAATGCAAAGTTCACCATCAACTTTTGTAGATAGGGTGATTAATGAAGCTGTGAAATATTTATCTGGAAAGTAAATGTATATAAACAAAAAACCGCCTCAAAAGGGCGGTTTTTATTTTTAATAAGCTATTTCCATTTTTATTTTTTTGCCTTTTAGCTTTTCGGTAGCTAATTTCTTTAGTAATGCTGAAACTTTCTTTCGGGATACAGCAACATAAGAAGTGGTATCTTTTACTTCAATTAGTCCGACATCATCTTTTTCCAATTCCCCCTTCTTGATAAGGTATCCGACAATATCTACTTTGTTTACTTTATCTTTTTTACCGGCACTGATATAAATGGTCTGGAAAGCCGTTTGTTGTGGGATTTTGTTTTCACCTTCTACATTTTCAACAGGAATATCCTTCTCTAAAAAAGGAAAATTATCATCTTCTTTCATAATAAGGTAAGCAAAACCTTTGGCATTCATTCTTGCAGTACGGCCATTTCTGTGAATAAAAGCATCTTCTTTAGGTGGAAGTTGATAATGTACAATAGATTCTACTTCAGGAATGTCAAGCCCACGTGCGGCTAAATCCGTTGTGATAAGAATTTTTGTAGAATCATTACGGAATTTTAGTAACGCTCGTTCTCTTTCATCCTGTTCCATACCACCATGGAAAGTTTCTCTTTCAATTCCTTTGTCTTTTAAAAGTTCCGATATTCTGTCCACAGCTTCTCTGTGGTTACAAAATATCAATGTTCTTTTATTGCCAATTTTGCATATTAGATGAAAAAGAGCATCTAGTTTTTCTTCGGCAGTTGTAATAACTTTTTTAAACTGAATATCCGGTTTTACCTCATTTAGTTTTAAAAAATCAATTGTCTTTTCATCTTTTAATCCTGTGAAAGCAGGAATTTCTTCCATTGCAGTAGCAGAAGTTAAAATCCTTTGAGACAGATTTTTCATTGATTCTATAATGAAGCTCATTTCTTCCTGAAAGCCGAATTCAAGAGATTTATCGAACTCGTCTAAAATCAAAGTACTGATTGAAGAAGGATTGAAACTATTGTTTCTAAGGTGATCTGCAATTCTTCCCGGTGTTCCTATTAATAGAGCAGGAGCTTCAGTCAAGCTGTTTACTTCAGTCTTTTTATCGTGTCCTCCATAACAAACGGTTACTTTGTAATCGGTTTTCATTGCTTTGAAGACTTGTTCTATCTGCAATGCCAATTCTCTTGCCGGTACCAAAACTAAAGCCTGAATTCCTGACTTGTCTTTTTTTAGATTTCGAAGTACAGGAAATAAGAAAGCCAGTGTTTTTCCTGAACCTGTAGGAGAGAGAAGAACCACGTCATTTTTATTTTCTGTGGCTTTGTATGTGGATTTTTGCATCTGATTCATATCCTGAATCTGCAATTTTTTATAAATCGATTCTAAATTCATGCTGCAAAGATAGGTTTTTGAATACTCAGATTTCAGATCATTTATAAAAATGAATGTTTTTGGAAGCGTTGAATAGTTTAATTTACAATGAATAAGAGATCTCAGGTGCCCGGAACAATACAGTGGTTTTTTTATGATCTTATCAGCTTATAATTCAGTTAATTACTCCGCTGTAAAAAAACTTTAAAATACAAGGTTATATTATAAAATAAGTTGTATTTTTGCACCACTTTTTGTGGGTATAACTTTGGCAAAGTAAATATAATTACTTAACAACTTCCGGAATTTCTGCAGTCACATTAAGCCAAAGAGCAGAGGAGGACGGAATACAAAATTTTTTAGAAAATGTCAAAAGAGACAAATTCAGCAGAGGTTCTTTTGAACCAAAACGTAGCACCAGAACAATTTGACTGGGAATCTTTCGAAAGTGGATTAAATGCAGAGGACAGAAAAGAAAAGAACGAACTAGAAGAAATCTACAAAGGATCTCTTAACGATCTTGAAGATAACGACGTTCTTGTAGGTAAAGTAGTAAGATTAACAGACAAAGAAGCGATTGTTGACATCAACTTCAAATCTGAAGGTGTTATTTCTCTTAACGAATTCCGTTACAACCAAGGTTTACAAGTAGGTGACGAGGTTGAAGTAATGGTTGACAGAAGAGAAGACAAGTCTGGACAGTTACAACTTTCTCACAAGAAAGCTAGAACTCTTAGAGCTTGGGATAAAGTAAATGAATACCACGAGTCTGGAGAAATCGTTAACGGTTTCGTTAAATCTAGAACTAAAGGTGGTATGATTGTAGATGTATTCGGTATCGAAGCATTCTTACCAGGTTCTCAGATCGATGTTAAGCCTATTAAAGATTACGATCAGTTTGTAGGTAAAACAATGGAATTCAAAATTGTTAAGATCAACCACGAATTCAAAAACGTTGTTGTTTCTCATAAAGCTCTTATTGAAGCTGATATCGAAGGTCAGAAAAAAGAGATCATCGCTCAACTTGAAAAAGGTCAAGTACTTGAAGGTACTGTTAAGAACATTACTTCTTACGGTGTATTCATCGATCTTGGTGGTGTTGACGGTCTTATCCACATTACAGACCTTTCTTGGTCTAGAGTTAACCATCCTTCAGAAATTCTTGAAGATGGACAAACTGTTAAAGTGGTTATCCTTGACTTTGATGATGAGAAAACAAGAATTCAGTTAGGTATGAAGCAGCTTGAAGCACACCCTTGGGATGCTTTAGATGCTAACCTAAAAGTTGGAGATAAAGTAAAAGGTAAAGTAGTAGTTCTTGCTGACTATGGTGCTTTCGTTGAAATCGCTCCAGGTGTAGAAGGTCTTATCCACGTATCTGAAATGTCATGGTCTACTCACTTAAGAAGTGCAGGTGATTTCGTGAAAATCGGTGATGAAGTTGAAGCTGAAGTATTAACTATCGACAGAGAAGATAGAAAAATTTCTTTAGGTATCAAGCAATTAACTCAGGATCCATGGGCTAACATCCAGGAAAAATACCCTGTAGGTTCTCAGCACAAAGGTACTGTAAGAAACTTCACTAACTTTGGTGTATTCGTAGAGTTAGAAGAAGGTATCGACGGTCTAATCTATATCTCTGATCTTTCTTGGACTAAGAAAATCAAGCATCCTTCTGAGTTCTGTAACGTAGGAGATACTCTAGATGTTGTAGTATTAGAACTTGACTTAGATAACAGGAGAATTTCTTTAGGTCACAAGCAATTACAAGAAAATCCTTGGGATAAATTCGAAACTAAATATGCTGAAGGAACTGTACACGCAGGTAAAGCAGTAGATGTATTCGATAAAGGAGCTAATGTACAGTTTGAAGATGCTGAGGTTGAAGCTTTCGCTCCAGCAAGACTTTTAGAGAAAGAAGATGGTTCTAAGATCAAGAAAGGTGAAGAAGCTGACTTCAAAGTAATTGAATTCAACAAAGAATTCAAGAGAGTTGTAGTTTCTCACACTGGTATCTTCAGAGAAGAGGAAAGAAAGAACATTAAAGAGTCTAAATCTATTTCTTCAAACAACAATAACGAAGAAAAAGCAACTCTTGGAGACATCGATGCTCTTGCAGAATTGAAAAGAAAAATGGAAGAAGGTAAATAATCCTGAATTCATTTCTTAATTATAGCCCGCCTCTTTTAAGAGGTGGGTTTTTTATTTGTATTAAACACTGCTGGATAGGTACAATAGGTCTGTAAGATTTAGTCTCACGCTTTTCAAAAATAAAAACCGCCTAAAATTAGGCGGTTTCATTGTTGAAATAATAAAATTATTAATTATTGTGCTGGTCTTACGCATCTTATAGAGGCATTGTGTACCGAGTTTCTGTTTGTTTTAGTCCAGGCATCACTTCCGTTAGTTAGCACCTGATGATACCATGTTCCTTCAGGCATATGGAAGCTTGCTTTGGTACCCGGGGTATCGTTCGCTTCATATTCCATAGTTCCGGAATTGAGTACTCCTGCTGGTAAGGCGTTAAAGCCTACCTGATTAGATTTTATATTGTCAATTTTGCCACGTCCCATTGCCCATAGTCCATCGGCTTTGTTGTCCCGATCTTCACCGCATTTCATTACACTTCCGAGCAAGGCAGAACTTACCTGGTATTCAGAGGTTATGGCACTGAAAAGACTAGTCCAGTTAGCGTCGCTTGCAGCATTCCATCCTGCAGGACACCATGTTTGGGCTTGTGTAGCTTTATTGGTTGGGTAAAATCTACCATAGATAGCCCCTGTAGGATCATTCGGATTAGCAATTCCTATAGTATTTCTTGTGTTTTCGTTTACACCGTCATATCCATCCCAGTTAAGGTTTTCCATAAACCATTCGCTGTTTCCGTATTTTTTATAAGCATAAGATTTTCCGTCTCGTGGATCGGTAAAAGTTCCCGTTTTTGTGCTGTAATCGCAGTACTGATTCTTGGAAGCTAATTGGTTTGCCGGCATAAGATCCGGTTGAGGAGAGGATGTGCTTATTCCTTTCAGCGGAAGAGGTAAGGTAAGATCCGGACATGGTTTACTGAAAGGAGTTACAAGATAAAGATTATCATTGCAAGGTGGAGTTTGGTAGTTTCCACTATTGATCATACTGTCTAATTTCTGCTGGTAATATGAATCTAAAACCAATCCCCATTTCGAATATAAATTACGTAGGTCATAACCGGATATCTGAACTATTTTCTGTAAGAAATAGAACTTTCTGGCTTCGTTATCGCCTCCGCTTTCTTTTTCTTCTCTTGTAATCCTGTGGAGTGTTTTAATAAGATCGTCTCCGAAAAGAACCCGTAATTGTTCTAAAAAGAATAGTCGGCTTTCATTTACATTTTGGTATACAGTTCCAATATCTGCACTCCAATAGTCTCTGGTGGTACGTTTAAACCAGTCGTTATGGAATTTGTCTACCCAGATATTTTCCGTCCATTTTTGCCAGTTGTTTCCCTGGAAATGGCGCACAGATGCGAAAGTATAAAAGTTAACTGTGGTTTCTGTGTATTCAGAAGGTTTGTAGGCTCCCTGTTGGTTTTGGTGACCAATTTCATGAGAAATTCCCCAGCCATTATTGATGAGGTTGGTCTCCATAAGTAGTCGGTCCATAGCGGCTTCGTCATTGCCATTGAATCCGGTGCCCCAGTCTGTTGCGTACATATATCCGGTGCCTACCTGTGTCATTAGGTATTTTACCCCATTGCTCATTGGTTGGTGAAGAGGATTTGGATCATTGGCGTTCAGTCCGCTAATCTGGATTTCAGCATCGAGTATTCCGTCGAAAGCTGTAAGCCAGTTAGGTATAGAAACAGGATAACCTTTGTAAGCGTCTGGCATCAGATATTTATCTACTTTATCCTTATTTACAACAACTATAATATCTTTGGATTTAAACATGACATCCTGAATAGTTGACTGGGCAACCTGATTTTTGAAGTCAGTAATGTTTGTTGCTCCCAGTTCGTAATAAGGGTGATTAATATAACCGCTGGTCGGATCTAATGTTATCCTGACCTTTCCTGTAGTATTTCCTTTTTCAGATACATAACGAAAATAAATAATACCACCTTTATGTTGTGTAGGGGGGATTATATTTTCCCCAACTTTCAGGGGAATTTCAACAACATTGCTTCCGTCTTTTACTCTGGTTCCAATTACAACACTGGGCATGGCACCGTCTGAAGCAGGTAGAGTGTTTTCCAATGTTAGTTTCAGAGATTTGTCGGCAGGAAGGTAATAGCCTGTAGTGGTGTGGTCGAATTTTAACTGGACCTGCCTTAATCTTGTCCTTTCGTAATTAGAACTTCCAATTTGCAGTAACTCGAAGACGTTGGGTGGGTTGTTGTTCTGAAGCGTGGCTTCCGGATTTAGTTCATTGCTCATAAAATGGTCGGCAGACCTGCAGCTGTAACAGAATGCTAAGAGCCATAGCATTGCTACTGCAGTAGAAATGTTTCTCATATTAGTTTAATTTGGTGGTTATTAGTTGTTTATGCTAATATAAATGTTTTTTATTTAACAACAATGGATTTTTTTTATGAAAATGATTTTTTTATTTAAGTATCATTTTGTTTTTTGTATAATATCGCGTTAAATACGATTAATAATATAAATTGATAGAAAAATGATAATATGCATATTGATATTTCTTTGATACTAAATGCGTAAATTTGCGCCCGCGTAACGAAAAAATTATGGAGAAGAAAAATATACTGAAGGGTGTTTTATTTGTCGGAGTAGGAGCTAGTATCTACGGAATGCTTGCAACCTTTGTTAAACTGGCATACAATGACGGTTATACAACTGCAGAAGTGACTACTTCACAGTTTATGTGGGGAATTATCGGGCTTTTGCTTCTTAATGTTATTCAGACTGTAGCATCAAATAAAGAGCTTCCTGCACCTAAAAAAGGAGATATAAGAAAACTAATGCTTGCCGGGACTTCTCTGGGTGGGACAAGTCTTTTCTATTATCTGTCAGTGCAATATATTAATGTTTCTATTGCAATTGTATTATTAATGCAATCGGTATGGTTTAGTGTAGTGGTAGAAAGTTTTATAAACAAGAAACTGCCTACAGCCCGTAAAGTATTGGCGACTATTATTGTACTTGTAGGAACCGTTTTGGCAACCAATCTTATTAATATGGATGTAAAGCTGGATGTCAGAGGTGTTTTTTGGGGACTTATGGCGGCAGGATCTTACACGCTTACTATGTTTACCTCTAATACAATCGCAACATATCTGCCTGCATTTCGTAAGAGTTTTATACAGCTGTTAGGAGGAGCAGTTATTGTTTTTATTTTCCTGTTCTTCTCTCAGATAGGACCATTGCACTTTGATGCTTTAAAAGGAATTTATACTCACTTTAGTAGTAATATGGAAGGGATTCGTCCGTTTGATTATTCTATACTATGGACTTATGGGTTGTTTTTAGCTGTTTTCGGAACAATTTTGCCTCCTATTTTATTTAATATAGGTTTTCCGAATTCAGGATTAGGATTGGGAAGTATCGTATCTTCTCTGGAGCTTCCAGTTTCTGTTACTATGGCTTTTGTTCTGTTAGGTGAAGAGGTATTGCTTATTCAATGGGCAGGTATTGCACTTATACTTTTTGCAATTGTTCTGATGAATTTGCCTTCCCGTAAAAAAGAACAGGTATTGGCATAGTTCAACGGTTAAATAATATAAATATAGAAGACACCTAGGCTTTACGCTTAGGTGTCTTTATTTTAATAGTGTTTTTGGGATTGCTAAAGAGAGATTTTTTCTGATTTAAATTAGCAAAGTTGTTCGTCGTGCTGTGAGAGATCCAGTCCAATTTTTTCTGATTCCTCTGATACTCTTAGTGGTATTATTGCATTCGATATTTTGTATAGCAGCAGAGAACCAAAGAAAGAGAATAGGGATACAAGAATCAGGGCTGTCATATGATGTAAGAAAACGCTGATTCCACCGTGTAAAAGGCTTGCATTGTCACCATGTGCGAAAATAGCCGTTAGTATCATTCCCATGATTCCGCCAATACCGTGGCAGGCAAATACATCGAGTGTGTCATCAATTCGTTTTAGTTTGCTCCAGTTCACCATAGTATTAGATATTATTGCTGTTATAAAGCCTATAAATAAGCTTTCACGGATGCTTACAAAACCTGCAGCAGGTGTTATGGCTACAAGTCCTACAACGGCTCCAATACAAGCTCCTAATACAGAAACTTTTCTTCCGTTTATACGATCAAAGAATATCCAGGTCATCATTGCAGATGCAGAAGCAATCGTTGTAGTACCAAAAGCTAAAGCTGCTGTTGCATTAGCGGCCAATGCGGATCCGGCATTGAAGCCAAACCAGCCAAACCATAACATACCGGTTCCGAGTAATACAAAAGCAGTATTGGAAGGCTCATGATGTGGTCTTTTTCTTTTTCCTAAAACCATGGCACCAGCAAGGGCCGCAAAGCCTGCACTCATGTGGACAACAGTACCTCCGGCAAAGTCTTTTACACCAAAGTATTTGTTCAGGAGTCCATCCGGATACCATATCATATGACATAATGGTGTATAGATGAATAGGCTGAAAAGGACGATGAAGAGTAAATATGAAATGAAACGAACTCTTTCTGCAAATGATCCGGTAATCAATGCAGGAGTGATAACTGCAAATTTCATCTGAAATAATGCGAATAGCAGGAACGGGATTGTAGAAGCCAGATTTTTATGTGGTAAAGTACTTACGCCGTCAAAGAAAAAATACTCGAAAGGATTTCCTATGATGCCATATTTTACACCATTGATTTCGAAACCAATGGAGCTTCCAAAGGATAGTGAAAATCCTACTATAATCCAGATAAGTGATACCACTCCAAGAGAAATAAAGCTTTGGAGCATGGTAGAAAGTATGTTCTTTCTGCCTACCATACCGCCGTAAAAGAAGGAAAGCCCAGGTGTCATTAATAGCACTAATCCCGAGGCCGTTAGTATCCAAGCGGTATCTGCGCTATTAATATTACTTTCTGGTAAAAAGTTTTGCATATTAATTTGATCTGTATTGCTTCCGACTAATGCACCTAGTGAAATAATACAGATAATAACAAAAGAAATGACCCAGCGTTTCTCAATTTTCATATTTAATAGGTATTTGGTGTGTCAAATATAGGGGTAAAAATTAAAATATTATATTTATTTTCAATTTAACCCTTGTTTTTTTATGGTTATATTCATATTTGTTATGTTTTTAAATTATTTATTGTTCCGTTTTATAGGGGTGTTGTGATTGTTTTGTGTGTTTAGGATATATAGTTCTGAAAACTAGTTTGCGAAACATTATTTATTGAATATATGTGTAATTAGACCTGATTTTGTGTATTTGTATTTTATTTCAGGATTTTTTTGTTATAACTATTTCACAAATCAATAGTTTTTATATTTTTATCAAAATTTAATCATGCAGCAACTTCCGCTATCTTCCAAGCTGAAATATATCTTTTCTATTCCGGTTATTATATCAGCATTAGGCTATTTTGTCGATATCTATGATTTATTACTTTTTGGTATTGTAAGGATCCCTAGTTTAAAAGATCTGGGCTTAAATCCGGATGTGGATGGAACTTTTATCCTGAATTGCCAGATGGTAGGCTTACTGATTGGTGGTGTTTTCTGGGGTGTTTTTGGAGATAAAAAAGGAAGGCTCTCCGTTTTGTTCGGTTCTATACTAGTATATTCGCTGGCTAATATTGCCTGTGGATTTCTCCCATATTTTCCTAAGACAAATCTGGTATATACTTATGCATTACTGCGTTTTGTTGCGGGTGTAGGTCTGGCAGGGGAATTAGGAGCCGGAATTACATTAGTGTCGGAAAGTTTGCCTAAAGAGTTGCGCGCAATAGGGACGTCTGTAGTCGCAGGATTTGGACTGATGGGTGCTGTGGTTGCCCAGTTGACAGTTGAACTGTCCGGAGGGTGGAATATATCTTATATTATTGGTGGTGGTTTAGGAATTCTACTTTTATTTTTAAGAATTAGTGTTTCTGAATCGGGGATTTATAAAAATATTAAACATCAGTCTGTTTCCAAAGGGAATTTTCTCTCCTTTTTTACCAATAAAGACAGGCTGATAAGGTATCTGAAATGTATTGCTGTTGGACTACCAACCTGGTATTGTATTGGTATTTTAGCTGTATTAGCCAATCAATTCGCACCAGAGTTAGGAATTAAAGAAATCAATCCCGGAAAAGCAATTATGTGGGGCTATGTAGGTATTTCAGTCGGAGATCTTATGAGTGGATTTATTTCGCAAATGCTAAAGTCCCGTAAGAAAGCTATTTTTTATATGTTGCTTTTCACTATTGTAGGTGTGGGAATAATGTTATTTGGAAATACCAATACAGAGACAAAGTATTATGCGTTCTGTGTATGGCTAGGGCTTGGTACGGGTTATTGGGCGATGTTTGTTACGCTGGCAGCAGAACAGTTTGGTACCAATATCCGAAATACAGCAACAACTACGGTACCTAATATGGTAAGAGGTTTGGTTCCGGTGATGATTCTGGCTTTCGATCTTTTCAAAAAAGATTTCTCTGTTATTATAAGTGCAGCAATTGTAGGTGCTGTTGTGTTTGGATTGGCATTTTATTCAACGCTTACTATCTCCGAAACACACAATAAGGACTTGGATTTTACTGAATAGTTAATCTTAAAGCTGATGAATTCAAAATTAAATAGCTTATCAAACGTATTGTAAACTTAGTATAAGCAATATCACTTTGATCCTGTTTTTAAGAGTATTAATAATCATAATATTGAGTAAAATATAAACGAGCTCTTTTATTTCTTTTCCATTTTTTCATAATTTTATACTTATGAAAAAGATTAAAACTGTTTTTATGGCTTTAGGTATAGCATTGTGTACATCTGTTGCTGCACAGGAACTGAAGCCTTTGGATGCCTATCTCACGACGGTCAACTATCCGTATCCTGAGAATTATATAAAATTCGAATCTCAGGGGCAGAATCTGGAGATGGTATATATGGATGTAAAGCCAGTAACGGCTAATGGTAAAACAATTGTGCTGTTGCATGGCAAGAACTTTAATGCTGCATATTGGAAGAAAACAGCAGAGGTTCTCCTGAAAGAAGGTTTCAGAGTGATTATGCCAGATCAGATAGGTTTTGGGAAATCCAGCAAGCCTCACGATTATCAGTTTTCCTTTTCTCAGCTGGCTTATAATACCAAGCTTATTTTAGATAAGCTAAAAATAGATAAAGCGATTATCCTTGGTCATTCTATGGGGGGAATGGTAGCGACAAGGTTTACTTTGCAATACCCGGAACGTGTAGAAAAATTGGTGTTAGAAAATCCTATAGGACTGGAAGATTATAAGACATTTGCAGGTTATGAAACTATTGATGAAGCCTACAAAGAGGAACTGAAAAATACAGTGGAGACTTACAGGAATTATCAGCTGAAGTTCTATTATGACAATAAATGGAAAGAAGAATACCAGCCATGGCTGAATATGCTTGCGGGTTGGACGCTTCATAAGGATTATCCTAAGGTGGCATGGGATGCCGCTTTAACCACGGATATGATCTATAACCAGCCGGTATGTTATGAGTTTCAGAATATCATAAGGCCTACATTGCTCATTATTGGTACCAGAGACAGAACAGCAATAGGAAAAGCCCGTGCGTCAAAAGAATTGCAGGATAAAATGGGCTTATATAATGAACTGGGTAAAAAGACACAGGAAAAAATTCCGGGTTCAAAATTGGTAGAACTGGATAATGTAGGACATCTTCCGCATATTGAAGTTTTTGATCAGTTTGTCGGAGCTTTATTACCTTTTATAAAAGAATAAATACAACAGCCACTTTATAAAGTGGCTGTATTTTTTCTCAGTAACAAAATGGTGACCAGGGCTATGCCTGAAAAAGCAATAAGTGAAAGGCCTAGGTTTTGTATCAGGCCTGTCGCTACTAGTCCCAGACCTATTAAAATATAATAAATAAGTCCAAAAACAGCACCTGCCGATCCGGTTTCATTTTTATATCTGAATAGTGCTGTGCTTAATATATTTGGAATAGCTATTCCGTAAGCCATAACAATAAAACAGAATGGGATTAGGAACCAGATCTTTTCTTCTATAACTCCTATTATAGTGGCAGCAATAAAAGCGACGAAAGTGCCGGTTCTTATAAGTATTTCGGATCCGAATCCTTTTTTTATGAGTCTTTTGTTTGCTAAAGCTCCAATAAGTGCTCCTGTAGCCAGAATAAAGCCGCTATAACCAAAATCAGTAGTACTAAAACCTTCTTTCTTAAAAATAAAAGGAGCAAGCGAGTAGTAGGAGAATAACATAACATTAAAGCTCATCACTAACATACTGTCTCTCCATATATAACGGTCATTCAGCATCTTTTTCAGTAACAGAAGAGTTGATTTAATATTTATATGTTTGTTTGGGGTAACAGTCTCTGCAAGGTTTTGTTGTGAGAGAAGGATAAGTATAATTGCCAGGATAAATAATAGCCCGAAAATGCCCATGTATCCGAAGCTGGAAGAAATTGCAGAACCTGTAAGCATTCCGACAACCGGACTGATAGAAAGTCCTATTCCTACAAAAGAGAAAGCTTTTCCGATTTGCTCTTTATCATAAAGGTCGCGTAATATAGTCTGGGTAACGACAGAGCCAACAGCAATACCAAATGCTGAAATAATTCTTGCCAAAAGCAATATTTCAAAGCTTTTAGAGATGAGAGCCAGGATGGTACCTGTGCTGTAGCTGAATAATCCGTATATCATCGATTTTTTGCGACCAATACGGTCGCATTGTATCCCCCAGAAGATGACTCCGGCTGCAAAGGCTATAAAATAAAAACTGATGGTAAATGTTGCCGTTTCTTCGTTTACACTAAATTCCCTTGCTATTAAGGGGAGTGCCGGGCTGTAAATGGTTTCTACAAATTGGGGAAACATGACGAGCAATATCAGTATCCAGAGAGCATTTGTTTTTTTCATTATTTTTTTGACAAATTTCCTTCAATATTTTACTATATTTATAATGATATAAAAACTAAAAATATCAAAATAAGGACATGGCTTTTTTACACCAGAATGATGAATTTAATGCAGATGACAGGCATGAAAACGTAACAGGTATTGCCTCGGACATGGTAATGCATGATTCAGGATTTCATAGTCATCGGGAAAAAGTACAGCTTTTGTATGCTCCATCGGGATGTATGACGGTTATTACACTTGAAAAGCAGCTTATTCTACCACCATCCAAATTGTTGTGGATACCAGCGGGAGAAGAACACAGGGTTACATTTAGAAACGTGGTGGCCTATCGTTCAGTATATTTCTCCGAGAAATATGTAAAGGAGAATGGTTTCTCGGGAGGTATACAGGTACGAAATGTAAATCCGCTATTACGAGAAATTATTGAGAGAATTTGCTTCTGGTCTTGGGAGATGAAGGAAAGGGATAAGACAAATATCCTGTCTGTATTTTGGGAGGAGCTTAAAACGGCTCAAAAAGAAGCTTTAGATTTCTCTGTGCCTAAAGATTCGAGATTACAGAAGAAAGTGGAAGAATGGGCATTAAGAATTTCTCAGCCACCGTTTCTGAAAGTTTTATCTACTGAAGTAGGAGCAAGCGAAAAGACAATTAGCAGAATTTTTATAAAAGAAACCGGCATGTCTTATCAGGAATGGAGACTGCAATGGTGTTTACACAGATCGATAGAGTTGCTTTCAGAGGGCAAAACTGTAGGAGAAACAGCTTTTGAACTTAGCTTTTCATCCGATAGTGCATTTATCGACTTTTTTAAAAAGCAAACAGGCGCCACGCCTTTACAATATATGATGCAGTAATGTGATTTTAGACACAAGACGCGAGATACATGACACAAGATATTAATCTTTGTCGTGATTGGTTATTTAAAGGGAATAGGTTATTAAATGAGTTGTTGCTTTTCAAGCTCAGCAAAGGCTATTAAAACACCGGCTACTTGTATATTTTCTCTTTTGTACTCTTCCAGACTGAAATACTTAACGGCTTCTATTTCAGCGCCAGGCTGTATCATTTTATCCAAATGAACCAGAAAACAATCCTGCTCCATTTGTAAATGATCTTCACCGTATGCAGGAGCCGAAATATGAGTGAAAAAGTTTAGTTCTTCTACTTTTAAATGTAGATTCAGTTCTTCTTGTAGTTCCCGAATAAGGGCTTCTTTTGAGTTTTCACCGACATCTATTTTTCCGCCCGGAAGATACCAGGCTTGTTTATTTTTACTAAATGCGAGAAGTAGTTTTTTATCTTTTAATGTGATTAGTCCTGCAGTTGGAAGCTGTTTCATATTCAATTTGTGTGAATGGTTATAGCTGTTGGTTTTAGGTGATGCTGCCAAAGAAAAAACCTTCCCAAATTGAGAAGGTTTTATATTGTAGTAAGCAAAGATTATCTAGCGCCGTGAGCTCTATCTTTAATTCTTGCTTTCTTACCTCTAAGGTCACGGAAGTAGTAGATTCTAGCTCTTCTAACTTTACCTTTTCTGTTAACTTCAATTTTCTGAAGTGCAGGCATGTTAATAGGGAATACTCTTTCAACACCTACATCACCGCTCATTTTACGGATAGTAAAAGTTTTAGTAGCACCTGTTCCTCTTAACTGAATAACAACACCTTTAAAGAACTGAGTTCTGGTTTTGTTACCTTCCTTAATTTCGTAATACACAGTAATGGTATCACCAGCTTTGAATTCAGGGAATTCTTTTTTTGTAATGTACTTGTCTTGTACGTACTTAATTAAATCCATTGTTAATTAAAAATAAATAATTACATCAAACAACATTCACGTCTATCGTCAGAGGTTGATTAACAGGTTGCAAATTTAGAACAATTTTTCAAATCTGCAAAATAAATTATAAATGATTTACAACTACGGCGTTAAAATATATGATTTTAAAACACTGTTAAATAGTAACTTATATTTCTTTTTGTAAATGCATAATGATCCAATGCTATTACAGGAAGAAAAAAATATGCTTTTGTTTATATAATTCTGTGATGGATTTTAATTTCAAATCCATCAATTTGAGCCATTTCATTATCAAAAGGCATGAGAGGTTTGTATATATTTGTTATTATAGAACAATGATAATATGCATAATTTTTATACTATATATATAAGGATACAGATTTTACTGTTTTTTTGCTTTTGCTGTTTTTTGCATGGCCAGGATTCATGGGTTATTGAGGCTAATAATATAGATCAGAAGCATTACACCGGGATTAGTGTTTCCAACGGAATGATCGGGGTTGTTTCTTCTCCGGAACCTCTGAAAGTGAGTCAGGTAATTCTTGCAGGAGTCTATGACCAGTATGGACGTGGCAGAACCAGTAATTTTCTTTCCGGTTTCAATTTACTGGATCTTAATCTTACAATTAATAGAGAGCTTATAAACCTGAATAATATATCCAATTACAGACAGAAACTGGATATGAAAAAGGCTTCTTTTGCGGGTAGTTTTGACTATAAGGATATTGCAACAGTAGAGTATAGTTATATAGCAATAAGGAATCTTCCTAATAATGTGATGCTTAATGTAAGCATTAAAGCGAAAAAGAAGATTACTTTTGATGCTGAAAGCGAATTAAAACTGCCTCCGGGATTTAAAGAAAATCAGCAGTTTTATAGTGAAATTGCACCGCCACATGCCAAAATTCCGCTTCTGACCTCTCTTGCTAAAAGTCCTACCGGAAGGATTACAATGGCAGCAACTAATACGTTTGTATTCCCTGAGAAACAGGACGAGCAGCCTAAACTTACCTATTATAAAAAGGATAATGAACAACATGCAATGAAGTTTTCTCGGGAGTTGCAGGCTTCCCAGGTTTATACTTTCTCGCTTGTGGGAACACTTATATCTTCTGCTCAGGTTCAGGATCCTCTTAATTATGCCGAACGCCTTAGTATATATTCTAATTTGCAGGATGTTACAAAAATAAAAGCAAAGCATGAAGCAGAGTGGGAAAAACTTTGGGAAGGAGATATTGAGATAGAGGGAGATCCGCAGGTACAGCAGGATGTACATAATATGTTATATCATTTGTACTCTTTTTCGCGTGAAGGAAGTGATACATCGCTATCGCCTGTAGGACTTAGTGGTGTCGGATACAATGGTCATATCTTTTGGGATACCGAGCTATTTATGTTCAAAACTTTATTGTTTTTTAAGCCTGAAATAGCTAAAAGCCTTATCGATTATCGGTTCAACAGACTGAAAGCTGCCGAAGATAATGCCAGAATATATGGTTACAAAGGAGCAATGTATCCTTGGGAAAGTGCTGTTTCGGGGGAGGAAGAAACGCCTGTATGGGCGCTAACAGGTACATATGAACATCATATTACCGGAGATATAGCTTTTGCAGCATGGCATTATTACCTGTATACTAAGGATATACAATGGTTGAAAGAAAAAGGATGGCCTATGCTGGAAAAAACAGCAAAATTTTGGGAGAGCCGCGTGGAGAAAAAGAATGGTAAGTATCATATTCTGAATGTGGTAGCGGCTGATGAATGGGCGGAAAATGTAGATAATAATGCCTATACCAATGCAATTGCAAAACTCAACTTTGAATACGCAAATGAAGCAGCGAGAATATTGAAATTGCCTGTGAATAAGAACTGGGAGAATATTGCTAATAACCTGATGTTTTCGAAGTTAGAAAACGGGGTTACAAGAGAACATGATAGTTATACCGGACAAAAAATAAAACAGGCAGATGTTAATCTGCTGGCTTATCCTTTGGGGATTATCAATTCTAAAGAGCAGATACTAAAAGACCTATTATACTATCAAGATAAGGTTCCGCATGAAAAAACGCCTGCTATGACGAAGTCTGTTTTTGCCTTATTACATAGCAAATTAGGTAACGGAAAAGAAGCATATAAATGGTTTAAAGAATCTTATAAACCAAATCTTCTGCCTCCATTCAGGGTATTGGCAGAAACAGCAGAAGGTGATAATCCTTATTTTATAACCGGTGCAGGTGGAACTTTACAGGCAGTAATTATGGGATTTGCAGGAGTCGATTTTGGATCGGCAGGAACAATTGTACAGACTAAAAATGCACTGCCACCACATTGGAAAAAGATTACAGTAAAAGGAATCGGAATGCAAAAACAAACTTATTCCAATACTTCTGTAAGGTAAGAAAAAATCCTTTCGAAAAATCGAAAGACTATATTTGGATTTATTAATTTTTCAGACAGAATTTTAGGGCGTAAAAACTTCAAATTTTCCGTCCTCAAAAAAGAAAACAATTCGTTTTATAGCTCTTTCCTGATTTTCAGCACTTTGCATCGGAGCGAATATTTCCTCAATAGCTAATCGCTGAGAATCGACCGGAATGCTTTCCTCTGTACCTTTTATCGGTATATCCGATTCTCCGGAAGATGGGGTTTCTTGCACTTCCGATTCTTCAGTTATTGGTTGGGAAAAATCGGGTGCTAAAGTGAATAAATCGAGTGGGGAAGAAGTTTCTTCCTCCTCCCCCCGAATGTTAATTTCCTCGACAGAATTATCAGTTTCTTCAGTTTCCGGAACAGCTTGTTTCGTCATATCTCCCTGTCCATCGATTAACCAGTCCCATTGTATCTCCGGAAATCTGTTTTTAATCTTTACAATAAAATCCAGAGAAGCTTTATTTCTTCCGGAAGTTATATGCGAAATGCTGGAACGAGGTACATCGATAGTGTCGGCAAATTCTGAAGGAGAATAGTCGTAATGGTCGATGATTTTTTTAATTCTGTCTGAAATTTCCATAATTACAAATGTAAAACAAATTTTAGAATTGTAAAATACAAACGTAAACAAATTTAAAATATTAAAATTCATATTTGTAAACAGTAATTAAATATCTGATTTACAATATTTTATACAATTGAATTTACAATAATCAACAATTTTAATCGCTAAACAACGAATTTTAACTCAAATTTTGGACGAAATAAAAATTCAGGATATTTTTATTTTTGCAGGACTATACTTCTACAAAATTTAAGATCTTAACTTTAACTTTAGTAAATAAGTGTAAATATACTGTAATTTAACTAGTTACGTATATGTAATAATGTGAATTTGAGATGTTAATTTTGAATAATAAACCGTTTTACAATAGAAAATTGTTGAATTTTCCAAGTATTATCAATCTGATAAGCAATATTATTGAGCTCTATACTGCTAATTACTATTTCCTATTTCCTGTTTCATACTATAGACTTTCTCCGGATAAAACAGATTGATAAGCCCCTGTATTATGCTAATATACTTTCGAAAAGCAAAACAAGGGATATGTCTGGTGCCTAATACTCTGTATGATTGCTATAACAAACAGAATCAGCTTAACCGATACAGCCTCATAATTGGAATATGTAATAAGAATTCAAGGCTTTAAACGGGCTTATTTTGGAAGCTTATTCAAAGCTGTATGTTCCTGTATCAATTTATGTTGTTAAATACCTGTTAAACATAGCATACCTGTATCTCTCACAGTGCAATAGATAATCTGATATACGCTAATTGTCTACAGTATTACAGAATAATTGCAGATATTAGTATAAACGTTTAAATACGACTGATAAATACCTTAATGATTGATCTTTGTTCGTTTTTCGGCTGTTGAGGATGAGATTAAAGATGCAGCAATACTAACGCCTAAAATACCTAAGATAATTAGCAAGGAATGCGTTGTTTTAAAGCCCCAGTCTTCCAGTTGGTGATGAAAGATCATCTTTAATCCGATAAATGTAAGCAGGAAAGCCAGACCGGTTTTTAAATACTTGAATTTATCTACAATATTGGCCAGAAGGAAGAACATAGATCTAAGTCCTATAATGGCAAATATGTTGGAAAAGAATACAATATAGGGGTCCTTAGTTACTGAGAAAATAGCGGGGATAGAATCCACGGCAAAAATAAGATCGGTAAACTCTATGATTAACAGTACCAGAAATAAAGGTGTCATTTTTTTAATTCCGTCCACTACTACAAAGAACTTGTTTCCTTCGAATTTATTATGGACTTTAAAGTATTTATTGGCAAACTTGACTACTGGATGCTTTTCGGTATCTATATGCTCTTCTTCTTTGCTAAAGAACATTCTGAGACCAGTAAAGACAAGAAATGCTCCAAATACGTACATAATCCACTCGAATCGACTGATAAGAGATGCTCCTACAAAGATAAAGATGAAACGCATGATAATAGCGCCCAAAATTCCCCAGATAAGTACTTTGTGGTAATTCTTTTCAGCCACCTTAAAGGATCCGAAGATGAGAAGGATTACAAAAATATTGTCGATGGATAAGGCATATTCTACAATATAGCCAGTGATATATTCCAGAGCTAGGTTCTTGTCATAAAGCTCTAAGCTGGTTTCAAAATCACCCGGGATTATCTTGACAGGGTGGTGGTGTTTGGCTATAACTTGCTGCAGCCTTTCCATACTGTCAATATTGTGTAGGTAGTGCCCGAATTGCATTAGGAAAAAATAGAATCCAAGAGCCACACAAATAACGAATATACTCATCAGGATTGCCTGTTTCAGCGATACTGATTTGTTGTTATTTTCTTTGTTTTTGCTCTTTTTACTGAATAATCCCAGATCGATAACCAGGATTAATAATACGATGGCTAAGAAGCCTATGATAAATAAAAGTTCTCCACTCATTTTTTAGTACAATGTAATGCGCAAAGATAGTCTAAAAACCAATAATTTATATCGTTTTACAAATGTGAACTTAAGTTTTTTTTAAGAATTTTAAAAAGAGGGTTTGTTTAACTATTATATCCACATTTATGAATATTTGTCTTTAAAATAGGCTTAAAGTAAATATGAAAAAAGACTTTATATAAATATTTTTAAAAACTGATTGTTAGTAAGTTACATTTTTTGATTATTTTTTCGTTAACGAGAAAAGTTATCAACAGACATTTTGTCAAATCAAAGTGTTTAACAATTCTCAGATGTAAATTTTAATAAGAGATAAAAATACCCTAAATTTGGAGCAGAAAATAAAAATGTAAATGGCATCAGTTTTTGAATACTTCACAAATGTAAACTTCTCAAATCGCTATATTTTGCCTCAAAAATTATTTTCCTTCCTACAGGAAAATTACAGCGATTATATATCAGAGGTAGGTAAGTCGGTTTTAGGACAACCTGTCTATCAGTTTTCAATAGGTAACGGACCTGTTAATGTTCTGGCTTGGTCTCAGATGCATGGAAACGAATCTACTGCTACACTGGCAATGCTGGACTTGCTTTACTCGCTGGATCAGAATACTGAACTAAAAGACAGACTTTTTAGTAAAATAACATTGGATTTTATCTTTATGCTGAATCCGGATGGTTCGGAAAAATGGACCAGACGCAATGCTTTGGATATCGATATGAACAGAGACTTTCTAAAAGAATCGAGCCCTGAGATTAAAATTCTGAAAAAGATAGCTAAAGAGAAGAAATACGATTATGCACTAAATCTGCATGATCAGAGAACGATCTTTACAACAGACGGAGTAAACCCTGCAACTTTGTCTTTCCTGGCTCCTTCTTTCGATCAGGATAGATCACTGAATGAAAACCGAAAAAAGAGTATGGCAATTATTGCACATATTTATTCGGATCTGAAAAATAAAATGCCTGATCGTATCGGACGTTATACTGATGAATTTTATCCAACATCAACCGGAGACAATTTTATGCTGGCAGGTATTCCTACAGTATTGTTTGAAGGTGGACACTCGGAAGATGATTACCTGAGAAAAGAAACCCGTAAATATTATACACTGGCATTGTATGATGCATTGGCAGCAATGTCTATTATTCCTGGTCAGACACTGGGCTATGAAACCTACTTCGATATTCCGGAAAACCAGCAAACCCACTATGATCTTATTTACAGAAATGTAAAACTGAATACAGATTTCGATTGTGTATTGGATGTAGCTGTGCAGTATAAAGAGGTGATTAATGAAGGTGATGAGGAGATCTCCTTTGTTCCTTTTGTTACTGAAGTCGGAGATATAGGCAAGAAGAAAGCCTGGAAAGAAATCGATGCAACCGGAAAGAAATTTATATCAGAAAAAAAATATCCAAAGTTGGATGAAGAAGTAAACTTCAGTCTTGGGTAATGATTATTCATATTTTGGGAGCTTCAGGTTCCGGGGTTACAACACTGGGAAATTATATCAGTGAGAAACTAGGTTGGAAGTATCTGGATTCAGATGATTTTTTCTGGGAGAAGACAAATGTACCTTATACGGCGAAAAGAGATCCCAAAAGCAGAGATGCAGAAATTTTAAAATTGTTAAAAAGCGGGGAGTCCATAATTTTCGGTGGGAGCTGTATCAGCTGGTCACCGGAAATTCATTCCTGTTTTGATAAAATTGTTTTTCTATTTGTACCGCCGGAGAGCAGAATGCTTAGGGTAAAGAAGCGGGAGGCGGAAAGATATGGTGAGAAAATCTTCACAGATCCGGAGATCCAAAAGATGCATAATGACTTTATTGCGTTTTGTAAAGATTACGACGAAATGAAAGGAATTGCCAACCGTACCATAAAGGCTCACCGTAAATGGCTGGAGAATCAGACTGTTGAAATTACTGAAATTTCGGGAGATTTTCCGACCATAGAAATCGCAGAAAAATTACTTTCCAAATGGCAGTTACTTCATTAAAAAGCCGTAATTTAGTGGCTTAAAATAATTTTGTCAATCTAAAAACTAAAATATGAATCAATTCGATGTAGCCGTTATTGGCTCAGGTCCCGGTGGATATGTCGCAGCAATCAGATGTGCGCAATTAGGTTTTAAAACCGTAATTATTGAAAAGTATTCTACCCTGGGCGGGACTTGCCTAAACGTTGGATGTATTCCGTCTAAAGCATTACTAGATTCTTCTGAGCATTTTGAAAATGCAAAACACACTTTCGCTACTCACGGTATTCTTATCGATGAGCCTAAAGTAGACATTGCACAAATGATCAGTCGTAAAAATGATGTTGTAGACCAGACTACCAAAGGAATTAACTTCCTTATGGATAAAAACAAAATCACTGTATTACAGGGACTAGGAAGTTTTGAATCTGCAACTCAGATTAAAGTAACAAAAGCTGACGGATCTTCTGAGGTTATCGAAGCTAAGAATACAATTATCGCAACAGGTTCCAAGCCTTCTTCATTGCCCTTCATTACATTGGATAAAGAAAGAGTGATTACTTCTACAGAAGCATTAAACCTTAAAGAAGTGCCTAAGCACCTTATCGTAATCGGTGGTGGTGTTATCGGCCTTGAATTGGGTTCTGTATACCTTCGTTTAGGAAGTGATGTTACTGTTGTAGAATATCTGGATAAAATTATCCCTGGAATGGATGGTACTTTATCTAAAGAATTACAGAAAACTCTGAAAAAGCAAGGAATGAAGTTTATGCTTTCTACTGCTGTTTCAGGAGTTGAAAGAAATGGAGATACTGTAAAAGTTACAGCTAAAGATAAAAAAGGAGAGGATGTAGTTGTTGAAGGTGACTACTGCCTTGTATCTGTAGGACGTCGTCCATATACAGATGGTCTTGGTCTTGAGAAAGCAGGTGTAGAACTTGATGAAAGAGGAAGAGTAAAGACTAACGATCATTTGCAGACAAACGTTCCAAATATTTACGCTATCGGGGATGTTGTAAAAGGAGCGATGCTTGCACACAAAGCTGAAGAAGAAGGTGTCTTTGTAGCTGAAACTTTAGCAGGAGAAAAACCACACGTTAACTATAACCTTATTCCGGGTGTTGTTTATACATGGCCTGAGGTTGCTGGTGTAGGTAAAACTGAAGAGCAATTAAAAGAAGCTGGTGTTGCTTACAAAACCGGATCTTTCCCAATGCGTGCATTAGGACGTTCCAGAGCAAGTATGGATACTGATGGGGTAATCAAGATTCTTGCTGATGAGAAGACTGACGAAATCCTTGGTGTACATATGATCGGAGCAAGAGCTGCAGATATGATTGCTGAAGCTGTAGTTGCAATGGAGTTCCGTGCTTCTGCAGAGGATATCGCAAGAATATCTCATGCACACCCAACTTATACTGAAGCGATTAAAGAAGCTGCTTTAGATGCTACAGGTAAGCGTTCAATTCACATGTAAGATTATCTTTAATCATAAATAAAAAAAAGCAATCCAAAAGGATTGCTTTTTTGTTTTTTAAGGATGTTGTTGCTGTTTCGAAGGATCATCATAATTAACCATCCACGAGATTCCAAACTTATCTGTCCACATCCCAAAGTAGGCACCCCAAAAAGTATCTTGTAAAGGCATTGTTACTTGTCCACCTGCAGAGAGCCCGTTAAATATTTTTTCTGCTTCTTCCCTGGAACCGGTATTTACAGAAAGCTGGATATTGTTACCCTTAACAAATTTCCCTTCTTTACATGTATTATCAGTTACATCGGAGCCCATAAGTACGGTTTCTTGCGAAATAGGAAGGGCAATATGCATTATTTTATTTTTATCTGCTTCATTAACGGGATATTCCTCGCTAGGTGGCATATCCGAGAATTTTCCTACATAGGGAAACTCACCACCAAAAACAGATTTATAAAACTCAAAGGCCTCCAGGCAATTTCCTTCAAAATTAAGATAAACGTTAATTTGTGCCATATCAATTATTTAATTATTCTCAAATTTAGATTTTTATGAAGGCAGAAATAATAATAATTTTCATAAATTTTTGTTAAAAATATCAGGACAAGGTTATGGCTATCAGAAAGTCCTGAATTTATCATAGAAAGCGCTTGCTTTTACCGGGGCAATATTAAATTGTATACCCACAGTTATGCCGCGGAAATATTTTTCCTTATTTAATGGAATTGCATAGCCGCCAGTTAACCACATTACATTGAAGAGGCTAAGTCCTATATTTGGCTCTGCAGCATAAGGAGATACAGACATCCCGTACATAAAAATGGCATTATTATAATATGCGTGTACCTCCGGAAGAATTTTAGCATTTCCGTTTACCGGAGTATAAATAGCCCCAGCACCAATATTAAAATACCCCTGATTGGAGGAAGTAGAGGTTCTGTATTCAAAGCTTAGCTTCAGACTGTTTCTGTCTGTATATTTATACCCAACGCCAATAGCTGTCTGATCAATAAACTGAGCTTTAGTAAAATAAAGAGCTCCGAAGAGCAAAAAAACAGAGAGTAATGCAGAATATTTCATGACAGATGTTTACTCAAAATTAAATAAAGTTTTTCTTCCGTAAAAGAAAGCCTATTTTTGCATAAAAATAAAGTATGCAAATCGGGAAGAAACAATATTTATCAGTCTCCGGGAAATCTGAAGCCGGACTTCAATTAAAGGATGAATCAGGGAATGAAATTTTTCTTTCCAAACTTTTTGCAGATCCTGCTTCGGAAATAGGTGATGAGGTCTCAGTATTCGTTTATCAGGAAGAAGGAGAATTAAAGGCTACAACCGAAATTTCTTACTGCGAGGTAGGAGAATATGCTGTACTACGTGCTGTACAGACGCTTCCTAGTGGTGCTTTTATGGACTGGGGAATTATAAAAGATCTATTTGTTCCATACAAGCAGCAGAAAGGTAAGATTATTGAAGAAAAAAGATATCTTGTCCATGTTTATATAGACGAGGCTACAGGGCTTATTACAGGAACTACAAAATTTAAAAGAAATCCTCAGTATGAGAATCTGGATCTTAAGAAAGGAGAAAAGGTTGATCTGATCCTGATTAATGAAACGGAACTTGGATGGAATGTAGTTGTTAACAAAAAATATATAGGACTTGTATATGCTTCTGATGTGTACAAGAAATTATATCCGCTGAACGAAGAAATAGGCTATATTAAAGCAATAAGAGAGGATGGGAAGATAGATGTTACTTTACAGCCTGAAGGCTTTGAAAATATAGACAATTTCCGTCAGGAGATTCTGGATGCTCTGGACGATCACGGAGGCCTGCTTTACCTTTCTGATAAATCTTCTCCTGAAGAGATTAAGGACAAGTTACAGATGAGTAAAAAGAACTTTAAAAAGGCTATTGGTGGATTATACAAAGAAGGAGTTATTGAAATTCTGGAAGATAAGATCCGTTTGAAATAATAATAGAACATATTATAAAAAAGCTGTCTCAAAAGTATTGAAGACAGCTTTTTTATGGCTTAATAAATTTAAGCTTATTAATTATTACCAGAATTACTCCGGATAAACTCCGATGGCGTCTTGTTGGTGTATTTCTTAAACATTCTGTTGAAATAGGTAACATTATTAAAGCCACAGCTATAGCTGCACTCGGAGATTGTTTTATCCTGAACCATTAGAAGACAAGCCTTATTAATACGGTAGCGGTTGACAAACTCTGTAAAAGTAATGTGTGTTGCTTTTTTAAAAAAATTACAGAATGCAGGGAGGGTAAGGTTAGCCAGCTTTGCGATATCTTCTATATTTATCTCTTTATCGTAATGGTGTTCTACATAGGTGAAGATATTCTCCAGCCTTGTCTTATTTTTAGAGATTATGGTATAAGGCATAATTTCCTTATTTAGCAACTCGTATTCCTCACACATAGAAAGTTCGAAGAGAATTTCCAAGAGCAGTAAATATCTTTTATAGCCTTCAGATTCCAGGAGTTTTTTTAGTTTTGGCAGTAGTGCCTTTTTTGTATCCGTGCTATAAAGGATACCATATTTAGAGCGTTCCAGTAAATCTTTAACAGCTCTGGTTTCTGTTTCCTGCTGAGGAAAGTGTAAAATATCTTCTCTGAACTGAAGTACTATTTCCTCATGCGGATCAACAGAATTCAATCCAAATCCTGAATGGGGGATGTTTGATCCTATCAGTACAAGATCACCGTTTGTATAATTGCTTTTATGGTAACCTACATGCCGTGTACCACTTCCAGAAATTACACAAACCAGTTCTATCTCCGGATGATAATGATATTCCCATTTAAACTCAGAAATAGGAGAGTTATTATGAAGCGTCCGGAACGAGCTTTTTTCACTTGGAATAATTCTTTCAAAACTAACTTTCATTCAATTAATCACATTTATTCGCTAAAAATAATAATTATATTAATATAGTTCAAATATTTATTTATTGTGTTAAATTAACGTTAACACAAATGCTTCTATCTTAGTCACCAGGAAATTATTTAATGAATAACAGGTGCAAATTATTTCTGAAGAATATTGATGTACCGGTATTTTATTTTATAAAATATTAATCCTGGAAAACAGGATATTAAAAAACTGGTAAATGAAAAACTTCAATATAAAGGCCGTTTTATTTCTTAACTACTTTGTTTTTGCAATTTTGCTGAATTCTGTAGGGACAGTTATTTTGCAGGTGCAGCAAAACTTCGGAATTTCAAAATCTTCGGCGAGTGTTCTGGAAGGATTTAAAGATCTTCCTATTGCAATCTGTTCTTTTATTTTAGCTTCATTCTTGCCTAAAATAGGAATAAAAAAAGCAATGCTTACAGCACTTTTTCTGGTGAGTTGTATGTGCTTCGTTATGCCTTTTACTAATGATTTCTGGTTTTTCAAATTACTTTTTACAATAGTCGGCGTTTCCTTTGCCCTTATCAAAATTTCGGTTTTTACTTCTATCGGCCTTGTTACCAATACAGATAAAGAGCATTCCAGCTTTATGGGGTTTCTGGAAGGTTTTTTTATGATAGGAGTGTTGGCGGGCAATGTGTTATTCAGTTTATTTATAGATGATCATAATCCGAAGTCTACCCACTGGCTGAATGTATATTGGGTATTGGGAGTACTTTCGTCTTTGTCTTTTATATTTCTTTTCTTTTCAAAACTAAATGAAAAAGAAGCGAAAAGTGGAACAACAGATTTAATAGGAGATATAAAGAACAGTATTAGTCTTTTCAGTTATAAAAAGGTTCTATTCTTTCTTCTTTGTGCTTTCCTTTTCGTTTTGGTAGAGCAAAGTTTCCAGACCTGGACACCAACATTCTATAAAGAAATACTAAAGGTACCCACATCCATGAGTATACAGGCGGGTGCTGTATTGGCAGGAGCATTTGCACTTGGACGATTCTTATCCGGATTCTTTTCTAAAAAATTTAGTTGGATTTATGTTGTTTCTTTTTGTGTGGTAGGTTTTGCAATCAGTTTGTTATTGGTATTACCCCTGACGCACAGTGCTGCCATCGACACCAATACAACATGGATGAATGCTCCTCTTGTAGTTTATCTATTTCCTTTAATGGGGGGCCTGCTGGCGCCAATTTATCCAAGTATCAATTCCGTAATTCTGGCTTCTATCCCGAAGTATTTACACAGTGCAATGTCCGGACTTATCGTTGTCTTTTCGGCAATAGGTGGTACAATAGGATCAATTATAACAGGTTTTGTTTTCCAGGAATTCAGTGGACAAAGAGCCTTTTATCTTTCTCTTATACCATTGACACTGTTGATTATCTCCGCAATTTTCATGAACAGATTAAAAATACAAACAAATAAAAAATAAATACAGATATGAACAGCCAATTATATATCAATGAAATTCAACCTCTGTTTGATGATGTTCAGAGATCCAGAATTTTTAAAGATCAGAAAACAATGACGGATGTTATTCCTTTGTTTTCTGTATCTGATATTAATAAGAAATATGAGGAAGAAAAGCAGAAAGAAGGATTTGATCTAAGATCTTTTGTACTGTCAAACTTTGATTTTATAGGAGAAAAGGCTGTAAAGAAAGAAGATATGCTGCCTATAGAAGAGCATATTGAAAAGCTTTGGGATGAGCTTACCCATACAGCTTTCGAAAATGAAGGGACGCTTCTGAAACTTCCAAAACCTTATATTGTTCCTGGGGGACGTTTTAACGAATTTTTCTATTGGGATAGCTATTTTGTAATGCTTGGATTACAAGTTTCGGGGAGAGTAGAGATGATGAAAAACATTGTTGAGAATTGCTCCTACCTGATCCACGAATTCGGATTTGTACCGAATGCCAGCAGAACACATTTTCTTAGTCGCTCCCAACCACCATATTTTTCTCTGATGCTCGATTTACTGGTTGAAAGCACAAATGATGAAAAAATATACAGCAAGTATCACAGTACACTGGAAAAAGAATATCTATTCTGGATGGATGGCGAAGAGGGACTGGAAAATGATTCTGCCATTAAAAGGGTGATCAAAACAAGGGAAGGGGATATATTAAACCGTTATTATGATTCCGAAAACACACCTCGCCCCGAAAGCTATCTCATAGATATTGAAGATCAAAATAATATTTCCGGAGAAGAATTTTTCAGAAATATAAGAAGTGCCTGTGAGTCCGGCTGGGATTTTTCCAGCAGATGGTTCGAGGATGAAGCGACTATACAAACTATAGAAACACTGAATTTGGCCGAGGTTGATCTTAATTGCCTGTTGTGGCATTTGGAAAAGACATTGGTTAAATCTTCAGAGCTTATGGGAATGAATGATAAGGCTGAATATTATGTCCAAAGAGCTGAAAAAAGAAAGCAATGTATAGATCTTTATTTCTGGGATGAAAATGCTGGAATCTACAGAGATTATCATATAAAGAAGCATAGAAAAACATCTTCCGAACACATTGCAACATTATATCCTTTATTCCTTGGACTTGCAAATGAGAAGCAGGCAAAAGCCGTATCGAAAATCATTACTGAAAAGTTTCTTTATCAGGGTGGTTTGGTTACAACAACAAAAGAAACGGGTCAGCAATGGGACCTGCCAAATGCCTGGGCTCCGTATCAGTGGCTAGGCTTTTTGGGAATGAAAAATTATGGATATACACAATTGGCAGATACAATAAAGAATAATTGGAGTACTAATGTAGAAAGGGTTTATAATAATACTGGTAAGTTGATGGAGAAGTATAATGCACTGGATACCAAAACAATTGCCGGAGGTGGTGAATATCCTAATCAGGATGGATTTGGCTGGACAAACGGCGTTTATCTGAAGTTAAAACGAAACTAAAAAAATCAATGATATGAAGAAAAGATCAATATTTCTGATGACCGGTGTCGCCATGTTTTATTTTCATAATGCATACGGACAGGAAACGGTTAAAGATTCCACGAAAGTATCATCAATAGATCAGGTGGTTATTACAGGTAATTCTAACCCTAAAAAGAAAATAGAATCCAGTACCGCAATTTCTACTTTTAGTGCTAAAGAGATTCAGAAGCAGAATCCTATAAGTGCTGCCGCTTTATTACAGAGAGTGCCAGGCTTTGCCGTAGAAACATCGGGTGGAGAAGTAGGGAACAACCTTTTTGCAAGAGGAATTCCTTCCGCCGGAGCTTATGAATTTGTTCAGGTACAGGAAGATGGTTTACCTGTTTTTGAAGATGGGGCTTTGCAATTTGCCAATGCCGATATGTTTTTTAGAGTAGATAATACGGTAAGCCGATTGGAAGCACTGAGAGGGGGTTCCGGTTCTATTTATGCCAACAACTCGCCCGGAGGACTTATTAACTTTATTTCTAAAGAAGGAACAAATACTTTTAAAGGAACAGCGAAGCTGGAAACGGGTTCTTATGGACTGATGCGCACTGATGTTAATGTTGGTGGGGCTTTGATACAAGACAAATTATTCTTTAATGTTGGTGGATTTTACAGAGTAGATAATGGACTACGGAAAACAGGATTTAAAGCAAATGAAGGAGGTCAGATTAAAATGAATCTGAAATATGTTTTCGATAAAGGATATGTAAAAGCGTATTACAAAAAACTGGATGACAGAAATACATTCTATCTGCCAATTCCTTTAATACAAAATGGAAACGACCTGAAAGGTTTTCCCGGCTTCGATCCTAACTACGGAACTTACAGTTACAGATCTATTAGTCAGTTTAATATTCCGCAGGCCGGAGGAGGATTTTTCCAAAGAAACCTGGAAGATGGCATTCACCCGAAGGTAGATGTAATAGGAGTAGAGTTTAAATATGATTTGGGGAACAATTTTACCGTGCTTAATAAGACCAGGTATACGAATATTAATATGAACTATACCGGAATATTCCCTGCTGGCGGACCGCAATTAGCTGCCGATTTTGCTAAAAATAAAGGAATTGATGCAAACAATTATCAGTATTCTTCAGTTAGCAACGGTCAGTCCGTTAGTCCACAGTATGTTCAGGAATTAGGTTTCTGGGCGATCGACAAACAGATGCGAAACTTTGTGAACGACTTGCAATTCAATTATAAGTTTGATAAAGGGAATATTACCGCCGGTTTTTATAAATCCAACTGGAAATCCCACCAATACTGGAACTGGAGCAATATCCTGACAACAGCGACGGACAAACCGGAATTGCTCAATCTTGTAGATAAATCACTAAGCCCTACGGATAATGGATATTCTAAGACTTACAATGGTGTTAGTAGTATGTCTTTCCTTATCAGAGATTCTCAGATCCAGGGAAGCCTGAATAATATCTATTTAAATGTAGACTACAACGTTACAGATGATTTGAGTTTAAATGGAGGGATTCGCTACAGCCGTGATTTTTACAAAGGTTATGGTGTAGGTACAACAACAGCTAATCTCAATAATTCTGGTTTAACAACAGATGGTACACACAGTTTTGCAACTACTACTGCGGATGATAATATGGCGGTCCTTGGAAATAAGTATACATACTGGAATTATGACATTAGTAAAGTGTCTTATACTTTGGCTACAAATTATAAAATCAATAGAGAAAATGCAGTATATGCGCGTTTTTCCAGTGGATTCAGATCACCAAATGAAGAAGCTTATCACAACAACATGGCAAATTTAGGTATAATAAAACCTGTATTAACCAATCAGCTGGAAGTTGGTTACAAATATTATTCCCGTACTTTTGATATAGCTGTAATTCCTTTTTACTCAACGCTGAAAAACCTGTCATTTACAGACATCTATTCTAACGGAGTTTCCGAAAATAAATTTGCCAATACTTCTAACCTTGGGGTAGAGCTGGAAGGTTACGCCCGCTTGTTTAGCAATGTACTGGAAGTTACATTTAACGGAACAATTCAGAATCCGAAGTATAGAAATTTTACCGGAAGAAATGCAGATGGATCAACATTTGACTACAATGGTAATGTAGTAAGAAGAATTCCTAAATTTTATTTCAATATTTCTCCGGCTGTTAATATTACTAAAGAATGGAGAGCTTATATCAGCTATAACTATTATGGAAAACGTTTCCAGGATGAAAAGAATATTCAGGTTTTGCCTTCTTTTAGCGAATTTGGAGCCGGAATGTCTTATCAGTTAGGTAAAATACGTTTTGCAATAGATGGAACCAATATATTTAATACTATTGGTATTACCGAAGGAGACCCAAGAGCAGGATCTCCAACCGGGGACGGAATTATTATGGCAAGACCAATTATGGGTGCTGCAGTAAGAGGATCTATTACCTTGGACTTTTAGATCAGTTTTACAACTGCCTAAGCTAGGGATACCTATATTTAGACACAAGTAAATGATTTGGCCTGGTTTTTACCAGGCCATTTTTATAGAACTTTTGTCCTGATTATGAATATTTTTAGGTGTTTTTAGATAAGGACAGGGAGCACAAACAATTTATATTTGTTGTTTTTCCATTAGCTAAAAGTTCTATTGGGGTTATTTGGTATATGGAGAAATGTAATTCTATATAAAAGATTAGTATGTACAGAAGGGTAAGAATTATTGTGACATTAGGTTTATTGTGGTTTTCAGGTGGATGTTTAAAAGCGCAGATTAGCCCGCCGGGATTGGGAGAAGCCAATACCGCTTTTTGGGGAGCTTTCGGAATTCGTCGTAAACTGGATTCTTTAGGAAAAAAACAAGCGCTCAGTTATATTGCAATTGGACGAAAGAGTAGTCCGGACAATGATAATCTATTTTCAAAGCAAGCTATTTTTGTAGCCAATCATGAAGTATTCAATTCATTTGCTCCTCATCAGCAATACAGCTATGCCATAAGCTATCGTAGACAAAATGAATATCAGAGTATAGAACCTTATGAAAAAGAAGGGGTAGAACAAGAATTCAGACTTTACGGAAGATATGCTTATACATTTAATGTTGGAAGTCAATGGAAGTGGAAGAATACCATCCGTCAGGAATTCAGAAAATTTTTTGATGCCGATTTTCATAATGCTGAAGAGAACTTTCAGCTGAGAACAAGACTGAAAAGTCAGTTGACATATAATTTATCTGAGAAAAACAGTCAAAAGCTGGCATTAAGCGTAGAGACACTATTTTCTACAAGTTATATGAACGAACCAGAAACCCACTGGGCTCCTTTTGCTTATAAAGAAATGCGTATAGCTCTTTATTATATGTTCAATATTCCCAATTCTCCTTTCTCAATGGACATCGGTTATATGGATGATTTGATCAGTGGAAGTCATAGTGCTTCTAAAGGTGGCGTACATTATTTAGCAGCAGATTTAATCTGGAACCTTCCCTATAAAAAGAGCGGTATAGAATAAATTCTAGAAATTAGAATTTGGTTGGATGATTTCACCTAAATTGTTGATGGCCGAAAATGTATATTTTTTGTCATTGCAGCCAGATAACATTCTCTGTACATTTGCATCAAAGACAATGGAAGCATGAAGCAGATATCTAACGACAGAGTAATGAAAAATATAGTGTTACTCATATTACCACAGGTACAGTTATTGGATGTAGCGGGGCCTTGTGATGTATTTACATCAGCAAATATTTTTCTGGCAGATCAAAAGCCCGGTTCTGGCTATAAAGTATTTCTTGTTTCAGGAATAAGAGATAAAATGATAACCTCGAGTTCCGGAGTAGCGCTAAGCTGTAGTCATACAATTTACGACATAGACTTTCCTGTAGATACACTATTAATAGCAGGCACTTCGCTTTCAGTTTTGGATGAAATAGATCCGGAAATATACCATTGTTTGCAGGATAATGTAGCTGGAGTAAGAAGAATGGGATCGGTTTGTATTGGAGCTTTTGTATTAGCAAAAGCTGGTTTACTAAATGGAAAGCAAGTAACAACTCACTGGAAATATGCTGATACACTACAGAATTCTTATCCGGAATTAGATGTTAATGTTAATCCATTTTTTATCAGGGATCAGCAATTGTATACATCAGGCGGAGTAACCTCCGGAATGGATCTCGCTTTGGCATTATTGGAGGAAGATTTTGGTAAACCTTTGGCAGCAGAAGTTGCACGACACCTTGTATTGCATCTGCGAAGATCTGGCGTCCAGTCTCAGTTTGGAAATGCTCTGCCCGATTATGATATAATGAGTTCTTTTGTAAAGGAGGTACGGAACATGCTTAAACAAAATCTGAGTAAGAATATCACAATTGAAGATATGGCTGAAAATATGAATATGAGTGTCCGCAATTTTTCCAGAGTTTTTCTAAAAGAATCGGGAATAACACCGGGGCATTTTTTAGAAAAAATGAGACTGGATCAGGCAAAAAATATGCTGGAATATACAGCGATGAGCATTGATACAATTGCTGAAAAATGTGGTTTTAGCAGTGCCGTTTCACTCCGAAGACTTTTTATAAAGCATATTTCCATGTCTCCTGCTCAGTACAGAAAGGCTTTCAACGGAGCAGAGTAATTACATTACATTTTTTTGATTTCATAGTATAGCCGACGATCGTAGATCTTCGGAAAGCAAAAGCTATGTCCGATTCTGAAAACATTAATATTAAATAATACAATTATGGAACAAGTACAAAATGCTAAAATGATGAATGTTGCATTTCTGGTTTATGATCAGGTAGAAATGTTAGACCTGAATGGGCCTCTGGATGTTTTTGTAAAAGCAAACGTGATTCGCCCCGGAAGTTATAACAATTATACCGTAGGAAGAACAAAAGATGCTGTGCGTGCCGAGGCCAATACGATGTCTATTATTCCTGCTTACGATATACATACCTGTCCGGAGCCTGATATGATTGTTGTTCCGGGCGCTAATCCGGAACAGATTATGAAGCTTCTTCAGGATCCGGAATTCCAGGAAACAGCATTACAATGGGTAAAGAATAAATATAAAAACGGTACGGAAATTTTTACAGTATGTACGGGGAGCATGTTATTATCAAATACCGGGATACTGGCTAACTATGATATTACAACACATAGTATGCTAATAGATACTCTGGAGCAACATAATCCGGAAAGTAATATAAAGAGAGGAGTACGATATGTGGACCAAGGTCAGTTAATAACTACTGCAGGTATTACGGCCGGAATAGATGCAGCGCTTTATCTTATAGGCAAGCACTATGGGCAGGAAATGGTGGATACCATTATAGAGCTATTCGAGTATCAGCAAAAGAAATAGATGCAGTGTATTAATAAAAAAACCGCTTTATTTAAGCGGTTTTTTATTTTGGAAATCTTTCAGAACTTTTGCTTCATCCGGAGTTTTTAGTTTTGTGACATCGTTAGCAAGATCATTTGGAACCGTCATAGAAAGTACATATTGTACAATCTGCCATTTTCCGTTTTCCTTAATCAGAACACCAGATCCTCTGCAAAGGCTCATATTTTTAGTGTCCAAAACTTCATCTACCCATGCTGTATTGCCGTCTTTAGAAAAAGAAATATGGCGGTCCACAGCTGTGAAATCCCATGCTCTGCCACGATCGAAATAAGGTTTGGCAAAACCTATAAATTCTGATTTTGTCCAACGCTCGGTAGCATCAGTTCCGATATAAATGGATTTATCATGTAGTAATCCGAAATAGCCATTAAAGTCTGCTTTTGCAGCCGCCTGATGCCAGCTGGTCATTAATTTGTCAATTTGCTGTTCTGCTTTTTGTGCTTTTGCAGTAAAAATACAAAGCATAAAAGCCAAAAGGAAAGTTAGTTTTTTCATAATCAGAAAGTTCAATTCAAATATATCAAATTTTATCTTATTGTGCTTAACAATGTCCTAATACTTAAAGGGTAACTATTAATTTAATTGTGTTGTTTATGCTTTTAAAAAGTATCTGATTTAAAAAATTAGAGAATCATAGAAAGCTGAATACGTTTCCGTTGGGAATCTATCTCTACAACTTTTACCTGCACATGCTGATGTAGTTTTACCACTTCACTGACATCAGAAACGAAGCCTTCTTTCAGTTGCGAAATATGCACGAGTCCGCTTTCTTTAATACCGATGTCTACAAAACAGCCAAATGCTGTAATATTGTTAACGATGCCTGGCAGAATCATTCCGGTTTTTACATCCTCCAGTTTACGGATATTCTTATCAAATTCGAATACTTTAGCTGCTTTTCGGGGATCTAATCCTGGTTTTTCCAGTTCTTTCAGAATATCCTGAATTCCTAAAATACCTGTATGATCCGTAATGTAATTCTCAGATTTTACCAGAGCAATTTTTTCTTTATTGCCAATAAAGTCACTCAGTGAAATGTTGAGATCCTTAGCCATTTTCTCTACAATAGAGTAGGCTTCCGGGTGAACAGAAGAATTATCGAGTGGGTTTTCCGCTTCCCTGATGCGTAAAAATCCTGCAGCCTGCTGAAAAGCTTTTTCACCAAGTCGCGGAACTTTCTTTAAAGATTTTCTGTTTGCGAAGGCCCCGTTTTCACTACGGAAGTTTACAATATTTTCTGCCATTTTCTCTCCAATTCCCGAAACGTAGCTTAGCAAGGATTTACTGGCTGTATTTAGATTAATTCCTACGGAGTTTACGCAACGCATAACAGTAGAGTCGAGTTCTTCTTTTAATAAAGTCTGATCCACATCATGCTGGTATTGTCCAACCCCAATAGATTTAGGATCGATCTTTACCAGTTCTGCCAACGGATCAGAAAGTCTTCGGCCAATAGACACAGCACCTCTTACCGTAACATCGTAGCTTGGGAATTCCTCTCTTGCAATTTTGGAAGCTGAATAAACCGACGCTCCGGCTTCGGAGACCACAAAAACCTGTAAAGGTCTGTCAAATGCTATTTTTTTGATAAAGAATTCCGTTTCACGGGAAGCTGTTCCGTTTCCGATGGATATAGCTTCTATATTGTAGGCATTCACCATCGACCGAATTTTTTTCATAGCAGTTCCGGTTTCATTTTGTGGTGCGTGCGGGTATATATTTTCATTATGAAGCAAATCTCCTTTTTCGTCCAGACAAACAATTTTACATCCCGTTCTGTAGCCGGGATCTATGGCTAAAATTCTTTTTTCACCTAAAGGCGAAGCGAGTAGTAGCTGGCGTAGATTTTCTGCAAAAACCTCAATAGCTTTGATATCGGCTTTTAGTTTTGCCTCCTGCAATACTTCATTAGAAATAGCGGGTTCGAGCAATCTTTTGTAAGCATCCTTTGCAGCCAGTTTTATCTGATCAGCACATTCATTATTGCTTCTGATCATTGCTTTTTCTATAATCTGAAGAGCTTCGTCTTTATCAGCATCTATACTGAATTTTATAAATCCTTCGGCCTCAGCACGCAACATTGCCAGAAGTCGGTGCGAAGGGATTCTGGAGATACTTTCTTTCCAGTCAAAGTACTGAGAAAACTTCTGTGCAGCTTCCTCATCTTTTTTAGCCTTGACAACTTTGGAAGAAATCTCGGCTTTGTATTGATATAATTTTCTCAGTTGTTTCCGGATGAAAAGATGTTCGTTCATCCACTCAGCTATAATATCACGTGCTCCCTGTAAAGCATCTTCCTCTGAGGAAACATTATCCGAAAGATAGCGGGAAGAAGATGCGGTAAGGTCTGACGCATTCTGAGCCATAATGATTTTTGCCAGAGGTTCTAATCCTAAAGC
The DNA here is from genome assembly GCF_003058195.1 of Elizabethkingia sp. YR214. Lineage (GTDB taxonomy): Bacteria > Bacteroidota > Bacteroidia > Flavobacteriales > Weeksellaceae > Elizabethkingia. The sequence goes on from NZ_QBUH01000004.1 coordinate 412,807, forward strand.
TCTTGCTGTATCGGCTTTTGTTTTCTTTTTCTTTTTATAAGGAAGGTAAAGATCTTCAAGATACTGAAGATCAAAAGAAGACTCTATTTTAGACCGTAATTCTTCGGTTAAAGAATCCTGTTCTTCTATAGATTTTAAGATAGACTCCTTACGTTTAACGATTTCATCGTACTGTTTAGAAAGCTTAGCGATTTGTTCAATTTGTACTTCGTCCAGATTTCCTGTTCTGTCTTTTCTGTAGCGTGCTATAAAAGGAATAGTACAATCTTCTGAAAGAAGTTGTAATGTAGTTTCAATTCCTTTTGCAGGAGCTGATATATGTTGCTGAATATATTCGATTTTTGTCATATTAAATAGAAAGAACCGCTAAGATAAGAGAAGTATAGGGGATTTAAAGAATTTAGAATTAAAAAAACGAGAAGCATTCTACCTCTCGTTTTTTATGACTGAAATCTTTTGGCTAAATAGAATTGTGCCTAGAAAATATGCTTATAATTAGATTTTATAGTGTCCAGTACTTCATTTACACGGCCACCAAGCATTAATTTGGTCATAGATTTTGCCATACCGATAATCTGACCAGCGTCTACCTTCGGCGGCATTGCCAGTGCATTTGGATTGGTAAAAACATTTAGGAGATAAGGACCGTTATGCTCGAAAGCTTGTTTTACAGCAGCTTCAACATCTCCAACATTATGGATGTTTTCTCCAATAATTCCCATTGCATCTGCAACTTTGGCAAAATCAGGATTAATCATATCTGTCTGATTATCCGGAAGACCGGCAACCTGCATTTCCAGCCGAACCATTCCTAATGCTCTGTTGTTGAATACAATAATTTTAACGGGAAGATTGTACTGATGAATGGTTGCTAAATCACCTAATAACATGGAAATTCCACCATCACCACACATGGCTACAACTTGTCTTTCAGGATGGGAGAGTGCTGCCCCTATTGCCATTGGCATTGCATTGGCCATGGAACCATGATTAAATGAACCCAGCATTTTTCTTTTACCGGTTGCTTTTATAAAGCGAGCTCCCCATACACAGGTCATTCCGGTATCTACGGTAAAAATAGTATCATCATTGGCATTATTACAGATTGTAGAAGCCAGGAATTCAGGCTGGATATTATCTTCCAATCCGGAATCCTTAACATAAGTCTCCAGGTTTTCTTTTACTTTCTCATAATATTTCAGCTGTTCATCAAGGAAATCCGAATCATCCTTAGCATTTATAAGAGGCAAAAGCGCTTTGATCGTTTCTTTAGCATCTCCACAGAGCCCTAAATCGACTCTTGCACGTCGGCCTAAACGTTCCGGAGCTAAGTCAATCTGTGCAATTTTATTTTTCTCAGGCATAAAAGCCTGATAAGGGAAATCGGTACCAAATAGCAAAATTAAATCAGAATCACACATACTGTTATAGGCAGAGGGGAGTCCTAGTAGTCCCGTCATTCCGACTTCATTCGGATTGTCATGCTGCATGGACATCTTTCCACGGAAAGAATAGCCTACAGGAGCTTTCAGATGTTGTGACAGCTGAACAACTTCTGCATGTGCATTCTCGGCTCCTATACCACAGAAAATGGTTATTTTTTTGTTTTCATTAATGAGATCCGCAAGCTGCTGTAATTCCTGATCATTAGGGCGGATTAAAGGTTGGGTAAAGAAAAAACGATTGGAAGTTACATTTTCTTTAGCTTTTAGTTCGGAAACATCTCCGGGAAGCCCCACAACAGCAACACCCTTTTTAGAGATAGCATGCTGGATAGCCGTTTGCAAAATTCTGGGAGCCTGTTCCGGTGTCATAATCATCTGATTGTAAACACTGCAATCGTCAAATAATTTGATGGTGTTGGTTTCCTGAAAATAGTCCATTCCCATTTCATTGGTATTAATGGTGGAAGCAATAACAAGCATTGGAGCATGTCCGCGATGTGCATCGTAAACACCATTGATAAGGTGTACATGCCCCGGACCACAACTTCCTGCACAACAAGCTAAGCCATCCAATTCGGCTTCAGCTGCTGCTGCATAAGCACCAACTTCTTCATGCCGGACATGTATCCATTTTATTTTTCCGTTTTTACGGACAGCATCATTCAAATGATTGAGGCTATCTCCAGTAACAGCATAAATACGTTTAATACCTGCATCAACAAGCATATCGACCATTTGCTCGGCAATATTTTTTTCCATAATGTTTTGTTTTGATGGTTTCTAACAAAGCTACAGCCTTTTTATTTATCAGTATTTATTAAAATTATTCATGTAATACTTTCGTGTTATAAACGGAATATTTGCAGGATACAGATTCTTAGCCGTTTCTTTATTGATTCAGGATAATTTTAGATTTATTTTATATTACCCTATAAAAAGCACAATCCTCTAAATGTTTACACAAATAGAGGATGGCTCACAGCTAGTTTTACACAAAATTAAAACCAATAATATATTTAATCTTCAAAGACGAATTTTCGTTTTTCATTCCTTTTCGGTATCCCATGGATCTTGTCGTACAAATAAGCCAGGACGGTAGGTTTTTTATAAATTCTGCTATATCTGTATCTGGTATTGAAGTGTCTCAGATGTATTTTATAGGCATCGTACCCGATTACAATAAGTAAACATAGACTGATGACATAAAATACTCTGAACTCCAGATAGTAATAGGTAAGACCAGAGAATACGGCTCCCGCTACATAGGCAATCATAATACTGATAAGCACTTTTGCTCTGGCAATAAGTTCCGGATTCTTTCTGTACTTTTTATGAGTAAACATAGAAAATAAGATTCCAAGGTCGGTTGTTGTACCTGTAAGGTGGGTTGTTTTTATCGAGAAGTTGGAAATACTTGCAGTAAGACCGTTTTGTAAACCTGTTGCGAATAACATTAGTGCAACCAGATATTCGGTTTCTTCCAGTGTTTTTTGATAATAAAACTGCCCGTAAATACCTACAAATAACAGACACATAATTTCCAGCACAATTGGCATTGCATGTGCAAAATACTTGCTCTTTTTGTTGAAATTTATGACAATAAGGTTGGATAAAAAGCTTCCGAAGAAGAATAGGAAAATCCATCCTCCAACAACTGCAGCTTTAGCCCAGCTTCCCTTACTTATTTCAGCAGCCAGAATAGCATAGTGTCCCGTTACATTTGAGGTAAATGAGAGAAATATCAATAAAGAGGCTATATTTATAGTACCGGCCGTAAAAGCTGTCAGCGTCCCCAGCCTGATATTATCTCCCAGTGTCCTGCTGCTACTATAATTCCTTAACATTTGTGCGTTTTTTAATCGTTATTATTTAGCTTCCTGTGCTTGCGAATATCTCCGCAAGTCTTCCTCTTTCCGGTAAGCTCTGAGGAACTTCAACGGAAATTTCTGTGTATTGCAATTCTTTACATTTTCTGATGTAAGGAATAATACTGAATTTTCCTTTTCCTTTGCTTCTTACAGAAGGAGAGTAGTAAGCTTCCTGAATGTTTGTTGCTTTTACATAATTGTTGAATGTTCTTTGGAAACTTCCTGTGAAAACATCACATACAATTTTGTCAATCAGGTGTGAGTATTTGTTTCGAATAATTTCATAAGCATCACAGAATTCCTGTGGTCTTATTTTATTGAAAATTGTGTTTTTGTTTGTGAACAGGAGATCTCTTATAGAGTCACTCATGTCGTATCCGGAAACAAACAGTATGTTATATTGAGTATTATCTTGTAAAGCGTTTTTTTCCTGTAATACTCTTTTCAATATATTTAATGATTCTAGTGAGTAATCGGTGGCTATTAAAATGGTCTTGCTCATAACTTTGGGGTTTGGTTCTGTATTATCTTATTTTGATGATACAAAACTATACCCACCGTATTAGAAAGACTTTGGAAACAAATTAAAATGTGATTAACGAGATTAAAATGAGATTAGAATTTTAATTTTGATAAATTTTTGAAAGCTGTATAAAGATAAAAACCTTACAATTTTGTAAGGTTTTTTAATATGTAAATATAGGCGCTCACAGAGCGATAGATTAGCTTATTTAAGCTTGTTTTTCCTCGTTTTGTGTACTATAGAAATTAGGAAAGCGAAGTTGTACTGTAGTGCCTTGATTTTCATGTGAGGTTACAATCAGTTCTCCGTGGTGTATTCTTACAATATTCCGTGCAAGAGGAAGACCAATTCCATAGCCTTCATAATTTTTGGTATTAGATGCCCTGAAGAAAGGGTCATAAATTTTGTTCATCTCCTGTTCCGGAATACCAATTCCGGAATCTTTTATAATAATGTAAACATCTGTGTCTGTTGCGCCTAGAGAAACTTTTACCTGCTGGAAGTTAGAATATTTGCATCCGTTACTGATGATGTTTGCCAGAGCGAGATGCAATAGCTGTTCATTCCCCTGTACTTTAAGCTTTTTGGGATTATCAGGAAGCATACTGATATCAAGGAATATGTTATTTCGGGGATCGATTCTTTTCAGTGTTTCAATAACATCCCAAAGCAACTGATCGGTTCTTACCTTATCAAACTTCTGGATTTTACCATCAAATCCGGTCTGGGCGATCATTAATAAGGCTTTGATTTTTTTATCAAGCTTTTCCGCTTCATTTAGAATAATCTCCAATGTATCTTTGTATTCTTCTGTGGTTCTGTTAATGGAAAGTGCAACATCTGCTTCTCCCATAATAGAAGTGAGGGGAGTTCTTAATTCATGTGAAACATTTCCGATAAGATGATTTTGAGTTTCGAAAGAAGTCTCAATACGGTTTAGCATATCGTTGAAAGTTTCAACCAACTCGTTAAGCTCCTTATTACCAGGCTGAGGTCCTAGTCGGAGGTGTAAATTTTCGGAGCTGATTTCTTTTACCTTACCTGTAATCTTTAATATCGGCTTGAATAAAGTTTTGGATAAATAAAAAGAAAATATCATACTAAAGAATAAGGAAAGTACAATACATGTAATAAGGGTTCTTTTTAGATATTCCAGATAATAGGCCACATAGTGATTTTTCGCAGAGGCAATCGCTATGTAATTTTTATCATCAACCCTGAAAGTCTGTCCGATGTAATAAAACTCCTTATCATTATGATTGGCTTCTCCGTTCTTCACAATATTTCTGAAAAAAGAAGAGGGGATATGAACTTTCTGAGAAATTTTGCTGAAGTTAGAATCTTTCGGAACTGCAAAAACATAATCTTTTTCCATCGGGAGTTCCTCATCGTTCAGGCTGCTGAGAATATAGTTTTCCGGAAGGTCCAAGTGTTCTTTGCTTTTTTCTATTTGTACAATAGTTGTTGTACGGATTTTAAGTAGTTCATAAAACCGTTGGTGAGAAAAGTTGACAATAGAAAAGTAAACTAAACCACTAAAAAGAATAATAATACTGGTAAATACTAGCATTAAGAGTATCATGGTTTTTGTCTGATTTGTGATAACTTTTTTAAACATCTGCTACGGTCTTTTTAGTACATAACCCATTCCAATAACTGTATGGATTAGTTTATTATCCGGATTATCCAGTTTCTTTCTAAGATAGTTTACATAAACATCCACAACATTGGTTCCCAGCTCATAGTTTACACCCCATACCGCATCCAGAATTTCCACACGGGAAATAACTTTTTCCGGGTTATTAAGGAAATAAACCAGTAGTTTATATTCTGTAGAAGTGAGATTAACCTCTTCGCCACCCCGTGTTACCTTTTTAGTGTAATCATTCACCACAAGATCAGAAAATCTGTAAATATGCTCTTCATCAGCTTCTGGTTCAGGTGTTTCCGGAATAGTGTTATTACCACTTCTTCTCAGTAATGATTTTATACGGGCGACAAGCTCAATAAACTTGAAAGGTTTTACCAGATAATCATCGCCACCACTTTCCAGTCCGAGCACTATATTTTCTGAAGTTCCGAGAGCTGTAAGAAAAAGAATTGGTACCTGTTTATTGGTTTTTCTGATCTCTTTGCATACATCCAGACCATTCATTTCAGGGAGCATAATATCCAGGATTACAAGATCAAAATCATTAGCTTCCACCAGCTGTACACCAGTACGCCCGTCAAAAGCCACTGAAATTTCATAACCTTTTTCCTGAAGTCCTTTCTTTATAAATGATACCACACTGGTCTCGTCTTCGATCAGAATAATTTTTTCCATAAGCAATGAATGTTACAAAAATATAAAAATTGAAACGCAAACAAAACCCGGACGCAAATGATATTTGGTGATGAGACCTAAAATATAACCAAAGAAAGAAACAGCTAGTCCTTTTTCACAAGTAAAATCCAGTCTTCTTCCAGAATTTTGTATCCTTGATTGTAAATAAACCGGTATTCTGAGCCATTTTTATAGGTAATAATTTGAGTAATAAAGTTAAAGTCAAAACCTAATGATAATAGTTTTTGATGGGAAATTTTCGTTTTTCCGTCTTTATTGGCATTAATCAGGATGCGGTAATTTTTTCTTAACCGGTTATTAATGTTCCGCATCAGGTTGGTGTTGTCTTTATTTTGTCTGTTGTTATAGGCATTCCGACATCCGTCCGAACAGAATTTTTTATCCGATCGGCCTGATATTTTTTCATCACATTCCAGACAGAATTGCATGTTTTTTTATTTAATCATTTCAAATATAGTATTTTATTATTTTAATTAATCTTTTGTAGTTTAAATAATTATGATTTTTGACAATAAAAAAGGATGTAAAATAAAAATCGTAACTTTTTGATATATAAATTTTTAGATTTAGTTAAACGATTACAAATGACTATAAATATTTTTTTACCGCTTAAAACATTGCGTAACTTTCATCTTTGCTACAGAAAATCAACTAAGTTTAATTTTAAAATCATACAAACATGTCACTAAGAAACAAAGTTATTTTATTCGGACACACAGGTAAAGACGTAGAAGTAACCCAGTTCGAAAAAGGGATTAAAGCTTCCGTTAGTTTAGCAACCAATGATTATTATACCAATACTCAGGGCGAAAAGATTGAAGAAACCCAATGGCATAATCTTATTGTTTACGGCAAATTGGCAGAAGTATTTGAGAAGTATGTTACCAAAGGCAAAGAGATTGCAATAGAGGGAAAGCTGACCTACAGAAGCTATGAAGATAAAGACGGAAATATGCGCTATATTACCGAAATCAGAGTAGAAGAACTTCTGATGATGAAATAATTAATAATATTCAGCCTGTTGGATGTCTATTACATTTATTTGCCACATTATGCTTATTTTTGTGCTTTAGAGAAAAGATAAAGAATGAAGCCTAGTCTAGCAAAAGGAACACGCGACTTTACAGCACAGGAAGTTTCCCGCAGGAAATATATTATTAATACATTACAAAAGAATTTTGAGCTTTTTGGTTTCCAACCTTTGGAAACGCCAAGCTTTGAAAACTTGTCAACCCTTACTGGTAAATACGGAGAAGAGGGAGACCGTCTAATTTTCAAAATATTGAGTTCAGGTAATTATACGGAGAAAGTGAACGAAAATGATTGGCAGAATAAAGATGCTAAAAAATTAACTTCACAAATTTCTGATAAGGCTTTGCGTTACGACCTTACAGTACCGTTTGCAAGATTCGTTGCGATGAATCATGGGCAGTTGACTTTTCCTTTTAAGCGTTATCAAATTCAACCGGTATGGCGTGCAGATCGTCCACAGAAAGGAAGATTCAGAGAATTCTACCAGTGTGATGCTGATGTTGTAGGTTCCGAAAGCCTTTGGCAGGAAGTAGAACTGGTGCAGTTATATTTCAAAGCTTTTAAAGAGCTTGGTGTTCCGGTAGCTATTCAAATGAATAACCGTAAAATTCTTTCCGGTCTTGCGGAATATGCAGGAATAACAGAGCAGCTAATTGACTTTACAGTAGCACTGGACAAACTGGACAAAATCGGTAAAGATGGTGTAACCAAAGAAATGCAGGAAAAAGGTATTTCAGATGTAGCTATTGAAAAACTAGACTTTCTTTTTCATCAGAAAAATAATGCATTAGAAAACCTTCAGGAACTAAAAGTAAAGTTTGAAGGTGTGGAAGTAGGCATTCAGGGAGTTACGGAACTGGAATTTGTTTTGTCTAAAGCTATGGAATTAGGAATAGACAGTCAGGATTTGGTATTCAATATCACCCTAGCCAGAGGATTAGATTATTATACAGGCGCTATCTTTGAAGTAAAAGCGAAAGGAGTAGAAATGGGTTCTATTGGCGGCGGTGGTCGTTATAACAACCTGACAGAAGTTTTTGGAGTAAAGAATATACCAGGAATCGGCATTTCCTTCGGCCTGGACAGAACTTACCTAGTAATGGAAGAATTAGGTCTGTTCCCGGAGAATGCTACTGTAAAAGTAGAGTATCTTTTTGCTAATTACGGAGAAGATGAAGCAATAGAAGCGATGAAGCTTATTGCAAAACTTAGAGAAAAAGGAATTTCTGCAGAACTCTATCCGGAAGCAGCAAAATTGAAAAAACAATTTGCATATGCTGAGAAAAAAGAGATTCCACATCTTGTTTTTCTGGGTAAAGATGAAATTGAAAATGCCCGAATCACAATAAAAAATCTGGCATCAGGAGAGCAGGAAACAATTGAACAATCCGAATTTCTTAAATAAATAAAACCACCTTAAGGTGGTTTTTTGTTGCATAATATTAATGAAAAATTCATTTTAAATATTCTTACTGATTTTTAAAATGGTTATATTTGGTTTATTAATAATTCTAAATAATCTAAACTATGTTAACTATTTTGCAATCGTACGATTCTTCGTACTATGACAACTCAGGCTCCGCAGCTGCAGGAGCAATTTTCGGAATCGGTTTTCTGATTTTTTATATTCTTGTCTATGTAGCCGTTTGCTTTTGCTGGTATAAGACATTTCAAAAAGCAGGAAGAGAAGATGCGTGGGCAGCATTTATACCTTTTTATAATCTTATTGTCCTTGTGCAGATTATTAAAAAACCAACTTGGTGGTTTATTTTATTCTTTATTCCGTTTGTCAATTTATACGCTTTATTTATTGCTGGGGATAAACTGGCAAAAGGTTTTGGAAAAGGAGAAAATAGTACTATATGGGGAGTTATAGCAATATTTACTTCACTATTTGTTAATATGATTGTTCATGCTTTCGGTAGTGATCCATTTGACTCTTCTTTAATTCCGGATGAAACCGCTTAGCAGTATAAAGTAAAAATAATGGAAACCGCTGATTCAGCGGTTTTTTATTAACTTTAAACACCAAACTTATTACAATATGAAAAATGCAGTTTCATCTTTATTTATGATTGCTGTACTGGTACTTTCCTGTAAGAAACAGGAAAAAGTACAGGGAACAGATATACCAAAAGGATATAGCCTGATTATACTAAAACAAGATTCTGTTATTTACAGTGATTCTATAAAGGCTACAGATTCACTTACCATTGCTTATTCAGACAGAATTTTAGTTTTTCCGGATATAAAAGAAAAAGCTATTCTGGATTCATTATATCCGTTTATAAAGCCTGTAAGTTATTCCAAACCGGATTTGGAGGCAGCTGCTAAAAAAGCCGCTGAGGGTCTTTTTACTAAAATCAAAAAGGATTATCTGGCCGGAGGTGTAGTTCTTGGAAATAAATGGTACGAGGATAATTCTATGCGTCTGAGAAGCTTTACCAATAATTATCTTTCTATAGAATATACATGGGCAAGTTATATGGGGGGAGCTCATGATAACTATGGCTTTATGGAAAAGGTTTTTGATTTAAAAAGTAACAGACAACTAGTACTGTCAGATATTACCTCGATGCCTAAAAGCAAGCTTGAAAAACTACTGATGAAAAATGTAGATAAAATACCTACAGGAACAGAGAATGGGGAAGGAGCTGTAAAAGTTTCAGATGGATTGTTATTCGATAAAGTAACAGTAAATGATAACTTCTATTTTGATGATAAAAATCTGTATTTCCATTATAGTCCCTATGAAATAGCAGCTTTTGCCGCCGGAGATATTACAATTCCTGTTTCGTGGAAAGAATTGGAAGGAACCATTAATCCGGAATTTATGAAAAGAATGAAAATTAATACGAAATAGACCTTTTATGCAAAATTACCAGAATCATAAACGTTATTATCTGCCACATCATTTTATATTTTATCCAGTAGGACTTATTCTGTTCGGTATATCTCTTTATCATATGGGATATTCATTGGGGAATAATAATGGCGAGTTCTGGATGTGGTTTGTACTTTCGGGAACAATCTTCCTAATTATATGGGTCGCTTTTATGATGAGACAGCATTATGCACTGACATTGCAAAACAGAATTGTTGTAGATGAGGTGAAGTTCAGGTACTTTCGGTTAACCGGAAAAAATATAGATGATATTGGCTATATATTCAGCGATTCTCAATTATTTGCATTAAGATTTGCTAACGATAATGAATTTTCAGGACTTGTAGAGGAGGTTATCTCAGAGGATCTGAACGCAGACCAGATTAAGAAACGTATAAAAAACTGGAAAGCAGATAACAGAAGAGTTTAAAGAAACTAAAAGACTTCACAGAGATGGAGTCTTTTTTTGTACCTTTGGCCTTTCAAAATCATGGACGCAGTATTTATCATCAATCCGTTTTCGGCAAAAAAAAATTATAAAGATTTTTTAGAAAAGCTTCAGCAAAAATATCCTGAGGCTAATTTTATGATTTCTAAGTCGATAGAAGATACTCATCGGTTTATTGATGAGAATTTTGCTTCCACAGAAGTTTTTGTGGCTGTAGGTGGGGATGGTACTATTTCTACCGTTGCCCAAAAACTAATTAATACAGACAAAATTTTGGCTGTTTTTCCTGCCGGTTCAGGAAATGGTTTTTCTAATGAAACCAATTTCACCAAAAATATAGACGCCCTTCTTCAAAAGATTAAGCAGAAGAAGTTTCATAAGATTGACACTTTTACCGTAAATGGTAATTTGTCTATTAATGTATCGGGAACTGGATTTGATGGAGAGGTTATTAAAAAATTTGAGAAAACCAGTCGTGGTTTTACCAATTACATTAAGGTTACTGTAAAGACCTTTTTTATTTTCAAATCTATTAAGGTAGAATTTGAAGATAAATACAAGCAGTATAACGGAAATTACCTGATGTTGAATGTAGCCAATACACGTCAGTTTGGGAATAATGCTTATATCGCTCCTCATGCTGATTATAGTGATGGCCTTGTAGATATAGTATTGGTTAAAAAATTCCCGTTATGGCATTCTTTAGCATTTGCATTCAGAATGTTTACAAAAAACCTGAAAGAAAACGAATACCTGACTTACTTTCCGGTATCTGACCTGAAATTTAGTGTCAGAAATTCTAAAGCCTGGCATTTGGACGGAGAAGGAGTAGAAATTGATTCTCCGATAGAAATAAAAGTTTTACCTCATAGCCTTAATATATTAGTCGATTAATCGATTAGCTACAAGATTATCTCAGATTTTCTAGTTGTTGAAAGACAGGAAGCATTTGTTTTCCTCTTTCAGATAGTGTGTATTCTATATGCAGAGGTTTTAATTTAATAGTATTTTTAATCAACAGCCCTTCAGCTTCTAATTCCTTTAGTGCTGTGGCAATACTTTGTTTATTAGATCCTTCAATTTGTCTCAGTAAACTACTAAACCTTAGTGGTCCTTCTATTGCCAGCCGAAAAATCTGTGGCTTCCATTTTCCTGATAATAGCTTCAAAAGTTCTTCTGCAGGACAACATTCATGATTTTTATTGTTACTATTAGTAGTCATATTTTTTTGACTTATTGCTATTTAAGATTAACTGCTACAATTTTGTATAACAGAAATCAAAAATAAATAAATTAAATTTCATGATATGACAGAAAATAAAAATAATCCGCTTTTATGTAACCCTGATACCGGAATATGTGAACTTCCAGTAACGGAAATTGATACTGATTATAAAGGAATATATACCAAGGATAAGCCTCTTCAGCTTATTTATTTTACGGATCCTATTTGTTCTTCCTGTTGGGGGATCGAACCACAGCTGAGAAAACTAAAACTGGAATATGGAAGTATTTTGGATATAGAATACCATATGGGTGGACTGTTACCTAATTGGAGCTATGACAGTGGAGGTATTAGTAAACCTTCGGATGTAGCACATCATTGGGATGAAGTTAGCCTGTATTATGATATGCCTATTGATGGAGATGTGTGGCTGGAAGATCCTCTGAGTTCATCTTATCCGCCTTCTATTGCTTTTAAAGTAGCAGAGATACAGAATAAAGATAAAGCTATCGCTTTTTTAAGAATTCTAAGAGAGCTGGTTTTCCTGAAGAAAAAGAATATTGCCAAATGGGAATTTATTGCCATAGCAGCCGAAGAAGCTGGATTGGATATTGTAAAGCTAAAAACGGATTTTGAAGGAGTTGGTCAAAAACTTTTTGAAGCAGATTTACAGCTGGCAAGAGATTATGGTGTTAGAGGGTTTCCGACCATATTTATACAGAATAAATTGGGAGAGAGGGAAATGATCTATGGTACTAAACCATATTCATTTTTTGAAACAGCAATCCTAAAACTTAATTCTGCTATTGCTAAAGAACAATATAATAAAAACCATGAAGCTCTTTTCTCCAAATACAATTCGTTAACTGCCAGAGAATTTTCTGAATTGTCCGGAATATCCCGTAATGAGAGCGAGGAATATCTGAATGAGCTTACTGATAAAGGCATTTTGGAAAAATTAATGACTAAAAATGGCTCTTTGTGGATTAGAAAATCTTCAGATAAAATATAAACAAGAATGGATTTAATTATTTAGTTTTCAGTTATTTGGAATTCAGATGTGGAAATTTACTAAATGCAATATAGTTGCAGTATATCATAAACGGCCTTTAAATCGAAAAATTCTATAAAATTATTGTAACAATTTGAACTAAATTTGGACTCTTTAGTCATATTGAGACTTTAATCAATTTAATTCTAATTTTATAATGAAGAAGAGAAACATGTTTTTGCTTACCATGCTTACAGTAGGAAGCATGGCTTTTGCTCAAGACAATTTGGTAAACAGCCTAAAAAACAATCAATCTGAAAATCCGGATTTTAAATTTACAGTAGTTAAGGAGTTAGGGAATACTTCTATTAAAAACCAGGGATCCTCAGGAACCTGTTGGAGCTACTCCGGAAACTCTTTCCTTGAGTCTGAAATGATAAGAATGGGAAAACCAGCTGTAGATTTAGCTGAAATCTTTACAGCCCGTAATGCTTATCATGATAAAGCTAAGCAATATGTATTGTTTGGTGGTGCTATTTCTTGGGGAGATGGCGGTGAATTACATGATGTAATTAATATGTACAAAAAGTATGGTGCTGTTCCTCAGGAAGTTTATTCAGGACTTCAGGCAGGACAAACCAAAAATAATTTTGGGGAAATGCAAAGTGTTATCAAGTCTATGCTTGATGCTTATGTAAAAAATCCTCAGGGTAAACTTTCTGCAAATTGGCTAACAAATGTAGATAATGTACTAGACAGCTACCTTGGAGAATACCCAAAAGAGTTTACTTACAAAGGAAAGCGTTATACGCCACAGACTTTTGCTAAGGATGTAGTAGGAATTAATCCTGACGATTATGTAGAGCTTACTTCTTACAAAGATTATCCTTATTATCAGCGTTTTGTTGCTCCAATCCCGGACAACTGGAGCCATGATAGTATGTGGAATATTCCGATGGATGATCTGACTAAGATTGTTGACAATGCTGTAGACAAAGGTTATACAGTAGGTTGGGCAACAGATGTTTCCGAACCATATTTTTCTTATAAAAACGGTGTGGCTTACGTTCCGGATGTTGACCTGAATAATATCGACGCTCAAACAAAAGCTAATCTTTTTAAAGGCCCAAGACCTGATAAAAAAATTACTGAAGATATGCGTCAGGAAGCACTTAATAATCTTACAACAACTGATGACCACGGTATGCAGATTGTAGGACTTGCTAAAGACCAGACAGGTAAAGAATATTACATGGTGAAAAATTCATGGGGCGTGACTAACGATTATCAAGGATATTTATATGTAACAAGACCATATGTACAGTATAAGTCTACAGGTATTCTTGTGCACAAGAATGCAATACCAAAGGATATTCTGAATAAATTGAAACCCAATACAAACATCGGATTATAATCATCCGTAAGTTGTTACAGAATAAAGAAAATGCCGGAAGTTTTGTCTTCCGGCATTTTTTAATAAAACCCATAGAATTTTAAAAACTGTAAGGTTTATCTAATTGATGCTGTTTTATATTTTGTACTACTTAAAACGTAGACTTTCTTCTTTTGTTGTGTATCAAAACTGAAAAAAGATATTTTTCTAGAATACCGTTGCTGCCAGCTGTATACGGGCATATTTCAGAGCCGGATTCCACATGGCCATCATAGAAACCGGAAGGGTGTAATGTTCAGTAATCTTCACATCTTTGCTTGCTCTTATTCCTACATTTACAATCTGGAAGCTACTTTGTCCATTGCCATACAGGAAATTTCTGTCATTCAGTGCGAATCCTGCTCCTACAAAAGCATTAAGGCTCACCTTTTTGCTCTGGATAACAGGATAGCTCACCTGAACATAAGTAGAGTACTTGTTTTTATCATATTCTCCGTCAGGTTTCAGAACAACTTCTCCTGCATTAGCACCACCATAGAGCATGATATCGGCTTCTATATTTAACGGGAATTTCGGACCAAAAGTATAGTTTGTTCTCAGGTCGATAATGTGAGCTGTTCTCCTTCTGGAATAACTGAAAATATCGTTTGCTGCAACAGCCGTATTAATATTCCTTGAGTTATATAAATCCCAAAGACCTATATAAAAATTCTTATTGGAATACTGAACATAGTAATTGATTTCTTTATAATGAGTACCATCACTGTCATTGGCAAGAGCCGATGCTCCCCAGATTCCAATTTTCCAGTTTTTATTTTTATCCAGGGCATAGGAGAGGTTACCCATTACTACAGGTTTATCTGTAATAATAAGTCCACGCCAAAGGTGATTGTTCTGTATATTGGCTGTAAAATCCAGTCTGCCTGCCTTTTCTTCAGTTTTTAATGAGTCTGTGTTTTGAGCAGAAACTCCCACGATGCCTGAAAAAATCAGACAAAGTCTTAATAAGTTTTCTTTCATCTTATTTAGTGTGTGTTAATTAGTCAGATGCAAAATTTATTTTAAAATTCCGAAAAATAAAGCTGCCAGAACGGCTCCTATAACTGGTCCTAAAATTGGAATCCATGCGTAGCTCCATTGGCTGCTGCCTTTTATAGGTAAAATAGCATGCATGATTCTTGGTCCCAGATCTCTTGCCGGATTTATGGCATAACCGGTTGTACCTCCTAAAGATAAACCTATAGCCCATACTAAGAATGCTACCGGAACTGCTCCTACAGTACCAAGACCTATTTTGGCATCCGGAGTATTCGGGATAGAGATATTAGCATCGCTGATATAGAAGACAACGAAAACAAGTACAAAAGTCCCGATAATTTCACTGATTATATTTGAAACTGGTTTTGCAATTGCCGGACTTGTACTAAAGCAAGCTAGTTTAGCTCCTTCGTCTTCGGTAATAGCAAAATGATCTTTGTGGAATAGCCATACCAGAAACGCTCCGGACATAGCCCCGATCATCTGAGCTGCAATATAAGAAGGAACTGATTCCCATGGGAATTTTCCGGCTATTGCCAGTCCGATTGTAACTGCAGGATTAAGATGTGCCCCGCTGACGGGGCCGGCAACTGTTACCCCTACAAAAACGGCTAATGCCCATGCTGTGGTAATAACAATCCATCCTGAATTATTGCCTTTGGTATCTTTTAGAAGAACATTTGCTACTACGCCGTTCCCAAGAAGAATAAGTAGCATTGTACCTATAATTTCTGCTGTAAATGGTGTCATGTTGTGTACTTTTTCGGTTATTAATTATTCTTCTATCCAGGCCTGAGAACGTTTTACAGCTTTGTGCCAGAAGCTGACCATATTGTCGATTTTGCTTTTGTCCTCCTTAGGCGTAAACTCTTTTTCTATAATCCATTGAGACTGGATCTCATCTATACTTTCCCAGAAGCCTACTGCCAGACCAGCCAGATAAGCTGCACCAAGTGCTGTAGTTTCAAGAGTCTTAGGACGAATAATTTTAAATCCGAAAAGGTCTGATTGGATTTGCATTAACATGTTACTGGCAGATGCTCCTCCGTCTACACGAAGTTCTGTACTTTGAGTTCCAGCATCTGCTTCCATAGCTTTTACAATATCGTAAACCTGAAAAGCGATTCCTTCTAAAGTAGCTCTGGCAATATGACCATCTGTTGTACCACGTGTTATACCAACAATAGTTCCGCGAGCATACTGATCCCAGTAAGGAGCACCAAGTCCGGTAAGAGCTGGTACGAAATATACACCACCATTATCTTCTACAGTTTCTGCAAGTTTATTGACTTCAGACGAATCATTGATAATCTTTAATCCGTCTCTTAGCCACTGTATTGCAGCACCTCCTACAAATACACTGCCTTCCAACGCATAGCTAACTTCTCCGTTAATTTTCCATGCCACTGTAGTTAACAGATTGTTTTTAGAATATACAGCTTCATTGCCAGTATTCATCAATAGAAAACATCCAGTACCATATGTGTTTTTTACCATTCCCGGCTTTGTACACATTTGTCCGAATAATGCAGCCTGCTGATCTCCGGCAATACCTGCAATCGGAATTTTAGTTGAGAAAAGGGTAGTAGAGGTTTCACCATACACTTCACTGCTTTGCTTTACTTCAGGAAGTATTGCACGGGGAATATTGAATAATTTTAATAAATCATCATCCCAGTCCATAGTACGGATATTAAACATCATAGTTCTGCTGGCATTGGAAACATCTGTAATAAACATCTTTCCTCTTGTCAGTTTCCATGTTAGCCAGGTATCAACAGTACCGAAACATAGATCTCCGGCTTCTGCTTTTTCTCTTGCGCCTTCAACATTATCCAATATCCATTTTAGCTTTGTGGCAGAAAAGTAAGCATCCAGAACAAGTCCTGTTTTTTGTTTAATCTCATCAGTGTGTCCCTGGGATTTTAATTCGTCGCAATATCTGGATGTTCTTCTGTCCTGCCATACAATAGCATTATAAATAGGTTCACTGGTATGTCTGTCCCATACTACAGTTGTCTCTCTTTGATTGGTAATACCGATAGCAGCGACTTCCAGTCCTGATATTCCGGCTTTAGCTATAACTTCTGCAGCTACAGAAATCTGAGAAGACCAGATTTCGTTTGGGTCGTGTTCTACCCATCCCGGAGTGGGGAATATCTGCTCAAAACTTTTTTGCGATACGAATTTTATTTCTCCGCTTTTGTTAAAAAGGATTGCCCGTGATGAGGTTGTTCCTTGGTCTAGTGCTAAAATTAGTTTTTCGTTCATCATAGTGTACTTATTTAGAGTTTTTCATTTCGTTGGTGTTATAGGGTACAAGAAGATATTCTTTAGCGAGTGAAATGAAACTTTCAGTTTCGTTTTCTACTTTTTCAGCATCCCAGCCGAGTTCCTGAGCAAAAATTTCTGCTACTTTTCGTGCTGAATCTATGGCTGCTCTGGCATCTAAGAAAAGAAGACGGACTCTTCTGGCCAGCACATCCTCTATAGTTTCAGCCATTTCATTTCGGATTGCCCATACAACTTCGGCAATTGTAAATTCATTGTTCGGATGTATTCTCTCGGCATATTCAGGCTTTTCCTGTTGCAATGCTTTTATAGCCGGGATATCCGAACCATAAATGTACAAGTGATTACTTCTGTCAACATCTTTTGCCGGGATATTTCCGTGGATAGAAAGATCTTTAGTTTTAGAAGGAACTTTTTTCAGATTGTGAACTTCTATTGCTTTATCTATAGTATCTTCCGCCATTTGTCGGTAAGTAGTCCATTTTCCGCCGGTAATGGTTACAAGTCCGGTTTCGGCTACAATAACTTTATGACTTCGGGATACTTCTTTTGTACTTTTACCTCCATCTTTTGGTGCTGCTAGAGGACGTAGACCTGCAAATACAGAAAGTACATCTTCTTTGGTTGGTTTTTTAGACAGATATTGTCGTGCAGTTTTCAAAACGAAATCAATTTCGGATTCCAGAGCTTTCGGTTCGAAACTCGGTTCGTCCACTAATGTGTCTGTAGTCCCGATTAAGGCTCTCTCATGCCATGGAACAACGAAAAGAACACGTCCGTCAGATGTTTTAGGGATCATAATAGCATCATTACTTTTCAGGAATGATTTATCTAATACGAAATGGATTCCCTGGCTAGGAACAACAAATTTTCCGTGTTTAGGATTACTCATGTTCAGGATATCGTTGGTGAAAACTCCTGTTGCATTAACTACAGCTTTCGCTTTTATTTCGTAACGTTCTTTAGTGAACTGATCTTCAACTATTACTCCTGTAATTTTATTACTTTCGTTTTTCAGAAGACCTACAACCTTCGTATAATTAATTACAGTACCGCCTTTTTCTACGATAGTCTGGGCAAGGTTAATGGCAAGACGGGAATCGTCAAACTGTCCATCCTGATATACAACTCCGCTGGCAAGACCCTTTTGTTCTATAGTCGGAAGTTTTTCTACGGTTTGTGCTTTATTGATATATCTGGTTTTACCCAGGCTAAGTTTCCCTGCCAGAAAATCGTAAACAGATAATCCTATTTTATAATATATACCGCCCCACCAGTTATAATTAGGAATAATAAAAGACTGATTTTTAACAAGGTGAGCGGCATTTTTCGCCAGAAGTCCTCTTTCATACAGGGCTTCCTTCACAAGGTCTATGTTTCCCTGTGCCAGGTATCTCACACCACCATGCACAAGTTTGGTACTCCGGCTCGAAGTAGCTTTTGCAAAATCATGGGATTCCAGTAACAAAGTTCTGAAACCTCTCGTTGTAGCATCCAGAGCAGATCCTAGCCCGCTGGCGCCACCTCCGATAATTATAAAGTCCCATTCCTGATCTTGTGAAACTTTTGTAAGCTCTTCTTTTCGTTTCATTTTGTTTCGTTTTATTTGCTTTTTGTAAAAATATGAAATTTTTCGAAACCAAAAACATTTAGATGAAAATTTTTTTTATATTTTTGGTTAAATTTAAAATGCTGTAGTAATGATAGCCCGCCACAATAACATTCTTAAAGAACTGGAGAAGAAAGAATATGTACTGGTACAAGATCTTTGTGAGAAATATAATGTTTCGTCCGTAACAATCCGAAAGGATCTGAGCTATCTTGAAGGTTTGGGATTATTGCACAGAACCCACGGTGGAGCAAGTAAGCAGTCACGTTTTGCCTATGAGAAAAACGTAAATGAAAAAGAAAACATCAACGTAGAGATCAAGCAGGCTATAGCCAGAAAAGCAGCGAATATTATTGATGAAAATGATTCTGTTATATTAGCTTCCGGAACAACTATACATTATTTGGCTCGCACAATGGGAAGTTTTCAGAAGCTTACAGTTCTTACTTCTTCTTTACGTGTAGCATTAGAGTTGTGTATGATGCCGAATATCAATATTATTCAGCTAGGCGGGGAGGTAAGAAAAAGTTCTACTTCTATTGTCGGGGCTATTTCGGAATCGGTATTAAAACAATTTTCCTGTCACAAACTCTTTTTAGGTGTTGACGGAATTGATCTTGAATTTGGTATTAGTTGCTCCAGTGCAGCTGAAGCTCATCTGAATCAGGCTATGATAGAATGTGCGGAGAAAGTTATTGTCTTGGCAGATTCGTCTAAAATCAATAAAAAGGGTTTCGGCAAAATTGCTGATTTGGATAGGGTAGATACCATTATTACGGATAAGGGAATTGACCTTGAGACGAAAGAACGCCTTGAAGATATGGGGGTTACAGTGATTATTTCTGATTAAGATTAAATTTAAAATAAAATTAATCTTGATTATGTTCTGAATACAGGTGTAATGATTAATTTACTGTTATCTTACTGATAAATAAATAATTAATATTTGTGCATTCACTTTTTCCATTGATAATAGTTAATGTTTCTTAATAAAAACATAAGAAAACCTTAATGTAACACGGGGCCGTACTGTTCTAATTTTGCATTCAGAATTAAAATGGATGCCATGAAAGTATTTAAAATCCCTGTCTCGGTGACTTATTTTACAAGCCGGGGGCTATTAATTGGAGCAATATCGGCCTCACCGATATTGTTTGCCCAAAAGAAAGACAGTTTAAAAGAGAAGTCCATAGACGAGGTTGTCGTTGTGGGATACGGAACACAGAAAAAGAGTAAAGTATCAGGTGCTGTTTCAGAAGCGTCACTGGATAAACTTACTTCCAGATCTTTGTCCGGTGTAGGTGAAGTTCTTCAAGGGAAAGCACCGGGGGTAACAGTGGTAAATGAAGGGGGAGATCCCAATGGTTCACCAAAGGTTAATATTCGTGGTTTAGGCGGGATTAACGGAGAGACACCTCTTTATGTTGTAGATGGTGTTGTTTTCAATGGTACACCTGCTATTAACCCCAACGATATTCAGGATATATCCGTGCTTAAAGATGCTTCTGCAGCAATCTACGGAGCCAGATCTTCGGGTGGTGTTATTCTTATTACGACCAAGAAAGGTAAAAAAGGTAATATTACGGTAGATTTTGATGTTAAGTTTGGTGTAAACCAGGCATGGAGACTAAAGGAATCTTTAAATGCAGCGGAGTTTCAGGATGTAATGTATAAGGCCTATGAAAATGCGGGTAAGCTTGGCAGCCTGCCTTTAGCTTTCAATGCAGAGAAATACCCTGACGGTAGAGTAACCAGAACAGACTGGATGAAAGAAATTTTCCGTACCGGAACAATCCAGGAGTACAATGTTAATCTAAGTGGTGGAAACGATAAGTCCAGATTTTTTGTGGGAATGAATCACAGAAACCTGGAAGGTATCTTACTCAATACACAGGCAAAAAGATACAACTTCAGAGTAAATTCTGAACATAAAGTAAAAGACTGGTTAACTATCGGAGAGAACATGTACTATAATTACTCCGACGGAAATACAGCAGATACAAAGAGTGGTTATACGGGAGCGCTTGTAGCAGCCATGTATTACCCACCAAATGTTCCGGTATATACACCTACAGGAGCATTTTCCGGTTTACCGATTGATGTTGCCGGAGGTTACGGGGATATGATCAATCCGGTGGCTTACCTTCAAAGGATTAGTATAAAAAATCCTACACACGAAATTTTAATCAATCCTTATGCAGAAATTACTTTAGCTAAAAATTTAAAGTTCAGATCTAACTTCTCTCAGACATTCAAAATCGGAACGATTAAAAACTTTACATCCAGAGTACTGGAAATAGGAAAGATATTTGATACCAATAATTTAGAATATCAGTCTAATAACTCTTCTACCTCTCTTGCAGAGCAGCTTCTTACCTATAAATTTTCTGCAGGCAAACATAATTTCGATTTCTTAGGTGGTTTTACTTTCCAGAAGACAATTGATGAAGGTTTCATGGCCAGAGCTTATGATTTCAGAAGTGAAGCAGAAGTATTCCGTTACCTTCAGAATGCAGCAGATACCAATAAAGACCTTTCCAGTTATAGGTATCAGCAGGCATTAGTTTCTTATCTGGCAAGGATTAACTATGATTATGCTGGTAAATATATCATCAGTGTATTGGGAAGAAGAGACGGATCCTCATTAGTTGCCAAACAAAACAGATTTGCTAATTATTATGCAGTTTCAGGCGCATGGGTAATGTCTAAAGAAAACTTTATGCAGGATATTGCGTGGCTTTCGAATCTTAAACTTAGAGGAAGTTATGGTATTCTGGGTAACCTTGGCGGGATTTCTTCACAGGCAGTAAATCCGTTAATGATAAGAGATAATAATATTATTTTCGGACAGGATCCTTCCCAGAACATTGCTTACTATGCTACAACACGTCCTAATCCAAACTTGAAATGGGGAAAATCTGAACAAACCAATTTTGGATTGGATGCTTCATTCCTGAACAACAGCCTTTCCTTACAGTTTGATTATTTCATTAAAAACTCCAAGGATCAGATTTTTAATGTAAGCCTTCCAAGTACAGCAACTTATACGAATCAGTATATCAATGCCGGATTATTCCAGGATAAAGGTTATGAATTAGGAATTAATTACAACAGCAAAAATACCGGAGATTTCAGTTACTCGATAGGCGCTACTTTCAGTCAGCTAAAAAATACAGTTAAACAACTGGCAGATGTAAACGAAATCTTTATTAATGACAATGCTGTAAGAGGAGTGTTGAAGCCTACGCGTATACGAGTAGGAGAGTCACTTTATTCTTATTACGGATATAAGACAGATGGTATTTTCCGTTCACAGGAAGAGATCAATAATTATAAAGATGCCAATGGTGCTCTTATTCAGCCTAATGCAAAGCCAGGTGATATTAAATTCCTGAAAAAAGAAGGAAATACCGGAACCCTTAGTAACAATGATTTTGTGAACCTTGGGAATCCTTATCCTAAATTCTCTTATGGATTGTCTTATAATATGACCTGGAAAAACTTTGATCTGAATGTATTCTTTCAGGGAGTATATGGGAATAAAATATTCAACGGTCTGAAATTTATTTCATTAAACCCGGGCGGAACAGGACAGAATTATAACATGGACAGAGATATTCTGAATGCATGGACTCCGGAAAATATGAATACCAATATTCCGAAACTTGTACAGGGTGATCCTTCCGGAAACTACTCCAAAGTGTCAGACTTCTATGTAGAAGACGGATCTTATCTGAGACTGAAAAACCTTACAATAGGTTATTCATTACCTAAAGAGATTTACAGCAAAATCAATATAAACAGATTAAGAATTTATATGACAGCTAATAACCTGTTTACCATTACTAAATACAAAGGTTTTGATCCTGAAGTAGGAATGAATTCTTATGGTGTAGACACAGGAAGATATCCGCAGGCTCGTTCATTTATTTTCGGTATAGAAATCGGGTTATAATTTTAAAAAGTAAAAAGATGAAATTTTTCAATAAAATAGTTTTAGTATCGGGAATATCTGTAGCATTGCTGTCATGTACAAGCGAACTGGATGTTCAGCCGGAAGGAACTCCGACAGAAGCGAGTTTCTGGAAAACGGAAAACGACCTTGTAACAGGAGCAAATGCGATGTATAAACCTTTGTATGATAGTGAGTTTTATGGCAGAGGATTTTTCTGGTTTATCAATGCCAGCGATGATATGGTAACAGGAAGAGCAAAAAGTGAGGCTGATAATGCGAAGAACTTTAGCAGTAATTATATCGCAGCAGGAGATTTGGAAACCCAGTGGAATAAGAGATATACAGTTATCGGTATTGCCAATCGCGTTATCCGTAATATAGACAATATTCAGGCTGCAACGGCTGTAAAAAACAAATATCTGGGCGAAGCTTTATTCATGAGCAGCAGAATGTATTTCGAATTAGCATACAGCTATGGTAATGAGAAAGCTGGGGTCCCAATTATAGACCGTACAAAAGAACCGGATCCAAATCCAATTCCGAGAGCTGCTAACGTAATGGAAAACTACAATTACATTATAAATGATCTGAAAAAGGCAGCAGAACTACTACCAGCTCAGGAAGAGCTTGCTGCTAAAGATTTCGGAAGACCTCATAAAGCTGCTGCATGGGCTCTTATGGCCAAAGTATATCTTTTCCTGAAAGACTGGAAGAATGCGGCATATTGGGCAAATGAGGTAATGACTAAAGGAAACAGAAATCTGCTTAACAATTATGCTGATGTTTTCAAAGCGGAGAATAATTATAGTTCCGAGTATATCTGGTCGATACCAAGTACGCCAAAGTTCAATGCTGTAGGAAGTATTCTTCCAGGAGTAATGCTTGAAAATAAAGGCTGGGGTGAATACAATGGTTGGGGATATTTCCAGCCAACCAAAGAGCTTTTTACAGAATATGAAGCAGGAGATAAAAGAAGAGATGTAACGATCCTGAAAGCAGGAGATAAGTTTACATTCAACGGAAAAGAAAGAAGTTATGCTTCTTCTAACTCTCTTACAGGTTATCAGTTCAATAAATACATGGATGCTTTCAAATATCCTTTAAATAGCGGCCACGTAAGTGCAAATGGAGATTATCCATGTACAGATCTTGCAGTGCCAATTATGCGTTATGCAGAAGTAATTCTTATAAAAGCAGAAGCAATGTTAATGATGGGGCAAAATGCTGATCAGGAAATTAATATGATCAGAAAGCGTGCTGGTTTAACCCCGAAAAGTGGATGTACAATGGCAGATTTGAAACATGAAAGACGTTGTGAACTGGCAGGCGAATGGGCAGACAGACACAGAGATCTGGTACGCTGGGGTGATGCTAAAGATACTTATGCTAAACCTTTACATGGTGCAGATGGTAAGGAGGTATGGGCTTCAAGAAACTTCAACCCGGCAGTGCACAATGTGTGGGCAGTCCCACAAGTTGAAATTGTAAACAGCCACGGAGTAATAAAGCAAAATGAAGGCTGGTAATTTTTTAATATAACACATATACTATATCATTGCAGGAACTCCTACAATGATATAGTTTTTTTAATAGTACTATGAAACAAGCAAAAAAAATATGGGCGATACTGGCTTTGGCAGTATTTGCAAACACTCAGGCACAGAATTATCTAAATTATAATGTAGGAAATGCACATTCGCATAATGACTATATGCAGGAGGTTCCTTTCTGGCAGGCTTATTATGCTAATTTTGGTTCCATAGAGGCAGATGTTTTTTTGGTAAAAGGTAAATTGTGGGTTGCCCATACCGAGAAAGAATTATCACCTGAACGGACATTGGAGAGTCTTTATCTCGATAATATATCCAAGCAGATTAAACTGAATAACGGACATATTTATCCGGATACAAATAAAAAATTACAACTGCTTATTGATGTTAAACAGGATTATAAAACGACACTGGATGCATTAGTTAAGACATTACAAAAATATCCTGAGATTACGAATAATCAGAGCATTAAGATTGTTATTACAGGAGGCAGACCACAGCCACAGGAATTTAAAAATTATCCTGCTTATTTGCTTTTCGATGGTGATCTTGATAAAAATTATACCACAGAAGAGCTGAAAAGAATAGGAATGTTCAGCGCAGACTTACAGGGGTTGGTAAAATGGAATGGGAAAGGTATTCCGAGAGATGAAGAAACGGCAAGAGTAAAAAGTGCTGTAGAAAAAGCACATAAGCAGCAAAAGCCAATGCGTTTTTACGGAGCTCCGGATTTTCCGAATGCGTGGGTTAATTTTATGGACTTAGGTGTAGATTACATCAATACAGATCATATTCCTGACCTTAAAAAGTTTATGAATACCATTCCTAAGAATTTTTATAAAAACCAGAAGGAATACAGCATTTATAAGCCTACTTACGAAACAGACGGTGTAAATAAAAAAGTGAAGAATGTAATTCTTCTTATTCCGGACGGGACCTCATTGCCACAGTATTATGCTGCATTTACAGCGAATAAAGGAAAACTAAATGTTTTCAATATGAAAGCAACAGGATTGTCCAAAACCAATTCTTCCAACGCTTATATTACCGATTCAGCACCAGGTTCTACTGCTT
Organism: Elizabethkingia sp. YR214; assembly: GCF_003058195.1. Lineage (GTDB taxonomy): Bacteria > Bacteroidota > Bacteroidia > Flavobacteriales > Weeksellaceae > Elizabethkingia. Next base: position 438,481 of record NZ_QBUH01000004.1, read on the forward strand.
TTGCTACAGGTGTAAAAACAAAAAATACATTTGTAGGTGTTGATGATGATGGTAAAGCTTTAGCACAGATTCCGGATATCATTGCTGCGAAGGGAATGTCTTCAGGTTTAATTTCTACCGGAGATGTTACCGATGCTACACCAGCAGATTTTTATGCGCATTCTGACAATAGAAATAGTTCCGAACCTATTTTGAAAGATTTCGTAAGCTCTAAAACCAAAATACTTATTGGTGGACCAACGAGTGGGCTTACAGAAGATAATCTTAAAAAAATAAAAGAGGCTAAAATCGATTTATATAAAGATTTGAAATCCGTAAAGAGCATTAATAACCGTACTTTGGTTATCGATCCTTTAGCTTCACAAAGAATAACCAATGGAAGAGGCAGCTGGCTTGCAGATGCTTTTGATCTTACTTTAAACGATCTGAAAATGAATAAAAATGGCTTCTTTATGATGGTAGAAGCTTCCCAGACTGATGGTGGCGGACATAGTAATAATCTGGAGCAATTGGTGACTGAGTTATTGGATTTCGATCATGTTGTAGGAAAAGCAATGAAATTTGCGGATGAAAATAAAGAGACGCTTGTTGTTGTTTTAGGAGATCATGAAACCGGAGGTTTGACTTTGTTGGATGGTAGTCTGAAAGATGGTTGGGTGTTCGGAAACTTTAGTACAAACGATCATACTTCCATTCCTTCCAGCGTGTTTGCTTATGGTCCTAATTCTAAGGAGTTTACAGGTTTGTTTGAGAATACGGAAATTTTCAACAAAATTTTAGCTGCTTACGGAATTCGGAAATAAGTAGTTTATTCATTAATTTTAGGCAATAAAACTAAATAAACATGGACAGAAGAGATTTTCTGAAAAAATCAGGGATGGTACTGGGAGGCCTTGGGGTTTCTACAGTTATACATCCGTCGATTTTGAAAGCAATGAATATTAAGCCTGCAAAGGGATCTACATTTTACGATGCAGAGCATGTGGTAATCCTTATGCAAGAGAACAGATCATTCGATCATTGCTTCGGAACATTACGAGGAGTAAGAGGATTTATGGATAAATATGCCTTCCGTAAGCCTGATGGAAAAAGTGTTTTCTTCCAGAAGGATAAAGCCGGAAAGACCTACGCTCCATTTAACTTAGATATTAAAAATACCAGAGCAACCTGGATGAGTTCTTTGCCTCATTCATGGACAAATCAGCAAAATGCTCTTAATAAAGGGAAGTATGACCAATGGTTGCTGGCAAAAAGATCCGGAGTAAAAGAATATCAGGATTTGCCGCTTACTTTAGGCTTTTATAACCGAAATGACCTTCCATTCTATTATCAGCTAGCTGATGCTTTTACAGTTTTCGATCAGTATTTCTGTTCTTCCCTTACCGGGACTACGCCTAACAGGCTTTTCCATTGGACAGGAACAATCAGATCTGAAAAGAGTGGTGATGTACAGGCGCATGTAGTTAATGATACTGTAGATTACAGCAGAAATGTACACTGGAAAACTTTCCCGGAAATGCTGGAAGAAAATGATATTTCATGGAGAATATATCAGAATGAAATCAGTCTTTCCAAAGGAATGGGAGGAGAGCAGGAGGCTTACTTGTCCAACTTTACAGATAATCCAATAGAATGGTTTTCTCAGTTCAATGTAAAATTCTCGCCTAAGCACCATGAATTTGTACAGAAAAAAATTGCTGAGCTTAAAGATAAGTTGAGTAAAAATCCTGATAACAAAGATCGGTTAGAAAAAGAACTTCGTTATTACGAAGAAGATCTGAAAAATTTTGATCCTAAAAACTGGGAAAAGCTTTCTCAAAAAGAAAAAAATCTTCATAACAAAGCATTTACTATTAATTCAGGAGATCCTGATTTCTGGAGTCTTGAAGAGATAGATCCTGTAAACGGTGAAAAGATGTATTTGCCAAAAGGAGATGTTCTGTTTCAGTTCCGAAAAGATGTAAACGAAGGCAAGCTTCCGGCTGTGTCATGGTTGGTTGCACCGGAACGATTCTCAGATCACCCGTCTTCTCAGTGGTACGGAGCATGGTTCATATCAGAAGTCATGAATATTCTGACGAAGAATCCTGAAGTATGGAAGAAGACTATTTTTATTTTGAACTATGATGAGAACGATGGTTATTTTGATCACGTTGTTCCGTTTTTACCGCCTAATAATCCGCAACAGCAGCCTGATATTCATGGAGAAGCAGGCGCTGAATATGTAGATTTTAAGCAAAAATATTTTTCAACAGAAAAACTATATAGCTCAGAAAAAATGGAAAGTCCTGTAGGATTAGGATACAGAGTTCCAATGGTTGTTGCTTCTCCATGGACAATGGGAGGTTATGTAAATTCTGAAGTATCCGATCATACATCTGTTTTGCAGTTTTTAGAGCATTTCCTGAACAAAAAGAAAAAGAAAAATCTCCACGTAGAGAATATCAGTGACTGGAGAAGAGAAGTCTGCGGAGACCTTACTTCAGCTTTCAATCAGGAAAAAAGCAAAAATCTTAAATTAGATTTCTTGCAGGAAAAGGTTTTTGTAGAAAGTATAAATGCTGCAAAAGAAAAACCAGTTCCAAATAATTTTGTCGCATTGAGTGATGCTGAACAAAATGCCCAATCTCAGTATTTCCCGAAGCAGGAGAAAGGACTAAAGCCTTCTAATCCATTACCATATCATTTTGAAGTTAATTTTAACAGCAAGGGTATTGATATGCAAAACCATACCGAGAAAGCAACACCTGTAATGGTGTATAACCGTAAAAAATTAAATGAGGATAAAGACTTTTTATTCCCGTATACGATGTTTAAAAAACAGAATTTCAATCATGCTGTATCTGCGGAAAATGAGTATGATTGGGACGTTTTTGGGCCAAATGGTTTTTACCGGAATTTTGAAGGAAATTCAGCTCCGAAAGTGGAAGTGAAACTTACCCAAAATAGCAATGGTGATGTTGAGGTAGTGTTTACTTCGGCTGCTGTAAAAGAGATTGTATTGGAAAATGCTTATACTAAGCAGACTCAGAAGATAGATCCGGCAAAGACACCAAAAGTATTAATTCCGTCTTCTAAAATAGGAGGCTGGTACGATCTTAAGGTTTCTACCGGAAGTAATAACTGGATCTTTGCAGGTAGAGCAGAGACAGGTAAGGTTTCTTCTACAGATCCACACTGGGCTTAGAATGGTATTACAATTTTCTGCAAAACTATATTTTCTTATCAAATAAGGTAATTTGAGGTTAAAATCTCAAATTACCTTTTCATACTCTTTTTTTTGTAAATAAAAAATGGCCTGATCACCTTTATTATTATAGTTTAATTCTTTCGCAGATTGTTCGTAATCAGCAATTTCAGCTGGGGAGAAAAAGTCATCTGGCTTTCTAAATTCTTTTGATTCCTCATCAATTAGAGAAATGTCTTTTTTATATAGTTCACTACCCCAGAATTGCATAGAATTAGAATCATAAACTATATTGGTAACTGTAAAGCCTACTTCCTTAGCCATTATATTAATACTCTTTTCTGTATGAATAAAAAAATGCCGTGGGGCATCCAGTTGAACCCAATCTCGCTGATAAACTGACCATGCATTATTAACTACAGGTATTCTAATCATCAAATAGCCATTGTTTTTCAGAAGCTTATAAGATTTAGCAAGTTCATTCATTGGTTCTTCCATATGTTCAAAGACATGATGCATCATTAATAAATCGTAGCTATCATTCTTTAATTCACTCAAATCATTTTGTAGTACTTTCACATTGTGGCCATGTTGATATTCTTGAGGAATAAATCTATCCACACCCTGAATGTTCTTAAAACCATAATTGAACATTTCACAGATCAACTTACCTCTACCACAACCGATGTCCAATATCCGTTGGGTAGGAAGTATGTTAAGTGGTTGTAATTGATCTAAAATTTCGTGTCTGTGCTTTCTTATTCTATATTTTTTGAATAGCCTTTTTAGAATAGCTTTGAGGCCTGTAATAGGTGGGACATATTGCTTAAAAGAATAATAATACTCAGGATAATAACTCGCAATATCTTTGGGTATTTCTAATATTTGGATCGTCTGGCAATTGCTACATTGAGCATATGGAAATTCCTTTCGAATGCCAAACATCATTTCTCTGGCATTAAATGTATTTTCTAGGTTTGCGCCGCAAATCTTGCATTTTTTTATTGTCATTTTATCGAAATATTATATACGAAAATAAAAGTACATAAATATCTTAATAGTTAACTATGGTAATTATGCTAAATTTAAATAAATTTCACCTAAATAGGAAAGTATAATTGTTGAATTAATTTTATATAAACTTAATTCAATGGAAAAAACAACTTTTGCATAAATTTTATAAATTAAATATAATATGTAAGAGATGTGCATTCTTTTGGAATATTTTTATTTAAAATTTCAGGCTTCAAATTTCAAACTTCTTTATATTTGCCTGTACAATTTTTAAATGATGAAGAAAATACTTTTATTCGTATTGGTATCAGCATATAGCTTTGCGCAGGATACAGTTGAATATAACTTTCCCAAAATAAAATCAGGGATTTCTATTCCGGTCGTTATTCCGATGGCAGAAATCAACAGATTAATTAACCAGTCTATTAATGGCGTAATTTATGAGGATAAATCCTATACGGATAACAATAATGACCAGTTTAAAACAAGAGTTGAAAAAAATGGAAACATTGTTATACAAGGGCTAACCAATAACCGTATTATGATCTCTGTACCTCTGAAGATATGGGCAGAAAAGGGGTATGGTACTTTAGGCTATTATGCTTATCAGTCGACAAACTTTAGTGTGGTAATGAATTTTATATCCAATATCAGTTTTAATAATAACTGGACACTGAATACGGCAACTACAACAGCTGGTTTTGTATGGAAAGAAAAACCTGTATTGGACTATGGTAAAGTAAAGATTCCTATATCATCACTTATAGAAAGCACGCTAACAAAGCAACAGCAGAAATTTACCGGGGTTATAGACAAACAGGTAAAGGAAAAAATGAATATGCAGCCTTATCTGGTAATGGCGTGGAACCAGTTTGTAAATCCTATCAATATCTCCGAAGAATATCATACATGGTTGAAGATTAGCCCGCAAAGTCTTTCTGCAACACCCCTAAAAGTGTATGCTAACCAAATTTCTGCAACACTGGGAGTAGATTTGTATTCTGAAACATTCACAGGAAATCAACCAGCTGCCGGTGCAAGTGTAACTACAGTGCCTGGTTTTGTAACCAAACCCGCAATAGATAATGTTTTTAAGCTGCAGACTACAGCGAATATTCCATTTACAGAAGCTACGAGACTAGCAGAACAACAGTTTTTACACAAAGAATTTACCTTCAGAGAAGGGAAGTCTAAGATTGTGATTGAAAGTATAAAAGTATACGGAAAAGACGAGAAGGTAGTAATAGAGGCGGAGACAAGCGGAACGGTTAACGGTACTTCCGTTATTACCGGCACACCTACCTATGATCCTGTAAAAAAGAAAATTGTGTTCACTGATACAAAGTTCAATCTGAAAACAAGCAATATTTTTCAGAAAACACTTGTATTCCTTTTTAAAGGAAAGATTGTTAATATGATTGAAAAAGAATATGGTATTCCTACATTGGAGATGGAAAAGAGTTCTCGTAAGAGTATTGAAGAAAGCCTAAACAAAGAATATTATAAAGGACTATTTATAAAAGGAAAGGTAATAGATTTCAGACCATCTGATTTTGTAGTAGGAAATAGCAGTATAACAGCAATTATAGATACTAAAGCAAATGCTCAGTTAATGATATCAGGACTTAGTTTCTAAGCTTAAAATATTACAAATGCAAGAATGGCCGGATATTTTTCCGGTCATTTTTATTTTTATATCCCTGTAAAAGTTAGCCTAAGCATTCGTTATATTGCCTGAAGTTATTATTGGTGCATATTTGAACAAATATCAGCATATCCATTATAAAAATGCCTATTTTAGCGCAACTAAAAAACTCAATTTATACTATACAGGTCATTTATGAAGAAAGTCGTATTTTTGTGTACAGTATTATTAACCTTATTAAACTGTAAAACTTTGGATTTAAAAGAAATCAATTTAGACAAAGCTGCTTATGAGCAATTGCCGGAGGGGCTTTATGGAAATTTGAAGACAACAAAAGGAGATATCCTTGTTAAATTTAACGATAAAGAATCACCAGTAACAGTTGCTAACTTCGTAGGATTAGCAGAAGGAAAAATAGAAAACTCGGCAAAGAAGAAAGGAGAACCTTTCTATAACGGGACTATTTTCCACAGAGTAATCAAAGATTTTATGATTCAGGGCGGAGACCCTAAGGGAACAGGAATGGGTGATCCTGGTTATAAATTCGATGATGAGAAAAACGACCTTAAGCATACGGGAAAAGGTATTCTTTCTATGGCTAATTCTGGTCCTAATACCAACGGATCTCAGTTCTTTATTACTGAAGTGGCAACACCTTGGTTAGACGGAAAACACACGATTTTTGGTAAAGTGATAAAAGGAGAGCAGGTTATAGATGATGTAGCTAATATAGAAAAAGGCGCTCAGGACAAACCAAAAACTGACATTGTATTGGAGAAGGTGACCATCTTTACAAAAGGTGATGCCTATAAGCACTACGATGCGGCTAAACTTTTCAATGAAGGAAAATCTAAGATCACTGAAAACAACAAAGTATTCGTTCAGAAGAAAGAAGAGGAAGCTAAAAAGAAATTAGAAGAGCTAAAGAGCGGAATGACAACTACTGCTAGTGGTTTGATGTATAAAATTACAAAAACTACAGATGGCGCCCAGCCAGTTGCAGGAAATACCGTTTCTGTTCACTACACAGGTAAATTAACAAGCGGACAGGTTTTCGATTCATCAATTTCAAGAAACGAGCCTATCGAATTCCCAGTAGGAACTGGACGTGTAATTAAAGGCTGGGATGAAGGTATTCTTTTACTAAAAGAAGGAGAAGAAGCTACATTCCTTATTCCACCAGATTTAGGTTACGGAGCAAGAGGTGCCGGAGGTGTTATCCCACCAAATGCATGGTTAATCTTCGAAGTTAAATTAGTGAAAGCTAAAGCATAACATCAGATAAATAAAAAAGGAAGCAATTAGCTTCCTTTTTTTATTTTACATTTATTTATCTTCTTCCGTCGTTTCTGTAGTAGTATTGTGGGATTACATTTATTTGTATCAGGTCATTTTCACCTTGTATCGATTTTAGCTGCCCAACCATACGCTTGTTGTTGTCCCAATCAGAATAATAATCTAGTGTAACATTACCCACTTTTTTTAGTTTTCCTTTTCTTCCCCAGATATCATTATCAAAATATTCAAAGTTTATATTTCCGATTTGTTTGAAGAAAAGATCACGGTTCCAGATATCGTTCTTGTGGAAGTATTCAAATCCTATTCTTCCTATGTTTTTAATCATATTATTGCGCCCCCAGATATCGTTGTCACTATAATATTCTATAGGATATTTTCCATATCTGTATCTTATGTTATCATTGGATGAGCGATCAAAATCATCTCTTTGCTGAAAATTGTTTCTTCTGTTAGGCTGGTATCTTAGAAGTTGCCCATAGGAGTCAACTGTAATTACAGCATCTTCTGTATAAAGATCAACAGACAAGATTGCAGAATTTTGCTCGGAAATGTTCACATCAAGTCCTTTTAGCTGTTGCCCCCATACACTAACAGATGTATAGAGTAGTGCGGCTGTAAATAGTAATCTTAATTTCATGTGAGAAAGTGTTTGTTTAAGGTTTATTTTATAACTGAATAATTACGTATTCATGTCTTTTATCCCAACACATAAATTATGCCGCAAAATTCATTTCTGAAAAAAAATAATGATAAGTCTGAAAGTATAAAGAATAACCTTTGTTTTAGGCTGTTTAATCCAATACTTACAAAATTGTTAGTAACATACATTAAGCGATGTATTAGGAATCGCAGAGAGATCATTATAATTTTGATATAAGAAAATAAGTGCTGTATGAAATGATTTGCAGTACAAATAAAATTATCAGAATGAAGTTAACAACACAAGTGAAAGCAGCTGCAGATCACATGCAGAATGTACAGGTATTTGATGCTAAAGATGCTTTAGATATGAGTCGCAAAAGCTATGAAAGTATGGCTGCCCAGTTCGGTGCTAGAAAAGAAGCAGTAAAAGTAATTGAAGAATTTGATATTGACAACGGAACACATAATATTCCCGTCAGAGTATACCGCCCGGAAGGTATAGATGCACAGAGCTCATCAGCTATTATTTACACTCATGGAGGCTGGTTTGTTGCTGGTAGTTTCGAAACGCATGATGCATTGGTAAGAAAGTTGGCTAATGCCACAAAATCCGTTGTTATTTTTCCGGATTATCGATTAGCACCAGAAAATCCTTTCCCGGCCGGATTAGATGATTGTATTAGCATAACCAATTGGGTTTATGACAATGCAGATACATTAAAAATTGATCAGAACAGAATTGGTATTGTAGGAGATAGTGCTGGCGGAGCATTGGCAATTGCTATTGTAAGTGAGCTGGGAGAGAAATTAAAGTTTCAGGTACTCATATATCCCGCAACAGATAATAAACTTAATTCTGAATCATGGCAGACTTATGCAAACGGGCCAGTTCTTTCATTAGAAGGCGGAGTACAGGCATGGGAATGGTATTTACAAAAAGAAGAAGATAAACAAAATCCTTTAGCAGTCCCTGCTTTAATTAAAGATTTCAAAAAGACACCTCCAACACTTATATTATTAGCAGGGCACGATCCTTTGCATGATGATGGGAAAATACTGGAGGAAAGTCTAAGAACATCCGGAGTAGAAACTGAAGTTGTTGTTTATGAAGAAATGATACACGGTTTTATGCATATGGATTCTATTTTAATTGAAACCAAAGATGCAGTAGAAAAGATTTCTACATTTATAATCAGCCATATAGCTTAGCATCAGTAGCTATATCCGATAAATAAAAGTGCAGAATAATTAGTAGTAGTGACCGGAAGAGATTTCGGTCATTTTTATATGTTGTAATTGCGATTGAAAAAGGATGTTGCTTTTTGTCTTTCGGCTTTTTTTTACATTCTTTGTTGTTACTTTTGTAGTGATACAGAAAGATTACATTAGTTTGCACCTTATCCCACGCGTATAGAAAATGAAAAATTTGAAACTAAAGACAGATCCGAAAGTCAATGATAAATTCAATAACTATCCGGAATTAATCCGTGAAAAGATGCAGTTTCTAAGGGAACTGGTGATTGAAACCGCCAGAGAAACTGATAGAGTAGATGCATTGGAGGAAGCTCTAAAATGGGGTGAGCCGAGCTTTGTTACCAAAAATGGAAGTACACTTCGGATGGACTGGAAAGAAAAATTTCCGGAACAATATGCGATGTACTTTCAGTGTAGTAGCAGATTGGTAGATACTTTTCGTATGGTATTTGGGCACCAGTTTAAGTATGAGGGTAAAAGAGCTATTATTTTCCAACTCAATGAAAGAGTTCCCGTAGAAGAATTAAAAGAATGCATAAAAGCAACTCTGCTTTATCATGATGTAAAACACCTCCAAACATTAGGAATTTAAACCAACTCAACTAGCTCATTAATAAGCAGAAATCTCAATTGTTAAGACAGACGTTCACCGCATTTCTTACAATAGCGGGCATCCGAATCATTTTCAGAATTTCCGCATCGCTGGCAGGCCAGATCATTTTTTAACGCTCTTTTTTGCCGAAACTCCGAAGTAACAATCCCGGTAGGAACTGCGATAATGCTATAACCACAGAGCATTACTACAATGGAAAGGAATTTTCCTATAGGTGTAACAGGAGAGATATCTCCATAGCCTACCGTAGTAATAGTTACAACAGCCCAATAGATGCTGGTAGGTATACTGGTAAAGCCATTTACACCACCTTCTACTACATACATCAGGGCGCCGATAATAACGATAAAAATGGAAAGGAATAACAGGAAAATGTAAATTTTCCGGGAGCTATGTTTTAGAGCCGAGGTAATATAACGGCCATCCTTCATATAATCCAGAAGATTGAAAATTCGGAAAACCCTTAGAAGTCTCAGTAACCTGATAACAATTAGATAATGTGTAGTAGGGAAAATTAGTCCAAGATAAAACGGAGCAATAGAGAGGAAGTCAATGATTCCGTTAAAACTGAAAATGTACTCTCTTTTATCCTTTATACACGCAATTCGGAGAATATATTCTATGGTAAAAAGTATGGTTACAAAAAATTCAATACGATACAGATTCCGAATCATTCTAAGACTTAGTGTGGGCACTGTTTCCAGCATCACAATAACTGTACTAAGCAGAATGACAGTCAATAATATAATATCGAAAGTTTTTCCGGCTCTGGTATTCGATAGATATATGATTTTATAAACCTTTTCCAACCATCCCTCTTGTGGAGTCAAATCATATTCCGGTTTTAGTCTTATTTTTCTCATCTGTAGCAAAATTAATATCTTCGTGTCATTCTTACAGAAATAAATGGATGAAAGTCTATTTCATTCTGTAGAAAACAAAAAAATATTATTAAATAACGGATGAAAGTTAAAGAAATAATTTCGATTACAGAAAAACAATGGCCTTTGCAACAGGCAGAAGATTTTGATAATGTAGGATTATTATGTGGAAACCCGGATCGGGAAGTTACAGGAATATTGTTATGTCATGATGCTCTGGGGGAGGTTGTAGATGAAGCTATAGAAACCAATTGCAATCTTATTATCTGTTTTCATCCGATTATCTTCTCAGGGTTAAAATCTTTAACCGGAAGAAATTATGTTGAAAGAAGTGTTATGAAGGCATTAGAAAATAAAATTGCCATCTATGCCATTCATACAGTTTTGGATAATGACCTGTTTGGAGTTAATTACAGAATATGTAAAGAATTAGGTCTGGAGAATATGAGGGTCCTGATGCCAAAGCAAAAACAACTTTCTTATCTTAGTGTTTATGTACCAAAAGATAATGCTAATGAGGTAGAACAGGCTATTTTTGACGCCGGAGCCGGACAAATAGGCTTCTATGATCAGTGTAGATTCAAGCTTAATGGAGAAGGAAGTTTCCGCCCTTTAGATGGAGCTAATCCGAAAATAGGCAGTATAGAGCAAAGAGAATATGTAGAAGAAGTACAGCTATCATTTGTTTTTGAGGCCTATAAAAAGAACAAGATTCTTGAAGCTATGAAAGCGGCACATCCATACGAAGAGGTAGCTTACCAGATCTATAGTTTGGAAAATGATAATCAGTATGAAGGCTTGGGACAATATGGAGAGTTGAAAGAAGAAACAGATGCCATTACTTTTTTAACCTTTGTAAAAGAAAAATTTGGACTGGATGTAATCCGTCATTCCAAAATTCCGAATAGAAAAATAAAAAGAGTAGGAGTACTAGGAGGAAGCGGAGCTTCGGGAATTAAAGCCGCAATAGGTGCCGGATGCGATATATACCTCTCCGGAGATTTTAAATATCACGATTTTTTTCTCGCTGAAAATAAGATTATACTGGCAGATATAGGCCATTTTGAATCCGAGCAATTCGTTGTTGAACAATTATATGAATTTTTCTCCGAAAAATTTACTAAATTTGCAATCTTAAAGACGAATATAAAAACGAATCCCGTAAATTATTTCTTATAGATATGGCTAAAAAAGCACAAGAAATTAGTGTAGAAGACAAACTTCGCGCATTATACGATCTGCAAATCATTGATTCCCGACTTGACGAAATCCGTAACACAAGAGGTGAATTACCAATTGAGGTAGAAGATTTGGAAATCGAAATCGAAGGTCTTAACAAAAGAGCAGCTAAATTTAGCAGTGAGATCAAAGATCTTCAGGATCAGATCAAAGCTAAGAAAGAAGCTGGAAGTCATGCTCAGAATTTAATTGAAAAATATAAATCTCAGCAAGATAACGTAAGAAACAATAAAGAATTCGAGGCCCTTGGTAAAGAGATTGAATTCCAGGAGTTGGAAATTCAGTTAGCTGATAAAAAAATCAGAGAATTCAATGCTAAAATCGATCATAAAAATGAAGTTTTAGCTGAAGTAAATGCTAAAATCGACGAACTAACTAACCATCTTAACTTCAAGAAAAATGAATTAGATGGTTTAGTATCTGAAACTCAGAAAGAAGAAGAATATCTTTTAGAGAAATCTAAAGAATTTTCTGAAAAAATTGATGATAGACTTTTATCTTCTTACAATAGAATCAGAACAAGCTCTTCAAACGGTTTAGCAGTAGTAGGTATCGAAAGAGGTGCTGCTAAAGGTTCTTACTTCACTATTCCACCACAAAAGCAACTTGAAATCGCTCAGAGAAAGAGAATTATCATCGATGAGTACTCAGGTAAAATCCTTGTTGACGACGAGTTGGTAATGGAAGAACAGGAGAAAATGAAAACTATTATCAACTTCTAAGAAGTTAGATATAAAATATTTACAAATCCATTCATTAAAAGTGAATGGATTTTTTTATTTTCGTAGGATTTATGGGAGGTAATATAATTTACAGGTAAAAACTGAAACGTGTAATATATAGGTAACCAAACAACTTATCAACTAATTAAAATAAACCGTACATGAAATTAAAGCATACTGCAGTTGCTCTGGCTGCACCATTATTAATGAATGCGCAAAATGTGATGACTCCGGAAAAATTATGGACACTAGGCAAATTCTCTGTTCAGGCTGTTGCGCCGGATCAGTCTTCTCTGATTTATAAAGTAGGCATTACAGATCTGAAAACTGAGAAAACAAATGCAAAGTCTTATTTTCTGGATCTTCTGAATAATTCTGCAAAGCAAATTGACTTTGGAAAAAAAGCAATTATTCAATGGGATAAAAACGGTCTTTATGCTACAGAAGGTGGAGTAATCTATATTTCTAAAGATAAAGGAAATACATGGGCAGAATTCTATAAAATAGGAGACGATGCAGATAACATTGTAGTATCTCCGGACGGAAAGAAGGTAGCATTCAGTAAAGAAGTTCAGGTTGAAACTATTCTTGGAAAAGATAAGTACAAAGACACCTCAAAGTCTACAGCCCAGATTTATACAGACCTTAACAACCGTCATTGGGATACCTGGTACGAAGGTAAAATGTCTCATGTATTTGTTGTGAATACTTCTGAAGAAGCTGCAAAAGCAAAAGATCTTCTTGAAGGAAAGAAATTTATGTCTCCGCAACAACCTTTTGGTGGTGCTGAAGATTTCGTATGGAGTCCGGATAGCAGCCGGTTGTTATACGTAACAAAAGAAAAGTACGGTGCAGAATATGCACAGAGTACCAATACAGATATTTTTGCTTATGATCTTGCAGGTGGCCAGACAGAAAACCTTACAAAAGGAATGATGGGCTACGATGTAAGCCCTAAATTCAGCCCGGATGGTAAGTACCTTACATGGCAAAGTATGCGTGCAGACGGATACGAAGCAGATAAGAATGATATCGTAATCATGGACTGGAAAACCAAAAAGAAAACCAACCTTACTCAAAATTGGGACGATAGTGTGGATGGAGGTTTCTATTGGTCCAAAGATGCAAAAACGATCTACTTCAATGCAGCATATAGAGGAGTAAGACAATTATTCAGCGTTAATTCTCAGAATGCTAAAATTGCACAGGTAACAAAAGATAAATTTGATGTTAGCGGAATTTTTGCAGAAACTAAAAACGGATTACTAGTAACCAGAACAGATTTTAACCACAGTCCTGATTTGTTTAATGTTTCCTTAAAGAGTGGAGAATTTACACAGATCACCGACGTTAATAAAGATAACTACGCTGCAATTACACCAAGTAAGAGTGAGTTGAAAATGGTGAAAACGTCTGACGGTAAAGAAATGGGAGTATGGTTTATCTATCCACCGAATTTCGATCCGAATAAAAAATATGCAACATTACTATATTGCCAGGGAGGTCCGCAATCTGCACTTACTCAGACTTTCAGCCAGCGTTGGAATATGGCTCTTATGGTAGCAAATGATTATATTATCGTTGCGCCGAACAGACGTGGTATGCCAGGTTGGGGAGTGAAATGGAATGCTGATATCAGTAAAGATTGGGGAGGACAGCCAATGAGAGATTATCTGGCTGCTGCTGACTTTGCGAAAACACTTCCATATGTAGATGGAGAGAGAATGGGAGCTGTAGGAGCAAGCTACGGTGGTTACTCAGTATTTATGCTGGCAGGTATTCATGAAAACAGATTCAAAACATTTATTGCCCACGATGGTCTTTTTGATATGAAGTCATGGTATGGCACTACCGAAGAGTTATGGTTTGCCAATCATGAAATTGGAGGTTCTTACTGGGAAAAACCAGATGCACCTGCATACACGACATACAACCCAAGTAATTATGTAGGAAAATGGAATAAGCCTATTATGATTGTACAGGGGGGTATAGACTTCAGAGTATCTTACGAGCAAGGACAGGAAGCTTTCCAGGCTGCTAAATTAAAAGGGTTGAAAGCTAAAATGGTTTATTTCCCTAATGAAAACCACTGGGTACTTCATCCGCATAATGCTCTTGTATGGCAACGCGAGTTCTTTGGATGGTTGAAAGAAACATTATAATATGGATTTATTAGTTATCATTATTATTGCTGCAACAGCATTAGTAAGTTTTAAAGGTTTTAACGACAGAGGATTTTTTTCTCAGTATATGTTCCAGGTAGGAGCTATTCAGCGAAATAAAGAATATATACGCTTGTTGACATCAGGATTTCTGCATGCCGATATTATGCACTTGTTGTTTAACATGCTTACATTATATTTCTTTAGCGGAATTGTAATTGATTATTTTGGAAAGGTAGGCTTTGTACTGATTTATTTCGGAGCAATTATTGCCGGAAATCTTTTCAGTATGTTTATCTACAAGAATAATCCAATGTATTCGGCTATCGGAGCAAGTGGAGGTGTTTCAGGTATTTTGTTTGCAGCGATTGCCATGAACCCATATTTGGGCATAGGCTTCTTCTTTATACCAATTCCTATTCCCGGATATATCTTCGGAGCTTTATATTTCGGTTATTCTGTTTATATGATGCTTAATCCAAAAGAATGGGACAATCTGGGACATGCTGCGCACTTAGGAGGTTCAGTTGTAGGGCTTGTTTATGCTTTTATAAGCTTCCCCATGAATACGCTGGAGCATATTTTCCAGATTCTTATCATGTCTTTACCATTATTGTATCTGGCATTCAGAATATTATTTAATAAAGGCGGTATTCGATAGAATATCATATTATACAACAAAAATGCCCTGCTTAGCGGGGCATTTTTATGTGTAATATTATCCTTGTAAAGGATATTAAAATACTGAGATTATTAATCTTATAGGTTTCTAAAACCTATAAGGTTTGCTTTGATGGATAAAAAATAGCCGGAATTTTTCCGGCTTTTAATTTATAATAAATATTTTTTATTAGCTGAGTCTTTTTCTCTTTTTAGAGGCGAATTTTAATACCGTGTATCCGCCGAATCCAGCAAGGGTAGAGGCTACAAGAATGGCAAACTTAGCTTCATCCTGGATATCCTGATGTCCTTTAAATGACAGAATTGCTATGAAAATAGACATTGTAAATCCTATGGCAGCAAGTAAGCCGACACCTACCATTTGTGACCATTTAGAATGTTGGGGTAGTTTACTGATTCCTAATTTAACTGCTATAAAGCTAAAGAATAAAATTCCGACTAATTTCCCAATAATTAAACCTCCAATAATACCGGCTCCGAAACTGGTAAATAATCCATCCACCATTCCTTTTTGAAAAACAATATTGGTATTGGCCAGTGCGAAAATTGGCATAATTAAATAATTAACCGGAGTGTGTAGCATACCTTCCAGTTTTTCCAGAGGAGAGATTTCTGTTTCAGAAGCGTTCGTAGGTATTGTAAAGGCCAACAAAACACCTGCAATAGTAGCATGGATACCAGAATGGTGCATGCAGTACCATAAGGCCGCACCCGGAATCAGATAGAAAATATGTTTTTTAACACCGAGCTTATTGAATAATACAAGAAGTACTAAAATACCTCCTGATATTAGTAAGTAACTCCAGTGCAGCTGTTCTGTATAGAATATTGCAATAACAAGAATAGCTCCTAAATCGTCAACAATAGCTAATGCAGCAAGAAATATCTTAATAGAAGCAGGAACGCGATTGGACAACATAGAGATAATGGCTAAAGAAAAAGCTATATCTGTTGCCATTGGAATTCCCCATCCTTTTGCATATTCAGTTCCGTTGTTAAAAAACGCATAAATAAGTGCCGGAACAAGCATTCCTCCGATGGCTGCAAAAATAGGAAGGGAAGCATTTTTAATATTGGAAAGTTCACCTTCCAGCATTTCCCGTTTAATTTCCAGACCTACCAACAGGAAAAATACAGACATAAGGCCATCATTAATCCATTCTGCTACAGAATAGGGGCCGAGATGACTGTCCAGAATATTCTGAAATCCTGTCCCTAATGAGGAATTAGCGATGAATAAGGATACAAGTACGCATAAAATAAGGATAATGCCAGATGACTGGCTGCTTTCGAAAAATTTTTTAAAATATTGAGTTAACTTCATACATTGTTTTTACAGACGTCTGACCTTAGTAACATTCTTAATCGCTTTAAGATGTTTAAGTGTTTCGTCCAGTTGGGATTTATTTCTGACTTCGAGTACGATATTTCCTGTAAAGATACCATCATTGGATTCAATAGAGAAACTCTTCATGTCCAGGTTCATATTATTGGAAATAATTGTAGAGATATCATTAATCATACCTTGTCTGTCCAGACCTTCTATTTCTATTTTCGCACGGTTGGTAAAGCGCTCCGCATTTACCCATTTGGCAGTAAGAACACGGTAGTCGTAGTTAGCACGTAGGTTGATAGCATTCGGGCAGTTTTCGTTATGCACCTTTATACCATCATTAATTGTAATAAATCCGAAGATCTTATCGCCAGGAAGTACACTACAGCATTTTGCAAAACTGTAATCCATTTTTTGTTCGTCCTTACCAAAAACGATCATATCCAGATCAGAGGCCGGTTCTGGAGCAACAAATTCCTGTTTTGGCGTTTTACGGAATTTTTGTAAAAGATTACTAATCATTCCTTTTCCGTCGACATACTTTTTCAGATCCGAAGCATCCAGTACACCACTTTGGAAATTCAGGAATAATTCCTGAGAGGTTTTATAATTAAAGAACTTTTGTAATTTGTTGATTTCATCATCAGTATACGCAATCTTAGCATGGCGCATTTTACGCTGCAAAATTTCTTTTCCTTCATCTACCATCTCACTTTTGTGAGAGTTGAGAGCTGCTTTAATTTTAGCTTTAGCCTTAGATGTTACAACAAAGTCCAGCCAGTCAGCTTTTGGTTTCTGGTTGTTACTGGTTAAAATATCAATTTGATCACCATTAGCCAGCACATAAGAAATAGGAACCAATTTTCCGTTTACTTTGGCTCCGAGACATTTCATTCCTAAATCGGTGTGAACCGAAAAAGCAAAATCCAGAGCTGTGGATCCTGACGGAAGGAGCTTGATTTCTCCTTTAGGCGTGAAGACAAAAACCTCCTTACTATAAAGGTTTAGTTTGATGCTGTCCAGAAGTTCGTTGGTGGAAAGCGACTGTTGTCCTTCCAAAACCTCACGGATCTGAGTAACCCATTGTTCAAAGTTACGGTCATCGTTGTTCTTCTTATAACCTTCTTTGTATTTATAGTGCGCAGCAACACCTTTTTCTGCCACTTCATCCATTCGCTCGCTTCGGATCTGTACTTCGATCCATTTACTGTCCGGACCTAATACTGTAAGGTGCAAACTTTCGTAACCGGTAGAACGCGGCTGAGATATCCAGTCCCGCATTCGGGCAGGGTTGCTGTGGTAAAGATCGGTAACAATAGAGTAGATCTTCCAGGCAAGGAATTTCTCGTTTTTAGCATCCGATTTATAAATAATTCTGATGGCATAGTTGTCATAGACCTCCTCAAAGCTTACATTCTGCTTCAGCATTTTACGGTAAATACTACTAATAGCTTTTGCACGGCCTTTTATGGAGAAGTTTAGTCCTTCTTCTTTGAGTTTCTCAGAAACCTCTTTTGTAAATTCAGCAATATATTTCTCCCGGCTTTCCTTTGCCAGAATTAATTTCTCTGTAATTTCATTGTAAATATCCGGATTATTGTATTTCAGCGAAAGATCCTCTAACTCCGATTTTATATTATACAAACCCAGTCTGTGTGCCAGCGGAGCATAGATATAAACTGTTTCTGAAGCAATTTTCTTTTGCTTATCAGCGCGCATACTATCCAGTGTACGCATGTTGTGAAGACGGTCGGCAATCTTGATAAGAATTACCCGAAAATCTTCGGACAAAGTCATAAGGAGTTTACGGTAATTTTCCGACTGAACCGAAATATTCTGGTGGTTCATAATCGAAATCTTAGTTAGCCCCTGTACGATATCCGCAATTTTTTTTCCAAACAGTTTTTCAAGATCTTCATAAGTGTAATCAGAATCCTCGATAACATCGTGCAAAAGCGCCGATGCAATACTTGTTGCACCAAGGCCTATTTCATTAGCTACAATTTTTGCTACTTCAATAGGATGGTATATATAAGGCTCGCCTGTTTTACGTCGCTGATCCTTGTGGGCATCCAAAGCGATATCGAATGCTTTACGAATAAGTTTGTTCTGGTCCTCATCAAGTGTTCGGTATGTATTAGAAATCAGGTCCTTATATCGGGCTAAGATTTCTTTATTTTCTTGTTCTAGGTCGTAAACCATTTCCTTCATCAATTAAGTTACACTAAAATACTATTTTTTAGGGTAAAATCATAATATTTTTGAAGAATAGACACGGTTGAAAATCGCTATCTTTGGGTAAATTAAATTTATGAGGAAGACATTCATAATCGGTTTAGTTATAAGTCAGACAGTTGCAGCTCAAAATATATCTCAAAGACTTGAAGCTGAAACAAAAAAAATGACAGGGTCAGAAAATATGCTGGCAGCTAACTTATCGTTTTATGTAGCTGATGAAAATGGAAATGTAGTTTACGAATATCAAGGGAATAAGGGCTTGTCTACTGCCAGTACACAGAAGATCTTTACCGCTATTGCTGCTTTAGATAAATTAGGACCTTCTTTTACTTTTAAAACACAGGCATCTTATAGCGGACAGCTACAAAGCAGCACATTGCAGGGTAACTTGTATCTCACGTCTAATGGGGATCCTACATTAGGAAGCTGGCGCTATGAAGGTTATAAGCCGGAGAATTTCAAAGCAAAGCTGTTGGCAGCTGTACAAGATAAAGGGATAAAAGCCATTGAAGGAGACCTTATACTGGACGATTCTTATTTCGATTTGCAGACAACCCCCGGAGGCTGGCCATGGAATGATATGGGAAATTATTATGGCGCAGGCGTGTGGGGAATAAGCTGGAACGAAAATCAGTTTGATATGAGTGTAGCTGGAGGAAAAGATATTAAAAACTTTAACTATACTCCGGTAAATGTAAATTGGGTCAGTGAAGTAAAAGCCGAAGGAAGCGGGGATAATAGTATTATTTATACAGCACCATTCTCGGATTTTGGATTAATAAACGGCAGACTGCCGGCAGGTAAAACAACTGTAGTTTCCGGAGCTTTACCTAATCCACCTTTAGTACTGGGAACTGAAATCAAAAAATGGTTTTCGGAGAAAGGAATTACAATCAAAGGAAAGGTTCTGACCTATAATACTGAAAAAATTAAGGGCAACGAAATCTCTCAGACTCCCGTGAATAATGTATTCTTTACCTATCAGTCACCAACGCTGGACAAGATTATTTACTGGTTTCTTCAGAAAAGCGTAAACTTGTATGGTGAAACACTGGTGAAAACTTTCTCGAGACAAAAAACAAAGAATACATCTTTTGATTCCGGAATTAGTGAACTGAAGCAGTACTGGCGGGATAAAGGTATAGCTTCGGCAATGATTAATTTTGCAGATGGAAGTGGGCTTTCGCCACAGAATTATGTGTCGGCAAAAGCTGAAGTTCAGGCTCTTTTATATGCACAGAAACAGCCGTGGTTTGATGCTTTTTATAAAGCACTTCCAACTTATAACGGGATGAAAATGAAGAGTGGAACTATAAAAGCCAGTAAAGCATATACAGGCTATCACCAGAGTAAATCGGGCAAGAAATATGTATTCTCCATGATTATTAATAATTATTCGGGAGGAAATATAAACAGTCTGATGTATAAAGTTTTAGATGAATTAAAATAACAATTTGAAGAAAAAGAAATTCTTTTCGCAGTTTGCTAACTGGGCAGTATATGTACTCCTCAGTTTTATTGTATTAGGATCTATTCTGGCATCTGCGATACTTATTAATTACCTGCGTAAAGAGGAAATACACCGGATTAAGCTCTTTGCACAGGCACAAAAACTACTAAATGAAGATTCTGTACAGGATCCACAGGTGCAGCTTTTACTGCTGAATATTCTGGATGATAATAAAAGTATTCCGGTTATTGTTGCAGACAGGTTTAACAATCCGGTAAATATGCTGAATTTACCACAGGATGTAACAGACAATCCGGGTAAAGTAAAAAATCTGCTTTCCGAAATGGAGCAGTCTTATAAACCTTTGGAAATAGAAATGCCGGATGGTAATGTCCAGTATATTTATTATACCAACTCCAGACTCATGAATAACCTTCGCTATTATCCTTTAGCTTTAGGTGGAGTGATTATAGCTTATGTACTATTCTCCTTTTGGTTTTTGAGAACGGTACAACGAAGTGATGAAGGTTTCCTTTGGGTGGGATTGGCCAAAGAAACAGCCCATCAGATTGGAACTCCGTTATCGTCAATGATAGGCTGGTTAGAAATTTTGCGTTTGGAAAATGAAGATAGTGTAGGTGTAAAGGAAATTGAAAAAGATATACAGCGGCTTACAACAATTTCCGAACGTTTTTCCAAGATAGGTTCTGTTCCGGAGCTTAACGATCTTAATCTGAAAGAAACGATTGAACAAAATCATGAATACCTGAAAACCAGAATCTCTAATAAAATTAATTTTTCGCTCCAGTTGCCTGGTGGTGAAATTCTGATTCCACACAGCAGAATTCTGATAAACTGGGTTATAGAAAATATTGTGAAAAATGCTGTTGATGCGATGAAGGGAATAGGAGATCTTAATATGCAGATTTCAGAAAAAGGAGATAGTATTTTTATTGATATCAAAGACAACGGTTCCGGAATGACAAAGACACAGATCAGAAATGCTTTTAAACCGGGATATTCAACAAAGAAAAGAGGCTGGGGGCTTGGGCTTTCTCTCGCAAAAAGGGTAATCAAAGATTATCATAATGGCGATATTAAGATATTACAAACCGAAGTCGGGAAGGGTTCAACTTTCAGAATTATACTATCCAGAAGTAAAGATGCATAGGATTATTTAATTACGAATTACCTTTGCTAATTATTAAAGATTACAAAATCTTAATGATAATCGCAGTTTTCAATTAAAACTAAATTCGTAATTATGTATAGAATTTAATTTTAGTAAAAATGAAGAAGTATTTCATAGGTGCATTATCAATTTTTAGTTTTATGGCTATGGCACAAACTCAGATTATTGCGCATCGTGGTTTCTGGAAGACAGAAGGATCTGCCCAGAATTCAATCCATGCATTAAAAGGAGCGCAAAAGCTTAAAGTTTATGGATCAGAGTTTGATGTTCGTCTTTCAAAAGACGGTGTTGCAGTGATTAATCACGATGAGGATATTAATAAAATAGCTATTGCAGCAACAGATTTTAAAGAACTTAGAAAGGAAAAGCTAGCAGATGGTGAAGTGATTCCTACTCTGGATGAATACCTTAAACAAGGGAAGAAGGATCCGGCTGTACAGATGATTCTTGAAATAAAACCATTGGCTTCCGAAGCATTTGAAAAAGAAGCTGTAGAAAAGAGTTTGGTACTGGTGAAAAAAAATAAAATGGAGAGCCAGACTCAGTATATTTCTTTTAGTCTATTTATCTGTAAGGAACTGAAACGTTTGGATCCAAAAGCAAAAGTACAGTATCTGAAAGGAGATCTTTCACCGAAAGAAATTAAAGATCTGGGAATAGACGGAATAGATTATCACTACAGTGTATTCGAAAAGAATCCGATCTGGTTAAAAGAAGCAAAAGATCTAAAACTAATCACAAATGCGTGGACAGTAGACAATCCGGATATTTTCCTAAAATTAAAAGCTCAAGGAATAGATTTTGTAACCACCAATACACCAGATGTTTTTCAGAAACTATAAAAAGCTATAAAGCAATATATGAATAACAAGAAATATTTTATCAATATAAATAAACACTAAATTTATGGATAAAAAAGTAATACTGACATATTATGATATTGAAGGTAATACTTCAGTAGAAACATTATGGGCAGAATTCAAGGAAGATATAAAATATCAAATAAAGAATATTCCATTTTTTGCGCCTAATATAGCTTTTAATGATATTATTACTGTTGAGGAAGAAAATGGTAATCTACATTTTGATGAAATTATTAATGCATCAGAACATAGTACTATACAAATTGTATTTTTTAATGAAAAGGAAATAGATAAGGTTATTAAAGATATTGAATTATTGAATTGTTCTTGGGAAGGTATGTATAACCAGAAACTCTTAGCCATTGATATCCCCCCAAATGTAAACTATTCTATTATAAAAGAGTATTTAACTACTCAATTTAATAGTAATATTATTGATTTTAAAGAGTCTTGTTTATCAGAGACACATTATAAACAAGTAATAGCTTAAATCCTAATTTTTATTGTTTGAGTTCCGTGACAGTGGATAAAAACCAAAATGATGCTGTAATCAATAAAAAAGCACGGATCTATTCCGTGCTTATTCAATATATTTATCTATTTTTTTGAGGGCTGAAACTTCGGATGTCCTACCTGCCATAAGGCAAAAGAATAGATGTCTGCATATTCCCGGAAGACAACATTCTGATCGCTTGTAAAGTGTCCGTTTTCATAGTTTGCATATAATAGTACAGGTTTTCCTGAAGCTGAGTTTTGTTGTAATATTGCTGCAAATTTTCCAGGTCCCCATGGAACAATTCTGGAATCATTCATACCTGTTCTTACAATAACAGCAGGGTATTTTACACCTTTTTTTACTTTGCTTTGGGCATCCATTTCAAGGAGGTTTTTGGTGTCTTCTTTATTTTTCAGAGTACCAATTTCCGGAATCTGATTTGGGCCGTTAGCTGTAATTTCAGAGCGTATTGCATTAGTCAAACCAACTTCGGCTATAGCAACAGCAAATAGGTCTGGACGCTCAGTTATTGCGCGGCCAATAAGAACTCCACCCATACTTACGCCGTTTCCAATCAACTTGGAAGGAGATGTATATTTTTGGTCTACCAGATATTCTGAGCAGGCAATAAAGTCTTTCCATGTGTTAGGTTTATTAGCTTTCATTCCGGATTTATGCCAGTCTTCTCCTTTTTCTCCACCGCCTCTTACATGCGCAAATGCTATAACAACACCTTGTTCCAACAGAGCAGCGAGTCTTTTTATAAAACGGGCATCATATGAAATTCCATATCCTCCATATCCTGTAATATAAGCAGGGGTATTGCCATCCATTTTCATATTTTTAGGATATATAATAGACAGTGGAACCATAGTACCATCATGGCTTTTTACTTCTATTTCCTTAATTTCATAAAGTTTTTTGTAATCAGGATAGTCATTGATATTGAAGTATTTATTTTTGGATACATTACCAGTTTCGGGACTATAATTATATACAGCGGTTGGTGTTAGCCAGCCAGCATTATCACAAATAATATTATCATTTTCACGATCATTAAGCGAACTGGACGTGTTAACACCTGATGGCAGCGGAATTTTTTTTGTTGTGAGTGTTTGGAGATTAATCTGATATTTATCCTGATTAACACCATCACTCAGTGAGTAAATCAAATAGTTTTTGGAGCTGTGAATAGACGTTATAAAGTTTTTGCTTTCAGGAATCACCGTTTTTGCTTTTACAAAATCAGGATTAGCCAGGCTTGTAACACCTATTTTATAATTAGGGGTATTTTTATGGGTAAGGAAAAAGAGCTTATCATTATAAATATGAAACTGGACAATATCATCTGAAGCCTTTACGATTTGTGTCCATTTAATTTTCTTTTCATTGATAGAAGAATACGGAGCATAAAATACAGGCGATTCTGACTTTACCGATCCGATTCTTAGTTGTATATACTTATAATCGTTTGTAAACGTAACTTCAGGAAATTGTTCTGTTAGTATATTCAACTCCGGATATTCTTCCCGTGAAGCAATTACTATATCCTGTCCGGTATCAGTACCTATCACATGCAGCATCGCTTTCATTTCTTTTAGCAGGTTTTCGCTGTTAGGGTCCGCAGTGCTCATCCTAGTATAAGTAATAGCTTTGCTATCTGGTGTAAATTCGAATGCAAATTCACTCCATATCGGGCTGAGTACATCATTCAACATCTTCTTTGTATTGAGGTCCAGAATTCTCAATTCACAAATTTCTCCTCCGGATTTTGAGAATAGTAATGCCAGTTTTTCTCCCTTCATATCAATATTGAAATTAGATATTTGAGCATCTTTTTTATAAGTTTCCGGATCAAAAACCAATGTCTCTACTCCTGTATCTATATTTCTTGAATAAAGCTTGGCAAGCTTTCCGTCTTTCTTGGTTTTTTTATAAAAATAGAATTTTCCTCGCTGAATAGGAGTACCATATGAGTCACCTGCCATTTCTTGGATCTGCTTCATACGGTTGAAAAGAAACTCGCGATTCGGAATTTTATCTATAATCTGATGGCTAAAATCGGATTGTGCCTTGAACCAGGATTTTACCTCGGGACTTTTAAGATCTTCAAGCCAACGATAGTTGTCCGTAATCTTTGTTCCAAAATAATCATCGGTAACAGGTACTTCTGGTGTCTTGGGATAATTGTACTGGGCTGCTAATAGCTGGCAAAAAAACAAGCCCATAAGGGAAACAGAATGTTTCATATTATTTTATGTATTTGGTGTAATGGTGATGACTCAATAAATAAAAAAGGCTTTGTTTAGACTATTATTTATTCAATGAGTTATAATGTAACTAATTTAAAAATAAATCCCTCATAGAAAATAAAAAACTACGAGGGATTTACTATTTAGAAATAAGCTGTTAGCTTTAGTCCTAGTGTCATATAAGAGATCTGCTCGTGAGAAGATACATCGAAATCGTGATTCAGATTATCATCATTCTCTACGATATCAGAGAAGTGGTACTTGATTTTAGAGTTGGTAAAACGGAAATCGTTGTATGCTGTAATACCCAACTGTGGTGTTATTTTGTAGGTTAAAGATATTCCCGAGCCCATCATAAGGCTTTTAGATGGGCGATAGGTTGCTATCCTGTAATACTGTTGTGTTGCTGTGGGATCATCGTCCTTTAAGAATACTTTACCATTGGCAGCTTTGGAATATCCGGCAGTAGCCTTTAGCATTACTTGCCATTTATCTGTAAGGTCATAGGCAAAATATGGTCCTATCATAGCATTTAGAAAGCCCAGAGATTCGGTCTTTACATCCAGAGTTTCCAAATCCGGATCTTCAGTCTTCAGGTGTAATGCTCTTACAGGGAATGTACTGATATTTAAATCAGCACCAACACCCCAGTTTTTATTGAAGAAGTATGCTCCTTCCAGACCTGCTTCAAAACCTACTGTTTTTCTGTCACTCAGACCTGATTCTTTCAGGAAGTTAGACATAGAAATTGTTGCTCCCGATTTCAGGGCCAAGAAAGAAGGATTTTCGTTGCCCTCAATTTTGGAAAGCAAACCCATGTTATCTCCTTTATTTTTGAATATTTTATCGATAAAGAAATAACCTAATTCTGTAGAAAGAATACCAATACCGGCACCTGCAAGAATATCGGGCAACCAGTGTCTGTTATTTAAAGCACGGCCTAATCCTGTAAATGTTGCAGCACTATATCCTGCAATACTATAAGCAGGATTTACCAGTCCATATTCTTTATCCAGAAAGGCTGCATTGGTAAAAGCCATTGCAGCATGCCCCGATGGAAAAGAATTTCTTTTTGATCCGTCCGGACGCTCGACTTTTGCTGTATATTTTATGGAGTTAACCAAAATTGCCATAATCGCAAGACTGGTTGCATAAGAAAGGGTAGCCCTTCCTATATTATTACGTCCCTTTACGCCTGCCAGTTTCAATCCATATACTGCCAATGCAGGCGTATATTGTAAATAATCGTCATAAGGAACCTTAAAATTGGGAAGATATCTGTTTCTGTTTTCACGTATTTGTTCCTTCTGTCCCCATGTAGCTGCGGAAGCTACAAATAAGATACTCGGAGCGATTGATTTCTTCACCCATTCCTTTTGGAAAAATTTAGGTTTGGACTCCAAGGTGGTCGGTGTGTAAGAAATAAGTGATTTTGCAGGAATAACAGTATCTTTCTTTATTGTATCCGTTTGCGCTTTGGATACAAAAAATAAAGCAATACCCGCAAGTAAATAAAGTTTTCTCATATAGTAATAGTAGTAGTATCCAATATATAATTGGGTACCAAAAATAGTGAAAACTTCTGAGTTTAGAGATAAACGAAAAGGACTATACCTTTATGATATAGCCCTTTAGATTATGTATGAATGAATTTTACAACCTTGCAGAGTTCAGTCTCAATGAGTTAACAATTACTGAAACGGAACTAAAACTCATCGCAGCAGCTGCAATCATAGGGGAGAGCAGAATACCCAGAGAAGGGTATAATATACCTGCTGCTATTGGGATACCTAATACATTGTACAGGAATGCAAAGAGTAGGTTTTGTTTGATATTTCTAACCAATTTATGGCTAAGTACCTTTGCCTTTACAATACCCTTAAGATCACCTTTTAATAAGGTTATTTGTGCACTTTCTATTGCCACATCGGTACCTGTACCCATTGCGATACCAATATCAGATTGTGCCAGTGCTGGCGCATCATTAATTCCGTCACCTGCCATTGCAACAATTTTACCTAGTTCCTGTAACTTTTTTATTTCATTTAGTTTGTCTTCAGGAAGGGCCTGTGCAATATAATGTTTTATCCCAAGACTATCAGCTACAGCTTTGGCAGTTTTACGATTATCACCTGTTATCATTACGACATCTACACCCATTTGCATTAGCTGATGTACTGCTTCTTTAGAGGTTGCTTTTATAGGGTCTGTAATAGCTACATAACCGGCAATATTATTATCTATAGTGACAAAAGAAACTGTTTTTCCTTGTTCCTGTTCAGCAGTAATTTGTGCTGCAATTATTTGGTCTATAACTATATTATATTGTTTCAGAAGACTTTCATTTCCTACAAGAACTTCTTTGCCTCCTGTTTGTCCGTATACTCCTTTTCCGGAAATATTCTCAAAATTGCTGGCTTGTTCCAGTCTAAGGCCTTTTTCTTTGGCTTTCTTAATAATGGCCTCCGCTAGTGGGTGAGTACTATTCTGGTTAAGGCTGGCAGCCAATTGTAATACTTCCGTTTCTGTATACTGACCAAATGTTCCAATTTTCTGTACAACAGGTTTTCCTTCTGTAAGTGTTCCTGTTTTATCTGTTACCAGTACATTCACTTTATTAAGATTTTCCAGAGCCTCTGCGTTCTTAATCAAAATACCATTCTTTGCACCTTTTCCAACACCCACCATTACCGACATAGGTGTTGCCAATCCAAGTGCACAAGGGCATGCCACAATAAGAACAGCCAAAAGGCAGGCAAACGCATACACAAACTTAGGTTCTGGTCCCCAAATGCTCCATATTATAAATGCAAGAACTGCGATTAATACAACAATCGGAACAAAGATGGCTGATACTTTATCAGTAAGTTTCTGGATAGGTGCTTTACTTCTGCTGGCTTCATTTACCATATGAATGATTTGTGAAAGCAGTGTTTCATCACCTACACGCTCAGCTTCCATCAGGAAAGTTCTGTTACCATTGATAGTACCCGATGTTACGCTGTCTCCTTCTTTTTTATCTACAGGAACAGGCTCTCCGGTAATCATAGATTCATCTATTGTAGAATAGCCCTCTGTAATTTTTCCGTCCACCGGAATTTTATCACCCGGTTTTACTTTTAGAATATTTCCCAGCTGAATATCATCTACAGAAATCTTTTTGTCCTGACCATTTTCTACCAGTGTAGCTTCTGTCGGAGAAAGCTTGATAAGCTCCTTTATCGCAGAATTTGTTCTGGAATGTGCTTTTGCTTCCATCAGCTGCCCAAGAAGAACAAGCGTAAGGATAACTCCTACAGATTCGAAATATAAGTTGGCTCCACCGTGATGCTCTTTTAGCTCATGAGGAACAATATCCGGGAAGATTAAAGCAACTAAACTATATATAAAAGCAGCTCCGGCACCAAGACCTATAAGACTGAACATATTGAGCTTCCATGTCTTGAAAGAAGTCCATGCTCTTTCAAAAAACATCCATGCAGCATAGAAAACAACAGGAACGGTTAACCCTAATTGTATCCAACCGTTAGCTTCGGGTGATAATATTTTCAAAATTGGATTACCGGGAATCATTCCACCCATAGCCAATATAAATACAGGAACGGTAAAACCTACGGAAATCCAAAACTTTTTCAGAAGATCTTTGTAGGTTGCATCCTCCTCTTCAGTCGGTTCCATAGGGACGAGATCCATACCGCAAATAGGGCAGTTACCAGGGCCATCCTGAATAATTTCCGGGTGCATGGGGCAGGTATACTGTACTTTTTTCTTCAGCTCTGGTATTTTTTCCAGATTCATACCACATACAGGACAGCTTCCGGGATTATCGTATAATTTATCTCCCTCGCAATGCATTGGGCAGTAGTATTTACCAGCCGATGATGATGTTACTTTAGGTTTCTCTGTGTGATGGTGTCCGCCACTACAGCATGAAGTTTTTTCTTCTTTTTCAGGAGCGTTTACCTCTTCAATAGGAGCGAGGAACATCCCACATACCGGACATCTTCCAAGTTCGTTGTATATTTTCTCACCTTCACATTTCATAGGGCATATATACTGCCCGCTAGGCGATATTTTATCAGCCGGAGCTATACTATGTTGCTGCTGCTGATTTGCTGTAGAGCAGCATGAAGCTTTTTCTTCCTTTGCAGGGGGATTTATTTCTTCAATAGGAGCGAGGAACATCCCACATACCGGACATCTTCCAGGTTCGTTGTATATTTTCTCACCTTCACATTTCATAGGGCATATATACTGCCCGCTAGGCGATATTTTATCAGCCGGAGCTATACTATGTTGCTGCTGCTGATTTGTTGCAGAGCAGCATGAAGATTTCTCTTCAGTATGTTTTGCTGCTTCTTTTTTCAGGCTTCCGACTGCAGGTAACGAGTTACCCGCAGGAGCAGAACAACATCCGGATTTTGGAGCTTCATGTTGAATGCTGTAATTCCCGGCTTCTTCCAACTTCTTCTGAAGTTCTTCTTCTGAAAAGTCTCTTTCTGAATGTATTTTAGCTACAGGAGGATCTAGTTGTACAGTAGCAGAGATACCTTCTATTTCATTTAGTTTTTTCTCTATTTTACTGCGACAACCATCACATGACATTCCTTTTATGCTGAATACTTTTTCCATGTTTAATATTTTATACTACAAATTTCGGAAAGTGAAATCAGGTATGTATTATAAATATATGGAAGATGTTTATATAATTCAGCTTCTTATTTCTGTAGAAATAAAATAAAATTGAACTAGCACAAAGGCGCAAAAAACAATAAATAATAAGTGTTATATTGTTTTTTAAGGCACAAAGATTTTTATCCTACGATAAAAATTAGTTATGTTAACAAAAAATCTTTGATTTTTCCTTTGTGCCTTAAGAATTTTTTGAGAATCTTTTATAGCTCAATTGTGCCGTTGTGTTCGTTTTTCTATAAAATGTTATAGTAATCCTTTGGCTGAATTAAACTTTAGATTTTATCCAGAGCTTGCCTGTGTTTGTCTTTTGCTTTTTGGAATTGTGAAGGTGAAAATCCTGTAACCTTTTTAAACTGGGAAGAAAGATGCTGTACTGTTTTGTAACCAAGCATATCCGCTATCTGTGTAAGTGAATACTCATTGTATACCAGAAGTTCTTTTACCTTTTCTATTTTATGCAGGATATAGTATTGCTCCAACGTAACATTTTCTGTCTGAGAAAATAGCTTAGATAGAGAACTGTACTCTTTATGCAAATGCTCACTAAGGTATACTGATATTTTAAAGTCTTCCTCAATGTCCAGACTTTGTACTTTCTGCAAAATAAGAGTTTTCATTTTCTCAATCTGCTTTACCGAAAGATCCTGAAGTATTTCAAAGCCTTGTTCATTCAACACTTTTTCGAGCACAGAGACTTGCTCCTTGTCAAGAGTATCCTTAGTTTCAGCAACCCCCAATTCTAATTTAGTCAGAGAAATATTCAGATTATTAAAGATATTCTGAACAGAAGACAGGCATCTGCCGCATACCATATTTTTAATGTGTAATTCCATTAGCCTTCAGGGAATCTGTCGTGTGGATATTCTATTTTGGTTTTTCCATGTGCAGATGGTTTACCGTGGTCATCCAGGCTTACCATTATAATTTTGTCAATCTTTATAATAGTTTGTCTTGTCATTTTATTTCTTACCTCACATGAAAGTGTAATAGAGGTGTGTCCAAAAGATGTTGCCAGAA
Source organism: Elizabethkingia sp. YR214 (assembly GCF_003058195.1). Lineage (GTDB taxonomy): Bacteria > Bacteroidota > Bacteroidia > Flavobacteriales > Weeksellaceae > Elizabethkingia. The sequence continues at coordinate 469,356 of NZ_QBUH01000004.1, forward strand.
TTCCGATTTCTACGATATCACCTTGTGTAGCGGAATGTATAAAGTTGATTTCTGATATAAACTTGGTAACGCAACGTGGGTTTTCTAACTGTATAATAGCATATAATGCTGCTTCTTCATCTATCCATTGTAAAAGTCTGCCCCCGAATAAAGACTGATTAGGGTTTAGATCTTCAGGTTTTACCCATTTACGGGTATGGAAATTCATTGCCATAAACTTAATTTGTTTTGATAGAGTAAAAATAAAAAAACTTCTACAATAAATGCAGAAGTTTTGGTAGAGAGATTTATGATTAAGGATATTTAGGAATAAATCACCCGTTTTTTTATATTTCGCCGTGGATTATCGAAAAACAGGAGATATTATTTCCTCTGTATAAGCAAAGTTTGTGCTGAAAAAAGTAAATAAATAATAACGAATGTTAATTTTTTTATAAAAGATTCTCTGGGGTTATCGTTTAATGATAAAGCTTGGTTTTACTGTTTTTATTTAGGTATATTTGAGGTTAATTTTAAACAAAAAGTATTGTAATGAGAAATCAGTTTCTTACCTGGGGCATTGTCATTGTATTGGCCTCCTGGGGAATAACTTTCCTTATTAACGCCGACCTGTGGATACCAATTTTGCTATCCCTTATTTATCTCTGGGGCCTATATGACGCTTTCCAGACAAAGCATGCTATTTTACGAAACTTTCCTGTCCTGGGGAATTTCCGTTATTTCTTCGAGGAAATATCGCCGGAAATGCAGCAGTATTTTATCGAGAGGAATACGGATGGTAAACCTTTCCCGAGGAATGAAAGATCTGCAGCTTACCGAAGAGCAAAAAATATATCTGCGAATGTACCATTTGGGACACAGCTAGACATTAATACAAGAAAGTATGAAGGAATTAAGCATTCTATTTATGCAAAAATTCCTTCTGAAGAATTACCAAGAGTAACCGTTGGAGGACCCTTGTGTAAGAAGCCTTACAATGCATCTTTATTTAATATCTCAGCGATGAGCTACGGAGCATTGAGTAACAGAGCTGTAGTATCTTTAAATTCTGGTGCTAAAAAAGGAAACTTCTTCCATAATACAGGAGAAGGAGGGATATCTCATTACCATCTAGAAGGTGGTGGAGATCTTTGCTGGCAGATTGGTACGGGGTATTTCGGATGTCGTGATGATCACGGACATTTTAATCCCGAACTATTTGCTGAGAAGTCTGCTCATCCAAATGTAAAGCTCATCGAAATAAAACTTTCTCAGGGTGCAAAACCAGGACATGGTGGTGTATTACCGGGAGTAAAGAATACACCTGAAATTGCAAAGATTCGTCACGTAGAACCAGGAAAAACTATTTTATCTCCTCCGGGACACACAGCATTCAATAGCGCTGAAGGTCTATTAAAGTTTGTACAACAGCTGAGAGACCTTAGTGAAGGTAAACCTGTTGGATTTAAACTTTGTATTGGTGATACACGTGAATTTGAAGAGATTTGCGAAAAAATGAATGTACTGAATATCTGGCCGGACTTTATTACAGTAGATGGAGCTGAAGGGGGTACAGGAGCTGCACCATTGGAGTTTTCAGACGGAGTTGGTATGCCTTTGGAGCCAGCACTTATTTTTGTAAATAGAACGCTTCAGAAATATGATGTTCGTGATAAAATCAGAATTATTGCCAGCGGAAAAGTACTTACTTCATTGGATATCCTTAGAGCTGTAGCAATGGGAGCTGATATGTGTAATAATGCAAGAGGATTTATGTTCTCTTTAGGTTGTATTCAGGCTCTAAGATGTCATTCTAACGCTTGTCCTACAGGTGTGGCAACTCAGGATAAAATGCTGATTAAAGGTCTGGATGTAGCAGATAAGAGCGAGAGAGTATATTATTTCCACAGAAATACATTGCATACATGTAACGAGCTTATCGCTGCTGCCGGAAGAACTTCTTATGCGGAAGTAGATGCTTCAATGTTTATGAGAGGTGATGAGTTTGAACATTTATCAGATTCTTATTTCCCGGATATCTTAACGAACGTAAAACACAAAACCCAGATCTAATTAAGAACTGAGTTTATCTGTAAAATAAAAAATCCGGTGAAGCAATTCACCGGATTCTTTTTTGTAAAAGATTTCTCTTATTTCTTAGATTCCTCCACAGAAACTTTTCTGAAGTCTTTCAATAATTTGCTTAACTCTAAAGCTGCTTTTCTAGCTCTTGTACCTGCAGCTTTGTTACCTTTTTCTAATTGAAGGTTAGAGTCAGTTGTGAAAGTTCCAAACTCCTGTGCGATTTTTTCTAATAGTTCTTGCATATGATTAATTTTTGGACTGCAAATATAAAATAATCCTTCATTTATAAAGAATTTTATCGCTGTAAATATCGATAAAATCTACATTTTTATTCATTTTCTAAATTGATGATTCTAAAAATAGAAACGTTGAAAAAAAATATTTTGCTGCTTATTATTTTCAAAGAGTCCCTTTTTGGTTTTTCGGAGATGAAGAAAAAAAGAGTAACTTTATTTAAATCATCTGTTTATGAGAAAGCTATATCTTTTAACATTCATAATTCTGAGTTTTTTTGGGACAGCTCAGGACTTGGAAACGATCGCAAAAGAAATTAAAGAAGAGGGAATAAAATTATACAGGAGTGAAATGGCGAGCTGGTATGGAACGGATGTATTTTTGGCCAATTATAAAAATAATGAGAATATCGGCGGATACTTTTCTTACATAAACAACAATGTGCCTGTTTGTATATTCTTTTCAAAAGAAAATAAAGTAATAGGTTCCGTCGCTTTTCCTACTAACTATAATCCTAAAGATTCCAAATTGGATCTAACAGCAAGAGATTTTACAGATGTTGAGCGAAAATATTTTGACATCCGGCAGAAAGCTCTACAAAGGATTAAAACAGATACTATTTTCAGAGCCTATCAGAATACAAATCTAAACCTGATACCAATTGTTGATGAGAGGAAGAACGAACAAAATAAGGTTTATATTTTGACCGGAACTACACAAAATAATCTTGTTCTGTTTGGTAATGACTATCTGGTTACTTTTAATAAAAATAATGAAATAGAGAAGACGGAACGCCTGCACAATAGTTTAATCGCTATGAACACAAAAGATGAAAAAGGAGAAAACCTGATAAGTGGAGTACATTCACATATCCTTCCTGACTGGTTGTATATAACACCAACAGATATTTGTACACTGATGCTATACCAGCATATTCACAATCTGGCAAGCTACATTACAATATCAAAAAAATATGTGAGTATATGGGATTGTAAAAACAATAATTTAGCGATTATGAAAACTGAGGATTTTGAAAAAATGAACAAGAGTAAATAAGAGCATAAAAAAATCCTCCCCGAAGGAAGGATTTATATCTTTAAGAAATTGCTTAAATTAAGCCTCTTCTTTAGTTTCAGCTTTTTCAGCAGCTTTAGGAGCTTCTACAGGAGCATCAGAAACTACGTCAAATTCGTAATCGTGCTCTACGTTTCTGTGAAGTCTTACTTTTGCAGAAAATTTACCAGTTCTCTTGATAGTGTTACCAGGAATCTTGATGAATTTTTTCTCGATATCTACACCAGCTTTAGCTAAAGCTTCTGCAAGATCTGCATTGTTGATAGATCCGAAAAGTTTATCACCAGTACCTACTTTAGCAGGGATAGTTAATACAACTTTTTTCAGTTGATCGATCTTAGCTGTAGCAGCAGCAACTAATTTAGCTTCTTCTTCTTTTCTAGTCTCTAAAGTAGCTTCTAAAGCTGCTTTGTTTTTAGGAGTTGCTAATAAAGCATATCCTTGAGGAATAAGGAAGTTACGAGCGTAACCTGGTTTTACATCGATAGTATCGAATTCAAGTCCTAAATTCTCTACGTCTTTTTTTAGAATAATTTGCATTGTTGTTGTCCGTTTTTAATTTTAGATTCAGTTAAATTTTTGAATCCAAAAATCGTTAGAATTAATATTGATTCAGCAACAAAAGAAGCAAGACAAGCCTGCTTCTTTTATTAATTTGTCTTATTTTAAAAGGTCTGCTACGTATGGCATTAAAGCTAAGTGTCTAGCTCTTTTGATAGCTGCAGAAACTTTTCTCTGGTATTTTAGAGAAGTACCAGTATATCTTCTTGGAAGGATTTTACCTTGCTCGTTTACGAATTGTAATAAGAAGTCAGCATCTTTATAATCTACATGCTTAATTCCGTATTTTTTGAAACGACAGAATTTCTTCTGTGTTTTTGTGTTGATATCTAGTGGAGTAAGGAACTTTACTTCAGATTCACCACCTTGTGCGGCTTGTTGTGCCATTTCATCTATTGCCATTGTCTTAAGATTTTAGGGGTTAATTAATTAAGCTTTTTGAGATTTCACTTTTGTTCTTCTCGTTACTGCATAGTCTACAGCATGCTTATCCATTTTAGTTGTTAAATAACGGATAACTCTTTCGTCACGCTTGTAAGCTAGCTCTAAGTTAGCTACAACATCACCTTCACCTTTGAATTCGATCAAAGTGTAGAATCCGTTCTTTTTCAATTGGATTGGGTAAGCCAATTTCTTAAGTCCCCAGTTTTCTTTAGCAACGATTTCACAACCATTGTCCTTAATAAGGTCTTCGAATTTTTTAACTGCTTCCTCCACCTGAGCATCAGATAGAACGGGAGTCAAAATGAAAACAGTTTCGTAATTGTTCATAATGATAAAATATTTATTTTTATTTCGAGGTGCAAAGATATTGATATTTTCTGAATTTGCAAACAAAACAAAAGAAAAAGCTCCATTACATAAGTAACAGAGCCTTTTTTAGTTCTTATTGGAAAGGATCTCCACACATATCGTACGGAATATCACAGTACATACTGATATTCGGGTCACAAAGATTTGGTCCGGTAGGTTGTTTCATGCAGCATACGATATAACCATTATAAGAAGCTTCAAATTGTTCGGTTGGACAATTGTTTCCCATTCCCAGGATATTCTTTTGCTTTTTTCTGTCAAGTTTTCTCATAGTTTCTATATTTTAAAATTTGGTGATATATTATTATTTGATAATAATGATAAATATATGATTTTTTTTACTAATTCTATGAGAATAAATTCTTAGTAATGAAATATTTATCTTCTTCTCACCAGGTCTTTGAGATGTAATTTGTCTTTCGGAGCGCGTACTTCTTTATTAAGCTTTTCAAGGAAACTTACTTTTAAGGAATCATATAATGAATGTCTGCTGATAATCATAGACGCAATAGAGGATACCATACCCGCCAACATTAGATGAAATATAAGACTATGCCGATCCGTCATTTCCAATACCAGAATAGCAGATGTAAACGGGGCACGGGTAATTCCTGTTAAAAAGGCAACCATTCCCGCCAATATAATAACATTAGTCTCTTCAGGAGTAAAATTGGCTAATCCAGAAAATACAGATCCTATGCTTGCTCCTATACTAAGTGCTGGAGCGAAAATACCACCAGCACCACCACTTGTAAAAGATAGGGTAGAACCTATAATTTTCAGGATGGGCATGTACCATTTTTGATGCTTGTCACTGGTAAACAAGGAATGTTCCATTAGTTCTTTTCCAGATCCTAATATGTTTTTATCTACAAAATAAGCAAGTGAAGATATAATAAGAGCAGTGCCTATTAAGAAGAAAACATGTTGTTTTTTGTGAGTGAATTTTGCCCTGAATTTATTAATCTTTAACATCAGGCCGGAAATATAACTACTGGTAATTCCGGATACTGCTGCAATAAAAATTACTGGAAACATTAGCCATAGAGTAGTCCCGCCGGTTTTAGGATAGCCTAAGTACAGATAAGGTCCTGCGAGTGTTTCTGCGGTAAGTCCGGCAATAATTACAGCGGTAAAAAGTGCTGTTTTAAAATAGCTGATGTGTGTTTTTGCTAATTCTTCAATAGCAAATACAACACCACCCAGGGGTGTATTGAATGCTGCAGAAAGTCCGGCTGCTGCACCGGTAAGGATCATGTTTTTTTGTGAAATCTTTGGCCACCACCTGGGTAGAAGCTCGTTGACTTTCTGGAATACAGATCCGGCAATCTGTATTGTTGGCCCCTCTCTACCGATAATACCACCACCTGTAATAAGGACAAAGCTTGATATAATTTTAATAATTATAATTTTAAAACTTAGCAGGTATTTTATCATATAGCGGTCTCTGGGATTTGCCAGGTCTACAGATGCCATTACCTGAGGAATACCGCTTCCTTTTGCATAGGGGGCAAAACGATCCACAAGCCACCATGATAAAACAAAAACAATTGGAGTTATAATGAAAATCAACCAGGATTTCCAGTGAAAAATTTTAAACATGAGGAGCTCGCCCCAACCGAAAATTTTGGCGTATAATACAGCTATAAGTCCTGTGATAATAGAAGCTATCCAAAAAGGGATAGCTTGGAGCAAATTGTCTTTCAGTCGTTCATTTGTGATACTATCAAAAGCTTGCTTTAGCCGTTTACGAATATAAAAAAGTAGTTTTTTCACCAGTGTTTTTGTGTTTTTATGAATTTGCCAGAATATTAATTTTATCCTGAGTCAGTCTGTATACGGTCCATTCATTCATAGGAACAGCTTCCAGGGATTCATAAAACTCGATAGAAGGCTTATTCCAGTTTAGTACAGACCATTCCATTCTTCCGCAGTTTTTCTCTTTGACTATTTGTGCTAGCGCAACTAAAAGTTTTTTACCATAACCTTTTCCCCTGTGCACAGGTTCTACAAACAGATCCTCCAGATACAATCCGGCTTTTCCCACGAAAGTAGAAAAATTATAAAAATATAATGCAAAGCCTATCGGAACATTGTTCTCTTCAGCAATAAGTACTTTGGACAAACCTTCATGGAATATATTATGTCTTAGCTCTTCTTCAGAAGTAATAACAGCATCAGAAAGTTTTTCGTATTCTGCAAGTTGTTTGATTAGAGAGAAAATTGCAGGTGTATCTTCCTCTGTAGCTTTTCGGATTAAAAAATTGTTGGTCATATAGTTTTTATTGAAAAATTAATTAGATTCTCAAATTTATAAAAAGTGAGAAGGATTATCAATTAAAAACTAAAATAAAATACTGAATATAGTTAGCCCTTATGTACAAAAAGAAAATAGATTTCAATATTATTTATGATATTTGTTACTCTTTAAAAACAATAGCCCAAAATGAAAACAAATAAAGTTCTGATATCTTTATTAATGTATGCTGCACCATTTTTAGTGTCGGCACAAAACAATTTCGATATCATTCCCAAGCCTTCCTCTGTATCTTTAAAGAATGGTGAATATATTTTCTCACAAACAGTTAAAATCAGTATTTCACCAGAATTTGCTAAAATTAAACCTCTTTTATCTGAGTATTCTGTTTTTAAGGAAGGGAAAAATATTGTAGGTACTAAAAATATAAACTCCGGAGATATCCGTATTGTAAAAGATCAACAAAATAAATTTGCTCCCGGAGCTTATCGATTATCTATAAATAATAAAGGTATACAAATTGAGGCATCAGATATTGCAGGTGCAATTAATGGTGTTCACACTTTTGTACAGTTAGGTTTGCTTCAGAAAGATCCGTCAAGGTTAAGCTTTGCTTCTATTGAAGATCAGCCACGTTTTTCTTACAGAGGATTACATTTAGATGTATCCAGGCATTTTTATTCTTTTTCTTTCCTGAAAAAATATATAGATCTTATGGCTCTGTATAAATTCAATAATTTTCACTGGCATTTGACTGACGGAGCGGGATGGAGACTGGAAATAAAGAAATACCCGGAATTGACCAATAAAGCAGCCTGGCGTACCCATGCAAATTGGAAAGACTGGTGGCAAAATGGTCGTCAGTATACAGAACAGGGGAATCCTAATGCAAGTGGAGGCTTTTATACGCAGAAAGAAGCAAAAGAATTAGTGAAATATGCTGCTGAGCGAGGTATAAATATAATACCAGAAATAGAAATGCCAGGGCATAGCGAGGAAGTATTGGCTGTTTATCCTGAATTATCGTGCTCCGGAAAGCCATATACTCAAAGCGAATTTTGTATAGGAAACCCTAAGACATTTGAGTTTCTTCAGAATGTAATAGATGAAGTGCTGGAAATTTTCCCTTCTAAATATATACATATAGGTGGAGATGAAGCAGATAAAAAACACTGGGCTTCTTGCCCGAAAGATCAATCCTTAATGAAAAAGGAAGGGTTGAAATCTGTTGATGAGCTTCAGAGTTATGCTATTCGCAAAATGGATCAATATTTACAGTCAAAAGGCCGAAAGCTTATAGGTTGGGATGAAATTTTAGACGGAGGACTAACACCCGGAGCTACTGTGATGAGCTGGAGAGGAGAGTCTGGAGGTATAGCTGCTGCTAATGCCGGGCATGATGTAATTATGACTCCCGGTGAGTTTTTGTATTTCGACAGTTACCAGACCGATCCCAGAACCCAGCCCGAAGCAATAGGCGGATATTTGCCTTTGGACAAAGTATATTCTTATAATCCGATTCCTGCAGTTTTGAAGGAAGAAAAAGCAAAACATGTACTAGGGGCGCAGGCAAACCTGTGGGCCGAATATATTCCGACAACAGAACATGTAGAATATATGGTATTTCCCAGAGCTCTTGCACTGGCTGAAGTGAATTGGACAGCTTTTGAGAATAAAAACATTCAGGATTTTACCAAAAGACTACAGTCTCATTATAAAATTCTGCAACAACTTCAGGTGAATTATTACAGGCCATCCTATAATATATATAGTATAGTGAAATTTGATTCCTCATCCGGAACTAATAAGGTGAGTTTGGTTACCGAGCAAATGAATCCTGAGAATATAAGATATACATTAGACGGTAAAGAGCCAACAAATGAGTCCTTAATATATAAGGAACCTTTTATTCTGAATCAGTCTGCAAAAGTTAAAGCAGCATATTTTTTGAATAGTATAAAAACAGGTCCGGTTTTAGATCTGGATATAGATATTCATAAAGCAATTGGAAAAAAAGTAATTTATAATAATAAATGGGACGGTTATGAAGCCCAGAAGGAACAAACATTAACGAATGGCGTTTTCGGCGGATTGACTTATCATGATAAGCAATGGCAAGGTTTTACTAAAGATGTAGATGTTGTTGTTGATTTTGAAAAAAAGGAAACGCTTAATACGATTGCTATGCGCTTTATGCAAATTATTGGTCCGGGAGTTTATATGCCCGGAGAGATGAAAGTCTTGGTTTCAGATGATGGAGTAGCATATAAAGAAATTGGACTTGTGAAAAACGATATCCCGGAGACAGAGTCGAAATTAACTTTTAAACGATTTGAACTAAAATTAAAAACACCGGTACAGGCAAGATATCTGAAAATTATAGCTCCTAATACAAAGAAAGGATATTTGTTCGCAGATGAAATTATTATTTATTGATGCCTATATATAATAGTGAATCATTATTAATACATATATTATAGAATATAAGATCCGGCGTTAAGCCGGATTTTTGTTTTCTATTATATATAAAGAGAGTGATTAAAGCTAAAAAAGAGCTTTTGAGCAGCTAAAAACACAAGACTCCAGCCAATACATAAAACAAAAATCCCGTTTTTAAAGTATCTGCTACGATATATATAGTGCATGTAAAGAAGGCTATTGCTTCCAATATGAATGTTATGTTAAATTTTTCTCACCTGTATTCAGGCAGTTACGTATATTATGTTAAAAAATGTGTTTAGAAGTTTGGTGAGTAATAGAAGTTTTTCTACTTTTGCAGTCCTAAACAATGAGAGTTGTTTGGGGGAGCAGGAGATAATTGAGACTATAAAATCGATTAAAATTTTTTAGAAAAAAGATTTGGTCATGTTAATAAAATTTATTAGTTTTGCCCACGC
>NZ_QBUH01000005.1 GCF_003058195.1 Elizabethkingia sp. YR214
GGCAATCTTACGCCTATTGAGTATAAGTATAAAATGTTAGCTGCTGAAAAGAAAAATACTCAATTAATAGCTGTCTGAAATATGGGGTACTTACAGAGATCCTCAAAATGTATATGAAGGAACTTCTAATACTTTCTTTACTGATTATAATTCATATCCAAAAACTATTGAATTTAGAAATACCTTTGGTGATGTATATATAAATATTACTAAATTCTATGCCCCTGATTCTACAAATAATATTGATATATTATTAAGTAATGAGGTATCATTTTATCAAGGGAATAATTTTTATTCTACAAAAGAAATCTACGAATATACTTTAGTTCCGGATCCTCGGAAAGATTATATAATAATTAATTAAAAAGATATGAAAAATACTATAAAACTTCCCATTTTAATCATATTTACTTTCATTTTCTTTACGAGTTGTAGTAGCAGGGAAGATAACGTTGTACCCCAGCCTCCTAAGCCCCCAATAGAAAAAAGTGTTTATAATTTTATATATAATAATTATGAACTTTTAGATGTGAATTTATATAAAGGACCTAAAGGAGAAAAAGAAAATGCTGATAGAGAGTATTATAAAAAATATTATGGAACAGCTATATGGAATAAAATAAAGCTTGATTTAAAAAATGACTCTATATCTTTACGATTTAATCGTAAAGATGATGAATTTTTAAAGTATAAATTCAGATTGAAAGAGGATTCTATTTTTATCAATTATGATGGGGACGATCAATACTTGGGGATTTTTGATAAAAACACTAAAATATTTAAGATTGATGAGTCTAACATTAGTATAGTAAAAGTTCCTAGAGAAGAAGGAGAACCTTATTTATCCATTCAAAAAACTAATAAGGGAGATACTAAATATAAGAATATTTTTGGAGGAAGTAATTGGTTTTCTAAACCTTCTGATTTAATTAAAGAAGGAGATAAAGTATTTTGGTGTAATTTATCTTTTTATTATGTTTCTGAATAATAAATATTGCACATAGTCTGGAAAACGTCCGTTCTAATAGATGGCAGCTGAGATTTCTTTATTTTATTTGGTTATAAAGGTACTTTTCATTACGACGGGCAGTAACAGCCAAATACTGCCATTGTATGCCACTTTTTGACCTAGGGATTCAGTATTAATTTCCTAGAAAAAAGAAATGATGTTATATAAAGAAACTGTTTCGCAAGGGAATTTGGGAGCTACTCCAACCCCTTATGAAAGATGAAGTATTGCAAGAGCACTTCCTGGTTGGTGGTACAATTTTATCATTGAAAATTGGGCATAGGTTATCTGTGGATATCGACTTATTTAACGAGAGTTCGACCTAAGCGTCAATTAATCTCTCATGATCAATGATAAATGCCTTTGTATTAATAGATTTTTTTTTATCAAAGAAAGAATAAGCCACCAGAGTCGCCAAAATATTGAGCACAAAATTCTCAAAGCTTCGGTGTCTGGTATGTTTTATTTGACAGATACTCTTAAGTTCATCGTTCACAGATTCAATCAAAGCTCTTTCGCGAATCATTATTTTATCCCGAAGCAACATCAGAGAATTTTTCATATTCTTTTTTATCTTCGTCATCAGATGGATACCATCGATTAAAAGCTATTCAAATAAGTCTTTTCCGAGATAACCTTTGTCTCCAAAAAGTTTTCCGAAAATCCATTTGTGGAGTTCCATACTTTTCAGCGTCTATCTATCATCCACATTGCCCGTTGTTAGTATAAAATTTAACCTTTCTCATTGAGAATTAGATGTAGCTTGAATCCATAAAACCATCCTAAGAAACATTCACTTTCTTTTCCAGTTCAACAAATCGATTATAGGACACTGTTTAAGGAAATTCTTTCTTCATATGTCTTTGAACATAGCCTTGATAAACTATTTTAAATTTTTGAAAGCTCCATAATGAAAGCTAATATATAATATTTTAGCTTAACAGAGGTGCAATCATCTGATCATAAAAAGCTACCATAGTGATATGGCAGCTTCTCTACTAAACTAAAAATATTATTAAGAAATCAATCCGCATTTCTTCACAAAAATATTATGTTATGGATCATTACTCCATTCAGACAAATTGTATTGTTTAATTTATAGGTTGAAAAATTTAAAAATGAATTAAAAAAACACCACAAATAATTGTGATGTCTTTCTAATTAAATTTAAATCGTCTCTAAGTGATGGTGCAGATGATCTATATACTCTTTAATAAGAGTCTCCAGGGTCAGAATCTCAGATGTTGCCTTTTTTGATACATCACTGGTTCTCTGTAGTGCATAGTCAGGCATATTTTCTACGATGTAAACAATCTGATAGTTCAGTGCCTTCCAGAGATTGATAACCTCTGCTGTAGAAATATTCTGATAATTCTGAGCTTTTACCCAGGCGTCCTGATCATACACCGTATTCTCGTTTTCTTTATACTGGGTTACGACAAATCTGCGGATATTTGTAAAAGCGCTATCACAAAGATGCCCTATAATTTCTTTTCTGGACCATTTCTCCGGAGAAGCTTTGTAGGACCACTGTTCTTCAGAAATAGTTTCAAATCTCTTTAATTCTGTATCAACAATTGTTTTCAGTATCTGATAGTTCATATTTTTAAATTTTACTTTTATTATAATCTAGCAAATTAATGATAAATCCTCTGTTTTTAAGATTACTCATTATAAAAATATTTCAGAATTTTTTACTAAAATTTAAGCAAAAACACTTAACAGGCACGTGTATTTTCAGACAAAAGAATATCCAAATTGGACATTACACAGAAACATGGGCATTTCCTGTTTTGCTACGAACTTCGGAGTTTTCTTTACTATCGCGATTTATACCATAACTAAAAACCTGGCATATCTCTTATTAACCTTTTTCCTGTACCATTCTATCGGGAATACAGAATAAAAAAAGAGAAGACTATAAATCTCCTCTTTTTTTATTTCTATAGGATTTTAGCTTAGCTAAACTCCATAAACAATTCCTCTTTAGACCTTCTTACCTTTCCCAACTTGTTCCACCAGTCTGTATCTTCATCTTTATACCCTAAGGCCATCATTACAGTACTTTTTAGTCCCTGTGCTGGAAGATTCAAAAGTTCATCAACAGCCTTATTATCAAACCCTTCTATTGGAGTAGCATCAATTCTTAAATCTGCAGCTGCCAAAAGACCAAATCCCAGTGCAATATAAGTTTGTCTTGCAGCATTTACAAAATGCTGATCTTTGGTTTGTTTACCTAGTATATCCAGTAAATTCAGACGGTATTCGTCTGTAGTAGAATCCGGTAAATTCCGTACTTGGTTACTGAATTCAAAAAATGAATCTACCCTTTCCGTTGTATATTCATCCCAGGCAGCAAAAACTAATATATGAGATGCTTTTACAATCTGATCCTGATCACGGGAAATCGGTTGTAGCTTTTCTCTTAGTTCTTTGTTTGTAATAACTAAAACTTTAAAGGGCTGCAAACCGGAACTGGATGGTGCCAGACGTATTGCTTCCAGAACTTGTTCCAGTTTTTCTTTCTCTATAGTTTTTCCGTTATAAGCCTTGGTTGCAGATCTCCAGTTTAATGTTTTTTGTAACGACATAATTCTGTTTTTTTTATTTCTTAAATGATGCATAATGAGATGTTATATTTAAAATTTTTCATTCTCATTATTACTCTGCAAAGTTACATGACAAAAAGTGCTTTAGTACACCTGTTACCCAAAAGTAATCAGTTACCAATAAGTAACTACTTTCTATATCGATCCAAAATTACTTCTGTTGATTTAACTATTCTCACGAATATAATGTCAGCAGAGATCATGGCGTTTTTTTTGCATTCAGAGAACAGATTTTCATAAATAATATGAAATCCCGTTATTTGCACAATTTTTTATTCCGGAAATAATAATTAAATCATTTTAAGCACAATCTCGTGCATCCACTATATTATGATGAAAAAAACTCTTATTTACATTTTATTCTTAGGTCTTCCTCTTACAGGGAGTCAGCATATAATAGCTCAGGAATCTTCTTATCAGCAGAAAATAAACCTGTTAGACAAAGAGAATAAAGCAATAAGCTTTGATGCTGATTTAAAATTATCTGATGCAGAAAATGCATTGGATAAAAAACTATTCCAGTTTCGTAAAGAGTTCCTTACGGAAACTGAAAATCAAAAGATACCCTTATATAACAGTTCTTTTAATCAGCTAAAACCTCTGATTGAGAGCAGTAAATTATTTAATATTATCCAGTCTATGCCTAAAGGTGGGCTTTTGCATACACACAGCGGTGGTATTACCGATGCAAAATGGATAATTGCAACAGTGAGAAAATATAAAGAAGGCTATGTTTATGTCCAGAAGGATAATGACCAATATATTTTCGGACAGATAGCATTTTTTGGAAAAGACAATGTTCCGGCAGGATTTGTCAGCATTGATGAGAAATTAAGCTCTGATCCTGGTTTTGAAAAGCAGTTACAAGAACTTCTGTTACTGAAACGGGATCAGCTATGTAGTTATACAGATTACTGGATAGAATTCGAAAAACGTTTTAAACGCACAGGCTCATTGCTATCTTATCGTCCTTTCTTTAAAGCATATTATCAAAAAGGATTTCAGGATCTAATAAAGGATAATGTACAGCATGCAGAAATCAGATTTATTTTTGATCAGCTTTATGATTTTGAACATGGGAAATATCCTTTAAACACATCTATTACAGATCTGCAGGATATTCTTAAAGAAATTCATAAAACAGCTCCGCAGTTTACACTGAAGTTAATCTATTCTAGTTTCAAATTTTTGGATCCTAAAGGTGTTGACAAGCAACTTGAAGCAGCTTTCCAACTAAAGAAAGAGTTTCCGGATATGATTTCGGGATTTGATCTTGTTGCCGATGAAGCTGCCGGAAATAGTATTTATTCCTTTCGTGAAAGCTGGATGAAATTAGATGGTCTTTCAAAAAAATATGGTGTAGGCATGCCGCTTTTCCTGCATGCAGGTGAAAGCAATTCTGTTTTCAATAAAAATGTTCTGGATCTTACACTGCTCAATAACAAAAGAATCGGTCATGGTCTTAACCTGATCTATTTTCCAAAAACACTGGAACTGATCAAAAAACAAAACAAACTAGTTGAAGTAAGCCCAATCAGCAATCAGATTCTAGGTTATGTCAGTGATATGAGAAATCACCCAGCAAGAGTCTTGTTAAGCAACGGAGTACAATGCTCTATTAACAGTGATGACCCGGGAGTGTATGGATACGAAGGACTTAGCTATGATTTCTGGGTTGCTTTTGTATACTGGGAATTAGATGTAAAAGCATTGAAAAAATTGGTTTACAATTCTATTAATTATTCTTCGCTTAACGAAAAAGAAAAGAAAGAGGCTATTCTCTATCTGGATAAACAATGGAAAGATTTCGTCCAAAAAATGAATCAGAAATTGAATTAAGATGTACTCGGTAATTGGTTACCACTTAGTAACCGGGTATATTTTTGTACAATGAAACAGCTAATTTTGTCATTCCATTTTTAAGTTATGAAAAAACAAAGAACCGAATTGGGACCAGATTGTAAAATGCACCTGCGTGGTGTGGAAGATACGGTATACTTATTGAGCGGAAAATGGAAAACCATTATTATCAGTCACCTGTACTTTGCCGGAAAAATGCGGTTTATGGATCTTAAAAGACAACTGGAAAAAGTAGCCGCTAAAACCCTTTCAAAAGAACTCAAAGAGCTAGAAATGAACAACCTTGTCTCAAGAACCCAAAATAATACCATGCCGGTAACAGTCGATTACGAACTTACAGATTTTGGAAAAAGCCTTCATGATGTTATCGACACCATGTCCAAGTGGGGTATTAACTATAGAAAGGAGTTACTTCACAACGGAAATAAATAACTAAGGATATAGTAAGTATTTCTTTCTCATCTTTTTATAGTTTTCAAGACCAGGCTGCCATGTTTTACGAATCTCATCTTCAGTTAAACCAGCTTTTATCTGCTCTTTAAATTCCGATACTCCGGCCAGATAATCGATATTACCAATCTGAGGATGCCATTGTTTAAAAAACTGTTTTTTATCGGGGTAATTCTTATAAAGCTCAATCATCCACTTCAGATTTATTTTCTTTGACTCTACAATTTCATTAAGATCAGTATTTCTTAAATCCAGTCCATAGCATATCTGGTTCATGTAAAGTGGATTCTCTGCTTTTCCGGGTATAGAAACCGGTGTGTAACTAAAATTATAAATCCCTTTATATTGTGGTCCTCCGATCAGAGTAAACGGATAATCTGTTCCCCGGCCATGGTTTAAAGATACACCCTCAAAAAGACAGGTAGCAGGATAAAGAATTATGCTCTCAGGAGTGTTTAGGTTAGGCGAAGGATTTACCGGAAGCTTATAGAGCATATCATGACTATAGCCTGCATTTTTAATAATATCCAATTTACATTTCTTTTTCCCGGCTAACCAACCTTCACCATTCACCATTTGTGCAAACTCAGCAACTGTAAGACCATGAACTATAGGAATAGGAAACTGGCCTATTCCTGATTTATTTTTCATATCCAGTACAGGGCCGTCGATAAAATATGCATTAGGATTAGGGCGGTCCAAAATCAGTAACTCCTTATTATATTTTGCGGCAGATTCCATCACATCACGCAAAACATTGATATTGGTATAAAACCTGCAGCCAACATCCTGGATATCATATACCAGAATATCAACATCTTTTAAATCTATTCCAGAGGGATGCTTTTTCTTTCCGTATAAAGAGATAATCTTTATTCCGGTATTTGGATCAGTCTCGTCTCCTATCTTTGTTCCATTACTTGCATTTCCCCGAAACCCATGCTCCGGGCCAAATACCTTAACGATATTTATCCCCCTGTGTATAAGACTGTCTAAAAGATGAGTTTTACCAATAACACTTGTCTGGTTGGCAATAAGGCCGACACGTTTACCTTTAAGTTTCGGAATATATAGTTCAGTTTGTTCAGCACCAGTTTTAATAATGTCATTAGCATATTTTAACTGAGCCTGAAATAAACCGGATAACATAAAAAAGTAAAAAAGCAGCGCTATTATTTTTCTCATCATTTGGATTTAATGCTTTGCTAAAGATAATAAACACCTGCAATATATCATAAATCAAATTTTATTCGGTACTATACCTCTGCAACTTCCGGAATCTCTTTAGTTTCATATTGCTTTTCCCAATCCTCCAACATAAATAGAATAGGTAGCAACGCCAACCCTTTTTCGGTTAAGGTATACTCCACTCTTGGCGGCAATTCCTTAAACTCGGCTCTGGTAACCAGTCCATCCTGCTCCATCTCTCTCAACTGATCAGTAAGTACCTTACGGGATATTACATGAATACGCGCCGCAATTTCCCCAAAACGCAATGTACGGTCTTTTATAACCCTCACAATTACAGGCTTCCATTTATTTCCAAGCGCCGACATTGCCTTTACCAGCGGACAGTCACACTCTGCCATTCTCTTTTGTTTCATAAGTTACCTCTTTGTTACTAATGTTAGTTACGGCAAAGTTACCACTATTTTTGCTCAATAGGTACAAAAATGAATTATTATTAGTTACTTTGTGTAACAAAAGTAAAATTAACTTTATAAAACCCTTGTCAAAAATGAATACAGACTCATTATTCAGTCCTTTTATTTATAAAAATCTTCACTTAAAAAACAGAATAGTAATGGCTCCTATGACAAGAGCCCAGTCTAATGCAGGAATTCCTACTCCTGAGATGGCAGCTTACTACTCCAGAAGAGCTACTTCAGAGGTCGGCCTTATACTTTCTGAGGGAACTGTTATCAACAGACCTGCATCCAAAAACTTACTCAATATTCCTAACTTTTATGGCAATGAAGCATTACAAGGATGGAAGAATGTTATTGATCAGGTGCATGCAGAAGGTGGTAAAATGGGACCACAAATCTGGCATGTAGGTGATACCAGAATGAGCAAAGAATATCCTGAAGTTCCTATGGAAGCAGCTGCTACAATGAGCATTGCTGATATAGAAGATACTATCCGACAATTTGCTGCTTCTGCAAAAGCTGCAAAAGACCTTGGATTTGACTGTCTGGAAATTCACGGCGCACACGGATATCTTATCGATCAGTTCTTCTGGGAAGGTACCAATACCAGAACCGATGAATATGGCGGAAAAACACTAAAAGAAAGAAACCGCTTTGCTGTAGAAGTTATAAAAGCGATAAGAGCAGCTGTTGGTGAGGACTTCATTATTATTATCCGTCTTTCTCAGTGGAAACAACAGGATTACAAAGCCAGATTAGCAACAACACCTGCAGAAATGGAAGAATGGCTTCTACCGCTAAAAGAAGCAGGAGTAGATATTTTCCATTGCTCTCAGCGTCGTTTCTGGGAACCTGAATTTGAAGATTCGGATCTCAATTTTGCCGGATGGGCAAAAAAAATTACCGGGCAGCCAACCATTACAGTAGGATCTGTAGGATTGAAAGGTGATTTTCTTTCAGCTTTTGCTGGTGAAGGAACTGAGAAAACTGATCTTTCTGAATTATTAAGAAGATTAGACAGACAGGACTTTGACCTTGTTGCAGTTGGAAGAGCTATATTGAGTGACTACCAATGGGTTCAGAAAATTAAAAACGGAAATACAGAAGAACTTTCTGATTTCTCAGCAGAAAGCCTGAAAGTACTTTATTAACATAGTAATGATTAATCCAAAAAGATAATCTTTTAACCCGGCTAGTAAATGAGCCGGGTTCTTTTATATTAATCACATTCTTTCCGATTACGCTTCTAAAATATACCCTGCCCTCTCCTTATCCTTATCACAAGAAAATTTAACACTAAACTTAATATTCGTTTACAATTAATTAACGCAACAATATTGCATTAATTAAATTTAACTCTTATATTGCAGTCCATTAATCGGTTATAAAATGGACAGACGCAGGTTTTTAAAAGGAACAGCATTACTTTCAGGATTTCTTACCATAAATCCCGCCGGACTAATAGCAGGCAATACCACGCCCGCTTCCGGAAGCAAAAAAACAGCTAAGAATATCATTTTTATGGTTAGTGACGGAATGAGTTCCGGAACTCTGGCTATGGCGAATCAGTATTCCCTGAACACACTTGGAAAAAATAGCTACTGGATTGGTCTTTATCAAGAAAACAAAGTAAACCGTGCACTAATGGACACTGCCTCTGCGAGCTCTATCGTAACGGATTCCGCAGCAGCCAGCTCAGCTTTTGGCGGTGGAAAACGAGTAAAAAATGGCGTCCTTAACATTGGCGCTAATGGTGAAATACATACCCCCATTTGGCAGAAATTTAAAAGGGCGGGCAAAAAAACAGCTTGTGTAACTACTGTCACGATTACCCATGCAACACCAGCAGGATTCTGTATAAATTCTGAAAAAAGAAATGCAGAACCTGAAATTGCAGAAAAATATTTGCTCGAAGGGTTTGATGTCATGATGGGTGGTGGTGACGAGTTTTTTAATTCTCAAAAAAGAGAAGATAAAAAAGATCTTTACAGTTTATACCAAAAGAAAGGTTACCAAATTCTGAAGAATCGTTCTGATTTACAAAAAACAGAAAAGGGAAAAAAATTATTGGGTATTTTCAACACCGGAGCGCTTCCTTATACCATTGACAGAACTAATATCCCAGGACTGCAAAATACCCCAACCCTTTCAGAGATGACTAAAACCGCAATTGATCAGCTTAAGGATCACAAGGAAGGTTTTGTATTACAGGTTGAAGGTGGAAAAGTAGATTGGGCCGCTCATGCAAATGATGTTGCTGCACTTATTCACGATCAGTTAGCATTTGAGGAAGCTGTAAAAACAGTAATGGATTTTGCTGAAAAAGATGGCAATACACTAGTCATTATAACTACCGATCATGGAAACGCTAATCCGGGAACTATATACGGAGCTGAGGCCACTAAAAACTTCAATACAATAGCCAATTATAAATACACTAACGAGTACATCTTAAATAACATCAACGAGAACTTTAACCTCCAACAGATGAAAGACTGGATTTTTGAAACCAACAAGTTCAGCCTTACTGATGAAGAAGCCAAACATTTGCTTAGCTTCTATACGGGTGCAGAGAAACATGAAGAAGGTTTATACAATTATAAAAAGATGCCTTTCAAAGCCTATTCGGAGATTCAGAAAAAGCACAATTCTGTGGGCTGGATCAGTATGGACCACTCAGGAGATTATGTAGAACTTGCCATGTATGGCCCCGGCAGTGAACTCTTAAAACCATTTGTAAAAAATACGGATCTGCACTACCTGATGCTGGAAGCAGCAGCTGTACATATATAAAACACAATACAAAAATAAAGGTACATTATACCTAAAAGCTATTCTGCTACAAAACTGTTAATTTATTTCAGCGGAGTAATTTTATCATAATAACAATAAATTTGGTTTGTTAACAGTTTTAATAGGCAATCGGAATATTCCGGCTGCCTAATTTTTTTATCATATGTAAAATATAATCTGCTGTAAAGTTCTGATTTTTGTACAAAACATAAACATATGAATTGGATCATCTTAGTTATTGCAGCATTATTCGAAGTAGGCTTTGCCTCTTGTCTTGGAAAAGCAAAAGAAACAACCGGAACTGAATCTTACTGGTGGTATGGAGGATTTATTGCCTGCCTTACTATAAGTATGGCTTTACTCATTAAAGCCACACAAACATTACCAATAGGTACAGCCTATGCAGTATGGACAGGCCTTGGAGCGGTAGGAACTGTTCTTATGGGGATTTTTGTTTTCAAAGACCCGGCAGGTTTCTGGCGCCTTTTTTTCCTCTTCACATTAGTAAGTTCTATTGTCGGGCTAAAAGCCGTATCCCATTAAACACATTTCAGATCTTTACTTTATTTTCTATATCAGATTATTTATGAGCCTTCCTTTTACGGAAGGCTTTTTTCTGCGTTTTTATTAGAAGTTTAAAGAAACATAACCCAATTTTCATGAAAGACTTTTACAAATAAGCCTAAATTAAGTTCTTCTGATTTAGAATACTGTGCCTTAATAAGATTAAATCCGGGCACTAAGAAAATCACCACCATAAAACGCTCTAGTGTAGGAGCTATAGAAAGTAAAAGATACAGATTAGAAAAAAACGGATATATCTACTGAGGAAAAAATCTACATCTGGCCGATAGATAAATAAACTCAACACAATTAATTACATACAAGACTAAGTCCTTATATTATGTATATTGTATATCAACTGGAAATTTCTGAACTTTAGGAAATATCCTAACCGAATTACAATATGTCTAGTAAAACTATTACTATTTATAAATTGAGCCCTGGTACAGTAACGTTTGTTGTGATTATACTATTATGTACATCCTGCTCATCTATAGTTAAAAGCTCGAAAACGGCAACACTAACAACCGATTATTGTAGACCAAATTTTTCTTATCAGTATCCTGAAATCATTACAACTACCAATAATCATGAAGATAGCGTTTTAATCAAAAAGTTCCCTAAACAGGATTATTCATTAAGCAAAAATATTGGTATATTGTCTCTGTTGTCTCAGTATACTAATGCTAAAGATCCGCTAAAAAAACTAATAGCAAAGCAAAAGGTTTCAGATCAGCTAATGATTACCAATTCCGGAATAAATGCTATGGCTGCAGAATTGGACTGTAATGGAGAAAGAATCCAGCAACTTTCGGATTATTTAGGAGACATCAATAATAAAAATATTCGAAAACTTACGGTAGGTTCTATTATTCTGGGAGCCACTATTGCCGTTTCTTCTTCACTAATCAATAATAACAATACCAATAAAGTTATTAATATAGGTGGCGGAGCTGCTGGTGCTGCATTGGGATTGCTAACATTAAACCCTAAAGGAAGAAGAATACAGATGGATATCCAGCGAAATCTTCTCCGTAATATATGGAACAATGATAATAGTGATAAGGCTTTCCCGCCAGACTTATGGAATATACTTAATGAAAAATCTTTTAGCAATTCTGGAAACAAATCTATGCGTGAAACATTGAAAGAAAGATGGCAACTCTATGCTTTCGGCGGGCAACCAGATGCTGAAACACAAAGACTTTTTTTTGGAAATGGAGGGACATTCAGGGCAGATGACCTGCAAACTATGTCGAATATGTATAATGAATTGCAGGCCAGTGTACGATCAGTACAACAAAATATGCAAAGCCTAATGCTAAAGATCAATACTTTAAATACTGAAAACCAATAACAGGCAATAAACATAAAATTACCAAACTATTATAATGAGTTTTCAGGAAATAATCCCCGACGAGCCGCTTTCGCTTTTTATAAAAAGTATACTAATCTTTGAAAATAATGAGAATCCTGATATAACCAAACTCCCCTTTTTTGCAGATGGATATCCGGGTCTATTATTTCATAAGACAGAGAGCGGGCTAAGAGTAATTCCTCATCAGAAGGAAATGCCGGATTTATTTATTTACGGCCAGACCATTAATCCTATTGAATTAGAGGTAAAAGGTTCTTATCTGATAATTGTGGTCCAGCTTTACCCTTTTGTACTAAGATCTTTTTATGGTATAAATCCCGGGAGCATTAATGACGATTGCTATATCCCGGAGAATACAAAGGATGTATTAAACGATTTACAGTCTTCAGATACTCCTGAAAAATATATAGAGCTATTAAAAACTTATCTCATAAATAATTTTGAAAAGAAAAAAAGCAGTTTAGATTTTAAAATCCGTCGTGCTTTAGAAATAATTATAACTAATAATGGAACAGAAAACGTAGGACAAATTGCCAAAGAACTGGATTTTAACATCCGGACCTTTGAAAGAAGGTTCCTTACTGAAACAGGTTTGTCCCCTAAACAGTTTGCCAGAATCATTCAGTTCCAGACGTCTTTGCAGCAACTCGCTTCTAAAGATTACAACAAACTTTCAGACATTGTCTATGAAAACGGATTTTCAGACCAATCCCATTTTATAAGAGTTTTCAAAGCATTTACGGGCAAAACACCTAAATCTTATTCCCAGTGATTTCCAAAGTGTCGTTTTTATTCTATTTTTTTAGTAACCGATTGTACAATTTTGTCATATAAACTTAAAAAAGGTATACAATGAAATTTCAGGACATTACACTTATTCTAACCGGTATAACCACAGCACTTATGGCCGGACTCTTCTTCTCTTATTCTGTATCGGTCAATTTAGGACTTGGTAAATTAGCAGATAAAGAATATTTACAGGCAATGCAAAGCATTAACCGGGAAATACTAAACCCAATATTTTTCGTATGTTTCTTTGGAGCTCTTATTTCCCTACCAATAGCAACTTTTCAGCAATATCACCATAATCAGACTATGTTTTTATTGCTACTATTGGCATCACTATTTTATATTATAGGAGTATTTGGAATCACTTCTGCATTTAATGTTCCCCTAAACAATAAACTGGATCTTTTAGACCTAACAAAAGCTTCAGATATATCCGTAAAACAAATGCGCAACAGTTTTGAGAAGCCATGGAATAATTGGAATACCATAAGAACGTTTTCTGCTGTAATGAGTGCCACTTTGATAATTATAGCTTGTGTGTGCAGAAAATAAATATGTTTATTTCACTAGAAAAGGAGTTTATTTTGTAATTTCCACCTGCCAAAAAATTACTATGAAAAAAATACTAAGTCTTGCTATTCTATTTTTCAGCATTATGCTATTTTCACAAAATATAGCTATTGACCAGTTTAAAAAAGTAGATTCTTCCAATATAAAATCTCTTATAAACTATCTAGGTCCCATTATAAAAAAACAAACTGCCGATAGTAAAGAAGCACCTGATAATGATAATTTGTTCCGGGTGAATTTTGTTATAGGGGATTATAAAACAGCATTAGAGCAGCTCAATGCTATAAGAAATAGCTATATGAAAGGTAATCCTAAAATGGCTATGACAATAGGGGTACAGTATGAGGTTTATATAAATACCTTACAACAGCTAAATAAAAAGCAAGATTTTAACAAAACATATCAGGCAGAATTACTGAAGAAATATAATTCCTTACCAAGCAATGCTCAGGTTTTTATGCCTTATTTCTTTAGTCTTTCACCAAAAGAAACCAAAGAAGATCTTAGCAGCTTCATTACAAATGATATCACAGGTAAAAGTACTATTGATTTGAAAACTGCAATAATATTGTTTAGAAGATATGCATCCAATCTTATTGCTGAAGCAACATACACCAAAGGCCTTCCTTTTCTACAAAAATTAGATCAGGA
This sequence comes from Elizabethkingia sp. YR214, assembly GCF_003058195.1. Taxonomy (GTDB): domain Bacteria; phylum Bacteroidota; class Bacteroidia; order Flavobacteriales; family Weeksellaceae; genus Elizabethkingia. The sequence goes on from NZ_QBUH01000005.1 coordinate 14,323, forward strand.
AAGCTTTATCGTAAACGATAGCATCATTGTCTTTACAAAAAATAAAAAAGAAATAAGTATTTCTACAGTTGTAAATAAGAAAATACAAAATCCCGGGCCTGTAATTGTTGTCAATACTATTTATTCTTTACCCCAGAATATAGATACCGCTAAACAACTGGCCAGTAACGGATACTCTTGCGTCTATATTAATACAAGAGGAAAGTATAAAAGTAAAGAAAACATAGAGCCTTTTGAGCATGAATATGAGGACATTAGCGAAGTAATTGACTGGATTACTCAACAGCCATGGAGTAATGGAAAAATAGGAATGATTGGTGGCAGCTATCTTGGATTTAGTCAATGGGCAGCAACAAAAAAATTACATCCGGCTCTTAAAACAATTATCCCACAGGCTCCTGTAGGTATAGGAATAGACTATCCGATGAGCGGTAATGTTTTTATGAGTTATATGCTAAGATGGATTGATCATATTACCGTAAATAAACTAACCGATAACGTAGGCTTTAGTGATGAGAAAAAATGGAATGGTCTTTATAAAAAATGGTATACCAGTGGCTTAGCCTTTAATAAACTGGATTCCATTAATGGTAAAAAAAGTGAGATCTTCCAACGTTGGTTAAAGCACCCTTCTTATGATTCCTACTGGCAAGGTATGACTCCTGATCCTCAGGAATTTTCAAAGATAAATATTCCGATTCTTACCACGACAGGTTATTTCGATGATGATCAGCTAGGCGCTATGTATTATTATAAAAATCACATTAAATACAATCCAAATGCGGATCATTATGTTATTATAGGGCCTTACGATCATTACGGTCCCCAAGGCTATGTTATGCCCGAAGTGATGGGGGTAAAAATAGATCCGGTTGCGGAGCTTGATATAAATGAAATTTGTTTTCAGTGGTTTGATTATATCTTAAAAGGAAAAAACAAACCTGATTTTCTGAAAGGAAAAATTAATTATGAAGTGATGGGGGATAATATCTGGAAAAATGCCAATTCAATGCAGGAATTTGACCAGACAAAGGTAAAATATTATTTAGGTGAAGATTTAAAACTCAAGGAACAAAAAGCAGATAAACTGGCATACACAACTTTAAATGTGAACTTCAAGGACAGAAGCGATGTCGATAAATTTATACTAACGGATGAACCTCAGCTCATCAGTACTTCAATCCAGGAAAAAGACAACAGTACCCTGTTTACATCGGAAGTTTTTGATAAAGACACTGAATTAACAGGTTCTTTTTCAGCCAGCTTAAACTTCTCAATCAATAAAAAAGACTGTGATATTGTAGCAGAGCTATACCAGGTTCTTCCTGACGGAAAATACTTCCTACTTTCCAATTTCATTACAAGAGCAAGTTATAGTAAAGACAAAAGCAAGCGTCAATTATTAACTCCTGGCAAAAAAGAAACAATTCCTGTAACTGGTACACCCTTCGTAAGTAAAAAAATAGAAAAGGGCAGTAAATTACTCCTAAAAATGGGTATCAAAAAAAGCCCGGCGTGGCAGATTAATTATGGCAGCGGAAAAGACGTAAGTACCGAAACTATAAAAGATGCCACTGTACCTATGGAAATTAAATGGTACAATGAGAGTTTTGTAGAAATTCCACTAAAAAAATAAGCAGATAAAAATCTGCTTATAAACTAACTGAGGGTGACCTTTGGCTTTTTAGTCATCGTCATCCTCATTTTTATTATTTACTTTTAGGAAAGCCGCTCTTTTAGGGGATGGTGCCGATGTTCCTTTTAGTCCCTGCCAAAGGATTTCATTGAATACCAAATCCGGGACGGCATCTTCTTTGGACCAATCATACTTATCACTTAGTACTGCTAACTTTCCTTTTGTCGGATTTTTTTCATTCAAGTCTATGTTTGCCTTAAGATGGTCAAATGTTGTATAATCAGGCTGACTTGTAAATGATCTCCACATAGGAGTAGCTGCTGCATCATACTGCGTCATCGGTTTCATACCTAAGATGAGTTCTATAGTACGGATCATACCCGATGTAGAATACATAGTATGGTCTACAGATTTTCTTTTCACATATGGACTTATAAGATAAGCAGGACTACGGTGGGCATCCACATGATCCGGGCCATTTTGGGCATCGTCTTCCAGAATAAAAATCGCGGATTCTTTCCAAATAGAACTTTTACTTATATAGTCAACAAATTGCCCTACAGCGAGGTCATTATCGGCTACATGAGCGTAAGGCGTTTTCTTGCCAGCACGCATTCCTTCCGTATGATCATTGCTAAAACGGATTGTTGTTAGCTGTGGCATTTTGCCTCCTTTAAGCAATTGATCGAAATCCGTTTTCCACTGACTAAAACGAGTCGTATCCGCTACACTCAGATCGTAACTGGTATAACCTGGTGCTACATGACCTTCCAGAGATTTTACATTTGGTTTTCCTTTGTCTGCAAATTCTCCATAAGTGCGGTAAGATACCTGATGCTTTTTGGCATTATCCCATATAAAACCTCCTTTATTATTTGCTATTTCACGCTCGCCTTCCCCACCATAAGTACCACCTCTGCCTCCATAACTTGAAGGCCAGGTCTTTTCTAAGTAATCAGTAGCGTACGCTCCCATACTCCAATTGTGACCGTCCGCACTAACTTCTGCATCGACATAGAAATTATCCAGTAGCACAAATTCATTCACAATTTTGTGCTGATTAGGTGTTATTTTCTCTCCAAACAAGCAAAGTGATGGATCACCATTCCCTTGCTTTACATCACCCAGTACCTGATCGTAGGTACGGTTTTCTTTAATGACGTAAAAAACATACTTAATCGGTGAAGCCTCCCCTACCTTCATCGGAATAGGATTTCCAGCTTCCCCTTCAGTAAGTAATTCTTTATCTTTTGAATAGGGTGTATTTTTATACACTGCACGGGAATATGCGGCAAGATGCTCAGCATCCGGATCTGGAATAAAACTTAGGGTCCCTTTAAAAAGTCCCGCAATGTACTGTATCTCTTTAGGCTTACTTTGATCTCCTGAATGACGATCTACTTTTTCTTTCTGGTCCGTTGGATTAGGTCCATTAGGATTAGCCTTTGATGATAGTCCTTTACCATTGGTAACTAAAATTGTTTTTCCCACAACCTTCACATTTGTAGGATACCAACCAACCGGAATAAAACCTTTTGAAACAGATTTTCCCGGATTGCTTACATCAAATACAGCCAAACAATTGTTGTCTGCATTTGCAATATATAAGTTTTTACCATCTTCAGACAAGGCAACACCATTACTTGTTGATCCGCTTGGTGCATTGGGATACAATGCTGCATTCAATGTTTCTACAACTGCTCCTTCTTTAGTATTAATAACAGAAACTGAATTGTCATTTGCATTTGCAACAAACAGCCATTTGCCATTTTTGCTAAAGGTCATTTCATTGGGATGATTGCCTACCGCAATTTCTTTGGTAACTTTATTTAAAGACACATCCCAAACCAGAATCTTTTCTGCACCCCACACACTTATATAAAGCTGTTTCGCATCCGGAGTCAGTATACAGGCATAGCCTTCGGCACCAAGATCAAAATTCGATTTTATAGCCTTACTTTTCAGATCTATAACATAAAGCTTTTTGTCCTCGCGTGTAACTGTATACAGCTGTTGTTGTTTTCTGTCATTAACTGCTAAGCCTGCAATACCTATTCGGTTTGGCCATGGTTTCCCCAGTACAATAGAATCTTTTGGAGCAAGTTTTCTATTTTTAATACTGTATATCCTTATCATATTATCATGACCCCCCGAGGCATACAATGTATTATCATCACTAGAAAATGCTAACCCGTACCACGATTTAGGAATCTCTATACTATCAATTTTTTGTTGCGAGGACAGATCAATAAGGTCTATAGTCTGTGTACTTTGTCCATTATTAGTAACTGCTGCAATTTTTTTATCATGACTAATCACCAAATTCAATGGGAGATCACCCAGTTCAATCTGCTTTCCAACAGGACTTAATGTCCATCCGTTTGGGAGTCCTACTTTACGGCTTTCCAGTTCGGCAGTAATTCTATCCTGAGCGAAAACCAATTGAGAGGAAATTAGTAAACTGGTACTGAGAGTTAAGACGCTTATTCTTTTCATAAGACATATTTACGAAACTTATAAGGTGGGCTAAACAGTATATTTTAAAATTAAAATAAATTTAATATTGACCACGAAGATGGCTCAAGATAACATTGGAAATAAGATAAATTATATCAGGACCTATCTTTAAAAAGCTGTACTGCATTTATCTACAAATTGTTCAAACTGCCTTTCTGTATTTTTCATGATTGGTCCATGACCAAAACAGATAATGGCAGGATTTAGTTTTGCTAACCTCTGAAGGGATTCGATATTGCGCTGCTGATCAGTGGTAAATATATTTGGTGGAAGTCGTAGACCTGTCGCTGTCGTAAGCAGATTCATATTTGTTGCCACATCTCCTATTATCAACACGCCATCTTGCTCACGGAATAAAGAAATATGACCTTGTGAATGTCCGGGCGTTTCTATTATGCTAAAATTTCCGATCTTATCATTTTCACCAATTGTCCGTTCTACTGTATGTCCCTGACCTGCCCAGAATTTTTGCTGAAGTCTGGCTATCCAATGCTGTGGATTGGGATAATCGGTGGTTACCATACCTGTTTCAGTCCTAAAAACTTCATCAGGATGACAGAGCAAAGGTATTGAGAACTCAGCGCATATCTGATCACTACAGCCCTGATGATCTGCATGCGCATGCGTAAGTATATGTTGATAAACGGGGATTTTCTGAAGAGCTTTCTTTACAATGGTATAAGAACTTCTTATTCCTGAGTCCACCAATACACCTTCAATAATATAGCAGTTTATACTATTTCGTGGCATCAGGGAAATTTGAAATACTTCGGGAGCAATTTGATGTAACATATTTTTTTGTGTAAATCTACACCGCTGATCACACCAAAATAAGGACATTTGTCCTATAATACATTAGGCCTGTGTATCTGTCCCTTCGCCCGTGTAATCGATCGCTGTGTGATGCCCAAATAGGATGCCAGATCCTGCGTCGTGATACGCTTAACGAGCATCGGTTCGTTAGAGAGGATATGATAGTATTTATCTACAGCCGTTTTATTATTGTAATTAAGCATATAACGTTCCTTTTGGTTATATTCCTGTTCAATCACCAATTTAATAACCCTGTTCCAAGTGCTCACCCGATCAATAAGACCCTTATAGTCCTGGTAGCTTATCCTATAAATTATACTATCTTCAATAGCCCTGATACTCCTTCTTGATTTTTGCTGTGTTATAAACTCCTGAAATGAAGTGATAAATTCATTTTCAAATTTGAAGCAGGTTATATTTTCCTTTCCTTCTTTATCTATAGCAAAAGCTTTTACAGCACCATTAGCGATAAATCCAATATAAGGGCAATACTCACCCTCACGAATGAAAAAATCACTTTTTTTTAATAAGGTTGGTTTGAAGAACTGTGAGGAAAAATTAATTTCATCGGCCGAAAGTCCTCCTATTGAAGATAAATAATTTTCAAATACTTTAGTCATTTCGTAATCTTTTCGTCATTTCATTTTCTTCATAACACTCCGCGAGGTAAACACTTAATCAAGTGCCCAAATCTAACAATTATTGTACATCCAAAAAAGCTGCACTCGCTACTTTTTTGTATTCACTCTATCTAGCCATTTCCAAACATTAACTTTCCAATTGCTAATTGTTTCCATTTTGGGGATAATTGTTCCTCTTAGCTACTAACTTCTAATAATTAATAAAAGCTCAACAGCATAAATCTTACTCAAGTAGGGAGATTCTCCATGATCTATATCATACCCCATTTTGTTAAAATGTCCGAATTGTACAATTCCATAAGAATATAATGTTAGTGGTCTGATCTTATAATTAGGAGCTTTGCATAAGGAACAATAATATCAGAAAAACAGGGAATAATCCAGTAAATCTACTACCAGCTCTTCCCTACTATCTGAATTCAGAAAATAAGAAAAGTAATGAATACTCAATTCCAGGCGCCTGTAGATCTTCAGGAAGAAAGTTTCCGTAACGAAGTCGGAACAATGGACAAAACCGGAAAAAGAAAATGGGTTTTTCCCAGAAAGCCAAAAGGAAAATTCACCAATTACCGGGATTATACCAGCTATGCACTGTTAGGCATATTTTTCATACTTCCTTTTCTGAAAATCAATAATAATCCGTTCTTTCTGTTCAACATCCTGGACAGACATTTCTTTATTTTCGGACAGCCTTTTTATCTTCAGGACTTCTTTATTCTGGCTATTGGTGCCGTGACATCTGTAATATTCGTAATGCTTTTCAGTATTGTATTCGGGAGGATTTTCTGCGGCTGGCTTTGTCCACAGACTATTTTTATGGAAATGGTATTCCGTAAAATAGAATACTGGATCGAGGGAGATCGTAACAAACAGATGAAACTCGACAAGCAGGAATGGAATGCCGAAAAAATAAGAAAACGTCTTCTGAAATGGTCTGTATTCTTACTAATTGCGGTTATCATCACACATTTTATGTTTATGTACATCGTAGGTTATGAAGAAGTTTTTAAAATTATGCAGGAAGGTCCAGTAGCAAATCCTGTAAACTTTATTGTAATGATTGTATTTACAGGGTTATTTTACTTTGTTTTTTCATGGCTTAGAGAACAGGTATGTACACTAATATGTCCATACGGAAGATTACAGGGAGTACTTATTGACAAGCAGACCATCAATGTTTATTATGACTACAAAAGAGGTGAAAACCGTTCGAAATGGAGAAATAATGAGGATCGTAAGGCTCTGGGAAAAGGAGATTGTATAGATTGTAATCAGTGTGTAGTTGTATGCCCTACAGGGATCGATATTAGAAACGGGCAACAGCTGGAATGCATTAACTGTACTGCTTGTATTGATGCCTGTGACGAAATCATGGAAAAGGTAGGTTTACCAAAAGGACTGGTACGCTATGCTACAGAACAAGAAATAGAAGCTGGTACGAAGTTCAGATTTACACCAAGAATGAAGGCCACTACTGTTGCACTATCTTTATTAATCGGACTTGTGGGCTATCTGATGTATGACAGAGGAAGCATGGAAGCCAAATTCCTGAAAGTTCCCGGAACTACCTTCCAGATAAATGAAGGAAAAATAAATAACCTTTACACTTATACATTCCTGAATAAGGAGAATTCTAAAAAGGTTATCACCATTAAAGTATTGGATCCGGCGAATGCGACTATTACCTATTATGGTCCTGTAAAAATAATATTGAAAGAAAATGAAATTATAAAAGGGAATATCAGTATAGCCTTTCCGGAAAAAGAAATGCGACTAAGTAAGCAGAATATTACAATAGGCATCTTTGATGAAAAAGGAAAAATGATTACCTCTTACAATACGACTTTCGAAGGTCCTTTCAAATTTGCTTTATAATTATATTTCTAATGTTTTTCTATGATTTATGTCTCAGAACGAAATGCGAAGGAGTCTCCCCTGTATTTTTACTAAATACTCTGGAGAAATAGGAGTACTCCTCAAAGCCCAGTTTAAAAGCAATATCTGTAAGGCTTTCGTCCACATAAATCAACATTCTTTTGGCTTCCAGTATTACCCTTTCGGTGATAATATCGGAAGCCTTTTTTTGTACCACTGTCTGCGTAATACGATTAAGGTGTTTGGCCGTTATTCCCAGCAAATCTGCATAATACGAGCTGGACTTCTGCGTCAGGAAATGCTCTTCTAAAAGCGATTCGAATTCCTGATAATGACGGATATATGAAAAAACACTACCTGAGTTTAGTAGCTGCTGATCTCTTGAAAATAGTCTTGTAGATTGAATATAAATCCTCGTGATAAGAGCCAGAATATTCTCTTTCTGCATCAGGTTCTCCTGTAGACTTTCTTCCTGAAGATCTGTAAACAGGGAATTAATTTTCTGCAAGTTCTGAGTATCCAACTGGAGTTTTCTGGGAAAAGATACCGAAGCAAAAAAAGGAAAGCTTTTTAGTTTCTGATTCACATAATGCATGTTATAATATTCCTGTGAAAAAAAGAAAATATAACCTTCCGTATCATCCGAAAGCTCCCAACTGTGTATCTGTCCAGGTGAAAGGAAGAATAAACTACCGGGCAAGACATCATAGCTTTGGAAATCTATTTCATGCACTCCGCTTCCATGCGTAAATAGTACAGTTACATAAAAATCATGGCGATGAGGCTTTTCAATATGTTTGTGACTACTCTTTAGATGACCCTTCATGGTATTAAAATAAAAACCAGAAGCCGCATTATTCTCCTGAAAGAGACTCATGTGAAGTACAGAGATAGAATCCATAGTGAAAATTCAGAGTCTAAAAGTAGTGAAAATCCCTTAACTATAGGGATATTCTTTTATTCATTTCACTGTGAAAAATAAAGCTTATCTTTACATTTGCAACGCTATTGCAAATTAAATATTCAAAAAAATGAGAAACACGATTGCCAAAGCAAAAATTCTGGAACTGATTGATCACTCTGAAGTTGCGCTGTCTCATTCTGAAATAGAAAAAATGGTGGCAGGATTGTGCAACAGAGTTACCATATACCGTGTACTGGACAGATTAACGGAAGAAGGACATATACACCGCTTTATTAATATAGACGGCCATCAGAAGTTTGCTGCCTGTCATCATTGTGATGCACAGCACCATCATAATCATGCACACTTTAGCTGTACACAATGCGGAACAGTTTCGTGTCTGGAAGATGTAGAGCCTGTTTATAAGCTGCCTAAGGAATACAAAGTACAGGATATGAACTTCGTATTATCTGGCGTTTGCCCGAGATGTGTTAAATAGTAATTAATAACATTAGAATTTAAATCTAATAGAAAGCCTTGTCAGTTTAAAACTGACAAGGCTTTTTTGTAATAACATTATATTACACTTTTATCTTTACACCTACAGAAATATTAATACCTGGTAACGGTGCCAGAAATTTCAGCGGTGAGTTTTGTGGTCTGGCTTCAACATTTAGCAGATTATTTCCGGTAACATAATATTCAATATTGAAATTACTCAGTGTGCTTTCATAAGAAATACGGGCATTTAAAAGCGAGTATGCCGGCATAGGAAGTTCCGGATTGATGTTTTTCCCAAGATATTTTTGTTTCATATAATGATCCAAAGACACATTAAGACTGAATCTATCAATACTACCTGCCAAATTAAATCCAAATCTGCTGGTAGGCATGTTAGGCATATAATCTCCATCACTCCATTTTCTGATGGAAGAATCGGCTACACTTATATTTCGTACCAAGTCGAAATAGGAACCAACCTCCCACTTCCCGAATTTAGTCAGATCAAATTTGTATGCTGCTTCCGCCTCAATACCATTGATTTCTGTATTATCACTACGCCACTCTTTTACCGAAAATCCTCCGGCTCTGGAGATTCCTGTATGAGCCAGATAAATATAATTATCATATTTCGTATGATACCAGCTAGCTGCCAGTCGTACATTTTTCAGATTTAGTCCCCCGCCAATTTCCCATGTTTTAGCAACCTCTTTGTTTAGTCTGTCATCTCCATTTTCTTCTACCATCAATGCATAATGATTGTTTCCGGCATAAAGTTCATTTATTTCGGGAGCCCTTTCAGAGTGATTATACTGCGCTTTAAGGTAACCTTTCTTAAATATATTCCAGGTCATACCTGCATGATATTGATTTAGTGTAAAATCTCTGTCAGAGAGCTTCCCTCCAGACATGCCACGGCTTCTTACATAGTTTTTATCCGCATCTGCTCTTCTCTGTACATGGTCGTTGCGATATCCCAAATCGAATTCAAGAAAATTGAAGTTAAGGTGCTGCATCGTATAGAATCCTATTTCACGACTGACATTGTTGGGTAAATAACGTAGGTTTCCGCTGCCATCCATTTCGCGGAATTGTACTTCCACACCTGTTGTTCCTGTTAAGAATTTCATCTTTTGCTGTACGAGTTCTAAACGTCCGTTGTGCTGATTTACATCAAGTTGATTAGCTCTTCTTTTACCCAGCATTTCTGTATTCTCAGAAAATACTCCCATATAACTCAGTTTTATACTGGCCAAGGGAAAGTTTCGGAATTTGTAGGCAGATTCCAGCATAGCCTTATGCGTTAAGCTCATTACATTAATAGGAAGATAGTCAATTTTTTCCTGAGGTTTATTGCCATGCGAATGCTCGGGCATCTTTGGCATTGCATAGCCAGGAGCGCCAAAATAAGAGTAAGAATTCTGATAAGCTGCTCCTACATAAAAGGCTTTTCCTACATAACCAGTACCAATATGAAAAGAGTTGCTCTCCGAATGGCTGTTTGTAATCTCGCCATCTTTTACAGGACCTAAATCTTTTATACTGTTTACCTCTCTTTTGTAACGGTCTTTTGCAGCATCCTGTCCGGGGATGTATAGATCGTTTTTAGGATTTGGATAATCTTTTCCGTCTTTCGAATTTCTATAAGTTGGCCTGAAAGTATAAAGATCGTCTTCCGAAAGTTCATATTCTACAAAATGATCTTTCGCAAACTGGTCTATATAAGGAAAAAGACTTTTATTGAGTACATTTCTGGAACGTACGTCCAACTGGCACATTGCCTGTAATCCGCTGTCAAACCCTACCAGTTGGGGATCATAACAACGAGGATCCTTAGAAGATCCGGGAATCCGAACAACGTCCTGTTTATAATTGTTTGCACCTATCGTCCATGCCCAGTTTTTCCCAACTTTACCTTTGGCTGAAAATCCTTGTCTCTGCCCACTATTAGTTCCACCTTCCAAATAACCTCTGAATTCGAAAGCTTTTGCAGGGAGTTGTCGTGGTATATAATCGGTTTCCAAATCAACAGCTCCACCAATAGCTTTACCACCATACAATACTGCTGCCGAACTTTTATATATTGTAATACTTTGTACATTATTGATCTCAGTATCAATATTTAAATCCGGACTAATCCCTGAAAGATCATTCACTGCAACTCCGTTTTCCAATACTCTTACTCTGTTTCCGCTAAGACTTCGAATTACAGGAGCTCCAGAATTGGGTCCGTAATAAGAATTCTGAATTCCCGGAATTTTACTTAATGTTTCACCAAGTGTTCCGGATTGTATAAAATCTAAGGTTTTCCTGGGTACAGTCAGTGCATTCAGGTTTTGTTTTCCGGAGACATTGACTGTCTCAATATTTTTTACCGGATCTTTTCCGGTAACTTTTTCCTGAGCTTTCAGGGCAGAAGTGTATGGAATAAAACAACTCCCCATTAAAAAAATAACGGCATTCTTCATGTATAATCATATTTTAATATGGGGACAAAGCTATAAATTCCATTTCAATAACGCAACATTGTTGCGTTATTGAAATGGAATATTTCCTCCTTTATGTCTTTTCACTTTAGAAATCAGTAAAATAAATAGACAACACTTCTGATAATGAACTTATAAAATAGATACTAAAAATACATTTTTAGCATTTCATATTCAATAAACCCATTACGTCATCTCTATATGCCCGTTCGTCATTTAAATTTAAATTTTCCAGGACATTATAGTTTATTTGCAGCATTATAAGTAAGAGAAGATGAAGAAATATTAAGCTAATATGAACTTATTAAACCTAAATCTCTTGTAATATGAACATTAAATAATACACAACTAAGTCTAGCGCATCCTATTTTTGCAAAAATATAATGCCATAGGTTAGTGTAGTGTAAAAGTCACATTTAAATTAAACAAAAATAAAAATAGAGTATACAAGTAACAATAAAATTACAATTTAATTAATTAATATTGTGTATATTACAACCAATAAAGAAGACTAGATTAAAAATTAAACACTATGCACAAAACTACTACTTACAATCACATTAAACTTCCTCAATATTTATTTTATGTGCCGGTGATTCTGGTTGCTTTAGCTGTTCTTTTTCTTTACGTTAGAGGATCTCTAAATATTGAGTCCTATATACAGCTTCAGACACCTTTATTTTTTCTGATCAACTCCAAATTATCACAATATCCAAGTGTGCAGTACAATCTTACCCAGTTGGGCGATGCACTTGTATTTTTATCATTTTTAACTATTCTCATTGTCTATGCGCCAAAAGTATGGGGTGCATTAATAACAGCTTCAATAATTTCAGCAATTTTCTGCACCCCTATAAAGTCGTTATTTGCTGTACCAAGACCGGCTGCAGTCTTTGATAATAATAGCTTCACTATTATAGGAAAAACATTATCGGGGCATAATAGTTTACCTTCCGGGCACTCTATCACTATTTTTACGATCCTTACAGTTTTATTATTTTCATTTATGCCTAAAAAACTAAATTATAAAATTATCTGGATAGCAACATTTACGTTTGCGGGACTGATGATTGCTTTTACAAGAGTGGGCGTTGGTGCACATTATCCTTTAGATGTTATTATAGGCGGTGTACTAGGCTATCTATCGGGAATTTTAGGTATATTTATCAATCAGAAATATAAAACATGGACATGGATAAGTGATAAAAGGTATTATCCTATTTTCATGTTAGTTATTGCAATTTGTAGTATTGTTTTAATAAATAAGCTTATTAATGAAAAGTTGATCATATTTTATTTATCACTAATTAATCTTATGATTGTACTTCATATAATTACCAATATATATGCTAAAAAGAGATTTAAAATTACGAGATTTTTCATTATTAATAAGCTTTCTTAATTTTCTATTATTCCATCTTCCGTTTTTCAAGTTTGTTGTAGGTAATGTTGACTATAAAACATTTAGCGGCGTAAGTATTATTATAAGTCTGGTCATACTAATGCTGGCCGCAAATTTTTTTACTTTTTATCTTATCCTCTTTCTCTCTCGTATTGTAGGGAAAGTTTTACTGGTGTTATTTTTTATTATTAATTCTCTGGCTGTCTATTTTATCAATACCTATAGTGTAATAATAGATGAGAGCATGATTGGTAATATACTCAATACCAATTACGAAGAGTCCAGCAGCTTTTTCTCTTTTAAACTGATCTTATACCTTGTTATACTTGGAATACTCCCTTCTATTGTTATCATTAAAGCAAGGATTATAAAGGAGAAACCAAAGAAATTTCTGATTACCTCTTCACTCACTTTACTATTCATGGTTATCTTAGCATTTGCCAATGCAAGTAACTGGCTATGGATTGATAAAAATTCAAAGACATTGGGTGGCCTTGCAATGCCCTGGTCGTATTCGGTAAACCTTTCTCTCTTCTATATCCACGATTACAAAAAGAATGAAAAAGAAATACTATTACCTAATGCTACTATAAAGGATACTCAGAAGTCTGTAATGATTTTAGTTATAGGAGAATCCGCAAGAAGAGAGAATTTCTCGCTGTATGGCTATGGAAAAAACACCAATCCATTACTTTCCAAAACTCCTGGTGTACACAGCTATAATGCTACATCTTGTGCAACCTACACTACTGCTGGAGTAAAATGTATTTTGGAGCATAAAAATACAGATGATCTCTATGAAATCCTGCCAAATTATCTGTACCGAAATGATGTAGATGTAATCTGGAAAACAACCAATTGGGGCGAACCTCCTGTACACATCAAAAACTACCAGAGCAAAGAAAGTCTGGAAGCAAAGTGTAAAGGTGAAGATTGTGGATATGACGGCGTTCTTTTAAATGGTTTAAAAGAAGAAATAATGGCTAGTAAGAAGAATAAAATACTAATTGTTCTGCACACCAGTACAAGCCATGGCCCTACCTACAGTAAGAAGTATCCCACAAGGTTTGAAGCTTTTAAACCTGTATGCAATAGTGTAGAATTAGGAAATTGCTCCAAAGAAGAGCTCATCAATGCTTATGACAATACCATTGTTTATACAGACTATATTCTACACAGTATAATTGAAGATCTAAAACAACTAAATGGTTACAACAGTGCCATGATGTATGTCTCGGATCACGGAGAATCTTTAGGTGAAAAAAATCTATACATGCATGGTGTTCCTATCAGTATTGCTCCAAAAGAGCAATATGAAATTCCTTTTATAGTTTGGACATCTGATGGTTCAAAGCAACTAAAGCCTAATAATACACTCTCTCAGAATAATGTCTTTCACAGTGTTCTAAACTTTTTAGGCGTGCAAAGCCCTATTTACGATGAGAAAATGAATATTTTTAAATAATAAAATTTTTCTCTGGTTAAAAAAATGATAATCGATAACTTTAGGCAGTAATTTATTCCTAAAAAATAGTGTCTTTAGTATGCTGATTCAGATCAACAACATTACGACCAGAACAATTCAGAGGCCTGAACATAAAGCTTTTTATCAGATTTTCCTAATCCATGATCCATCTGAGGTTATTGTAGATTTCACCGCTTATGAAATAACAACTCCTGCATTGTTATTCCTGAGTCCATATCAGCATATTACATGGACAAAACCAACGGATTCACTGGTAATTCAACTTTTGTTTCACGGAGATTTCTATTGTATAGAATATCATAAACACGAAGTTGCCTGCAATGGCTTGTTATTCAATAATATTTACCTGTTACCATACGTTGGCCTAAGTCAGGAATTTTTTGAAGAAATTGAAGGAATTATTCTGAAAATAAAAAAGGAACTCGACAATCATTCCGATCTATCTGAAGCCGTAATAAAAGCTTATCTACAGCTTATTCTGGCACTTTCAAGTAAAGTAAAAAAGACACATATCGAGAGTTTGGTTATACTGCATACGGAGGGAAATTATGAAGGAAATGAATTTCAGAGATTACTGGAAGAAAATTTTGCTCAGGAAAAATCAGTCAACTTCTATGCAGACAAGCTGCATCTCGGTACAGATACTTTTAGTAAAAAAATAAAAAATCAGCTAGGTAAAACACCTTCTGTATTTATCCAGGAGCGTGTAATTCTGGAATCTAAAAAGCTATTACATCTTACCCGTCTTTCTATAAAGGAAATTGCTGTACAATTAAATTTCCAGGACGAACATTATTTCAGCCGCTATTTTAAAAAGAATGTTGGCGTGTCACCATCAGAATTCAGAACCAAAACAGGAATTTCCATTGTAGCGGAATAGTACACGACAAAAACGAATTTGTCCATTTTATCAGGATCTTTCAGACTATAGCTTTGTTGTAAAAAAAGAAAATGAAAAACTTACTTCACTTCCTGGCCAATGGACAGCATTATTTCATCAATATTCTTCGCATTTCTGTTTTCATTGTAATGGCATGGATTGGCGGATTGAAAGCCTTCCAATACGAAGCAGATGGTATTGTTCCCTTTGTAGCCAACAGTCCTTTTATGAACTTTTTATACCAGAAAAAAGCTCCGGAATATCAAGAGCACAAAAATCCTGAAGGAAAAACGGTTAAAAAAAATATTGAATGGAATAAAGCCAACGGCACTTATATCTTCGCATACGGACTAGGAACTGTTATAGTACTAATCGGTTTACTAAACTTAGGTGGTATCTGGTCTCAATGGTCTGGGATAGCGGGAGGTATTCTTACTTTTCTGATGTCGCTTGTGACCTTATCTTTCCTTATCACCACTCCCGAAGTGTATGTTCCTAATCTGGGTGGGGACTTCTCTACCCCTCAATATGGATTCCCTTATCTTTCCGGTGCCGGACGATTAGTTCTGAAGGATATTATTATGATGGCTGCAGGCCTCGTTATGGCGTCAGAATCTGCAAAACAACTTTTGAAAAGATTAGCTTAAATATTGTAGCCATTAAAATTATCTAAATGCTGTATAGATAATCTACAAATAAAGTGCTTTTCATATTTAGAAAATATACAGAAATTAGTAGTACCGTAGCTAAGACGTCTCTATAACGTTAGTTTTCTTACGGACATCTAAAATGAATACAATTGTAAAGGCTAAAAAAAACAGCAAACGCTTTAATAATATTAAACTGTGTATTTTTCTTTCGGGGCTTTCTGTATTTGCACAGATTTATCTGTTCCAGCCTTTACTTCCGATGGTTGCAGTACATTTTAACCGTTCTGTTGGCGATAGTTCACTACTTGTGTCGTCAGCCACAATAGGAATGGCACTAGGCCTTTTTTTCTTTGCATTCAAAGCAGATCAGTTTTCACGAAAAAAATTAATGGTCTTTTCATTGGTCACATCAGCTGTACTTACTATCATCTCAGCCTATATAGAAAGCCTTACCTTATTAATTGCAATCGGAGTTATTAAGGGCTTTGTAATTTCCGGTGTATCGGCTGTAGCCCTCGCCTATCTAACCGAAGAGGTAGATCTGGCGATCGTTGGACTTGCCATTAGCATGTATGTAAGTGGTAATACAATTGGAGGAATGAGCGGAAGAATACTCGCTACAATTGTTTCTGGAGAACTGGGTTGGCAAACGGCTGTTCTGGTTATAGGAATTGAAAGCTTATTACTTGGATTAATATTCTGGAAATTTTTCCCGGAATCACTTTTCTTCACGCCACAGAAAACTGATTTTATCCAGAAGTTCAAACAGATGAGAAGATTTCTCTCTGATCCCTATATGCTTAGACTATACGGTATTGCAGCATTACTGATGGGCGTATTTGTAAGTGTGTACAATTATCTTACATTCCGCCTGGAAGCTCCACCTTTCTCATTGCATCATATTTTTGTTGCCTTTATTTTTCTAATGTATACTTTCGGTGTATTTGGCACCATGGCTACCAGCAGGCTGGTTAAAAAACATGCACCGGGAAATATTCTGAAAGCTTTTATTATCAGCATGTTTATTGGTGCATTAATGTTACTTTCCAAGCATATTTATATACTTATCATAGGTCTTGCATTGCTTACTTTTTCATTTTTTGCAGTACATACTATGGCCAGCAGAATGGTTGCTATGCATGCTAAAGAAGGAAAAAGTTCAGCCACATCCATTTACTGGTTGGTATATTACCTTGGTTCCAGTGTTCTGGGAAGTGGAACAGGTTATCTTTTGCATGCAACTTCGTGGATAGGTTTCATCTTGTTTCTTCTGTTTGTTATTTTTATTACATTCTTCCTTACCATTAAAAGAACCAGAGTAAATCAAAATTAAATTAATTACGAAAAACATAAAAAGTACATGAAGATTATCCCTTTAAAAGAAGGTAACTTTTCAGTTAATGCTCAAAAAGAATTTGTATTATTAGAAAATGCCGGTATATCCTCCGGATTAAAAATGGCCATTCAGCCCTTTCTTATTATCACGGGACAGGACTATATATTACTGGATGCTGGAATTGGATGGAAACAAAACAATACACAGAAAATTTTTCAACAGCTTGCCGAGGCTGGAATAAAACCAGAGCAAATAAGTAAGATATTACTCTCTCATCTCCATAAAGATCATATCAGCGGACTGGTGAACAGAACTCCGGAAGGTATGGAATTAAATTTCCCGGGAGCCCAAATCTATCTTCAGGAAAGAGAGTATAATTTTGCGCTTACAAAAGTAGGTGCTCCTTCCTATGATTTAGATATACTACGTTTTGTTACACAGCACTCAAAACTTGTATGAATGGATCAAAACAGCGGAGAAATTACGGAAGAAATATCTTTTGAAGTAACCGGAGGGCACTCTCCTTTTCATCAGGTTTTTTGGATAAAAGAAGCGGGAGAAACTGTTTTTTATGGCGCAGACAACTTGCCTCAGAGTACTTATTTTAAATATCATTTGGCTTATAAATCGGATTTTGATGGCAAAAAAGCGCTACAAGATCGCATAAAATGGGAAAAACAGGCAAAAGAAGAGAATTGGAAAATCTTATTTTATCACGATATGGAATATCCGATTCTTTCCTTTTAAATCCGGAAAAACAAAACCCACTACTGAAAATCAGTAGTGGATTTTTAAAGTTTATAATCAAGATATGAATTACTCAGTTTTACCACTTAAAGCAGCTTCGTATCTTTTATTAATCTCTTTCCAGTTAATCACATTCCATATTGCACTTAGGTAGTCAGCTCTTTTATTTTGATACTTCAGGTAATATGCATGTTCCCATACATCAATTCCTAATACAGGTATTCCCTTAACCTCAGCAATATCCATTAGTGGATTATCCTGATTTGCAGTAGAGGTAATTGCTAACTTTTTATCCGCTGTTACAATAAGCCATGCCCAACCTGAACCAAAACGATCTGCTCCGGCTTTGCTCATCTTTTCTTTAAAAGCGTCGAAACTTCCAAAAGACTGATTAATGGCTTTTGCTAATTTTTCAGATGGTTGTGTATTCTTTTCAGGTGTTAGGATTGTCCAGAATAACTCGTGGTTATAATGACCACCAGCATTATTTCTTACCGCCGGAGTTTGTTTTGAAATTGTAGAAAGTATTTTCACAAGACTTTCCTTTTCCAATGGCGTTCCGACAATAGCCTTATTTAAATTTGCTACATACGCTGCGCCATGCTTGCTGTAATGTATTTCCATTGTTTGCGCATCGATTGATCCTTCCAGTGCATTATAAGCATAAGGTAACGGTGCTTGTTTAAATTGTGCTGATACCAGCTGTGCCACAAGTACAAAGCCTAGTGCGGCTGCTCCAAATAATTTCATAGTGTTGTGTATTTTATGATTCGTTATTTCAAAAGTTTTTTTATGTCTTCTATCAAAAGTTCTCTGTCCGGATGGTATTTACCACTTAGCTCAGCTTCTTTACCCTCGGGATCTTTATAGTTCAGTCCGGAATAGTATAGAATGGGCATTCCGTCTTTACCATATCGGCTACGTATATTACCATTTTTGTCTACCAGAGCAATCATTCCACTGTGATTAAGACTTTCCGCCTGATCTTCTTTATCACCAACATAAATATTGAACTGATCAGCTATTTTCCCGATATAATCTCTGTCTCCGGTTAGAAAATGCCAGTTAGGAGATTTAGCACCCATCATTGCAGCATGATTTTTCAATACTTCCGGCGTATCATTTGTTGGATCTATACTAATAGAAATAATTCCGAAATCCGGATTATTAATCTGATCTTCTATATGTCGCATGTTATGATTCATCACAGGACAAATTGTAGGACAGCGGCTATAAAAAAATTCTACCAGATAAACTTTCCCCTGCATATCGTGGTTCGTAATTTTCTTATTATTCTGATCAGTAAGATTAAATTCAGGAACCTTCATTACCGTATAAAGGTCTTTTTTAAAATAACCTATTCCCAAACCAATCGTTACAAATACCACTGCCAGTATGATTAACGGAACTACAATTTTAGTCCTTGAAGACTGCTGAGGCCTGCTCTTGCTTCTGCTTTTCATTTTTGTACATATTTATCAGGATTCTTCTTGAAGGTCTTCTTACAATTGTCGCTACAGAATCCATAAATATTTCCTTTATAAACGGCTGTATCTTTTAAAAATTCTGCAGTCTTCATATGACAGATCGGATCATCTTCATTTACCACCTTTACATTTTTCAAGTTAGGTCCCTCTCCTGCTTTCATTACATGTTTTACTGTCGGCTCTTTTTTCGCACAGGAGAAAATTGATACTGAGCACAGTATCGTCAATATATATTGTTTCATTATTTTTCGATAAATTTTAAACTAAAATCCAATGCTTTACATCTTAAAAGCATCTTGCTGTGAAAATTAAAATAATGAAACCAAAGGAGGTCTGAATATTTTGGAATGAGAGATAAAGTCATAAAAATCGGTGTAATAAATGGTTGGTTTTACTTTATGCGTAATACCCATAAGTAAAGATTTAAAAGTAAATGTATCATTTACAATAAAAGCATCTATAAAACCGGAAATATTAATCTTGGAATTTTCCTGTTTCGGAGAGTTTCCAGATACCTTTACCAACTCTTTGGACAGATAACAGATTCCATTACAGTCCAATTGTGGACGATTTCTGTTTTCGCAAAGTCTACTCACAATATAATCGTAATTCAGGGCATAATCCAGTAATGGCAATACAGGGCGTAATGCGATTGTAAATATGATGAATATCGAAATAAGTGACTTCAATTACCAACTTTTGTCAGTCAAAGGTACAAATACAAAATCTGTTTTTATTCATTATCTGATGAAAGTCATACGCTGGTATTATAAACGTTAAGTACATGAACTTTCTAGCAATATAAAACTGAACTTTCTGGCAATAAATTTTATAAGTATTTGGTTCAACTTTGCTTTATAACATTTAAAACACAATTTATATGAGCAAGACCATTTTAATTACTGGAGCAGCAAGTGGCTTTGGTAAAATCGCAGCATTTGAACTCGCTAAAAAAGGACACAACGTAATTGCTACAGCCCAGACCTATCCTCAGATGAGTGATCTTATAACGGAAGCTAAAGAAAAAGGAATCGAACTAACGGTAGATAAACTTGATATCACCAACCCGCGTGACATTGACTATGTTCATAAAAAATATGACATAGATATCCTCATCAGCAATGCCGGAATTATGGAAGGAGGTCCTATAGCAGAGCAGCCTTTGGATCTGATACGTTCAATGTTTGACGTAAATGTTTTCGGAGCACTGGAATTAGCACAAGGATTCATCAAAAAGTTTGTTGCTAAAAAATCTGGCAAAATTGTATTCACTTCCTCCATGGGTGGCTTATGGACGGTTCCTTATGTTGCCGCTTACTGCGCTTCCAAGCATGCATTAGAGGCAATTGCAGAAGGACTTAAAACAGAACTGGAACCTTTCGGTATTAAGGTCGCAACCTGCAATCCCGGAGTTTTTGGTACAGGATTTAATGACCGCGGAGTGGATTCTATATTCCGCTGGTATGACCCTGAAGTAAATTTCACTCCTTCTTCGGCATTCGACGGAGCCTCAGATTCTCTGGCTCACCAACTGGATCCTATATCTATGGCTGAAGTGATTGTAAATGTAGCCCTTGATAATCAGTCAAACTTCAGAAATGTACATCCAAAGGAAACGGAGGATTTTGTAAAACAATTACAAGCTGATGCCTGGAATGCAAAAAGCTAACTAACCTCTTTTCTAAAACTTACAGGCAGATTTTCGTCTGCCTGTATAGCATAAACACTAACTAAAACACAAAGACAATGAATATATTATATAATGAAGCGGTAAAAGCGATGAATGCTTCTATTGAAAAATCTAAAGAACTTGAAATTCCTGTGAGTATTGCAATTGTAGACACGGGAGGACATCTGGTTTCGCTTGCGAGATTGGACAGTGTATATGGTGTTATAGATTTTGCCGTAAAAAAAGCAAAAACAGCTATAATGTTCGGAACCGACAGTGATATAATGGGAAGTATGATTGCCGGTACATCCATACACGGATACGGAATGATTAATTCCAATAATGGCTTACTAACTATACCAGGCGGCACGATTTTAAAAAACAAAGAGGGGAATATTATTGGCGCAATAGGCGTTTCCGGCGGAACTCCTGAGCAGGATAAAGAAATTGCCTATGCTGGCACTTATATCCCGTTATAATTTAAGATATTAGCAAAATGGAAGGTCAGAAGGATATAGTATTTGATAAACTGGTCTACTCCTGTGCATTCGAAAAATACACAGGACAGGAAGAATTTATTCCGGAACATTTCCTGGGGTTTCAACTATCGGGAGAAACTCATGCACAACATGCCCGGGGCAGTACCATAGTTCCTGAAGGTTCTGTTGTCCTGGTAAGAAAAAATCAACTGATTCGTTCAACAAAATATCCTTCAAAAGAAGGTAAATATGAATTCTTATCTATCACACTGGATAAAGAAGTATTACAACAATATGCATTGGAGCATAAAATTGTAACAGAGGGACATTCCGAAAGTATGCCGGAGCTATTCTTTGAACCCAACAATTTTCTGAAATATTATTTCCTTTCGCTGATTCCATATATTGATCACAATATAAATATTGATTCTAATCTCGCCAATCTAAAAATAAGAGAAGCTCTTGAATTATTATTACAAAGCAATCCTGATTTCAAACATCTATTATTTGATTTCTCTCAGCCTCATAAAATAGATCTGGAAGAGTTTATGAATCTTAATTATAAATTTAATGTATCTACAGAATCTTTTGCCAGACTTACCGGCAGAAGTCTTTCTGGTTTCAAAAGAGATTTTGAAAAAGTATTTAACTCTCCACCCCAGCAATGGCTGCGGAACAAACGTCTGGACGAAGCTTATTACCTGATTAAACATCAGAAACAAAAACCTGCCGATATATATCTGGATTTGGGATTTGAAAATCTTTCACACTTTTATTTTACTTTCAAGCAAAAGTTTGGTAAAACGACTTCCGAAATATAGTTACATTTGAATAAACAAATCTTATTATTATGATTAAAACAAAAGGTTATGCAGCTCAAGACCCTAATTCTGATTTAGCATCTTGGAATTTTGAAAGAAGAGAGGTCGGGGCTCACGACGTACAAATTGAAATAATGTATTGCGGTGTATGCCATTCGGATCTACATCAAATAAAAAATGATTGGTTTCCCGGATTATTTCCGATGGTACCAGGACACGAAATTGTAGGTAAAATTGTAAAAGTAGGTGATCATGTAAAAAACTTCAAGGTAGGTGAACTTGCAGGAGTTGGATGTATGGTTGACTCTTGTCAGGAATGTGAAAACTGTAAAAATGATTTAGAACAATACTGCGCGGAAGGAAATACACAGACTTACAACAATCTTGACCGCAGCGGACATCCTACTTATGGAGGCTATTCTGATACTATTGTGGTAAGAGAAGAGTTTGTTCTTCATATTTCTGAAAAATTAGATTTAGCAGCTACTGCCCCGTTACTTTGTGCCGGGATTACGACCTACTCTCCTCTACGACACTGGAAGGTAGGCAAAGGTCATAAGTTAGCCGTTTTAGGCTTAGGAGGATTGGGACATATGGCTGTAAAATTTGGCGTTGCCTTTGGTGCTGAAGTAACTGTTCTAAGTACTTCTCCTTCAAAAGAAGAAAATGCCAAACAATTAGGAGCTCATCATTTTGTTGTAACGAGTGACCCTGAGCAATTGAAAGCTGTAAAAAGTTCTTTTGATTTTATTTTAGATACTGTTTCTGCAGAACATGATATGAATCTTTATATCTCATTATTAAAAACAGATGGTGTTCATATATGTGTTGGAGCACCTTCTAAACCAATGCAAATAGGAATATTTCCACTTCTGGGAGGAAGAAAAAGTGTTGCAGGCTCTGGTATAGGTGGTATTAAAGAAACTCAGGAAATGCTGGACTTCTGTGCAGAGAACAATATAGTTTCAGATATTGAACTAATTGATATCAAAGATATAACAAATGCTTACGAAAGAATGCTTAAAGGCGATGTAAGGTATAGATTTGTTATCGACAGTAAAACATTAACTAATTAATGTAAATTTAAAAGCTCTACAGAAATGTGGAGCTTTTTTATTACAAAACTTGCTTAGCTCTTTAGTGCTGCTAAATAAAACAAAATATGTTTTACTACTAAGCTACAGGTTATCAGCCACTCTAATTTAAACTTGTTAATCTTCCGGGAACTTCTTTATCCTTGAAATTAATTTAAAAGCTTAACAAAAAATTCATTTTACATCACCTCCATTTACAGTTCCTTAATAGACAATTCATGCCCTGTTCATCGGGTTTCAGCCTCTAACCGATACTTTTGCCTTTATAAAAAGTGAGGATGAAAACAGCTCTACAAAAGACTATGTTCATTGCGCTCTGCACTACAGGAGCAGCGGTAATGGCTCAGGAATTTAAAGGTAAAATATTCAACTCCGAAACCGGAGAAGTAGTAACCGGCGCAGAAGTACAGATCTTCCCCGGAAAACAAAAAGCTTATTCAGGACTGGATGGCGAATTTAAATTCAAAAATCTTTCTCCGGGACAATACACTTACACCATTACTTACAATCCTTTTAAAACAGTTCACAGTACAATTGTTATTGCCGAGGAAAAGAATGAAGTTGAAGTATTTATGGGGACTTCTACAGTAAAGGAGATTGAGCGGATTAGCGTTAAAGGAAACAAAAAAGCTGATTCCGATGCATTTGCCAGAAAAAGAGAGCAAAAACTACCTCAAGTAGTTAATATTGTTTCGGGAGCAGCAATTGCCAAATCACCAGACATTAGTGTTGCCAATGTAATCCAGAGAGTTTCCGGAATTTCAGTAGAACGAAGCAGCAATGGCGAAGGACAGTATGCTATCCTTCGGGGAATGGACAAAAGGTATAATTACACATTGGTAAACGGTGTAAAGATACCGAGTCCGGATGGTAAAAACAGATATATTCCTTTGGATATATTTCCCGCAGAGCTATTAGACAGATTAGAGGTTTATAAATCTTTGTTACCAGATATGGAAGGTGATGCAGTAGGCGGAGCTATAAATATGGTTATGAAAGATGCTCCTTCGCGTGAGGAAATCAATGTAAACCTTGCATTAGGGTACAGTCAGATGCTGATGGACAGAAAATTTAAAACCTTTCCAACAGATCAGATTAATTTCCGTTCTCCTTACGAATTAGGAGGTAAAAATTATCAAGCTAAAAATGCAAACTTCCCAAGAAACAACTATAGAATAGAGAATGTTACTGCTATGCCTAACTTTAGTGGTGGTGTTTCTTACGGAAAGAGGTTTTTCAATCAAAAATTGGGTATCATCGGAGCTGTAAGTTTTCAGAATAATAGCCGCCTTACAGAAAGCCAATTCTTTAATTCCAGTAATGTAGATGTTATGAAGTATGCTGTGATTACTTCTCTAAATGACAGAAACTATTATGAAAACCAGCAAAGATTGGGGATACATACCAAATTAGACTATAAATTCAACAAAAATAACAGCCTCTCTTTGTATAACTTATTTGTACAGCTTAGAGATACTCAATTTAGAGAGAACCTCAATACCAATTTCTCTAATTCCGTTTATGATCCTGCATTAGGAAACGCTTCAATTAACTATCAAAACAGAACCCGTTTGCAACAGCAAAGGGTATGGAACTCCACATTAAAAGGTGAGCATAGGCTGGTACCGGGGTTATTGAATATGGATTGGTCTGCAGTAGTATCGTCTGCCAGCAATGAGCTTCCGGACACTGCCATTTTTGGAACTTTAGGAGTACGTAAAAACTTCGCAGAAAACCATACCTCTCCTACCGATGCCAGTAGAAGCTGGCAAAGAAATACAGATAACGATTACGCTGGATATCTGAATTTGGGTATAGATTTGGGTAACAGATCCGAAATTAAATTTGGTGGTTTATACCGGGATAAAAAAAGAAGTAGCTTCTACAACAACTATGTCTTAAAACCTGCAAATCCTACGGCACAATGGGGAACAGATTATCAAGGTTATACAGATATAGATTATGAGGTGCAAAACCCAAAAGGTGCGGTAGCCAACCCCTTAACTTACGATGCTACTGAAAAAACAACAGCAGCTTACCTAATGTTCAATACCCGGATTGAGAATCTACACGTTTCCGGGGGGGTAAGAATGGAAAACACCAATCAGGGGTACAAACTCTATTTTCCTCAGGGAGAATCCAAACCGGAAATGAATCAGAAGTATACAGATTATTTACCAAGCCTTAGTTTAAAATATACACTCAACCATAACCAAAATTTCAGAGCCACGTATTTTCGCTCTGTCAACAGACCCGGATTTTATGAAATAGTACCTTCCAGAATTGTATATGAAGAATTTCAGGAAAGAGGTAATCCGGATTTGAAAAGAGCTTTGGCGGATAATCTGGATTTCAGATACGAATATTTCCCGAACGCAACAGATCAGTATATGATAGGCGTATTCCATAAAACCATTAAAGATCCTATCGAATATACATTGCAGCCAGACCCTACAAGACCACAGGATATTTTCTATTCTCCCGGAAATTTTGGAACTGCCCGTAATTTTGGTGTAGAAGTAGATGTTATAAAATTCTTCAACAAAATAGGATTCAAAGCCAACTATACCTTTACCAATAGTAATATTGAAACACCTAAAAGTCAGAAAATAAGAAATCAGGCTGGTGATTTGGAAACCATTCAGGTGATGCAGAAAAGACCATTGTATGGACAAAGTAAACATATAGCCAATCTTTCACTTCTTTACAAGGACGTACAAAATGGCTGGGATGCACAGCTGGCAGGTTCTTATACTGGTGAAAGGATTAATACAATATCTCAATACCTAAATAATGATATCTGGCAAAAAGGATTTGTACAGCTTGATTTTTCTATAGAAAAGAAACTGAAAAACGGAGTAACCATATTCTTAAAGGCTAATAATCTTTTAAATACGCCGATGGAGTTATTTATAAAAGGAAGTAATCCCGAAAACCAAAACATTCCGTATCAAAGAATATCTGATAACGAAACTCTTATCCGAAAAGATTATTACAAACAAACCTATTTACTGGGGGTAAAATTCAAAATCTAAAAAACCATGAAAACACAATACTATAAAATATTTGCTTTAGCTTTTCTATTGATTATTACGCAGTCCTGTGAGAATGCCAATTCTATGGTTGACACATCTGTAGAAGCTCCAAATACCAGTGGTGTACACGGAGAAGTATTTGGTATATGGAACAAAAACACAACTATATATGTAAGCGGGGATATTATCGTTCCTGAAGGAAAGTCGTTGGTTTTGGAAGAAGGCGTTACTGTCATTATGGATCCTAATTCAAAACCAGAATTTATTGTAAGAGGAAATCTTTACAGTATGGGTACAGCTGTAAATCCTGTAAAAATAACAGGACCTGTTGAAACCAGAAAACCAGATTCATGGGGACAGGTATGGGGCGGTATTTTGGCTACTACTACCTGTACTGAAATGCTACTGGACCATACAATTATAGAGCTTGGCGGAGCCACTACTACAGAAGCATCCACATCAGTAAAAATGGGATTATATAAAGCAAAAGCGGGTGAAAACCTTCCGGCTTTATGGTTCTCCAATACCAGAGGAAAATTAGTGATTACTAATTCTATTATCCGGAATTTTCACGATGATGCTACTTATCTGGAAGGTGGTGAACTTATTATCTCTAAAAATAAATTTTACAGTACCGGGAATAAGGGTGGAGAGGGTGTAAATATTAAATCAGGAGTGCTTGCCGATGTAAGTTATAACCTATTCTTCTCCAACAATACCAATGCACTAAAACTTTCTAATTCAGGAGGTCGTTCGCCACAAACCCATGTCGTTGCTTACAACAATACTATTATTAATACAGGTTGGAGAAGACCTGATATTAAAGGCGGATCCATATGGCTGGAAAGTTCTGTCTATGCTGAAGTTTACAATACACTATTTGCCAATACCAGATTCGGCATCAAGCAGGATACTAAAAACAAACCCGATACCCGTTCCAAATCGTCCAATAACCTTTATTATGGATATACAAGCGATGCTGTTACCGGATTTACACCTAATAATGGTGATATCCTTAGTGGCAGCAATGATATGATCAGTACAACACCCCAGGCTAATGATCCTAAGTTTAAGAATTACCCTCTGAATAACAGCTATACCAGTGCTGCATTTAATGATGCCTGGGATTTCCATCTTTCATCGGGCTCTCCTGCGATAAGCAAAGGAAGCACAAATATTATCCGTAATTTTCCGAAAGGTCTCACCATTAATAATACACTTTATGAATCTCCGGAACCATCGTCTTATATCGGTGCTTACGGTCAATAACATACTGATATCATGAAATACTATTTATATACCCTTATTAGTCTCTCTGCACTGTCTTGTTCCGGACAAAAACAAATTGTTGCTTCTCCGGAAATTATTAAGCCGGTTATTGTTACCGAGCCTGTGAATTTTGATTCTGATGATCCGGCAATATGGGTAAATCCTCAAGATCCTTCTAAAAGTCTTGTAATAGGTACAGATAAGGATATAAACGGGGGACTATTTGTTTTTAATCTGGAAGGAAAAATACAAAAGGAACTTTCTGTAACCGGATTAAAAAGGCCTAATAATGTTGACATTGCATATGGACTTATACTCAATGGTAAAAAAACAGATATTGCAGTAACAACAGAAAGGTATACCCACAAACTAAGAGTTTTCTCTCTTCCGGATATGAAGCCCATAGACAATGGTGGCCTCCCAATGTTTGAAGGTCAAACCGGAGAAGGAGAAAGAGATCTTATGGGGATTTCTTTATACACAGATCCGAAAGGAAATATTTATGCAATTACAGGCAGAAAAACAGGTCCTAAAGAAGGTTCTTACCTTTGGCAGTATCTGTTGTCCGATTCCGGACAAGGGCTTGTAGAAGCTAAACTTGTACGGAAATTTGGTAATTACAGCGGTAAAAAGGAAATAGAATCTATTGCTGTAGATAATGAGAATGGCTATGTTTATTACTCGGATGAACAATTTGGAGTGCGAAAATACTATGCTGATCCAGCTAAAGGCAATCAGGAGCTTAGCATATTCGCTCAGACTGGTTTTACAGAAGACCACGAAGGAATTTCTATTTATAAAACGAAAACTAAAAAAGGTTATATCCTGGTATCCGATCAAGGTGCTAATAAGTTTCATATTTTCAGCAGAGAAGGAAAAAATAAACTCCTGAAAATTGTAAAAGTAATGGCTAACAAAAGTGATGGCTCCGACATAGTAAGTATTCCTTTGAATAAAACATTCAGACATGGGCTTTTTGTAGCTATGAGTGATGACAAAACCTTCCATTATTACCGATGGGAAGATATCGCTGGTGAGGAGCTGGATGTCAATTAACGAGCTATAACAAAAAGATTTTCAAAATATTACATTTTTACTGTATCTTCGTAAAGCAGGCTTTGTTGAGTCTGCTTTTTTTCATTAAAATCATACTGTAATATGAAAGGTAATGTTATAAATTCCGATACTTCCACTAAAACCATTATACTTTTTAGTTTTATTGTCCTGAAGTTTCTTATACAGTATTCCTTAATCCTTCCTGAGTACGATCTGCAAAGAGATGAATACCTACACCTGGATCAGGCTAATCATTTGGCATGGGGATATTTGTCTGTTCCTCCTGTTACTTCCTGGATCTCCTATATCATAAAGCTTTTGGGAAATTCTGTTTTCTGGATTAAATTTTTCCCTGCACTATTTGGTGCATTAACCACCGTTGTGGTATGGAAAACAATCGAGGAACTTGGCGGAAAGTTATTTGCATTAATTCTGGGTGCCAGCTGTGTTACCTTTTCAGTTTTATTTCGTCTCAATACCCTTTATCAACCAAATTCACTAGATGTACTTTGCTGGACCCTACTCTATTTTTTCATTATAAAATATACCCGTCAGCAACAGCTTAAGTGGTTATATTATGCTGCCATTACTTTTGCTTTTGGATTCTTAAATAAGTACAATATTTTATTTGCCATTATTGGGCTTCTGCCTGCCTTTATCATATCACCTGAGAGAAAAATATTTTTAAACAAAAAGTTATACTTTATTATCACATTGGTTTTTGTAATAATCCTTCCAAACCTTTTGTGGCAGTACCAAAATAATTTCCCGGTTATCCACCACATGAAAGAACTAGCAGACACACAGCTTGTAAATGTCAACAGACTGGATTTTGTACGATCTCAGTTTCTATTCTTTCCGGGAACTAATATTATAATACTTATCGGACTATACTCACTTGTCAGATACGAGCCTTTTAAAAAGCACCGTTTATTATTATGGTCTTTTTTTATCACTCTCGGTGTCTTTATTTTCCTAAAAGCAAAAGATTATTACGCCATCGGCATTTATCCCATTTACTTTGCTTTTGGCTCTGTTTACATCGCACATTTATTGGAGAAAAAATCTCTGAAAATTCTAAAACCTATATGCGTTATTCTGGCTATAGCCTCTTTTATCCCGATGTATTTAGTTGCTTTTCCCAATAGAAGCCCAGAATACTATATAACACATAAAGAAACTTTTCATAAGCTGGGAATGCTCCGTTGGGAAGATGGCAAAGAGTATCCACTGCCTCAGGATTTTGCAGATATGCTGGGATGGAAAGAGCTTGCAACTAAAGTCGATAAAGCTTATTTGCAACTTAATGATCCGGAGCATACACTCGTCCTGTGCGATAATTACGGACAGGCTGGTGCTATTAATTTTTATTCAAAAGCAGCAATACATGCAGTTACCTTCAATGCCGATTATATCAACTGGTTCAACCTTCATAAAAGATATAATCACCTCATCCGTGTGAAATATCATAGTGAAAGGAATGCTGAATTAAAAACAACCTCTCCTTTCTTTAAACATAGCGTAATCACAGATTCTGTGACTAATAAATATGCACGGGAATATGGTACCACTATCTTTAGTTTCTCCAACGCTAAAATAGATATCAATCCAAGGCTGCAAGAAGAGATTAATAAGGTAAAGGCCAGATAGAATTATAAATTTATTTCTTTTCTTTAGCCCATTCTTTAGCAGGTGATATCCACTCATCTAAGGCTTTAAATAGAAACCCATGAGCTAACCCTGTATTGAGCTCTATTTCTTTGAAATAATTTAATTTAGAGTTAATAAATCTCTTTTGACCAGACAATGGCTTACTGCCATTATCAGAATTTTCATTAATAGAAAGTATCTTACCATAAAGTTTGAAATTATCATCCTTGTTTAAAGAATCACCATTAAAACTAGCCCCAACAAATACAAATTTTAATTCCGGATTCTTCATATAATAAGAAACATACTGGGCGATATAACCTCCCTGGGAGGTTCCTACTATAGTAATATTTCGGATAGGAATACCTTTTTGATAAAGACTGTCAATTTGTTTTTTAACTTTCATAGCGTAGGCTTTGATATCAGTATCGGGCTTTCGTTTCTCAGAAATCACAATTGTATTTTTGTCTTTGAGCTTACTAATAATTGCTTTATACTCTGCAATACCATATTTAGGATGCTTCTCGTTAAAAGTATGATCCTCCAAAAATTTATTGTGCAAAAAGAAAATATACTGCTTTTGTGATTGTCCGTAAAGCAATGCTGAAAAGCAAAATAACAATGAGAGAATGATTACTTTTAAATTCATAATAGTCTATACAAAAAAAGAATTTTTATCTCCTCTAAAGCTATTAATAAAAAATAGCAAATGGATTAGAAAATCATAAATTCCATCATTAACCTAAGTTAAAAAAAGCATAGATAAAAAAAATATTTCACTTTTTTATACACATAAAAAAACACAGTTTATCTTCGATGAATACTACAAAAACTAACATTCAAAAAAAACATATAGATTGTTAAAATTATCATAATTGACATAAATGATTGGCATACAGCACCCTTAATAAAATTAAAAGTTCTATATTTGTCATCGTAATAATACAACATCCTCTTTTATAGGATGTTTACTTTACACAAACAAAGACACAAACAAACAACACACGATGATGAGAAACTTAATAATTACAATTAGGGGTAGCCTTTCCGATTACCTGAGTTCCATTTAGATTTTTGAATAAAAAAGTTTGTACTATGTAAAAAATATCTTTTACATCGACTTTTTATTCAAAATACTTGAAATCCAAATCACTGAAAGAATAATAAATTAAAGTTCATGTACATATATAGTGTACAAGATTTTGATTACTATACTTTATGTATATAGAATTGGATCACAGTTCCAACATGTTGGAAATTTAGATAAAACACAAACAAATAAAGAAGATTACAAATGATGATTAAAGAAAACCTTAAACAGGAGTACTCTGCTCCTGCGCTGGATGTATTATGGCTGGAAATGGAGCAAGGAATTGCTGCCGGCTCTGCAAAAGTTATCCCTCCAAATAGTGGTGGTCAGGTTCAGGAAGAATGGACACAAGGCCCGGATGATGACCGAACTATCGAGTGGTAAACCAATAGATTAAGCAAACACAAACAATTTAAATGATGAAATTAAAGTTACAAGCTGCGGGTATTCCGCTGCTAGCATTATCCTTTGCTGTTATCTCATGCAAAAGTACTGACGGTAGCATAGAAGACAATAATACAAATCCGTCGGCTTTCAATGTACGGGTAAACCTTTCAGGAATAGAGAATATTGAAGAAACTCCTGTTTTACAGGCTTCTGCCGGTAAATCAAACTCAGTATCTTCCAGTCCACAACAGACAAAGATTTCACTTGGTGATGATAGTTTTATAATGGCTACTCTTACCCCTCAATCCAATACACCTTCATTGGCAAATCGGGCTCAGGCATCTATTAATCCGATGGCTGCAACAACTCCACCTACGGAGCTGAATACTGGTGTAAGATACAAAGTAGCTGTATATGACGCGAGCGGAAACTATGTTACCGAAAAAGAATTCGCTTATAAAAATGGAGAAACAGATGGTTTCCAATTAAACGGTGGCCAGAACTACACTTTTGTAGCTTATTCTGTAAACACTACAGCTTCTACCCCAGCGGTAAATAATGGCGGAACTCTTGCTGCTGCAAAATTATCCGGTATCAGCGGAGATCTCATGTATTTTAAGAAAAATATGACGGTGAGCGGAAATGGTGTCAACACACTGGACATTGTGTTAAAACATCAATATAGCCAGATTACCACTAAACTGGATGCAAGACAGGTTGGAAATATTTCAGCTGTCAGCAATCCTGTAATAACTCCAGCCAATACTTCTGCCGATATTAGTTTTGCAACAAATGCTTTAACTTATAACGGACCTCTTTCTTCTGGCCAGGCGGTCAGTTTCAGCGGTCTGAATCAATCTGTAGTTACGAGTGCCGCAACTCAGGTTATTGCCAATACTACAACTACAGGGCAACTTAATTTAGGTAACGTAACTATTGATGGGGTCACTAAGCCTGCAAAAATAGACAATCTAAAAATCACTCCCGGAGTAAGATATAACCTGAATCTTAGATTTGGGCCTTGCAGACAAGATATTAATCCGGTTCCTTTTTCTGTTAAGGATGGTGTTACACAGACTTTCACTATGCCGGCAACAGACTTTGGGTTTGTTTTTGATATTTATACACTCGATAACTCTTTTAACCTTACCATTAATGGTACCAGAATGGCTACCGGAGAAATTCAGTTTGAAAGAGGTTCTTCTCCTGCTCAAAACATCAGGTTTGCAGACGGTACAGCATGGCAAGATGCTACTATTCCAGCTATATATAATATGAAAGGAACTGAAGGAAAACCACTGGTAAGAGTCGTAATCAGTAAAGATGGAACAATTTCC
This sequence comes from Elizabethkingia sp. YR214, assembly GCF_003058195.1. Taxonomy (GTDB): domain Bacteria; phylum Bacteroidota; class Bacteroidia; order Flavobacteriales; family Weeksellaceae; genus Elizabethkingia. Next base: position 47,571 of record NZ_QBUH01000005.1, read on the forward strand.
ATGTTTGGAAGCAAAACCGCCGGCGGAGCACTACAACCATTACAGTTATTCAACGGTAATTCATTTAATAAAATTACCTGGAATACTACTGGAAACAATACTGTAGTAGCTTCTCAGATGGTACTGGGAACTACTTATATGTCAGGATTCGGAACAGGGAAGCAGATTGTTACCTGTACTCCGTAATTATAAAATTTCATTTATCTATCATTTATTAATAAAAAGCTGTTAACAGTTTTTAAGAGCGGGCAATTCCCGTATTGCCCGCTCTTTTTTGATAGTTAAAAACACAAACACAACACATAAATGATGAAACCTTTACATTTTAAAATAGTGAGCTCTTCACTACTATCTTTATTTCTTACCACAACCTCATGCCGCAGTACCGAGGAGAGTATAAATGATACTACAACGGTTACTTCTGCTCTCAATGTTAAAATAAAGCTTTCCGGAATTGAAACTATAGAGGAAACACCTGCACTACAGGCTTCTGCAAATAAAAAAAGAATTTCATCCGGTAATATTCAACAGACAATTATTCCTTTTGAGGATAATACTTTTGTGACAGCTACCCTTATTCCTAAAACAAATACTTCTTCATTAGGCAGCCAGGCTCAGGCTTCAGTTAATCCTATAGCAGCTGGTATTCTATCGAATGAACTAAAAGATGGTATAAGATACAAAGTCGTTGTATATGACAAATCCGGAAATTATGTAGACCAAAAAGAGTTTAGCTATAAACAGAATGAAACGGATGGCTTTCTGCTAAATGGCGATCAGAATTATACTTTTATTGCTTATTCATTAAACAACAATTCACCCACACCTAATATTTTTGATGACAAAGCCCCACTTACTACGGCTAAACTGGCTGCAGTAAGCGGAGATTTGATGTATTTCAAGAAAAATATGACCGTAACGGGTAATAAAGTCAATGAGCTAGCGATAGTCCTAAAACATCAGTTTAGTAAAATTACAACTAAGCTGGATGCAAGACAGGTTGGAAATATTTCGGCGGTTAATAATGCTGTTTTTACTCCTGCATTTGCATCTGCAGATATTAGTTTTGGTACCGATGCTCTTTCATATAACAATGCTCTCTCTGGCGGCCAGGCAGTAAGCTTTCAGTCTAAACTAAATGATCCTGTAGTTACCAGTGCTGCAACACAGATCATTGCCCGAACTAATGATACTAATCCTGAAGGAATATTAAATATTGGAGCCGTTACTATTGATGGGGTAACCAAAAACCTGAAATTAGATAAAGTAAAAATTACACCCGGAGTACAATATAACCTAAACTTAAGATTTGGTCCATGCAGACAGGATATACTACCTGAGAAGTTTGATGTTGCTAATGGTGTTTCCAAAACCTTTACGATGCCGGCAACAGATTTTGGATTTACATTCGATATTTACAAACTGGACAATTCATTTAATCTTACGATTAACGGTACAAAAATGTCAACAGCAGAGATCAATTTTGAAGATGGATACGGTGTAAACGGAAGATCAACTTCTTCAATCAGATTTCAGGATAAAACAAAGTATGGAAGCAATGGAATACCGACTATTTACAGTATGGAAGGTATTGCAGGAAAGCCTCTGGTAAGGGTTGTTATCAGTAAAGATGGTCAGGTATCATTATTTGGAAGTAAATCTTCCGGTGGACCACTGGAACCTATGGAACTATACAACGGTTCCTCTTTTAACAAAATTAAGTGGAATACTACAGGAAGTAATACAGTAACCGCTACTCAGATGGTATTCGGAACAACATATATGTCCGGCTTTGGTACAGGAAAACAAATTGTTACCTGTGCTCCATAGCCTAAAACACAAAAAACACACAATTTAAAATACAAAATGATGAAATTACAATTAAAAGCAGTAGGCTTTCCCCTACTGGTATTGTCCTTAGCTGTTACTTCCTGCCGCAGCGCAGAAGGTGGAATAAGCGACAATACAACGACCGCTAATTCGGTATACAATGTACAGGTAAACCTTACCGGAATCGAATCGGAAGAAGAAGTTCCGGTATTTCAGGCTTCAGCAAGTAAAACCTCGGTTGCCACCACAAGTCCGCAACAAACAAAAATTTCGCTGGGTGATGATAGCTTTGTTATGGCGACTCTTACCCCTCAGTCTAATACATCTTCACTGGCTAACCAGGCACTGGCATCTGTCAATCCAGTAGCAGCAAATCAGCCTACAGAACTGGGCGCTGGTGTAAGATATAAAGTTGCAGTATATGACAAAGACGGAAACTTTGTTACCGAAAAAGAATTTGTCTATAAAAATGGTGAAACTGATGGTTTCCTATTGAACGGAGGACAGAACTATACTTTTGTTGCTTACTCTTTAAACAGTACATCTTCTACTCCGGCAGTAAACAATGGAGGAACTCTTGCTAATGCAAAATTATCCAGCATTAGTGGAGATTTGATGTATTTCAAGAAAAATATGACCGTAACGGGTAACGGCGTTAACAATCTGGATGTTATACTGAAACATCAGTACAGTCAAATTACAACAAAACTGGATGCAAGACAGGTAGGAAATATTTCAGCAGTAACCAATGCCACTATTACACCTGCCAATAGTTCTGCAGATATCAGCTTTGCTACAGATGCTCTAACCTATAATGGTTCTATAAGTCAGCCCGTGTCTTTTTCTGCCCAGAACTTACCAATAGTTACAAGCAGTCCAACTCAGGTCATATCTAATGCCACCACAACGGGGCAACTTAATTTAGGAACTGTAACCGTAGATGGGGTATCAAAAAGTATGACAATAGATAAATTAAAAATTACCCCCGGAGTTAGATATAACTTAAACTTAAGACTTGGTCCATGCAGACAAGATATTAACCCGGTTCCTTTCTCTGTAAAAGACGGAGTAACACAAACCTTTACTATGCCTGCTACAGATTTTGGTTTTGTATTCGATATCTATAAACTGGATAATTCTTTTAATCTCACCATTAATGGGACACAAATGGCCAGTAAAGAAATAAATTTCCAGGGGAATGACGGGGCAACCCGTACAGTTCGTTTCGCTGATGGAACAGTATATGGAAGTGATGTTGTTCCGGCACTTTTACGCCCTACCCCACTGCCGGCTAAAAGAACTTATGAAATATGGGATCTTGAAGGAACACCTTCGGCTCCGTTAGTAAGAGTTGTGATCAGTAAAGACGGAAAGATCTCTCTCTTTGGCAGCAAGTCATCCGGAGGTGCATTAGAACCTTTAGAATTGTACAACGGAAATACATTGAATACCATAAAATGGAATACAACCGGAACAAATACCGTTACGGCAACACAATCTGTTATTAATATTACTTATATGTCTGGTAACGGAACAGGTAAACAGATTGTTACCTGTAATCCATAATAAAACTAAGTATAGATATAGTATAACAAAATTCAATATGGATATTATTTCATCGTAATATTATCATTCATTTATGTGTAAAAACTGTTGTATATGACAGTTTTATCGGGCAGTCTTTCAGGCTGTCCGTTTTTATTTACCAAGTCTAAATACTACTGCTGACAAAGGGTTGTCACAGTAGTGTTATAAATTTGTAAGCATAAAAGTAAATACTAAGAAATTATGCACTACAAACTCGACACCTTTTATGTAATAGGTATTGCTGTAAGAACAACAAATGAAAATCAGCAGGCAGCTCAGGATATTCCTGTATTATGGAATAAATTTATGGTTGAAAGAATTATGGACCAGATTCACAATAAAGTTGATCATGCGATTTATTGTATTTACACAGATTACGAAAAAGATTATACAAAGCCTTACACTACAATATTAGGGTGCAAAGTAGACAATCTGGATACTATTCCTGAAGGAATGGTCGGAAAAATTATCGAATCTTCTGACTATAGTAAACACACGACCAAAGGAAATCTTACAGATGGTATTGTTTACAATGAATGGCTGAAAATATGGGATATGGATCTCGACAGAACCTATACAGCAGATTTTGAAATCTATGGTGAAAAAGCACAAGACCGTGAAAATGCAGAAGTCGATATATATGTAGCAGTCAAATAATAACATTAGATTATTTATAATATGGCAAAGAGTAAGTATAATGTATACTTACTCTTTGCCATATTATAAAATTCTCAACTCTACTTATGAAACAACACTTATAAACTATTCATCTAAAATTTCAAATAAAAAATTTCTAATCACTATATTGCATAACATAGTATTATGTATATTTACATAATATAAATCTAAAACTATGTACAGTAAAAGAATTTTTTCAGCTCTTCTAGTTCTGTTTGCTATTATTACGCTATACTCTCAGAATTTGGAGCAAAAAACAGATAGTATTATCAAAACTGAATTTGGAGATATCAACGGCCCAGGCGGAGTATTTATGATAACAAAGAATGGAAAACCTATCTATAAAAAAGCGTTCGGAAAATCTAATCTGGAATTAAATACAGATCTGAATACTGAAAGTATTTTCCAGCTAGGTTCTGTAACCAAGCAGTTTACAGCCATTGCTATACTTATTCTTGAAGAGCAAGGGAAACTAAAAGTAACTGATCTTGTATCCAAATATGTACCGGACTACCCTTCCGGAGATAAAATAAAAATTCATCATTTGCTTACTCATACTTCCGGAATCAAAGACTTTACCAAGATGAAGTCTTTATCAGAAATTGCTCAAAAGGAGATGAAACCCAAAATGATGGTCGATTTTTTTAAAAATGAATCCATTGATTTTTCTCCGGGAGAAAAATTTGAATACAACAATGCTGGCTATGTTCTTTTAGGCTATATTATAGAATTAGCTTCTGGGGATACTTACGAAAATTTTATACAGAAAAATATCTTTGATAAATCCGGAATGACAAATTCATATTATGCAAGCGATCGAAAAGTTATCAAAAACAGAGCCTATGGTTATCATCAGAAAGAACATGGCTATGTAAACAAAACCGTTATCAGTTTTAGTGTTCCTTTTTCATCGGGATCCTTAATGTCTACTACAACTGATATGCTGAAGTGGCAAAAAGCTCTTAATCAGAATTTATTGCTAAAACCCGAAAATGCCCAGAAAGCTTTTAGAAAATATAAACTCAATAATGGAGAAGAATTTACTTATGGTTATGGGTGGCATATAAAAGAAATTACAGGGCAACCGACCAGAGAACATGGTGGAAGTATTTTTGGATTTAAAACAATGGGTATCTATTTTCCAAAACAGGATATCTATGTTTTGGGACTTAGCAACTGCGATTGTAATTCTCCTACAAAAATTACGACAGACATTGCTAACCTGGCTATCAAGACCTTAGAAACACAAAGATAGTTTAAGCATTTATTCCGTATCTTTGACCTTTAAAACGGAAAAACACATATGAAGGAGCATCATTACCAGACCAGGACCGAATGGACCGGTAATAAAGGTTCGGGTACGGATCATTATAAAAATTACGAAAGAAGCCACAATATTATTGTTGAACAAAAAGCTATAATTCAGGCATCTTCTGATCCTGCCTTTCTGGGTGATCCAACGAAACATAATCCTGAAGACTTACTGGTTTCGTCTCTCTCGTCATGTCATATGCTTTGGTATCTGCACTTCTGCTCTGCAAATCATATTATAGTGGAGGAATATACAGACACAGCTCAGGGTATAATGCTTGAAGAACAAAATGGAAATGGCTACTTTAAAGAAGTAACACTGAATCCTGTTGTTATTGTTAAAAGCAGCGACATGATTGAAAAAGCTATCGAGCTTCATAAAAAAGCACATGAATACTGCTTTATTGCCAATTCCGTGAATTTTCCTGTAAAACATAATCCAATAGTTAAAACAAAATAAAAAATCAATGAGTTTACTCTACATCAACTGGAATGTAAATCCTGAAATCGTTAATATAGGTGGTGGATTTCCGCTAAAATATTATGGTTTATTATTTTGTATAGGACTAATTCTTTGTTATAATCTTCTTGGGAAAGTATATAAAAAAGAGCAATTAAGTGAAAAAGCACATGAAGCTCTATTTACTTACGCCTTTATCGGAATCCTGGTAGGTGCAAGATTAGGACATTGCTTATTTTATGACTTCGATTATTATTCCCAACATCCATTAGAAATATTCCTACCTATTCAAAAAGGTGAAGATGGTGCTTATCATTTTATCGGATATGCCGGATTGGCCAGCCATGGTGGCATAATTGGTCTGATTATTATGATGATTTTCTATGCCCGAAAATACAAAATACAATTTCTGAGAATTTTTGATATCATTGCTATTGTTGCTCCATTAGGTGGTGCATTTATCCGATTAGGAAATTTGATGAATTCTGAAATAATAGGTACACCTTCTAACTTACCATGGGCATTTATCTTCAGACATGTAGATGATGTTCCGAGGCACCCGGCACAGCTCTATGAAGCAATTTCTTATTTTATTATCTTCTTTTTGGTTTATTTTATTTACCAAAAAGGAATCTTCAAGGCTGGAAAAGGCTTTTATTTTGGAATAAGCATCTGCCTTATCTTCATTTTAAGAATTGCTGTAGAATTTATAAAAGTAGATCAGGTAGGCTTCGAACATGGAATGGTTCTGAATATGGGACAAATCTTAAGTATTCCGTTTATAATACTGGGACTCTTCTTTATCATCAGGAATCTTCTGGGCATGAAGAAACTTCAGACTTCATAAATCAGGCAAAAAGAGCCCCAGTCTAAAAAAAACTGAAATTTTATTTAGCATATTTCTTGGCACCCAGTACACAAAGGATAACTCCCAGAGTGACTGCAATCATGCCTATACTTACTTTCTCATGAAGTAAGGTAGAAGCTAGCGCCAGCGCGAAAAATGGCTGTAACTGCTGTAACTGGCCCACAGCAGCAATACCTCCCTGCGCAAGTCCTTTGTACCAGAATATAAACCCTATAAACATACTGAACAAAGCTACATAAGCAACCCCAACCCACGCGGAAATACTGACTGTACCAATAGATTCAGGGAGCAGAAAAAAAGTTAAAGGAGCAGTAATTGGTAATGCAATAACCAATGCCCACGAAATAACCTGCCAACCGCCAAGGTCTTTAGAAAGCTTTGCGCCTTCGGCATAACTAAGAGCACATAATATAATTGCCAGAATCATTAACAGATCTCCAACTGGTGCAACAGAAATCCCTTGTGCTACAGCATAGCCTACAACCAAAAGGCTTCCTAAAATTGAGAATACCCAAAAAAGAGGCTTTGGAGCTTTCTCTCCACCACGAAAAATTCCGAAGATAGCTGTTGCCAGCGGTAACAAACCTATAAATACAATGGAATGAGCTGAAGTAAAATACTGCAGTGCCATAGCGGAAAGCAACGGAAACCCAACAACACCTCCAAAAGAAACCAGCATAATGGGAACAATTTGTTGTTTTGATGGCCTTTTTTCTTTAAAAATAAGCAGGACAAGTAATGCAATAACTCCTGCTATAGAAGCCCTTGCTGCTGTTACAAAATACGGAGATAAATCCATAACAGCGACTTTGGTAGCCGGTAACGACCCGCTGAAAAGTAAAACTCCTATAAAGCCGTTAACCCAGCCTTTGGTTGTGTTATCATTTGATACACCAGATATTACAGTATCTCTCATCATGTTTTCTTTTTTCTGAATACAAATGTATAGTGTTAAAAAAAATAAATACAGTATCAATTTTTGAAATTTTAATGGATACAGATATATTTGTACTATGAAAAATGATTTCCTGTACAGCTCGATCACACATAAACTTTCTTCTCAGATCAAAAACGGAGTACTGAAAGAAGGCGAACGCCTGCCTTCTGTGAGGACTTTATGCCAGAATCATAATGTAAGTATGAATACAGCCAAAAGAGTTTTTCTGGAACTAGAATCACAATCTCTGATTTATTCGGTACCCCAATCCGGATATTTTGTAAACCAGCTTCCATATCTGCGTTTACCACTTCCTGAAACGAGTAAGCCATCCCCTGTTGCCAGCAGCAATGAGCCTAATGAGCTTATCAACAAGGTATTTACAAATATTGGTCGTGAGGATTTAACGCTTTTTTCTATTGGAGCACCAGACGGTGAACTAATCCCACTACCCCAACTGAAAAAAGAAGTAATACAGGCTACAAGAACTCTAAAAGGAGGCGGAACATCTTATGAATCTCTTCAGGGTAATGTAACTCTTCGTCGCATGATTGCTGTCAGATCTCTTAACTGGGGCGGAAATCTAAATGAAGACGATATTATTACCACCAACGGCGGAATGAATTCTTTATCTTTCTGCCTGATGGCTCTTACCAAACCGGGAGATACAATAGCAATAGAGAGCCCTTGCTATCCGGGAATATTACAACTGGCGATAAGTTTGAGATTAAAAGTACTGGAACTTCCAACCCATCCTGAAACCGGACTTCTGATTGAAGAACTGGAAAAACTGGTTTCAAAAATAGATATATGTCTTCTGATTCCTAATTTTAATACTCCTTTAGGCAGTTGCATGCCTGATGAAAATAAGAAAGCAGTAGTACAACTTCTCTCAAAACATAATATTCCTATTGTGGAAGACGATGTTTATGGAGATCTTCATTTTGGCAACAAAAGACCAAGTTGCTGTAAAGCTTTTGACACAGAAGGAAATGTACTTTGGTGCAGTTCTATATCCAAAACCCTTGCTGCAGGATACCGCGTGGGATGGATTGCCCCGGGAAAATATAAAGACCAGATAATGAAGCTGAAACTGGTACACTCTATCTGCTCCAACTCTATTATCAATGAAAGCGTCGGCAGTTTTTTAAAAAGTGGTAAATATGAAAAACACTTGTGGCAACTTCGGAAAACACTTCAGGAAAACTATTTAAACTATGCCCAAACTATAGCCCAATATTTTCCGGAAGGGACTAAAATAAGTCAGCCCAAAGGCGGGCTTGCATTGTGGGTAGAATTCACTGAAGATATAAATACCGTTGAGCTTTTTGAACTGGCAATGAAAAAGAATATCTGTATTGCTCCGGGGCGTGTATTTACACTTCAGGATCAATATCACAATTGTATGCGCCTTACTTTGGGATTACCGTGGAATGAATCTTTAAAAGAAAAATTAATTGAAGTAGGCAATCTGGCAAAAGCATTGATTAAATAATTATACTTCGGAAAGCATATAAATTAAAACCGGTAGTCCTTGGAACTACCGGTAAAACATATCAGTTTTTTAAACAAACGATGAAATTGTTCTTATGGAAGACTACACCTTTATTTTCAAAGGCATACTTCTTATAATTAATTATATTCTCTTATACATCTAACGGCCATCCCGTGCGTAGGATGTGTTGTCCCTGAAGAGATAGTTCCTGATGGCGTTATGGAAGAGAAGTAAACCAAATCTGCCCCACTCTCGTCTCTTGAGCTTGTCCAATAAAACGCATTCTCTGTACGGCGAGCTGCCAATTCCCCTTGAGCAGAACTCGGAACTTTGGTGGAAGTAACCCGGCGATAACCACCAAAAGGAATAAATAATGCATTCCCCAGCCAACGTCCTCTGCCATACTCATCTCCAAAATCAACACTTGCATTTCCTGCTCTTGTGAATTTATTAAATCCATCTGCCGCATTAGCGGCATCACTCCATTCTTCTTTAGTAGGAACCCTGTAACCACTCGGGCAAGGGTTGCTCGCTCCACCGTTACCACTGGTTGTCCATGAATCGGCAGCAAGTGTAGAAGCTCCGGAAGAAGTATCTGTCCATGGATATAATCCACCCGCGATCCATCCTATTCCTCTCCATCCGATACCATTGGGATTACCTGCCGGAGCTCCCGGAGAATTGAATGCTAATCCCGGATTATACTTCGTATCCTGATCTACGTCCTTAGTAATCCATCTTATATTTTGCTGATTGCCTTGTCCATTACTTCCCCACTGGTATTTGGCACCATGGAATCTTTTAATATTAGTAGTACTGCTTACATCAAATGGATTAAAGTTACCACTGGTATCTACTCCTAGATCATTACACATAAACTCACGCCACACTTTATTGTCAATGGTCATCTGACTTGCGCCTTTTGGCCTTGTATACGCACCACACTTTTTAATTTCAACATTAAGATTTTGTTTATACTCCGGCAGCAATTTAAACGAGGAATTAATCGACTGTGTTTTTGTAACCGCAGGTGTTTTTGTATTATCAGTTATTGTAACATTAGCCGAAAAAGTAGCCGTTTTAGTATTATCAATACTGGTATTGGTGTTAATCAAAACATTATTTAGAGTTTGGCTTTGAGCTTTTGCAGTACCATTAATTGACGTTAGATTAATAACCTTATTTTCATAATCAGTACGCCCCGAGATGATTCCGCCATTAGTCCCGCTGAAGGCTATAGATCCATCTTTAGCATGCGGTATCGTCAGTACTGTATTTGTAATTCCACTTCCTGAAAAAGATAATTGAGAGTCTAATACATTTACATTTACCTTCTCTATTAATGCCGTTTTATGACGAAGAATAATTCCAAGTGTATTATTACCTTTCACAAATGTTTGACTAGGCATCTTTACATACATCATATCAGTATTATTGATATAATCGGCTTTTGCACTACTGATATTACCTTTTTCAGTAGTAATATTGGGTAATGAAGCTGTTGCAAAAGAATATGCTACTATATCATAAGAAATACTATTATCCAACCAAAGATCACCTTCTGCAGGATTAACAAGCTCTACATTGGCACCATTCACTCTATAATCTCTATGAGCAACATAGGCTCCCGGGCTTGTAGAGGATGCACTTCTATAGGCAATAACACGAAACTGCATCCCATTTCCTAGATTATTGCCACTCACAGCCGCTTTTGCACCACTTATAGCTGCCTGGGTATTTAATCCTTGAAAAACCGGGGTAACCTCTGTTGAAACAAAGGTACTTGGATCTATCATTGTAATCTGGGTTTGCACTGCGTTAGAAGGTGATATATTTACTTTTCCAGCCGATGCTGTAAACCCAGGCTCTGTAGCTCCGGCAAAATCAGAACCCAATAGGTTAATTTTTATAGTAGTATTTGCTTTAGAATCAGGATTTAAAGTATTGTCTGTATCATTACTTCTACAAGAAGACAATAGTACTAATAGTAAAGTTATACTTAAACTTTTAAATTTTTCTGTTTTCATATTTGTTTGTTTTTTTAGATAAAATGTTTTTAAAGCATGGGAATTTTCATTAGTGACCTGTAATAGATTCTAATAATAAAAGAAGGCTATTCCCAAATAATTTCCCCAGTTTGAGTATCTGTCCCTTCCCAATCTGTTTTCACAGTAGTATCAGGTTTTACCAGTGCAGATGTAGCGGATATTCCTGCTTCCATCTCAACCAAAACAATCTCAAATACGGGTGGGATATACACGTGCTTTTTACCATGAAATAACATTTCATCTTTCTTTGTTTTTTCCATTTTTGTTTGTGTCTTAAAATTTTTATTTGTCTATTAATAAATTCCTATTCATATGAAACAGGAACTGTGATCGTAAAAATTTACCGCAAATATGAAAAATCATGCCTCTTCCTAAAAGAAAAGGCACATACAATAAAGGAAATAGCAATAAAAAAACAGGTTCATTTTCAGAAAAAAGAACATACAAAAAACCGCAACACGCTAAAAATAAGCACATTGAAAAAAGACACTTATTTGGGCTATGCTTTATTAAAATGGATAGCTATTTTCTGAAATCATACACTAGAAATCAATATTATGCTATAATTTCAGATTAACAAAAGTATTCAGATTTGGTATAATATCTCTTAAAGCTCTCTCTACTCTTTAGAATGATATTTCTTTATATACTCCAAAGGCTTCATTTGGGTATTATTAAAAAATGCAGAAGTAAAAGCCCTTTGCGAAGAAAATCCGGAGAGTTCTGCCAAATAGTAGATTTTAAATTTACTAAAGTTAGGGTCTGTTTTCAACTTATTAATAACATACTGTATTCTAAGATCATTAATGTACTGAACAAATGGTTTGTTCTTATGCCTCTTTATGACAAGTGATAAGTATTTTGTATTACACTGGAATCTATTGGCTATGCTGTATAAGGATGTCTCTTTATCTATAAAAGCTTCCTGTTTTTCAAATTTGCTTAAATGATAGAGAATTTTTTCTTCTGTTTCTGTACTTATGTTAATATCAGCCTGCAGGGTTTCTTTTTTCTCTTCCTGTGAACTATTTATTTTTTCAGACTTCTTTTTATAAATTAAAAAGAAATAAATGACTGCTAATCCAAAAGCAATACAAGCCATTGTTATTAAAATCGGAGTGACTTTAATCGGAGCTGGTTTACTTGCCGTATTGTATATTTCGTTTACAGCATGCTGGTTTTTCTGAGTTCCGTTTAAATATAAGTTTTGATATTGTTGTAAATAATAAAATGCATTTTTACTATCACCCGCTTCCCCATAAGCCTCAGAAAGGCCTTTTAATATCTCTAGTTTTTTATCATAAAAGCTCTCTTCCTTACAATAGCTTAAAGCTTTTTTATATTGTTCAATGGCTTCAGAATATTTACCCTGTGCAGCTAAAAGATAACCAATATCATGGTAGGTAAAAGCCAATTTATAAGTATCGTTGACATTAATAAACTCCAAAGCCTTTTGTGAATATACATAAGCCGAATCGTATTTCTTGGTTTTGGAATAGAGGTAGCTTAGATTCGTATATGCTGAAGGTAGTAATTCTTTTCTGGAGGCTTCGTTACTTACTTTCAAATAGCTATTAATGGCTTTTTGGGCAACAACAATCTTTTTATCCAGTTCCTTATTGTTATCCATTAGTACAAGTAAAGAACCATAAATTCCGCCTTTAATTTCATAAGCCTCATCATTTTGCTTCCTCGAAACCAAAACAAGTGCCTGATCAAGTAGTTCTCTGGATTTGTCCAATAATCCCATCTTAGCGTACTGCGTTCCAAGGATTCTCAACCCCAGTGCCTCCCCTTCGCTATAATTGTTCCTTTTGGCAGATTCAATAGCGGCATTAGCATAATAAATACAGGAATCGGGACTTCCTTTTAAATAAAAAGCAAAGCCTGTAATATAATCAGCCTTTGACACAATATTGAATTTATTAGTCTTTAAAGCTTTCTCTTTTAATACTCTGCTTTCTTTTATTACATTATCAGGAGAATTGTTTACTTCTTTTCTTAATTCATTATACCTCTCATTTAAGTCCTGACAAAATACGAACTGAGAAAAAAGTAATAATACTACTAGTAAGTAAAGGTTTTTCATCATAAATCATTGTGTGTATCATGGAATAATCAGAGTTATTAACCCAGAATATCCGAAAGCAATTATAAAGAAAAAACAAATAATAATCACATAAAAAATATAGTATTCCCCAAATTGTAGATGTATTATGTTTCTATTCTTAATAAAGACATTTTATTTAGGAAGAAGCCAACTTGTTATTTTTATCTTTAATCTTTATGAGATAAACTCTCTCTTCAGATACTTTTTTTGTTAATATATATTTTTTAAAAGACGAATCATTGTATATTAGTCTGGTAATAAATCTTTTAGCTATGAAGACAATTACCAAATTTTGTTTTGTCTTGTTTATAAATATTACAGTATGTTTTGGGTCATTTACCAATCTGTATGGACAAGTTGAAGCTATTCCATTGAGTGATAATAAAGCTATTGCCATAGATTCAAAAGTACTAAAAGAGCAAAGGAGTATCTGGATACATTTTCCTGTAAGCTATAATACTTCAAATAAACGTTATCCTGTATTATATTTGCTTGATGGTGAAGGGCACTTTAAATATGTATCGGAACTAACAGATTACCTTTCAGGTTATGACAGGAACCGTGCACCTGAAATGATTGTAGTTGGGATTGTAAATGTTAGCAGATCACGGGACTTTACTCCCGGAAAGGGAAATAACAACACCTCTGATACAGCTGGAAATTCTAAATTCTTTCAGTTTGTACAGGATGAATTGGTGCCTTATATCGATCAAAATTATAAAACGCAGCCTTACCGGATTCTTAGTGCACACTCCTTAGCGGGTCTTTTCAGTCTGTATGCACAAGCAAGGAATCCACGTCTATTTCAGGCATCTGTTCTCATATCTCCGGTTGTATTATATGGAGAAAACAGAGATATATTAAATCAGTATCAAGCTGCTTTACAGAAAAATAAAAACATTTCAGAGAAAATATTTATTACTCTTGGCGATGAGGATACCAAAAGCACTGATATTCTTAAAAATGTACTCACCTCTGATGCCCCTGCGGGTATTAATTGGAAATTTCAGAAATATAACGACGAAAATCATTTTTCTGTTACCTATAAGAGTATTTTCGATGGATTAAAATTTATTTATAACAATTGGTTTATTGATAATTATAACCCCACAATACAATCTTACTCTGAATTACAATCCTATTTTAATAAGTTGTCTGATGAATTTGGATATAAAGCTGTTCCTCCGGAAGATCTTGTCAATAATCTGGGATACAGACAGCTCCGCTCCGGAAACACAGAAGAAGCAATAAAGTTTTTCAAAGAGAATATCCGGAATTATCCAAATTCCTGGAATGCCTACGATAGTTTGGGAGAGGCTTGTCTAAAAAAGGGTGATAAAAAATCGGCTATTGAAAATTATAAAAAATCTGTAAACATAAACCCTGATAATAAGGACGGAAAAGAAATATTAAAACAACTGGAAAACTAATAATATGGAATCTGTTACTCAAAGCTCTGCTAAAAAGAGTTATACATACTACTTACTTATATTATTGTTCTATATACTGAGTCTTGTTGTATTTATTGCAGTATCTGGTATAACTAAGGAATTACCTGTTGAATATAAGGATTTGACCACTGTAGCTGCTTCATCAGGGCTTACATTTATTCTGGTAATTATCTTTACCAAATGGTCAAAGCTAACGCCAAATATGGTTGGTATTCTTCCTGGAAAATTAACTTTAAAAAGGTTCTTTACAGGTATTTCAATCGGGCTTATGGCTGCAATATTTCAGCTACTAATTTCTCTGCTCTTTTTTCACAGTCACCTGACTTTAAGTCTAAATAGTCTAAGCACAAAAGCAATTATCTTAAATATACTGTTATACTTCTTTGTGGCTTTACGCGAAGAATTTGTTTTCCGATCATATCCTTTAAATGCTCTGAACAATTCACTGAAATCTACAACCTCTCTGCTTATTATTATAATTGTCTTTATTGCTGAACATATCCTGGCTGGTATGAGTTGGAAAATGGCTATTATTGGATCCGGATTTGGAGGTCTTTTGTTTGGTATAGCGGCATTACGTACTAAAGGATTAGCATTACCTATCGGATTACATTTTGCCTGGAACCTTGGACAATGGATTACGGGATTTAAAAACGGAACAGGTATATATAAGGTCATTGTTGAGACTGGATATGAACAGAAAGCTGAAAATATTGGTTTAATGGCATTTGTTTTTGTGATGTGCATTGCAATAGCTATCGTCATATTTCTTACAAAATCACAAAATACTCCCCAGCGAAGTACCCTATAACCTTTAAAAATAAAACATTAATGCATCTTTTATCCTGAGAAACTATCCCGGGATTACAACAGAAGTATATAGACTTACCACTTTCCAACCCAAAGATTCATATAATAACCGCCCTTGTTCTGTAGCAACCAGAATATTATTTTCAATTCCCTTTTTATCTGCTATTTTTTGAAGTTCAGCAAACAAGTAACCTCCTAATCCTTTTCTTTGGTGATGCTGATTAGTTTCTATTCGATCATATATAGCCCATCCGTCAATACATACAACTCTGCCAGAAGAAGCCAGCTCGTTATTTTTATCTTTAATCTTAATGAGATAAACCCCATCATCAGAAATTTCAGTCTCCATAGTATAAGTATCAGCCAATGTCCGGTTTTTAATTTTATCAGAATTATTTTCGCTCATCATCAGATAGCCTTGCGGCTGAATGGTCCATCTATCAGGCAAGATTTCTGTAAGCTCACTACAGGCAGCGCAGACTTTAAGGAAAACCCACGGCTCGTCAATCGATTCTGCCAAATGAATTAAATCTTCATTCAGAGCAGGAAAAACATAACGAGTTTTTTGGTTTTCCCAACCAACCTCTACCTTAAATCCAGACTTATATTTAACCGGCAGCGATACTTCTCTGGATACTGACCAGCCATTTAACCACTTTTCTATAAAAATAGCGGGAACTTTTTCTTTCATCAATCAGAATTTATAAAGTTGAAAAAAGGTACATGATAATATAAATAAAACCATTTACTGGACAAATACTGCCGGCTTTATCTTCTCAATAATTACTTTTTGTAATTTATCTGGTTCTGTATTAAAAATAGTATGCCCTGATTTTTTCATCCAGAACATTCCCTTTTTCGGAGCTTTAACAAATTTATAGTAATCTTCAACAAGATAATGTGATTTCTGTTTATCTCCATTTCCTTCAATAAAATATACCGGAGTATCAATTTCAGGAAGTGTATTAAAAAGACTTCCTTCCACAGATTTTTTCCACATCGGGAACCAGATTGCCAGCCATTTATAATAAATAGGTTTAAAATCTTCCTTTTTAGCAAAATCAACTCCGTTATGAATAAATAACCATTTCTGGGAATAGAATAAATCATCAGGCTTTGTAAAAGGAATATTTATCAGATCGAGTTCTTCCGTTGCTGCCACATTATTCGTTTTAACAGCCCATTTTTTCAGCATATCTACTGTTAATTCTGACGATTTATTTATATCGATAATTGCACTTATCGGAATATAGGCATATAATAATTCGGGATGGTTTTTAGCAATATCAAAACCAAGAACAGATCCCCATGAGTGAGAAGCTAAAAACAGTTTTTCACGCTTAAATCTTTTTAAAAGGTAATTGACAACTTCATAAGCATCATTTTTTAGAAGTTCAGGAGTCAGATCTTGTTGCGTTGAATTTAGTTTTAATGTTTCTCCGGTTTCTCTCTGGTCCCAGTTTATAACCACAAATTCATCCTTCAGCTTATCTGTAAATTTTTCAGAAACAGCAACTAATGAAGTACCAGGCCCTCCATGCAAAAATAGAAGAATCGGTTTTTCTTTGTTATTGCCTTTTATACTAATGAACTGTTTAATTCCTCCGATTGGAATGACTTCAGTAGTATCTATTTTAGCAATATTAATTTTATTATTTTTTTGACTTAAACAAATAAAATATACTGAAAGCAAAATCAATAAAAAACTTTTTTTAACCATTTCTGAATCTCTATTATATTATGATATCGTAAATACAATGATAACAAATTGTATTTATATATGAATATAGTTTATCGAGAATATTTTTGATCTTCTTTAGTCCTATAAAATCACTATAAATTAATGGATATTTTTATTTACACCATTCTGCCTGGCATTTTCTATCTTTATATTCATAAAACAAAACTAATTATAACCTACCATGAAAAATCAACTTTTAACCCGAAATATGCTCCGTATATTTCTGCTCTCCCCTCTGTTCCTCTTTATAAATTCATGCTCTGTCAATAATCAGTACCATAAGGGAAAACTTGTCTGGCAGGATAATTTTAACGATAAAAAAGCATTCAATGTCAAATACTGGAGTAAGATTCCCAGAGGAACTTCTGACTGGGACAGACATATGAGTAATAATGATGAATGCTATGATATGAAGAACGGAAAACTAATACTCCGCGGGATTAATAATACCAGTCTATCTCAGGATACTGCAAAATTTCTTACAGGCGGTATTTATACAAAAGATAAAGTTTCCTTTGGGCTAGGACGCTGGGAAGTGAGAGCTAAGTTAAATGCTGCAAAAGGTGCCTGGCCAGCCTTCTGGCTACTGGCTCAGAATGGCAAATGGCCTGGGGGTGGCGAGGTCGATATTATGGAAAGACTAAATCATGATAGTATTGCCTACCAAACTGTTCACAGTTACTATACACACAAGCTTAATATAAAAGACAATCCGAAACACGGAAGTACCGGAAAAATAAAACCAGATTCTTTCAATACCTATGCTGTAGAACTCCACAGTGACAGCCTTGTCTTCTTTATTAACGGTCACAAAACATTTTCTTATCCCCGCATAAAAACAGATAAAGAAGGGCAATTCCCTTTTACAGATCACAAATACTATCTATTGCTGGATATGCAGCTCGGAGGCTCCTGGGTTGGCAAAGTAGACCCTAAAGAGTTGCCTGTTGAAATGGAAATTGACCGGGTAAGATTTTATAGTTTTGAAAAATCACCTAAAGGCAGCAAGTAATCTGTAAATTCTATATATTTCGTCATAATGTACTGTACCCGCATGAATATTCGTTTCTCTTTTCTTATACTTCCATTATTTACAGCGCTATTCTCAGCTCAAAAGAAAGATGAATGTTATAAAGTATTCTCAGATTCGGTTTCAGGAACAGAATTATACGGCTATAAAACCCAAAATAATGTAATTAAAATACCCGCTAGTTTTATCTCTACTTACTCTGATGAGCTTTGCAAAATGGCAATTGTATTAGACTCAAAAGAAGGATGGATAGGAATAGATAGGAAGGGAGGTAGAATTTTAAGACCTTATATTTATGATAACGGCCCAGACTATGTAGAAGAAGGTTTATTCAGATTTACTGATGGAAAGAAAGTTGGTTTTGCCAATCTTAACGGGGAGAAGATCATTATGGCTCAGTTTGATTTTGCAACCCCTTTTAAGGATGGATTAGCTGAATATTTCATAGGCGGAGAAAGAGTTTATGACAATGGAAAAACAGCCTCGCAGATTGCCCGAAAGGGAGGCTCTCTAACTGATGTTCACTGGAACTGGGGCGGAAATATAACCGAGTCAGGTTATATCAATAAATCCGGACAGAAATTTAAAGAAATAGTTCTCTTAGAAAAGGGTAAAAGACAAGCTATAACCCTCCAAAATAAAAAAGTATTACTCGATAAAAAAGGACAGGTTATAAAGAAATACTAGAATTTTAAATATTCCTCAAATATTATAAAAGGGCACTAACTCTATATTTAGTGCCCTTTTTATATTCATTTGTTTCTTCATTTCGGCAATAACTTTCAGAAATACAAATCATTAAACTTTGAATATTTTTAATAAAAATTTGCCTACTTACTAGTAGGTAAGTATATTTGCATTATGAATACACGTGAAAAAATAATTTTGTTAGGTGATAACCTCATCCGAAAAAAAGGTTATAATGCCTTTAGTTTTGGTGATATATCAAAGGAATTGGGTATTAAAAATGCCTCGATACATTATCATTTCACAACCAAAACAACATTGGTTATTGCCATTATTCAGAAGCACCATATTCTTTTAGAAAAGTTTAAGCGCAAAATAGCGAATGAAAATCCACTTCAAAAACTTAAACAATTTTTATCTGTTTACGCGGTTGCAAAATCTGAAGGGCGCATCAGTATTCTGGGATCATTATCCAATGATTATTATTCATTCGAGCCAGAAGTTCAGGCTGAGCTAAAAATATTAACAGATAATACACTTAACTGGCTTACAGACACTTTAAAAGATGGTAAAAAGGAAGGCTTCTTTAACTATAATATGGATCATCATACAAAAGCATTGATGATTATCACCAATATTCTGGGAGCTGAACATCTTTCGAGAATAACCTACCATCAGAATTTTCAGGAAATAAAAAATACGATTATAAACGATTTAATATCATAACTATGAGACGAGTAGTTGTAACAGGTATCGGTGCAGTGACTCCGATAGGAAATAATATAAATGACTTTTGGGCATCATTAACAGCAGGTAAAAGCGGTGCAGCCCCTATTACCAGATTCGATACTTCAAGGTTTAAAACTAAATTCGGCTGCGAACTTAAGAACTTTAATCCTCTGGATTTTATCGAAAAGGCTGAGGCCCGTAAATATGATCTTTTTACTCAGTATGCATTGGTTGCTGTAGAGGAAGCTGTAAAAACCGGAAATATTGATTTTGAGAAAATGAACAGAAACCGTATTGGCGTAATATGGGGATCCGGAAACGGAGGTATTGAAACGTTCCAGCAGCAAATGACAGAATATATATCAGGGGACGGAACTCCAAGATTCAGTCCGTTCTTTATACCCAAGATGATTGTAGATATTGCCTCTGGGGTTATCTCAATAAAATATGGATTACGTGGTGTAAACTTCACTACAGTATCTGCCTGCGCAACTTCTAATACGGCTATTATTGATGCCTACAATTACATCAAATGGAACAAAGCCGATATGATTATTACCGGGGGTTCCGAGGCTGCAATAACAGAAAGTTCTGTCGGAGGATTTAACTCCGCTAAAGCGCTCTCCACAAACAACGAAAATCCTCAGGCAGCATCAAGGCCATTTGATGTAAACCGGGATGGTTTTGTAATCGGTGAAGGTGCAGGTGCTGTAATTCTGGAAGAGCTGGAAAGTGCAAAGCAAAGAGGCGCCAATATTATTGCTGAAATTGTAGGTGGCGGAATGGCTGCAGATGCCTATCACATCACCGGTACCCACCCGGACGGAGAAGGAGCTTATCTTGGAATGCTTGCCGCTTTGGAAGATGCTGGTATTCAACCACACGATATTGATTACTTAAATGTTCATGCTACCTCTACTCCACAAGGGGATCTTAGTGAACTTAGGGCTGCAGAAAGGGTATTTGGGAGAGAAAATAAGCTGAATATTAGTGCAACAAAATCTATGACCGGACATTTACTGGGCGCAGCGGGTGCCGTTGAAGCTATTACCTGTATTAAAGCTGTGAGCGAAAATATTATTCCACCAACAATTAATACTCTGGAACCGGAACCTGAATACAAAGACGTATTTGACTTTACACTCGGTAAAAAGAAAAACAAAGAAGTCATCTATGCTATGAACAATACATTTGGTTTTGGCGGCCACATCGCCACAAGTATCTTTAAAAAATATGTAGAATAAAACTATTGAATAATTTATCACAAATAAGTGATATAAAATGATTATTTTCAGTCTATTTTTATTTTATTTGCATTAGTAATTGATATTAGATTCTAGATCTACTTTCTTATGCAACAATTTTACTAAAATATAGAACATGAAAAAATTCTTTTATCTTCTTTTAACAGGAGCTTTCCTTTTCACTCTATTTATAAGCTGCAATAGAAGTGATAATAATGACCGGACGATAGAAATAACCGCTAATGTATGGCCAACATATATTGAATATAAAAATGTTTTTGGTGACACTGTACACGGAATAAAAATTAAAGAAACAGGTTCGAATGAATGGTCAACTATCGCTGGTATAAGTGGTTTTCAATATGAGGAAGGTTATGAATACCAAATTCGATTATTAAAAACTTATCTTGTAAACCCTCCAATGGATGGAAGTAATATTGATTATAAGCTGATTGGAGTCATTTCAAAAACAAAAAAATAAATCTAACTATAGATTATTATTTTTAGAAAAACGGGCAATCAAAATTGATTGCCCGTAAAAATAAAAGCAGACAACTCTATGGGAAGAATTGCCTGCAAAAACTATTTGTTTTTACACACAAATGAATAATAAAATTTCAAGTAATAGATAATTCTTTTCTATTTATCTTGTATACAGCGTAAGCTTTCCCCTGCGGTTCTACCATAACCTGTTGTATCCCAAGATCCATTAACAAATAAACGGATATATCTGGCCTGACTAGTATTTTGTATATCAGTACTAGACCAATATATGCCCCCAGCTTGCCTGTCCACTTGATTTCCACCACTTAATGATCTCCATCCAGCAGCCGGAAATGTTAATTTCACATCTCTATTTTTTTTACTTGTCATAACATGCGCTGCAGTATAATCAGATAATCCGGTTGAAGAACCACTAAAGCTAGTCCAATTACCTATAGATGTATGGAGCGTATTATTTGTTAGTGTATTAAATTCAGTCAGTGTAGGTATACGAGATCCGGAATCACACGGGTCTGCTAAAGTTTTAACAGGATTCGTTTCAGTACCACTATTCCATGCTTTATCTAAAGCCGGTGTTGTGTTCCATCCACTAATAGCCCCGTCTCCACTATAAGAAGTTGTTGCTACGGTTTTATATCCCCATTGATAAAAATTACCATACAATGCCTGTATAGATGGATTTTGGTCTGGATTACTGGATGCAGGATTTAGATTTGTAACCCCAAGGTTATATCTATCCCATCTGTAACCGCCTATTATAGCATACAAAGCATCTGAATCACCAGTATTTCGGGTAATATTACTAGAATTAACATAGCGATCGCTGTTAAACCTTAGTTTCAGCGTATAAGAATATCCTGGCTTTAAACCTCCCCCTGCATTTGAAAAACTAAAAGTAACAGGAACCGGGTTTACATCATTCCCTACTTTAATAGCACCTGCCGGTACTGATATGGTTATAGTAGAATTAAGCATTCCAGAAGTATTTACAATATAACTCTGATCAGTAGCATTGATACCATTAGCAGCAATACCAGAGGAATACACTGAACCTCCTGTTATTGTTCCGGTATTAAAGTTAAAAATAGATGCAGCATATAACTGAGACGATTTTATTGTGGCGTTCACAGTATTTTCTGATAGATAACCTCCTTTTTGAGATCCTACAGCATCACTATTATCCACTGAAATATTGACACGGGTAAATATATGCCTTAATGGTGTGGTTAATGGTGTTGGCTGTGTGGAATCTCCTGGAGTTCCCAGAATTTTCACATTTCGCTCTACTGCCCACATCAAATCTGCTGTATTTGTAAGGTAACTGCCCAGAAATGTGAAACTATAGGAGGGATCTGAATTAAGATTAACTGTTGGGATAACTGGCGGATTGCTTACGGTATTTCCTAACGAGTAAATAACAAAATTATAAGTTTGCCCTTTAGTAAGTTTATCTGCAAAGAAAACCTGATTTGCCTGACTTGCATCTCCTGTAGCCTGATCTATATAGGTCCCATCTGCCTGATAAGCTATAATTCTATACTTTACTCCTCCCCTAAGAGACAGAGGTTTGTTAACCGCTATAGCCCCCTGATTGGCAGAAGACTGAGCTAAAAATTTTGTAGATGGAATATTCGGTGACAGCTCGGCGGTGATATTAAATGGGCCAGAGGTACTTTCCTGTCGAAGAATTTCTGGTGCAGCTACTTTTGTTTTAAGCGAAGCTTGAGATGCCAAAATATCACTTTCATCAAAATCACTTTCAGTCAAATTGAAGCTAACTCCACTTAAATTACTACCGGATAAATTACTGTCGGTATCGGTACTACGACAGGAGTTCGCAATAAAGAAAATACTAGCTATAGCTAACGTATATTTTATTTTCACATTTATATTTTTATACATCTTTATTTGTTTATAGATTAATTCATTTTTTATTTCCACCATTCTCCACTTCCGTCAGGATCTTTTACTTCCGTACCACCATCAACCCAATCTACTTCAGATACGCCGCTTCCGCCACCAGGCTGTACTGGAGAACCAGCTGCAAATCCTTCTTCAATTTCTAATAACAGTACCTCCACAACCGGAGGCACATATTCTTTTTTGCATAGAGTTTTTTTGTTGTTTTTCATCATAACTATTGTATTTCATATTGTTTGTTCTATTACAAATCATTTGTTTTAAAAGCGGATAAATATTATATCCGCTCAAAACCACACATGGTTTTCACAAAACAAATGATGATAATTTTTCGAAAAAGTTTTAAAAAGATTTGTGTTTTGGGAGAAAATCTATGCTCTGATATAAAGCATGTTCTTTAATGCTGCAAAGATTATATAATAACAAATCTCCTTACAAATTTGCCATTACTACAATACTACTACATAAAATACAAACAGCTATAAATCAATACATTAAATAACATTTTCATAATCTATAAAAGAATTGAATGGTACATACATAAAAATAATTGGAACAAAAAAAATAGCCTCTACTTTCTGGTAGAGGCTATGAAATAATTTTCTAATTGATATAAAAATCTTGTGGAAGTTATCTTATTATAAAACTCAATAAAAACAAAACGCTCAGATTTTCTATAGAGTTAATAATAAACTATAACATTAAAAAAATCCGCCTAAATTTACTTTACGCGGATTAATCTTACAGTTCTCTTATCCAGTTATAAAAATCTATACCGGAAGGGATAGTGTATTTTTCTCGTAATCGGCTCTTCCTTGTTTCTACTGCACGAACTGTTACAAATGTATATTCTGCAATATCTTTAGTTGAAAAACCAAGATATAAATAAGCACAAAAGGTAAGCTCAGGTACTTTTATATTTGGATTAATTTTTATCATTTTCCCATACATTTCAGGGTATAACTCCTGAAAGCGAAACCAAAATTGTGGAGAGTTTTCTTTAGCCATTTCTATCAGTTCCGAAAATTGATTTCC
The DNA here is from genome assembly GCF_003058195.1 of Elizabethkingia sp. YR214. GTDB lineage: Bacteria > Bacteroidota > Bacteroidia > Flavobacteriales > Weeksellaceae > Elizabethkingia. The sequence continues at coordinate 72,046 of NZ_QBUH01000005.1, forward strand.
TTCTTGTTGTAATCGGAGCGTCTCTATAATGTTTTCTTTTTCAGCTATAATACTTCTTTTATGTATTAGCAACTTTTCTTTTTCCTCAGAAACCCTTCTTTTCTTCTCTTTAATTTTGCGGTATTTAAACAAGAATAATAACAGTACAAATACATATCCCAATATTATAAATACCAATATTATAGCATTTTGTATTTTATCCTTACTTTTTTCCTTGTTGTAATCTTGTTGAATATTTTGTAACTCTCTTTGTAAATGTACTTTATCTTTCTCAATATTTAATTTTAACATATCGGAAGATTTCTTCAAATAAAAACTTTCCTTGTCATATTTCCCAAGCATATTATAAACAGCAGCAACTTTTGACTGGACATACTCAGAAGTTTGTCCAAATTGTTTTTTATTATTTATTGTCTGTAAATAATAATCGGTTGCTTTAGAATAATTTTTAGTCTGTTGATAGTAATCACCATATATCTCCAGAAAAGGAGCCATATAACCTTGTTCTTCTCTTAATGCTCCATTATATGCTTTTTGAATAAAAGGAAAAGCGAGATCAGGCTTATTTTCCTTAAGATATAGCCAGGCTTTATAAAAATAAATATAGGCTTTACAGTAATATATTTTTTGAGCTTTTAAATATTCTTGTTCAGGAATCTTCTCGATTGATCTGATAGATTGATCGGCATAAAAATGTGCTTTCTGATCATTATTCATTTCAGTATAAGCATCTGCTATCATCATATATAGCTGAGAGCATAATAACCTCGAATTTATATCATTTTCTGAATAGATTAAATCTAATGCTTTCAGGCTACCCTCCAGTTGTTTTTCAGATAGTGAAATTTTACCCTGATATATAGCCTTTAAGTTTAGAAACAAAGCTTTATAGAAAATATCTTTCTCTACAATCTCCTCATTCATCCCTTTTTCTATATACAAATAACCTTCTTCTAATTGTCGAAGGAAAATAAGCCCTCTTGCAATATAATAATAAGATTCAGCCTTTCTTTTAGAGTCACCTATTCCTTCTGCTATTAGTCTAGCTTTTTGGGCATACATTATTGATTTAGAAGTATCCTTATAAAAATAAGCATCAGACAATTGCAATAGTTTATCAGCCTCAATTATTTTGGTGTATGATGAAGATTCATTGCTAAAGAGGGATGTAAATAATTCTGAAATATTTAGAGTATATACAAAACGAGAATAGTAATAACTCCTCCGCTCCCCACCTATTATATAAATACTAAAAAAGAAACATAAACAAAAATAAATATGCTTCATATTAACTTTATTTTTATTGACATCAGCTATTTTAGGTCACAAATATAAGTTTTAAATAAAAATGGAAAAATCGAATATTATCTATGAACTGATAAACTCTTTTTTAGTTATACCAATAAACAAAACGCATAGATAAGCAGAGTATATCCGGCATATTTATGCGCTTTAAAATTTCTAAAATATATTAAAATCTGGAATTAAACTAATGTATATTTAATAAGACTTTACCAAAACCCTAATCCAATTCCTAAACCGATCCAAGGCTGATTGCAAAAATTCCATATTTTTCCTGTAGCCGTTAGTGGTGTATCTATTCCTGTAGCGACAAAAAAGCCGAATTTATTAAGCTGATATCCAACTGCCAATCCATAACTAAAATTAGTTACATTTGTTTTAACATTTCCGATAGAAGGTGTTGTATTAAACTTATCCAACTCTACTTTTGAAATTCCAAGAATAATATTTGCAGACCAGCTTTTAGTAGATATCCTGTCATCTTTTGTTCCTGGTGCATTATAATATCTTTTAATTCCCCACTTTTTACCAAACATTACATTGATATTTGTATCCAAAACAACATTATTTTTAATAGAATCTGAACGGGATTTAAAATAAACTTTAAGGGGTAGTGTCAGCATTCCAAAATGCCAGCTACTATAATGCACATCTACAGAAGATCTTTCAGGAATATGAAAAAAGAAAATATTGTCCTTAATAAATTGATCATAAGATTGATCTTCTTTTTTCTCGAGCTGAGGATAGAAAAATAATTTATCACCCTCCATTAGTATATCACCATAAAGTTTAGAGGACTTGAAATTAAAATCAGAAGTATTAATAACTCTGGACTTTTTATAATCTACAACAGAATCTGTCTGATAAAAATAGTTTTTCATATCATTCTGATCCCATTTATACGTCCTGGTATTTACCTGAATTTTTTCATTTTTCCCAATATAACGGAGCATTTGTCCTTCTTCATAAGACATATAATGATTCTGTACTTCTTTAAGGTGTATTTTTTCCTTAAAGGAAAAGGTTTTTTGAGCCATACATAAAGAGCTTAGAAGAACCGTAAAAAAAAGAGAATAGATCTTCATAAAACATTTATAAAAAAGAAGCTGATCATTTTCATAACCAGCCTCTTTTATTGATTAACAATTTATATTCCGATAAATGTAAAAGGCTTAGCCGCGACAAACTGCTGTGATGTCTCTCCGGCATAAGATTCATTTTTACTGACACTTAGCTTCTTTACCTGAGCGTTCTTACTAAAATCCAATTTTTTAAGATCTACCCAGAATGTATTAGGTGTTTTCACTGTTTCAAAATAGTATATCAGGTTTTTATGATCTGCAACAGATCTCCATCTTGTAGAAGAAATATTAGGTTCAGTCTCTGAAGAAATACCAAAAGGCACTGAACAGTTTCTGATTACGCTAAATACGCTGGCAACAGAAGTACGCACATCTGCAGTTTGAGGAATAGCATTGATATAATAAGAAGCTCTCACAAAACGATCTGCAGCACGGTTGGTTCCCGGCAGCATAACAGTTCCGGGGATTCCCTGCCAGTACTGATTAATTGCTAATTGTTTATCAAACTCTGGCGAATTAGTCATTACCGTGTAAGAAGGGCTATGATGAATCACTAATTTACCATTGATATACTCAAAAATAGCATTATCCCCTGTAGCATCAGAAATCGATAAATGTAAAGTCGTGAATTTCTGTGTTCCCGGAATAAAATCAGAAACAATAACAAACTTCTCTTTATTCAGCTCATTTACAGCTTCTTTTACCGTTGCAAAGTTATCCAGTACATATTGTGCCCATGCAGCAATAGTTACACCTTTGGATTTTCCTTTTGGGTTAAACTTAGGATACTGGCTTTCTACCAGCCATAATACATTTGCAACAAGCCCTTTTTCATTAATACCATCAGTAGTCGCTATATCCCAGGCACTTGTAATAACACTGCCATATTTTGAAGTCCACTTTATAGAGTTAGCACCAACATTTCCATCCCGCTGCATGCCACGAGGAAAAGCCCATAAATTAGCATCTATTTCATCCTTCCAGTCCATTGATCTGGCAGTGATTACATTATTTTCAGGTCCTTTGTATACTACTCTCGTACATGCGTCCAAAAAGCTTCCAAGTGGAGCTACTGCAAAGGCCAAAATAAACAACAATTTTTGTTTAAATGAATATTTTTTTCTCATATGATTATGGATTTAATAATTACCTTAAAAATAGAAAAAAATTCTCAAAATACCCTATTATTTTGGTAATAACTATATAAATAATTAATAATAAATAGAATCATAATCATTAAAATAGAGTTCAAAACTATTCAATACAGCTCACAATTTAATTATATTCATTCTATATTTATAAATAATAATGCTTTTACAAATAGTTAATCGCAATTATTAAATAAAAACACATCAGTACTGCATATATATTACAAAAGCCCACAATATTGTGGGCTTTTGTAATAATGAATTTAAACTCATTTATCTAATAACTTCCAGTTCCTTTTTTCCTTTTGGAATATGGAAATATAACGTGAATGTCTTTAGTTTTCTTGAATTATTCTCGTTCATATACCAGCCCGCCAGTACAGGATCTCCAATATGATCTGCCCTTTGAAGGGTTACAAGCTTCCCATCACCATAAAATTTAATTTTATAATTTTCGATAGGATACATCGTTAATCCTTTCTGCCCCCAGCCTTTCATAAAACTGTTGACCATGTTATCATTGTCTTTTTTATCAAAAAAAAGAGATTGTGCATATTCTTTCTTCTCGGCTAAAGTAGCATTTGCAATATCATTAAGATCCTTATTCTGAATCCATTGATGGAATTTCTGATATTCTTTTAATAACTGCTTTTGAAGAACAGTACTATCAACTTTTGTTAGATCTTCACTTTTCTCCCATCCTGTTAAAGAATATGGAGTCTCTGTATTAAATGTTCCGGAATATTCTACATAGGGTTTATCTGCATCTGCAAAAATATTCTTGCCTGTCTTATCATCTTTTTTTGTTGGAGCCTTAAAAGCTACAACTTGACCAAAGCTTTTTTCCACACTTCCATTCTCTTTAAAGCGAACTCCCTCAATCTTAATTTCAACTCTTGCTCCATCCTGAATAACAGGTCTCGCAATCATGGCTGTACCTCCATTCACTTCTTTATTATCATGAACAGGGTAAACACGAATCTTCCACGTTTGCTCTCCCTTATGTAAAATAGCAGTATTGATTGGGATACTTGTATTCATAGCTCCATCTCCAGCGCCGAAATGAGAATCTACTGGAAAATCATTTATAAGGACTTCATAATTACACCCTCCAATGAAAATATCAGCATGATAATTAATACGCTGATCATAATATTTTACATCTTTGTATAAGCTTCCAAGAATTTCTGTTGCGTTATCATTCATAGTTTTGGTGTTTTGCCCACAACTCTGCAGGCTCATTAAACTGATAATTAAAATTAAATATTTATACATTTTCATATGATTGCTATTCTTTTTTCGATGGGAAATAGAATTTCCCCCATTGTTTTGGCTCTTTCCAAGCATCTATTGCCTGCCATTTGATTTCATTCGTACTTTTTGCAGATCCCCAGGTATCATCTTTGTCACCTATCTGACCTTCAACATTAGCATATCCTTTTACTTCAAGCCCCTCAAATGTCATTTCCGGAGCAATATACCAACCATAATCATCTGCATCTATAGGTGCTCTTCCTGTCCATTTAGCTGTAGCTTCAGCACCAAGCTCTCCTGTTAAAGTTACTTTTACAAAGAGTTTTTTCTTTTCCAATTTTATTTTAATTGAGATTTCCAATTTAAACTCAAGATCACACTTAAGCTCAGCAACTTGTTTATCCTTCGTATTACGATCTGCTTTATTGAAACTATTTTCTTTGGTCTTAGTATTTAAAAAGCCCTGAACTTTTCCTCCAAAAGTTCCTGCTGCAGTTAAATTACAAGTAATCTGGCTTCCGTCTCCAATAAGAGCCATTGTAATATCAGCGGCTGCAATAAGTGCTAAAGCTACAGGATGAGCACGCTGTGCCAATGCTAAAAAGTCGAGTGTAGCGGTAAGCCCTATTAAAGGGGTAAGTTCTAAAGCTCCTTGTAAAATAACTCCTGTCTGATTGTAATAAGGTCCGTGAGTTTTGATATTCTCGAGACTCCATTCAAACTGTGCATCTAGTTGAGGCCATTGTACTTCTATTTTTACAATAGAACGAGTCAATTTTAAATTATAAGCTTTAGATTGGCTATCGACTCTACGTTGAAGATTATCAAAATCTTTTTGTGCTTTTTTCTTTTCTTTATCTGTTACTGCACTATCACGTCTGGCACGAGCATCATTTAGGTACCTTCTGGTTTTCTCTAATTCTCTTTTTTCTTTATCGGCCACACTATCTAAAGCAGCCTGTTGCTCAGCTGTAGGCTCCTGATAGCCTTCCTGTTTTTTATTTTCTCCACCTAAAAAAACGGAATTAACAAACTTGCCTATAACACCAAGGCTATCCAGAAGTTTTTGAACCTGTTTGGTGATATCAGCTGTAGCGTCATACTCATTACTCTTATCCCATTTTGCGCCTAAAGAAATCCCTATACTTTTACCATCTCCTGCAGGCATCCACTTTTGAGGCTCTCTCTTAAACCTTGCTTTATCAGTATTTGCATATCTTTGATTCCCCCATAATTCTTTCTCAACTGTAGAATTTTTATAAGATAACTTTAAACTCCATGCAATATCAGGATAGGTTTTTATGCTTAGGTTTTGCTGATATCTGCATGTATGAGTCTTTACTAGATAGGTATTTGTTGGAACTCCATTTCCTAACCAAAAATATCTAAAAATAGGATCTACCTGAATTCCTGCCAAAGTAAAAGGTCTAAGATCATATATAAACCTAGACTTAAATTTCAGCTCTTTATCAGTTTTAGTATAAATCTCTAATTTGCCTTCAAAGCCTAACTCTTCTTTAACAGCAACATGATTCTTTTTATCTCCTATCTGTGCTTTTACCTTACTGCTGCCTGATATACTGCTTTTTTCTTTTTCTTTTGCATTTTCCTCAGTCTTCTTTTCGGGGTATTCTGAAATTTCAATTACATGACCTTCATGATCATCAGGACTTCCATCATAGGAACATTCCGTTGTCTCCGCATCGAGCTTAATTGTAATATCACGAGTATTATTGGAGGTACCTGCTACCAATTCAAAAATATCAATAGGTGAAGTAGATTTATCTTCCAGTAAATCTATTTCTCTGTCACCGTCACTTATTTTAAAAAAGTTATATCCGCATGGATGGAAGGCCTGCATAGAAGTTTCTATATTATCTACAAAAACCGCTTTATTTCCAGGAACAGGCATTTCAATGTTAGGTTTCAAACTGCAATTCACTTCCAAAGGAATTTCTAATGCTTTGGTTTTACCACTAAAATGAAACGTTGGTTTGATAATTATTTTTTTTTCTCCAAGCCCACACCAAGCAGGGTCAATATAAAGATTCAGCACCGCCTTTTGTACATTAGGAACCCAAGATACACTATTATCCAAACCTCCAGTTAAATGTCCTGTCATAGCACCAGCTGGGGGCTGAATACTCGAGGGGGCCGAATAATCATAAATATCCGCCTCGGTATAAAACATGTCTTTAGAATCCTCTATTTTTATTTTAGCTTCCGGATCTTTTGTCTTTTCTCCTTTCTTATTTGCATATACCGTAAGTCCCAGCATATATTCATTAGCTTTAAGAGTCTTACCATTAGCTTTTAATTCTACGCGAAAATCTACACCATACAAACTTTTAGTATAAATATGAAGTTGCACCTGAGTCATTGGAGCTACAGGCTGAGTTATTTTTACAGGAATCTGTGAAGGGTTTTTCCCATACCATTCCGCAGTGATAATATCCGGTACTCCACCTTCCGTATGAGCATAAATACCATTTTTGGCACTTCCTGTTGGCCTGGTATTTTCATGAAAAGGCTCTATCCATACAAAACCACCACCATGTAGATGCCTGCTTAATTTTAGCCTCATCCTTTTTTGCCCCTTCAATATTGATTCATTTGCACCAGTAGGCACATGACTTCTCTTTTGTGCCAACTCCCATACCCAAAGGATATCATCATATTTCTTTTCGAGATCTTTAAGCTCATCCTGAACCTTTTTGAGTTCTTTATCCTTTTTGGCCTTTAGCGCTTCTGCTTTTTTTTCTGCAGCTTTAAGGTTCTCATTATAGGTTACCTCGGCATGAGATACTTTCTTGCCTTGGTAGGTTTCAGCCTTTGTCCATTCACCTCCCTGATCAAAGCGATCAGTAGCCTGTTTATATAATTTTTCTCTCTCTATTTTCGAATCGAGTTCTATTGTATCCTTATCTTTTTGGACTGCTTTTAATTTATCTTCAATTTTCTTTCTCTCCTCTTCATATTCCTTTATACCAATAACAAAGCTTTGATCTTCCCCGATAGATAATGTCCGATAATATTCATTAAAATACGACTTCGCAGGCTCTAATATTATTGCTGTTAGCTTATTAATTTCCATCTGTCAAGTTTCTTAATATTATGCTTCTAACCTATCTGTTTTTCGAATATCCTGACCAATGTTTGCAAAAGGTACCAATGACATCACAACTTCTTTATCCGCATTTTCAACATTCTGGGTACTTACTTCAGCAGTCTGTCCGTGATTTATAATTGTTATACAATCTTTACTCCCGATAGGACATGTCGCTTTACTATCTTCAAGCAAGGCTTTACCTTTATTATCTTCCAAGGTTATTTTATCATAAAAACCACTCCATTCTGTAACGCTAACCTGACATGGGTTATTGTTCAGTTTGCTGCAACTGCCAAACATATTTTTTTCAAATGTTTTACCAATATCCATATGGGTAGCCATAAGCTTACTTGCTCCATCTTTATCATTAATATAGCGTTTGCTCTGAGTTTTCACTTTAAGCTTATCTGGCGCAGTACCAAAATTGCACATACACAGCGCTCCTTGACAGACTAAATGTTTTTCACTCATATTTTGGTGTTTTTAGTGTTCTTTAAAATTTATTAAGAATTCAGTTCATAGAGCTGGAATTCAATTTTTTGCTCAATATCATGATCAAAAGCCGATACTACTCCAGTAATGGAAAATAAAGTTTTTGTTTCTTTATGCAACTTATAAGATAAGTCTATGCATCCTTTTTGAGCGTTAAGATTGAGCATACTCTCCTCTTCATTACCTTTTATTTCCAATACAATTTTATTTCCTCTTGTATAATTCTTTCCTAATTTATATTCAACTTCATAAGAAATTTCACCAGGTATTCCCGGAAAATAGATATGAAGTATATCTTTTTTAAAAAAGTCAGGATAACTCTGATATACCGGCAAACAAAACAATCTATAAAATATATTTTTTGTCAGCATATTCCTTTTTGCATCAACATCTTTAAGTGCTTTATCCAGCTCATCTATAATCTCCTCAGCAGATTCAGAAACATAATATTCCCTGAGCATAGGCAGATATTTCGAGGTCCACCTTTCCGCAATTTGTTCAGAATTATCAATTTTTAATAAATCTCCATTGTGATCCGTAATAATTTTCAACGGGTAAAGAGCTTGTTCTGCCTTTTCAAAGATTTGCTCAACAACCTTAGTTATTTCCTGATTGTTTATATAAGTTTTTTCTTTTACTAATTCTATTATATTTTGTGTTCTCTTTACATTTATCTTATAATGAAGTTGTAATTCTTTTGGAAAAAACTTCACTATAACACCATATACTTTTGTACTCTCGGTATTTGGTAAATCCAGCTTTGTACTTTTAAGCTGATTACTTTCTTGTTTTTTAAAAGCTCTTTCAGGAATATATAAATGCTCAATATATTTAGGCAATGTTAATGTCAAAAGTTCGTGAAGCGCACAGTGCTTATTATGAAATTCCATAAGTTCCTTACTTGTCATTTCATAGCTTCTGGAAATTTCCTCCAGATTAAGAATTCCGTCAATTCTTATTTTCACATATTCTTTATCCGTACTAACCATTTAAAAAAAATCGGCTTATTTATAATTATTTATAAGATTCTTTAAATGTAAAATTACTGTTGTATACTCTTAGACTATCTGCCTTAAAAGACTCTCCGTTTAAGAGAATTTCATAATTATTATTATCGGGCGCAATTTTAAGCTCCAGTTTTAAACTATTACCAGCTTTTTTAAAAGCTTCATTTGTCTTTTGCCAATCAAAAAATGCACGCCCTTCAAAAGATTCTCCCTTTGCAGTTTCCCAAAAGAAAGTGACCTCCTTAGGAATAGCTCTATCTTTTATCGGTATATTCTCTACCCATGGACGAAGCATTGTTTCTCTTTCTGCATTATAATAATCAACATTTACATTAAACAATCGGAAACCTTTATTCTCAGAACTTATTCTTGGTGACCATTTATAAAGCGTCCTGTAATCCTCCCATTGTTTTGAAGAAGCTCCTTCTATAAACATATCTTTCTTAATCTCTTCTCTTGTCTGAGAAATCTTTGAAAACAGTTTATCAGCATATATTTTATCATCCTTAATACGCTCAGCAGTATATTTTCCAAGTTCAATTTGTGTGGGACCAAAGCCCAACCATACTACCACCATACCATTGGGAGCAAATCCAAAAATAAGGTCACTGAATTTATCATAGGACTTTCCTAAACCATTATAAGTTTTGTCATAGTCAGGCTCCTGAGTTGTATTGATATATTCTTTTAAAGGTTTAGTTGAAGATTTAGATTCTGCATTGGCATAGGCTCTTTGCACCAGATCCTGTACTTTATCTTTTGGAAAATCAACTTTAAGGTGATAAAAAGCATCTTCATATCTGGAAAAATAAACGATATTAACACCTATAGGTGTCCCTTGCTGTTCAGTAAATCCTTTTCCGGAATTCCCCCAGATTCCTGAAGAACTGCCATAAGGTAAATGAGCAAATGTTCCTTCCAACGTTATAATATTATCCTCTACCGGAGTTATAAGATAGTTATTCCCCGGGTGCGAAATCTGCACATTATAAGATGGCATGGGCTTTTCGTTTTTCATTTTCTGACAGTTAATAAGTGGGAGAATTCCCAATAAAAATATAATGATTTTAAATTTATCCATCTATGATATACCTTTTGCGTTGTGAGTTAGTCAAGGCTCCTGATTCACGAGGTCCCATTCCGAAAGTAGCCATATTGGACGACCAATGCAGATACTCTCGCCTTAGTTTTTTAAGATCCTCCATATTAATAAATGAGTCCAAATATGAGTATTCTTTTGCGGTCTTCACATATTGCTGATCAGATGGATTAGCCCCCTCATTGTATAGGTTTACATATTTATTTCGAAGTTCGTTACACTTTTGAATGTAACCCAGAAGCTGACTGCTGATTTTTAGAATAAAATTATCTGTAATACTATTATCCTTTTCAATACTAGGATTATACTTTACATTAAATTGTTTCGAAAACTCAAACATATGGAATAGTGATACTTTATCGTAATGATTAGATAACGTTCTTTCTCCCCAAAGCTTGTATTGAGGACTTACATTACTCGGATGAATAGCATCCTGTTCTATCCATATTTCATTGTTAGAGTCTTTGAACCAGCCCTCCTCTATTAAGATTTTCCGGAATTTATCACATACAGTACTGCCTCCTCTTTCAACATAAAGCAATACTTTATTTTTCTCTTTATCTCCATATCCGCCACCAATATCAGAGTGTACACCGGGAAGCGTAATCTGCAACCCTTTTATTCCTGCACTCTCTATATTGGTAAGACTAAAATTATCTCGATATTCATCCGCAGAAGCTATTTGAAATACAAACGATCCGTTTTTAACAGCATTAAGGCCTAATTGCTCAGCATCACTATCAATAATACTCATACCAAAAAGACTAAAACCCTTATGGTTAATACCAAAAGACGCTACCGTATCATATAGTCCCACAAAATTGAATTTCACCTGGTTAACAACAAGTTCGTTTTTTAGCAAACAAGCGCCGAAATATCCATAATTCATAAGGTGAGAATCTGTTTTTTCTAAAACAAAAAACTGTTCCGAACGCTCCTCTTTATCAGATTTTTCAAATACCTCAGGAGGGTATATTTGTAATTTATTTTTACTAAGCTTTTGTGTTGTTGGTGCATTTGTAGCTACATGCATAAAGTGTCTTGCTGCTGCTGCACCACGACTAAATCCATATACATTTACGGTTAAAACATTAATAACTTTTCCTCTGTATTTAGTTCTCAGCGCCTCAGCACCTTTAATGCATCCTTTTGTTACTTTAGCTGCAATTCCCCGCTCTCCTACACCAAGTCCACCACCACGTGCAGGCAGTCCCAAAGTGTCATTGTCTGTTTTGGAATCTACAGTTCCTATACCCTCAATATACCATGAAACCTGATTTTCTGCATTTGCATCAATAGCATCGTAGCCTCTTGCTACATTGCTAAAATCATTATCATAACTTCCTTTTCGCTTAGAAGGATCTTTTTGCATCCCTTCCTGTACGTTTGTTTTATTATTAAAAGTCCCATCGAAGAAAAGATTAAGACTTACATCTACGGTATTAATTGGTTTATCATTAGGGTGAACAGTCTTTGGAGAATTATAACTTACTCCTGTATCTGCTCCTTTCTGATTAACATACTGCGTACTGTTATGTACAATTCCTTCTTTAGAAAAAGTAGTGTTATTACCTTCAGTCTGTGTAAGTATCTTACCTTCTACAAAATACTCAATACTCATTCTTATTGGCTTTTAGATTTCTCTCCACTATTATTCATCACCTCTTTTTCAGCATGATGTTCCACATTTCCTTTGCTGTTTACCTCTACCCCCTTCAAGCTTGTCAATCGATGTTCTTTTTCTCCAAAGGTTTCCATATCACCTTTTACATAATGAGTAAGCTTTCCGGTTACATTGGTCATAAAATTAGCACCGATTGCCATATTTTTCATTGCCCCGACACTCTCGTTATGATTCATCGTGATATTATCTACTTTGTTCATTCCAATAGTATTGCTTTGATTGGCACCCACTGTAGTGGTCATATTCTGTCCAACTGAAATATTTAAATTTGCTCCGGCATTAAAGTTCATATCCTTTGGAGCGGTTACAGTTATATTTCCTTTTCCGTCCATGAAATAAGTATTACCACTTGGATCGATAATATTTACACTTCCCTCGGCATCATTCATCAGAACCTTTATTCCACTTCGGGTTTGTATAGATTTCAAATGATTGTTAACACCTCCTCCAAGGCCTGTTCCGCCATGGAAAATACCGCCCATTACAAAAGGTCTGTCCGGATGGTTATGTACAAATCCTACCATCACCTGATCTCCTACTTCTGGTATCGCTACATAACCACGATTCTGGGTGATCTGATCCGTACCACCTGCATCAGGACTCATCATACGGATAAAGTTAGTGGTATCACTTTGCTGCCAATCGAATTTGACGGTCACTCTACCCTGACTTTCAGGATCAGTATTAGAGATTACTGTAGCAATTTGTGGTTGAGCTATAGGTATTACAAACTCTGGCTTGGGCATGTAACCAGTATCAGAGGCTATAGCTTCAAAATGTCCCGTATAATGTCCCAAAGTATCCACTTCATGAGTAACTTCAGTGACCATAAGTCTTGTAAAATAACTGGTCTGATTGCTGTCCTGCTTACGCATCTTTAGATCCGAAACACATCCAGGATATAGAAAAGGCACCGTTGTTCCCCCGGACACGGTAAAGACTTCTACCGCCTGGCTGCCTGAAGTACTGGTTTGTGAATTCACCACATCCATATCCGTAACTGCCTTGATTGGAGCAATACGTAAAGATGGGGTTGTGAAAATCCCTTTATTCTTCTGATAAGCTTTCTGAGCCAAATCACTTTTATGATTAATGGAGGTTTCTCCAGAAGTTAGTTTTGTATTACTACTACTGTTATAACCGTAGTATTCAGGTTTAAGATGTACCGCTTTTAATTCTACATTTACATCGGTTACATTACTACCGTAAGTAAGTTCTATAGGCTTATTCTGTGGTGGCATATTACCAAAATGAAGCACCTCTCCATCATAATAAAACTGCTCACCATAGGCTTCTGCCATTCTTGCTAAGTAATTGTAGTGCGTCTCATCATACTGAGCACTATATAATATCTGCGAAGATGCTTTGGCATCTACACGTACATCGTATTTACTACTATCAATACCCTGCTTGATCACATTCGTTGCTATAATCCCCATATTAACAGGCTGACCTCCCCCGAAACTTTGGGTATGAGGTGCTGCATCCAACAGAATAGTCGGGCTGTAACCTTTTAATACAATATTCCCTAAACTATGGCTATCCTGACTGAACCCTACCTGAGTAATAACACCTACAAATACACGCTCCGGGCTAGACGCGATATCCTTATACATCATTTTAACCGTAAGACGGTTCCCCAAAAACTGATTCGCCTGACCTAACTGATGATCTTGTCTTTCACCTAAAGCATCATGAGCAAGAGTTAGCTCAAAATAATGATGTCCCTTTGCACTTTGCTTTAATTTAAAATGCTTGTAGTATTTTATTACCTGCCCATCAACTACTATAGAAAGCTTTACGAGTCTGTTAATACCCGAGTGATGGTTCTCTTTTATTCCGTCTGCATTATTGTCCGGTGCAAATTTTGGAGGAGAAAAAAACACGTCTTCCGGTTGGCCATTCTTTTTCATACATATTGGGATTTGAGGGTTTTATATTTTTATTTTTTCAATTGAAGAATATACATTTCATTACGTACAAAATATACTTCTCCAATGTACTAAACAAATGTACTTTTTTTGAAAATCATATAAAATCGTAGAATTACTACAATTTCAATCTTTTCCGAATTTATTGATTTTCAATTGATAAAAGCCTTATATCTTTGGCTTAACAGAAATGAAAATTTACTATAACACTGAAATCAAAATATCAATCTTTAACTATTAAATACTAGAAATTATGGCTGCAAACAATTCAAGAGCTCTTCTAAAATTCAACAATGGTACTGACCAAAAAGTATTAAAACTTAACTACAGCGTAGCACGTTCTACTGACGTTTCAGGTAGAGTCGCTTCTGATCCTTCTAATGCGATTATCAAAATCACTGTAGAAGCAACTGAGAAATCTGACATCATCGAATCTCTATTGAATGGTAAATACAAACCAACTTCTGGTGAAGTTACATTCAACAAGTCTCATGAGGAAGGAACTCTTATCAAACTTAACTGGGAAAACGGATATGTAATCCAGCACGAAGTTGATTTTGATGCTATCGACAGTAACAACATGTTGGTGAGCTTCGTTATCAGCGCTGAGAAAATCACTTATGGTGGTGGTGCTTACGATGGTATCTGGCCAACTAACTAAGATTTTCTTAGGTAAAAACAAAAATCAGCGGAACCTAGGTTCCGCTTTTTTTATATATGGTCTTTTATTTCCCAGTTTAATGTTTCAGACTCTGTGGACCAGTCAACTTTAATAATCTGACCAGCCTTAACCTCTTCCCTTACAATCTTTTTGGAAATTGGACGGGCAAGCTGGGTCCGAATTACACCCGAAATTTGTCTGGCTCCATATCTGCTGCTAAAGCCATTAACAGCTAAATGATGTACAGCAGCATCCGAAATTTCAAAATCAATGCCCAATCTGGTAAGAGACTGAATCAGGGATTTTAACTGAATTCTGAATATACGCTCTGCTACATGTTCTGTAATTGGTGCAAAAGGAATAATCTCGGTAATACGTGCTAAAAATTCCGGACGGAACTTTCCTGAATCCGACATTATCTGCATCAGAGTTTTAGATTCTGGTGTTATCCCTTCTTCAAATTTTCTTACAATTTCTTCACTACCAATATTCGAAGTAAAGAGAATCAATGCATTACTAAAATCACCTTCTTTTCCTAGCTTATCATGGACTTTACCCTCGTCCATTATCTGAAGGAATACATCAAACACAGATTGATGTGCTTTTTCTATCTCATCAAATAATACTACGGTATAAGGCTGTTGTCTGATTTTGTTCACCAGCATTCCGCCTTCCTCATAGCCAACATAGCCCGGAGGCGCTCCATATAATAAAGCAGCTGAATGCTCTTCTTTAAATTCAGACATATCAAAACGAACCATCGCTTTTTCGTCATTAAAAAGAAGCTCGGCAATTGATTTAGCTAACTCAGTTTTCCCGGTACCTGTAGGTCCTAATAAAAAGAACGAACCAATAGGCTGCCCCGGCTTATTAAGACCACTTCTGTTCTCAACAATAGCATCGGATAATATCTTTAGTGCATGATCCTGCCCTACAACTCTTTTTAAGAGTAAGGACTCCATATTGATTAGTTTTTCCTTTTCCTGCGCCTGTATTTTTCCAATTGGAATTCCTGTTTTAGCAGCCATTACAGCAGCCAGTTCAAGTTTACCAACTTTCTCTCGTTTTACTCCTGCTTGCTGCTGAAGCTCTGTATAAGTATCTTCGATGATCTTCTTTACTTCCTCAACATTCATGGAACTGTCTACCTGATGTTGCTCGGATAAGGAACCCCATAAAATAGGACTTAACCTATCTTGTAAAAGCCTGTAGTGCCATACTAATTCGTCCAGTAAGTCTTTTTCATCCAGATATTCCTGTTTCAAAAGGACATCATATTCTTCTTTCCATTTTGCAAGTTCATTTTCAGAAAGCTCATCAAGCATCTTGATTGCAGCCATTGTTCTGTCCAATAAATCTATAGCTGCGTCTGGCAGCTTCTTACCTTTTGCATATCTCTTGGAAAGGCGTACACATTCAGAAAGTGCAGATTTTTCAACCTCAACTTGATGATGATCTTTGTACCCATCTAATAGTACCTCGATCATTTTGACACAGGTAGCATCATCAGGTTCTTCTACCAATAAAACTTCAAAACGTCTATTGAAGGCTCTTTCAGGTTCAATAATCTTACGGTATTCCTCCTGAGTTGTAGCCCCTATTACGGTAATTTCGCCTCTGGCAAGTTCCGGTTTTAGCAAATTGGCTACGTTTCCTGCGCTACCTCTGCTATCTAAAAGGGCATGAATTTCATCAATAAATAAAACGGCTTTATCTATTTTTTTACATTCATTAATTACTTTTTTCAGTCGATCTTCTATTTCTCCCTTATAGGAAGTTCCTGCCAATAATGCTCCGGTATCCAGCTCTAACAGAGTTGCATTTTTTAATAATTCCGGCACATTACCTTTATTAATTTCCTGGGCAAATCCTTCTATTAAAGCCGTTTTCCCAACTCCGGGTTCTCCCACAATAATAACATTGGGTTTACTTCTTCTGCAAAGAATTTCTATAAGGGTTCTTAATTCTTTATCTCTTCCGATAATATGATCTAGTTTTCCCTGAGCAGCATCCAGTGTTTTGTCCACACAGTAGCTGTTTATGGAGGGAAAGGATTGTTTTTCGTAGGAAGGAGAACTCGGCATATCATCCCCATTTTCCTGAGAATTTACTTTATTTCCGCGATAATGGTTTAATATTTCGTGTTCCCGAAGCGGAAGTGATTTTAGTTCCTGCGAATCATACACAACATGCGGCTTTACAATACTGGCTAAAACACAAACCGGAGTAACCTCATCCAGTCCTAGCTTTATGCGGATATCATCAGCCTGAGATAAAATCTCGTTTACATGATCTGCTGCTTCAACTTCTTGTGGCAAATGAGCCGTTTTGGGATAATCCTCGATACGTACATCTGCCCAATCGTATAAATACCCCGGATCTTTTTCTATGCTTTGTAAAAATTCGCGAAGTCCTATATCCTGATGCACAGAAGCTTGCAAAAGATGCGGAGCTCCATAAGTAGAATTATAATTTTCCCTGGCAATAGACTGGGCTATATGAAATAACTGTTTAACAGTTTCATTTGAAATTAATACACTCATTTATATTTTATTGATTTGATGTGGTATGTCTTCCAGAAAGAAATAAAATTCAAGATATTTCTTACATTGGAAAAAAGAGAGGAACCTCATGTTTTATTATGAAATCCCTCTTCAATATTATAATTTTTCAGCTATTTATTCCTGCGTATATTGAGCATCCCACTCATTACCATCATCTCCTTTATGACCATCCAGCTTAATCACAAAGCTCTTAGTCGGGAAATAAGGTGTTAAGCGAATATCCAACCACACACGGTCTTTATTTACTTTATCCTGCTCGAATCTTACAATTTTAAAGTTTTCGATAAGTTTATCTGCTCCTTTAATACCATCTAAGAAAGAAACAATCTGCTTACGAAGATCATCTTCATTTCTTGGCGTCCAGTTTTCAAAAGCTCTTCTGTTTAAGAAGTCTAAAAGTACTTTCGTTACATAGTCAAATACTCTTACAACCGAATACGTCTGAAGTCCGATATTATCTCCTGTAAACAATGTCTTAGCAGAGAAAGCCATAATCTTTCCATACTCGTTCACCATAGGAACCAATCCCATTTTTTCTAACTGAGAGATCTCGCTTTTCTTTAAATCGAATTTAACAGCGTCTACCTCATTGATATTACCATGTTTTTTACCTGCAGCTACCTGAGACATTAGTGTTCTGTGGATTTTACCTGCCAGGGAAGTGGATGGTGGAAGATCTACGTTTTCTTCTTCTCCTACTTCTTCAGCTTTTCCTCTGCCGACAAGCCAGTTACATGTCATAATAACATTACTTCTGTGAAGCTCTCCACCGGTAAGGTTAGCCGAATGGAAAAGGTCCACCACATCATCTGGTTTATCTAAATTGGCAAAGTCTGTAACCATCATAACTTTATTATCATTACAGATTTTCGCCCATTTTTCAACTACTTTGTTTGATCCCAGATATCCCGGAACTGCCAGAATAGAATAGTTATCTCTTAGGTCTAATCTATCATAGTTTTGTTTAAACTCATCTGCAATAGCATCTATAAATAATGGATTATCCAGATCCTTCATCTGATCTAATGAAGCATTTACAATGCTTACATTATCTACTTTATCCAGCTCTGTATTTTTATAAAATTGTGCTACGGTACGGTAAGAGGTTTCAAGGTCTCTTACAGAATCTAAAGCATTTTTCAGATTATGCTTTAGATTATGCTCGGCAGTATTTGCTTTATTTTTAGCAGATTCAGCCATTTTTTCAGCCGAAGATTCACCTTCTAAAAGACTCACCCAAAGATTGATTTTTTGTAATAAATCCTTTCTTTCTTTGTCTTTATTTTCATCATTTAAGAAGATCTCTTTTCTTGCCTTTCTTGTAGGGTTCATATTAGCAATGCCATCAATAACGGTTTCTACAAATCCAAATCCGCCTACTTTATTCAATTCGTTTAGCGGGTTACTCTTTGCTCCGGAATGTTGCTGTTGCTGCTGTTGACTTTCCTGCTGTGGTGCCGCTTGTGGTTTATTTTCCATAATTATGTTATTTGATTTGATGAAAAACTATTTTTCAAGTTCTTTTGCTACTTCTTTTAAAACTTCTACAAAAGCTGCTTTTGTCTGCTCATTTTCCAGCATATTGCGAAGAATTTTATTATTCTTCAGCTGACGCAGGATCTTGTTATACTGCTCTTGTTCAATACTAAGTTGTTGTAGGTACTGAGAATTCTGGGTTAAGCTTTTAGGGGTAAAATCTCCTAAAGTCTGAAAACGAAATTCTTCATCAACAAATGATCCGTCTTCTTTTTCGTGCTGCACAGAAACAGAAGGCTGAAAATGTCTGAAAATATCCTCTATTGTTTTTAATCCTCTTACAACCTCAGGAACCATAGATTCATCTGAAGTTAATTGACTCACTAACAGGGATCTGTTTTCCTGTATTTCTTGAATTGCTTCATTGGCATCTACTTTAATCTCATTTCCGCCGACACCGTAATTATACATTGCCATATTTGATGTTTTTTTATTTTTAATTGTTATCTTATCATCTTGTTTTTCAAAGAGATTACTGAACAACTTCTTAAAGTTAGAAAAAAAATTAGACATGTTTTATTAAAAGTTTTTCTAAAACGGAAGAACGTAATCCCCTATTTATTATTTTAATCCAGTACACTCCATCCTGTTTTAGGATCGGTATTGGATTTTATTTCTTGTTCGGTTACAATA
This sequence comes from Elizabethkingia sp. YR214, assembly GCF_003058195.1. Lineage (GTDB taxonomy): Bacteria > Bacteroidota > Bacteroidia > Flavobacteriales > Weeksellaceae > Elizabethkingia. Next base: position 91,548 of record NZ_QBUH01000005.1, read on the forward strand.
ATATTTTCTTTTCTCTGTCCTATATAATCCAGCTCGCTTAGCTTTCCGAAAACAGTTTCCAGACAGTTTAAAAGCGATTGAATATTCCTTAGGTATTCCCCACAGTTGTAATGATCATAGTTGATCTCGGACACTGTAGTAATCTGACCCAGGAAAGTATGCGGTGCAATCTCACTCCACTCCAGACTATAATTCAGCATTTCTTCTAGTTCAGCATTCGGAATCATCTGTGTAGCATTGTATAAATGCAAAGCTGTTTTCGAGAAAACATCAATAAGATAAATCGGAGGCTGCTCCGGTACTAGGTTTTTAAAGCTGAAGTAATTATCTGCCAAAGCATTAATAAGTTTTGTACAAAGTGCTCTTACATTATTGGCTAATGACGTATTCTGATCTTTGTGTGAAGATTTCTGAATAATCTTAAATGCATACTGCTGAAGATTGGATACCGATCTTACATAACTCTGATAATAATCTACCAATCTCTGATGACTCTGAAGCGAGGTAGATGGTGGAATAAAACTGCTGTCGATTTGAGCAAAATTAGCTCTGAAATTAACTTTTCCAAGCACGATGTAATTTCCACCGGCCAGATTATTATTCAGCGCTGCTACGTCTACCATTTCTATATTATAGTTAGGCATCGAATAAGGGTGACGCGGCGGTATTTCCTCAGGATCGATTTCACCAAAAGGAACTTTGTTAAATGGATTTACAGAAATCAGAATATAGTAATCACCATCAATACTATCTTCAGTAGCGCTAAGGTTTTTGGCCAGGCTTCTGATATTCATATTGAAATCCTTTATTTCAATTCTGTAACCGGCCAGAGTTATTGCATTACAATTTTTAATAACCAGCTGGGCATCGTTGGTTGCTGTGCTATAAATTTCGAAAACGGTTTTCTCGGAAAATTGCCCTGCCATAGGCAATAGTCCATAATTGAAATTATTAATCTGTAAGGAATTAGAATCCCTTATACTATCTATGATAAAATTGTCCTGCTCATTAAGGTGCATTTGGGAAACCTTCATCCCATCCACCCAATTGATGGCATTGTGTTTAACTGGTTGTATCATTTGGTGCTGTTATTTAGCTTCACTTATTACTAATTTTTCCTTTTCGCCTTCTTCCTGGTGTTGTATTACTCTTTTACATATAACGACCTGGTTTTCGGATATCTTATTCGAAGAAATATCTTTTTCAAAATCAATATATTTTCTCGAGCTGAAGAAAGATTTCTTGATATAGAAAATCCAGTAATAGGAATTGTTATTATAATCCGTTAGTTGGATTTTGGAATTAGGATTTTTGTGGTTATAATCATCCACTACCCTAAAGAACCATTCTCCATAAGTAATACCTGTAGGTAGTGTTTTAGCTTTTATTCTGAAACGTTGTTGATCTTCCAAATTCTTACTCAGCTCTACGTTTAGCACCATTAGCTTATCAAAGTCCACACCCTGAAAATTGAAAGGCTTTTCATCCGGATTATATCTCCACGTCTTATAGATGTCAAATGGAATACTGATAAAGGAAATATAGCAGTAATAGAAAAGTAACGGAATAACAAAAGAGACCATACTTGTTGCTGCCATAAACGGATTTCCAAGTCCTGTACTAATCCATTTAAAAATTAATACAAAAAGATAACCTCCAAAGGCTATACAGGTAATACTGAGAACACAGTCGAAAATTATACTTCTCGTTGTAGAAGTAAAATGTTTCCTGAAATAATGATGTAATAAATTAACATGCAAAATACCCAGTCCCAGAAATACAACCTGAGCACCTAAATACCAATAAGGATTAAAAAGATTGCCGGTAAATCCGAAAAAACCGGGAATTGCCAGAATAAGCCCGCCCAGCAGTACATAAACAATAATATGTTTTAGTTTAATTGCAGGAGTATTCTTTCTTATAATGCCCATTATAAACATCATAATAACAGCAAACAGCGGCATCAAAATATACCTTAAAAAAACACCTTTGATAGAGGTTAACTCCATAATAAACAATAATTTTCTTTTATATACATAGTAAATGTAACACTTTTATCTGAGCTATAAAAAGGTTGAATAACCAAGTCTATTCAATTCATTATCAACACTTAAAACAAACGACTCATCCTTTTTTTCTGTAATGAAATTTTCAAATATTTTTACCGAAACCGGAGTAAAAAAATCATATAATTCTCTTAACAGTTCTCTAAAGGAACTTCCCGGAATATACCGATATATTTCATCATAGGGAATCGTCCCTATATTAATCATCCAATTGCGGTCTCCGTCCATATGCTTCCCGGTAGGAATAAACGTAACTCCCAAACGGGCATTGCCTAGTGCTGTTACACCTTCTTTATCGTCCTGTTCTTCTACAATATTGGGCAAAAAACTAATATTGACAGGAACATTCAAAAATGCACTTAAAAATTTCTCAATCCAGTTTTTATTCCCTCTTACTTCATGAATAAACGGCAGAATATGCACAAGTATTTTAGCGGACTTCAGATCTATTTTTCTTAGTACAGGCCATAGTTCACAAGCAAATTCTAAAAGCGCATTAGTTTTGTTTTCTGCATCAAATTCTGACTCTTTAAGCAATGCGCTTACATGGGTGTAAAAGAACTCTAATTCAAAAGGCTGAAAGAATTTCCGGGCATCATCTTCAATTGCTTTTTGCTTTCTTATTTCCCGTACAACACTATCTATATTCGTACTGGATGCTCCCAATGAAGGCGGATGAAAAATACCCTCTGGCAAGTAATCGTATATTCCTTCCCTGTAGGTTTCTATAATTATATTTTCTTCATCCAGATCATAGGAAGAAGTCGTAATGCCTTTAATATCTTTTAAATAGGCTCTGTCATTAAGCCCTATACGTTTAATGTAAATATCAGCTTCTGCATCGTAATATTTGAGAATATTTGCCGCAACAGCTTCTACCCTGAAATCTGTTTGTAGCTGGTTGTATTTTCTGTCCGTAAATGAGCCTTCACCATTTAGCATATATCACCTGGTTTTAAGTCAGTTTATATTTTAAATTTCTACCGCAGAGCCTTCCTCTATTTTTACACGATAAATAACGCCGTCTATCGCTCTTACCTTAATATTATTCATTAAAACTGTTGCCTGATTGTCCCAATAACTTTTACCGTAAAAGGCATAATTCTGGGCAACGATATTAACATCAATAGTCTTTACAAATCCTTCTTTTGGTTTGTCACTTATAATGGTTCCACGGCTAACTTTTATAGATTTAAGCTCATCTTTCATAACCATCTGGCAATAAGCTTTTATATCTTCTACCGATACGATTTTATCTCTTGTCATCAGCGCATAACGATAAGCCTGAATACTATCCGATCCTTTTTGTTCCAGTTCTCCACCGGTACTCTCTGTTAAGAATGTAATGCTTTTTGCTTTTTGTTGGGAATTGAGAGTGGTACCAGGTCTGATGTGATTAGCCAGAGCACAATGAGTAATCCAGAATGCAGCATATGTATGCACCGAAGATTCAATCGGTTCTATAATTACATAGTTAACATCTTCCACAAGATCCTTATCAGCATTCTCAACTTTTTTAATCATGCCCTTCATCTTATCCGACATTTCCCCTAAAAGATCTCTAAGCTTGTCTCTGTTGAAAACAGAGAATGCAGCAACCTCATCACGCGTAAGCTCCAGTACATTCACCATTAAATCTACTGCATTGCGGTTACTAAACCTTTCCATACCACCTTTTCTTACGGTATAAAGACCTTTGCTAAGATGATCGTTGGGGGTAAAAGGGATTTCTTCATATTTCTTCCCTTCTCCGTCTACCACTTCTTCCACATAGAGAAAGTACTCGCCTACTCCTGTTTCCAGAGGGATATTGTTTCCCATAATATCGAGAATGTATTCTGTTTTTTTCCACCCTCTGTTATAAACAGGAAAAGCATTGAGTGCAAAAGAGAAATTATCCAGAATTTGATCTGTAAATTGTGGTGGGAATTCAAAAGTCAGCCAAAGAAAACTATTGTCATTAATAAGCTGATCCAGCGCCGGGGCCTGGCCTTTAAGGTAGCCTAATTCAAATGGAAAATAACCTGGTTGAAGTTTTAAATCATCATGAATACCCTCAACTTCAATAAACTTTGAATTGTATATTTTTTTAATATCCTCCGTCACCTTGTAGCGGATAGACTGTTCTTTGAAAACTTCTTCAAAGCCCTCATATTTTCGTTGATCAGTATAGCTTAACCCTGGATTAATACTAAGTACTTTACTATTGCTGGTTACTTTTATATGTGGCAAAAGCCTGTATACATAGTCAATATGCTCAAAGGCTGTATTTGCACAGAACAGATTCAACTTCTCAGGAAGTCTGCCTGCACTATATTTGGAAACGTTGATTCCGATGCTTATTTTTCTATAATCTTCAATACGATTATTTATTCTGCATATAGGCGTTCTGTTAAGATTCTCATCGAATGCATAACAGGTATTTCCTACAATCATAGCACCTACCTGAGCCTTTATCGTTCTGATATTATCTACAGGGGTAAAAGGTACATCTACCTGTTTATCAGACTGTGTTTTGCTAAATGAATTGATGCTTTTCTTAAAGAAAAACTCAGTATAATCCATTACATATTCTACATCCTCTTCCGGCGTATAGAATGCGATTGCATGAGCTGGTACGGGATGCGTATACTTAGTGGGTGTAAGCATTCTTGCCAGCCTTTCCAGAAGTCTGCTATTTACATTCTGAATTTCATTATTGGCTTTGAACACTTCTGTACTGAAAGCATCTATCAATAATTTTACAAAAGGATCCAGAGACTGGATACTTTTTACACCCCACAATTTTGTTGCATTCTGCAACATCCGGGCTTTGATTGTTTCTTTAGAATAAATATTTTGGTCTAGGTGCATTTGTGTGTGGTGTGTAAGTTTTTAATCGATTGACATCGGACTTAAAAATAATTCAGTAGCAAAATTGAACTGTTCTCCTGTAGCCTCCAGTTTCGCATTAATAGCAATTTTGACCTTTTTCTTTATCTCTGTAAAGTTTCGGGTATCATAATTATGCTCTACAAAAATAATGTGTGCTTTAATCTGAGGATTCACCAGCCTGTGTTCATAGTCCAATATTTGCCTTTTGAGGCTATTGATAAACACGTTTTCCCAAACCGCCGAAGAAATACCATTATCAAATTCTACATTCCATACATCGTTACCATAGTTTTCATCATACCGGTTTTCTCCTTTTTTGGTAATAATTAACAGCATAATATTTTGTGCTATACTTTCTGCTATATCACAAGTTTCAATACTGCCATTCTCTGTCATCAAAGCAGAGGGATTAAAGGGGAATCTGTAATTAATGCCTTCCATTGCTATTCTAATAAACATAAAACTCCATTAAATTATAACATTTAATCGAGTTTTGCTATAAATAAAATCTTTTTTTTACTTCGTTAAAGAGAGCCTTAGAATTTTATTTCTATTAGCCTCAAATCTTCCCATTTGTTCTGCAGGAAGATAAAAATTAACCTCTTGTTTTTCGTTTAAATTCTTTTCAATATTAGGATTCCAGTAAAGAAGATCTTCCTGCTTAATACCCAAAAATTGTGAAATAGTCCCCAGATCATAACCTGAATTGATCGTTGTTTTTAAAAGTGACGGATCAACAGGCTGCTCCTCTGCATTGTTTTGTACTTCCGGGTTATTATCGGCTACTTTCGCTTTAAGTTTAGTAGCATTAGCAGAACCTCCGGGTAATAACTGATCCAGCTCTCCTGTTACATAACAAGCGTTGATATATTTTCTGATCGCATTTGTGGTTTCATCCGGCAGATAGATGTAATAATCCTCATAATTTTTTGATCCTGCCTTATCCATTGCTTTTGCTACATTGGCTTCACCACAGCTATAAGCCGCTAAAACACTAATCCAGTCTTTATATTTACGGTGAAGATTGGACAGAGAATTTAAAGCAACCTGGGTGCTTTTATAAATATCTGAACGATCACTTTCACGTAATCCATAATAGTTCGCATGAGCCGGCATAATTTGCCATATCCCTACAGCACCTGTAGAAGAAACTCTTGTTCTGTCGAATCCCGATTCCAAAAGAGGAAGATTTCTTAAATGCTTAGGCAACTTTCTCTGAGCAAGGCTGTGCTCTATAAAGTCAACAATTTCTCTGTTAGCATTTATTGTACTCTTTATCCTCATTGCATGAGCATCGGATGTATCAGTAACCGTTAAAACCTGTGCCGTGACATTTCTGCCAGAAAACATAAGTAAAGCTACGCAAGCTAATAATTTGCAAAAGTTTAAGTTCATATCTTGTAAAATATAACCGTTGAAACTTTTTATCTCAACGGTCTGGTGTTGTACTTAATTTCCGGGCCATATACCATCATAAGAAGATCCGCCGTAATTGATCTTTTCGGCACTGATAACGAAAGTAATATGCATATTGTTGTCATTGATTGCATTAAAGTCTACTTCATGCTGGATTACATAACCGTTCTCCCAGTTAAGTTTAATAAGCGTACCCTCTTCGTGGGCTTTATTAAATGTAACCTCACCAGTTGTAGGCTTATACTTATTGTTCAGTAGACTTTCCAGAACATGAGCGTTTTCCCCTGCTTCAATTGTAATCTTAACCAACGCATTAGAAGCATCTGATGCAACTCTTCCGGATACATCCGTAGAGCGTTGTACGCTATAGTTTAGTTTCAATACTTTCTGTGCTTCTCCTCCATTAAACTTGAGTACACCTCTGGAATTATTCACTGCCATAAATTCAATACTTTTAAAAGAAAATTTTTCGTTATTATCAAAAATAATATTCTGTCATCAGAGTAAATTGCCCCTTTAGGGAAAATTTACAAATTGTAGTAATTCTACTACTGCCTAATTCATTAAGGTTTTGTTCTGTCCGTAACAAAAGGCATGAAATATTCGTTCAGCCAGTAGAACGTTGTACCATTCTGAATCACCTTATACTTTGGATTATTCTTATTCTCCAACAATCTATTGGACAGTATTTTATAATTTTTGAAATAGGTCTGTACTGTTTCTCTGCCTATTACTTTTTTATCTTTCCAACGCTCCAGATTAATCTCAGACATCATCACCTCATCAGAATTATCCATACCCGTACTTTTAGCGACCGCTACTCTCATAGGCTGGCTGTAGATTTTATTTGTATCAAATTCATCCAGAGTAGGATTGTTCTCCTTTAGTAATTTTACATAGCGGGATATTGCTCTTTTCTGATTAAAATCTTTACTATCAGGATTTGTCTGTTTGTATATCTGATCATAGAAATTTTTAAGCTGGTCATACTCCTGTTCTGAAACCAATATTCCCTTCTCTATTCCCGGATTATTTTTTCTCATATCAACAGGAAGGTATCCCGAAGCAACTGTCGGGTAATCATAAGTAACCAACTGCGAAGCAAACGAAGCAGGAAGTGGGTTGGAAACATCTGGAAACATAAATGCATATCTCCCGTCAACAGTCGTTTTACCAGATCCTACAGCAGATTTAAAATAGGCTGTTAAAGATCTATCTGTGATTTTGTTTTCATCTGTAACCTGTGTTACCAAGGTATCCATTGCCTTAATAAGAAGTGAATTGCTATTGTCTTCTCTTTTCTTAGGATAGATTACAAATCCTTGTGTCATACTATTCTTAGGATAGTCTAAGGAATAAATACCTAAATCTCCTTCAATGAAATTGAAGTTATTTTTATTGAGAATCAGGCTCTGATCTGCTACTTTCTCTTTGTTGAGTTCTGTAATATTCTGTGCTGTAGTGGTTACAATATTTTGCGCCAGTAATACAAAATCATTATAAGCATCAGAAGATCTGGACTGCGTTTGATAGGCAATTACTTTCGCTTTCGCTTTCGAAATAAATCTAACAGCACTCGATGTATTCATCCCGGAAGATGCTGTAGAGCCAATTAAAACAATTAAATTGGTTTCATCCGGAACTGTGCTAAGCAATTGTCCGGCTGTACTAAGCGCCTCATTTACAGGCTGCCCACCTATTCCTTCACAACGCATTTCCATTGTTTTATCATCTATGTATTTAAAAATACCATTGTAATCGCTGGAAAGTACAGATGCGATAACATTAGGTCCGCAGGTATTATTTTTATACAAAACAGCGCTGTATTTTACATCCTTGTAATAAGACAGCTTCTGCATCTTAAGCTGGATATCCTGAATCACAGACTTCGCAATTGGTGCATAAGCTCTGTTCTCGGCACTGATATCGATAGCAAATACAATATTTAGATTTTTATTTCTTTTGGTAATTTCTTTATACCTTTTGAATGGAAGTTTTTCACCTAATACATTGAAAATATAATTTTGGCTGTAGTCGAATGCATTGGTAAAATACTTCGTTGTATTCTTATTCAGTGTTGTAGAAGTTGGGAATACATTTTCTATTTCACTCCTGTTAGCGGCATCCGCAATAGGTACTATAGGCTTCTCGTCTGTATACTCCGGAAGTGCACTATAGATACCAAAAAGTGGGAATTTGCTATAATCAGCCTTCCTGTCTAATCTTATCGCCGAGCGCTCTCCCCATGTAGAAATCATATTGGCACTTACCCAACCATAGATATCTTTATCAATACTATCCATGTTGATTTTCGGAGATTTCCCAACCAGATAACCTTTGTTATCAGCTGCTTTTTTATACACATAAACCAACTCTCCAACAGGAATCTTTTTCTTTACCGGATCCGAAAGATTAGGTGAAGAATAAACTACGGCAGAATCATTTTTAATATAAGTTCCTGTATTTTTAACCACATCTGTATTAACCGGTACAATAGCTGCCTTCATAATAAATCCGGATGTACGGTCTCTTAAAGCGCTATTCCATAATAATAAATTATCCTCTGATATCCATCCGTAAGATTTTACAGATTTTGCAGGAAGTTTCTTCATCAGAGCATCTGCGTTATACTCAGCTACTTTCACTAATTTACTTGATTTATTGTAGTCTACTACCATAAGAGGCTCCAGGAATTTGATTTCCTTAGGAGATTCATTCTTTTCTTTCTTTAAAAAAGCGGTATTCTTCGACCTGTCAGAGAAAGTAATCCATGGCAGAGGCTCTTTAGGATATCCATTAATTACCATATTCTGTTCAATACCTCCATAATAATCCGGTGCGGGTGTTTTTACTGAAGGTACTCTGACCTGACATCCTGTAACCAGTAAAGCAGATCCTAAAATGTATAGTGTAGATTTGGTGTTTTTCATTACTCGTCTTTTAATTTTTCAAAAACTATTTACTCTGTGTCACTTCCAGTTTAATAATACATTTCTGATTATTATCAAACGTTGATTTTACCTCCTGGATTGTATTATTTTTGTCAAACTGCAAGCCTGTTGTATAATAATAGTAATTCTTAGGTTTTCCATTATTTACAATCATTACAGTATTGTCATTGTTACAGAAATAAGTCCTTAACAGATAATTATAATTGCTATTGAAGTTATTACCATCAGCAATTTGCTGCAGTGTTCTTTTGATATCATCATCAATGTCGCTGTATGTGTCATCAATTGAAGATAGATCCTGTTCCAGCTGCTCATTCGGATTATAAGCAGGTAATATTCTTATCTGATGGACAATAGGCTGCGGATTATCATCCGTGAGTAATGTAACAGTATAGTTACCTGGCTTTTTATAAGAGTAAATCGCCATTTTATCTTTTGAATCTATATTCCCTGATTCTCCAAATCTCCATGAAAACGTTTTGGCATTTGGCGCTACTGCTCTAAAGACCACGTTTTCCAGTTGTAGGGCCTGAGTTTGTGCATCGATTCTGCTTTCCTCCAGAGCTAAAACCGGACGCACAACCGATGAAACCAAGATTGGGAATGTCTTTGTGTACTTGTTATCTATTGTAAGCTTCACCTCATAAAAACCAGGCTTAGTATACATATGGATTCCCTTATTTTTCTCTGAAACTTTACCATCGCCAAAATCCCATTGCTTGGTTTTAGCGTTTAGTGTTTTATCTTCAAATCTAAGTGAGTCTCCTAAACTTAGATTTGCGGGAAATACAGCAGCTACAATATTTTCCGAATTATTCACTGATTTTCTTTGTAACCAGATTGCAATTAATGATGCAACCAGTAAGGTAGAAATAACAGCAATAATTATATTCTTTTTATTTTTTTGAAAGTAGTTCATTTTTCAATATTTGTTTCTAGTTTCTGTTACTTATGATTTGGGCATTTTTTCTCTGATTTATATGTTGTTGCATGTCCTTCATTCCTATTGTGCATTCTTCATACTGCTTGGTGAATGTTTTCACATTCTCGTTCTTTTTTACAATGATCTTTTTATCATCGTAGTACATCTTATAAAATTTTGCAATCTGAGCATAATTATCTTTTCTTGCATCAACAGAGGAAATATCCGAAAATGCATTTTTGATATCATTAATTTCATATTTCAGCTCATTTTCTTCAACAGGCTGCTGATTTTCGCTTGACAATTTTTTCAACTTAATAAATGTGCTGTCTATTGTAGGCTGTATTGCCTGCTGGCGGTTGTTGAAAACAGATTTTTCCTGCAATGTCTTTATAGCCAGCGCATCGGAGTGAGTGAAAGGGGATTCTAGTTTATTTAAGAAAATAATACCTAAAAAAATAACTGCTAATAATAGCATCCCAAAGAGATATACAAAGTAATACCTCTTTTCTTTCTTGGATAAAGTAACCTGGAACTGCATTTTTTCTATATTATCTTATTGATCTTGGTCTTCTTCTTGGCCCTACTTTTGGCGCGTCATTTAATATCTTGCTGGTAACAATATTTAATCGTCCCTGGCATTCTTGCAGATTATTAAGCGCTGCTCTTTCTTCTAATGAAGCAGAAATCAGTTTATCTTTAAGCGAGACCATCTCATTGATATTCTTCAATAAAGAAGCATACTGCTTAAATTCTTTTATACTGTCCTTCCCCATGATATTTTTACAATCATGAATATCTTCTACAATGTTGTCTCTCAAAAATTCGTCATTTTGAACTTTGTCATTAGCTATCATCGTCATTTTGGAATAAATGCCCTCCATCTTGGATTGTAACAACTCGTTTTTATTCAGTATATTTTTGTAGTTCTCTACCTCTTTCTGAATATTACTTTTTTGGTACTCACTGCTTTTAAAAAATAAAAAAACTGAAAGGAATGAGAATCCCGAAAGGAAGAGAAAAGAGAAAATGAACTTCCATATTCCCTTGTTTACATCCTTTCTGTTTAGCTTTTCCTGGCCTGAAGAAATCATTTGTTTGTTTTATTAATTAATTAAATACTGGTATTATAATAGCCACTCTCTACACAGAAACGTACAAGATCCAACTTACTTTTTAGCCCAAGCTTTTCAGTCAATCGCTTGATATAGGTATCAACAGTTCTTGTACTAAGATTCATTCTCTCACCAATATCCTTATTACTATAACCTTCATAACAAAGCTTAATCATCTGTATTTCGGACAGAGACAGATCCTGCTGGCTTTTCTTTTGGCGTTCCATATAATCCTGAACCTCCAGCATTTGTTGGGACCATTCCTGGCGATAATCGTCGAAATCTACTTTTTTGGATAAAATACTATTTCTGAGTATATCTCTTATCACTATGCTGTTCTTCTGACAGTAGTAGGTATTGGGAATTTCGGATACTATAGCATCCATATCATTCTGATAAGTTGCCGAGTACGTGATAATAGGAGTAGTTTTATTCGTTTGTCGAATAAATTTTATAGCTTCCAGCCCACTTAGAATGGGCATGTATAAATTAATTAAAAAAACATCTTCTTGTTTGCGATAGAGCCTAGAGATAAGTTCGTGACCGTTATTACAGTCATTAACAACTCTATAAAAAGGGTTCTCCAAGAGCATTTTTAATAAAAACTGCTTGAAGTAAAAGTCACTATCAGCAATAGAGAATCGAATAACGCTGTTAGAGTTATTTTCCATGTATCGTGTTTGGTGTAGCGACTAAAGTATAAAAACTTTTATAAATCAGGAAATAAAAATTAAAAATCCTATGTTAACAATAGTTTAAACCTATCGAGAACATAAGTTTTTAACTCTGAGCTTATAACATTAAAACTCACTAATTCTTGATTTACAATAAAGTATATGTTAAATCAAGTTTTAATCTATTTTTCTTCAAACTACTATTCGACGAATAATAATTTACAATTGATTGAAAATTTAAATTTTGACTTCAAAATAAGATATCAGCTGTAAATTCCCATGACTAGGACGTATTCAGGAGAATGGCAATAAAACGCCAAATTTTGTTCAAAAGGAGTAAATTTCCCCATTTTTGTGACTTAACTGATGTTTTTGATCACAAAAGAAAAAAAATAATGAAATCGACAGCAAAAAGCCCTTATCATTATCAAAAAAGAATATTTTTAAATATATAATCATAATGAAATAAAAATATAATCATATACACATTAAAGACAAAAGTATATGTTTCATTACATATTTAAATTGTTTAAAATATAAGTATTGGAAGATTAAAAGAGTAAGCTAGATTCTTTTATAAAATGTCAAAAAATTTCCTAAAAGATTATTGGTTCCTTAGTTTTATCATTAGAATATATACACCTAATACAAACAAAAAATGCTTACAGCTATTTGTAAGCATTTTTGATCCGGGCAGAACTTATACTTTTTCAATAAAAGCCAATTCTAGAGTAAGCTCTTTATCTTATCAATCATTTTTTCTGCATTACCGTTGCTTCCACCAAGACTTACTGCTTTTTTATAACTCTCTAATGCTAAATCGTATTGCTTATTTATAAAATAGGCTTCCCCTAAACTATCGAATAGATTCGCATTTTTAGGAAACTCACTTATTGCCAGTTTGAATATTTCTATCGACTCGTTAATTTTTCCCGCTCTTAGTAATTCGTAGCCCAAAGTGTTGAGCTCGCTTGGATTGTCAAAACTGTATTCCTTTTCAAACGTTTTTTTCAGTTGATAATAATTTTCAATCGTTTTATTCACATCGGTTTGCGCTTCTTTTCTTAAAGCTTGGTAAACGGATTTTTTAGGAATTTCATAAGCCCTTTCCAACATGATGTCACGGATTATATGCCCTAAACTCCAAACTTTATTGAGATTGTTGGATGCCAGAATTACAATGACATCATTTTTCATATCATTTAATAGAATAGATTCAAATTTATACGAAATACCGTTGTGACGCTGTAATTCATCTTCTTCATAAAATCTACCAAGCGATCCGCCTTCTTCTTTTGCATAAGGATTATTCAATAATGTTTCAAGGGACTTTCTAGAGATTAAACGATTATGATTCATCGCTTCAATCCATTTGTACATATCATTGATATCTAACCAAAGCCAACCGCTGATAAATTCCATTTCCGGGCATCTCACATTGTCCATATCATAACAAGATGTTCGGTTTTTGTATCCCGATTTTGCATCGAAAACGGAATTGGTCATTTTCAAAGGTTTGATAATATTTTCAGAAACAAAATCTTGGAAAGTCATTCCTGTTATCTTTTCAATAATTCTTCTTTGCAAAAACACATTGCCATTATCGTATCTATAGCCTTTTCCCGGCTCAAATAAGAGGGTGTCCGTTTTCCTCAAAATCTTCCAAGCTTCTTCATCGTTTTTTGGGACGATCATTTTGTTTTCAATTCGAGGAATTCCACTGGCATAATTGATTAAATGTCTGGTCGTCACTTTTTTTGACCAATTTGGCAAGTCCAAATTATATTTCGAAATGGGGTCATCAAGATTTAGCTGACCACGTTCCACCAACATCATAATAGCAACTGCATTAAACTGCTTTACAATAGAGCCAAAATTAAAAATGGCGTTTTTCGTTAAAATAGTTTTTCTCGTTTCATCGGCAAAACCAAATGATTTTTGATAGATGATTTTTCCTTTTTTAGCGACTAAAACATTTCCGTTGAACAAACCTCTTTCGTATGATTTGGTTATTAGCTCATTAATTTGATTGATTTCTGTTTTTTGTTCAACCGGCTTTTGAGCTGAAAGAAAATTGGTGAGTAAAATACTTAATGATATTAAGAAAATTATTTTTTTCATTGTAATCATATTTTTAAAAACTTTCTGCAAATATGCCTCAAAAAGACTCAGGACGCGACCGATTAAAAAAAATCGAACTCATTTTTAGCAAATAATTTGATTTTACAAAGCTTGTTTTCTGTAATCTGTTGGTGTTTTTCCTGTATACTTTTTAAAAGAAGTATTAAACGAAGACTTGGAATTAAAACCAACCTGATACAAAATTTCCAAAACAGTCAGCTCTTTTTGAGATGGATCTTTTAGCATTTGCATGGCTTTTTCAATTCTATATTCATTCACGAAATCGAAAAAATGCTTGTCTATATACAAATTAATCAAAGTCGATAAATCTTTCACAGGCATTTTAACTTGCTCCGCCAAATCTTGAATGGTTAACGAAGAATCCAAATAAGGTTCTTTTTCCACCATAATTTTTTTCAAGAATTCAATTTGTTCATTTTTTTCTTCATTTTCCAACAGACTAGGTTGTTGTTTTGAAGTAGTAGCTGCAATAGGTTGAAGATCGGAATTTACCCCTCTGAAAAACTCGGGATTATTTAGAGCAACAAAAAGATACCAGCACGTACAAAACAAAAATGCAAACCCATCAAGAGTTACAATCCATGAGTGAATTTCGCCCACACCAAAAATAAACCTTACCAGCCATCTTATCAGAACTATAAAATGCAAAACGTAATAGAGAATTGTTATCTTATAAAGGGCGTTGAGTGCAGAAGTATTGGGATTTGTGTAATTCTCGAGATAGACTATTTTAGACTTTCTAATCACCAAAAATGATGCAATAAAATAAACCTGAAATAACGCTTCAAAAAGGAAGAAAAAAAATTGCATAAGCGGCATATCATTCATGCTGTTTATAAATTTTATTTTTGCAGGTCGATCAACAAAAATAATTCCCCACATCATAAACGCATTGAAAGCAAGAAACGGAATTACATGTATTAAATGCTTGCCTTTTAACCGAAAATTGGTATAACAAATGGACAACACATAAAGGTAAAATGTCGCCGAAAACAAATAAACAAAACTCCAGCGAAATGCCTCGAAGTTGATATAATTAACCGGAAATCCTTGCTGCAAAAATTTGATGGCATCAACTGCATTTGTAAAAAGAAAGAACGCCAGCAGACAGTTTGAAAGTTTGTGTTTGGTCTTTACGGTAACCAAAAACAGGGCAAGTAAAAGTATCATGAAAATCCCAATAGAAGAAAAGAGATATAGAAAATTGTACCTGTCCATATTGTTTTAAAGCGGAATCAAATGTACTTCTTTTCAAAGATATTTTTCATGAAAAATTCGGATTAGAATGTTTATTTAAGACAAAAACATTTGTAGAATTTAGTATTGATTATTGGAATTAAAAGTTACGAGGACGATATTCTTATTTTGTGTAATGATAAATATAAACTTCAGACTATCAAATATAAAAAACCAAACGATTCATACATACTTTTTTAATTTCGATATAAATTCATAATAATTTAACCTATCGATTATATATTTTATCATTAACGTGCAAAATTTTACTTTTCGTCGATCGCCCCCGAATAGATAGAAGATACTCTCATCTTATTTCTGCAAGCCTTCCATATTCTTTCTGGTTCTCTGGTTTAACACTTAGCTGTTCTCCTAAATAACTTATCAGTATAAGCTAAGGTTAGTCATCCTAAAATAGGTTTACTATATTGGAAATAAAATTAAGTAAAACCTATTTTAGGATGACTCAATATTTTATTTTTTGTTCAGAAGCTCCAGAGTATGCTCTACATGTCCGCCACCTTTCCATTCGTCATGACCTGGAATAATTAATGTAGCCTGTGAATATCTAGTTTTTAGTTTTGCCATAGTCTGTGGCCATTGTTTCACATTTGCCTCACCAGTATATCCCAAATCAACAGCAGCATTACTTTTCACAAGACATCCACCATCTAGTATATTATATTTTGGAAACCATACGACTACATTATCTACCGTGTGTCCTTCTCCAAGAAAATCTACAATAAACTCTTCCCCACCAATACGATAAGGCTTACCTATTTTTATGATTTCGCTTGACGTTGCCTTCCCTTCTTTCTTCAGCAGTTCATTCGTTTTCAGAGTAGCATAGGTTTTAATTCCTTTTTTATTGTAAAAACTCAAATCACCTGCACGGTCAGCATGTGAATGAGTAGCAAACACAGCAATAACAGGTAGATTATGACGTTTTTTTATAGTATCCATAAGGCTTTGATATTGTGTTTTCTGCCAAGGCACATCAAATAAAACGACACCCTTTTTTGTAATGAGATACACTGCATTTGTAGAATACTCTTTACCTCCAAATACTCCAAAAGTTTTGTAGATATATAGATTAGGTTTAATTGGAGGTTCAATAACAAAATCCCTTATCTGAGCATGTGCAAAAGAACTTAGGAGAATCGAAACAATAAAAAACTGAATGCTTTTTTTCATAATTTTTAAGATTATTAAAATTTTAGTAATGATTAGAAAAATAATGTCTAAATAGTAGGTTTAGCAAACTAATTTATTTTGGTTGCTGCTGGGTTACACAATGGATCATCCCGCCGTTGGCATATAAATTACGTACATCAATCCCTACTACAACTCTGCCAGGATACAGTTTTTGTATCATTTTATTGGCAACCACATCATTAGGGTCGTTGTAATTTGGTACCAATACTTTCTTGTTGGCAATATAATAATTGATGTATGAGCCTTTATAACCCAGCTTTTTACCGTAGGCAGTTGTTACATCGTTTTGGGTTAAAGGCAGCTTAACTATTTTATAAGGTTCTCCTTTTTTATTGTCGGCCTCATATAGTATATCAATATCCTGCTCGGGTACTTGCCATTCCAGCAGATCGTCCTCACTCATCGTTACCAGTGTATTTTTGTTGCCAAATCGGGCAAACCCATCAATATGCATATCGGTAATTTCTAAGCCTGCTGTGCCGTTTAGCCAAATAAAATTATTTACGCCCAGGTATCTGGTAAAAATGGCTTCAGCCTGCGCCTGTGTCATCCCAGGGTTTCTGTTGTTGTTTAGGATGGCACTTTTGGTCGCCAAAAAAGTTCCTGATCCATCAATTTCAAAAGCTCCACCTTCGTTTACAACCACTTCGTTCAGGTTGATGCTTAAAAGGTTTTGATGCTTTGCAATTTTAGAAGGAATAAGGTTGCAGTTTTTGTAGGCCACTTTTTTGCCCCAGCCATTAAATCCCCAGTCTGTTATTACCAGCTCCCCTTTTTTATCCTTTACATAAATGGGACCATTGTCCCTTACCCAAACATCATCTGTTGGATAAATATTGAAATCCACATTTTTTAGCGGCACGCCTGCGGCTTGCAGCAAAACTGTAATCCTGTTTTTTTCTGTTTCATCGTAGGCTATAATATGCACTATCTCGCTATCGACCAAGGCCTGTGTCATTTTTACCCAGGTATCATCCAGGCTATTTCGGTAGTTAATACCGAATTGGTAATGATGCGGCCATTGCAGCCATGTACCTTCGTGGGGAGCCGACTCTTCGGGCATAGTGTACTGAATTTCATCATTTCCCTGTGGGATGTTTTTTTTCACTTTCTGTCCATAAGAATCGGTAGAAAGGATCGTGCTGATTAAAGTCATAATGAATAGCTTTTGTTGCATCTTTGTGTTTTATTTTCTTTACAAAGTAAGGGCAAAAAACACCTGCACTATTGTCCAAAATTGACAACTATTTCTTTTTTATGGGTACTAAAATTTCGGTAATGTAATGCTCTTCTTTTACAGTATTAAACTCCTCTTTTACATAGTATTCTACAATCGGGGAACTATCAAACTCTAAATCCGAATTAAAAAGCCAGTCGTGGTATATGCATCTGTAAGTATCTTCAATATTGTCATAGCTGCCTTTATGAATGTATTTGGCATATTTTCCACCCAAAATATGCATCGAAATAAAATCTTTATCAAGTGGGTCTTTGGTTACACAGGCTTCGTATCTGCACCGCGTTTTATTGGTAATAAGCGGCTCGTCTACAATTATGCCATAACAGGCTATACTTGCATCGTCACTGAAAATGGCATTGATTTTATCCCAAGCCAAATCTATATTGCTGCGGTCGTAGTTTTTTGTTTGTACTGCAATAAAAAATACTTCGATCTGGTTTAGATAAACTATTTCCCTAGCTATATTAGGGTACTCTTTTGGATAGTTACTGATAAAGCCATTAAAAAGTTCCTGTTTGGCCGCTCTGGCCTGAAGGGGTGACATATCGAATTGCTTTTTAAACGATTTGGAGAAGGATTGCAAACTTTCAAAACCCACAGTATAAGCAATCTCGGTAATAGGAGCATGTGTATAAAGAAGCATTTTATAGGCATTTTCTAGCTTCAGTCTTTTTTGAAACGCGCCCAGAGATTCCTTGAAAATATTTTTGAATACGCGTTGTATATTGCGATAGGAATAATTGGAAAGTTGTTCTATTTTTTGGATCGGGATATTTTGATTGTAATTATTCTCAATGTATTTGATGATATGTTGAATTCTTTCCATGCCTACATTTTACGAAAAAATTGCTAAAACAAATTTAACGGATAATTTTTTTAAAAATAATATTATCATATAAATTCCTCATAGCTATCATTGTTCAACCTTCCACTAACAGCATCATAATCTACAAAAAATAACTTTCTTATACATACGCGTCATTATTCGTACTCACTTTCTGTAATTCGTTCATAGTTTTATCAATATCTATACTTACCGAAATACTCCAATCATTTAACCAGCCCGATATTTGAATAAGAGCAGGATTATCACTTATGAAGTCGTGATTTTTTATTTTGTCAAAAGCTTTTTACTGGATTGATTCTTTTTATCACATTACAAGTTTTAAATAGAGACTCTAATTTCACAAGATCTTTTATCCTTTTCCAGAGGACCGAAGCTTGTACAATGTGTGATAATAATTAAAATCCAATGTAAAAAAAACAGAGAGGCTTTGCCTCTCTGAAAGCCAAATAGGAGCTTTTTTCACAAACAAATGATAAGAATATTGTTAAATTATTTAGAAGACAGATGCTTTATGGCTTCATTCATTACCCTGTCTACAAAAGTTTTAGGAGCGCTTTGCATTGCTTTTACCTCAGCATCAGTAGGTGGTGTTACATCACTTCTTCCAAAAGTTTTTAAAGCCAAAAATTTAGGATAGTACTCGCTGTAAATAGCAATCCATTCCATCCTTTCTTTTTTGCTCTTAGAAATAGTTATAACGCTGATCCATTACTGTCCAGAAGATTTTAAATAATAGCCTGCCACAAATTAGTTATCAGATACATTTATATTAGATGCCAAATTTTGATCGAATAAACAAAAATTAGAATAATATCTTTATTTTTTTATGTTTAACTTAGAAACAGACTCGAGATATTTAGTTTCATTTTGTTGTTTTAAGAAATATTCTACACGCTCTGTGAAGTCCCGGTACATTTCCAGACGGTTCAGTTTTAAACATATAAGACCGTAACTGCTTGCAAAAATTTTTTTATTTTTTAAAACCTTAGTATGAATATTGACCCAGCCTTCTATCACGGCCATCCAGTGGCCTGAGTTATACAATCTGTCCCATTTCATTTCTTTCACAATAAAATTGGAGATATTTAATGCTTTCATTTTTTCCTCTTCATATAATTTTGTCCCCAGCCCATTGGTGATATTAACAATTTGTAAAAAAGAGCAAATGTAATCTCCATCTTTCATTAATTTCTCCTGAAAATCTTCGTAAACTGCTTTTTGGGTTATCATTTCTGCTTCGAAAAATTTATATTTTTTTTCTTCCTCAGAATAAGACTTTATAGCCATTAGCATAGACTGGTATTTATTCAGGATCTTCTCCTGTTCTCTGTACAGCTTATTTAGTTTCGCATTATCGGTATTGTTTGTAAAATGCACATTACTTTCATTTGGCTTATCCGACTCGCAACTTATATCAAAATCATATCCTGGTATGTACAAATCTAAACCGCCACCTTCTTCGGTGCGAAGCAGCCATCTGCTCATCCCTTCATATCCTTTATATTCTTTAGGAATAATTATAGAAAATTTACCGTCACCGGGTATTGTGCTCTGCAGGATTTTTTTATACTCATTTCCCTGAAAGATAACAAATTCATATTCTTTCCCTGCAAATTTGGGAAAACTCATATTAATGGTCTGACAATTTCCTTCAAAAACACTTACCATCAGTATAAATAATATAAACACTCTCCTAATCATACTTTAATTACTTTTTTATAAATTAAAATATGTTATTTCAATGGCAGATTACACCATCAAAATAACATGTTTTATAATTAGTTGGCCATACAGCGAACCGGAGCTGCTGCATTTCTTTCGAGTCCATCAACTGATGTTAGCGTATTAGAAGTAAATCCAAGACGTACTCCGTAACCATTATATAATGTTGAAGACCAATATAGCCCCCAAGATCCTCTACCTGAAATTCCTGTGTTACGCCAGCCTGCAGCCGGTAAGAATAAGGTCTCCTTACCATTAGCGCCAAAATATATACCACTCCCAAAATTTGCAGAATCACTATTCCAAGTACCTACTCTTCTTATTTGAGGATTATTGGTAAGTACATATCCCCATTCAGTACTCGAAGGCACACGATACCCTGTTGGACATGGGTTGGCAAAAGTACCCAAGGGAGTTGCATTATAATTAAATCCACTACTAACAGGACCTGGAGTAGATTGATCCACGGCCTGAGAAACATACCTGTCGGTTTGAGATGCAACAGCTCCCCACTGATATTTTGCTCCATGAATTTCCCTTACCGGAGAAAAGCCGTTGACAGTCTGATCTGCTCCCAGGTTATGGCACATAAATGCTTTAAAATTTGCAGGATTCGTATTAGCCCCGATATAAGCGCCGCACGTCTTAAAATTCACCGTAATATTTTGTTTGCGCTCCGGAGTAATCGCAAAAGAAGGGATTGTAAGACTCCTCAAACTGCCTCCAACTGTTATATCTGCTGTTAAACGCCCCACATTAGAGGGATTATTATCATCGCTAGCATTTGCCTGTGCATTTACCCATACCGGAGCAGATGTAGCAGTGTTCGAAGGAAATGGTCCTGCAAAAACTACCGGTACATTTGCATTGGTTGCTCCTCTTGTTATATTCCCCGTAGATAATGCAAAGGTTCCTGTTGTACTGTGAGGCTGAATCTTGGCATTGGAAATGCTCGTAATCGTCCCCATTCCTAAATTTGTTACATCTAAAGTGGTGGTTATTAAACTTAATTTATGGCGTAAGTTCAGATTTAATGTATTTGTAATGTTCCCATCAGGGGTTAATGCCAATTTCTGATACATGAAATCAGGATTCGCATTATCATAATTTACCACAGCACTGCTGATATTAGCCTGTTCTCCGGAACTAATTGCCGGTAATGTTGAGGTTCCGTAAGAATAGGCCACTATATTATAAGCCACTCCTGAATCTAACATCATGGGAACTGATGTCTGCCCCACAATATAATCCTGATGCGCCTGATAACTCCCATCACTGGCTCTGTAGGCTATGGTTCTAAATGAAATACCCACACCAAACGGATCTCCTGCAACGGCGGCCATAGCGCCTCCACCTACAGAGGCTTGAGCCCCGTTTTTCAATATACCCGAATCAGATTCCACTAATATTTCCGCCTGAGTACTCGGATCTACCATTGCAATGTGACTATGGGTAACAGCATTTATTGGGGTTGATTTTACAGAGGCCTGTAGTGCACTGGGTTTTGAAGTATCATCATCAAAACTGCTGCCAGTTAAATTAAACTTTACGGGTGCACGGCCTGACGTAATATTCCTTACTTCCGTCTCACTTCTGCACGATGTCATTAATGAAAGAGCAGGTAAAGAAGCTAAAATAAAGAGGCTTTTAATATTTTTTTTCATTGTTTTTAATTCTTAAATGTTATACAATTTCAAAATTTTGAGAACTTAGAACGAAGAATCAAATACAGTATTATCTTCACCCACAAAGTCTGTAGAAACAGCACTTGTATTTCCCGAAACGGCTACCGGTTCTACAGCAGCTGAACTGGCCGCAAATCCTTGTTCCATTTCAATTTTCTGAACTTCCACAATAGGAGGGACATACACTTTTTTGGTAAGCACCTCGAAAGGTTCTTGGTTTTTTGTTTTTTTCATCTTGATTTTAATTTATAGTTAAATGTCTTGCATACAACAAAAAATATGTTTTATGAAATATTCGCAAATCTAGCTATGCTTCAAGCGTTCAACTAAAAAACAACATACCCATCGTATCCCCATTCGTCTAAAACAGCCTGACAATAATGCTTACAGAATATTGTCTATTCCTGTCAACAAAGCCACTATTTACTATATAGTGCTAATTAGTGTTTGTACATCCTATGTAACAGAAATAATAAATTATGAATAGGGAGTGGTTTATTAGAAATTGATCAATATTTCTTGTTATTACACCTGAAAGTTGTTGATAATTCAATGCTGTCGAAAGTAGTATTTACTATTTCAATCCGATTAAGATTAATATAAGTACTGTTTTAAATTTATCTTTATACGTACAAAAGTTCTGTATTACATCTTCGGATCTATATTTAGCTCCAAGCATCAAGAAAATTTTGGAATTCAAAAAAAAGAGAACCCCTGCATAATGAATGCGTTAGAGTTCCCTATAAACTGCCATTTAACAAAAATATGATGAAGTACATGTCAATACTCAAAATATTTGGCAGTCCTTTTTAGACAAACAAAATGATAATTATTTTTTTTGGTTAGATATTATTTCATTCTATTAAAACACACAAACAGCAGACAAAACGTAATTTTTTATCTCTGTATAGCGAGCAATTTCATTAATATTGAAATCCTGAAACAAAGCAACAACAAAATGGGCTAGAAAAAAAAGAAGTTAACCCCCATCATATACCCTGCAGCATATAACCTGTAATAATATTAAGAATTACACTTATTTAAGGATAGCAGTTTTTTAAATTTAGATTGGCAATGCTTTTATCAATAATTCTAAAAAAACTGCCATTATAAATATTTCGATTTAACTAAGAATATTCTTTAACCATACGTAAAAATCTTCATCGGACGGAATGTTAAGCTTCTTTCTTAACAAATGTTTTCTGTTTTGTACAGTTTTAGGAGATTTAAAGGTATAATCAGCTATTTCTTTTGTCTGAAAATTTAAATAAATATAGGCAAGTAAGCTAAGTTCACTTATTTGCAAATCCGGGTTACGCTCCAAAAGTTTAGGCTGAAAAGATGGATAATATTCCTGAAAACGGGTATAAAAATTAGGATGATTATTTTTTGCCAGCTCTATAATATTATCAAACTCTTCATTCACTCTTTTTATAAGAACCTTATTCTCAGCATCTTTACTAGACAAAAACTTTTCCTTTAATATTATTTTTTTCTGATATTTTCTAATAATAACTTTTGCCATTAACAGTAATAAAACACAAATCCCTATGATATAATAGATCTTTTTATTCATTGCCTTTTTTTCTGTTTTCTTTTCTTCAAGTATATTTTCTATAGAAATAGTTATTACATCTTTTCCCTGTTTATCAAGAAATTCTTTAATTTTATTATATTCTCTCGTTACAATAAGCTCCTGGTCGGAATCACCTGTCTTTTTATAAATTGAAATCATCTTCTGATAAATCATCAGCTCATTCATAGGCATCTTTTCTTTTTTAGAGTACTCCAAAGCAATTTTAAAGTCATCAATTGCTTCCTCATACTTTTTTTGCTTAGCCAATGATTCTGCCCTAATATAATAGACATGCCCCCATACAAAATAATTATTTTCATATTTTGGAGTCTTCAGTATAGAAATAGAATTATTAACATAAACCCTTACAGAGTCCGGATTATATTCAATTTCATTATAGTACGTCGCAAGATTCACATTAGCCTCAAGTCCTTTTCTTAATGCGTAAGATTTATATAAATTTTGTAAGGCTTTTTTCTTATCGTTTTTAACATAACAAATGGCATTATTCCCATAAATACGGGATAATAATAATTTATAATCCCTTTCTGATACACCGGTTGCTTTTGTTGCATAATTTATAGCTTGTTCACCATACTTTACTGCATATTCGGAAAGTCCAATCATATTGTATAACTTACTATATTCAGTATATACTTGTCCATACATATAGTTATCATCTAATTCTTTTGCTTTTTTTTCTGCTATACTTAAACATTTTAGGCCGTCCTGATACTTTCCTCTTTCTCCTAAAACGGTTGCTATATTCCTGTATCCTAATATTTCACCTTTAAGATAATCCAGTTTTAATGATTTATCAATAAGACTTTTATTCCATAATATGATCTCATCCTTAGACATATTTTTATTATATCTGGTTGGATTGAGTAACAAAGTATCTATTTGACTGGCCGTATATTGAGAGAAACAATATAATGGAAGCGTAAAAAAAATAAAAAATATTTTAACTACCATAATAGTAAATTTAATTCAAATATAACAATTATAAAAACCTATACATAAATAATTAATAACAAAATAACCCAAATCATATTTATAACACATTAACAAAACAAGTGATTATTAATTATAAACTCAGCGATACAGGTATTATTTTAAGTACATTAGAATTTCAACTTTACTTATTTAGTATAAAGCAGAAAAAAGTATTTCAAAAAAACTTATTGATATTGAAATTAAGTATGAATTATACTACAGAAAAGGGTAGCATAATTCTAAACACTGCTACCCAATATAACTACCTTAATAAAAGAAAGATAGTGATGTTTTTTATTTTCTTAATGATATTCTAATTACAAACTGGCTTTGTTTGCATTTACAATATATATTTACTTTAAAAAAGGAGTGGAAATAAGTAAAAAAACTAGGTTCCACTCTCTACAAGTAATAAATGATTGTTTTTTTGGTACAATTCTATAATTGCAAGCAGTTCTTTTGTTATTTACAAAATGGATAGACGCGAATAAATATACCAGTACCTGTCAACTATTCTGATCAGAATTTATTACATCTTTTTAAAATTTAAATACCTGCCTCGGCTTTATGATCATATTTTGGTTCTTTGTAAAGACTAAAATCTTTTCTTATTATAAATTTTTCCATTAAACTACTGCGTTCTTTATTGAACATCACAATTATTTTTTTTCAATTTCTAAAATTAAAGCGGAGAAGGTTTGCCAAATCCTATACTTTCGCTTCTCTTAAATTATGTTCCCACAAAGTAATACAAATGAAAAAGTAAACATAAAAAAAACAGATACCCATCACATACTCTAGAGGTAAAAACACTTATATACAGCTCATCTACTCCCGCATTCCAATATATTATAAAATCTTTTTTACAAAAGCTCATGCATTCTGACAGAAAAAGTGAGATATTTTCCAAAGAAATATATCTATAATCTGATTATATCAGCCTGAAATAGCTGGCTAATAAGATATACTGAGGTGATTTTAGTGAATCGCAAAGTTGAGAAGTAATATATTCTTATTGAGCCTTAGCCTACATAAATTTGTTATTTCCTTACCAACTTCTCCATTCTAACATTATAATTCTGAAAGATTGGAATATAGTTGTTTTCTACTTAGCTCAGAAATATCACCATTCAAGGTAATTCTCATACAAATAAGCACTTCTCTCAGTGCATTGATTTTAACTTTTTGAGATAAAAAATAGATTGAACGTCTTATCCATTTTTGTGCTGTTTTTAAAAAATTTTAAACATAAACTCATTAAAAACATTCCATAGGATGTTCAATTAATTTCTGAACAAGTCTGCAAATAGGCTTTTCTTACCTTTCAGTAAGCTTTCACTTCCCTTTTTATAGATCACTTTCAGATTGTGGTTTTTAGCTACTTTTGAAACTGGTATAAAATAAAAAAGGTCTACAGAATATCTGTAAACCTTTTGCGATCCGGACGGGACTCGAACCCGCGACCTCCGCCGTGACAGGGCGGCATTCTAACCAGCTGAACTACCGGATCAATTTTTTAAGGAAATTGATAAAAACCTCTGCGATCCGGACGGGACTCGAACCCGCGACCTCCGCCGTGACAGGGCGGCATTCTAACCAGCTGAACTACCGGATCAATTTTTTAAGGAAATTGATAAAAACCTCTGCGATCCGGACGGGACTCGAACCCGCGACCTCCGCCGTGACAGGGCGGCATTCTAACCAGCTGAACTACCGGATCAATTTTTTAAGGAAATTGATAAAACCTCTGCGATCCGGACGGGACTCGAACCCGCGACCTCCGCCGTGACAGGGCGGCATTCTAACCAGCTGAACTACCGGATCAATCGACAATATTTAAAAACGTATGCTCTTCGATTATTGTGGTTGCAAAAATACAACAATAATCGATACTAACAAATATTTTTCAAAAAAAACGCTCTCCCAGTCGGGAAAGCGTTCATTATCAGTTATACTTTTTTCTATAAGTGAGCAGAAAGCTTCTGCGCAATAACCTCTTTTGGGGATACACCAACCAATTTGTCCACTACTTCTCCGTTCTTGAAGATTAAAACTGTAGGAATATTTCTAATCCCAAACTCCATAGAGATTTGTTGATTGTTGTCTACATCTACTTTTCCTACAACCGCTTTTCCTTCAAAATCGGTAGCAATTTCCTCAATAATTGGACCCAACATTCTGCACGGACCACACCAAGTTGCCCAAAAGTCAACTAATACCGGTTTATCCGAATTGATAATTTCGCTAAATGTTGAATCAGTGATTTCTAATGCCATAATTCTTATTATTTCAGTTTAATTTAAGTCTACAAATTTACACAATTTATTATACCTGAATGTCTATATCAAACATTCATTTTTTCGATAGTCCCTTCCTTAATCTCTTCCAGTGCTTTAGCTAAAGCATCTATGTCGGATTTTGAAGTCATATGACTAAAGGAAAGACGAAGCGGAGTACCGTTATCCATTTGCTCGTCTGTAAGTATCGACATCATTACCATAGAAGGCTTAGCTGCTCCGGAACTGCATGCACTCCCCTGAGATACTGCAATTCCTTTCATATCCAACTGTAAGCCGATAAGCGGGTTCTTAAATGGTAAAAGTACGCTTAATAAAGTGTAAAGACTGGAGCCTCTTTCTGCACTATGTCCGTTGAATAATACTCCTGGTATCTTTTCTGTTAATTTTTCTATTGTATAAGCCTTAATATCCTCCATATGGTTAGCATATTCATCCATATGCTCTACCGCAATATCCAAAGCCTTACCTAATCCTACAATACCTGTTACGTTTTCGGTACCGGCACGAAGGCTTCTTTCCTGAGATCCGCCTACAATAATCCCTTTAAGTCCGGAAGATTTTCTTACGAAAGCAAATCCGGCTCCTTTTGGACCATGAAATTTGTGAGCACTGCATGACGCGAAGTCAACCATAATTTTAGAGAAATCTAAAGGCATATGCGCAACAGTTTGTACCGTATCTGAATGGTATAAAGCATCATATTGCTTGCAAAGTGCAGCAACTTTCTCTATATCCAACAAGTTTCCGATTTCGTTATTAGCATGCATCAGCGATACCAATGTTTTCTTCTCAGAATTCTGAAGAAGGCTTTCAAGCTTTGCAAGATCGAAATCACCTTTACTGTTTGGGCGAAGATAAACTAACTCTACACCTCTCATTTTCTTCATTTCAAGGCATGCTTCTGCAACACATTTATGCTCCATAGGAGAAGTAATAATGCGTTGTACTCCCAGGTTATCTACACTTGATCTTATGATCATATTATTAGACTCAGTACCACAGGAAGTAAAAATAATCTCAGCAGGTGTTACATTAAGGTAAGCCGCAACTTTACGTCTATTCTCCTCAATTATAGCTTTTGCTTCCTGCCCTATACTATATGTGGAAGATGGATTCCCATACTGGGTTTTCATCACATCTACCATTGCATCAATTACCTCTTCCAAAAGGGGTGTTGTCGCTGCATTATCAAGATAAACTCTATCCATTTTAGATCTCTCGTTGTTATTATGTTTTTACATTATCATTTTATACTATTGCAAGGAGAAACATAAAAACATACATTAATATTCCCCTTCGAGTGCCTTGTATTCAAATATTAAAATTAGTGAAAAAATTTGAAATACCCTTCATCTGCCCACTCCAGCATTGGCTTATCTCCGGAGGTATCTCCGAAGGCTATGGTCTTGTCGAACCTTGTTAAATCTATCGTTCTTTTGATTCGAGTGACCTTTTCGGGCCCATTACAATTTCTGGTTGCAAAATCTCCTGCAAATTTACCATTTACAAATTTAGCTTCTGTAGAAATATATCCAAAATTAAAATGCTCAGCAAATGGCTTTACCCAGATATCCAAAGATGCGGTTACCAGATAGGCCGTTGCATTCTTATCTATATTTTTAAAGAAATCCAGTGCATTTTCTCTCATAATGCTGTTTTTGTATTCTTTAAAAAAGTTCTGAGCCAGTTCCTCCAGCTTCTTTTGCTTCTCATCTTTTAATATAGAAGTAATAAAGCTTTTTTTCACCTTCTCTGTATTCGCCAGTTTCAGCTTCATCATTAGAAACAACGGAACATGTCTCATAAACTGAAAATAATAACGTCCCGGGTTATAAAACCTAAGAAACAGAAACATTGTGTCTTTAGTCGTTATCGTTCCGTCAAAATCAAAACAGTACAATTTTTTCATTTGCAAAGTGTTTTAATGATGTATTTTATTTTTTGAAATATATCTGTAATAAAAATGCTATAAGCCATAGCAGCATTGTAGCTTGTATATAGTGATCTTTATAAATAATCTTTGTCGGTGATTCTGTTTTATTATACACCAAGGTCTGCTGCAAATAGCGTAAAAAAGCAAAAACAACAAAAATTACAGTATAAAAAACCCTCGGGTGAAATTTCTGCTGTACCTCTGGTGAGAGTGTAAACATCAGATAACATACAATCGCCAATGCACAACTAATAGATAAAGCAATATCGGCAAACTGAACATTATAACCATCCAGGGCTTTTCTGGTTTTACCATTAATCTGTGCATTGATGAGCTCGCCTCTTCTTTTTCCTATTGCCAATACTAATGCCAGAATAAAAGTAAGTAGTATTGCCCACTGGGAAACCACAATCCCGGTAATATAACCACCTGCTAAAACTCTGAGTACAAAACCTGTAGCAATAATACAAATATCTACAATAGCAACATGCTTTAATTTAAAGGTATAGAGAATATTAATAACAAAGTAAGAGATAATGACTGTAGCAAATTCCTGTATTTCCAGTCCCTGATTTTGCATATACAAGGTAAAAGCTACCGCTAGTACGAGCAATAAAACAAATATACCAATAGCTGTCTTCTTTCCTATAGCACCACTGGCCAATGGTCTGTTTCGCTTTTCAGGATGCCGCTTATCCAGTTCTATATCCATATAATCATTTAGAATATAGATACAGCTGGCTGTAAGAGAGAACACTATAAAGGCGATACAGCTCTTAGAAAAAAGATCTGTATCCATTATTTTTCCGGAAAAAAATACAGGTAAGAACACAAATAAATTCTTCACCCATTGCTCAACTCGTAAAAGTTTTAAATACTTCTTCATTTATAATATACTGATGCAAAAGTAACAATTATAATAATCATAAAGAAAAACCACTGCCTGGGCAGTGGTTTTTTTATATCGAAGCTAAAAAGACTTAATTATCTACCTTGTTTAGCGTCTTGAATCATTTTATCATTTGCGGTAATTGCAAACTCTACTCTTCTGTTCTGAGCTCTTCCTGCATCAGTATCATTAGTAGCGATAGGCTCTGCTTTACCCATACCTTTTGCTACAAAACGATCTCTTGAAAGACCATTCGCAACGAAATAGCTGATCACAGAGTTAGCTCTTCTTTCAGATAATCCAAGGTTGTAAGAATCTGTACCCTTAGCATCTGTATGTCCGTAAACATTGATATTGGTATCCGGGTTGTTTTTGAAAACAGGGATTAACTTATCTAAGTTAGCTTTAGCTGTCGGCGTAAGTGTTGCAGAGTCGAAATTGAAGTTAATTGTATTTTCGTTAAGGATAACTTTAATACCTTCTCCTACTCTTTCTACTTCAGCACCTGGTAAAGCCTGGTTGATTTCTCTAGCCTGCTTATCCATTTTGTTACCGATAACACCACCGGCAACACCACCAAGAATACCACCTAATACGGCACCGATAGCACCATTACCACCACGACCGATGTTGTTTCCTAAGATACCCCCTAGTACAGCACCACCAGCAGTACCGATAGCTGCACCTTTCTGTGTGTTGTTAGCATTTTGTACAGCTTCACAGCTAGTTAGTAATAAACTTCCTGACAGGAATAAAGCTGCTACGCTTGATTTATTTAAATATTTCATTTTTTTTTAATTTTAAAGTAGATTAGTTAATTTTCTGGAAATGGTATACAACGTTTACCGGTGTGGAAGAATCTCCAACAGTTTGTACCAATTCAAATGAATCAGGTGACTGATTTTGTAACTGAAGGAAGTAACCTGCTGTTACAGTTTTTGCTTTAGTTCCGTTTGGAATTTTCTTGAAAGAGAACTGTCTGTCAGTAGTTACATTAAATTTAAACTGAGTATTTACACCTGGACAAGCTGCTTCCGAAATAGAATAAGATCCTGTATTATTGTTCGGAACCAATTTCCATTGGCTGCCAACGAAACAATTAATATCAACTCCCTCATCGAAAGGTTTAATCTTATAGTTTTTATCATAATCTACATTAGTAATCTGCCAGGTACCTTTTAAACTATAATTGTCATTACGTGCACTCTGTGCCTGATTTGCTGTTGAACAGGAAACGGCTACCATAGAGCCAAACAATCCCGTAAGTAATAGATTTTTCATAAATTGTTTATTTAATATAAAGGTAATAAAAAATTGTGCCAAAAATTTCGAAATCAAAAAAAACATCTTCGTTTGAAGATGTTTTTTTTTGATATTATTTCTTAACCTTTGTTTTGGATTTTACAGGAAGTTTTTTCCCCGAACTGTAAAAGTTATTATAAGCATATTCTGCTGCCTTATAAAGATCCATTACACCTCCGGATCTGGACATATAATTGAATGTATTATTTACCTTACGCCCTTCGATACCAGCATCTGCTGTAGACTTATTCGCTGTTTTTACAATTGCCTCAATAATTTGGGCAGGTGTAAGTGTCGGCATATAAGCTAACAATACAGCCGCAGCCCCTGCAACAACTGGCGAAGCCATAGAAGTACCCTGAAGGTATTTATATTTACCATCTGGTACTGTAGAATATATTTTCTCTCCCGGGGCGAAAATATCTACCATTTTCTGGTTATAGTTGGAGAATGAAGCTCTTAGTTTATTATTATCGTTTGTGCTTGCTCCAACAACAATTACATTATTTACAAAAGGTTTTTCATCTGCTGGGTCTTTAAAATTGGTAGGAAAAGCTACATGTTCACTAATGTCCTCCTCTTCGTTACCAGCTGCTTTTACTAAAAGTACACCTTTATCCTGTGCATACTTAAATGCTTCCCAAACTTTATCTTTGCCTGGAGAAACAGGCTTTCCAAAACTCATGTTTAGTACTTTTGCACCATTATCTACAGCATAGCGGATAGCATTTGCCACATCTTTATCACGTTCATCACCATCCGGAACAGCTCTTACCGTCATAATCTTAGCGACTCTGGAAGCTACCCCGTACTGAACTTCTTTACCGTTTGGTAAACCTGCAATAATTCCTGAAACATGCGTACCATGCTCTGCATCCGGCCCTTCGTAATGGTTATTACCATATTTTGTTTCATTAATATCATTGTAGTTATCTCCTACAATAGAACGTGGGTCATAGTCCAGATTAAACTGTTTAGCTGCTTGTGTTTTATAATGCTTTATTCCTTCATCTATTTGTTCTGCAAAAACTTTCTGAAGATCATTACCACTTTTACCAGCCAGATCACCATCTTTCGTCATATTATCCAGAATACCTACATAATTAGCTTCAAGACCATCTTTAGGCACAATAGCTTTTACATTTTCAGGTGTTAAAGCTTTGCCCCCCAATAATCCTATAATTGCCGGGATTCTGTTTTTAAGCTCTGTATAAAACACATAATATTGCTGTGCTTCACCATTTTTTGCTGTATAAATATCTTTCGACTTCATATACAGATCAAACTCCGCAAGCATTTTTGCCTGATTGGCTTTATTTGCGGCTGAATCAGCACCTTCAAAAAGAGGCTTGTATTTCTGGATTACTCTGGTCACTTCCTGAGTATCTACATCAACATCACCATTTTTACCCCCCTGGAAATTCCAACCGTGGATATCATCTACATAACCATTACCATCATCATCAATTCCGTTACCCGGTATTTCTTTGGTATTGGCCCACATATTCTTTATAAGTCCCGGATGATCTACCTCTACTCCGCTATCCAAAACACCAACAATTACAGTTTGTGGTTTTAGTCCTTTTGATTCTAGGAACTTATAAGCTTTTTCAGTATTAACTCCGTAAACTTTGGTTGTAGCAAAATCTTTATGATACCAGGTTTCCAAATCCTTATTTTGCTTATCGGAGGTTTCCTGTGAAAAACCAAAAGTAAATGCTGTCAGGAAAGCAGCACTTATAAAGAATTTTCTCATAACTTTTTATTTAAAATTTTTAAGGTATGCTGCAGATTCCGGGCCAAGATTGCACAATAAGTCCACAATTGACAAATTTGAAATATAGCCTAGCTTATCTGAAAATACCTGATAATATTCTTTTGAAGCTGGGTATGTATTCTTCTTTGCTGAAAATGAATCTCTAAAGTCAATAGCCTCAGGTTCTCTTTCATACGTGGAAGTAGAAACATTGTTTTTCTCAGTCTTCAGTATTTTTAAAATAATATTTAAAGCCCGAAGGTTAAATTCCATTAAACTTTCTGTCTTAACGGAGTAAATATCTTCTAGCTGATGCTCGTAAAATTCGAAATAAGGAGAACTCTGATAAGCCGTTTTTATTGACTTCCAGTGCAGCTTTTGCCAATCCTCCGCATAAGAAATTTCCGTTTCTTTATACAATCTGCTTCCGGTATGCTTGGTCGGAATAATCAGCGCAAGCTTACCATTGGCACCATAAATTTCTGTACGGTTCCTGTAGGTTTGTTTAGGGAAGTTTTCCCACTCTTCAAATACAACATCATTATTCTCATCCAGATATTCTGCAAACCATTGTACTGGTGGCAAGTAGAATATCGGAAGAAGTACATTATTCATCTTCTTTCTTTTTCTTAAACATTTTAGTAAAATAATCCCATCCAAAGAACAATACCAATATAAGTACGGCAATCCACCAGTAAGATGTTTTGTTCATATCGCCTGTATTAGATGCTTTGAACATACGATCCCAGCGGACTTTCTTTGGCCCTTCATCAAAGACACCCTGTACGCTTAACCATGTAAACATAGGCTTACCTACAATGTACTGCTCCGGAACGAATCCAAAGAAACGGGCATCAAGAGAAGCATCTCTGTTGTCCCCCATCATAAAGTAATAGTCCTGTTCTATAGTATACTGGCTAGATTCTTTACCATCGATAAAGATTTTACCATTTTTATTTTCCAGTTTGTGCCCTTCGTATTTATGAATAATCCATTGGTATTCAGGCAAATTATCTTTGTTTACAGCTACAACATCACCCTTTTTAGGAATTTTAAGCGGACCATACTGATCTGCATTCCATGGTTTATTAATAGGGAATATAGACTGAGCTGTATCGATTTTAGCTTTGGTTTGCTGATTGTAATAGCTAATTGCAGCTTCTCCTTTCGGATTGATGACTTCTTCCATCTTAGTTACTTCCGGAAGGCTCTTTATTTCAGCAGCAGTTTTATCTGTTAATCCCTGGAACTGATAAACATATCCTCCTGTTGGCATTTCTCCTTCCTGTAAAGGTAAATAGCCATATACTTTCCAAAGACGGTTTACATCCAATGCAGAAGAAGTATATACTAAGTAAGAATGTTGTACTTCTGCATCACCCAATATTTTTTCAGGCTGATTATTTACAAATAACCTTCCGTTTCTCATTTCAATAACATCTCCCGGAACACCTACTACCCTTTTTACATAAGGATCTTTACGGTCTATTGCAACGTGTGCAGAGTCTCCAGGATAGTTGAATACCACAATATCATTTCTTTCTACCTTTTCCCAACCCGGAAGTCTGAAATAAGGAAGCTTTACACCATCTACATAAGATTTTGTTGCTTTTTTAGGGTTAGCACTTCCACCTATAGTCCCTTGTAAGAAAGGAATTGCGACAGGTCTCATCGGAAAACGGTAACCATAGTTCAGTTTATTTACAAACAGGAAGTCTCCAACCAGAATTGTCCTTTCCATAGAGCCCGTAGGTACACCAAATGGTTGGGTGATAAATGTGTGAATAACGGTTGCAAAAACAACAGCATACACAACAGATCCCCAGAAGCCATCTTTCTTCTTTGCTTCCTCTTCTCCCTGTAGTAAAAATTCTTTATAGATTTCTGTATCTTTTGAATAGTTAACTACTGCCATATAGATAAAAGGCAGTACAACAGTAAGAACTCTTTGTACAAAAGAAACCTTACCAAACTTTTTCATTAAAAATAAATGAAAAACGGACATCATAATAGGGCCTACAATTGGTAAATATGATAATATTGCCCACCATTTAGGATGCTCGGTTTCCTTCAGTACTATTGAATAGTTGTAAAAAGGTATAAATGCAAAAACAGGATTATATCCCATTTTTTTAAACAGCTTCCATGTAGAAATCCCCATTAATACACTCAGGATTAATACATAAAAGCAATATGTAAGAACGTAATTCATCAGTTTCTGATTTGATTAATCTTTATTTGTTCAAATGATTAGTTATAATTTCAGGGTAAATGTTACAAACCCAACACGTCATTCATGGTGAAAACACCTTTTTTATCCTTGATCCATTCCGAAGCAACTACTGCACCCAAAGCAAAGCCATTTCTGTTGAAAGCTGTATGCTTAATCTCAATCTCATCCACTTCCGAACGGTAATATACACTATGTGTACCCGGAACTTCATTTTCACGAATAGCAAATATACCTAATTCTTTGCCTTTCGTTTCTTCTAGTTTCCAGGATTCAAAACCTGAATTTCCAATTACTCCTTCTGCCAGTGTAATCGCCGTACCACTTGGAGCATCTAATTTATGAATATGGTGGATCTCTTCCAACTGAACATCGTATTCAGGAAAAGGACTCATCATTTTTGCCAGCCTTTCATTAAGTGCAAAAAATAAGTTTACTCCTAAGCTAAAGTTAGATCCGTATAAAAACGCGGTATTCTTTTCAACTGCTAATTTTTCAATTTCAGGCTTTTTTTCAAGCCAGCCTGTTGTTCCGCATATTACAGGAATTCCAAGCGCCAAACAGTTTTTTATATTTTCAAAAGCTGCTTCCGGATTAGAAAATTCAATAACAACATCCGGATTATTCAGATTATCAGCTGTTGGTGTTTCCTTTAATCTGGCTACGACTTCATGGCCTCTTTTTTGGGCAATTTCATCGATAATTTTACCCATTTTACCGTAACCTACTAATGCTATTTTCATTAGATAACTTTTATTTTTTTATTGATCTGATGAAACCTTACGGGCAATTATCCTAAGATAAAATCACCTGTAAGGTTTCATTATAGTTTATTCGAATATTTTAAAATCTGTATCGTATTCCTATACCAGGCTTAGAAGGTTCAAAACCTGTAGGATCCATAATAACCACTGGTGCAAATGCCAGATCAGGGTCATTCTTAATTGGTGCTAAATGGGCATCTACCACGGCATCTATAATACTTAGCAGATAAACTCCGGCCGTGATAGCAATTGCGTAATCTCTCTGCCTCTTGGCCCTATCCTGTGTACGCCCTAGCACATCTTTAGTCACCCCTGCAATTCCCGTAAATTCGTGCTTTTGGCCATTCAGTTCTGCAATAAAAGCTTCCCGATAGCGTCTGTACTGCTTATCATTCCACATTGCAATTCCTACTCCGGTACCAATAGCTCCTAAAACAATAGGAATCTTCCAGTATTTTTTATTATAAGCCTGCCCCAATCCTGGTAATATTGCAGCATATAGTCCTGCTTTTGTCGGGCTTATTTCAATTATTTTTTTGGGAGCTGCATTTACCATATTGATGTCTTTCATAACATCATCAGGTGTTTTCTTAGCACTAAGCGTATCTGTAACCGAAGGGCTTTTTATTGTATCACTGACTTTCTCCTGAGAAAAACAAAATACAACGATAAGCGTACTAAAAAAAACAATTAATTTTTTCATTCGTCTATTTTTCATTAACCACTTTTAGTGGCTTGCATTTATGGAACGAAAGCCTCATTCCCCTATAAGCTTCAAGATTCTCTCCAGATCTTCTTCTGAAGCAAAATCTAAAATAATTTTACCTTTTTTACCTTTTCCAACAGATTTAATCTCCACATTCAAATCCAAAGCATCGGAAATACTTTTCTGTGCTTTCTTCAAATGGTTCGGTAATTCTTTTATAGCTTTAACAGTTTTTTGTTTACTGTTCTTTAATTTGTTAACAAGCTCTTCTGCCTGGCGAACATTCAGGTTTTCTTTAACAATTTTCTGATAAAGCACTTCCTGCTGTGCTTCGTCCTGAAGACTTAGCAAGGCACGGCCATGACCTGCTGAGATCTCATTACTTCTTATTGCTCCCTGAATTTCAGGACTAAGCTTTAGTAAACGTAATGAGTTGGTAATGGTACTTCTCTCTTTTCCGACACGGGAACTAAGATTTTCCTGAGTAAGGCCTATTTCATCAATTAATCTTTGGTAGGTAAGTGCTATCTCGATGGCATCTAAATCCTCACGTTGTATATTCTCTACAAGAGCCATTTCTAAAAGCTCCTGATCGTTTACCAATCTTATATAGGCCGGAATTGTTTTCAGGCCGGCAATCTTACTGGCACGGAAACGACGCTCCCCAGAGATAATTTCAAATTTATCTCCGTCCTTACGTAACGTTACTGGCTGAATTATACCTAAAGCCAGAATAGACTGAGCAAGGTCATTAAGTGCCTTTTCATCAAAATAAGTACGTGGCTGACTAGAATTGGGATATATATCATCGATAGACACCTCTACTATATTGCCCACTAACTGCTCCGCTCCGGCATCCGTTGCTGAGTTTACTGTGCCTTTGGTTTCAGCGCTAAGAATAGCACCTAAACCACGCCCCATGGCTCTTTTCTTATCTTTCAATGGTTTCTTTCTTCTTTTTGGTTTTTGACTCGTTCTTCAACAAAACTTCTTCTGCAAGCTGTATATATTGTATAGCTCCTTTACTTTCGGCATCGTACATAATAATAGACTCACCGAAACTTGGCGCTTCACTCAATCTTACATTCCGGTTGATAATACTACTGAATACCATGTCCGGGAAATGGGAATTAACTTCTTCAACAACCTGATTAGATAATCTTAAACGGCTATCATACATTGTAAGCAATAAACCTTCGATATCCAGATCCGGATTGTGGATTCTCTGAACATTTTTAATGGTATTAAGTAATTTACCTAAACCTT
Source organism: Elizabethkingia sp. YR214 (assembly GCF_003058195.1). GTDB lineage: Bacteria > Bacteroidota > Bacteroidia > Flavobacteriales > Weeksellaceae > Elizabethkingia. Next base: position 129,371 of record NZ_QBUH01000005.1, read on the forward strand.
CCAAAGCAAAATATTCGCACTGGATAGGAATAATTACTGAATCCGCAGCAGTTAATGCGTTGATTGTAATAAGTCCAAGACTTGGAGCACAGTCGATAATAATGTAGTCATAATCATTTTTAATTTCCTTCAATGCTTCTTTCAGCATGTACTCACGTCTTTCTTTATCTACCAACTCTATTTCAGCCGCAACTAAATCAATATGCGACGGCATAATATCCAGATTAGGAGAAGTGGTTCTCTGTATACATTCGCGTACATTCTTGCTATTTTCTAAAACATTATATGTAGAATTATATACTTCTTCAACTCCTAAACCCGAAGTTGCATTAGCCTGTGGATCAGCATCTATTAGTAAAACTTTTTTCTCTAAAACACCCAATGCAGAAGCTAAATTAACAGATGTAGTTGTCTTTCCTACGCCTCCTTTTTGGTTTGCCACTCCTATTATTTTACCCATTTTCAAGATTTAAGATTCAAAAATACAATTTTTTTAATGCTAACGCCTATCACAAAAGACGTGATCTTGTTAAATATTTGTTAAACAAGGCTTTACACCTTAAAAAAATTATCCACAAAAAAAACTCTTTGTGGATAATTATAGCAATTTTATCTGGTAAAATTTATTCAAATTTCATAGACACCGGAATTCTGAAATAAGATCTTACATTCTGACCTTCTAATTTAGCAGGATTCCATTTGCCTTTTACTGATTTTATCGTACGGATAGCCTCATCATTAAAATCTTTGTTAGGACCATCTGCCTTTATATTGGTAATTGTACCATCTCTTTCTACAATAAAGGTTACCATCGTTTTAATAACTCCTTCCGTTCCTTCCATCACTGTTCCGTCGAAGTTTTCTTTAATCTTATTACGGAAAGAATCCAATCCTCCAATAAAAGCAGCCTCAACATCTACATCTTTAATGATCTCATTTGTTGGAACCTTTGGTTGTGGTGGAGCAGGTATAACTCCATCTCCTGGAGTTTTAATTGTTGGAACCGGAATATTTGGATTAGTTACAACAGATCCATCTATATCATGTGTTCCAGGAACAGCATCTATTGGTACTTTCGTTGTAATCTTCTCAATTGGTGGATTATTCACCGGTTCCGGTAGTTGATTATCAACTGTTTTCACTACTTTCTGTGGTTGCGGCTGAACTGGTTCCGGATCTTTTGGTTTTACAGGATCTATATCTACATTAACAGGATTCATGAAAACAGGTTTCCCAATATCTGTAATAACATTTTTATTATTCAAATTCATATAAAGAATAGATCCTCCGGTAATTACACCAAAGAAAAGAATCCCTGAAAAAAGGGCTTTGTTCATATACTGCCCGGCCCGATTTCTCAGGTCATAGGCACCGTAAGATTTGTTTCTGTTTTCAAAAACAATTTCATTCAAAGCGAACTCATGGTTCAGATGTTGGAATGGCTTCATAGATTTGTGGTTTTGATGATTAAATAAAAAAATTAACACATATACATCATTCAAATCAAAATTTATTCCAAAAAATTGTTAAAATCTAACAAGTATTTATCAAATAATAACTTTTTTCTCAAAACACATATTCATCAGTCATGGATTTAGAATAATATTAACCTTCCAAACACTTACACATATTATTTTTCAACAAAAAAAGTTCCGGAAAATATTTCCGGAACTTTTATATTATTCTGCTATTTCTTTTTTCTTAGAAAAGCTCTTTTCTGATAATATTCTGAGAACGTTCTGGTCCTACAGAAACTAAGTATACATTAATACCTAAGTATTTTTCAATAAACTCAATATACTTCTTAGCTGCTGCAGGAAGCTCATCATAGCTTCTTACCGTAGTAATATCTTCATCCCAACCTTCTAATTCTTCATAGATAGGCTCATAGTTATATAACTTGGTTGTAGAAGAAGTGAAGTAATCAATGATTTTACCATCTTCAGTTTTATAGTGTGTAGCGATCTTCAATTTACCAAGACCTGTCATTACGTCTAATTTAGTAATTACAAGGTTGTTGATACCGTTAATCATACAAGCATGCTTTAAAGAAACAAGGTCTAACCAACCTGTTCTTCTTGGTCTTCCGGTTACAGCACCAAATTCACCTCCAATCTTACGTATATTTTCTCCCAACTCATTATCTAGCTCTGTAGGGAAAGGCCCGTTTCCTACTCTTGTACAGTAAGCCTTTGCTACACCAATAAGGTTCTGAAGAGATGTTGGCGGAACACCAGCACCTGTACAAACCCCACCTGTAGAAGGAGAAGATGATGTAACGTATGGATAAGTTCCGAAGTCGATATCAAGCATTAAAGCCTGAGCTCCTTCGAAAAGGATATTTTTACCTTCTTTAATCGCTTCGTTTATTTCAAGCTCAGTATCTACAATTCTATCTTTTAGTTTTTCTCCTAATGCTAAAAATTCATTGTAAATCTCTTCAACGTCCATTTCCGGCTTATCGAAATATTTGGAAAACAAAGCATTTTTAAGCTTTAGATTTTTTTCAATCTTTTCTCTTAGTATTTCAGGATTTAGTAAGTCTACCATACGGATACCTACTCTGGAAATTTTGTCTTCGTAACATGGACCGATACCTTTTTTGGTTGTTCCGATCTGTGTACCTCCCTGCTCTTCTTCTCTATAAGTATCCAAGAGAATATGATAAGGCATAATCACATGCGCTCTGCGGCTAATAAACACATGATCTGTTTTCATTCCTTTATCTTCAATCTGTTGAATTTCTTTCAGGAAAGATTTAGGATTTACTACTACCCCATTAGCAAGGAAACATTTTCCACGGCATTGTAAAACACCTGATGGTAAAAGTTGCAGGACAAATTTGTTATCTCCTACATATACAGTATGTCCTGCATTATCTCCACCTTGAAAACGTACTACGTAATCTGATTTAGCGGAAAGAACATCCGTAATTTTACCTTTACCTTCATCTCCATACTGAAGGCCTACTACAACGTAAGTTGACATATTTTACTATAAATTTAGATTCATGCAAAGTTAGCTCTAATTCATTTTTAAGACAAATTAAAATCAGATTTTTAAGAAGAAATCTTTACAAACCCCGAAGGAAAAGCTATTGGAAGTAATTAAATATCAGATTCTCTAAAAAACATAACCTTATTATAGAATAAAAATAGTTGTTCTGTAATTCCTATATTTTATATAGCTTTGTTATAACAATTTAAAGAGACATGAAAAGAGCCATTCTATTTTTTGGAATAATTTTATCCGGTTTAACCTTCGCTCAGCAAACCCCTAAAGTATTAAAGACCTTATTTACAAAAGAAGCATTGGCACAAAAAATCACTGCTGAAAACGGAGACGTCATGTCTATTAAAGATGTGTTTAGTAAACATAAAGGAAAAGTTATTGTACTCGATCTTTGGGCTGGATGGTGCAGAGATTGTATTCTGGCATTGCCAAAGGCAGAGGAACTGGAAAAAAATAATCCTGAGGTTCATTTTGTGTTCTTTTCATTGGATCGCAACAGAGAAGGATTTGACAAAAGCCTTGAAAAATTCAACATGAAAGGAAAAGAAAACTATTGGTTTTCTGAAGGATGGAAAAACAATTTTAATAATTATATTGATCTTAACTGGATTCCGCGCTATCTGGTTATCGATCAGAAAACTAAAATTGCTAAATATTATGCTATCACTCCGGACGATCCGGAAATACAAACAACCATCAATAAACTCCTTAAAAAATAATCTTAAAAATAAGGTAATTCACTCAGCACATCTTAGTTAAATGATGTGCTTTTGTAATTTATAAAAAAATGTTTAAGTTAAAAATCGTATCTTTGCAAAATATTTAAGAAATTAATGAATTTATTTACTGAAACCAATTTAAGTCCTGAAATTCTGAAGGCTATTGGTGAACTAGGCTACGAGAGCCCTACTGAAATCCAGAAACAAACAATACCCTTTATATCATCGGACATCAGAGACCTTATCGCTCTGGCGCAGACGGGTACCGGAAAAACTGCAGCTTTTTCCCTTCCAATTTTGGATATGGTAGATGACACAAGCCGCAAAATCCAATTTTTGGTATTGTGTCCAACGCGCGAATTATGTCTTCAGATTACAAAAGACATAAAAAACTACTCTAAATACCTTCCTAACATTAAGACTGTTGCCGTATATGGTGGTAGCAGCATTAATGACCAAATCAGATCTCTTCGTGAGAAGCCACAAATTATTGTTGGTACACCGGGACGTGTTATCGATTTGATCAATCGTAAATCTTTGGATTTTTCCAATATTCACTGGTTGGTATTAGACGAAGCAGATGAAATGCTTTCAATGGGCTTCAAAGATGATTTGGAAACAATCATCAGCGAAACTCCGGAAACCAAGCAGACTTTCCTTTTCTCAGCTACAATGAGCAAGGAAGTAGAACGTATTTCTAAGAATTATTTGACTAAACCGCACAGAATTTCTGTAGGTTCTATTAACGAGGTTAAGAAGAACATTAAGCACGAATATTATGTAGTAGGATATCGTCAGAAAAAAGAAGCTTTGAAAAGGCTTATTGACAATAACCCGAACCAATATTCTATTATCTTCTGCCGTACCCGTATGGAAACTCAGGAAGTTGCTGATTTCCTAATGCAAAATGGTTATGCAGCAGATGCACTTCACGGAGATCTTTCTCAGGCACAGCGTGATACTGTAATGAAGAAGTTCCGTTTAAAGAATATCGACATCCTGGTTGCTACTGACGTTGCTGCAAGAGGACTAGATGTAGATTCTTTAACTCACGTTATCCATTTCTCTTTACCGGACGATCCTGAAGTATTCGTACACAGAAGTGGTAGAACTGGTAGAGCTGGAAAAGATGGTATTTCCATTGCTTTAATCAAACCTGAAGAAAGCCGCAAGCTGAAACAGATTAAGAGCCAAAGTAAAATTGAAATTACTGAGAAAATCATTCCTACAGGACAAGAAATTATCAAAGCTCAGGTAGAAGGTGTTTTTGAAAAACTATTTTCTGAACACGAAAATTATTTTGAATTTGATGCTTCTTTAATTCCAGATCTTTCTAACTTCACTAAAGAAGAACTTGTTGGTCAGCTATTACAGTTCCAACTTCGTGACATGGCATTATACTACGAAAACCGTAATGATATTGCCGAGCAGAAGTTTAACGGTAGAGATGATTCCGAGAGAGGAAGCAGACGTGAACGTAGCCGTGACAGAGACAGGGATAGAGGAGACAGAAACAGTAGAGACCGTGGAGATCGTAAATCGAGAAAGAAAAGCGAAAACATGGTACGTTTCTTCTTTAACCTAGGAAAGAGAGATGAACTGAAAAAAGTAGACGTACTGGATATCATCAACCAGTCTACTAAAAAATCAGGTAAAAAAGCTGATATCGGAGATATTGAAATCTTAGAGAAATTCACTTTCTTCGAAGTAGAAAAAAGCTTCAAAAATGAAGTAATGGGTAACATTAACAACAAAAAATTCAAAGGCAGAGAGATGCGTTTGGAGGTTGCTAACTAATCTAACTTGCTTTATTCTAAATATTTAAAACACTGCCAAACGGCAGTGTTTTTTATGTTAACAAAAATTAATATTTACCCCTGAAAACACAAATTCGTTTTCCCGATATTTGCACAAACTTTTAAAGATTATATCATAATGGGAATTGGTAATATTTTCCACGCATTTCAACCAAAGGATAAGATTTTCTTTGTCCTTTTTGAGAAAGTAACAGACAATCTTGTCGAGATGTCAAATGAGTTTAACAACGGTTTAAAGGATTTTGATCTGAACGATGATTCAATGCTTAAAAAAATGAGCGACTACGAACACAAAAATGATGATCTTACTCACGAGATTTTTGTGGAACTAGGAAAAAACTTCATCACACCTTTTGACCGTGAAGATATCCATGAGTTGGCTACAGGTCTTGATGATATTGCCGATTACATTTATGCTTCTGCAAAGTATATTTACCTATACAAATCTCCACAACAAAAATCATACACGGATTTCTCTTTATTAATTCATAAAGCTTGTATCGAGATCCAGAATGCTATGAAGAACCTGAAAGGTTTCAAAAACATGGAGCAGGTAAAAGAAGCTTGTATTAAAGTAAACTCTATTGAAAATATTGCGGATGATTTATTATCCAACTCAATGGTAGAATTGTTTGAAACGAATGACGCTATAAACGTTATTAAAGTTTCATCTGTATTAAACTATCTTGAAATCGTTACAGATAAGGCTGAAGATGTAGCCAACACTATTGAAAACATCATGATTAAATACGCCTAAACTAATATATAACACACAGAATGGATTTTCCTATTTTACTAATAGTTATTATTGCTTTAGCACTAATCTTTGATTATATCAATGGTTTCCATGATGCAGCCAATTCTATTGCCACAATTGTATCCACAAAAGTATTGACGCCATTTCAGGCTGTACTGTGGGCAGCATTATGGAATTTCGCCGCTTTCTTCCTTGCAGCTTATGTAATAGGGGAATTTAAAATCGGAAATACCATTGCTAAAACGGTTAACGAAAATTTCATTACTCTCGAAGTAATTTTCTCGGGACTTATTGCTGCTATAGCATGGAACCTGCTTACATGGTGGTTTGGAATTCCTTCCTCTTCATCACATACTCTTATCGGAGGTTTCTTGGGCGCTGCTCTTATGCACGCTTTTGTTACAGATTATAATCAGATCGCTGCAGCACAACCTGGGCTTGGCTTTTTTGATACGTTCTCTTTAGCATTCAAGCAATTGACAACTCAGGGGGTTGTTAAATTCAACGTAGTAATCCCTATCTTCTTATTTATTTTCCTGGCACCTTTTATCGGGATGGTTATTTCAATTATTATTACATTGATTATTGTACATCTTTATAAAAGAAGTAATCCTCATAAGGCGGATCAGGCGTTTAAGAAATTACAGTTAGCTTCTTCGGCTCTGTTTAGTTTGACGCATGGTTTGAATGATGCTCAAAAAGTAATGGGTATTATCGGAGCCGCAGTAATCTTTTACCATGTAAACATTTTACAGGACGGATATGCTGCAATGCCTTCAGCTGATAGATTCAACTATTTTGCACAGCATTACCTTTGGGTACCATTAGTGTCTTTCCTTGCTATTGCATTGGGAACAATGAGTGGCGGTTGGAAGATTATTAAGACCATGGGAACCAAAATTACAAAAGTAACTCCACTAGAAGGTGTAAGTGCTGAAACTGCAGGAGCACTAACATTATTCATTACTGAATATTTAGCTATTCCGGTTTCTACAACACACACGATCACTGGTTCTATCATTGGTGTAGGACTTACAAAGCGTGTTTCCGCAGTACGCTGGGGAATTACAGTAAGCCTGCTTTGGGCATGGATACTTACGATTCCAATCAGTGCTATTGTAGCAGCTCTTGCGTATCTTATTGTAATATTATTCTAGAGCAAAACAATAAAGAAATAAAACTACCCTTTCCGGGTAGTTTTTTTATGTCTATAAAAAGTCTGAAATGAAAGTAAAAATATTATTTTTGTAGTATGAAGTTTTTTGATCAATATCAGGACCTTGTTTCCGAGGGAATAGAGAAATACAAATTTACGCAGAAGCCGTCTGAGCTATACGATCCTATTAACTACATTATCTCACACGGGGGGAAGAGATTGCGCCCGATGATGGTAATGATGGCATGTGATCTTTTCGGCGGTGATATGGAGACTGCAATAAAGCCGGCACTAGCAATTGAATTCTTCCATAATTTCACGCTAATTCATGATGATATTATGGACGAAGCTCCGCTACGTCGTAATAAACCTACAATCCATACATTGCATGGTATTAATACCGGAATTCTTTCAGGTGATGCATTAATGATTAAAGCTTATCAGTTCTTCGAAGATCTGGAGCCGGAGTTATTCAAAAAATGTGTGAAGATATTCTCTGAAACCGGAGCTGTACTATGCGAAGGTCAGCAGTTAGACATTAACTTCGAGAATATGCCGAATGTTACCTATCGTGACTATATGCTAATGATCACCAATAAAACAGGGGTACTGAGTGCTGCATCTCTGAAGATCGGAGCTCTTATTGGTGGAGCGAGCGATGAACAAGCTGAATACCTTTACAATTTCGGATTACATATTGGTATTGCATTCCAGATTATGGATGATTATTTGGATGTATTCGGAAAGCAGGAGCAGTTTGGTAAAAAACATGCCGGAGATATTTTCGAAAACAAAAAAACTATACTGTACCTTATTGCTCTGAAATTTGCTAACGAGGAAGAACGCAGAGAACTAAACTTCTGGTATTCTAAGAAAACTGATAATATTGACAAGGTTTACGGTGTAGAAAAAATATTCCGCAGAACTAAAGTTGACGAAAAAGTACAGCGTCTAATCCAAAGGCATAACGAAAAAGGTCAGCATTATTTAAATAAAATTAATCTTCCAAACGATAAGAAGCAACCATTCATAGAACTTGCAAACTATCTGTTAAAAAGAGATTCATAATACAAATGCTTTTCAGAACTGAAATACAACTTGCCGAAAGCAAGCAGAAAATTCAGGCTGAAGATCGTATTTTCAGCATTGGAAGTTGTTTCGCTACAGAAATGGCTTCCATTTTTGCTTCCGGACAGTTACAAACCATCAATAATCCTTTCGGGACAATATTCCATCCTGTAGCAGTAAATAATGCTCTAAAAAGGATTTATGAAGGGCGAGAATATACTGAAGAGGATTTCATCTACCATCAGGGAAAATACATCAGCCTGGATCATCATACGAGTTTTGATGATCAGTATCTTCATAAAAGTCTTGACAGAATTAACCAATCATTAAATGAAGCTGTCGAGTTCTTAAGAGAAGCCAAATGGATTATTATTACCTATGGAACATCCTGGGTATATGAATTTACAGAACAAAACAGAATTGTGGCCAATTGCCATAAAATACCTCAGAAACATTTTACAAAAAGACTTTTGTCCCACTTGGAAATTACTGATGCTATTTCGGAAACGATTAACATGCTAAAGGACATTTCCTCTGAAAAATTACAGGTACTATTTACCATTAGCCCTGTAAGGCATGTTAAAGATGGTATTATAGAAAATCAGCGAAGTAAATCTTTACTGATTAATGCAGTTCATGAATTGGTAGAAGTATCAGACTATTGTGAATATTTGCCAATTTATGAAATTTTGATGGATGACCTCAGAGATTACAGGTTTTATAAAGAAGACTTGATACACCCAAACAATCAGGCTATACAATACATCTGGGAAAAGTTTTCGAAAGCTTATATTACACCAGAAACTCTTGACTTTATGAGAGAGAATCTGAAAATAAACCAGGCGCTTCAGCACCGTCCTATTCAGCATAATTCTGAAGAATATATTATTTTTAAGGAAAAACTGAAGGAACGGATTGCCCAGCAACAGCAGAAAGTACATCACAATATTTTCCGTGATGTAAGAATTTAAAATTCTACACTGCATATTCAGACACAAACAACCTTTTTACAACAAACAATTTTTAACAATAAAATGATTGATACTCACACCCACCTATATTCCGAACAATTTGATGAAGATAGAGATGAAGCTATTAAACGGGCTAAAGAAGCTGGTGTTGAAAAGTTTTATCTTCCTGCCGTAGATTCAGAAACTCATGAAAAAATGCTGGAACTGGAAGCCCAATATCCAAATGAAATTTTTGCGATGATGGGCCTGCATCCTTGCAGTGTACAGCCTGAAACCTGGGAAAAAGAGCTTGCTTTGGTAAAAAAATATCTGGATAAAAGACCATTCTGCGCTATAGGAGAAATTGGAATAGATCTTTACTGGGACAAATCTACATTGGATATTCAGGTAAAAGCATTTGAGCAGCAAATTGATTGGGCAATTGAAATGGATTTACCAATCGTAATCCATACAAGAGAAAGCTTCAACGAAACTTTTGAAGTTTTAGAAAGAAAGAAGCATCCAAAATTAAGAGGTATATTCCATTGTTTTTCCGGAAACCTGGATCAGGCACAGCATGCTATAGACTTAGGATTTGTATTAGGAATAGGCGGTGTTGTCACTTTTAAAAACGGAAAAATAGATCAGTTCTTAAATGAAATTCCACTGGACAAAATTGTCCTGGAAACCGACTCTCCATATCTGGCACCTGTTCCCCATCGCGGTAAGAGAAACGAAAGTGCATATACAGCCTTGGTTCTTGGAAAACTTGTAGATCTTTATAAGAAGGACTATAAAGAGATTGAGACTATAACCAATCAGAATGCACTGAATATTTTCGGGATGAAATAGATTAGACAAATTTTATAAAACATAAACGTCGCATATAATAATATGTGGCGTTTTTTATTTAAAATAACACAAGAAAATTTTAATAATAAACCATAAAGACCACAAAATAATTCTAAATATAAGTAAAATATAATTTTAAAAATTAAAAATGATTATAAATTTAAATCATTTAACTAATTTGAAGCTACAATAATAAATAAAATCAATAATACACATCATACAATTTTAACATAAAAATATAATTACTAATTAAAAAAACACAAGATGAAAAATTTTAAAAAACTTTCAAGAGCAGATTTGAAAAAGGTCTCTGGTAAAGGATTGGCCTGTACCTATAGTATACAAGACAGGAATGGAAATTGGACAACTTTTTCAGGCGAATGCAGATCATGGCCAGGCAGTGAATATGCATATTGTGACATTGGTGTTGGCAGTGGTCCATTACGCGTAACTTCAAACGGAGGAAAATCTCGTTGTTAAACAAATTACAAAACATGAAATTAAATATCATCTACTTTATTCTCTTTCTATTGTGTATTGTATCCTGCTCTCGAGACAGACAAACTGTGATTGAAGGTAATATTCCGAATCTACCCGACGGCACTATATATCTATATAAAGACTGGGCAGGTAATAAAATTGATAGTACAAGGTCAAAAAATGGGGTATTTAGCTTTACATATAAATGGGGTAAGTCCGGTGAACCAGTCTATTTAGGTATAGATCATAAAGATGACAAAGGTATTTCCAGGCTTTTCAGCTTCCCTACACATGCAAAATACAGAGGTTCTGGCTGGAGTACATCAACCTTTCTTTCCGATCCTGCTATATCAATAAAAGGAAATATCAAAGATTTTACACCAAAAGAGCCTATATTTCCTGAGAAGGTCAAATTAGTTGAAGGTCCCCCAATTATCACAGGCAGGCAAACTGAAGCATACTATAATACAGATGGTGATTTCTTTGACAATGTAAAATCTAACAAAACTAATGTTATTAAAGAAAAGATAAAACAATATCCATATTCTTATCATCTTCTATACAAACTGATCCAGTATAAAAATAATTATAATCCTGATGAGGTTAAAAGTTTTATGGAATCTTTCAAAGGTGATATTACCAAAAGTGGTACTTATAAAAAGCTTGAAGATTACAATCAGAAACGTTTTAATAAAAAGGATGTTATATTACCACTATTAGAGGATGAGAATGGTAATCAATTAAAAGTTATAGATACTAAGTATAAAAAGCATCTTATTATATTCTGGGCAAGCTGGTGCGGCCCATGCAGAACAGAAATTCCTTTATTAAAAAAAGTACATAGTAGAGTTGATGCTTCTACCGAATTTGTATCGATCTCAATAGACAACAATAAGAATGCATGGAAAAAAGCATTAAAAGATGAAAAAATGGAATGGAAACAGCTGATTGTAAATAGTAGTTCTCCATCTTACGAATCTTTTCAGATACTTTTAAAACTAAACAATGCTATTCCGTATACAGTATTAGTAGATAATAATCTAAAAATACTAGTATCTTCAACCGGCTTATCTTCTGAAGAAGAATTAAAGAAATTAATAGATACTAAATAATATTTTAGAGGCTATTATAAATAAAGCAGCTCTGTAAATTACAGAGCTGCCATTATTCTATTTAAAAAAACTATTTCTTTTTCCCTCTAAAGAAAGGTTTCTTAGAAGACTTTACATTTCTTTTATTGCTGTTATTATTATGTCCAGCATTTGAAGGTCTTGCTCCGGAAGAAACTGGTTTGTTATTGGAATCTCTTTTCTGTTCTACCAGATTATCGGTATGGAAAGGATGCTCTTTGTTTACAAAAATTTTCTTTCCGATTAGCTTTTCTGTATTTCTCAGATTCACTAAATCTAAACCGTCAACAAATGAGAATGAAGTCCCTGAAGCTCCTGCTCTACCTGTTCTTCCGATACGGTGAACATAAGTTTCCGCTACATCCGACAGTTCGAAGTTTACAACATATTTCAGGTTATCAATATCAATTCCTCTTGCTGCAATATCAGTAGCTACCAGAATTCTGGTTTTTCCACTCTTGAAGTTATTCAGTGCATTTTGTCTTGCATTCTGAGATTTGTTGCCATGGATGGCTTCAGCAGAAATTTTAGACTGACTAAGTTTCTTCGCAATTTTATCAGCTCCATGCTTTGTACGGGAGAAAACAATAACAGGGGATAAACTTTGATCCTGTAGAAGATGAATAAGAAGATTAATCTTATCGTCTTTATCTACGAAGAAAACAGATTGATCAATAGTATCTGCTGTAGAAGAAACAGGTGCTACTTCTACTTTTACAGGATTTACCAGTATTTCGGAAGCTAGTTTTTGTATTTCTTTGGGCATTGTTGCAGAAAGGAAAAGATTTTGTCTTTTCTCCGGCAGATGCTTTAAGATACGTTTTACATCGTGAACAAAACCCATATCGAGCATTCTGTCCGCTTCATCCAGAACAAAAATATCCAGATTCTTCAGCGTAATAATTCCCTGACTTATAAAGTCTAACAAACGTCCCGGAGTTGCTACAAGTATATCTACTCCTCTTTTTAGCTTTTCTTCCTGAGCACCTTGTTTTACTCCACCAAAGATCACCATTGTTTTCAAGGGTAAATGTCTTCCGTAAGCTTCGAAGTTTTCTTCTATTTGTATTGCCAGCTCTCTTGTAGGCGTTAATATCAATGCTTTTATAACACCTTTACGGTGTTTATTTTCGCTTCTTTCTGTAAGAAGCTGTAAGATAGGAATAGCAAAAGCGGCCGTTTTTCCGGTACCTGTTTGTGCACATCCTAATAGATCTTTCCCGGCAAGAATTTTCGGTATTGCCTGCTCCTGAATAGAGGTCGGAGTCTTGTAACCTTCTTCCTGCAATGCTTTGGAAATAGGTTCTATTAATTTTAAATCGTCGAAAGTCAAATATATAATTTTAAATCTTTAATGTAAACGGAAATAGACAACGATTATCCGTGCAGCATTTTCCAAATGGCATCCTTCAATTCCATCAATCCTTCTCCGGTAACTCCTGAGAAAAATAATGGTTGACGATTTTCCGGAAATTCGGCTGCAATTTCTGTTTTTAATTCTTCATCCAGTAAGTCTGATTTGGAAATAGAGATTAAGAAATCTTTATCCAAAAGCTCCGGATTGTATTCTTTCAATTCATTTTCAAGGATCTTAAATTCCTGAAAATGATCTTCTGAATCAGCAGGGATAAGGAATAAAAGAATAGAGTTTCTCTCTATGTGTCTTAAAAAACGATGTCCTAAACCTTTTCCTTCTGCAGCTCCCTCGATAATACCGGGGATATCTGCCATTACAAAAGATTTATAATTTCGGTAATTAACAATCCCCAAATTGGGTGTCAATGTAGTAAAGGCGTAGTTTGCAATCTTTGGTTTTGCTGCAGATACAGCAGATAAAAGAGTAGATTTCCCTGCATTTGGAAAGCCCACTAATCCTACGTCTGCCAATACTTTTAGTTCGAATACAACGAAGCCTTCCTCTCCCGGAAGCCCTGGTTGTGCATATCTTGGTGTTTGGTTGGTTGCAGATTTGAAATGCTCGTTTCCTAATCCACCTTTTCCACCTTTCATCAGAACAATTTCCTGTCCGTCTTCAAGAATTTCGCCCATTACCTCGCCTTCTTCATTCTTTGCAATTGTACCGATAGGAACTTCAATATAAATATCTTCTCCATCGGCACCTGTAAGCTGACTTTTCCCACCGTTTTCACCACGCTGTGCTTTTACATGTCGTGTATAACGAAGGGGTAATAATGTCCATTCATTGGCATTTCCTTTCATAATTACGTGTCCTCCACGTCCTCCGTCTCCCCCGTCAGGACCTCCTTTCGGGATATATTTTTCTCTGCGGAGATGGGCCGAACCTGCGCCTCCGTGACCTGATTGACAATGAATTTTTACGTAATCTACAAAATTGGACATATACTTAGTTCTTGGTTTACAGTTATAGCTTACAGTTGATACAATCAACCGTAAACCAGCAACTGACAGCTATTTTATTTTATCTACCTCAGCAAAAAGCTTATTCGAAATTTCTTCAATTTCTCCTACACCATTTACCTCGATATATTTACCTTGTTTTTTATACAATTCTGCAACTTCCGCAGTTTTAGTATAATATTCTTTGATACGGTGGCGAATAATATCTTCATTGCTATCATCCGTTCTTCCGCTTGTTTCACCTCTCTTTAGTAATCTTTCTACCAGGATCTCATCATCTACTATTAAAGAAAGACAAACATCGATAGGGTGATTTAATTCCTCTTCTACAATTTGTTCCAGAGCTTCAGTCTGTGCAGCAGTTCTTGGAAAACCATCGAAGATAAATCCTGCAGCATCTGTAGGCTTCTTTAGCTCGTCAATAAGCATATCAATGGTTACCTGATCCGGCACTAATTCGCCTTTGTCAATATATGACTTTGCCAGCTTTCCAAGCTCCGTGTCGTTTTTCATGTTGAAACGGAATAAATCTCCTGTGGAAACCTGTTTCAGGTTGTATTTTTTTATTAAGTTCTGAGCTTGTGTACCTTTTCCACTCCCTGGAGGGCCAAATAATACAAGATTAATCATTTTACTTTTTTATTTAGATTCTTTATTACTTATCATTAATTTTCCCATCCTCCAAATGGTAAAGATCCTTCAGGTTTCTTCCGAGTTCATCGTAATCTAGTCCGTAACCTAATACAAACTTGTTTGGAATCTCTTTCCCGATGTAATCAATTTTAAATTGTTTGGTATAAACTTCTGGCTTTAAAAGAAGGCTTGCCAGCTTTACAGATTTTGGTCTTTGTGTATTTTTAAAGTATTCGAACAGGGCTTCAATAGTATTTCCTGTATCTACGATATCTTCAACAAGAATAATATGACGATCTTTAATATCTTTTGTCAGATCCATTTTCTTGTATACAATACCTGTAGACTGTGTCCCGGCATAAGAGCTTACCTGAAGAAATGCAATCTCACAATTTCCCGGATAATGTTTCATTAAATCAGAGAAAAACATGAATACTCCGTTAAGTACTCCAACAAAGACTGGTACTTCGTCTTTATAATCTTCGTAAATTTTAAGAGCTACATCTTTAACAATTTCTTGTAATTCTTCGTCCTTCAGATAGGGTACGAATGTTTTGTCGTGAACCTTTATTTTTTCCATAAGTTTCAAAACGCAAAGATACGTTTTTTCATTTTTTTTCCTCCCTTTTTTACCATGAAAAGCATTTCATATAAATATATTGAAAACTTAACACACCCGTAATCAGGTAATAATCAGTGATTTCATAATTTAGAAAAATTTAATTTTAATTTATGAAAAGCTTCTTTTTTGCAGGAATTCTCTGCATGGCTGCACAGCTAAATTGTGCGCAATCTTTTGATAAACAGGCTCACAGAGGCGGAAAATCGCTATATCCTGAAAATACGATACCTGCTATGAAAAATGCCCTAAAAATGGGAATAACAACGTTGGAAATGGATTTAGCGATTACCAAAGACAGAAAAGTTATCCTTTCTCATGACTCTTTTCTTTCTCCGGAACTGGTTACAAAACCTAACGGCCAATATATCCCCAGAGACTCCGGTTTTTATTACAAAATCTATGATATGCCTTATGCAAAGATCCAGACTTATGATGTAGGTATGAAAAAACTTGAACGCTATCCGGATCAGAAGAAAATGAAAGTACAGAAGCCTTTATTTTCTGCAGTAATAGATTCTTGTGAAAGCTACGCCCGTGAATTAAAAAGACCACTACCCTTTTATAATATAGAAACCAAAACACGTCCGTTCTCTGATAATATATTCCATCCCGAGCCAAAAGAATTTACCGATCTTATGATGAAAATCATTCTGGAAAAAGGCATCCAGAACAGAGTTATCATTCAGTCTTTTGATCCCAGAACTTTAGAAATTATCCATAAAAAATATCCTAAAATAATGACGGCTCTACTTGTAGAAAAAGTAGATGATAAAAAAATTGCTCAGCAGCGGGCTAACTTTCAGAATATTCCTGTAGAAAAGTTCAAGCAATATCCCAACCACCTGAATGGTGTAAAAGGAGATATGAAGTTTCTAAGCTTTACTCCTACTATTTACAGCCCGGATCAAAGTCTTGTAACTCCCGAGCTTGTAAAGGAATGTCATGCGCTAGGAATGAAAGTAATTCCATGGACTGTAAATTCAAAAGATAGATTACTGGAAATGCAAAAAATGGGTATAGACGGCCTCATTAGTGATGACCCTAGGATTTTTGAATAAAATCAACTTATTGAAAATATAATAAAACCCCAATACTAATCGGGGTTTTATTATTCTAATCAAAAATAGATTACATAGTTTTCAGGAGGCTATATTGTCCAAATAAATAACTATTAATTTACTTCCAACCTCCGCCTAAGCTTTTGTAGATATCTACAACTGTGCTTAGTTGCTGTTGCTTTGCATCGATTAGTTCCAGCTTGGCATCTAATGCATCTCTCTGATTTAGTAAAACCTCCAGATAATCTGCACGCGAGTTTTTAAATAACTGATTTGCAATCCCCGTAGCTTCTTCTAATGCATGGTTTTCCTGAGATTTAAGTTTATAAAACTCATCAATATTCTTAACCTTAGACATTAGATTAGCAACGTCCAAATAAGCATTCAGAATAGTTTTATCATATTCGTACAATGCCTGAATTTGTTTTGCATCTGCTGCCTGGAAGTTTGCCTTAATAGCACTTTTATTGATAAGCGGTCCTGCCAGTTCTCCTACCAAATTATAGGCAATAGATTCCGGCATTTTCACTAAATAAGAAGGCTTAAATGCTTCCAAACCTAATGCTGCTGAAATATTCAGCGAAGGATAAAACTCTTTTCTGGCAGCCTGCACATCTAGCTTTGCAGCTTTTAATTCTAATTCAGCCTGCTTAATATCCGGACGGTTTGCCAGTAGTTGTGACGGAATTCCGGTATATACAGTTTGAGGAATGGTTGACATAAAGCTCTCTTTCGTTCTCACAATAGCTTGCGGATACCTTCCTAAAAGTGCATTTATCTCATTTTCTTTCTCTGTTATATTCTGACGGATCGTATACTCCGAAGCTTTGGATTTTGCTAACTCAGCTTCAAACTTTTTTACAGCAAGTTCAGTTGTTGCGGATGCTTGTTTCTGAATTTTTGAAATCTCCAAAGCACGCTCCTGAAGCTTAATATATTCTCTGGTAATATCTAACTGATTGTCCAGCGCCAGTAATTCATAATAACTGTCTGCTACTTCTTCTATAAGACTGGAAAGAACAAAGTTCTTTCCTTCTACTGTAGAAAGATAATGTGCAATTGCAGATTCCTTTTCTGTTCTTAGTTTTTTCCAGATATCGACTTCCCAACTTGCGGTAATACCACCTGCAAAGTTCCCCAGCGGATCCGGCATTTTTCTTCCTGGCTCTATATCTGTTGTAGCATCACCTGCGCCTTCACTTGTATAACGTCCTGCTTTTTTCAGTCCCGCATTTACACCCGCAGAAACTGTCGGATTTAGCATTCCTTTTTTAGCCAATACACCGCTTTTAGCAATTTCTATCTGCTGAAGTGTAATTAACAAATCCTGGTTATTCTTTAAGGCAGTTTCAATAAGGCTTACCAAATTCGGATCAGTAAAGAACTGTCTCCATGGAGTTGTACCACTATTGTTACCAGAGTCTTCTGTTTCTTGTTGATTGAAATTCTGAGGCAGGTTATTTTTCACCTCATCTTTTACTACTGTTACCATTGGCGCTTTACAGCTTGCTAAAACCAGCGATACAGCAATGGCACTAATAATACTTTTAGTCTTCAAATTTTCCATCGTGTTGATAAGGTTCTGTTTGTTCGGTTAATGGATTTTCTTCTTCATATTTTGCCAGTTTCGATTTATCTGCAATCGTACCGAAAATATAGTACAGGCCAGGAATAATCATCAATCCGAAGATTGTTCCGATTAGCATTCCTCCGGCTGCAGCCGTACCAATAGTACGGTTTCCTATTGCCCCTGGTCCTGTTGCTATTACCAGCGGAATTAATCCGGCAATAAATGCAAATGAAGTCATCAGAATCGGACGGAAACGAATAGCAGCCCCCTGAATTGCCGCCTGTACCACAGGAATCCCTTCCTCAGCTCTTTTCTGTACAGCAAATTCTACAATCAGTACGGCATTCTTTCCTAAAAGACCGATAAGCATTACCATGGCTACCTGCGCATATATATTATTCTCTAGTCCCATAAGTTTCAGACACAGAAAAGCTCCGAAAATACCTACAGGTAATGAAAGAATAACCGGTAAAGGAAGAATAAAACTTTCATATTGTGCAGAAAGGATCAGATATACAAAGCCCAGACATACCAAAAATACAAATATAGCTTCATTTCCTCTGCTTACCTCATCCTTGGAAATACCTGCCCAGTCAATACCAAAACCTCTTGGCAATGTTTTATCAGCAACTTCCTGTATGGCTTTAATAGCTTGTCCGCTACTGTATCCAGGTGCCGGTGTTCCGCTCACCTCTGCAGAGTTGTACATATTATGTCTCGTGATCTCCGATAATCCGTATACTTTTTCCAGTTTCATGAAATCTGAATAAGGAACCATCTGATCTTTATCATTTTTAACATATAGCTTCAACAGATCACTTGGCAAAGCGCGATATTGAGGCCCTGCCTGAACAATTACCTTATAAGGCCTGTCGAAACGTATAAAACTGGTTTCGTAATTAGAACCAATTAAGGTAGAAAGGTTATCCATTGCTTTTTCAATCGTCACTCCTTTTTGTTCAGCAAGATCATTATCTACCCTTAGCATATACTGTGGGAAACTTGCTGAATAAAATGTAAATGCAGAACCCAGTTCCGGACGCTTTTTCAGTTCCTTTACAAAGTCATTACTTACCTGCTCCATTTTATGATAGTCACCACTTCCGGCTTTATCCAGCAAACGAAGTTCAAAACCTCCGGCAGCACCATATCCTGGTACCGAAGGTGGCTGGAAGAATTCGATATTGGCACCCGGAATATTTTTAGCTTTTTCTTCCAGTTTCTCTACAATCTCTGCGGCAGATTCTGTACGTTCATCCCAACTTTTCAGGTTTATAAGACAAGTTCCTGAATTGGATCCCGTTCCTTCTGTCAGGATTTCATAGCCGGCAAGTGAGGAAACAGACTGTACACCATCAATATCTTCCGACTCTTTCAGAAGCTCCCTTGCCACCTGATTTGTTCTCTCCAATGTAGATCCTGGCGGTGTTTGTATAATAGCATAAATCATCCCCTGGTCTTCACTCGGAATAAAACCTGACGGAAGTGAGTTACTTAAGAAATAAGTACATGCACAAAAAGCTACTAAAATTGGCAGCGTAATCATTTTTTTAGTAACCGTCTTATTAAGGGTCTTTTCATATTTCCCGGCTCCTCTTGTAAATATATTGTTGAATTTATCCAAGAAGGTTGTAACAGGAGTTTTCTTTTTTTCTTTTCCGTGGTTATTTTTCAGGATGAGTGCACATAATGCAGGAGTAAGCGTTAAAGCTACAATCCCTGAAAGGATAATAGAAGAAGCCATTGTAATAGAGAACTGACGGTAAAATACACCTACAGGTCCGGACATAAATGCAATCGGAATAAACACGGCTGCCATAACTAGCGTAATGGCAATAATAGCCCCGCTTATTTCATGCATTGCTTCTTCAGTTGCTTTTAATGGGGAAAGATTCTTTTCTTCCATCTTAGCGTGTACGGCTTCTATAACTACGATAGCATCATCGACCACAACCCCGATTGCCATTACAAGGGCAAAAAGAGAAATCATATTCAGTGTAATACCAAAGGCCGACATTACGGCAAATGTTCCGATAAGTGAAACCGGAACGGCCAGTGCCGGAATCAGTGTTGAACGCCAATCTCCAAGAAAAAGGAATACAACAATTGCAACCAGTATAAATGCTTCGAATAAAGTATGTATAACTTTTTCCATAGAAGCATCCAGGAATCTGGAAACGTCATAGCTGATGTCATAATGCATTCCTTTTGGGAAGTTATTCTTTTCAAGATCTTTCATCAATGCTTTTACATTCTTAATAACGTCACTTGCATTGGATCCGTAAGATTGCTTTACAGTAATTGCGGCAGATGGTTTTCCGTTTAGTGTAGAATAAATATCGTACATGGAACTTCCGAATTCTATATCAGCCACATCTTTCAGTCTTACAGATTCTCCATCTGGTTTTGCCTTTAGAATAATGTTTCCGTAATCTTTTTCATTGTTAAAACGACCCGAATATTTTAATATATACTCAAATGACTGAGAGCGTTTTCCGGAGCTTTCCCCAGTTTTACCGGGAGATGCTTCTAAGCTCTGTTCATTTAACGATTCCATTACTTCATCAGCCGATATATTATAAGCCGTTAACCTATCTGGTTTAAGCCAGATACGCATGGCATATTCACGGGTTCCTAAGATATCGGCAAAACCTACACCGCCAATCCTTCTTAATTCAGACATTACGTTGATATCTGCATAGTTGAAAAGGAATTTCTGATCTGCTTTCGGATCATCGCTATACAGGTTAATATACATCAACATGTTAGGCTCCTCACGGGTAATCTTTACACCCTCACGCACTACTAATGGCGGAAGTTTGTTCACCACGGAAGATACACGATTCTGTACATTTACAGCGGCAACATTGGGATCCGTACCTAGATCAAATACAAGTTGAATGGAAGCTTCCCCGTCATTTCCTGCATCTGAGGTCATATATTTCATACCCGGAACTCCATTTAATCCTCTTTCCAAAGGAATTACTACGGATTTAATCAGCAATTCGTTATTAGCTCCCGGATACTCTGCAGTAATATTAACTTTGGGCGGAGAAATAGAAGGGAACTGTGTCACCGGAAGTTTCACAAGTGACAGTATCCCTAAAAATACAATAATCAATGAGATTACAATAGACAGAACGGGTCTGCGAATGAATTTCTTAAACATACTTCTTCATTTTAGAGCTCCTACTCTGCTTTTAATTTCAATGATTTAATTACTTTCACCGGATCCTGGAATTTCACTTTCAGTTTCTGATCGTCTTTTACTTTCTGGACACCTTCTAACAGGATTTTATCTCCGGCAGAAATTCCGGATCCTATGATATATAGGTCAGGGAGTTCATATAATACTTTTATATTTCTTGACTTGGCTACACCATTTTTATCAATCACAAAAACATATTTCTGATCCTGAATTTCATAAGTAGATTTTTGAGGGATAATCAAAGCATTATGAACGGGCATTGTCATCTGAACTTTTCCTGTTTCCCCATTTCTCAGAAGTTTATTTGGATTAAGGAATTTTGCACGGAAAGCAATATTTCCGGTTTCATTATTAAATTCTCCTTCAATAGTCTGTATTTCGCCTTTCTCAGGAAAAACTTCACCATTGGCCATGATCAGATTCACCAATTGGCTTCCTCTGTCACCTGCGTGTGTCTGGTATGTCAAGTACTCTGGCTCGGATACATTGAAGTAAGTATAAATACTTGTATTATCAGATAAAGAGGTTAAAAGATCTCCTTCATTGATAAGGCTTCCTAATTTCAGCGGAAGTCTGTTTATTATACCAGAAAACGATGCTTTAACATCTGTAAACGACAAATGAATCTGAGCTAACTTCACTTCAGCATTGGCAGCATCCAGTTTGGCTTTTGCCATTGCTCTTTCATTTTTGGAAACGATATTATTATTAGCTAGCGTACTTGCATTCTGCAGTTCAATCGTTGCCTGCTGAGCTTCTGCTTTTGCTTTTAGTAATTCAGCATGATAAACCTGAGGCATAATTCTGAACAGAGTTTGTCCTGCATGCACATACTGTCCTTCATCTACATAAATCTTCTCTAGAAATCCTTTTTCCTGAGCCCGGACTTCAATATTTTTCACTGACTGGATCTGTGCAACATATTCTTTGTTAATTACTGTATCCTTTACTACAGGAGAAGTTACAGGATAAATAACAGTTTCTTCTTTTTCTTCTTTTTTCTTATTACAGCCAATGGCCAACAGGAGTATGCTTAGTGCAATGCCTGAGGTAACTCTTTTCATCATAATTTTCAGAGTTTATAAATCGTTAATGTTTTAAACGGGAATAAAATGGTAATAGCGAATGTTATAAAGTGTTCATTACCAAAAACACATTACAATAATGTTTCCTGCTTTTAATAAAAACAGAAAGCAAACGGAAAAAGAATGTCTAAATTCTGATAGAACGAATCAGAATGAATTTTTTAATTGTAGAAAAGTTTACAACAAAGTTGTACGCGGTGAGATTTCGCCGCTCGTAGCGCAGTAGCCCTAATAGACATACAAAACTAAATACACTAGCCAGTACTATGACAGTCTGGAAGTCTACTGAGAATTGAAAGTCATTTTCGCTAAGTTCTAAAGGACTATTATTCCCTGAGTCATCAGAAGACTGTTGAATTGAAAATTTTTCGTAAGTCTGATTCAGGTGATTTACCTTTTTGGGAAAATGGTGATGAGAATGTGCTAGTTTGCAGTTTTGAAATGTTCTTACGTGAAGCTTACTCTCCACTACAAAGAGTAAAAATAGCCCTGTCAGTAAAAACACTAAAAAGTTTCTCATTTTAAAGCCGCAAATGTACACCTAGATTTATAAATAACCAACACAGATTAACAAAGTTTAACTCTTGATATAAAAAATGCAAATTCTAATCAATTATTGTATAACAAAAGAACATTTCATAATTATTTAAGTCTCCAACTAAGTATTGTTTCCCCTGTCATTGAATATTTTTGTTCTGTTCGTTTCAGAAACATGAATAAAAAATAAAATAATAAATTCTATCAAGTTACTAGGATATATAAAAAGAATATTTATATTTGCATCAGAAATAATTGTGACAACAAATTCAAAGCATATAAAAATGAACAAAACTATCATCAGATATAATAATAAGTCCACAATGATAATGTGTCTTTGTATGGCAATGCCATGTCCGGTTGTATCAGGTGATTAAACAGATATCAAAATAAACAGATAAACAGATATACAAAAATCCACTGATACGCTCGGCGGATTTTTTTATTAATAAACAGTAATTAAAACTGAAAATCAGTGATCAAAATAAAAAACATATCTAAAACATTTCAACATAAAAAAAAGCATTTTAAAGCCCTTGATAATATAAGTCTGGAAGTTGAACAGGGAGATATTACTGGAATTATAGGCTTTTCGGGAGCAGGAAAAAGTACACTTATACGTTGTATAAACCTCCTGGAAAAACCAGATGAAGGAGAGGTGATTGTAAACGGAATCAATTTATTAAAGCTAAGTTCTAAACAACTGGCAGAGCAGAGAAAAAAGATAGGAATGATTTTTCAGCACTTCAATCTTCTCTCTTCCAGAACAGTTTTTGATAATGTTGCATTGCCACTTGAACTGGATCATGTAAGCAAAACAGAAATCAACAGAAAAGTAAATGAACTTCTGAAAATAGTGGGACTGGAGGATAAAGCAAATGATTATCCCAAAAGTCTTTCCGGCGGGCAAAAACAACGAGTGGCCATTGCAAGAGCACTAGCAAACGATCCATTCCTACTGTTATGTGATGAAGCGACAAGTTCCCTTGACCCTGCAACTACACAGTCTATTCTGCAACTACTACAGGATATTAATAAACGATTGGGGATTACTATTTTACTGATCACTCATGAAATGGAAGTTATAAAATCAATATGCAATCATGTTGCCGTAATAGACAAAGGAAAATTAGTTACCAAAGGCACTCTGGATGAAATAATATCTGATAAAGAACACCCTATCATAAAACAATTTATAACAGTTAAAACAATGAATATACCGCAATCAATAAGTAAAAGATTACAGGAAGAAGCTGCAGCGGGATTGTTCCCGTTAATAGAAATTGAACTGAACGGTAATATACCGTTCGAAGAATTATTGTCAGTCGTTTACAGCGACTACAAAATTCCGTATAAACTCATCACTGCTGATGTTGAATATATGGGAAAAGCAAATTTCGGAAAAATGTTATTACACCTTCAGGGCAATAATGAGGAAAATACAAAAGCTATCCAGTTTTTCAATCAGAATAATATTCAAAACACCATAAAAGGATATGTTTGATCAGATTACGCTCTCATTACTCCTAAAAGGGCTTTGGGAAACCATTTTCATGACGATAGTTTCAGGATTTTTTGGATTTCTGCTAGGCTTACCTTTAGGTATAGTACTATTCCTTACCCGAAAAGGGCAATTGCTTGAAAACAGTTTTTATAATCGTTTTCTCTCTGTTTTGGTTAATGTATTCCGGTCTATTCCCTTTATTATACTTATTGTCTGGATGATTCCTTTTACAAGGGTACTGGTGGGGACTTCTATTGGAATCTGGGCTGCTCTGGTTCCTTTAAGTATTGGTTGTGCTCCGTTTATTGCAAGACTGGTGGAAAACAGCCTTCTGGAGGTTCCAAATGGACTTATCGAAACAGCGAGAGCTCTTGGTGCAAGTCCGCAGCAAATTATCAGCAAGGTTTTACTTCCAGAGGCATTGCCTTCATTAATTAACAATGCTACAATTACACTGATCACATTAGTAGGCTATTCTGCAATGGGAGGAGCCGTAGGTGCCGGAGGACTGGGACAAGTTGGATATCAGTATGGATATATAGGCTATAATGCGACTATCATGAATACAGTGTTGCTATTGCTTATAGCTCTGGTATTCGTTATCCAGTTTACAGGAGACAGACTTTCTAAAAAATTCAATCATAGATAAAATCAAGAGAATGAAAAGATTTACACTTCTAAGTTTAATTACTATAGCTTTATTATTTTTATATTCCTGCACAAGCTCTAAAAAAGACAATCCTAATTATATTAAGATAGGGATTGCTTCCGGTCCGGAAAGAGATCTGGCTGAGGCTGCGAAGAAAGAAGCAAAAGAGAAATACAATCTGGATGTAGAACTGGTTTCTTTCACAGAATATGTACTTCCGAACGAAGCCTTAAATAATGGTGATCTTGATGCAAATGCGTTTCAGCATGTTCCATATCTAACTGAGCAATCTAAACAACGAGGTTATAAATTGGCTGTTGTAGGGAAAACCTTTGTATTTCCTATCGTAGCATATTCTAAAAAAATAAAAAATATCGCTGAGCTGCAAAACGGTAGTACTGTTGTTATCCCAAATGATCCAACTAATGGCGGACGTTCACTATTACTACTACAAAAAAACGGACTGCTAAAACTGAAGGATAACGTTGGATTATTACCAAAAGTAACCGATATTACTGAAAATCCGAAGCAATTAAAAATTGTAGAGATAGAAGCACCACAACTTCCAAGAGTATTGGATGATAAAGATGTTACAATAGCCGTAATAAATAACAATTTTGCAGCGCAGGCAGGATTGGATCCGGATAAAAACGGACTACTGAAGGAAGATAAGGAATCTGCTTATATGAACGTAATCGTTGCAAGAGAGGATAATAAAGACTCGGAAAAAGTAAAAAACTTTGTAAAAGCATATCAGTCTAAAGCCGTAGAACAAGCTGCTGAAAAAGCATTTAAAGGCGGAGCTATAAAAGGCTGGTAACAACATACTATATCTATAAACTGCTTTTTTGTATAATCAGTTAGTTTATAATATAATGTTTTATTTATTTGGTGAAAGAAAGGTCAGAAGAATTCTTCTGACCTTTCGATTTTTACATTTTGGTAACCTTTACAGGATTTATAGATTTATTAGCAAACTGCTCTAAGTATTTCACCCAACTTTCATTATTGGTAATCAGCCCTGCCTTACTCCATACAGCGCCACTGTAAAATGTGAACTTCTGATTATTCTTTAGTATAGCCTTTTCCCCTAAATGTTTCAGGGTATTCTGAATCTTTACTTTAGAACCCGGGAAGATTACAGCTGTTCCAACAATACCATCTTTAGAATCTTCCGGCCAGTAAGCGGCAATATGCTTGGTATCGTCCACCGTCTTTTCACCTTTGCCATCCCAGTGTACAAGACCTGCAAACACAGGAAGTGTGGACTGTCCACTAAATGTATATGTAACCTCAACCTTATTGAGTTGAGATCCGGCATCAAGGCTTACTTTTTTTACTGCTGCAATTTTATATCCATCTACATTTACTTCCGGATACTCTAACTGAAAAGTAAACCTAAGCGGTCCTTTCTCTGTTATCTTATAGCTCTGATAATTTCCTAAATAGGTAAATTTATCCCCGATAAATGGTAATATATCTCCTGCTCCAAGAGAGCTTCCAACATGGAAAAAATCTAATCCGTCACCATTATCTTTATGATAATTGTTTAGTTTATACCATTCGTCTAATATTAGTCTATTGGTGCGTTTAGACCAGGCATCCATCCCCCATGCATTCTGATTAGGGACTTTCTCCAGAGACTTACCATACATACGGAAAGCAATTTTATCATTTTCCCATGCAAAATCGTCATATCTTTCCGGAACAAAGCGCCCGTAAACTTTAGCTTCGTTCCGAGACGGAGTCCCTTCTGTGAAGATTATCTGTTTTTTTTCATTAGGTCTAAAGTCTGTCTGTAATAAGAGTTTCCCGTCCGACAGCCACTGATATGGAATTTCAGTCTGATTGCTTTTAACAACAAATGTTTTATTCTTTATTCCTGCTACTGTAGCCGCAGAAACTTCAACGGACTGTTGCTTTCTTTCAACCGTAAGTCCATTGGCTAATTGTAACTTTAGCAACGGCTTTGTCTGTGCAAAAGTAAGCGCTCCTGCAAAGCCTATTGTCAATAATGTGAATGATTTCATTTTATAATCTGCAAAGTTCTACAAATACCAGTCTTTATAACGCTTCAAAGCTTCAAGGAAGTAATAATCTGCATATACCAAAGGAACATCTATTTCTGATTTTAATGGTAATGCTCCAGTGCTATGCATAAGCAGGAAACCTCCGTTTTCACCAAGCTTAGCTCTGTAAGCAGGGCTGGAAAGGTTAATTAATATCTGCTCGGCATTATCAATATATTTTTTACGTTCTTTTCCTTTTGTATACTGTCCCAATTCCAGAAAAGCAGATGCCATAAGCGCTGCCGCAGAAGCATCGCGTGGTGCATTCGGAATATCCGGTGCATTAAAATCCCAATATGGAATTTTATCTTTTGGCAAATTCGGATTTGTCAGAATGAAATTGGCAATTTTGTTGGCAAAATCCAGATACTTTGGATCTTTAGTAAAGCGATACATCATCGTATAACCATATAATCCCCAAGATTGTCCACGAGACCATGCTGACTCATCAGAATATCCCTGCCATGTTTTTTTCTTTATAACCTCACCTGTATTCAGATCATAATCCAGTACATGATAAGAGCTGTAATCCGGGCGATAGTGATTTTTCATTGTCGTATTGGAATGCGTAACCGCTATTTCTTGGTATTTTTTATCACCTCCGTTTTGGCTTACCCAATTCAGCATTTCAAGATTCATCATATTATCAATAATAACAGGGCAATCGAATCTTGCATTTTTATTCCAGGACTGGATTGCATGGATAGAAGGTCTGTAACGGGTAGATAGTGCCTCTGCAGAATTAAAGATAACTTTTTTGTATTCGGGATTTTTGGTAATTCTGTATGCATTGCCAAAGCTACAATACATCATAAAGCCTAAATCATGGTTTCCTGTAAAAGTCTGATTGGGTTCAATAATTTTCAGAACTCTTTCCGCTTCCTTCAGCATTACAGGATCCTTAGTCTCCTCGTATACATAAAGCAAAGATCCCGGATAAAACCCAGTACACCACCAAGTTCTTTCATAGTTCACCACTTTACCACTTTTAGCATCGTAAGTTTGTGGAACTTTGTCATCGGGAAGTCCTTTCATAAGGTATTTGAATTGTTGGTCCGCAAATTTAAAATTTTCAGTTACCAACTTGCCCATTTGCGCCTTTCGTGACTGTGCGCCAAGGCCAAATGCCATTATGGCAAAAGCCATAATTGTCGTTTTTTTAAGAATCATGCGTTATCGTTTTTAGTTTGACGCAATTTACTTAAAATTTTGAAATACTCTTAAAGAAATCTCGGTTTAAATATTTATCCAATGAAACAATCTTCATGTAATGGTTGGCAATAGCTATTAATATAAGTACTACTGCAGGTTTATAGAAAAGATTCAGCAGGTTAGATCCTGTATTAGGCAATAGAATTACCATGGAAACAACCAGGAAGCACAACACCACAGCATATAACATTTCTATAGAAAAAGGATGTACTTTGAACTTCCGGAAATTGAAAACGATTTTAGCAACATTATACAAGGCTAAAGAAATGGTTGTAGCCAATGCTACTCCCGAAAGCCCCATATTGGTATATTTAAGAAAATAAAAATTAAGACTTATATTGATTACCGCCAAAAATAACGTTACTACAATATTGTAGCGGTAGTATTTGGACATGGATATAATCTGTCCGTTAAAACCTGTTGCAAGATCAAACATCAATCCTATCCCGGTAATCCACAAAACAGGCTCTGCAGCGCGTAGTTCAAAACCATTTTTAATTAAATGCGTAAGATAAGGGTAGCCTACCAAAACGCAGGAAAATAATACCAATCCCAAAAACAATAAAGACAGGGATGTTTTCTGATGGAATACATTCAGCTCTTCCATTTCATTATTTTCCAAATGTTTATTGATCATAGGTGCTGAGATATTATACAGCCCCATCTGAGGAATGGTAAGAACTGAAGTAACAGCAATCACAATCCCATATACTCCGTTATCTTTAAAGTCCATATAACTGGATATCATAACACTGGAAATGCGCAGAGAAAGATAGTTTCCAATATTACCAAGGAATCCGTAAAATCCATAGTTGAGTACTTCTTTCCAGAAATTATCTTTTTTAATATAATCTACTGAGAAGTCCGGTTTGAATTTCTCAAGTTTATTCAGGTATATATGATAGCCTATAAGTGCCAAAACAAACATACTTAAAAAGAAAATCATTGAAGGTTTCTCCGGTACCCCCATGAAGAAGAACAAAACAAAAGCCCCAAGGTTCGCTATCTTAGGAAAAATATTCTCAAAAATATTGGGTACAACAATTCTTTTATAGTTCGATATATACTTATTATAGATCTGACTAACCGCCAGAATCAAAATCATCGGAATAATAATAACTTTATATCTCCAGAATTTCTCAAACAGTTCCCAGTTTTTTAGATCCGGTCTTATCATATTGACCAGAAATAGAAACAAAGTAAACAATACAAAATTCAAAAGTACCATCAAAAGAGACAGACTAAGCAAGTTTTGCTGTTTTCCTTCTTTCTTGGTATGTAAAAAGAATTTTACATTGGCATAGGATAAACCAAATACAATAAACGGAAGTACTATTTCTGCTGCTGATAAAATATACCGAAGCTTTCCGTAATAATCCATATCAAGTGGAAAAACGAAAACAGCAGAAAGGGTTCCCAACAGAAAACCTAAATATCCAACTATAGAGTACTTAAAACTCTGTCTTGCTACAACACTCATTATTTAGGCAGGAAAATTATATTGTTAATATACCGCTGCTTGTCCTTTTCATTATATTCACTTTGCTGCATACATACATTCTCAGTTAAGGGTACCAGTTCAAAACCGGTACGATCAAGATAGTGGGCATTGTATCCGTAACGTTCAAAATAACGGATATAATCCCAAATAGGTCTTTTATGATGTCTTTGTTCGATTTCTATCATTAGTACCGGCTTCAGACGAAGGATTGTGTCTATCATTCCGGCAACAGTATAGGTTTCGTTTCCTTCAACGTCTATTTTTATAAAATCTATACGATCAATTACATTTTTCTCAGCCCAGTCATCCAACCTCTTTACCATTACCGTTGTGGTAATCGTTTTTTCCTCACCATTCTCTTTCAATTCAGTTTGCAATGTTCCGCGCGCAGCATTGCTGTGCCCTTTTATTACAGGTATCTTGAATTGTGCTTTTGTATTTTTATTAGAAAGCGCATATGATGAAATATTCACTTTTGGGAAAAGCCTTTTCAGGCGTTTGAAAAGTAAAGGATTGGGTTCGAATGCGTAAATATTCTCTGGTTTCAAATGTCCTTCCAGAGTATAAATATAAGTACCTACATTGGCTCCTACATCAAAGAAAACGGCATCTTTCGGAAGAAATTCTTTTATCCATATCAGCTCCGGCTCTACGCCTCTTTCCAGAACATTCTGGAGACTGATATTATTCAGTTTCTTAAAAAACCTTTGTTTGTAATACGAAGGCGAGAGATACATCAAATTTTCTGCTAGTCGGCTGTACAAACTCATTTTAAGAAATATTTAACAAATATAGCAGAATTCGTTTTTATTTTCAAATTCTTGATAAAAGTTTTGGAAAAAATCAAAGATTGCTCAGCAAATATTCCAGCTTCCTGCGGACAAGATTTATTTCAAAACTATCGAAGTCGTAGTGTTTGTTCTTAATTTCGGAGATTTGTCTCTCGATATCTCTTTTTTCTTTAAAAATAAAGGAATAGCTGGCAGAATAGCTTTTCGGGAAAATGGCAGGTTTTGCATACTTAATTGCATCACCTATATTGCCGGACATCTTTGTCTTTCCATAGATTTCCGGAATACCAAAGAATTTGGTTTCTTTTTGTATTGGACACCACAATACTTCTGCAGCCTGCATCTTCTGTTCAAACTCTTCATTAGAAACTCTGGAATCGTAATATTCAATATTAACATGATCCGGCAGGTTCTGCGATATTTTGTTAAGTTTATCCAGCTCTCTTCCTTCTGCCTTTCCTAAAAAACTAAACGTATAGTTTTCGCGGAAGTATTTTATTTTATTAAAAATTCTTTTGTAATTACGTCTTCGCTGGTCTACATTTCCAGGGATAACAACCCTGTTAGAAAGCACTTTTTGACCTACATCTTTTGTATACAACAGCGGCAACCATCTTAATTCATACGGGTATTGTAACTCGTCAATATTTTCATCCAGAATAAATAACGATTTCGCTTCGCTGTAAAGTTTGTCCTTTTTCATCAAACCTTCTTTCAGCCATAATTTTATTCTGAACGAACGGTCCTGTTTGAATATACTTCTGAAAATATCGGATTTGGGAGCTTTAATAAAATTGAGATTGTGCGCTATAATGAAAGTTGGATAATTTCTTGCGACCTCTTCAAAAACATTGAAATAGCGATGTGCTGTTCCTATAATTACTGCATCAAATTTCCGTCCGTCTAATTCTTTCAAGAGTGTTGCTGCTTCTGCATGGATCACATGGCTTCCTTTCTCATTTATCCTGTCCAGTATTTTTCGGGAAAAGAAATATTCTACATGTAAATATTGGGAATCTCTTGTAAGCTCTATAAAATTAATGGCAAGTTCTGCGTGGGTATCCAGTTCAATATAGGCAATGTTCTTCAATAGTATTAGTTTAATAGACAAAATTAAGAAATTGCTTTATTTAATAGCATTATTTTTTTCAGGATATTTATCATTTCCTGAGATATACTTATCTATTTTTTAAAATCTAAACGCCTGTAGATATATTTTTATTTATCTTTATTCGAAATAACCATAGACTTCATAAATATAAAATCACATGAGAACACTCTGTTCATTCATTATTAGCTGCATGTTCCTCTGTTTCGGATGGCTGCAGGCTCAGGACAAAACACCCACGATAGTAATCTCTACACAGAATACAGCATTAGTCTATACAACAAATGCAAAAAAGCAACTTACGCAGCTTTATTTCGGTCAGGCACTAGCCAATACTTCCGATTACACTCTAAAAAAAACAAACGATCTACCAGCTATTATTACTCAAGGTTCAGGGCCGGTTCGTGAACCTTCGCTTGGTATTGTTCATTCAGATAATAATCCGTCGCTGGAACTTCAGTACATTAATCACAATACCAAAACCGAAGGCAATATTCAGACGACACAAATTCAGCTTAAAGATCCTCAGTATCCGTTTTATGTTACACTATATTTTAAAGCTTATAAAAATGAAAATGTTATTGAACAATGGACAGAAATTAAACATCAGGAGAAAAAGGCCATTACACTAAAGCATTTTACGTCAGCTTTTCTTCAACTCTCTTCAAAAAACTATTACCTGACACATTTCTTTGGTGACTGGGCCAATGAAATGCGCATGGAAGAGAATCTTTTACCTGAAGGAATTCATCATATAGAATCTAAGCTGGGAACACGGGCAACCAATTTCGATTTACCTTCTTTTATGCTTTCTGTAGACCAGCCAGCTGGTGAAGAGAACGGAAAAGTACTGGCTGGGACTCTTGCCTGGAGTGGTAATTTCAGCCTAGGCTTTGAAAACATTAAGTATAGCGAAGATTTTGGCAATCTGCTGCAGGTTCTACCCGGCATTAATAATTATGCTTCTGATTATACTCTGATACCAAATACCACCTTTACAACACCATCTTTTATCTATACTTATTCCTATTCCGGAAAAGGGCAGGCTTCTAGAAACCTTCACCAATGGGCAACCAATTACGGAATTTATAAAGGTAAAGAGAATAAATCGACCTTATTAAACAACTGGGAAGCTACTTATTTTAAATTCGACGAACAAAAGCTAACCAGCCTTCTGGGAGATGCGCAAAATCTAGGAGTAGATGTATTTCTTCTGGATGATGGCTGGTTTGGAAATAAATACCCGAGAAACAATGATGATGCAGGACTTGGCGATTGGGAATTAAATAAAAAAAAGCTCCCTAATGGCCTTCCATTCCTTGTGAAAGAGGCTAAAAAGCACAATGTGAAATTTGGGATATGGGTAGAACCGGAAATGGTAAATCCCAAAAGCGAACTCTATGAAAAACATCCCGACTGGATTCTGAAACTTCCAAACAGAGACGAAAATCTAAGAAGGACACAACTAGTACTGGATTTATCCAATCCTAAGGTACAGGAACATGTCTTTAAAGTAGTAGACAATATTCTCCAGGAGAATCCTGATATTGCTTACATCAAATGGGATTGTAACCGCTATATGACCAACGCATTTTCAGATTATCTGAAGGATAAACAAAATAACCTGTATATAGATTATACCTTAGGACTTTATAAAGTTTTGGAACGCATCCGTCAGAAATACCCGGATACAGAACTAATGTGGTGTAGTGGTGGCGGTGGCCGTGCAGAATATGGTGGATTAAAGTATACGAATGAATTCTGGCCAAGTGATAATACAGATCCTTTACAACGAATCTTTATTCAGTATGGGTATTCTTATTTCTTTCCAATGGGAATACAGTGCGCCCATGTAACAAGTTGGGGAAAGCAGCCTTTAAAATTCAAACTGGATGTTGCTATGAGTGGCAAATTGGGATTTGATATACGTATTGAAGAAATGAAAGCAGAGGAATTAAAACTGTCTCAGAATGCTCTGAAAAATTATAAAAGTATACAGGATATAATTAATACCGGTGAGATGTACCGATTAATAGCTCCTTATAACAATCATTATGCAGCGTGGATGCTCACGGATAAAACCAAAAATAAAGCAGTGCTCTATACATACAACCTGCATACTCAATTAGGTGATTATTTTGCTCCAATACAATTCCAGGGTCTTGATCCTAATAAAAATTATGTATTAAAAGAACTAAATCTTGAAAATGAAAGCAAGCCACAACTTCCACAAAACGGAAAATCTTTCTCAGGAGATTATTTAATGAAAATTGGACTTCCTTGGTTCTTGAATGGCAGTCTGAAAAGCAGCATTATAGAGCTAACCGCAACAAATTAAGCACATTATATCTTAAACCATTTTTTCTTAAAAGCTTTCCAACGCTGAGCATTAATTATTTCTTGCTCAGCTTTGGAGATCTTTAATTCATATTTTTTATATCGACAATCTTCATAAGACTTGATAATTTGGAAAAAAAATGAAACTGATTTATTTTTCATGGCTTCCTTAGAAGCTGCAATGTAGGCCAATACTCTTTTCAATCCTAAAAAATAGAAGTATCTGCCATAATAATCGGATTGCTTTACAGAATAATCTTTTCCTTTTATTTTGAGTAATTTCACATGCAATTCTGGTAAAACCACTTCTTTCCAACCTAGACTTTCTAATAAAACAGAATCAATATTATCCCAGCCCAAAGTTTCTCTTAATCCTCCGGTTTCAAGAAAACATTCTTTTCTATAAGCCTTCATTGGACCTCTTACATGGTTTTTATTAGAGTTCCCTTCATATACCCATTCTCCATCCCGCTCAATATACAATAGTCCTCCCACTAATCCATATTGTGCATTTTCTTGAAATGCTTGTTGTACATGCTCAAGATAATTGTCCGGAAATATAATATCAGCATCGAACTTGCAAACAATGTCATAATTGTCCAGAGAGATACCTTCCAGGCCTTTATTAAAGGTTCTTACAACTTTCGCTCCTGGCTGATGCTCAGACTTGGGCAGATTACGAAGCGTAAATGTAGAATCTTCTACTCCGCTAAGCTTTATATTCTCTACGAAATCTTCAACAAGAACTCTGGTATTATCTGTAGAACCATCATTAACAACAATGCACGAGAAATCCTGAAAAGATTGCCTTCGAAGTGAATCCAAGCACCGTAAAATGTTCTCTTCTTCATTATGTGTCGGGATAACTATTAAAAAACGCACAAACAACTAATTTCAAAATTAACCAATCTCTTAGTGTGCTTCCAGCCAGTTATCTCCCACTCCTACTTCTACCACCAACGGCACCTTTGTAGAATATGCACTTTCCATTTCGGTTTTAATAAGCTTTGATGCCTTTTCAATCTCATTTATCGGAGATTCAAACACCAATTCATCATGTACCTGAAGCAGCATTTTGGTATTCATTTTCTTTTCGTCCAACTGTTGATCGATTCTGATCATTGCCAGTTTTATAATATCAGCTGCACTTCCCTGTATCGGTGCATTTACAGCATTACGCTCTGCATGTCCACGTACAACAAAATTATTGGAATTGATATCGGTAAGGTGACGTTTTCTGCCTAAAATAGTTTCTACATAACCTAAATCACGTGCTTTTTTCACCTGCTCGTCCATATACTCACGAAGTCTCGGATAAGTCTCATAATAAGCATCAATCATCGCTTTTGCTTCTGAACGGGAGAGTCCGGTTTGCTCTGCCAAAGCAAAAGCTCCCTGACCATATATAATTCCGAAGTTTACAGTCTTTGCCTGGCTTCTTTGTATTTTAGATACTTCTTCAATTGGGATTTTAAATAGTTTAGCTGCCGTGGAAGCATGGATATCTGCTCCCTGATTAAAGGCCTCCAACATATTGTTCTCACCACTTATCTCAGCTATTAGTCTCAACTCTATCTGAGAATAATCGGCAGAGATCAGCTTTTTCCCTTCTCCGGCAACGAAAGCGCCACGAATTTGCTGGCCACGAAGTGTACGGATCGGAATATTCTGTAAGTTTGGATTAACACTTGCTAAACGTCCGGTAGCAGCAGTAGTCTGTGAGAAATTGGTATGTACTCTGTTGTCAAAGGCATCAATCTGCGTAGGTAAAGCATCTACATAGGTAGATTTCAGCTTTTGCAACTGACGGTATTCTAATATATGTTTAATGATTTCGTGCTTAGAAGCTAGCTTTTGAAGGATATCTTCAGAAGTTGCATATTGTCCGGTTTTGGTTTTCTTAGCCTTTGGATCAAGCTGCATTTTTTCAAACAAAATGTCCCCTAACTGACGTGGAGAGTTCATATTAAACTCCTCACCGGAAAGTTCAAATATTTCCTGTTCCAATTTCTTAAGGTCGCTTTCCAAATCTATGCTTTCCTGCGCCAGCCAGTCTTTATCCAACGAAACTCCAGCAAGCTCCATACGTGCTAAAACATTTACCAATGGCATTTCTACATCAGTAAAAAGTTTTTCCAGATTTTCGGATTTCAACTGCGGGGCAAACAACTCATATAACTGGAAAGTAACATCAGCATCTTCTGCAGCATAAGCTGTTTGCTCAGCTACGCTCACATCTCTTAATGTGCCTTGTTTTTTGCCTTTTTTTCCGATTAGAGTTTCAATAGAAACAGGTATATAATCCAGATACATTTCAGACAGATAGTCCATACCATGACGTCCGTCCGGACTTAGCAGGTAATGAGCTATCATTGTATCGAAAAGTTTCCCCTTTACCTCAACACCTTGTTGGTGAAGTACTTTATAGTCAAACTTCAGATTATGCGCTATCTTTATCTGGTCTTCTTTCTCGAAAACCGGACGCATAATATCCAAAAGAACTTGCGCTTCCTGCTTATCTTCCGGCATCGGAATATAATAAGCCAAGCCTTTTTTATAAGAGAAAGAAACGCCAATTAGCTGCACTTCCAACTCATTCAAGGAAGTAGTTTCTGTATCGAAGGCTAATGCAGGTTTTTCCAAAAGATTTCTCACCAATACCGAA
The DNA here is from genome assembly GCF_003058195.1 of Elizabethkingia sp. YR214. Classification (GTDB taxonomy): domain Bacteria; phylum Bacteroidota; class Bacteroidia; order Flavobacteriales; family Weeksellaceae; genus Elizabethkingia. The sequence goes on from NZ_QBUH01000005.1 coordinate 166,240, forward strand.
AGCGCTTTTGGCGAATCTACATACTGATATAAATGGTCGTTGGTTTTAATATCTTTTTTAGAAGTGGTTGCTGCATCCAGCTCGTCAAAACTTGAGAATAAATTAAGCTGCTCTGCCTGTGGTGAAACTTTCTTCACGGTATCTTCAGCTGTTGCCTGTACCGGTTCTCCTTTCGGAGCAAAAGCACGGTACATATTTTCGTATAATCTACGGAATTCCAGTTCCTCGAATATTTCTTTTACTTTTTCAAAATCAGGTGCTTCCAGGTCGTATTGCTCCTGATGGAAATCTATTGGAGCATCGATCATAATAGTCGCCAATTTTTTGGAGAGTATACCTCTTTCCGCACTTGCTTCTACTTTTTCTTTCAGCTTTCCTTTCAAATCAGCTGTATTTGCCAAAAGATTTTCTATGCTACCATAATCCTGAAGGAACTTTTTAGCTGTTTTTTCACCAACACCTTCCAGTCCCGGGATATTATCTACACTATCCCCCATCATTGCCAGGAAGTCAATTACCTGCTTAGGATCCTGAATATCGTACTTTGCTTTTACTTCTTCTACGCCCAGAATTTCGATATCTCCACCTTTCATTCCGGGTTTGTATATTTTCACACGGTCTGTAACCAGCTGGGCAAAATCCTTATCTGGTGTTACCATGTATACATTATAGCCTTCACTCTCGGCCTTATAAGAAAGGGTACCTATAACATCGTCGGCCTCATAACCTTCTACCCCGAGAATAGGAATATGCATCGCTTCCAGAATCTGATGGATGTACGGAACTGCTATTTTAATAGCCTCCGGTGTTTCGGAACGATTGGCTTTGTATTCTTCAAAGTCATCATGACGCAGGGTTTTACCTCCCACATCAAATACAACAGCAAGATGTGTTGGCTTTTCTCTTTTTATAAGCTCTATTAATGAATTAGTAAATCCAAAGATTGCAGAGGTGTTCATCCCCTTGCTTGTTAATCTCGGACTTCTGATTAAAGCATAATATCCACGGAAAATCATTGCGTAGGCATCGATAAGAAAGAGCCTTTTGTCTTGTGTTGCATCCATAAAACAAAGATAAGAAATAGTTACTAGTCTTCGGTTAAGAGTTATTAGTTTGCTATGATACATTGGATCCTGTTTTCTGAGTATGAAGCAATTGATATAGCAATATTTTTTATAATCTGTCACATGATTCATTGCTTATTGCTCATTACTCAAGACTCTAATCTGGCAACTGTAAGCCAAAAAGAACTATTTTTGTATCATGTTAGACATAAGGACTGTTACTGTAATGCGCTATATTCTGCCGTTACGGGAAGGCGGCTCTCTTCCTGCACTGGCAGAAGCCGATGATGATTTTAAATATGTACTGAAATTCCGTGGTGCTGGCCATGGAGTAAAGATGCTGATTTCTGAATTACTGGGTGGAAAAATAACAGAGGCACTGGGATTAAAAATTCCGGAACTTGTATTTGTAAATCTGGATGCTGATTTCGGGAGAAGCGAAGGTGACGAAGAAATTCAGGATCTTCTAAAGGCCAGTGAAGGCCTCAATCTTGGGCTGCATTTCCTTTCAGGTGCTATTGCTTATGATTCTACTATAAAAATAGATCCGCTTCTGGCTTCTAAAATCGTATGGCTGGATGCATTTATCACTAATATAGACCGTACATTTAAAAATACGAATCTATTGATGTGGCATAAGGAGCTATGGATAATCGACAATGGTGCTTCTTTTTATTTCCACCACTCCTGGCAGAATTTTGATGCTGCAGCCAAAACACCATTTAAGTACGTAAAAGATCACGTTTTACTTCCTCAAGCATCTATGCTGGATGAGGCTAATCAGTTTGCTAAAGAAAAACTGAACGATGATGTTTTCAGGGAAATTGTAAATCTTATTCCTGAAGACTGGTTACACTGGAATGATGCCGACGAAACTCCGGAAGAGATAAGAGAAGTTTACTTCCAGTTTCTGAAAACCCGATTAAAAAATTCTGAAATCTTTGTAAACGAAGCTAAAAATGCAAGAGGATAAAATATACGAATACGCAGTAATACGCTTAGTACCCAAGGTTGAGAGAGAGGAATTTTTCAACATCGGACTGGTTATGTTTTCCAAGAAAGAAAAATACATTCGTGTGGAGTTTCATCTCTGCCCGGACAAGTTTGCTTTAATGCACAGTAAACTGGATTATGAAGATATTACTCAGAATCTGATCAGTTTTCAGAATATTGCTAAAGGCGATAAAAATGGAGGTCCTATTGCCTTACTGGAAATCCCGGAACGTTTCCGTTGGCTTACAGCTGTAAGAAGTGCTGTAGTTCAGACCTCGCGCCCACATCCCGGAAAAAGTAAAGATCTGGATAAGACTTTTGATAAACTTTTTGAAGAACTGGTGAAGTAAGAAATTCACCTTTATATTTATAATCCTTGTCGTGGTACAAAATCCGACAAGGATTTTTTATTTAACTCCTGTCATTAATGTTTCTTATAAAAAATCTATTTTTACTAAAAACTAAATAACATGAATACACAAATCAGAAAAACAGTCTGCACTTTGGCATTATTTACGAGTGCTGTGCTCTTTTCTCAAAAAGCCAAACCTCCTGTTATGGGATGGAGCAGCTGGAATAATTACCGCATAAACATTAATGAACAATTGATTAAAGAACAAGCTGACGCCATGGTCTCATCTGGGTTATATGCGGCAGGCTACCGATACATCAATATAGATGATGGTTATTTTGGTGGCAGAGATGAAAAAGGGAACCTTATTACCGACAATAAAAAATTCCCGTCCGGTATGAAGAGTCTTGCTGCGTATATTCATAGTAAAGGACTAAAGGCCGGAATTTACTCAGATGCCGGAAAAAACACATGTGGTTCTATTTGGGATAATGACAAACAAGGTTTTGGTGTAGGTTTATATGGTCATTTGAATCAGGATGCTGATTTATTCTTCAAAGAATGGAAATATGATTTTATAAAAGTCGATTGGTGTGGTGGCGAACAAATGAAACTAAATGAGCAAGAAGAATACACCAAGATCATTAATAAAGTAAAGTCTATCGATCCTGATATTGTTTTCAACGTTTGCCGTTGGCAGTTTCCGGGAGAATGGGCTATTAAAATTGCTGATTCATGGAGAGTTTCAGGAGATATTAGTGCAAAGTTTTCCTCCATTCTGCATATTATAGATCTTAATAAAAATCTTTATCCTTATGCTTCTGCAGGACATTATAATGATATGGATATGCTTCAGGTAGGACGAGGAATGAGTTATGATGAAGACAAAACACATTTTTCCATGTGGGCTTTATTAAATTCGCCATTGCTCGCAGGCAACGATCTTCGGTCGATGTCCAAAGCTACTATCGAAATTCTTACCAATAAAGAAATTATTGCACTGAACCAGGACACAGCTTTCAAACAGGCCAAAAATATTATCACTGATGGAAATATAGAAGTTTGGCAAAAGATGTTGACTAAAGGCCAAAAAGCCATAGCGATTATGAATCGTGGCAACCAGGAAATTAGTTACACTTTAAGCGCTTCCAAACTGGGATTAAATCAGAATACGAAAATCAGAGATTTGTGGCTTCACAAAAATCTGGGAAAATATGGTGAACAGCAAACTTTCAAAATACCTCAACATGGTATCGTTGTCCTAAAAACTGATTAATATAACTAATAAGATAAGGGCTCAAAGTTTTGTCTTTAAGCCCTTGTATAAAAATATTTACTCATAAACCACATAATTCACCTTATCTACTCCGGTATTCCCGGTCTTTTCATGGTAAGCGTACAACGTTAGTTCATAATTTCCGGGAGAGTTAATCATATCTTCTCCTTCGAAAAGGTTTGTTGATATCCATGACATTTTGATATCCTTTACATATTTCCCGTCTTTTTTTAAGATGCCTTTTACTTCAATCTCTTCAGAGTCCCAAACGCCACCTTTATCAATAACACACCCACACATCATTACAATATTTGCCTGGAACTGAAACGGTTTATCTTTTATTGTTTTCAACGGTATATACTGATGTGTTCTGGGCTTTAGTATATCGATAATGTATCCCGGAATTTCCAATATAATCCCGTCGCCTAAAATATCTTTTCCGGGGATTACCCATAATTCGGTGCTTACCTTTGCCTGAGCCTGTTTGTTGTTAAATGGAGAAATTACTTCTACCGTTACAAAAGTAGGTTCGCTAATATCGATGTTTGCTGTAAACCCTGCGGTCTGGGCATCGGTAATAGAGGCTCCTCTTGCTTTGGTATTTTTCATTATTAAATCTGTATTTCCCGTCCCGCCTGTAGTCTTTCCTTCGGCAAGTATTTTCTGGCTTGTCTTATCCCTTACAATAATGTAAGCACCTCCAAGCGAACTTCCGATAAATTTTGCATCTCTGGCTTTTGCTCTTATCATGATTTTGGTTGGCGTGGCAGAAACCAGCAATATATTAGCACATAACAATGTGGCTAAAAAAATAAATGTTCTCATGTGTTTAGTGATTTTTGATATTCTTGTTTAAATCTGTTATAAAAGGAATTAGCTTTTAGCTCTGCATCTACAGCATCCAGATAAGAGAAAATACCCAAGTCATCTGAAAGAAGATTTAAGATCGCACTTTCGCAGCTTTGCCAGATTAGTTCTAATTCGGGTAATATTTCAGTTGCTTTGGGTGATAAGGATACCAGTTGTTTCCGTTTATCATCCTTATCTTTTTGGATATGCAAAAAATCCTTTTCTGACATTTTTTTTACAATAACAACTACTGACGGATGCGAATAACCTAAAGATTCTGCAATATCTGCAATTGAGATCTCTCCTTTATTCTGTAGTAACATAAAAATAAGATACCAGTTAGGCTCTATATCTATGTCAATTTCTTTGTATAGTTTCCTTACATCATGCGACATCCGGTCACTAATTCTCTTAAGTCTGCTGTCGAATGCCTTATATCCTAATGTTTTAATAAAATCCATTCTCTGTATTATTTATAACAAATATAATAAAAATATAAAGTCAACTATATAGTTAACTTTATATTTTAGTAAAAATGCAAATTATTATCCTTAAGGCTTTTAATGATTTTCTTTATATCCTAGCAGAACATATAGTTTATATGTGAAAATTTATTTTTCTTTGTAAAGTTTCTTTATGAAGTATATATTCTATACTTCTACCCGATACTATCCAATTTGCTAATATCTGATCATGAAAAAACTAATACTCTCCATTATTTTTGTTCCTGCTGCATTTTCTGCCCAACAGGTTATTTCTAAAGATGCCGAAATTGCCAATTACGTCTCACAGGTAAGTACAGATTCTCTAAAGTCTCATATCAATAAGCTGGTAGGTTTCGGAACTCGACATACCATGAGTTCTGTAACAGATCCCAAGAGAGGAATTGGTGCTGCCAGAAACTGGGTTCTGAGAAAGTTTAAAGATTATGCAAAGAATACAGATGGCAGAATGGAAGTATTTCTACAAAATCAGATGATACAACCAGACGGCAAAAGGATTGATAAACCAACAGATTTAGGAAATCCTGTTGCTATTCTGCGTGGTACAGATCCCAATGACAAGCGGATTTTTATGATTAGCGGGCATTTGGATTCACGTGTTAGCGATGTAATGAACGCAAAAGACAATGCTCCGGGGGCCAATGATGATGGCAGTGGTACAGCAGCAGTAATAGAAAGTGCACGAATTCTGAGTAAATCCAAATTCCCCGCAACTATAGTATTTGTCGCTTTTTCAGGAGAAGAACAAGGCTTATTGGGATCTAAAATGATGGCTGAAAAGGCTAAAAATGAAAACTGGCAGCTCGAAGCACTTCTGAATAATGATATGATTTCTAATAACCTGACCAGCGAAACCAATCTGATTAATGCACACCAGTTGAGAGTATTTTCTGAGGGCTTACCGCAATACGAGCTGGATAAAAAGGCTCAGAAAATCAGAAGCCTTGGTTTGGAAAATGACGGCGATGCCCGACAATTGGCAAGATATATAAAAGAAACGGCGGAACGCTATGTAGATAATCTACAGGTGAAACTTATATACAGAAATGACAGATTTCTAAGAGGAGGTGATCACTCTCCCTTTGTAGAAAGAGGCTATTCCGCTGTAAGGCTTACTGAGTATAATGAAAACTTCGACCATCAGCATCAGGATATCCGCAAAGAAAACGGAAAACAATATGGAGATTTACCCGAGTTTATTGATTTCGATTATTTCAAAAAGAATGTAGGAGTAAACGTTTCTGTATTAGCCAATCTGGCAAAATCACCGTCAAAACCTGAAAATGTAAAAATGGAAGTAAAAGAACTCACCAATTATACTTCTCTTTCCTGGGAGAAGCCTAAATCGGGTGAAGTAACCGGATATTATGTCTTAATACGTGAAACAGATTCTCCAGTATGGCAAAAGAAAATTTTCACAAAGGACATGTCTGTAAAATTACCTTCCTCTAAAGACAATTACTTCTTTGCCGTTCAGGCAGTAAACAGCACCGGCAACGAAAGCTTGATCGTTATTCCTGGTGTAAAATAAAAATAGCCTGTCAGATTTGATGTGACAGGCTATTTTTTATCTCTAAATTCCCTTAGGAAATTTTCGTCAGCTTTGCGAACTTCAGGATCAGGTTTTTCTCACCCTCATGCTGGAATAGTACTTTTGCTTTTATATTCTGCGGATCCGTTCCGTCCAGGAAAACAACTTCCCCCACTCCAAAACGGTCATGTCGTACCATATCCCCTACTTCAATATGATCTGTAGTTCCACCAGATGGATTGTTAATTTGAGCAGAAGCTACAGGTTTCAGGTTTTTAGGTGTTAAAGCCGGAGAAGGCGTTAACTTCTTCGGAGTATCTTTCTTCACCAGGCGTGGAGGTGGTGCATCATCAAAAAGACTAGAGGTAAGTCCTGAAGAATTTCTGAATCGTGTATCAGTTGCCGGATTAAGGAAGTCCAGATACATTGTATCTACTTCGCTTAAGAAACGGCTTGGTTCGGAATCTGTAATTTTACCCCACTGAAAACGGGAAACTGCATACGAGAATATAGCCTGTTTTTCAGCTCTTGTAAGCGCTACATAAAACAAACGTCTTTCTTCTTCCAACTCTTCTCGGGTGTTAGCACTCATAAACGACGGAAAAAGATTCTCTTCCAGACCTACAATATGTACTACAGGGAATTCCAGACCTTTTGACAAGTGAATGGTCATTAAAGAGACTTTATTGTTGTCATCGTCCTTATCCTGAGTATCTGTAGAAAGTGCAATATTTTCAAGGAAATTAGAAAGTCCGGGATCACCGTCTTCTAATTGCTGTTGTTCCTCAATAAATCCTTGTAAGGAGTTCATTAATTCCTGAATATTCTCCATACGGGAAACACCTTCAGGAGTCTGGTCGTCCTTTAGTAGCTTTAGTAGTCCACTCTTCTGTGCAACATCCATAGCCACCTGATAAACGGTCTCTGTCTTCATCATTACCTGAAAGGCTTTGATCATATTCCAGAATTCTGAAAGCTTATTGAGTGTACCTGCATTAAACCCTGTCTGTGGCCCATACATCTGAAGGTTATTCAGCAGTTCAGCCATCGAAATATTCAGCTGATCAGCAGTAACAATTAGTTTATTCTGCGTCGTTTCACCGATACCTCTTGTTGGATAATTGATAATACGAAGCAAAGCTTCCTGATCGTTTTCATTAACCAGAAGTCTTAAATAAGCTATTAAATCCTTGATTTCTTTTCTCTGGTAGAATGAAAGTCCACCATATACTTTATACGGAATGTTCTTTCTTCTCAATGCATCTTCAAATGCACGAGTCTGAGAGTTGGTTCTATATAGAATTGCAAAATCACTGTATTTACGCTGATTTCGCATACTGTTTTCCAAGATCTGTGCAGCAACGAAGTTAGCTTCATCTGCATCGGAGAGACTTCGGTAAACCTGTATTTTATCTCCCGGTTCGTTTTCACTGAAAACATTTTTCTTAAACTGCTGCTGATTTTTAGCAATAACATCATTTGCAGCATTTACAATATTCTGTGTAGAACGATAATTCTGTTCCAGGGAAACAGTAACCGCATCCGGATAATCTTTTTTAAAGTTCAGAATGTTGTAGATATTCGCCCCACGGAATGCATAGATTGACTGTGCATCATCTCCTACCACGCACAAATTCTCAAATTTAGAAGCCAATGCTTTTACAATAAGATACTGGGAGTGGTTGGTATCCTGGTACTCATCTACCAAAATGTAACGGAATCTATCTTGGTATTTTGCCAGTACTTCCGGGAACCTGGTTAGAAGCTCGTTGGTACGTAACAACAAATCATCAAAATCCATTGCTCCGGATTTGTAGCATGTTTCAACATACTTACGGTATATCTCACCTAGCAGCTTCATATTAGCCATTTCATCAGCTTCCATCAGTTCCGGATTATTGAAATAGGCATTTACTGTAATCAGATTGTTTTTATATTGAGAAATTCTACTCAATACTTTTTTAGGTTTATACAAATCTGAATCGATAGACATCTCTTTCAGCACTTTTTTAATAACATTCAGTGCATCCTGGCTATCATAAATCGTAAAATTGGACGGAAATCCCAGATAATGAGCTTCCATACGAAGTATTCTGGCAAATATGGAGTGAAATGTTCCCATCCATATACTTTTAGCATCGCTATCCCCTACTACCCTTGCAATACGCTCTTTCATTTCACGTGCTGCTTTGTTGGTAAAGGTTAGTGCCAGAATATTGAAAGGATCTACACCATTTTGTATCAGATGGGCGATACGCATTGTCAGTACCCGGGTTTTGCCGGAGCCCGCTCCCGCCAGCACCATCAAAGGTCCCTGGATAGTTGTTACCGCTTCATACTGTGATTCATTAAGTCCTTTCAGATAATCCATTCTGTCTCTACAATTTTTTAGGAATACAAATTTAAGGAAAAGTTTTGGCAGTTGGAATTCGGTAAAATTAATTCGTAAATATCTCTATACTATATCTATACTGAAAAAATATATACATTTGTAAAAACAGCAGATATGGAAATTAACAGAGACCTTATCCGTGAAGCCATGAAAGAAGGCTATTCTTTCTACCATATGAATGGTAAACTGGTAATCCGCCGGGCAGGTGGTTTCAAAAAAGGTGATCTTAAAAATGATCCCAAATACAGTAAAGTTACCCAGAATGCCTCGGAATTCGGAAGATGTTCCCGCATGGGAAAACTTTTACGGACGGCTCTGGAAAATGAACTGAAAAATATACAGGATAAAAATATCCACCGCCGGGTTGCTAAATTACTATATGATATTATGAAACATGATCCGGAATCTCAGCCAGGTAAGAAAACTACTGAAAAAGGATTATTGAATAACGAAGGATTAGCCTTAATGAAAGGATTTCAATGGAATGAACACGATGCATCAGCTATTTCTTTTGATCCTGAGAAACATCGTCTGGAATTTGTTGTCTTTCCTAAAAATGCTGTACAATTCAGTGCTGAATGGAAAAATATTGATACCGATATGGAACACAGTACCTTTCAGGTCACTGAGCAAATACTAAAAATACAACCGCTGGATCAGAAGAAAAAATACAGTTTTAAAAAGCGACAGGAGCATCCGCAGAATCTAATGCAATTTCTTATTATACATTTCTTTGATGAAACTGGTACCGAAATCCCGCAAAGCTGCCATATCGAATACATAGAAGCTAAAAGTTTTATACAGAGTTTATTCTAACCCCATAAATTTTAATTTTATTCTGAATGAAAATACCAACTATTCACGGCATTATAGAAAGAAGAATTCTCGCAAATTATACTGCTGATCCGGAGTACGTACACAAAATACTACCAAAACCTTTCAGACCTAAGCTATATAACGGGAAAGCTATAGTTGGAATCTGCTTAATAAGATTAAAAAACATAAAGCCTAAAGGGTTTCCCAATATTATAGGAGTAAATTCGGAAAATGGAGCTCACCGAATTGCTGTGGAATGGGAGGAAGATAATGTAACTAAGGAAGGTGTTTATATTCCACGCAGAGATACCTCGCTTAGGTTAAACTCTCTTATCGGTGGAAAAATATTTCCCGGAAAGCATTATCTGGCCAAATTTAATGTCGATGAAAAGGACAATCATTATCATTTAGACTTTGTAAGCTCTGATCATACAACTATTGAAATAGATGCAAAATTATCGGACAAACTGAATAAAGATTCTATTTTTAAAACTATTGATAATGTCTCTGACTTTTTTAAAAAGGGCTCTGCAGGCTACTCTCCTAATGGCAATGATTTTGAAGGTTTAAAACTGGAAACCTATAAATGGGAAGTAAAACCTTTGGAAGTCATAAATATTAGATCAAGTTTTTTTGAGGACAGAAACATTTTCCCGGAGGGAACAATACAATTTGATAACGCACTTCTGATGGAGAACATAGAACATGAATGGAAATCTCTTCCATTAATTAACCATTGACTGTAAATAAAATCTACTTAAAATTATTACATGAAATTACGGGAAAAGAAACCAGCTCTTATTTTAATCGATATTCAAAAAGGATTTCTGGAAGAAGAATACTGGGGAGGCAACAGAAATAATAAAAATGCCGAAGAGATAAGTAGTACAATCCTGAACAAATGGCGGGAACTGAATCTTCCCATATTCCATATCCGACATAGTTCTGTAAATCCTAATTCAAAATTACATGAATCAAATCCAGGGTTCGAGTTCAATGAATATGTTATGCCTATAGATAATGAACCTGTTATTACAAAAGAAGTAAACAGTGCTTTTATAGGAACGAATCTGAAAGAAAGACTGGACAAAGCGGGAATAAATACGCTGGTGATTGCAGGTATTACTACCAACCATTGTGTATCTACTACAACAAGAATGGCTGGTAACTATGGATATGAAACTTATGTAATATCCGATGCTACTGCAACCTTCAATAGAACAGGAATCAACAGTGAAAAATATGATTCAGAATTAATCCATTTAACAGCTCTTGCCAATCTGAATGACGAATTTGCTACAGTATGGAGTTCTGATAAATTATTGAATGAATTATAAGCTGCATGAATAGTATTATTAAACATTTCGATAAATATTTACCTTTAAATGAAAAAGAAATAAACGCTTTAAACAATCGCTTGATTGAAAAAAAAGTAAAGCGTCGACAATTTATTTTGCAGGAAGGAGATACCTGTAAATATTTCACTTATATTCTGGAAGGCTGCTTCAAGATGTACGGAGTAGATAATTCTGGTACAGAGCACAATCTGACTTTCGCTGCAGAAGATGACTGGATTTCGGATATCGATAGCCTTCACAAAGAGAAGCCTTCAAAATTATTTATAGAAGCTATGGAGCCTTCTACGATTCTACAAATTTCCAAAGGAGATTTATGGTATTTATATACAAACTTCCCGAAATTCGACCGTAACTTTCGTGTGATTATTGAAAATAAATATATTGAGCTTCAAAACAGATTACTCCTCACTTTTAGTGCCACAGCTTATGAACGGTATGAGGACTTCCTGAAGCAGTATCCTCATCTTGCCAACAGAATACCAAATACACAGATCGCCTCTTATCTAGGAATAACACCTGAGTTTCTAAGTAAAATAAGAAATGAAAGAGTTCGAAAATAAGTCTACCCTTAATCTATATTAAGCCTATTTCTTAATTTAGTTTATAGGCTTCCACTGTTCATTCATTATAGCTTTGTATTGTCAGTTTTGACATATAATTTTCAAAATATAAATAAGATGAACACAGTAACAAAAGTAGCCATTATTGGCTTAGGTAACATCGGGAAAGCCGTTGCTACTAATTTAACAAAGGGTAATCATCCGGTAATTATTGCCTCCAGAGAACTTAGTAAAGCACAAGAATTTTCGCTTCAGTTGAGTGATCTAGCACTTGCAAAGGAAATAACAGAAGCCATTAAACAGGCTGATGTTATTATTCCTACAATTTATTATGACAAAATAAAAGAATTTCTTAAAACTTATGCTACGGAGCTTCAGGGAAAAATTATCATAGATGTTTCTAATCCAATTGCTCCGGATGATAATGGAGGATTCAAGAAGATTATTGATCAGAATCAATCTGCCGGAAAAATTCTTTCAGAATTAATACCCTCAAACGCTATTTTGGTAAAAGCATTTGGTACATTGGGAGCTGCCACATTAGTGAATGCTGCCTTTAGTACTCCTGAAAGAAAAGTTCTTTTCTATGCTTCAGATAATACCAATATTAACAACATTATAGAAGAGCTGTTAACAGCAAGTGGCTTTGCACCTTTTCATATTGGAGGTATTGATCAGTCTATACGGATTGAAGTATTTGGAGATCTTCATGAATTCGGGGCACTTGGAAAAACCGTTACATTAGAAGAAGCAAAAGATCTGGTAACTATCTCATAACTAAAATAGACCATATGAAAATTTTAGTTATAGCCTTGCTATTATCGGTAATATCATGTCAGAATAAAACAGAAAAGCAAACAACTAGTAAAAGCCCAATCAATATGGAAAATTCAACAGAAAAAGCATCTATTGAAGAAGTATTATATACTTATGGAGAAGCATTAAATACAGCTGATGTAAACAAAGTTTTAAAAGTATACATGCACGACGGAATATTTATGCCTACTACACTTCCTACTGCAACAGGGGCAGAACAATTGAAAGCATCATACACCAATATTTTTAAGACAATACAACTAAATGTAAAGTTTAATATTGAGGAAGTTTTGATTAATGGAGATTGGGCATTTGTACGCACATCTTCAAAAGGAAATGTAACAATAAATGCCACTAATCAGACACTACCTGAGGAAAACAGAGAGTTTTTTCTCCTAAAAAAAGAAAATGGAGAATGGAAGATATCCAGATACATGTTTAACAAATCGAAGTAGACTATCAACTGTGCTATAACAATAGATTCGCTACAAATTAAAAGAGGAGACCTTTTAGGTCTCCCTTTCCGTATATTTAAAAGCCTATTGCTGGCATGAACTTCGCTCGCAGTCTTTGGCAAGAACTTCGTTCTTTTCTCGTGTGTTCCCCAGTAGAACCTACTTCCTCTTGGGCTTTGAAACTAAATCATTTTTTTTGTTTTATAGTATTTTTCAATTATATAATATTATATTTACTTTCAAAAAAAACACTGATTATGAAATACTTACTTATTATTCTTGTTTGCTTGGGAACACTATTTTCTTGCAGAAGTGACTCACAAAATGATCCATTACCTAAAACCACTGAGGATTTTAGTATCAAGATACAAGGTGAAAATAATTTTTTGGAAAAAACAGTTGGCAACCTGAATAATATAAAACTTGATTTGATGATCAATTATGATTTTAAAAAGATTAAAACCTATTTTAGGTTTAGCAATAATTTAAGTGGTATATTAAAATTAAATGGCAATATTATAGAACCTGATAAAGATTATGTATTTTCAAATACAGATAATACATTTGAATATACTGGAAGTATAACTGGTGAACATGATTTGAAGTTTGCAATTTACAATGAAAAAGGTATTGAGGTTAAAAAAGATTTTAAAATATCATATAATCAATATCCTACGGTTACTTTTAATGGTTCCACTTCTGCTAATATTGAATTTTCATTTGATTATATTTCTGGAAAGTCATTTTTTTGGCTTGATGGTTTTTCCAGATTATTTAAAGTGCAAACAACAGATAATGCTTATATAACAAGTGTAAAATATATCTTTAACTATACTATTAAAGCACCTGCTCTGAACTCGGAAAAAAAGGTTACCAAAACTTATATTGAAAGTATAAACGAAAAGAAGTCTTTTTATGAAATAAATAATGTTCTTTTTAAAACTACTGGTGAATATGCTGATACAATTGATGGATATGAATATCAGATAATTAATCGATCTTTAAAGATTGAGGCTTATAATAACTTTGGTATATTTAAAGAAATAACAATAGAGCCTACTTATACTCTAAAAAGATTTTAAATCCTTCTAATTAATTTTATTCTTGGTATACTTTCTAATTTTCCCATTTAAATTTTCAATATAAATTTGTGGTATAAATGATTTTCTGATTTCAAGATGAAAGTAAAAGAATACGGTTAATTTCTCCCAATTGTTCTGCTAAGACTGTATTGCACAAGGGTACTTACAACGAAATATAAAAATACCCTCAATTTTTAATTGAGGGTATTATTTCTATTTAAAATTCGATTGCATCCAGCAATCCATCTGTAGGGGCATCACTGGCAAGTTCCCAGAACATAATACCACCCAAGCGTTGTTTTTTAATATAATCTGTTTTTATTTTAATCGATTTTTTATTGTCACCTGTAGCAAAAAGCTTTTTCTCCGCATTGAACCAGTAAGGTACTGATGCTGTAGAATCCCAGTAAGCAACAAAACCATCGGATTCCATAGTGTCTTTGTTGTGTTTATAGTCCTTGCCACTTACAAATTTTGCAGCTTTAAACAAGCCATTATCATTTGCATCTTCAACTTGAAAATATCTCGTATAAAAAGGTACACCAACAACAACTTTATTTAAAGGAAATTTATACTTCCTGAAAAAATCTACAGCCCTGTCTATAGATTCATCCTGAGATCTGTTAGAATATAGCGCAGACTGATGACCTGTTTCGGTAGAGTAACCATGCACAAGGTCGTAGCTCATAAGATTTACGAAATCCAGATACGGATTCACCTTCTGCCATTCTATAGATTTCTCAAAGAAATCACCAAATCCACCAGCTGCAAATGTAATTAGTTTTGTTTTACCCAATTCTTTACGCAACTGCATTACAAGATCTGTAAAATTTGGTTTATCCTGATCCTGATATAAATGTTCTGGTGGTCCTTTTATCGCAGGATATTCCCAATCCAGATCTATACCATCTAATTTGAAATAATCTATAAAAGCTTTCGTAGATTTTGCAAATTCTATTCTTTTGCTTTTATCCGAAAAAGTTGCAGAGCAGGTAAAACATCCTGTCCACCCACCTAAGGCAATCATTGTTTTTAGTTTGGGATGCTTTTTCTTTAGTTCGGCAAAGGTTCTTAGCATCACAGTGTCTTTTTTCTTGTTGATACTAATCTTTCCTTCATTATCCAAATGGGCAAATCCGTAGATAAGATGGGTAACTTTCTTCAGATCATACTGCATTAAAGAAGTACTATCCGAAGAAATATAAGCCACTACCTTATATTGTTTTTGCTGCGCAAAAGCTATATTCAAACTGAATGTAAGAAACAGGAAAAAAACTATTTTCCTAAAAGAAATTGTAAAGTTGTCATTCATAATATTAGTTTTCCAGACTAAAGATAATGAATTTAAACAAAACGAAATAAAAGTAAAAAAACTTATTATTAGCCCTGTCAAGGTTTGAAACCTTGACAAGACGTTTTTATAAGATCTATAAATTATTTTGCGGTTAAAATTAATAGGAGTAGAAAACTTTTCAACGATCAACCGACTTAGTATCCTTTATAACTCCCATATGGAAACGGCAACTGTATACTCCGCTAAATCATTGTTACTGTCTACAGTATACTTGCCAGTTTTTGGATCTGTTCCGGATTTCATCTTACCCGACATTTTCACATCAAGCTCATATAGGGATCCGTTCTCACCTTCTTGTTTTCTTATGATACCACTACCTCCGTGCTCCGTTTCATAATGTCCCATAAAAGGCACTAGTTTCGGCATTTTGTATTTTTCTCGCAAAAGCGTCTCAATCTTTGCATGATCTTTACCTGCTACGCTATAGTAAGCGGTTGTCATAAGTTGAGAAAGTTCCTTAGGTTCTTCACATCTTTCAAATTTAAGACCCTTTATAGGCTCTGCATAAGCTTTTAGCAGATCACACTCAAACGGAGCTTTTGTTAAATCCTTTTGCTGGCCACTAAAAGCCAAAGGAAGTAATAAGCCCAATAACATTAAATAATAGCTTTTGTATTTCATCTTTATTTGGATTTTATACCGATTATATATTTATATCTGAAAATTAAAACTTACCATTTTCCTGAATAAATCCGAATCTATTATTACCTTCGTTTTTAATAATCTCTATCTCTTGTTTTATCACCTCTTCGAGCGAAGAAGCTATTACATTCCTTGTCCAGCCTTCATTCTGTAGCTCAATAATTTGTCCGAAAGTTCCTTTCTCGCTTGGATCCGTATCAATTAGTAGATAATCACCATTTCGTCCTTCCGCAAAAGGAATCCATCGTGGATTTGCATAGTTAACAGCCTTTACTTTATCAGAATATCCTTCCTTCATTTCTGCCCCCAATACATCATCATCATTCAAGTCCTGTATTTCTTCCCATTCATCTATAATTTTTTCAAATGGCAAAAAATCGTAACTCCATCCGTTTACACTAAAACTAAAAGCTGAAGTTACTGCATTCCATCTTACATTATGCACTTTATAGAAATTCAACAGAACCCCGGGTAACGGAACCTCCAGTTGCACTTCAGTTTCATGCATTTGCCCAGCGGTAACTCCGTGGGTAAGATTATAATATGCATTGTCTTCATCTACATATTCTTTGATGGCAGCAATCCATTTATTCCATATTACAGCCAAATCTTCGAATCCCGCATCCAATGGTAACGATTCCAAAGTCTTTGCCTCTCCTTTTGTATAGGCTTCTATAGAAACTGTATTAAATACTCCGTCTTCTATATCCAGCCACAGACTATGGTTATTAAAAACAAATGCTCCGTTTGGATCATCATCCCATAATTTTACCCGTTTATCTTTATTATTGATATAATACTCTTTTATATCTGTTCCGTTTAGTAAGAGCTCTCCGGTAAAAACCTTTTCCGGTGAATGCTCATAATCTTCTGCCTCGAAGACCACATCAACAGTCTCCGCCAAATTTCCTTCCTTAGAATATGCTTTTAGTCCTAATTCCGACCATGTATAAACCGTGTTATGCTCTCCGGTAAAAACGCGGGCTTCACCCAGGATATTTTCCAGTTCATTTATAGGCAGCGGAAGAGCGATGGAATTTCCGTTAATATCAAAACTATCAGCTGTAAAACAGATTCTGGTCATATATACTCTTTTTAGCGAATATAATCATTTAAACACAAAAAAACACCGCAATAGCGGTGCTTTATATTTATTATTTAACTGAGTAACTCAGTCTGTTATCTTGCGATATTTACAGCTCTTGTTTCACGAATTACCGTTACTTTTACCTGTCCAGGATATGTTAATTCATTCTGAATTTTTTCAGAGATGTCATAGGAAAGCTGTGCTGCTACATCGTCATTCACCTTACCACTCTCAACCATTACACGAAGTTCTCTACCTGCCTGAATTGCAAATGCACTAGATACTCCGTCAAAGCTTAATGCTGCAGCTTCAAGATCCTTAAGTCTCTGCATGTAAGATTCCAGTACCTGTCTTCTCGCACCAGGTCTTGCACCTGAAATAGCATCGGCAACCTGAATAATCGGAGATAATAAAGATGTCATCTCGATTTCATCGTGGTGAGCTCCAATTGCATTAATAACTTCTGGATTTTCACCAAACTTCTCTGCCCACTGCATTCCTAGAAGTGCGTGTGGAAGTTCTGATTCCTGCTCCGGAACTTTACCTATATCGTGTAATAAACCTGCTCTCTTAGCCAGTTTAACATTTAGTCCTAATTCTGCAGCCATTGTAGCAGCAATATTTGCTACTTCTCTGGAGTGTTGCAATAAGTTTTGCCCGTATGAAGAACGGTACTTCATTCTACCTACAATCTTCACTAATTCCGGATGAAGACCGTGGATACCTAAATCTAAGATTGTTCTCTTACCTACTTCAATAATCTCCTCTTCGATTTGTTTCGTTGTTTTATTTACAACTTCTTCAATTCTTGCCGGGTGAATACGTCCATCGGTAACTAAGCGGTGTAAAGATAATCTTGCAATTTCTCTTCTTACCGGATCAAAACATGAAAGCAAAATAGCTTCCGGAGTATCGTCTACAATAATTTCTACTCCTGTAGCAGCTTCCAAAGCTCTGATGTTACGCCCTTCACGACCGATAATTCTACCTTTAATTTCATCAGATTCGATGTTGAATACAGAAACAGAGTTCTCAATTGCCTGCTCTGTACCAATTCTCTGAATGGTCTGAATAACAATTTTACGAGCTTCGTTTTTCGCATTCAGTTTTGCTTCATCCATTACATTGGTAACAAAAGCCTGTGCTTTGGATTTAGCTTCTCCTTTCATTGCCTCTACCAATTCAGCCTTAGCTTCATCAGCAGAATATCCTGAAATTTTTTGTAATAATTCAACTTTCTGAGCAGTAGCAGTAGCCAGTTCCTGCTGGCGGATCTCCATTTGCTCAATTTTCTTTTCCAGATCCTGATTCTGACGGGTAAGATCTTTCTCTAATTTCCCAACTTTAGAAAGCTCATCATTAAGCTTATTTTCTTTGTCCTTTGTTCTTTTTTCAGCCTCCTGCATTTTCTTTTCACGCTGCTGAATATTGCTGTCATGCTCGGCTTTTAATTCAAGAAACTTTTCTTTTGCCTGTACATTTTTTTCCTTCTTTATACTTTCTGCTTGTACATTTGCCTTTTCTACAAGGTTTTCTGCACTTTTTTTGGCGTCTTCAATAATAAATCGGGCTTTGGAGTTTAGCGAACTTTTCGATAGTAAAAAGCCAACCAGTGCTCCTATAACGAGGCATAAAATGCCGACAATGATAATAGTGGTTGTCATATATATAGTTTAATTTTCTTTTTTTATTTCCTTTTTTGTTTCTGTTTTTACACCATAAAAAAAGCCCACATCAGCTCTATGATTAGAGTAAACTCCGAATCTACACGATTTGAGCTGATTTTTACTGTCTGTAATCCGGATAAATCCGGCACGCCATTCAGTAAACATTCGCTCGGCAAATTGTTTGCGTTGAGTTTACCTGCTTGTGTTAGAACTAATGTAGGCAGTCGTTAAAAGACGAATATTATAATTCCTCTAATTCGTTTTGCAATAAATTATTCAAATGAATTAACTTTTCATTCGAAATGCTTATATTCTTCTCGTCGTTAAGTTTATTGATCTCCGCATTGGTACCCAGTCTTAAGGCACACATTGCTATAGCATCTTGTTTATCATTAACGGCGAAATTCGCTTCAAATTCCTTTATCATGTCTTCTATCTGTTTCCCAACCTTACGCAGTGTTTCTTCCTCAGCTGCGGGAACGTTCAACGGATAATTTCTTCCGGCTATATTGATGGTTATTCTTCTAAAATCCATTATATGCCTGTGTTTTGAAGTTGTGCTATACAAGAATCTATCTCTTTTACCAACCTGTTGATGTGGTTTTTCATCAATCGGTTATGTTCCGGATTTCCTGATATAGCAGACATTAATTTTATTCTTCTCTGTTCTTCCTGTAGTTCTCCATTTTTGCTGCTTTCATCTTCATATTTCATCCTCAACTTTTCGTATTTATCCGAAAGCTCTGCATATTTTTCTGAAAGATTCTTATAATTAGCTGTTAACCTAAGAATCTTTTTCTCCAGTGATACAAAGTTGCTTTCTAAATCCTTCAGCATTTTCGAAGTTTATAATTCTAACCTAATAGCAAAAGTAACAAATTAATTTAACATTTGTTAATGTTTGCTTCAATTTTATTTCATCAGCCTATCGCCCCAATAGACAAAGCTGATCTGTTTATTTTTTACTTTGTTGCTTTATAAATAGTTGCGATTCCGAAAGTCAGTTTTTTATACTCAACTTTAGAAAATCCTAAATTCAGCAATATATTTTTCATCTTCTCACCATAAGGAAATGCATTTACAGAATCCGGCAGGTAAGTATATGCACGGCTGTCTTTAGAAATGAGCTTTCCTATATTTGGTAGGATATTTTTGAAATAAAACATGTAAAACGGCCCTAAGAAACCTTCTACTTTGGAAAATTCCAAAATAAATACATTTCCGTTTGTTTTTACAACTCTCTTCATTTCAGCAAGTCCTTTTTCCAGATTTTCGAAGTTTCTTACACCAAATGCAGCTGTAATCGCATCGAATTCATTATCCTTGAAAGGCATATGCTCCGCATCTCCTTTTATCATTTGGATTTTGTCCTGAAGTCCTGCTTTTTTTACTTTCTCCACCCCAACATTCAGCATTTGCTGAGACAGGTCATATCCAACAACATCAGCACCTGTTCCTTTTTGTATGGTCAGTGCCAGATCTCCTGTACCTGTTGCTACATCCAGAATTCTGTTGGGACTGTCAATTTTAAGCCACTTTACCAGTTTGTTTCTCCATGTAACATCTATTTTCATGGACAAAACGTGGTTAAGCAAATCATATTTAGGGGCAATGTTATCAAACATTTCCTCTACCTGATTTTTCTTACTTTGTTCTGAATTATATGGGGTTATTGTATTATGTTCCAAAATATTGTTTTTATTCGTTATAATAATCTTTGTAGTAGTTTAAGAAGTCCTGCTTTCTGAATATTTTTGTTCTGGATTCTACCTTCTGAATATTCTTAATCACCTTATCATATTCTTCATTGACATTGTAATAGAAATCTTCAGTATACAGTTTATTGACCTTCTTAGCATCGGTAAAAAGAGTTTCTCCGTCTACAACAATATTATGTTTTGCCCGAAGCGAATCTTTATTCAGATTGTATCCGTAGTACTGTCTGTTTACATAATAGTCCTTGTGAGCAATGTTCAGTAATCCACGCAGTTTATTTACAGTAAAAGCAGAATCATAAAGCATTTTCTTGTTTTTATCAAATACTTTTATGTTATTCTGACCTTTATTAAGGTCTACTGTTACATACTGTCCGGAAGCAATAATATTCTCTTCCCCGTTATTCACTTTAAAGTAAAAAGTATCAGGAGTGGGATTGTCTACCAGGTAATGGTTTTCTTTTTTCAAATAGATATAGTAAACAGCAAAAGCTACGACTGCAGCCAACACTGAAAAAATAAGGCCTTTCGCCGATGCACCAAGCTTCTTCATACGTCAAAAATAAGCTCTGCAAAGTTAATAATAATTTTGTTTTCACTATTATATATATTTAATTCTTACCTTTGCCAACTATTAATAATTTACTTTTTATATATTAAAAACTGATGCTTAAAAGTGTAATCACCGGTTCTGGTCACTACCTTCCTGAAAGAGTAATTGACGGATCATACTTTAATGACGCTGTTTTCTATGATGAGAATGGTAATAAGATTGAAAAATCTAATGAGGAGATTGTAAAGAAGTTTGTTGAAATCACAGAAATTGAAAGACGCCGCTACATTACGGATGATCTTTTAAACAGCGATATTGGTGCTAAAGCGGCCCAGCAAGCTATCGAAGAGGCAGGAATAGATCCGGAAACTATAGATTATGTTATTGCAGCAAGTAACTTTGGTGAAGTTACACAAAACGGATTGGCTAACTTTATGCCTTCAGTATCTGCAAGAATAAAAAGTAAACTGGGGATTAAAAACCGCAGATGCGTTAATTACGATATGATCTTTGGCTGCCCGGGATGGGTAGAAGGAATGATCCTTGCCAACGATCTTATTCAGGCTAAGAGAGCAAAAACTATTCTGGTTGTAGGTACAGAAACCCTAAGCCGTGTAGTAGATATATATGACAGAGACAGATTAATCTTTGCTGATGGAGCGGGAGCTGTTATTCTGCAGGCTAAAGAAAATACCGAGGAAGGGTTTATAACTTCTAATACAATTTGTGATAATGATGTTGAATTAGAATACCTAAGCAATGGATGTTCACTAAATCCTGAAGTAGGACAGGACCGAATGTTTATCAGAATGCGTGGTCGTAAAATTTACGAATATGCATTGAAAAATGTTCCGGATGCTATAAAAGACACCATCAGTCAAGCAGGATTAGACATCGAAGACATCGACAAAATCCTTATCCATCAGGCGAATGCTAAAATGGATCACGCTATTATCCACAGACTATTCAAACTTTACGGTAAAGAATACAGAGAAGAGATTGCACCAATGACTATTCAGGAATTTGGTAACTCTTCAGTAGCGACTGTGCCTACGATGTATGATCTGATTAAAAAAGACAAAATGCAGGGGCATTCTTTCAAGAAGGGTGGTTATGTTGCCATGGCTTCAGTAGGTGCCGGCATGAACATCAATTGCCTCATTTATAAAAACGAATGATTCAAAAAATCTTCCCTTATGTTTTCGGAATAATCCTGATATTAGAATTATATGTATATCAGGCCATAAAAAACATAACTAAGAATAAAAAAATAAGATTAACATACTGGGTAATAACAATACTGCTATACGGTATTATTATTACCCTTATGCTTACTTTCGAAAAGGGATCCCGAGACCAGACCAAAGTACATTGGCTTGCCGCTATATTTACCATGTTTCTGGTACCGAAAGTATTAATTACCGCTATTCTCCTTCTGGGCGATATTTTCCGCATTGCAGAATACACCTTACAGCGTTTTACAAAACCTGCAAAAACTTTCCCTGAAAGAAGAAAATTCCTAAGCCTAACAGCATTGGGACTGGGAGCAGCACTCTCCTATTCTTTCTTCGACGGAATGGTATGGGGTAAATACAGGTATTTTGTAAGAAACATTAAGGTAAAAATCCCTAACCTTCCAAAAAGCTTTAAGGGCTATAAAGTCTTACAAATCTCCGATGTACACAGCGGTAGTTACTCCGATCCGGCTAAATTGCAACACGCAATAGACATGATTAATGGACAAAATGCTGATCTTATCTTGTTTACAGGAGATATGGTGAATGCTTATGCCGAAGAATTTATTCCTTTTGTAGAACTGTTCTCCACTATAAAATCTAAAGACGGAAAACTCGCAGTTCTTGGTAATCATGATTATGGTGGTTACGGAACATGGAAAAGTCAGGCAGAGCATGATCAGAATATTCCAAAACTTATAGAACTGGAAAAACGGGCTGGTTTCGATATGCTTCGTAACGAGTTTAGAATGATTGAGAAAAACGGTGAAAAACTTTATATAGTAGGTGTTGAAAACTGGGGGCTTCCTCCATTTCCGCAATATGGAGATCTGGATAAAGCAACACAGGGTATTCCTAATGATGCAGCAAAAATCCTGATGTCTCACGATCCTACCCACTTTGACGAGATTGTAAAAAAACATCCGTCTAATATCCATTTAACTTTATCCGGACATACACACGGTATGCAGTTCGGATTAGACTTAAAGAACATTAAATGGTCTCCGGTACAATATAAATATCCAAAATGGGCAGATTTATATGAATCGATGGGAAAATACCTTTATGTTAATCGTGGATTTGGTGTAATTGGTTATCCGGGAAGAGTCGGTGTAAAACCAGAAATCACAGTATTTGAATTAAGCTAAAATGCTTCAGTAATTAATATAGAGTCACACTATTTTTGTAGTGTGATTTTTTTATAAAACCTTTAGAAAAAATACTCTCTCAGGGTTGCTGTCGCAAAGTCGTTTTCATTAATCCATTTCAGGAATTCAGAGAACTTATGGTACATTTTATCCCCCAAATTATATTTTCGGTAGAAGACCAGCCCATAGTCAGGAGACGTTACATTCATAAACTGCCATGGATAATAGTACAATAAAGTATACTCGTCCTGATTGACTGTTTCCAGTACCATCCCTTCATAATAACGCAATGGTAAGAACTGAAAAGAAAAGTCACTAAATGGCAATCTTGTCATTGGAGATTGTGAAACCGGAAGATATAAAATATCATCCTTCACATATTGGATTGTTTTTCGGGTTATCTTTTTGAGATATTGGGATATGTCACGCGGTTCGAAACTGGCATCGTATACATAATCCAGATTTTTAAGATCCTGAGCAGAAACATCACAATGGGGAGCATATCGGATTCCGAATATCTTCTTACCGGATATCTCTTCCAATATTTTTTTAGATTCTGCCAACTGGTCTATATTCTCTTCGGTATACCAATGGGCTATTCCAAAGTTTTTAGCGACGATACTTTTTATAAGCTCCGGATTGCGCTCTGCAAAATGGCTTTCGATAAAGAAAGTGGCTTGTATTTCAGCATTTTCTAAAATACGCAGAAGACTCTGCGTTCCCTTAACACTAATTTCATCCAGTTCTTTCATTGAAAAAAGTCCCTGCTTTTCAGTAGGGACTTGAAAACTTCGAAGATTGAATGTTAATAATATCATTTAGGCTTTGGCCAACTTCTTTTTTAAATTCTCTAACATGTCTTTGGTCATAGAGGTAATATCGAAATCATATTTCAGCCCCCAGTCCTTCTTAGCTACAGCATCATCTATGCTTGCAGGCCAGCTGTCTGCAATCGCCTGACGGAAATCAGGTTCATAGCTTATTTCAAATGTAGGCATTTCATTTTTAATTTCAGCTGCCAATTCTGCCGGAGTAAAAGACATACCGCCAAGGTTATAAGACGTTCTTACTGACAATTGCTCACTAGGAGCATCCATTAACTGTAATGTTGCATTGATTGCATCGTCCATATACAGCATTGGCATTGCTGTATCTTCTTTTATAAAACTGGTGTATTTACCATCTTCAATAGCCTTATAGAAAATTTCTACAGCATAATCGGTTGTTCCACCACCTGCAGGAGCTTTCCATGAAATAAGTCCGGGATAACGGATACTTCTTACATCTACACCATATTTATTGTGGTAATATTCGCACCATTTCTCACCTGCCAGTTTAGAAATTCCGTACACAGTAGAAGGGTTTAATGGTACTTCCTGCCCTACATCTGTTTTAGGAATTTCGCGTCCGAATACAGCAATACTGCTTGGCCAGAAAAGTTTATTGATCTTCTTATCTTTTGCCATTTCCAGGAAGTGAATTAACGGATCTACGTTAATTCTCCACGCTAATGGCGGATTCTTCTCTGAGGTTCCTGATAAAAGAGATGCTAAATGGTATACCGTTGTAATTTTGTTCTCTGTTACAAATTTTTCGATAGATGCAGAATCAGTCACATCCATTTTGATATAAGTACCTGCTGCAGAATCGACGGCTTTACTTTCATCTTCCAGCCCAAGCCCGAATATGTTTTCTCTTCCGTATATTGCTGCTAAGCGAATGCATAATTCAGTACCTATCTGGCCTAATGCGCCAGTAATCAAAATTCTTTCCGTGTGTGACTCCATAATTATTGTTTCAATATTTTAAGAAGCAAATTTAATTATTATCTAAAACATAATAAAGAATCTGACAGGTTTATTTATTTTTGTAGACACAAATTGATCTTATGAGAAAATTACTCTTTACTATTGGGATTATTTCAACTACTTCTACCCTTCTATTCGCTCAGTATACTGACGTAAGAGTGGTAAAAGAAGTGAAAGTAAAAAATAAAGGTGTCGTTGTATCAGCACATCCGCTTGCCAGCGAAGCGGGTACATTGGTAATGAATGAAGGCGGGAATGCATTTGATGCTTCTATTGCAACCCAGTATGCTCTTGCGGTAGTATATCCTCAGGCAGGAAATATTGGCGGTGGCGGATTTATGGTTGCCACAACTGCGGACGGAAAAAAATTATCATTAGACTACCGCGAAACAGCTCCGGCAAAGGCCCATAAAGATATGTATATCGATAAAAAAGGAAATGCCAATACAGATCTTAGCCAGTACGGATGGCTTGCTGTTGGTGTTCCTGGCTCTGTAGCGGGGCTATACGAAATGCATAAATATGCAAAGCTTCCTATGGAAAAACTAATTCAGCCTGCTATTGATCTTGCTGAAAAAGGATTTGCTATTACCCAGGCCGAAGCCAACTTGCTAAACTCTACAAAGAAAAACTTCCTGAACAATAATAAAAATGCCACTGTTTTTGTAAAAGATACCGATTGGAAAGAAGGAGATATCCTTGTACAAAAAGATCTGGCAGAAACCTTAAGAAGAATCCAGAAAGAAGGATTAAAAGGCTTTTATGAAGGAAAAACAGCCGACCTTATTATTGCTGAAATGAAAAGAGGTAACGGAATCATTACTCATAATGATCTGAAAAATTATAAAGTAAAATTCAGAACACCTATTACCTTCGATTATAAAGGAAACGAAGTTGTTACAATGCCTTTGCCTTCCAGTGGTGGAATTTTGCTGGCACAAATGCTTACTATGACTGATTTTGTAGGATTAAAGGATAAACAGCTTAACTCTCCGGAAGCAGTACAGCTAATGGTGGAAGCTGAAAGACGTGCTTATGCAGACAGAGCAGAATACATGGGAGATCCCGATTTTATTCAGGATAAAACAGCCATGCTGATTAGCACTGATTACCTAAAGAAAAGATTTGCTAATTATAATCCTAATCTTGCTACACCAAGCAAAGATGTAGGTACAATCATCAATCCGGGAAAAGAAAGTACACAAACTACACACATCAGTATTCTGGATAAAGAAGGAAATGCTGTTTCTGTAACCACAACCCTGAACGGTTATTACGGAAGCAAAACGGTTGTAAGCGGTGCGGGCTTCTTTTTAAATAATGAAATGGATGACTTCTCTGTAAAACCAGGAGTTCCGAATATGTACGGTGCCGTAGGTGGTGAGGCCAATGCCATTGCGCCTAACAAAAGAATGTTAAGCTCTATGGTTCCTACCATTGTATTAAAAGACAAAAAACCATATATTGTAGTCGGGACACCAGGTGGTACTACAATTCCAACTTCTGTATTCCAGGCGATTGTAGATGTTATTGACTTTGGAACCAATACAAACATTGCTGTTAATGCACCTAAATTTCACCATCAGTGGCTACCGGAAACTGTAGCTGTGGAAAAGGGTTTTCCGGAATATACAATTAAAGAACTGGAAAAGAAAAATTACAAATTCGAAAGACGTGATAAAATCGGTCGCGTAGAAATGATCGTAGTAGATCCTAACGGAAACTACCATGCTGTAGCCGATGGCCGCGGAGACGACTCCGTTTCTATGGAGAAATAAACCCAACTTTGCATAAATTTTTACAAACTGTTGCTTAACTTCTATAAGCAACAGTTTTTTTATGCCTTTATCTATCGGTGTTATTTATAATATTAAGCCATTTTTAAGCCTATATCAGGGATTTTATTGAGTAACTTTGCAGGATGATTGATTGGAATAATTTGTTTACTGAAAACGGACAAGGTGTAGTTTACACCTGGGCTGCCCCGATTCACCTTACGGTGATATTGGGCGAAATGATTTACAGCCACTTCAATAAAGAAAAACTTTATGAAACAAAGGACACCATTACCAATGTTTATTTAGCTCTTCTAAACTACGGGCTGGATATTCTGATGAAGGCCTTTGCGATGGGAGTAATGTTCTTCTTTTATCATTATCGTCTTTTTACATGGGAAGAAAATGCCTGGTACTGGATTGCGGTATTCCTTTTACAGGATTTCGTTTATTACGTTCTGCATCTCGTAGATCACAAATCCCGCGTATTCTGGGCTGTACATATTACCCATCACAATTCGGAATTATTCAATATTTCTACAGGATTCAGATCTTCGGTTTTCGAACCATTGTACCGCTATATGTTCTTTTCACCGTTAGCCTTCTTAGGATTCAATCCTTGGCATATTATGGTAGTATATGCTATAGTACAGGTATACGGAACGTGGGTACATACCAAAACAATTAAAAATATGGGTATATTAGAATATATTCTGGTAACCCCTTCTCACCACCGTGTGCACCATGCATGCAATATCCGTTATCTGGATAAAAATATGGGCATGATGCTTATTGTATGGGATAAATTATTCGGAACCTTTGAAAAAGAAGATCCAAATCTTCCTGTAAAGTACGGGATATACCCTAAGGCTAAAGACCGCGGACCTATTAATGTTGTATTCTATGAATGGAAAAAACTGGCCCGGGATCTTGCCCAGCCTAACCTTAGTATGATGGACAGGTTCAGGTATATTTTCTATTCACCGGGATGGAGACATGATGGTACAGGTAAAACCGTAAAAGACTACCAACGTGCAGAGCTAAAACGCAGAGAGAGAAAAAGAAAAGCCGCTGAAATGGCTGCTAAAAATGCCGAAAATGAAGTCGTAAAAAAAGTAAGTTAGTTTTAATTATAATAGCAATGGCCGGAATTTCTTCTGGTCATTTTTTATTTTATCACATCAATTTATTTTTTAATTAAAATTAATAATAAATATTTTTTGATGTTTTTTTTTCATTATTCACCTATCTATTATTATGCATAAAATATGACACAAGTATTATCGTTTACCTACTGTTTCCCTGTAAATTAGTTAAAAATATTCAGCGATTATTTTTTATAAAATACAATATACAAATTCCATATTCAGGGGATTTTATGAAATAAGTAACCTGTATTAACTCTTCGTAAAAAAAGAAATATTATAATTTTTGGTACGCAAATTGTCTATACAAATACAATTAAAATAATCCCAAATTTTACGATGATGAAAAAAACAATTTTTGCGAGCGCTTTTTTAGGACTAAGTTTAATGTCAGTTTCACTGATGGCACAAACAACTTATAAAGTTGATTTAGCACCATTCCCAAAACCAGAAAAAGGACAAAAGCAAGTTGTTATTGAGGTTCCACATTCTCAAAACGATGGAAACAAGAAGATTGAAATTTTTGTTGGAAAAACCATGGAAACAGATGGTTGCAATAAGACCTTCCTAAGCGGAGAGTTTAAAAGCAGCGAACTGAAAGGATGGGGATACGATTACCTTACTTTTACAACCAACGGTAGTACACCATCTACATTAATGGCTTGCCCGGGAGCAAAACCAAAAATGGAGTTTGTAATGTCCGGAGGATACCTTACAAGATACAACGGAAGAATGCCTATCGTTCTTTATATCCCTGAAGGATATGAGGCTAAATACAAAATTTACGAAGCTAGTCCTGAGCTATACAGCGCTCCGGAAATTATGGAAAAGAAAAAATAAGTATCTTTTCTCTACTAAAATAAAAGTTTCCCAAGGGAAACTTTTATTTTTGGTATAAATTTGAATAACGATGAAGCACTATATTTATCTTTTTATTGCCATTATATTTGAAGCAGTTGCTACCTCTACTCTCAAAAGTTCTGAACAATTCACCAAGCTTATTCCCAGTATTATTACTATTTTAGGCTATGCCGGTGCATTCTATTTCCTAAGTCTTTCATTAAAACAAATACCTGTGGGAATTGCCTATGCATTATGGTCGGCAGTAGGAATTGTTCTTATTGCAGCTGTAGGAGCTTTGGTTTATAAGCAAATTCCGGATCTTCCAGCCATTATAGGATTTATATTTATAATTGCCGGTGTTGTTATCATTAATCTGTTTTCTAAAATGTCTTCTCATTAAAGACTAAATAATAATAAAAAAAAGTAGCTCCTGGTCTCAGAAGCTACTTTTTTTATCAAATATCTATTACAATAAAGATTCATCTACAATATTAGGCAATGTCACTTTTAGTAAAGGCTCTTCTTCCATAGCCCTTTTAATTGCAAATATCGCTTCCTCATTTCTGGCCCACGATCTTCTGGCAATACCATTATTTACATCCCAGTGCAGCATTGACTTCAAACGTTGCTCCGCCTCAGAAGTCCCATCCAATAACATTCCGAATCCACCGTTGATCACTTCTCCCCAGCCTACTCCACCTCCATTGTGAATAGAAACCCATGTAGCACCACGGAAACTATCTCCAATTACATTATGAATAGCCATATCAGCTGTAAATCGGGAACCATCATAAATATTTGACGTTTCACGGAAAGGTGAATCTGTTCCGGATACATCGTGGTGATCTCTTCCTAACACAACAGGTCCTATTTCTCCGTTTGCAATTGCATCATTAAATGCCTTAGCAATTTTAGTACGCCCTTCTGCATCCGCATAAAGGATACGTGCCTGTGAGCCTACTACCAATTTGTTTTCCTGGGCTCCTTTTATCCATGTAATATTATCCTGCATCTGCTGCTGAATTTCTTTTGGAGAATTTTTCATAATCTCCTCCAGTACTTTACATGCTATATTGTCCGTTTTCTGAAGATCTTCTGGTTTTCCGGAAGCACAAACCCAACGGAACGGTCCGAATCCATAGTCGAAACACATAGGCCCCATAATATCCTGTACATAAGATGGATATTTAAAATCGATTCCATTTTCTGCCATTACATCCGCACCTGCACGAGAAGCTTCTAAAAGGAAAGCATTACCATAATCAAAGAAATAAGTTCCTTTTGCCGTATGTTTATTGACTGCTGCTGCATGACGGCGCAGTGTTTCCTGTACTTTTTCCTTAAACAGTTCTGGTTTTTCAGCCATCATTCTGTTGGCCTCCTCAAACGAAATTCCTGCAGGATAATACCCTCCTGCCCACGGATTATGAAGGGATGTCTGATCCGATCCGAGATCAACATAAACATCTTCCTGATCAAACTTCTCCCAGACATCTACAATATTACCATCATAGGCAATAGAAACAACTTCTTTATTCTCTTTAGCTTTTTTTACTCTTACTACCAACTCATCCAGATCCGAGATTACTTCATCTACCCAGCCCTGATCATGTCTCTTATAGGTTGCAGCCGGATTTACTTCTGCTGTAACCGATACTACACCTGCAATATTCCCGGCTTTAGGCTGAGCACCACTCATCCCGCCAAGGCCTGCAGTTACGAATAGTTTACCGGCAGTTCCCTGATCATCTATTTTTCTGGAACCATTCAGTACAGTAATTGTTGTACCATGTACAATTCCCTGCGGACCTATATACATATAGCTTCCCGCTGTCATTTGTCCATATTGTGTAACCCCTAATGCATTAAATTTCTCCCAGTCATCCGGTTTAGAATAATTAGGAATCATCATTCCGTTTGTTACTACAACTCTTGGTGCATTTTTATGAGAAGGGAATAATCCCATCGGATGTCCCGAATACATTACCAATGTCTGCTCATCTGTCATTTCGGACAGATACTTCATCGTTAACAGATATTGCGCCCAGTTCTGGAAAACAGCACCGTTTCCACCGTAAGTAATCAGCTCGTGTGGATGCTGCGCAACAGCTTTATCAAGATTATTCTGGATCATTAACTGAATTGCTTTTGCCTGCTGCGAATTTCCCGGATAGTCTTCTATGGGACGTGCGAACATTTCGTAATCCGGACGAAGGCGATGCATGTAGATACGTCCGTATTTTTCCAGCTCTTCTTTAAATTCCGGAATTAATGTAGCATGGTACTGAGTATCGAAATAACGCAATGCATTTTTCAGTGCCAGTTTCTTTTCATCTTCAGATAATATTTCTTTACGCTTCGGTGCATGACTTACTGTAGTATCGTATGCTTTCGGATTTGGTAAAATCGCAGGAATGCCCTGTTGGATTTGTTCTTTAAAAGTCATTGAATATTCAAAATTTAAAGTTGCTTTCAACTTGGTTTAAAAACCTAAATATATTCAAAATGAAAAATATGAAACAAATAATCCCGGTATATCTTTCGCCAAACTTACATTCCTAACTATGAAAAGAAATAATTATCTCTAAAAAGTGAGCTTATTTATATAAAGTTTACTTCAAAAAAGAATATACCAGAACACCTTTATACAGGAGCTTTATACATCAAACTGTCTATAGAAAGGCCATTTTTTTCTTGCAAAAAAGATAAAAATTCAGTACTTTTATTGAAATTTTTTACAAATGAAGAAAGTACTTTTTGGAATTGCCGCTCTAGCTATTATTGTCGCTGCCTGTAACAGTAAAAAAGAAAAATCCGAAGCTGAAACACTTACAAAAAATGATTCTGTAGCTGTGGAGAAAAAGGATAGTACAGCAGTAAACACAAAAATAGATATAGATAACGACGGTTCATTATACATTTCTTCAGATGAACAATACCACTTCCGTATCATTTCTAAACAGGATGATAGCAAGCCTGCAAAAATTCTTTTGCGCAACGATATCAGCGGCAGAATCTACGATATGGAAAGAGTAATTAGTGCAAGTGGCGAAAAATATCAGGATGCGGATGGCAACTATTTCTGGCTGAAAGGAGATGACTTTAGCTTTGGTAAGGCCGATAAAGTTGTTGCTGAAGGATCTATCGCTGGTAAGCCTAAGGAAGAGCACTAAAATTATATATTCGTAAAATACTTCCGTTTTTATTTTAATATCCTTATTTTTGCATTCGAATTTTCGAAAAGGTGAATCGTGTGTAATTCACGAACTGTCGCGCAACTGTGTATGTCCTTCGACATGAGTCAGATCCCTGAAAAATTCGGTAAATACTTTCGCGGTTTGAAGTAGAAAAATGCTCCTAATTTTTTTCTTTTAGGTTTATTTTCCTGTTCAACTTATATAATTTAATTTAAAATTTAATTATGAATTTAGAAGAAAAAATTCAGAATTCGGAAACGCATGTCTTTAAAGTAGTGTTTCCAAAGATTACAAATCACCACAATACAATGTTCGGGGGGACGGTTATGGAGATGATGGATGAAGTTGCTTTTATGACTGCTACACGTTTTAGCAGAAAAAGAATTGTAACGGTAAGTAGTGATAAAATTGACTTTAAAAAGCCAATTCCTTCAGGTACTCTTGTAGAGCTTATTGGATCTATAAAACATGTAGGAAACACCAGTGTAAAAGTACATGTGGATATCTTCACGGAAAAAATGTATCAGGAAGGTCGTGATCTGGCTGTATCTGGTGAATTTACCCTGGTTTCCGTAGATGAAGAAGGCAAACCTGTAAGCATTAAATAAAATTAAAAAGTTAGAAATACGAAGTTAAAAGCTCTTTTAGCATACCTACTTCGTATTTCTAACTTCGTACCTCTAATTTACAGTTAAATCGTTGAATTGTTTATTTTACATTTCACACTTCTAACTTCTAACTCCGTACTTCTATTTATTCGTATTGTTCAACATCGGAACAAACTTGTAAAGCCCGAATTCTTCTTTCTCAAAAGAAGTTTCTCCTACTTTTCTGAAACGCGTGAGAATCTGCTCATCTCCTTCTCCTAAAGGAATAACCATTAATCCACCAATTTTTAGCTGTTTTAATAGCTCAATAGGTAAAACAGCTGCTCCGCAGGTCACCAAAATCTTATCAAATGGTGCAAAGGTCGGTAAGCCGGCAAAACCGTCACCGAAGCTTTGGAACTTTGGTCTAAGTCCTATCTCCCGTAACTTTTTTTCTGAAAAATCATATAGATCTTTTTGCCTTTCAATAGTGTATACAAAGGCTTTCATTTCAATTAAAACAGCAGTCTGATAGCCACTTCCAGTGCCTATTTCCAAAACTTTTTCCTGTTCCTTTACTCTTAAAAGCTGTGTTTGCTCTGCTACAGTGGACGGATGAGATATAGTCTGGTCTGCAGCAATAGGGAAAGCTCTGTCTTCATAAGCATAATCTTCAAAAATACTTTCCAAAAAGAGATGGCGGGGTATTTTGTTTATTGCCTGAAGAACATTTTGATCCGAAATTCCTTTCGACATCAAATAATTCACCAGGTGTCTTCTTTTTCCCTTATGCACAAAACTATCTCTCATACGGCAAAAATAGGGAAAATACTTATTAGTTTACCTTTATTGATTGATAGTTTACACCTGATATTATCACACTTACATGCTATAGTTGGAATACAACTTTACACATCAATACCTTACAAGTTATAACTCATAATTCCTAAGCGTTTATTATCTTTACGAAAATTTAAAATTACATGTTAAAAGCGGGATTAGTAGGTGCCGGCCACTTAGGAAAAATTCATTTGAAACTTCTGAATCAATCTGAAAAATATGAATTGGTAGGCTTTTACGACAGTGATGCTGAAAACGGAAAGAAATTAGAACAGGAATTTGGTTATAAATACTACAACGATCTGGACCAACTATTAAGTGAAATTCAGGTTTTGGATATTGTAACACCTACCCTCTTCCATTACGAATATGCAAAAAAAGCAATAGAAAAAGGAATTCATTTCTTTATTGAGAAGCCGGTTACTCAAACTCTGGAGCAGGCAGAAGAATTGATTCGTCTTTGCGAGGAAAAAAATATAAAAGTACAGGTAGGTCACGTTGAACGTTACAACCCTGCTTATATTGCAACAAAGAGCTACCTGAGCAATCCTCAGTTTATTGAAATACACCGTCTGGCTGAGTTTAACCCTCGTGGTACAGATGTATCTGTAGTATTGGATTTAATGATTCATGATCTGGATATATTACTGAGTATTGTGAAGTCACCTGTAAAACACCTCCATGCAAGTGGTGTATCGGTTGTAAGTAAAACACCAGATATTACCAATGCCCGTATAGAATTTGAAAATGGTTGTGTAGCAAACCTTACCACCAGTCGTATTTCTATGAAGGCAATGCGTAAGAGCAGATTCTTCCAGAAAGATGCTTATATTTCGATAGATTTCTTGGAGAAAAAGGCAGAGGTTATCCGTATGCAGGCAGCTCCGGAAACACCATCAGATTTCGATATGATTATAGAGAATGCTGAAGGTGAAAAGAACCAGATTGTATTCGAATATCCAAATATTCAGCCGAACAATGCTATTCTGGATGAACTGGAAAGCTTCGCTCAGGCTATAGAAGAAAATACACCTATTGAAGTAAGTTTAAATGACGGAACCGAGGCATTGAAAGTAGCACTGAAAATAATGGAGCTGATTAAATAATATTTTTGATGAGATTTTTAATTTTTGTTCTTCTTTTATCACTTAATTTGGTTCAATGTTCCAAAGGCAATGAACAGAAAGATGAATATGAAATTATTAATCTTATTCTTAAAAAACATGTTAATACTTATAGTGTAAGAATTTTCCCTAAAAAAGGCTATTCTGATGAAAAAATCAGAAAACATTTTAATGACAGCCTTCTTCATACGGGAAAACTAACCTATTATCTGCATTCATCCATAGACAAGCTAGACACCACAAGTTCTCGACGAACTATAATAAAAGATAAAAAAATAGACCTCAGTAAGATACAATCTTTAGAAATTAATAGAATAGACAATATTCCTTGTAAAGATAAAATGATGGATTCTTGTGATCCTTATTTTACTGCTGCGTATTATTTTTCCGAGATTAAATTTACAGGTAATAAAGCTCTTGTTATGCTTAATTTTCAATGTGGTGGAAGATGTGGAAAAGGTATATTGATAAAACTTTTAAAAGAAAATAATCGATGGAAAATTGTAAAAGAAGATATGGTATGGATTTCCTAAAAAATATTTATGAAAAGAATTAGTATTATTTTTCTATTTTTCTCTCTTTTTGTTTTTTCTCAACATTCAAAACCTGAGCTACTAGAGAAAATAAACTCAATTACAAAAGGTAAAAAAGCGACCATAGCTGTTTCTGTTTTGGGAATAGAAAACGACTTTCAGTTTAGTAATGCCAATGGTAATTTAAAAATGCCAATGATGAGCGTTTTTAAATTCCATATTGCATTAGCAGTTCTGAATCAGGTTGACAGAGGAAATCTCGCTCTGGATCAGAAAATACTGGTTAAAAAATCTGATCTACTAGAGAATACTTGGTCACCGATACGTGAAAAGTATCCGGATGGAAATGTAGAACTTCCTTTAAGTGAAATTATTACTTATACCGTAGCCCAAAGCGACAACAATGGTTGCGACATACTATTAAGACTAATTGGCGGGGTTAAAACCGTACAGAAACTAATGGATGTAAATGGTGTAAAAAACTTTCAGGTAAAGTACAATGAAGAAGAGATGGCTAAAAAAGGTGTACAAGCGCCTTATGCAAATTACACGACCACAGCATCCATGGTGAAAACACTGAAAGCATTTTATATAGGAATGTTTTTATCAAAAAGATCCACAGCTTTTTTAATGGAGATTATGACTAAGACCAATACCGGGATGACAAAACTTCCGGGATTGCTTCCAAAAGTTAGGATGGCCAGAAAAACAGGTTCTTCTGGTAAAATGAAAAATGGATTGACTATTGCCGAAAACGATTCAGGAATTGTAACTTTAGGCAGTGGTAAACATTATGCAATTGCAGTATTTGTAAAAAACTCTATGGAAACTGAGGAAGTCAATTGCGGAATGATAGCCCAGATCTCGAAAGTTGTTTGGGATACCTTAAATAAAAAATAAAATAAACCCTCATAAAAAAACCGAAAGGTTCGTAAATTCTTTAATAAAAAATAAAAATTATGAACAAGAATATTGTAGTAATTGGTGCGGGAACTATGGGTAACGGAATTGCTCATACTTTTGCCCAGACCGGATTTAAAGTAAATTTAGTAGATGTTTCACAAGAAGCGTTGGACAGAGGTATTAAAACTATTACCACCAATCTGGACAGAATTATTGCTAAAGGAAATCTTACAGAAGAAGAGAAATCCAATACACTAGCAAACATCTCTACATTTACAGCTTTGGAAGATGCTGTTAAAGATGCCGATCTTATTGTAGAAGCTGCTACAGAAAATATAGATTTAAAGCTTAAAATATTCCAACAAATGGATGCTGCCGCTCCGGCTGATTGTATTTTAGCAACCAATACATCTTCTATTTCTATTACTAAAATTGCGTCTGTAACTTCAAGACCGGAAAAAGTAATCGGAATGCATTTTATGAATCCGGTTCCTATTATGAAGCTTGTAGAAATTATAAAAGGTTACTCTACTTCCAAGGAAACTTTCAGTGCTATCTATGAAATGAGCAAAACCCTGGGCAAAGTACCTGTAGAGGTAAATGATTATCCTGGTTTCGTAGCGAACAGAATATTAATGCCTATGATTAATGAAGCTATTTATTCATTATACGAAGGTGTTGCCGGAGTAGAAGAAATAGATACTGTAATGAAACTTGGAATGGCTCATCCGATGGGACCATTACAGTTGGCTGACTTTATCGGATTGGATGTTTGCCTTTCTATCATGAATGTATTATACGACGGCTTCAAAAATCCTAAATATGCGCCTTGCCCACTTTTAGTTAATATGGTAACAGCTAAAAAGTTAGGTGTAAAATCAGGAGAAGGCTTTTACGATTATAGTGAGAGTAAGAAGGCCGAAAAAATTTCCAAACAATTTGCAAAGTAAACGAGGAAAGCCGAAAAAATTTTCCCTATCTTTGAAATATCAAATATTAAAGAAATGAAATTACCTAAGTTTTTATTAGCCGACAATTCAGACTTTCCAGAGGATCTTTTTGTAGTTCATACTGAGTATCCACGTTTTATCCTAAATGTTGAGGAGGAAGAAGTAGAATGGTTAGACGATTTAGAAGGTGATGATGAAGAGCAAGTAGCAGAAGAAGCTACTAAAGTTGTAGAAGAAGCTTTCAAATGGTGTGATGCTGAGTTGGAAAAGTATGACGACGAAGACGAAGCTTAATTGTAAAATCTAAAAAAATAAATCCGCTCTTACGAGCGGATTTTTTATTTTAGTTTGCTTTCTGAAATTTCATTAAGAGCATATTTCCTTTATAGAGCTCCAGAGTATTTTTTACAACAACATACTTATCGGCAGACTCCAGTATTTTAATAAAATTACTCTCTATCTTCATATCCATACTAGGACAAGCCATTCTGGTAGAACCAATTTGTTTTATAGAGAAATCTCCTTGCTTAGACTGGATTGTAATATCCTGACTAAAGATTTTATTACAACCTGCATTTCCGCTCATTCCTTTTTCAGGATCAAAGCTTATATAAGGCTTTGCATTGGTCTGAAGGTTATCCATAACCTCCCAACGGGTATTGGACAATGTAGGCTGCTGTGTTCCGATCTTAGAAACATTTCCCAAATTAGCAGTGGAAGTACAGGATGACACTGCAGCTAAAATTCCTATTGAGGCTATATAAAAAAGCTTTTTCATATGTAAATTTTTATCTTTTAGTCTGTATCCAATACAGTAATCTTTAATCTATTGAAAAAGACCACTGTACCAGTCCAGATTTCATAATTATAATCTTTTAGCAGATTGTAAAAATACTATTTTTTTCAATAAATGAATTTAAGAACGTAATTCAGCATTAAATTCTTTCTGATACTTCTTAATCAGCTTATTCATAATATTTGTAATCTCAGCTTCCTCTAACGTCTTCTCTGTATTCAATAATTCAAAGCTTAGAGCATAAGACTTCTTCCCTTCCGGAAGATTTTTACCTTCGTAAACATCAAATAACTGAATCTTCTTAAGGTTAGAAGAAATATCATTAGATGCCTGAAGCAAATCGTTATAAGAAACAGTTTTATCTACTAATAACGCTAAATCTCTTCTTATCTTATTAAACTTCGGAATATCTACGAATTTAAAGTTAGTTGTGCTTCTTAAAGCCTGGCAAGCTTCCAGTTCTATCTCTGCATAATAAGCAGGTTGAGAAAGATCCGCATCTTTTAATAAAGCTTTGCTTACAACACCTATTCTGGCAATAGTTTTTCCTTCAGCAACAATTTCTAAAGCATCTGAGAAACGTGTATCTTCTAAAGCTTTTTCAGTAGTATTCAGTCCTAATTTGTCCAGCAATAACTGAACATAACCTTTCAGGATGAAGAAATCCGTCGGAGACTTACTCAGTATCCAGTTTTCAGGGTTATTATTACCGGAAACAAGAATTGCCAATTGTTTGCGCTCTTCAAATTTCTCTTTTTTGAAGTAGATTTTTCCAAGCTCAAAGAATTTAATATCCTGATTCTTACGCTTGATATTGTAATCAGCGTTCTGTAATAATCCTTCTAATAAAGACTGACGCATTGTGCTAAGTTCATTACTCAACGGGTTTAGTAAGGTAACTGCATCTGCTTTTTCTTCTTTAAGAGAAGTCAGAGAGTTATTCATTACTTCATTAAAGCCATTGGACTGTAACATTCTCGCCCAGAAATTTTCCAGAGAATCCTGATCATCTAATGTTAAACGAACTGGTGTAAATGCTATTTTCTCCTGAGAGCTTACTTTGTTATATCCGTAAACACGAAGAATTTCTTCTATAACATCAATTTCTCTGGTTACATCAGCTCTGTATGGCGGAACAGAAATTTCCAGTCCGTCTTTAATCTCATTCAGAACTAATATATCAAGAGATTTCAGAATTTCTTTTATTGTTTCTCTGTGGATCTTAATTCCCAGAATCTGATCTACTTTGGAATATCTAAGGATAACTGGAAAATAATCAACTTTCTTAGGGAAAGATTCAAGGATTTCTCCTTTTAGTTTTCCGCCAGCAATTTCCTGAATCATCTCTACTGCTTTTAATAAAGCATCTTTAGTAATATTAGGATCTACACCTCTTTCGAAACGGAAAGAAGCATCTGTATTTAGTCCATGTGCCTTAGCAGCTTTACGCACTGCTACAGGGTTGAAATATGCACTTTCTAAGAACACAGAAGTTGTTCCTTCTGAAACTCCTGAATTTTCACCACCAAAAACACCGGCAATACACATTGGTGTATTATCTCCGTCTTTGATCATAATTTCGGTACTATTCAAGATACGCTCCGTACCATCCAGAGTTTTGAATTTCGTTCCTTCAGCAGCCACTCCTACTTTCACTACATGTCCATTGATCTTTGCAGCATCAAAAGCATGCAAAGGCTGTCCATAAGAATGTAAAATATAGTTGGTAATATCTACAACATTATTAATAGGTCCAAGGCCAATAGCTTTCAGACGATTTTTTAACCACTCCGGAGATTCTTCAACTTTAATATCTTCGATAACAGCACCTAAATAACGAGGTGTTAATTCTGTATCTTCAACTTCAAGTTTGAAGTTATGGCTTCCTTCGCCGTTAATTACAGGAGCCTGAAGCTTGTTGAATGTAGATTTTAGTTTATTCAAAGATAAATAAGCCTGAAGATCTCTGGCAACACCATAATGCGACATAGCATCTGTTCTGTTTGGTGTAAGTCCGATTTCATAAACCTCATCCTGCTCTACTTTAATATAATCGGATAAAGACTTTCCAACTTCATATTCTTCCGGCAATACCATAATTCCGGCATGGCTTTCTCCAAGACCTAATTCGTCTTCAGCACAAAGCATTCCTTCTGACACCTCTCCTCTAAGTTTGGATTTAGCAATTTTAAAGGAATCTCCGTTATTCAGATGAATTGTAGTACCTATTGTAGCCACTGCTACTTTTTGTTCTGCAGCAACATTGGGTGCACCACAAACGATATGTAAAGGTGTTCCGGTATTAATGTCTACAGTAGTTACTTTCAGTTTATCTGCATTAGGATGCTGCTCACAAGTAAGCACTTTTCCAACCACTACTCCATTAAGACTTCCTTTCACAGATTCATAAGGATCTATTCCTTCCACTTCCAGACCTAAATCTGTAAGAATTATTCCAAGCTTTTCAGCTGACAAATCTGTTTCAAGGTGAGTTCTAAGCCACTTATCAGAAATTTTCATGTATTATTTTCTTATTATTTAGCTGCTGTATTTCGCACAGCTTTTATTACAAAATTTTGAACTGCAAATTTAATAAAAGAAAAAGCTTCATCCTGCATCTGATCCGATATTTTATATCCAATCAAATAAAGATGAAGCTTTTTGTCTATATTAAAATAAAATTATAGGCCAATTACAGGCATCGAAAGCATAAGGATGCTCTCATTTTCTTCAAGACCGTCTACTGGTTCTATAATCCCCGGACGGTTTGGCTGTGACATCTTCATCGTAATATCATCTGATCCTAAAACAGAAAGCATTTCTGTTAAAAACTTAGAGCTGAATCCGATATTAATATCTTCTCCGTTGTACTCGCATGGAATCTGCATATCTGCTTTGTTTGCATATTCGGTATCCTCTGCGTGAAGGTGAAGTAAATTTCCTGAAAGTTTGAATCTTACCTGATTAGTCGATTTGTTGGAGAAGATAGATGCTCTTCTGATAGAACTTAGTAATAAGTTTCTGTTAATCGTTAATACATTAGGATTCTCTTTCGGGATAACAGCTGTATAGTTAGGATATTTACCGTCGATAAGACGGCAGATCCAGATATTATCCTGGAAGCTGAACTTAGCCATATTTTCATTGAATTCGATAAGAACTTCATCGTCTGTATTGGACAGGATGTTCTTGATGATAGCCAAAGGTTTCTTCGGCATAATGAATTCAATATTGTCAATATTCATTACATCTTTTCTGTTGTATACTACCAAACGGTGAGAGTCGGTAGACACAAAGTTAACTTCGTTCTCATTAAACTGGAACAAAACACCTGTCATTACAGGTCTTAGTGAGTCGTTACTTGTTGCAAACAGAGTGTTAACCAATGCTTCTGACAAAATTCCAGCCTGAATTTTCACGCTTTTAGAAGCATCAAATTCTGGCAACTCAGGATAATCCTCAGCATTGTCTAATGCTACGAAGTAATTATCCTTCTCATCCAAAATCTCAAGAAGACTGCCAATTCCGTTTTCAGACTCTTTTTCTACAAAAGTAAGAGGCTGATCTCCGAATGATTTAATTACATCCAGAAACATTTTAGCCGGAACAGCCATTCTCCCGTTGTCTTCAGACTTTACAGGAATAGAAGTTATTAAAGTTGTTTCTCCGTCGGAAGCGGTAATTTTTAGATTGTCATTTTCCAGTTCAAAAAGAAAATTCTCTAAAATCGGTCTTGACTGGGAACCAGAAATTACTCCGCTTACCGTCTGCAAGGCTTTTTGTAACTCGCCGCTGGCAACAATAAATTTCATAAAATAATTTTATAACGCAGACAAAGATAATGATTCTCCATACAAAAAGGAAACTAAATGATGATTTAGTTTCCTTTTTTATTGTATTTTTTTGCACATTCTCTAATCCACTACAGGAATGATTACTCTGGCATGTTCATCATCGCTGTGATCAATAGTGAAATTAAGCGCCATGTAAAGAAAATGTAAATTTTTGTTTCCGTTAGGTGAAAATTCTCTCTGCCACATATACCCCATTGAAGTACTGACCGATTTATTGAATTTATATCCAAATCCTGTAAACAGCCTGTTTCTCTTTAGGAAATCAGATTTCGGACCAACAAACAGCTCTTCAAATGCGTTAACAAAAAAAGTATTGGCCTGCATCTTTGGATTGTTAATCGGCATAGTAGCACTCAGACGATACCTGAATCTGTTATCAGTTGTGTTTTCTCCAGTTTGCGACATATGGAAAAACCGCTGTTCAGCACGTCCCCTGTGATCAATATTTATACGTCCAATATTATGACTATAAGTATACTGTAACCATAACCTTAGTTCTTCCTG
Source organism: Elizabethkingia sp. YR214 (assembly GCF_003058195.1). Lineage (GTDB taxonomy): Bacteria > Bacteroidota > Bacteroidia > Flavobacteriales > Weeksellaceae > Elizabethkingia. Next base: position 208,547 of record NZ_QBUH01000005.1, read on the forward strand.
AGAAATCTTTTGTTCTTTATAAGTTCCGTAACGTCCTATTCCTACAAAAGCCTGATTATCGCGGTTGATATTATACCCTACACCACCTTTAGTTTCGTAATAATCGATATTGGTATAATCCTCAATAGATCTGGTCTGAAATTCCGTATAAGCCATCCATTTTTTTGAAAACTTATAAGTAATTGATAACATATTGAAAGAAGAAATATGCTCTTTATTCTGAGCTTTCCCTATAACTGCCAAAGTAAGCAGCACAAAAACAAAATGTTTTTTCATTCGTATAACCGGAATTAATGACCTTTTTATTCTAAATTTACTTTATCAAACGGAATACTCTGTACATGAAATATTCCATTCGGCAAAAGTAATAAAAAAGAACCTAGAATTTACCTTTAAAATTAAAGCCTAGCTGAAACCATCTTCCCGGCATTGGTACAAGGCTTGCACCGGTATATTTTGCATTGGTAATATTGTTAATCAACAAGAAAATATCAACATCTTTGGTACTAAATGTAAGCTTCTCTTCCAAAAGATTATAACTTCCTAATGTTACACGCTGGTTGTACTGATACACAAGTTCGTTTGTAAACTTCCAGTACCCCAGTGTCAATTTTGCATTAAACTGATGCTTCAGATTCTCCAAAGCATAACGTGAATTTTCACCCTTATCATTGTTTTTAGCTTTGCTATCAAGATAAGTATAGCCTACAGATATGTTTTTCACGAAACTGTTAAAGCCTTGCGAAGCTTCTACTTCCAATCCTTTGGTTTTTACATCAGAAATATTCTCCGCCATCCAGATACTCGTTGCATCTGTCCTTGTCCAGTCAATCGCATTTTTAGAATCCCTACCGAATACACTTGTTTTAAATAAGAATTTTTGTCTATTGAAACGGTAACCAATTTCATAGGAAAGAGCATTTTCAGGTTTCAGATCAGCATTTCCCTGCTCTGTTTTGCTCTGATAAAACAAATCGGTATAAGTTGGTACTCGGTGTACTTTTGCAACATTACCATATACTTTGTTTTGTTTATCTATATCAAAACCTACATCTACCCCGGGATAAAAGAAATTTCCTGTACCTGTATAATTTACCCAGCTTGCCCCCGGAATTATACTCAATCGGTTATTGATAAAAGAAAAATGATGTTCCGCCAAGATCTGAGTAACAAAACGCCCACGAGCTCCCAGATTGTTACTTCTTAGATCTTCCTGATGCATTTCCGCACCAATACCTGTAACTCCAAGAGACGATTTATAACTTAAATTTAGTTCCCCGCCATAGTTATTACCAATATGCATATTGCGATAGATTTCAGGCTTATTTCTCACGAAAAGATACATATCCTGTGCCCTACGCCAGTATAAATTGGCATTTACACCCCAATTTCCAAATTTCTGATTATAGATTGCACTTACCAGTGAAGTTTGCGTTTCTTCATACTGATCTTTAGCTGCCGGTGACGAGTAAAAGCCATTGGCCCCAAACTTTTTTTCTACAAAACCAGCCTGAAATTTAATGCTTCCGTCTTTTATTTTCATCTGGTTCTGATACCAGAAATTTTTAATTTTATAATCGGTATTATAGCGATACCCTGCAGATTCAGAGTTATTTACCTGTAAAAAGTTCCCAAACTTCTCATTACCAAAATCAGCTGCGGCTCCTAGTGACCATGTTTTATAATCACCTCCTGTTGCAGAAACTCTGTACTCACCCTTACCGGAAGCTTTTGTAATGATATTAATAACCCCAGCGTAAGCATTTTGTCCAAATCTGCGGGCTGCAGGTCCTTTTATAATTTCTATTCTTTCAACAGATGCTAAACTGAACGGTACATTCATCATATTATGTCCTGTTTGGGCATCACTCATCCGGATACCATTAACCAGCATCAGTACCTGCTCAAAAGAACTACCTCTTATACTAACATCAGCCTGAGTATCTGCCATGCCTCGTCTTCTGACATCTACACCTGTATAGTAAGCTAACAGATCCTCAATAGATTGCGCAGGTGCTTTCTCGATCTGTTCTTTGGTGATAATCTCAATATTTTCACTTACTTTTTTATACGGAAGCGATAAGAACTTCCCGTCTATCACTACCTCATCAATCGCTTTTTCCTGGGCCATAATACCGACAGTAGGAATCAACACAATAGCACTTAGTAATAGTTTCTTCATTATAACAGTAATTTTTAAGTCGGCAAAGGTACTGGAGTCTCATCTAAATATCCGGATCCGGATTTTATGATAAGTGCTAGTCCGGTTAGTTTTTAATAGATTGCATCGGTTTACTCATTTTTTAATCCATTTACTTGTAAACTTCCCGTTTTATTTTGGATATCCCTTCACTATATAATTTAGCATCTTTTATGATTTACAATTCCAATATCTACTTCGTATTAGGCTTTAATTTTTGTAATTTTGCATCCTTATAATTATTATGGCACACCAGGACAATATAGATATTAAAAAAGAGATTTTTGTTAAAAACGCCCATCTCAATAATCTAAAACATATTGATGTTTCCATCCCGAAAAATAAGCTTACCGTTATCACGGGAGTTTCCGGTAGTGGTAAATCTTCCTTAGCCTTCGACACAATCTATGCTGAAGGCCAAAGACGTTATGTAGAGAGCTTAAGTTCCTATGCCCGACAGTTTCTCGGGAAGCTGGAAAAACCAAAGATAGATGATATTAAAGGACTTGCTCCTTCAATTGCTATCCAGCAAAAAGTAATCTCCTCTAACCCTCGTTCCACAGTGGGAACAACCACAGAGATATATGATTATCTTAAATTATTATTCGCCCGTGTTGGACGCACCTATTCTCCTATATCCGGAGAAGAAGTAAGAAAAGACAGCGTTACCGATGTCATTGACTTTATTAAAGCTCAGAAAAATGCACCTACACTTATTTTACGAGCGCCATGGCATTATGAATCCGAAAATTTTGCAGAACAGCTTAAGACTTTAAAACTACAAGGTTTTACAAGACTTGAAATTGGTGGAAATGTTGCCAGCATTGAAGACCTGGAAAGCTTTGGATTTGTACCCGAAGCAGGAACCGAAATCTTTCTGGTTATCGACCGCTTTAAATATGAAGATGACGAAACCTTCCTGCAACGTTTAGCAGACTCTATACAAATGGCATTTTATGAAGGCAAAGGCTATTGTTCTATCAAAAATGCTGATAACGAGAAAATCAGAGAGTTTTCGAATAAATTCGAACTGGACGACATTGTTTTTAATGAACCAAATATTCATTTTTTCAGCTTTAACAATCCTTATGGTGCATGTCCTACCTGCGAAGGTTATGGGAAAATAATAGGCATCGATGAAGACCTTGTGGTTCCTAATAAAAACCTTTCGGTTTATGAGGATGCTGTTGCACCTTGGCGCGGTGAAACCATGAAAGAATGGAAAGCTGCTTTTATAAAAAAGGTAGCCAAGGATTTCCCAATACACAAACCTTATTTTCAACTTACCAAAGAACAGCGTCAGTTTTTATGGCGCGGTGATAAATCAGCAAACTTCCCTGGTGTAGATAATTTCTTTAAAATGCTTGAAGAAAATCTTTACAAAATCCAGTACCGTGTAATGCTTTCCCGCTACAGAGGCAAAACAACATGTCCGACATGTGAAGGGTTGCGTCTAAGAGAAGAAAGCTCCTGGGTGAAAATCGATGGTCATAATATCCAGTCTATGGTTGAATTACCATTAGATGAATTATTACCACGTATTCAAAGTCTGAATCTAAACGAGCACGATGCTGCTATTGCCAAAAGATTGGTATACGAAATTGTTTCGCGTTTAGAATTTTTAGTAAAAGTAGGTTTAGGCTATCTTACCCTTAACCGTAACTCAAATACCCTATCCGGAGGAGAGAGTCAGCGTATTAATCTGGCAACCTCTTTAGGAAGTAGTTTAGTCGGGTCTATTTATATTCTGGACGAGCCTAGTATCGGACTTCATTCCCGCGATACAGAAAACCTTATAGAAGTCTTAAAAAATCTTCGTGACTTAGGAAATACCGTTATTGTGGTAGAACACGATGAAGATGTGATGCGTGCTGCAGATCATATTATAGATATAGGTCCGGAAGCTGGTTATCTGGGTGGTGAAGTTGTATTTAGTGGTGACTTTGAGGAAATAAAAAAAGCAAATACACTAACTTCTGATTATCTAAACGGTGTTGAAGAAATTGCGGTACCCAAACACAGAAGAAAGCCGAAGGAATTTATCCATATAAAAGGAGCCAGAGAAAACAATCTTAAAAATGTTGATGTAGATATCCCATTAGAAAGCTTAGTTGTAGTAACAGGTGTTTCGGGAAGTGGAAAATCTACATTAATGAAAGATGTTCTGGCACAAGCGGTTCAGATAGAACTGGAATTAGGAGGTAAAAAAGCGGATTTTGACTCGATAGCATTCCCGAAAAAGCTGATTCAGAATATCGAAATGATTGATCAGAATCCAATCGGAAAATCATCCCGTTCCAACCCTGTGACTTATCTGAAAGCTTACGATGATATACGTGATCTTTTCGCTAAACAGAAAATGTCCAAGCACATGGGACTGAAAGCGAAACATTTCTCTTTCAATGTAGATGGCGGCCGTTGTGACGAATGTAAAGGTGAAGGTGTAATTACTGTTTCCATGCAGTTTATGGCAGATATTGAATTACAATGTGAAACCTGCCATGGCTCTCGTTTTAAAGATGAAATTCTGGATGTAAAATTCGATGAAAAGAATATCTCGGACATCCTTAATCTTACGGTAAACGAAGCTTTAGATTTCTTCAAAGACAATCATCAGGATAAGATTGTTCAGAAACTAAAACCACTTCAAGATGTAGGGTTAGGCTACCTTCAATTAGGACAATCCTCTTCTACTCTTTCCGGAGGTGAGGCACAAAGGGTAAAATTGGCCTCTTTCCTTGTGAAAGGTACAAGTCACGACAAGACTTTATTTATATTCGACGAGCCTTCTACAGGTCTCCATTTCCATGATATCAACAAGTTAATGATTTCGTTACAGGCGCTGGTTAATCTTGGCCATTCTGTTATTGTGATTGAGCATCAGCCAGATATTATTAAATGTGCAGACTACATTATCGATATAGGTCCGGAAGCGGGTAAGTATGGTGGTGAAATTGTATTCGCCGGAACTCCTGAAGAACTGATAAAAAACAAAACCTCACATACCGCAAGGTTTATAGAAGAGAAATTAAAATAAAAAAAGCCTGCTTCTGCAGGCTTTTCTATTTGTTGTAATATGTTTTCTATTTAAAGAATACAGATAAACCAACTCCTACTCCAAAGGAATTTACATTTGTTGTAACGCCACTGTTCTTACTTGAAAACTGAGAATAAGATAATCCTAAATCAGCTGCAATACTTGGAGTAAAGAAATATACAAAACCTCCTTTTACTTTCCATGCAAAGCCATCAAATGTAGTTTCATTTGTTCTTCCTCTGTATTCTTCTTTTTCAGTTATAGAAGAATAACCTATACCCGCTCCTAGATAAGGCTTAATTACAGTATTATCTGTAAAGTAATAGGTAGCAGTAGGTAAGATAGCAAATGTATTATTTGTACTCTTAGCATCATCATATTTTGTAGTCGTACTTGTAAAGCCTAAATCTAAACCCACAGATAGCTTATCAATTACAAAATAACCAGCAGAAGGTGTAATTGTAAATGAATTAACCTTCGGGCCATCCATAGAAACGTTATTGCTTTTAAATTTAGTTGTTACATTGTTGAATCCTAAAGTAGTAGATCCCCCTACAACCCAACTTCCTTTTTCTGTTTGTGCACTTGCAGCAAATCCTAATAGTGCAAATGCACCAATCAATAAATTTTTCTTCATAACTGTTTAAATTATTATTTCACCGCGCGAAGATATAAAATATAATTAATCCTTTTGTGATATTTTATAATTTAGAATCCTTCTTTGTTAAAATAAAAATCCTCCGCTTTTCAGCGGAGGGTAAATTTAAAATTATTGTACTCTTCTAGGCTCTACAGTAATTGTATAATAATCTGATCTATAATCTTCCCGAACTCTTGATGGTAAATCTGTTATAATTTTTTCACCAAAAGCAATAATAACATCTCCAAGCTGATTACTAGATTTTGTTATTTTATGTGTTACTGTTGAAGACTGATTTCTTTCTAAACTAGCACCAAATTTAATTCCAATTTTCTTTATTAACCCATCCGTATCAATACCAAAGTTAGTAGCATATTTAACATCTCTTGTATCTGAAGTTGTTATTTCTTCGGTAAAATCTACCTCCTCAATACTAATTTTAATTGATGAAGCATATTGATTGAGATCCCAACTAAACAAAGGGATATTTAAAGGTATTGTTCTTGGTTCAATTTTTTTTAATGAAAAAAATTTCATTTCTACCCCTAATTTCTTTACATATTTAGCTAATTCATATTCTGTATTAAAAAGTTCATCAGGTGTAGCGCTAAAATATTTTACAATAGAGCTTCCAATACCATTACTTGCATTAACTAATACATTCACTCTAAACTCAAATTGACCTCCCGACCATGGAGATCTTGGCATATCAGTAGTAAAGCCTTTTCCTTCTACATAATTAGGATTATTAGTAGGATCCCCTGTTGCCCCAGATATAATTGAGACATCACTACCTTTATTCATTCTAAACGAAGTTAAATACTCTTTAAAATCATATTTAAATTGGCCTCTTTGCTGACCAGGCGTAATGTCATAATAAATATAATCTCTCTGCCATCCATCATTATTTTTATAAATTTCGTAAGCTTGTTGTATCTTAGAATCAAAGGACTCTATCGAATTTATGATTGCCCCAGATTGTATTTTTGAAGCAGATTTCAGAATTTTATTTGATTTATTCCCATTAAAAGCATCATCTAAAAATTCAAAATTATAAGAGCTTCCCTTCAATACATTATCTTGTATTACTGCTGGTGAATTAGAAGCTACAGTATTATTTCGTATTGAATTACTAGTACTAATTTTAACTCTCTCATTCTCTTTTACTACTACAACCGGGAATGATGGCGTGTATTTAGCTTCTAAAAAAAATTCCTCCCCTTTTTCATTTACTATTGGGGTATCATTAGTTGTATCCAAAGTATAGGCGACTTGTGGAATCTCAGTTCTAGAATTCCATTTTTCTGCCGAAAAACTATCCATTGGCAATTCGGGAACAAAAATAGTAAGTGTGGGATACAGCCTTTCTAAAGCTTCTAGATTTTCTTTTTTATCATATTGCTCTGCGATAATATCCTTAAATATTTTTCCTCCAACCATTCGATCCTTAACTATTTGATAGAGTATATCATAGTCATTATCAAATTTTTTAAGTGCTTCTTTTTTAATAAAGTCTCTTAAATCAGCATTAGAAGCTAATGCTTTAGCCAATGCTATCGAGAATTCCTGTTTATAAACTGATTTTACATCAAGTAAATTTTGCTGAGCCTGTAATTGAGCATCTCGGTTAGACAAAGACTCCTCACGGCAAGCTATAATGCTGGAAAGCAAAATAGCAGATAATAGAATTTTTTTCATATTTTAATATAATTTGATTAATTCAAATATATTAAAACACATTAAAATAATTAACAATATTAATATATGATATTTATCATATAGAAAATCCTCCGCTTTTCAACGGAGGACTAAATCTATATTAAAATATAATTTACTTCAGCTTAAAGTTAAATCCTAAATTTACGGATCCAATATTTCCGTTATCAGAAACTCCTTTATAACCTAAATAAAGCTCCCAATTTGGTTGTTGATAACCCACTTTTGGTTGGTAATAAAATCCTCCTCCTGATGAATTTTTACCTGTCGCAAAGCCATATCCTAGATCTGCACCAATAAAAAATTTAGGGTCAATAGAATATTGTGCAGATGCAGCCAATGGAATGTATCCAAAATCAGAAAACCCCGCATCTTTCCAATCGGATTTTAAGAAAAAGTGCTGATAACCTGTTGCAATACCTAAATCAAAATTTTCTGCTAATCTCCATTGGTATGCTGCATCTAATCCTAAAGTAAAACTTGATACATCAGAAGCATCACCTACAGGGATACCTACGTTAGCTCCAATTTTGAATTGTCCAGTAGTTTGTGCGCTTGCAGCAAAACCTAAAAGTGCAAATGCACCCAGCAATAATGTTTTTTTCATAATAGTTTAAAATTTTATTTCACCGCGTGAAGATATAAAAATATTTAATAAGTTAAATTATCTTAATATTTCATTATCACTGTATGCTATAATAGAAAACAAAAACCTTCGTTTTTCAACGAAGGTTTTATTTATAGTAAGTTGTTTGACCTATCTAAATTTAAAGTTAAATCCGAGATTTACAGACCCTACATTTCCACCATCCACTGAGATCCCTTTATATCCTAAATAAAGTTCCCAGTCTGGTTGCTGATAACCCACTTTTGGCTGATAATAAAAACCTCCTTTAGTCATATCAGAATTAGTAGAAATCCCATACCCTAAATCAGCACCGATAAAAAACTTCGGATCGATAGAATATTGCGCAGATGCTGCAATTGGAATAAATCCATAATCTTTACCACCAATATCTTTAAACTTTGACTTTGTGAAGTAATGGTGATAACCAGTCGCAATACCTAAGTCAAAATTTTCTGCTAATCTCCACTGATAAGCCGCATCTAATCCCATAGTAAAACTAGTAGTATTAGAAATATCACCAACAGGGATACCAATATTAGCTCCAATTTTCAATTGTCCGGTAGTTTGTGCACTTGCAGCAAACCCTAATAGTGCAAAAGCACCTAACAATAATGATTTTTTCATAATATTAATTTTATAACTGTGGGTTATCAATTACAAATACTATGCTAAAATATGTTAAAATTTTATTTTTCCTGCATTCTACCCTCTTCGCTGCTATAAGCCTGAATAATTTTTCTCACCACCGGGTGTCTTACCACATCTTCGTCAGTAAGATGTATAAAGCCTATTTCTTCAATATTTTTAAGGATAAACATCGCTTCTTTTAATCCGGATTGTTGATTTTTTGGTAAATCTATCTGGCTAGGGTCTCCTGTAATAATAAATTTGGCATTCATCCCCATACGGGTAAGGAACATCTTCATCTGAGAATGCGTTGTATTCTGTGCTTCATCCAGAATTACAAAAGCATCATCCAGCGTTCGTCCACGCATAAAAGCCAAAGGAGCAATTTCTATTACCTTTTTCTCGATATAACCTTCCAGCTTTTCAAAAGGGATCATATCCCTCAAAGCATCATATAAAGGCTGCATATATGGATCAAGCTTCTCTTTCATATCTCCCGGAAGGAAACCCAGACTCTCACCTGCTTCTACGGCCGGACGGGTTAATATAATCCGTTTAACCTGCTTATCTCTAAGAGCTCTTACCGCTAAAGCTACACTTGTATAGGTCTTACCTGTTCCTGCAGGTCCTATAGCAAAGACCATATCCTTTTTCTCGGAAACTTTAACCAACTTTTTAAGGTTAGTTGTCTTAGCCTTAATAATCTTTCCGCCAACACCTTTTAATAAGATATCGCTGTCAAAAACGAGTTGTTTTTCGTTTTCATCTCTTATTTTCAGGATGCTTTCTACATCTTTTAGCTCTATGCTGTTATTATTTGATATAAAAGAAACAATATCGTCCAGCTTTTCCTGCAGGACTTTTAGCGCTTCACTATTTCCCATAGCAAAGATAAAATTGTCTCTTCCGGTAACTTTTAATGTTGGAAATGAGGACTTAATCAGATTGAAATACTGATTCTGTACCCCATAAAACTGCTTGGTATCTATATCCTTCAGTTCATAATTTAATTCATACATCCAATACTTGTTTTTACGTGTGTAACTAAACAAATATAACGATTCCGAAAAAAATACAGATAAAAGAATTGTTAATTTATCAGGACTGCTCTGTATTTTCTATCTTTGCAGTATATGCCGATTATTACACTAACTTCTGATTACGGAACACTCGATTACCGGGTTGCTGCTATTAAGGGTAGTATATACAATGAACTGGCGACTATAAACATAGTCGACATTACTCACCAGATACAGGCATATAACCTTCAGCAGACAGCTTATATCATCAGAAGTTCTTACAAATATTATCCAAAAGGGACAATACACATCATTAGCGTGGATTCTTTTTATCATAAAGACCGGAAGAATATTATTGCTAAAGTAGATGATCATTATTTTATTTGTGCAGACAATGGACTTCTGAGTTTAATGTTTTTCGACATTAATCCGGACGACATCTATGAAATAACACTTGGGAGCCGTTTTGATGATCAGGTGAGCTTTACCTCAACAGATATTTTCGTTCCTGTTGCAGCACATTTGGCAAAAGGCGGAATACCTGAAGTTGTGGGTAAAAAGACAGGTGAAATAAAGGAAAACTCCTTCCCAAGAGCTATTCTAAATGAGACTGAAGGCATTATTGTAGGGGAAATCATGTATATCGACAATTTTGGAAATGCTATTTCCAACGTCAGCAGAAATTTCTTCAACAATACTTTGAAATCTTACGACAGTTTTGAATTAAAGTTCAGGAACTTTGTTATGTCAAAAGTAAACAACCATTACACTGATGTTGTAGAAGACTGGGAAAACGAGCCTCAGTACCATGGAAGTGTTTCTGCTATATTCAATGAAAGTGATCTTCTGGAAGTTGCTATTTATAAAGGCAGCAGCATAAACGGAGCCTCCAGTCTGCTTGGACTTAGTGTTGGTGAGCGTATCTTTATAGAGTTCAGCTAAGTGTTTGTATCATTTATAACCAATAATTTATTATTCTAAAATGGCCTACCTCATTATCAAAGCATTACACATTATCTTCATGGTAAGTTATTTCGCAGGGCTTTTCTATACTGTACGATTATTTGTTTACTATAAAGATACCGACGCATTCGACAATCCTAAAAGAGATATTCTTCGTGAGCAATATGCCTTTATGGCCAGCAGGTTATGGAATATTATTACCGTACCCGGAGGAGCACTCATGCTAATTTTTGGCATTACGATGATCTGTATGAATCCGGCATTATTTAAGATGCCATGGTTTCATTTAAAGCTTACAGCATTAGTAGGTCTGGCTATTTATCATTATTGGTGCTGGAAGAAAGTTATTCAGTTGAAGAAGCTCAATAATGCAACATTACCTTCCAAAAATATTGCGCTAAGACAGGCTAACGAAATTGCTACATTCATTCTCTTTTTTGTAGTATTTACTATTATTCTAAAATACGCATTACTAGAATACTGGTGGCAGCTGGCTTTAGGATTTGTAGGACTTGTTATTTTTATTACTTTAGTGGTTAAGTTGGTTAACCGCAAAAGAAAGTAATAAATGAACCCCGAAGATAAATATTTAGAAGTCAATAAAGAATCCTGGAACCAAAGAGTAGACACTCATTTCGATTCTGAATTTTATGATGTAGAAGGTTTTCTTAAAGGAACTACCTCTCTCAATAGTATAGAACTGGATCTGCTTGGAGATATCACCGGAAAAAAAGTGTTACACCTTCAATGCCATTTCGGACAGGACAGCATTTCTCTTTCACGGATGGGCGCTGAGGTTACAGGAATTGACCTTTCTGATAAGGCTATTGAAAAAGCAAGAAAATTAGCCCTGCAGGCAGGTACTGACACCGAATTTATATGTAGTGATGTCTACAATCTCCCAAATGCTTTACAGGAACAATTTGATATTGTATTTACCAGTTATGGTACTATAGGCTGGCTGCCCGACTTAGATCAATGGGCCAGTATTATTAATCACTTTTTGAAGCCCGGCGGACAATTTGTTTTTGCAGAATTTCATCCGGTAGTATGGATGTTTGATGATGATTTTAAAGGAATTGGTTACAATTACTTTAAAAGTGGTGCTATTGTGGAAACTAATACAGGTACTTACGCCGAGAAAGAAGCAGAAATACAGCTCAATAGTATTTCATGGAATCATGGTTTATCTGAAGTTTTCACAAGCCTTATAGGGAATAAAATGCAAATTCAGGCATTCAATGAGTTCAATTATTCTCCTTATAATTGCTTTAGCCATACAGAAGAATTTGAACCTAAAAAATTCAGAATAAAGCACTTGGGCAACAATATCCCTATGGTGTATTCTCTCTTAGCAATAAAATCAGAGTAAGCATAAACCAATAAAAATCACAAATATTTATCTAATGAAAAAACAATTATCTTTTTCATTTCTGTTACTAATTCTAAATCTTAGTGCTCAGCAGCGTTTAGAAAAAGCCGCTGATAGTATTATCAAAGCCAATCACATTCCTGAAATGGCATATGCAGTTGTAACACCTGATAAAATATTGATACAGAAAGTAGTTGGTCATCACCGAATTGAGCAAATCGATGAAAAACCCAATGCCAAAATCAATGATTTTTTTCATTTAGGATCCAATACAAAGGCTATCACAGGCTTCATAGCCGGTTATTTAACCGAACAAAATAAGATTAATTGGGACACAAAATTTTTCGACTTGTTTCCTGAATTAAAAGATAAGAGTAATCCTAAATATCAAAACATTACACTTAGTCAGCTTCTGGAACATAAAGCCAAAATACAGGCTTATACATCAGGAGCCGAATACCAGAAACTTCCTGAATTTAAAGGAAACAAAGCTGAGAAAAGGCAAGCATTTGCTAAATATGTTCTAACACTCCCTCCGGTAGAAAATGGGAAACCCTTCAATTATTCTAATGCTGGCTATAGCATTGCCGCCGTAATGCTGGAAAAAGCCAGCGGAAAAACATGGGAGCAATTGGTTCAGGATGTTTTAAAGGACAAATTAAAATTACAATATAATCTGGGATGGCCTAACAGAACCAATATCAATCAGCCGTGGGGACATTGGATAGATACTAAGCTGGTTAGTATTCCCCCAGAAACCAAATATGATCTGAGCATGGCGGAACCTGCCGGAGATATCAGCATGAATATCATCAATTATTCAAAATACATCCAACTCAATTTACAAGGATTGGCAGGAAAGGATAACTTTTTGAAAGCAAAAACTTATCAGTATTTATTCAATTCATCCGACCATTATAGTATTGGTTGGGGAAATAGCTTCCTGAATAATGTAAAATATTCAGAACATGCCGGATCAGACGGAACTTTCTTTGCTTATACACTTATAAACAGATCAGAATCAAAAGCTTATATTATTTTAATCAATAATGGCAGTGGACAAGCTCAGGATGGTTTATTTAAATTTTTAAAACTCCTTAAGAAGCAATATCCTTAAAACAAATAAGAAACAGTATTACTTTAATCCCCCAAGGATGTCTACAAAACGTTTTTCTTTATTCTCAGGAGAAAACAATTTTTTCTTTACCTCATCCAAATTTATTTTCTTCAAATAAACCTGTAATACATATTTTCGGATCACCTTTTCAATTTTGTTCCAGTCAGTAGTATTTATTTTATGATCAAGCAGTTCCATTACTTCTTTTACATCATAATATTCTGGAAGTTTTTTATATTTTTCAATAATTACCATCCAGTCACCATAAGTAAATAAGCGATCCTCTTTTTTCTGAAGTTCAAGTGCTTTTAGCTTCATCATATTAAAATTAAGCAGCACAGGTATTACAACATCTATTTCTATACACTTCCCTATTCTGGTATAATCTTTTGGAAATTCTTCAATCGCTTCATCTTCTATTAGTTTGCAAAAACGCGGTATTTCCCCTCGCAGAGAATCACAATATTTCTGTTGTCCTTTTACAGAAACAGCAGCTATCATAATCAGCAGAAATAAGCTTAGTCTTATACACTTCTTCATAAGGTAAATATACTGTAGTTTTTATTTAATAGAAAATAGCTATCGTTCCCTTCTATTAGAAAACCTGCACATCTTATCCTACATCAATTCATTCGCTTTTCTGTCATTATATCTTTGTACTACAAAATGAGAGTTATTATGAAAACTTTAGAAATGCTTTTGGTAACAAACCAACAAATCGATTTAAGCCAGTTCAACAACTGGAAAATCACATTAGTAGACAATATAGAAACTGCTATTGAAAAAATTCAGAGCATTGATTTCAACCTCATTGCTTTGGAAAACAATTTTGACAAAGATTCAGTTTCTAAACTACAGAAAATAGCTAGCTTTCAGCAAAGTGATGTACTTGTATTTCCTTTTTCATCTGCTGCAGATATTACTGAGAAAAGCAATCTGATTGCAGAAGAGTTAAAAATACAAAAACAGCAAAACTATTCTTTTACAGATAATATGTTTGCCAGCCATCCTTTGTATTGCAGTAACTAAATCAGCAGTTGACAAAATTAATTCACAATCACAACTTATAAATCAGACATCATGAACACTAAAAAAATAGAAGCAGTAATAGCACCACAAGGAACACACTTCGTAGGAGACGGATTCCGTGTACATAACTTTATCCCTGGCGTATCAGGACTTAGCATGCAGCGTATGAGCCCGTTTATTATGCTGGATTACAACTCTAAATTTGTATTCCCGCCTAGTGAACATTTAAAAGGTGTTGGCGTGCATCCACACAAAGGATTTGAAACCGTTACCATAGCTTATAAAGGCCGTGTTGCTCACCATGACAGCAGCGGCGGTGGCGGAGTTATCGGTGAAGGAGATGTACAGTGGATGACAGCTGCCTCCGGTATATTACACAAAGAATACCATGAAGAAAATTTCAACCGTACTGGTGGTGAATTTCAGATGGTACAATTGTGGGTGAATCTTCCTGCAAAAGATAAAACATCAGCTCCAAAATATCAGGCAATCACTAATGCTGATATGACAAAAGTTGATCTTCCTGATCAGGCCGGAAGTATTGAGATTATCGCCGGAAATTATAATGAGCACAAGGGCCCGGCTTTTACATTTACTCCGGTCAACTTAATGAATGCTAAATTGAATACAGGCGGAAAAGCAAGCTTTAGCTTCCCAGCGAATTACAACACAGCAGCATTGGTTATTGAAGGAAGTGTAAAGGTAAACGGAGTGGATGCGCCAACCGATAACTTTGTACTTTTTGAAAACAATGGTGAAGATTTCACTATTGAAGCTACAGAAAATGCAGTTGTTCTAATTATGAGCGGAGAACCTATCAATGAGCCAATTTTTGCTCATGGTCCGTTTGTAATGAATATCCGCGAAGAAATTATTCAAGCTTTTGATGATTTTAACAGAGGAAAATTCGGAACTTTACAAGACTAATATCTATAGCAGGCTTATCAAGTCTAAGCTTGATAAGCCTGCTGTTTTATATAACATCAAAAGAACAGATAAATGAAAGCCGCTATTCTCAATCAATTAGGTTTACCTCCAGTATATGGTGATTATGAAGATCCTATTTCTGGTGAAGGTCAACTATTAATCAGCGTTAAAGCTGCTGCCGTCAAAAATTTAGACAAAGCAAGAGCCAGCGGTACTCATTATGCCAGTTATGAAAATCTTCCCACAACAATTGGTATAGATGGTGTGGGTATTCTGGAAGACGGAAGGCGGGTTTATGCCCAGGGTTTAACCGGAATGATTGCTGAAAAAGCCGTTATTTCTCCACGTCAGATAACAGAGCTTCCTCTCGGTATCGATTATGAAACAGCTGCCGCATTACCCAATGCTGTGATAGGATCTGCTATGGCACTCCTGATCCGCGCTGAAATAAAAGAAGGTCAGAATATCCTTATCAATGGAGCAACTGGTGTTACAGGAATGATCGCTGTACAACTCGCCAGACACTATAAAGCCAACAAAATTATTGTAACCGGAAGGAATGAAGAGCAACTACAAAAGGTACTGCAACTGGGTGCGGACATTAGTGTCTCTCTAAAACAAAATGATGATGATATCATCAATCAGCTTAAAGCTATTCATGCGGAAAACCACATAGATATTGTCATCGATTATCTTTGGGGAAAACCTGTAGAATTGATACTAAAGTCGGTAAAAGGAGGCAGTGTTTCTCATGAATCCGGCAAAGTAAGAATCGTCACTGTAGGAGAAATGGCAGGTCCTACCATCAATTTAGGTTCAGGATTTTTAAGAAGTTCCGATATAGAAATTATGGGCTCAGGCTTTGGAAGTCTTTCTCAAAAAGATTTAGAAAATTTCAATCAGAATATACTTCCACAGATGTTTTTATTGGCTGCCAAAGGCCAACTAAAAATTGAGACAGATATCGAGCCTCTTTCCAATATTGAAAATGCATGGATTAAAGAAACAGAACCAGGTAAGCGTCTGGTCATTAAAATAGCAGATTAACCTTTTAAAAAACAAAATATTATGAAACCAGAATTTGAAAACATTCCGTTGATTAAAGCACCTCAACAATACGAAATCGAAATAGATGGCAGTAAAGCCTTTATTACATACAGAGAAAGCAGCAGTACTATTACGCTTCTTCATACCGAAGTGGAGCCTGCATTACAGGGAATGGGCGCCTCTACAGCTGTAATCGAAAAAACATTGGCAGCAATAGAAGAAAGCGGCAAAAAACTTAATCCACTTTGTCCTTTGGTAGTTGCTTATATCAAGAGACATCCGGAATGGAAAAGAATCGTAGCCGATAATGTAACTTCTTTATAAAAAATTAAAACAAGCAAATATGTCAAATATAGGAATCATCATCCCGGAAAGGGCTGCAGATATTGGTAATTTTATGGTAGGAAGATTACTTCCTTTTATTGAAAAAAGATCTGTGGGACCATTCGTCTTTATTGACCATATGGGACCTGTAAACTTAAAAGATTATCAAAATCTGGATGTACCACCACATCCACACATTGGCCTTTCTACATTAACTTATTTATTTGAAGGTTCAATTTTCCATCGTGACAGTATAGGATCCGCAGTAGAAATTCAGCCTGGTGCTGTTAACTGGATGACTGCCGGAAAAGGTGTTACACACTCAGAAAGAACTCCTGAATATCTTCGCCATACTGATAAAAGATTACATGGATTGCAAATCTGGGTTGCACTTCCTAAACATCTTGAAGGCAGTGAACCAAGTTTCCATCATACAGAAGCAGCTGATATACCAGCATGGGAAACAGATGGTGTACATTACAAACTAATCGCAGGTGAAGCTTTTGGTAAAACATCGCCCGTTCCTGTACACAGCAAATTATACTTCATAGAGATTAAAACCGGAGACAAACCTGCTAAGATCAGCATAGGAAATGATCTTTATGGTGAGAGTGCATTGTACATTCTGGAAGGTAATATCAAAAGTGAGGGCAATACTTACGAGCCAAAATTCATTTTAATAGCAAAAGATGCAAAATTATGTGAATTTAAAATGGATGCAAATACCACTGTTTATATCTTTGGTGGAGAACCTTTTCCGGAAGAAAGATACATTCACTGGAACTTCGTAAACTCTGATAAACAAGTAATTGAACAGGCAAAACATGACTGGAAAGATCAAAAATTCCCTAAAGTACCAGGAGAAACAGAGTTTGTACCTCTACCCGCAACATCTTTGAAATAACACTTTTTATAAAGCTTTTTTAGCGCAATATATATTATCTATAGCATAATTTATGCTTCTTGCCGTATATTTGCATTTCGTTTTTTTAAAAGCCCAGATTTATTATATAAAGTTTACAATGAAAAGAGTTGTTGTTACAGGATTAGGAACTATAAATCCTTTAGGAAATAACGTTGAAGAATTCTGGAGTAATATTACCGCCGGAAAAAGTGCAGGAAATAAAGTAACACATTTTGATTCTACCCGTTTCAGAACTCAGGTAGCATGCGAAGTAAAAGATTTTGACCCGCTAAAATATTTAGATAAAAATGAGATCAAACGTAGTGATCTCTTTACACAATATGCATTATATAGTGCTGCTCAGGCTATGGAAGACGCCAATTTCGATCTGTCTAAAATGGATCCATTCGATTTTGGTGTAATCTGGGGAACAGGGCAAGGCGGAATGCAGACCTTTGAAAATGAAGTTGAGAATTACATAAATGGGGACAAAAACCCACGTTTCAATCCTTTCTTTATTCCAAAATTATTAGTCAATATGGCGTCAGGCCTTATTTCTATGAAATTTGGTTTACAGGGAATCAACTATACTCCTGTATCCGCTTGTGCTACAGGAAACAGCGCTATTATGGATGCCTTTAACTACATCCGTATTGGTAAAGCAAAAGCTTTTATAACCGGAGGATCTGAAGCAGGAATTACCCCAGCTTCTTTCGGAGGTTTTGCAGCACTAAAAGCAATGACAGCCCGAAATGATGATCCACAAACTGCCAGCAGGCCTTTTGATAAAGACCGTGATGGTTTTGTAATGGGAGAAGGTGGTGCTGCTTTGATATTAGAAGAATATGAGCATGCAAAAGCAAGAGGTGCCAAAATATATGCTGAGGTAGTAGGTGCTGCGATGACTGCAGATGCTTATCATATCACATCGCCTCACCCACAAGGTTTGGGTGCTTCTAAATCTATGCAGCTGGCATTGGAAGAAGCGGGAGTAAAACCTGAGGAGCTTGACTACCTGAATCTTCACGCAACATCTACTCCAATTGGTGACATTGCAGAAGTTAATGCTGTAAAAACAGTATTTGGAGAATCAAAAAATCTTCATGTAAGCTCTACAAAATCCATGACCGGACACCTTCTTGGTGCCGCAGGAGCTATTGAAGCCATTATTTCTATTAAAGCAATTAATGATAATATTGTTCCACCTACAATCAATATGACAGAACCGGATCCTGAGATTCCGGAAGAAATACAGATTGTATTTAACAAATCATTACACAAAGAAGTGAAAACAGCGATGAGTAATGCATTTGGTTTCGGGGGACATAACAGTACAGTAGTATTTAAAGAGCTTTAATTAAAGCTCTTTTTTTATTATTAAATTTGAGAGAAAGAGACGTTTAACAAAACAATACAAGAGTAATCTAAAATACGATGAATGCTCAGAATAAAGATTTAAACAATACTTATAAATTTCTGCCATGGATCGCTGCTCTGGCAATTTTCATGCAGTCACTGGACGGAACCATTCTTAATACAGCATTACCCTCCATTGCACAAGACATGAACCGTTCTCCGCTAACCATGCAGTCCATTATCATCTCTTATGTTTTGATTCTGGCATTATTGATACCACTTAGTGGTTGGTTGTCGGATAGATTTGGATCAAAAAAAATATTTATATGGGCTGTCGGGATATTTACCGTAGGCTCATTATTCTGTGCTCTTTCTACTAATTTAGGGCTCCTCATACTCTCCCGAATTATTCAGGCTATTGGAGGATCGATGATGGTTCCGGTTTCACGTCTGGCGATTTTGTATACCTACTCTAAAGATAAACTTCTGGGTGTTATTAATTTCATTACCATACCCGGATTGGTGGGTCCGATTATAGGCCCTACGCTAGGTGGATGGCTTGTAGATGTTGCCAGTTGGCACTGGAATTTCCTGATCAATATTCCCATAGGAATTGCCGGAATACTTTTCGCCCGTAAGTATATGCCGGATTATGTAAACAAAGGCAAAAAATTCGATCTTACCGGAATGCTCCTGTTTAGTGGCTCTCTCCTACTCTTAACCATTGCTATAGAGCTTGGCTCTGAAAAAGTAATTAATGGCTGGTGGCTCATTTTGGTATTTCTTGCAGGTATACTTTTAATGAATATGTATTACCGCCATTTTAAAAGAGTAGATAATCCTCTTATAGATCTTAATCTGATTAAAATAAGAACATTGAGAATCGGCGTTTTTGGAAACCTTCTTACCCGACTGGGAATTGGCGGAATGCCGTTGCTTTTACCTCTCTTATTTCAGGTTGGCTTCAAACATACAGCAATTATATCGGGGATGATGCTTATTCCATCAGCTATTACAACTATTATGGTAAAACCGTGGGTTGTTCCGATTGTAAAAAAGCTCGGATATAAAAAAACATTGATTATCAACACAATTCTCATTGCTATTATTATTTCACTATTTGCTATACCAGACCAGAATACGCCTTTACCAATGTTGATTCCGCTTTTGGTTATTTATGGTGCTGTTAACTCGATCCAGCTGGCCACTATGAATACACTTTCGCTATCAGATCTGGATAATAAAAATGCTAGTAATGGCAACAGTCTTCTGATGGTAATGCAACAATTGTCCATGAGTTTGGGGATATCTGTGGGTGCTTATCTTTTGAATAAATATGGTGATCTTCCATGGGTAGATCATTCAAATTCCATAACCGTATTCCGCTATACTTTCCTTACTATGGGTATTTTGACAGCATTAGCCAGCCTTATATTCTTTCGCCTAAAAAGCTCCGATGGCGATAGTTTGACTGGTGTAAAGCATTAATTAAAAAAAATTATCTAAAATATTTTGCAGTTCAAAAATAAGTTATAGATTTGCATAATAGAAAAACAAAAAAATGCAATTAAACGCTGTACATCATCACCATCATCATTCTTGCAAGGCGAGTTGATTAGTTGTGTGTACACCTAAAATATATAAAACCCGTCTGAGTAGTCATGACGGGTTTTTATTTTTCTGCATTGCTGCTCAGATCCAAACATCAAAAATTAGACATGAATCTGAAAATTGCAATCCAGAAAAAAGGACGACTTAGCGAAACTTCACTTAAACTACTTGAAGAATGTGGCATTAATATTTCCAACGGAAGCAGAATCCTAAAGGCCACAGCAAAAAATTTCCCAATCGAAATCTTATTTCTTCGTGACGACGATATCCCTCAATATGTAGAACAGGGCGTTGTAGACATAGGTATACTTGGTGAAAACGAGGTACTGGAAAAAGATAAAAATATAGCTATTATTTCCCGACTGGGTTTTGCTGCCTGCAACCTTTGCCTGGCCATCCCTAAAGATGAAGAGTATAACGAGATCAGTTATTTTGAAGGAAAAAAAATTGCTACCTCATATCCTAAAATTCTAACCAAATACTTTCAGGAACAGAACATAAATGTACAAATTGAAGAAATTGGTGGCAGCGTGGAAATAGCTCCCAGCATAGGATTGGCAAATGCAATTTTCGATATTGTAAGTACAGGTTCTACTCTTCTTACCAACGGATTAAAGCAGGTGGAAACCGTTATGAAAAGTGAGGCCGTACTTGTCGCAAATAAAAATCTTTCGGAAGCTCAGCAAAAGATTCTCTACCGCTTATTATTCAGAATAAAAGCCGTTCAGAATTCAGCTGAAAACAAATACATCCTTCTGAATGCGCCTAATGAAAAATTACAGGAAATTATAGATGTTTTACCCGGAATGAAAGCACCTACAGTCCTTCCATTGGCTACTGCGGGCTGGTCTTCGGTGCACTCTGTAATTAAAGAAGATACGTTCTGGGAAATTATAGAGCAGCTGAAGGATCTTGGTGCAGAAGGTATTCTTGTTCTGGAAATTGAAAAAATGATTCTTTAACAAAGTACGAAGTACGAAAATACAGTATTCACTAATTCAACTACTAACACATTTCTTTTATAAAACCAGATCTTAGAACTACACACCTTATAACTTATACACTTATGCAAACTTATATAAATCCGTCTCTTTCAGAATGGAAAAATCTTATTCAGCGTCCTGTACAAAAGGCTGAAGACTTACAGAATATTGTACTGACTGTTTTTGAAGATATCAAAAATGAAAAAGACAAGGCATTAATTGATTACACTAAAAAATTTGATAAAGCAGACCTAGCTAATATTAGAGTAACAGCTGATGAAATAGAAACTGCAATAAGTTTGGTTTCTAAAGAACTCAAACAGGCCATTCAGATCGCAGCGTCTAATATTGAGAAGTTTCACGCTTCACAAAAAGAGAGTAAAAATATCATTGAAACAACTGAAGGTGTAAACTGCTGGCGGGAGGCAAGAGCAATTGAAAACATAGGCATTTATATTCCCGGAGGAAGTGCGCCATTATTTTCAACAGTTCTTATGCTGGGAATACCAGCTCAGTTAGCAGGTTGTAAAAGCATTACATTATGCACTCCGCCTGATAAAAATGGAAATATAAATCCGGCTATACTTTATACAGCCAATCTTATCGGAATTAAAAACATCTATAAAGTTGGTGGTATTCAGGCTATAGGAGCTATGACTTTCGGAACCGAAACTATTGAAAAAGCGGATAAAATATTTGGTCCCGGAAATCAATATGTAACTGCAGCAAAACAGGTTGCTCAGAACTTTGGTGTGGCAATAGATATGCCTGCTGGCCCTAGTGAAGTTCTGGTAATAGCAGATGCTACATCCAATCCGGAATTTGTAGCTGCAGATTTACTCTCACAAGCTGAACACGGTAGTGACTCACAAGTCATACTCCTGACAACGGATGAAAATACTCTGCAGCTTACTTTATCTCAGATAGAAAACCAGCTAACTCAGTTACCACGAAAATCGATAGCATCTCAGGCGCTTTTACAAAGCCGCGGTATTGTTTTAAGTAGTATTGAAGAATGTATAGCATTCTCCAACCTCTATGCACCGGAACACTTGATTCTCGCTATAGAAAATGCTGAAAATTATACCGATAGGATTACCTCTGCAGGATCTGTATTTCTAGGGAATTTCTCATGCGAGAGCGCCGGCGATTATGCATCAGGTACCAATCATACCTTACCAACTAACGGATATGCCCGAAATTACAGCGGTGTATCACTAGATAGTTTTGTCAAAAAGATCACATTCCAGAAAGTTACCGAAAAAGGGATTCAGAATATAGGACCAAGTATTGAAAAGATGGCTGAAGCAGAAGAACTGTTTGCACACAAAAATGCAGTTTCTGTTCGCCTGAAATCACTTAATTCCCAAAACAACACAATTATAAAAGATGAAAAATTTTAATTTAGAAAGCCTGGTTCGCTCCAATATCCTGAAACTAAAGCCTTACTCCTCCGCAAGAGACGAGTATAACGGTGATACGGGTATTTTTCTGGATGCCAATGAAAACCCTTTCGGTACTCTCAACCGTTACCCCGACCCCTATCAGAAAGAAGTAAAGGAAAAACTAAGTGTTTTGAAAAACATTCCTGTGTCTCAAATTTTTCTGGGTAATGGTAGTGATGAAGTCATAGATCTGGTGTTCAGAATTTTCTGTACACCAGGTAATGACAAAGCTCTGGTATTCACTCCTACTTATGGAATGTATGAAGTATCGGCAAATATTAACGATACTGAACTTTTACAATTACCTCTAAACAGCGACTTTCAAATTGACAAAGAAGCAGTTATCCCATTTCTGAAAGATGAAAATCTAAAACTTATTTTTATATGCTCTCCCAATAATCCTACAGGAAATAGTATAGAGAATGTAGATTTTATTCTGGAAAATTTCAACGGAATTGTATTTGTAGACGAGGCTTATATAGATTTTAGTTCTCAAAAAAGCTGGACCGAAAAACTTGAACAATATACTAATCTTGTCATTAGTCAGACTTTTAGTAAAGCTCGCGGACTAGCTGCTGTACGTGTTGGTATTGCTTATAGCTCTCCGGAAATTATTTCCTTGTTAAATAAAACAAAACCACCCTATAATGTAAGCCAACTCAATCAGGAAGCTGCTTTGATAGCTTTGGTAGATGATGAAAAATACCAATCGGAAATAAAAACCATTCTTGGAGAAAAAGAACGCCTGAAAAAAGCACTTCTGAAACTTGCAGTGATCAAAAAAATCTATCCGTCTGATGCCAATTTTATTTTGGCAGAAGTGAATGACGCTGATGAAATTTATAATAATTTAGTTCAGCAAAAAATCATTACCCGAAACAGAAACAATGTAATTGCCAATTGTATAAGAATTACCATAGGAACAACAGAAGAAAACAACCAGCTGATAACAGCCTTAAAGGCCTATAAAAATAGCTAAGCGTAATAAAGTGTTAAGGTATAAGGCTTTTAGTTATAAGGATAATTAAAATAGAGAATAGTTAAATTTAAAAACTGATCATAAATTAAAACCTTTAGAATTAAAATATTATAACCAAAAACACACAAAATTATGAACACATTTCAAAATCTTATTGTATGGCAAAAATCACATGAATTGGTATTAAAAATCTATGAAGCCACTAAAAATTTCCCTAAAGAAGAAATATATGGAATTACCAATCAAATAAGAAGAGCATCCTACTCTATTCCAGCAAATATAGCAGAAGGCAGAAAAAAGAAAACCCAGAAACATAAAATAAGTTTTCTTTCCCATTCGGAAGGTTCATTGGAAGAAGTAAAATACTTTTTAATTCTCTCGAAAGACCTTCAATATATTAGTAATGAAATATTTTTAAAATTATTTAATTGTGCTGAGGAAATCGGAAAACTCATCAGTGGATATGAAAAATTTTTAAAGCAAAACAATAAACCCAACCCCTTATAACTAAAAAACTTATAACTAATAACCTTATAACTTATAGCCTTAGAAAAATGAAAAAAGTCCTATTTATAGACCGCGACGGAACTTTAGTTTTAGAACCAGAAGACTATCAGGTAGACAGTTTTACAAAATTAGAATTCTACCCTGAAGTATTTCAGTATCTTTCAAAAATTGCCCGTGAGCTCGATTATGAGCTGGTAATGGTTACCAACCAGGATGGGTTAGGCACCGATGTTCACCCTGAAGAAAACTTCTGGCCGGTACATCAGTTTATTATCAAAGCTCTTGAAAATGAAGACATTTATTTTTCAGAGATTCTTATTGATAAAACCTTCTCTGCTGAAAATGCTCCTACCCGAAAACCCAATACCGGATTACTTACGCGCTATATTAACAGCCCGGAATACGATTTACAAAACTCATTTGTTATTGGTGACAGGATTACTGATATAAAATTGGCTAAAAACTTAGATTCAAAGGGAATTTTTATTGCTAATGATGAGAATCTGGGTGCTGAAGAAATATCAAAAGAAGAGAGTCTTGAGCAATATATTGCTCTGAAAACAACTTCATGGAAAACAATCTATGAATTCCTAAAACTGGAATCACGTACAGCCTCAGTTGAGCGAAATACCAATGAAACTAAAATAAAAATCAATCTGAATCTGGATGGTACCGGAAAATCTAATATACAAACCGGACTTGGATTCTTTGACCATATGCTGGATCAAATTGCCCGCCACGGACAAATGGACTTAGATATACAGATATCTGGTGATCTGGAAGTAGACGAACACCACACCATAGAAGATACGGCTATTGCATTAGGGGAAGTTTTCGCCAAAGCTCTGGGTACAAAATTAGGAATTGAGCGTTATGGTTTTACTCTACCTATGGACGATTGCCTGGCACAGGCCGCCATAGATTTCGGTGGAAGAAACTGGCTGGTATGGGATGCAGACTTTAAAAGAGAAAAAATCGGAGAGATGCCTACAGAGATGTTTTATCATTTCTTTAAATCTTTTACCGACGGGGCAAAAGCTAATCTCAACATCAAAGCTGAAGGACAAAATGAACACCATAAAATAGAAGCTATTTTCAAGGCTTTCGCCAAAGCTATAAAATCTGCTGTAAAACGTGATCCGGAGAAAATGATTCTTCCTTCAACAAAAGGAATGTTATAAAATTAGAAGTACGAAGTTAGAAGTACGAAATGTAAAATAAACGATTTAAATTAAGCTAGAAGTACGAAATAAAAAACTGATAAATTATGAAAGAGTTTGATCTAAAGAAACGTACACAACAATACGCTATCAATATGTTGTTTTTTCTGGAAACTCTTCCACAAAAATATCCTTATATAGCTTTTACCAATCAGTTAACCCGAGCAAGTTTATCAGTAGGCGCCAATTACCGAGCTGCACAGAGGGCAAAATCAAATGCTGATTTTATCAATAAATTAAAGATTGTAGAGGAAGAAGCTGATGAATGTTTGTACTTTCTTGAAGTACTAAGTAGTTTTAATTCAAACTACTCGGATAAAATATCTATTCTTCATCAGGAAGGAGAAGAAATTTTAAAAATAATTGTAACAATAATCAATAAAGCCAGAAATAATCAATAAATGATTTTTCACATTCATAATTCTAACCTCGTACTTCTTACTTCGTAATTCGTACTTCTAACTTTTAATTTCATAATTTAAATTAAAAACATGATTGCTATTGTTAAATATAATGCAGGAAACGTAAAATCTGTTTACAATGCAGTAATCCGACTGGGTTATGATGCTATTATTACCGATGATCCACAGATCCTGCAAAATTCTGATAAAGTAATATTTCCCGGAGTTGGGGAAGCTAGTTCAGCTATGAAATATTTACAGGAAAGAGGGCTTGATCAAATTATTAAAAATCTAAAACAGCCAGTTTTGGGAATATGCCTTGGCCAGCAGTTACTATGCAAAAACTCTGAAGAAGGAAATGTAGATTGTCTGGGTATATTCGATGCCGGAGTTAGAAAATTTCCGGCCGAGGATATTGTTCCGCACATGGGCTGGAATACTCTTACCAATCTAAATAGTGCTATTTTCAATAATATTGAAAAAAATAAAGATGTTTACTATGTACACAGCTATTATTGTGAGCTTTCCAAAGATACAGCTGCTATTACAAATTATATCCTGCCCTTTTCTGCATCATTTCAGAAAGGAAATTTCTATGCAACGCAGTTTCACCCTGAAAAATCCGCATCAACAGGTGAAGAAATCCTAAAGAATTTTCTAAGTTTATAAAAAAATTAACTGTATATGAAAAAACTTTATGTTTCATTGTTGGCTGCCTTTGCTATTATTCAGATTTCGGCACAAGAAAAGTCTTATTTTTTATCAGGTCCTTCACTAAGTCCGGATGGAAAAACTGCTTATTTTTCCTATGACGGAGATATCTGGAAAGTAGACTCCAATGGTGGAAATGCCTCCCGAATTACCGCTTTAGAAGGAGAAGAGATAAATCCACGTATTTCACCCGACGGAAAATGGCTTGCATTCAGCTCCAATCAGTACGGAAATTATGATGTATATGTAATGCCAGCCGAAGGCGGAACAATAAAACAGTTAACTTTCCATACCGGTAAAGACGAAATGGAAAACTGGGGATGGGACAGTAAAACCATTTATTTTACTTCAAGCAGAAATAATAATTTTGGTAGTTTTAAAACAACTATAGAAGGAAAAACTCCACAAAAGCTTTTCAATAACTATTTCAATAATACTAATGGTCTGGCAGAAACTCCTGCAGGAGAATATCTTTTCACAAGTTCTATGGAAAGTGCCAACCAGACTTACCGTAAGCGTTACAAGGGAGAAAATAATCCTGATATACTGGGCTATAGTCCAAAGACTAACTCTTTTAAACAATATACCAACTACGAAGGAAAAGATTTCAATCCGAGTGTAGATAAAAATAGTGTTATTTATTTTATCTCTGATGAGAATAATAATGAATACAACCTTTATAAAATTGAAAATGGCAAAAAGCTCGCATTAACTCAGTTTGATACCTCTATCAAAAAACCTTTTGTTGCAGCAAACGGATCTAAAGTAATCTTCGAAAAAGACTACCAACTTTACATATATGATGTAGCTTCAAAAAGCACAAAATTACTAAATGCCAGTCTGAATACAAATAAGACACTGGAAAAAGAGCAGAACTTTGGTGTAGACAATACTATTTCCTATTACGATGTTTCACCCGACGGTAAAAAAATGGCTTTTGTAAGCCGAGGCGTACTGTTTGTGTCTGATGTTGAAGGAAAATTCACACAACAAGTTTCTGATGGCAAAGAGCGGGTAATGGAAGTAAAATGGCTAAAAGATAACCGCACATTACTTTTCAGTCAGACCGATAAAGGTTACCAAAACTGGTTTACAATTTCTGCAGACGGAAAAGGACAACTAAAACAACTAACTCACGATGCCCGCAATAACCGTAGTATCACACTTAATAATGATCTTTCAAAAGCGGTTTATCTAAGTGGTCGTGACGAAGTCAGGTTACTGGATTTAAAAACCTTCAATTCCAATACTATTGTAAAAGATGAGATTTGGGCATTCCAAAACTCAAGACCTTCTTTTTCACCAAATAATGAATATGTACTATTCTCTGCAAAAAGAAATTTTGAACTGGATATTTTTGTTTACAACATTAAGAAAGGACAAACCATAAACCTTACCAATACCGGAGTTTCCGAGGAAGATCCTTATTGGTCTCCAAATGGCAAGTATATCTACTTTGCAAGTGACAGAACCAACCCATCCTACCCTCTGGGCATGCAGAAATCCAATATTTACCGTATGGCTCTGGATTGGTTTGACGAACCTTATAAATCTGAGAAGTTTGATAAACTTTTTACAGAAGAAGTAAAAGAAACGAAACCTGCAGGCACTGCAAAGGATACAAAAAACAGTAAAGACAAAAAGGCTAAAGAAACTAAAAAGGAAGAAGTTACAGATAAAAAAGAAGAGAAAGAACCTGTAATTAAAGAATTAAAGGTTAATCCGGAATATGCCCTGGAAAGAATTGAACTGGTAACGGACAGATATGGTTATCAGGAAGACCCAACAGTTTTTGCTGATGATAAAAAAGAAATTCTGTTGTATAATTCCAATCAGGATAATGGAAAAAGACAACTCTTTAAAAAGGTTTTCACAGATTTTGAACCTGCGAAATCCGAGAAGGTATTTGACAAAGCAGCTTATTATATTACAAAAAATAATAAAACCCTTTTTGCACTAATAGAAGGCAATGTTTATAAAATGTCTTTAACCGCCTTAAAGCCTGAAAAGGTAAACATTCAGTATACTTTCAATAAAGACCTGGCTTCAGAATTCACCCAGATGTATGATGAAACCTGGACAGGTGTTGAGGAAAACTTCTATGATGAGAAATTCCACGGCATTAACTGGAAAGCCAAAAAGGAACAATATGCGAAGTATGTCCCATATGTAAACAACAGAAATGACCTGAGGATTTTATTGAATGATCTTTTGGGTGAACTGAACTCTTCACATACAGGATTCTCTTCAGTCGGAAAAGA
This sequence comes from Elizabethkingia sp. YR214, assembly GCF_003058195.1. Classification (GTDB taxonomy): domain Bacteria; phylum Bacteroidota; class Bacteroidia; order Flavobacteriales; family Weeksellaceae; genus Elizabethkingia. The sequence continues at coordinate 237,571 of NZ_QBUH01000005.1, forward strand.
AGAAGCCAGACATCTGAATTACTTTACAAACGAAACAGGAATTATCTTTAAGAAAGATCAGCCTTATACAGTAGAAAGTATTGTACGAAAATCGCCTGCATTCCTGTCTGGTGTCGATATTAAACCGGGAGATCAGTTAGCAGCCGTAAATGGTAAAAATATTGATACTCGTGAAAACCGTGAATCTTATTTTGCTACTCCTAAAAAACTGGATGAACTAGTTCTTACTTTCAGCCGTAGTGGAAAAAGCATCACAACCAAAGTGCACCCTATTTCAAATATGGAGCTAAAAGGTTTACTCTATGATGATTGGATTTTTACCAACCGCCAACGTGTCAACCAGCTTAGTAACAATCGCATTGCTTATTCGTACATGAAAAATATGTCTACAGATGAGTTGGACCGTTTCCTTCTGGACATGGTGGAACAGGAAAACAGAAAAGATGCTGTTATTCTTGATTTGCGATATAACACAGGCGGAAATGTTCATGATAAAGTACTCAACTTCTTATCACAAAAACCTTATCTGCAATGGAAATATCGTGAAGGAAAAATGACGACACAGCCCAACTTTGCTCCTTCCGGAAAGCCGATTGTACTATTAATTAACGAAAGCTCTCTGAGTGATGCAGAGATGACAGCAGCCGGATTTAAAGCCCTGAAACTTGGAAAAATTATAGGTCAGGATACTTACCGCTGGATCATCTTTACTTCAGGAAAAGGTCTTGTAGACGGATCTTCTTACAGACTACCTTCTTGGGGAACTTACACTCTGGATGGGCAGAATCTTGAAAAAACAGGTGTGAAACCTGATATTTATATTAAAAACACCTTTATGGACCGACTACAAGGGAATGATCCACAACTGGACCGGGCCATTCAGGAAATATTAAAAGACCTGAAAAAATAAAAAAAACAAAATGCGAATAATCCCGGCTATAGATATTATTGAAGGAAAATGTGTACGCCTGTCACAGGGAGATTATGACACTAAGAAAACTTATAATGAAAACCCTCTGGAGGTTGCAAAGGAGTTTGAAGATCATGGTATCCAATATTTACACCTTGTAGATCTGGATGGTGCTAAATCCAAACAGATTGTAAACTACAAAACTCTGGAACAACTGGCATCAAAAACATCATTACAGATTGACTTCGGTGGAGGTATTAAATCCCAAAAAGATATAGATATTGCTTTTGAATGTGGTGCTAAGCAAATTACCGGAGGAAGTATTGCGGTACAGGAACCTGATCTGTTTACACAATGGATTGATATTTATGGATCAGAAAAGATTATCCTGGGAGCGGACTGCAAAAACCGTAAGATTGCGACCCACGGCTGGCTGGAATCTTCAGAGCTGGATGTTATAGATTTTATCCGGGATTATAAGCAAAAAGGAATTTCTTACGTTATATGTACAGATATTGCAAAAGACGGAATGCTGGAAGGAACATCTAATGAGTTGTATAAAGAGATTTTAGACGATACAGAAGTAAAACTTATTGCTTCCGGAGGTGTTTCCGGGATTGAAGACCTCTATCTTCTTAAAGAATTAGGATGTGAAGGTGCTATTCTGGGTAAGGCAATCTATGAAGGAAGAATAAAACTAAAAGAACTTCGTGAGTTGATTTCATAAATGAAGTTTTGCAAATTTTAAAGTAAACGGATGAAATATATAAAACTGTTATTTATACTGCTTTTATTTTCTGCAGGGGCAAAAGCGCAGACTGAAACCATCAACATTATTCAGAGACCAATAGAATTTAATCAGGAACGGGTTGCTCTTAGCCTCGATTATATGCGGGCTCACTATGGTATTGTTCAAAAAACACCAACGATCACACCATCAATGATTGTTCTTCATTATACAGAAGTCGGAACATTAGAGCATAATATCCGGTATTTTAGCAATACCTACCTCAACGGACGCAGAAATCTGTCCCGTGAAAGTGCACTGAATGTTTCTTCACAATTCATTATCGATCGTGATGGTAGTATCTATCAGCTTATGCCTCCTACTCAGTTTGCAAGACATACGATAGGGCTCAATTACTGTGCAATAGGCATTGAAAATATTGGTGGCAGCAAACAGCCTTTAACAGAGGCTCAGGTAGAAGCCAATGCAAAACTGATACGTTATCTTACCAAAAAATACGGAATACAGTATCTTATAGGTCACTCTGAATACGGTGTCTTTAAAAATTCTTCTTTATGGAAAGAAAAAAATCCAAATTACTTTACGGTAAAGTATGATCCCGGAGCTGGTTTTATGGAAAAAGTAAGAGCCAAAGTTCAGGACCTTCATCTGAAAAGTGCACCTTAATAACTGTTTGTGAAGTCTCAGCAATAATAAAAGCTTAGAATATAGACTAATAACGTAAAGAAATAACAAAGAAAACATGCTAAAAAAAAGAATTATACCCTGTCTGGACATAAAAGACGGAAGGACCGTAAAAGGAATTAATTTCGAAGGCTTACGCGATGCTGGTGATCCGGTAGTCTTGGCTCAAAAATATGTAGAAGAAGGTGCCGATGAACTGGTATTTCTGGATATTTCTGCTACACAGGAAAAACGCAAAACATTATCTGATCTTGTAGAAAGAATTGCGCAGGAAATTAATATTCCGTTCACTGTTGGTGGTGGAATTAATTCAGTGGAAGACGCAGCAACTATTATAAAAGCTGGTGCTGATAAAATATCTGTAAATTCTTCTGCTGTAAAAAATCCACAGCTAATAAGTGATCTTGCAGCTCGATTTGGCAGTCAGTGCGTAGTAGTCGCTATAGATACTAAAAGTATTAACGGTACAGAAAAAGTATTTGTAAGCGGCGGGAAAACAGAAACAGAATATGAAACTCTGGCTTGGGTAAGAAAAGCAGAAAAGCTGGGCGCCGGAGAAATCCTGTTAACTTCTATGAATGCTGATGGTACAAAAGCAGGGTTTGCATTGGATATTACACAGCAAATTTCCCAATTGGTCAATATCCCTGTCATTGCATCCGGAGGAGCCGGTAAAATGGAAGACTTCAAAGAGGTTTTTGAACAAACCAAAGCCAGTGGTGCCTTAGCAGCAAGTATATTTCATTTCGGTGAAGTTCCGATTCCACAACTCAAACAATATTTAACCCAACAAAACATTCCGGTAAGATGGAAATAGATTTTAATAAAAACAAAGAAGGCTTAGTTCCGGTTATTATCCAGAACTACCTGACCGAGCAGGTTCTTATGCTGGGTTATATGAATAAAGAAGCTTATAACAAGACTGAAAAAGAAGGAAAAGTTACCTTTTTCTCCCGCTCAAAAAACAGATTATGGACCAAAGGAGAGACTTCCGGCAATTTTCTGGAAGTAAAAGAAATTTTGTTGGACTGCGATCAGGATACTTTACTGATAAAAGTAAAACCCAATGGTCCTACTTGTCATACCGGCAGTACCTCATGCTTTGGTAATCAATCTAAAAAAGGCTTTGTTTACGAATTGCAGCAGGTAATTTCTGACAGAATAGATAATAATATCGAGAGTTCCTATACCAACCAGCTGTACAGAAGAGGTATTAATAAAGTAGCTCAGAAGGTTGGAGAAGAAGCTGTGGAAGTTGTAATTGAAGCAAAAGACAATAATGATGAGCTGTTTAAAAATGAATCAGCAGATTTACTCTATCATTATCTTATTCTTTTAAAAGCGAAAGGTTTTTCACTAGAAGATATCGAAGCGGTATTACGGGAAAGACATTAAATAAGTACAGAATCAGAAGTTAGAAGTACTAATAAAAAAAGAAAGAGGTACTTATTTTATATAAAAACAGAACCTCTTTTCGCTAAATAGCATGGTCTCTTCCGTGCTATTTTTTTTAAAATTCTTCCCATCCTCCATTTTGTGGATCATATTTTACAAACTCTTCTGTATCTGTAAATTCTGAAGCCGTCATACCTGCTTCAAAAATAGCATCCTGACTCCATACTGCAATAAAGTATAGTCCCCTGTCAGTAAGCAATACATCTACCCCATGTTCTTTATTTTTATATTCCAAACCGGACTCGCCTTCTTTAATGAATTCATATCCATAGTTTACGAGCCTCTTTTTTAGTTTACGAACCTACTCTTCCGTAAAAGGTTCAAGATTTTCTTCGTGATCGAAAAAATTCTCATCTTTTGACAGTTGCTCCCGCTCTTTGGTTTCGTTTCTGAATAACTGAATATCGTAACTCATGTTGATTACAAAGTTTTAGAAATTATTTATAATGTTGGAAAATTCCGAAATCACTTGGTGTCCATAATGCCGCTTTTTGCCCGGCAACTTTCAAACCGTTATTAGCCCAAGTATTGCAGGTATATAGAAAGTTATAACTCCCTCTGGCGTCGTAAAAAGCATCATCATTTCCATATACAGCATTAGTAGGTATAAAGATATAGTTCCCTTGCTGGTCTTGATCGAACTTATCATCTATAAACGCCACAAGTCTTTTGTACTGTGCTACGGTAAGCATAATCTTCTTACAATCCTCTCCTTCTTTTACACCATTGTAATAGGTAGCATGCATTGCAGACTGTCCCATCCAAAAAGCAGCTTTAAAAGCCGTAGAAAATTTAAGATCTGCCCATGTTGGGGTATCCAGATAAAAACCTTTATCTCCCCATCCAAAAGCAATATAATTAAAATCTGTGCTTTTCCCCTTAGTCTGAGAAAAAGGAATCTTCTGACTCCAGTCCATTAATTCATTTTTTACCGGAACAACAAGATCTGTATGAACACCATTGGTCATTATATATGCTTCTATTATTTTGGGATCATCCGTTTTCTCCGCCTTTACCGGAATAAAAGGAATAAAATATCCCAGTAACAAATACAAAACCACTATACCAATAATACTCCCTACCAATTTGAGCGACCATACTAAAACTTTGCGCATATACTTTTATCATATTAACATCTTATAAAAATAAAATTTTAATCCGGACATTTTATATTTTTCTATTTTATTTCAATTAAAACCCTCTATACATAAAAATTCATCACCATTCCAACATACAAATAACTTTAAAAATTATACGCTAATAAGCATTCTAAACATTAATATCTCCAAGAAAAACTATATTTTTCTGAAGTTCGTATTTATCTTATTTTGGAAAATCGAAATTTTCTGTATTTTAGCGCCTGCTACACTAAACTACTTACAGGAGACACTTACATGACAGAAAGCTTTGTACTTTTAATGCTATTAGGATTTGGTATCGGAACATTAGGAACATTAATTGGGGCCGGCGGCGGTTTTATTCTTGTACCTATTCTTATTCTCTTTTACCCTGATTTGTCACCAGAAAGTATCACAGCAATCTCAATGGCAGTAGTAGCTGCCAATGCATCAGTGGGCTCCATGGCCTATATGCGAACTAAAAGAATAGATTATAAAGCCGGAATTATTTTCGCAATTGCAACGATTCCGGGATCTATACTAGGAGTATTGACCACCAAACATATTCCGAAGCATCAGTTTGATAATATTTTTGGTTTTGTACTTATCATTCTTTCCATATTTCTTTTTCTGAAAGGCGGAAAAGAAAAGAAAAACAACTCTGAAAAGAAAGTTACCGGACGTATTCATCAAAAAATTACCGATAAATATGGTGAAACTTATGAGTATATCTACAATATGAAATACGGAATAGCTCTAAGCATATTTGTTGGGTTCTTCTCCCCTCTTCTGGGTATCGGCGGTGGCATTATCCACGTACCGGCCATGGTGGAATGGTTACAGTTTCCGGTACATATTGCAACAGCAACATCACACTTCATTCTGGCTATTATGTCCACAGTTAGTGTTATTGTACATTACTTTGAAGGCAGTTACAACGATCCCAAAATCCTAAAAATGGTTGCAGCTCTTATTTTAGGAGTTATTCCGGGAGCTTTCCTTGGTGCTTATTTCTCCAGAAAGGTAAAAGGGAAATTCATTATAAAGGCCCTGGCTATTTCTCTGGCACTTGTTGGTATCCGTATTCTGATTGCCAGTATGCATATTCTTTAAAACTATTCAACTAAGTTCTCTATCCTTTCGGTAAACAAAATCTTCCAGTCGGTTATTTGTTTTTGATAAGCTGAGTGTATTTGCTGAATTTTATTTCATCAAATAAAAAACTATGGAAACATTTATTAAAACACTCATCTACATTCACGCATTTTTCGGAGGCATTGGACTTTTAGCAGGCTATGCAACAATTATTGTAAAGAAAGGCTCTACCCGGCACAAACTCTATGGAAAAGTATTTTCAATCGGAATGTTAGTGAGCTCTTTATTATCACTGATTATCGCCCAAATGCCACATCATAAAAACTTATTTTTATTCCTCATTGGGATTTTTACCATTTACATGATACTTGCCGGAAATGCAGCATTAAGCTTTAAATCCAAGTCAAAAGAGACCGCCAATACAAAAGATTATACCATATCGATTACCATGCTTATAAGTGGACTTCTTATGGTTATAATGGCCGTAATCACATGGAAATCTAATCTCCAGTTTTCCCTTTTATATCTTATTTTCGGTTGTATTGGTATCCTGATGAGCAGCAGAGATCTTATCTTTTATAAAAATTTGAAAGATGTACGGGGAAAATGGATACATCATCATATTGGAAAAATGACAGGAGCACTTATCGCCTCTACTACAGCATTCATTGTAGCCGGATTGCATTATGGCAATATTATTGGCTGGCTGGCACCCACTGTATTGGGATCTTTCTATATCTCTTATTGGATCAAGAAGACTTCCATAAAAGCAAAAACCTTTCATTATTGATTTCATAGATGAATAACATAGTTGACATTGCCCCTCTTTCGATAGTATCTTTGTATAAAAATAAATATGAGCACAGATAATAAATTACATATTGAAGTTTGGAGTGATGTGGTATGCCCTTTCTGTTTTATCGGAAAAAAACATTACGAGCGGGCTTTAGCAAAATTCGAGCATGCAGATGATGTTGTATTGGAATGGAAAAGTTACCAATTGGATCCCGAGTTTGTACAACCTGAAGAAAGATATGATCTTGAACAAGGTCTTGCTAAAAAATACAACAGACCTGTGGAAGCTATACATGCAATGCAACAACAAATTGCCAATACAGCCAAAGAATCCGGATTGGATTTTGATTTTGAAAAAGCAGTTACCTTCAATACATTTCAGGCGCACAGAGTACTTCATAAAGCCAAAGAAAAAGGATTGGGTGATAAAGCCAAAGAAGCTTTCTTTTCAGACTACTTCGAAAAAGGACAAGACCTTGGTAATACCGGTGTATTAAAAGCTGAAGCGCTAAGAATAGGGCTTACTGAGGACGACTTCAATGATGCAATCAGTAATGATGAGTATGCTTATAAAGTAAAACAGGATATTCAGGAAGCATATGAGCTGGGCGTAACAGGAGTACCTTTCTTTGTTTTCGACCGTAAATATGCAGTATCGGGAGCACAACCTTCGGATGCATTTCTTAATACACTGAAGACTTCTTATGACGACTGGAAAGCGAAACAAAAAACAACACCGTTTATTAACGTTTCGGAGCAAGGTGCTTCATGCGATATTAACGGAAATTGTGATTAAATAAACATGAGGCCTCACAGATATAATATCTGTGAGGTTTTTATTATAATCACTACAACAAACAGAATTTCCTAAAAATAATTATTACTTTTTTTATTTTCATACGAAATATTGAGTTATTTTAGCGCCAAAACTATTAATTCACTTTTTCATGAAAAATTGGACATTCAGAAAATGGAATAACTCATTAGGCTGGTTGATATTTGGAATTGCGCTGATTACATATTTCTCTACCATGGATCGCAAACTCAGCTTTTGGGACTGTGGCGAATACATTGCTTCTGCTATAAAGTTACAAGTAACACATGCTCCCGGCGCCGCTTTATTTCAGCTTATAGGTGCAACTCTTTCTGCTTTCGCATTCGGTAATGGACAGAATTATGCCTTAATTATTAATGGAATGTCAGCACTATGCAGTGCATTTACTATTCTGTTTTTATTCTGGACAATTACTCATTTTGCCAAAAGCTTTTTTCAGAATACTAATAAAGAATTCAATGCCAATCAGAAATTTAGCATTCTGTTTTCCGGGGTTATTGGAGCATTAGCTTTTACATTTAGCGATACTTTTTGGTTTTCCGCAGTAGAAGGAGAAGTATATGCTATGGCAAGTATGTTTATTGCTCTTATTCTGTGGCTTATCTGTAAATGGGAGGAAGACTTTGACCAGAAAGATAATCAACGTTGGATTATCCTGATTTTCTTTATCACAGGACTTTCATTAGGTGTCCATATGATGTGTATGCTTGCTGTTCCTGCCGTTTGTCTGATCTATTACACCAAAAAATATAAATTTACGTGGAAAAGCTTTCTGTTGGCTAATCTTATTACTTTAGTCGTTCTTGTAATGGTATTCAAGGTAATTTTCCCGACATTAATGACCATTTTCTCCAGAAGCGAAATTACTTTTGTCAATGGATTTGGATTACCTTTTAATTCAGGAACCATTTTTTCATTTTTAGCATTAGCTACTGCATCTTACTATATATTAAGATTTGCACGCAAAAGAGCGAGCAATATACTGCAGACCATTACTCTAAGCTCTGTATTTCTTATCATAGGCTTTTTCTGCTGGATGGTTTTACCGGTTCGCGCCAATGCCAACCCTGCAATCAATCTTAATAATCCTGATAGTGCTATTGGCCTTTTGGATTACTATAATCGTGTTCAGTATGGAGACTGGCCTACTACTTATGGGGAGAATTATACAGCATATTTAGATCCGGATGGTATTGAGAAAAATGATGATGGAAGTTATAAAACAGTAAAAACAGGTAGTGTTTATGTAAAGAATGAACAAACAAGCAGATATGATTTAATCGACACCCGTGATGATCTTGTGTATAATAAAAATCAGGTTGGCTTTCTACCGAGAATGTTCAGCAATGATAAAACTGTTATTCCGAACTATATTTCTTTGTACGGTGCGCCAGAGTTTAGCTTCAATTATGATAATGAAGACATCGCTAATGACAAAGATGCATATGCAGCATTTGAAGCCTTAAAGAAAAAATATGATGAAGGAAGTATTGCTTATCAGGATTACGTAAATGCCAAAAAGTATAACCTTATCCATGTTAAAAAACCTGGCTTTGAACAGAACCTTAACTATTTCGTTTCTTTTCAGAATGGTTATTATTTTGTCAGGTATCTTTTATGGAATTTTGTAGGCAGACAAAACGACATTCAGGGAGAATTACAGGATAACCGCGGAAACTGGATTAGCGGATTCTCAGCTTTGGATAACGCTTTGTATGGTGATCAGGAGCAGCTTTCATCCCAGTTTAGAAATGAATCTACCGTTAAATTCTTTTTTATTCCTTTAATTTTAGGTTTAATCGGTTTCTTCTTCCAGTTAAATAAAGACTTTGGAAGATTTTATGCCATACTATCTTTATTTATATTAACCAGTGTCGGGATCATTTATTATACCGGAGTAAAGCCTTTTGAGCCTCGTGAACGAGATTATGCCGTAGTTGGTTCCTTTTATGCCTTTGCAATATGGATCGGATTAGGTGCTACAGCTCTTTTTTATCTGATACAGCAAAAGCTTAGAAAAACAAATATCAGTTGGGCTGTCGGAGCCCTTCTATTAGGAATACCTCTTATGATGGGCTTTCAGAATTACCGCCCTCACGACAGAAGTCAGAAAACTGCAGCATATGATAGTGCTTACTCTATCCTGAAGTCCTTACCGAAAGACAGTGTAATGATTACCTATGCGGATAATGATACCTATCCTACTTTTGGATTACAACAAACCGAGAATTTCCGCGACGATGTCAGAATTGTACATCAGGCATTAGTATCGAAATCCTGGTTTATTAATCAGACCATGAGAAAAGTAAACAATTCCGAGAAGCTTCCTCTACATTTGACTCAGGAAGAATATCAGGAAGGAACTAATGAGCAGGTATACCTGATGAGTAAAGAAGAATGGAAGAATATTTTTGATAATCTGGATGCTCAGGGAGAAAATCCGAAAGCATTAGCCTCGTTCAGAAAATACATAACACAAGATTCCATGACATTTCAGGAAGCCATAGCTTTCCTAAAAATGAAATCTGAAGACAAAGACCAAATTCTTCAAATGATCTTTGCAGGTGATAAATATGCAAAACTAAACTTTCTGCCCGTGCATACTTTCACCCTTCCTGTAAATACTAAAAACGCAGTAGAGGCCGGAATCATAAAACCTGAAAATGCCGCACATACTGAAAAAAATCTTGTCGTAGACTACAAGGATAACACCATGTACAAATACAATGTTTTCCTGATGGATTTGCTGGCTAATTTCGACTGGAAAAGACCTATAAACTTCTCTGCAACCGGAATGGCAGACCCAGCGGATATGTTCTTTTTAAAAGATTATCTGCAGTTTGACGGATTCTCCTATCGTTTAGTTCCTATAAAAACAACACAGGAAGATACCACACGTGGTGATATCGGACGCGTAGATGCTGAAGAACTCTATAAAACAGTCAAGAATTTTAAATGGGGAAATTTCAAGAATCTTTATAATCATTATGACGACATTGCAATAAGCAATATTATGAGCTATCGCTTAACAGCTTCCCGCACAGCACAGGCGTTGGTAGATAAAGGAGATCGTAAAAGAGCCTTGGAAATATTGGATTTAGCTTCCTCAGAAATCCCTTTTGAGAAATATAATGATCCTCGCTCAGTAGATGATATGGTTTATTCCTATTTATTAGCTGGCAATGAGAAAAAAGCATTGGAACTGGCAGCCAAAGTACAAAGCAATACATTACGAGACTATAAATATTACAGAAGCCTGGATAAAAAACATCAGAAAACATTAAAGGGGGATATAGCATCACAACCTTACTATTACTCGATGATTGCCAAGAGCATTGCTGATGCGTATGTCAGAAACGGAGAAAAAGAAAAAGGTTTAAAATATCTCCTGAATGCATTAAAACCTGTTGATTCGGAATTTAGATCTTATTTGGTACAACTTCAGAATACAAAGGCTGAGAATAAGCAGAAAAAGGTAGATCAGGTACAGGAAATTACGCCTTTCTACGAGTATTTATTCGATGCAATGCAGCCTTATGACTCTTCTTATGCATCCAACAGAATGAAACAAATCAATACCGATATTATGAAAGCGTTGAATCATTAATAAGTGAATGGTCAATAGGTGAATAGTGAATGTTCTAACCTCTAATATCTAACTTCTAATATCTACCCTTTGTTACATTGTACAATACAATTAAATCTCCTAATATTGTATCTATAATCTTAACACATGAAAAGATCCAATATCACAAAAATGCCCGGATATTACGACCGCTATATCAATCTGGTAGATGACATTGAAATTCTGGATGCTTTCGAGCAGAGTATCCAGCAAATTGATCGGATTGATATCGATCAGTTGCTTCAACTGGGAGATAATGTTTATGCTCCTGAAAAATGGACGATTAAACAAATTATACAACATATTATAGATACTGAGAGAATCTTTACAGAAAGGACTACACGTTTTGCACGTCAGGATGGTGTCACACCTCAGGGATTCGATGAAAATCTTTTCGCTGATAATGCTAAAGTCAGTCACCGCACACTGGAGAGTCTTCTAAAAGAATTAAAAAGTGTCCGTATTGCCAGCAAGGCAATGTTTGAAGGTTTTGACGATGAAACAATACAGCATTCCGGCAATAACTATAATACAGAAATGTCAGTTTTGGCAATGGGCTTTACAATGGTTGGTCACCAGATTCACCATTTTAATATCATCAGAGAAAGATACCTCCCTTTATTACAAAACTAAGCAAGATTCGGGTTTTATTATGGCACAGTTTATCAGAAATTTGTTTCAAATATAACAGAGATGAAACCACAATCCGATATTAACTTTCAGCGTGTTGCGGAAGCTATAGAATATATCCAGCAACACTTCAGAGAGCAGCCAAGTCTGGAAGACATTGCAGAGAATGTACACGTAAGCCCTTATCATTTTCAGAGAATTTTCAGTGACTGGGCTGGTACCTCTCCCAAAAAATTCCTTCAGTACATTAGCCTCCAACATGCTAAAGATTTGCTAAAACAAAATGCAACATTAGCTGACGCAGCCTATGAAACAGGACTTTCCGGGACAGGAAGACTGCATGATCTTTTTATTAATATAGAAGGCATGACTCCTTTTGAATATAAAAATGGAGGCGAAAGTTTACACATTAATTATAGCTTTTTCGATAGCGCTTTTGGTTCTGTTTTTATAGCTTCTACTACTAAAGGTATTTGTGCTATGGCTTTCTATGAAAATAAAGCAGAAGCCATCCAGCAGCTGAAAAAGCAATTTCCAAATGCTTCTCTACATGAAAAAAGAGATATTCTTCAGGAAAATGCTTTATCAATTTTCAGCAAAGACTGGCAACAGATCAATAAAATAAAACTGCACCTGAAAGGAACAGACTTCCAACTAAAAGTATGGGAAGCTCTTCTTAAAATACCTTTGGGTGAGTTAACAACTTATGGCTATCTGGCAGAACAAATCAATAATCCAAAAGCTTCCAGAGCCGTAGGAACCGCAATCGGAAGCAATCCTGTAGCTTTTCTTATCCCTTGTCACAGAGTAATTCAGTCTACCGGAAAAATCGGGGGTTATATGTGGGGACCTACACGCAAAACAGCCATTATTGGTTGGGAGCAGGCAAGAGTAAATGCTGATTTTTAGTTCCTGAACCATGACAACACTTATCCAGAAGATAAAGGATATAGATTGGGCAGAAATAACAGAAAACATGCACCAAAATGGCTATGCAGTTATTCCAGATTTCCTTAAAGATGAAGAATGTGAACATTTAAAAACCGATTATGAAAAAGCTGGTCTATACAGGAAAAGAGTAATAATGGAACGTCACAGATTTGGTTTGGGCGAATATAAATACTACGACTATCCCCTGCCCCACATTATTCAAAATATACGAACTCATGTCTATCCACATCTGGCTCCAATTGCCAATACATGGTTTAAAGTTTTGCAGATTGACAAGCAATTTTCTTTAAGTCATAACGTACTGTTAGATGAATGCCATGTAAATGAACAAAAAAAGGCTACTCCACTAATTCTGAAATATGCTAAAGGAGGTTTTAATACCTTGCATCAGGATCTTTATGGTGATATTTATTTTCCTATACAGGCTGTTTTAATGCTTAATCAACCCGGAAAAGATTTCACTGGTGGAGAATTTGTTCTTACCCAGCAGATTCCGAGAGCACAGTCAAAAGCTATTGTGTTAAATCCCAACAAAGGAGATTTACTGATTTTCACTACTAATTTTAAACCTGAAAAAGGTACAAAAGGCTATTACAGAGTCAATATGAAACATGGCGTAAGTGAAGTGAAAAGTGGTAACAGATATACATTAGGTATTATATTTCACGATGCACTAACTTAGCATGATAAAACATACTGAAATTTCTGACAGAGAGCTTAAAAATAAAATTAAAAAAAGAGAAGTTCGGTTTGGAGGCAATTCTAGACTCAGAATATATGGTACTCTATCTTGTAAATCCGGAAAACGGATGAAGAGAGAGAACAGAGTTTTCTTCTCATCAGAAAATGAAGCCATTGAGAACGCATACCGCCCGTGTGGGCATTGCATGAAAGAACAATACAGCAAGTGGAAAAATGGAACTATTTGAACGCGAAACAGACAGTACTTTAAACTTACTTCCAAAGGACGGAACAGTTAATTATTACGGAAAAATATTTTCTAAGAAAGAGGCTGATCATTATTATGATCTATTATTATCCGAAGTCGAATGGCAGAATGATGAAGCTATAATTTTTGGAAAAAAAATTCTGACAAAAAGAAAAGTTGCCTGGTATGGAGACATACCTTTTGAATACACCTATTCCAATGCAACTAAAACAGCAATTCCTTGGACAGACAATCTTTTGATTTTAAAAAAAATTGCCGAAGAAACTACTGGTGAAACTTATAATTCGTGTCTACTGAATCTTTACCATTCCGGGGAAGAAGGTATGGCATGGCACAGTGATGGTGAAAAAGATTTGAAAAAACATGGAGCCATTGGTTCTATGAGTTTTGGAGCAGAAAGGAAATTTGCTTTTAAACATAAAAAGACACAGGAAAAAGTGGAACTTATACTGGAACACGGCAGCCTTCTTGTAATGAAAGATCAAACTCAGGACTTCTGGCTGCATAGACTTCCTCCTACAAAAAAATTCTTTAAGGAAAGAGTAAACTTAACCTTTCGCACCATTGTTGAATAGAAGTTATTTCTTATCTTTAATAGATTAATTCTTACCAAGATGAGCAATGAAGGTTATTTACAAAGTGTAAAAAAACAATTTTCTTATTACAAAGCTCTGGCAGAAAAAACTTTTGCCCAACTTACTGAAGAACAACTATTCTGGCAATATAATGAAGAGAGCAACAGCATTGCTATAATTGCTAAGCATTTGGCAGGCAATATGCTTTCCAGATGGACAGATATATTCACCACAGACGGAGAAAAGGAATGGAGAGATCGCGATACCGAATTTGAGAACGATTTCCATACCAAAAACGAACTGATTGAATTCTGGGAAAAAGGTTGGAACGTTTTCCAAACAACTCTGGAATCTCTTACTAATGAGGATTTAGAAACAATCATCTATATCAGAAACCAGGGACATACTGTTTTAGAAGCCATCAACAGGCAGCTTGCCCACTATCCTTATCATGTAGGACAAATTGTTTTTATTGGAAAAATGATATGCAATCAGAACTGGGAAAGCCTTTCTATTCCAAGAAATGCTTCTGCCAATTACAATCAGAATATGTTTAACAAGCCCAAGCACAGAGAACATTTTACAGACGAAACATTAAATACAAACAATAATAAATAATGGATATTAAACCTGAGATTACCTGGTCGGATTTTGAGAAAATTGATATGCGTGTGGGAACAATTATTTCTGCGACAGTTTTTGAGAAGGCCAGAAAACCAGCTTACCAGCTGGAAATAGATTTCGGGGAACTGGGAATAAAAAGATCTTCTGCCCAGATCACCGATCTTTATAATACAGATACACTAATAGGACAACAGATTATAGCTGTTGTAAACTTTCCGAAAAAGCAAATAGCCAATTTTTTCAGTGAATGCCTTGTACTGGGCATTGTAGGCTCCAATCAGGTCATTACCTTATTACAGCCGGAGCAAAAAGCTACAAATGGATTACCTATAGCGTAGAAGTTATCATACATCAATGAACACGCTATCAGTTCCGTTGTATTTTTGCTTTATCAAATGAGACAAATACAATGGAACTTAATCATTTAAAATCATTCACCAACGGACTTCCCAATACCGAAAAAATGCCGGTCCTTTTTCTGGGGCATGGAAGCCCTATGAATGCTATTGAAGAAAATGATTTTGTTAATGGTTGGAGAAAAATTGGTCAGTCAATTCCAAAACCAACTGCTATTATATGTATTTCTGCTCATTGGGAAACATCCGGTACCAAGGTGACAGCAGTACCTCATCCAAAAACCATACACGATTTTTACGGATTTCCACCAGAACTTTTTGCTGTTCAGTACCCCGCTCCCGGAAGCCCGGAACTGGCAACTGAATTATCGGATGTAATAGATTCTGCAATGATAGGACTGGACAAAATATGGGGACTGGATCACGGAGCGTGGAGTGTTATAAAATTCCTGTATCCTGATGCTGATGTTCCGGTAATTGAATTCAGTATAGATGTTCACAAATCTCCCAGAGAACATTATGAACTTGCAAAAGAATTACAATATCTGAGACATAAAGGAGTCTTAATTGTAGGAAGTGGCAATATAGTCCACAATCTTCACATGATGAACTGGCGCGAGCCGGAAACTGGTTACGACTGGGCAATAGAAGCAAACGACACTTTCAAGAATTATTTATTGCAGGACAAACAGGATGAATTACTGAAATTTCAGACCATCAGCTCTGCAAACCAACTTTCTGTGCCAACCCCCGAACATTATATACCTTCTCTGTACGCTTATGCATTAAGAGAAAATAATGATAGTATAAAACTATTTAATGACCAGTTAATCTATGGTTCGATCGGAATGCTTTCCTTTCAGATAGGATAATAAAAACAAACTTTAACAAAATATTTAATCACTAAAATTTAAGAAATTATGGCAACTAAATGGAACTTAGATCCTTCACATTCTGAAGTACAATTTAAAGTAAAACACATGGTAATCTCTACCGTGAGTGGTGAATTACAGATTTTCGATGCGGCTATCGAAGCTGAAAATGATGATTTTAGCCATGCAAAGATTAATTTCTCTGCAGACGTAAACTCTATCAACACAAAAAACAAAGACAGAGACAATCACCTAAAAAGTGATGATTTCTTTGCTGCCAATCAATATCCGGAAATTAAATTTACCAGCACTTCTGGTATAGAAAACGGTAAGATTGCCGGAGATTTAGAAATTAAAGGTATCAGCAAGCCAGTTGTATTAGAGGCTGACTTTGGCGGTGTAATCAACGATCCTTTCGGATTTGTAAGAGCAGGTTTCGAAATTTCAGGAAAAATAAACAGAAAAGATTTCGGACTTTCTTGGAGCCAGACTACTGAAGCTGGTGGCTTAGTTGTTTCTGACGAAGTTAAACTTATTGCTAATGTAGAATTTACAAAAGCTCAGTAAGATAATATTCTGAATAAAATAAAAGCTTCTCATTTTGGTGAGAAGCTTTTTTATTTGGTTTAACGTTCTGTGAAGTTTCGACTACCTATTTAGCAGCACTCTGAGCAGCATCTGTCCACTCTTTGCTAGCTTTCATCAGATAATCACTAAATTGTTTTTGCTCCTCTGGCTTTAATTTTGAAGCCCAAGCAGCAGCTCCTTGGCTCCATGTTTGGAACTTGGTTGCTAATTCTGTTAGTTTAGTCTGATCTTTATTTGCGATAGCTGTTTTATAATCAGTAAGTAATTGCTGATATTCTGCTAATCCTTTGTTCACGTCTTCATTAGAAAATTTCGGAACTTCTGCCTTAACTTCTGTAGTTGTAGTTGTAGTTGAAGTTGTAGTGCCAGATTCCGTTTTGGTAGTAAGTGAATCTGTTGATGTAGTAGTTGTTGTTTCTGTCTTTTTGTTACATGAAACTACAAGAGCGAAAACAGCCAAAGGCAAAATGATTCTCTTCATATATTTTGTATTTGTTGGTTAACTATATCAAATGTAGCATTTTTTATATTCGATGCAGGTGTTTTTTTTCTTTATTCGATGGAAACTTTCTATGAAAATTTTCATTTACATTATATTTTTCCATAATATGTGACATAAAATTATCCAAAACAACCATCAGCAGGTTATTCTTCGGCGAACCACAAAAGATGATTATCTTTGTCCGGAAATTATAAACATGGTAAAGAAAATAATAGTATTATATATTTCTATCTGTATAGGCAGCTTTATTCTGGCCGGAATATTACTTTATGCCAATATCGGAAATGAAAAAGAACTCTACGGTAACTTGTTTGATCAGTATCAGAGTGCCATCTATAAGGGAATTGCCGTTATGTGCATTTCTATAATTCCCATATTTCTCAATGTTTACCAATGGATAAGACAAAAACCTTTACTAAGATTTGTGACCTTTTTCCTGTGGCCGGTAATCATTTACATTTTCGAAACAGCAAGAAGTACACCTCAGCAGCTAAAAAACACTTCCATTACATTCTTTAGTGTATTTGCCTGCCTGCTGTTAGGATACATTTATTTCCAAAGAATGATAAAAAAAGAACAAAATCCTGTAAAATAAACCCATGAAAAAAGTATTACTTAGCCTATTTTTCTGTTCACAGATATTTTCAAACGCTCAGTCATTTGATCTTGTTCCTTTAGGTGTACATGGTGGCGGAGAAGAAAATAATTTAAGTTCTTATCTCATCGGTGAATCCGGAAAAAATTCTTTTTTGTGCATGGATGCAGGGACAGTAAGGGCTGGTATAGATAAAGCTATAGAAAAAGGAGTATTTTCTGTAAGTAATGAAACTGTACTGAAAGATTACATCATGGGATATTTTATTTCCCATGGACACCTGGATCATTTATCCGGCATGGTGATCAATTCTCCGGATGACAGCAAGAAGAATATCTATTCTATCCCAGAAACTGCCGAAATATTAAAAAACAGGTATTTTACAAATGATGCCTGGATCAACTTTGCAAATGAGGGAGACAAACCCACTTTAGGCAAATATACTTATAGAAAAATGGATACAAATGCTCCTTTTTCTATTGAAGGGACTAATTTCACTGGTCGCATTTTTCCGCTAAGCCATGTAAATCCATATAAGAGCTCTGCAATTCTGGTTTCCAATGTACAACAGGAAAGTGTTCTTTATTTGGGAGATACGGGTGCTGACAGAGTGGAAAAAAGCAATGCATTGCAAAATCTTTGGCAAAATATTGCGCCATTGATAAAAAACAAAAAGTTAAAAGCTATTCTTATTGAGGTTTCTTTTGAAAATGAGCGTGCTGAAAATGCCCTTTTCGGACACCTTACACCAAAACTTTTAAATGAGGAGCTTTCTATTTTGGCTAAAACTGCTCAGCAAAAAGACCTGAAAGATTTAAAAATCATTATCACCCATCTAAAGCCAGGAGGTAACCGAATTGAGACTATCAAAAAGGAGCTTACAGAAAATAATCCGCTAAAAGTTCAGTTAATTTTCCCAGAGCAAGGAAAGAAAATTCAGCTATAGTTTTCAGACTATAGTATATATTTTAACCAAAAAAGCAACAAAAGATTTTTCTTAAAATATAAAATAAGCCCTACTGAAAAATTCGGTAGGGCTTATTTTATACTATATACTATTGTATCGTATATCTGAATATTAACGGGTAAGGTGTTTGTATTTTTTCAGAACAATTGTTTTGTAAAAAGCATATGTTAACATTACTCCCATTATTGCCATTCCTGACCCTACAAGTACCGGAGTATTATAAGCAAATCCTAAAGTAATTGGAATTCCACCTAAATATGCGCCTAATGTATTTCCCATATTAAAACTAGCCTGCCCAGCTGCTGCTGCCAGCGTTTCTGCTCCTTCAGCAGTACGTATCAGCATTATCTGTATAGGAGCTCCTATAGTAAATGATATTAATCCGGTAATAAATGCCATTGGGTAAGCTGTCCATTCTATTGGTGAAGTAAAGTATACCACAACAAGACAAACGGCCATAGAAGAGAAACAAGCCATTGCTGCTTTAGTTGGTGAAATAGAGTCTGCAAGCTTTCCACCCAATAAATTACCAAAACACATTCCCAATCCTACTAAAATCATAATAAAAGGAACTTTTCCTGCAGCAATTCCCGAAACGTTTGTAACTAATGGTGCTATATAGCTGATCCATGCAAAAAGGCCACCCGTTCCTACAGAGATTAGAACAATAAGTAACCAGGCTTCTGGTCTTTTAAAATAAGAAAGCTGTGAGAAAATATTTTCAGAATTACTTGAGGCAATATTAGGCAGCCAAAAGAAAATTGATAAAGCCGTTCCTAATCCCAGGAAACAAATGATTCCATAAGTAAGCCTCCATGAATAATGATGCCCAAGGAATGTACCTAAAGGAACACCCAACAAGTTCGCGATTGTCATTCCTGTAAACATAATAGAAATATACTGGGCTTCTTTACCTTTTGGTGCCATTTTAGCAGCAACCACAGATCCTACACCAAAGAAGGCTCCGTGTGGTAATCCGGACATAAAACGGGTAATCTGCATACTCCAGTGATTTGGAGCAATAGCAAAAAGACCATTGAATACAAAAAACATCAACATTAGTAAAATAAGTACTTTTTTCGGTGGAAATTTACTGGTAAATAAAACCAGAACAGGTGCACCAACGAATACCCCTAATGCATATAATGCAATAAGATGCGCCGCTACAGGTATATTCACACCTATATCTCCGGCAATATCTGGTAAAATTCCCATCATTGTAAATTCCGTCATCCCGATGGATAGACCGCCAAAAGCAAGTGCCAATAATCCCTTTTTCATCACCTTAATATTTCTGTTCGTTTTTTGAAGGTGCAAATTTACGGCCTTTCGGAGCAATATCTACCAAATTGATATAGATTAAGTCTATTAAGATTTATTCATACTAAGAATGCAGTTTAAAAAATCGGAAAAGAATCGGAAAAATTCTATTTTTGTGTATGACTATTTATAATACAAAAGAATGGTTTAAGGCTGTAGTATTCATCCATAAAACCGATACCTTCAGAAAACTTATTCCCTATATTATTTTCATGGGTATTATTTCCTGGGGAATTGCTTATTGGGAACTGGAGAGTCTTAAGCTTTCTGACAAAAGCTGGGTAAAGAATATCACCACAGTTCACAGCCTTCTGGGATTTGTTTTATCTTTATTACTTGTTTTCCGTACCAATTCTGCATACGATCGTTGGTGGGAAGCCAGAAAACAATGGGGAGCTCTAACCAATACTTCCAGAAATCTGGCTATAAAGCTTAATGCTTATTTACCCAAAGAAGACACTAAGAACAGGAATTTTTACAGAAAGGCAATTGCGCTTTACCCACAAGCTTTATTTTCTTTTTTACGCTCCGATTATTCTACCTTCATGCTTGATGATATCCAGCATTCGGAACTTAACTTCAACTCCAAACACGGGCCTAATCAGGTTGCAAACCTTATATACAATAACGTTAATCAGTTATATAAAGACAAAGTTATAACTGATGCACAGTTTATCAATATTAATCAGGATATTACAGACCTTACAAATATATGTGGTGCATGCGAGCGTATAAAAAATACACCTATCCCCTATTCTTATAGCTCGTTTATCAAAAAGTTTATTGTTCTTTATGTTATTACACTGCCTTTCGGTTTTGTCTTCTCTATGGGGTACTTTGTAACTTTGGTTGTTCCTTTTATTTTCTATATTCTGGCTTCTTTAGAGCTTATCGCGGAGGCCATAGAAGATCCTTTTGGTACAGATGCAGACGATTTACCGATTGAGAAAATGGCTGTAAACATTAAGAAACATGTCGGAGAACTGATTTAAAAATACATAATCTGAAAACCAGTCATGAGCTCAATACTAAATATGATTAAAAAAATGCGCCCGATCCATCGGGTGATGCTTGCCATTATCATTTCAGTTCTTATTTTTATTATTGTTCCTTCTGAACTTCCTGTACTTCCACGGATACTAATTACATGGTTGGGGTTTGCTATAACCTACATCATAATATGCTGGACCACAATATATACGATGAGCGTTACTGAAATAATAAGAAAGGCCAGTATAGAAGATGGCAGCAAAGCGTTTGTTTTTCTGTTTGTTATACTCGCGTCCTTTGCTTGTCTATTCACCGTACTTCTCATGGTAATGGGATTTAGTGATAAAAATATCAGCCAATGGTTTATGGTCATTATTGCTATTGGCAGTATGATCTCTTCATGGGCGCTGGTACACACTTTATACATCTTTCATTATGCACATTTGTATTATAGGACAAAAGGAGGAAAAGGTTTAGACTATCCGGGAGATGAGAAACCCGATTATCTGGATTTTGCTTACTTCTCTTTCGTTATGGGATGTACGTTCCAGGTTTCTGATGTCGAAATTTCATCTAAGGAAATTCGCCGCGTAGCATTGTTTCACGGATTACTTTCTTTTGCTCTCAATACTTTTGTTGTAGCATTAACTATTAATATTATTGCAGGTCTTATTCACTAAAAACTATTATGTCATCAGATATTGTTAAAAGATTTGACCGTATTATGGCCATTTTCATTCATCTGCAGTCCAGACGCACAGTACGTGCGCAGGATTTAGCGGATCGTTTTGAGGTAAGCCTAAGAACAATTTACAGAGATATAAAAAGTCTTGAACAGGCTGGCATTCCTATTTATAGCGAAGCAGGAACCGGATATGAGCTAATGGAAGGATACAAACTTCCTCCGGTAATGTTTTCTCAGGAAGAGGCCCTAAGCTTTATTGCAGCGGAAAAATTAATGGATAGATTTATTGATGAGGGTCTGAAACAGAATTTTCTTTCGGCAACTTACAAGATAAAATCTGTATTGAGGATGTCTGAAAAAGATTTACTGTCGACTCTGGAAAACCAGATTATTATTCAGAGACCTGCATACACAACTTCAACACAAAAGGCTCCTGACCACACGATGGAAACACTGTTTAATGCTATTGCACAGCAAAAGCAGGTAAAAATAGACTACAAAGGTGTGCAGGACAGCAAATGCCAGGAAAGGATAATAGAGCCTGTAGGGCTATTCTATGAGCAAGGGCACTGGTATATACAGGCTTATTGCCTTCTACGAAATGATTACCGACAATTCCGTACTGACAGAGTATCAGGAATTCAGATAATGGAAATAGGTTTTTCTAAAAAACATCCCCACCTGAAACAGCTTCTACCAGAGAAAAAAAATGAACATAAAGGTACCGAAGCTATTATAAGAGTACACAATTCTTTTGCTGGCTATATGAAATGGGACCGTCATTATTATGGCTTTGTCTCTGAAAAAGATTTGGGAAAGGAAACTGAGATGGTATTTTCAATAAGGGATATAGATAATGGATTTCCCCGATGGTTGTTAATGTTTGGGGACCGCCTTACCATTATAAAGCCTGAATCTCTAAAAAGAGACATACAAGACTTACTGGAAACCCAGTTAGAAAGAATAAAAAACTCCGGCCAATAAGCCGGAGTTTAATTTTTGTGTTAAGATGTTTATCTTTCCCAGAAAAAAGGAGGTTCTATTCCTAATGCTCTTAAATAAACATAGCCCTGAGCTCTGTGGTGGATTTCATTGTCTATAAAATACAGAATATTATCTTTTATCGGAAAGTTATATTGCCCGAAAAGATTATAATTTTTTGGAAAATCTTTTTCCGGAATTTTATTGTATAACTCAACAATTACCGGAGTCTCTTCATCCCATTTTGCTAATAACGCTGCTTTTGTATTCAGATTCAAGTCATGATTATATGTTTCTTCAGATCTATTAACTATTCCATGTAATCCAGGACCAGCAATAGAAAGAAGTTCTTTTACCATATCCGAAAAAGGACGCATACCTTCTACTGAGAATTCGAATAATTCTTTTTCCGGAAATTTTTCGATCACTCTTCTTGTAAGATTTCTGTGGCCAAGCCAATGGTTAAGCAAATCTTCTTTACCCATAAATGTTTCTTGTTTTGAAATTTGTGTAGTTTCCATATTGTTTGAGATTAAATTTTATTTCTAATCCAAAAGTAGTTCGGGTTTGTGACAACAGTTTGTCAACAGTATTTTTTTTATTAAAAATGTAACAAAAAACAATTTTCAGCTACTAATTGTAGACAATTATCTAATTAAATATGAAAAAAGGAATATTATCATTTGCTTCATTGGCTTTTTTAGGAGCGCTGATGAGTGCTCAGGAAATTAAATTTGAGGAGTATGATCTCCCAAATGGTTTGCATGTAATTCTACACCAGGATAATTCTTCTCCTTTAGTTACTACTTCTGTATATTATAGTGTAGGATCTAAAGATGAAGCAAAAGGAAGAACGGGTTTTGCTCACTTCTTTGAACACCTTCTTTTTGAAGGAACTAAAAATATTAAACGTGGTGACTGGTCCAAGATTGTATCTTCTAACGGAGGTGGTAACAACGCTACGACTGATAACGACAGAACTTATTATTATGAAGATTTCCCTTCCAACAACGAACAGCTGGGATTATGGATGGAAGCTGAAAGAATGCGCCATGCTGTAATCAGCCAGATTGGAGTAGATACACAAAGAGAAGTTGTTAAAGAAGAGAAAAGGTTAAGATTTGACAACAGACCTTATGGAAATCTTTTTACTGCAATAACACAGACTATGTTCCCTGCCAGCCAGTACGGGTGGACACCAATTGGTTCCATGGATGATCTGAATTCTGCTAAATTAGAAGAGTTCCAAGATTTTTATAAAAAATTCTATATTCCTAACAATGCTGTTCTCGTTGTTGCCGGAGATATTAAGCCTGCACAGACAAAAAAATGGATTAATGACTATTTTTCTACAATTCCAAAAGGAGCATCTATTACAAGAAATTTCACAGAGGACTCTCCTATTACACAAGAAAAATCTGTAACATTTACTGATCCAAACATTCAGCTTCCAATGTATCTTTATTCTTACAGAACTCCGGGTAACACAACTAGAGATTCAAAGATTATGGATTTAGTATCATCATACCTTAGTGGAGGAAAATCTTCTGTTTTATATAAAAAATTGGTTGATCAAGACAAAAAAGCTCTTCAGGTAAGCGCAGAATCATTAGCATTTGAAAAGGCTGGAGTATTTGCATGTATAGCTATCCCTATGGGAAAAACACCTGAAGGCGAATTGAGAAGTGCCATAGACAATGAAATAAAGAAGCTACAGACTGACCTTATTTCTGATGAGGATTTACAAAAACTTCAAAATAAATTTGAAAATCAGTTTGTGAACCAAAACTCTAACATTCATAGCAGAGCAGAATCCTTAGCAACCTATTATGCTCTTACAGGCAATACAAATCTAATTAATAAAGAAATTGATATTTATCGGGGAATTACTAAAGAAGATATAAGAAATGCAGCGAAAAAATATCTAAATCCGAACCAGAGAATTATTATTAACTATGTTCCTGAAAAAAAATAAAAACATGAAAAAACATATTACATATATTGCTGCAGGTTTTCTGATTTCAGGAATGATGGCAGCTCAGAATATAGATCTGAATGCAATGCCTAAACCAGGGCCTACACCTGTTATTAATATTACTAATCCGCAATCATTCAAACTAAGCAATGGACTTACAGTTCTTGTTGTAGAAAATCACAAACTTCCAAGAGTAAATGTCACCTTAAGCATGGACAGGCCTCCTGTCTATGAAGGAAATATTGCTGGAGTTAATAGCATTTTGGCAAGCCAGTTAGGTAGTGGTACAACGACAATGTCTAAAGATGATTTTAATAAACGTGTAGATTTTATGGGATCTACCATAAGATTCAGCTCAACTGGTGCTTTTGCTAATTCACTTTCTAAATATTTTCCAGAAACATTAGCTTTAATGGCTGATGCTGCAATAAATCCAAAGTTTTCTTTGGAGGAAGTTCAGAAGGCTAAAGAAAGATCTCTTGAAGGCCTGAAAAGCAACGAAAAAAATGCACAATTTATAGCATCTAAAGTTTCAAATGCTATTACTTATGGCAAAAATACAGCAAAAGGAGAATTCGAGACAGAAGAGACCATAAAAGCAATACAGCTAAAAGATGTGCAAGATGCCTACAACAAATATTACTCGCCAAATAATGCCTACTTAGCTATTGTAGGAGATGTTAAGTTTAATGAGGTTAAAAAACTTATTGAAAAAAGTTTTAATGCATGGAAAAAGTCCAATTATACTATTCCAAACATAGATGTAGCTAAAAACATTGCTAAAACAGAGATCAATATCATAAATGTTCCAAATGCTGTACAGTCTATTGTTTCTTTACAGAATATTACAACATTAAAAATGAAAGATCCACAATACTTTTCAGCAATAATAGCAAATGATATTCTTGGTGGTGGTGGAGAGGCTCGTCTTTTCATGAATCTTCGTGAGAAAAATGGATTTACTTATGGAGCTTATTCTTCAATAAGTACTTCGAAATATTCTCCATCTTTTTCTGCCGGAGCAAGTGTAAGAAATGACGTAACGGATAAAGCTATAAAAGAGTTCATCAATGAATTGAATGGCATTAAAACTATTAAACCTGAAGAACTGGCTATTACAAAGGCAAAACTAAAAGGTAATTTTATTCGTTCCATGGAAGAGCCTGGCACTATTGCAAGTTTCGCTATAAATACTTCCGTTCAGAACTTACCGAAAGACTTTTATACCAATTATCTTAAATCTATTGACAATGTAACAATAGCTGATGCTCAGAATGCTGCAAAGACTAATATTTTACCTAATCAAAGCAGAATATTCGTTGCAGGGAAAACTGCAGATATTTCCGAAGGATTAGAGAAATTGGGCTATCCTGTAAATTATTATGATAAAGATGCTAATAAAACAGAGAAGCCTGCTGCTAAAAAAGTAGATGCCAATGTATCTGTTGCCAGCATTGCTGATAAATATATCAATGCCTTAGGTGGCAAAGCTGCTATAGCAAAACTGACTTCTATATCTTCTGAAGGTTCAGCTACTATGCAGGGAATGGAACTTATTATTAAAAGCCAAAAAGCTCTTGGTGGTAAACTATTGCAAGAGGTAAGTGCTATGGGAAATACTGTTCAGAAAATGGCGTTTGACGGAAAAGATGGTTATATGATGATGATGGGGAATAAAACGCCTCTTCCTGAAGATATAAAAACTGCTTTGCTAAAAAACACTTCATTATTTGAAGAGTTGGACTTTGCTAAAAAGCCAGAATTAAAAGTGTCTGGTATAGAAAAAATTGGTGGAGAAGATTCTTACGTCGTTAAGGATGGTAATAATATTTACTATTACAGTGTAAGCAGCGGGCTAAAAACCGGAGAAACCAAAACACAGAAAATGAATGGGCAGGAAATGACAATTCCAACTGTTTATAGCAATTATAAAGATGTAAATGGTGTAAAACTACCTCATACTCTTTCTCAAAGCATGATGGGACAGGATTTGGTAACCAATATCAAATCTTATTCATTCAATACAGCTAAGGATACTGATTTCAAATAAGTTATTCTTTGAAAATAAAGAAAAGCCGGTGCAAAAAAATGTACCGGCTTTTTTTGTTAAATATTGTTTACAATATGTGGAATCTCAAACTAATTTTTGTAAATTAGAAAAACCAAAATCCACAACTGAATATGATTAAGAAAGGTAAATCAGTAAAAAGATTCAAATTCAGAGTAAAAACTGCACCTAAAAGAGTACAACAGAAAAAGCATTGATTTTCTAGGGATTTTTATCCGACAGAAAGTCAATGTTTCTTTTTAGGCCTGCATATTTTGTTCTCTTCACAGGAGATTTCCTGAAAATTTCAGAAAAAATTTCCTGTGTAAGTTCTTTCCACTCTTTTTTGGAAAAGTTCTGCAGCGATTCATTAGGGTCAAAAAGAGGCTGTTGATGCGGCTTTGAGAATCTGTTCCAGGGACAGACATCCTGGCAGATATCGCACCCGAACATCCAATTCTGCATTTTCCCATGAAAATGCTCAGGAATCTCTTCCTTCAATTCTATGGTTGCATAAGAGATACATTTGCTTCCATCTATAATCTGATTATCCAATATAGCATCTGTAGGGCAGGCTTCAATACACTTTCGGCATTTTCCACAGTGATCAGTTACCGGAGTATCCGGCACTAATTCCAACTCGCAGATAATTTCAGCCAAAAAATAAAAGGACCCCTCTCCTTTTGTAATAAGATTTGCATTTTTTCCGACCCATCCAATTCCGGATTTCTTTGCCCAAGCTCTTTCTAATACCGGTGCGGAATCTACAAAAACTCTGAATCCAAACTCTCCTACCTCTTCCTGCAATTCAGCAACAAAATCTCCAAGAATTTCTTTAATTACTTCATGATAATCTTTACCATAAGCATATTTGGATATTTTAAAGCTATCATCGGTATTCAGCACTTTACGTGGGAAGTAATTGTATGAAAATGAAATTACAGATTTGCTTCCTTCTACCAGCAAACGAGGATCCAACCGTTTATCAAAATAGTTTTCCATATAGCGCATTTCGCCATTCAGATTTCTTGTAAGCCAGTTTTCCAGAAAACGCGCTTCATCTTCCAAAAACTCAGCTTTGGAAACACCACAAGCCAGAAAGCCAAAGTCTTTTGCTTTCTGTTTTATAATTGCTGTATTTTTTTCAGCCAGATTCATAGGTACAAAAATACTGAGAAAATTATACTTCTGTCATTTTACGTTTTTGTAATTTTGCAAAGCTTTGAAAAAGAAATTTTAGATTATGAAGAAAATATTGCTTACAGGAGGTTTAATTTTATCTTTTATTTCCTGCTCTGCTCAAAAAGCAGATCACGACACCAAAGATTTAGTTAATGCTACCACATGGATGCAAAATGCCGGAGAATATAAAGCCTTAACCATTCAGGCTTATCAGCTAGCACAAATTCGCTTAGCACAAATCATAACACAGGAGACATCGGAAAAGCCAAGAGCTATTGTTTTGGATATAGATGAGACTGTACTGGACAATTCTCCTTATCAGGCTTATCAGATTGAAAACAAAAAAAACTTCAACCAGGAAGACTGGAACAAATGGACAAGACTTGCTCAGGCAGAACCTATTGCAGGAGCTTTAAATTTCCTGAACTTTACAAAAAATAATGGTGTAGAGATTTTCTATGTTTCCAACAGAAGTGAAGCAGAAAGAATTCCAACTCTTGAAAACCTTCAGAAGAAAAACTTTCCATATGCAGATAACGATCACCTTATCTTGAAAACAGATAAATCAAGCAAGGAAAGCAGACGCCAGAAACTTTCTGAAAAATACAACATCGTTTTGTTCTTTGGAGACAACCTAAGCGATTTTTCGGATATGTATTATTATAATAACGAAGATAAAACTTCATCCGAAAAAGTTCTGGAGCATCCTGAATTATTTGGAAGCAAATTTATTATCCTTCCAAATGCAATGTATGGAGACTGGGAAAGCTCTATGTATAAAAAGAATACAGACAAAAAATTAAGCAACGAACAGGTAAAAATGAAAAGCCTGCGTTCTTTTACAACTCAAAATATTAATCAATAAAAATCTTATAACATGATTGAAGACGTATTAAAAGCAGGAAATTATCATCTTATCGATGTACGCGAACCTATGGAACTTGAAATGAATGGTGCTATCGACGAAGCTACCAATATTCCATTAGGAGAAATCGAAGAAAGACAGGATGAAATAAAAGGTCTTGAAGGTAATGTAATTTTCTTCTGTCGCTCTGGTAACCGTTCCGGACAAGCTACAGAATTCTTCAAAGCTCAAGGACTGGATAATGTTTACAATGGTGGTGGTTACGAAGATATGCAACAGTCTCTGGACAATGTACAGTAACTAACTTCTATAAATAAAAAACTCCCGACTTTTCTGAGTCGGGAGTTTTTTATTATGATTTAAAATATTATTTCTGTTTTTAAGGAGTACAAGTAATAATTCTTTTTCCGGTTCCCTGCCCGGACATATTAGTTGCACCTTCAACTCTCTGAGTTGCTCTAACAGTATTTGATCCTGTCGTATTCCATGTAATCTTATTAAAACTATTCCCATTTAATACAAGAGGAAACAGAGGCCCATTACTTACTTTACTACCAAACATAGAGACAGATCCATCTTTACCAATAACAACTCTTACCAAAGGAGTATCTTTGGTTCCAGTCATATTATAAATAGGGGGTACAGTACCATTTTGCCACGCTGCACCATCCTGAAATCTAATATTTTGAGGATAAGTTGCATTACCTGTCTGGAACTGAATTTCATTAGTAGCAAGTTGAACACCATTAATTGTAAGATTAAATGAGTTGTCTAATGAGTAAATATCGAATACAAATCCAAAGTCTGTTGCTGGGAATGAAAAATCCTGAGTAACTCCATCCTTTACGGCAAATTCTTTCGGATTAATATCCTCTCTGCAAGGCCCAAATCTAAGGTTTAGATTATACTTTACTCCGGGAGTAATGTTTACTTTGTCAACCTTTAGGCTTTTGGATACACCATCAAGTGTTACTGTCCCTATATTTAATATACCTTCCGGAGATGTTGTATTAGTCTTTGCAATAATCTGAGTCTCATTACTGGTTACTGTTGACTGATTCTGAGGCGCAGGAAAATTAATCGTTTGCCCACCTGTAATTGGATTACTATAAGTTATAGCATCTGTTGCAAAATTCAATTCGGCAGAAGTAAATGCCGGGGTAAGAACCGCATTATTGACAACAGAGATGTTCCCCACCTGTCTTGCATCCAGCTTCGTTGTAATTTTGCTGAACTGATGTCTCAATACAATATCAAGTGTATTATCTTTATTACCTGTTACAGTCATATTCTTTTTAAAATACATCAAATCCCCACTAATTCCAGATATTTTAGCTGTATTTAATGGTGATTTATCCACTACAGTATTGGGTGTACCTGCATTCGTATTTAAAGAATAGGCAACAAAAGTATAACTACCATCACCATCTAGGAGGAAGCCATCTGTTTCATTCTTTTTATAGGTAAATTCTTTATAATCTTTATATGCACCATTTTTATCGTAGACAATAACTCTGTATTTTACTCCATCAGCCAGTTCTTTCGGAACAACAGTTGCGGCTCTGGATTTAGTTGCAGCCTGAGTCTGTATAGAAGACTTAGATGTAAGAGTAGCAGTTACAAAAGTATCTCCGTCGAAAGGAACAATTGCTTTTTGAACAACTCCTGGATTTATTCCTCTATGATTTGCAGAAGCCTGCATTACCGGTAAATCTTCAACGTTTTCAATCCCTTTTAAATTGATCTTTACATTGAAAGCAGATTTGTTTATTCCGCTCTCATCAATACTGTTATCAGTACTTCTACATGAAGTTACAGCAAAGGATAATGCGAGCAGCGAGTAGCCCGCAGCCTGTAATTTAAAATTCATTTATTTGTTTTTTGTGTTAGTTTATAGGGATATTACCATTCAATAGTACGGTTATCATCTCCACCTTGCATCCATTCTTCCTGCACCACTCCGCCGTTATTAGGCGGAACTACTTTCGCGGATCCAGCAGCAACTCCCTGCTCCATTTCAAGAAATAAAACTTCCACCACAGGAGCAGAATACTCCTGTTTTTGATCATTTTTCATCATTTCGTCTTTATTGTTTGTAAATTATCATCATCTAGTTTCTATTCTTATATTTTTAAAGTAAAATAAATCACCAAAAATACTTTACAATAAAACAATTGAAATAAAATAAGATTGTTTTTAAACAAATTAAAAACACAACTAATTGAAAATCAATATTTTATATAAAAATAAAAACAGGAATGCAATTTACACTTTTTATTTAGTTTATAAAAGTAAATAAATTAAAATGAAACAAAAGTCATATTATTTAGAATAAACATATATAAAACAAAAAAAATCAAATAACCTTTATAAAGGATTTAAACAAAAAAGGTCTCTGGAATACCAGAGACCTTTTAGATAATATATCTTTTATTTATGGACACGGTACAACTTTTCGCCCAACTCCTAAACCATTCATTACAGTAGTACCAGTCACAACCATCGTTGCCATAACTGCATTAGGTTCTGTTTTTTTCCAATTTATTACATTAAACAAAGCACCATTAAACAGCTCCAACGGTTCTAATGCAGAACCTAAAGACCTGCGCCCCATCATTGACACAGACCCATCTGGCCCAATTGTAATTCTTACAATTGGAGTTGATGTAGCTGTTCCATCAATATTATAAATTGCAGGAATTCCATTTAATTCCCACATTCCACCATCAGATTTAAACCTTATATTTCTAGGATAAGCTGCAACCGCACTTTGGAACTGAATTTCCTGATTGGATAAATTAACTCCATTAATATTCAGGTTAAAAGAATTATCCATCTTATATACATCAAAAACAAAGCCCGCATCTGCAGCCGGTGCATTATCAAAAGTTTTAGTTATCACTGTCTTACCAGCATTTCCAGGATCAGTATCCGACATACTAAAAGGCCATGTAGGCGTTGCTACAGCAGTACACGCAAATTTTAATTTCAGATTATATTTATATCCTGGCTTCGCAACAATATTAGGAATTGAGATAGCATTCTTGGTCTTTGCACCAACTTGCATAGAACTAATTGTCAGAGTAGCCATATCACTAGTTGCAGCCCCTGGATTAGCGAAGAGCAAAGGCGCACTTGTCCACACAGCGTTACTTGTGGAGTTCCCAGAAAAACTAAGTGCCTTACCAATACCCGCCGCCCCAAAGGTAACCGTACCATCAGAAAACTTCATTACATTTCCTGTAGCACGATGATTACTCATAACTGGTGTATTAATTGACTGGATACCATTTCCCGGAGAAACATCGCTAGCATCAATAATTGTTGTAATCTGACTAAATTTATGTTTAAATAGTACACTTAACAAATTATCACCTTTGCTAACTCTAATGTTATCTGCTCTGAAATACATTAAATCACTATTTCCAGATACCCCTGACAAAGAAGTTGCCGAAAGATTCGTTGTTGGAGCAGCACCTGGGTCTACCGAGCTATTAAAAGAATATACGACAAAAGTGTATTTATTGAGTGATTCAGTATCACCATCCAACATCATATCCGTATTAGTAGATGAGGTTCCTGTAGTAGGTACAGATCCACCCGATGCATTAATTGTATAAAGTTTTTGTCCTATATAAGCATCTCCTCTATAAACCACCACTCTAAATACTACACCCTGAACCAACTTAATTCCTCCGGCAGCAATTGGGTTAACAGATGCCTGAGCTGTACTTTCTTTAGAAACAGGAGTCATAGTTACAATAAATGCCTGGTCACCCACTATAAGATTTCTAACTTGCTCTTTCTCCACAGAGATTACATTCTTCGTTGATGCTAGCGGCTCTATATCCTTACCTTCATAATCTTCTCCAGTTAAATTAAATTTCAGAAGAGCAGAACCGTTCACCATTTCATTTCCTCCATTATTATCAACAGCACTATCAGCACTTCTACAAGACACAGCAAAAAAAGACAATGATAGCATTGCCATAGCTGTAGTAATTTTTATATTTTTCATTTGTTTGTAAGTTCGTAGTTTTATATCATTCTTTATAGGTTTTACCATTCTACAGTTCTACCATCATCAGTATCAGGATCCCATTGTTCCTGTACATTACCACCAGAATCAGGTGGCAGTATTCTTGCCGACCCCGTTGCAATCCCCTCTTCGACCTCTACAAGCAAAGACTCGAGTTCAGGAGAGACATACTCTTCTTTTTGAAAATTACTCATCATTAAAATTTGTTTATATTATTATTCATTTGTTGTCAAAGTCAGATTTTCATCACAAAAACTTTACTCCAATAAATTCAATGATATATTAATCGCAATTCAGCAGAGACTACATAACCTTTCAACCATAGAACATAAATACTTAATAATCAATTTCTATCAGAAGATAAAATTCAATTACAAATTTATATTTTATTTGTAAATAATCAAAAATTTAAATATTATACAAATATTAATTTAAACATATAATGTAATTATTAATTAATAAATATTAATATTATTTTACAGTAAAAAAATAACTAATATGTATTTTATAAATAAAATTCAAACAAATTTATCTAAGAAATTCTTTTTTTATTTTATTCTAAATAAAAAACTCCTTTAGTCAAAAAGACCAAAGGAGCTTATATCCAACATCATCTACACCTACATGTACACCTGCATTACCAACATCATCAACATATTATTTTCGTTTCACACAACGGATACTTTCACCATATTTATAATATTGACCCGTCCCTATTGTTACCCCACCACTATTGAAACTAAAATCATAAAAATTTTCAGCAGACAATTCAGTACTTGTCCAATACCTTGCTTCTACAGAAGCTTTAACAGCATTGTAAGTATTACCAAAACCCGCCAAAGGCAAGAATAGGTATTTATCATAATCCGCAGGAGCAGGTTGCGTATCCGTTCCAATAAAAATCCCCTTCACACCATTATAATATCCAGGGAAGGTATATACATTTTTACCTGCCGAATCAACAACTTCTTTTTGAGTTGGCAATCTCCATCCACCATCATAGGCAGTAACTTTAGCACAAGGATCTTCCTCAATACGATATACATTCGTTCCGGTTACATCAGCTGGCAATCTATACGCTTCTGTAACATCTTTAGCTGTTTCCAATGGTTTAACCGCATTGAAATACCAATGATCTCCAAATTCAGATTGATTAGCAGCAAATCCATAGTTACCATTATTATAAATAAGGTTAGCCGGAGCCCAAATAATATCTCCACCAACATCATGTCCGGAAGCCGGAGCCAGAGTAAGGATAAGATTGTAACGTACACCAGGAGTTATATTCAATCCTTTTGATCCGCTAATTTTAAAATTAGTTTTTGTAACTCCTGCAATAGTAATAGAAGGAATAATCATCTCTCCACTTGTTGTCACAGGACTGCGCAGAATAGTTGTAGCTTTAATTACCGTACCCGGAAGAGTTCCTGTAAAGTTAACAGATACTGAACCTGCAGCCCCATTCCATATAATATTATTAGCATTAACCGTATTATCGGTATTGAAATAATCTGATATCTTAACATTTGCAGAAGCATAATTCGGAGAAACAACTCCATCACTAATCGCTTCAATATTACCTATAGCTGCAGTATTAATAGTTGTTGTAATTTCGCTAAAAGCATGTTTAAAAACAACATCTAAATAGTTTGTCCCTTCTGCAATCGTTATAGTCTTTTTGAAAAGCAACAAATCATAATCGGCATTACTTACCTGAATATCATTATAAGCATAACTATTCCCTGTAGGCGTAAAATTAGGACTAACCGTATCACTATTAGCTGAAAGACAAACAAAAGTCAAAGTCTCACCCACATTTACAGGAAAATGATTTCCTTCTTCTGGTAAATCTTGCCCATATATATAATTACGAGCCCCTAACCATGCACCATCTGCCGAATAAACAATAATTCTGTATTTAGTTCCTATTTTTAATTCCTGAGGCCCCGCAGGCGCTGCTGCAGCCATAGGACTAATTGCTGCCTGAGCGGTATTTCTTGCCGAAGAAGTTACTGGCGCAAGTGTGGCAATAAGTTTAAAGTCTTTATTAAAAGTAACTTCAGAACGTTGTTCCGTTGGTCCTGCAAAATTTTTAATTCCTACAGATGCCATTTTCATAGCACCATTACCTAAAAGGTTTTGAACACCAGAATCTATTCCCTGCAGGTTAATTTTCAGAGTAGCCTGCTTATCACCTCCACCAACTACATCATCATTACTTCTACACGAAAAAACCATTATCGCTACCAAGAAAAGCAATGCTATTCTGCTTATAAATATTGTATTTTTTTCCATCATTTCTCTATCATTTTTTTTGTTGTTATCAGAATATTACCATTCAATAGTTCTGTTATCGTCGTCACCTTGGATCCATTCGTCCTGGACTAAACCACCATTATTAGGAGGAACAACTTTGGCAGAACCTGCTGCAATTCCCTGTTCCATTTCAACAAAAAATACTTTTATATTAGGAGAAACGTATTCGCTTTTTTGTGTTTTTTCTTTCATTTTTTCTATCATTTATATTTTATAACTTCATTCGCATTTATTCTAACGCACCACAAATATCCTATCAGTGTGGTATATTAGAAATTATTTCTCAAAAAAATCAGTCTTTTTTTTAATGCAAGTAATTGCAAAACAGAAAACTTATAGTTTATATTTTCGGGGTGCAAAATTACTCATTTATAATAATTATAAAAAAAGAACTTATATTCAGGACATAATAAAAAATATACATTCCTATTTTCTGAAGTAGCTGACCCATATTTTCAAAATACATACCAAACTTTATTTAATTTTAGTAGTATTATTGAACAAATTTAAACAGCCTCATTATCACAATCTCGTTTTACCCCTGCTAGAAGTCAAAAACAAAATAAATAAAATTTAAACTATATTATTATGAATACCATAACGTATAATTATACCAAATTACAAAGGAGCTT
Organism: Elizabethkingia sp. YR214; assembly: GCF_003058195.1. Classification (GTDB taxonomy): domain Bacteria; phylum Bacteroidota; class Bacteroidia; order Flavobacteriales; family Weeksellaceae; genus Elizabethkingia. The sequence continues at coordinate 273,477 of NZ_QBUH01000005.1, forward strand.
TAACAAGGAATTGCAATAGATTAAATTCATAACGACTATTGTTTTTATAAAATAAAACTCCCTCAATTATATAATTGAGGGAACAATAATTCTTGATCAAAAAATTATTTAAAACAGATACTCTTTATAATTCTTATTATATTAAAAAAAAGATATTATCAATATTATTTTATAATTCAGGACAACTACTTTCTCTAAACTCTTTTAATAGTTTTTCAAATACTTCTTCTACTGATAAAATACTATCGATTAAAGCAGAAGACTGCCCTATTTCTAACTCTCCTTCTTCCAGATCTCCTTCAAACATTCCTTTTTTAGCTCTTGCGCGTCCTAAAACAGATCTAAGAGCATCCTGGTCTCTTCCCGATTCGTATAATTTTTCTATATCATTATAAAACTTATTTTTAATAAGCCTAACCGGAGCCAGTTCTTTTAATGTCAAATGCGTTCCACCTTCCTGTGTCTCCACAATCTTTTGTTTAAAATTATCGTGTGAGGAAGCTTCCTTGGTAGCGGCAAATCTTGAGCCTATTTGCACACCATCAGCTCCTAACAACATAGCTGCCTTTACCTGAGATCCCAAAGCAATACCACCCGCTGCAATCAAAGGTAAATCAACTTGTCTTCTAACATTAGGAATAAGAGAGAGTGTTGTTGTCTCTTCCCTTCCATTATGCCCACCAGCCTCAAATCCTTCCGCAACTACCGCATCTACACCTGCCTCCTGGCATTTTAGTGCAAATTTCACACTGCTTACCACATGCGCTACTTTTATACCTTCTTTTTTAAGAACCTCTGTATAGGTTTTAGGATTTCCCGCAGACGTAAAAACAATTTTAATTTTTTCTTCCAGAATAATATTAATAATCTCATCCAAATTAGGATAGAGCATAGGTATATTTACTCCAAATGGCTTATCTGTAGCTGCTTTACATTTAGTAATATTTTCTTTCAGAATATCCGGGTACATACTCCCCGCACCGAGCAACCCCAATCCACCACAGTTGGAAACAGCAGAAGCTAGTCTCCATCCGCTATGCCAGATCATTCCGCCTTGTATAATAGGATATTTAATATCAAAAAGTTCTTTAATTCTGTTCATAATATTTAATAATGACAATCGATTTTCAATATACGAAAATCAGCTATTTAATCTGCAAAGAGAGACATTTACTTCCTCCATTTATATTGAAATTGGCTGTAAATAAAAAACCTGTAACATTCGCTACAGGTTTTTATATTTTAGTTTATTGATCTCTTTATTTCATTAAAGATTCTCTCTTCCAGTCTGTTTTAAATTTACAGTCTTTATATCTGTTATTGATAGAAATAAAAGTATCTGGTAGTTTAGATTTAATCCACTGATCTACAATATTTCCTTTTTTCTGGTTCAGGGCTATAGACTTTATACGTTCATAGTCTGTTGTAATATCCAGCGTGTGCGCAGGTACAATCTCGTTAATTTGGATTAACTCAATTGCTTTTTTCTTATTTTGTCCTTCTTCAATTTCATAAGGCTCAGTAATATCACCTTTATTAAGACCTGCGATCTGGTAAGCATCTACAGGATCCATTTTTGTTTTCTCAAGATTATCAGAACCATCCTGACCAGTCATTACACCAGCATTAAACTTGGTAGATTTATCATCAGAATACTTTAAAGCAGCATCTTTAAATGAAATGGTACCATCAACAATCTGTGCTTTAACTTTTTGCAATTCAGCTTTAGCAGCTTTTATTTCCTCTGCATTCGGTGTACTGGCAATAAGAATATGTCTTACATCGTAGATTTTACCAGACTTTTTAATCAGCTGAATAATATGGTAACCATATTCAGTTTCTACAGGATCAGAAATCTCTCCTTCCTGAAGGTTTAGTGCTGCAGCTTCAAATGGCTTAACCATCATCCCTTTTGCAACATTATTAATAAGACCTCCATTAGAAGCCGAACCTGGGTCTTCAGAATAAATTCTTGCTTGATTTTCAAAAGATTCACCACCCTGAATGGCAGCTTTTATCTTCTTTAGCTTATCAATAATCTCCTGTTTATGAGCATCTGTTAGTTTAGGATACATGATGATTCTGCTTAGCTTAACTTCATCATTTACCTGCGGCAACTGAGTTTTATAAGTATCATAAAAAGCGGAAACTTCACTTGGTGTAATATCCACGCCTTTTGTGATCAATTTATATTTTTCACCCTGATAGTATTGCTCAGAAGAGATCTTCTCAATAGCTGCTTTAAATTCGTATGCTGTACGGTATTTATAAGCAGCAAGCATATCTTTTTCAGAAGGGAAACCAGAAAGCATTTGCTGGAATCTGTTATCCGCATCAGCTTTTAATTCTTTACTTCTGTTCTGAATAAGGGTATCTTTTTTTGCATGAAAAAGCAAAAGTTTATTGTGAATAATACTCTCTATAATTTCACATTTATCCCCTACCGGCGATCCTTGTTGTTTGGACATGTTGATGTATTCTTCAATATCAGATTCCAAAACAATCTCATTACCAATTACCGCAGCAATACCATCGACTAATTGTCCCTGTTTTAACTGAGCTTTTAGTAGTGTACCCGCAAAAGTGGTTACAAGGAAACTAAGGATAAAGAAAAAACGAAAGTTTTTTGTCATATCTATTTTTTATAATGGTGCAAAATTAGAATTCTGCCCGAATTAAACCTTATTTTTTATTATAATTATTTCTTAAAATTCTTTTGTAGTGCAGATACAAATCCGGGTTCGATTGTAATCTTTGCCTTAGATTTTAAATCTGCAAGAATCTTTTTAATTTGCTCAGATGTAACCAGTTCTTCAAGCTCACCTGATTCTTCAGCTTCTTTCTGAGCCATAACTCCCGCCGGAAGAATTTCATCGTTTGCAATAACAAGAGTTCTTCCACCTATTTTAGCAGTATAAACACCCGTTTTGAAAGGGACATTATATTTTTTGAAAACTTCCGCAGACTCTACCATCTCACCTTCATTAAAGTTCGCCAGAGGTTGTTTTTTATCGTTTGTCTTCCCTTTGTATTCTGCCTGCAATTTTTCCCAATCAGCTGGATTTTTTATTGCTTTTACAAATTTATCAACATCCGCTTCATTACCTGGGATAACAACTCTTCCTTTAGCCGCTGCTTCTTTTTTAAACTGATCTTTATGCTTATTATAATAATCAGCAGTCCATTCAGGATGAAGTGAAATTTCTTTTTTCAGATATTCCGCATAGAAAAAATTGGAATACAGATTCTTCTTAATATCATCAAGCTGATTTTTAACTTCAGGTCTGTTTTCGAATTCAACGGTATAGGCTCTCATCAGGAAATTTCTGCCCATCATATCTACCAGCTGTCCCCATTTCTTATTGTCCATTTTTTCGACATCAGCAGTATGATCTTTGATCTGGGTTTTGAAATCTCCTACAGTAAACTGTTGCCCATTGTATGTATACAACGCCTCTTTATCGTTCATCAGTTTTTTAAATTCTGCATAAGAAGCTTTTGCTTTACCTGCAGATCCGGATTCTTTGAAGCCTGGAGATTTCTTCAGTTTATCTATAAATGCATCATAAAAAGCATTTCCGTACTGAGAGTTCATCATATCCGTGAAGAAAAACTCTTTTGTATCCGGAGTTATCTGATAAGGTCTCTTTGAATAAATATTGAATATAAACCATTTATTCTCAATCAGAATAGGTGTTTTTGTATAATCACCCTCTTTAAGAGTTTTTAGTTGTGCATAAGCTTCCTCCGGTAAAACAGGAGATCCCATTACAACACCACCATTCTTTTTCTCATTATCATTACTTCCGAATTCCGCAGTAACCTCATTAAACTTTTTACCAGAAGCTAAAGCTTTATAAATTTCGGTTTTTGCTTTTTCTGCATTTGCATCATTAGGATACGATAATGTTCCGAAAATAAGATATCCTAAAGAAGGTCTTTCTCCTACAACCTTTACGAACATTACATTATCCGGAGTATCAATTAATTTCGAATAACCTCCTATAGAAAGTTTTTGTACATCAGCTTCCAGTTCAGCGCTCAATACACCAGCTTTAATATACAAAGGCTTAGCGTCTCCTTTTGCTTCTGTCTGGATTGCCTGATCCATGGTCATTTTTCCTAACCTTACATCATTATAAATCTTTTGAAAATCTTTCTTTACTCCCTCTTCTTTTTTAGCAAAGAAAACCTGAACCTGCTTTTCTTTTTGACTGGCAGCCATATAATCATTTAGGAACTTAGTTTCTAATTCCTTTGGATAATAGCTTTCTTTCTTTAATTCGTTAAGACGCGTACCAATCTGAGCTCTGAAGTTCTGCGTTGTATCCGCCTTTAGCGATCTAGAGAAATCCTGAATCAGTTTAAAATTAATATAGGAATCAATTGTTTGATCTATTCCCTGATTCTTCAGTCCCGCTTCATATTCTTTTGAAAATTTTGCAACAGGCATTGCATCATTATTAATAACAATGCTTTGTGCAAAGCCTAAATGCGCTGCAGCTATAGTTAGCAGGGAGATTAAAGATTTAGTTTTCATGTATCTGATGTAAGTATTTAATAAAACCTGAAAAACCGGTAATTAAACCAGTTCTTCAAATGTTGTTAGTTCTTTAAATTGCTTAATTCTTTCTTTAAGCATTGCAGGAGTTACAGTCTGTATTTTTTCTGTTCCGAATTGTTCTACTGTAAATGAAGCCAAAGCACTTCCCACAATAAGAGCTGTTTTCATGCTTTCGAAATCAAACTTCTCGCATTTAGCAAGATGAGCCACAAATCCTCCGGCAAAAGTATCTCCGGCTCCTGTAGGATCGAAAACATCCTCTAATAATAAAGCAGGAATAGCAAATACTTTTCCGTCTTCGAAAAGAAGAGCTCCATGCTCTCCTTTCTTAATGATTACATATTTAGGACCTAAAGCATGAATTTTTTTAGCTGCTTTTACTAAAGAATATTCTCCAGACAATTGTCTTGCCTCCTCATCATTGATCGTAATAACATCTGTTTTAGCAATAACATCCATTAGCAAATCCCATGTAAGATCCATCCAGAAATTCATTGTATCCAAAACAACTAATTTTGGACGCTCTTTCATTCTTTCCAAAACTGCCAGTTGAACTGCAGGATGCAAGTTTCCAAGCATCAATATCTCTGCATCAGCTCCACCTTCAGGAATCTTTGGATCGAAATTTTCTAATACATTTAGCTCAGTAGCCAAGGTATCGCGGGTATTCAGATCATTATGATATTTACCTGCCCAGAAAAAAGTTTTACCACCTTCAACAACTTCAACGCCATCTACATTGATATTTTTCCCCTTCATCATGTCCAGATATTCATCAGGAAAGTCGCCTCCTACAACTGAAACCAAATGTACATCAGTGTCAAGAACAGAAGCTGCCAATCCGATATAAGTTGCTGCTCCGCCTAATATTTTATCTGTTTTACCAAATGGTGTTTCGATAGCATCAAAAGCTACAGTACCTACTGAAAGAAGTTTCATTTTCTATTATTCTAAAATTTTGTTTTAATATTTTTTCTCATAAGTCTCGTATGCAATCTTTTAATGATAAATAAAACTGCAAAAAGAACTTATTTTTTTAAGCATCCGGCAAAAATAGCTATTTTATAATTATCGTTGTAAAAAAACTAATCCCATTCCTTAATAATATTCTCTAATGGTTTAGGAAAAGATTTTTGATGAGACTGTTCTACATCAACAATTACATAATTACCATTAGCACGAAGCTCCTCGAAACTCTTTTCGTCCCCTGGCTCTACCCTGCTGAATGTTATATTCAGTGTTTTATGGGTAAGCTTATGCTGTACAGTTTTTTCAATGACAATACAATCTTTTAATTCATCCGGAATTTTATCCGGAAATTCATAGAGTTTTTTCCATATAAAACTTTCATCACGCTGCCTGATCAGAAAATATTCTCCATACTTCACAAAATAATAATGCAGATCCAGTATCTCTACTTTTACTTTTTTCGATTTAACAGGTAACTCCTGTATTCGGTTTGTGGCATAAGCCAGACATTCTTCATTTACCGGACAATTTGGACAATCAGGATTCTTTGGTTTACAAACCTGAGAACCAATATCCATAACGGCCTGATTAAAATCACCCGGACGATCTTTATCTACAAATGGTAAGATCAGTTCGTAGAAATAAGAATATGCTTTAGGTGAGGCTATATCGAAATCATCGGCTAATATTCTGGAAAAAACACGATAAAAGTTACCATCTATAGCTGGCACTCTTTCTCCGTAACTAATGCTGGCAATAGCAGCTGCTGTATATTTTCCGACTCCTTTCAAATTCTGAAGACCAGCAAATGTATCAGGAAACTCTCCGTTATGTTCTTCTATAATCTGATGAGAAGCTTTATGCAGATTGAGTGCTCGGGAATAATATCCCAAGCCTTTCCAATACAACAAGACTTCGTCATTTTCGGCCTCATGTAGTTCTTTTACAGTCGGAAACCTTTTTATAAAATTGACGTAATGATTCCATCCCTGCTCAACTCTCGTCTGCTGAAGAATGATTTCTGATATCCATATATTATATGGTTTTTGGGTTTCCCGCCACGGCAAATTACGGCTGTGGAGATTATACCAGGAAAGAATTTTTCGGGTAAGTTTCAGGAAATAAGCTTTTTCTATATTATTTTTCAAAAAAATATTTTATCTTTGCAGTCCAAAAATAAAAACAAAATTCGAAAATGACAAAAGCTGAATTGGTGAACACCATCTCCAATAAACTAGGGGTAGAAAAGAATGATACGCAGAAAGTTATTGAAGCGTTTATGCAGGAAATCAAAACTTCTCTTTATAACAACGATAACGTTTATTTAAGAGGTTTTGGATCTTTTGTTATTAAAACTCGTGCTGCAAAGACTGGTAGAAACATTTCTAAGAATACAGCTATCGAAATCCCGGCACACAATATCCCTTCTTTCAAACCTTCAAAAATGTTTGCTGAGAAAGTAAAAACTAAAGTGAAAGTAGAAAATAAATAATTGTTATTAATAAAAATTTTTAAACTATGCCTAGCGGAAAAAAAAGAAAGAGACACAAGGTAGCGACTCACAAGAGAAAAAAAAGAAGAAGATTAAATAGACACAAAAAGAAAAAATAATCTTTTTTAGTTTTTTAATAAAATATAATATAGTTAGTGTTTTATTTATTATCTTCACTAGCTATATTTTTATTTTATAAACGGTTAGTCATAACCATATTTTATGAAGAAAGAACTGATTATTTCACATGAAGATGACACCTCTAAAATAGCCCTGCTGGAAGATGGTCGTTTGTTCGAACTACATCAGGAAGAACAGAACAATCAGTTTGTAGTAGGTGATCTTTTTCTGGGTAAAATAAAAAAACTCGCTCCCAATTTAAATGCAGCTTTCGTAAGTATAGGTTACGAAAAGGATGCTTTTTTGCATTATCTGGATTTGGGACCACAGATTCTTTCCTATCAGAAATTTGTAAAAGATACTATTTCTAAAAAACAACAGAACTCCAGTCTGAAAAACTTTGCCGTACAAAAGGAAATTCCCAAAGACGGTACTATAGACAAAGTTTTAGCGGCCGGAGACAGTGTACTTTTACAAATCACTAAAGAGCCAATTTCTACCAAAGGTCCGCGGATTTCTACACAGATTTCCTTAACCGGACGTTTTCTGGTACTAATTCCATTCGACAACAAAGTTTCTATTTCCAAAAAGATTAAAAACAATCAGGAAAAAGAGCGTCTGAAGATGCTTATTGAAAGCATAAGACCGGAAGGTTTCGGAGTTATAATCCGTACCGTTGCTGAAGGAAAAAAAGTAGCAGAACTGCATAATGATATGAACCAGCTAATTACCAAATGGGAAAGCTGTTTCAAAAACATTCAGAAAAATAAAGTTCCGTCTAAAGTTCTGAGCGAAGAAGACAAAGCTTCTGCTATACTTCGGGACAACTTTAATCAGGACTTCGTAAATATCATATGCGATGATGAGCAAATGGTAAACGATATGAAAAACTATTTGGAGGTTATAGCTCCGGAAAGTAAAAATATTGTTCAGCTTTATGATTCTCACATCCCACTTCTGGAATACTATAATGTTGAAAAGCAGCTAAAACAGTCCTTTGGCAAACATGTAAACATCCCAAGCTCAAAAGGTGCTTACCTGGTTGTTGAACATACTGAAGCTTTACACGTTATAGATGTTAATTCAGGAAACAATATTTCTGCCAGTCAGACCAATAAGCTTCACGCACTAAACGTGAATAAAATGGCGGCTACAGAAATTGCCCGACAGCTTAGACTACGGGATATGGGTGGTATTATCGTTATAGATTTTATTGACATGACGGATCCTGAGCACAGAAAAGAACTCTTTGAACATCTGAAGGAAGAAATGAAGCGGGACAAAGCAAGACACAAAATCCTTCCACCAAGTAAATTTGGACTGATACAAATTACAAGACAGCGTGTCCGCCCTGAAAAACAGATCGAAACTAAAGAGGAAAACCCTAACAAAGATGGCGAAATTGTAGCCCCTATTGTTACTGTAGAAAAGATGGAAGAAGCAATCCGCAGCTTCCTGACTAATGAAAAAGGAAGATTGTACTTACATGTACATCCCTTTGTAGAAGCTTATCTTACCAAAGGTGTAATGAGCATACAGAACAAGTGGTTTTTACGCTATAAGAAATGGGTTACTGTTATCCCTCGCGATTCCTTTAAATATTTGGAATACGCCTTATACAATTCGAAAAAGAAAGAGTTAATGAGTGACTCTAATTAAAAAAATACAAAGCTCCGGAATTCCGGAGCTTTTTTTTATGCTCTTTATTTTCAGCAATTTCCTATCTTCGGCATACTAAAAACTTAATAAACATGACACAATCAATCAGAAGAGCCATTACAAGCTCTTTTCTGCTATTATTTTGCTTTGGGCTGCTACAGGCTCAGGAAATCAAGGTACTTACCTACAATATCTACCATGGCGAAAAAAACTATGAAAGAGGAGAAAGCAATCTCGAAGCTATTGCAGCTGTTATCAACGAATACAAACCCGATTTTGTTGCCATGCAGGAAGTAGACAGCATGACTGTAAGAACTGCAGCATTTAATAATGGTATACGCAAAGATCTGGTACAGGAATTGGCAAAATTAACAGGAATGTACGGGCACTTTGGAAAAGCAATGAATTACGATAATGGTGGTTATGGTGAGGGTATTCTATCCCGATTTCCGGACAAGCCCACTGTTTATCAGCTTCCCATTCCTAAAGGAGGAGAAGAAAGGGCTCTAATTACTATACAACATACTTTCCCAAATGGTCAAAAAATTATTTTCGGAGGTACTCATTTATGCCATGAATTTGAAGAAAACCGTATAGCACAAGCCAAACAAGTTGCTTCTATTGCTACAACTAAGGGTATTCCCACAGTTATACTCGGTGATTTCAATATCACTCCGGATAGCAAACCTTACAAAGCAATTACAGCAAAAATGAATGATGCAGCCATATTGCATGGTAATCCTCATCTTACGTTTCCTTATCATAAGCCTAAATACAGACTAGATTATATTTTCCTAAATAAAAATAGCAAGTGGAAAGTAAAAGATGTAAAAGTTATTAAAAATGATGCTTCAGACCATATGCCGGTTCTGGTGACTCTAAGCCTGAACTAATTTTATAAAAAAAGGCCGGAGTAATCTCCGGCCTTAATATGATTAATAATCATTATTCTATTTCTGTTCAGGATTCTGACCTTCATCTTTTTTATCCTGAGACTTATCCCTCATATCATCGAAATTCTTTTTATCCTGAGTTTTTTGTTCAATGATCTTAACGATTTCTTTCTCTTCAGATTTACCTTTCAGGTAGCTTGGAAGATTTAGTCCGGCCATATTGAAAAGATCATTCAATGGTGGTACAGATTTCATCATACCCGATACAAAGTTTGCTGTAGAGGTATTTCCGTTTTCATTGTTACCATTACCATCCCATACAGTAACTTTATCAATCTTAATACCTTTAACGGCTTCAACCTGCGTTTTAACCAATTCAGGTAATTTCTCCAGGATCAATAACTGGAATGCACTATTTGTATCACCACCTGCTGCTCTAACAACCTGATCATAACCTTCAGCCTGCTTTGTTAAGATTTCATATAAACCTTTTGCCTCAGCATCCATTTTTGCAAAGATAGCATCGGCTTCTCCTTTTGCCTGAAGTCTGATTTTTTCTGCCTGAGCCTCTGCCTCAATAATCGCTTTTTGTTTGGCAATTTCTGCAGGTACAACAATATTAGCATTTTGTGTAGAACGCTCTCTTTCCGCACGGGCAGCTTCTGCTTTCTGTTCTGCAACATAAGATTCTTCCAAAGCTTTTGCCGCTTGTACTTTTTCTGCAGCTGTAGCCAGTTTTAAAGCTTCCGCTTCTCTTTCTCTTCTTTCCGCATCTGAATTTGCAATAGTAATTTTAGCCTCATTTTCTCCTCTTACAGCCAGGGAGTTAGCCATTGAGGTCGAAATCCTCGCATCTCTTTCTGCTTCAGCTTTACCAATCGCCTGGTCTTTATCTGCCGCTGCAATACTTACCTCTTTATCTTTACTTGTAATCGCAATTTTCACATCACGGTCTCTGTTATATTCAGCAATCTGAATATCTTTCTGACGATCTGCATCTGCTTTACCAGTTTCTCCCATTTTTTCCTGCTCAGCAACACTCACTTTAGCTTCGTTTATTGCTTTTGCAGCAGCTTCTTTACCAAGAGCCTCGATATAACCGGATTCGTCTTTAATATCCGTAATGTTTACGTTGATTAATTTCAGACCAATCTTCTTTAATTCGGTATCTACATTATTCGAGATATTCTCCAATAACTTATCTCTGTCCGAGTTAATTTCCTCAATTGTCATCATTGCAATAACCAAACGAAGCTGACCAAAAAGAATATCTTTAGACAATTCCTGAATTTGTTCAGGCGAAAGCCCCAACAATCTTTCTGCAGCATTCCCCATACTCTCAGGTTCTGTACTGATAGCGATTGTAAAACGACATGGAACATCCACACGGATATTCTGACGTGAAAGAGCGTTTGTAAGGTTAGCCTCAATAGACATAGGTTTTAGATCCAGGTATGCAAAATCCTGAATTACCGGCCAGATAAATGCACCACCTCCATGAATACATCTTGCAGATTTGCCCCCTGTTCTTCCGTAAATGACTAAAATTTTGTCCGAAGGACAACGCTTATAGCGTGAAATAAGCGCAATAAATGTAACAAAGAGTACAACTACTGCTACAATAACCAATGTAAATTCTCCCAACATACTTTTAATTTAATTTCTTAACGATTAATATTTTGTCTTTAATTTTTTCAACGATAACGGAAGTACCAGAAGTCAGCCTATCACCTCCCTCTGTCATAGCATCCAGCTCGTGGTGAGCACCTTTTACACTAATCTGCACCTTTCCTTTTCCATTCATATTTTCAGGAATAGGAATATAAACCTGCCCGCTGGCATTTACCAGATTTTCTATATTGAAGGTATTATCTTCCGAAAGCTTCATAATCTGCTGAATCATCAGAAAGAAAAGGTATACAAAAAGACAACCAACTAGTGTCGCCAAAATTATCAATACAAACCTATTTCCTATTGTATTGTAAAAAACGGCTCCTGTCCAGCCGAATCCCAGCATAAAGTTGATAAGATTACGGAATGAGAAAAACTGAAATGGCGCATCTACATGATCCAGATCCCCACTGAAATCAGCATTAATTCCGTCGGCATCATGTCCGCCAACAAAAGTCATAATTGATTGTATGACAAATATTGCACTACTAATCAGCGCTACATACCAAAAACCTTTCTCCAAAGGTTCCAATCCGTTTAAAAATTCAAGCATATTAATGTTTTTTCAGTGTTTCCAACAAATATAATATTTTCTGTGGATTAATTTTAGTAAATTCAACTAACAAAATTCAGCAACTTCTGTTTTTATGTTTACCGAACACCTGCACACAGCCTGGCTTTTTATTGAAAAATGGTATTGGGTACCACTTACAATAGCCAACATCGTTATTATTGTTACTATACTCATAGAAAACAGAAATCCGCCAAAAACCCTGGCATGGATTATGATCATCGTTTTTGTACCGGTCATCGGCATTATCCTTTACTTTTTTTTCGGCAGAGATTTCCAGCGGGAAAAATATTTTAAGAAAATAGATAAAAAGCAAAGGCAATATATTCTGGACCAATGGAAAAACCTGAACGATTCTATACAGCAAAACATGTTGGATATAGAAAATGAAATCGGTGACCTAGCGCAGGTTTATCAGTTTCTGAACAAAACCAGAATTTCTCCACCCAGCTTCTATAATGAAACTGAGCTGCTGATAAATGGTGAAGAAAAATTCCCTAAATTTATAGAGGCAATACGTAGTGCAAAGGACCATATTCATCTGGAATACTATATTTTTGAAGAAGATGACATAGGCAATGAGATTATAGAATTGCTTATTCAGAAAGCTCAGCAAGGTGTAACAGTAAGGATGATTATTGATGATTTTGGTTCCCCCACACTGGCAAAACATTACAAGCGCTTCGAGAATACAGGCATCGAATTTCAGATTTTCCTGCCTGTACATTTCACCTCACTGGCAAACTCTAACTTCCGTAATCACCGAAAAATACTGATTGTAGATGCCAGCATTGCATTTGTAGGCGGAATCAATATCAGTGATAAATACATAAACCATCCCGATACTGACAAGCTTTACTGGCGCGATGCTTCGGTAATGATAAAAGGAGCTTCGGTAAATATTTTGCAGCTGCGTTTCTGGCTCAGCTGGATGATGACTGACGGGGCTCCATATGCATTGGAAGACCCAAGGTATTATTGTGATTGGTATGCACATACACAAGGCAGCAGCATCGTAAGTTTTGCAGTAACAGCGCCTGGTGATGAAATACAGTCGGCGATGGAATCTTTAATATTAGGGATTACACTTGCCAAAAAGAAAGTACAGATTTGTACACCTTATTTTATTCCTACTGATTCTTTTAAAACAGCCTTATCCATTGCTGTATCCAAAGGCATTGAAGTAGAAATGATGATTCCAAAAGAAGGCGATTCTTTTATTGTACAAAACGCATCACTTTCGTTTATGAAACCTCTGTTAAAACGGGGAATAAAACTTTATCTGTACGAAAAAGGCTTTCTCCATGCTAAAACAGTGAATATAGATGATGCTCTTGCTTATGTAGGAACTGTAAATCTGGACAACAGAAGCTTTCTGATCAACTTTGAAATCAATGCTATTGTACACGATCATGAGGTACTGAAAAAGCTTGATCAGCAGTTTGAGGAAGACAAAAAAGTTTCATCCCTTATGACAATTGAAATGTGGAACAAAACTTCTGTTTTCAAAAGAGGACTTGCCTCCGTATGCAGATTACTGGCTCCGCTACTATAGTACTAATGGACAATGAGTAATATTCAATACGTAATAACTAAGCCATACTGTTTCTGTTGCTGCAATCCAGAAAAGTTTTCCCGTTACGCTATTTTTATTTAACTTTATACAACAGAAGATACAGGATGAAAAGATTGTCGAATATTATAGAAAGATTTGCAAAAACAGAATTAGACGGGACAGTTTCCCATCAGCTATATTCACCTCCTTATCGCCCTCTACTTTCAACAGACCAGATTATGGCATTGGACCCTAAACTGGCCGCTGTAAATATTCTTTTATATCCGAAAGAAAACCAATGGTACTTCCCTCTAATGGTAAGAAGTGTTAATCAGCATGACCGCCATAGCGGACAGATAAGCCTGCCTGGCGGAAAATATGAAGAATCCGATGGCAACTTTGAAACTACAGCCAAGCGGGAAACTTTTGAGGAACTTGGTATTGTTATGGAAAGCATGACAATTATTAAAACCCTTACTCCTATTTATGTTCCGCCAAGTAATTTTTATGTCCATGCATATGTGTCGTGGGTAGCCAAAAAGCCTAAATTCCTCCTTCAAGAATCTGAAGCACAGGAACTTATAGAAATGCCAGTAAGCTCACTTTTCAATTTACCGGACAAACCGGAGATGAAAATACTGGCTTCTACAAGAGGAACAGAAGTCCCTGTAATTGACTACAATGGCTATATTATTTGGGGAGCAACATCAATGATTTTGTCAGAATTTAGAGACTTAATGAAAAAAGTTTAATTTTGCACTTTACTATGAAACCCGACTAACCATTCCGGGTTTTTGTATGATTTGCATAAAAATGGCAAAGAAAAATATATTTACCGATGCTTTTGGCAATGTTTATTTTCTAAAAAGATTCATCATCTTCGTACTCGGTATGGTCTCATACCGTCGTTTTAACGGCTTCAACAAATTAAAAATAAGTGGTTCTGAAAATCTGGTAGACCTGCCTAAAACAAATGTACTATTTGTATCGAATCACCAAACCTATTTCGCCGATGTTGCAGCAATGTACCACGTTTTTTGCAGCGTGAACAATGGCTATATCAATACAATTAAAAATCCGGTTTACCTGCTAAACCCTAAGATTGATTTCTACTATGTAGCTGCTGAAGAAACCATGAACAATGGTATCCTGGCAAGAATCTTTAAACTTGCGGGTGCTGTAACCGTTAAAAGAACCTGGAGAGCTGAAGGAAAAGCGGTAAACAGAATGGTAGACCTTAGCGAAGTAGAAAATATCATGAAAGCTTTGGATAATGGCTGGGTTGTTACCTTCCCACAAGGGACTACTTCTGCATTTGCACAGGGAAGAAAAGGTACCGCAAAGTTGATTAAAAATCAAAGACCTATCGTTATTCCTATTAAAATTAATGGTTTCCGCAGGGCTTTTGATAAAAAAGGCTTAAAAATAAAAGTAACAGGTATAGAACCAACCTTACAATTTAAACCTGCACTGGATATAGATTATGATAATGACAGTGCTGCTGATATCCTGAGCAAAATCATGCATGCTATTGAGCAGACTCCGGAACACAATGTTCTCCATGAATACGATCAGGAAATTGTTGCTAAAAAGAATGCCGAAAAGCAGCAAAACAAAAATGAAGGTGAATAAAACCACAATAAATTTATGAACATCCATTTCATTGCTATAGGAGGCAGCGCTATGCACAACCTTGCTATTGCCCTAAAAGAAAAAGGTTACCATGTGACAGGTTCCGATGATGCGATCTTTGAACCATCGAAAACCCGTCTTGACAAACGAGGAATTTTGCCAAATGAAATGGGCTGGTTTCCGGAAAAATTATCAGCCGATACCGATGCTGTAATTCTGGGGATGCATGCACATGCAGATAATCCGGAATTAGCCAGAGCAAAGGAGCTAGGCCTAAAAATCTATTCATATCCTGAGTTTCTGTATGAGCAGTCCAAAAATAAGACACGTGTTGTAATTGGTGGTTCTCATGGTAAAACAACTATTACTTCTATGATTCTTCATGTACTGCACTTTCATCAGAAAGATGTAGACTACATGGTTGGCGCACAGCTGGAAGGTTTCGATGTAATGGTAAAGCTTACTAAAGACAATGACTTTATGATTTTAGAGGGAGATGAATATCTTTCTTCTACTTTAGATCCCCGTTCAAAATTCTTATTGTACCAGCCTAACATAGCGCTAATGAGTGGTATTGCATGGGATCATATTAATGTATTCAAAACATTTGACGACTATATAGAACAGTTCCGAAGATTTGTTGCGACCATAACTCCGGGAGGCGTGTTGGTATATAACGAGGAAGATGAAGAGGTGGTAAAGGTAGTAGACGCTGCAGAGAATTATTTCCGCAAATTACCTTACAAAACACCAGAATATGAGATTGTAAACGGAGTGGTAAATCTTATCACCAGCATTGGTCATATTCCTTTATCTGTTTTCGGGCAGCACAACCTTCTGAATATGGAAGGAGCGCGTCTTATATGCCAGCAATTAGGCATTATGGAAGAAGAGTTCTATGATGCTATTATGAGCTTTAAAGGGGCATCTAAAAGATTGGAAAAAGTAGGAAGAGCAGATGGAGGTACTCTTTATAAAGATTTCGCCCATGCACCTTCTAAGGTAAAAGCATCTGTGAAAGCATTTATAGAGCAATTCCCTAAACAAAAAAAGCATGCTTTTCTGGAACTGCATACCTACAGCAGCCTTAATCCTGCTTTCCTGGAACAATATGAAGGCTCTATGAACGGTGTTGAAGAAGCTATAGTATTCTATTCAGAAGATGCACTGAAAATAAAAAGAATGGAGCCTATTTCTCCGGAGATGATTAAAGATTCTTTTAAAAATTCTGATTTAAAAGTATTCACCAATGCCGAGGATCTTCATTCTTATTGGGATACACTTGACAAAACTGACGGAGTCTATATGATGATGAGCTCCGGTAACTTTGGAGGTTTGGACTTAACAAAATAAGTACAACTTATAATACATACAAACGCCCTGATTCCTTTGAATCAGGGCGTTGTTATATTCAATATTAGTAAGAACTTGAAAATAACATAGCAGTTATTTTTACTCTTCAGTAATCTCTAAATTATCTATAGACATTTGTACGATAATTTAAATTTTAAATCTATGATTAAGCTCGTTGGGTTTTCATTCAGATTATTGGAATCACCAGATCTGCAGCTGAATATAATTGAGAATAATGTAAAGAAAAATAAAGTTTTATCCAATAACTTTTGTTAGTGGAAAAGCACCGTATTTCTTTCAATTTGACTATTCTATTCTCAATGAAGTCCTTCTTCGATAAAGTTACACTCCCAAAATTACTCATACACATGATACCGCATAAAAACACCTAACCAGAACATTTTTTTTAAACAAATAAACGATACTATGAAGTATATCATTCCATATTCTTGGGCTATTTTTTCTTCACGTGTGATAATTTGAGTAAATTTGAGAAAGTCACAACCTGATTTATGAGATACCATCACAACGGAAAAATTCCACAGAAAAGACATACCATCTTCAAATCTGAAGAAGGTAATTTTTATTACGAACAACTGTTTGGTACAGAAGGATTCCATGGAATTTCTTCTTTACTATATCATACACACAGACCTACCCAAATTAAAGAAATAAGAGGTGTAAAAGATGTTACCCCTAAAATCGCAGTGGAGAAAAACATCATCCCGAGACGAATTCAGGGCATGAAAGTACAGGCCGAGGATGATTTTTTGGATAGCCGAAAGGTTCTTATGCTGAATAATGATCTTAAAATGGGTATTGCCAAACCTCGGAAATCGGTAACAGAATATTTTTATAAGAATGCAGAATGCGACGAATTATTATTTGTACAAAGAGGTTCAGGTATTCTGAAAACATTCGTAGGCAATCTTGAATTTGGATATGGAGATTATCTCATTATTCCTCGTGGTACCATTTATCAGATAGAATTTAAAGATGAAGACAGTATTCTGTTCTTTATAGAAAGTCATTCACCTATTTATACTCCAAAGAGGTATCGAAATGAATTTGGGCAACTACTAGAACATTCTCCTTTCTGTGAGAGGGATATAGAAGCTCCTGTCCATGTTGATCCGATAGATGAAAAAGGTGACTTTGTTATAAAAGTAAAAAAAGAAAATCAGATTACCGATTTTGTTTACGCAACACATCCTTTCGATGTTGTTGGATGGGATGGTTATTTTTACCCTTTCAAATTTAATATTAAGAATTTCGAGCCTATTACAGGCCGGATTCATCAACCACCGCCAGTACATCAGACTTTCGAAGGTCATAACTTTGTAGTATGCTCTTTTGTAGCCAGAATGTACGATTACCACCCTCTGTCTATTCCTGCTCCGTATAACCATAGTAACATAGATTCCGATGAAGTGCTCTTCTATGCAGAAGGTGACTTTATGAGCCGGAATCATATTGATTTATGTGATTTTACTCTTCATCCCGGAGGTATTGTACACGGACCTCATCCGGGTGCTATGGAACGAAGCATAGGACAAAAAGAAACCCATGAATATGCTGTAATGGTAGATCCTTTCAGACCTTTAAAATTAACCGAAGAGGCGCTGAAGGTAGAAGATCCTACTTATAAAACTTCATGGTTAGATTAAGATAATAACTTATAATAGTAATATATGTATCAATATGTAAGTGCCGAGGAGGCTATATCTGTTATTAAAAGTGGTGACAGAATATTTTCCCACGGTAGTGCCTGTACTCCCAATTATTTATTAAACGAACTTGCCAATCAGTCTTCCCGCTTTAAGGATATAGAAATGGTATCCATCACCCAACAAGGTGCTGTAGCTATTGCAAGACCAGAATATAAAGATAATTTCCATATCAACTCCCTGTTTGTGTCGACTCCTGTAAGAGAGGCTGTAAACTCGGACAGAGGCGATTTTGTCCCTATTTTCCTTAGCGAAATTCCGATTCTCTTCAAAAATAATATACTACCGCTGGATGTAGCTATTATTACAGTTTCTCCTCCGGATAAACATGGTTACTGTACATTGGGAACTTCAGTTGATATTGCGAGATCTGCTGTAGACTCGGCTAAAATAGTTATCGCTATTGTCAATCCTAAAATGCCAAGAACTCATGGTGACGGAATGGTTCATGTGAACAGAATCGACAAAATGGTATGGCATGAGGAAGAACTAATGACAATAGATTACGGATCTAAAGTTGGAGAGGAAGAGGCACTGATTGGAAAACATGTTGCTGAACTTATTGATGACAGAGCTACAATACAAATGGGTATTGGTACAATACCGGATGCTGTCCTTAAATGTCTGGGAAATCACAAGGATTTGGGTATTCATACAGAAATGCTGAGTGATGGTGTTATTAACCTTATTAAAGATGATATTGTTAACAACAAATACAAAGGTTTTCATGACAACGTAAGTATTACCAGTTTTTGCTTTGGGACTAAAAAACTCTATGACTTTGTAGATGATAATCCTTCTATAGCTTTCTTAGACGTTCAGCATGTGAACTTCCCTATCAATATTATGAAAAATCATAAAATGCATGCCATAAATTCCGCTATAGAAATTGATCTTACAGGACAAGTTTGCGCGGACTCTATTGGCACTTACCAGTACAGCGGTATTGGGGGGCAAATGGATTTTATGAGAGGAGCTGCGCTTAGTGAAGGCGGGAAACCTATTATGGCGCTTACCTCACGTACAAAAAAAGGTGTTCCGAGAATTGTTCCATTCCTGAAGGAAGGAGCTGGTGTAGTAACAACCCGAGGTCACATTCATTATGTAGTAACTGAATATGGTACAGCTTACCTGTATGGTAAAAATCTGAGACAGAGAGCTAAAGCACTTATAGATATCTCTCATCCGGATGACAGAGAGATGTTGGAAAGAGCTGCTCATGAAAGATTTAAAAACTAACAATTGTTAGTGGCATTCGCTAAAAAATAGTATTTTGCATTTCATAATCTAAAAGTAAAAAAATGTCTACATTAACATTCGCCGAAAAGATTGCGCAGGCAGAAAACTTCCTGCCAATCAATGGTACAGACTATATTGAATTTTATGTTGGTAATGCCAAACAAGCCGCACACTTCTATAAGACAGCATTCGGATTTCAGTCAATTGCATATGCAGGCCCTGAAACTGGGGTTAGAGACCGTGCTTCTTACGTACTTCAGCAGGGAAAAATTCGTCTGATTCTTACTACAGGACTTAGATCAGATAGTTCGGTTTCAGAACATGTAAAGAAACACGGTGACGGTGTAAAAGTTTTAGCACTTTGGGTGGATGATGCTTATAAAGCATTTGAAGAAACTACTAAAAGAGGTGGAAAACCATATCTGGAACCTGTTACTTTAACCGATGAATACGGTGAAGTGAGAATGTCCGGAATCTACACTTATGGCGAAACGGTACATATGTTTATAGAAAGAAAGAATTACAGCGGAACATTTATGCCTGGCTATGAGAAGTGGGAAAGCGATTATAATCCTACTGAAACAGGTCTATTATATGTAGACCACTGTGTCGGAAATGTAGGCTGGGATCGTATGGTTCCGACTGTTGAGTGGTATGAAAAGGTAATGGGATTTGTAAATATTCTATCTTTTGATGATAAGCAAATCAATACAGAATATTCGGCACTAATGTCTAAAGTAATGTCTAACGGTAATGGTTATGCAAAATTCCCGATCAACGAACCTGCAGAAGGTAAAAAGAAATCTCAGGTAGAAGAATATCTGGATTTCTACGAAGGCGAAGGTGTACAACACATTGCTGTAGCTACAAAAGATATTATTCATACTGTAGGCGAACTAAAAAAGCGTGGTGTAGAATTCCTTTCTCCACCTCCGGAAGCTTACTATGACATGGTACCTGACAGAGTTGGCCACATCGATGAAGACATCAAAAAACTTCAGGATCTTGGAATCCTTATCGATTGTGATGAGGAAGGTTACCTTCTTCAGATCTTTACTAAGCCTGTAGAAGACCGTCCTACCCTGTTTTTTGAAATTATCGAAAGACATGGAGCCCAGAGTTTCGGAGCTGGTAATTTCAAGGCTCTATTTGAAGCTTTAGAAAAAGAACAAGCAAGAAGAGGAAATTTATAATGTTTGGATTAATTTTTGTCTTAGTTTTACTAAATTTATAAGATGAGAAAAATACTTCTGGTTTTAACTCTTATTACCGCCGGTACAATAGTACAGGCTCAGAGTTATGGTGCTATTATCAAAAAGCTGGACAGGCTAAGCAGTGAAAATTCAGGAAAGGATTATGATGAATTTATTCTGGAAGGAAAGAAATTCATTACTGTAAAAGATTCTACAGATCATTCTGAAAAGCATATCCTGGAATTCCGTCCGAACAATCAGGTTACAATGATTGAGATTATTGAAGATAAAAGTACAAAACAGGAATACTCCAACATCTTTACAGGTGATGTCGTAAGAAATCACAATGCGGTATCTATAAGGCTTGATAAACTGGAAGACAAAGCAATGAGCTATCCTTTAACCTATAATTTATTACTAAGTCATCGTAAAGGTTACTATTACTTTACTAATATCAATACCCGTGAAAAATGGATTGAGATTCATTATCTGGATAAAGCAAAAGAATCTAAAAAAGTACAGAAGAGAAAATAATCTTCGATAAATAACAAAACTCAGGTTCAAGGAAATGTTGTATTTTTAGTACACATTTTTTTGAACCTTTTTATTAAATAAAATTCTATTTAATTTATGAAATCATTCGTAGAAAATTCCGAATCAACAGATTTTTCAATATACAATATTCCTTTTGGTGTTGCAGTATTCAACCAGGAATACATTGCGTGCGCTACAAGAATTGGCAATCAGGTAATTGATCTTGCTACTCTTTACGACGAAGGCTACTTCGAAAACATTGACGGTCTGGATGATAATATCTTTGAAGCTTATACCCTAAATCCTTTTATAGAATTGGGTAAACCTATTACCACAAAAGTAAGAGAAAGAATACAGGAATTATTAACAGAGGGTTCTACTCTTTCAAAAGACGAGATAGCTATAGAAAGCTGCTTTTTCGATTCTGAAGACGTACAAATGATGCTGCCTCTGCATATCCCTAATTATACAGATTTCTACAGCAGCATAGATCATGCAACTAACGTAGGCTCACTTTTCCGTGATCCGGAAAATGCGCTTTTTCCAAACTGGAAACATCTTCCTGTAGGTTATCACGGAAGAGCTTCTTCAATTGTAGTTTCCGGAATCAATATCCACAGACCAAAAGGACAAATGAAACCGGCAGATCAGGACAAACCAATATTCGGTCCGTCTAAGCAATTGGATTTCGAACTGGAAATGGCTTTCATTACCAATAAAGACACCGAGATGGGGGAATCTATCTCTACAAAAGATGCTGAAGACGCTATCTTTGGAATGGTAATCTTCAATGACTGGAGTGCAAGAGACATCCAATCTTGGGAGTATGTACCATTAGGGCCATTTTTAGGCAAGAATTTCGGATCTTCTATCTCTCCATGGATTGTCACCCTGGAAGCACTGGATATATTCCGTATAGAGTCTCCTAAACAAGATCCTGAAGTATTGGAGTATCTTCAGTTCGAAGGAAACAAAAATTTTGACATACAACTGGAAGTTTATATTCAGCCAGAAAACGGAGCTGAAAATCTTATTTCAGAAAGTAATTACAAGTATATGTATTGGAATATGGCTCAGCAACTTGCTCATCATACTATAAACGGTTGTAATATTGAAGTTGGGGACATGTATGCCAGTGGTACAATATCCGGAAAAGATCCTAAATCATTTGGCTCTATGCTGGAACTGACATGGAGAGGTTCTAATCCACTAAAACTTTCCGATGGTACAGAGCGTAAATTCATTGAAGATAATGACACTGTTATTATGAGAGCGTATAACGAAAAAGATGGAAAACGTGTAGGCTTCGGCGAGGTAAAAGCGAAAATACTTCCATCAACTTAATAACCACAAAAGACACAAAAGTTTCATTCCAGAATGCTTACTCAGGACTATCTAAAAGACTTAACCTATAAAATAAACGGAGCTTGTATTGAAGTTCACAAAATTTTAGGTCCTGGACTTTTAGAAAGTATATACCATAAATGTTTGGAAGAAGAATTTAAATTAAGAAATATTTCCTTTGTTTCTCAGTCCAAAATTTCTTTAAACTATAAAGGTAAATTCCTGAACTGTGATTTCTTTTGTGATTTTCTAATTGAAGATGCTATAGTTTTAGAGCTAAAGTCGGTTTCAGAAATTAATGATATACACAGAGCTCAATTAATCAGCTATATCAATTTAATGAAGAAGCCTAAAGGAATATTAATAAATTTCAATGTAAAAAACCTCTACCATGAAGGACAAGAAACTTTTGTGAGCTAATATTTTGAACAACTAAAATAATAACTCTACTAAACTTTTGTAACTTTTATGGTTAAATAATAATATGAAGTCAATCCTGCCACAAGATATACCCGGACAACAATTACAAACAATAATGCAGACAGCAATAGCACCAAGGCCTATTGCTTTTGCAAGTACTGTAGATGCTGAGGGCAATGTAAATTTAAGCCCGTTTAGCTTTTTCAATATGTTCAGTACTAAACCTCCGATTATTATTTTTTCTCCTTCCAGAAGGGTAAGAGATAATACTACAAAACATACATTGCATAATGTACACGATACTCCTGAAGTAGTAATCGGAATTGTAAATTTCCCGATTGTACAACAAGTTTCTCTGGCAAGTACAGAATATGAAGAGGGTGTAAATGAGTTTATAAAAGCAGGATTAACAATGAAGCCTGCAGACCTTGTAAAACCACCATTAATTGCCGAATGTCCTGTAAATTTCGAATGTAAAATCAATGAAATAAAATCATTGGGAGAAGAAGGTGGTGCCGGAAATTTGGTGATATGTGAAGTTATAAAAATTCACATCCGTGAAGAATATCTGAATGAAGAAGGAAATCTGGATCAGAGAAAACTAGATCTGGTTGCACGGTTAGGCGGAAATTGGTATTCCCGTAATACAGCCGACAATCTTTTTGAAGTTCCGAAGCCTTTAGTTACTAAAGGAATTGGTCTTGACAAATTACCCAAACAAATAAGATACAGCATTATTTTCACCGGAAACGATCTTGGAATGCTGGCTAATATCGAATCTTTGCCGGAAGGAAGTTTCAGCGATCAGAAAGAGATTCATGAGAAGGCTCAGGAATTATTATTAAAAAATAATATTGAAGAAGCCTGGAAAATTTTAAAAATCAGTTAATATGAAAAATATTGCAATACTTGCATTTGGTCTGGCTTCAGGCTTATATTTCTCTCAGGAAATAAAGGAAACAAGAATTAAAGAAATTGTATCAACATTGGCCTCTGATGAAATGAAAGGCAGAAAGTTTGGTACTGAAGAAAATCTGAAAGCTGCCCAGTATATCGCTGAGCAATTCAAGCAGAACAAGCTGGATTACTGCTATGGTGATTCCTATCTTGTACCTTTTACCTATAAAGACGGAAAAACTTATTACAATGTATGTGGTGTAAAAAAAGGAACTGAGGATAGCTATATCGCTTTCGGAGCTCACTTTGATCACATTGGAGAGGCAAAAGAAGGTGAGGATAAAATCTTTAATGGTGCAGATGATGATGCCAGCGGTGTAAGTACAGTTATCGGTTTATCCGATTATTATAAAGAAAAAAAGACCAAAGAAGGACTTATTTTTATGGCCTTTAATGGTGAAGAAATAGGATTAGTGGGTTCTAAATATCTGGCTAATGACGAAAAATTCCAGACTTATATTCCTAAAATAAAAGCTTTGTTCAATTTCGAAATGCTGGGAACACCTTCTGCTTTTGGATTAAATAAAGTATATATGACAGGGCACGATCAGTCTGATCTGGACGAGATTATTAATGCCAATGCTCCGAAAGGCTTCGAAGTAGCTCCTGATCCTTACTTATCTGAGAAATTATTCTTCCGTTCCGACAATGTAAATTTTGTAAAGAAAGGTATTGTTGCCCACTCCTTCTCTACTGTGGATATGGAACATCAAAATCATTACCATCAGGTAAATGATGATATTAATGTCATCAATACTCAGAATCTCACTCAGATTGTTAATAGTTTTGCTAAAACAATTGATCAACTGATGAAAAAGGACTTTAAACCTAAATATGTAAAGCCACTTCAATAAATAAAAAAAGGATGAAATTATTCATCCTTTTTTTATTTTACAATAAGCAATTATGTTTTCACACTCTTTATAGTACTCTATCAAGAAACTCTGTTGAGTAATTAATTACTTTTTCCAAATCCGTTGGTAAAGTATCATTACTCCATGGTTCTCTTCCACCAAAAACATGATCCGCTCCATCAATAATTTTTAGCTCAGAATTCTTTGCCCACTTGTGTAACAGCTCAGCTTCTTTTATTTTTACTGCTTCATCCTCAGTCCCATGAATAATCAGATAAGGCTTTTGAAGATTCTGTGCTGCCTTTTGTATATCTAATTCGGATTCATTTTCCCGGAAGTTTTCATAAAACTGCCAGTAGTGAGGCATTTCCTGCTTTGTTCTCCCGTTAGTTACATAGAAAACTCCATTTTCTCTGTATCGTTCTAATCGATCATTTTTCGGGAATCGGGTTACAAAATTATTAACTCCTGCTAATGTAATCAATGCCTTAACTTTTGGATCCCTTTGCGCCTGCAAAACAGTATCACCACCACCTCTGCTATGCCCAATAATTGAAATCTTTTCAGCATCCACCTTAGGATGGTTTTCAAAATAATTGATAACCTTCTGATAATCGGACAACTCTTTTGTATAATTATTATTTCCAAAAGCTTCCAGATCACCAAAATTATCCGGATCATTTATAGTTGTTCCGTTATGTGAAAAGTTGAATTTAACAAAGAAATATCCTGCCTTTGCAAATGCTTCTGCCATTAGTCCCCAGGTTCCCCAATCTTTATAGCCTTTATAACCATGTGCAAAGATTACTAAGGGTAACTTTTCTTCAGTTTCCGGATAATAAGCATCTGCCAGAAATCTTTGGGTTTCAGGGTTTTCTATAAGGATATTTTTTTCTGTTATGATGTTCATTTTTATTTTTAAAGTTAAACAATGAATTCCATCTAAAAAAGAAAGCTGCCCTTTAAAAGAGCAACTTTCCGCTTATATAAATTATTATTTGATTACCAGATTTTAACTCTGTCCTCAGGTTTCTTATACAATTTATCACCTGGCTTCACATCAAACGCTTTGTAGAAAGCATCAGTATTTACTAATGGACCAAAAGCTCTGAATTCTCCCGGGGCATGCTCATTAGTTTTAATCTGATTGATTGTAGCTTTCTCCGTCATCAATGTTCTCCATACGGTAGCCCATGACATAAAGAATCTTTGATCTTGTGTAAATCCACTGATCTTTCCTGGATTACCTTTATCTTTCAGGTACATCTGCAGTGCATCATAAGCCACATTTACGCCACCAAGGTCACCAATATTTTCTCCATTAGTAAACTCACCATTGATGTGCGTTCCTTTTACTGGCTCGTACTGACTAAACTGTTTTGCCAGCTTTGTTGTAGCATCCTTAAAGTTCTTCAAGTCAGCATCAGACCACCAGTTAACCAAATTTCCGTCACCATCGAAAGTAGCACCACTATCATCGAACCCATGAGACATCTCGTGACCAATTACAGCACCAATTCCACCAAAGTTAACCGCAGGATCTGCTTTGATGTTAAAAAATGGTGGCTGTAGAATTGCTGCAGGGAATACAATCTCGTTGTTTGTAGGATTGTAATATGCATTCACAGTTTGTGGAGACATTCCCCACTCTGCCTTATCTACTGGCTTACCAATTTTATTTAATTCTCTCTGATAGCTCCATTCGGATACTTTCTGAAGGTTAGCATATAAAGAGCCACCATCTTTCAC
This sequence comes from Elizabethkingia sp. YR214, assembly GCF_003058195.1. GTDB lineage: Bacteria > Bacteroidota > Bacteroidia > Flavobacteriales > Weeksellaceae > Elizabethkingia. The sequence goes on from NZ_QBUH01000005.1 coordinate 299,973, forward strand.
TGATGTTTGCTCAAGCTTAGTATAATCTTTCCACTTATCCGGATATCCTACTTTTACAGTGAATTTATTCAGTTTATCTAAAGCTTTTACTTTAGTTTCAGAAGACATCCATGTTAAATCATTAATATGTTTAGCAAAGCTTTTCTTCAGATAATCAATTAGCGTTAGCATTTCTGTTTTAGACTGCTGAGGGAAATATTTTTCTACATACAGTTTACCGAAAGCTTCTCCAAGAACTCCGTTGATAAGAGAAAGTCCCCTTTTGTTCATTGCTCTTTGCTCTTTTTGTCCTCTTAGATACTTGCTGTAGAAGTTAAACTGAATATCATCCAGTTTTTGATCTAAACGCCCGGCATTAGAAGAAATAAGGTGGAATTTCAGGTAATCTTTAATTAACGGAATATTTTGCTCTGTAAGGAACTTATCCAGGTTTTTAACATAGTTTAATTCACCTACAATAACTTTATTTGTATTTACCCCTACAGCTGTCAGATAAGCTGGTAAGTCTACATTTTTTACCAACCCTTTCAGTTGATCCATAGTCTCCGGATTATACTGAAGATTGGCATCGCGAATCTGCTCTACGGTAAGCAATGACTTCGCCATATCTTTCTCGTAAGCAAAAATATTTTTAGCAGTTTCAGCTGAATTCTTATACCCTAAAATATCTAAAATTGAAGCAATATATTTCTGATATTCAGCTACTGTTTTAGCATTTTCAGCATTCTCTTTCTGATAGTAATCTCTACCTAAACCTAAATCTGCTGCACCAAGGTAAACAGCATTCATTTTAGAATCTTTTAAATCAGCATCTACACCCCACTCATAGAAAGGATTGAACCCTTGTCTTGTCGATTCTTTTAGATAAGACTGCAGATCATTAAGGTTTTTAATAGCATCAATTTTTGCTAAGTCAGCCTGAACAGGCTTAATACCATCTGCGTTTCTCTTATTCATGTCCATGAAAGTCCCGTAGAGATCCTGAATTTTCTGACCTTCACTACCTTTTGAAAAAGAGTCTTTCAGAATATTGTTCAAGATTGTCAGAGACTGATTGTCTGTAGCTTCAGCAAGTTCATTAAAAGCTCCCCAACTTGATTTGTCAGAAGGAATTTTTGCTGTTTTCATCCAGCTACCGTTTACGTAATTGTAAAAATCATCTTGTGGACGTACTTTTCTATCCATATTTTCCAGATGAAGGCCTTCATCTTTCATTGTCGAACTTTTTGTACTTTGAATTGTTTTTGTATTCTTTTTTTGAGCCATTACTACTCCTGTTGAAAGAAGTGAAACGGCCACTAACAGACTGGTAGTCAATTTTTTCATAATATTATTTTAACGAAAAGCCTATGTATAGGCTTTATAAATTTACACAATGAGTAGATAAAATCACTGAAAAGTTACAACTCTTTCTGTAATTTATAGCTTTTAATTGAAGAAAGCTGCACAACCTTTACCTCATCATTTTTCAACAGAAATAAAACGGTTTTAGTCTTCCCAATTAATTTTGCCTGCTCTTCGGTATTGTCAGAATACAAAAAGCTCACTGGTTGATCTTTTATTATCTTTCTTTGAGAAAATTTCCCATATACTCCTGCCGCCAGCCATATATAAAACGGAATAATCAGTAAAATCGAAATCCCATTGTAATACATAGATGAAAACCATGATGTATAGTTCTGAAAACTGTAGATTTTGTAAATTCTGGGACGCTTTTCCTTGATATAAGAATCTAGTTTATAAATAGCTCCTAAAATAAGTACAGATATAAATGTGAACAGAAAAATTCTGTAATCGGCAAACGGTGCAATCAGAAAATCTGTAATATCAGCATAATCAAATATATTGATATTAAAATGACTGTATTTCCGGTAATTGAAAATCATTCCTATACCAACTGCGAATAAATAAGCTATAGATAAAATAGTCTGAAAATCCTTTAACAATCGATTATAAGTATTCTGTAGAAATTCCTTCATAAATTATTTTTTATAAAAATAATTTATTTTGTTCATTTATAAATATTCTGTTACAAAAAAACCACTCTGTGATCAGAGTGGTTTTAAAATATTAATATTCTACATGGTAATCTTTAGGAAAAGGCTCTCCTGCCCAAGCTTTTTTAGCAGTCCATGCAGCGGGAGGGTTAGTCCAAAATTTATCCATAGCCGGCAATCCTAGAGGCAGGAAACCTAACGTTGCCATATACAAACTTCCGGTGGATGTATAATAATCCGCTATTCCCGGCTGATGACCATTAAATCCTAGTACCAGCCATCCTGCTTTATCAAAGTTATTAGCATGATCGTACATTCTGTGCATAACCGCACTAAGCCCGCATCTTACCTGTGCAGGGTCTATATAATCAGGTAATTTATGCATCAGTGCCGTTTGTCCTAGTGCCTGGAATGCAGCTGTTCTGTAAGTAATGCTTCTTCCGAATGGTGGATAAGTACCTTCAGGGCTGATAAATCGTTCTGTAAACTCTGAATAACGAACCATTCTTTTTACTGCCTGATCGTATTCTTCTTGTCGGATCATTTTACGATCCAGCAAAACTTTGAAAAAATCTACCAGCATAGGATGGATAACATAGGAATTATAGTAGTCTATACTCATACTTGGCCCGTCACTATACCAGCCGTCTCCCTGGTACCATTCCAATATTTTTCTTTTAGCAAACTCAATACGGACTGGATCAGGCTGCTCTCCTACACTTAGTAGAAACGCTTCATTTAACCCTGCAAATAACAACCAGTTATTATATGCTCCAGATCTTGTACGAAGTGCTTTAAATTCTTCAATTACTCTTTTTTTAGTCGTTTCATCCAAAGGTTCCCATAATGCTTTTGGCGCTCTTATAAAGGCATGTGCCATATAAGCGGCATCTACAATCGGCTGCTTTTCTGTTCTGAAATTAAGATAATCCGGATTCTGAGGATCAACAGCATTTTTAAGGCCTTTCAAGAGTTCAGTTCTTAGTCTGGATCTTACTTTGGATTCTTCCGTATTGTCATCCGGTAATGCCAGCCAAGGTGCTATACCTGCCATAGTCCGGCCTACAGCTTCAAGATGTGTTACTTTATTAAAGAAGTCTGGCTTTAGCCCAGGAGGTATTTCCACCGGCATATTTTTCCGAAGAGTACCTTCTGCCAGATTATGAACTACAGGATAAGCAATTTTATCTAATGTTTTCACCCAGAATTTACGGTCTTCCTGACCATCTTTGGGTACATATCCTTTGGAGGATTGTCCGAATAACTGAGATGCACAGCTTAATACAGCAAACTGCATCACAATTATTAATTTGATGTTTCTCATGTTGGTTATTTAGTTAGTTTTTATGGTTGACTAAGTTAACATTTTTATTACTACAAAAAGCAAAAACCACCCTTTAGGATGGTTTTTGTATTATTTTATGGTTTATAATTACCAGATTTTAATTCTGTCTTCTGGTTTTTTATAAAGTTTATCTCCTAGTTTAATATCAAAGGCATTATAGAATGCATCAACATTTACCAACGGTGCAAAAGCTCTGTACTCTCCTGGTGAATGCGGATCAGTTTTAACCTGATTCACTTTGTACTGGTCAGTAGATAGAGTTCTCCATACAGTTGCCCAAGACATAAAGAATCTTTGATCCTGAGTAAGATCACTGATTTTACCTGGGTTACCCTTATCTTTAAGGTACATTTGTAATGCTTCATAGGCAACATTAACTCCACCTAAATCCCCAATATTCTCTCCCATTGTAAATTTACCATTCACGTGAGATCCTTTTACCGGCTCATAAGTATCATATTGCGCACCCAATTTTTGAGTTGCTGCCTCAAATTTCTTTCTGTCTTCGTCTGTCCACCAGTTATTCAGATTACCATCACCATCGAAACGAGAACCACTATCGTCGAATCCGTGAGAAATTTCGTGTCCAATTACAGCTCCGATTCCACCAAAATTAACAGCAGCATCTGCTTTAAAGTTGAAGAAAGGAGGCTGAAGAATAGCTGCTGGGAATACAATCTCGTTGTTTGAAGAACTGTAATATGCGTTAACAGTCTGTGGTGTCATTCCCCATTCTGTCTTATCTACAGGTTTACCTACTTTTTCAAGGCCTTTCTGGTACTGCCACTTAGAAATCTCCTGAAGATTGCTATAAAGTGAACCACCATCTGCATCAGACTTCAATGTTAATTTAGAATAATCCTTCCATTTATCAGGGTAAGCAACTTTTACAGTAAACTTATTAAGTTTATCCAATGCTTTTTCCTTAGTTACAGAAGACATCCAGTCAAGTTTTTTAATACGGCTTGCAAATGCTTTCTTAACATAATCTACTAATACCACCATCTCAGCTTTTGCCTCTGCGGGGAAATATTTCTCTACATAAAGTTTCCCGAAAGCTTCACCTACAATACCATTTACAAAAGATAAACCTCTTTTGTCCATAGATCTCTGTTCTTGTTGGCCCTGCATTCTCTTGCTATAGAAATTAAACTGAATATCATCCAATTTCTGATCCAGATCAGAAGCATTAGAAGCTATAATTCTGTATTTAAGATAATCTTTAATTAAAGGAAGATTTTCCTGATTGATAAAAGAATCCAGGTTTTTATAATAATTAATTTCACCTATAATTACCTTATCAGTATTTACACCAACTGTTTTTAAATAGTCAGGAAGATCTACATTTTTAACCAAAACAGGAAGTTCAGCTACCGTCTTAGGGTTATAACGAAGATTGGCATCTCTTGCCTGCTCGTTCGTTAGTAATGTTTTAGCCATTTTCTTTTCAAAATCTAAAACATTCTGAGCTACTGACGCTGAATTTTGATAACCAATTACTCCTAATAATGTTGTGATATAGTTTTTATAATCTGCTAAAATTGCAGTATTCGCTTCATTTTCTTTTTGATAGTAGTCTTTACCTAATCCTAATCTTGGTCCTCCCAAATAAACGGCATTCATTTTGGAGTTTTTCATATCAGCACCGGCTCCCCATCCATAGAATGGATTATCACCTGTAAGGGTTGCCTGATCGATATATTGCTGGAAACTTTTTAGATCTTTAATAGCATCTACTTTATCAAGATCAGCTTTAATTGGAGATATTCCTAAAGCATTTCTTTTAGTCCAATCAGTATATGTTGTATAGAGTGCCTGAATTTTCTGACCTTCAGATCCTGCAGGATATTTAGATTTCAGAATCTCTTTCAGAATATTCATGGAGTTATTATCAGTATCTTCTCTTAACTGATTAAAAGATCCCCAACTAGATTTATCAGAAGGGATTTTTGCAGTTTTCAGCCAACCGCCATTTACATAGTTAAAGAAGTCGTCTTGCGGGCGTACAGATGTATCCCTGTAGCTAAGATTTAGCCCCTCGTCCTTTTGCGTTTTTGTCGCCACAGTCTTTCCTTTTTTTTGTTGAGCATTTACCTGAACTCCTGTAAAACAAAGAGAAAAAGCTAATGCTGCAAAAGTTATTTTTTTCATATACACAGATTTAATCAATCAGATAAAGATATTAATTATTTTTAAACAATTCTTAACATAATTATAACCTATTATTTTGCATGTACCTTAATTCATAAAAAAGCTGCTGTGAAGTTTCACAGCAGCTTTTTTTGATGTTATTATTTTCTTAGTTTATTTAAAACTAATGTTACCTCCGGCAATTTTCTTAGTTTTCTTATCTGCGGGATTACCATATACCGTGATATTACCTCCGGCACGTGTTTTAGCATCTACAGATTCCGTTGCTGAAACTTCCGCTTCACCTCCGGCATTTACAGTAATACTTGTAGTGGCAGTTGTCAATTGTTTACCATAATATTTGGCACCTGTATTTACAATTGCGCTTTGATTGTTTGCATGCCCGGACAGTGTTATAAGTCCACCAGTATTAGACTTTACTTCTAATGTTTTGGCTTTTAGCCCCATGATGATTGAGGATCCTTCATTGGCAGTAAGTACAATTTTATTGCCTTCTAATACTCCTTCATTACTTACCGTCGCTCCCTGACTAGCCTGGATATCATTTAGTCTATCATAGAATACTCTTACTTTCACATCATCTCCCTGTAAAAGATTAGTTGTTGTCATTCTTACTTTTAGCTCTCCGTTTTTATTGACAACTTCAATATCGGAAGCTTTCTTTCCTTTTACTTCTACTTTATTGGATGTAGAAGGAACCAGTACTACCGGAATTTTATCGTAAACTTTCAGGGAACTAAATGTTCCAACATCTTTTACCGTTTGTGCGAAAGAAAACTGAACTGCAACTATGGCGATAGCACCTGCTAAAATATTTTTCATAATAGTTATTTTAAAAACAGACCGCAATATTCCTGCCATAAAATGTTAGAAAAATATTAAACAAGTATAAATTAGTTTTAAGTTAATCACCATTTTAAATCACAACTAACTAAACAACAATACACTAAAATAAAAAACTTCTATTCCTCCAACCACACAATAAGTGTTTCTATAATTTTTTGAGAAACAAAATTCACAAAGTCATTTCTTTCAAAACCGGGCAAAAATAAATGAAAAACTCTTACCTCATCTCCTTTTGCTATTGCGTAATAAACGGTTCCTATATCTTTACCATCTTCCCCTTTATTGGGACCAGAAACACCGGTAGAGGATATTGCAATATCAGAACTAAAAAGCTTTTGACAGGATTTTGCCATTTCTATAGCTACTTCTTTACTTACTACAGTGTGTTCCTTTATAGTGTCTTCCGAAACATTCAACAATTGTGATTTCATTTCAGTAAAATAAGGAATAATCCCTCCTCTATAATAGCTACTGCTTCCCGAAACAGAAGTCAGTAACCTTGCTAATTGTCCGGTAGTACAACTCTCTGCAGTAGAAACTGTTAGCGCTTTATCGAATAAAAGAGAAGCCAGAATATTTTCTATAGCATCTTCGGACCAGGCAATTACATGATCTCCGATTAGAGATTTCAACGGTTGTATCAACTGCTCCAGTTGCTCTTCAAGTATGGTCTGATTCTCCCCGGTTCCGGTTAATCTAAGTTTCACTCTTGTTCCTACCGGAAGATAAGACAGACTCACATTCGCAGGCAATGCTAATTCCCAGTCTTCAATAGTATCGGAAAGCAGACTTTCGGGAACCCCTACAACACTGATAATACGTGTATGAATAAAACTAAGTTCCCATTGCTGCTTCAGAAATGGTATAATCTGATCCTTTATTAGTGGCTTTACTTCGAAGGGTACACCAGGCAAGCAAAAGATAAATTTACCGCTTTGTTCCACCATCTGACATGGGGCTGTACCATAATAGTTATCAAAAATTGTTGCTTTTGATAATACCTCACACTGGTTTCTGTTGCGTTCTAATAACTCAAGACGGCCTCTTTTTTCTAAGTATTTTCCTAATTTCTCATAGAGTTCTTCGGAAAAAACTAATTCATCATGAAAAAAACCGGCATAGGCTTTTTTGGTTTTATCATCCTTTGTTGGCCCTAAGCCTCCGGTTGTAATTACAAGATCACTATTTTCTAATGCTGTTTTTAAAAAGTTTTCAATTTCAGAAACCTCATCTGAAATGGTGAAAATTTGCTGAACTTTTATTCCGATATCTTTTAGCTCACGAGCTATAAAGTTGGAATTGGTATCTACGGTGTTCCCAGACAAAATCTCGTCACCAATAGTAATAATCGTCGCTGTTTTCAATTTTTATTTAAAGATTTTATTAAAAAAGGTTATCATCTCTTCCCATGAAGCTTTATCTGCGGCTTCATTATAGGCAACCTTCAGTTTATATTTTTTTCCAACCGCTGTAGCGTCGGGATTCGTGAAAGAGTGTATTGCCTCTGGATAGTTAACAAATTTATACTGAACTCCGGCAGAATCCATCTGCTTTTTAAATGATGCTATTTCATCTTTGGATACAAATGTATCATCTTCTCCGTTCAGTACGAGTATAGGTATCTTATTCGTTAAAGGCTTCACTCCGGTCATCAGATTTCCGTGAAAACTTATCACACCTTTCAGCGGTTCATTAATTCTGGCCATATTAAGAGCCATAGCTCCTCCAAAACAATAGCCTATTGCTGCCATTTTACCCGTATCTGCTTTTTCATTTTTTTCAATCTGTTTCAATATTGCTTCAAAACTTTGCCTTGCAAGATCTGCATTACCATAAAATGGTTTCGCCAGCTTTCCGGCATCATCCGGATTATCAACCATCTTTCCTTCACCATACATATCCACAGCTATAGCCATATATCCTGAATCTGCCAGTTGTTTTGCGCGGTTTTTCACATAATCATTCATGCCCCACCATTCCGGGATAATAAACACTACAGGCAGCTTTCCGGGCTTATTTTTATCAAAAGCCAGAAAAGATTTAAACGTTTTACCGTTTTCGGAATACGTAAGATCTTCGGTAGTAATCTCTTTCTGTAGATTTGTTCTGTATTTAGCATCAGTATTCTCCGGCGTTTTCTTACAAGCTATTGCGCCTGACAGTAAAAGCAATAATGACACGGACAAGATTTGTATTTTCATATTATTGTTTCTTGGTAAAGTAAAATTAAAAAATATGCTTTTAATAAAGCTTATTTATGTTCTTTTATTCATCACAATAAATAAAAACAGGCATCCTTACGGATGCCTGCCTTCAGACTGTTAACTAACAAAAATAGGATGATGACAAATAAGCACCGGATATTAACAGTTTTTCTTCTTCTTTATGGAAAGTAATAAGTGATTGAGTTTATTGTTTAAGGACAAGGTACTATTTTCTTACCTACTCCTAAACCTCGCATTACAGTAGCTCCGGTTACCAACATGGTTGCATCAACAGTATTTGAACCTGTCGTTTTCCATGTAACAGTATTGAAACGGGTGCCACCATACAATTCAAGAGGCTCCAGATTAGAAGTCAAGCTTCTTCTTCCCATCATAGAAACTGAACCATCCGGTCCGATTGTAATCCTGATAATCGGAGTTGAATTTGTTGAACTTCCTAAGGAGTATATCTGTGGTACTCCGTTTTCACCCCATCGTGACCCATCTGATTTAAATCTGATATTTTGGGGATAATCAACTACACCAGACTGAAACTGAATTTCCTGAGTAGCAAGATCAACTCCATTAATTGTCATGTTAAAAGAGTTATCCAGCTCATAAACATCAAATATAAAACCAGCATCTGCAGCTGGTGCATTGAATGTTCTTGTCAGTCTTGTTCCTGATCCGGAATCAGACATATTAAAAGGCCAGGTTGGTGTTGCATTTGTTGTACATGCAAACTTCAGCTTAAGGTTATATTTCACTCCTGGAGTAACAACTAAATTATTGACTGTAAAATTTCTTTTAGTTTTAGACCCTACAGTAATTGTTCCGCCTGCTGTATTTGGAAAGTTCAATGTTGACATATCCCCAGCTGCAGCTCCCGGATTAGCTAATAATGTAGGATTACTTGTCCAAATTGCACTGGCTAGTGTTGGTGCAGTAAAACCAACCACTTTTGTAGTTGTTGCAGCTCCAAAAGTAACAGTTCCGTCAGATAATTTTATACTATTAACCGTTCCTCCACGATGTTTGTCAAAAGTGATCCCATTACCTATAGAAGAAATAGGAGTTCCCGGTGCTACAGCAGAAGCATCTATAGTTGTAGTAATCTGACTGAATTTATGTGTCAATATAACATTCAATACATTATCTCCTTTGGATACCCTTACATTATTGGTACGGAAGTACATTAGGTCATTATCTCCTGAAATACTTGGCAAAGTCGCGGTTGAAATATTTCCGGTAACATCAGCCGGAACAGTTGAAGAATTATATGACAGTACTACAAAATCGTATTTATTAAGTGCTTCAGTATCTCCATCTAACATCATATCTCCACTATCTGCTGTAGAACCCCCATTAGCATCTATTGTATATACATTACTGGCTACTTTGGCTCCGCTACTTGTTCTGTAGGCAATCACACGGTATTTTACATTAGGTCCTTTTAATGGATTCCTAACGACGTCTGCCATAGGATTAATTGCAGCTTGCGTAGCAATTGCTGATGTAATAACAGGAGTAAGGGTAGCAATAACAGGTTGTTCTCCAGCCATAAAAGTGCTTACCTGCTCTTTTACAGTTGAGCCTACTTTTAACTGCCTGGCGGATGCCATATTAGTTGAAATAGTCTCGCTTTCAAATTCACTTCCGAGTAAGTTCATCTTTATAAGAGCAGAACCATTTGTGATTAGATTATCACCTGGATTATCTATTGCGTTGTCTGAGCTTCTGCATGATGTTATCAGAAGTGAACCGGATAACATAAAAGCCGCAATTGTTATTTTTAAGTTTTTCATTGTTTGTGAGGTAATAAATTTATTTCATATTTATTTGTTACAATCCGATTACCATTCAATGGTTCTGTTATCGTCATCCCCCTGAGTCCATTCTTCCTGAACTTGTCCACCTGAATTTGGTGGAAGTACTTTAGCTGAACCAGCAGCTATTCCTTGTTCCATCTCTATTAGGAACATCTCAAATCTTGGAGATACATACTCCTCTTTTTTTAAATCATTCATTAATACATTTGTTTGTGTTGTAATATTCTTCTTTATGGGATAAGAGCGCTAGAAATAACCAGACAGTAACTTTTGACTACTGACCATAATATTATTTAGACACCCTGCTAAAGTTTATTATGCAGAGTATCCTATACGATTAAATCTAATGTTTGTTATCACCTGTCTTTGGCGATCGATAAAGACGTGCAAAAATACTAGTAATAAAGACTACCACGAAAGTACTACTGTTGTCAAAATCCGGAAAATGGCAAATAAAGGTTGAAAAACAGCTTTCACATAAAATACTGATATACAGTAATGTAAAATTGTAAAATATAATTAAGGCCTATTTTGTAGACATCCCTTTTATATTATTAAGAATGAGAATTAAAAAATTTAATATATGAATAAAGCACTTGTACTATGGTATAAATTGCATTGAGGAAGTATAATCTGATAGATTTGGGGCACAAAAAATGTCAGGCTTTTTCATTTTCATTAATAAACTTAATAAACTCCGAGGGTGAAACACCTGTAATATTTTTAAAGGTAGTTGTAAATTTACTATGAGAACTTATTCCTACTTCATCAGCTAGTGCACTTATTTTATATTGTCTGTATACTGGTTCAGTATTTAATTTTTTTAAAATATATTTAATCCGAAGTTCATTGGTATAGGTAGTAAAATCTTTTTCTCTGTATTTCTTAATAATATAAGAGAGATATTTAGTATTGGTATCCATAAAGGTTACCATATAAGACAATGACATATTTTTATCTATAAAACGCACTTCCTCTTCAAATATATTTAGTTTTTCCAGAAGTGCTTTTTCCGTCTCTTCTGACATGGCTGAAGTTATATTATTTTTAGTTTTTTTTGGATTAGTTTTCATCCACTTATTTTCTTCAGTAAGCTTATTCAGTATATCCTGAATTTTATTAATGCGCTTTTTTTGTCTGTATCTGTATACAATAAAAAACGATATATTTCCTAATATAAAAAGGACTGCTACATATACCAATATACCTTTAGTAAGTCCTTTCTTAGTTTTTTCCGCACTCTCTTTCTCCAGACTGAGGTATTCATTATTAATAAGCTCTGCATTCTGATCTTCTATTTCTGCAGAAAGAGAATCTTTTTTCCCTGTAGCCGCAAAAATTCTTTTTGCATCTTTTTTCTTAGTATAGTATTCCTGTACCGTGCGATAGATATCCTTATCCAGATCTATGTATACAGACTTGCGGGCATATTCTTCAGCTCTGTCCAGATAGATTTTAGCTTTATCTGGTTCATCATTCCGTATATAAGCCAATGCCAATTCCTGATAAATTCTTCCTGCCAAAGCGCTTTCCGGCATTTTCTTATCTGTGAAGAGTAATGCTCTATTGTAACAGTCGATGGCTTTTTTGTATTCTCCGGTATTGATGTAGCATATTCCCATCAATTGATCATTGGAAGCTATAAAAAAATCTTTTGAAGAAAATTTATCAAAATATCCTTGGGCTTCTTTATACTTATTAATAGCCTCTTTATAACGGTGTTGTTCAAAATCGAAATGAGCTAGTTCCTGCATCATAAGTCCCTGCACTTTATAAGCATCAACAGGATTATTGATTTTCTTTGCTGTCGTCAATGCTTTTTGGAAGTAATACTTGGATTTATCATAGAGTTTCAGAAACCGGTACTGAGATGCTAAAAAACCATTTACTCTGGTTTGCCATGCATAATCGTCGGTACTTCTTATAATTTCATCAGCTTTTTCAGCATAACTTATTGCTTTATCCATATCATTCTTTTGTTGATATAATGTTGCAATGAGCAATAAACTGCGGACTCTGTATGCAGGTATAACAGTACTCTTATACAATGAATCTGCAGCTACAAGTGCTTTGTCAAAATCTTCCTGAGCTATTTTATGGAGTATCTTTTTATGAACTTTGCTATAAGCTTCATAATCCTGAGCTTTCACTAATAATATGAAAGAGCATATAACAAGTAAATAAATTTTATGAATCATAGCTTTAATCATCCAACTATTCAATTGTACCTTGGTTATCTTTATTCTCTATATATTTTATAAAATATGACGGAGATACATCTGTAACACTTTTAAAGATTGTTGTAAACTTGCTGTGGGAAGAAAAACCGGCATCTTCTGCCAGTGTACTTATTTTATATTGTCTGTATACAGGTTCTGTATTAAGCTTGTCCAAGATATAATTGATCCTGAGTTCGTTGATATAAGTCGTAAAATCTTTCCCTTTGTACTTTTTTATAACAAAGGACAAATACTTTGTGTTGGTTCCTATATGAGTTGCAACATAGGAAAGTGAAACTTTCTTGTCTGTAAATAATTGCCCTCGCTCAAAATTTTCAAGTTTTGTCAAAAGCAATTGTTCAGTTTCTAAAGACATTAGACTTGTACCTGCATCTGTATTATTATCAGATTTCCCTATTATTTCTATTTCAGCTTGTTCATTATTCTTTTCTTTCTGATTTTTTAAAATATTTCTGATTTTTAATATTTGCCTCTTTTTTGCTCTGCTGTAGAAAAAGAAGAATAACAGATTCCCAATAATAAAAACACCACTTATTGCAATAAATATACTCTTAGTATAATTTTTTTCCTCCTGTTCAGTATTCTGTTTTTCAAGCTTTGAGAATTGCTGATTCAGAAAACGCGTATTAAGAGAAGTAATCAGTTCGGATAAAGAATCTTTTTTTTCCGTAGCCAATGTAAAGTTCTGTGCATCATTTTTCTTTGCATAGTACTCCTGTGATGTGCTGTAAATTTCCTGATTAAGCCCCAAGTACTTCGAATTCTTTACATATTCTTCAGCTTTGTCCAGATACTCTTTCGCTTTATCCAACTCTCCGTTGCGTATATAAGCTAACGCCAATCCCTGAAAAACCTTTCCGGCAAGAGTACTTTTGGGAATATTTTTTTCGGCATATACCAAAGCTTCTTTATAGCATGCAATCGCTTTATCATATACTTCTGCACCAATATAGCAGACACCCATCAGTTGATTATTTGTAGCCATAAAGAAATCCTTCTCCGGAAGAAGACTGAATTTCTCCTGAGCCTTCTTCAATTTAAAAATTGCTTTTTTGTATTGCTTCGTCTTAATATCATAATGAGCTAATTCCTGTAACATCAAGCCTGTAACATTATTTGATTCAGCAGGATCTTTGATATACTTCACAGCACTTAGTGCTTTCTCAGTATAGGATTTTGATTTATCATACAGATTGATGATTCTGTACTGTGACGCTAGGAAGCCAAACACCCTCGCACTAGAGTCATATATTTGAAACTTCTCAATAATATCCTCGGATTTCTCCGCATAGTTAACAGCTTTCTCTACATCTCCTTTTCGTTGATATAGTAGAGCCAATAACATAAGACTTTTAACCTGAAAAGCAGGTTTAGCCGAACTCCTGTATAATGAGTCACCAGCAATTATAGCTTTATCAAAATTATTTTGGTAAGTCTCATGCAATATTTTCGAATATACTTTATCATAATTTTTGGCATTTTGTGCCTTCAACAATAATAAAGAAAGAATTGTTATACATGTATAAATCTTCCGGAGCATCATTTGTATTATTAGCCTTTTTATAAATAGAAACGTCAGATCTTCTTCTGGCTTATGTAATTAATAAAATGTGAAGGAGATACATCTGTAATATTTTTAAAAATTGTGGCAAACTTGCTGTGGGAAGAAAAGCCAGCCTCATCTGCAAGTACACTTATTTTGTATTGTCTGTACACCGGATCTGTTGTTAGCTTTTCTATAATATAATCAACTCTAAGTTCATTAATATAGTTTGTAAAATCTTTTTGCCTGTGCTTTTTAATGATATAGGAAAGATACTTTGTATTGGTTTCCATATAAGAGGCAACATAGGATAATGAGGCATTTTTATCTTTGTAAAGTTGCTGTTTTTCAAATTTGCGCAAAGATTCCAACAAGGCATCTTCCGTTTCCGGAGGCATCATTTGTGTGCCTTTTTCTTTTGCAGCGCTATGTTCCGGCGCAACTGAATTTAAGGACGTATAAGATTTCTTCTGTCTTTTTCTATGTTGATTCAGAATATGCTGCATTCTGGTTAATTGCTGCTTTTGCCTTCTTCGATAGAATGTAAAAACTAATATTCCACACAAAATACCTAAACCTGTCATCAGAATTACTATATTTTTCAGAGAACCGGTTTCTTTTGTTTTTATATTATTATTTTCCAGCTGAACATAAGCGTTGTTGATAAAGGCATCTGTTTTCTTGGAGATTTTATCTTCTACAACATCTTTCTTATCACTGATTTTACGAAGATTTTCAATGTCTTGTACTTTGCTGTAATATTCCTGAGTTCTTTTGTAAACCTCTTTTTTCAATTGCAAATATTCTGATTTATCTGCTATTTTCACTGCTTTATCCAGATATATTTTAGCTTTATCCAGCTCATCTGTCTTCATATATACCTCAGCAATTCCGGAATAAACAATTCCGGTAAGGTAATTTTCTGGTCCATTTTTTAGTAATGTTAAGGCATCATTATAATATTTGAGTGAACGCTCTGTATTCCCTAGATTATAATAGCATAAGCCTAAAAGCTGCTTATTACCAGCTGTCATAAAATCTTTATTCTGACTGATATTATCAAAATACTTTTGCGAAGCTTCTATATTTTTGATAGCCTTGCGGTATTTCTGGACTGCTATATTATAATAAGCCAACTCCTGAGACACCAGACCTTTTGCACTACTAGCTGCTTCTTTATTTTCTATTTTTCCGGCATATTCCAATGCCTTTTCCGAATAAGTTCTGGATTTATTAAACAAGCCCAAAAGACGATACTGAGTGGAAAGAAAACCTAAAACCCGCGTATTCCAAGATGCATCACTTGTCTGTTCTATAATTTTTTCTGCTCTCAAAGCATAGTCTACGGATCTTTTGAGATCATGAGTCTGTTGATATAAAGTAGCAGAAAGCATAAGACTCTTTGTCTGTAACAAAGGAGTTTGTGAAATATTAAAGAGAGAGTCTGAAATAGCCACGGCTTTTTTGAAATCTTTCTGAGAAGTTTCAAGATATGTTTTTACATATATTTTATTAAAAGCTTCAGCATCCTGACCTTTCACTATCAACATAAGAAACAGGCCAAGAAAGCAAATTTTTATCTTCAACATAAAGTATTTTTAACCTAACGAGTTTGTATAACTTTAGCAAGATTAACTTATGATCTCAGATTTTGCTCAGCAATCCATCTTAATTTCCTTAAAATAAAATTACAATATACATTTATCTGTACACAATAGTCAATTCAGATTGCAAATGTATACAAACAATGTACTTATAACAAAAACATATTGAATAAAAATAACTTAGACCAATAATTTAAATAAACATAAGCACAAAAAACGCATGCTTATATTAAAAAAATGTAACATAAAATTTTTGAGAAAATTCAAAAAAAACAGAAATAAAATTTTATAAATGAGACTATTACTACAGTACGACACTTAAAAATCCTTTATAAATGTAAGTTAAAAAAATACCCCTCGGAATTCCGAAGGGTATCATTTCACAAATTAAATTTTAGTGGATGTGTTTTTCTGCATGATAAGAAGAACGCACCAGTGGGGAACTTTCCACATGTCTGAAGCCAAGACTTCTCGCAAAAGTTCCGTATTCATCGAACTCTTCCGGTGTAATAAATCTTTTTACCGGTAAGTGTTTCTTCGTAGGTTGTAAATATTGCCCAAGTGTAATAACGTCTACATTTGCATTTCTGATATCTTCAATAGTCTGGAAAACTTCATCTTTTTCTTCACCAAGTCCCAACATTACTCCGGTTTTGGTACGACGCTGTCCTGCCTCTTTCATATATCTAAGTACCTCCAGACTTCTTTCGTATTTTGCCTGAATACGTACCTCACGGGTAAGTCTTTTCACAGTTTCCATATTATGAGAAATTACCTCCGGAGCTACCTCTATAAGTCTGTCAATATGTTTTGTTATTCCCTGAAAATCCGGAATTAATGTTTCCATTGTTGTCCCAGGAGATATTCTTCGTACTGCATTTACTGTTTCTGCCCACAGGATAGATCCCATATCTTTAAGGTCATCTCTGTCTACAGAAGTTAATACAGCATGCTTGATCTTCATTAACTTGATGGAACGGGCTACTTTTTCAGGTTCATCCCAGTTTACGTCTAGTGGCTTTCCGGTTTTTACACCACAGAATCCACAGCTTCTGGTACAGATATTCCCCAGAATCATAAAAGTTGCTGTTCCTTCTCCCCAACACTCACCCATATTAGGGCAACTTCCACTCTGACAAATTGTATTTAGTTTATACTTATCTACAAGTGTTCTTAACTCGCGGTAATTTTTCCCTGTTGGTAGTTTTACCCTAATCCATTTAGGCTTTTGAGTTGTAGTATCGTTAGTTAATGTCTCGTTACTCATTGTATAACTCGTTATTTTTTAATAATTCTGCCAATACTTTTTTCGCCCGCATAATTCTGACTTTAGTATTAGCAACTGAGAGATTCAGCTCTTCAGCAATTTCTTTTATACTTTTTTCTTCAAAGAATCTAAGTCTGATAATATCCTGATAATTTGCATCCATAGAGGCAACAATTTGTAGGATTTCATCATTTTCTTCTTCAGAAATCAATAGTTCTTCCGGTGATTTTACAAAAACATTTTTTACTTCTTCCAGATCTCCGGTAGCATCCTCTACCTCACGGCTTTTCTTTCTCCAGTAGTCGATCACAGTATTCTGTGCAATCGTCAGAATCCACGTTTTAAACTGAAAACTCGGATCGAATAAATCCAGCTTTGTCAAAACTTTGGAAAATACATTTACTGTAATTTCATCTGCCAGGACATCATCCTGAACCTTTTTCATTATAAAAGAAAAAACATCCACCCAGAACATATTGATCAATTGGGTTTGCGCCTTCTGATCTTTACTTTGTGCTTTCCGGATAAGATGGATTAAGGATTCCTCGTTCAAAACTTTTTTCTAAAAAACAATACAAAGATACTGAAGAGTTTGCTGAAAAAAAAGTCAGCGTTTTTCGTTTTTCCATATCGCTATAAGAGATGATAACGATAGTCATCTAATTCATTTATTTTTTTTCTTTAATTTAACACCCAATAACAGTCTGAAAAGCAACTGCAATACAAACATGAATAACTATAGTATGAAAAAAATTTTATGTACATTTTTAATATGCGCTGTAACAATAAGCATTTCCGCACAGAGAAAAACCACAAAAAAACAACCTAAAAAATCTTCCGGAAGAGCTACTATGGTAGATATTGCAGGAGTTACTGATGCTGTTTCTGATAAATCCGAAGCTGATACTTTAAGGCTAAAAGCAGGCAAAGCGTATGTTTTATTAATAGATGTTGCTCCCAATATGAAAGGAGTAACCGTAGGAGGGGACGATCAGGAAAAGAATGAACTAATAAAGAATTTCAGAAAAAACACACCGGAAATTATTCAGTTATACACTTATACCTATGTACTTGCTGAAAATGGTCAATATATTGATCTTACAGGTGATGGCAATACTTATCAGGCTGTTGCCTACTGGAGCGGAAAGATGGACGATAATATTGTAGCACAGGAAGGCAAAAAAATGGCAACAGAATTTGTTGCAACTCAGCTGGGACAGCAAAAAGAATCTTCCTATATCACGAACAGCAAAAAATATAAAGAGGAAATTAAATCTTTACAGGGTAAGAATAATTTTACCAAAAAGTCAGCAGAAGTAATGCTGTCATACTTACAACATCTTGCTGTACCCAAAATTTGCTTTATTGAAAATACAATGCTTTTTAATAAAGACCAATCCAAAGTAAAAGCAATTACCACCTATATTACAGGAGATAATGGCAAAAAGCAAAAATATCTGGTTACGAAGCTTAATGAATTAGGTCATCCCATTACGATTACGGAATACAGATCTGATGAAAAATCGGTTCAGAAGTTTACCTATAAAGATGGTATTCTCACAAATATCCAGACACCTGTAAATACTACTAATATAAGCTATGATAATGACAGAATGATTACTTCCAGTGATTTGGGCGGAGGTATAGAAACGGAGATATACCGTTTGGAAAAAAATGAGTTATTACGAAAAAGCTATATTATAATGAAAGATGATGTCAGTGATAATATGAATGCCGCTACTGATGAAAAAATAGAAAAATCCTGTACCAATTTCTATATAGACAATGTTATACAAACTTCTAATTGTAGCAGTAATGCTAATGAATTTCCTTTTACCCATACCAGTTCTTTTTATCAGGACGGAAAATTAATGCAGGAAACGAAATACAAAATTGAGAAAAAATCACCTGTATTATACGAAAGCCAGTATACAAGAGATAACAATGTCAGAAAAGCAATCTACCAGCTGAATGATAAAGGTCTATTAGAGTCTTATCAGAGGAACGAGAATAACAGGAAAAACACAGTTTGGTTAGAATACACTTATTAACTTTAGTATATAAACGGCAATAATCTAAAGTTCCTGAAAAAATCAAATCTTTTTATAAGCCCGTGCAAAAGCATTTTTGTACCTTTGCATCTTAAAATTTTTATATAATGAATGCTTTTATTGAAGAACTGAAATGGCGCGGGCTATGGGCTGACATGACGCCGGGGACTGAAGATCAACTCAACAAAGAGATGACTACAGCCTATATCGGTTTCGATCCAACAGCAGATTCGTTACACATTGGGAGCCTTATTCCGATTAAGATTTTGGCTCATTTTCAACGTCACGGCCACAAACCAATTGCTTTGGTAGGCGGTGCAACAGGAATGATAGGTGACCCATCCGGCAAGTCCGCAGAACGTAATCTGTTAGATGAGGAGACCTTATTGTATTATGTAGACTGTTTAAAAAATCAGCTGTCAAGATTTTTAGATTTTGAAGGTGACGGCTCTAACAGAGCTGAGCTGGTAAACAACTACGACTGGATGAAAAATGTTACTTTCCTTGATTTTGCAAAAAATATTGGAAAGCACATTACTGTAAACTACATGATGGCTAAAGATTCCGTAAAAAAACGTTTTTCGGGAGAAGATGGTGCAGACGGAATGAGCTTTACAGAGTTTACTTATCAGTTATTGCAAGGTTACGATTACCTGCATTTATATAAAGAGAAAGGTGTAAAATTACAAATGGGAGGTTCTGACCAGTGGGGAAATATCACTACAGGAACTGAACTTATTCGTAGAAAAGCACAGGGTGAAGCTTTTGCACTTACCACTAAATTAATCACTAAAGCAGACGGATCCAAGTTTGGGAAATCTGAAAGTGGTGAAAATTACTGGTTGGATGCTAAAAGAACTTCTCCGTACAGATTCTACCAATTCTGGTTAAATGCTACAGATGAAGATGGTGAAAGATTTATCAGGTTCTATACATTCCTTGAAAAAGAAGAAATAGAAAAACTAATCGAAGAGCACAGAACAGCTCCACATGAGCGTAAACTTCAGAAGAAATTAGCGGAAGAAGTTACGGTATGGGTACATGGCAAAAATGAATATGAAAGAGCTCTTAAAGCTTCTGAAATTTTGTTTGGTCGTTCTACTGCTGAGGACTTAGTTAGCCTTGATGAAGAGCTATTCCTTCAGATTTTTGATGGTGTTCCGCAAAAAGAAGTTGCAAAATCAGAAGTTATCGGAAGTAATATTGTAGATCTTATTTCAGATAAATCAGGTTTCCTTAAATCTAAAGGTGAAGCTAAAAGAGAACTTACCGGAAATGCTATTTCTGTAAATAAAGAGAAAGTGAACGATACTTTTGAAGTTTCAGAAAAGGATCTTATTGATGGCAAATTCCTTTTATTACAGAAAGGAAAGAAAAGTTACTTTATCGTAAAGACTGTATAATTTATAAATTATATTAATAACAATGAGCCATCTCTTTCGGGATGGCTTTTTTTGTGCAAAAAATATTTTTGTTAGTATTATAACTTTTTTCTAATTTCACATTCATAACACTCAAAAAATATGATAAAATGAAAAAAATACTCCCTTTAATATCTTTATTATTCTTCGGGCTTATTATTAAAGCTCAGTATGTAGAACCTGAAAAGGCAGACAAAGAAGCTGCTAAAAGAAAGGCATCTGAGATAATCACTATGCCCACTCAGAAATTTGATTCGCTACAAGCTAAAAGTATGCTTGCACTGGGAAAAGGAACAATTGTAGGTGAAGCTTTTACCAGACAAAAGAACGGATACGGAATGAAAATTTTAGGAAAAGTAAAAGCCAATAAGATAAAAGTAATTCTATTCCCTGTTACTCCTTACTTTGAAGAGTATTACAAGCTTTGGAGTGATAAAAGCAAAAATAACCCTAAGAAAAACAGATACGTTTATATGGACAGAAATGCGATGAGATATCGTATAGAAGCTATAACCAACAGCGATGGAGAATTTACATTCCCCAATATGAAGCCTGGGAAATATTATCTTTACGGAAGCATGGATTATAGTCTGAATTATAACTATAACAAATATACCGGAAGCGGATATGATAATTATGGCAGAATCGATTATTATTCACCGAGTTCTTACAGCAAAGACTATAATGAATTTTTAGAAACCTTTGTTGAAGTAAAAACTGATGGCGAAGTTGTAAAGATCAAATTGAAATAAAAAAAATCCACCATTTTGGTGGATTTTCTATTAAATATTATCCGGATAAAAAAATAAAGAGGCTGCCTCTAAAAAAGCAACCTCTTTCCTCTTATTACTACTATTTACTTATTAAATTGATTAAATATTCTGTAGCAAAGCCTGATAATAATTTTCAAATAATGCAGTATCTGAGTTCAAGAACAAATACGGTTCTATAAGCTCTAATTCCATTAGCTGAAATATATTATCTATAAGAACTCCATCTACACGGGCATATAGCGTTTGCTGAGGAACTACTTTCAGATACTCTTCTGCCTGAGCGACATGTTTCGGATCTACATCGGGATAGCTGATGCTTCCACCATGATAGTGTTGCACTCTAAAGTCTCCCTGCTTTGGCTTTTTCAACGCACAATGGCTGTACTTACCATTAAAAAACAAAAATGACCACTCCCCTTCTTTTATCTCATTTACAAAAGGCTGAACCATATAATCTTCTTCTGAAATCAAAGTATTTATTTCAGTTCTTTTATCGGAAATAGTCTCTTTACTTACTGTTACCGTATTTTTAGCTCCTGCACTTACACAAGGTTTTACAACAAGATTATCCGTACCAAATATTTCAAAAAATTCATCCTGAAATTCGCTACCTTTAGAGATATACTCCGTCTGAATCACCGGAAGCCCTTTGCTACTAATATCTTTAAGATAATGTTTATTGCTGTTCCATTTAATAGTATCTACATGATTCAAAACTTTAATCTGTAGCTTGTGAAGAGAATCCAGCCAGTTCGAAAATTCAGTAATATGCTCATGATAATCCCATGGAGATTTTATAATAACCACATTATAATCTGTCCAGTTTATATTGCTGTCATTCCATATAGCTAAACTAATATCCAGTCCTTTTTCTTTCAGAAAATTCAACAGATCTGTATCTTCATCATTAGTTGTTCCCGTGGAAAATTTTTCCTGTAGCTTATTACCTACAAATGCTAATTTCATAATTCAGTTTGTATTTGATAAAACAAATTTAAGGGAGAGCAATCGATAAACACAGTACCAGTTTTATTATTTTAAATAGACACAGTTTTAAAACACAAAAGCCTCCCAAAAAGGGAGGCTCTGCTATAATTAAGCAATTAAATTTACTTCTTAATCAATCCTAATTCTACAAGTCTTTCGTGTAAGAATTCTCCGGCAGTTGTATCAGGATACAATTTAGGATTGTTTTCATCAATCGTGTTTTCTAATGCATTTAGTGGCATTTCGCTCACCGGGTGCATAAAGAAAGGAATAGAAAATCTGGAAGTACTCCATAATTCTCTTGGCGGATTAACAACTCTGTGAATTGTAGATTTCAGTTTGTTGTTGGTATGTCTGGACAACATATCTCCAACATTAATCATTAATTCATCTGGTTCAGCAATAGCATCGATCCAATCACCATTGTGATTCTGAACCTGAAGACCTTTTCCTTGTGCTCCCATAAGAAGCGTAATAAGGTTAATGTCTCCATGTGCTGCAGCACGTACCGCATCATCTGGTTCGTGAGTGATTGGCGGATAATGAATTGGTCTAAGGATTGAATTACCTTCTGCAATGTACTTGTCGAAGTAAAACTCGTCCAATCCAAGGTGAAGAGCCAAAGCTCTTAATACATACTGTCCTGTTTTCTCCAACATTTGATAAGTTTCTTTTCCAACTTCGTTGAATTTAGGTAACTCATCTACAATTACATTGTCAGGGTACTCAGTTGCATATTTGGAACTTTCCTGAAGGTATTGTCCAAAATGCCAAAATTCTTTAAGGTCTCCCTTTTTAAAACCTTTTGCCGTTTCTTTTCCAAAACCAACATAACCACGTTGTCCTCCAATTCCTTGGATTTCGTACTTCTGTTTAGTTTCTAGTGGCAGTTCGAAGAAATTTCTTACTTCTCCGTAGAGATTGTCTACCAGATTGTCGTCCAAAAAGTGTCCTTTAAGGGCAACAAATCCAATTTCTTCGTAAGCTTTTCCGATTTCATTTACAAATTTCTGTTTGCGTTCCGGGTTATCCGAAAGGAAATCACGCAGGTCTACACTTGGGATTTTATCCATTTTATATTTAGAAATTTTCGTGCTGTAAATTTACATTTTTTTAATATAAGTGGAATAATTACTGAAACAGTTATTCAAGTTATCGTTTGATGAACTAAAATACCTTGTATATAATGCACAGATACAGCTTTTGGCTAAAAAACACGATCTTAACCTATCTTTAATCAAAATATTGCCTAACTTAATATATATTTGTGGTATGAACATAAATTATTTGGTGAGAAAACCTGAAGTTATCACTCCAAAAACACAACTTTTGGTTATGCTTCACGGTTACGGAAGTAATGAAGAAGACCTTTTTAGCTTTGTACCTACCCTGCCGGAAGACTGGTTAATCGTTAGCCTAAGAGCTCCTAAGGATTCTCCTTACGGAGGATATTCTTGGTACGACATAGATTTTTCTTCTGCAGACAGATTTATCGATATAGAGGAAGCTACTGATGCTATGAAAAGCATCCTGAACCTGATCCGAGATATAAAAGAGGAATATCAGCTTACTGAAAGAACTCATTTAATGGGATTCAGTCAAGGTGGTATTTTATCCTATTCTATGGCATTAACCTATCCTGAACTATTTAATAAAATTGCGATACTTAGTGCTTATCCTGAGACTAAGATCCTTCAGAATATCAGCAAGGATAAAAAAGCATTTACAGAAATGCGTTTCTTTATTTCCCACGGAATGGAAGATGCTGTAATCCCTTTGGATATGGGGAGAGCAGCAGCAGATATGTTGTATGATCTCGGATGTTTTTTCTCATTCCGGGAATATGTAAGCGGACACAATATCAATCAGAAAAACTACATGGACTTAATGGCGTTTCTTTCTTAAAATGAAAATTCGGGAAATCTATCAAAATATTTCAACTCGGGAAATCAGTATACAGTCAGGAATACATCCTGTCCCGAAAATTATTGCTTGTTTTTTTCTGTTCTCTTCTTTCTGTGTAAAGGCTCAGAGGGATAGCATAAGTCTGCAGATAAAGCTGAACGAAAATAGATATGTTGCGCACATACAGCAGAAAATTGTCTATCATAACAAACTTTCGCGCCCTGTAGATTCTATAAAATTATTATCGTGGGCAAATGCCTACCGAAACAGGAGAACGCCTTTAGGCAAGCGAAAATTACAGGAAAGGAAAACCGCATTATACTTCAGTAACAAAGAAAAACTGGGGTATATAGAGAATCTGAGAATAGATTTCTCGAAAGACATAAAGTCTTATTCTGATGAAAGGGGCGAAAATATATATCTTGGATTAAAACAATCTCTTCCACAAAACGGGAAAGTAACACTAAATCTGGAGTATGATATCCATATTCCTGCATCAGATTTTACAGGTTACGGTTATGGAGACAATCAGATGCTTCTGAAATATTTCTTCATTGTTCCGGATAGTTTTGAAGATTCTAAACTATCTGAAAAATCATATCTGGATTTGGATGAAAATCAGAATAACGGCAGCTATTGGAATATTAATTTTGAAAAAGGTCCTTATATTATTCAGTCCAACCTGCATCAGAAAGACAACTATAACTTTGAAGGTTCCCTGTATGAAGATCCGGAATTTATGATCTCGCATACAGAAAATACCAAAATGGATTTTGATGTAGACAAACAAAAAGTCACACTGGATTTAGGCTATACAATATCCTCGGAAGAACAGGCCAATCTTGCATTTTTGGTTCCTTTACAATTAAAATTTATTAAAGATAAAATCGGTTTTCTACCCGGTAAAATTTTTATTTCTGACCGGGCGAGATACCGAAATGAGTTTATTGGAAGTGATGACATAAAGTTCCGCAAATGGAAATTCAAATTATTTTCTGATCCTGAAAAATCCGATTTTAATTACTTTAGTGTCATCTCCCAGAATGTTGTTAATCAATCTTTTTTAGCTGATAAAAATACCGACCACTGGTTGTACAACGGATTAAGAACCTATCTGGAAATAGAATACCTGAATAAAAACTATAGTGATAAAAAACTTGCCGGAAATCTTCCAGATCAGATCAGATTATGGAAAATAAAACCTCTGAAATGGTTCGAAGTTTCAAAAATAAAGCTTACAGATCGTTATGGGCTTGCATATGATTATATTCTCAATCAGAATTTAGACCAAAGCATAAATACCCATTTACAAGATCTTAGTAAGTTTAATATAACGGCCATCAGTAATTTTGAGACCGGGCTTATCTTCAGTATGCTCAATGATAAGACGCAAAACTTTGACAGCTTTGTCCAACAGTATTTATCCCAAAATAGAGGTAAGAGAATCGACAGTAAGGACTTCATGACCCAGCTGGATTCTTATACTAATCATACAAGTGAGTTTTTAGAAAAATTTGTTCAGCATAAAAACAGGGTAAACTTTAATCTCCGGTCGTTTAAAAAGACAGACGACAATCAGCTGGAGTTAAGAGTATCTAAGAATACACCACTAAAGATTCCTTTTAAAGTAGAAGCTGAAGACTTCAATGGGAAAATAAAATCTTATTGGTTCAACACTACTGAAAGCACTGACAAACAGGTTTACAGAATACCAAATGACAGTACTAAAAAGATTTCTATAAATAACGATTATACTTTCCCTGAAGCCAATTTCAGAGATAACTATCTTTATACAAAAGGAATGTTTTCTAATATGAAAAAAATTAGATTCAAATTGTTTACTGACATTCCTAATCCGGAGTATAATGAAGTCTATGTAGCTCCGATATTATCATGGAACAACTATGATAAATTCCTTCTCGGAATGAAGTTTACAAACAAAAGCCTTATAGACCGTAAATTTGTTTACTCGTTTGTTCCATATTACAGTACCGGAACCAGTCAGCTGACAGGTTCTGCGGGAGCCAGTTATCAGTTTATGCCCGCTGATTCTTTCTTTAGAAGCTGGTTATTTGCAGCTAATGGTTCCTATTTCCATTACGATTATAATCTTCCATACAAAAAGGTAAACCTTCTTACCAGTATCAATTTTGCAAAAGATCCAAGAAGCCAGGTAAGCCGAAACTTAGGATTCTCTTACAGCTATTTTGAAAGAACACTTTCGCCTGCTCTCATTGCGAAAAATGATTATGATAAGTATAACTTGTGGAATATCTCTTATTCATATTCTGACAACAAAGCTATTCATGAAAATTATCTGATGACTAATCTTCAATGGATGGAAGATTTCCAGAAGCTATCGGCAGAATATTATTACCGTTGGGAATATGCTAAGGATAAGAAAATAATGCTAAGGGCTTTCGGAGGTTTGTTTATAGAAAATAAAACCCGAAATAACCTTTTCAATTTCGGTCTTTCCAGAGTTTCCAATTATTCATTTAGCTATGGTCTATTGGGACAGTCTGCTACAGATGGGGTACTTTCTCAGCAGTTTATCCTTGCAGAAGGAGGATTTAAATCAGATTTTAAAAATTATGTGAACAACTGGGTTGTTTCCACCAATGTGGATGCCCACTTATGGAAAATGTTCAACGTTTATGCAGATGCTGGTTTATACAAAAATAAAGGTCAGAATATGAAATTTATCTGGGATAGTGGTATCAAACTAAAAGTAATTCCTGATTTTCTGGAAATCTATTTTCCGGTTCAGTCTTCCCTGGGGTTCGAACCAGGATTCAAAGGATACGGAAGCCGAATTCGATATATGCTGAATCTTAATCTGGGTGCTGTTATTGGATACTTCAGAAGAGGAGTCTTTTAAAGTTAGAAGTACGAAATAGGAAATATAATCTCTACACTTAAAAAATCTGATGAAGCATTTAAACAGAAAAGTATTAATTACATTACTTTTAATTTTTTCATATTCGTATATCAATGCCCAGCAAGGGCGAAATATTATAAAAAACAAAATAGATTCATTGCTCGGTGCTGAAACCACTAAACCTTTTAATGGTATAGTTCTGGTTTCTCAAAACGGAAAAAATCTGTATTTAAAAGCAAAAGGATATTCTAACCTGGAAAACAAGACACCTTTAAAAGCAGATGACCAATTCATTAGTGGATCTATAGGAAAGCAATTTACTTCTGCTTTGGTATTACAGGCCTATGAAGATAATTTGTTGGCTCTGGATGTTCCCATCCAAAAATATCTGCCTGAATTATCACAATCCTGGAAAGATACAATCACAATAAGACTGCTTCTAAATCATACCAGCGGTATAGAAGCTTTGGATAAACCCACATTATTTGTACCAGGAACTCAGTTCGACTATTCACACTCTACTGTTACTTATGACCTTCTGACTAAAATACTGGAAAAGCTCTATCATAAATCTTTCACAGAAATCACAGTCGCATTATTTCAAAAATGTGGAATGAAAGACACCTATCATCCGGACATCAAAAAGTACACGAAACTAACAACTTCCTATACGGAAAATAAAACCGGACAATTAGATATTGAAACCAACAGCTTTATGTATTCTTACGCTCCTGCAGGTGGAAGTTTTATAACAACAGCATTAGATCTGGGTAAGTGGAATCAACTTTATTTTGAGGGAGAACTACTCAAAAAGAATACAATGGAACAATTGTTTACCAAGCAAAAGAATTCAGTAAGAAATCATCCTGTTTTTGGATTAACAGAATATGGACTGGGTATTACTATTGATACAAGTGATAACCTCCTAATGGTAGGCCAAACCGGATTTGTTCCTGGGTATGTTACAGAGAATTATTATTTTCCGAAAAACCATGTTGGCGTTACTGTTCTTAGTAATGTAGATTATAATTCCGGTGGATTTAAAGAAAGCTTCAGATATCATACAGCCATTTTAAACATTGTACGAAAGTATCTGAAAAAAGAGAAATA
The DNA here is from genome assembly GCF_003058195.1 of Elizabethkingia sp. YR214. Classification (GTDB taxonomy): domain Bacteria; phylum Bacteroidota; class Bacteroidia; order Flavobacteriales; family Weeksellaceae; genus Elizabethkingia. The sequence goes on from NZ_QBUH01000005.1 coordinate 328,127, forward strand.
AAGATTATTTTATTTTAAGAGCTTTACGGAAAGTTTCTTCTGTATTTTTAGTAAGTATTCCGGGAACAAAATCTTCTCTGGGTGTTCCATTTACATGATACAACCTTTCTGTAGGAAATTGATATCCAATCTTGGTTTCAGTCATCTGATATCCCGATATAGCACCTATTAGCCCTGCCATTTTTGTCCCAATTATTTTAGCTCTTTTCATTCCGTCAAAGCCAATCGCTATTCCTTCTCCCATACTTCCGGTCCAATGCCCTACTAAAATATAAAGTTTTCCTTTGTAAGTTTTGTCTCTGGGTACAACGTATTCTACCCAATGTCTTTTAGTTTGATATTTTACCTCATCAAATTCGTGTACCTGATATGGAAGCATCTTATCTGTAAACCTTCCCATAATAGCTCTTGCAACAGTTGTATTTCCGCCACTAGGCGTTTCGGTTAAATCAATTATTACGTTTTTGTAATTTAATAATGAATCGAGTGCTTTATCAAAGGTTGATATTAAATTATTATCTCCTAATGAGTTATTTACTTTTAAATAAGCTGTATTTTTATTTAGTATTTTGCTTTCTAAAAGTTGTTTATTACCAAACTGAGCACTAAAATTATCAGGATAAAAGTTTACTGATTTACCATTCTCAGATATTGCAATTTCTCTTTTCACATTATGGGTACCTGCAAAAAGCATATCCAACGCATATTGATACATTGCAGATGTATACTGATCTGTATATTTGGGCAGGAATTGTTTTAACTGGTCATCTATATTCTTTCCATTAAATAAGCTTACTTCCATTCCTGCTTTCAGTCCGGATTTTTCTGCACCAGAGCCCTTTCTCACATCAGCTATTATATATTTATTTTGTTCTTTTTGAACGTATATATCTTGCCCGGATGGGACTAGCTTATTTGAAATATCAAGGTTAGTATTCAGAGACGAATGACCATTGTGAAGTTCATTAAGAACTTTTTCCAATAACTGAACAAATACATAAGTATTATTGATTTCCACTACTTTCGGACTGTAGATTTCTTTTACCTTCTGCCAATTAATTTGCTGGTCGTTCAGATAAGCATATTTCTGATTTATATCATTCCAAAATTCGTTAAAATCCTTCTGATACTTAGTTTGCGACCATATTGTATTTAAAGAAAATAAAAAGCAAAAAAGTAAAATTCGTTTAACCATTCTATACTATTATATATTATTTTTCAAAAACCATATATTCAAAAGGCTGCATTGTAAATTCTTTTTGACTGGTAAAATCATGCTCCACATCAGAAAACAGACTTCTGAAGATACCTGAAACATACGACTCTGTAAGACTGAAACTAAGCTCTGCCTCTCTGGACATATTAAGAATTACCAGAACCTCATCATCTCCGTTTTTGCGCAGATAAGAAAATACCTTATCCGAAGCTGTATTCTGAAGCAGAATTGTTGCAACATTGTTATCAGCACCCCTTAAAGCCGGATTATTAGATTTTAAAGTCAGTAGTTTTTTATAAAATGCTGCCATTTCATAAGTTCCGTTCCACGGAATAGGATCTTTTTCAAAAAATTCCAGTCTTTTGGTTCTCAAAGGTAATTCCTGACCACTGTAAATTAAAGGGATTCCGTCCCATGTAATGCTGAACACGGCTAATGCTTTAGCCATATCACCATATTTCTCATACTCGGTACCATTCCAGCTATTTTCATCGTGATTGGATGTAAACCAAGCCCGCATACTGGAATACTGAATACCTGAATATTGCTTTAACAGATCTATAAGATTCGAAAGTGGTAAATTGTTTTTATAAAAGTCTTCTGTCAGGTGCATCCATTTCCATGAATAGCTGGCATCAAATGTCTTTCCATATTCAGGATTTTCCAGTTCATCGTATTCACCAATAAAAAATAAAGGTTTTATTTTTTCTGTTTCAGGGCGTGCCTGCTCCCAGAAATCAGCTTCTACCCAGGATGCCAAATCACATCTGAAACCGTCTATATCAGCTTCTCTTACCCAGAATTTCATTGCTTCAATCATTTCCCGACGCATTTCCTGATTTGTATAATCAAGTTCTATAATATCGTCCATCCCTGAAGCTTTGTGAAAGCTTCCGTCGGCATCGTGCAAATAATATTCAGGATGTGTTTTGGTCCATATATGATCCCAGCCCGTATGGTTGGCTACCCAGTCTATAATTACTTTAAAGCCTTGGTCGTGTGCTGTATTCACAAGATCTTTAAAATCCTGTAAAGTTCCAAATTCCGGATTAACAGATGTATAATCCTGTGCAGCATAAGGGCTTCCCATACTCCCTTTCTTCTGCTCCTGAGCAATGGGAGTAATGGGCATAAACCATAATACTTGTATTCCCATATCCTTTAGCCGGGGCAATTCCTTTTCAAAAGCTTTGAAAGTTCCTTCTTCTGTATATTGCCTTACATTAACCTCATAAATATTGGCTGTATGCTTCCAATCTGTTGGTAATTGTCCAATCATAGTTTTTCAGGAATTGTATTTATATGAAATTACACCGATGTCAACAAAGCAGTTTTTGTCATATTCAGGTGCTAGGTTGAAACTTCAAGATAATAAAAAAACCGGTTAAAAACCGGTTTAATATTCTTTTAGATTTTATCGAGATCTTCTTCATCATAAAGATCGTCTCCATATCCTCCTTCTTCTTCTTCCTCATCATCGTCAAAGTCGTCAAAATCGTCTCCTTTAAAATCAGAAGAGATGTCTCCAAACTCATCATCCGCCATAGGCATTACCATTTTACCACCTCCGTTACCAGATTTAGATGGTGCCTTTAATGGCATATTTCCAAATCTAAATGCTGTGATAGGATAATTAACTGCTGGCTTTTCTTCGGTTATCTCCTGCAATTCGCAGAAGAACTCCCATAGGTCCAGAAGGCCATACTTGAAAAGCATTTTTGCTCCTTTCTCAGCAAATGCTTCATTTAAATAAATATCCGACATGGTTTCCCCATCTCCTTCATCTGACATATCTTCTAATGGGATTGCATTCCCTTCTGTCCATTCTTCATCTGAAAAATAAAAAGAAGAAAGTTCTTCTCCCTGCAGGCTGAAAGCACTTTTAATTCCTAAGTGCAAATTCCATAGAGTTTGTTTGTCCTTGATTTCTATATCACGGAAAACACTGTCTTTAGCATCTAAAATTACTCTTACTTTGTAAATCATTTTGGATTACTTGTCTATTTTACTTTACTGTTTAAATTAAGGTCTAAATTCAGCTACAAATATAAAACAGCGTTTGTATAAAAGAAGACTTTTTTTCAAAAATAATTTTGCCTATTTTCCGGGCCAGTTATTTCACTAAATCGAGTCTGAAACTAAAACTGGTTCCCTCCAAATAAACACTTTTAACATCTATATTCTTCTTATGGGCTTCCAAAATATGCTTTACAATGGCAAGTCCTAATCCAGATCCACCATCTTTACGGCTACGGCTGGATTCTACACGGTAAAAACGTTCGAAAATACGGGGAAGGCTTTCAGGTTTTATTCCCATTCCGTTATCCTTTACCTCAACAAGGACTTCATTACCTGTAATAATTGTATTTACAACAATCTGTGCTTTTTCCCGGTTTGCATAATGGATTGCATTAGCCAAAAGGTTTATAAGCACCTGAGAGATCTTATTACGGTCTGCATTTACCATTACTGCATTTTGTGAAGTCGTAAGCAAAAACTTAGCACCTGTTTTATGGGCTTCCAGATCCAGAAGATCAAATATATCGCGGACAAGAATATTAATATCAAATTTGGATAAAGAAAGGCTTATCTGCCCAGATTCCAGTCGGCTGATCATGTCCAGATCCTGAACGATATTCAGAATTCTCTCAACCGATTTATCAATCCTTTCCAGATATTTATCGCGGATATTCATATCATCCACTCCACCATCCATTAATGTTTCTACATATCCCTGAATGGAGAACAGTGGTGTTTTCAGTTCGTGAGCTACATTACCCAAATATTCTTTACGATAGTTTTCCATTTCCTTCATGGTTACCATTCTGGCATCTGCCTCTTCCCGCATCCCGGTAATTTTCTCCCCGAGTTCGGTAAAGGTAGTAGGATTTTCTTCCTGAATAAAGTACTCCGGAAATGTCTGGGAAATTTTACGTATCTGTCGCTGATCGTAGTTTCTGAAAAGGAAAACCAGAACCACATAATTGATTCCGGTAATTATAAGTAAGGCTATTATTACAAGTAGTAATGTGATATTTCTGCTGTCGTAAAGGTGATGAAATTTTTCATACAGCATGGCTATTGCCGCCATACAGAGCGTGAGAAATATTGCAGAAATAATTTTAACGGGGCTTACATTCATAGTGAAAAATTACACTACCAATTTATATCCGATACCTTTAAGCGTCTGAATGGTATCTATCCCTAATTTTTCTCTAAGTCTACGAATATGTACGTCGATGGTTCTTTCGCCAACAATAACATCATTACCCCAAACTTTTTCTAAAATTTCGTCTCTTTTAAAAACTTTCTGAGTGTTGGATGCTAGTAGATAAAGCAAATCGAACTCTTTCTTTGGTAATAAAAATTGTTGAGTTCCTTTTGTTACTCTGAAGTTATCCTTGTCTATAATAAGGCTTCCGATTTTCAATTGTTGTGCTTGTGTTGCTACACGTGTAGTAAGCTCCATCAGTGCATTAACTTTTGAGATAAGTACTTTTGGCTTTATTACCTTCGTAATATAATCATTAGCACCAGCCTGGAAACCTGCTAGTTGAGAAAATTCCTCACCACGTGCAGAAAGGAAAATAATTAAAGTTTTTTCAAGCTCTTTAACGTTACGCAGATCCTGGCACGTTTCTATTCCATCTTTCTCAGGCATCATTACATCTAGAAGTATCATATCCGGGATAAGCTCTTTTGCTTTCTCGATTCCTTCTACTCCGTTTTTAGCGGTTTCAACCAAATATCCTTCTTTGGTAAGATTATAGGATAATAATTCTAAAATATCCGGTTCATCATCAATTAAAAGGATTTTTTTAGTGCTCATGTTTACTTTTTTAAAACCCAAAATTAACAAATTTTAATAAATCAATGCTTCATTAACGATAATTTAATATTAACAACATTCTGTTAACACAAACTTAAGAAATACTTAAATATGGCTTAAAAAAAACTTAATCAATTCTTGGTTTCTTTGCCCCAATAAAATAAATGAAAAGTAAAATGAGAATAACTAAACTCTCAATTGGTGTTTTCTTCGCTTTTATTTCTACCACATCTTTAATGGCTCAGACAACACAGGATACCATTAAAAAGAATGAGGCTAAAAATATTGAAGGCGTAAAATTACAAGGCCAAAGGAATAAAAAAACCGAAACGGCAATTTTACAAGACCAGAAAAAAGCTGTTATCCAAAAACAAGCCATGGGAGCTGAAGAAATTTCCAGAAAAGGAATTTCTAACATAGAGCAGGGCTTAACCAAAATAACAGGGATAAATACCGTTGAGGGAAGAGGTCTTTTCGTACGGGGGCTTGAAGAACGTTATAACTATCTTTTGATTAACGGGCTTGGCTCTCCTTCTAATAATCCTTTCCAGAAGATTATTGCATTAAAGCAATTTCCAACAGATGTGGTTGGCAAGCTTAACATCTACAAAACATTCAACTCTAACCTCTATGCGGACTTTGCAGGAGCTACATTTGAAATTGAAACGTTGAGTTTTGAGAAAGCTTTTACAAAAGTAGAATTCGGAATCGGAGTAAATACTTTAAGTACTTTCAAAAATGATTTTAAGATCAGTGAGAATGCCAATACTATGAAAGGATATATTGGGCTTAATTCTCATGACAAACGTCTTCCTTCAGAAGTTAGAAATGATATCCCAAGCGGATACCGTTTCTCCAAAGATCAGTCCATTAATTCTTTTAAAGACAACTGGAATGTAGACAATGTAAAGTCTATGCCTAATACCAGCTTTGGGTTTACAACTGCACAAAAATTTAAAGCAGGGGAATCCGGAACTTTAGGTTTATTATTTTCTTTGAACCATGGAAGCAAATACAGATATCAAAATGGTGTTAAAAACCAGTTTATACCACTTGGATCAAGTATTATTCTAAATAACGACCTTAATAGAAAAGAATATAGCTATGAATTAGAATCCTCTGTATTATTAGGACTTGGCTATAAGAACAAGGGAACTAATATTAACTTCAACGGGATATTCTTACAAAACTCAGCAAATCTTATTCAGGACTATTTAGGGTATAGAAATAATGAAGTCCAGAACACACAGTTTTTCAGAGTAAATCAGCAAGATATCTCAAGGTTCTTAGACTTGCAATTAACCGCTTCTCAGAAAATTGGAGAAAGGCACTTACTAAAGGCAGGAGCTAGCTGGGTAATCAACACATTTAGTCAACCAGACAGAAAGATTATTGACAACTCTAAACCAACAGGAAATCCGAACGAGGTTATGCTAAACTATGGTGGGAATAACCTTATCCGTCAATATCTTGATGTAAATGGTAAGGATTATCTGTCGGCATTTGCAGAATATTCAGTAGGATTAGGTGAAAAAGGAGATAAAAAAGAGTTCCCATGGACTCTTGCGGTAGGATATAATGGATTCTTCGACAGAAGAAGTAATTCATACAGGTTTATCTACGGATATCCAAATGATCTTTCACAGAGCACTGTACACGTAAATATAGACAGGCCTCAGGAAGTCTTCAATCAGTCAATCAGAAACAATGCATTATACTACAGAGAGGATGCTTATTCATACGCATTTAAAAGTAATATTTATCAGTTTGTAAATGCTGGTTATCTGAATGTAAATTTCAAACCGTCTGAGAAATGGGATATCTTAGTAGGCGGGCGTGTTGAGAACAATATGAACATTACACGTTACAAGCAAGCCGGAGACAGAGCAACTGATCCTTTCAGAAATCTAACAAAAAACCAATACTTTGTTCTCCCATCTTTAGCTGTAAAAATGGCTGTAAACGAAAAATCTAACTTAAGATTTGCAGCCAGCAAAACCATTACCCGCCCTATTCTTATAGAATATATGCCAATTGTATATATCAATCCTGATAATGAGAATATTTTTGGTAATAAGGATCTAAAAAATAGTGAAAACTATAATTTGGACTTAAAATATGAGATCTTCCCTACTTCAAAAGAAATGTTTGCTGTAAACCTTTTTGCTAAAAGGATTGATAATGCTATTGAAAGATCTTTCATAACATCCGGAAATTCTAACGGGCAAACTATAACTTTTTATAATGCTAAAAAAGCAACATTGGCAGGGATTGAAATTGAAGGTTTAATGAACTTAGGCAGAATAAGCGAAAATCTGGATAAGTGGAGCCTTGGAGCTAATGCAACATTTATGTATTCGAAAGTAACCAGAGGTGTGGACCAAACTGAAGAAACTGATGCTATTGCAAATAGAAACAGAACTTTACAAGGTGCTGCTCCATGGACTGTAAATGCTGATTTAAAATATGAGTTCAAAAACAGAAGCAATTTAACTCATACCGTGTCCTTGGTATATAATGTATCCGGAAAGAAGATTTATGGTGTTGGATTCCAGAAATTGGATAACATATACGAATTACCATTTCATCAGCTAGACATAATTTATGCTGCTCAGTTAACTAAAAACTGGAATTTAAAATTAGGAATTCAGAACATTCTGGACTCTACTTATAAATTAGACCTGGGACCGGATAGTTTGATTCCGGTAGATGCAGCTTCATTGAGAATGACTGATTACAAAAGAGGAACAACATTTAATTTAACTATCGGATATACATTTTAATAACTAAAAAAAGATTTAACAATATGAAAAAGAACATTTTATCTCTATTAGCAATAGGCGTTTTATTTTCAATTAATTCATGTACAGTGGAAATTAATGAGGATAACGGAAACAATCCTAATGGAGGAGGTGGAACTGAAATCCCAGGAAATGTACTAAATGGTACTGGTACACTTAGTGGTACTATTACAAAAGATTTATTAGTAAAAAAGGGTAATTACAAACTTGAAGGTATTGTTACAATAGCTAATGGCGCAACACTTACAATTGAAGCCGGAGCTAACTTTACAGCAGTAAGTAGTGCCGGAAGTAGCTTAGTAGTTCTAAAAGGAGCTAAAATAAAAGCAGAAGGTACAGCAGATCAACCAATTGTATTTACAACTGATACTAAAAAGCCAGGTGATTGGGGTGGTATTACAATTTATGGAAATGCCCCTATAAAAGCTTTGGGAGGTGGAGCTACTGCTCTTTCTGAGGACGGAAACAATCAATATTACGGAGGAGATGACCCTAATGATAATTCAGGAGTAATGCGTTTTGTAAGAGTTGAATACGGAGGCCGTAAAATTGGTGATGGTAAATCTGAAACGAATTCTTTTACATTCTATTCTACCGGAGCAGGTACAATTCTGGAAAATCTTGTTGCTTATAAAGGAACTGATGATGGTTTCGAATTCTTCGGTGGTACTGCAAGTGCTAAGAATCTTATTTCTTATGGTAACTACGATGATTCTTTTGACTGGCAAGATGCATGGTCAGGTCAGAATAACTCCAATTGGTATGCTTACCAAACTGAAGTAGGAAACTTTGGTATGGAAATCGAAGCTTCTTCTAATATCGACAATACTGCACCAAAAATAAATGGTATTACTTTAATAAGAGCTGCAGGCACAAAACCTGAGGTTGCAGGATCTGCGGAAATTTCAGCTATACAGTTTAAAAAGCAAGGTTCAGGAATCTTCACCAATGTTTATGCAGAGGGCTATAAAAACTTAGATAAACAACAAGCTTTTGCTGTATTAATTCAGGACAAAGCTACTGAGACTGATCAGTTTGCTAAGAAGAAAATTGAAGTTTCTCCTATTAATTATCTAAATTCTGATAATTTAGGTGTTTGGGGTTATGCATACACAGACGTTGCAAATCCTATAAAATTCACAGCTGATACTAAGATTCAGAAATCTCAATTTGTATCAGGGGCATGGGCTACTGTAGATGGTGTAGACTTACTAGCACCTCTAAAAAAATAATCAATTTTTTATTCATAAGTTCAAATTCAAAAAATCCCGAAGTTATATAACTTCGGGATTTTATATTATATAGTCTAAAGATTTCTTTTTGGATCTTATATTGCTACATTAGTTTAGTCTTCATCCTCAAATTGCTCCAGAAAATAAGAGAAAGTAAAACCTTCAACATTTTCTTCAGCATCTTCCATCGTCTCCAACAAATCTTCAAAAGTCTCCAGCTGGTCTACACTAAGATTAACGAACTCAATATGCAAAGGCATTTCCAGATCACCTGTTAATACATCATACAAACCATCCAGATTATCTCCGAAATAATCAGGTAACGGAAGTTTCTCTTTTAGTTGTTCGTAAAATTCTTCATAGTCACCTATCTGACTAAAATCTATGAATACTTCTTTCATTTGTTTCTATTCGTTATTTCTGTTCAAAACTTTTATAATGATCTTTACTTATAAACACCAATCCGTCGTTACTAAATACCATACGCTCAGCATCTCTTCTTCCACAATCGTAATTTACATCGGCTTCAAAGTATTTTCTGCCATTTTCTTTGGGCAGTTTTCCTTCTCTGTTTCCAAAGTAATCTCCACCAATTGCCTTGCCTGGTAAAACATCGCAAAGATTTCCTTTAGATGGCTCCCAACCTTTTTCTCGGGCTTCTCTTTTAGTGATATAATAATCAGGCAGTCTTTTATTTTTTTTCACATAATCTGCTACAACTTTTTCATTTGTTAGCCTAGCTATATCTGTTTGTGTATTTTTAGAAGTTGAAGGATCATAGTTTACTACCTCATCAGCAGTAGGCATTCTCTTTCCTGTATTTTTGTTAATCAGAGACATCACTCCTATTCCTGCTGTAAAAGCAACAACGAAAAGAAGCATAATCTTTAAAAACTTAGAGTTCATTCTTTTATAGTTTATAATTGTTGGCTACCAATATTTATTTTCTCCAAATATTGGCTATCAACCTCTATTTATTAATTCAATAAGGCTTCAGGAATTTCACAAACTGGTATAGGATTTATTTTATGCAGGGTTGCTCTGTGCAATCTATCGTAAATCTGAAAAACTTCTTTTTCTCTCCCAAAAAAATCATCAGCTTTATGAGTATTATAAACACTCATTGCCCATTCCAGTTCAGGATAAGAAGCTCCCATTTGTTGTTCATCAGTTCTTTCTTCGTCCCATAATCCGTCTGTAGGAATTGCTTTTTGAATACTCTCTACGATATCCAAATGTCTTGCTACCTCGTATACCTGTGTTTTTACCAGATCCGCAATTGGACTGATATCTACCCCGCCATCACCATATTTAGTGAAAAAGCCTACACCAAAATCTTCAATCTTATTTCCTGTACCAGTAACTAAAAGATTATGAATCTGTCCATAATAGTATAGTGTAATCATACGCAAACGGGAACGAGAATTAGCTAAAGCCAGTTGTTCGTTCGGAAAATCTGCATCGTTTACATCGACCTGACTCTGAAAAGTATCGAATGTAGGAGTAAGATCTACTCTAAAGCCATCTACATTTGGAAATTTATTTTTCAGAAAATCAATATGCTCCTGAGCACGGTTTACCTGATCTTCCTTCTGACGGATAGGCATTTCTAAAACCAAAGTTTTCATACCTGTCATCGCTGCTAGTGTAGAAACTACTGCTGAATCAATTCCGCCGGATACTCCGATAACGAAACCTTTCATGCCTGCTTTTTCTGCATAGTTTTTCAGCCATGCTACAATATGTTCTATAACTTTTTCTGATTGCATATTTTATTTAGTTCTTTTTGTAATTTTCTTTCTCTAATTTATACCAGTAACACATATCGCCATTGTCTAAGAAAGTTCCGAGTTCCTCAAAGCCTAACTTTTGTAAAACACGGTTAGATCCTACATTTTCGGTAACAGCCATGGCGTATACGATGTCTGTTTTTATTTCATTAAATGCATAATTCAGCGCTGCAATTGCAGTTTCCGTAGCATAACCTTTTCCCCAGTATTCCGGTAAAAAACGATATCCTAATTCATATACGTTTTTCATACCGTTTATCTCTTTTGTCAGGTATTTTAGTCCGCTCCATCCAATTAGAACATTACTGCTTTTTTCGATTACAGCAAGTCTTCCAACACCATTTTCTTTATACTGCTTTTGTATAAATTCAATCACTTGGCGACTCTGTTCGATTTCTGTCGAAACTACGCCGCCAACGTATTTCATCACTTCAGAATTAGAGTCTAAAAGAAAGAGATCTTCTGCATCTGTTTCTTCAAATGGTCTCATTATTAATCGGTTGGTTTCTAACTGCACTTTGTCCTTAGAATTTATTATTTTTGCACATTAAAATATAATGTAAAAGTAAAGAAGTTTTTCGAAAACTTTTATATCTGTTTTCCCTTTTGGTAAGGTTTTATTTTCCTTATTAGTAATATAAATGGATTAGAGGTTCAATTTCGGAAAATATTCAGATTAAACAGACTGTAGAAATTATGAGACAAACACAGATATCTATCAATGTAGAACTAGACGAGAATCACGTACCGGAAAAACTAACATGGAATGCTCAGGACGGAGGTATAGACAACCAGGAGACTAAAGCTGTTATGATGTCTGTATGGGATGAAAAGAAACATGAAGCGCTACGTATAGACCTATGGACTAAAGAAATGCCTGTTGACCAGATGAAGATGTTTTTTCATCAGATCCTTGTTTCATTAGGCCACACTTATCAAAGAGCTACCGGTGAAGAAGATGTTGCTGAAAAAGTAATAGAATTTGCTGAAGAGTTTGCTGCTCTTGCAAAGATCAAAGGATAATAATCACCAACCAACACCAAATATTAAATATGAAAAAAATAGTTTTAGCGTTAAGCATACTCTCATTGTTTGCCTGCCAGAAAAAAGCAGAAACTAAAGAAGTAAGTACTAAAGATAGTATTACGACAAAAAAAGATACTGTACAGGCAGCTAAAGCAGCTACTCCGACTACTCAATTGAATATTGTAGATTTTAAACCGAGTGATATTCCGACTGAGATGCTAAAAGGCAGTACACATCCATATGATATGGAAGGAGAATCTATAATGGAATTAGTTCCGAGTATGAAAGATTTTATCAAAGGAACTCCTTTAGATGTTGTTTATATTGATCTTTCTCTGAAAAAAGCTTTTATAAAAGCGGATGGTAAGATTGTTGCTCTTAAGGAAACCGGAAAAGATCAGTATGCTAACAACGAGTACAAACTTTCCTTTACATCCGTAATACCTGAAAAACTACCGCAGGAAATAGATGTTATAACGTATGCTTATGAGGGAAAAATAACAATTATCAGAAATTCTGACCAAAGTACTGTAGTAAGAGACTACTTTACCGGAGGTCTGTAAATACAAATAAAAAAATGAAATTCAATACTAAAGTAATTCATGGAAACCAACATGCTGAACCCCATACAGGTTCTGTAAATGTCCCGGTATTCCTTACTTCAACTTTTGCACAAAAAAGCCCTGGGCAATTACGTGCAGGATACGAATATTCCCGTGGTGCAAACCCAACACGTCAGGCATTAGAAGATGCCTTGGCAAGCATAGAAAACGGAGCCAGAGGCTTAGCTTTCGGTTCAGGTCTTGCAGCTATCGATTGTGTACTTAAATTATTAAATCCTGGTGATGAAGTAATTGCTGTAGACGATCTTTACGGTGGGACATACAGAATGTTTACCCGTCTTTTCGAAAAATATCAGTTAAAATTTACTTTCGTTAACTTCGATGATGTTTCAAAAATAGCTGGTCTTATAAATGACAAAACAAAACTAATCTGGTTAGAAACGCCTACCAATCCGTTGATGAAGCTGGTAGACATTAAAGCTGTTGCAAACCTTATCCAGGGGAAAGACATTCTTTTAGCTGTAGATAATACTTTTGCATCACCATACCTTCAGCAACCATTAGATTTAGGTGCAGATATCATCATGCATTCTGCCACTAAATATCTTGGCGGACACTCCGATGTTGTTGCCGGAGCATTAGTTGCCAAAACGGAAGAGCTTGGAGAAAAGTTGCATTTTATCCAATTTGCATCCGGAGGTATTTTAGGTCCACATGATTCTTATTTAGTACTAAGAGGTATCAAAACACTAGCCCTAAGAATGCAGAGACATTCTGAAAACGGAATCAGAGTAGCACAATTCCTTGAGAAACACCCGGCTATTGAACAGGTATTTTATCCGGGGTTAGAAAGTCACCCGCAGCATGATTTAGCTAAAAAGCAGATGAAAGATTTTGGTGGAATGGTTTCTTTTACTTTCAAATCTGGTAAAAAAGAAGATTCTGTGAAATTTTTGGAAAGCCTTCGTGTTTTTACATTAGCGGAATCTCTTGGTGGTGTAGAGTCTTTAGCAAATCACCCTGCTATGATGACACATGCTTCTATCCCTGCTGAAAAACGTGCAGAATTAGGTATTACTGATGATCTTGTACGTCTGAGCGCTGGTATCGAAGATATCGAAGATCTTTTACAAGACTTGGAGCAGGCCCTAAATGCTCTATAAGCCCGTTGGCAAAAAATTATAATTAAATATCATTAGAGGCGGGCTAAAACCCGTCTCTACTATAAAAATAAATGGAACAGATAATCAACATACTAAAATCCGGAGGCACCATTGTGTACCCAACCGATACGATATGGGGAATTGGCTGTGATGCTACTAATATCGAAGCAATAAAAAAAATCTACGATATAAAGCACCGTAATGCCAATAAATCTATGATCATCCTCGTAGAAAACGAACGCCGTCTTCAGGAACTGGTAGATGTACCTGAACTGGCATGGGAAATGATGGACCTTAGCGAAAAGCCTATTACCTTTATCTATGATAATCCTAAAGGACTCCCAAAAGAGCTTTTAGCAGAGGATGGCAGTATAGGAATTCGTCTGGTAAAAAATGATTTTTGTAAGAAACTTATCTCTAAACTCAACAAGCCATTGGTGTCTACTTCGGCTAACCTTAGTGGCAGCAAAAGTCCGCTAAAATTTGCAGACATAGATTCTGAGATCCTGAAAAAGGTTGACTATGTTGTAGAAGAGTTTCACGATGTTGTTTCTGAATATCCTGGATCATCCGTGATTAAAATCGGTCAGGATGGGAAAATAAAAATCATTAGAGAATAACGAAAAGATATATTTTGAAGATCAATCTTAACCAAAATAAACACTTAAAAATATTCAAACTGGTCTCTGAAGCTGCAGAGAAAAATGCACAATCTGCTTATATTGTAGGTGGGTATGTCCGTGATTTGCTTATGCAACGGAAGGAACCAACAGATATCGATTTTGTAACGGAAAGCAGTGGAATTAAACTTGCAGAAACCGTAGCAGAAAATATTAATCCCAAACCTAAGGTTTCTATTTTCAAAACCTATGGTACTGCTATGATCAAGCACCAGAATCTCGATCTGGAATTTGTCGGAGCACGTAAAGAAAGTTATACTGAAAACAGCCGTAATCCGGAAGTAGAAATTGGGACTTTAGAAGATGACCAAAAACGCCGTGACTTTACCATTAATGCAATGGCAATATCTCTGGGAAAGGAAAATTTCGGAGAACTGATTGATCCTTTCAATGGGATGCAGGACTTAAGCGATAAAATCCTGCGTACTCCTTTGGAGCCTGTACAAACTTATTCTGATGATCCTTTGCGTATGATGCGTGCTATAAGATTTGCTTCTACTCTTAACTTTAAGATCGAAGAAAAGTCATTAAAGGCCATTAAGCAAGAGGCTAAACGCATAGAAATCGTATCTATGGAACGCATTATCACAGAGTTCAACAAAATAATGCTTTCCGAAAAACCATCAACAGGACTAAGTATTCTGGAAAAAACAGGGCTTTTCGATATTATTCTGCCTGAAATTACTGCTCTTAAAGGTATTGAAGAAATAGAAGGTCAAACACACAAAGACAATTTCTATCATACGCTGGAAGTTGTAGACAATATTTCTATAAATACAGACAATCTATGGTTACGCTGGGCTGCATTGCTTCATGATGTGGGAAAAGCACCTACCAAAAAGTTTACGCCTGAGCAAGGATGGTCCTTCCATGGTCATGAGTTTTTGGGTTCTAAAATGGTAAAAACCTTGTTTCAAAGGTTAAAACTTCCGTTAGGTACCGAAATGAAATATGTACAGAAAATGGTAAAGCTATCCTCCCGTCCTATTGCCCTAATTACGGATGATACATCCGACAGTGCATTAAGAAGACTTCTTTTTGATGCAGGTAAGGACCTTGAGGATCTTTTCACTTTGTGTAAAGCTGATATTACAACTAAAAATTCGAGTAAGCAAAAACGCTTCAAGAAGAATTTCGAGTACGTGGAGCAAAAGATAAAGGAAGTAGAAGAGAAAGATCATGTACGTAATTTCCAGCCTCCTATCTCCGGAGAGGAAATTATGGAAATGTTTTCTTTGAAGCCTGGTAAGGAAATCGGCATTCTGAAAGAAAAAGTAAAAGAAGCTATTCTGGAAGGAGATATCCCCAATGACAAAGAAGCTGCCAGAACTTTCGTTATAAAACAAGCTGCACTAATAGGTGTTGAAATAAAAGAATAAACAAATAAAGCGTTTCATAAATATGAAACGCTTTTTTTGTATTAAGACCAATATAAAAGCTTCAATGAGGCCGCTTCAAAAGGTATTATATAGAGCTTGGTCGAAATATTTCCATTCACAAAGTACTGATCTATCTTTAACAGACTTTTCTTAATGATTTTTATATTTTATAAGTAACAATATATAAATAAAACCTACTTATATAAAATAGTTAATATCATCATCTACAATCCATTATAGTAGAGAACACGAAAACACCAATATGAAAAGAATAACACTACTTATTATACTTTTAATTTCATTAAAAGTATATTCTCAAAATATAAACAAACAGAGAATAGATAGTTTAGTAAGCGTTGTTGAAAATAACAATCAAGGTCTAGGATCCATCTCAGTTTTTAAAAATGGCAACGAACTTTATAGCAGAACTTTTGGAACAATAAATGTAGACGCACTATCTCGAAACCCTGATTTAAAATATAATATTGGTTCTGTTTCTAAAATGATAACCGCTGCTTTAATATTTAAGTTGGTAGATAATCATAAAATTAAATTAGAAAATAAACTTTCATTATACTATCCGGCGATACCTAATTCAGAAAACATTACTATTAAAAATCTATTAGAGCACACAAGTGGGTTAAAAAACTTTATCGTAAAAAATGATAGTATCGCATGGCTAACAAAAAAAGTTTCCGAAAAAGAAATTATAGATGAAATTATACACCAAGGTATTGCATTCCAACCTAATGAAAAGGTACTTTATTCCAATTCGGGGTACTATTTACTTACAAATATTGTAGAAAAGCTCTATAAGTCAGACTATAGTACAATTCTAAAAAAAGAAATAATAAATCCTCTAAGACTCCGAAACTTTGCTTCATTCAATAATACAAATTATAACAATATTTCATTATCATATAACTATGATAATGGATGGAAAAAAATAGAAGATTTTTATTTTGGAAATGTAATAGGTGTAGGTGATATTGCATCAACAATGCATGATACGAATCTTTTTATTTCTAATTTATTTACAAATAAAATTCTTTCAGAAAAATCATTCCATAAAATGCTCCCTTCTGGTGAAGAATATTTTGGAAGAGGATTGATCAGTGTCTCATTTGGAGGTAATCAGTTATATGGTCATCATGGAGATACCTATGGTTCTCATAGTCTTGTATTATATGACCCCCAAAATAAAATAGCAATCTCTTTAGTCTTAAATGGAGAAAGGTTAAGCAAAGATGATTTTGTATTTTATCTCCTGAACATTATTTATAAAAATAAAAGAAAGCTATCCGAAAGACAGATTACCAAAAATCAGGCTAACTTATACGCAGGTTCTTACAGTTCTGCTGAATTACCTTTTAAACTAAAGATATACTACGAAAATAATTTTTTAAAAGCCGAAGCTACGGACCAGTCTGCTTTCCCTTTAGATAGAATCGGGGAAAATAAGTTTGAATATTTTTCTGCTGGAATAATTCTTGAATTTAAAACCTCTGAAAAAACGATGATCCTAAAACAAAGAGGACAGAAATACAAATTTGTCAAAGAATAACATGAATCACATTCAGAATATAATATCCGATACCGATCACAGACCCTGGGAATTACCAAAAGGAAAATGGCAGTATTATCAAGAGTGGAACGATGCTTTATTCTTGCATTTTGAAGTAGATTTCAGTCTTCTCAGAAAGCTTGTTCCTGATAATTTAAATATTGACAGCTTCGAAGGAAAATATTACATCTCTGTCGTCGCTTTCAAGATGGAAAAAATACGTCCAAGAAATCTTCCATCAATAGGTTTTATTTCAGATTTCTATGAAATAAATGTCCGTACTTATATAAACAATGATGATAAGCAGGGTGTGTATTTCCTCAATATTGAAGCTGAAAAACAACTTTCAGCTTTTGTAGCCAGAACGCTTTCTGGCCTCCCTTATGAGAAATCAAAAATAACGCGCAGTACAAATCTGTATAACAACAGAAATACAGAAAAAGAGTTCTCACTTGTGGCACATTTTGAACCTCATGAAAAAATAGGAAGTAAAACTGCATTAGATTTATGGCTAACAGAAAGATACTGTCTTTACCTTACCAAAGATCACAAAACCTTAAGGTATGATATTCACCATGCCGAATGGCCTTTGTATTCGGTGAACAAATCCGAAATTTCTTTAGACTATCGTTTCGGAACGATCAGCCTTAATGTAGAAAACATTATAGATTATCATTATTCTCCGGGAGTAAAAGTGCTTTCCTGGAAAGCAGAAATTCTGGATTAAATTCAAAATAAAACCCGCATCAGAATCTGATGCGGGTTTTTAATGTATCAATTAGAAATTAAAATTAAGTCTTGTAAACACATAGCGTCCATTCATTCCGAACTGCGATGTGGATCTGGTATATACAAACTGATCGTTGTTGGATGATACCGGAAGGTTTCTGGAAGGATAAACATCAAATACATTGTTAGCTCCCAATGTCAAACTAATGTTTTTGCTAAATCCATAAGCTACAGAAAGGTCAGTTATAACTCTATCAGACATAATCTGGTGAGTATCCGGTTGTACAATTACATCTGCCCCTGTAACCTTACCGTAATAAGTATTTCTTACATACACATCTAACTTACCAAATTGCAAAGTATGCGCAAGGCTGGCCTTCACCCTTGGCACCGCTTCTTCTAAATAAACTCTGGATTTTTCAGAAAAATACACATTGTCTAAACCAGCGTTATGCAATAGATCTGATGAATGAATATCTCCTACTCTTTTTGTTTTGTTCAGGTTAATAGCAAAATCATTTTTCAAAGAAAAGCCTGCTGTTTTATAGTTATGACTGATTACAACATCTACTCCACGGGTTTCAGTATCTATAGCATTAGCAAAAAACTGAGCTCCGTCAACACCTAAAGCATTCATAGTATTATTTACTTCTTGTTGCTCAGGAGTAAGATTTGTTCCTTTAAACTTAGAAAATAAGTCAGTAAGTACAATTCTATTCTTTACTTTAATCCAGTAACCATCAGCCGTAATATTCAGGTTTAATGCCGGGATTTTATAAGTAAATCCTGCACTTACAGACTGAGAAGTTTCCTGCTTTAGCTTCGGTATACCAAAACCTCTTGCAATTTGAGAATCATTACTAAATGTTCCTACTTCTTGAATTTCCCCTATTGGATTTCCAGGTATTGTAACATATAAACTTGATGTTGTATTATAATAAATCTGGTGGATAGATGGCGCTCTGAATCCTGTAGATCCGGCAAATCTAAAGTTAAGATCTTTAGTAAGCTTTATACGGGAAGCCAACTTGAAGTTAACTGTATTGCCGAAGTCTGAATAATTTTCATAACGCACAGCTCCGTCTACCAATAACCAATTGGTAAAGTTAACTTCTGCATCTGCATAAGCAGCATAAGAATTACGATTTTTACTTACTGCATTCACACTTCTGTATCCGCTAAATACTTGTGATCCTCCAGGCAATGCATTACCAAAAAAATCTGTTGGCCTTAGTTGATTTACATAGTCTGTAACCGGATTTCCATTAATATCATATGTAAGATAAGAAGCTGGCTCCCCTTCATTTATTTTAAAATTTTCGTGTCTTTGCTCACCACCAAAAGCAAAGTTTAATCCCTCAAAAACATCAAACTTTTTACTAAAGTCCAGATTAATGGTATTTTGTAAAAATCTAAGTCCCCCTGCTTTAAATTTACTTGGAGAATTAAATCTTAAACTGGTATTCCCTGTATTACTGATAGTATAATCAAAAGAGTTTTGCCCAAAAGTATTGCTAAAATCCACATTCCAGCCATCCCATGTTCCTTTCACACCTGCAGAAAGTGATACATCTTGTATATCTGTATTAATCTTAGGTAAATAACCATCTAAATAAAGCCCTGTAAATGTCCTGGACTGATTTGGCTTTCTGAAGAAACCTCCTGAAGTCCCGTATCTGTATCCATAACCACCGAATGTATATACTTTCCAGGTATCATTTAACGGGATTTCGGCATTTACAAAAATCTGATTGTTATTCAGTTTGGACTGCCCAACCCACATATTAAAGTCACGTTTGTCCTGTCCTCTGTAGGCTAGTTCCTGATCTGTATAATTATTTCCTAAAAGTCCCTGAAGTGCTGAAATACTACCGGCATTCTGAATTTGTTGCTGATAAGCATTATCAAAATAATTTACTTTTTGTGCATATTGTTTTATAACTCCAATCAATTGTTGCTGTTGCTGGTTGTTAAGCTGATCCATACGTGTAAAATATGATGAAAGGTTTACACCTCCTTCGGCTGCTCTCTTTTCGATAGCATTATAAGCATTGTATATATTTCCGCTTTCAACACCTGCACGGAAAGTAGGGTTCCTGTACTGGGAAGAAAAAGTTACATTAACAAACCCTCCTTTTCGGCCAACTTTAGCACCATAATTAAGGTCTACCTGAATCTGATCTCCATCCCAGTTCCCTGTATGATTCTTTGCTGCATCTGTTAAATAACCTCCATAGCTAACCTGCCCTGTAAGTTTCCCTGTATCTCTTTTTAACTGTAAGTTCATAACCCCTGCGATAGCATCTGATCCATATTGCGCAGAAGCACCATCACGCAACACTTCGATTCTGCTTAAAGCAAAAGAAGGGATTGCATTAAGGTCGGTTCCTACAGTACCTCTTCCGGGAGAACCATTTACATTGATTAAAGCTGAAGTATGTCGTCTTTTACCATTAACCAAAACCAAAACCTGGTCTGGCCCCAAACCTCTTAACTGTGCAGGATCCAGGTGGTCGGTACCATCTGCATTGGTTTGTACTGTAGACGTAAAAGATGGCGCTACAGCATTAAGAATCTGGTTAATATTGGTTTGTGGTAATACTAAAGATGTTTCTTTAAGATTGAAAACATCCACCGGAACCGGGCTATCTGCTTTAGACCGCCCTCCGGAACGTGAACCTACAATAACAACCTCGTCAATACTTTTATCTTTAAGGCTGTCTTTTTTTGTTTCCTGTCCGTATACTTGCCCAAAACCGACAAAAAACAGAACAGAAGCTGTAAGTACAACTCTGGATTTTTTTTCAGTCAAAATGTTTTTCTTTATCATATTCTAATATTTTTGGATTAAAAAACCTCATTAGTAAAGCTAATGAGGCATTGCATTATATCTTTACTTATTTTCCCTTTCGGCTGAATGTAACACCTTACCTTTCGGCAGGTTGTTAAGACTTCATCGGTTCAGTTCCCTCCGTCTTTCTTAATAAGCTATTAATTCTGTGAAATAATTTCGGTACAAAGATATAAAAAATCTAAAATACTACAAATTTGATAGGAGTTATTTTATTCTTTTATTTTTGATTTAAACTTTGACTGAAATTTATCCCATTCATCTCTCGTCTTTATCGTTTTATAAGCTTCCGTAGAAATAAGGCTCAGATATGGTTCCATTTCTTTCGGAGTAAAGAACCCCATAAGATTTGTAATCTGCATATAATCTTCGTCCATAAAAACTGTAGACGGATATGAGTATATATTCATGAATCGTGCAAACTCATGTTGTACTCCTCTGCCCGGTGTTTTTTTAAAATTAGGATTATCGAAATCTCTACCATTAAAAAATAATTTCTCTTTTCCTTCCGCATTGAATTTTACCGGGTAAAAATTATCATTGATAAATTTAGAAATAATTGGATTTGTATAAGTCTGATTGTCCATCATTTTACAAGGCCCACACCAGTCAGCATAAAAGTCAATCAGAATTTTCTTAGGCTTTTTCTTCATAGCGTCCATAGCATCCGCCATAGTCATCCATTTAACCTGACTATATCCAAAGCTTATAAAAAGTACACTGAAAAATAAAATTATTCTCTTCATCTTATTCAAATTTAGGCATTGTTATGAATATATTAACGCACTTCCTGCATTAATTTTTTCACCACAGGCGATATCAAAATCAATACCACTCCGGCTATTAATGCATAGATACCCAACATTTTATAACCTTCTGTATAAGTCAACAGTGATTCAGCCGGTGCTGCATTCTCTTTAGCCTGCGCCAATCCTGCACCAATAAGTCCAGCTACATACTGTCCATAGGCAGAAGCCAGAAACCACATTCCCATCATAATACCCTGCAGTCTTGCCGGAGATAATTTCGTCATAATAGACAATCCAATCGGTGACAAACAAAGCTCACCAAAAGTAATTACCAACATTGCCAGAGTAAATATATTAAGTGAAGAGATTCCGTTTACAGAAAAGAATCTTGTCGCAAATAATACATAATACCCTAATCCTAAAAATATAAAACCTAAACCAAACTTAATAATTGTATTAGGTTCAAATTTCTTTTTCCCTAACCATAACCATAATAGCCCAAATAAAGGCGCTAATAGAATAATGAAGAAAGCTCCGCCCGAATTATTCACCCCATTAGGGTCAACAGTAACTCCTAATAATGAATCGTTCAGATTCTTTGCAGCAAAAATACTTAGTGAGCCACCACTCTGCTCATAAATACCCCAGAAGATAATAGAGAACAGAATAAATACTAAAGCTGCGATCAACTTCATTCTTTCTTTAGCAGTTACTTTTGTCATTTCATAGAAAAGATAAAGCAAGGTCAATGGTCCGATTGTATACATAAAATAGTCAGTATACTCAGTTTTGGAAACCATAATCTGGATCAAAGGAATAAATAATAATGTACCAGCGTACACAGCATATTCAGACCACTTAGGTAGTGGTTTTGATTTTACTATTGCGTCAGGGTGTCCCGGTTGTAATCCAATAGGACCTAAACGGCGTTTTGTAAAATTAAAGTTAATAAGACTAATCAACATTCCTACTGCCGCCAGTCCAAAGGCTACATTCCAACGGTGTGGTTCTTCGATTATGGAAGACAGCATATAGCCTTTTCCTATGGCTACACATATGTAGCCTCCAAGGAAAGCACCAAGATTAATCCCAGCATAAAACAAAGAGAAACCCGCGTCTGTACGATGGTCTCCCTCTTTATAAAGTTCTCCTACCATTGTGGAGATATTCGGTTTGAAAAATCCTGTACCAATAATAATAAAGGCCAGACCGAAAAAGAAAAATTTGTGGGGATCTATTGCCAGAAGGACACTTCCTACAATCATTAAAGAACCTCCCCAGAATAAAGATTTGCGGAAACCTAATATCTTATCCGCAAAAAGTCCGCCTACAAATGTAAACGCATATACAAAAGCTTGTGTAGCTCCATACTGAAGGTTAGCCTGCACTTCTGCAAAATTTAGCTGGTGAATCATAAAAAACACCAACATCCCCCTCATTCCGTAGAAACAAAAACGTTCCCACATTTCAGAAAAGAAAAGACTCCAAATCTGTCTTGGATATTTGCCTTTAAAATCCTGAATTTGCTCTAATGTTAAACTCATTAATCATTACATATTTAATTAATCTCCGTGAAGTTGTTTTTTTTGATAAAAAACAATCTGACCAAATTACGAAAAAACCTCTGATTGCTCAGAGGTTTTTATAATTATATTGCCATGAAATAGTATAATCTTATTTTATACCATTCATCATTTTCTTTAAAAGAGGAGATATTAAAGCTAATATTACAGATGCAATACCACATAATACCACAAAAACCATAAAGAATTCGAATAAGTTATGGATTTCAAATCCGGCAAATGTATGATTCTCCAAAGGAATTTGATTCTTTGTCAGTAAATCAGTTTGCGCTGCTGTAAGGGTAACTTTTTTATCTAAAACATCCTGAAGATTAACTCCTAGCTCTTGTGCTTTTTTAAATTTATCTCCTGTTGCCGGAAGAATAGATCCTAAGATACCTGCCAAAGCATATCCTGCAGCATTGGAAATAAAGAATACACCATATAACAATGAAGCAAATCTTTTAGGTGCTAATTTACCTACCAAAGAAAGGCCAATTGGTGACAAACAAAGCTCTCCACAAGTCTGAATAAAATATAGTAATATTAACCACTTAATCGCTAATAAACCTGAACTTCCAAGATCTTTAACATTGTATGCTATAATAAAGTAAGATAATGCTATTAATGCAAGTCCAAAAGCCTGTTTCAATGGGGAAACAGGTTCCTTACCTGAAGCTCTTAATTTATCCCATAGCAAACTAAAAGGTACAGCTAAGATTACGACAAATATACCGTTAAAGATTTGTACCATAGAAGCTGGCATTTGCCATCCGAATAAGAATGTTCTGTCTGTTTGGTTAGAAGCAATAAAGGTTAAGGAAGAACCAGCCTGCTCAAATGCTGCCCAGAAGAAGATAATAAAGAATGAAATAATATATATTACTAAGATTCTTTGAGTTTCAACTTTTGTAAGAGTTTTATCCAATAAAATAAGAACGGCCAATGATATTCCCGAAGCATAAATAATAGGATAAATAATACCTTTTACTAACGTCCCAATCTCGAAGCTGCTAAAGAATATTTCATCTACTAAAAGGTATCTGAATCCGAAGAATAATGCTACTAAAAGCACAAGGAAAACTGCTAAAGATGAACCTGTGAACTTTGCCTGTTCTACAACTTCACCATCTGCGGCATTCTTTGAAGGAAGGCCTCCAATAGGTTTACCTTCCGGTGTTATAACATATTTATTTTTAAGAATAAAGAACAGTATAGTTCCCAGCATCATAGCAATACCTGCCATTAGATATCCCCATTTGAATGCATGCACATCTTGTTTACCATCTGTAACTACATCTGCAAACATTGGTACAAAATACTGGCTTAAAAGTGCACCGATATTAATACCCATGTAGAAAATAGTAAATGCTGAGTCCAGCTTTGTTTTTTCTTGTGGTGGATATAAACTTCCTACCATTGAAGAAATATTCGGTTTAAAGAAACCATTTCCGAAGATAATGACAAGTAGCCCTAGCCAGAATACATTTTTAGAAGATTCCAAACCTGTATCAAAAATACAAGCACTATAAAACAATAATAGCTGTCCTACAGCCATTAGAGAACCACCTAAAATAATACAATTTCTGTTACCTAAATACTTATCGGAAATAAATCCGCCTAAAAGCGGTGTTAAATAGCAAAGTGCTAAGAAACCTCCATAAATGATCGAAGCATTTGATTCGCCAAGCATAAGAGCGTGAACCATGAAAAGCGTGAGAATAGCACGCATTCCGTAGAAGTTAAAACGCTCCCACATTTCTGTGCCGAACAATACCCATAAACCTTTTGGATGTCTCGACTGAGATTGAACTGTCTCCATATTTTATTTAATGTTAACTTTTGTTAAGATGAGCAAATATAGTTTTTTTTAGTAAGTAAGCCGGAATAATATTCAATATACACGTTGCTGTAATAACTTTATAGTTAATTATATTCCGGAAAAAGCTATATAAAAAGAAAAAAACCATCTTTTATTTCGGATGGTTTTTATCCGGACAATTTTTAGTTTAGTCCTTTCTCTTTCATTACTTTATTTAAAAATTTCAGCATTAATAGGCCTATAAAAAAGGCGAAAATTAACAGTCCGAAATTAACTAAGAAATAGTATTCTTTATTTTCGTAGTTGTACCATGTACTTGCCAAAATACCGGAAAGCTTGTTTCCTACAGAGTTAGCCAGGAAGAAACCACCCATCATTAAGGCTGTAATCCTTGGTGGAGAGAGTTTGGATACTACTGACAGTCCCATTGGAGAAAGGCATAACTCCCCTACGGTTACCACCCCGTAGCTGGCCACCAGCCATAATGCAGAAACTTTTATTTCACCATTACTTCCTACATAAGCGGCTCCTACCATTACCAGACAGGATAATGCCGTAATAAATAGCCCCAGTACAATTTTAGTCGGCGTGGATGGCTCTTTGCCCTTTCGGCGTAATAATGTCCAGAAGCCAACAACAACAGGAGTCAGTACAATAACCCAGAATGGATTAATCGACTGGAACAATTCTGTATTATAGAGGAAAACATTCTGTTTATCCGCAGGTGCAGCTTCAAGTTCAGCCCGTTCTTCAGGGGAAATATTTTTAAAGTAAACATCTTTACCTTGCTCTTTTACAGTCTTTCCATCTGCATCCTTCTTTGCCCGGAATTGTTCATCGTATGCTGTAACTTCTTTGGTCTCATAGCTTTTAGTTTCGACCAGATAAATATTTTCTAATGGTTTTTCAGCGGCAGCAGGAACTGTTCTGTCGGTATAGTAATTAGCCCAACGGGTAAGTGCCGTCCCATTCTGCTTGAAGATTGCCCAAAAGAACATCGAAACCATAAAGATTAGTAACAGTGCTCCAATAGGTCTTTTTTCATCCGACTTCGCTTTGAAGTACAATGAAATATAAAAATAGATTACAGGTACACATGCAAAAATAAATGCATCTGTATTATCGCTTCCAAAGATATTTCCCGGAATAACCCAACCTATAACACCAGCAATAATTGCAGGTACAAATACTTTTATCAGTACATCGGATATTTTGGTATCTCCTTTTTCAGCAGGCTTCATTTCAGTAGCCTGACGGATATGCTTTCTACCTAAACTGAAAATTATCAAACCTAGTAACATTCCTACCCCTGCAGTAATAAAAGCTTCGCCCCATCCAAATTTATTTCTCATAAAGGCTGCAATAATATTACAGATAAATGCTCCGATATTAATCCCCATATAGAAGATATTATAACCCGAGTCTTTATTTGCTTTGTAAGGCTCCTCGCTATAAAGGTTCCCCAATACAGTAGAAATTGTTGGTTTAAAGAAACCATTTCCAATAATAATTAGTGCCAGAGAGGTGTAAAATAATCCTGGCTCTTTAAAGAGTCCCAGTCCTATATATCCTGCAGCCATTAAAATTCCGCCCAGATAGATAGATTTTATATATCCTAAAACACGGTCAGCCAGAAAACCTCCCAAAAACGGTGTAAGATATGTTAATGCAATATAAGTCCCGAAAATATCGTCGGCCATTTTATCAGGAAAACCTAGTCCTCCTTTTGCCCCTTCCGGGTCAATCATGTATAGTACGAAAATTCCAAGGATCAGGTAATAACCAAAACGTTCCCACATTTCAGTAAAAAATAAGTAGGGTAAGCCTTTAGGATGCTTGCTCTTCATTCTTTTAATTTTTAGTTTACAGTAAATATTTACATTGGACAATATGCAGCCAACAATGTATTGTTTCCAAATCAGAACATACGGTAAGAGTTATAGAATATATTCTGTATCCTACCGCACGTTTATTTTGTACTTTTAAAGATTTTCCAAAATATAATTGGTCATCTTTTCATACAATTGCGGACGTGTATTACCTCCGTAAATTCCATGGTTCTTATCCGGATAAGCCATGAAGTCGAATTGCTTCTTATTCTGAATCAATGCTTCGGAGAATTCCATAGAATTCTGAAAATGTACATTATCATCAGCTGTACCATGAATTAATAAGAACTTCCCTTTTAATAGTTTTGCATATGTTGTAGGAGAATTCAGGTCGTAACCATCTTTGTTCTCCTGAGGTGTCTGTAAGAATCTCTCGGTATACACACTATCATAGAATCTCCAGTTGGTTACCGGTGCTACCGCAATCCCCATTTTGAAAACATCTGCACCTTTCGTCATTGCCAAAGAAGCCATATAGCCACCAAAGCTCCATCCGAAGATACCGATTCTGGATTTATCTACATAAGACTGATTACCTAGCCATTTTGCAGCAGTAATCTGGTCTTCTATTTCGTATTTACCAAGATTTTTATAAGTAACTTTTTTGTATTTCGTTCCACGGAAACCTGTTCCACGTCCATCTACACAGACTACAATATAGCCTTTTTGTGCCAGCATGTCGAACCAGATACCATTACCTCCATCCCAGCTGTTAGATACCTGCTGAGAACCTGGCCCTGAATATTGGAACATAAATACAGGGTATTTTTTAGCAGGATTGAAATCTTTAGGTTTAATAACCCATGCATTCATTTGATCTCCCGCTGTATTTGGTATTGAAATGAATTCCTTATTCAGGAAGTTATCTGTTTTTAGCTTACCCAGTAAGTCATTATTGTTTTGTAATTCTTTTACATCTTTTCCGTTAGCATCCTTTAGCACATAACTGGTCGGAACTTTTGCTGTAGAAGATGTATTGATAAAGTAATCAAAGGTTTTGCTGAAAGCAGCGCTGTTATTTCCTTCCGCATTGGAAAGTAGCTGCGTTTTCCCGGAACTGATATTTAATTTGGAAACTACTTTGTTTATGCTTCCCTTCTCAGTTGTCTGTATGTAAGCCTCTTTTGTTTTAGGATTGTAACCATAGTAATTGATAATCTCCCAATCTCCTTTAGAGACTTGTTTTTTTAATTTTCCGTTAGCATCATACAAGTAAAGATGTCTGTGTCCGTCTCTCTCAGAAGCCCAAAGGAAAGAATTATCATCCAGAAACTCCATCGTTAGATTATCGGTTTCTATCCAGGCAGCATCGGTTTCTGTAAACAACTTATTTACAGAAGCTGTTTTTGTATTTACTCTCAGAAGATCGACCTTATTCTGATGTCTGTTGGATGTTGCTACAACAATTTCATCACCAGCATTTGTCTGGAATATTTGTGGGATATAATAGTTCTCAAAGCTGCCTAAGTTCAGCTGAGTAGTTTTTCCTCCCGCTAACTGATATAAATGAGCCGTTA
Source organism: Elizabethkingia sp. YR214 (assembly GCF_003058195.1). Taxonomy (GTDB): domain Bacteria; phylum Bacteroidota; class Bacteroidia; order Flavobacteriales; family Weeksellaceae; genus Elizabethkingia. The sequence goes on from NZ_QBUH01000005.1 coordinate 356,489, forward strand.
CAGCTGAGTTTTCCTCTCCTGCTTTCGGATATTTATAAGTCATCATCTTTGGATAAAGATTCTGGTAATAGATAGGTATATTAATTTCCGGAACTTTACGCTCATCGAATCTTACAAATAAAATAGCGTCTCCGGCTTTGTTCCACTGGTAGTAATCCGGGTGTCCGAATTCCTCTTCATATACCCAGTCTCCAAGACCATTAATGATTTCATTTTTCTTACCATCATTGGTAATCTGAGTGATCTTACCACTATTCAGATCCTGATAGTAAAGGTTGTTTTCTGCAATAAAAGCTACTTTGCTTCCGTCCGGAGAAAACTTCGGTTCCTGAATCCATTTATCATCGTTTAGGCTTACCACCTTACCTGATTTCAGATCTTTAACATCGAATTTCCCAAGAAAAGAATGTCTGTAGATAGGTTCACTGCTTTTTTGCAATAATATTTTAGATTCATCATTAGAGAAAGTATAACCCTCGAACCTGCCATCTACAATATTTCTCTCTTTCTGAGAGGTTTTATAAGAGTATTTAGCTATTCCTGCGGGCTCAATTGTTGCATAGTTTTCTCCGTCATTTAATGATGCTATTCCTGTAATACCCTTTGCACGGTAATATCCGGAATAGATTTTGTCCAGAGTAATTTCCTGCGCCGACACCCCATGAAAGGCAACAACCGCAATACTTAGCAAACCAAAAATCTTCTTCTTCATATTATTTATTGATTTTTTTAACTAAAAGTTCGTAAATATAAGCTTTTTAGCAAACATGCTAAAACACTGAATAAAGCTCTTTTAAACATTAATATAATCACAAAATAAGACAAGAATAATTGCTTTGTCTTTAACAAAAAAATATATTTGTAGATAAAGACTTTACTAACCATGAAAAAAATTATTCTATCACTCTTACTATGCTCTTCTTTGGGAGCAGCAGCTCAGGACTATATTCCGCCTAAAGAGCAGGAAGTACAGCAGAAGCTAAAACAATGGCAGGACAAAAAATTTGGTATTATAATTCATTGGGGACTTTACAGTATTCCCGGAATTGTAGAATCCTGGAATCTTAGTTCTGAAGAAGAAGACTGGATTCCCCGGCCAAAAGACACTAACTACGACGATTATAAGAAATGGTATTGGGGGCTCAGCAAGCAATTTAATCCGGTAAAATTCAATCCGGAAGCCTGGGCAAAAATGGCTAAAGATGCGGGTATGCAATATGTTGTATTTTCCACCAAGCATCACGACGGATTCAATATGTTTGATACCAAACAAACTGACTTTAAAATAACCAATCCCGAGGTTCCTTTTTCTAAAAACCCTAAAAGCAATATTGCTAAAGAGGTATTTAATGCTTTCAGAAAAGAGGGATTATGGGTTGGCGCTTATTTCTCTAAGCCCGACTGGCATTCGGAAAACTATTGGTGGCCATATTATGCTACATCCAACAGAAATAACAATTATAGTATAGATAAAAACCCTGAACGCTGGAATGCCTTCAAACAATATACCTATAATCAGTTGGAAGAACTTGCTTCTCAGTATGGCAAACTCGACTTGTTCTGGCTGGATGGCGGCTGGGTAAGGCCTTCTAATCCGGAAAAATATAAAGGAGATAAAAGCTATAAAGGAAGTCAGGATATCAACATGGATAAGATAGCGGGTATGCTTCGTGGGCACCAAAAGGATCTTATTATTGTAGACCGTTCGGTACATGGCATCTATGAAAACTATACAACTCCCGAAAGAGAGATTCCGGAAAAGCCATTAAACTATCCGTGGGAGGCTTGCGATCCTCTGGGCGATAACTGGGGATACGTTCCCAATGATCCTATGAAATCGACGAATAAGGTTATCCATACATTAGCCGAAATTATTTCCAAAGGCGGTAATTATCTTTTGGGAATTGGCCCGGACGGAAATGGTGAATTTGATCCAAGAGTAACCAAGACATTAAAGGAAATTGGTAGCTGGATGAAAACAAATGGTGAGGCTGTCTATGGAACAAAGCCAGTTGCTCCTTATGCCGAAGATAATTTCCGCTTCACTCAAAAAGGAAATGCTGTTTATGCTTTTTATCTTGTTCCGGAAAATAATCTTCAACTGCCACAAAATTTACAATTCTCTTTTCCTAAAAAGTTTAGGAAGATTTCTGTTTTAGGAAATAACAAAGCTGTAAAATTTGAACAAAAGGGTAATAATATCAGTATCCAAACTTCCGATATCAAACAACAGCCACATGCTGTAGTTTTCAAAATGGAATAAATCAGAAACTATATGATTTTGGAAAACCCTGTCAAGGTTCTATATCTTGACAGGTTTTTTTATATAGGATCTTAAACCTTAGTTGTACTGATACTATACTCTTCGACTACGCTCAGAGTGACAGCAGGTTATAAACTACGTAGATTCGTTATTTTTTTACTTATCCGGTAATATTTGCACCTCGCACTTCTAACTTCGTATTTAGAAGTACTTAGAAAAGGTATTCCACAATCCCAAACCACAAGAGTATTGAGAAGAAACCTACTACGATGCTAATTCCGATAATCAGATTGGTGAGTTTTGTATTGAGCTTGAATTGTTCGGCAATGATACTGGAAGAGATTAATGTAGGCATAGCAGATTCCAGAATACTAACTTTCGCTACATTTCCTTTTATTCCGAAAAGTAATGCTAATCCCAATACAACAGCTGGCGCCAGCAAAAGTTTGTAAAACATAGAGGTAGAAATCTGTGGAATAAGTTTTTTCCAACCATTAAATTTTAATTGCAGACCTACAGAAAATAAGGCCAATGGACCTACAGTAGCTGCAAGCTTATCAAAGAAAGGTTCTACCGGTTCCAGATTCACAACCTGTGAGAGAATAAGAGCGCTAATGCAACCTAAAAATGGTGGAAAAGTAAATAAACGTTTGAGTATAAATTTAGCACTTATAGTTCCGGATGAGCTTCCGCCTCTTAAAGCCGCTATAATCCCTAGTGTAGAAAGCGCCAGAAACATAGTTTGGTCGCAGATAATAGCAATACTAAGCAATCCTTCTCCATATAATGCACTAATAAGAGGAAAACCTATAAAGGAAGTATTACTATAACCACTTGCCAATTCCAGCGTACTTCTGGATCTTGCGGAGTAACCTTTTTTCTTACTGTACAACAGCATAAAAAACCAACTGCCTATAGCGATAAGAAAAGTAGAAACTATGGGAAATAGCATTTCCTGTGACCACTGAACTTTTGGAAGATATTTAAAAGAAACTGCCGGAAGGGCAATATAAAGAATCCAGGTATTGATACCTTTGTGTGCGTCAGGATGAATGGACTTAGTAGCTTTAAAAATCATCCCCGCTAAAATACAAACCACAATCAGCACAAAATTAATCATCACGTATTTTTAAAGTGCAAAGGTACTTCAGACATTTAAATAATTCCCAAAAACAGTATCGATATTTTATAAAAAACACATTACCTATTTCAATCATTTTTCTGCCTGATTTTATATTTTAATATTCGTCACTAGCTTGGTTTATTATTAATCCACTGAAACATAATACTCATGAATATTGAGTGTGTTTTTTTGAAAAAACCATCCTTACAAAATCCACAAACCAATATTCTGTTTATTTATCAGAAGCCAATAGTATTGCTATTTTCAAAGAAAAAGCCTCACCAATCTACAGATCAGTGAGGCATTATTTCTTGTAATTTCTTTTATTTTAAGCTTTTAATCCAGTTTACTTTTTAGTATCCCAAAGGCTCATTATTTCTATTTTTTCTAAAGGCTTACTTAGTGTAATTCTTTTCTTTGTATTTGGCATCAGATCGAAGAAATTATCACTAAACTGAGTATCACCCATCAGGTAAATATCTTTCGCCAGAACATCTGTTGAAACTTCAATTTCGGTAGCCGAAATCTTTTTAACTGTAATATTCGGTTTCGTTAGTTTCAAATCTTTAGGCAGAACGAAGTAAAAATTATTTTCAGCCAGCTGATGATCATTTTCATCTATTAACGATAATTTTAGAAATACATCATTTTTCGATAAATCAGGAATTAAATTGTCTACTTCAATTGGTTCAAATTTGATAATATCGTCTAATACTTTTCCTGTTGGTACAGTAGTAATTTCATTTAAAATGTTTCCATCAAATTTAATAACCTGAATTTCAACCCTAACATCATTAAATTTTTTCAGACCGTCATTAACAGCATAAAAATTTAAAATACCTTTTTTTTCTTCTGCAAAAATGGCCTGTTGCTCAAAACTTCTTTTGATCTGATAATGTGCTGCTTTCCAATTTCCAAGATAATCTATTGACGACCACGATACCACTGGCCAGCAATCATTAATCTGCCAGTATAACGATCCCATATTGTAAGGCTTTGCACGGCGGTGTGCCTCAATAGCAACCTGCATTGCACGCGCCTGTAATAGCTGAGAAAGATAGTTGTATTTTACAAGATCGGTTTGTGGAGTATAATATCTCGCCATGTAGCCATCAATAATCTGCCAGCCTCTTGCATGCTTTTCATGTGCTTTGATTACTGGATTCTGCAAACTTAAATCTGCTTTACCCGAGAACATCGATTTTACAGCTTCCATACTTGGCATTCCCTGCACTCCGTACTCGGAAGCAAAACGTGGAACTTTTTCTTCATACATTTCGAAAGGCTGCTCTCCCCACCATACACCCCAGTAATGGGAATCGCCTTTGGTAAGACTTTCTTTATGCCCCCAACCTATTGATGGTGAACTTGGCCAGTAGATATTATTTCCCGGAGCTAATGTTTCGTTTAATGTCTGTGGAATAACCTCATGAAAGACTTTGCGGTAATCTCTCCACACTTGCAAAGAATCTTCTTTGGTGTATTTAAACTGCTTCTGATAACCCCAATTTACAATAGCTTCATCTACTTCGTTATTTCCACACCACAAAGCAATAGACGGGTGATTTTGTAAACGTCTTACCTGATATTTCACCTCTTCTTTTACATTTTCTGTAAAGGCATCATCCGATGGATAAAAACTTCCGGCAAACATAAAGTCCTGCCATACCAATATTCCGTTTTCATCACATGCCTTATAAAATGCTTCATCTTCATAAACTCCGCCGCCCCAGATACGAATCATATTCATATTAGCATCTTTAGCATCTTTTACCAGTTTATAATATTTCTCTTTAGTTATCCTTGGCAAAAAGCTATCTGCCGGAATCCAATTGGTTCCTTTTGCATAAAGCGGTTTTCCATTTACAAGGAAATAGAATGATTTACCTTTAGCATCTTTTTCCTGAACAAGCTTTACCGTACGGAAACCATGTCTTAAGCTTTCTTCATCCAGTTTTTTTCCTTTCTCCGTCAATACAACTTTAAAGTCGTATAATTCAGCTTTTCCCCATCCACTAGGTTGCCATAATTTTGGATTTTTAACTTCATATGGTACAGAAATTTTGTTCAGTCCCTTTTGTAATCTAAACGCTTTTGGATTCAGACCGTTTATTGCCAATTGATAATCTCCTAGCTTATTTGCAAAAACTTCTATATTAAACGATAGTTGCCCTTTAGTTGTAGTCAATGATTTTTGTTCCAGCTGAATATTCTGAATTTTAGCATTGTTCCAGAAGTTAAGTTTCACATCCTTCCATATACCTGCTGTTACCAGGCGTGGTCCCCAGTCCCATCCAAATTGGTACTGCGCCTTACGAACCATACTTCTTGGGCTTTCCGGCAGTTTAAATGCTACTTTCTTAGCCAGTTCATTTCCTACATTTACGCTGGATTTAAATTTTATTTGTAAAACATTATCTCCCTTTACCAGTATACCTTTTACAGGGACAATCCACTGGCGGAACATATTATCGGTCTTCTGAATCTGTTTCCCGTTCAGAAAAACCTCAGCATAAGTATCCAGACCATCGAAGATAAGCTCTGCCTGCTCATTTTTAAGTTCTGCATCGGAAACTTTGAAAGTTGTCTGATAATCCCAGTTTTCCGTTTCTATCCACTGTACTTCCTTTTCATTTTCATCCAGATATGAATCCGGAATTTTGTTATTTGACATAAGATCGGTGTGCACAGTTCCGGGCACCGAGGCAGTAAGCCAGTTAGCTTCTTTTGCATTTTTGAACTTCCAGTTCTCCCCGGAAAGACTTCTTGTGGTCTCTTGTCCAAACCCTTTTGACATCAATCCCAATGTCATTAACAAGTAAATACGCTTCATAATTGATGGATGAAGCACGAAAATAAGGAGTTTTACTGTAAAATAAAAGGACTACAGCAGAATGGAGGATAATTAGAAAAAATATTCCGCTATTTTATTGTAATCTTTTAGTTTTAAGTTTAACTCCCGTGGAAATAATAGTAAGGTCATATTTCTGACTCTGAGTATTTATGGAGAAATTATAACTATCCTGAGAAGAAGGATTGTCAAAAAAAGTAGTCTCAGTATCAGGATATAAAATTGTTTTCTCATTGTCCTTGTCAGTGATCACTAACTTATGGTTCACTAAAGAGAAAGTAAAAACTTGTGAAGGATCTGCTTCTAAAGCATATTTGCCTGTATAACGTTGTAAAATATTATCCGGCAGTGTAATTGCATTACGCTCTGTCTTTTCAGGAATCTTATAAGGCTTATTTTCCATCAGATTTATAATATCTGTAGTAACCTGCTGAAAAGGGATATCTGTATAATTTGATGTAAAAATAAAGGTTATACCTGATGATAGATTTTGGTAATAATATGCTCTATATCCCGGTCTTCCTCCTGCCTGAGTCAGAATATTTTCTTTCTCATACATTTTCAGAGCCAGTTCTTTTTTCAGAAATTTCCCTGAAAGTATCTGTTTACTAAAATTATATAAATCGGTAACGGTTGAAAAATAATTACCAGTCTCAAAACGATTAATATTTTCTTTAGAAACAGGGGTTATTTTTCCATTCTCCAAATTATAACCATATGCAAAATGATCAATTTTATTTACTGCATTGAATTCACCGGTATTCTTCATCTGATATTCCTGCAAGATATTTTTATTCATAAAATTCCAATAATTGCCAGATACTTTATCAATTATATAATGAAGTAATAAGTATCCTATATTCGAATAAAGAGTTTGTGTACCTGGTTCAAATTGTAATTTTTCTTTTCGGGCCAACTCTATAGTTTGTGCCATTGAGATATTTTCATATTTTTCATAATCTTTCAGCTCTCTTGGCAGGCCAGATTGATGATATATAAGCTGCTCAATGGTAATTTTATTTCCATATTCAAATCCAGAAATATACTTATCCAGCTTATCCGATAACTTTAGTTTATTTAGCTCTGCAAGCTTTAGTATAGCATATTTTACAAATATTTTAGAGACAGATGCTATAATAAATTTGCTATCCTTTTCTATTTTCAATCCATTTACATTCTCAGCAATATTATATGATTTATCCAGAAGGATATTAGTTTTTCTGGCAACAATAACATTTCCATTAAAGTTTTTTATTGCTGTTAAAGCTGTGAAATATTCGTCCAGTTTTTCACTATCGGTTTTTGATTGCGCAATAATATTATTGATGTATACTCCAATAAAAAGCATCAATAAGAAAAGGGGCTTTTTCATACTAATATTATGTATTTGTTTTTTAACTCTACTATTATGTTTACAAATGAGTTAATTCACAGTAAACCACTGATTATCAAAGTTATTATTTAATATTCAATTCAAATATTTTTTTTTAAACCTTTGATGAATTTTATAGAGAAAATGAACTATGGCAAAACGAAAAAGCCTGCTTTCAAAGTATTGAAAGCAGGCTTTTTATATCATAAACTTCTTACAGAAACTTTTCTATAAGAGGTTTTATATGCTCCGAAATAAACTGATAGCCTTTATCATTTGGATGTACCCCATCACCTGATAAAAAGATATCTTTCTCTGCAAAAAAAAGATTGTACAAGTCTACAAATACAATTCCGTTCTGAGCAGCAAACTCTTTAAGCAACCTATTGTATTCTGTTATTGCCTGATTAGATCTTTGTTTTCCGGAAGGAACTGTAATACCATCTATAGCAGAAGCAACCGGCAGAATACTTATGATGTATAAGTATGAAGTAATCTTTTTTGCTTTCTCTATTACTTCCTGTAGATTCGCTCTAAATTTCTCCGGGTTTACCATTCTGTAACCTTCTTTCAAGGCAACATCGTTAGCTCCGTAAGCAAAGAAAATAAGATTCTGATCCGGAGATGTACGTGCAGCAGCTTCTGTACTGAATCTTTTTACAAGTCCATCTGTTGTTTCGCCACCTATGCCCAAATTGAAAACATTCAGTTCCTCAATATTTTCGTTGATAAACCTGGAGTGAAAATAACGCTTCAATATATCCGTCCAACCACCTAAGACACCATCATATTCGCCATAAGTGATACTATCTCCAAAAAACAGACAATTAATCATTGTTATTGTATTACTGTTTTAATGGCTTTTAGTTCTGTGGCATCTATATTCTCAGTACCGTCTGTAATACAAGCAGAGTGTATAAAGCCAAAATACTTCTTAAGCTCACCTGCATTAGATGAACGTACTCCGCCTCCTACAAGAATAGTAATTCTGCCGTCAGCCTGTTCCTGAATAAGCTTAAGTTTGGATAATCCTTCCATTGCAGGATGTTCGCCTCCGGAAGTCAGAATTGTAGCAAAACCACAATCGATTACATCTTCCAAAGCTTCTTCTTTGTCTTGTATTCTGTCGAAAGCCCGGTGAAAAGTACAAGGCAAACCATCTGCTAATTGCACTAAAGCCGAATTTTTTTCTTTGTCAACTTTATTATCTTCGGTAAGAAATCCAAATACAAAACCATCTGCACCAGCTTCTTTTAAATTAAGTAATTCCGATTTCATCACTTCAAATTCTTCATCAGTATAAAGAAAACCTCCGCCTACAGGACGAATCATTGTAAAAACCGGAGTTGAAAAACCTGCTTTAAGCTGCTCTAGCGTTTCACGATTAGGTGTAAGACCTCCCTCTGCATAGTTCTCACATAGTTCTATTCTGTCTGCACCTTCCTTCGCTGCAATAAGAGCGGACTGCTCGTTGAAACAAGCTACTTCTATTTTTGTCATGAATATTTTTATAGTTTTTATGGTTGGATATCTTCCTGCAATACATCTGCAATCAGAAACTCATTATTTTCCTTTATTACTTTCACTTTTATAGGATAACTAAGCTGATGGGAAGCATCGGAAAGTATTACATCAAATAGAAACTCCTCTCCCTTTTGCGAAATCAGCTGGCACTTTACAACTTTTACAGTCTCCCAATCCTGCCCTGTAATTAAAAAGCCTGTACCAACACCGGCTTTACTGGCATCAAATTTGGCTTTCCATTTTTGTTCAAATTCTTTTCGGGTAAGACTTCCATCAACGTCCATATCTACATTCATTGCATCACTCTTGTAGTCATAGTAGTCTTTGGTTGTCATATCCTTCATCATCTTATCCAAATTACCCAAATCTCCGGCAAAATAGTTTTCAATATGTGTCTCCAGCCAATTATGTGCTTCATCAGTTTCTTTTTTCTCATCATCATACACTGCACTTCCCGATTGTTGTACACTAATTTCTGCAGTATCCTTTTTAGGCCTTTCTTTACAGGAAAGGATAGCAAAAGCCCCGATAATAAATATTTTTTTCGTCATATTATGTTTTTATAATGGTTACTACTTCAGAGCAAAGCCAGGTGTCTCCAGACGATTTCCTTTCTGATCGTGTACTGCAAAATTAAACCCGTCCTGGATACAGTAAGCGCCATATTCTCCTTTTTTATTCAGAGCAATAAAACCGACCTGGATATCTTTAAGGTTTTTGCCTCTTCTGTTTACAATCTTTACGATTCTCTCAACAGCTTCTTTACATGCCTGCTGAGGCGTTCTTCCCTGATTCATTAGTTCTACAACCAGGTGAGTTCCTACTGTACGGATTACTTCCTCTCCATGTCCGGTTGCTGTAGCAGCTCCGATTTCATTATCTACAAAAAGTCCGGCTCCGATAATTGGTGAATCTCCTACTCTGCCATGCATTTTATACGCCATTCCGCTTGTTGTACAAGCTCCGGAAAGATTCCCTTGTGCATCCAAAGCAATCATCCCGATAGTATCGTGATTTTCAATATTTACAATAGGCTTATACTGACTTGTTTTCAGCCATTCTTTCCATTCTTTTTCAGATTCGGCTGTAAGAAGATTTTCTTTTTTGAATCCCTGAGACAATGCAAATTCCAAAGCTCCATCTCCCACCAACATTACATGCGGCGTTTTTTCCATTACAGCGCGGGCTACAGAAATTGGATTTTTAATATGTTCCATACATGCAACAGAACCAATATTATAATTTTCATCCATAATACAGGCATCCAGCGTTACTCTGCCATCTCTGTCCGGGCGTCCGCCATACCCTACACTTCTTTCCGTAGGATCATCTTCTACCAATCTTACCCCTTTTTCTACAGCATCCAATGCTTTACCTCCTTTAGATAAAACTTTCCAGGCCTCTACATTAGCATGAAGACCAAAATTCCATGTAGAAAGCACAATTGGCTTGTTGGTCGTTTTTGGTTCAGAAATATCTAATAAGTTTTTAGCTTCTAATGGATTAATAGCGATTGCAGCAGTTGCAATTCCCAGTTTTTTGATGAAATTTCTTCGGTTATTGTTCATAGTTTATTGCTTATCTCTTAATACGCTTAACAAATATCTAAAAAAAAATGCTCTGATAAAATTATCAAAGTCATTTAATGAAGTTTATGCTGCATTTTTATTTATCTTTACTCGCATAATGGACATTCTCACTACTTTTAGGAATATTAGCTTCTTTCAGGAATTATCTGACGAAGAAATTAATATTTTAGTAAGCATAGCCACTCCAAAACTACTTCATAAAAAAGAAAAATTAATTGCTCCGGGGCAATCTTTTAATTACCTTTTTATTCTTTCTAACGGTCTACTCAGATTTTTCTTTGATGATGAAAACGGCGTTGAAAACAATCTCTTCTTACCATCTGAAAAAGAAGCTGCTATAATAGAAAATCCCGAAGCTTATTCTTATGAGAACACAACAAGGTACACAATTGAAGCTGTTGTTAATACTCAGATTTTTCTGTTCAACAAAAACGAGTTTGAAGAAGCTGCTTTCAAATACAGAGGGATCCATGATCTGTATATAAAATCTCTGAAACAAATCATCAGTATCTTAAAAACACGCACAGAGCAATTATGTTCTTCATCTCCGCATTCACGGTATGAAGACTTTTTAAGAGATCGTCCCTTCACTTCTCAAAATGCCAGCAGAAAGCATATTGCGAACTTTTTGGGCATTACCCCAAATTCGCTTTCACGTATGACAGCAAGAATTCACCAGAAGAGAAATCAAAGAAAAAAATAACTTAAGAATATTTTTTCTCATTTTGTTCAGTCTATTTTTGCTTACTGAAAACATAAATAAAAATGAGAAGAAAACTGTTTACCAACATTTTAATTAATCAGGTTTATTAGAATTAGCGGAAACAAATCAGGAATTGATTAATTCCATTCTTGTTTACTACAACCTTATCAATATTATTATTTCACTATGCAAAGAATATCCATTTTTCTCTGCCTGCTACTATCATGCAATTTTGTGCAGGCAGCAACAGGCAACATTGAAGAAAACATAGCAGATTTTGCGTCATGGTTCATTTTACTGCTATTGCCAATTGCAGGAATTTATCTTTTCTGGAAAGTTCATATTTATCCGGAAAAGGTAGCCGAAAAAAAGAACCATCCTCAGTTAAATGCCATTAAGAGTATGTGCCTGTTATCCCTAATATTCGGAGGATTGCTATGGCCAATTGCATTAATATGGGCTAACTATAATTACAAGGATCAAAAAGATAACACAAACATTACTGAAGAAAATTAATTATGCTGGAATTACTTGTCGCTATATATGCCGGAATATGCTGGTTACTTATAAAAAAACTAAAACTTATTCCATGGACTTTCACTACACAGGTAGTTGTTTATTCCCTTCCTATATTTGGAAGCATTGCTCTGATACTAAGTCTTAACTATTACTGTCCCATAACATCTGATGTTAAAGTAGGAAACAGAAGTGTAGATATTACAACCCAAATACTGGGAAAAGTAAAAAAGGTATATGTAAGTACCAATCAGGAAGTGAAAAAGGGAGATACCTTATTCGTATTGGACAGAGAACCTTTTATACAAGAAATTAAATCTCTTGAGGCTAAATTGAGCAATACAAAGGCTACAGTTGGCTCATATAATGCTGACATCCAAGCTTCTCTTAAAAATATTACAGGATTACAATCTCAGCTGGAACTGGCTAATAAAAGAGTAACCCAATATCAGGAACTCGTTGCTGCCGGAGCAGCTAATAAATTTGATCTGGAGCAGGCTATTACAAATGCTCGTGATTTGCAATCCCGTATAAGCGCTGCACAATCCCAACAACAATCATTAGAAACCAAATATAATGCATCTTATAACGGAGAAAATTCTTCGGTATCTGAAATTCAGGCAAAACTGGATCAGGCAAAATGGAATCTTTCTCAAACCATTGTTTTAGCACCTACAGATGGGACAATTCCTAACGTCCAGCTAAACGAAGGCGCTATTATGGCACCTTTTAAATCTGCTTTTGTTCTCATCCAGAAGCAACAATCTGTAATTGGTTTTTTTGCTCAGAATGAATTAGAAACAGTAAAAAAAGGAGATGAAGTCGAACTGGCCCTCAAAACTGAACCGGGAAAAGTTGTCAAAGCCAGATTAGAATATGTAATTGATGCTACCAGTCAAGGTATTATGAATAACGCAGGAGGAATGCTGGGAGGAAATGGTTCTACTGCAGGGCTGCCAGACACTGCCAGAGTACTTCCTGAAACAGATGGAAAGCTTATTGCAAAATTTGTATTAGAAGATAGTCAAAAACAACTAACTGTTGGAGCAAGAGGAACAGCAGTAATATATTCCGATCATATAAAACCCTTGCATCTTATCCGAAAAGTAATGGTGCGTGTGAACAGTAAAATAAACTTCCTGATTCCTAAACTTCACTAACATGTATAAAAAGTTAATTATATCGGGGATAATTTCTGTGAGCTTAATGTCTTGTATAGGATACAAAGAAGCAACTAAAGAAACAACAGATCATTTAAAAGAAAAAAGTGAAATCATTTCCAATATTAAAATTCCAGATAACTGGATTTTCAATAGAAATGTTACCTCAGATTCATTTTCTTATGAGTGGATTAATGACCTTAAGTCTCCTCAATTAGAAGCACTGATTAATGAAGGAATGCTGTACAATGCAGATATTATCATTGCAAAAGAAAGACTTAATCAGGTCGAATTAGCGATGGAAATTGCAGGAACCGACCTCTATCCAAGCGTTAATGCCGTTGCAAATACATCTAACAACCTTGTTAGTGGCAGCCAGATTAGAAGCCTGGCTCTAAAAGCCAATTGGGAATTAGATATCTGGGGGAAAAGAAAATCTTCACAAATGGCCAGTACTAGTGATTATTTTTCAGCAGTACATCAAAATATCCTGCTGCGCCAGTCCATTGCCGGTATGATTGCCAAAGCTTATTTTCTGAATATAGCAGGTAATATTCAGGAAGATAAAATTGAAAGTTATATTCAGGAATCTCAAAATCTGGAAAAACTATACAGCATACAGAAAAAAGTAGGTACAGCTAATGCATTGGATTTATCAAATATCTCGGCTGAGATTATTTCTTTGAAAGGATATCTGGAAAAAGTGAAAAATGCCAATATACAATCCAGAAGAACTCTTGAATTACTTACAGGAAAATACCCGGAAGGGAAACTCACAACACAGGATTCTTTTAATCCTGTAAAAAATAAAATTCCGGAATCTATCCCATTAAGTCTTTTAGAAAAAAGGTCTGATATACAAGTCCAGCATTTCAAAATAGAGAAAGCCTTCTATGAAGTACAACAAGCCAATGCAGCAAGACTTCCTTCTCTTAATATAAGTGCCTCTTTCGGAACTGCAGGAAGTAATGTAGATGCTATAAATTCTTTGTTCTCCAATCCACTATTAAAAGTGGGCGGTGGGTTAGTTTCTCCGTTATTTAACAATGGAAAACTAAAAAAGAATGTAGAGATAAAAAATTCCCAGCAAAAGCAGACTGTCGAAGAATATTCAAAAACAGTTCTGAATGCTTTGAATGAAACAGAATCTGCTCTAGCAAATTTACGTTCTGTCGAAAAGCAAATTGGCTATAGTCAAAATGCTATAGATGAGCTTAAAAATAATATTACATTAACTCATAAACAAATAAAAGTGGGTACCAGTAATAGTTTTGTACTAATCCGAAAACAACGGGATCTTCTTAAAAATGAAATGAATCTCATTAATCTGGAACTGCAAAACAGAATAGAACGCATCAATTTGTATATGGATTTAGGTGCAGAAAACCTCATATCATTATAATTTTTTCAAAAAAAGGAGTCAGATAATCTGACTCCTTTTCTATATAAACTGTTATATAAATAATTAATTTACTGCGATTTCATCTACAAATAACCACGCTTTATTCCCTGATCCATCTTTTCCGTCAGGAATTTTTCCCATGTTTTTAATCTCCACTTTTATAAACTGTGCTGTTTGTTGTGGGAAACTCATTGTAATAACTCCGTTGCTCTGCTGAATAGTAGCAGCATCTACTCCTTTTACTTCTCTAAAGTCTGTTCCATTATCAGAAACATAAACCTTAGCCGCCGATGGCCAGTAGATCCAGCTTCCCGGACGTTCCAATGTAGAAAACTGAACACTTGTAAAATCTGTTTTAGCACCAAAATCTATAGTTGCCACAACATCCTTACCAGAAAAGCCTAACCAAGATTTACCATGATTCTTCATATTTCCGCGGATTCCATCCACAAGAGAAGCAGCTCCACCTGTCGAATAAGCTTCGCTAGGTTGCTTTTCCAACGTGATTTTCTTTCCGGTTGATTTAGTGATCAAGAAATCCTGACTTGTTACAGCACTTGCTTTTTTTCCATTCTCGAAATATGCAGACTTTACAGTCATTGTTCTATCAACCTGAATTGGATTACTGTATACATTAGATTGTAAAGTAGGCTCTGATCCGTCTGTTGTATAACGGATATTCTCAGGTTTATTTGCAGAAGTAAGATTATAAAAAACCTTTCCGTCTTTAGAAGTAGATTTACCATCTACCTCATAAATCGCTTTGCTATAATCAATTCCTTTTCTATCCAGGATTTTGAAATGCTGAATAACTCTGCCTTCAAAATTTTTGTATTCATCCGGATTGGATGTTCCCCAAGCCACTTCAGAAAGAGCCATCATTCTTGGGAAGATCATGTGTTGTACATGTTTAAAATCCAGAATATATTCTGTCCATAGATTTCCTTGTGTTCCCCAGATATATTTCGCCTGTTCTGGAGTCAGTTCTTTCGGGATCGGATTATAAGCATATACTTTAGGTAGCCTTAGGTCACCACCAATAGCAATTGGTTCGGTATCCGGACTTCCCTGATAGTAGTCAAAATAGTTGGTAGACGTAGGTGTCATAATAGCCTTATGACCAGTCTTTGCAGCATGTATTCCACCTTCAATACCTGTCCAGCTCATCACCGTTGCATTTGGTGCAAGGCCTCCTTCCAGAATTTCATCCCAGCCAATAATTTGTTTTCCCTTAGAGTTAATATATTTCTCCATACGGGTTATAAAATAACTTTGAAGGTGAAGTTCGTCTTTCAAATCCAGTTTCTTGATTAGATCCTGAGCAAACTTACTTTCCTTCCAACGTTTTTTCGGAGCTTCGTCTCCACCGATATGAATATATTGGTACGGGAATAGTGGAATAACCTCATCCAGTACACCTTCTAAAAACTTAAAAGTTTCCTCTTTAGGGCAGAAAATATCCTCCATCACTCCCCAGGTCTTTCCAACTTTAAACGGTCCTTCCGTACATGCCAGATTAGGATAAGCTGCTAAAGCTGCCTGAGCATGTCCCGGCATTTCTATTTCCGGAATGACATCGATATGAAGCTTCTTTGCATAGGCAACAACATCTTTAACCTGCTCTTGTGTATAGAAACCCCCGTATCTTTTATCATCGAACTTCATGTCAGTATAACGGCCAACCTGTGAACCATCTCTCCATGCGCCAACTTCTGTAAGTTTAGGATATTTTTTTATTTCAATTCTCCAGCCCTGGTCATCGGTAAGATGCCAGTGGAATTTATTGTATTTATAAGCCGCAAGATAATCCAGATAATTTTTAACTTCATCTGCATTGAAGAAATGACGGCTTACATCCAGCATCATTCCTCTGTAAGCAAATTTTGGATAATCTTCAATCTCTAAGTAAGGAATCTTCAGATCATCTTTATGCTCTTCCACAAGCTGCAAAAGGGTTTGTACACCATAAAATAATCCCTGATTATCGTATCCGGCAATATTAATCCCTTTATCATTTATGGTTAATGTATAGTATCCTTCCTTCTGTTTTGCATCTTTTTTCAGAAGTGTAAAAGTTACATTAGCTTTTGGAGATAGTTTATAGTCTTGTCCGGTAATACTTTTCAGTTGTTTCTGTAAGTATACTGCCTCCGGAATAGCTTTGGAAGACTGTATGGAAATATTATTAAAATTATAGGCAGATTGCTGAACTGTTATTTTCTGGGGTTTGGGAATAATTGAGTTTTGCCCGTATGCTGCTGTCCCCATAGATAAAGCAGCCAACAGGACCATGGAATTTAGTTTTTTCATGTTACAGATTTTAACCAAAGATAGTTTAATTTTTTTTATTCTTAGTAACGATTAACTCAAGAGTCCGATTACTTCACAAAACGACTTGTTATTTTATTAGAGCCTAGCAATATTGTCACCCCATAACTTGTTAGAAAGCTTATAATGGCAATACCCAAAATTTTGACAGTTGCAGGGAGAAAATCCAAATGAAGAAATACATCTGTAAACGCCTGTACCAGGATAAAATGACAAAGAAAAATACCAAATGTTGCCGATGATATATTTTTCAACATTTTGGATTCTTTGATATTGATTTTTTGAAAAACAATGAACATCGCAAACGTCATCATTGCGACATTAATATTGCAGAAGTACCATACAATTTCCAGATTGGCATAATTAGCCGGAAAATACTTTTGGGTAATCAGAAAACCTGCAAAAGTGATTGCAAATCCTGTAATAAACAAAGGTACAGCAACCGAAAGTGTTTTACTCCACGTCCAGTTCAGCGGATATTTTACCAAATAATAAGCCAGAATAATATAACCTAAAAAGCCGGAAAAGTAGTAAAAAGTTCCAAATTCATTCCAATTGCAAACGCCCCAAATACCTGCATTATCATAATTACCTGTATACCCCAGCAAAGGAGCAGCCATCTTGATATATGGCGCAATAAGTGAAACACACCAGAAGGCTAGAAAAATGCGAATATCTTTAGCTGAAGCAGTATTTAGCCATACTCCTATAATCGGAATAAAAAGATAAACACCTATTAGCATATAAAGATACCACAAGGGTGTTGTGTCATAATTAAAATTAAAAACTGATGTTCCTATCTTTTTTAGTGTAGCCTGCCATGTAAAATTAGAAAGATCAATAACCACACTGTTACTTGCCTTTATATAATTAAGATACAGGAAGAACAGCAAAGGCAAAACAACGGACCAGAAGATTAAAGGAATTACAATACGTCCGATTCTTTTTTTGTAAAATGTAGACAAATCTGTCGTTACGGGAAATAAGAGAATTCCGGACATCATTGCAAAAAGCGGAACACATGGCCTTACAAGGCTTCCCCAGAAAACTCCGGTATGAAAGCTGAAACTGTTATCAAAAGATCCGACAAAAGCATCGCAACTGTGTGAAATAATTACCATAAAGCACACAACAATGCGCAGCAAGTCTATCCAGGGAATATAGACTCGTCCTGTCTGAGTTTTCATATTTTCGGATTAATTAGTTTTTAAGTCTACTAAAATAAGGAAGAAAAACCAATTTACTATCCTAGTTTATTGTTTATAATTACAATTCGGTAAAAAAACTCATGTTTCACATTAACTATAAAACAATTTGTTATATAAGACGGTTTTCTATAATTTTATCCGACTAAACCATGATCATTTAATTAATTATGAATGAGATAAGATTGTATGCACTTTTTTGTCTGAGTGCTCTTGCAGGGTTTTCCAATATGACACCTGCCCAACAGACAGAATGGAACAAAGGCCAGACCTTTACAGAAGCCTCTATGAAAACAAAGAATGCTGAAGAAACCTGGAAAGGTATTTCCTCTGGTTTGCACAGTTCTTTTGTGAGTATTGATAAACGTTACAGTAAAGATCAGGCTCCTGTCATGATAAAGAACAATACTATATCCTTAAAAGGATGGAGAGGAGAACGTTTATCTGCTCAGGTATTACTATGGACAACTGATCCTATTTCAGATATCAAAGTACAGGTATCCGATTTCACCTCTAAAAACGGAAAGAAAACAGCGCCTTCAGGCTATGCCAGATTCGAACGTTATGTTATAACAGATGAATTTGGTCCCGGATGTGGATGGAGAAAGCCCCAGGATTTCAGCGCATCTTTATCTCCGGATATGCTGGATGACCTTACATCATTTAGTATAGGAAAAAAAGAAGCGAGACCTGTATGGATTACAATAACAATCCCAAAAAATGTAGAAAAAGGTACTTATAATGCTAACGTACAGATCACTTCTCCTACTACAAAACAACAGAAACTCGACATATCCCTGGATGTTATCGACATGGTTCTTCCGGAACCTTCTAAATGGACATTCCATCTTGACCAATGGCAACATCCTTCAGCTGTAGCTCGTGTTAACAATGTACCAGCCTGGAGCGATGAACACTTCAAAGCCCTAAAGCCACAAATGCAGATGTTGGCTAATTTGGGTCAGAAAGTAATCACCACTACTCTAAATAAAGATCCATGGCATGTTCAGACCCAGGACCCTTATGAAGATATGATTATCTGGACAAAGGAAAAAAATGGAAGCTGGTCTTATGATTATACCGTATTTGATAAATGGGTTTCCTTCATGATGGATCTGGGTGTCAAAAAAATGATCAACTGCTACTCTATTGTTCCGTGGAATAACGAAATCCATTATAAAGATGCTGCTACAGGTAAATTTGTTGATGTTATAGCCAAACCGGGTACGGACGAATTTGTAAAAATTTGGGAACCTTTTCTCAAAGATTTCGTAAAGCACCAAAAGAAAAAAGGCTGGCTGGAAATCACCAATATAGCTTTGGACGAAAGAGACAAGAATGAAATGGGAGCAGCCTTTGCACTTATAAAAAAAGTAGCACCCGCTTTGGGCGTTTCTTATGCAGACAATCAGCAAACCTTCAAACGTTATCCTGATAGCAAAGACGTAAGTACAGCTGTACAACATCCATTATCATCTCAGGATTTAAAAGATCGAAATTCCAGAGGACTGAATACAACTTTCTATGTTTATTGTGGCAATAATTTCCCTAACCAGTTTACATTCTCGGACCCCGCAGAATCTACCTATATGGGTTGGTATGCAATGGCTGCAGGATATAATGGTGCATTGCGTTGGGCTTTCAATTCCTGGGTAGAAAATCCATTGGTAGACTCAAGATTTAGAACATGGCCTGCCGGAGACACGTATATTGTGTATCCACAAGCCAGAGGATCTATCCGCTACGAGCGATTACTAGAAGGCATACAGGATTATGAAAAAATATCGATTGTAAAAAAGCTTTTAAAAGCAAAGAAAGATACAGGAAATCTCAATGCACTGGATTTAGCTATCAGTAAACTCAATAATGACAAACGGCATGATGGCTGGAATCAGGATCTGAATACAGCTAAAGAGCTACTGAACAAGATCTCTAAATCGTTAACTAAGTAAATTACTAACTGCAAAAGGTTCAAATGTCTTTTCTGAAAATACAGAACTTTTTTTGAGCCTTTTGCGGTTTATAAAATTTTATACTCAATTTTTTTATTTCTTGGGCAGCCAGGAACAAAAAACAGATTAAATTATCTAAGTAATACTGAATAACGAGGTATTAATCCGTATGATGTGGTTTGTTTAAAAACAATAGTATCTTCCCCGTCTACATTTAGCCTTCCTTCTGCTACAACAGAACCTTTCTTGTCTTTGAATTTGATATACGCCACACCTCCTTTCACATATCCATTAACAGACCAGGTTAGCTTTTTTGCTTTTTTCCCAAAAGTACTGTAATTAGCTACTCCCTCTATATTAGTTCCTTTTTGTAAAATATCAAAAGCCAGAACTCCTGTTTTCTCTCCCTCGCTGGAATATTTTCCTGCAAAACGATCAACCTCCTGCTTAGTACTTGTACCCGACTGTAGATCTCCGGAAAAGATATGCTCAGGTTGCATTTGTGCTTGCAACGTAAAACTAAATGAAAGAATAGCAGCAATAGCAAAAAAACTTTTTTTCATATTATATATTTATGTAATTAAGAATAGATATTTATAATTATAAAATTACAAATTAATCATTAAGATCAATACTGTACCCAAATAATATTTTTTAGTATCCAGTACAGATTATCATTCAGGAATTGCATTAATTATATCACACAAAAATTCCTTATCAAAAGACAATTTTTCATTCAGAATACCTATCGGTTTTTATCCACAACTTTATTTTTATTTTGTTTTTTCGAGTTAACTTGCACAAAAATTTTCATGTTTGCTCTGGTCGACTGCAACAATTTCTTTGTAAGCTGCGAACGGGCGCTGGACAGCGATCTGATCGACAAACCTGTTGTGGTACTTTCCAACAACGATGGCTGTGTTATATCCAGAAGCGAGGAAGCAAAAGCACTGGGCATACCCATGTGTGCTCCAACTTTTAAATATGAAAAATTCTTTCAGGAAAATAATGTAGTAAGCCTCTCTGCGAAGTTCGAATTATACAATTTCAGAAGCCAGCATGTAATGGATATCATAAAGAAATATGCTCCTGAAGTAGAAGTTTACAGCATAGACGAGGCCTTCCTCAATCTTTCAGGTTTTAAATACATCAATATTGCAGACCACTGTATAAAACTAAAACAGGATGTAATGAACACTGAAGGTATCCCTGTAAGTGTAGGCATCGCTCCAACCAAGACTTTAGCTAAAATCGCCAACAGAATTGCCAAGAAAAATCCGGCTAAATTTGAAGGACTCTTTATTCTGGAAAAGTCAGAAGATATAGAAAAAGCTCTTAAATGGCTGAATATAGAAGATGTATGGGGAATTGGCCGCAGATTGGGTGCCCGTATGAAAGATGCCGGCATTTATAAAGCTTATGATCTTCTGGGCAAACCGGAACCATGGATACGCAAGGAAATGGGTATAAATGGTATTCGCCTTGTAAATGAACTAAAAGGTATCCCGCAATTGGAAACCTCTAATACTTCCGGCAAGAAATCTATTGCTGTTACCCGAAGTTTTATGGAAATGGTGACTACCAAAGAAGAATTACAGGAACGCATTTGTTCATTTGCTTTTTCAGCAGGTGAGAAACTTCGCAAACAAAAGAGTTGCTGCAAAGCACTTACTGTATTTGTAGGTACCAACCGATTCCGAAAAGATCTTCCGGAATATAAAAATGCTATTTCATTTCATTTCCAAAATCCTGTAAGCTCCTCAATAGATCTTGCTAAAATTGCGGCAAAGCTTCTGGACGAAATATTTATTGAAGGCTATCATTACAAAAGAGCTGGTGTATGGATTAATGATTTTGTTCCGGAAGACGAAAGACTCATAAGCCTTTTTGAAGAAGACCACTTCGACAGGCACAAAAATATTATGGAAGCTATGGACAAGCTTAATCGCCGCTACGGAAAGGATAAAATTCGTCTTGGAAATCTGGATTTCAAAAGTAATTATGGTAGAAAGAAGCTTTCCGCCAACTATGAAGATTTCTTAAAAAACAACACTCTACCCGAAGCTGATTACAGGTTCCAATAAGAACAAATGTTAAATTTCACACAACACCCCTAAAAAAAATAGGGGTATTGCTATTTTATTTCAAAAAATATTTAAATTTGCACCACTTAACCAACACAACAATGTCAACATTAAGATTTAAAGCCTTAGCTGAACTTCCTTTCAGAAATTACAGACAAGACAATTTCGTAGAAGTTCCCGGAAAACTTTCAGAACTATTCTGTTCTAATGTATTCTCAGAATACACCATGAGAGAATATCTTACCAAAGAAGCATTCAACTCTATTATGGATGCTATAAAAAAAGGATCACAGATACAGCGTCATATTGCAGATCAAGTTGCTGTTGCAATGAAAGACTGGGCTATGTCTAAAGGTGTTACACATTATACACACTGGTTTCAGCCATTAACTGGTTCTACTGCCGAAAAACACGATTCATTCTTTACTCCGATTGAAGGAGACAGAGCTATCGAACGTTTCAATGGCGGAATGCTTATCCAACAGGAACCAGATGCTTCATCTTTCCCTAACGGAGGAATCAGAAATACTTTTGAGGCAAGAGGATATACTGCATGGGATCCAACATCTCCTGCATTTATTATGGGAACTACACTTTGTATTCCTTCTATCTTTATTTCCTATACAGGAGAAACGTTAGATTACAAAACCCCTCTATTAAGAGCTCTAAGTGCTGTTGATGAAGCTGCAACTGATGTATGTAAAGCTTATTTTGATAAAAACGTAACGAAAGTTATGCCTACCCTAGGCTGGGAACAGGAATATTTCCTTGTAGACTCAGCTTTATATATTTCCCGTCCGGACCTTGTACTAACAGGAAAAACTCTTTTAGGACACTCTCCGGCAAAAGGACAACAGCTAGACGACCATTATTTCGGTTCTATCCCTACAAGGGTAATGAACTTTATGAAAGAGTTGGAAATTGAATGTATGAAACTGGGGATTCCTGTAACTACACGTCACAATGAGGTTGCTCCTAACCAGTTTGAGCTTGCTCCAATGTTCGAGGAAGTAAACGTAGCTGTTGACCACAACTCTTTATTAATGGATGTTATGGCAAGAGTTGCACACAAGCACCATTTCCACATTTTGTTCCACGAAAAACCATTCGCTGGTGTAAACGGAAGTGGAAAGCACAACAACTGGAGTCTTGCTACGGATACAGGTGAAAACCTTCTAAGTCCGGGTAAAAATCCTAAGAAAAACTTACAGTTCCTTACATTCTTTGTAAACAGTCTGAAAGCTGTTCACGATTATGCAGACTTATTAAGAGCAAGTATTGCTTCTGCAAGCAACGATCACAGACTAGGTGCAAATGAAGCTCCTCCAGCTATTATCTCTGCATTTATCGGAACCCAGCTATTCTCTGTTCTTGAAGAACTGGAAAAAGTAACTGATGGAAAATTATCTCCTGAAGAGAAAACTGAATTAAAACTAAACGTTGTCGGAAAAATTCCTGAAATCCTTCTGGATAACACCGACAGAAACAGAACTTCACCATTTGCTTTCACTGGAAACAAATTTGAAATTCGTGCTGTAGGATCTTCTGCAAACTGTGCAGAGCCAATGACTGTAATGAATGCTATCGCTGCTAAGCAGCTAAAAGTATTCAAAGCAGAAGTAGATGCTTTAATTGAAAAAGGACTGAAGAAGGATGAAGCAATCTTCAACGTTCTTAGAGAATATATCAAGCAATTGAAAAACATCCTTTTCGAAGGTGACGGTTATTCCGATGACTGGGCTAAAGAAGCAAAAAAGAGAGGTCTTAATAACTTAAAGACTACTCCTGAGGCTCTTAAACAAGAAATGGATAAGAAATTTGCGGATCTTTATGAAGAGTTAGGCATCTTCTCTCACAGAGAATTTGAAGCAAGAAACGAAATTAAATTCGAAAAATACTCTACAGTTATCGATATTGAAGCGAGAGTATTGGCTGATATTGCAAGAAACCACATTATCCCTGCTGCACTTAATTATCAGAACAGATTAATTGAGAACGTTAAAGGATTAAAGGAAATATTTGGTGACAAAGAATTCCAGAATTTAGCAAAAGAGCAAATCAGTCTTATTACTCAGATTTCTGCAAATGTTTCTAACATCAAAATTGGTGTAGACAACTTATTAACAGAAAAAGAGAAAGCTAAGAACACAAAAGATAGCCATAAGCAGGCAGAAGCATACTGCAACAAAGTAAAACCTTTATTCGAAATTATCAGAGAAGCTTCTGATTCATTAGAAATGATGGTTGATGATGAACTTTGGCCATTAACTAAATACAGAGAACTTTTGTTCACCCGTTAATACACCAATTAACATCTATATAGAGGAAACAGACTGCTGCTGGCAGTCTGTTTTTTGTTTATATTAATTATTTTCGTACCCCTACAGGTTTTAGCAATTTATAGTGGTATCTTAGTTATACATTTCCTTGTAATATTCGTCTGCCATACGGTCACTTGCAAAGGCATAACGTACATCTTCCATCCCTTGCTGAACAATTTTCCGCCATTCATCCGGACGATCATAATACTTTGGCAGGATTTCATTTTCCAGCAGATCATAGAGCTTATTCAGATCATACATATCCTGATCGTAAGTACTCATATTGTTATAATCGGCTTTAGGAACTACAAACGAGTTTTCTCCGGGTTTTGCAAACTCAGGAACCCAGCCATCATCTGTAGAAAAGTTTACTGATCCGTTCATTGCAGCCGTCATACCACTGGTACCAGATGCTTCACGTGGCACACGTGGATTATTCAGCCATACATCAGACATTCTCTTTAATGACTTACTCAGATAGATCTCGTAACCAGTAAGCACTGCCATATTTTTATATTTCTTACTTTCTTCCACCAGTCGATTGAAGGTAGAAACAGCCGGATAATCCAACGGATAAGGCTTTCCAGCCCAGATAATCTGAATCGGATATTGTGTATTTTCCATCAGTCTGCGGAAACGTTCCTGATCTTCCAGTAACAAGTCAGCTCTTTTGTATCCTGCAAAACGTCTTGCCCATACCATTGTAAAAACGTTGGGATTGAATATATTTCCGGTCTGGTCGGATACAATTTTGAAGCCTCTGTACTTCATTATTTTCTTACGTTCATCAAATTCTGCAGCATTCCCACCATCCTTTGCGGCATAAAGCTTCTCATCTGCCCAAAAATTATAATCCTGAGCATTGGTAATGGATTTAATATCACAGATTCCTGAATATTTACCCCACATCTCACGGGAAACTTCACCATGCAACTTAGAAACTCCATTCGCTATATGTGCCATTCTCAAGGCACACAGAGAGTGGTTAAATACTTCACCATCCGTTCTGGAGACTCTGCGTACTTCCTCTTCGTTGATTCCTGAGAAATAAGACATATTATAACACAAATGGAAATCATGTTTCTCATTCCCCGCTTCTTCAGGTGTATGTGTCGTAAATACCAACTTCTTCTTTACTTCATTCAGATCTTTGTACTTCTGCAGCAGATAGAAGGCTGCTGGTAATCCATGCGCTTCATTCAGGTGATAGATATCCCTCCCAAGATTCATCTCATCCAGAAGCTTCGCACCACCTTTTCCTAATAAGATATACTGAGCCACTTTAGTTGCCTGATTGGCATCATACAGTCTATGTGTAATGGTTTGTGATATATAATCGTTCTCCGGAATATCTGTAGATAAAAGGAAAATAGGAGCTGTTTCAAAAGTTTCCGGAGCCAGATACCATACTTTTACCCAAACCGGGGCACTGTGGATATCTATCTGGAATTTTATTCCGGTATCCTGAAGAAAATTATAACTCTTCTCTGTCCAGGTTACATTAAGCGTCTGATCCTGATTTCTGGCCTGATCATAATATCCGTATTTCCATAGAATTCCAATACCTACTAAGTCTTGTTTCAGTGTATAAGCACTTCTCATATGCGATCCGGCTAAGAAGCCTAATCCGCCACTATAAATCTTCAGGGGCTGATCTACTGCAAACTCCATGGAAAAGTAAGCTACGCGTTTTTTATATTCAGGATTGATTTCAAAAGGAATAGCAAAATTTCTAAAATCCATATTTTTTTTTCATTATTCTGTTTACAAATATACAATATGAATTTAATCTTAAATTTTGACACATAGCCCTTTATATGAAAAAAAATGTTTAGCTTTATATCAGTAGAGAATTGAAATTCAGCCAGCTATGATTTCGTTTCAGGATTTACAAAAAAGTCTGGAACTGTGTGTAAACAGCCAGAACATTAACCAAAACAACCTCAACCTTTGGTACCAGCAGATTGAGAGGGCTCGTCTGTCTGAAAGAGAGGAATACCAGAAAAAGCTGGAATTACTGCTCATCACTTCCCTTTTCCACCACTTTCCGGAAATTGAAATTGAAAACTTAATCTGCGAAAGCCCCGACTTTATTATAAAATACAAGGAAAAAAAAATAGGCTTAGAAGTTTCAGAAATTATTAATCATTTTGAACTCAAGAAAAAAGAAACTCAGATCTCTAAAATCTTCCGGAATATTGAAAAATATTTAGAAAAAACTCAACAAAATTTTTCCGGAATCTATTATCTAAGCTTAAATGAACATGATAATGATTTCCATAAAAAACCAGAAATGGTAGAACAGGAAATTATCAGCTGTATTACCGACAATAAGAAGTCTAAATACGTACAAAAAATAAGAAGAACACCCTATAATAAAGGTGTTCTTCTTGTTTTAGATTACAACCTGTCATTGTTTGACGAACTGAATTCTGAAAAAATAGCACAGGCCATTTATAAAAAAAATAAAAAATTCCGAATCTATAAAAAGGATGTAGATGAATGCTGGCTGGTTCTGGTTTCCAACATGAACAACCTAGCCTCCCGCTATAGCTACATCAATCATAACAAATCGCTTTCCTCTATCAAAAGTCCTTTTAGCCGAATTCTGCATATTGAGAATTTATACAGCCAGATGATGTATATTAAATAATTGACAATCTTTGTCAAGATTCAACTCCTTAGGCTATTTAACGCTAATAAGCCTTGCCAAGGTTCAGAACCTTGGCAAGGCTTTATTTTAATATACATACCTTATAGGTTTTGGAAACCTATAAGGTGTAAAATCGATAAGATGCAGTATTATTTATTGGATAATTTGAATACTGTTGTGGAAGTAAACTTTTCTCCCGGTTTCAGGATAATTGAAGGAAAATGATCATGGTGAACAGCGTCCGGAAAATGTTGCGTTTCCAAGCAAAAGGCTTCCCTTCTTCCATCTGTTTTACCAGACTTTAAAGTATGTGTTTCATCCATAAAATTCCCGGTGTATAAATGTACTCCTGGCTGATCCGTATACACATCCAAAACAATTCCTGTAAGATCTCCGGTTGCTTTTGCAGCATGCAGCAACTCCGAATCAAATGTTTCTTTCAGTACATAAGTATGATCGAAACCACTGCCCAAAATGACCTGATGGTTCTCTGCGTTAATGTCCTGACCGATAGTTTTTACATTCCTGAAATCAAATGGTGTATTTTCCACAGGTTCCAGTATCCCATTTGGAACTACATTTTCTGTTACCGGTAAATATTTTTCTGCAAAAATCTGAAGCTGATGTCCTAACATATCACCACTCCCTTCTCCGTTGAGATTAAAGAAGGCATGATTGGTAATATTAAAAGGTGATTCTTCATCAGATTCGGCTTCGAATAAAATTTCCAAAGCATCTTCTTCATTCAGAGTATAGGCAACCTTTACTTTTACATTACCTGGGAAACCTTCTTCACCATCTTTCGAATAATAAGACATTCTCACAAAGTTATCTCCTGTACTTTCCACATCGAAAACCTTTGTATGAAAACCATTTTCTCCACCGTGCAGAAGATTATTTGGGATATTGGGATTTAGCTGATAATCTTTACCATTTAGTGTAAACTCAGCTCCACCAATCCTGTTACACACTCTACCGATCACACATCCGTAAAAATTGCCTTTAGGCTCCAAGTACTCATCTATACTTGCATGTCCAAGATTGACATCTACAAGATTGTCATTCTTGTCTTTAAACAAAAAGCTTACAATTCTGGCGCCGTAATTGGTTAGAAAAACTTCTGTATTATTTTTATTTTTAAGCTGGAATAGGTCTATACTCTTCCCGTCTTTTTCCTTTTGGAATTTCCGTGATTCAGGTCTTTGATTCATTAATATTGCAAATTTTAAAGAACATGTCCTCCTTCAGAAGGTACAACTTCTATAGGAGTTAATTCCAGATTAAACTTAGCCTCATAAGCTGGTTTTAGTTTAGCAATAAGTTCCGGTACAAAGCTTTTCTTTATCAGATTCAGTGTACAACCACCAAATCCGCCGCCCATCATTCTTGCACCCAATACTTCCGGATATTGTCTTACTTCGTCCACCAGAAAATCTAATTCTTCACAACTCACTTCATAGTGTTCGCTCAAACCTTCATGAGATGCATACAGGAACAAACCCACTGTTGCCAGATCTCCTTTTTCCAAAGCTTTACACACCTCTTCTACCCTCTGATTCTCGTCGTGAACATAACTTGCCTTAACATAAAGTTCCGGATAATCAGAATATAAATATTCCCGAAGCATCTGGCTATTTACATCACGCAATGATTTTACATCATGAAAATCCTTACTGATAATCTCCACAGCTTTTTCACAAGCTTCTCTTCTCTCATTATAAGCCGAAGAAGCCAAAGAGTGCTTCACATTGGTATTAAGCAAAAGCAAAGTATAGTCACCAAGCTCTAAAGGAAAGTATTCAAATTCCAGACTTCTGCAGTCTAACTTTGCCACCTTATTTTCTTTACTGAAAACAGAAGCAAACTGATCCATAATCCCACATTTTACGCCGGCAAAGGTATGTTCTGCAGTTTGTGCAATTTTAGTCATATCCCATTTAGACAAACCTAGATCGAATATCTTATCCAGAGCTACTGCCACAGCACTTTCCAAAGAAGCAGATGATGAAACACCCGCTCCTAAAGGAACGTCTCCATCAATCAGCATATTAAAACCTTTTAGCTGATGTCCATTTTTCTGAATATGATACACCACACCCAAAATATAATTGGCCCAGGAATTTTCTAATGCCTTAATCTCTGATAGTTTAAAGCTCAGTTTTTCATTAAATAACTGAGAATACAAATGAATTTCATCATCATTACGATGCCCTATAGCAATATAACTGTATTTATCAATTGCTGCAGGAAGAACAAATCCATCATTGTAATCCGTATGTTCTCCTATAATATTAATTCTTCCGGGAGATTTTGAAACAACATCTGGTTCCTGGCCAAATACTTCTTCAAATTTCTCCGTTATATATTGTTTTGAAATTGTTGTCATGTTTAAACAGATAAATAATGTGTTAAAGATTGTTCTCTTAATTGCTGAGCTGCCTGCTCTGGCGTAATATCACGCTGTGGATTGGCCAGCATTTCGTAGCCCACCATAAATTTTTTTACCGTAGCTGATCTTAATAATGGCGGATAAAAATGCATATGCCAGTGCCATTCCGGGAAGTCTCCGGAATTAACAGGCGCCTGATGAATTCCCGCTGAATATGGAAAAGAAGTTTTGAACAGATTATCGTACTTTACCGTTAAAACTTTAAGAGCCTTTGCCAGGTCTTTTTTTTCTGATTCACTAAACTCTGATATATTCTGCACAGCACGTTTGCTTATAATCATTGTTTCGAAAGGCCATGCTGCCCAAAACGGAACCAAAACAACAAAAGAGTCGTTTTCATAAATAATCCGTTCCTGTTTTTTTAGTTCAGCTTCCAGATAGGCTTTTAATAATGTATTCTGATGTTTTTCAAAATATTTCTTCTGCTGTACAGACTCTTTTTCCAGCTCAACAGGTATCGTATTCTGGGCCCAAATCTGTCCATGTGGATGTGGATTACTGCATCCCATAACAGCTCCTTTATTTTCAAAAATCTGGATGTATTTAATCCAATCGTTTGACTGAAGTTCTTCAAACTCTTTTTGCCACAAGTCTACAACAGATTCAATAGAAGCTTCATCCATCGTAGCAAGAGTAAGATCATGTCTTGGGGTAAATGCAAGTACCTTGCAGATTCCTTTAATATTCTCGGTCAGAAAAAGTCCTTCTTCATCTGACTGATGATCGGGAGTATCCTTTAGTAAAGCAGAAAAATCGTTGACAAATGAAAAATGATCTGAATAATCGGGATTAATAGTACCGTCAGATCTTTTATTCCCCGGACACAGATAGCATTCCGGTTCATATTCATTTCTCCGTTCAGAAGATATCGCCTCAGTTTGCCCCTGCCAGGGTCTTTTATTACGATGCGGCGACACTAATACTTTTTCACCCGTTAGTATGTTGACACGGGTATGCGGGACGTTAGAGTCAAAGTTCATGTTTTGGTTAATAGTTTTAACAAATGTAATAAATTAATTAAAGCGAATTTAAGTTAACCACAAAAGGTAAAATTATATATTCTAAATAGTTTACAGAAAAAATAACAAGACACATATTAGAATACAGAGCTTTTAACTAGCAATAAACATGAGGCTTATCAATGAATTTGAGGTATAAATATCAATCATAGATAATAAATAATACCCAGCTATTTAGCTGCATATCTCTTTTGTATGTGATAAAGCAATTTGTATGTCCATTAAAGTATAAAAGCGCCCCGGTATAATTTTATAATTATTTCGTAAATTTGCATTCTCGTTTTTAATTATGGAATCAGGTCTAAAATCAGTTGCATTTCACACATTAGGATGCAAGCTCAACTTCGCAGAAACTTCTACTATTGCCCGTCAATTAACAGATGCAGGCTATAAGAAGGTCTCGTTTGATGATGCGGCAAATGTTTTTGTGATCAATACATGTTCGGTTACCGAAAATGCAGATAAAGAATGCAAACTGATTGTAAAAAGAGCTTTAAAAGCTAATCCTGATGGTCTTGTTGTTATTATTGGATGTTATGCCCAACTAAAACCTGAAGAAATCTCAGGAATTGAAGGTGTAGATCTTGTATTGGGAGCAAAAGAAAAGTTTAACATCCTTAGCTACCTGAACGATTTAGAGAAGTCTGAAGATCTTGCAGAAATACATTCTTGTGAAATTGAGGAAGCGGACTTCTTTATTGGCTCCTACTCCATAGGTGACAGAACCCGTGCATTCCTTAAAGTTCAGGACGGATGTGATTACAAATGTACCTATTGTACTATTCCTTTAGCAAGAGGTATTTCCCGTTCGGATACTGTAGAAAATGTTATTAAAAACGCCCAAGAAATTGCAGGTCAGGATATCAAAGAAATTGTACTAACCGGTGTTAATATTGGGGATTATGGCAAAGGTGAATTCGGGAACAAAAGACACGAACACACTTTCCTTGATCTGGTAAAAGAACTTAACCAGGTAAATGGAATCGAAAGAATCAGAATTTCTTCTATCGAGCCAAACTTACTGAAAGACGAAACTATTGATCTGGTATCAGAGAGTAAAAGTTTTGTACCACATTTTCATATTCCGCTTCAGTCCGGTAGTGATGAAGTTCTGAAAAAAATGAAGCGCCGTTATCTTACACAGCTTTACAGAAACAGAGTTTCTAAAATCCGTGAGGTAATGCCTGATGCATGTATTGGAGTTGATGTTATTGTAGGATTTCCTGGAGAGACTGAGGAGGAATTCATGAAAACCTATCAGTTCCTGAATGAACTTCCTATTTCTTATCTGCATGTCTTCACTTATTCTGAAAGAGAAAACACCGAAGCTACGGCTATGCAAGGCGTTGTTCCTGTTGGTGAAAGAAAGAAACGAAACAAAATGCTTCGTATACTTTCTGAAAAAAAGAAAATGGCTTTCTATCAAACGCAACTTGGTAAAACATTACCTGTGCTTTGGGAACATGAAAACAAAGATGGTTTGATGTATGGCTACACAGAGAACTATGTTCGTGTTCAGAAACCTTTTGATGCATTGAGCATTAACGAAATCGAATTGGTAAAATTGGACAAAATAGAAGCTGACGGAACAGTAAGTATTCTGGCTGCCTTTGATGCATTTCTGGCAAAGGCCTAAAGCTCCTTTACCATTATATACTGCGGTCCTCTTTTTCCTTCATAAATTTCTCCTGAATCCAGATAACCTGTTTTCAGATAGAGTTTGTAGGCATTTTCATTTGTTGCATTTACACCAAATACAATTTTTTCAACCTCAGGAAAATGTTGTTTTACAAAGTCAGGAAGCATAATCATTGCTGACTTAGCGATTCCTTTTCCCTGAAATTCCGGATTCATAGACAAAGCACGGAGCAATACTGCATTAGCATTATCCGAGTAATCCTGAAGATCTGAAGAAAAATCGAGGGAGAAAAAACCGGCCACATTATTTTCATGTAAGATAGTGTACTGAAAGCGTCTCTTATTCTCCATTATTTCAGGATTGTCCAGAATTTCTCTGGGCACTCGCGAAAACTGAGATTGCATTTCATCTAACACATAGGATGTGAGCGCTTCATAATGCTCATTATTATAAGGAACAATTTCTGTCATGGTATATTTTAAACGAATTTACGATATTCCCAAAAACCAGAATTCAAACTTCTTCAAATTATTCGGTATTTCAGGATATATAAGCAATCTAATAGGATAAAACTTTGAGGTTATAATTCCTTCACCATAATATGTTGTGGCCCCTTAGGTCCGTCAAAACTTTCACCTGAATCCTGATATCCTGCTTTCAGGTACATTTGATAAGCTGATGTATTTTTAAAATTTACACCAAAAGCAATTTCTTTGACATCAGGAAACTGTTTTCTTATCAGATCCGGAAGCTGCATCATCATTTCCTTAGCAATTCCCTTTCCCTGAAATTCCGGATTTAGAGTAAGTGACCTTAACAATGCGGCAGTGTCATCCTGGGGCTTGTACCATCTGTCATGCGCAAACTCCAGAAGAAAAAATCCTACAGCTTTATCATTATACATAATTGTATAGTAAAACCGATCTGTTTCATCATCTATCCTAGGATTATTTAGTACTTCTGCCGGTATTCTGGAAAACATAGCTTGTTCTTCGGGTAATGTATAAGAGGTAAGGTCTGCAAAATGTTCTGTCTGGTATTCAAGAATTTTAACCATATTAATTGTCATCAGATTTTAGTCTCAAATTTAGACTAATAATCCATTTTATATTTTAACAAATTGTTAAAAATATCTATTATGACGATATACATTTATCTTTTTATCACATTATAATGAATAATTAATAGGGGTTATATTTAGTCGTTCATACTTCGTAATTAATTTATATATTTGGAAAAACTAAAACCAACCATGACGAACAAATTATTTGACCTTAGCGGTAAAACTGCTCTGGTCACAGGAGGCAATAAAGGTATTGGCCGCGGAATGGCTATAGGCCTTGCTCAGGCAGGTGCTGATATTATTATTGCATCCCGTAGTATAGAAGCCGATTCTGAGATAGAGCAAGAGGTAAAAAAACTGGGAAGGAGTTTCCATTTTTATAAAATGGATGCTGAAAACAGGGATAATGTCTATGAATTTATTCAGAAGCTCAACTCCAACCATCCCCGCATAGATATTCTCATCAACAATGCCGGAACCATTCTTAGAAAACCTGCTGCCGAACATCCTGACGAATACTGGGATTCTGTAATCAATATCAATCTGGATACACCGTTTATCCTGGCTCGTGAAATAGGTAAAAAAATGATCGATCAAGGAAAAGGTAAAATTATATTTACTTGTTCTTTACTTAGTTTTCAGGGTGGGATTAATGTTCCAGGCTATGCCGCCAGTAAAGGAGCTCTAGCCAGTTTAGTCAAGGCTTTGTCCAACGAATGGTCTTCTAAAGGTGTAAACGTAAACGGCATTGCACCAGGTTATATTGCCACAGATAATACGGAAGCTTTACGTAACGATGAGGAGCGCAGCAAAGCTATTCTGGACAGAATACCTGCAAGCAGATGGGGTACTCCTGAAGATTTTGCAGGTCCTGCAGTCTTTCTTTCATCTTCAGCCAGTGATTATGTTGACGGTACAATTCTTACTGTTGACGGCGGATGGATGGGACGTTAAGTTCTTTCTATAATCAGCTGTGCAATAGAGTCAGGAATATGTATTGAGATACTATGTAATCAGTACAATATTCTTGGTAACTACGATAAAAACTAATAACTATAAAAACATTACAACCATGCAAATTAGATTTGAGAGCAGTCCCCGCGAGGTCAAAACGATGGATACTGCATCTTTACGCCGGGAATTCCTGGTAGAAAACCTTATGACAGAGGACAACATCAGCCTTACATATTCACACTACGACAGACTTATTATAGGTGGAACCAAGCCTGTACAACAAACGACAGAACTGAAAACTCATGAAGAACTAAAAGCAGATTACTTTCTTCAGAGAAGAGAATTAGGGATCATTAACGTAGGTGGAAAAGGTTCAGTAGAAGTAGATGGCGAAAAGTATACACTGGAGAAATTAGATTGTCTGTACGTAGGAAAAGGAGCACAAAAAGTTACTTTTTCCAGTGACAATCCTGCAGACCCTGCTACCTATTATTTATTATCGGCTCCTGCACACAAGGAGTATCCTACAACAAAATATACGAAAGAACAGGCTGCTCCTGTAATACTGGGGGATGGTAAAACATCTAACAGAAGAACAATTTACAAATACATACACGAGGCGGGTATCCAAAGCTGCCAACTCGTAATGGGACTTACTGTTCTGGAAGAAGGCAGTGTATGGAATTCTATTCCGGCACATACCCACACCCGCAGAACTGAGATCTATTTTTATTTTGACCTGAATACAGATCAGAGATTATTTCACATGATGGGCGAAACTACAGAAACCCGCCACATCATTATGAAAAATCACGAGGCTGTTATTTCACCATCATGGAGTGTACACTTTGGTGCCGGTACTTCCAATTACGGATTTATTTGGGGCATGGGTGGCGAAAATAAACGATATGATGATATGGATCCAGCCCCCTTAGATGTACTTTTATAACCATAAGCGTTTAGATTATGGAAAAAAGTATCGGAAAATATAGATGGACAATTTGTGGTCTTTTATTCTTTGCTACAACAATTAATTATTTAGATCGCCAGGTTCTCAGCCTTCTCGCTCCGGAGCTCACCCATCAGTTTGGATGGACCAATAGCGACTACGGAAATATTACAGCAGTCTTCCAGTTTGTATATGCCATATCCTTGCTCTTTGCGGGAAGGTTTATTGATAAACTAGGGACAAAATGGGGGTTTGCAATTGCTATTATTATATGGAGCCTTGGTGCCATGATGCATGCTCATGCCATAGATATTGGCAATGCTGCCAATTCTGTGATGGGCTGGATTGGTCTGGCAAGTGTTCCTGTATCTATACTAGGATTTGTTATTGCACGAGGCGTACTCGGGATTGGAGAATCCGGAAATTTTCCTGCGGCAATAAAAACGACAGCAGAGTATTTCCCTAAAAAGGAACGTGCTTTAGCTACAGGGATCTTTAATTCCGGAAGTAATATCGGTGCTATTTTAGCGCCACTTACAGTACCTGTTCTCTCAGAAAAATATGGATGGGAATCTACATTTATGATTATCGGAGGCATAGGTTTTCTATGGCTTATTTTCTGGTTTATGTTATATGAAACACCGGAAAAGCAGAAGAAGCTATCTCCTGAAGAACTGGCTTATATCCGTAGTGATGTAGACCAGAGTGTGGATCAAAGTGAAAATCCTGAGGCTGCTAAAAAAGTTCCCTGGTTCAGACTTTTGCAGTATAAACAAACCTGGGCATTTGCTACAGGAAAATTTCTTACCGATGGTGTATGGTGGTTTTTCTTATTCTGGCTGCCTAAATATCTGGAAGGACAATACCATCTGAGTGGAAAAGAACTTGCTCTCCCTCTTTTTGTATTGTATAGTATGACAATGGTAGGTAGTATATCCGGGGGATGGTTTCCAATGTATTTTATCAAGAAGGGTTATCAGGCATATGACGGAAGAATGCGTGCAATGCTATTTATAGCTCTGTGTCCTTTAATTGTTTTGGCTGCACAACCTTTAGGATCATTTGGCTATTGGGTTCCGGTAATCCTTATTGGCCTCGGTGCTTCTGCACATCAGGCGTGGAGCGCCAATATCTTCACTACAGTGTCCGATATGTTTCCAAGAAAAACAGTAGCTTCTGTTACTGGTATTGGTGGAATGGCAGGCGGAATTGGCGGTGTAATTATCTCAAAAATCGGAGGTCCTCTATTTGATTTTTACGAAAAACAAGGCAGTATAGAAACTGGATATACTATTATGTTCACTTACTGTGCTATTGCTTATATTCTGGCCTGGAGCATTATGAAACTTCTTGTTCCTAAATACAAACCTATTACGGATTTATAGAAAAGAATATAATATATAACCACAAAAGATTCAGAAGAATAAGATTTTGAGTCTATGTTAAATCAAAAAAAATTCCCGGAAATATCCGGGAATTTTTTTAGTGATAAATATCTTCATACTTTACTCCTGCTCTTATCTCCACAGGAAGTTTATTTTCTATAGGGACAATGGGACAGTTATAATCGAAGGCATTATATGCACAATAAGGATTATAAGCTTTATTAAAATCAATAATAAGATTATCTTTCTTAGGAATCTTTAAATCGATATAACGTCCGCCGCCATATGTTTCTTTTTCATTGGTTGCATCTCTGAACGGCAGAAAAAGATGATCTTCAAAGCCTGCTCTTTTAATCAGATCCTGACTCTGGTATACTTTTAGTGAATACTGCTGCCCATCCAAAGAAAAAGTAATAGTACCATATTCTTTATACTTTTTCGTTTTCCCGGAAGATGTAGGCAGTTCAAAAACCTCTGCATCTTTTGTTGGAAAAAGCTTAGCTTTTACACTGTATTTAAGATCAATATCAAAAAATGGTATTGCTTTAAAATCCTTTAGTAAATTTCCGCGTAATGGGGTTTCATCAGGATTTTTGTACTCAGCATTCAGGTCAGCCTGAAATTTCTGAATCTCTTTAATCTCAGCTTTTTGTCCAAAAGCAAAGATGCTCAGCAGAAAAACTAATAAATACTTCATTAGTATTCCAGTTCAAGTTTTTCTTTTGTATAGTTTCTTACTCTATCCGTAAGCTCAGCATTATCTTTTAGTTTTCTTCCGTAGGTAGGTACCATTTCCAGAAGTTTGTCTCTCCATTCTTTCTGAAGCTTGTCTCCAAAACATTTTTCAAGGATATTGATCATAGCAAAAGCTGCTGTACTCGCTCCCGGAGAAGCTCCTAACAGAGATGCTATATTTCCTTTTTTATTCGTTACAACCTCAGTTCCGAATTCCAGTTTACCACCTTCAGCCTCGTCTTTTTTAATAATCTGTACTCTTTGCCCGGCAACCATCAGTTCCCACTTGTCGGCATTAGCATCTTTAATAAAATCTCTAAGGTGTGCAATTCGCTGGTCTTTATTCATTGTTACCTGTCTGATCAGGTATCTCGTCAGTGACAGGTTATGCCACCATGCACCGAATAAAGAACGGATATTTTTGAAGTTTACACTTTCTGGTAAATCCAGGTAGCTTCCGTTTTTAAGGAATTTTGTAGAGAATCCTGCAAATGGTCCGAAAAGCAATGCTTTCTCTCCATCAATAATTCTAAGGTCTAAGTGAGGCACACTCATTGGTGGTGCATCTACAGTAGCCTGTGTATATACTTTTGCATGATGCATTGCGATAAGCTCAGGGTCTTTAGTTACCAGCCACTGTCCACTAACAGGGAAACCTCCATAACCTTTACTTTCTTCAATACCTGAACTGTCTAAAAGAGGCAATGCATATCCTCCTGCTCCGATGAAAACAAAATCCGCATCAACTTCTACAGGGTGGTTGTTTAGCCTGTCTTTTATTTTCATTCTCCATTTACCATTGTTATCTTCAATATCCTTGATCTCGTGGTAACGGAATACCTCAACATTAGAACTTTCTTCAAGGTGTTTTACCAACTTTTTGGTTAAAGCCCCAAAGTCTACGTCTGTTCCCATTGTTGCTCTTGTAGCTGCTAGTTTTTCAGAAGCATTACGTGAACGCATAATTAAAGGAACCCATTCTTTTAGCTTATCATGATTGTCAGAAAACTCCATCCCTTCAAACAAATGGGACTTTATCATTGTATCATGACGCTTTTTAAGAAACTCAATATCTTTTTCTCCAAATACCAGACTCATATGCGGACAGGAGTTGATAAATTCTCTGGGAGAATCAATATATCCTTTGCTAATAAGATAAGCCCAGAATTGTTTTGAAATTTCAAATTGTTCTGCAATTTTTTCAGCCTTGCTAATATCTACTGAACCATCTTTCTTCTCAGTAGTATAGTTTAGTTCACAAAAAGCAGAGTGACCTGTTCCTGCATTATTCCACGCAGATGAGCTCTCGCGGGCTACATCTTTTAATCTTTCGAAAAGTGCAATTTTCAGGTTTGGGTCAAACTCGTGTAACATAGTACCCAAAGTAGCACTCATTATACCTCCGCCAATAAGAACGACATCGTATTTAGGTTTCGGATTCATTTTATTATAACAATTTTATATTATAGAATTAGTTAAGTTTCGCTGTTAGTTTCTTAAACTGCTTTTCAGCATTCTTTTCCTCATAAAGGATTTCATACACTGTATTAACAATCGGAAGCTTTAATTTCTTTTCCTTTCCGATTTCATAAATACTTTTTGTTGCATAATAA
This sequence comes from Elizabethkingia sp. YR214, assembly GCF_003058195.1. Taxonomy (GTDB): domain Bacteria; phylum Bacteroidota; class Bacteroidia; order Flavobacteriales; family Weeksellaceae; genus Elizabethkingia. The sequence goes on from NZ_QBUH01000005.1 coordinate 395,341, forward strand.
CCTTCCGCCACCATACTCATAGACTGGATTGCCGATTTCACAGTATATCCTTTACCTATTAAATTCCCCAGCATTCTGTTTCGGCTGAACAAAGAATATGCAGTTACCAGTAAGTCTCCAAGGAATGCAGACTGGTTTACGTCTCTTGGTTCAGGATATATTGCATCCAGATACAATTCCATTTCACGGATTGCATTGGAAACATATACAGCATTGAAGTTATCTCCATACCCCAGACCAGCTGCTATACCTGCACCAATTGCATAAATATTCTTTAGGACTGCACTGTATTCATTTCCTAAGATATCCGAAGACTGGCTTACCTTGATAAAGTCTGACTCCAAAAGCTTCGCAACTTTTAAAGCATTATCCTGATCAGCAGCCGATACCGTTAGATAGGAAAGTCTTTCCATCGCAACTTCTTCAGCATGACAAGGACCAGAAATTACAGCCTGACTTCTGAAACCAATATTGTATTTCTCTCTCAGGAAATGTGCTACAATATCATTCTGTTCCGGCACAATCCCTTTAATCGCGGATACAAATAGTTTTCCCTGAAGATCAACATTCAGAGGTGCTAAAGTTTTACCAAGATAAATGGAAGGTGTTGCCAGAATAATAACATCACATGCAGATACCAGTTCATTGATATCTGTTGTTATTTGCAACTGTTTCAGGTTAAAAAGTACAGCTGTAAGATATGAAGGATTATGCTTCTTTAATTCAATCGCTCCTTTTACAAATTCGTTTCTTACACACCAGTGAATCGTTTTACAGTTTTCTGTCAGCATCTTTACTATTGCAGTAGCAAAACTCCCGCTCCCTACAACGCCGACGCTAATACCGTTCCCGGATTTCTTCTTAGCCATTATTAGAATTTAGGTTCCACAAATATACAACTTAACCGACAAACCATTCAAGACTTTAGCCTTTATTTATTGAGGAAAAAGGGCTGATTTTTTTAACATTAATTAACAGATTGACAACATAATATAACTTTTGTCCGGCAAATTTTTATAATATTTTATTTATTTTTGCCTCCCTAACATTTCAGAGATATGAAACATTTTTTTTCGTCCCGTAGGAATCTTAGATATACTATATATGGTTTATTAGCTGTTGTTCTGGTACAGGCAGTAACTATGATTTACTTTATGAATAAAAAAGATGATAAAGTTTATCAGGTGAATCTGGTACAGATTAAAGACAAAAAGGACAGCCTGGATTATACGGAAGTAAAAAACAATCTTACCCAACTGGACAGAGTTGTAAAAAGTCTTTCTAACTTTTTAACGTCTAATAATATTGAAGCTCCACAAATTGAATCTTTGGATGCTGAAAATCTTTCAAACGGTATTTACCTAAGCCAGCAGGCTAACCGATATACACAAGCTCTTGTAGATTATCAGACGAAGCTTCAGCAAATTCCTCTTGGGATTCCAACCAATGGAGAGATCTCTTCCAACTTTGGTGTCAGAAAGAATCCTATTCCACCCAAAAGAATTGTGATGGCTGGTGTAAACCTTCCTAAAACAGATTCTGCAGAGACTGCAGCAGCTACAGTAAAACCAGCCCAGGATCCGGAAGTTATGCAGTTTCATAAAGGTTTGGATATTGCCGTTCCTTTTGGTTCTGATGTAAGAAGTGCTGCACAGGGAACTGTAATATTTGCAGGGCAGAAAGGTGGTTATGGGAACTGTATTATTGTATCTCACGGAAACGGATTGGCTACCTTATATGGACATTTATCCAGTGTATTGGTAAGTCCTAATCAGCAAATAAAAGTAGGTGAAGTTATTGCAAAGTCAGGAAATTCCGGACGTTCCACAGGACCTCATCTTCATTACGAAGTACATAAGAATAACACTCCGGTTAATCCAAGATTATTTTTGGGAATAAAATAAACCGAGCTAAAAAATATAACCCTCACATCTGTGAGGGTTTTTCTTTATATATCGTTAACCAGATTGATATCCGGTTATACTAAATACTTATTGTAGTTTTTTTCCTTTAAACTTTTTGACTGAAGAACTCATTTCCATAACTCTGTCTCCATCCCATTCATAGACAGCCGTTTTGGTAAATCCATCCATTTTATACTCATCATTATCCGGATTAGCATTTTCTGCCTCTTCTGTTGTCATGACAAACTGATTTGCCGTTTTCCCGGTAAAGTTATAATCTTCTGAATGGTAATAAGCGCCAGCATCTCCTACAGATTGTAACAATGGTAAGGCTACCAAGAATCCCTCCTTTTTCATAAAGTAGGTTTGTTTATAAGTAGGTATACCACAAGCTTCACCGGAAACAGATACATCTATGATATAGTCAATATTCTTGAATTTTTTAGTTCTGTCAACCTTAAATTCAACTCCTGCTACATTTTCCATGGTACCTGCATTGAAAACTCCGGAACCTAAAAATTCTCCTTTTTCCAGAACACTTACCTCTCCTTTTAGTGCATTGCTACTAATGCCCTCTATATCTATAACCTTCTGAGTTCCGCTAATTCCGAAAAGGAATTCTTTTCCGTCCACTAGTTTATTGGCTACACTTAGATTGGCCCCCCAGACATATCCTTCTTTTCCATTATACTGGATTTTGTACCACTGGGCACTTCTTTCCTGTATCTTGTTTATAATATTGGTCTCCTGAACAATTTTCACAGAAGTCCCTTGTGGTAAAGCATCCACAACATTCCCTGTAAGCCCCGGAAGATCTCTGATATTGGTTTTATCTACAAAAATTTTAGCCGTACTTCCAACCTCTTTGTGAAATATATAATTTTCATAAGCTTCTTCCACTGGTACAGCAATAGCTGCAGCTTTATCCGCAGCATCCCGTGCCTTTACGGCAACTTCGACAGCAGCTGTTTCTTGAGCAAAATATAAGGTAGAAATATTAAGAGCTAAAAAATAATAAATTGTTTTTTTCATAATCATCATTAATGCTCTCAAAGATAAGAAAAAACCGAATCTTACTAGATTCGGCTTTATTTTATTTAGTCAGAAGTAATGAAACCCATTCTTCTCTTTGTAACTTCTTCTGCAACTGAAGATTCTGTTCTTCGCAGACCTGTAAAATATCATCTACATCGAAGAAACATAATCCTGAAAGCAATAAAGAACCTCCCGGTTCCAATACCTCAACATATCGCGGAATATCGGAGATAAGAATATTACGGTTAATATTCGCTAAAATAATCTCGAATTTTTCCTGTCCCAGATTATCAGCAGTTCCCAATTCTACACGCATTGGTGTATTATTACGTTCTGCATTTTCTCTGGAATTCTCCACTGCCCATTCATCAATATCGATTCCTAAAACATCTGAAGCACCTTTCTTTTTAGCATAAATAGCTAAAACAGAAGTTCCACATCCCATATCCAGTACTTTTTTACCCTGGAAATCCATATCCATCATCTGTTGGATCATAAGATATGTAGTAGCATGGTGCCCAGTTCCGAAAGACATTTTCGGCTGAATGATAATTTCTTCTTCCAATCCTTGTGATTCATGGAATTCTGCACGGATTAAAACTTTATCTTCTACATTAATCGGTTGGAAGTTTTTCTCCCATTCTTCATTCCAGTTGATGTTAGGCATTTCCTTATAGGTATAAGAAATTTTCACATCATTATGATTCAGCAGCCACTGATTTTTAAGCTCTTCTTCATTAAGTAATTCCGCCTGAATATAAGCTAAGATCCCATCCGGGTTCTCAGTAAAACTGTCAAATCCCTGCTCTATCAGTTCAGCCATCAGAATTTCATTCCAAGGCTCTACAGGTTCTATTTTAAAATCGAATTCTAAGTATTGTGTCATTTATAAAATGTTGCAATTGGCAAAGTTAGCTTAAGTTTAGTCAAAAGCCTTAATAATTGCAGTAAAATCTTCTATTTTCAATGCTGCTCCACCAATAAGACCACCGTCTACGTCTGGTTTGGAGAATATTTCTTTTGCATTGTCCGGTTTTACACTTCCACCATAAAGGATAGAAATTTCATCAGCTACTTCCTGCCCATATTTAGCTGCAATAAGTGAACGGATATGTGCATGAATTTCCTGAGCCTGCTCCGGTGAAGCAGTTTCTCCAGTTCCGATAGCCCAAACTGGTTCGTAAGCGATTACTACTTTTTTAATCTCTTCTGCTGAAAGTGTGAAAAGTGCAACCTCAGTTTGGTTTTTAATAACCTCGAAGTGCTGTCCCGATTTACGCTGCTCCAAAGTTTCTCCGTTACAGTAGATTGGTACAAGACCTTTATCTAAAGCTAATTTCACTTTTCTGTTGCAGTGGCTGTCAGTTTCTCCGTGGTATTGTCTTCTCTCAGAGTGACCAATAATAGCACCTGTTGCATTAACAGAAGCCAGCATATCAGCTGAAATCTCACCAGTATAAGCTCCGCTGGTGTGTTCTGACATATCCTGAGCAAAAACACCTACATTATCATTTAGGAAAATATTTTTAGCAGTGGTTATATAAAGCGCTGGTGGCGCAATGTATACCTCACAGTTGATAGCATTATGCTTTTTATATCTGTCTAACTCATGCATTAATTCCTGAGCTTCAGTATAATTTTTATTCATTTTCCAGTTTCCTGCAACGATTTTCTTTCTCATAGTTTATATAAGTTTTGTTAAGTTATTTATTAATTCCTTCTAGTTTGAACATAAAAGCATATACTAAAGCGACATCTTTCAGATAGTCAAATCTTCCGGAAGCTCCACCATGACCATAATCCATATCGGTTTTCAGCATTAGTACATTTTTATCTGTTTTCATATCTCTCAATCTCGCCACCCATTTCGCAGGTTCAAAATACTGCACCTGAGAATCGTGTAAGCCTGTAGTGACTAAAATATTAGGATAATTTTTCTTCTCTACATTCTCATACGGAGAATAAGACTTCATATAGAAATAAGCTTCTTTATTATTAGGATTCCCCCACTCATCATATTCATTTGTAGTTAACGGAATACTTTCATCCAGCATTGTATTGACAACATCTACAAACGGAACCTGGGAAATTACACCATTCCACAGTTCAGGTTTCATGTTTACAATAGCTCCCATTAACAGACCGCCGGCACTTCCGCCCTGAGCGTACAAATGTTTAGGAGAAGTATATTTTTGGTTCACCAGGTATTCTCCGGCATCAATAAAATCGGTAAAAGTATTTTTCTTTTTCATCATTTTACCATCTTCATACCACTGTCTTCCCATTTCCTGTCCACCGCGGATATGTGCTATTGCATAAGCGAACCCTCTGTCCAGAAGGCTTAATCTTGTACTACTGAACGTAGCATCCATAGAGCTTCCGTAAGAACCATAAGCATATAACAGCAACGGAGCTTGTCCGTCTTTCTTAAATCCTTTTTTATAAACAATGGAAATCGGGATTTTAGTACCGTCTTTTGCAGTAGCAAAAAGTCTTTCGGTTTCGTAATTATTTTTATCATAACCACCCAGGACTTCCTGCTGCTTCAACAATGTTCTTTTTCCCGTTTTCAGGTTTTGTTCAAACTGAGAACTCGGCGTAATCATAGAAGTATAACCGAAACGGAAATTATCGGTATTATATTCTGGGTTCCCGGATGAATAAACGGTATATGCAGGTTCATCAAATTTCAGAAACTCTTTTTTACCAGTTTTTCTGTCATAGATCACCAGTTGCGAAAGTCCGTTCTGTCTTTCACTGAATACCAGATAATTTTTGAACTCTGTAATCCCTTCCATTAGCACATCTTTTCTGTGCGGGATAAAGTCTTTCCAGTTTTCAACTCCTGTTTTGTCCAAAGGAGTTTCTACAACTTTAAAGTTTAAGGCATCTTTGTTGGTTGTGACAAGGAATCTGTCTTCTAAAGGCGTAACATCATATATCACATCTTTTATTCTTGGTTGGAACACCTTGAATGTTCCTGCAGGATTATCTGCATCAAGATACCTGATTTCGGAGGAAGTTGTAGCCCCTGAAGAAATCATAATGAACTTCTCATTCTTGGATTTCCCAACACCGATATAGTTACTTTTGTCTTTCTCTTCATATACCAACACATCCTTTGAAGGATCAGTTCCCAAGCTATGTCTGAAGATTTTCTCCGTTAAAAGGGTTTCCGGATTTTTTGCTGTATAGAAAATAGTCTTGTTATCATTTGCCCAGGTTGCTCCCCCTGTTGTATTTATAATACCCAGATCAGAGGTTTTTCCTGTAGACAAATCTTTCAGGAAAAGTTTGTACTGTCTTCTGGATACATCATCTACTCCGTAGATCATTTTATTATTATCCGGACTTATACTAAAGCCCACCGCAGAATAATAAGCATGTCCTTCGGCAAGTTTATCCACATCCAAAAGTACTTCTTCGGGAGCTTTAAGGTCTCCTTTTTTCCGGCAATATTTAAAATATTGCTTACCAGCGTCTGTACGAGTATAATAGTAATAACCTTTTCTGAAAACAGGAACAGATTCATCTTTTTCCTTGATGCGGTTCTTCATTTCCAGGAAGAGTTTCTCCCTGAAAGGCTCCGTATCCTTCATCATCCCTGTCCAGTATGTATTTTCAGCTTTCAGATAGTCTACAACTTTTTCGGAGTTAGCTCCTTTTTTGAAGTAATCTATCATCCAGTAATAAGGGTCATTTACTTTATCGCCGTGAATTTCCCGTATATGTTCCTGCTTTTCGGCAACTGGTGCTTTTATATCAGGGAATTGCTGAGCCTGAAGTATAGTCGTACTCATAAGTATTAATCCTAAGTATTTATTTTTCATATATTCGCTTTTGGTGTTGTGTGTTGTCTGGTATTATTTCATCTTCCAGATAGATTTCATCAGGGAATAGAACTGGTGTTCTTCTTCACTCACTTCGTCGTTTGCTTTAATCAGTTTTTTGGCAAACTGGCGAAAATCTTTTCTTTCTTTTTCTGTAGAATCATCATAAAAGCACTGTGCATGGAATTCAAAATGTTTTTCCCATTCACCAGGGCTTAGATTAGCTATTATTTCTGTTTCAGCATCAAGGCTTACAAAAAAAGGAAACTCGTCTTCTATATATTCTTTAATTACTTTTTCTTCTCCGGGATGAAATTTATAATCTACTGCAGATAAAATCATTAACAGGTGATATCCTGCGATTGATTTGTTCGATTTATGTGTCATTTATATATGTTTCTTGTTCAAATTTAGTTATTAAAATTCCATATTCTATCTTTCCAAAGAAAAATTCGGAATCAGTCCCGGACGTTGAGCCTCATTGGCGACTTTCCATGAAGTTCTGTACATCCATTCCGTCATCTTATATAACTTCTTATAGTTGATATTTTCAGATTCGTCCTGGGGTGTATGATACTGATTGTGTAAAACGCTTGTATAGAATATTGCAGGAATTCCGATCCTTGCATATGGAAGGTGGTCGCTTCTGAAGTAAAAATATTCTGCATGCTCAGGAGAATCCCAGTCTTTCAGGTATCTGAATTTTGTACTTTCATTATTAGCGTCCTCAGCCATCTTTACAAGCTCTTCAGAATTTTTATGTGGTGCATTTCCACCCAGCAAAGCAGCTTCATCAGTATTGTTCCTACCAATCATATCCCCGTTTAGGACTGCTACAATCTGTTCTTTTGCCACTACAGGATGTGATGCATGCCATCTGGAGCCTAGCAATCCTCTTTCTTCAGCACCATGAAAAACAAAAAGAATACTTCTCTTACCAGGCTGTAATTTATAGGCTCTCGCCATTGCCAACATTGCTACACAAGTACTGGCATTATCGTCTGCACCGTTATAGATTGTATCATTTTTCACAGGATGTCTTATCCCGTCATGATCCTGGTGCCCACTAATCAGGACATATTCTTTTTTTAATTTTGGATCTGTACCCTCAATTTTACCAATGACATTTACAGAAGGATATCTGTAAGTCTCAGTCATCAGGTTCAATGAAACTTTGGTGTTATTCTTTAACCGGTCTGCATCAGACTTTCTAATCCACACAACAGGCATGTTATTTTCTACTTTTTCTCTTAAGCCTTCAACACCATAAAGTCCCCTTGTCATCTGCGGGTAAACTTCGGCCCAGCTTTTTTCAGCAATATCATCTGTAATAAATACAATGGCTTTTGCTCCAAGCTTAAAAGCTGTATTATAGTATTTTGCCTTTACAAATCCGGGATAACGTCTCTGGAAAAGAAACATATCTTGTTTTATCCCTTTTGCTGAGCTGTTAACAACAAGAACCTTCCCTTTGATATTTAATTTCTGTAGATCTTCAGGTTCTGCATTTCCTGCATATAGCATATCGGCATTGATATTAGCATTTACCGGCTCTGTTACCAGAAAGTCTTTCCATAATTTTAAATCATGATCTCCAATCTTCAGGCTGCTTTGCGGAGATACCTGATGGCGGTACATTTCAAAAAACTGAAAAAAAGTTCCGTTATCTCCTGCGGGTTTCATTCCGGACTCACTTGCTTTATCGGCCAGCCACATAGATACCTTTAGTTCATCCAATGTTCCTGCTTCCCTGCCACGAAACTGATCCGCAGCAATCTCGAACATATCTTTTCTAAGATCTGATTCTTTGATAGCCGAAACCAGTGGCTTTTTATACTGTTGTGCCTGACCAAAACAAAAAAAGGTCAAACCAATAATCACTTGTAAATATCTCTTTTTCATCTTGTAATTAAAATATCAAAGCCATTAAGATTCCGAATTATACTGATTCAGTATTCTTAATTATTAAAATAGTCTTTCGCTTCTTGTTTGAAAACAATTTTTCCATTTTCAAGAATCAATACAAATGGATTACTTCTCGCTATGGTTTTTATAGCTGTCCCATCCATTGTACCATGTGGTACTTTGGTAAAAGTATTCTCCTGTGTGGAAACCGCATATGCTTTGGATTTTTTGCTTAACAAGCCATTTTCAATTTTGCTAATCAGTTCCTTAGAAAGTTTTTCGGGCTTGTAAGTAAAGATCATTACGATCCTCGGCTCATTAAGAATCTGATCTGTAACGTCCTGTCCGTCCGCATCTGTAATTTTAAAATTCTTAATTGTAGAATCGTAACCTTGCTTTTTTAATTTCTCCTTAGTCTTATCAGACTCTATCTGCCAGGTTTCGTCTTTCCAGATGTTGGTAGAAAGGTAATCGTTCTGCGACATCGTTTTTTTCTCCCCTGTCTTAGTATTCTTCAGGGTATAGAAAACTTCATATTCAGAAGGATTGGCTTCTATTTTTGCTTTTTCAGCTTTCAGATCTGTATCGATTTTATAATCCCTGAAATCTATGTAAGGTTCTCCTAAGATCCCTTTCAGTACAATAACCGTAAGGAAAATACAGCTTAGCAAGAACAATGTCATCCTTGGGAAACCACTTTTCAGGAAATGTACTTTGTTGCTTTCATCGTTCTTATACATTACAAGCAGAATAGCAATAAGTACTAACAACACCATATCTTTAGCAAAGGATGTCCACGGAGTCATCTTCAATGCATCACCAAAACATCCACAATCTGTTACCACATTGAAATATGCAGAATAAAAAGTAAGGAATGCAAAGAATATACAGATGGCCAAAAGTGAGCGCAATGTGCGCTTGATTCTTATTTTCAGTAAGAGCAGAACTCCTAATAAAAATTCTACCGTAACCACCAATATAGCAATTGGTAATGCCAGTTTTTCCAGAAAAGGAATATTAAATACCGAAGGCGAAAAATACTCTTCCAGCTTGAAAGAGAATCCTACGGGGTCAACTGCTTTTACAAAGCCTGATATAATAAATACAATTGCTACAAAAACTCTGATAAATCTTCTCATCTTATACAATATATAGTGTTTGGTAAATCAATTTTGCGTTTTGCTATTAATCTGTCATTTTAATCAGACAGAAAACGGCATAGTTCAGCATATCAAAATAGTTGGCATCTAAGCCTTCAGAAACTAAGGTCTTTCCTTTGTTGTCTTCAATCTGTTTTGTTCTCAGTACTTTTTGGTAGATTAAATCGGTAATTGAAGAAATACGCATCTCGCGCCACGCTTCTCCGTAATCATGATTTTTACGCAGCATAAGCTCTTTGGCTTCGTTGGCATAATGATCATATAGCTTCAGAATCTGTTCCTGATCATCGTCCAATGATTCGGCAAGTCCTTTTTCCAGCTGAATTAATCCTATAATAGAATAGTTAACAATAGCGATGAATTCTCCTTTTTCATCTTCATCCACCATTTTTACAGTGGTCATTTGCAGGGTACGGATACGGTTTACTTTTATATAAATCTGATCTGTAATAGAGCTTGGACGGAGTACTCTCCATGCTGCTCCGTAATCGTGCATTTTTTTGCTAAATAAATCTCTGCACCCGGAAATTATTTCATCAAACTGTATTGCTGTATTTTGCATAAATTAGCGTTCTAATGCCAAAGATACAAATTTAGCCTAAAGCGAAAAAGCTGATGAACACTTATAAAAAACAACTTTCTGTAAATCATAATTTTAGTATCAACTGCCGCGGAAAATTAGTTTCCCTTGAAAAACCATTAATCATGGGAATTCTGAATCTCACTCCCGATTCGTTTTCCGATGGCGGACGTTTTAGTCAGGAAAAGGCTGCCCTGGAACATGTAGAAAAAATGATTTCGGAAGGTGCTACTATCATCGATATCGGCCCTCAGTCTACCAATCCTAATTCTAAACAGATTGATGCTAAGGAAGAAATGGAACGCTTAGGCAAAGTAGTCTCATCACTGAAAAAAGAGTTTCCGGAGACGCTGATATCTGTTGATACTTTCTATGCTGAAACTGTAAAATATGCAGCGGATGAAGGAATGGATATCATCAATGATATTTCAGGCGGGCAATTTGATTCCGAAATGTTTAAAACCGTTGCCGAAACCGGTTTACCTTATATTCTGATGCACATTAATCCTGAATTCGGACAAATGCATGATAAAATACAATACAAGGATATTACACTCAGTATTAATCAGTTTTTCTCTGAAAAAGTTCGGGAGCTTACAGAACTAAGGGTACATGATATTATATTGGATCCCGGATTTGGATTCGGAAAGACAATAGAAGATCAGTATAAAATGACTGAAGAAGCTGAATATTTTGGATTCGGAAGACTTCCTCTTCTAATTGGTATTTCCAGAAAGTCCTTTATCTACAAATCTTTAGGCAAATCACCTTTGGAAATCGTAGAAGAAACTCAAAAGCTACACCTAAAATTGCTACACAAGGGAGCAAAAATCCTGCGGGTGCACGATGTTGCTGAAACTAAAAAAACAGTTGATCTTTTCCTGAACAATTATTAATTTAACTGTTGTTATGTATTGTTAAATTGGTTAATCGTTGAATTGTTTACTCTACATTTCGTACTTCTAACCTCTAATTTCTATTTTCCCGGAATAGGTATCTGTAAACCATTTTTTACGGTATGCATATTGACAAACGTTTTAAAACGTTTGATATTGGTATTGCTAAAGAATAACTGCCTTGTCAGCAATTCATATTCCTGCATTGTATTGACAACCATTACCAATACGAAATCTACTTCACCGGTTACATAATAGCATTGCTGGATCTGAGGTACCTTGCTAAAGGTTCTCTTAATATCGTCTATAAATTCAATTTTATCAGTGTCCAGTTCTACTTCTACAAATAATAGAATTTGTGCTCCTACTTTTTCTGGATCGATCACGGAAATATCCGACGTAATAATTTTATTTTCACGCATCCGCTTAATACGTCGTTGTACAGCAGCAGCTGAAAGTCCTATTCTATCACCAATATCCCGTTGCGACGTCTGGTTATCTTTCTGTAAAATATCCAGAATCTGTAAATCGAATTTATCCAAATCTTCCATAAGCAGGTTTAATATGAAACAAAATTGCAAATAAGTGGTTAAAATTAAAGAAAAAACACATGAGTTTTGAAGTAATTTCGCACAATAAATATCAAAAACTAATTCTTATTCTTAATCCTTCACAACGACATGAGAAGTACAAACACCAAAGGCTTTCTTTTAGCACTTATTGCCGCTTCATTATGGGGAGTATCCGGCACTTTCGGACAATTTTTATTTCAGCAAAGAGGGGTCAGTGTGGAATGGATGATTACAGTCCGCATGCTGATATCAGGCATTATTCTATTGCTTATCGGGGCTTTTGGTAAAAACCCCGACTTATTGGCCGTATGGAAGAATAAAAAAGATGCTCTGAAACTGGTATTATTCGGAATTACAGGTATGCTAATGGTTCAGTATACTTATTTTGCTGCTATTAAACATTCCAATGCTGCTACAGCTACAGTATTACAATATGCCGGACCGGTAATTATTGCGGTTTATCTTGCTATTAAAAATAGGAAAATCCCCAGATTTATTGATTTTGTAGCCATTGCTTTTGCAGTTCTTGGTACTTTTATATTAGTTACCCATGGCGATATGGGAAGGCTGAATATTTCATCTACCGCATTATTCTTTGGTATAGCTTCGGCTTTTGCTCTTGCTATTTACACACTGCAACCTATAGCCCTGCTTAACAAATATAATTCGGCGGTAATCATTGGTTGGGGAATGCTGATTGGTGGTATTGCTTTCTCATTTGTAAAGGCACCGTGGCAGGCCGAAGGACATTGGGATACACAATCCTATCTTTATACAGCCTTCATCGTAATATTCGGAACATTAATTCCTTTCTATTTTTATCTGACAGCTGTTCAGCTTATTGGCGGGCAAAAAAGCAGTCTTCTGGCATCCGGCGAACCTTTGTCAGCAACAATTATTGCTGTAATGTGGTTACATGTACCTTTTACGTACATCGACTGGATCGGAAGTTTACTCATTATATCTACAATATTCCTGCTAAGCTACGAAACCAAAAAAGAAAAAAGCCTGCGTCTGTCGGGTACCTGATCCTCTATAAGCTTCAGGTTTTGGTCAAAACTTATTCACACTTTGCTACGAATACTGATCCGGGAAGAGGTTTAAATTCTGGAACTGTTTTATTCTCAGATTTTATTTTGTCAAACTTCATTAAAACATCGGTATAATGAAAGTCATCACTTTTATAATTTAAGCTTTTGGCTGGTGTATAAGGATTGACATAGACATTACGTACCGGATCATATTTGTATTGAGATATATCTATTTTTTCGGACATATCATCATTAGTATTGTAAGCATAATTGACAAGTTTAAAATCTACATTATAAGCCATATCAAATGATTCTTCTAAAAACTGAAGCTCTTTTTCATTTTTAAAGAATTCTTTTATATTCTGCTTTTTAACAATTCCACCATCCGCATCGGATAAAGATTTTAACCCTTCTTTTTTTATCTCAAACCTGAATGGATTATAAAAAAGACTCGGACTCATATATTGCACAATAAAATCGTTATATCCTGCTGTCTGGAAGTGCTGCATTATGTTTGGCACGTCCATCTGAGAAGGATTTTCTGATTTCGTCTGATCTATAAAAGTCAAAATTTCGGGAAGCTCTTTGGAGCGATGTACATAAGGATAGTCAAAACAGTTTGCTTCTTTATTAAAAAGACGCTTCATTTTATTTGGAAAGGCACCAATATAAATGTCATTAGAAGGATCATTTCCGGAAACCATTAACCGCATTTCACCTTTAATATCCGGATTTTTTCTGGCATAAAGATAAAACGATGCATCAGGATTTTTAGGTGTTAGTGTGATTATATTTTTATCAGTGCTCCATTTTCCCTTTATCAGTGTACCCATAGCAACAACAAGGAATGTACTGTCTTTTTTGAGAATAAAAGAAACACCGCCCTTATTATAAACGCCCTCAATATCTGTATTTTTATATTAAGCAGATGTCAATACACTTGATATCAAAAGTAATATAACATATAACCTTGCCATAGTTTTCATACACTTGCTTTTATTGATTAAATATATGTTTTTTATTATGTTCCGGATGCAAAAAGCATATCTTTATTCAGCATAAAATCTAACCTTTAACTAAAATACTTTTTATGAAGATCGAAACCAGTTCAGTAATTACAGAGAATCATGATGAAATCATAACCGGCTTTCTAAATCAGTACAATCAGGAGCGTGCTGTTTCTTTTGAAGATGAAATTAATGAAGATGTCGAAATTGTAATCTATGATAACGGAAAGGTTGTTGGCGGAATCATTGGCCGTTCTTTGTGGGGCACATTAGAAATAAAACGCCTGGCTGTTCACCCGGACTACAGACACAAAGGTATAGGATCTAAACTGATATCTGCAGCAGAAACAGAGGCCAAAAGAAGAAAATGCAATTACCTGAGCTTAAATACATTTTCATATCAGGCTCCGGAATTTTATGAAAGATTAGGCTTTATAAAGATTGGAACCGAACAGGATTTCCCACGTGGGTTTTCCCGTTATTTTTATCAAAAGAAAATTATCTTTATTTAGGCGAGTTAAAAATTTTATTTCCTAAAGAAAATCAGTCATTCACACTCCTTATTAGGCAGATTATTACCTAAATTTACGTAAATATCAAAATTCTTATTTCTCAAATACTATTTACAAAAAATGACACATCATCATTTAGAAAAACATTATGTAAATCGTGTAGGATGGCTAAGAGCGGCTGTTCTTGGGGCTAATGACGGTATTCTGTCCACAACCAGCATCACAATTGGTGTGGCTGCTGCTACGCCTTCCAGAGAAGCAATTATACTGGCTGCACTGGCAGGTCTTGTTGCTGGTGCAATGTCAATGGCTGCGGGAGAATATGTATCGGTAAGCTCTCAGGCCGATACAGAAAAAGCTGATTTGGAAAGGGAAGCTAAAGAATTGGAACGTATTCCTGAAATAGAGCTAAAAGAACTGGCTAAAATATATGAAAGCCGTGGTCTAAACCCTGAACTGGCTCTAAAGGTCGCTGAAGAATTAACTCAGCACGATGCTTTAGAAGCTCATGCCCGTGACGAATTAGGTATTAACGAGATTACAACAGCAAGACCTTTGCAGGCTGCAGCTTCCTCATTTGCGTCGTTTACCGTAGGGGCAATATTACCGTTTCTGGTGGCTATATTTGCACCTATCCCTCAAATGCTTTATTATGAATATGGCTTTTCCATTATATTTCTTATGATTCTTGGTGCCGTCGCTGCTAAAGCCGGAGGTTCTAAAATAAGTACTGCGGTGATAAGAATTTGTTTCTGGGGTACTGCTGCTATGGCACTAACTGCACTAGTCGGCTATTTATTCGGAGTCAATGCTTCTTAAACTAAATATTAATTTGTGATGTGGTGGATCTATGCACTTCTCTCTGCTTTATTTGCTTCTCTTACAGCAATATTTGCCAAAATAGGTGTTTCTAATATAAATTCTAACCTTGCTACTGCAATTCGTACAGTGGTTGTACTGGTTATGATATGGGGAATTGTTATTTTCCGTGGGGAGACAAAAGGAATAGTCAGTCTCTCGAAAACCAATATTATATTTTTAGCAATATCCGGAATAGCAACCGGATTATCCTGGATATTCTATTTTAAAGCTTTACAAATGGGAGACGTATCTAAAGTAGCTCCTATAGACAAATTAAGTATAGCTCTCACTATTATATTGGCTGCTGTATTTCTGCGCGAATCTATAGACACCAAAACAGCAATTGGTGCAGGATTAATTATTGCCGGAACAATTGTTTTATTACTAAAGTAATTAGTTCTGTGATAACTTCTCAGCGAATGTTTTATTGAAGACTTCTTTATCTTCTTTCAACTGCTCTATTGTTTGTGGCAATATATAAGTCGTTACAACCTTTTCATCCTTGTCCAGAAAGATAATCTGCTTCTCTTCTCCATCTATCATTTTCTCGAAAACGTCCCACATAGAAGCATCCTGTAGCTTCAGTAATTCAAAAAACTCCTCGGTTCTTATCTGAATATTTTTCATGCTGCAAAAATAAAAAAGCTTATTGATCTGTCAAAGCTCCCATGAAGGATATAATTTTATTTTTTTCTTCCGGTGTAAGATTCAACTGATCTTCGGGCAATGTTTGATTATCTAACTTGAAACCAAAACCTTTTCCGCCTCCCTGATTGTAAAAATCCATTACATCCATTAGTGTAGGATAGCCACCATTGTGCATATAAGGCCCTGTTTGTGTAATATTACGCAGCGTAGGAGTTTTAAAAGCAAATTGCAACTGTCCAATAGTTTCATGAAAGCGACCACGACCCAAATCTGAATCCAGTTTTTTATTTTTACTATTTTCTGCAACACCTAATACTTCAGATTCCGTTTTAGAAAATTCCGGAGGTACTGTACCGTTAAAAAGCGGAATAAAATGACAGGTGGCACACTTCCCCTTTCCAACAAATAAGTTAAAACCTTCTTTCTCTGCTTTCGTTAATGTTTCTTTTCCTCGAAATTGTTGATCGAATCTGGAATTAAATACAGACAGAGAACGAATATAACTTGCCAAAGCATTTTTCACCTGCCAATCTTCAATTGCTTTTTCTTTTTTATATACTCTTTGAAACTCTTCTGTATAAAACTTATCTTTATTAAGCTTTACAACAATATCTTTCAGATTTCCGTGCATTTCTTCTTTATTTGAAATTACGTCTACACTTTGCCCTTCAAGATCTTCCCTGCGCATATCCCAAAATTGTCCGTGTTGGAAATTGGCATAATTAAGTGAGGGAGCATTTCTTAATAAAGGATTTCCTGCCAAAGATGCTGACTTAGGCAATCCATCTGTAAAAGCTTTTTCGGGTAAATGACAGGAGACACAAGCTCTTTGATTATTTCCTGATAATCTTTTTTCATAAAAAAGTTTTTCACCAAGGTTTGCTTTAGCATCAGTTAGTTTATAATCCTGTCCCGGAACAAATGCATCTGCATTAAAGGCATTCTGAGCAAAAATTGTCGGAGCTATATCTTTCACTACTTTTCCCACTTCTACATTAGGAATTTTATCCGCATTTTTCAGCTCAAATAGCTTTTCAGAAATTGTATTCAGATGCTGGGTAATGAATGTTAAATAATCGAATTGGTTTCTATTAGAACCAGATTTTTTAATAAAAGATTTCGCTTGGATAATGGCTACATGTAAAGCTTTTAATTCTTTTTTAGATTGAATATTCTTCTCCAGTATTTTCAATGCAGATTCTACCCCATTCAGGGAATATATAACTTCAGTAATTGCTTTTCCGGAAACAGGCGTATCAAATCCGGTGACACCAAGTGTTGTAATTCTGAATATTTCAGAACGAAGCGCATCGAAAGTTTGCGAAAGGTTAATCTGATTGACATCGAAATAAGTCTCGATTGCTGTAGATTTATTTTGTAGTTTTTTTAGATATCTCAAGACCTGCTCTCTATTTTCTTCTTCATATTGGGGATAAAAATATTCTTCAAGAACCTGCAATCCTTCGGCTTCCAGAATTGTATTTTCTTCAATTTCCACCTCATCCAGTGCAGGCCCGTTTACGAATCGCTCTGTATGTGGCTGAAAATAAGCAACAGCCCATTCCATTTTTTTATATTCAGCCCGAAGATCATCAAACTGCTTTTGTAGAACACCTGCATTTATATTACCCCTTTGTACTTCTGTTATCAACTGTTGTATTTTCTGTTGAAAGCTGAGATTGGTTACCAAAATATATTTCTGAACACTTCCTAAATGTTCAGAAACAGGTTCTGGATTATTTTTTTTACAGGCAAATATGACTAGTAATAACAAGATTGATAGTGAGTATAAAAGCTTTTTCATGGAAAAATATAAAATTGCCTGAAACACCGTATAAATGCTTCAGGCAAAAAGTAAAATAAAAAATTATCGTTGTACGTTGCGGATAAGAACAATTTGTCCTCCTTCCTTATTATTATTCACCCCGGCTCCATCTGCATTAACAAATTTGGAACTTTGCCATGTATGTGAGTGAATGTTAACCGCAAAGGTATTTGGTATACCAATAACATCTGAAACATCTACCATAGCACCAAACTCCCAAGATCCAAACTTCTGTAAGTTTCCAGATTGATTGTAAGCTGTCTGCCATGCACTGTTATTCCTATCATGTTTCATGTTTAACCAAGGCTTATATGTTTTGGACGCAATACTGTACTGCCAGATATACGAATCGTGTGCAGCTGCTTTGTAATAAGAGTCTCCGTCTTCCTGGATGTAAACATAATTTTCTGTTACACAAAGATTATCAGGATTGATTAGATTTCTACCCGGATCTGAATCTCCTTCTGCAACTACTTCTAGCTTACCTGTCAGCATATTATTAGAATTAAGCACAAGTTTGTAAACTCTCCCCCACATAGTGAATCCTTCTGTTGGCATTGAACCATCAGCAGACTGACCTGTGGCTGTAAAGTAAATCTCGCGTCCATTACCTTTACCTTTTCTGTAGTCTACATCTTCAACACGGGAAAAACGAATTGCCTGATTATCTATATTTTTTTGGTTAATCTCTTTACCTGTTAGGTTTTTAGCATTCGGAATTTCAACAAACTCTACATCGTATGAGCTTCCTTTTTTAATATTAGTCTCTGTATAATCATTATCTTTTCTTTTTAATGAATATAGTTTTCCGTTATCTAAATCGCCTTGTCTGTCTGCAACATACATTATCAGCTGCCCGGCGGACTGATGTTTTGTATCATAACTTTGATCTTCACCTATTACTATATATGATTTTCCATTAGATACATCGGAAGGTAATGGCACCGCATTTTCCATAGAAGCTTTACCTAAAGCGGGCTTGACTCTGGACTTATCAGATTTTTGTCCTGCACTACCTAAAGGATTGATCGCATGTACCATACTTTCCTCTCCAGATTCACCCGCTGTTAAAAACGCACTAAATCCGTGTTCCTGAGGTGTTGCAAGAGTTGCAGAACACAATCTTGTAATTCCTCCGATTCCATCTACTATATATTCGCCTTTTACAGGTTTGAAAGTTTTATCCAAATAAACTCTGGAAACCGATTGAGTGATTTCGTGGTTGGTAATCATAATATACCCTTCTCCTGTAGGATCTTTCATAATCCCCATTCCATCTGGTTGTCCGGCGAAAACGAAATCAGGAGTGTCCTTTAACACATCCGAACTTGAGATTAGTGTAGTAATATTAAGATTTTCAAATCCCGACATTGGATAAACAAATGCAGGTTCTTTGGAAAAATTCTCGAGTTTAATATTCGGATTTATTTGCTCACTAGGCTTGTCATTATCATTATTACAGCTAGATAATGCAAATGAAACAGCCGCTAAACCGAATAAGATTGTTTTTGTTCCTTTCATTTTTATTTATTTTTATTTCCGGACAAAAATATCTTTCCATTGTGAACTGAATTTTAACAAAATATTATAATATATTAAAAAAAGCTTAATTATATTGATTATAAATAAAAGAAGGCGTAAAACCCATAGATTTTACGCCTTCCTTCTAAACAAATATGCTACGAAAAAAATTATTTTTCTTCTTTACGCTGTAATACCTCGTCTACCATACCGAAGCTTTTTGCTTCTTCGGAAGTCATCCAGTAATCTCTGTCGGAAGATTTCTCTACCCATTCGTAAGTCTGACCTGAGTGGTGAGCGATAATATCGTATAATTCTGTTTTTAATTTCAACATTTCACGAAGGTTGATTTCCATATCGGAAGCCACCCCTTGAGCACCTCCGCTTGGCTGGTGAATCATAACTCTTGAATGCTTAAGAGCAGAACGCTTACCTTTTTCTCCGGCTACTAATAATACAGCACCCATAGACGCTGCCATACCTGTACAGATTGTAGCAACATCTGGTTTAATAATCTGCATTGTATCATATATTCCTAATCCGGCATATACACTACCTCCGGGAGAGTTGATATAGATCTGAATATCTTTAGCTGGATCAGCACTTTCCAGGAATAATAGCTGAGCCGTTACAATGTTGGCAACCTGATCATCGATTCCTGTTCCAAGGAAGATAATTCTGTCCATCATCAAACGGGAAAAAACGTCCATTTGCGCTACATTTAGACGACGCTCCTCCATAATGTATGGCGTTAAATTGGTTGGACCATATATACCCATATACTGATCAGCAGCAAGACCATTCACTCCAAGGTGTTTTACTGCGTAATCTCTAAATTCTTTTTTAATATCCATTGAATTAATTTTTCTATTGTGTTACTAATTTTGTTCCAAACGAATATACGGACATTCTGGCAGAAATTAATTACAATATCCTGTATAATACTTTGTCCAGCTCCATTTTAAGTCTGGTGAGTTTTACAATTGTGGCATAATACTGTACATCGTTACCCGGGTCCTCCTGCACTTTTACTTGTAACTCCTTTATAATCTTCAGTATATACTCCCGTTTGTGACGGAGAATAATATCCTGAACCATCTTTTCCACAACATCTTCTTCCGAACTAAAGTAAATATTGAACTTATTCCAGTCGCTTAACTGGTAAGGATCGATCAGTGCATCAGCAACCTTCTGATTCACCTCTTCGTCCATCAGGCTGAAGAAAAACTGCCCCGAACGCAACTCACTTTTTTCAGCACCTTTGCGGATTTCATCTACAATCTTCTGATGCAGAGGAATCTGAATTTCATAAGAATCTTCATCAAAGTGATTTAAAATCTCCTGAATAACAGAAGATTTTACCATGCCCTCTTCTTTCTTCCTTACAATTTCTTTATCACCATACTTCAGCATAAGCTCAACCAGCTTTTCCTCCAATAGCAGCAACGGATTAATAGTTTCAATCTGAGAGATCTCCACCTTCTCTAATTTTGGCTGAATTTGCGGTGCTTTCGGTTTTTCCTGATGCTGTATTCCGGTTTTCTGAACCTGAAGTTCGTTGAACAAGTTTTGTTCGGAAACATGTAATAATTTGGATGCCTGTTGTATAAATATCTCCTGCTGAAGGTTGTTCGGAACAAAAGCTATACTCTTTACAACTTCTTTTATCAGATCTGCTCTTTTAAAGGGATCATCTCCGGCATCTTTCTGAAGAACATCAATTTTAAAGTGAATAAAATCTACAGCATGTTCAGCGATATAGCTTTTCACATATTCCTGTGGAAAAGCTTTGGCAAAACTATCCGGGTCGTGTCCATCCGGAAACAGCATTACCTTGATATTCATACCATCTTCCAAAAGCAAATCGATACTTCTGAATGAGGCTTTAATTCCGGCAGCATCACCATCGAACAGGATTGTTACATTAGGCGTCAACCTTTTGATCAGTTTGATCTGCTCTTTTGTTAAAGCAGTACCACTACTGGCTACAACATTTTCTATTCCTGCCTGATGCAGTGAAATAACATCCATATAACCTTCCACAAGAAGGCAGTGATTTTCTTTAGAAATTGCTTGTTTAGACTGGGCAATTCCGTAAAGTACATTGGATTTATGATAAATCTCTGTCTCGGGTGAGTTGAGATATTTGGCTGTTTTTACATTACTTTTCAGAATTCTGGCACCGAAGCCCAGTACCCTTCCTGAGAAGCTAAGAATAGGGAAGATTACACGTTCGCGGAAACGATCGATTCCGTCAGGTGCATTTTCCGGAAAAATAGATAATCCGGACTTCTCCAGAAGATCTTTATCATAGCCCTTTTCTTTAGTAGATTTGGTAAAGGCATTTTTAAGTTCTGGTGAGTATCCCAACTGGAACTTTTTCAGAATCTCATCATTCAGCCCTCTTTCTCTGAAATATGATAAACCAATATTCTGTCCTTCTTCAGTATCATACAACTGCTCCTGAAAGAAGTTATTGGCAACCTCATGGATTTTATATAAAAGCTCCCGTTGATTACGGGATTCCTTTTCGGCTTCCGAAATCTCCTGAATATCCTCTTCTATTTCGATACCATATTTCTTAGCCAGATGGCGTAATGCTTCAGGATAGGTAAAGTTCTCTATTTCCATAAGAAAAGACACTGCAGTCCCCCCTTTCCCAGAACTAAAGTCTTTCCAGATTTGCTTACTTGGCGATACCACAAAAGAAGGCGACTTTTCATCATGAAAAGGACTTAGCCCCTTGAAGTTTCCACCAGCACGTTTTAGCTGTACATATTCACCAACCACTTCTTCCACTCTTACAGCCGAGAAAATTTTATCTATTGTGGTTTTCGAAATCATACTAAGTTTTTAAAAAGTAAAAATATTAATTTATTTATTTAAGAAAAAAAGAGATTGCTAAAAGCAATCTCAATCTATCTGTATATCAGGGGAAATTAATTAGACCCTTCTATTTCTTTTTTCTTATCTCCACCTGCAAGTAATTTGATAAGAACAGGAGCTGTAGTAATAATCACAATAATGATAATAATCCACTCCAAATGTCTTTTCAAATCTATTCCAAACTGAACCTGGAAGAACTTATCCAGATAATGTCCGGCATATACTAAAGAGAATGACCAAAGTACACCTCCAATTACATTATATACCAGAAAACGTCCTTTATCCATTTTTACGATCCCTGCAACAATAGGTGCAAAGGTTCTTACAACCGGAAGAAATCTAGCCATAATAACAGCTACTTTACCGTGATCTTCAAAGAAGTCATGTGCCTTGAACAAATATTTTTTCTTGAAAATCCAGGTATCTTTTCTTTCGTATAACATTGGTCCACTTTTGTAACCAAACCAATAACCAATCATATTACCAACAATAGCAGCAATAGCTATTAACGATGCTAGAATTGTAGTGTCTATAAAATCACTTCCTGTAGATCCGAAACTCTCGGATATAATCTTCGTTGCATATATACCAGAAACGAATAGCAAACTATCTCCTGGTAAGAAGAAACCTACAAATAAACCGGTTTCAGCAAAAATAATAAACAACACAATCCACAACCCTCCGTTTGTAATATAAAAATCGGGGTTAAGCAGGTCTTTCCAACTTTCCATTCAGTAGTTTTATATGATTGACAAATATAAATAAAATTAAAAAATTCTAATGACAGAATCTATTTAATCTTTTGTTAAAATTCCACCCGTACTTTATTTCGCTTCCAGAAGTATCGCCAGCTGGATGCAGTTTCCGTTCGATCGATTACTCCATGCATGATTCGTGCCACGTTGAATGACAATATCTCCGGGCTTCAGCAAAGTTTCTCCTTCTTCCAAAATCAAATATATTTCACCGGAAAGAATAACAATATAATCCAGTGTTTTCGTCTCGTGCATTAATGGATGTGGCTGACCTTCTTTCACCTCTATTCCCAATTCTTTATCCGGCGGAATACTTACATACCTAAAGTAAGTACCATTTGTAGGGACTTTTGGGATAGGTGTGTTCTCTATAACAAGAGTTTTCTCTAGGTCTACCGGGAAAGTATCTGTTGACCAGATATCTGAAAGCACAAGGCCTTTAATATCTTCATTTATATTGGTTACAACACTATCTTCTGCAATTACAGACTTTCCATCTTTAATGCCTGTAACGACTCTTCTTGGGATTTTAGGAATTTCTGACATTTTTTTTCTTTAAAATATATCTTCTTCTGCAGAGCTCTGTCCTTCATTCATTAAGAAGGCCTTTAGAAATGGAGTAATATTACCGTTCATAACACCATCTACATCGGATGTCTCGTAAGCAGAACGTACATCTTTCACTAGTTTATACGGATGCATTACATAGTTACGAATCTGGCTTCCCCACTCAATCTTCATTTTATTAGCCTCTATCTCGTTACGGGCTTTCATACGCTCTTCTAATTCGATTTCGTATAGTCTGGATCTTAGGAGCTGCATTGCCTTTTCTTTGTTTTGTAACTGCGAACGGCTTTCGGAGTTTTCGATAATAATTCCGGTTGGAGCATGTCGTAGACGTACAGCTGTTTCTACCTTGTTTACGTTCTGTCCGCCGGCACCACTGGCACGCATTGTTTCAAACGAAATATCAGCCGGATTAATATTAATTTCAATAGTATCGTCTACCAAAGGATATACATATACAGAAACAAAGCTGGTATGTCTCTTGGCATTAGAATCAAAAGGAGAAATACGTACCAATCGGTGCACTCCATTCTCCCCTTTCAGATAACCAAAAGCATAATCTCCGTCTATTTCCAGCGTTACTGTTTTTACTCCTGCAACATCACCTCCCTGATAGTTGAGTTCTTTTACCTTGAATCCTTGTTTTTCAGCCCACATTACATACATCCGCATTAGCATACTTGCCCAATCACAGCTTTCTGTTCCACCGGCGCCTGCTGTAATCTGAACTACAGCTGACAATTCATCACCTTCATTGGATAGCATATTTCGGAATTCCAGTTCTTCAATTTTTTCAACCAGCTGAGGAAAAGCCTCATCTAATTCTTTTTCGCTTTCAGGATCTTCTTTTGCAAACTCTTGCAGAACTAATAAATCTTCAAATGTACTTCTGATTTCATCATAACTTTCTACCCATCTCTTTTTTCCACGAAGTTGCTTCAAAAAGACTTCCGCTTCTTTAGGGTCATTCCAAAATTCAGGAGCAGCAGTTTTCTCATCTTCATTAACAATTTCTATCCGCTTTTTTTCAATCTGTAGATATTTATATAGATCATCGATGCGTTTTAGGACATCTTTTGTTTGCTCATTATTTATCATTCCGCAAAGATAAAACTTCGGCAACGAATGCTAAGAATAATTTAATATTTAACAAATAATTCTGATTTTTCAAAAAAACCGCTATATTTACTACTATAGTAGACATTCTACATGTATCCAACACACAAATACAAATAAATAAAACCACATTTTTTAAACAAACACACAACAGATTTGATGGAAAAAATAAGAGAATTGTTTGATGATATTATCAAGCTAACTGATGCTGAATTTAATTACTACCTACAGAAAATATCCAGTAAAGATTATAAGAAAGGTGATATTATAACACCTAAAGGAAGTGTAGAACGTTATGCCTACTACATTGAGAAAGGCATTGTAAGGCGTTTTATTGAAAGAGGTGAAGCCGAGGCTACCTTCTATTTTGCTTTCGAACAAGACTTTGTTTCTGCTTATGATTCTTTCATTACTCAGACTCCGTGTAGATACTCATTACAGGCACTGGAAGACACCAGCCTTTTGAGAATATCGTGGCATGATGTTCAGGATCTCTACCAAAGATCTGCAAAATGGGATAAAATCGGACGTGTACTGAATGAGCAGGCCTATGTGGAAAGGTCTGACAGAGAGTTTTCTTTGTTAACAACATCTCCACAGGAGCGATATGAAAGCCTGTTCAAACAAAATCCGGAGGTCATCAAAAGAATTCCGTTAAAGTATATTGCATCTTATATCGGAGTGACACCACAGGCTTTAAGCAGGATTAGAAGGCGGATTTCTTAACCCCAATTCATTTCCTTTGTTAAAAAAAATCTATATTTTTGCCTTGGTTTTTGACTTTAAGAATTAAACCTTTCTCAAATCTCAAACTCACAAATGAAAAAAAAGCACCTAGGCTTTGAGAAAAAATTTATTGCCTGATTAATTCAGGCAATATTTTCTTCAGTTGATTTTATGTTAATCTTCATCATCCTGATTAAATCCTATTTTTCTTATAGGCTCTTCCTTAATGCGATAATGATCCAACTCTTCACTTAATTTCTGGATACGTAACGGAAATTCTGTAGACAGATTCTGATTAAACTCTGAAATGAAAACGGCACACTGATTCAGATACTCAGGAGTAAGCTTGGCTAAAGACTCGCTTAAAGCAGCATTAATTATTTTTTCAGAAATCATAACATTCTGCCCCTGCAAACGCATATACTCGGCATGTAATCTTTTTTTTATTCCCTGAGTAAAATCAATCATCATGGTATTAGAGAATAGCTTCATTTTCTCAGCAACTCCTTCCCAGAAAGGTTTTTTATCCGCTTGGTTATCTCTCATAATTTTCAGAAGCGGAGAACTTTCTACCAAATCCTTCATCATATGGTAAAGGATTAATTGCGCCCTCTCATCTTCATTAGGCGGAAAAACAGGAATGAGCAGATCAAATCTCCCCGGTGCCAGTATTTCTTCATCAAATCCAGCAAGAGCATCTGTAGATCCTACAAATAAAGCTTCATCTTTCAGGTTATTTTGTATGGCGTGCAGAATGGCATTTTTAACTTCCAAAGCCTCGGGTGTTAATACAACATCAGGAGTCTTTTCCAATGCAACATCTTCAAAATGCTCCATGAATAATAATGTTTTTGGCTTTTTCATTTTACCAAAAAGAAAGTCTTTAAACTTCCTCATTTTTCCATCATTATAGCGCACCGAAAGATAATCGTTCCTTACTTCTACGAAATCATAACCAATCATTTCGGCTATTTTTTTAGCCCAGAAAATCTTACCACTACCAGGAGGCCCGTACAATATTATTCCCGCAGGTTTTGCAATACCCCAATTTTCAAGCTGATTTGGGTTAATAAACGGTTCTATAATATCTGTAACATAAAAGAACAGATCTCTGTATCCTATAAAATTATGTTGCGTAAGCGGCGTTTGTTTGCCAAAATAATTATAAATAAAGTTATAATCTCCACCCAGCTTGTTGTCTATACCATAACTGGAAACACTTGTTTTGTAGCCATTAGCCTCAAACAAATTTGGGCATTCTTTTTTCAATACTTCATCTACCTGTTCTACAGGTTTCTTGATACGTTGCGCAATCTCTTCAGATGTTTTCTCAGCACGAATATCTTCAGCATATTTCTTCAGAAAATCTGCATTCTCTTCTGCAAACTGTACAAAGTTATCTTTAAGATTCAGCTGTCCATCCATTACATCCTCTACTCCCAGATCAAAGTCCTGTATAAACTGTTTTATACTCTCCTTAGAAATTGTAAGATCATTTGTAAGCTCTGCTAGTTTCATCCGTTTTGAAATTTTAATTCAAGATACAACTATTTCATTAGAATTCTTCCCGATTGTAACATTTATGATTTTTTAACTACTATTAAATAAAACTAAAAATGGAAAAAGTTTTATCCGTCAGGAATCTTACAAAGAAATTTAAAAGAACGGTTGTAAACAATATTTCGTTTGATGTTGAACAAGGAAATGTCTACGGGCTTCTTGGACCCAATGGAAGTGGAAAATCAACAACATTCGGAATGCTTCTCACAACTATTAACCCAACTTCAGGAGAATGGTACTGGTTTGGTAAAAAAGGAACAACCACAGAAACCTTGAAAAAGATAGGGGCAATTATTGAACAGCCGAACTTCTATCCTTACCTGAGTGCTGCTAAAAATCTGAAAATTGTTGCTGAAATAAAAGGAACACCATATTCAGAAATTGACAAAGTACTTTCTACTGTAGGTCTTCTCGAAAGAAAAGATGATCCTTTCAGAACTTTTTCTCTGGGGATGAAGCAGCGCCTGGCAATAGCTTCCGCATTGCTAAACAATCCGCAGGTATTAATCCTGGATGAACCAACTAACGGATTGGATCCGGAAGGGATTATTCAGATCCGGAATATCATTTCTGATATTGCAAAAAAAGGCATTACCATTATTATCGCCAGTCATCTTTTGGATGAAATAGAAAAAATATGCAGTCATGTAATTGTTCTAAAAGAAGGTAATGCAATATACAGTGGTAGTGTAGACGGAATGACGAATTCTAAAGGTTACTTTGAACTGAAAGCGGACAATAATGATCTACTCCTTAAAGTACTTGAAGAACTTGACCTGTTCTCGAACTTAAAGCAAAACGGAGAGGTCATCATTGCCAATATTCATGAAGATTTATCAGCTTCAGAACTCAACAGAAAAATTACTGAAAAAGGGATCTATCTGTCTCATCTTGCCAAGAAGAAACAATCTCTTGAAGCCCAATTCCTGGAACTTGTAAAAAAATAACCCGATGAAAAGATTAATTGCAATAGAATACTATAAGAACCTTACTTACAGGCCATTCAAAATATTTACAACTCTATATTTTATTATACTAATAGCCCTACTATTTATCGGGCTTATCGATATAAAATTTTCAGAAGGTTTTCAGATCAACTTAAAAGATCAGGGAATTTATAATTTCCCGGAAATATGGAACTTCACAACCTGGATTGTTGCGCTCCTAAAGATATTTCTGGGGCTTATTATTGTTTTTTCCATCTGTCAGGAATTCACAAACCGGATGTTTAAACAAAATACAATTGACGGACTTAGCAGAGAAGAATTTATAGGTTCAAAACTGCTTACAATTTTTATATTCACATTTATATCAACTCTCATAGTATTTGGTATTACACTGGCTATAGGACTTTCCTACTCGGAGTCTACACAATCGGATTTAATTTTCAAGGAAATATTCTTCATAGGTCACTATTTCCTGAAGTTGTTCACCTTCTTTAGCTTTCTTATGTTTCTTTCCATTCTGTTAAGAAAATCCATCTTCGTATTGCTTGCCTCTTTTATGTGGTGGATTGCCGAGGCTATTTTTGGAGGTATTGAAAGCTATTCCAAATTCAAAGGATTGAATAATGAGCAGGCAGCAAATGTAATGCACGATTCATTTTTCATTTCAAAAATTCTTCCGCTGGAAAGTATGTCTCAGCTGATTCCTAATCCGGTGATGAGATTAAAAGCCATGAAAATATTTGGCGTTCCATATAAATTTGAATACCCTACCGAAAGTGTAATTGCCTGCATTTTCTGGTGTGTACTATTCGTTTATGGCTCCTATTATATTTTGAAGAAAAGAGACTGGTAAATCCATCTTGGCTGATTTTATATCAGCATAAATCAATAGCAAATAAAAAAGGAACTTTCCCCGAAATACAAAGGAGAAAGTTCCTTTTTTATTTGCCCGAAACAGTATATCATTCTGTTTATTCAACACTTTATTAATATTAGTTTTTTATATCATGATATACAGTACATCACTTTCTTTTAAAATCATTATTTTTGCACATCAAATTTTCATATGACTTCACAAGAAATACGCCAAAGGTTCTTAGATTTTTTTAAAGAAAAAGGACACCAGATCGTCCCTTCCGCACCAATTGTGCTAAAGGATGATCCCACACTGATGTTTTCCAATTCGGGGATGACGCAATTCAAAGATTTTTTCTTAGGCTACAAAGAGCCTTCAAGTCTCAGAATTGCCGATACACAAAAATGTCTTCGTGTTTCCGGAAAACACAATGACCTGGACGATGTAGGCCGCGATACCTACCATCACACAATGTTCGAAATGCTAGGCAACTGGTCTTTCGGTGACTATTTCAAAAAAGAAGCAATAGCCTGGGCGTGGGAGCTTCTTACAGAAGTATATAAGATTTCTAAAGACGATTTGTATGTAACCATATTCGAAGGTGATGCTTCCGAGAATCTGGAAAGAGATCAGGATGCTTATAATTACTGGAAAGAATATGTTGATGAATCCAGAATCATCAATGGTAACAAAAAAGACAACTTCTGGGAAATGGGTGATACTGGACCATGTGGACCTTGTTCCGAAATCCACGTAGATATCCGTAGCGCCGAGGAGAAAGCAAAAATATCCGGAAGAGAATTAGTCAATCAGGATCATCCACAGGTGGTCGAAGTATGGAATCTTGTATTTATGGAATTCCTGAGAAAAGCAGATAAATCTCTGGAAAAACTTCCAAAACAAAATGTGGATACAGGTATGGGCTTCGAGCGTCTTTGTATGGCATTACAAGGAAAAGAATCCAACTACGATACAGATGTATTCACACCGCTAATCTCTAAAGTAGAGGAAATTTCCGGTAAAAAATATACTGGTATTCTCGAAGATGAAAAAGATATTGCTATTCGTGTAGTAGTAGATCATATCCGTGCTGTAGCATTTGCAATTGCAGATGGACAGTTGCCTTCTAACGGAGGTGCCGGATATGTTATCCGAAGAATTTTAAGACGTGCTATTTCTTACGCATACAGATTCTTGGACATGAAAGAGGCTTTCCTTTACAAGCTTGTTGCTGTTCTAAAGGATCAGATGGGATCTTTCTTCCCGGAAATTGTAAAGCAGGAGAAACTGGTTACCGAAGTAATTAAGGAAGAAGAAAACTCGTTCCTGAAAACTATTGAACATGGATTGGTAAGACTGGATGCTATTATCCAGGCAACTATAAAAAATAACGAGAAAAACCTTCCGGGTGAACAAGTATTCGAATTATATGATACTTTCGGATTCCCGGCTGACCTTTCCCGCATTATTGCTGAAGAAAAAGGGCTAAGCATAGATGAAGCTGGTTTTGAAGAGGAAATGAACAAGCAAAAACAACGTTCAAAACAATCCTCAGCTTCTAAAACCTATGACTGGGTTATTTTGGAAGAAAAATCTGAAAACTTTGTAGGTTATGATCTTACCGAAAACGAAGTAAAAATTACCCGTTACAGAAAGATTGAAAATAAAGACGGAGAATTTTATCAGATTGTACTGGATGAGACTCCGTTCTATGCAGAAGGAGGTGGCCAGGTTGGAGATAAAGGAATCTTAGAAAATGCTACGGAGAGCATTGAAATTCTGGATACCAAAAAAGAAAACAACCTTAATATTTCTTTAATCCCTACTCTGCCACAGGATGTAGAAGCTACTTTTACAGCAAAAGTTGATATTTCCAAAAGAAAGGATACCGAAAACAACCACTCTGCTACTCACCTTTTACATGAAGCTTTAAGAAGTATATTAGGAACTCACGTAGAGCAAAAAGGTTCGTTTGTAGGACCAGATTATTTACGTTTCGACTTCTCTCATTTCAGCAAAATGACAGAAGAAGAATGGGCTGCTGTAGAGCAACAGGTAAATGAAAAGATCAGAGCTAATATAGCACTTCAGGAATATAGAAACATTCCGATTCAGGAAGCTATGGACAAAGGTGCTATGGCTTTATTTGGTGAGAAATACGGTGATAATGTCCGCATGATAGAATTTGGAACATCCAAAGAATTGTGTGGAGGAACTCACGTAAAAAATACCGGAGAAATAGGTCTGTTCAAAATAGAATCCGAAGGTTCGGCTGCAGCCGGAATCCGAAGAATTGAAGCTATTACAGGATCTAAAGCAAGAGAATATTTCGAAACATTAGAAAAAAACTACCAGGAAATTGCACAATTCCTGAAGTCCAAAGATGTTTTAAGATCTGTTCAAAAACTGGTAGAAGAAAACCAAGCTTTAAAATCAGAAATTGAAAGCTTTAAAGCCGAAAAAGCGAAACAAGAAGCTTTACAATGGAAAAATGAATATCAGGATAAAGGTGATAAAAAGCTATTGGTAAAGAAAACTTCAATGGATGCTGGTTCTGTTAAAGATATTGTTTTCCAATTGAAGAAAGAAATTCCGGGGTCATTGACTATTATCCTGTCCAACGCAGGTGATAAACCAATGATTACAATTGGAGTTTCCGACGATCTTACCCAGACTTATCAGGCCGGAACTTTGATTAAAGATCTTGCTAAAGAAATCCAGGGCGGCGGCGGCGGTGCACCAGCATTTGCTACAGCCGGAGGTAAAAACCTTGACGGACTGGAAAAAGCTTTTGAAAAAGCACAACAGTTATAACAACATCGTTTATACATAAAAAAAGCTACCTGAATCAGGTAGCTTTTTTATTTTGTCAAATAATATTTTAAGGATTTGTGGAGAAAATAGAACCATTAGCTATTAGCGCTCTTCTGTTCATTTTCAGGATATCTCTAACCCACTCTGCAAAGTCTTCCGGTTGCAATACTTTATCAGGATTACCATCTGTTAAACCTGCTCCGATACTCATATCCGATGCTATTGTACTTGGTGTAAGAGTAATCACGCGGATATTTTGTTTTCTCCATTCTGCCATCATCGACTGGGAAAGTGATATTACTGCTGCTTTAGAAGCTGCATAAGCAGACATTCCGCCGCCACCTTTCAATCCTGCTGTAGAAGCAACATTTACGATATCTCCCTGACCATTTTCTTTCATAAACGGATATACCGCTTTTGAAGCATAATACACACCAAAAAGATTGGTTTTAATTACTTGTTCCCATACATCAGAAGACATATCTTCTAACGTTCCCATATTTCCGATTCCGGCATTGTTTATCAGGATATCTACACTTCCTAACTCACTAGCAAGATCTGCAATACCTTTTTGTACCTCAGCTTCCTGATCTACATTGAATACTGCATAACCCGATTTCACTCCCAGCTGCTCTAATTCGGCTACTGTATTCTTTAAATTTTCTTCATTTCTTCCGGTAATTGCAACGTTTGCTCCTTCATTAGCCAGTGCTAAAGCAACTGCCTTACCTAATCCTTTACCACCACCTGTTACAATGGCGTTTTTTCCCTTTAGATCCATTATGTTATTTTTTATCTGTGTATACAAATTTACAAAAAGCATAGGAGACTTATGTTTACCAAACATTAAATCCTTAGCCTCCGAAACTGTTACTATTCTGTTTTACCTTATTTCTCTGTTGCTTTCTGTACTCCCATGGAGCTATAGCATGAACATCCTGCCACAATCCCAGTTTCTGATTTTTAGCGACTTCCTGTAAATCACCCAATGATTTATCCTTTGAATAACTATAGTACCACCAGCCTAATCCGGCCTTAATAAGTTCTGCAGAGAGATATTTTCCATTATCATAATATACCTTAGCTATTGATCTTCCATAGCGGTCCGTATCTGATTCTACGTAAGTAATACTTTTTCCGAAAATTTCTGAAGAAGTAAATTTCTTTGCATTCTTACCAAAAGGCTGCCTGCTCTCCGGGCAGTCTACCTCTGCCAGCCTCAATGCTTTTTGTACGTTACCCTTTAAAAGAACCACAACAGTATCCCCATCCTTAATCCCTACTACCCTTGCTACTGTCTGTGCAGACAATAAAACAGGAAATAATAATAGTGCTATTATTTTTTTCATGGCCGCAAAGATACGCATATACAATACGAATTAGTTTCTTTTACCATCGCTGGTTATTTGAAATTTGTCCGTATTTTTAATCATCAAAAAAACACAGTATTTATGCTTTTGGAAGATTACACTTTCAGTATTGGTTCAGAAAAGATTAAAATTCAGGAAGTAAACGGAGTTTTTAAAGCAAAAAATATCCGGTATGCCAAATCAAAACGCTATCAGCTTCCAATACCTGTAAGCATTATTGAAGCATTAGCCTCGGTACCTGTACTGACTCCGGTCTGTCCTCAGCATCAAAGCGAAATGTTGGAAAGGTTGATTGAACCGACCCGTGTTGAAGATTTTTTGGTTGAAGAATCTCCACAATATCTTTCTGTTACATTTCCAAAAGATATTTCGCCAGAAGAGCATATTCCAGTTATTGTCTGGATACATGGTGGATCTTATGAAATAGGATGCGGAAACCTTCCTACTTCCGATCCATCAGTGTGGATAAAGGAACAACGTATTATTGTTGTTTCAGTTTCCTATCGCTTAGGTCTGTTCGGTTTTTTGGGAGGCTATGATGAAAGACCTGCTAATCTGGGATTATTTGATATTATTGAAGCATTGAAATGGATTAAAACCAACATTTCAGCATTCGGAGGAAACCCCGAAAGCATTACCCTTCTAGGACAATCTTCCGGGGGAGATGCCGTTACTCACCTTATGATTGCTGAGGGTGCAGAAAACCTGTTTAAAAGAGCTATTATCCAAAGTGCTCCTTTAGGACTTCGTGAAAAACGACAAAAGATGTCAGAAGAATTCTCTATAAAAACCATTCCCATTAAAGATGATGAAGATTTTATGAAGATGGTTGATGAATATTCCAAATTTCGCCCTTCACTATTAAAATACGGATTGAAAGCTGCGATGCCTTTTGCACTGCAATACGGCTTCCCACCTATGGCTCCGGAGAATAAGATTCGCAAATTATGGAAAGATAATGCTACAAAATATGACGTCCTTATAGGTATAAATGATGAAGAAACTGCATTCTATCTAAGAACTTCCGGAGCATTACAGAAATACACAGAAAAGGGCTTCGGAAAAAGAATATTGGACAAAACAATACGCCTTACGACCGAAAAGATTTACGGAAAACCAGCTGCAGAATTTGCTTCGGCTTATGCCAAAGCAGGCGGTAATGTGTATTTATTCCGGATCTTTTCCAAATTGGAAAGCAACAAAATAGGTGCAGCACACTGTTTAGATCTTCCTTTGTTATTTGGTAACGAAAAAGCATGGAAAAATGCGGAATTGCTAAAAGGTATTCCATGGGCAGAGGTGGATAAAGTAGGAAAAAAAATAAGGGCTATATGGGCAGAATTTGCCAGAAATGGTTCCGTATCAGAAAATGCTGACAAACCAGAATCTTTAAAAATATCACATATAAGTGATAAATAATTTATTTTAGCTTAAACTCTTTATCAGTAAGCATTACAGAACATCCACTTTAACAAAAATTTAAATTTTGTTTGTATTTTCTGTAACTTTCTTACACATAGCTTTGTCATATATAAAAACAATATATGAAACAAGCTTTATCTTTTTTACTTCTCTTCTTTATCAGCTTCTATTTTAGCCAGACTCAGCTAAAAATTATTAATATTGATAATAAAAATCCAGTTCCGGATGCTTCTGTATACTGTGATGACAATCTACTTGGGAAAACTAACCAGCAAGGTATTCTAACATTTAAAACCAAATGTAAGAAAGTTGATATCCTGGCCAACGATTTCGAAGATGAAGAAGCTACGATAAGTAAAGAAATGCTTATTTCCCTAAAGCCTAATTCGGAGAAAACAAAAAGCATCAATCGTGTTACAATTGCTGATAAAAGCGATCCACGTGCATTAAAAATGCTGGATGAGCTTCTAAAGCGTTACAAAGAGAACAGTCCACAATCGTTAGACTCTTACAATTTCAAATCATACAGCAAAATATCAATTGATTTTGATAAAGACTCTATTGCCACCTATCAGAATTTTATGACTAAGAGAAATGACTCTATTGGTAAAATTCCGAACAGAAATCTGAAAACTACAGAAACTAAAAAGAAAGATTCTTTAGCTGAGGAAGACTTGGTAAATATGGTACAACACAACCAATATTTTCTTTGGGAAAAAGCCTCCGAATATCTTTTCTCTAAAAAATACGGAGAAAAAACAAATATACTGGACAACAGAATGTCTGGCTTCCCCAATCCTATTTATGAAGCATTGGCTATGAATGTTTCTAACCTCAACAAAATACCAAAGCAGATAAGGCCCGAAAGCAGAACTATTTACCATTATTATATATCCGACACCACAACATTGGATAACCGAAAAACTTATGTAATCAAGTTTAAGGAGATCAATAACAAACTAAGACAGAATCCCAGAAAATACAATGGTTACATCTATGTAGATGCCGAAAACTATGCACTGAAGAAAATAGAAAGCAACAGCAAAAAAAACAATGAAGGGAATGTAGTATCCGTATGGAAGCCAATAAACAATAAATGGTTTCTGGATTCTGAGAATCTGAAAATAAAAATGGGAGACCAAAGCTTTACAACCGGGAAAGTACAGGATAGTACTAAAAGTACAGAGAAGCCCAAGTTAAAGAGAAAAAAATTTGGAAACTATCTCTATATTAAAAATCAATTCTTTGATTTTGAAATTAATAAAGAACAGAAAGCGGATGACTATCGTGGCTATACAATGACTGTGAAAAATTCCGACGGAAAACTCCTGCAGGAATACAGAACCGACAGCCTTACAGAGAGAGAGAAAGGCACCTATGTAAAGATAGACAGCCTGGTGAAAAAATATGATTTTGATAAAAAAGTAAGCCTCTTCACTAACCTGATGAAGGGAAATCTACGTTACAAAATGTTGGATTTTGATCTGACCAAAATTATTAATTACGATAAATACCAGGGTGTAAGACTTGGAGCTAGCGTAAAACTGAATGAAAAGTTTAGCAAAACATTTTCTCCCGACGCCTATTTTGGCTATGGTTTCAAAGATCACCGCTGGAAATATGGTGCAGGCATGGATATGAAACTTTCAGATAAAAGAACATCTGTTTTCCGTGTAGATTATTATGACGATGTATTCCCAGCCGGTAGAATAAATACAACATTCTGGGACAATCCGATGAAGCTAAAGGATATTCTTGTAGATATGCACAACGCCAATTT
Organism: Elizabethkingia sp. YR214; assembly: GCF_003058195.1. GTDB lineage: Bacteria > Bacteroidota > Bacteroidia > Flavobacteriales > Weeksellaceae > Elizabethkingia. The sequence goes on from NZ_QBUH01000005.1 coordinate 431,427, forward strand.
CTTCCGGAGTCAGAAATGGGGAGCATCATTCTTATATGACCTATCCAATACACTGAGTGCTAAAGTCAGTATCAATCACGAGAATCAAAATGCTATGTTCGACTATCAGTACCGCGATATGGGCAATAGCTTTAAAAATGTTAGTACTATCCTGTCTCTGAAATATGCACCGAACGATAAAAACCTAATGACCCCTGGTGGAAAACTGACCTATGAAAAACATTATCCTTACTTCTTTGTAAACTATGAAAAAGGAAATAAAATATTCGACGGAGATCTTAATTATCACAGACTAGATGCCTTGGCCATTCATCAGTTCGGGACAAAATTAGGCTATACTAATATTAAAGTTTTTGGCGGCTTTTCTTCCGGAACAGCTCCTATTTGGAAAAGCTTTGAAATAACAGGACAAACCGGAGATATCAGCAGTAACTGGGCCTCAAAAATCAATAAGCCTTCTAATCTGGGATTTGTAACTATGCCAGCTGGAACGTTCTACGCAGACAAATTTATTGGTTTTCAGATTTCTCAATCTCTGCCATTCAGATTCAGAACTCTTGGAAAAGCTTATTCCAATATAGAACTGGAATACCAAACCGTAGTAGGTAATTTTAAAAACAGTGCTGATCATCAGTTCAATTTTAGAGTGCTAGATCACAACTATCAGGAAGTTGGTATTATATGGAACAGATTTCTGGGTAGTAAATTTGGTGTAGGTTTTTCTTACAGATTAGGTTACTATCAGATGCCGGCTTTCAAAGACAATATTGGATTCCAAATTAAATTAAATGCTTTTTAGAAAATTTCTTTTTACAGTTTAAAATATGATTAAAATAGCAGATTGCTTATTTTTGTAAAAACATTTATTGACCCTATGTCCGAAAACATTCAACAACAAATAGAAGAGCTAAGAGAAGAGCTTCATCAGCATAATTACAATTACTATATTCTGGATGAACCTTCTATCTCGGATTTTGAATTCGATGCAAAACTGAAGGAACTTCAGGATCTGGAAGCACAGCATCCCGAGTTTAATGATCCTAACTCGCCTACTTTGCGTGTTGGCGGAGGTGTAACCAAAAACTTTCCTACCGTACAACACCAGTTTAGAATGTACTCTCTGGATAATTCATACGACTTTAATGATCTGGAAGATTGGGAAAAACGAATTATAAAAACCATTGACGAGCCTGTAGAGTTTGTTGCGGAACTAAAATATGATGGTGCATCTATTTCCATTCTTTATGAAAACGGAAAATTATCTCAGGCAGTAACTCGTGGAGATGGATTTCAGGGTGATGAAATTACAAGTAATGTAAGAACGATTTCTGACGTTCCGTTAAAGCTAAAGGGTGAATTTCCTGAACGTTTTTATATGCGTGGTGAGATTTATCTTACCCGTAAAAACTTTGATAAACTTAATGCACTTCGTGAGGAAGAGGGACTTGATCCCTTTATGAATCCACGAAACACAGCTAGTGGAAGCCTTAAAATGCAGGACTCCGGTGAGGTAAGGAAACGCGGACTTTCTGCAGTACTATATCAATATATTGCTGAAAATTTCCCTGCAGAAACTCACTGGGATTTATTGGCGAATGCAAAGCAATGGGGCTTCAGAGTTTCTGAAGATCAGGCAAAATTATGCAGAACGCTGGATGATGTAAAAAACTTCATCAATTATTGGGATCAGGAGAGACATAACCTACCTTTTGAGATCGATGGTATCGTTATAAAAGTTAATTCACTAAAACATCAGCGTGAATTGGGTTATACTGCCAAATCACCACGTTGGGCCATGGCCTATAAGTTTAAGGCCGAAAAGGTAGAAACTGAACTTCTGAGTGTCTCTTATCAGGTCGGAAGAACTGGTGCTATTACTCCTGTAGCCAATCTGCGTCCGGTTTTATTAGCCGGAACTACTGTAAAACGTGCATCTCTTCATAACGAGGATATTATAAAAAAGCTAGATCTACATGAAAACGATTTTGTCTATGTAGAAAAAGGCGGCGAAATCATTCCTAAAATTGTAGGTGTTAATACTGAGAAAAGAACATCTGAAAGCAAAGAAATAGAATATATAAAGCATTGTCCGGAATGTGGTACCGAACTTGTAAAAATAGAAGATCAGGCAATACATTTTTGTCCGAACGAACTGCATTGCCCGCCACAGGTAGTAGGAAGAATGATTCATTATGTTTCCCGTAAAGCCCTTAATATAGAAAATTTGGGTGGTGAAACTATAGAACAGCTTTACCGTGAAAAACTAATCGAGAATCCTGCAGACTTTTATACTCTAACCAAAGAACAATTACTCCCTTTAGAGCGTATGGCAGAGAAATCTGCACAAAACATTTTGGATGGTGTAGAAAAATCAAAAGAAATACCTTTTGAAAAGGTATTGTACGGAATAGGTATAAAGCATGTAGGAGAAACCGTTGCTAAAAAGTTGGTCAAAAACTTCCCAAGTATAGAAGAATTAAAGAATGCTACTGAAGAAGAACTTTGCCAGGTAGAAGATATCGGTGCAAAAATCGCTGTAAGCATTACCGAATTCTTTGCAAACCAGGAAAACCTTCTGATGATAGAGCGTCTGAAAAATTATGGTATACAGCTTGAAAAAGGTGAAAATACCAATGATGTAATCAGTAATGTTTTGGATGGAAAAGCTTTCCTTTTCACCGGAAAATTATCACTTTTCACAAGAGAGCAGGCTGAAGAAATGGTAGAAAAACATGGTGGCAAAAACATCTCTGCTGTATCTAAAAATCTGAACTACCTTATTGTTGGAGAAAAAGCCGGAAGCAAACTGAAAAAAGCTCAGGATATAGGAACCATCACTATTCTGGATGAGCAACAATTTTTGGATCTTGTCAACAGCTAAAAGCAAGTCATCTATAAAACTACACGCCTCACAGATTTTAAGATCTGTGAGGCGTTTTTACTATTTTTTAGGCAGTTGTACTGCAATTTCGTAAAGTTTTCCGGCCATTAGGAATTTAATCCTCTCTCTTGTTGTTACAGTATTGATACTACCATCTCTCAGAATAATAATTCTGTCTCCGGGTGCTATATTCTGATCGGCAAGCCAGTCCTCTGGAGCTACATCATTTTCTTTACGTTTCATAGCTTCCAGAATGTCTTCTGCCAACTCCTGAAAACGTTCATCATGAGAATATAAAATGTCATATTCTGCAGGAAGTTTCACTCTGAACACAGCACGGTTACTAATTAGCTTTGCATAATCATCGAATAACGGATTATCTGCACCGTCTGTAAATCCTATTTCTACAAGATCTCCCTGATGTTCCTGAGCATACAACTCTGCATCCTCGAAAGTCGCAAAGTTTAAGACCAGTTTATAATTATCAAAAGAGTATTCTTGCAGTCTTTTTTTAATATTTTCCATAACAAGGTTTTTATATATCCATATACAATTTATAAAAAATTGATTATTAATCGATTATAAAACATTTGGTTTAACAAAAATTTAAAATTTATCCTTAAATTTGTTATAACATCAAAAACCTAATTATAATCTCCTGTGAACACACAAAGAATAGAAAATATCCTCGATAATAAAAAGATTCCCATTACTTCTATGCGGATGCTGGTTTTGGATGCTTTTCTAGAGGCTCCACAAGCTCTTTCGTTGTCCGATTTGGAGGAAAAATTAGCGCAATCTGACCGTAGTACTTTATATCGTACTCTGAAAACTTTTGAAAAAAAAGGTCTTATTCATGGTATTCAGGAACATAATACAACACAATATCTCTTATGTAGTGATGATTGCAATGAGGAAATCCACCATGACTATCACCTGCATTTTTATTGTACCAAGTGCAAGCAAACGACTTGTCTGGAGGAAGTAAGCTTCAGCAATGTTCCGTTTCCTAATGACTATCTGGTAAAAGAATTAAAATTTCTGGCTACAGGTATTTGCAGAGAATGCCGGATATAGCTTTATAAAACCAAATAGCCTATTATATCACAACAATGAAGTTTCGGTATAATAATCTATTTAACTCTTTTCATGGGAAAAGTCTGATGGCGTACATTTCCATTTTTAACACCTGAAATTTCTGCGATTAATGAATCAGCATTTACTTTTGTATAAGAAACAGACTGTGGAAAATCGTGCTCGGGATTCTCAAAAACTATTTTACTATCCGTAACAGAATAGGCTTTAAAACTAACCGGCTTACCATCGTTCTGATTTCTTACCGTGGGAATATAATATAAACTCTCCCCTTCTTGTTTCAACTGAACTGTTTCGAATATAATGGTGTCTGCACCTTTAAGCGCATAACTCTTTCCTGACAGCTCATTTTCATTTATTTTTTTCCAGGATTCATAGATACTTCCACGAGAGGTTTTGTTCTCCCATGTACCTATAAGCCACATAGCTTTATCAATTGGCTTTACAGAATGATGAACCCAGCTGCTCACAATAAGTACAACAATAATTGCGGACAAGACTATTTTTACAGACCTAGTTTTCATATCAGTTAATCTAATATCAAATATACATAAACCGTATTTCACCTCTAATATCAAAAACCTTAATCTGCTGATAATATCTTTTTATCGTTTAATAAGATGATTTCATCGGTAGCTTTCGGTATCCGTATGTGATAAAAATACCTTTGAAAAAAAATCAAAAACTATGTCATTATTTACACCTATCATCTGGATCTTAATTCTTCTTCCGATTATCATTTTAGCATTTATAAAATCTAAAAACAAAAACACCAAATATCTGGTCTATTTTATTCTTTACTTTCTTGCAGACTCTTATCTTCTGATATTGGGCAGACAGTACATCAATCTTGATTTTTTGGGATTAAAGCTCAATTGGGCCAGCAAATTAATAAGTATTGTTTTTGCTTTGATACTGATATTTTCAGTTTCACGAAGCGAGCGAGAAGCCATTGGATTCACTACCAAAACCAATAGTAAGAAACAAATCCGATATGGTCTTTTAGTATTCCTGGGACTCACATTATTCGACATTATATTCAAATTGATTATGTTTCCCAAAGGCGGTACTTTCGATGCTGAAACATTTCTTTTTCAGGCTACAATGCCCGGTTTAAGCGAAGAGATACTATTCAGAGGAATCTTTCTATGGATGTTGGAAAAAGCTTTCCCTCCTCAATGGAACTTTAAAGGGATAAAATTTGGTTGGGGGTTTGTTATTATAACCATCACGTTTGGACTTATACATGGTGTTATTCTTACGGATACACATCAGTTTAAAATAGACATCATCACGATTGTTTATCTTACCTTAATTTCCTCAGTCAGTGTGGGAATTCTGAGAAAGTTCTCTGGTAATCTTATTTACCCTGTACTAGGACATAATTTAATAAATATCACCAACGTCATTATAAGAATTTTATAATACTAATCTCCAAAAGCAACTTCAAAAAACTATCTTTGAAGTTGCTTTTAGATCTATAAAAACTAAATATACCAGTGCCTGACAATTACTTTGCAAATAAGATTGATACATTCGACTTCAATCAGTTTTACAGTAAAAAAAGAAGATTATTATTTCACTGCATAATGTGGTTACTTTTTGCCTCATTTTTACTGCTTAGCTATATTTTAGCTTATGATATCCCTTTATTTCATAGCATTATCCTAACCCTGCGTATGGCGATATGCAATATGGTTGTATTCTATATTTTCTTTTATATGCTATTACCTAAAGCTCTTGAAGGCGGGAAAATAAAAGCAATCATTTTATTGGTGCTTAGTATTCCCTTCTGTATCTATTTATGGATGGCCATCACTTACTTCATTACATTAGTATACAATGGTTTGGGATTTGACGTTCCGATGGGTGAACTAAAAGGTATTATTTCCAAAGCTGCAGAGCAAAGCTTTACCCAGGCTTTATCTTTTAAAAGAGTTTTATCTCAGATCATTATTGTAATCTCACTTTTATCACCTTTCTTTTTTGTGAAAATTCTTTTTGAAATTTTCAGAATGTACAACAGAACATTAAAACTAAAGGAGCAGAAAATGGAAATAGAAATTCAGAATATCAATATGGAAAAGGATTTCCTGAAAGCTCAGCTCAATCCGCATTTTCTCTTTAATACTCTAAATAACCTGTACAGTCTGGCTATAAAAAAAGACAATCAGACGCCGGAAGTTATCCTTAATTTGTCTGAGATGATGAGCTACACTCTATATGAATCGAATACTGAAAAGGTTCCTCTGGATAAAGAACTAGACTTCATCAAAAATTATTTTGAGTTGGAAAAAATGCGCTACCCTGCAGATAAAAATATTCAGATCAATATTTCTAACGGAGGTAATACTTCGGGATTATATATAGCACCTTTGCTAGCATTCAGCTGTATAGAAAATGCTTTCAAATATGGTCTCAGAAGTTCAGAAGAACAATTTATACTTTTGGATATAAAGACAGAAAACAATACATTTTATTTTCGGTTGGAAAACGATGTGGAAATAATAAACCAAGACCAATCCGTTGGCGGAATCGGGTTGGAAAATATGCGAAAACGTTTAACGTTATTATATCCTGAACAGCATGAACTACAAATAGAAAATACCGGAAACAGATTTAAAGTAACTTTAAAAATAGTTTTAGAAAACTGATGGAAAAATTGCATTGCATAATTATAGATGATGAACCACTTGGAAGAGATGTTATAGAGTCCTTTGTACAGGAAATTCCATTTCTCAGTTTAACAAAATCATTTGGAGATCCGGCAGAAGCTTTGTTCTATTTGCAAAACAATACTGTAGATATTATATTCAGTGATATTCAGATGCCTAAAATCAACGGAATGGAGCTTGTAAAATCACTCTCTAATCCACCGGTTATTATTTTTATTACTGCACACCGTGATTTTGCACTGGATGGTTTTGATACCGGGGTTACGGATTATCTGGTAAAGCCTGTACGTTTTGATCGTTTTCTAAAAGCCGTTAACCGAGCTAAAGATTATATCGCTTTAAAACAGATTCCTTCAATCCAGCAAGTCAATACGGACAGAATTTTTATAAAATCTGAAGGCAAACTCATTAAAATATTACTGGACGAAATCCTGTATGTAGAGGCTCAGGGTGATTATCTTAAAATTGTTATAGATTCCGAAACTTATACTACACAAGCAACTTTAAAATCTATGGAAGAGATTCTGACCTTACCTGGTTTCTTCCGCGTACAACGGTCATTTATACTGAATATAGAAGCTATAAGAAGTGTAAATGCCAATATGGTAGAGCTAATCAACGGAAAAACAATATCAATAGCTCTTAACAAAAAAGATGAACTCTTCAGTCAGTTAGGTATAAAATAAAACTTTGCAATAGGGTTGCATGCCTCTCCGTATTATCTTTGATGAAAATTAAAAGTTATGAGTTCAAATAGCGACTGCTGCAGCACAAAACCGCAGCAACAACACAATCATCAGCATAATGGGGATGGACACGACCACGATCATGGTCACGACCATTCTCATGATAATAGCGAGAAAACAACCTTCCAGTTATTTTTGCCAGCTGTGATTTCCTTCGTTCTGCTTATGGTAGGAATCGCATTGGACAATTATATAAAACCTGAATGGTTCCAGGGCTGGGTAAGAGTTGTATTATATGTAGCAGCATATATTCCGGTAGGTCTTCCGGTACTAAAAGATGCTGTTAAGAGTATCCGATACAGCGATTTCTTCTCAGAGTTTTTCCTGATGAGTATTGCTACTCTTGGTGCATTTGCCATTGCAGAATATCCTGAAGGCGTTGCGGTAATGCTTTTCTACTCTGTAGGAGAAGTATTCCAAACTATGGCAGTACAAAGAGCCAAAAAGAATATCAAAGGATTATTGGATCAGAGACCGGATGAAATTACAATTCTGGAAAACAATATTCCTAAGACTATTAAGGCTGAAACAGCACAGGTTGGACAGATTATTCAGCTAAAACCAGGTGAAAAACTGGCTTTAGACGGAGAGCTGATCTCAGAGAGTGCATCTTTCAATACAGCAGCTCTGACAGGTGAAAGCAAGCCAGACACTAAAAGAAAAGGTGAAGCTGTACTTGCAGGGATGATCAATCTTAACTCAGTAAGTCAGGTGCTGATTCAGAAAGAGTATAAAGACAGCAAGCTTTCCAAAATACTGGAACTGGTACAAAATGCCACTTCGCAAAAAGCACCAACAGAATTGTTTATCCGGAAATTTGCTAAAGTATATACACCAATTGTCGTAGTATTGGCTATTGCTATTTGTCTATTGCCTTACTTCTTTGTACAACAATATGAGTTCAGAGATTGGTTATACCGTGCGTTGATCTTCCTGGTTATTTCATGTCCTTGTGCATTGGTTATTTCCATTCCTTTAGGATACTTCGGTGGAATTGGTGCCGGAAGTAAAAACGGGATACTCTTCAAAGGCAGTAACTTCCTGGATGCATTAGCCAATATTCAGAATGTAGTAATGGATAAAACCGGAACAATGACAGAAGGTGTATTTAAAGTACAAACTGCAAATATTGAAAACGGATTTGATAAAGATGAGATCCTGAAGTATCTGAATGTTATTGAAAGTAAATCTACACACCCTATTGCAACTGCTGTACACGAATATGTTGGAGAAGTAGACCATTCTATAGTATTAGAAAATGCAGAAGAGATTCCGGGACACGGATTGAAGTCTACTATCAACGGGAAAGATTTCCTTGCCGGTAACTTCAAGTTGATGGATAAATTTAATATTCAGTATCAGGTTAATCACTCTGCAATTTCCGATACATTAATCGCCATTGCTTATGGTGGTCAGTTTGCAGGTTATCTGAGTATTTCGGACCAGATAAAACCAGATGCAGTAAAAGCTGTTGCAGAGCTTAAAAAGCTCAATATAAAAACAACTATGTTGAGTGGTGATAAAACAGCTGTTGTAAAAGAAGTAGCACAAAAAATTGGAATTGAAAATGCCTTTGGTGATTTATTACCAGAAGATAAGGTTGAGAAAGTAAAAGCCATAAAAGCACAAAATGAAACAGTTGCCTTCATTGGCGATGGAGTAAACGATGCACCGGTTATTGCTCTAAGTGATGTCGGAATGGCAATGGGTGGATTAGGCAGTGATGCAACCATTGAAACAGCGGACGTTGTTATCCAGGATGACCAGCCTTCAAAAATTCCTACAGCCATCAGAATAGGGAAAGAGACTAAGAAAATCGTATGGCAGAACATTATATTAGCCTTTGCCGTAAAAGCTATTGTTCTTATTCTTGGGGCCGGAGGTTTGGCTACAATGTGGGAAGCAGTATTTGCCGATGTAGGTGTAGCTCTCTTGGCTATTCTGAATGCAGTAAGAATACAGAGAATGAATTTTAAAAATTAATATCAGTTAAAAATCGCCAGAAACTATTTTCTGGCGATTTTTTTATTTTGAATAGCCTCTTCTGTTTTTCGATGCCGAATAATATGTAAGTTTGCATCTCAATTCTATCATATGCCGGGAACTATCCTCATCATTGACGACGAACTTAAACTTTTGAAACTTCTGGGAATGATTCTTTCTCAGGAAAACTTCAATGTAAAAGAAGCTTCAACTGCGCGCTCAGCTATGACAATGCTTGAGCAGCACGATTTTGATGTTGTACTAAGTGATGTACGGCTTCCGGATGCATTTGGTGTAGAGCTTGTAAAGGCCATTAAAACCAAATATCCTGAAAAAGAGGTTATCCTGATGACAGCTTTTGGAAATATTTCCGATGCTGTACAGGCAATGAAGAATGGCGCATACGATTATCTGGTAAAAGGAGATGATAACGAAAAAATTATTCCTCTCGTATACAGAGCTATTGAGAAAGCAAAAGATAATAAATCTCATAATACAATCCCGGTATGTAAACTAAAAGGGATGGATCAGATCCTGGGAAGTGCAGAGTCTATCCTTCAGGCGAAAAAGCTTGCGGAAAGAGTTGCGCTTACAGACGCTACCGTTTTACTAACCGGAGAAACAGGGACCGGGAAAGAAGTATTTGCTCATGCAATTCATGAAACAGGGAGTCGGAATAATAAAAATTTTGTGGCTATCAACTGCTCTGCTTTCAGTAAAGAAATTTTGGAAAGTGAACTATTCGGACACAAACAGGGCGCTTTTACAGGAGCTGTAAAAGATAAAAAAGGACTTGTTGAAGAAGCCAATGGTGGCACACTATTTCTGGACGAAATTGGAGAAATGCCAATGGATTTACAGGCAAAATTATTGCGTGTACTAGAGACCGGAGAATTTATTAAAATGGGAGAAACAAAAGTATCGACCTCTAACTTCCGTCTTATTGCAGCTACCAACAGAAACCTACTGGAAGAAGTAAAGCAGGGAAGCTTCAGAGAAGACCTCTATTTCAGACTAAATGTTTTTGAAATTCATCTACCAGCTTTACGTGAAAGAAAAGAAGATCTAAAAATTCTTGCCAAAAACTTCATCGACGTTTTCAGTAAAAAAATGAATATCCTTTCAAAAGTTCAGGTTTCTGAAGATTATTATAAAATACTAAAGAAAAATAACTGGCAGGGAAACATCCGTGAGCTTAGAAATACCATTGAAAGGAGCCTTATTCTGATGAATAATAATATTCTTGATGCAGGCAGTCTGCCACTGTACTCGGAACAGGCTTCTACAGACACAGACTCATTAAGCATTAAAACACTTGAAAAAGAACATATCCAGAAAGTGTTACAATATACTAAGGGCAATAAAGCTGAAGCTGCGCGACTTCTAGAAATCGGCATTGCAACCTTATATCGTAAGTTGGAGGAATACCAATTGAGATAAAGAATTCTATTTATTATTAAATAAGACACCCCATAACTTATGAAAGTTATGGGGTGTCTTATTTTAACAAATCTATTGTTTATTTATCATTTGGATAATGAGCCTATCATTTTGATAAGGTTTTCTCTGTCATCCGTATTCTCTAAAAACAAGTAACATCCTACACAATAGCACTTTAAGAACATTCATATTGAATTGGAACCGGTTTTGGCATTTACCATTCAGATAAAAAATTATGAAAAATGACAACTTTAAAAAAAACCGGTCAGAAGCCCAGCCAGTCTTCTTATACCTGGCTACTGACATTTCTGGCTGCACTCGTAGTTCTAACCTTAATTATTAGAATGATATGATGCTTTTAATCCTTTTATTACTCAGTATTGTTTTGTTCTGGCTTTTGTATAAAACAGTTCAATTTTTTGATAAAATATAATATATCATGTGGAGTTTATTCATCCTTTCCGTTCTGGCATTCATTTACATCTGTTATGTGCTGATGAAACCTGAAAAATTTTAAATTATTATGAATACAGAAATTTTAGGCATTATTGCCATGTTTGTTCTAACCTTTATCATAGGGCTTTTCTTAGGGAAATATATCGCCCGTGTGTATGGTTATGAGAAAACCTTTTTAGACCCGGTTTTTAATCCTGTTGAAAAATTATTTTTCAAAATATCAGGAATAAATCCTAATCGCCAGATGAACTGGAAGCAAAATATGTACGCCATGCTTACCATTAATCTGGTTTGGTTCGTTATCGGGTTCATACTCCTTCAAACCCAGCAATGGCTGCCTCTGAATCCCGATGACAATCCCAATATGTCACCAGATTTAGCTTTTAATACAACTATATCTTTTCTTGTTAACTGCAACCTTCAGCACTACTCCGGCGAAACAGGGGTTAGCTATCTTAGTCAGCTTTTTCTGATGTTTCTTCAGTTTGTAACAGCTGCAACCGGAATGGCTGCTATGGCTGTACTTTTCAAAGCTTTCAAAGAAAAAACAACCACAGAGTTAGGGAACTTCTATGATTATTTCATGAAATCCATGACCCGGATTCTGATTCCCATCTCCATCATTGTAGCATTTATATTAGCTGCAAACGGAACTCCCATGACTTTCGAAGGGAAAGATCATATTACAACTCTGGAGGGACAAAAATCAGATGTTTCAAGAGGTCCTGTAGCAGCATTTGTAGCGATTAAACACCTTGGAACCAATGGTGGTGGATTTTACGGAACTAACTCCGCACACCCGTTGGAAAATCCGAACTATATTACGAATATGACCGAAATGGCAACTCAGATGATCATTCCGTTTGCTTTAGTATTTGCATTAGGGTTTTACCTTAAAAGAAAAAAATTATCCCAGATCATATTTACAGTGATGACAATAGGCTTCCTGGCGTTAGCAATTCCGAACGTTATCAATGAAACCACAGGGAATCCACTAATAACACAAATGGGTGCAGACAGCAGTCTTGGTGCTATGGAAGGTAAAGAAATACGTTTTGGCAGCGCTTCTTCCGGCTACTGGAGTATTGCAACTACTGTAATCTCTACAGGATCTGTAAACTCTATGCACGACAGTACCATGCCGCTTTCCGGAATGAATGAACTTCTGGCAATGATGATTAACTGCTTTTACGGAGGTTGTGGTGTTGGTATTCTCAACTACTTCATCTTCATTATCCTTGCAGTATTCATTAGTGGACTAATGGTCGGCAGAACCCCAGAGTTTTTGGGTAAAAAGATTGAAGCCAAAGAAATGAAAATAGCTATGATTGTAGCTTTATTCCATCCGTTTCTTATTCTGGCAGGAACCGCTCTTACTGCCTATTTGCCGGAATTTGGCACCAAAACATTGAACAACCCGGGCTTCCACGGCTTCAGCGAAATGCTATATGAGTTCACCTCTTCTTCAGCAAACAACGGATCCGGATTTGAAGGTCTGGGAGATAATACACCATGGTGGAATATTTCCACAGGAATAGTTCTTCTGCTTTCAAGATTCATCCCGATTATAGGCCCTATAGCTATTGCAGGATGTCTGGCTGAGAAAAAATTCATTCCTGAAGGTTCCGGAACACTGAAAACTGACACATTAACTTTTGGATTTATGACACTTGCTGTCATCATATTAATTGCTGCACTATCCTTCTTCCCTTCTCTTACACTGGGACCAATCGCAGAACAGCTTCAATATTTCTCCAAATAATAGAACATTTTTAACATTAAAAAAATGAAAAATCAATCTCAAACATTATTTCAAAAAGATTTAGTAAATGAGGCCATAAAACAGTCCTTCGTAAAACTGAATCCGAAAATCATGTTTAAAAATCCGGTTATGTTTCTTGTAGAAATTGGTACAGTTGTGATGTTTATTGTATCATTATTCAGTCTTGCAGGAAATACAAGTCAGGGAAGTTTCGCTTACAACTTTTTAGTATTTATAATATTATTTTTCACTGTTCTTTTCGCCAATTTTGCTGAAGCTATTGCTGAAGCAAGAGGTAAAGCACAAGCCGATTCTCTACGGAAAACCCGTGAAGAAACTCCTGCAAAAGTTATCACAAATAACCAGCCAGGATTTCAGGTAGAAACCGCACTGAAAAAATCTGCAGAAATGAAACTAGGGGATTTATTTCTGTGCGAAGCCGGAGACCAAATCCCTATGGATGGTGAAATTATTGAGGGGCTAGCTACTATAGATGAGTCCGCAATTACCGGAGAGAGTGCACCAGTTATCCGCGAAGCCGGTGGTGATAAAAGCTCTGTAACCGGTGGTACAAAAGTGCTGTCAGACAGAATAAAAGTAAAAGTAACGACTAAACCTGGTGAATCTTTTCTGGATAAAATGATTGCTCTTGTGGAAGGAGCTTCTCGCCAGAAAACACCAAATGAAATTGCATTGACTATACTCCTGGCAGGTTTTACCCTTACATTCATTATAGTTACCGTAACACTGAAACCTTTTGCAGACTATGCGCAAACCCCAATTACTATAGCGGCATTCATTTCCCTCTTTGTTTGTTTAATCCCCACTACAATTGGAGGTTTGCTTTCTGCAATCGGAATCGCAGGAATGGACAGAGCTCTCCGTGCCAATGTAATTACCAAAAGTGGTAAGGCAGTAGAAACAGCCGGAGATATAGATGTATTGCTTCTGGACAAAACCGGAACCATCACTATAGGAAACCGTAAGGCTACCCAGTTCCATCCATGCCTGGCTGTTGCTAAAGACGATTTTGTAAAAGCTGCTGCTCTAAGTTCTGTTGCAGATGAAACTCCTGAAGGAAAATCCATTATAGAACTTAGCCAGCTGAAATCAGAAGATTTACAGGTAAACAACCCTCATTACATCAACTTTACAGCAGAAACCAGAAGCTCAGGAGTTGATTTTGATGATACCAGAATAAGAAAAGGAGCTTATGACGCTATTAAAAAGCTAACTGAAAAAGCCGGGAATATTTTCCCTAAAGAAACAGAAGAAGCCGTAATAAGCATTTCTGAAAATGGAGGCACTCCGTTGGTAGTATCACTTAATGAAAAAGTAATTGGTGTAATAGAATTACAGGACATCATTAAAACCGGAATTCAGGAACGTTTTCAACGGTTAAGAAAGATGGGTGTAAAAACAGTAATGGTTACCGGAGACAATCCTTTAACAGCAAAATATATTGCGGAAAAAGCAGGTGTAGATGATTTTATCGCAGAAGCTAAACCTGAGGATAAAATGAACTATATCAAAAAAGAACAACAATCTGGTAAACTGGTAGCCATGATGGGCGATGGAACAAATGATGCTCCCGCTCTTGCTCAGGCAGATGTTGGCGTAGCCATGAACAGCGGAACACAAGCTGCGAAAGAAGCCGGAAATATGGTGGATCTGGACAATGACCCTACCAAGCTTATTGAAATCGTGGAGATAGGAAAACAATTGCTGATGACCCGTGGAACTCTGACAACTTTTAGTATAGCGAATGATGTTGCTAAATACTTTGCCATTATCCCTGCGTTGTTCATCACCTTTATTCCGGCACTTCAGAAACTTAATATAATGCAACTTCATAGCCCACAGTCAGCTATACTATCTGCTATTATTTTCAATGCCATAATTATCCCGATACTTATCCCGCTTGCTCTAAAAGGAGTTGCTTATAAACCGATCGGTGCCAGTGCTCTTCTGAGAAGAAATCTGCTTATCTACGGACTGGGAGGAATCATCGTTCCTTTTATCGGAATAAAAATTATAGATCTGTTAATCAGTGTATTCTTTTAAATTTAAAAAAATGAAAAATTATATTCTACCTGCCGCAAAACTCACTTTCGTGATGGCAGTTTTAGTAGGCATTTACCTTTTATTTGTTTATGCCGGCTCAAAGGTTCTTCCTACTAATGGAAATACCGAAATCATTACCTATAAAGGTCAAAAATTCTATAGAAATGTCGGACAGGAATTCAAATCTCCAAAATACTTTCACGGACGTCCTTCCTCAGTAAATTATAAAGCTGACGGAAGTGGAGCAAGCAATAAGGCTCCTAGTAATAAAGAATATCTGGATATTGTACAAAAAAGAATTGATACACTAAAAATGCAAAATCCTGGTATGGAAAATACAAAAGTACCTGTAGAGCTAATAACTGCCAGCGGCAGTGGATTAGATCCGGATATTTCTCCTGAAGGAGCCCTTTATCAGGTAAAAAGAATTGCTAAAGTCCGCAATCTTTCCGAAGAACAGGTAAAAGAGGTAGTTGCCAAAAACACAACTCCACCGGTTCTTCATCTTCTTGGACCTGCAAAAGTAAACGTATTAGAACTGAACCTGGCATTAGACAAAATTAGTACCCGCCCTTAAGTATGCAAAAAAGTATAATAGCCCTTTTGGCATTAGGATTGAGCTTTTCAGTAAAAGCTCAGTCTACAGACAGTATCTCAACAGATAAAAAAATAACATTCTCTGCTTACACAGAAGTATTTTACAGTTATAATTTTAATGAACCCAAACAACATATGCATCAAAATTTCCTGTATAATTTTAACCGCCATAATGAGATTAACCTCAACCTGGCGGTTGCAAAGGCAACCTATCAGGATAAACGTATAAGGGCCAATCTTGCCTTGATGGCCGGCACCTATGCACAGGATAATATGGTTGCAGAACAGGGAGCATTGCGCTATGTTAACGAAGCCAATATTGGGGTGAAAATTTCTGAAAATAAAAATTTATGGATCGATGCGGGGATTATGCCATCGCACATCGGCTGGGAAAGCGCTATCGGAAAAGATAACTACACCCTTACCCGAAGCATTGCTGCCGAAAATTCTCCCTATTTTGAAACCGGTGTCAGACTTTCCTATACAACCGATAACGGAAAGTGGTACCTCAGCGGATTGGTTCTGAACGGATGGCAAAGAATAGCAAAACCTGAAGGCAATCAGTCTATATCTTTTGGTCACCAGGTTACTTATAAGCCATCAGAAAAAGTAACCCTGAACAGCAGCTCATTCATCGGAAACGACAAATCCAGAGAAGAAAAAAGAATGCGTTATTTCCATGATTTGTATGGCACATTTCAGTTGACAGATAAATTCTCAGCCATTGCAGGTTTCGATATAGGAGCAGAACAGAAAACTAAAGGTAGTGATGCTTATAATATCTGGTACTCCCCTAACCTGTTGCTGAAATATCAAATGGCTCCCGAATGGGCCGTAGCCGGAAGATTAGAATATTACAATGATAAAAACGGAGTGATTATTAACTCTGGTACTCCAAACGGATTTCAGACCTTTGGCTATTCTGTAAATGTGGATTATACAATTTTCAAAAATGTAATGTTCCGGACAGAGGCAAAAGGATTCACTTCAAAAGATGCTGTATTTGCTAAAAATGATAACTTTAAAAAAGCTAATTTTATAATAACATCCAGCCTTAACGTATGGTTTTAAAAAAACTACAGCTAGAAAGATAGGTGAGAAATGATAAAGTTGTTTTTTTGTGTATTTGTAATGTTGCAGAATAACAAAAAAGCGAAAAAATAACTTTACGATTCCACAATTTTACAATTCATTAAAAACATCAATAAATTATTTAGGTAATGTCATCAGCTGACCATTTTTTACAACTTATCCAGAAATCCAAACGTGGAAAATTCAAGATATACATCGGAATGAGCGCCGGCGTAGGAAAAACTTTTCGTATGCTTCAGGAAGCTCATACCTTGCTGAGAAACGGTATCGATGTAAAAGCCGGTTTTATTGAAACCCATGGCAGAGAGGAAACCGACGCATTGGCTATAGGAATTCCTACCATTGATAGAAGATCAATATTCTATAAAGGGAAATATCTGGAGGAAATGGACCTTCAGGCGATCATTAATGATCATCCGGAAGTTGTACTGGTAGATGAATTAGCTCACACTAATGTAGAAGGCTCCAAAAATAAAAAACGCTGGCAGGATGTACTGGAAATTCTGGAAAACGGAATTAATGTAATCAGCGCCATGAATATTCAGCATATTGAAAGTCTGAATGAAGATGTAAAAAACATTACCGGTATAGAAGTATCCGAGCGTGTTCCCGACAAGGTTCTGGCTCTTGCAGATGAAGTTGTAAACATAGATCTCACAGCAGATGAACTACTAACCCGGCTGAAAGAAGGAAAAATCTATAAAAAAGAAAAGATTGAAACAGCTCTGGCTAATTTCTTTCAGAGCAATCATATTTTACAACTACGGGAACTGGCACTGAAAGAAGTGGCAACCCACGTGGAAAGAAAAGTAGAAGCTGAGATAAAAACCGAGAACTTCAAACCGGTTAAATTTTTGGCCTGCATCAGCAGCAACGAAAAAGTAGCCAAAACAATTATCCGAAAAACAGCTCGTCTCGCTAGTTATTACAGCAGTCCATGGACTGTTCTTTACATTCAGAAACCTTCGGAAGGACCTGAAAAAATTGCCCTCGATAAGCAGCGATACCTGATTAATAATTTTAACTTAGCGCAAGAATTAGGCGCTAAAGTTGTACGCATGAAAGAAAGCAGTGTTCACCAGGGTATATTGGAATATGTAAACCAACACAATATTACTACAGTATGTATTGGAAAACCCCACCCCAAACTATGGCAGCGTATATCTGGTTACAGTTGGATTTACACTTTAATGAACCGGCTGAACGAAAAACATATTGATATTATTATTTTATCCTAAGCGCTATGAAACTTAAAACAAAACTCACTTTAGGAGTCGGGCTTCTGTTTTTACTGATTGTTTTACTTTCAGTAATTGGTGCTTTGTATATCAATAAACTAAAATCCGACACAGAAAAAATCCTTACAGCTAATTATAACAGTCTGGAGTATGCCAAAAATATGATGCTGGCATTGGATAAAATAGACACAGATAGTGCTCAGGCGGTAAAAAACTTCAGGATAAACAATTCTTTTCAGGAGAAGAATCTTTCGGAACCGGGAGAAAAAGAGGCAACCTATAGCCTGAATATCCATTTTAAAAAATATTTGGAACAAAAAACAGATGCCGGTGAAAAGCAAATCCGCAGTGATTTAGCAAAAATCATGTCTCTGAACATGAAGGCTATTGAAAGGAAAAGCGATATAGCTATTGTTACTGCTGGTAATGCCACATTCTGGATTGTTAGTTTAGGTACAGTTTGCTTTATGATTGCGTTTACGCTTCTTTTTAACCTTCCTCAGACTATTGCCGAACCTATCCGGCAGCTTACATCCAGTATCAGACAGATTGCCGGCAGAAATTATCATGAAAGAGTTCACTTTAAGGGCAGTGAAGAATTCAATGATCTTGCAGATTCATTCAACATCATGGCTGAAAAACTGGAGGAATATGAAAGCAGTAATCTGTCCAAGCAATTAATGGATAAAAAGCGCATTGAAACACTTGTAAACAATATGCACGATGCTGTTATTGGCCTGGATGAAAATCACTTCATCTACATGATCAACGATCAGGCTTTAAGAATAACCAATCTGAAGAAAGAAGAGCTTATGGGAAAAACAGCTCATGAAGTTGCAATAAACAATGATTTGCTTCGGGAGCTCCTCAAAAATATCGATAATCCTTCGGAAGAGCCTATAAAAATTGCAGCTGACAGCAAAGAGAGTTATTTCGAACAGGATGTAATTCCTATCAGTACGATTAAAACCGGTGAGAAAGAAAAGAAAAATATTGGTAAAGTAATCCTCCTTCGCAACATTACACCTTTCAAAGAATTAGATTTTGCCAAAACCAATTTCATTGCTACCATTTCTCATGAACTAAAAACTCCTATTGCCGCTATTAAAATGGGTGTTCAGCTCTTGGGTAATCAGAAATTTGGTACTCTGAATGAACAGCAACAGGAATTATTAAAAAGTATAGATGAAGACGGACAGCGCCTTCTAACCATAACCAGTGAGCTACTCAACCTTTCTCAGGTAGAAAGTGGTAATATACGGCTGAATGTTGAATCTTGTAATCCGGAAGAGCTGGTTTATACAGCCGTTAAAAATGTTGAAATGCTGGCAGAACAAAAAAACATCTCCATTACTACAGAAATAAAGACGGAGAAAGAAGACCACGTAACCGCAGATTTCGATAAAACGGTGTGGGTTATTAATAATTTCCTGAGCAATGCTATCAAGCATTCATTCCCCGAAGAGAGTATCCGAATTCTTGTAGAGAAAAAAGGTGCATTTGTAAGGTTTGGTATCTCGGACAGCGGAAAAGGAATTGATGAAAAATACCACCGCCAGATATTCGACCGTTACTTCCAGGTACCAGGGGAGCATCAGAGCGGAACCGGTCTGGGACTGGCAATATCTAAAAACTTCATTGAAAAACAACATGGTGAAATTGGTGTATCCAGTTCTCTGAATCAGGGAAGCACTTTCTATTTTACATTACCAGTTTCTGATATTTAAATAAAATATATACCACCATAAAGGCCTGTTACTAAAAATAGTAACAGGTTTTTTTGTACATTTATTTATCATTTTCAGCGCTATGGATATATTTGATAAACTTCCTGTACAGAATGAATTATTGCTTATTATCATTTCCGTTATTATCGGACTTATTATTGGGGCAGAACGGGAATACAGAAATAAATCGGCTGGCTTGCGTACCTTTATTCTGGTATGTTTCGGATCCTGTTTATTCACCATACTTTCTATAAAAATCGGAGTAGAAAATCCGGATCGGTTAGCAGCCAATATCATTACCGGTATAGGATTTCTGGGCGCCGGTGTTATCTTCAAAGATGACAATAAAATTGGCGGAATCACTACAGCTACTACAATTTGGGCTACTGCATCACTGGGAATGTGTGTAGGTTCCGGTTATGTATACCTGGCATTATTAGGTACGGTTTTGGTCATGGCTATTCTTAGCCTTTTAACGTATCTCCAGGATTATATAGATAACCATCACAAAATACGGGAATATAAAATTACAACCTCATCACAATCTGACTTTGCTTATTGTGAAAGTATATTTAAAAAGCACCATCTGAACTTCATTATTATCAGGCAACAATATGGACAGGGCGTATTGGCTACAACATGGAGACTCTCCGGAAAAAACAGACACCATCTGGCATTGATTCAACAACTGATGGATGATGAAAAAATAACTTCATATCAATTTTAAAAAATTCTCTAATGAAGAAGAATTCTCCAAAAGCAGATATCTGGCTGGAACAGCCTGAAGAACACGACTTTCCTGCAGCACAAGATTATTTGGAACTTCTTTTTGTACCGGATGAAGCCAAAAAAATTGTTGCAAAACTAAAAAAGGTACCCACTATAAAGAAGAAATCCAAAGATATACTAAGGGCGAGTAGGCTAGTCTTGCTTCCTGAAACCAACATTCATGTAAAAGAAAACCTGAAAAAGGTAGAAAAGAATAAAAAGCTCTCTCCTATCCTTTTGGTAAGAGGTCAGAATGAGTTAATTATTGCCGACGGATATCACCGTTTATGTAGCAGCTACTATCTGACCGAAGATCTGGAGGTTCCTTGCAGACTGGTATAAAAAACTCCCTGAAGCTATTCAGGGAGTTCTCTTTTTGTTATCAATAATCCTTATTTCTTTTTTAGAATATAAAAATCTTTATTTGGTCCGGTAATTTCTTTTCCGTCCATATCAAGATGGATCAATTGGTTTTCACCAACCATATATTGTCTTTTACCATCTTTACTTACCAAAGAAATTTTTCCACCACTCTTATCCCACTCAAACTTACCTTTATCCTCTGCTTTTGTTTTTTTATCCACATACTCTTCAGTCATTGTATAGGTATTATCGTCCTTCAGCGTAATAGTAGTTTTAATTCCCGGGCAATCTGCACAAGGCAATGTTCCTTCATAAGTTCCGGCCCAGTCTAATGAGTTTTGGGAATTGTGACCGTCATTAGTAATCGGCTCTACAGATATTGAATTTGTTTTAGCTTCAGCTGTTGTCTCTTCAACCCCGCTTCCAGGTTGTAGCTCTTTCTTTTGGGAGCATGACATTAATAAAAGTCCCGCTGTAGCAGCAATCAGTAATACATTTTTTTTCATCTTTTAGTTAATTTTAGGTGTTAAATTTATCGCCTACAATCCAAATTTCAAGCCATTTCTACCGACTTACTGAAATTAATATAAAGTCAGTCTATCCTAAATATTCTTCGTAAATTGGGGCAAATTTTAGTTTATGAAGAAAAACATCCTACTAGCACTTGCTTTACTCCCCGCAGTAACGGCTTTTGCTCAACAGGCGGGAGGAATGTGGATTCCTACAGAGTTAAATGAAAAGGAAATGAAGGAATTGGGAATGAAGATTTCTGCAAAAGATATTTTCAATACCCAAAAGCCTAGTATTAAAGATGCTGTAGTGCAATTCAATGGAGGCTGTACTGCTGAAATAATATCTCAAAAAGGTTTATTATTAACAAATCACCACTGTGGTTTTGGACAAATTCAGGCACATTCTACAGTGCAAAATGACCTTCTAAGTAATGGTTTCTGGGCAAAGAATATGGACGAAGAACTTCCTAATCCAGGTGTAGTAGTAGATTTCATTACTGATATTAAAGAGGTAACCAATCAAATTCTTCCAGGTACAGAAAACCTTGCTGCTAAGGATGTAAAAGCTGCAATTGATAAAAATATAGAGGCTGCAAAAGCAAGCTTCAAATTGGAGCCTTCTCAGAAAGTAGTTATCAAATCCATGTATGATGGCAACAAATACTATGCATTTATCATTGAAACTTTCAAAGATATCCGTTTAGTAGGGGCACCACCTCAATCTATCGGTAAATTTGGTTCGGATACTGATAACTGGGTATGGCCAAGACATACAGGAGATTTCTCTATGTTCCGTATCTATGCAGACAAAAACAATAAGCCTGCAGAATATTCTAAAGATAACATTCCATATACTCCGAAATATTCACTGCCGGTATCTGTAAAAGATCTTAAGGAAGGTGACTTCACATTCGTTTTCGGATTCCCGGGAAAAACAACTGAATATCTTCCTTCTGTTGCAGTAGAAAAAATCATTAATGATACAGATCCTGCAAAAATTACAGTACGTGATATTGCGTTGAAAACTCTTGATGAAAAAATGCGTACAGATAATGCAACTCGTATAAAGTATGCTTCTAAATATGCTTCTGTGGCTAACTACTGGAAAAAGTGGATGGGCGAAGTAGAAGGTTTGAAAAAATCTAATGCTGTAGCTAAAAAACAAGCTTATGAGCAAACTCTGGCACAGAAAAACCAGGAAGTAAAAGCAACTATTGATAAATTTAACCAACTGTATAGCGAGCAGGCACCTTATGCCCTAAACAACGCTTATTATACTGAGGTTACAAGAAATGCTGAAACATTGCGTCTTGCTAATTATTTTATCACTTATTTTCAGGATGTTGAATCCGGAAAAGCAACTCCGGAATCTACTAAGAAGTTGAAGAATACTTTAACTTCTTTCTATAAAGATTACGAAGGTGAACTGGATGCTAAGGTAACAGCTAAATTATTGGCACTGTATGTACAGAAAACTCCGGCAGACTTTCTGCCATCAGGTTTTGCTCAGTTTAGTGATGTAAACAAAAACCTTACAGTAATCGAGGACTGGTCCAAAAACTCTATAATCAGTGGACGTAAAGCACTAAATGGTACTTATACAAACCAGAACATCGACAAGATTTTTGCTGATGCCGGTTTTGCCACTGCTATTAAAAACGATCCTTTCTACAAACTGGCTTTATCTATGAAAGATGCCTACTCTCAGAAAGTAGATCCTAAATATGCTTCTTTACAGACAGAAATCGATGCACTTCAGAAGAAATATATGAAGCAGCAACTGGAAACAGATAAGGATAAGAAATTCTTCCCGGATGCCAATTCTACACTTCGTGTAACTTATGGTGTAGTAAAAGGTTCTAACCCAAGAGATGCGGTAACCTATGGTTACAAAACTCACCTTGCAGGTGTAATGGAGAAATATGTACCTGGAGACTATGAGTTCGATGTTCCTAAGAAGCTTATTGATTTATACAACAATAAAGATTACGGAATGTATAAAGACCAGACGGGTGATGTTCCTGTAAACTTTACAGCAACTAACCACACTACTGGTGGTAACTCCGGAAGTCCTGCATTAGATGCTAACGGAAACCTTGTAGGTCTTAACTTCGACAGACAATGGGAAGGAACTATGAGTGATATTAATTTTGATCCACGTTTCAGCAGAAATATTATGGTGGATACAAAATATGTCCTGTTCATTATCGATAAGTTTGCTGATGCTAAATGGCTGATCAACGAAATGAAGATTGTAAAATAATCTTCATCACTAAAATAAGAAGTGCCGGAATATTCCGGCATTTTCTATTTATAATTAACCTAATATTACTGAAGTGTAAACTTCACTTTTGTTTTAATATCTGTAGAAGATGCTCCTACCAATGCTTCGAATTCTCCTGGTTCAGCTACCCACTGATGCTTAGCCGCATCAAAGAAGCTTAATGCCGATTTATCAATTGTAAAGCTTACTTCTTTTTGTTCACCTGGTTTCAAGTTTATTTTCTCAAAACCTTTTAGCTCTTTTAGCGGACGTGGCACAGATGATTTAAGATCACTGATATATAACTGAGCAACCTCAGCGCCTTCTCTTTTACCTGTATTTTTAATACTTACAGTAAATGTAATTGTTCCGTCCTGAGTTATCTGTGTTTTATCTGCACGGACTTTCCCATATTCAAAAGTTGTATAGCTAAGACCATGGCCGAAGCTGAACAATGGTTTTATATTTTTGGTATCATGCCAACGATAGCCAACAAAAACACCTTCGTTGTAAGTAATATTAATCGGATTCTTTTGATCTTTTCCTTTTCCGGCAGCTAATTCGGCTTTATTCCCAGGATACTCTCCCATCTGATGAGCGGCATTATCTTCCAGTTTTACAGGAAATGTAAAT
The DNA here is from genome assembly GCF_003058195.1 of Elizabethkingia sp. YR214. GTDB lineage: Bacteria > Bacteroidota > Bacteroidia > Flavobacteriales > Weeksellaceae > Elizabethkingia. The sequence continues at coordinate 455,722 of NZ_QBUH01000005.1, forward strand.
GGTAGTTTTCCAGAAGGACTCACATCTCCGGCTAATACAGCGGCAAGAGCATTTCCAGCCTCGGAACCCAAATACCATCCCTGTACAATTGCAGGAACTTCTTTTACCCACGGCATAGCAACAGCATTACCAGAAACCAGTACTACGGCAAGATTTTTATTGGCTTTTGACAATGCATAAATCAACTGATCTTGGTTATATGGTAATCCCAATTCTTTTCTGTCGTGTCCTTCACTATCCTGGTAGTCGCTTTTATTAAGGCCACCAACAAAGATTACTACATCAGATTTTTTAGCCAATGCTACAGCTTCATTTAATAATTCCGAAGCCGGACGGTCATCTTTAAGATTCTGACCAGACTTCACACCATTATATTCTCCGCCAACATCACCTACATAACCACGTGCATATTGTACTTCGGCTTTTTTACCAAACCTCGACTTAATACCTTCCAGAGGCAGGGTTTCATATTTTACTTTTAATGAAGAGGAACCACCGCCCACTGTCATCATCTTAATAGCATTCTCTCCGATTACTGCAATCTTTCGGACTTTATCCGTGTTTATTGGCAAAACATTGTTATTGTTCTGGAGCAATACAATTCCTTCTTCTCCAATTTCTTTGGCTACAGCCATATGATCTTCCGAAGCGATATTACCAAGAGGCTTATTAGGATTAATTGTCGTATTATATGCCAGACGAAGAATCCTTCTTACTTTATCATCCAGCTCTGTTGTGCCTACCTTTCCGGATTTTATAAGATCCAAATAAGGTTTTGCAAGATAGTAATTGTCATATGCATTTCTGGTCCCTGCAGAAAGTCCATTTGTCCAACTGCCGAATTCCATATCCAATCCGTTATGAATAGCCTGCTCGGTATTGTTTACAGCCCCCCAGTCGGATACCACTACACCTTTGTATCCCCATTCTCCTTTCAGAATTTTGTTTAGCAAATATTCATTCTGGCTGGCATACTGATTCTTATATTTATCATAAGCTCCCATAATTGTCCATGAATCTCCTTCCTGAACAGCGGCTTTAAATGGTGGTAAATATATTTCGTATAAAGTACGGTCGTCAACGATGACATTACTGGTATGGCGGAATTCTTCCTGGTTATTGAGTGCAAAGTGCTTCACGCTGGTTGCAACTCCATTGGACTGTACTCCTTTGATATATGGAACGACCATCTTGGAAGTGAGATATGGGTCTTCTCCCATATATTCAAAATTACGCCCGTTTAACGGTGTTCTGTAAATATTTACACCAGGGCCTAACAGAATATCTTTTTTACGATAACGAGCTTCTTCACCTAAGGCTTTACCATAATTCCATGACATTCTTTTGTTCCATGTAGCCGATAAAGCTGTAAGAGCCGGATATGCTACGATAGAGTCGTTACTCCAACCTGCCTGATCCCATTCGTCCCATAAAACTTCCGGACGTACACCGTGCGGACCATCTGTAGTCCAGAATTCTGGTATTCCTAAGCGCGGAACTCCGGCAGAACTAAATTTGGATTGAGCATGAAGCATGGTTACTTTTTCTTCCAGTGTCATTCTGGAAAGTGCATCTTCAATGCGTTGTTCTACAGGCTTCGATGCATCCAGGTAAGCAGGAACTTGTTTATTTTGCGCCTGTAATCCGGGAGCCAGCAAAGATATCAATGAGGCTAAGATAATTCTCTTCAGCATAGCTATCGTTTTTACTTTATAATTATTAATAATGTAAATGTAATAAATTTTTAAATTGTCTCAAAATGAGATAATAAAAATATGATATAAAAATAAAATAACCAGAAGGATTCGTTTTAAAATTACTACTTCCTTCTGATTATTTTATAATATTCTACAGATATTTATTATTCCTGCATAATTTTATTCATTTCTTCAAATTCACTTTCAATAACCTCATCTGGCTTATAAGTTAATGTAGAAACTACCAAATTGGTTAGCAATGACAATATAAAACCGGGAATCATTTCGTACCAGTCTTTAAAAGGATGCTGGATATATACCCAAGCCAATACTGTAATCCCTCCAACCAACATACCTGCAAGACCTCCCTGCCAAGTTGTTTTTTTCCAGAGAAGAGACAATAAAATTAAAGGTCCGAAAGCGGAACCAAAACCTGCCCATGCATTCCCCACAAGATTAAGGATACTATCTTTAGGATTAAGAGACAAAAGCACTGCAACCACAGCTACTAACAGAACTGACAGTCTGCTGGTAAGCAAGAGTTGTTTTGGTGTTGCATTTTTATTCAGGAAAGCTTTGTAAATATCTTCAGTTAATGAGCTGGATGTTACCAACAATTGTGAAGAGATAGTGCTCATAACCGCTGCAAGAATGGCTGTTAATAAAAATCCTGCAACAAGCGGATGGAACAGAATACGGGAGAAATAAATGAAAATAGTTTCTGCCTCTGTTTTGGAACCATCAAACTTCATCATTGTGTCAATATCAAACTTTTGCAGGTAAGCAATCCCGATTAGACCAATTGCTAGTGCTCCGGCAACAGTAAAGATCATCCATGTAATCCCTATTCTTCTGGCCTTAACTAGATCTTTTGGCTTATCTATTGCCATAAAACGCACCAGAATATGTGGCTGTCCACAATATCCAAGTCCCCATGCCAATAAAGAAACAATACTGATAGTGGTTGTCCCTCTGAACAAATCTAAGTATTTAGGGTCTTTAGCTTTGATAAGAGAAAAAGTCTCACTTATACTTCCGATTTGTAAAATCGCTACAATAGGTACGATAACTAAGGCTAATACCATGATAGTTCCTTGTACAAAATCGGTAAGACTTACCGCAAGGAAGCCTCCCAGGAATGTGTATAACACAACAACCAAGCTGGTTAGTAATAGCCCCACAGTATAGTCTATTCCAAAGGCTGATTCAAATAATTTACCTCCGGAAACCATACCAGCCGAAGTATACAATGTAAAAAATACCAGAATAAAAATTGAAGAAGTAACTTTCAGAAGATGATTTTTATTTTTAAACCTGTTTTCAAAAAAGACAGGTAATGTAATTGCATTCTGAGCAACTTCCGTATAAATCCTTAGCCGCGGTGCTACAATAATATAATTAAGAAATGCTCCGGTAGTAAGTCCTATGGCAATCCAGGAACTGGAAATCCCTGATAAATACATGGCACCCGGGACACCCATCAGTAGCCAGCCACTCATGTCGGCTGCTCCGGCTGAGAGTGCCGTTACGGCTGCTCCCATCTTCCTTCCTCCAATTAAAAACTCCTCGGAATTGCTTGTTGATTTTTTATAAGAATATACGCCGATACCTATCATTAACAACAGATACAGCCCCACAGAAATCGCTTCGTATATTTGCATATCGTTTTTTTTATGGTCCCGAATATAACCATTTTCAAAAAAATATGGGGTCTAATTTTAAGAAAAAATTAAGATTTTAAAGCCGTAAAACCTGTGTTTAAACTATTTAAACTGCATATAGTCTCCGTTTCAAAAGTGATACAGACATGATAACTTGTAGTAAACCGGACAGATATAAAAAGCTTCACAGGCTATAATATTCTGTGAGGTTTTTAAATACTGAAAGTCGTGTTTAATTTTCAATAAAAAATCCGGAAAGTTTCCCGGATTTTCATTTTTATCTTTTTAATAACCGAAGATTTCTTCCAGACTTACTTCCCGGAATGTTCCCAGTTTATTAATTGCATTCATATCCAGATTTTCTTTCTTACCAATAATAGCCGTATTATAGTTAACAGGTTTAACTTCTGTATTATAGAAATTGGATAACTGAGGTAAAGTGAGTTCTTTCACTTCATTGTAGATATCTTTACGGACGTCATAATCAATCCCAAGTTTCTTCATCCTAAGATAATTGAAATAAATATTACGCTTGGTAATTCTGTTAGAAGCAATCTGCTTTAGTGCAGATCCTTTAGCATTGTCAAACTGCACCTGAATTTGCGGAAGTTCTGCCATCAACTCATTCATTGCAGAAACCGCCTGTGGCAGCTTATTAGCTTGTGTTCCGACATAAGTCGTTACATAATCGTGTTTCTTCAGTTCATCCGGATAAGCATAGTTTACATAAGCAGAATATGCCAATGAACGTGATTCACGGATTTCCTGAAATACAATAGATGACAAGCCTCGTCCAAAATACTCATTGAATACATTGATTTTGCCAAAATTAGCTGGCTTAATTTCTTCACCACGGCCAATTTTGCTCATCTCCATTTGTACCATATCATAGTTTGTGAAATATACCTGTCCGCCGGTTGGCAATTCAGGATATACTTTAGCTGCAGGATATTTCAGACTTGCTTTTTGTACATAGCCACTTACTTCATTCTCAAAAGAACCAAGGTCTTTCCCATAGAAGAATAATTCGTATGGATATTTTGCAAGGGATTTTATTTTATCTGTGATTTCCTCTGCTTTTATGGCAGTAAGACGATCTTTGGAAATTACATCTCTGAATCTTGAATCTGTTCCGAACTTAGCATAGTTAGTCAATGCAGCCATAATGCGGGCTTTATCTTTTTTCGCTATTTCACGACCTTCCAGGATTGTTTTTACTGTTTTATTATAGATTTCCTGATCTGGTTTTACGCTCTGAATCCAATGGTTTACTAAAGCAAGGCCTTTTCCTATATTTTTCTCCGGTCCTGAAAGTGAAACATTAATTCTGTCTGCACCAATCTGAAGGTTATAGGAAATACCTATTTTATAGAATTCAGCCTTTAACTGCTCTGGTGTATATTTATCTGTTCCCAAATATTCCAGTACACTCAGTGCAAGTCCCAATTCTTTATCATTATCAGTCCCAAGGTTAAAGATATAGTTCATCTGTGCTATATCATTTGTTTTATTCTGAATATAACTCAGTTTTACACCTTTAACTGTGGTTTCTTTGATTTCTTTTTTGAAGTCTACAAATACCGGAGCAATGTCTGAAACTTTTTCGGAAATGATTTCTTTAAGGAAAGGTGACTGTGAATCTTTGTTCAACTGAATCGGGGTAATACCAGGATTTTCTACTCTGACTAGTTTATCGTTTACACCTTTTTCTTTGTAAACAACAACATAATTGTCTTTAAAGAAATCGTTGGCAAACTTTACAATATCATCTTTTGTAATCTTAGAATACTCATTGATTTCATTAAGCTCCTGATCCCAATTTCTGCCTTTGATATAAACATCATAAAGATTGGTTGCTAATCCATCCGCTGTTTCCAGTTGTCTCATTCTGGAAAGCTTCATATCTTCTACAATTGCAGGGATCATCCAGTCCGGAAATTCTCCTTTTTTAATAAGGTCTATTTGTTCCAGCAGCAATTGCTTTGCATCCTGCATACTTTGTCCTTCTTTAGGAACAATAACCATAGTAAAATATCCGTAAGCTTTCAGCGGAGAGTTATATGCCACAGCACGTAAAGCTTTCTGCTGCTGATTGACATTGGTATCAAGAAGCCCTGCTTCTCCACTGTTACTAAGGATTTGTGCTGTAATTTCTGCCAGATGAGATTCGTTAGAACCGTAACTATCTGTTCTCCATGCCATTTGCAGTCTCGGCGTAGTAGGACTTTTTACTGTTTTTTCAACAATTTTAATCATTGGTTCTTCCGAAACCATCTTCTTCATTGGCAATTCTTTATATTGGAAAGTCCCAAAATATTTGTCTGCCAATGCAATAGTTTTATCAAAATCAATATCTCCTACCAATACAACCGCCATATTATTTGGTACGTAGTACGTATCGAAATATTTATTGATGGCCACCATGGAAGGGTTCTTCAGATGCTCTGCTGTTCCGATGGTTGTTTGCTGCCCGTTTGGATGCTTTGGAAACAAAGCACTCATCAGTTCATAATTTACAAGTCTGCCGTCATTATCCTGTGCGCGGTTATATTCTTCGTAAACAGCTTCCAGTTCGGTATGGAATAATCTAAGCACTAATCCAGAAAAACGTTCTTTCTCAATTTTGAACCATTTTTCCAACTCGTTGTTGGGGATATTATTTTTATAAACTGTTTCGTCCAGCCACGTATGTGCATTGGTTCCGGTTGCTCCAATAGAAGAAGTAGCTTTATCGTATTCGTTCGCAATTGCATATTTAGAGGCTTCCTGAGAAACAGCATCTATTTTCTTATAAATATCTCTCTTTTTAGCCGGATCTTTTTCTGCCTTGTGTGCTTCATAAAGATCCGATATCTGTTGAATCAAAGCTTTTTCTTTAGTCCAGTCTTTAGTTCCTAATTTTGAAGTTCCTTTGAACACCATATGCTCTAGATAATGGGCTAAACCAGTATTATCTGCAGGGTCATTATTGGAGCCTGTACGTACAGGAATATAGGTTTGGATCCTCGGTGCATCTGTATTCTTAGCCAGATATACTTTCAGACCATTCTTCAGGGTATACACTCTTACATGATCCGGATCATTATTTACCGTTTCATAAGTATAACCTTTATTATCTTTTAATGTCTGTATTTTAAAATCTTGTGCGTTCATCATATTCATCAACAAAGCTAAGGAAAGTGTAGATACTATTTTTCTCATATACCATTTTTTGTGAAAATATATATTTAAAATAAAGAGGAGTAATACTCCTCTTTTATTTATAAACATTATTATATATTAAAATTTTGCATGTGGATTCAGCATATTCTCGGGTGCTAAAATCTCATCTAATTTTTCTTTGCTCAATAATTCGTGTTCCAATACCAGATCGTATACACTCTTACCTGTATCTAAAGCTTCTTTAGCAATCTTAGTACTATTTTTATATCCTATATATGGGTTAAGTGCTGTAACAATACCAATACTGTTTTTTACCATATTCAGGCAGATTTCTTTATTAGCTGTTATACCATCTATACACTTTTCACGAAGCGTATCCATAGCGTTTTTCAGAAAACGGATAGATTCCATGATTGATTGCGTAAGAACAGGCTCCATAACATTAAGCTGTAACTGACCTGCTTCTGCTGCAAAGGTTACTGTAAGATCATTACCAATAACTTTAAAGCAAACCTGATTTACCACTTCCGGAATTACCGGATTTACTTTACCAGGCATAATAGAAGATCCCGGCTGCATTTTTGGTAAATTAATTTCATAGAAACCAGCTCTTGGGCCTGAAGCCAATAATCTAAGGTCGTTACAAATCTTAGAAAGCTTCACTGCCATTCTTTTCATTGCGGAAGAATAGATTACATAAGCTCCTGTATCTGGTGTTGCTTCTACAAGATCGGAGGCCAATACAACATCAACTCCTGAAACCTTAGCCAGATTCTCTGTACATTTTGTTGCATAATCAGGATGAGCATTTAGCCCTGTACCAATTGCTGTTGCTCCCATATTGGTTTCAAGGAACAGATCTGCATTTGTATTCAGACGGGCAATTTCTTCCTGAAGAGTATTAGCAAAAGCATTAAACTCCTGCCCCATTGTCATAGGTACAGCATCCTGCAGCTGCGTACGCCCCATTTTGATTACATCTTTCAGATCTTCTGCTTTTTTTCTGAATGATTGTATCAATAATTCCAGACGCTCAACCAAGGTTTTATTCAAATTGTATAGTGCTATACGAATTGCTGTAGGATAAGCATCATTGGTAGACTGAGAAAGGTTTACATGATCGTTTGGAGAACAGAACTGGTATTCACCTTTCTGGTGTCCCATAAGTTCCAAAGCTCTGTTTGCAATTACTTCATTCGCATTCATGTTCATCGATGTACCTGCACCTCCCTGGATCATATCCGTTGGGAATTGTTCGTGCATTTTTCCCGCAACAATCTCGTCACAAGCTATTGCAATATTTTTATTGATGATCTCGTCTAAAAGTCCTAATTCAAAATTAGTCTGAGCTGCTGCTTTTTTAACGAAAGCAAAAGCTTTAATAAACTCCGGATGATCCGATAAATGATCATTAGAAATTTTAAAATTATCTATCGCTCTCTGCGTCTGTACTCCATAGTATGCATTTACCGGAACCTTTAGTTCACCTATCAGATCACTTTCAATTCTGTAATCATTCATTATTCAAAAATTTTAAACTCTAAAGTTAAACCAAATATATTGGATTAGAAAAAAATCATTTACAATAAACCAATTATGAAAAAAAATTCCTGCCCCTTATGTTCAGAGGCAGGAATTAAGAAAAATATTAATCAAATATTTCTTAAAAGGAATATTTTTCAATCCATTATTTTGAAGGATATTTTTGCAATAATGCCAATAAAGTGGCATAAGTTCCCAGATCTAAAACTCCGTCTCCTATTTGTGGCCAGAAATGATACTGGAATGACTGAACAACTAGTTTAGTCTGATTATCCCATTCTCCTGATAAATCGACTTGATATCCTAATGACTGAAGCTGGCTCTGCACTTTGTAAATGAATGGTGGTGTATTTTTATCAGATTCAAAAGTTCCTGACTCTAACTGATTAAGGAAACCTGATCGGGTACCTTCATCATACCACATTCCAATCTGGTATTCATCATATAATTTCTTCCAAGGGAATTTTGGCCCCGGATCCTGTTTTCTGCCTGGTGCAATATCGGAATGCGCTAAGACATTAGTTGGTGGAATATTATAACGTTGTACAATATCTTTAGCCAATGCAGCAACTTTTCTTATCTGATAGTCCGGGAAATCTGCAAATATTCTCTGGCCAGAAGCGTTGGTTGTAAATCCACTGTTTACAATTTCAATTCCAATAGAAGTATCATTTAGATTGGAATCCTTTCTCCAATTACTTACTCCTGCATGATAAGATCTTTTATTTTCATCAACAATCTGGTAAATTTCCTGATCGTTGATATCACTTACCAAATAATGAGCACTCACTCCTCTTTGCGTCAGTGCCGTAATAGATCTGTCATTGTCCAAAGCTGTATAATGAAGAATAAGATAACGCTGTCTGAAATTCTGTCCTATAGCCGGAAAGTAATTTTTCGTAATCTGAAAACCGAGTGGTTTAGCCGTTACAATACTACCATAGCTTGCTGTATTATCATTTTTGGTAATGTCAGCAATATTTGTTGTATAAAATTCTACGCCATGATCTTTCTGTATAGCCGGTTTTACGGGTGTCTGTACTGACGGAATTTGTGTTTTTACACCAACATTAGTATTATTATTTTTATTTACAGGTAAGTTTTTTTTCTGGGGGGTAACATTTTTAGAAGAACCACAGGAAAAAAGCACTGCACTTAATCCGATGAAATATAATGTATTACGCATCAATAGGTGTTTTAAAGGTTTTTATTTTGTCAAAAATACAAAAAATAAATGCAAAAAAGTTTTGGTAAATTCAAAAATCCGTTCTATATTTGCACTCGCAAACGCAGAACAAAAGATCATTAAAAAAAGGAGGGTTGCCGGAGTGGTTAACGGAGCAGTTTGCTAAACTGTCGACTCGCAAGGGTCGCAAGGGTTCGAATCCCTTACCCTCCGCAGAATAAAAAATATACGGGATGTAGCGTAGTCCGGTCATCGCGCCTGGTTTGGGACCAGGAGGTCGCAGGTTCGAATCCTGCCATCCCGACTTAAAAAAGCTTTTTGGTTCAAAAAGCTTTTTTTTACTACAAATGGGTGCGTAGCTCAGCTGGATAGAGCATCTGCCTTCTAAGCAGACGGTCACAGGTTCGAATCCTGTCGCGCTCACTAAAGCCTTATCTAATAAGGCTTTTATTTTTTATATTTTTTTTCTGCATTTGTGAAAATCTTTACAGATTTTAAAAATACTCGGGATGTAGCGTAGTCCGGTCATCGCGCCTGGTTTGGGACCAGGAGGTCGCAGGTTCGAATCCTGCCATCCCGACTTAAAAAAAGCTTTTTGAACCAAAAAGCTTTTTTTTACTACAAATGGGTGCGTAGCTCAGCTGGATAGAGCATCTGCCTTCTAAGCAGACGGTCACAGGTTCGAATCCTGTCGCGCTCACTAAAGCCTTTACAGAAATGTAGAGGCTTTTTTATTTATATTTAACTATGTTTTTCTGCTACATATTATACTCCTATACTCTCGATCAATTTTATATTGGCCATTGCTCAGAAGAACTTAATGAAAGATTGAGAAAACATCTTTCTAATCATAAAGGTTTTACTTCTCGTGCTAAAGATTGGATTATTGTATATTCTGAGACTTTTAACGATAAGAGCTCTGCATATAAAAGAGAGCGTGAAATAAAGGCTTGGAAGAGTAAAAAGAAAATTGAACAACTTATTAAAAGCTCAACTGGATAAAGCATTCCGATTTCTATCGGAACGGTCACAGGTTCGAATCCTGCCACCCCGACTTAAAAGACCGAAAAAAACCGTAAATAGTAATTATTTGCAGATTTTTTGTTTTTAAGTACACCCTAATAATCCATAGTAAACCAATTTAAACGTGAGCTATTTTTAAAAGGCATTTTACTGACAAAACACCTGTTTTTGTTTTTCAATTTTCTAAATTTATTCTGTTTTTTTAAAGGAACAAAAATTAGAAACTTATGATTTTTAGAAAAGCAAAATTAGAAGATGTGCCAATGATTGTTGCAATGTTGGCGGATGATGCATTGGGTGCAACAAGAGAGCGTTTTGAAAATCCTTTGCCAAAAGTTTATACAAATGCTTTTCAGAATATTGACAAAGACCCAAATCAGGAATTGATTGTTGTTGAAAATGAAAATGGGCAAATTATCGGCACGTTACAACTGAGCTTTTTGCAGTATTTGACATACCAAGGAGGCATTCGTGCGCAGATTGAAGCCGTGCGTATTCATAAAGATTTTCGGGGCAAAGGTTTGGGCGAGCAATTTTTCCGTTGGGCAATTGCGCGTGTCAAAGCAAAAGGCGCTCATGTATTGCAATTGACTTCGGACAAAAAGCGTCCTAATGCCATTCGATTTTATGAAAAATTAGGTTTTGTGGCTTCGCATGAAGGCATGAAATTACATTTACAAAAAGATTAGCAAACAAGGAAATTGAAAAAAAATCGAATAACTTATTAAAAGTTCAACTGGATAAAGCATTCCAATTTCTATCGGAACGGTCACGGGTTCGAATTCTGTCGCGCTCACTAAAGCCTTTACAGAAATGTAGAGGCATTTTTGTTTTTTATAACATTGTTATAGTCTTACAGTAAATTATATAAAATATCTCAAAGAAATATCATTAAAACCAATGCTGATCGGGAAATAACCTATCTTTGTTACTGACCAAAATTTTATTAATTATGAAGTTAGAATTATATCAAATAGATTCTTTTACCGAAGATATTTTCCATGGGAATCCTGCATGTGTTGTTCCATTAAAAAATTGGTTACCTGACGAGATACTTTTAAAAATAGCCCGTGAAAATGCTGTGGCAGAAACAGCTTTCTTTATCGATAACGGCGACAGCATTCATCTGAGATGGTTTACACCCGAAATAGAAATGGATTTATGTGGGCATGCGACTCTTGCTGCAGCTCATTGCTTAGCTTCTATCTTAAATTATCAGAACGACAGAATTATTTTTCAGACCAAAAGTGGCGAATTAACAGTCAATGTAAAAGATGGATTTTATTATATGGATTTCCCGTCGAGAATGCCTGAAGCTTCTACTCTTCCTGATACCATAATTAAGTCTCTCAATATTCAGCCCAAGGAAGTATTCAAATCAAGAGACTATGTTTTGGTATATGAATCTGAAGAAGACATAAAAAAAATCAAAATTGAAAGATCTATTTTTGATCTAATCAATCTGGATCCGGGAGGTGTAGTTGTTACTGCAGCGGGTACTGACAGTGATTTTGTTTCCAGATATTTTACACCACAGTCTTCAATTCTTGAAGATCCTGTAACTGGCTCTTCCCATTGTTCTCTCATTCCATTCTGGTCATCAAGATTAGGAAAAGATAAGCTTTTCGCACATCAGCTATCAGAAAGAGGCGGGCAGCTTTATTGCGAAAACAAAAATGAAAGAGTAATTGTGGCCGGCAAAGCCAGAACTTATTCTATGGGATATCTATGGATAGAATAATATTGTTTGATCCTGTTCACAAAAGTCTTGCTTGATTAGTAAGGCTTTTGTGTTTAAAAAACACCTACTGAATAAAAACATCCGGTAAAATGTTTCATTATTACTGTTATTCGTTCTCATTTTGTAGTTCTCTGTTTTTTTATATTTGCTAAGAATAAAATGCAGTAAATTCACAAGGTGATGAAGACTTACAATATCCCCGCATTTCTTAAGTACCTGAACATTAGCGCTTCAAACAGTGATGTAATTCAGGTTATTTTTTATGATGAACATCCTGATATACTGATAAAATCAGCGCCGGTTAAAATAGACTTTTATTTATTGGCTTTGAAGGATAAGATTGAAGTACAATCACCGCTTGAAGAGATGTCCGATTCTTATTTATTCTTAGACAAACCCGGAAATTCTCTCGAGTGGAATCTGAAAGAATCATTTGAAGGATTTGCTATTTTGATTAACGAAAAACTTATAAACAGAGCACTAAAGGATACTTCATTTGCAGATTACAACCGCCATGAAGCATTGTTCCTGACAGAAGAAGAGAAGGAAACTTTATATGATCTGTTCAAAAAGGCATATACCGAATTTCAGAAGAAAAATTTTTCTACAAATATTCTGTTCTCCTATACATCGCTTATACTTTCCTATACCCATATCTATTATGAACGCCAGTTTGAAGCCAGGAGCAATGTTTACAACCGAGTTGTTGCCGATTTTTACAAACAGTTAGACAACTATCTTAATCAGCCAAACGGAATGTCGGAATTACCTTCTGTTGCCTATTTTGCGGGGCTAGCTAATTTATCTACTAACTATTTTGGAGATCTTATCAAGCATTTTACAGGCTCCGCCCCTATCGATCATATACATGAAGGAATTATTCAGATTGCAAAGAACAGGTTATTGAAAACTAAGTTGACGGTAAGTGAAATTGCATATAGTTTAGGCTTTGAATACCCAACTTACTTCACACGTTTTTTCCGGAAGAAGACAGGACTTTCTCCAAAAGATTTCAGGAAGCAATAACTTACACTAATATTCTAACCACATAAAAACCAGTTTCCTGATTGAACCAAAGATCAGAGTTCCATCTGTAAAAAGTTTCATTTTTAGAGTAATCTGTTTTCGTTTAGCTACCCATATCTGATATAATTTTGAATTATAAATAATGAGAACCTCTAAAAAATAATTTAAAATGGAAAACCAGATCAATTTAGCAGGAATGGAACATCAGCCAACTGCTACAGCAAGAATGTCCAAAGAACTTTTGGAAACAGCAAAAAAACAACTGGATGAAATTTCAGAAGAAGATTATGCTAAAATAATGGGAATGGTGAATGTCTGCAAAAGAGAATGGCGCAGTATTCTTCATAAAACTCCGGACGATTACGGCATGACAGGATGGGAAGATATTTATTTTCCTGCAGACGACGGCGTACCACTTAGCGGATGGTATATTCCTGCTAAAGGAGGTGAAAGCAATAAACTGATTATCTTCAACCATGCACTACCAATGTCCCGTGCAGGTTTTCAGGGACACCTGGGATTACCATGGAGCAGCTTTACAGATATTGAAATTGATTTTGTATATCAAATGAAAATTTTAACAGATGCGGGTTATAATGTACTGGCTTATGACTTACGAAATCACGGGCAAAGCGGCGCTGCCAATGGTGGTATGAGTGGTATCGGCCAGTTAGAGTGGCGCGACTGTGTAGGTGTAAAAAAATATGTTGATAATCACCCAAGGTTGAGTACAATGAAAGTAGCATTATTCAACCAATGTTTGGGAGCTATATCACAATGGGTTGCTTTGGACAAACATCCTGAATTATTCGAGAATGTAAAATGTTTCTGCAGTCCTTTAGTTCCTCATATGGCAGCTATTTTCCAAGCATTCACAGAGCCTTTGGGCGTATCGCAATATCTGGATTTACTGGATTTTGAGTTACTAAAGGCAGGAGGTTTTTCCCGCGCTGAAATGGATCCAAAAAAATATGTAAAAAACCTTACAATGCCTTTATTAATGTGGCAGGTTGAACATGATTCATGGACAAAAAACCCTGAAACAGATCAAGCTACATTTGATGCAATCCCGGGTAATAACAAGGAACTTATCTGGATAGATAGTACACTTCGTTTTAAAGATGGTTATAACTACTTCGGAAGAACACCTGAAAAAGTTCTGGCATTCCTTGATAAATACATGGAATAACAACAGCAAATAAAAGAATAAACCAACTAAGCCTTTGCAGAAATGTAGAGGCTTGTGTTTTTTACCCCACTACATCTTTATAGAAATATATAAATTGTTCTATTACTTCACAGAATATTATGAGAAAAAGAAAAACCTGAACTTAGTTAGGGTATTTAACAGCTTTATCCAATTCGATTGGATTATAATATTTTTTTATTCTTTTTTGCTCATCTATTCTCGCATCTCTTAATTCTTCTGGCTTAGTATAAGTCCTCCCTGAAAATTGGTCATAAAAGTTAAAACTAGCAGAATTTAACAAGTATTTATATGGGTCATTATAATGATCCATTAATAATTTTTGATACGTAGGGAGTATAATATCTATTGCTTTCTTTCCTCTTTGCTTCTCAAGTATATTAAAAGTATTAGATGCCTTTATAAGCTTAGTCACCTTAGTAAGCTCATAACGATAATGATTTTTTGAATCATTTATTTCTACAACTAGCCCCGGCAGACCACTAAATTTATATGGACCTTCCGGAATAGGAATATCCGGTGTAAACCATGCTGTCCATTTTCTCCCTCCAAAGTCCCCTGTAGCTTTTTGTAATTTATATCCCTTATTATTCTTTCTTTCACCTGTTATTTTCCATTTAATTTCATCTTTGGATTCTAATTGGAACCAATCATCATTGCTAATATTATGGAAAGTATGATTAATTTGATCTGATTTCAGCTTTAATAAGTTTTGATCAAATCCAGTATTCATATGCCCACCTTCTCCTTTTTTAGATTGAATAGAATCATATTTATACACATCCATATCATAAAACTTTTTAGCAATGGGCGTAATTTCCAGAGCTGTATTGAACTTTTGAGGATTACTACTTAATGTATCATATATAATACTTAATTCATATTCAAAACGAAATGATTGAGCACTATAAATATTTATAACAAAAATTAGTAATGTAAAGAGTCTTATTCTCATGAATAATAATTAATTAAATTTACTGCCTAACTACGTAATAGTTAGACGGTAATTAAGTTCTAATCTATAGTATCCATAAAGGATGTTGGTATACCTTCTCCGGGTTTTGGATTTGGACAAACTGCTGTTTCATGACTGCTATCAGAACATCCAGCCCATTTTCCATCTTCCACAGTACATCCACCCGCGCAGTTAACTGTAGCAATACTTTTTCCATTTGCACATTTTGTTGAACATGATGATCTGAAATCACCTCCAAATATATTTTTAAGGGAACTTCTAGAAAGTTGTTTTAGATTTTTCACATTAAAATAATTTACAAATACTACTTCAAAAGTAAAAAATAATTTACATTATATTTATTTAACATAATTTATTTTATAATCAAAATCAATAATTTAATATAAAATATCCTTCTATAGCGAGAATGTCTGGCTCGTGACATCTACATTGATACGAGCCAAAGGCTCGCACCAGCAGAGAGAGAAAAAGAAAAACCCCGAGGTTAATCGGGGTGTAATTATGCTGATTAAATTTTAATAATTAGAAAAAATCCAATATATATTAATTTATATATTTTAAATATTAATATCTATTTTAGATGAATAAATACGGCTAGGATCTCCAAATAAAGCAATACTTTCAATCATAATACCTAGATTATTCTTTACGTTTCCATTATAGACCTCCTTTCCATTTAGGGTAACAACAATAGGTTTTGTAAAATCTACTTTATCAACATAGAGGCTTATTTTTCCGGAAACAGTTCC
>NZ_QBUH01000006.1 GCF_003058195.1 Elizabethkingia sp. YR214
TAAGATTGTTCGATTACTTCTAAATTTTCAGATTCTAAATTTCTTTTAAAGTAATCTACAACATATGTAGCATTAACATTCTGGAATTTTTGATTGATTGCCTGTAGCTCGTTTCTGTTTTTAGGTTGCAAATCATCATTATTACAACTGCTAATAATACATAATAACGCTACAGAAAAAATGGTTTTTAGTTCTTTTTTCATTTTTATATTTTTGTGATTTGATTGATTCAAAATTAAAAAAAATAAAATAAATGAACACTCTATCTTAATTAAAACATTGATAATCATCTCAATTCTCTCACTTCCTCATATCAAATCCCCTACAAATTATCAATTACAAATAATCCTTATTACTTAAATACATTCAAATCAAAAAGTCCCCAACAAGCCATGTCAGGGGAAATATTCAATTCATAAATTTCATTTCAATTATTCGGAAAGAAATTTATGTTTCCAGAAATTAATTAAAAGATGCTCTAAATTCTAATGGAGAGACGGAAGTACGATTTTTAAACAATCGATGAAAAGATTGTGGATGTTCAAAACCTAAATGGTAAGCAATTTCGGAAACAGACATTTCAGTAGTAGACAGCAATTCTTTTGCTTTTTCTATCAATTTGTTCTGGATATGTTGCTGCGTAGTTTGTCCTGTTTGTACCCGGAGCATATCACTGAGATAATTGGCACTCAGATGTAATTGTTCTGCAATAAAATGAACACTGGGAATACCTGTTACAATCTGTTTATCATTTCGGAAGTAATCATCCAATAAAGCTTCAAGTTTTGAAAGCAGATCGTTGTTAATCTTTTTTCTTGTCAGAAACTGACGGTTATAAAAGCGATCGCAATATTTAAGTAAAAGATCCAGATTAGATACCAACAAATCCTGTGTAAAGGAATCCATGTTAGCATCTATTTCTCTTTCCATATTATCTATAATATCCATAATGGACTTCTCTTCTTTCTCGGAAAGATTCAGTGCTTCATTTGCTGCATAAGAGAAATAACCATAATCTCTAATCACCGATCCCAATGTATATCCGTGCAGGAAGTCGGGATGCACAACCAGAATAAATCCTTTAACACTATCCAGCAATACATCTTCAAACTGTACTACCTGATGAGGGGCAATAAAGTACATAATTCCTTCATCAAAATCGTAATACTGCTGTCCATATTTGCATTTTCCACCAGCGCAATCTTTCTTTAAAACCACGACATAAAAATCTGTTGTCACCGCACTAAGAATAGTTTCCTGCTCCAGTTTTATATCATCAAAGCTGAATACACTAATAAGTGGGTTTGAAGGCTTCTTCAATCCTAATGCCTTATGCAGGGTACTTATTGACGAAACTTTTACAGGAGTTTTCATATATATAAATTGATATTCAGATTCAATCATCACTAAATTACTGATTTATTCTGTTGTTGAAACTGCTCTTTTTTAATCTGCTCTATTCCTTGCTGGTAACTGGTAACCTTAAATTCAGGAAATCTTTTCCTGAATTTTGAATCATCAAAAATATTATCGTGTTCATATCTCGGCAGAAGCTCCAATAATTCTTTTACTTTTTTATTGAATAAAGCCCCAATTCTAAATATAAATTTTGGTACAACCGAATACTCCAAATCCTTACCATAAATTTCGGAAGCTGTTTTGATAAATCCTTTATAGGTCGGATGGCTTTTGTCTACAGGAAGATGCCACGTCTGGCCAAATGCATCTGGTGTATTACCAATTAAAGCTGTGGCATGGCTTGCATCCGGAGTCCATATCAAGCTTCTTTTTTTATTGGCACTCAATGGCACTTTTAGTTTTTTACCTTCTTTGATATTGTTAAATACCAAAGTATTGGTAATACTTTGGGTTTTACCAGGACCATAAAATTCGGGCGCACGACAAATAACCGCATCCAGCTCGCCAGATTGTATTTCTTTTAGAACCATTTCTGCCATTTCTCTTCTTACCCTACCCTTTCTTCCTACCGGAGCAAATGCTGTATTTTCAGTTAAAATATGATTATTCTGAGGATACATATAAGTATTGTCGAAGAACACCAATTTTGCCCCGTTAATCTTACAGGCATCAATTACATTACGAAGAATAAGTGAAAACTGCTTTTCCCAAAGTTCGGAACTTATTGGCAATCCTAATGTAAAATAAGCTATCTCACTACCTTTTACTGCTTCAATAGCTTTTTCACGAATCGACAAATCTGCAGAAAATACCCCATCTGTATCATTTACCTTTTGAGCATGTCTGCTGACAATGCGTATATCCGAAGTAAAGTTTCTTTTTAGTTCTCTTGCCAGTTCCTCACCAATCTGGCCGTTAGCTCCTAATATCGTTTGCATGATGTTTATATTTTAAAAGTCTGATTCTTAGTTGTTTTTCACATGGCAAAGTTCGAAAGAACAGAAACAACAGGAGTATCCCAATTAAGGTAAGTTGTAACAAAATCTCTGCTGCATAATTATCGCAAAGTAAAATTGTAAATTTTAGTATCTTCACTCTCTAAGAAAAACACCATCAAAACACGATCTATGAAAAAAATATTATTCTACAGCTATATACTTATTCTTTTGTCTGCTTTTAATCTGGGATATTCGCAAAACACAAAGATAAATACCTCTAAAGAAAAGCACAGTACTACCCGATACGACATTGTAAAAGCCAAAGCAAGCTTCAATAAAGAAGATCTTCCGGTTAATGAATACCTTACAGACAAACTGAAACCTATACGGGACAACTTCAAAAGGATCAATTCCATAGAAAAATGGCATTTCATAAAACAGCGGGATCTTTTTGAATCTGCTGAAGGTGGAGAAGCCAAGTATTATTATCAGAAAAATAAACTCGAAAAGATAATTACCAGAATCTTTGGAGAAAGTGGCCAAACACTGACAGAATATTACCTTTTAAACGGACAATTGTCTTTTGTTTATGAAAAAAACTATAAATACAACAGACCTCTATACTATGACACAAAAGCTATGAAGGAAAATAATGATACCGAAGCTTTTGATTTTGACAAGTCTGAAATTACTGAAAACAGAAGCTATTTTGTAAACGGAAAGCTTATTCACATCCTAAACAGCGAGGATTGTGGCGCTCCGTTTAGTAGTGACTATATTGCTGAAGAGCAGAAAAGTATTTTAGGCGAATACCACAAGCTTCAGAAATTAGTCCGGAATAAATAAGATCAATTATTAATCGTAATGTATTCCCATAAAGCTGCTGGCACTTCTGGGATCGTAAACCGACCAGGCATTTCCCCATGGAAAATTAAATGTACAGCTAGGGTATGGTGTTTTTTTATTTTTTGTAGGCTTAATCCCTAATATCATTGATAAAAACTTATTATTTCGTTCAAAGACTTTCATCTCCTTTGCCTCGCTCCAGTCATCCCAAGCTTTTGCATCTGACTCTTTATGGGTATTCATAAAAACTTTGTCCAGCTTGTCCCCCAGAAAGCACAGATCGAAAGATAACTGATAGCCTTTTACATCAACTGCATCAAAATAATACCAGAAATAGCCTGTTTTAACATCACGCATTCCGTTATTATATTTTTTATAAAATTCCGTCTGCTGAAGATCCGACAGTAACATTCCCTTTTGTATCTGCAGGTGATGTTCTTTAAGTATTATACTCCCATTATCCACATTAATTTCCATTGCCCCGTATTATTAAAGCATAAATATACTTTTATTCCTTAACAAGCCGCTAACTCTAATGGAAAGAAAAACTATATCAGGGATTAGAAATGATTAAAGTAGATGGTATATCGGATAGCCATAGACTTTTAGTATCAATAAGATTTCTCCAGCTTTTACTGCTAATCAGCATCAGATCCTGAGATTCCAAAAACTCTCTTTCTATAGTCCTTTCGTTGTACAATGTAATGTGGTTCGGGGCAATCTGTTCGATACTTCTTATCAGCTCACGGATTTCAGTATTTCTTCGGATTTGTCCCACAACATCCAGAATGATAATCTGAGAGTCATTGTTATTAATCAGTCTTTTTGCATATTCTACAAGATAGAAATCATTCAGGTCGAAAATCGGAATAAATACTTTTTCGGCATTTTCAAAATTCTTGTCAACCATTATCCCTACAGGAATATTGGATTTGTCTAATATACCCAACGTAAAGTCGTCGAACGGCGAGTTATAGAACATATAAGACTTGCCTTTTACTGTATTCAGTAGTCTTTCAGGGTTGATTATTTTGGTGGTAAAACCTAATAATCTTCCCAATAAACTTCCTTCATATATAGATCTTCTGAGCATAATGAGCAACAGGTCATAGTTGCCTTTATTGGTAATATTTACGAGATCATTTTCTACATCATTAGAAGCTTTGAACAATGTTGTAATTTGTAATTTGAGTTCATGAGAAGTCTCTACCACGGCTTCAAACTGCTCATTCTCAAAATCCTGCATCTCAAAAGCATGAAGTTCCTGTACCGGCGCAATATTCATTGCAGTAATACTTTTATTTCCGTTCATTTTATGAGTAAAGTTATCAGCAAGCTTTAGCAATGTACTTCCAGATTCTGGTCCATCGAAGGACAACAATACTTTATATTTTCTGCCATTGTCATCTGCTTCTTCCTCATTTTCGGATTTTTTACCTTTGAAAATGTAATTGATAAAATCCAGTGATGGCCCGGTCATAAATGTAGTAAACAAAGCCATAATAACCATCATTGCGAAAATTTCCGGACTTAGTACACCCAAATCATATCCAATATTCAGGACAATAAGCTCCATTAGTCCGCGGGTATTCATCAATGCACCAATAGTCAAACTATCTTTCCAACCTATACGAAGGAACTTTGCTGTGAGTGCACTTCCTATAAATTTACCGGTAACAGCAACTAAGATGATTAATCCGGCTGTTATCCATAAATGCCCATGATTCAGAAGGCCTATTTCTGTCCTCAATCCTGTAAAAACAAAGAATAAAGGAAGCAATACAACTAAGGCTACATCTTCAACTTTTTCTATGAAAATATTTCTGAACTTAGTATTCTCAGGCATGATAGCTCCTGCCATAAAGGCTCCAAACAATGCATGAATACCAATAACTTCCGTTGCATATGCTGAAATAATAAGGATAAGGAAGAATATGGCAACAACAGATTTGCTCATAATTCCTTTTCCGGTCTGTAAATCAGCAATTCTTTTAAGGAACGGTCTCACAACTTTGATCATTAAAAACACATACGCAATTGCCATAATAATGACGTAGATGGAACTAGCAAATGAACCTGCTTTTACAATTGCAATAACCGCTGCCAAAATACACCATGCTGTAATATCATCGGCTGCTGCACAGGTAATAACAATAGTCCCTAGTTTTGTTTTTTGCAGGTTCCGCTCCTGAACAATCCTCGCCAGAACCGGAAACGCTGTAATACTCATTGCGATGGCTATAAAAAGTGCAAATGAGCTAAACTGTACACCATCTGGTGCAAATTCTTTATAAATAAAATAAGAAAGTCCTATTCCTAAAGCAAACGGAATAATAATACTGGCATGACTGATTACCACAGCATCGTGAGCTTTTTTCCGAAGAACACTAAGGTCAAGCTCCATTCCAACGATATACATAAAGAAAATAAGCCCTATCTGACTCAGAAACTGAAGATTTCCTAAAGATTCTTTTGGAAAAAGAAATGCAGAAAATTCCGGAAAATATAAACCTAGAAGAGATGGTCCAAGGGCGATACCCGCAATCATTTCACCAATCACCGAAGGCTGTTTCATCTTCATACAAATCCAGCCAAAGAGTCTTGCCACCAAAATAATGGTCACAATCTGTACCAGTAACAAAGCAAGCGGGTGATGCAAATTCACCATAAAAGAATCTACAAAATTATCCCATGTAGAGCCTCCACTCGTTTTTGATATAATGTTTTCTCCGGCCTCTAAAGTTTTACCTTCTATAAAGAACCAATACATTAATCCGGAGAAAAATATGATCGTTACGATATAAAAAATAATATTCCTGTAATTTTGCATTATGTTACTATTTCTTATCTGCAAAATTCAAAAGAAATTTAAAATTTTCAATACTTATTTTTCTAAAATGTAGTGAAAACTCTTTTTTTTGTAATGAAATTTCCACATCTCGTATTCAGACTTTTTTCGGACTCTATTTTTTAATACGCTTTAATATTTCAAATGTTTAATTACCAATCTTTTCCAAAAGATCCGCCTTATAGACTTCACTAATATGCAATCTGGCAAAGTTTTCTCCATCTTCAGAAATATTGGTAATAATTTCGTTAACAGAAACTACTTTTATAGATTTCAATGCTACAATTTCTTTCTTATTGATCTGTGAGAAGTCTTTTTCCGGAAGCATTTCCAACAGTGTCTTGAAATTGATATTTTTCAGAATAATCCCCGTCCCGTCATTCAGAATCATATCTTTGTCTCTACTATCTATTTCGGATGTTTTAATATAGGCGATCTGATCCGTGAAAATTCGACTTTTTCCCAAGTTGGTATTCCATTCTATAAAATTACTCTTAGGTGTTTCTACAAATTCTTTAGCTTTTGCAAATGCTTGTTGCAAGCGTTCTTTCTTGATAGGCTTTCTTACATAGTCTATAACATTCAGATCAAAAGCTTCGGCAGCATATTCTTTATAAGCAGTTGTAAATATGATCTTCTTATGGGAAATAAGCTCCGCAACCTGTAGTCCGTTTAGCCCCGGCATTTCTATATCCAGAATACACAAATCACAATCAATATCATTAATCTCATCGAGGAAATATCTCGGATTATTAAATACCCGCACCACTTCTACTCCTTCTATTTGCTCACAAAGAAGTTTGAGATAACTTATTGCAAGAAGTTCATCATCTAGTATAACGCACCTGATTGTATTTGTCATTGAGATCAATTTTTAAATATGCTGTATATACATTGTTGTGTATATCTTTACTTATAGAAAATTTCTTTTTGTAGAGCATTTTCAATCTCTGCTCCAGGGACTCTCCACCAAAACCACTATTCCCTTTTTGTAAAGGAGATTTAGGCGAAATTCTGTTCTCAACTTTTATTTCCAGCACTCCACTTTTTAGAGAAAGTAAGACAAAAATAAAAGAATCATCCGCCAGGAAATCTGTATGTTTAAAAGCATTTTCAATGAAATCTACAGTAATCAGCGGAGCTAAAACTTTTTCCTTATACACAGGATCCTCTTTGTCGATCTGTGCTTTTATTCTGAAGTCAAATAATGGATTTACCTTTATTTTATTAATCTCTATCAGATTGCTCGTAAAGTCCAGTTCACTTTCAGGAGTTACAAACTTTTCGCTGCTTTCATATAATATGTAATCCAGCACTCCAGACAATTTATCCAGAGATACATAGGTTTGATATGCATGAGACTGAACAGAATTCAGAATATTTTTGAAAAGATGTGGGTTCAGCTTTGTCTCAATATAGTCCAGTCGAATATTACCCAGCCTGTTCTTCAGCACTTTTTTCTCTTCTGATAAGGCTATTTTCTCTTTTTGTAGTATCCTCACTTTATAGATGAGAAATCCAGTTACTATTAATAACAGAAGTATTAATAACAGTACCAAAGTATTACCGGAAAGTACAATTCCTTCATGATTCATAAATCATTTCTTGTATCGTGCAAAGATATAGCTTAATTCATTACAAAATATTTACCTGATTTAATGATCCTGCAAATGGTGATCTGTAAAAAGTTTTATACATTTGTGTACGCTTTAGGGGTATTCTGAAAAGAATTGAGAGAGTCCCTTTGAACCTGATACGGCTTACACCGACGTAGGGAAAAGTAAAAAGAAAGCTCCCCGGGCTATTACTTTTGTCTCGGATATTTTCCTAAAGCCAGTTTAATAAATGACTATGGAAGAAATACTCTGGAAACACGTTCTGTCAGTAAGACAAAAATCCCCACTTGTACATAACATTACCAATTTTGTTGTAATGAATAATACAGCTAATGCATTATTGGCTGTAGGTGCCTCTCCTATTATGGCACATGCTTTATCCGAAGTAAAAGAAATGGTTAATATTTCTTCGGCTTCGGTTATCAATATCGGCACTCTTGATGAAACCTGGGTAAAATCGATGTTGCTCGCAGCACAGGAAGCTAATACTATTCAAAAGCCATGGGTTCTGGATCCCGTAGGCGCAGGAGCATCTTCTTTTCGGGATGAAACCCTCGGCCAATTATTAAATTACCACCCAACTGTAATTCGTGGAAATGCCTCTGAAATTATTGCACTGGCAAAAGTAAATAAAGCAACAACCAAAGGTGTAGATAGTACAGCTGCCAGCCTGGAAGCTCTAGACGCTGCTAAAAATCTCAACAGACAATACGGAACTATTGTCTCTATTTCCGGAGAAACAGATATTATTGTTGACGGAGAAAAATCTCTATTTATAAAAAACGGGCATGCATTAATGACAAAAGTTACCGGATTGGGTTGCTCCGCTTCTGCATTAATAGGCGCCTTTATAGCTTGTACTGAAAATAAAACGGAAGCTGTGGCTGCAGCAATGGCTTTATTGGCAATTTCTGGAGAAATTGCTGTACAGGAAATTAATGGCCCCGGAAGCTTACAAATAAATCTTATCGATAAGTTGTACAATATTACCAGAGAGGAATTTATAACCCATATAAAGATATCCGGATTATGAGTACCAATTCTTTATTCCCATACCAACTGTATTTAGTAATCTCGGAAGAAGCCTGTAAAGGAAAAAACTTTCTTAAAGTAGCTGAGGAATCTATCTTAGGTGGAACCGATATTATTCAGCTCCGTGAAAAAAATTGCTCAACTGAAGATTTTCTGATAAAAGCTCAACTACTAAAGGAAATAACGGATAAATACAATATTCCGTTAATCATAAATGATAATTTCGAAGTTGCTGAAACTTTAAATACATCGGGTATTCATGTAGGGAACAATGATATCTCTCCCATAGAGCTCAGACAACGGAACTTCTGGAAAGATAAACTTATTGGTTATTCTATTGAATACTTCGATCAACTCTCTAATGAACAAACCCATTTCTCCGATTATCTGGGTATAAGTCCTGTATTTGCTACATCAACCAAAACTGATACAGTGACAGAATGGGGATTAGATGGTATTGCCAGAATCCGTTCTGTAACTAGAAAACCATTAGTCGCTATCGGAAATATTTCAGCAAAAAATGCAGCCGAAATTATGCAAGCAGGCGCAGACTGCATTGCTGTTGTATCTGCCATTTGTAGTACAGATAATCCACAAAAGGCCACATATGAACTCAAAAACAAAATTTTAAAATGAAAAAATATACAAGTCCCTCCGTTTTAACCATTGCTGGGTTTGACGGCAGCGGCGGCGCCGGGATTCAAGCAGATATTAAAACCTTTTCTGCCTTAGGCTGTTTTGCAACATCTGTATTAACAGCTCTTCCGGTACAGAATACACAAGGCGTACGAAAAATATACTCGATTCCAGTGCAAGCTGTAGCTGATCAGATTGAAGCAATATTGGACGATATTTTTCCGGCAGCAATCAAAATAGGAATGGTACACACCCCGCAACTAGTCGACACCATTGTCAATACCTTGAGCAAATACGCCAAAATACCTATTGTATTTGATCCTGTAATGGTGGCAACAAGCGGACATCATCTTATAGAGAAAGAAACTATTGCAGCTCTTGCTCAGAAATTATTTCCTGTCGCAGATGTTATAACACCCAATATGGATGAAGCATCAATTCTGGCGAATATGCAAGTACGTACACTGGATGACATGTATATAGCCGGTGAAAAAATCCTGAATATGGGTTGCAAAAGTATTTTGCTAAAAGGTGGACATCAGGAGACAGATATGATAACTTCATTATACTTTGACGAAACCGGAAAGATATACACATTTGAAACTGAAAAATTCAAAACGAATAATACTCATGGTTCCGGATGCACCCTATCATCTGCCATTGCAGCATATATAGCACAGGAAAAAAATTTACACGATGCCGTTTCTATGGGGCAACAATATGTTTTTGAAGCTATTAAAAGTGGCAAAGACATAGAAATAGGCAAAGGCAATGGTCCTCTTAATCATTTTTTTAACCCTCAAAAATTAATTATACATGAAATGGTCTGAATATACCTGGAAGCAAATAGAAGGATATTACCAATCGATACTAGACATGCCTTTTGTTACTGAACTGGCAGAAGGAAATCTCCCTAAAGAAAAATTCCAGTTTTATATGGCTCAGGACTCATTATATCTTGAGCATTTTGGGCGTGCACTTGCGCTAATAGGAGCCAGAGCATATAATATTCAGGATGTTCTTTCTTTTATCCGTTTTGCAGAAAATACTATTGTCGTAGAAAATGCATTACATGAATCTTATTTTAAAGATTTTGATGTTACGGAAAAAGGAAAAATGCAACCCGTTTGCCATCATTATGTTCATTTTTTGAAAAGTACCGCTGCATTAAATTCTGTAGAAATTGCGATGGCTGCTGTTTTACCGTGTTTCTGGATTTATCAGAAGGTAGGTGACCATATTTATGAAAGCAGACAGTCTGAAGCCAATCCTTATAAAAAATGGATTGATACTTATGCCGGTGAAGAATTTGCTATTGCTGTTCAACAGGCCATTGAAATTTGTGATAAAGCAGCTGAGACGACAACTCCGGAAATCAGAACCAGAATGACTGAAGCTTTCATTACTGCAACACAAATGGAATATTATTTCTGGCAGGCTGCTTATGAATTAAAATCCTGGATATAAAACAAACCATGGATTGACTTCAGGGTTTTATTTTTGAAATAATATTGAGTATAAAAAAATGAATAGTAATATTCAAAAAAAATAAATTTCAAATAACTGATTTTATTACAGTTACACGTAATCAATAAGATAAAATCAATATGATTGGTATAATAGCAGAACTGGTTATTTCATGGCTTTTACTTTGGTTATTTGCTAAAACTAATCTGGAAGCATTAGGCCTTCTTCCATCAAAAAACAGATTAGCTAATGTAGGCATCGGGCTATTGTTATCAGGAATATGTTGTATACTTTATCATATATTGAAAACATATCCCGCAGATAACAGTTGGATACTAAATAAACAAATTTCCTTTATAGCAATATTAAAAAATATTTGGTGGGTTTTTAAATCAGTATTATTTGAAGAGCTTATATTCAGGGGTGCTATTTTATATTTACTAACAAAAGCATTGAATGTAAAAACGGCATGTATTGTATCCGCAGTTTCTTTTGGAATCTATCATTTATTTTCTTACAATGCCTTTGGTAATCCGGTACAGATGGTTATCATATTCTTAATGACAACAATCTTAGGTATGGCATTAGCCTACAGTTTTACTAAAACCCAGTCCCTTTATTTGCCCGTAAGCTTACACTTCGGATGGAATTTCTTTAATATCGTTGTTTTCTCAAGCGGACCACTTGGATCACAACTCTTTATAAAAGCAAATACAAATAAATTACAGGACGGCCTATCATTAGCAATTTTAGTATTTCAGGCAATAACATTACCTCTTCTTATATGGTGGTATTTAAGCTATATTTCAAAAAAAGCCTAAACAGATTTAAAACTCTGTTTAGGTTTCGTTAAAACTATTCATTTGTAGATGATTTCATTTCATCAATATCTTTTTTCCTCTTTTTAATAAATTCAGTTGGACGAAGTCCATTAATTTCCTGAAATAAATCGGAAAAATTCTGTCTTGAGGCTATTCCGCATTCATCTGATAAACCCTGAATGGTATAATTAAGATACTTTTCATTTTCATACATCAGCTGTGTAATATAATTTATTCTCAAGATTCCTAAGTACCTGCTAAAGTTCATTCCTTTTGTCTCATTGATAAATTGAGAAAGATATGTACTGTTTGTTTCAAAGATACCTGAAAGTTTATTTAATGTAACTCCCTTTTCAAGGAATTGTTTTTCTTTTTCAAATTTTTCTAATTTATCCTGAAGATCTTTATAAACATCTTCGCTCATTGTAGATTTACTTTGAGAAGAAATATTCTCATATGGAACCAAAGACGGTTCATTCTCATGATATTGAAGATTATCTTCTAGTTTTCTATATTTTGTTCTGATTTTCTTTTCGTTCTGATAATATTTCCAAACATTGTAAACCAATACGCTTACAATTATACATAAGAGTATAATCATTCCCAATCCCCATTTATTCTGATTCTCCAGTTTATTCTGAATATCTACAAGATTCTGCGTATCATATTCTCTGTGTATTTTAGAAGATAAATAGGTGAAGTCTCTGGTTAAAATCCCATCAGCTTTTAGCAGAACCTTTGTATAATATAGTTCCTGTACATGATCATTATGCTTCCTATAATAGCTAATCAAAAGTTCATAATTATCCCTTAATTCCGGAAATATAAAATTGTGTTTTTGGAAAATTGAATCTACTTTTTTAAATTGCTCTACAGCTTCATCTTCTTTATGAAGCCCCATATAACTTTTACCTATATAGAAATTTACAACTGCAATCCATGCAAAGTCATTATTATTTTCCATTACAGGAATAGTATGATTAAAAGTTTGGATTGCTTTACTAAACTGACCTTCATGGAATTCTAAAGTACCTCTACACTTTAATAAATATGCCTTCTCTAATGAAAACTCATTTTTCTTATCTCTATTAATAAATGCTAGTCCTTTTTCAGTTAAAAATTTGGCTTTTTCAAAATTTCCAAGATGGATATAACAAACTATAGCAAGATGCAAACTATTAAGATATATCCTACTATTATTATAAATTTCATTTGGATGATAATTCCCTGTTGTTCTTGGTTCAAAATATCCAATACATTCATTAAAGAGCTCTAATGCATCATTATAATAGCCTAAATAGCTTTTAACAACACCTAAAAAGTAGATTAATTGATTTTTCTGATAATCATTATTTCCTTTTTTAGAATATTCATACGCTTTCAGATATTCATCTAAAGCTGATTTGTATTTTTTATAATTATAATAATAAATAGACCCTTTTACCAGATATGCCCTACTAATAAGATCGTTATTCATAGTTTTCTTTGCTACCGCAATACTACTATCTGCATATATAAATTTTTTTTCGGGTGTTGGAGAATAATAGAAAGCATCTTCATAGGCACGCATTAATTCTTCGCTGTTCTTTTCTTTTTTTGCTTTTTCAATCAGTATCTTAACTATGCTAAGTGCTCTTTCATCATTTTCTTCTAAATTTTCATACTTTTTTCTCAAATCATCATACGATTGACCCTTCAAATTTTCAATCTGAAAAATAAAAATTAGTAATAAAAAGTATGATATGTATTTTTTTATATGCATTGCTGTTAAAAGTGTGCAATTTATTTACTTCAAAAATAATGAAAAAGCATTAAATAATAATATATACATCATAAAATTAAATAATAATATTTCATCATCAATTTAAACACAAGTACCTACATATCATTCATTTACATCTTAAACTACTGTCCTAATTTATAAATTAAGACGTCTTTATCTGTAAATTAACTAATATAGGACTAGTATTTCTTGTGGTTCAGAATATTCTCCCATAATTTAGTCAAAGCAAAAAGAAATGAAAATTGACCTTTGTAAAACACTGGTCAAATATAAATAAAATCAATTATGAAAAAGTTAATCTTATTAGCAACAACAGTAGTTCTATTATTTTCGAATATAGGCTGTAGAGAAGCAGAGGAGCTTGGCACTATAGGATCTACTCAAAATAATAATACAGCTAGTGCAAATGACACTAAATTAACAAACGATAGTATAATCAAAAACTTAAAAGATCAAGCAGTTCCAGAAAAGAAAAAAACAAACCCTATTTCAGAAACTGCAGAGTCTAGCGATACTCCTCCTATAAAAGATAAAATTCGCTATTAGAATTAGACCAATTTCACATTCATCATACATTTTAATCTTCTTCTTTATGGGGGTTTTCCTACTTGCGAGAGCACTTTTTGGAAAACCTCTGTTAAAGAGGTTTTTTCGTTTATATCAATGCTCTTATCCAGATAGATTATCAAAGATTAACAATTACTGATACCATATTGTAAAAATTATCTGAACCGACACTACAACATAGTATATTGTTTTGGATTAATTCCGATATGTTGTTTAAACACCTTGGAAAAGTGTCCTAGGTTTGTAAATCCTAACCTATATCCTACATCCGAAACCGAGGATCTATTTTCTTTCAATAATTTAGCAGCTTCTTTCATTCTAAATTCCTGATAATAGCTAAAAATACTATTTCCAAAAATCTGACTAAATAAACGTTTTAGCTTTGTTGGGCTCATTCCCGCAAGAGCAGATAATTCACTAATAATCGGAGGCTTTCCCAGATCTTCGAGCATTAATCCTCTTATCTTATAAATAGTTTCTATATCCTGAACATTTAGAGCATAAAGTTGTTTATCATCTCGTTTACCCAACTCCATCAATAGCCTGCAAATAAGTTCTTCTGCTTTCACTCTTAAAAAAAACAACTCAAATGCTTCCTCAGGATTTTCTGAAATTATATCATTAACTATCTCCTGCAAAGAAGGATAAAGTATTTGCTCAAAAAGATAAGGCTGTGTATTTTGTAGCAAGCCTTTTAAAATTGAAGACTTCTCATATGAATAAAATAAACTACCCAGATAACAAGCATCTATCTCTATATTAATAGTGGCAGTATTGGAATGGATAGAAATGACATCATCAGTATTCAACCGGCTGGTTCCAATCATAACGGAAGGAATTCCTGATTTTGAAAAAACATTCTGAAGCTTAAAAAATATCATCTTCTTAGCGACATCTATATCCGGATTCTTAATAGTTAGATCTTCATAAAGCTCATAATTACTTATAATCATTCGGATATTTTCATTAAAAACAAACCCTCGACAATATCCTTTGCCAAATTTGACAGGGATTCCTAACCTTCTATTTTCTATTTTCACCCCCAACAGATTGGAAAAAAATTCAATAACCTTTGGAACTGTAATATCTTTCATTCAATAAAAGTCTTTTACGACTATTTTCATGTCTAATGTAATTATTTTATCCATAACAATACTTTCAAATTTGTATCATAATCAAATAAGACAAAAATAATGTTACTAAAAGATAAAAAAGTCGCCATTATTGGCGCTGGTCCGGCAGGGCTAACTATAGCAAAGCTATTACAGCAAAAAGGAGCTGATGTAAAAGTTTATGAAAGAGATAAAAATTCTCAAACAAGAATTTGGGGAGGAACTCTCGATATCCATAAAGATTCAGGACAAAAGGCTCTTAAAGAAGCAGGATTATTAGAGAAATACTTTGCTCTGGCAACACCGATGGGCGCAACAATTACCGATGAGAAAGGAAATATCTTATCTGTAAAACAGGTCACATTGGACAATCAGCACGACAACCCCGAGATTAACCGAAATATGCTAAGAACAATGCTTTTAGACAATCTAACTGAGAACACTGTTATTTGGGATCAAAAATGCATTGATATTGAAGTAAGTCATAACAAGTGGTTATTACATTTTGAGAATGGGACCCATGACTTTGCTGATTTTGTAATTGGAGCAAATGGAGGTATGTCTAAAATAAGAAAGTATGTAACAGATGCTCTTGTTGAAGATACCGGAACTATAATTATTCAAGGAGATATCCAACAACCCGAACTAAATGCTGCCGAGTTCTTCCAGTTTTGCAATGGTAACAGAACTATGACATCATATCAAGGGCATTTATTGGTTGTAAATCCATATAACAACAACGAACTATCTTATGGTATAATTTTAAAAAAGCCGGATCCACAGGATATTGCTACTCAGGATTTACAGGATACAGAAAGTATCCGTGAATTCCTTTTAAACAGATTTATGCATTGGGATGAGCTTTATAAACGATTATTAAAGTCTACTCCCTTTTTCCGAAGTCTGCCCATAAGAAAATTCCCACTCGAAAAGCCATGGAAAAATAACCGTCCTCTACCGATTACCCTTATTGGAGATGCAGCGCATTTAATGCCTCCTTTTGCAGGTCAGGGTGTAAATACAGGTCTTATAGATGCTCTTGTATTATCTGATAATCTTACGAACGGAAAGTTTGAAACTATACAAGCAGCTATTAACGACTACGAGCAGCAAATGTACATCTACGCAGGTAAAGCTCAATTAGAATCCTGCAAAAATGAAATATTAATGCAACAACCAGATTTTTCTTTTCAGCAATTAATCTTGTAAATAAATAACAGAAGAAAAAACAGAAATGAACCAATATAGCACATATGATTATGCTATCTCTGGATAAAGAATGAGCGACGAAATGGCTATTAACTTAAACGAAGTAGACAATGGAAAATAAACTAATATCAATGGTAGCTTTCATTCAACAGCAAAAACAATTTTGGAGTGGTAATAAAAACGAATAGGAAGAAATAGGAAAAGACTGTGTACGTTATTCATCTTTCCTAAAACAGCCACTCATACTCGCAATGTTTATTCCAGCAGACGAAAACAATGTGCTCTCAGACAAACCTAAAAGCTGCAATAAGCCGTGTTCTTCTTCAGGCTGGAGTGAAACAAACAAATGTAAAAATTGTAGATTTTAATCAGGTAAATACAAACAGAAGAAAATGTACTTTTAAAGGGTTTGAAGTTGAACTATCTAAGAGTAGAGTAGATATTTATCTTCCAGAGTATAATCACATATCCTATTCTCGTATTCAAAACAATTTTTCGTCACCATCAATGTGGCTGGCAACAATTGAAGACTCGATAATGTATTTAGGAATCACCCTAGCCGCAACCGCAATATACAAATCTATGGAAGCAGTAATAAAAAAAGCTATGGAAATATTTAACGAGAGGAAATAAAAACGGCTGGGTTAATGCCAGCCATTAAATAAATTATTTCTTATCAAGTAATCTTAATTCTGCTCCTTCAACACAACTTGCATCAACTCCAGGCGCAACAGTTACGGGAGTGCTACAATTATTAGTGCCTGCCCAACAACATACATAAGTACAACCTGTGTCATAAGACGGTTGTAAAGGTCCTGCTCCTGTGAATACCTTTAAAGAATCTCTAGTTAATTTTTTCATTGTATAATATTTAATTGATTAGTCTTACCAAACTAACATTATATCTATTTGTTTTGATATATAAATTGATATTCGCTTGGGTTTATTAAATATTTGCTAAAGATTTTATAATATCCGACTTTTGTTTAGCCATCTCACTTATAATATTTTTCTTTTTTCGTTGAAAATTTAGCCTTTTGACTCATTTTAAGATATTTTCAACGGGTTCCTGGTCTTTTGTGAAGGCTATGCTATGACCTAGATCAGGAAATAACTTATATTGATTGGTACTTGAATTTGCACTTATTTATATGTCTAATATAGAGAGAGAATCTGAAAAAAACTTTTTTTTGATATTCTTCCAGTTCTTTTCTAAAGTGATCAATGGATTCAAACTCTTGTAAATATAGGAGCTTAGATTTTAATATACCAAAAAAGTTTTCTATAACTGCATTATCCAAACAGTTCCCTTTACGGGACATACTTTGTTTTATTCCCCTTTCCTTTAGTTTAAACTGAAACACTTTAATTTGATATTGCCAACCTTGATCAGAATGAATTATTAAATCGGAATTATCAGGAATGTGCTTTATAGCACTTTCAAGCATGTTCATTGTCTGAAGTGAAGTTACTCGCTCAGAAATATTGTAACTAACTATTTCTCTGTTATATAAATCCATGATAGGAGATAAATATAATTTCCTCCCAAATAAAGAAAATTCTGTCAAATCTGTCACCCATTTTTTATTAGGCTTATCCGCTATAAAATTGCGTTTCAATAGGTTTGGAACGACTCTGCCAACTGCCCCTTTATAGGAGCGATATTTACGCAATCGTACCATGCATTTTATACCACAAAACTCCATTAATTTGAGAACTGTTTTGTGATTAATTTTGTAACCACGGATCTTCATTTCCATCGTTATACGTCTGTAACCATACCTTCCTTTAAGCTACTTCAAGTGAAAAATCAAATGAGCACAATATTCCATTTGTCAGGAAATATTAAAATAACTGCTAAAATAACGGTATATTATTGTATAAAGCATTACATATTATGATGTATCGTATGAAAATAATTATATAGCGAAGTGATGCGTTCGCTGTCATATACATTAATATATTCCAGAAACATTTGTTCAGACGAATGGCCTGTGGCATGCAAGAGTAAAGGTGTAGGGATTTTTCCATAAAAATTTGTGGCAAAGCTCCTCCTTCCAATATGACTTGTTAGGGTTTGCCATTTTTCCATTATAAATGGTTGCGCCCTGTGCCCTATGCGTATTCTGGCATTTAAAACACTATTGATTCCTGCAATTTTTGCAATAAGTTTTATTTGTGCATTATAGGTTGAAATATTAAGAGGTTTAGGAAAGGAATTACCATTTCTGTTAATTATATTTACAACATTCGGATGTAGAGGTAAGGTAATTTCCTTTTTTGTTTTTTGTTGAGTAAATCGAATGCATTTTATACCATTGAAATTCAGAGTCTTACATATTGAGAACTTCATGAAGTCTGAAAACCGTTGCCCGGTGTAGCAGCTGATAATCAGCCAGTCTCTTGCAATTTTTAATTCTTCAGGTAATTTAGCATTATTAATCTTATGAATCTCTTTTTCAGATAAAGAAACAATTACCTTTTGTTGTTTTTCCCTTTTAATATTGATTTCTCTTACTGAAGTTCTGAGACCTTTTTTTTCTACAAAGTTCAAGATTGTCTTTACAAAATGAATCGTTCTGTAAATGGTATTTTCACTGTATTTTTCTTTCTTACCAAATATCATAAATTTTTTTACAAACTCCATATTGATATCCTCAATAGCTAAATATCCCATAAGATATCCCTCAAATCTCTGTATTAGATTATAAAATACTTTGTAACGCTTATAAGTGGAATAACAAATGAAATCCTTTCTATCGCTAATATAGCTATGCATAAAAAAAAGTAGTGTATTCTCAGGCAATGACATTTTATTTTGTAATGTAATTTTATGTATTACCTTGGAAAGAGCCTTTTGGTTAATTTCTTTTCTTTGAGTCTCCTTTTTACTTACATATAATCCTAACTCTTTTTTTATACAATCCAGCTTATTATTAAGTTTCTTATATTTTTTAAAATAAATATTTTTCGGGCGTCTTTTTTCATCATCCCATTGTTCATGGTGAATCCTTAGAGAAGTATAAAACTTAAATTCATTACTATTTGTATTTAATGTTAAATTAATGTTTTTGACGACAGTATTACCTGAGATATAGAATTCTAGAGTCATAGCTGAAAGTATTTTGAGAAGTTACTTGTCAGCTAATTTAATATAAAAAAATAGTCCTAACAAGACTATTTTATACCTGCAAATATAGAACATTTTTTCAAATAACCAAATAGAATAAAAAACTATAAACCAAAAGAATACGCCTGTTTTATTCTTTTGAGTATGCGATGGTATACAAGTAAGAAAACCCCACCAACACCTATATTTTCAGATTCTTTCAAGTAAAAGTATTGAGCTATAAATCAATAGATTATAAAAATAGTCTTGTTAGGACTATGTATTTAGTAAATGAAATTTTATAATGTGTTATTGAAATATAAAAAAGCAATTATCTGGCATTAGTGAAATTAAATAATAAAACAAAAACTCTTCTAAAATTAAAATATAAAAGATACTGATAAATATGTAAGATCATAACCCAAAATACATTTGTCAAATATCATTATTCATTTGTTTGTGAGAGTCTGTCAGGTCGATTTTAACTATCATCTTTTTTTGTTACCTGATGGACTGAAGGGGGTTTATACAAAGCCCCCTTTTCTCAAAACAAAAGGCATAAATAATATAGATTCTAAACAATTTAAAATTTTAAAATAAATATTATGAAAAAAAAACAAATTATGAAAAAAAAGCAAACCGTACACATAGAATTTCTTGAAGAGAATCGGGGAAAGAGAAAATATATTCCCCCGACATTAGATGTACTAATTGTAGAGATGGAATGTGGAATAGCCTCTAATTCAGCTGCTGTTTCTCCAGTGACTGTAGCAGGAAATACAGACCAGATCCAAACAGACTGGGGGAATAATAACGATACACCAATTGAGACGCCATTTTAGAAATATAAAAACCAAAAAATGAAAAAGAAAGTATATTTAATAAAAAATACGTTTGGAATTACATTGTTGTTAATTTTTAACGCATGCCGCAGTGCAAATTCGGATGATAATTTAATGGGAAACGGAAGTTCAGCAGTTAGTTTTAACCTTCTGGGCAGCGAATTTGGTGATTCCGATAAATTGGCAAATCAGGCTTCTCTAACCAAAGGGAATTTATCAAATTATGCAAATTCGGTTCAGCATCAGAGTGTTCTTATAACTCCCAGTAGCATAATTACAGTAGAACTATCACCTTCAAAAGAATCCCTAAAGGTTACTTCTTTAGGCGTAAACTCTACAGCAGCTATTCCCGGAAATCCCATTACATCAGGAATGAAATTTAGAGTAATTGCTTACCGCCAGAGTAATGGTAATTATCATACACACCAAGATTATACAGTTGGCCAACTTGCTGTACCAATGATGTTGGATAATGGAGCTGCATATAACATTATAGTATACTCTTATGGGACCACCAATCTTCCTTTGATAAGTTCAGGGGAGCAAAATAATCTGAGCAGTGCTACTATAAATTATGATGACAACCAAAGGGACTTTATGTATCAAAAGATTCCTTTTATTCCTATTAATAGTACTAACACTTTAAATATAACTTTAAGACATAAGATCGCACAAATTACAGCTATAGTAAATTCAGGCGGGATTGGAAATATTACAAATATTACTGGAGGATTACTAACACCTCATTATAGTAATGGCATTGTTTCTTTGTCTTCGGGAACGATGTCGGGAAGAACCACATCAAGTACAGGAGCTGTATTAAACTTTTCAGGATTTAATACAACAACTTCTACTTCAAATCCTGTATTTGTAAATATGGATACAGGAGGGAATACTACAGGCGGTTTTTCAGCTGCTATAACAATAGCAGGAATTACTAAAACGGTTAGCCTACCTAATTCTTTTAAAATCACTCCTGAGAATAAAAGTAATTTGACTATTAATTTAAAAAAATGTGGTGCTTATATTGGACCGAATACAGATCCTGCAAATTATAAGGAGTTTATGTGTCAAAATTTAGGTGCTACTGCAGGAGTAGATGCGTTTAGTCCTGAACCTGGCAATCATGGAGCCAAATATCAATGGGGAGCTCAGACCGGAGAAGCAGGGAGGTATTATACCCAATCTAATGATCAATCCAATTCAGGTACTATAAGCGGATGGAATGCGACAGCAAAGCCTAATGGCTCTTGGAGTGATACCAGTAAGACATCTAATGATCCTTGTCCGGCAGGCTACCGTGTGCCAACCAGAGCTCAATGGCAGGCTGTTTT
Organism: Elizabethkingia sp. YR214; assembly: GCF_003058195.1. Taxonomy (GTDB): domain Bacteria; phylum Bacteroidota; class Bacteroidia; order Flavobacteriales; family Weeksellaceae; genus Elizabethkingia. The sequence continues at coordinate 21,580 of NZ_QBUH01000006.1, forward strand.
AGCTAATAATACTCCAGACAAAGTGGGTTCTTGGAATGATGGAAATTATACGACTGCACTTTACTTTAAAAATCCTTCAAATATACGTACATTAATGCTCCCTGTTGCTGGTTTTCGTTACACGGCGAGCGGAAATCTGTTTTCTAGAGGTGTCGATGGCAGCTATTGGAGTTCTAGTCAGACTGGTAGTTCCAATGCGTACTACATGCAGATACTTCAATCTACCGTCCTAATGCAAATCATCGATCGTGATTACGGTTTTTCTGTTCGCTGTGTTGCAGAGTAGATTATATTATTTAACTATTTGGGTGGATTTTTTCTACCCAAATAATTATGATAAAATGTTTTATGAAATTATCTGATATTATTTCCAGGGAAAATTAGAAGCAAAAAATCAAATAGAGATCATTAGGCTTATGTTGAGAATTTATAAAGATTTGCATCAAATTTCGGTTAAAGATTATTTTAAAGTTTTGGAGAAATTAGAAAGTTGTAGTAAACAAGTTAATGTTTGGAATAAAAGTCAAAAGAAATAAAAGTCATCTACATAATGGAATTAATCGTTGTATGGAAGTGTTCATAAATATGCAGGAAATATAAAAAATAAAGTAAAATCATGAAATTGTTTAAATATTTGTTATTACTGATCGGCTTATTTAAGCTTCAAGCTCAACAGATTAGTATGAATTTTCCTAAATTTTCAGGAAAAAGTTATGATTTTATAATATTCCAGGGCTCAGAGCAAAAGACCATCATTCAAGGAATAATACCCACTGATGGAAGATTTACTTTATCAATTCCTAAGGAATATATACCCTACATTGGTATGAGTCGTTGGCTCATAACTGGAACTAAAGAAGGAGGAGGTCTTGATATGTATATTCCGGGACACGTTTTTTCAGTGAGTTGTTTAAGTGCTGAGCCTAATGAAAAAAATATTATTTATTCAAATAATACAGGGAATGATCAACTAAATGCTTTGAAGAAAGTACAAGATTCTATTTTACTACGACATCAATCAATGACTATGGCTTTAAGATCCTATGCTAAATCAAGTTCTTACTATAAGGCATTTGTTCGAGAAGAACAAATGCAAAAAAAGGTATTTGAAGTTTTTCAAAATGGTCTTAAGACTAAGGATAATTTTGTTAATAATTTTTTTGGGATAGTAAATATTGAAAATGGGATTACTAGCATCTTAACTGAAAATCAAAAAATTAAAGCTGATGAAATTGTTAAATATATTTCACAAAATTTAAATTGGGACACTTTATATACAAGTGGCTATTGGGCAAATATAATTCAAACTTGGATATATATTCACTGCAATGTATTAAAAGATGCAGTAAGATTCGAGAGAGAATTTAAGATTATTAGTGATAAAATAGTACTGATGGATCGTTATAGTGACTTTTTTAACAAATTGAACTTTTATCTTAAAGAACTAAATAAATCAGACTATCTGGAAAAGATAAACTCGGTAAAAAGAATTGATAATTGTAATAATAAACAATAACAATAGTGATTTAATGTATTTTACTACAGATTTAACATTGGCCAGGAATACTAATACTAGTTTAAATGGAACAATGCTGCATCAATTTGCTAGGCTAAAATTACATATAAATACTTCAAGCATAAATTCAATAACAGCAACACTTGGAAATATAACAGAAGTAGGAGGTATTTCTGTTTTACCTGTTGGGAATAGTGTTAAAAGTTTTAGATTTATACTTGGTCAATTACCTACGGCCCCGTAAATCGCGGTTATAAATAACCTTCACAAATCCTCAGTTAGCACGAATTTCCATTACAACAACAAGCAGATTTCCTGGAAATTCACAGTACGACAGCAAAGCACTTGTTTAATTAACTACAACTAACAGACAAATTACAATCAGCAGAGTTGTTACGGATGGAGTTTATGGGAAACATCACTATAAATAATGCAAGGATTACAGAGAAAACTGATTATGATATGAGTATAACACTGAATCTCAGTAATATTATATCTACTGGATCATATGGTTCTTTTTATAACTGTTCTACTGAAGGGAATAGTTTTAATAATACTTTTTCAAATGTTGTATTTAATGGTCGTAATGGAGGGTTGGCTTCTTATGCAGGGATCATGTTAGATGGATATGCTCGAACAGATGGCTATTATGTTCCAATGATAAGGAATATAACAGGTCTTCCAATTGCTTATAATCTTAAATGTCTTGCTTGTTACACATATAGTTAATAGAGAGCTTCAAGGAGTAGACAGGGATAAGAAGGCAAAAGGAATAAAGCTCCATATGATAATAGATGAGAATGGTTTTTTGATGATATGTGTAGCTAATATTCATGATAGTAAGACTGGATTGCTTTTGCTTATTATACTAAGGGAAGTTTCAAATGCATTCTTGCTGACGCAAGCTATAGAAGTGATTTTCCAGATATAGCTCATAAGCATTATTCATATCTGATAAAAGTTGTAAGCCGAGATAAAGAAAAACAGGCTAAAAAAGAGTTTAAACCTGTAGGCAAACGCTGAGTGACAGAAAAAATTTTTGTTTAGTTTGACAGTGATAGAAGACTTTACATAAATTATGAATTGCTTCATGAATCTTCCGAAAATATGATCAAGTTATCTGCTATAAAATTATTATTGAACAAAATTTAAACAGTATCTATAAACTCTAATCATTATTAAATAAAATGAGTGAACAAAAATTATTTCAGATTCAGTCAGAGGTCATCCAAACGCTAAAGGCTCCTCTTGTTATCTTAGTGGTGTTTTCACATATGTTGCCCTTTAATCAAGATCCTTTAAACCTCAGTTTTGAAAGTAAAGATATTTATCATTTTGTTTCAGAGTTAATATCCCATCACATCGCAAGGCTTACAACCTGTTGTTATTTTATTTTCTCTGGATACTTTTTCTTTATTAAAATGGACAGGTGGAATACATTGGATTATTTTAATAAATTGAAAAAAAATATTAAGACTCTACTGATTCCTTATTTAATTTGGAACCTAGCAATTATTATAGCTACCCATATCAAAAATTTACTATTTATTAAAGTAGGATTACCCCCGGAAGACTCCTATTCAATATTTAGTCATTTATCTTTGTATGAATTATTTTGGAAAATGCCAGTTAATTACCCATTGTGGTTTATTCGTGATTTAATCATCATGAGTATATTTTCACCTTTATTTTATCTGCTTTTTAATTACACGAAGTTTGGAGGACTAATCTTCTTGTTTGTGTTATATGTCTTAGTATTAGAGATTCCGGCTCCAGGGTTTAGCAGTATCGCTATGTTTTTTTTCGGACTAGGATCATTTATGGGGATGTTTAAATATTCTATGCTTAAAATATGCCTGTCATACTGGAAAATTGCAAGTCTGATGGGAATTGTATTTTTAGTTATAACCATGAGCTATATGGGAACTCCTCCATATGAACATTGGAAACGTATTTATTTAGTATGTGGTACTATTTGTCTTTTTTATTTTGGCATAAATCTTTATGATGTAATAAATGAGAGATTAAAAAAAAAATTGCTGCAATATCATCAGCTTCTTTTTTCATCTATTTAACACATGAAATCTACGTTATAAATTGGCTTAAGGGGGTACTGGTAAAATCTCCTTTGGCCAACTCGGGTTGGGGAATATTACTTGGATATTTTGTGGTTCCTTTTATATGTGTTGGAATTCTATTAATTCTTTATAATCTACTACGAAATTTTATACCTGAAATATTAAATATCCTTATCGGAGGGAGAGAGAAAAGAAATTAGTCGTGCAAACACAAACGATTAATGAACTGCAATAGTATTATTATGGATAATAATATTATATACGATATTGCCAAGAAAGAGGTTAACATTAGAAGTTTTATAAAATATTAGATTTGAAATCAGCAGCCAATATTTTGTACTCAATAGATGTAAGATTACCAAGTGATTCATGTGGTCTTTTGTGATTATATTCTTCCATTCAGTCTTGATTTAGTCCTCTTACCTGATCAAGACCAAAGAACAGGTAAGCATCCAATACCGCATCCCATACTGGGGTTCTTTTTTAGTCGTTTTTGCGGTGATTTGGTTTTAACAATACCTATCCAGACTACAAGATCTTCATGAAACAGGCTGTAAAAAGTTGCTGAATCTTTTTTTACGATACTTTCTTTAAACTGTTGAACCTCCTTTTCGATTTCAGTTTTTTCTTTTGCAAAATGTTGATCCATTGTCAGATTGGACAATAGCGTAACAATAATAAGATTAATGCTTTTCATATTCAAATATTATTGTTTTAATGTTCATATGTTACTTTTAGCCTTTGCTCTTTAGCTGGTTAATGGCTATTCAATGAATTTATTTTTGATTGTAGCCGAAGGTTTCTCAATGCAGTACCAGTAGAGTAGCAATACTTCTCAGATGATCAGTCCGTGGAACATTTCTCTCTCTCTCCATTAATTTTTCTGGCAAAATTCTGCTTATTGACAATAGATTTGAAACGAGTGATATATAATATGTGATTTTGAATGTATAAAGTATAAAGCATGATTTTATATTCAAATGCTATCTTTGCTATTCATATAAATCAAGTTTGAAATAAGAAAATTGTTTTATGAAATATAAGGGGCGTGGATTATTTCTCAGTTTTTATGTCACAAATATTTTAGCCCTATATTATTATAATGTAAGACATCATATTTATATACTCACTGTTTTTTAATTTAATCGAATTGGAAAATGTTCTGCACCCATATTACCCACAGTAAATCAATTAGTTAATTCAAAAACTGGATAGAGTGGATAAAGAACTGGATAACACCTGCATACTGAAATACCCAACCTTTGCAATGTAAATATAAAATCATTGCATATGTCTACAATACAATTCATCGGAACCATTCCAACCGACCTCATTAAAGAATTAAAAGAAGCTTTAATTCCGGAACTTAGGGAACAACTCTCAAAAGACTTTCAACCCAAAGAACCCACGCAATACTTAACACGCACAGAAGTTTGTGAGCTTTTGAAGATAAATCTATCTACTCTACACCGCTGGCGAAAAGAAGGACAGATTCCCTCTTATGGCTTCGGTAATCGTGTATATTTTAAACATGATGAGGTAGAACAGATCATAAACCAAAACAAGCTTTCCTAAGTTTTCGTATAGCTTTCTTTACAGATGTTTCTTACTCTTCGCCTGTTTACTTATGTTACTGGTATTTCATATTCAGCATTCAGTATTCCATTACCATACAATATTCAAAACTTCTCTATAGTACAATTACACATCACTACGAAAAAGAAAAGGGAGTAAAATAATTACTCCCTGTGTTCAAAATATTTGTGTAATAGTGGCAACCATTACAACCTTTCAAAGGTAGTGAAAAATAATAGTGTTAAAAATTATTATGTTGGACAATCTCAAATTAATAACTACCAACCCCGATATTATTCGTCGGCTATCTTTGGAAAATAAGTTTCCAAAGATAGCCGACGAATAATAATTACTTAAGTTTCGGAGTATATGGTAATAAGTTGAGGTTAGACTTTAGAAAAGTCATGCAGTACGGAAACCTCATCGGATTTGGTTCCGTAGCTGTCAATATCAGCCCTCACTATCACTTTAATAATTATCAACACAACGGAAACGATTTAACACCTGAAGACTGTATGACCTCCATTATCACAATTCTTAACAGTATTGGAATAACCCAATCAGAATACCTTGATTTTAAAGTCGTCAATATCGAATTTGGTATTAATATTATTCCTGATATAGGCATTGAAAATATTATTAAGGGTATTCTATACCACCGGAAAACACCTTTCATAATTAAAGGCTTTCCGTACTTTAAAAAATCAGATGCTACAGAATTTAAGCAAATCAAAGCATATGCTAAAGGCATACAGTTTATAAATAACCCGGAATATAATATTGATAAAGATATGTTCCGGTACGAAGTAAGAACCAAACAGACAAAGAATATATACAGGTATGGTATTTATACCGTAAATGATTTACTCAATCCTAAAGCATATAATACCTTATGTGGGGAGCTGGTAAAAGAATGGGAAAGTATGCTTATTGTGAACATTAATCCGGTTACTGATAACATTAATTCTAAAAATATGCAATTCCTTACAGAGAATTACCATGAACAGGGAAAAGTGCATTTTGAAAAAATACCCCAAAATAAGATAAACGTGGAAATTGCACATTTTTTATTAAAATAAGTAAGAGAAAAGTAGAAGAAAAACGAGAGAAAAAAGACCCGAAAAATTGAACCTAATTTTTGTTTAAAAGTGATGAGGTTTTACTACAAATAATTTACTGTAGTGGAATAATAAAATTTAAGATTATCCGAGTTTATTTACCCGTAAAAAAAGAAGAGATATTTAAACAGATTCTTAGAATATATCCGTATCTGTACGCGTAAAAAAAACTTCATTACTATCTGTTCATGTATTGAGAAGATTAATATAAACCCAAATAAAGCGATGGGTTTTTCTGGGTTTTAAAACACCCCCACAGCTCTTTGGAATAATCTCTATCATACTATTTCCCATTGTCTACTACCCAAGTTTATGCCTCTTAATTCATTGCAGTTAATTACATGTTTAATTTTTACAAGCTTCACAATATTAGCCCAATGTATTTTAAACTCTCTTTTAATGACATGAGAATAGTTAAGGTGAATGAAACGACTTCATTCGCTTTAAATATTTTGAAGGCATCATTCATGTACTACATAGTCATAATATCTGTTTGACAACTGTAGGATCTAAGTAGGATATTATTTAATTACATTTTACAAAAAAATAAAACCCAACTCCTGTAATTTAGTTTTTATGTAATTCTCTACATAGAGTTACGTGATTTGGTGAAAAGTCATTGCAATAAGGAAAGGGAGGTAGATACATCTTAATTTTTTGTATTAGCCATTAAAATATTTTAAACAGATTTTTGATATTTCAATTCCCTCTGTTCTGAATAATAGGTTATTTATAAATACTAATCTTTCCTTTTGCTTTGATGATTAATTGGGACAAATGTGCCTTCTCCTGCGTAAAACAAAAGTCAGTTTAAGAAAGCTAACAAACTGATTTTTATATCCATAATAAACTAGTTGAATTATTATAAATATGAAAAATCTTTACCTTATTGGTGCTGGTACACTTTTTTTTAGGAATGGATGTGTAGGCACAAAAAAAAGAAAGTGGACACAACTAAAACAAAACACATTGATGAAGTAGTTGTACTTGGTTACAATAGGAAGTTCACAAAATCAAAAGATGTTTCTGCTTCCTGTAGTGTTCGGGTGAATTACATTTGGAATAAATTACTCCTTGTAGATTTCTTTGGGACTTAAAATGGGTTCTACAATCTTCTTCTGTTATAAAATTTGTAGTAAAACTGAATATTTTCATCTTTAATACGGCTTTTATTCAAAGGCATGAAATTTAGGCTGTTTTGGGGATCTTTAAAACATTATGCGAATTTACTATTAAAATTTAAGAATATTTATTTTTTTTCACCAAATTAAATATAGTTAACACATATACAGTGGTTAAAAATCAAAATTATTAATATGAATGTAAAATTACGAGTACTAAGTGCAGGCGCTCTGTTCTTTATAGGGCAAGGCGCTATGGCACAAAAACAGAAAAAAGACACATCTTCTGTAAAAGAAATACAGGAAGTAACAGTGTCTACAGGCTATCAAAAACTGTCAAAAAGGACATTTACTGGTGCTGCCAGTAAAATTTCAGCAAAGGAATTAAAAGTCGAAGGAGTTCCGGATGTTAGCAGAATGATCGAAGGGAAAGTAGCAGGGGTTAATGTACAGAATATTACAGGAACATTCGGTACGGCTCCGAAAATTACCATTCGTGGAGCATCTTCGATATTTGGTGACACAAAACCGTTATGGGTTATTGATGGGATTGTTCAGGAGGATATTGTTAATGTTTCTTTGCAGGAGTTAGCTTCCGGTAATGCTGCAACTTTACTTAGTTCGGCAGTTTCGGGGCTCAACAGTTCCGATGTGGAAAGTATAGAGGTGCTAAAAGATGCTTCGGCTACTTCCATCTATGGTTCCCGAGCAATGAACGGAGTAGTTGTTGTAACTACAAAGAATGGAGGAAGAAGATCTAAAATGAATATTAGTTATTCTCAGGAACAAACCATTCGTGCGGTGCCCTCTTATAGTCAATACAATATATTAAATTCTCAAGAGACCATGAGTATTTTGCAGGAAATGGAGGATAAGGGTTTTCTCGGTACTCCATCCGTAATGCAAGGACGATATAGCGGTCCTTATGGCTTGCTCGCTAGAGAAATATTTCAATATGACACCAATACGAATTCTTTTGGGGTTAAAAATAATTTGATTGATAGAAATGCCTTTTTGAGAAGGTATGAAATGGCAAATACGGATTGGTTTAAGCAATTGTTTAGGTCTTCTATTACTCAGAATCACTCTCTTAGCTTTAGCGGTGGTGGAGAAAATAATGCTTTTTATGCTTCATTAGGTATGTATTTTGATCCGGGATGGTCTATTGCAGACAAGGTTTCCCGATTAACTTCAAATATCAAAAATACCTTTTATATTAGTGATAAGTTTAATGTAACCCTCTCTACAATTGCATCTGTACGGAATCAGAAAGCACCTGGGACTTATAATAGTACACCCGATGTTGTGTTTGGTAGTACTACCAGAGATTTTGATATCAACCCATTTAATTATGCTTTAAATACTTCCAGAGCTTTAAGACCCTATAATGATGCAGGGGAAAAAGAGTATTACAGAGCTAACTGGGCTAATTTTAATATATTGAACGAACTTCAGAATAATAAAATTTCGCTTGATGTAAAGGATATTCGTTTTCAAGTGGATGGAAATTATAAAATATTACCGGAATTAACCTATAATTTCAATGTTTCGGCCAGATATGTTACCTCGAAAACAACACATGATATGTATGAGGGATCAAATGTTGCAAAGGCTTATAATGCAGCAGAAACAACCCTGATAAGAGATGCAAACATTTTCCTGTATAAAGATCCAAATGATCCGACGGCTCCCAAAACAGTAGTACTTCCCAATGGTGGTATTAGAAAGAGGTTGGACAATTCTTTGGAATCATTTCTTGTAAGAAATACGCTTAATTACAGTAAAATTTTTAATGCAAGGCATGAATTAGACGTGTTTTTAGGTCAGGAAGTGAGATATGTCAACAGGTCTTCTGAGGATTATACTGCATTTGGATTGCAATATGACAAAGGATTGATTCCGTTCACAGATCCTAATATATTAGCGAAAATGATTAATGAAGGGAACAATTATTTTGGAATGAGTGAAGAGAGGGAAAGAGCTGTTAGTTTTTTCGGAAAACTGAATTATACTTTTGACCGGAAATATACACTTGCACTAACAGGTCGTTATGATGCTTCGAACAGACAGGGGCAAAGCACTTCTTCAAGATGGTTGCCTACTTATACCGTCAGTGGTAAATGGAATATGAAGAATGAAAACTTTTTGAAAAATAACCAAACTATTTCTGCACTGAATTTAAGAGGTTCTTATGGTCTAACGGCTACCTCCGGGCCCGCAACTAATTCACTTGCAATTTATAGAAACTCGGTTACTCTTAGACAATTTATAAAAGATAGAGAAAGTGCTCTTTTTATTGATCAGTTACAAAATGCAGATTTAACATGGGAAAAGCAGTATGAAACTAATATTGGGGTAGATTTATCATTGTTTCATAACCGAGTTCAGTTTGTTGCGGATGTTTACCAAAGAAAAGCTTTTGACCTTATAGACTGGGTAACTACATCGGGTATCGGAGGACAAAAACTAAAGCAGGGTAACAATGCCAACATGAAAACTAAAGGTATAGAATTTTCACTTACTCATGTGAATTTCTCAACTCATAAATTTAGATGGTCGAGCACCTGGAATGCGTCATATTATAAACAAGAGATTACCCATCTGGAAAATAAAGCAATGCTTTTTGATCTTGTTGGAACAACCGGGGGTAACGTAATAGGACGACCAAGAAACAGTATATTCTCATATCATTTTGAAGGTTTGGACAATCAAGGTTTACCAATCCTTGTAACCGCAGATGGCTCTAAAAATATTTTAGATATTAATTTTCAGGATAGAGAAAATCCTACAAAATATCTAAAATATGAAGGTAGTATAGAGCCTAATAAGACTATCAGCCTTACGAATACTTTTAAGTATGACAACTGGTCAGTTTCATTCTTGGTTGTAGCCTCAGGAGGTAATAAAATACGTCTGACTCCTGCGTTTGCAAGTGAGTATAGTGATATTACAGTGTTTACAAAAGATTATACAAATCGCTGGATAAGACCTGGAGACGAACAATATACTAATGTACCTGTTATTGCAGACAAAAGATTAATTAATCAAATTGGAGGATCTGACATCCAAAAACTATATAATGCTTATAATTACTCGGACGAAAGAATAGCAAGCGGAGATTTTGTAAGATTAAAAGATGTTTCTGTAGCCTATGAATTTCCACAAGAAGTGAAATCAAGAATCGGATTGACATCATTTGGACTGAAACTTAGTGCAGCAAATCCATGGCTTATTTATTCTGATAAAAAGCTAAGAGGTGAAGATCCTGAATTTTTTCGTTCTGGAGGTGTTTCAGCTCCTATTACTAAGCAATATACCTTAACCCTAAATATAGGTTTTTAAAATTTTAAAAAATGAAAAACAATAAAATATTCTTATCATTAGCAGTTATATTATGGCTTACAAGCTGTAATGATATGCTTTCGGAGTTGCCAGATAACCGTACAGTATTGGACTCTCCGGAGAAGATATCAGAGATATTGGTAAATGCTTATCCTAAAGGCACCTATATGGATTTTACAGAAACTATGTCTGATAATACCTACGATACAGAGCAAACCAATGTATCCAGAGAAGAAAATACGAAAGCCTTTAAATGGGAAATAATAACTACTACAGACAGTGATACTCCATCCAATTTCTGGGATGAGAGCTATAGTGCTATTGCTCATGCTAATCAGGCATTGGATGCTATTCAGAAATCTGACACCCCGGCATCTTTAGCTAAACAAAAGGGAGAAGCACTTGTTGCAAGAGCATACAATCATTTTATGCTATTACAAATTTTTAGCATGGCATACAATCCCAGTACAGCAGACAAAACACTGGGGATTCCTTATGTAAAAGAAGTAGAAAGTTCTCTGAAAAAACAATATACGAGACAATCTATGAAAGAGGTAATGGATAATATACAGCATGATCTGGAAGAAGGTTTACCGCTTATAAAAGATGATTATAAAGAACCCAAATATCATTTTACTAAAAATGCAGCTAAAGCTTTTGCTACGAGATTTTATTTGGTAAAGGGGGACTTTGCCAAGGTTGTAGAGAATGCGGGCTACTTGGGTACCAGACCGACAATAATAAGAAGTTGGGAGGGTTTTTCTGCATTGGGGATATATGAACGATTAGCAAATTATAGTTCTAGTTCGGTTAGTACCAATTTGTTATTATCAACTGAATACTCTACCTATGGTATGAGAAAATTACCAAGTGACAGATTTGCATTACCTAAAAAAATGGTAACACAAATATTTAGTTCGGGCAAGAATCCCACAGGAAAAGCTTGGTATTATTCAACGGTTTCTTCTAACCAAATAAATGATTTTATTCCAAAATTCGACGAATATTTCAAGATTACCAACCCAACAGCAGGTATAGGCTATGCAATGTATAATTATACTTTATTATCTAATGATGAAGCTTACCTTAATAAATTAGAGGCTTTGGTCATGTTAAATAGAATTGATGAAGCAGTAGATGGTTATAATTATTTTATTTCTACAAGAACTAGAGCATTCAACCCTGCTACAGATAATCTTACTTTTGACAAAATCAAGAGTTTTTATCAGACCAAAATCACTCCTGATGAAATGGCTCCTTTTTATGCACTAACAGATAATCAAAAAATTATGGTTAAGGCTATTTTAGAAATTAAAAAACTAGAGTTTTATCATGAAGGTTTAAGATGGTTTGATATAAAAAGGATGAATATGCCTGTATCTCATACCATTCTGGGAGAAGCACCAATGATACTTACAAAAGATGACCCAAGAAGAGCCGTACAGATCCCACAATATGTTATTGCAGAAGGTATACAAGCAAATCCAAGATAATAAGAAATAAAAAAATGAAAAAATATAATTTATTAAAAAAGGCAAGTCTACTATTGTTATTTGTTATCATCAGTAGTTGCAGACAAGATAATGAAAAACTAGGCGACAGTATTTTAGTTGATCAACTGCCTTATACCCCAAATGCGACAGATGTTTGGTTAAAAACAAATTTTGAAATCCCTTTTAATATTGCTGCGCTATATCGTTGGGAGCCACAGTATGTTGACTATAATAGGTATCTTTTCCCTCCGAAAGTTACTAGTGTCAAGCCAGCAATGGAAATTGTAAAGACAATGTGGGTTGATACTTATTCTAAAATAGGAGGTAATGACTTTCTAAAAAAGCTTGCTCCAAGAGAAATCATTCTAATTGGTGGAGTGAATAAGAATAAAGAAGGTACTATTACTTTAGGTGTTGCTGAGGGTGGAGTTCGTTTTACTCTTTTTCAGACGGATGATCTAATTGATAAGATAACGGATAAGAATGCAAGTTCAGATAGTAAAAAAGTTCAGATTAGACAATTTATCCATACCGTTCAACATGAATATGTTCATATCCTGAACCAAAATAAGCCGTATGATGAAAAGGCACTTCAGGCTATTGTTAGAGAAGGAGGATTAGGACAATATAAATCGGATTGGTATTCGGATAGTGATGATGTTGCAAGAGAGAAAGGCTTTATCACTGCTTATGCCCAGTCTAATATTGGTGAAGATTTTGCTGAAATGGCTTCTTTTATGCTTCAATATTCTAAAAGCGAATATGATGTAATTATAAATAATATAAAAGAAGCTAAAGCTAAAAATCTTATCAGAGCTAAAGAGAAGCTGGTTGTTGATTATTATAAGGACAAGTTCGATATTAATTTTTATGACCTTGTTGCGGAATCTGATAAAAATTCTCAAATAGTTTTTAATTTATATAAATAAGTAAAAATGACAACAAAATATTTTAAATTACATATTATACTTCTATTATTAGCGATGCTCTTATTCTGGGGGTGTAATTCTAACAGAGATTCTGAGAATTTTACTCAGACTCCGTCAGAACGTATAGTACAGGCTAAATCTGAGTTAAGGAATATACTGACGAACTCTAAAGATGGCTGGAAGATGATTTATTTTACAAAAGATTCAGAGTTTGGAGGATATACTCACCTAATGAGTTTTACACCAGATGGGAAGGTAACTATGGCTTCCGATTTTAACGAAGATGCCCTAACGGCAAGTGCTAGTGACTATGAGCTACAATCAAGCTATGCCCCGAATTTAGTGTTTACAACAAAAAATAAGATACATTTATTGTCAGATTCTAATAATTCTCCTGGTAGTCAAGCTGGAGCAGGTTATAAGGGAGATTTCGAATTCGTGTATCAGAAAACCGATGAAAAGGGGAATATCATTTTTAGGACAGCAAGAAGTAACACTATGATTATTTTTACGAAAGCCACCGCAGACGACTGGGCTAATCTTCCCAAGAACCTCAATACCGAAAACAATGTTTTTTCGCCAGATCCTGATAATACCCCGTATTTCAGTCTTATTCAAATAAAAAATGGGGATAAAGTATCGAATTATACATTCAGTTATAGCCAAATAAAAAGATTCTTAACCTTAGACAAGCAAAGTGCAACAGATGCTTTCAATGTTAAATATGGTGTAGGCTTCAAAGAGAATTCAATTGTATTAAGCCCGGCAATGAAAATAGGCAATGAAGAAGTATCAGAATTGGTATACGATCCGGTAGCTAAAAAATATATAGGTAAAACTGCACAGGGTGATGTGTCTTTAAACTTTACCAGTGTACCACCTAATACGGATATTTTTATGGGCAAGGAAATTGTAAATGGTCTATCGCTTACAAATGCTTATATTAGTCCTTACTCTATGCAAGATGCAATAGCTATGACTAATTTAGGTAGTAAAACTATTTCTGCTGTTAAGAATACCGGTAGCTATACTTATACTCTTAATCAGGTTACATTTTATTTTAATTATATGGAAAACGGACAAAAGATAAATAAAATTGTGTATCAATTAAATATCGGAAATATAACACACTATGTGGATATTGCCTTAGGAGCTAATAATACTGTTGTTTTAACCGACAAAAACTGGGTACCCGATTTTGTTACTACCCATCCCGATTTTGCTCCGTTAATGACTTTGGATAAATATCTAACGGACCCCAAAGGACTTTATCTGAAGAGAGAGAATTATACTGTAATTTATTCTAACCCAATTATTAGTTTAAAGGCAGCGTCTTCACTTGCTATTAAGAGTGGTGCATTCGGAATGTCTACATACAATCTGAATCCTTAAGGTTTTACAAGAAACTAAAAGAGGTCTGAAGACCTTGTTTCAATAAAATTAAAACAGATACTGAAGAGCTCTCTATATTGTAAATACAGTTTTGAAGATTTATATAATCTCATTAGGTTCTTCTAAAATATGACTAGTCCTAAATAAGCGTTACAGATTAATAGGATAAAAACACAAGTATATTATGAGATAGTTGCTGGGGCATCCAACAACTATCTCTGTTTTTATAGGTTCTTATTTTAACACGATCTTGTTTGTGTATTTGCGGATATTTCCATGAGGGATCAACTGTACAATGTATTAAGTACTGCTTTTTTCAGTGATTGGAATTGGGGAGGTTTCCTAAAAGCTATAGCATTTGGAGCCTTAGGAGGTGCTGTTTCTGTGGGAATAGGAAGTTTATTCCAGGCGGCTGCCCATAGTATCTCTCAAGGTATTTCTAAGTGCGGTACAAGGAGGAGACTTTTTACCGGCTTTTGCTTCAGGTGGCTTTAGGAGCTTAGGAGCAGGTGCATTTGGTCTTATGGGCGGTAGCTTTGCTAACAGTGCAGTTGGAACAGTTGTTTTCGGAGCAATCGCCGGTGGAATTGGTTCTGCACGAACAGGAGGAAATTTCTGGCAGGGAGTTGTCATCGGAGGTATTGTAGCTGGATTAAATCATGCATTTCACAAAACTAATGAGCCTCAAAATAAAGAAAATGATAATGGAGATGACAAAGGGTATAAAATTTTAAGGAAGGTTTTCACGTTTTCAAAAACCCAAGCACTATACGTTCTCGCTGAGAGGCTTGGAATAGCTGGCTCATTTACAATTAGTGGCACATTATATATAAATATAGCAAATATTAGAAATTGAAAACGCTTAGTCAAAAAAGCTAGAAAAGTACAAAGAGTAGTGCAAATGTCGTGCTATTATTAAAAACAAAAAAGCTAAACCATTGATAATAAATAGTTTAGCCTTTCATTCTGCGGAAAGTGAGGCTCTTGATTTACACCACATTAAAACACAACAAACAATCATTTCATTGAATTGCAGCATTTTACATACATCCATAACACAATAGAAATCAATAAAACACAATAAACCTACCCTGTTTTAGTCCCTGATTTTATAACTAGGGACTAAAAAAATTCCTACATAAATAGTTATACATATATACTTTTTATGGCTTTTTTCTCGCAAATTCGTACCCTAAATTCTCTACTTTTAAGTTGTCTCGTTTTTCGGGAAGAGGTCAACAACAAAAAAACATCCTCTACGAGGATGCTTAAATTTAATAAGATATATTAATAATACTATACCTATTTCAAAATCTTCACATCAGATTCCTTAATATTATAGTATTTAGCTACAGCATCATAGTCTTGATAGTTCACAGGTGAAGTTCCAACATTTCCTTTAGTACTTGCTTGTGCAGACGCAGACATGTTGCCTGGTATAATAACAGCTCTGAATCTCTAAGAAATAAAAAGCAACCTGAAAAAACTCAGAATAAACAGTTGCAATTACAAGATAATGTAGAGCAAGAGTAACAAAATTTTAACCTCATAATTTTGTACTTTAGCTAACTTCTTAGAGTTGTTTTTACTCTTACTTTTATATGGTCACTTTAAACAACATTTGACTGTTCACTTTCACAAGAATCTACAATCAACAGAATAAGATACAATCTTTGGAGTTGTACAGTGAAGTTCTTTTTTTTCATTGTCTAAGTATTAATTAGATTTTGAAAACTTCAAGTTGTCTGGGGAGACGGTAGATAGGTTTGTACATATTTTGTACACATCTACTATTAAGAAATTCAATATTGCCCTAATTAAAGGGCTTTACTGAAATAATGCGGAGAGTGAGGGATTCGAACCCCCGGACCTGTTACAGTCAACAGTTTTCAAGACTGCCGCAATCGACCACTCTGCCAACTCTCCTTTCAAATTCTGTTCTGAATTTTTAGTGGTGCAAATATAGGGGGATTTATCGTTACACTCCAAATATTTTACTTAATAATTTACAAATATACCTTTAAAATACTGGGGATCAATCACAAAAATTTCGTTACACAATTCCTACAAACCATTATACTCAGGCTGTTTTACAATTTTCACCAACATTAGAAAAAATAAAATGCACTAAGTCTTAATCAAAACTTAGTGCATTTTTATATTTAAATTTATTCAAATCGAATCTTAATTCTCAGCGTGCTCAAGACCGCTAAGATATTTCTCAGCATCCATTGCTGCCATACAACCACTTCCTGCAGCTGTAATCGCTTGTCTGTAGATATGATCCTGAACATCTCCTGCTGCGAATACACCAGGAAGGTTTGTTCTGGTAGAACCTTTCTCTGTAAGGATATAACCGTTTTCATCTAAATCAAGCTGACCGCCAAAAACTTCTGTATTAGGCTTATGACCGATAGCGATGAAAATACCATGAACATCTATTGTAGATTTCTCGTTGGTAACATTATTAATTGCTACGGCTCTTTCTACAAGGTTATTTTCACCTTCAATAGCTACTAGCTCATGATTGAATTTCACTTCAATATTAGAAGTATTCATTACACGATGAACCATAGCCTTAGAAGCACGGAAATGATCTTTACGAACCAGCATAATCACCTTATTACAGATCTTGGACAGATAAGTCGCTTCTTCAGCAGCAGTATCTCCTGCTCCTACAACAACAACATCTTTTCCTTTGTAAAAGAAACCATCGCAAGTAGCACAAGCAGATACACCTCCACCACTATATTTTTTCTCGTCATCTAACCCAAGATATTTAGCTGTTGCTCCTGTAGAAATAATTACAGTTTTAGCCAGTATTTCACGGCTACCTGTACTTAGCTTGTGTACCCCACCTGCTTCTTTAGCAAATTCTACAGTGCTAATCATCTCATAGTGAACTTTAGTTTCAAAACGCTCCGCTTGTTTTTGCAAATCCATCATCATTTCAGGCCCTGTAATTCCTGATGGATACCCCGGAAAGTTTTCTACTTCGGTTGTTGTAGTTAATTGCCCTCCCGGTTCAAGTCCGGTAAACAGTTCTGGCTTCATGTCTGCTCTTGCAGCGTAAATAGCTGCTGTAAATCCTGCAGGCCCAGAGCCTACGATCACACAATCTAAAATATTTTCCATATAATCTCAGTTCGGATACAAATTTCGGTAATCTTATATTACTTTGTCAAATTTTAATATTGAGTTTTATCAATAACTTTTATAGCAAATTATTAATAAAGTTTGTTGGATTTATAAATTATTAGATGTAGGTTTCAACACCATCATAATATACCTTTATATCTCCTATTATTAATCGTTAAATTTATACTTTTACCTTCGTCTTATCTACATTTAGTATCTTATAAACCATCTCGGTAAGCAACTCTGCATCATCTGTATTATGAGCTCCTAACCCTTTACTCTTCATATCCATTTCCCGCAGGACAGAAATAATACGTGTCGCATGCTTCATCGGATAAAATTTAGCCGATTGTTCATAGTCTTTCAAAAAGTATGGATTTACTCCCATTGCTGAAGCAATAGCTGCAGCAGGCTGTCCACGCATTGCATGATACATCAATATATTGTTGAAGTAATTGAATAAATTACCAATAATCAGCAGCAAAGGGTTAGTTTTCACATTTTTCCCCATATAATAGGCAATCCTCATAGATCTTTCAGCATCTTTTACTCCTAAGGCTTTTTGAAGTTCGAAGACATTATAATCTTTACTAATTCCTATATGAAGCTCTACTAACTTTCCATCCAGTTCTTCTCCGGGTTTCAGAATTAATTTTAGCTTATTGAGTTCATTTGAAATTCTAGACAAGTCATTCCCCAGATATTCAGCAAGAAGATGGGATATATTCGGAGCCGTTTTAATGCTGAAGGCCTGAATCTGTTGTTGGATCCAGGTTGCTAACTGATAGTCTTTAACGGGTTCACTGTAATACAGCCAGTTATTCTTATCAAGTTGTTTTACAAACTTCTTACGAGAATCAACTTTTTTATATTTATGGGCAAATACCAGGATAGTTGATTCTACAGGTTGCTCGATGTATTTTAGCAGAATATCCCCCTCCTCTTCATTTAATTTCAGATCCTGGGCTTCTTTTACAATAATCAACTGCTTATCTCCCATCATAGGATATTGTCTCGCAAGTGAAAGTACCTCACCATAAGAAGTATCTTTCCCATACACTACGGTCTGATTAAAAGCTTTTTCATCTTCTGTCAGCACATCGTTTTCCAGTGATTTAATTGCGACATCTGTAAAATAAGGTTCTTCACCATGAAAAAAATAGATAGGCTGAAATGCCTTATTTTTAATATTTTTGAGGATGTTTTCTAAATCTTTCATAATCTATGCAACTGCCTAAACTTAATTTCAGTAAACAATTTGATTTTCAATTCAGGCAGGACAAAGATAAGTTTTTTATTTATGATGTACTGCGCAAAAAGTACCTTTTGCTTACTCCTGAAGAATGGGTACGCCAGCACTGGATTCAGCACTTTCTCAGTCTAAAAACCTATGCGCCTTCAGCTCTTATAGCTGAAAAAAAAATAGAATTAAATGGACTCACCAAAAGAATAGATTTGTTGGTTACTGAAAAAACTGAACCCAAAATTCTTATAGAATGCAAAGCTCCGCAGATAAAACTTACCGAAAAAACTTTTGAACAAACCGCTCGTTACAATTCTGTATTGGGCGCTGGAGAAATTATTTTAAGCAACGGTTTACAACATATTTACGCTAGCTTAACACAAAATGGTTACCAGTTTAGTAATTTTGGTACTTAGATTCCTGATTGGGGCATAAATATTGATGCCACTTTTAAGAAACAACTATTCACCATGATCAGAAAATACTACATCTTTATACTTCTTATATTATTTTTTTTTACTAAAGCTCAGGATATTCATGAGATCAGACTCTTTCAAAAGAGTAAGAACTTTATTATATTCTTCAATATCGACAACACCTATATTGCAATGGATTCGCAAGGAAAAGTATTATCACTTTTTCAAAAAAGTAGAAACCCCGGATATTTCGATAACATAATCACACCAAACGGACAATCTGTTAGTACTACTGAAGATTCTGACTTTGATTATACAAAAGACAACAGTAATCCTATAATCAAAAATTCAAATAACAATAATATTGAGTACTACAACAGTTTTACATCAAATGATCGGGGTAAAATAAGAGCCGTTAATGGAGAAATATTTCAATATTATAGTGAACTTAGTGATGGTTTAGCCGGTAATATAAAATCTATAGGAAATATAAATTTCAATTATTATAGCTCTTTTAATAATTATGAAAAGGGAAAAATAAAATCCATTGGTAATATTACATTTTCATACTTCAATGAATTTGATTCATATAAGACTGGAAAAATAAAGTCAATAAAAGGAAATAACAACAACACCATTATCACCATTATCAATGATTATTAAGAACATTATATTTGACTTTGGGGGCGTCCTTATGGACTGGGATCCCAAATATCTCTATCAGAATGTCTTCAACACTGATGAAGAAATGAATTACTTTCTGGATCATATCGCTACACTAAAATGGAATGCTGAACAAGACCGTGGCCGCAGTTTTCAGGAAGCAACAGAAATCTTACAAAATCAATACCCAGAATTTTCAAAAGAAATAGCTTTGTATTATAGCCAGTGGCCTGTAATGCTAAAAGGAACCATTGAGGAGAATGTAAATATACTTCGTAATTTGCATGGCCGCTATCAACTATATGGCCTTACCAACTGGTCCGCAGAATCTTTCCCTTACGCTTATCAGAATTATGATTTCTTTAGTCTTTTTAATGGTATTGTGGTATCCGGAGAAGAAAAGCTTATTAAACCTGACGAACGTATTTATCAACTATTACTGAACCGATACAATCTCAATGCTTCGGAATGTCTGTTTATAGATGACAATTATGAAAATATTCGTGCAGCACAAGCTATGGATTTCAATACCATCTACGTGGGACCAGAAACAAACCTTCAGGAAGAATTACAAAAATTCAACATATAAAATTAAAGGGGCATTCAGAAAAATGATCCTTTATTTTTTTAATAAAACAGGCAGATACTATACAATAAACGACATTATGAGAAATAAATACCTGACATCCGGTAGGAAGTTGTTTGCAATATTTCAATGTATCTTATAAATCTGCTCCGGTAGTTATGATAATTGCTGATAATTTTATTTAATGAGAGATTCATTAGGTAATTAAAACCGGAGCAGAAGATCTGATATAAACTAAATAATTTATGTCTGTACAAGATAGATTTTACTATATATTTTCCAAAGAAAAATATATTTCATTTTCTTACGTTGCTCCTTCTGATTTACTATGCAAACGTTAAAACAAGTATATAGCTGAAGTTTTTTGATCAATATTTTTCACTTCTTTCGAAAAAAATACACAAATCGATATCTGAAAAAATATAATTATAACCTCGTAAATAAGAAATAGTAATAAGTCTAAAGTCCTGACTAAAAAACAAACGGGTCATCAAAAAGCTTTTTGATGACCCGTTTTATAAAAAAAACGATTGAAAAAATGATGACGAAGTTATTCTATCATCAGGATTTTAAAAATTCTATCTCAAATTGCTGATCAGTAAAAATGCTTTACGCAAATGAGATAGAATTCAGGAGACATATTTTACTGGTTGACAGTTAGCAGTATACAGTAGAAATTTATGGATATACTATTTTGGCAGGTACTGTTCACCACTAACCGACAACTCTTTAATTTATTTTTCCCATTTAACCTCTTCTCCCTGAGGGGAAGCTCCTCCTTGCTCAACCTTCACAGGAGGAGTTTCCTGATTAATATGGTATACATAAGCTGCAATCTTTTCTGCATCCCTGCCGGAGATAGTACCATCTTTAATAAATGGTCTCATCGTTGGATTATTTGGAGAGCCATTTTCCAGCATCCAGAATACATTATGAAATACATCCTTTTCTTTTACATTAATCCAATAATTGTCTGTCAGGTTTGGCCCTATTCCACCTTTACCTCCTTCCGAGTGACAGGTTGCACAATTGGTTTTGAATAACTGCTCCCCTTCAGCAATATTAGAAGGGTCATATTTAGCAGTTTCAAGTGTTATTTTTGGTGCTGTTTTCTCATATTCTTCAATAGAAGCCAGCATTGTTTTGTGTTCTTTTTCATATTCTGCATCCTGATGGGCATAATCTGTGAATACATAAGCCAACATATAAATAACACAGAAGATATTTCCGAAGTAGAATAAACCAATCCACCACTTAGGCAAAGCATTATCCAGCTCTGTAATCCCGTCGAAACCATGATCTATAATAAGATCTGTTTCTTCTTTCTGAGACTGCTTTTTAACAGCAGAATTCCACAATCTTCGCAAAAAGGAAATCTTTTTTTGCTCCAGATAAAGCTTCTTATCCTCATCAGTTAACTTCTTAAAATTTTCGTTTTCTACAAGATCCTGAAGTGAACTCACTATTAATAACAGCAAGGCTGACATAATCACTACAACCCAGAAATAGGGAGATGTAAGGTAATGAACTTCGGGAGCAAACATCTCGAAAGCTAAAGCTATCAGGCAGAATGTAAGTACTATATAAACTGAAATCGGTGTTCTTACTTTCATAACTAAATTATTTAAAGTTATTTAATAGAGGCTGTTTGTACATCTGTAGTCTTAATATCTACCCCAAGTCTCTGCAGGTAAGCGATAAGTGCTACAATTTCTCTCTTCTCAATCGGAATAAATTTGTCGCCTTTGGCAATTTTTTCCTGTGCTACCTGCTCTTTAATATCTGCAGCTTCGGAGTAAATTTTCTGTACGATTACACTAGCCTGATTATCGGCCCATGCGTTTGCAGAATCTATCTGCGCCTTGGTATATGGTACATCAAATGCATTTTTCATTAGCTTCATTTTATTTACCATTTCCGAGCGATCCAGTTCATTTGTAATTAGCCATGGGAAACGTGGCATAATAGAACCTGCTGATGTTACTCTTGGATTATACATGTGTTTAAAGTGCCATGAATCTGGGTTCTTATTACCTTCTCTCTGTAAATCCGGACCAGTTCTCTTAGATCCCCATAAGAAAGGTCTGTCGTATATAAACTCTCCTGCTTTGGAATATTGTCCGTTTTTACCATCAAATCTTACAATTTCATCACGGAAAGGTCTGATCATCTGGGAGTGGCAAGAGTTACATCCTTCACGAATGTATAAGTCTCTACCTTCTAATTCTAATGGTGAATATGGTTTAACAGCTGCTATATTTGGTACATTACTCTTTACACTCAGAGTAGGGATAATTTCAACCGCACCTCCTATTGCCAGTGTAACAAATGCTCCGATGGATAATACAGTTGGCATTCTTTCAATCCATAAGTGAACAGGCTCTCCATCTTTTCTGTCGTTACCAATAACTGCTAACGCTGGTGCTTCTGCCGGAACATTTTTCTCGAATACTCCTTTTCTTACTGTTTTGAATACATTCACTACCATCAATAGTGCTCCTGTCAGGTACAATATCCCACCAAGGAATCTCAACTTAAAGTATGGAATAATTGCTGTTACAGTATCTAACCAGTTTTTGTACATCAAAGTACCATCCGGGTTAAATTGTTTCCACATCAAACCTTGTGTGAAACCAGAGATATACATTGGTACCGCATAGAAGATAATCCCCAGAGTCCCCAGCCAGAAGTGCCAGTTAGCTAATTTCACAGACCATAGTTTGGTTTTCCACATTAATGGTACAAGGAAATAGATAATACCAAAGGCCATAAAACCATTCCATCCTAGTGCACCTAAGTGTACGTGACCAATTACCCAGTCGGTATAGTGACCAATTTTATTTAGAGATTTAGTTGCTAAAAGCGGTCCTTCGAATGTTGCCATACCATAACATGTAACAGCTACTACAAAGAATTTAAGTACCGGATTCTCTCTTACTTTATCCCAAGCTCCTCTTAGTGTCAGTAGTCCATTTAGCATACCTCCCCAAGATGGTGCAATAAGCATGATGGAGAAACCTGTTCCTAATGCCTGAGCCCAGCCAGGTAAAGAAGTATACTGAAGGTGGTGAGGACCAGCCCAAAGGTATACGAAGATTAGAGACCAGAAGTGGATAATAGATAATTTATAGGAGAATACTGGTCTGTCTGCTGCTTTCGGCATGAAGTAGTACATAAGCCCCAATACTGGTGTTGTCAATACGAATGCTACTGCATTGTGACCGTACCACCATTGCACTAATGCATCTTTTACCCCTGCATATACTGAATATGATTTCCAAAAGTTTAACGGAACTTCCAAGTTGTTTACAATGTGAAGTAAAGCTACCCCAATCCAGGTTGCAATAAAGAACCAAATGGCTACGTATAAGTGTCTTACTCTTCTCTTAGCAATTGTACCAAACATATTGATACCGAAGATAACCCATGAGAAAGTAATTAAGATATCGATAGGCCATTCATGCTCTGCATATTCTTTAGATGTATTAATCCCCATAAGGAATGTAATAACCACACTTACAATCATTAACTGCCAAGACCAGAAATGTATCCATGAAAGTGTATCACTGTACATTCTGGTTTTCAGTAGTCTCTGCATACTGTAATAAGCACCGCAGAAAAACGAGTTACACACAAAAGCAAAAATTACTGCACTGGTATGCAGCATTCTTATTCTGCCAAAACCAAGCGCTCCTTGTGTATTAATTAGTCCCTGAATATTTCCGCTTCTTAAACTCTGAATCGTCGTATCGTCCGTACCGAAAAGGAATTCCGGTAGCTCAGGGTAGAACAACATTAAAGCTGCCGTAAGCCCAAGAAGAAAGCCTACGAGACCGAACGCTATTGTTGCATATAAAAATGCCCGAACAATATTGTTGTCATAATGAAACTTTTGCGCCTCCATTTTTCTACTGTATTTATTTTATAAGGTTATATTCCACTAACTGATTAGCAAAAAATAGCTAAAGAATTACACTAAAAACAGTATTTTCCACCTGTTTTATTTGTGTTTCAAAGGTATTCGTTATCTTTGTGGTGTACCAGTAGACCAACTACTAAAGTATACCGAAATCTACTAAAAGCATAAGCGATGAAAGAATGTGGCAACAGTATCAGACAAATCCGGAGAAATAAAGATTTAACCCAGGAGTATATGGCTCTGGAGCTGGGTATTTCCCAAAAAGCATATTCTGATTTAGAAAACTGCAAAGTTAAAATGAACATGACAACCTTACTAAAAGTTGCAGATATACTGGAGATTAGCCCCTCCGAAATTTGCAGCCTTTCAGGAAATTGCACCAACGATATGCAGCAAAAACATGAAAGTCTTATAGATTATCTGAAGCAAAATAACATCCAGGTTCCGGATGAATACTTGTAATTACAATAAGAACAGTATATAAAAAAGCAGCGGGGAGTTTCTCCCCGCTGCTTTTTTATACGTTATGTTTATTTACTATCTAACGGCTTTTCATTGTCCTTTTCCTTCTTTCGTCCGGCTTTTATTAAAGCCTGATGAACAACAAATTCAATCTGTCCATTTACACTCCGAAATTCATCTGAAGCCCATTTTTCAATAAGCTTATAAGTTTCTTCATCAATCCGGAGGACAAAGCTTTTTTTTGCACTCAAAATTTTTATTTTTTCTGTTAAGCTTTCGCTTAGTCTACATTCTAATTATACAAAGTACCAGCATTTAGTATAGGCTGTGCAGCCTTTTCACCACAAAGTACAACCATAAGATTGCTTACCATAGCCGCTTTTCTTTCGTCATCCAACTCTACTATGTTTTCTTCCGATAGTTTTTTCAAAGCCATATCTACCATCCCTACAGCACCTTCCACAATCTTAGCCCTTGCTGCTACAATCGCGGTAGCCTGTTGGCGCTGAAGCATTGCTCCTGCAATTTCAGAAGCATAAGCCAAGTGGCTAATTCTGGCTTCCTGAATTACAATTCCGGCTTTTGAAAGCCTTTCTGTAAGTTCCTGCTCCAGGATCTGATTAATTTTTTCTCCACCTTCTCTTAAGGTTATCGGCGCATGATCATCTTCAAGATTATCATAAGGAAAACTCATCGCCAAATGACGAACCGCTGCTTCACTCTGCATTTTCACAAAATCGGTATAACGCTCCACCTCAAAGGCTGCCTTATAGGTATCTCCTACTTTCCATACAATAACAACTCCTATCTCAATAGGATTTCCCATTTTATCATTTACTTTCAGTGTTTGTCCCTGAAGGTTCTCTGAGCGAAGACTCATTCTTTGTGAAGAATAGAGAGGGTTGATAAAGAACAATCCATTCTCTTTAACAGTTCCTACATACTTTCCGAAGAAGTTAAGCACTCTGGAGTGGTTAGGCTGAATAATCATAAGACCTTTCATAAAAAATATTGCAAGAATAAAACACAATACCCCCACAACGGACAAGAAAGGGTTATACTGCATTCCTGTAAAGAAAAGAGTAACAGCACCAAATAATAATAAGATACTTATAAGTAGTGCCACATAACCAGACATTGGTTTCAGATTTTTTTCCATATTGATATTAATTTGATATCATAAAGATATGAAATTAATAATATAAAAAAGCAATAAAATTATTTCTCATAAAAAACTCACTACAGTTAGAAATATGAATAAAATCAGGTTAAGCTATTTTAATATGCTACTACTGGGAATATTCCTAATTTTAGATGCGAAATCACAACCCACTAAAACTACTATATATGCGCATAAACCGACTTTTTCTAATTATCCTTACTGGCTATTTAAGCTCTTGTAGCAACAATGACAACCGAGATGGTGGTGACAACACTAAACCGCCAATAACAATAGCAAAAAAAACATACACTTATCAGTTTAATAATAGCTATAAAATTGAAAACGGAGTTTCTTTAAAAGGACCAAAAGGGGCAGAAACATCAGTTGATGTAAATATGTTAAACCAATATTGGTTTTCAGTGGATACTTCGGATGATAAACTTGTTATTGATTACAAAAAAGACTCTTTGTTTGTTATAAATGGCAAATTGAAACTAGCCTACAAAATTAAAGCAAAACAAGATTCTATATTTCTTGAGGGAACTAAACCAGAATTCTTTGGATTGCATACTTCTGATAAAACAGGGCTTACAATTTACAAAAGAGTTATAGTCTATCACAGAGCTCCGAGAGAAAATGACAACTCTTCTTTATACAACAGAAGCGGCCTTAATTTTGGAAGAACCTCTCAGCAGGAAGTATCAAAAATAGCTCCTTTCAAAACACCCTCAGAAATGGTTTCGGCTCAGGATTTTTTAATATGGGCCAATCTTAGCTATTTCTATAAAGAAATCAAATAAGAATATTTACACAAACAAAAAAAGCCAGGAAATATCCTGGCTTTTTATTTTATTGTATACTGATTAAGGCTCAATCTCTGTTCTTTCTTCTGCTTTCTTCGATTTATTATTAGACGAAGATTTAGCACTGTGAAGCTTTTTGTATTTAAACCATGCTCCTATACTTAGAGCAAGCACGAAAGCTAAACTCAAGTATACCCATAACGGAACCGGAATTGGATCTCCTGCCGCATAGGAATGTAATCCTGAAAGATAATAATTAACCCCAAAATAGGTCATAATCATAGAACAGAAAGCAAACATTGTTACTACGTGGAATGTATATCTGCCTCTAAGCCCTGGTACTAAACGCATATGCAGTACAAATGCATAAATAATAATGGAAATAAACGCCCATGTTTCTTTAGGGTCCCAAGACCAGTAACGGCCCCAGCTTTCATTTGCCCAGATACCTCCAAGGAAGTTACCTACGGTAAGTGCAAACAATCCTATTGTCAATGACATTTCACTTACAATAGTCAATTCTTTAATCGTTTTATCATTATGCTCTTTATAGACCTTAGAGTTAGTTACAATATAAAAGAACAATGTAATCACTGCAATAATAGCCGAAAGAGCAAAGAATCCATAACTGGATGTAATAATAGCAACGTGTACAATTAGCCAGTAAGATTTAAGTACTGGTACAAGAGGGGTAATCTGTGGATCAAGCTGCGCTCCTCCATGTGCAAACCCCATCATAATAACAGCTACAAGGAAACCTGCTGCTGGTATAAGTGCATTAGAGTTTCTGTACAGGATAAGTCCTGCAGTAATTCCGACCCAGGAAATAAACATAATAGCTTCGTAACCGTTACTCCAAGGTGCGTGTCCGGAAACATACCAACGGCCTACAAGACCAAGGAAGTGTGCAACATATCCTACAATTCCGATCCAGATTATAATATTGATTGCTTTATTTAAATTTTTATTTGGTTTGAATAAATAAACGAAACCTAATATAAATATTAAACCACCGATTATCGTATAGGCAATAAGGAGCTTGAAGAATAAATTCAGATCATTCATAAATACCTCTACTTTCACCTTTGTGTCAGAAGGCATAATCTTAGATCCCCACTTGTGCTGATAATCTTGTAACTTTACTAGTTCTTTATCAGCAGTAGCCCAATCTCCATTTTTTGTAGCATCCAGAACACTTGCAAAATATGGTCCCATCACTTTCTGAGAAGCTTCATCTGGTTCGAATTTGTTATCTAACCATGAATGCCATGTATAGTTATTGTCATTTGGTACCGGAACAATACGCATATATTGTCCAGAAAGAATTCCATTGAAAACCTGAACCTGATCATTTAGTTCAATAATTCCCTTATCATACATGCTTTGTTCTCCCGGTTTTTTTCGGAAAGCTGTATTATAATCCTGCTCTAATACAAAACGAGGCTGTCCTGTAACAGGGTCCATCGGGAAAAGGTTTAGTAATGTTGTATACTCATCTTCATTTGCTTTAGTTTTCTTAAGCAATTCATCCCCACCCTTCTTTGGTACTTTAATAAGTGGTACCTGAGTCCACATAAAAGGATTAGTCGTAATGGAAAGGAACCACTGATTGGCATCCATTCCATGGAAAGAATCTTTCTTGTATAACTTTCTTAGTATATCTAAAGCGAGTGTATTAACAGGTACAATACGCCCCTCAACATTTTGTACCAAAGCATAGCCAAATTTATCAGCATGCTCTTTATTGACATTAGAATGCTGAACCACAGTTTCAGGATCCAAAACCTTAGGCTTCATAGGGCCTGCAGGCTTTCCTACTTCCATTTTCTCCACATTAGGAGCTCCGTGAGTCTCCTGTCCGTGCATGTCGATCTTACCTTTACTGCTGCCACCATCATAGGTTTGTGCATTTACACTACCAAAAGCAAACAATAGGAATGCTACAACTACAGCTTTTTTCTTGCTAATATCTTTCAACATTTTGTTCAGTTGCCAGAAACGAGTTCCTTTCCAGAACAATGAAACGAAGAGCCCAAGGAATAAGAAAGTATATCCTACGTAAGTAATGTTGGTTCCCCAGAAATCGTGGTTTACAGAAAGATGAGTTCCTTTTCTGTCAGGATCAAATCCTGCCTGGAAGAAACGATATCCACCGTGATTAAGAACGTGGTTCATATAGATCTTATATGGTGTTTGCTTTCCGTTTTCTATAATCTGTATATGAGATTCATATGCAGATGGGGAATTACTTCCCGGATAAGTTTCCATTACAAATTTATCAAGCTTCAGAGAGAATGGTGTCTGTAAAACTTTAGGACCAAATCCTAACATAATGTTTTTACCATCTACCATAATCTGCTTAGCCATATTAGGATTATTTTTATCAACTAATATATCAACAGGCTGTTTTGTCTTAGGACCTTCAACCATTAATCTCAAAAGATCTGGTGTTCCCTGATCTTTTTTCTTATCACCTTCATATTCTATAAGCTTCCCTTTCTTCACTCCTTCAGGTACAACTAATTTCAGATCACCAATTGTATATAAACTTCTTAGCTTTAGGGAATCTAGTGCATCTTTTTTAGCAACACCAGTTTTTTGCGTTGCCATCGTCATATACTGAGCATCGGATGGAGATTTGATCTGAAGGAATCCATTTTCATCATGAATTTCCACAGCACCTTCAATTTTACGGTTATAGGCAACCAACATACCATTTACGCTCTTTGCCTCACCCGGTGCAATGAATATATTTTCTCTCCCCTGATCGTTTGTGGAAACCAGGTGAAGATAATTTTTCCCACCCTCAGAAACTACTAGTGAATCTTTCTTTCTTTGGATATAGTCCAGTGTTTTCACTGTAAACTTTTCACCTCTGAAATCATAAGTAGCATTAAAATCATGATGTAATGGAGACATAATATAAGGTACATCCTCATAATTCAGAATATCACCTTTATCCTCTATCTGTATTTTGAAATATTGTTTTTCACTAACGATCTGATTAGATGTTTCACCTTCACGAATCAGCATCATTCCTTCAAAACTGATGTAACGTGTAATAGCTCCTCCGATAAAAATCAGAATAAAAGCCAAGTGGAATACTAACAACGGCCATTTTTCTCTTCTAAGAAGTCTGTATCGATTAATATTTCCGATAAAATTAATGATAAGAAGCAACATGACCAGCTCAAACCACTTAGCATTATAAATCAATGCCTTAGCTGCGGGTGTCCCGTGATCATTTTCTATAAACGTAGCTACTGCCATCGAGATGGCATATACCAGTAACAATACAGCCATTGTTCTGGTAGAAATAAGTATATCCTGTAATTTCTTCATTATGGGTACTCTAAAAACACATCCGGCAAAATTACACCAAAAAAACTATTATAAGCCAACATGGAGAAAAATCATGTCTATCGTTTTTCACTATATTTTCTATTACCCAAACGCTCTCTTTTTACAATCAAAACAACATTAGTTTTTTTGCTATTTTATTCTAAATTTGCAAAGACCTTATATAACACAGAAAAAGAATGAATCAAAAGCCAGAAGTTGCTAAGACTAAGACCATTTCGAAATTAAGAATTATCTCCGGCGTAACATTCGTTTTCCTTTCCATAGTGCTTACCCTCTCTTTCATTTCTTATCTTATGAAATGGAAGGCCGACCAAAGCCAGGCAGGGACAATGCTAGACAAGTCTATTAAATCTTCCAATGTATTTGGGAAGATTGGCGACTGGCTGGGTAATTTTTTCATTTTTGAATCTATCGGAATAGCAGGTTTCATTGTTGCTTTCTTATTATTTGTTTTCGGAACATTGATCCTGAAAAAAAATTATTTCAAGCCATGGAAAACTATTTCTCATAGTTTGTTTTTTATCTGTTGGCTGCCAATTTTCATGGGTGTTATTACAAAGGGGCAGGGTGTATTATCCGGCGTATATGGTTTCCAGATTATGGATTACCTAAATGCTATCATTGGAACTTTCGGATTATGGATGATACTTCTTTTAAGTATCGGATTATATTTCGTTTTAGAATTTAATTTGCGCCCATCCAACATCAAAGCAAAAATGGATGAACTAAATGAAAACACTTTAGGGAAATTCAAAAATAAAGTTTCTGCAATGGATGATGATTCTGATGACAATGAAGAGGAAGAGCTTCCAGTTGTGGACGAAACACCAAAAGAGGTAAACCTTACGCAGTCTAAAAGACCTTCTCCATTTGATAAAAAAGCTGAAGAGGCTGAAAATAAAATTGTAGTTACAGAAGAGCTTCCTAAAGCGGAACCTGTTCATATACCTACTCCTCCACCTATTATAGAGACTCCTAATCATACTACCACTCCAATATCGACTGTTGCAAGTAATGAAGTCTCTGTTCATAAAGTGACAAGCACGCCAGATATTGCTTTTACAGTAGAACAAAAGGAGGAAGAAGTTATAGTATTGGATGAGGCGGATAAAAAATCTCAAAGCCTGGTAGATCAGCATGGACTTTACGATCATAAATTAGAGCTTGCCAAATTCCAAATGCCTTCTGTTTCTTTGTTAAAAGACTACGGTAACGAGAATATTAACATTAATCAGGATGAGCTTGAAGAAAATAAAAACCGTATTGTCGGACTTCTTAAAAACTTCAACGTAGGTATTACCGAAATAAAAGCAACTATAGGTCCTACTGTTACACTATATGAAATTGTACCTGAAGCAGGTATTCGTGTAGCACAAATTAAAAAACTTCAGGACGATATAGCACTTAATCTTTCTGCTTTGGGCATCAGAATTATTGCGCCAATGCCAGGGAAAGGTACTATTGGTATTGAAGTACCAAACCAAACCCCATCTATGGTAAGTATGCGTTCGGTAATAGCTTCACCAAAGTTCCAGAATACCGACATGGATCTCCCTGTTGTATTTGGTAAAACAATTTCCAATGAGATCTTTATGGCCGATCTGGCAAAAATGCCACACTTACTAATGGCCGGAGCAACAGGGCAAGGTAAATCTGTAGGTATCAATGCTATTCTGACATCACTTATTTACAAAAAGCACCCTAGCGAATTAAAATTCGTAATGGTTGACCCTAAGAAAGTTGAACTTTCTTTATACTCAAAAATAGAAAGACACTATTTAGCAAAACTACCGGATGGTGGCGATGCTATTATTACAGATAATGCAAAAGTTATCAATACGCTGAACTCTCTTTGTATTGAAATGGACAATCGTTATGAATTGCTGAAGAATGCTTTCTGTAAAAATATTAAAGAGTACAACAAGAAGTTTACGGAAAGAAAATTAAATCCTGAAAACGGACACCGATATCTTCCTTATATCGTATTGGTTGTGGATGAATTTGCAGACCTTATTATGACTGCCGGGAAAGAAGTAGAGATGCCAATTGCCCGTTTGGCACAGCTTGCCCGTGCTATTGGTATACATCTTATTGTGGCAACGCAAAGACCATCGGTAAACGTTATTACAGGTATGATCAAAGCTAACTTCCCTGCCCGGGCTGCCTTCAGAGTAATTTCCGGAGTTGACTCCAGAACAATTCTGGATACCCCGGGAGCTGAACAGTTAGTAGGAAAAGGAGATATGCTGTACTTCAATGGAAATGATCTTATTCGTCTGCAGTGCGCATTCGTAGACACTCCTGAAGTAGAAAAAATCGCAGAATTCATTGGAGAACAAAAAGGTTATCCGGAAGCATATCAGTTACCTGAATACTCAGGAGATGAATCTATTGTTTCTGTCGGAAGTTTTGACCCTAATGAAAAGGATGTACTTTTCGATGAAGCTGCCAAAATTGTAGTTTCTACACAACAAGGATCAACATCTATGTTACAGCGTCAGTTGAAGCTGGGATATAATCGCGCCGGAAGAATAATGGATCAGTTAGAAGCCTCAGGTATTGTTGGAAGCTTCAACGGAGCTAAGGCTCGGGAAGTATTGATTACAGATCTGCATTCTTTGGAACAGTTTTTGGAAGAATTGCGCAAATAATCTAAAAAACAAAAAGATGAAAAACCTTATAAAGAAATTATCTGTCGGAATTTTTGCTGTGGCCTTTACTATGGGTTTTGGACAAAAAATAGATGCTAATGCAAAAACTATTTTAGACGGCGTTTCTGCGAATTACAAATCGAAAAAAAATAATTATTTCAAATTTGTTTACCGTAACGGAAGCGGTACGGCCGGAAAAGCAGTTACTGGTATTTTCTATTCTGCAGGGAGTAAATACAAGCTGAATATTATGGGTACGGAACAAATCTTCGATGGTAATAAAGTATACAGTATTAGCGGCGATGATAAGGAAGTTACTATTGCAAAACCTACAGGTAACGAAACGATGTTCTCTCCTCTTAATTATATTGACTCTTACAAAAACGGATATACAGTACAGTATATGGGTAAGAAAAACATTGGCGGAATCAATGCTGATTATATAAAAATGACTCCGGTCTCAAATAATGGGATAAAATATGTAAATTTGTTCGTCAATTCAGCTAAGAAACAATTGGTGAAATTAGAACAGTTTTCGGAGAACAATGAGGTTGCGGTAATTGAGATTTCAAAATATATAGAAAATCAAAACCTTTCTCCTTCAGTTTTCACTTTCAACAAAACCAATTATAAAAATTATCTGATTACAGAATTGTAGTTATAATAAAATAAGCAAAGCATAAAAAAGTCACACAAAGATGTGGCTTTTTATATAGAATATATGATAAAAAAGCTTGACCAATACATTATAAAGACCTTTTTCGGTCCTTTCCTGTTTATCTTCAGTGTCCTTTGTTTCATCTTCATTGTAAACATTATCTGGACACAGATGGGGCAGTTGGCCGGTAAAGGATTAAGTGCCTGGGAAATTTCAAAACTGCTTTTTTACATGGGCGTTACCGTCGTAAAAATGGTACTTCCGTTGACGATCCTGCTTGCAGCTATCATGACTTTTGGAGACTTTGGGGAACGGTATGAACTGGCCGCCATGAAGTCTGCGGGGATATCACTACTCCGCGTAATGAGGCCACTGCTCATTATGGTTATTCTACTTTCCGTACTCCTCTACTTTTTCTCCAACAATATTATTCCGGACTTTCAGCGTAAAGCAAAGAATATGCTTTATAATATTGCCTCCTCTCGTCCTGCACTAAACTTTACACCAGGACAGTTTATCGACACGGTACCAGGAATGACGATAAAATTTGATGAAATAAAGGGAGAAAACGGAGAAAATGTAAATGGCGTATTTATCCACAAAGTAGCCAACTCATACGAAGATAACCAAACAGTAGTTGCCAAGAACGGAAAATTCGTTCAGGCTGTAGACAAACACTATCTTAAACTGATTCTGTATAACGGATATATCTTCCAGGATCAGATTGCTAATAAAGATTTTAAAGAAAGAGAAAAACAAGCTAATCAAGCCATAAAGTTTGATTCACTTGTACAACACTTCGATGTTTCTTTACTTTTAAACAAAGCTCTGGAAGAGCAAAATATTACAGACGATTATCAGTTCCAGACTTATAATCAGATTGCCAAAACACTGAAAAAGAAAAGAAAGGATGACAAAGATGCTTTCAATACAATTTCTCAGGATATTGTAAGTCAGCAAAACGGTTATGTATCCTATATTGATAAGATTAAGACAGATAAAAAGCTGGTTAAGCAACCTTTTAAACTTGACTCTCTGAAGGGAGACAAGAAAATGGAAGCCTTGTATTATGCTCATAATAAGTTGCAGGCTGCTAAAAGCGCTTATCAGATGAAGAACGATCAGATTATAGATATTATTAAATACTACACCAAGGTCGTAATGTACCAGCAGCGTATTATTTCTTATTCCTTCACCTGTGTAATTTTCTTCCTGATTGGTGCATCCCTTGGATCTATCATCAGAAAAGGAGGAATGGGTCTCCCTGTAATCATAGCCATTGTGATATTCATCTTATTTTATGTTATCAACCTAATGACGGAAAATATCGCATGGAAAGGAGAAATGAATCCATATCTGGCTACATGGCTGCCCAATATGATCTTACTTCCGTTCGGGGTATGGATGACTTATAAAGCACTAACAGACTCTCAGTTGTTTGATGCCGAAAAGTACAAGGCCTTTTTCAAGCCAATCATTGATCGTTTTTCCAAATCAAAAGAGCATCAGCGCTATCAGTAAAATACAATTGGAAATAACACTTTAAAAAGCTACTTCTGATTTATTATTTCAGAAACAGCCTAATATTTATAATTCAGTATGAAAAAAAATATTTCGACTTTCGTTTTTGGAATTCTGCTTACTACAAGTACATTATCTTTTAGTACAGCTGTTAAGGCCCAAGCTGTAGCCTCACAAAAAACAGATGGCTATGCTATTACAGAACAAGTTTTAAAAGATATTCTG
Source organism: Elizabethkingia sp. YR214 (assembly GCF_003058195.1). Classification (GTDB taxonomy): domain Bacteria; phylum Bacteroidota; class Bacteroidia; order Flavobacteriales; family Weeksellaceae; genus Elizabethkingia. The sequence continues at coordinate 56,954 of NZ_QBUH01000006.1, forward strand.
GAAAAAAACCGTTCTTATTACCAACAGGGAAAAGTTGCGGATTACATTCCGGAACTAGGTAAAGCAGATGCAAAATCTATTGCCCTATCTGTCATTGGTGAAAATGGAAAAATTATAAATGTAGGCGATACCAATAAGAAATTTACCATTCAGAGTATCTCAAAAATTATATCATTAATGATTGCTGTCCGGGAAAAAGGAGAGCAGAATATCTTTGATAAAATGGGCTACTTTGGTACCGACAAACCATTCAATCATTTTTCAAATCTGGAAACAACCGGAAAGCCATTAAATCCTATGATGAATGCAGGTGCTATTTTAACAACTGCTCTAATAGACGGAGAAGGTGAGTTACCTTTCAAAAAAATACTGGAAATGGTACAGTACATTACCAAAAACAGCAATATAAACTACAGCAGAGAAGTTTATAATTCTGAACGGGAAACCGGACACCGTAACCGTGGAATGTTTTATATAATGAAAAACAGCGGACTGATAACTGGTAATGAAGAAAAGCTGAATAACTATTTTAAGCAATGCTCGATAGAAGTTACCGCCGAAGATTTGGCTAAGATAGGCTATTTTTTTGCCCACCAATGCACACGTTATGATGGCGATACTACTTATAAAAATGCAGATATTGCCCAGCTGATAGAATCTCAGATGCTAATTGCCGGAATGTATGAATTCAGTGGAGAATATGCACGGACAGTCGGTTTACCAAGTAAATCCGGAGTCGGTGGTGGTATTACAGTAAGTGTTCCCGGAAAAATGGGAATTGGAGTTTACAGTCCTGCCCTGGATCAGCATGGGAACTCCTTAGCTGGCTACCATATGATCCTTGATCTTGTAAAAAAATATAACCTGAGTCTGTTCAGATAAAATTGTTCTGATCGGTTATTTTATATACGACCAGACTTTCTCTGGTCCATAATGTATAAATTTAATAGTGTTTTTAAATTTTTCACACAAAAATTATATTCAAATGAATCAATATTTTTGTATATTTGCCAACTGAAAATTAAAATAAATGAGTACGATATTTAGCCTTTTCATGGTTCTTATTATCATTGCATGTGTGCTTCTGATCATTGTTATCATGGCCCAAAATCCAAAAGGAGGCGGTCTTTCTGGTACATTTGGAGGTACATCTTCAGCTTCTTTCGGAGTACAGAGAACCAATGAATTTATGGATAAGGCTACATGGTCATTAGGAATTTTTATCATTGTTCTGATTATGTTGAGTGTTATTCTTACAGGGAAACCATCAACAGTAATTCCTCAATCACAACCAACAAAAAAGGAGCTTCCAAACAACCCACAAGCCCCGGTTCAGAAACCTACGGCACAAGCTCCACAAACACAGCAATCCTCTGCGCCAGCGCAGACTGCAAAATAGATAGATTTAATAGTTTAGTTTAGAAGAAACTGCTTACTAGGGCTCTTACGAGTTTTTTTAAGCAGTTTTTCTTTTAATAAGAACTGTGATTCCTGAACAATGTTCAGAAATCACACCAGTTTTCTATACTCTTTTATTCCTGATATGGTAATCGGTATTTAATAGATCTTCCTAAAGAAACCTCATCTGCATATTCCAGCTCATCCCCTACTGCAATCCCTCTTGCAATAACAGAAAAATTCAACGGATAATGTTTCAGTTTCTTGTATAGATAGTAGGCTGTTGTATCCCCTTCCATAGTAGCACTTAGTGCAAATATAACTTCACTTACACCACCAGCTTCTACTTTACTGATCAGACTTTCAGTCTTCAGCTGATTAGGACCTATACCCTCCATTGGAGAAAGTTTTCCACCCAGAACAAGGTATTTACCATTATACTGCCCTGTATTCTCTATAGCCATTACATCTCGTACATCTTCTACTACACATAGCAGGCTATCATTACGGTTACTATTCGCACAAATTTCACAAATATCGTGGTCAGAAAAATTATGACAGATCTTACAATATTTAATATCATTTACCAATCCCTGAATAGCATTTCCCAATGCCATTCCCTGAGACTGAGGTTGCTTTAACAGGTACAAAGCCAATCTTGTTGCCGATTTCCGTCCTATTCCCGGAAGCCCTGAAATCTCTTCAACGGCCTTTTCTAAAACTTTACTTGGAAAATTCATATCTGCAAAGGTATCATTTTACCTTCTTTCTATAAAAAAGTTTGTTGACCATTTATGTTTACGCTATTTTTGCAGGCCCTAACTATAATATATTATTGATGAAAAATCCTGAATACCCGCTATTCTTACAATTCAAAATTACAACCCTGGCCAACGATTTTGTTGCAAAAGACAAAAATGACAATACAATCGCATATGTTCGCCAGAAAATGTTCAAATTAAAAGAAGATGTAATTGTCTTCAACAACGAAACCAAAGCTGAAGAACTTTTCCACATTAAGGCAGACCGTTGGCTGGACTTCAATGCAAACTATTCAATTTCTGAAAGCAAAACGGGAGAATCTCTTGGTAAAATTGGACGAAGAGGAATGAAATCTATATGGAAATCCACCTACATCGGAATGGATAAGGACGGAAGCGAAGATTATACCATCCGTGAAGATAATGGCTGGGTAAAAGTATGGGATAACATGATCGGTGAATTGCCTATTATTGGAATGTTTACAGGCTATATACTAAACCCATCTTACACCTTAACAGACAAAGAGGGCAACAAAATCTTTCAGCTAAAGAAGATGCCTTCATTTTTCGGAAGAAAATTTATGCTGCAAAAGTTTGCTGATGTACCTGACAATGATGAATCCAGACTTATTCTTTCATTCATGATGATGGTTCTGCTGGAAAGAGCAAGAGGCTAAATTTAATTTGATAAAAAATACACACCGTCAATTCTATATTGACGGTTTTTTATTTTGTAAATTTGTCTGTATGATGAACTCTACTTTTCTTTCTAATCTTCCATATCCTATAATTTTGGCTCCTATGCTGGGTGTAGTAACACCTAAGATGGTAGCTGATGTATCGGAGATGGGCGGACTGGGTTCTCTTCCGTTAGGTGGACTTTCCCCGGAAGTGTCCTACAGACTGATTCAGGAGACAAAGCAGCTCACTAAAAATGAATTCGCTGTAAATCTTTTTGTCAATACAGCCCCGGATATCAATAGTAATAAAATTGCAACGGAAAAGATGGCTCATTTTATTCAGAGCATTTTAAAAGAAAAAAACTGGGCCCAGGATTTTGAATTCAATTATCAGTTCTATCCATACCAGGATTTAATTGATCTGATTATTGAGGAAAAGATAAAATATGTAAGTTTTACCTTTGGAATGCTGGATGAAGAAAGTATAAAGAAGTTGAAGACTTATCATATCTATACTATTGGTACTGCCACTTGTGTAGAAGAAGCTGTAGAACTTGAAAAATCAGGTGTTGATGCTATCGTTGCACAGGGAATTGAGGCCGGAGGCCATCGTGGTAGTTTCCTTAACGAAAAATGCCTTCCATATATAGGGCTTATTGCACTTGTTGCACAAATAAAAGATGCTGTGAACATTCCTGTGATTGCTTCTGGCGGTTTGTATGATAAAAGAACTATAGCTGCAGCGTTCGATATGGGTGCAGATGCAGTACAAATCGGCAGTCATTTTATTTCAGCAGAAGAAAGCGCCGCTACCGATGTTTACCGGGACTTAATTAAAGAATCTACAGATACATCTACCGTCTTAACCAGAAGCTATACCGGAAGATGGGCACGTGGTATTTGCAACGATTTCATGAAGCTAACAGAGCTTAATCAGCTGACAATACCTGAATATCCTATTCAGAACGTTCTTACACAGGCTATGAGAAGCCTGGCAAAAAAACATAACGACACTCAATTCACAAATTACTGGGCTGGACAAAATGCAAAATATGCCAAGCATATACCAACCGCTGAAATCATGAACGAGTTAATTTCAATTTATAAAATAATCAAACAATAAAATGGATTTATTACATCTGGAACCAAAAGCCATTTGGAAAAACTTCGCAGCACTTAATGCTATTCCAAGACCATCTAAAAAGGAAGAAAAAGTTATTGCTTTCATCAAAAATTTTGGAGAATCTTTAGGTCTGGAAACTTCGGAAGATGAAACAGGAAATGTTATCATCCGCAAGCCTGCTACTCCAGGAATGGAGAACAGAAAAACGACGATATTACAGTCTCACCTGGATATGGTGTGTCAGAAGAACAATGATACAGATTTCGACTTTGATACTCAGGGAATCAACATGCTGGTTGATGGTGACTGGGTAAAAGCCGACGGAACAACATTAGGAGCGGACAACGGTATTGGTGTTGCTACTATTATGAGTATTCTAGAATCTTCAGATATTGCACACCCTGCAATAGAAGCTTTGTTTACTATCGATGAAGAAACAGGAATGACCGGAGCTTTCGGTCTGAAGCCGGGAGTTTTACATGGAGATATCCTTCTTAATCTGGATACAGAGGAAGATGATGAAATCGATATAGGCTGTGCCGGAGGTATTGATGTAACTGCATCAAAAGAATACAATACTGTAGCTATACAGGGAGAAGGAATCGCTATTGAGATTAAAGGTCTTACAGGAGGACATTCCGGAATGGATATTGATAAAGGCAGAGGAAATGCAAATGTTCTATTAGGGAGATTCTTATTTACAGGTATTGGTCAAAGCATCCAATTATCCGACATTAATGCAGGAGGACTAAGAAATGCTATTCCACGTGAAGCAAGAGCTAGCTTTAGTGTAGCAAATGCAGATACATTTTTAAAAACTGCAGAAGCTTTGAAGGCTGATATTCTTAATGAATTCAAATCAGTAGAAAAAGATCTTACGATTACTATCAGCAAAGCTCAGACAAACGGATCAGGAATAAGCACAGCAGATTCAGAATCTTTCATCAAAGGACTAAAAGCTGCTCATAACGGAGTTTACAGAATGAGCCCGGAGGTAGAAGGTCTTGTAGAGTCTTCTAACAATATAGCAAAAGTAGAACTGAAGGAAGGAAAACTAAGAGTACTTAATCTTTCCCGCTCTTCTGTAGATTCAACTAAAATGGCAGTGGCCGATCAGCTGCGTGCATCATTTGAATTGGCAGGTCTGGATGTAGCATTCACAGGATCTTATCCGGGATGGCAGCCTGACCCTAATTCTAAAATTGTATCAGTTCTTGAAAGAATTTACACTCAGAAATTTGGGGAACAACCACGTGTTGTTGCATGTCACGCAGGATTAGAATGTGGTATTATTGGTGCTAATTACCCAGAAATGGAAATGGTATCTTTCGGTCCTCACATTACTGGTGCACACTCGCCGGAGGAAAAAGTAAATATAAAATCTGTACAGAAGTTCTGGGGCTATCTTCAGGATATTCTGAAAGAAATTCCGACGAAATAATATAAAATAAAAACCCGCTTTTGGCGGGTTTTATATTTTTAAAACATAATCTGTGGATCAATTATGGTTCCGGAGCTATTTCTACTTTTAATCCCTCTATATCCATAGTAATTGGGATCTGGCAGCTTAGGCGGCTATTTTCTTTTACATTTACGCCATCACTATATAACAATGACTCTTCTTCATCTCCCATTTCAGGCACCTCTGTGTCGCTTAGTTTATAACACTGACAAGATGCACACATTAGCATCCCGCCACATATTCCAAAAGTTCCTTCTTCTACAAGTTCATAGGCTCTTATGGTTTCCATAAGATTCATCGACATATCTGTAGGTGCCATAATTTCATGTTCAACACCTTCTCTATCTATAATGGTTACTTTAACGTCTGACATAATAATTTAAATCTTATCCACAAATTTACGAAAGAAAAAAGCATACTTGTCTATCAAAAAGGTAATTTAAATCAGCTACAAAGAAGCTTCTGTAAAGTATTTCTTATTAGATTTTGTTTTATCTTTGTCCCCGACTATGGCAATAAAAAGCTATTTACTATTATTTCTGATGTTTCTGGGGGCATTTATGTACCCGGATCAGTTCTCTGCAGCTGTACCTCAGAAAATGGATTGCCATACTACTGAAAAATCTGCAGAAAGCTGTTGTCAGCATGAAGACAATCATAATGGAAACTGTTGTGATCAAAACTCCGGACATGCCGATAAATCTTGTAAAGACAGTTGCAAAAGCTGTCAAACCTGCTCGAGCTTTGTCAATAATATTATTTTAGAACCAATAGAGACTTCTTTGCATAATTCCATTATCAAAGATTCCTCTGTTTTCTCTTATTCATTCCCTGTTATTCCAAACAGGACATTCAATATCTGGCAACCGCCTAAACTCGTTTAGTTTTATTTCCAGAAAGCAGCAAAAAGCTGCACTTAACCGATTAGAACTAAATTATTTTACAGAATGAAATCAATTTTAAGATCAGGACTGTTGCTCCTGAATCTATTTCTGTTTATGAACATCAATGCTCAGAGCTCTCTAAAAAAGGAAACTTATGTTGTAAAGGGAGCTTGCGAAATGTGTAAAGCCAGAATAGAAAAAGCAGCAAAAACAAAAGGTGTAAAAACTGCACAATGGAGTCCGGAAATGCAGATATTAACAGTGGAATACAACCCGGACAATACGAATACCGATGCAATCCTTCAGCATGTAGCCGATGCAGGACATGATAATGAAAAATATACTGCAAAAGATGCAGTTTATAACAAATTACCAACATGCTGCCACTATAGCAGAGATGCTAAACCGGTTTCAGAACATACGATAGACAAAGTTTCTTTCTTTGTGAAAGGAAACTGCGATATGTGCAAAGCCCGTATAGAGAAAGCATCTAAAGATGCTGGTGCATTAAGTGCTGAATGGAATGCAGATGAACAGAAGCTTTATCTGGAGCTAGATCCAATAAAGGCGACTGCTGAAAAAGTTTTGCAGAAAGTTGCAGATGCCGGGCATGATAATGAAAAGTACAAAGCCGACGACAAAACATACGCAAAATTGCCTGCATGCTGTCATTTCGATCGTACTACTGCATTTGGAGAAGTTAACACAAAAGTACACTCCGATAAAGTAAACACTGCTGTACAAGAAGAGGACCACCAGCAACATGATAAAGGAAAAGAAAAACAGATTGGTGGTGTTACGATTACAAAAGCTTCAGAAGCAACTGCCCTTAATAAAAAAGAAGTAGGTTTAACTTTCAATATTAATCCTAAAGAATTACTAAAGGCTGCTTGTTGTAATCTTTCCGAAAGCTTTGAAACGAATGCAACTGTAGACGTTTCATTCAGTAATGCTGTAACAGGTACCAAGCAACTTAAGATGCTGGGATTGGACCAGAAATATACCAGCCTTACCAAAGAGCAGCTTCCGGAAATACGAGGACTGGCATCAGCATACGGATTGAACTTTATACCAGGACGCTGGATTGGCGGTATCCAGTTAACAAAAGGAGGAAGTACAGTAGTTAATGGATATGAAAGTATCACAGGACAGATTAACACCGAACTTTTGAAATCTGAAAATGAAAAACCAACAACAGAACTTAATCTGTTCTCTGATTTTAACGGACGTGCAGAAGCCAATATTACCCATACTTCTCAGGTTGCTGAAAAATGGAACCAAAGTATATTATTACACGGTAACGGAACTTTTGGGGATACCGATATGAACAATGATGGTTTTCTGGATCGTCCAAAGGGAACGCAATTAAATGCTGCTTACCTGCTTAATTATAATGACCTTAGTAATAGCGGATTCGGTTCTCATTTCGGAATTAACTTTGTAAAAGATGAAAGAACAGCAGGTCAGATTGGCTACAACAAAAGACTTAACCAGGGTCAGCAAAATTTATATGGTGTAGGAATCGATATTTCCCGCTTCCAGGTATGGAATAAGACCGGCTATGTTTTCAAAGGAAAACCTTATCAAAGCTTAGGCTGGATGAATCAGTTTACTTATCACCAACAGGATAGTTTCTTCGGGTTGCGCAATTACTTTGGGAAGCAGTCTACTTTTTATTCCAACTTAATTTTTGAAAGTATTATTGGAAATACCAATCATAAATACAAGGTCGGAGCTAGCTTTTTATTGGATGATTACAATGAAGATTATCTGACGGCTAATTACAAAAGACAGGAGACTGTTCCCGGCTTCTTTGCAGAATATACCTTAACAGGAGCTAAATATGTTTTGGTAGCAGGTGCGCGTGTAGACTTTCATAATCTGGCAGGCACTCAGTTCACTCCACGGCTTAATTTCAAATACGATATCACTCCTAAAACTATTCTGAGACTATCTGCCGGCAGAGGGTTCAGAACAGCCAATATTTTTGCGGAAAGCCAGCAATATTTCGCATCCAACAGAAGTATTGAGATTTTATCCAATAATGGAAATATCTATGGATTAAAACCCGAAATTGCATGGAACTACGGATTGAGTCTACAACAGGAATTCAGAATTTTCAATAAAAAATCTACAATCATAGCCGATGTTTTCAGAACGGATTTCCAAAATCAGGTGATTACAGATCTGGACCAGTATACCAATAAGATTCTGTTTTATAATCTGGAAGGAAAATCTTTTGCTAATAGTGTACAAGTACAATGGGATCTTACTCCTGCCAAAAATCTGGATCTGAGATTGGCTTACAAATATTACAATGTAGAAACCGATTATCTTTCCGGAAGAAGAAAGGCTCCCTTCATGGCAAAGCACAGAGGCTTCTTCAATGCCGCTTATGCTACTAATAAAAATGATAAAGGCGGCTTCTGGAGCTTCGATGCTACACTAAACTGGATCGGAAAACAAAGGATTCCTTTTACACAGAGTAATCCACAAGAATTCAGGCTTCCGGATTATTCCAATGCATATACAACTTTAAATACCCAAATTTCGAAAAACCTGAATGAAAAGGTAAGAATATATGCCGGTGGTGAAAACCTAACTAATTACAAGCAGAAAAACGCTATTCTGGATGCTAAAAATCCTTTTGGTAATTACTTCGATGGCGGAATGGTTTACGCACCAATTATGGGCGCCAACTTCTATATAGGTTTAGACCTTAAGTTTTAATTATTTTTCTCTTAATATAGCCTCAGGTTATTTTTCTAAGAGAGCCTTCTGTTCAGAGGGCTCTCTATTTTTTAATCATCTTTAATCTGTATAACAAGAAGCGCCCGGAAAACCGGGCGCTTCTTCAACTATATATGTAAATATCAATTAGTCAATTGACTTCACTACTGCTTTTTCAGCTTCTTTTCTGGTACCGTCAAATCCATCTACCCCACTCACTGTTGTATATTTCAGTACGAATTTTTTCCCCGGATTTAAACGGTTATAAATCCCCTGACACATTAGAGTAGCTTCGTGGAAACCACAAAGGATTAACTTCATTTTACCTGGGTAAGTGTTGATATCCCCAATTGCATAGATACCCTCTACATTCGTTTGATAATCCAATGCATTGTTTACTTTAATAGAATTCTTCTCTATCTCAAGTCCCCAATCAGCAATAGGTCCTAATTTAGGTGTCAAACCAAATAATGGAATCAGATAATCTGTTTCAATAGAAGAACGCTCACCGTCTTTTTCAATCTCGATTCCTGAAAGTGTTCCGTTCCCTTGCAAACCTACTACTTCAGCAGGAGTAATAAGATTAATCTTACCTTCTTTCTTCAGCTTTTGTACTTTTTCTACAGAATCCAATGCACCACGGAATTCATTTCTTCTGTGGATTAAGGTAACATCAGAAGCTACTTTTGACAAGAAAATAGACCAGTCCAACGCTGAATCCCCTCCACCAGCGATAACAATTTTTTTATCTCTGTACATTTCAGGGTTTCTCACAAAGTATTCTACTCCTTTTTCTTCAAAAGCTTCGATATTATCAATTTGTGGCTTTCTCGGCTCAAAACTTCCTAAACCACCGGCGATAGCAATTGCCTTACCTTTTATCTTAGTCCCTCTACTGGTTTCAACGATAAAATGGCCGTCTTCAGTTTTTTCATAAGACACCGCAGTTTCACTTAAAGAGAAACCTGGTTCAAACTGCTTAATCTGCTCCATAAGATTATTAACCAAAACCCCCGCATCTACCGAAGGAAATCCCGGAATGTCAAAGATTGGTTTCTTAGGGTATAATTCAGCCAACTGACCTCCTGGTTGTGGCAAAGCATCTATAATATGGCATCTTAGCTTAAGTAATCCTGCCTCGAAAACGGCAAATAGTCCTGTAGGACCTGCTCCTATAATAATGATATCAGTTTCAATCATATCGCTCAGTTATTATTTAGAAAAAACAAAGATAGGAATACCATTGCAAATAGCCTGATTGGTTTTCATGATGTTCGTCATTGAATTCATAAAACATTAATAATTTTTTCATCGCAAATACCGATGAAATTTGTACTTTAGGCTTTGGCAAAGTTTTTGAAAATATATAGCCATAAAAATTGTGTATGAGGAATTTTTTTACAGCAATATTTGTATTTAGTATCGTATTTATAAATGCTCAGTTCGACAGTGTCAATTCAGGGGAAATATTAAAATATCGTATCCATTACGGTTTTCTCAATGCGGGGTTTGCAACACTCTCCACCAAGAAAACTACATATAATGGTGCGCCACATCTATACGTAAGAGGCGAAGGAAGAAGTTCTGGGGCTGTACGTGCATTTTTTAAAGTGGATGATATCTATGAAAGTTACATCAATCTAAGAACTGACCAACCAAGTTTCTATGTAAGAAATGTAAGCGAAGGAAGTTACCGCAAAAATCTGGCTTCTACATTCAATCATAGTAATCATACTGTAAGCCTGCATGACAGAATCAAAAATGAGACCCGTAACTTTAATGTAAATAATGATATACAGGATATGCTGTCATCGTTCTATTACCTGCGCACACTGAGTACCGACCAACTAAAAGTTGGCAGCTCTGTAAAGCTGAACGTATGGATCGATGATGAAATCTATCCTTTTATGCTAAAAGTTGTTGGTACTGAAATGATGAGCACAAAGTTTGGAAGAATCAACTGTCTGAAAATTATCCCTTCAGTAATGAGCGGACGTGTTTTCAAGGCTAAAGAAGGGGTAACGATGTGGGTAACAAATGATGCCAATCATATTCCAATCCAAATGAAAGCCGAACTGGCAGTTGGATCTCTAAAGGCTGATCTTATAGAGTATTCTAATGTAAAGAATCCGCTACGTTTTGCTAAGTAACCAACTATTCTGGTTGATCATAATCAGATAAAAAATATTTTAACCTTTGTGGTTATCAAAATAAAATGGCCGGAAATATCCGGCCATTTATTATTTTATATCAGAATAATCTGAATATTACAAATGTTTGAACTGCTCCAACATACGTACGTCATTCTCAAAGAACATACGGATATCTGACATTTGGTAAAGCAACATTACGATACGCTCGATTCCCATACCAAAAGCAAATCCACTGTATTCATCAGGATTAATGTTTACATTTTTCAGAACAGCAGGGTCTACCATTCCACAACCCATAATTTCTAACCAACCTGTACCTTTAGTAATTCTGTAATCGGTTTCAGAATTTAGTCCCCAGTATACATCTACCTCAGCACTTGGCTCAGTAAATGGAAAATAAGAAGGACGCATTCTGATCTGAGATTTACCAAATAATTCTGTAGTAAAGTACTGAATTGTTTGTTTAAGATCTGCAAATGATACATTCTTGTCTATATACAAACCTTCTATCTGATGGAATATACAGTGTGAACGGGATGAAATAGCTTCGTTACGGAAAACTCTTCCCGGCGACAAAATTCTCATCGGAGGTTCGTTGTTTTCCATATATCTGATCTGTACAGAAGAAGTATGCGTTCTTAAAAGAATATCCGGATCTTTCTCAATAAAGAAAGTATCTTGCATATCTCTTGCCGGATGATATTCCGGTAAGTTCAATGCGGTAAAATTATGCCAGTCATCTTCAATCTCTGGTCCGTCTGCTACAGCAAAACCAATAGATTTAAAGATTTCAATAATTCTGTTCTTAACCAGATTAATAGGATGTCTGCTTCCTAACTCTTCAGGAAATCCAGGTTTTGTAAGGTCTATCTTCTCAGTAGTCGTTTCTTCAGAAATACCTGCTTTCAGATCTTCAATCTTAGTATTTACAGCCTGCTTCAGGGTATTAATTTTCTGTCCGAATTCTTTTTTCTGTTCATTCGGAACATCTTTAAACTTCTCAAAAAGCTCTGTTACACTTCCTTTCTTACCAATAAAGGCAATACGGAACTTCTCGATTTCTTCTTTATTTTTGGTATGAAATTGTTGTACCTGACCCAGTAATTCTTCTATTTTCTCTAGCATCTTATAAAAATTGCAGCACAAATTTAAGGTTTTTATCGGACTTTTATAAAAAAGAAAATCCACTCTTGTTTCCAAAAGCAGATTTTCTCCATCACATATTACTTAAAACTATCTCTTTTCTAATGCTTTTACGTTAATCTGCAAACTTACTTCATCTTTAATAACACCATTGCTGGCAGGAGAAGTAAAGTTAACACCAAAGTCACGTCTGTTGATGTCTTTTTTCTCAGATTTAATCGTCGCTACACCATCTTTCACCACTACATTGGTATTAAAGCTTATTGGCTTAGATACTCCTTTTAATGTAAGGTTTCCGTCGATAAGTGTATTATAATCTCCGGTTTCATTCGGAGTAACTTTAGTAATCTCGAAAGATGCTGTAGGGAATTTCTCTACTTCAAAGAAATCACCACTCTTAAGGTGGCCATCAAGCTTTGCCTGGTTTTCTTTGTCATCTTTTAAATCTTCAGAAGTTAAGGTATTCATGGATGCTACAAAATTACCGGATTCCAGTTTACCGTCTTTCACAGTAACTTCGCCACTTTCAAACTTAATAGTCCCGAAATGAGAAGTATTATCTGATTTAAAAATCTTATAACCTGTCCATTCGATTTTACTATTTAGTGTATCAACTGCGAAAACGGCTCCGTCTTTAGTTGTAGTTACTGCACCGGACTCACTTGTTACTGGTTTATCTTTCCCGCAGGAAATAACCAGAACAGTTCCCATAAGAGCCAACGCAGACACCCATAAAAATCTTTTTTTCATTATTTTGTAATTTATTTTAACAATTAGTTTCGTAAATTTAATAAAAAAATACTAATAAACCTACAAAACATTATTTTTGCAAAATGTTACTCAGTATACAGGGAATAGACTTTGGTTATAGTCAAGACAAACTTATTTTCAACAATCTTCATCTCGGCTTAGAGCAGGGAAAGATTATGGCGTTGATAGGTGAAAGCGGATGTGGAAAGACAACATTGCTAAACATTATATATGGTTTAAGCGATTGGTATAAGGGAAAAATATTCTTCGACAATAAGGAAATATATGGTCCGAAAGCAAATATAATCCCGGGTGAAAAAGACATGAAACTAGTGGCTCAGCATTATGATCTGATGCCCTACTCTACAGTTTATGACAATGTGGGGAAATTTCTTTCGAATATTAATCTTAAGGCAAAGAAGGATAAAGTTTATCAGCTTCTGGAAATTGTCGGACTGGAAGATTATATGGATGAATATCCTAAGAATCTAAGTGGTGGACAGAAACAGCGTGTTGCTATTGCACAGGCCTTGTCTCAGTTGCCTAAATTATTGCTTCTGGATGAACCTTTCAGTAATCTCGATTTTTCAAGAAAAACACAACTACGGGATAAGCTATTTGCCTATGTTCGTGAACAAAATATCAGTCTGATTATCAGTACGCATGACATTACAGAAATTCTGCCATGGATAGATGAAGTGGTTGTTTTACAGGAAGGACGTCTTATTCAGAAAGATTCGCCTGAAGCTTTATTTCAATCTCCATACAATCCTTACGTAGCAAGATTGTTGGGGGAAGTAAATCTTCTAACACCTGAACAGCAACAGGAACTTGGTTTATCAAATTGGTTTTATTTTCCACATCAGTTAAAATTTACTGAAAATGAAGGAACAGATGCCGAAGTTATAGAATCTGGTTTTTCGGGAGGTTTTTACAGAAACCTTGTCAATATTAAAGGCCATACATTTATTGTATATACCGCTCAAAAGAAAAAAGGAAAATTGAAAATAAGTTTCCTTTAATAAGCTTTAAAAACTTAAATATTAAATATTTACATCCAATATTTTTGGTTTGTAAACATTTTTTTTATCTTTGCCCAAGAAGATATTCAAGGAAATTTTTGGTTATTCTCTTTCTGCCTTGTAAAACTGAAATTAGCGTTCGCAATGAAAGTTTTTTGAAAGTTACCCTGCCAAATTTTTCCTTTTTTTATTTTCTGTGTACTATACTTAATCTCTCCCCAATATTATTCAGTTCCATATAACGCTAGATTATTTTCTAATCCGAGCAGAAGATCTATTATTGTAGTATTTTGAAGCTAAATGTAATAAAAAAAGACTTTATCCTAATGGATAAAGTCTGTATATGTAAACTTAAATAAAAGTTATTGATTAACCTTTTTTCACAAATTCAGATTTCAAGGCCATTGATCCGAATCCATCAATTTTACAATCGATGTTATGATCACTTCCTGGTCTCAATCTAATATTTTTAACCTTTGTTCCAGCTTTTACTGGCTTTGGCGCACCTTTTACAGGCAAATCTTTTACTACGACTACAGAGTCCCCATCCTGCAATTCATTCCCATTGGAATCAAAAACTTTATCATCACCGTCTGCTGAAGCATCTGCCGGATCCCACTCGTGAAAACACTGGGAACACACCATAAGATTATCCTGCGGATAAGTAAATTCCGAATTACACTTCGGACAAAGTATCGTATCGCTCATAATAATTATATTTTTTGCAAAGATAAGATTTCTGAGACCCAAGTCAAATCTTTCCTTTCTCAGGGCTTAATCTAAGCATTTTTGCGTTTCCTCTAATTTAAATGTATTTTTGCAGTGCAAAACTGCAGATCTAATTATGGAACTTATTCACAGAAACCTACTTATTGGCATCCACGATGCACTACAGGAAACCTTTTTCGAAAAAAACAAATATGCCGACAAGGTTATCGAGAGACTTCTTAAAGCACACAGAAAATGGGGAAGCCAGGACAGAGCTGTTGTTTCTGAGATTTTCTATAATATTATCCGTTGGAAAAAACGTCTTGAATATTACATGGGCGAAGGGGTGAAACCTGGTAATATTTACAGAATGATCCTTGCTTATCTTTTGTGGACTAAAACACACTACAAAAAGTTTGAAGAGTTTGAAGGTATTAAAATTGCCGACATCCTTAATAAATTAAAGAAAGGAACTGTACCTACAAAAGCAATACAGTACTCAATTCCGGAATGGCTTGCTGAAACTCTTGAAAAAGAATTAGGCGCTAATTGGGAAAAAGAAATGGATGCATTAAATGATCCGGCTCCAACTGTACTTCGTGTAAATACCCTCAAAACAACAAAAGATAAACTAATTGAAGAGTTACAGAAAAGCGAAATAGAATCTCACGCTGTTCGTGGTTATGAAGATGCTGTGGAACTGGAAGAAAAGAAAAATGTTTTCCTTACTGAAGCCTTCAAAAAGGGAATGTTTGAAGTACAAGATGCTTCTTCACAGTTAATCGGAAGATTCCTTGATGTAAAAGAAGGGATGCGTGTAGTTGATGCCTGCGCAGGTGCAGGTGGTAAAACATTACACATTGCTGCTTTAATGAAGAACAAAGGACAAATTATCGCTCTTGACATATTCGAATGGAAACTGGCTGAACTTAAGCGTAGAGCTAAAAGAGCTGGTGCCCATAATATTGAAACCAGAGTTATCGATGACAATAAAGTTATCAAAAGACTTCATAATTCTGCGGACAGATTATTGATAGATGCTCCATGTTCCGGATTAGGAGTACTAAAAAGAAATCCGGATAGTAAGTGGAAAATTGATCAGGACTTTATAGACAGAATTAAAAAGGAACAAGAAAACATCCTTCAGGATTATTCTAAAATTATAAAGAAAGGTGGACAAATGGTATACGCTACATGTTCTATTCTTCCTTCTGAAAATACATTACAGACTAAGAACTTTATTGAAAAGAATCCGGAATACGAACTAATCGGTGAAGAAAAAATTATGCCTAGTCATGGTTATGATGGTTTCTATATGGCATTAATTCAAAGAAAAGGCTAATATCAGCCCAAAATATAGTGAAGAGCATTTTCCGGAAAGGTTAATGCTCTTTTTTTTACCTTTGCCAAAAACTAATCTTATGCAAAAAATTTTCCTGTGTAGCCTTATTACAGGCGCTCAGATGATTTTCGCCCAGACTTATGAAGTTACTTATCAGAATTCGTTCGAAGGAAAAGTAAATCCTGGCCAAAACCACATCATCAGCATTACCAATAGTGATAAAACACTATTATTCAATGAGAAAATAAAAAACAAGAAAGCCAATTTCCCTTTTGAGGTTAATGAAATTAACAGAAAAAACAATGAAGTTAGCCAGTTTGCCTTTCTTAATAACAACGAAATTGTAAAGACAAGCGATAATACCATCCTGGCCAAACAGGAGTTCAAACCGACCTCCGAAACCGGAAAAATACTGGGTTATAATGTAAAGAAAGCGGTAACAAGTGTAAATTCCAATACTATAGAAGTATGGTATACGAATGATCTTAAAGTAAAAGGCGGTCCCAGCATATTAGGACAGGATCTGGGCTTGGTACTGAAGACGGTAAGAAATGGAAGCTCTGTCGTTGAGGCAACTTCGGTAAAAAAAATAAAGACACTGGATGACCAGTCATTATTTCAGGGCAAAAATATTACAGAAAAAGATGTACTGACTTATAAAGATATGATCTGGAAGAGCAGATTTATAACTATTCCTGTTTTCGAAAACGAAACCATCAACTTTAGTGATGCTTCTAAATCTGATCAGTATATTCAACGTTTCGGCAACGGAACTATTATTCTGAAGAAAGTAAAAATTCCTGAAATTAAACAAGGCAATACAATCTTTGTAGAGCTAAAACAAAAATCTAATGGTGATGCATACGACCGAACCGGAGATGTATTTATCATTCCACAGGAAAGGGCTACATCTTATTATACAGGTCTAACGCAGGGGGTAAAATCACTTCCGGTATACCAAAACGGAAATGGTAAATCCTATCAGGGTGTTGCTTTAACTCCGGACTATCTTCCGTTTATTGAATTGATGCGGTTTTTCACCCCTTTCGGAATTGGTCATTTTAATGAAAAAATTCAACTGAAAGGAAAAAACTGGCACAACAATACGCCATACCGCCAGGATATCACCGAACTTCGTCCGCAACTAAGCGGAAAAGAGATACTGGTAGGAGCATTTATCGGAAACTATGATAAAGGCGGACATCAGATAAGTTTAGAATTAACTATTCACCCGGATCAACAGAAAATTGTAAACAACAATTTTGTATTACCTGTTTTCAATACTACCAATGTAATGGAAATGGCAGGTCAGGACTACCCTACTATGTTTAGCTCTGACAAAGGAGTTGAAGTTGAATTCACACTGGTCAAAGATCTTAAAAATGCACAACTGCGCTATATCACAACCGGACATGGTGGCTGGGGAGAAGGTGATGAATTTGTACCAAAAGAAAATTCTATTTATCTGGATGGCAAATTAGCCCATGCTTTTACACCTTGGAGAACAGATTGTGGATCTTATAGATTGTTCAATCCTGCATCAGGTAACTTCGAAGACGGTCTTTCTTCATCAGATCTTAGCCGTTCCAACTGGTGTCCGGGCACTACTACTAACCCCGTTTATATCAATCTGGGAAACCTTAAAACAGGTAAGCATACTATACAGGTAAAAATTCCTCAGGGAGCTCCGGAAGGCAGCAGCCAAAGCTTTTGGAATGTTTCTGGTGTTCTTTTAGGGCTGGAATAACGAATAGGTCAATGGGTCAATAAGTGAATATATAATCTTTTGTAAATTCACCCATTTACTTATTCACATATTGACTTAATTGATCATCCCCTCATTGCCCATTGACCTAATTGACTTTCACATTATTGATAATATAAATTTCCCATCTTAATTTTTTTCAGTTAGGGTGGGATTCTTTTTTGTGATTCTTAAAAAAATCCTGTTATAAAATTAATTCATGTATTTTTTCCTAAATCAAATATTTTTACTTGTTTGAAAAATAATCAAACCCCATATTTGCATTAATAAAATAAATTAAAAATTAAAAACATAAGAAAATGTGTGGGATAGTATGCTTATTTGATGCAAAACAAAAAACAGAAACATTAAGACCTCAGGTACTGGAAATGTCTAAAAAAATAAGACACCGTGGGCCGGACTGGTCGGGCATTTTTCAGGACGAAAAAGTAATTTTCTCTCATGAGAGATTGGCAATTGTAGACCCTACTTCAGGGAAGCAGCCACTTTTCTCTAAAGACGGAAATCTTGTTTTAGCAGTAAATGGTGAGATCTATAACCACATGGAACTAAGAAAAGAGTTTCCTGAATACGAATTCCAGACACAATCCGATTGTGAAGTAATTTTAGCACTTTACCAGAAACACGGAAAAGATTTCTTAGAAAAACTAAACGGTATATTTGCTTTTGCATTATATGATATAGAAAAAGGTACTTACCTTATCAGCCGCGACCATATGGGAATTATTCCTTTGTATCGGGGATGGGACGCACACGGAAACTTCTATGTAGCTTCGGAACTTAAAGCTCTGGAAGGCGTTTGCAACAAAATTGAAGAGTTCAAACCCGGCCATCTGTTATACAGCGAAGATGGTGAAGAATATCAGCAATGGTACTCAAGAGACTGGGAAAGCTTTGATACAGTAAAAGATAATCCTACTGATATAGTAGCCCTTAGAAAAGGATTAGAAGATGCAGTGCACCGTCAGCTGATGAGTGACGTTCCATACGGCGTACTTTTATCCGGCGGACTGGATTCTACTATTATTGCTGCTGTTACAGCAAAGTTTGCTTCTAAAAGAATTGAAAGTGGTGATACACAGGAAGCCTGGTATCCGCGTTTACATAGTTTTGCAGTTGGACTGGAAGGATCTCCGGACCTTGCTGCTGCCAGAAAGGCTGCGGACCATATAGGCTCTGTTCACCACGAAGTAAAATATACTATTCAGGAAGGTCTGGATGCAATCCGTGATGTTATTTATCACCTGGAAACTTATGATGTAACTACTATCAGAGCTTCCACTCCTATGTACCTTCTGGCAAGAGTTATAAAATCTATGGGAATTAAAATGGTACTATCCGGAGAAGGATCTGATGAACTATTCGGAGGCTATCTTTATTTCCACAAGGCACCAAGTGCTCAGGCATTCCATGAGGAAAACGTGAGAAAATTGGGCAAGCTTCATCTTTACGATTGTCTTCGTGCTAACAAGTCTTTGATGGCATGGGGTATAGAAGGTCGTGTACCATTTCTGGATAAAGAATTCATGGATGTTGCAATGACAATCAACCCTCAGGACAAAATGATAACACCTGAAAGAATGGAAAAATGGGTTCTGAGAAAGGCTTTCGAAGATATCTTACCGGAAAGTATTGCATGGAGGCAGAAAGAACAGTTTAGTGATGGTGTAGGTTACAGTTGGATTGATACCCTGAAACAAATTGCAGAGGATGAAGTAAGCGATGAAATGATGGCAAATGCTAAATACCGCTTCCCTATCAACACTCCTATGAGCAAAGAAGAATACCGTTACAGAAGCATATTTACAGAATTATTCCCTAGTGACAGCGCAGCGCAGTCTGTACCATCCGTACCTTCTGTTGCTTGCTCTACGCCCGTAGCTCTGGAATGGGATGAAGCTTTCAAAAAAATGAATGATCCAAGTGGGCGTGCTGTAAAAGTACACGAAGTAAGCTACTAACAATCACAGATATTTCAATCAACATCAAAGCGCAACCTTTCGGGGTTGCGCTTTACTTTTATCTATGATGTTGTTTTCTGTTTAAGAGCTTATTTCTTTACCGTCTTAATCTCTCCCTGATATTGGTTATCTACTACAAGAATAAGGTTTGGTCTCATTGAATAACTTTGTTTCCCTTCCACCTTTTCTTCATAAGCCAGTGTTATAATATTTCCACTTTTAGAAAGTGTTGGCATATTCAGATTTGTTAGCATTTCTGTAGAAGGATTGATTACAGCAATAACGTATTGCTTAGAGAAATCAATTTTTGTAGGCATATTATTCATGGTTGCCGCTGCTCCAAAAAGTTTTTCGAAAGCCTCTTCTGATGTAATTTTTTCTACAAAAGTTTGTTTGTCTTCTACAGTATTTTTGATAAAATAGTTTTTAGCAAGTGTAAAAGGAACTTTCATATTCATTCCTGTTTCTTTTGTCGTTTCTTTCTCAGTAGTTTTTTTTGTACTCTGACAAGACATTACCGTAAGCGCTGCTACCAATAAAATGGATGCTGTTTTTTTCATTATAGTTTGTTTAAAATATATTTTTTAGCTAGTTCTCCTGTTATCTCTTTACCATTCTGGTCAAGCTGAATGATGTATCCTTCTGCAACCTTATATTTCTGTACACCATCTTTTAGTTTCAGAGTTATAATACTACCGTATTTATCCCATTCAAAGCTTCCTTTTTCCTCAAAAGTATTATCTTTTCCTTTTCCCTTATATTCACTTTTCTGAACAAAGGTATTGTCATTTTTAAGCTCAATAGTTGTGGCAATCCCTTCACAATCTGCACATGGCAAATCGCCTTTGTAGATTCCATTCCAATCTACAGAATTTTCGGTAGTATCTCCCATTTCAGATGCTACCGGTTCAACTGTTGTATTCAGAGAATCTGTTTTAGCAGAAATTATCTTTTCCGAATCTTTCTTTTTTTCACCACATGAAGCTACAGCCAGCAATGTAACCACTATTGCTGTTAATAACAAATTTGTATTTTTCATTTATATTAAAAATTATTTGTGTTTTCAATTCATAAAAAATAGCCGTCTTTGACTAAAATTCCCATCGACTAAAATTACAACTTATGAAATGCTTCTTTGGGATTTTATACGACAGCTATCCTTTCATCAAATGTGTTTTCAAGATTGCAAATATTATCATAATTAGTGAAAATCAACAAAAAAAACAATACTACACATATACCTCATCAACCACAATGTGCTGATTTACAGAAATATAATTATTTTAACTCAGGTTCTGAAAAAAAACATATAAGTCCTGATTTGTCGGCACATCGAGCTTTTTACGGAGCCTGTGTTTCTTTTGTTGCACCGATTTATGTTGGATAAATGTATAGTTCGCAATTTCTTTTGAAGTAAAATTCAGTTTGATCATAGCACAGAAAGCAAGTTCAGAACTTACAAGATTAGGATTTATTTCGAGCAGTCGATCTATAAATCCTGGATATAATTCCTGAAATCTTGTGAGAAAGGTAGAATCATTCTGCTTTGCCAAAATAACAAGCTCATCAAAGATATTTCCATATGCTGGCTTAGCAGCTTCTCCTTTCACCTCTTTCACATCATGCTTTACAGTATATTTCTTAAGCAATAATTTCCGGTTTCTTTTGTATAGATAAAAGGAAATAATAAAACTTAAAGTAACACCTAAAAAAATATAAAGGAAAATTTTATTCTTATCAGTTTTAAACTCTTCGTCTTTAGCCGCTAATAATTTTTCTATTGAAAGATTAAGCGTTTCATTCTGCCTTGAATTGAGATTGTCTTTAGCCTCTGCATATTTCATCATAAAATCGTGCTCCTGCTCAGTATTTCCCAGACTTTTATAAATACCTGCAATATTCTGATACACAAACGGAATCTGATAAATCCTATTGGTTTCTGTATAAAATTTTAAAGCTTTTTCATAATAATTCAATGCTTCTTTGGGCTGATTTATAGCATTATAATATTGTCCTGAAATCTGATATACCATTCCTGCCTCTGAAGTTACTACAGGCGTTTTCCCCAGTTTGGCTACAGCTTCTTTTAAATAAATATTAGCAGAATCTTTATGTCCCGTATATAACAAATGATGTTTAGCTATAAGAGACATATACAAAGGAGTTCTTTCTATATTCAGGGCATTATGAAAATAAATCAGAGAAGAATCCGAACGTTTCTTAGCATACATAAAATCCGCTCTGTTAGCATATACCCTTCCCAGGAAATAGCTTTTTCGGTCTTCAGCAGATACTTTACGCATAAAGTACATGGCTTTGGTATTATAATTCAAAGCATTATCATGCAGTCCAAGTACTTTATTTAGCTGTCCGTATTCCTGGTATAGTTTAGCAGAAAGCGGAGGATAAGATTTATCTTTCAGCAGATCTTCAGCAGTTTTAATATACTCAAGACCTTTTTCGTAGTTGCCAATTGTAGAATACATATTGGCAATATTGATATAGCATAGAGCTTCCCCCTCATGATATTTTTTTTCCTGAGCTTCGGCAAGATAATGCTGATTAAGTTTCACCAAACTTTTATAATCTCCCGAAAGACGAAGTTGTTCGTTTTTTTTAAGCAAAGTTTTATTAAAACTTTCTCCTGAAAATTGTTTTGACTGTTTATTACATCCCAATACAAAACATAACAAAAAAAAGCTTAAGTATCCATAGTTAAAAAACTTCTTCTTAGCAGATCTCATGTCTAATTTTAATATTTACGCTATTGCAAACATTATTCCCAAAAAGCATTTATTTACCCTTCAATATACATATATTTATAGATATATTTCGATATAAACATCATGAAAATGATATTATAAATAATTAATATACAATTAAAAAACACTTGATAAGCTTCAGAATTCACATTTAATTCCGAGTTTATTATTCCCTATCTTAGTTTTCTCATTTTTTAACCAACAGCTTTGAAAGACAGTATAACAATACATCCACACACTCCTGAAACATCGGTTCCTTACGATATTTTATTACTGGCCGATCCGTCAAAAGAATTAATTGACCAGTACATCACTACCGGACAGCTTTATCTGGCAAAATACAACAATGAGATTATAGGATGTTATGTACTTTACCCGTGGGATTCTGATACCACAGAAATTAAAAACATTGCCGTACACGAAAAATTTCAAAATCAGGGAATTGGAAGCTTGTTACTGAAAGACGCAATACTAAGAGCTAAAAATAGTCTTTATAAAAAACTAGTTATAGGAACCGGAAATTCCAGTACAGGGCAACTTTACCTGTATCAAAAATCCGGATTCAGAATTTCAGAGATCCGAAAAAATTTCTTCAAAGACAATTACCCTGAACCTATATGGGAAAATGGTATTGAATGTACAGATATGATTTTGCTGACAATGGAGTTATAAAAAACTGATTCCGTCGGAATAATACCCAAGTTATAATTTTTACAGACAATAGTATAATAACTACATCTGTACTGGCAGAGCAATTGGTATTTTTGCTATTAAAATTTTAGTATCATGAATACTTCCGGTATTACCCGCAAAGATTTTATTAAAAGTTCAGCCTTAGCTGTAGCAGGATTAGCAATAAGCCCAGGCTTGTTGGCAGCCAGTCCTTTTAATCTTACTAATGATAAGACGCTGAAAGGAGCAAAAAATATATTACTGAAAAATATAAGGCTGGAAACCGGATTTGAATACGACGGAAATGAAGTAGTTGCAACAAAAACCGGATTATTCTGTGTTGAAATGGCTAATGGGAAAATTAAGACTGTAACGCCTAATAATCCTTCCGCAAAAGCAATTGATGCTAAAGGTCTTCTTATGCTTCCGGCATTTAAAGATATGCACATCCATCTTGATAAAACATTTTATGGTGGTCCGTGGCAGGCAGTAAGAAAAAGACAAGGCGGTGTAAAGGGGATGATAGCTCTGGAGCAGCAAATCTTACCAGAAATGCTGAAAACATCTACATATCATGCCGAAAAGCTAATTGAATTACTACAATCATGTGGCACATCTTATGCAAGAAGCCACGTAAATATAGAGCCTACTTCCAAACTGGATTCACTAAAGAATCTGCAAAAAGCTTTGGATAATAAGAAGGCAACTTTTGGAGCAGAGCTTGTTGCTTTTCCCCAACACGGTGTTTATTATACTGATTCCGCACCATGGATGAAGGAAGCCGCCCAAACAGATATAGATTATATTGGCGGGGTGGATCCATACAATGTAGATGGACAGATTGAAAAGACAATGGATTTTACTATTCAGTTGGCACTAGATCACAACAAAGGGATCGATATCCATTTGCATGAAACAGGAGAATCTGGTCTCAAGACAGTGGAATATCTGATTAATAAGGTAAATGAGAACCCTGCACTGAAAGGTAAAACCTTTTTGAGCCACTGTTTTGTTCTGGCAAAACTGGACAAGTCCAAGCAGGAAGAAATGGCGGAAAAGCTGGCTAATGCAAAAATTGGTATTATGTCTACAATTCCTTTTGGAGGCCTTATTATGCCTATACCTACACTTTACAAATATGGTGTAAACATCGGAACCGGAAATGATAGTATTATTGATCATTGGAATACATGGGGAAGTGGAAGCGTTTTGCAAAAAGCAAATCTTATGGCTCAGCTTTATGGTTATTCAACAGAATTCTTATTATCCAGAAGTTTAAAACTGGCAACTTATAATATATTGCCTTTGGATGATAAAGGCACACAACAATGGCCTAAAAGCGGAGATATGGCAAATGTTGTACTAGTAGACGCCAGTTGTTCTGCAGAAGCGGTATCTAGAATATCGCCTGTAAAATCACTGATCCATCAGGGGAATGTTGTTTTTTAATCATCATTAAAATAAAATATATGAGAGTCATTCTTTTTTTGCTTTCTTTCGGCATTCTAAGTAACTGCCACTCTCAGGTAAGAGAAGACAAAGTGGAAAGCACATCAGTACATATTATAGACGCTGTTAAAAATAATCAGCCGGCATTAGTCGAGAAAGCCTTAAAAGAAGGTGCAAACGTTAATACAGAAGACAGAAACAAACGTTCTCTATTACTCATTGCTACTGTTTCCGGAGCAACAGATACTGCAAAATTACTAATTCAGTATGGTGCGGACGTCAATCAGCAGGATGATAAGTTAGATAGTCCATTTTTATACGCAGGGGCTAGCGGACAAACGGAACTTGTAAAACTATACCTTGCTCATGGTGCTCGTTTCGACATCTTCAACCGATACTACGGAACAGCACTTATTCCTGCTAGTGAGCGCGGACATGTAGAAACTGTAAGGCTATTGGCCAATACAAAAGGTTTTCCTTTAAATCATGTTAACAGACTAGGCTGGACAGCCCTAATGGAAGCTGTTATTTTAGGTAATGGTGGTACAAAGCACCAGCAAGCTGTACAAATATTAAAAGATGCCGGAGCCGACCTCAATATTCCGGATCATGACGGAAGAACTCCTTTACAACATGCAAAATCTTTAGGTTTTAAAGAAATTGTTAAAATACTCGAATCTTAGAATTCTCCTGAATGTGATATGCTAAATTTTTTTCATCCATGCAGAAACACTGAGACAGTTTAGATTGATATTATATAAATCATGTTTCTGTATGGTTTTTAAGATTAGTGCACTTCACATAATTCAACACAAAAAATATTATTAAATACTATAAAAAATCACTATTTTTAAAAATAAAATAGCGCATATGAATGATCAATCCGATCATTTTCCTGTATTAGGTATTCAGGAATTCAATCGTGGAATTCCTGCCGATTGTGATTTACTCTTCCATGAATTACACGGAGAAAGATCTATTGACTCTCCACATAAGCACGATTTTTTTATTATTCTCTTGTTTAAAAATGGTGAAGGGGTTCACAATATAGATTTTATAGACTATTCTTTGTCAGATTATCAGGTTCATCTTTTATTTCCCGAACAGGTACATCAATGGGAAATAAAGCCTGAAACCATAGGCTATCAACTTATGATAGGCAGAACTTTATTTGAGGGAATGTCTCCGTCTCTGCGTTTTCCACTGGCTTATTATTACAAGCATCCCGTTATCAGTATTTCGGAAGAGGAATTCGATACGCTTCTGTACGAATTTAGCGCTATTCACAAAGAATTAGAAATAACACCTATTTTTTGGGATATCATCAGTACCCGATGTAAGCTTATTGCACTTATTCTTAGTAGAATTGCCGAGGGTATTTTTAATGATTTTAAAATTTACAGCTCCTCTCCCCTGTTATCAAAATTCCTTGATTTAACGGATCAGTTTTTCAAACAAGAACGTTCTGTTAACTTTTATGCAGACAAACTAAGCATTTCACCTAACTACCTCAACATTATCTGCAAGAAGCACCTGAATTCCTCCGCATCGTCCCTGATTCAGAACCGTACTTTATTAGAAGCAAAAAGGCTTTTAATGTCTACTGATATATCTGTAAAGGAAATTGTATACGAGTTAGGCTTTTACGATCATGCCAGCTTTTCCAAGTTTTTCAAGATGCATACCGGAATGACTCCTTCACAGTTCAAGGAGAAGAAATAAATTATACACCATAAAGCATAAATTGTACACCTTCTACAAAAGCAGGGTGTAATAACTTTGTCATTATTAATTACATTCCTATGTCACAAACAAATAATTATACCTTAAAAAACGTTCTTTTAGAAACTGGTTTTGAGTATGATCAGCAGGAAGTTATCAGAACAAAAACCGGACTTTTCTGTGTAGAGATCGAAAACAATACAATAAAAGCTGTTACACCCAACAATCCTAATACAAAAGCTATAGATGCCAAAAAGCGCCTGATGCTTCCTGCATTTAAGGATATGCACATTCATATCGACAAAACATTATTCGGACTTCCGT
The DNA here is from genome assembly GCF_003058195.1 of Elizabethkingia sp. YR214. GTDB lineage: Bacteria > Bacteroidota > Bacteroidia > Flavobacteriales > Weeksellaceae > Elizabethkingia. Next base: position 83,765 of record NZ_QBUH01000006.1, read on the forward strand.
GGAAGGCTGTTTCGCAAACCAGAAGAACTGTAAAAGATATGATCACTTATGAACAGAAAATCATTCCTGAATTACTAAAAACTTCTGTAGAACGCGCAGAAAAACTGATAGAGTTTATCCAATCTTATGGTAGCCATTATGCCAGAACGCATTTCAATGTAGATCCTACTTCCGGATTAAAATCCCTGGAACATCTGGAAGTGGCACTAAAGAATAAAAAAGATTCTTTTCAGGCAGAGTTAGTAGCTTTTCCTCAGCATGGTGTATACTATACCAATACGGCACCTTTAATGAAAGAGGTAGCACAATTAAAAGGTGTTGACTTTATTGGAGGTTTAGATCCTTTCAACATCGACGGAAATATCGAAAAACAAATGGACTTTATCGTACAGCTGGCTTTGGATAACCACAAAGGAATAGACATCCACCTTCATGAAACAGGGGAATCCGGAATAAAAACAATAGAATTTTTAATTAATAAAGCACTGGAAAATCCTGAACTGAGAGGCAAGACATTTGTGAGCCATGCATTTGCATTGGGGCATCTTTCTCCTGCTGAAACTGAAAAAATTGCAGAGCGACTGGCAGCAGCACAGGTTGGCATTGCCTCTTCTATACCGTTCAAAAACACTATTATGCCTATTCCTACCCTAATGAAGTATGGTGTAAATGTATTAATTGGTAATGATAATGTACAAGATCATTGGGGAACCTTTGGTTCAGGAAATATACTTCAAAAAGCAAAACTGGCTGCCGAACTTTATGGTTACGGAACCGAATATAATCTTTCCAGAATGCTAAAACTGGCAACCCAGAATATTACTCCTTTGGATGATAAAGGAAATATGCAATGGCCAAAGGCCGGAACTGCCGCCAATATTGTTTTGGTAGATGCAAGCTGCTCTGCTGAAGCGGTTTCCAGAATGGCTCCCGTTCATACCCTAATCCATGAAGGGAATATTGTTTTTCAAAAATAAATTGGTTTGTGAGTAACTCATAATGAGCAGTTAAAATAAATTTCCGTATTTTTCCACCCCAATGGAGCTAAAAGTTCTGGAAAAAATACGGAAATTTGCATCCCCATAATTGACTCTCATGAAGTTGTGTATTGCCGAAAAACCAAGTGTAGCTAAAGATATCGCCAAAGTATTAGGCGCTAATACTCCTATGCAGGGTTATTTTGAAGGCAATGGCTACTGGGTCACTTGGACCTTTGGTCATCTATGCACACTTAAAGAGCCTCATGATTACGGACCTCAGTACAAATCCTGGAATTTAATTTTCCTTCCTATTATCCCACAAAACTTTGGTATAAAGCTTATTTCCAATGGCGGTGTACAAAAACAATTTAAGGTTATTGAAAAATTAGTCGGCGACTGTGAAGAAGTAATTAACTGTGGTGATGCCGGCCAGGAAGGAGAATTGATACAACGATGGGTATTACAAAAAGCAAAATGTAATAAACCGGTAAAAAGATTATGGATTTCTTCACTTACCGAAGATGCCATAAAAGAAGGTTTTGCAAGTCTGAAGCCAGCTGAAGATTACAAAAATCTATATCTTGCCGGCAATGCCCGCGCTATAGGTGACTGGCTATTGGGCATCAATGCAACTCGATTATTCACTAAGAAGTTTGGTGGCAACAAAGCTGTTCTTTCTATCGGAAGAGTTCAGACTCCAACACTGGCAATGCTGGTACAGCGACAAAAGGAAATAGATGCTTTCCAAACGGAGGAATACTGGGAACTAAAAACAACTTATCGGGAAGTCCTGTTTAACGCAGCTATCGATCGTTTAAAAACTCAGGAAAAAGCAGAAAAAGGACTGGAGTATCTGAAGCAGCATCCTTTTGAGATTGTTTCATTTGAGATCAAAGAAGGAAAAGAGAAAAACCCGCGTCTTTTCGATCTTACCGGATTGCAGGTGGAGGCCAATAGAAAATATGGTTTCTCCGCAGAAAGCACGCTGAAATATATCCAGAGTCTATACGAAAAGAAACATACAACATATCCACGCGTAGATACGACATACTTATCTGAAAGTCTGTATCCAAAAATTGGCGGAATCCTGCGCAGTATGTATTTCTACAGAGAATATACAGAATCGTTACTATCACAGCCTATACCTATGTCTAAAACGGTATTTGATGATACCAAGGTAACAGATCACCATGCAATTATTCCAACGGAAGTACCTCCTTCACAAAATCTGAGTAAGGAAGAGAAACTTATTTATGATTTGGTAGCAAGAAGATTTATTGCGGTGTTCTATCCGGAATGTAAAATATCCAATACATTAGTAGAAGGAAAAGTTGGTACTATTCCTTTCAAAGCAAACGGAAAGCAGATACTGGAACCTGGTTGGCGAATTGTTTACGCTAAGGACAAGAAGGAAAGTTCCGAAAAAAATAAAGAGGAAGAACAAAATATCCCTGAATTTAAGGTTGGTGAAAGTGGTGAACACATTCCGGTTATTCATCAGGGAAAAACATCTCCTCCAAAACCTTATACCGAAGCTACATTGCTACGGGCAATGGAAACCGCAGGAAAACAGGTTGAGGATGAAGAGTTGCGCGAATTAATGAAAAACAATGGTATCGGGAGACCTTCTACCCGTGCTAATATTATCGAAACGCTCTTTAAAAGAAAATATATCGACAAAAAGAAAAAGAATCTATACGCAACCAATACTGGTATAGAACTTATTGATACTATTGAGGATGAGCTTCTGAAAAGTCCTGAACTTACAGGAGAATGGGAATTTAAGTTGCGAAAAATAGAAAGCGGAACTTACGAAGCAAACCATTTCAAGGAAGAACTGATCCAAATGGTTACAGATCTTACCCGAAAGGTGATTAATGAAAAAGCCAAGGTGATATCGTTACACCAGATTCCGGAAGTTAAAGAGAAAAAAGAAAGAGCTCCAAGAAAAAATACAGTCATTGAATGGGAACAGGAAAAGTGCCCTAAATGTAGAGATCAGCATCTGATGAAGGGCAAGACCGCTATCGGCTGCTCCGATTTCAAGAATTGTGGTTTCAAAGTTCCTTTCGTTTTGTTTGGTAAGAAAATTACCGAAAAACAAATACAGGATTTAGTCTCAAAAGGAAAAACTTCTAAACTAAAAGGTTTTACAGAACATCCCACAGACCTGAAAGAAGGTATTTTGTCTCTTGATGAAAACTTTAATATACAGTTAGCATAAATAAAATAGCCAGAACTTATTCTGGCTATTTTTATTAGTTAAAGATCTAATCAAGAATTGGCGGATCACAAAGATATGGTCTTGGCCCTGTATTAGGCCCTCTTCTGCAAACTCCATTTGAGCAACATTCTCCTGGTCCACAGCCATCCATGCAACTACGCAAACCTCCGGCAACAGATCTCAGATTTTCTCTGGAAAGTTTTTTTAAATTTTTCATAATATTTTATTTTAGATTGGTTGTTGTCTACTTCTATAAAAAAGCAATATTTTAAATATTATCAATAATACTCAATTACTAATATTTTAAACACATATCATATATACTCGATAAGTGTCACTAAATTAAAAATTTATTTATTACTATCATAATGTTTTGTGATTTATTTCAAAAATATGTGAATTAAAAGCTTTGACATAGGTTGTATCATATTAATTTCAAAGTTCTTCCTATGTATATTCAAAAAAAACTACATTTGTGAAATTTAAAATTTCATTAATGTCTCCAGTTATACTGCTATTAATTGTTTTCGCCTATTTTGCTATTCTACTTTATGTTTCTTACAAAACAGGAAAAGGAAGTAATAATGAAAGTTTTTTTATCGGAAACCGTAATAGTAACTGGATGCTGGTTGCCTTCGGGATGATTGGCACCTCCTTATCTGGTGTTACGTTTGTGAGTGTACCGGGTGCAGTTGGAAAAGATAACTTCGGCTATTTACAAATTACACTGGGATATCTTATAGGTTACATCATTATTGCTTATGTCCTTCTTCCACTTTACTACCGCTTAAAACTTACGTCTATATACAGCTACCTACAGCAGCGAATGGGGAAATTGTCCGAAAAAACCGGAGCTACAATTTTCATTATTTCCCGTTTAGTAGGTGCTACTGCCAGACTTTATCTGGTTGTTAATATTCTGCAGATGACAATCCTGGACAAACTAGGTGTTCCTTTTATTGCTACAACTATTATTATTCTGGGAATGATTATTCTATACACCTACGAAGGTGGTGTAAAAACTATTGTATGGACAGATACACTCCAGACTTCTTGTATGCTGGGTGGATTAATTATCTGTACAATTTACATGCTTTCACATATGGGGATAAGTGTAGGTGAAAGTTTTACAGCAATGCATGAGAAAGGCTATACCCAGATATTTGGTACAGATCCTATGGAGAAAAATTTCTTCATTAAACAGATTATCGCCGGAGCTTTTATTACGATTACCATGACAGGTATAGATCAGGAAATGATGCAGAAAAGCCTTTCTGTAACCAACCTGAAAGATTCTCAGAAAAACATGGTAAGCCTTGGCTTTATTATGTTAGTGGTTATTGGATTATTCCTTTATATGGGTGGATTATTACACCTGTATGGAGCCAAAGAGCATGTTTCAGCGGTTGGTGACGGTTTGTTCCCGGCTATTGCTCTGGAACATATGTCCCCTGTAATTTCTGTTATCTTTATCATTGCATTAATTTCAGCCTTATTCCCAAGTGCAGATGGTGCGATGACAGCTCTTACCTCTTCTTTCTGTATTGACATTCTGAATATTAAGAATAAAGGTTGGGAAGAGAAGAAGCAGGAAAAAGTAAGAAAAAAAGTGCACATTATTGTTGCAATATCTTTCCTTATTATGGTGCTTGTTTTTAAATGGATTAATGACAGTTCCATGATCGGAATAATCCTAAAATTAGCAGGCTTTACATATGGACCATTATTAGGTTTATTTGTTTTCGGAATTTTCACAAAATACAAAGTAAAAGACCATTTGGTTCCTTACGTATGTATTGCAGCACCTGTCATCAGTTATTTTATCGACAAATATCAGGAGCAGATTTTCGGAGATTTCAAAATAGGATTAGAGCTATTGCTTATCAACGGATTATTAACATTTATCGGATTATTTCTGATTAGAAAGAAATAAATACTAAATAAAAAAACCTGAAGTAAAATCTTCAGGTTTTTTATTTTTATACCTTATAACCAGCCTTGCGCTTTCATCCATTCATCATTGTATATTTTACCTACATAGCGGCTGCCATGATCGTGTAGTAATACAACAACAACATCATCTTTTGTAAAGCTGTCTTTCATCTGTACCAGAGCTGCAATAGCACTACCTGCAGAATACCCACAGAAGATACCTTCTTCCAGAGCCAACTTTCTGGCATAGATTGCTCCGTCTTTATCTGTTACTTTCTCGAAATGGTCGATAACACTCATATCATAATTCTCTGGGATAATATCCTCTCCAATACCTTCTGTAATATAGGTATGAATTAAAGATTTATCAATTTCTCCGGTTTCGTGGAAGTGTTTCAAAATAGAGCCATAAGTATCTATACCGATTACCTGAATATCCGGATTCTTTTCTTTGAAGAATGTTCCACAACCTGTAACAGTTCCGCCGGTACCAGCTCCGGCAACAAAATGAGTAAGCTTACCCTCGGTCTGTTTCCAAATCTCTGGTGCTGTACTTTCATAATGAGCCTGTCTGTTGGATGGATTATCATACTGATTTACATACCAGCCATTAGGTGTTTCCTGTGCTAGTCTTTTAGATACAGAATAGTAAGATCTCTTACTTTCCGGCGGTACATCGGTTGGACATACAATAACTTCCGCTCCAACAGCTCTCAGTATATCGCATTTCTCTTTAGACTGCTTATCATTTGTTACAAAAATACACTTGTATCCTTTGATAATTGCAGCTAAAGCCAGTCCCATTCCAGTATTTCCGGACGTTCCTTCAATAATAGTTCCGCCTGGTTTTAGTCTTCCGTCCTTTTCTGCATCTTCTATCATTTTCAGAGCCATACGGTCTTTCACCGAATTGCCCGGATTAAAGGTTTCTACTTTGGCCAAAACCAAAGCAGGGAAATCCTCACCCAACACTCTGTTTAGTTTTACTAATGGTGTATTTCCAATAGTTTCCAGAATATTATTTGCGTATTCCATTTATAATTTAATTTATTATTAGGGTAATTGTTTTTGTAATAACTAAAGATAAAAAAGCATCTAGTTATATTTTATAGACTTTACAGGCGATATTTTACTAATCAGGTAGCTTGGTACAATCATCGCTAAGGCAGCAATCAGAAGGATTCCTACAGAAATCCCAAGAATATAAAGAATATTAAGATCTACCGGTACTACACTGATAAAGTAGTTATCTGGGTTTAGTTTTATAATCCCAAAGTATCTTTGGATAAATAATAATCCTAATCCAATAAGATTCCCGGCTACAAGCCCCGGAACCATAATAAGAAGTGTATTATTAATAAATACCGAACGAATCTGAAAATTAGTTGCACCCAGTGTCTTCAGTACACCAATAGAATTGGTTCTTTCAATAATAAGGATTAGCAACACCATAATAATATTGATAACAACGACTATAAGCATAATAGCGATAATCAGTCCAATATTGGTGTCAAATATATTCACCCAGTCATTAATCTGCGGATACATTTCCGTAGCTTTTTCCGCATAATTTTTATAGCCTATCAGCTCTTCTATTTTAGGGTATTCTTTATCAATATTGTCTATATCATTCAGGTAAATGTCCAGACCACCGATGTCGGTTTTTTCCATTCCCTGAATCTTACGAACCTGATTAATGTCTCCTATTACAAAAAGATCATCAATAAGCTTGATATCTGTTTTATAAATCCCACCTACTTCAAATTTTCGGTAAACTGGTTTTTGATCTTCTTTAGAAAATATGGCAACTATAGAATCTTTTACCTTTAGTCCAAGGTCTGTAGCAATTTTGCCAGATATGATAACCTGATTATTATACCCATCCTCATCATATTTAGGAATACTTCCGGAAATCATAAATTTCTCAAAACGTTCCCTGTCAAAATCTTTTCCCACACCTTTATAAACAACCCCATCAAAACTTTTCTCGTTTCTCATAATACCACTCACCATGGCATAAGACTGTACAGAGGCAACGGAAGGCATTTTCTGAATTTTATTATATTCCAATCCTGCTTTATTCAGTACAGAGGAAGTATAGGAGTTATCCGACTGTGCGGACTTTACAGAAATATGACCGGAAAAGTCTGCCATTCTTTCCTTAATCGCTTTCTTTGCTCCTAATCCGGTACAAACCGTAATCAGAGATACTATAATTCCTAATGCTACAGAAAGCCTCCCGATGAATATGATAATTCGGGAAAGGTTATTTTTGTTATCCTTGGAAAATGCTATCTTGCGTGAATAATATAAAGGAAATTTCAAGCGTATGAATTTTAGCCTCAAAATTAAAAATTTAGTTCTGATCTGCCTAATCTATTTTGGGTTTCAGTCATTTTTTAATGCCCAGAGCACCAATACATTTAAAACCGGAGCCGATCAGCCGGAGATATACATGCCTTTGCTAAAAAATAAAAAAGTAATCGTACTCACCAATCAGACAGGAGTACTAAGTGATAGCAAACATACACATCTCGTAGATTTTCTTATTTCTAAAAAGGTAAATATTACTAAAATATTCACACCGGAACATGGCTTCAGAGGAAATGCAGATGCTGGGGAGCACGTTAAAAGTGATATAGACAAACAAACAGGTTTGCCTATTGTTTCATTATATGGAAACAACAAAAAGCCCAAACCGGAACAAATCAGTGATTCTGATATTATCCTTTTCGACTTACAGGATGTTGGAGTAAGATTTTACACTTATATCTCAACATTAACTTATGTAATGGAGGCTGCTGCTGAAGCTGGTAAAGAAGTTATCGTACTGGACAGACCTAATCCACACGACGGCTATACTGACGGACCGATACTGAACAAAAAATGGACTTCTTTTGTAGGCATACACGAGATTCCGGTTATATATGGTTTAACTATTGGTGAGTATGGCAATATGGTAAATGGTGAGGGTTGGCTCAAAAATAATATTAAAACTAAATACACCGTTGTGAAAATGGCTAACTACCACAAGAAGCAACGTTATGGTATATTGGAGAAACCATCACCTAACCTTCCAAATGATAAGGCAATAAACCTGTACCCAAGTCTTTGCTTTTTTGAAGGCGCTAATATATCTTTGGGTCGCGGAACAGAATTTCCTTTCCAGGCTTATGGATCCCCTTATACAAAAAACTTTAGCTTTAAGTTTACCCCAAAACCTTCTTATGGTTCCAAAAATCCACCTCTTAATGGCCAGGAATGTTTTGGTGAAGACCTTAGAAACTATCCGGAAGCATTAACGGGAATTAATTTGGAATGGTTAATCAAAGCCTATAAAGATTACAAAAGCTCTGCCAGTAAAGGGGATTTTTTCCTAAAAAACCTTTTCTTTGATACACTTGCGGGATCTGATCAGTTAAGAAAGCAGATTATAAGCGGACAATCACAGGAGCAAATTAAAACTTCCTGGAAAAAAGGACTTGAAGACTTTGAAAAGATTAGACAAAAATATATTGTCTACCCTAACTAGTTATGAAGTTAGTGCAAAGTTAATTGTATTATTATCTGTTGCTAAATATTTTATATAGACCATTTGTATAAATAGTTTTGCGATTTTACAGTCTACATAACACTAGAAGTACAAAATTTCAGAATATAAATACTCAAACAATTTATAAAAAAGGCTCCGGAATTTCGGAGCCTTTTATTTTTCAGTCTATATCGTGATGTTTATTATCTCCGCCTTTACCACGCTGATAAATAATAAGTCCAATAGCAATTCCTACTGCTCCGGCTCCACCATTCATCAGTGCTCTGGATAATTTATCAGGTGCATCATTTCCTATATAATTCATCAGGAAAACAATAACAAAGGTTAAAACGATAATAACGTAATATTTGGAATTATTAAATAAATCTTTCATCATTAAAATTTATAAGAAATCATTGCTCCGCCGCGGAACGGAATAAACTCACCACTCTTATTCCAAGCCTGTGCAGAATCATAGCGTTGTCTCGGGTATTTGTCTTTATACCACCCATGATAAAAACTCTGAGAAGCACCACCACCAACATATAAATCTATGCTCCAACGATCGTTTAGCTTCACCTGATAACCAACAGTTGCACCTAACATAAAGTTAAATCCTTTCTGATACACATCAGAATTCCAATAGTTCCATTTCTGCATATTGTAAACTCCCATACCCGCATTAGCTCCTACATACCATTTCTCCATAGCTTTTGTAAAATAATAACGAGCCTCCAGGTGCCCCATATAAATTTGCAAGTGCCTTCCTGCAAAAGATTTCCAAGGAGAGATAAAAACATCAGCCTGGCCTGTCCAGTGCTGATTAAAAGCGTGTTCATATCCTACATTCAAAATCCCAAGAGGTGCAAAAAGCATATTTCCCTTTATCTGATTCTTATACTCCTGCGCACGAATTCCGCCAAGGGAAAACATTAGGATAAAAACCGCTAATATTTTTTTCATAAATAAATTTTCGGTACGAAATTATTGATTTTAGATCTTGCCCACAAAAAAAGCTGCCCAAAAGCAGCTTTTTTAATATAACTTTAATACTTTTAAAGTCTATTTCTTTAAACTATCGAGTAACTTCTGAGTTTCAGCAGCATCTTCACCAGATTTCTTAGCTAATTCAACAGACTTTTCAGCCCATAATCTAGCATTCTTTTTATCTCCGACTTTATTATACAAATTAGCCAAAGTATCAGTATTAGCATAGCTTTCATCTTTCTTCACAGATTCCTGTGCCCAAAGGATTGCTGTTTGCAATGATTTTTTATCTTTAATATTCTCGAAGAAGTTCCATGCAACAGAATTAAGTTCGTTTGAATTGGCTTTAGAAAAGTCTTTGTATTGCTCTAGTGTTAGTTTCTCGTAAGTAGCAAAATCCTTATTTTTCAAAGCATAACTCGCTTTAACTCTTGTCAGCATTTTTTCTGCCTGCTCTTTCCCGAACACTTTTTCCGTCTCTGTAAGGAAATACTCTGTATTCAATGTTTTAGTATCCGGATTGTATGCTTTTTTAACAATAGTATTCATTTTGATATTTTTATCAAATGCTTCATATTGAGCAGCCGGTAATATTTTTACAATCTCTTCTTTCTTACTTTTAAAGATTTCGTATCTCGGATCTTCAGTATTCATTAATCCAGTTAAAAGCAACTGGATATCTTCCTGTGTAAAATCTTTATTTGGCTTTACTGCAAAATATTTTTGTACAACTTTACCCGAAAGATTAGCATCTTCATACATCGTCAGCATAGCCAGATTCTTAAGAAACTCTGGGTCTGTATCTCCTTTTTCGAATCTCGCCTTCAATGCACCAATATTTCTTTTAGGATCTTCTGCATCTTTAGCAAACTGGATGAATGGTTTTTCTTCAACATATCCCAATACGCGGTGAACGATTTCTCCGTCTCCGTTTATAAACAGATAAGTTGGATAAGCTCTTACATTATATTTTTTTGCAAGGGCTACACCTTCTCCTTTCTCCATATCCATTTTAGCATTCACAAAATGGCCATTATAATAATCACCAACAGATTGTAATGTAAAAATATTTTTAGCCATTAATTTACAAGGCCCACACCAGCTGGCATAAGCGTCCAGAAAAATAAGTTTATTTTCTTTTTTAGCTTTAGCCAAAAGACTGGAAAAATTACCTTCGTCGAATTTTATTCCGGCCTGAGCAAAAGCTAGTAATCCTATAAACAGGAATAATGTAGAGATCAGTTTTTTCATTTTCAATATTTCTTTTAAACAATAACAAATGTAACATACATCTCTGACATTATCCCTATCTGAAACTTAAAAATTAAACTATTGCAGCAAATTCTTTCTGCATTTCTTTCGCTGCATTAACCATCTCAATCAAAGCTTTTTCTGTTTCATCCCAACCTCTGGTCTTTAATCCACAATCAGGGTTTACCCAAAGCTGGGCAGAAGGAATAACTTTCGCAGCTTTTTCTAGAAGCTTTACCATCTCTTCTTTCGATGGTACACGTGGCGCATGGATATCGTAAACACCAGGACCTATATCATTCGGGTATTCAAAATCCGCAAATGCATCTAATAATTCCATCTGGGAGCGCGAACATTCTATAGTAATTACATCTGCATCCATATCCGCAATATGATTGATAATATCGTTGAATTCGGAATAACACATGTGGGTATGAATTTGTGTATCGTCTTTTACCGAAGAAGCCGAAATACGGAATGCCAAAACAGCCCATTTCAGGTAAGCAGCAGCATCTTTTCTCCTTAATGGCAATCCTTCTCTTATTGCAGGTTCATCGATCTGAATAATTCTGATTCCTGCTTTTTCCAGATCCAATACCTCATCACGGATTGCTAATGCAATCTGATTGGCGGTATCTTTACGTGGCTGATCATTTCTCACGAAACTCCATTGTAAGATCGTTACCGGTCCTGTAAGCATCCCTTTTACCCATTTGGAAGTTAATGATTGTGCATACTGAGACCAGAATACCGTTAAAGGTTCCGGGCGTGAAACATCACCATAAATTATCGGTGGTTTTACACAACGGCTTCCGTAACTCTGTACCCATCCGTTTTCAGTAAAAGCAAAACCTTTCAGTTGTTCTCCAAAATACTCTACCATGTCGTTTCTTTCGAACTCTCCATGTACCAATACATCAATACCTATTTTTTCCTGACGCTGAATTGTATTTTTGGTTTCTTCTTTCAGCAAATCTGTATAACGTTCAGCAGAAATTTCACCTTTTTTAAACTGAGCTCTCCAACTTCTCACCTCTTTTGTCTGTGGAAAAGAACCAATAGTAGTAGTTGGAAAAAGTGGTAATTTAAGGATTTCCTGCTGCTGCACTTTACGTTGCACAAAAGCAGATTGACGGGATACCGGGATAGCTGCCAAGGCATCCATTTGCTGTTGTACTTTAGCGTCGTGAATCAGTGTTGAAACTTTCTTGTTCTCTATAGCCTTTTTATTTTCCCCAAAAGCAACTAAACTTTCAGCAGAAGGATTTTCTAAAGATAAATCTCTTAGTAATGCTACTTCTTTTATTTTCTGTTTAGTATAAGCCATCCATTGTTTTATTTCCGCCGGTAAGCTTTCTTCTTTTGTTTCCAGATCCAAATCATACGGTACGTGCAACAATGAACTGGACGGTGCAATCAGAATACGTTCCTCGCCTAGTTGTTCCTTAGCTTTCCTGATGAGTTGAAGTGAGCTTTCAAAATCATTCTTCCAGATATTTCTTCCGTCTACAACTCCCAAAGAAAGTTTCAGGTTTTCGGGTATAGCTTCCAGTATATTTTCTAACTGCTCTGGCTTTCTCACCAAATCCACGTGAAGTGTATCCACAGGTAATGACAATGCTAAAGGCAGGTTGTCTTCCAAACCTTCAAAATAAGTGGTCAGAATAATCTTTAGATTCGGAAGTTCTTTCTGAATTTTAGCATATACAGCGGTATAGACTTCTTTTGCTTTATCTGTAAGATCCAATGCTAAGAAAGGCTCATCAATCTGTACATATTCAGCACCATGAGACTGTAAGGATTTTAGTATTTCCAGATATACCGGCAACAGATTATCAATAAGATCCAATTTTTCAAAACCTTCTTCTTTTTCTTTCCCTAATAATAAATAAGAAACCGGTCCTATTATTACAGGCTTAGCATTTATTCCTATTTGCTGTGCACCTATAAACTCATTGATAATCTTGTTGGAGAATAATTTAAAACTCTGTCCTTTGCAGAACTCCGGCACAATATAATGATAGTTGGTATCAAACCATTTTGTCATCTCCATAGCTGTGATGTCCAGTCCGTCTTTCTGGTAACCACGTGCCATTGCAAAATAAAGATCCAGCTCGTTATTGGCCTTATTCAGGATTACATCGTGGTAACGTTGTGGAATAGCTCCCAGAGTAAGAGTAAGATCCAATACATGGTCATAAAACGAAAAATCGTTAACCGGAATAAGGTCTATACCTGCTTCCTGTTGTAATTTTAAATTTTCGTTGATAATTTTACGACTTACATCCAGTAATTCTTTCTGAATAATTTTTCCGGACCAATACTGTTCACAGGCTTTTTTTAGCTCTCGCTTTTTCCCAATACGTGGGTAACCCAGGTTGTGTGTTTGCATTTTATTATATTTTATTAGTTATCTCCTGTATTCACAGCCAGACAACTCTCACACGCCCAAAGGCCGTAAGCAGTAGTATAAGTCCATTGTCTGAAGACTTCCCTCAGACTAAAGTACTGTAAGACCACAACTCCAAATCGCGAGAGTAGTTGCCTGTTCAGAAATTGGCAGGTCTCCTGACTTATACCATTTTATCCTCCTTCCCATATACACAGTGGACTACGGATAAAACCTTGTATGGTATTCACAGTTGCGCGACAGCTCATGATTTTCACATGATTCCCTTTTCATTCACCGCTTAGGTAAAACCAAATTCTACAGATCTATTTTTATTTTTCACAAAGTTAGTTTAGCCAATTTATATTCCATAATATCATATAAAATTCAGCATAATAAATTATAAATATTATTTAAACAGAATATCATTCTGTAAATATCAAAATATTGTACCTTTAACCAAAAATTATTCTATGCTTCAACTGGATGAAATTGATTTACGCCTTCTAAAAATCCTTCACAACGACTCAAAACTAACCGTAAAAGAGCTGGCCGCACAGGTAAATCTGTCACCTTCTCCGGTTTTTGAAAGGATTAAACGTATGGAAAAAGAGGGCTATATCAAGAAGTATATTGCCATTCTGGATGCGGAAAAGCTAAATCAGGGACTTATTGTCTTCTGTAATATCCGACTAAAGCAGCATGACCGTAATATTGGTCATACTTTTGTTGATGATATCCACAATATTGATGAAGTCGTTGAATGTTATAATGTCTCTGGTGATTACGATTTCCTGTTGAAAGTTCATGCCCGGGATATGAAGCATTATCAGGATTTTGTTTTTAACAAATTGGGGTCGCTTACGAGCATCGGAAATACACACAGTACTTTTGTAATGGCTGAAGTGAAGAATACATACGGCGTACAGCCTTTTGAAGATATGGCATAATCGAATATAGTTATAAATTCTAGCTTAATCTAATTTATCTAACCACAAAGACACAAAAGTATTATTGACATACCACTGCTTTTAGGATACAAAGGTTTCATCTAGAGGTAAAATTATTTTCATTATTCAGATATTAAGGCAGTTAAATTTTTAGTGGCCATTACTAAGTTAGCGGCTTTGCATTCCAGTCCAAACTCGATATTTAAAAGCGCCTTCAATTTTGCAGGCGAGTGTCAAAAGCTTGAAAAGCTCGTTAAAAAATGATCATTGTTTGAGCATAGCGCGTTCTGAGCATTTTAGAGATTGAAAGCTAGTTTGACCGCCGAGAAACTAAGGCTTGATCTTTTGTAACTTTTGGATCAAGCCAAAAGTTTAAGAATACAATTAGAAAAACTAAAAATACTTCTATCATTTAGATATTAAGACAGTTAAGCTTTCAGTGATCATTACAGTTTTGCATTACTTTAAAGCATTATAATAAGAATGAAAACTTTGCGATCCATACTAAGCTATACGTTCTTTTACTTTAATGCAAAAGAACCAAAACATCAAGGCCTGGAAACTCCGACTAAATTGTATCTTTATTTTCTAAAATCCCAGAAACTCGCGCCATCACCTTCCCGTTCCAAATCAAACAACTGGTATTTTTCAACGAAAATAATTCCACAATTCTTAACGTCTATATTTCCTGGCTGATTAAAAGTTATATTAACCACAAAGGCACAAAAGTATTGTTGATATATTACTGTTTTTAGGGCACAAGAAAATCAAAGATTTTCATCAGCCTTTGCAAAGGCTACATAGTCAAAGAATAAACAATATTTTGTGGTTAATCCTAAACTATCTAAACTTCTTAATGTTTAAACAAGTTCTCGACACAAAATTATTCTCCAATTCGCTATGTTACAATTATAGAAACAAAAAATGCTTCTACCATTTAGGCATTAATATAATCATCGGCCTTGGCAAGGGTCAAGGCCTTAATAAGGCTATAAAGAATAAAGTATTGCGAAGTAATTCGTGCCTTAAGCAATATCTAAAATAAGCATGATTTGTGCCTTAGTGTTGAATATAATTTCCAAACCGATTAAATACATTTACAATTTTACGATTTAACATTCCCTCAACTTATTAAAATAAAAAAGCCCCGGAAATCCGAGGCTCTTATAATATATTTGGTTGAATATTAACCTAAATAAGGGTATTTGTAGTCTTTTGCCGGAACAAAAGTCTCTTTAATACTTCTTGCAGATACCCAACGAAGAAGGTTCATTTTAGATCCTGCTTTATCGTTAGTACCAGAAGCACGGCTACCACCGAAAGGCTGCTGACCTACTACTGCTCCTGTTGGTTTATCGTTGATATAGAAGTTACCGGAAGCATTTTCTAATGCTTTGTAAGCTTCATTGATTGCATAACGATCCTGAGAGAAGATAGAACCTGTTAATGCGTATGGAGAAGTACTGTCTACTAACTGAAGTGTTTCAGCCCATTTCTTGTCTTCATATACATAAACTGTTAAGATTGGTCCGAAGATTTCCTGCTCGATACTTTCGTAGTGTGGATTTGTTGTTTCGATAACAGTTGGATGTACAAAGTAACCTTTCTTATCATCGCATTTACCACCGATAATTACCTCAGCATCTTTAGCTTTCTCAGCTCTGTCGATGTAACCTTTACATTTATCGAAAGAATTTCTGTCGATTACTGCATTTACAAAGTTAGACGGATCTTCAGTAGTTCCTACTTTGATAGTCTTCATTTGTTTTTCCATTACCTTCTTCACATCTTTCCAGATAGATTTAGGAATGTAAGCTCTGGAAGCTGCAGAACATTTCTGTCCCTGATATTCGTAAGCACCACGTACTAACGCTGTAGCCAAAGCTTCAACATCAGCAGACGGGTGAGCCATTACAAAGTCTTTACCACCAGTTTCACCAACGATTCTTGGGTAAGATTTATAATTATGGATATTGTCACCGATCATTTTCCACATTCCCTGGAATACTTTTGTAGAACCTGTAAAGTGAAGACCTGCAAAATCAGGGTGAGCCAATACTCTCTCAGCTGTTTCTTTACCATCCGTGAAGATCATGTTGATTACACCATCCGGTACACCAGCTTCTTTGAATACTTCCATAATAACGTGAGCAGAGTAAGCCTGCTTATCGGATGGCTTCCATACCACAACGTTACCCATCAATGCCATACAAGATGGTAAGTTAGCAGAAATAGCTGTAAAGTTGAACGGCGTTACTGCAAAACAGAAACCTTCTAAAGGTCTGTATTCAGCTCTGTTCCAGATCCCTGCATCGGATATCGGCTGCTCAGCATAAAGCTCAGTCATAAACTCTACATTGAAACGCAAAAAGTCAATTAATTCACAAGCTGCATCAATTTCTGCCTGATGAACATTCTTAGACTGTCCGATCATTGTAGCTGCGTTGATTCTGTCTCTGTAAGGTCCGGCAATAAGATCTGCTGCCTTCAAGAAGATCGCTGCTCTTTGCTCCCATCCAAGGTCGTTCCATTGTTTTTTAGCGGCCAATGCTGCTTTAATAGCCTCATCAACATGCTTCATAGTTCCCTGGTGGTAAAAGCCTACAGTATGTTTGTGGTCGTGCGGCGGATGGATCGTTACTTTTTCTTTCGTCGTAACGTTTTTCCCACCGATAACCATTGGAATTTCCAGTTCTTCAGCATACATTTTTTTGTATGTCGCGATCAGGCTTTTCACTTCTTCAGAGCCTGGAGCGTAAGTTTTTACCGGTTCGTTTTGTGCAAAAGGCACTTGCGAAATTGCTTTTGACATAATTTTTTAGATTTATTCTCACAAATTTACGACATAAAAGCCACTTTATAAAATATATCAGATAAAATATCTATTCCACCCTGCAGGCTGAAAACGACAAAAGTTTTGATAAAACCTTACTAAAAACAAATGTCAGAAATCATAAGGCCTGGAAGCCATTTAAAAATAAATATTGTTAAATTTTATCCCTTTGTGTTCACCGTTATACTTTCGTAATTTCGTAACTTCACCCCGCAAAATTCAATCTTAGTTATGACTTCAAAAGAAAAAATTGCAGCATTGCGTAGTGCCATGCACAACAATAATATCGACGCTTTCATTGTCTATTCAGCAGACCCGCATATGAGTGAATACTTACCGCAGGAATGGCAGGAAAGATCATGGCTTTCAGGTTTTACAGGTTCCGCAGGTTTTGTGGTTATCACCAAAGACAAAGCCGGACTATGGACTGACGGAAGGTACTTTACACAAGCTCCTATTGAACTGGCAGGCTCAGGTATCGATTTATTCAAAGATGGTATCGAAGGAACGCCAAACTATATCGACTGGATTATTTCTGAAATCCCTGCAGGTGGTAAAGTAGCAGTAAATGCACTGGCTACTTCTCACAGCAACTGGGAGGCTCTTGATTCAAAATTCAGTGCTAAAAATATTACCCTAACAGATCTTCCTTTACTTAAAGAGATCTGGACAGATCGTGGTATTGCAACAAAAAATCCAATCTATGTACATCCGGTAGAAAGAGCCGGACAGTCGGTTTCGGATAAAATTGCAACTATTCGCCAGAAAATGGAAGATCAGCATGCCGATGTGCATATTATTTCCAGTCTGGATGATGTAGCATGGACACTGAACCTTAGAGGAAGCGATGTGCAGTCTAATCCTGTATTCTTAGGTTATATTGTATTGTCTAAAAACGATGCTATCCTTTTCACTGATCTGGAAAAATTGGATACCGATGCCCGCAGGCAAATGGATGAGTCTGGTGTAAAGATGATGCCTTATGATGAATTCTTTAATCACCTGAGACAGATAAAACAACAAAATATACTTGTTTCACCAAACAGCAATCAGTCTGTTTTCGATACATTAAAAGATGCAAACACTTTCATCAAAGCTGCTGTTCCGGGAAATCTGATGAAAGCTCAGAAAAACGAAGCTGAATTAAATGGTTTCCGTACCGTAATGGAAAGGGATGGTGTAGCTATGGTAAAGTTCCTTTACTGGCTAACGCATCAGGCAGGTAAAGAACCGATGAATGAATACAGCATTGGTGAAAAACTAAGGGGCTTTCGCGCAGAAGGTGCTAACTTTGTAGGTGAAAGTTTTGGCAGTATTATCGGTTATAAAGGTAATGGCGCTATTATCCACTACTCAGCAAAAGCTGAAGGCAGCAAGGAGGTAACCAATGACAGCAGTATTCTTGTAGATTCTGGTGGCCAGTATCTTGAAGGAACTACTGATATTACCCGTACTCTGGCATTAGGAGCTGTGACCGATGAGTTTAAGAAAGATTCAACATTGGTATTACAAGGCATGATAAGACTTTCTATGGTGAAATTTCCGAAAGGAACCAGAGGTGTACAACTGGATGCTTTTGCAAGATTACCATTATGGATGGCAGGGAAAGATTACAATCACGGAACCGGACATGGTGTAGGAAGCTTTATGAATGTTCATGAGGGTCCTCAGAGTATTCGTAAAGACCTTAATCCACAAGAATTGCTTCCGGGAATGGTATTATCTAACGAGCCTGGTTATTATGTGGTTAATCAATATGGTATTCGTCATGAAAACCTTATTGCAGTAAAAGAGGCTGAAACAACAGAATGGAATACTTTCTATGAGTTTGAAACGTTAACTTTATGTCCGTTCTTCAAGGATATCATTGTAAAGGAGATTCTTTCTGCAGATGAAATTCAGTGGCTGAACAGCTACCATAAAACTTGTGAAGAGAAGCTTGCTCCTCATCTTGAAGGGGATGTTAAAAACTGGTTCTTGGAATTAGTAAGTCCACTTTAGCCAATAGGGCTTTTCAACAATATTAAAATCTCGTAGCCTGGCTATGAGATTTTTTGTTTTGTTAATACCATAAAAGAGAACGATATCTGTCACTTTATATGAATACCAAATATTTTCTTCACACTGAGCTAATATGCAATTAATATTAGTAATCTATGCAATTCTTCGCTGGTATAAAAACCTATGTTCCTATGTGGTTTAGTATTTAAGCATTCTATATGTTCTTTTACCTTAATGCAAAAGAACCAAAACATCAAGGCCTGGGAACTTCGACTAAATTGCCTCTTTATTTCCTAAAATTCCAGAAACTCGCGCCACTGCTCTTCATTCTACAGCTCAAACAACTGGTATTTTTTAACGAAAATAATTCCGCAATTCTTAACGTCTACATTACCCTGACCGATTAGAAATTGATATTAATCACAATGGCACAATTTATTTGTATTAATAAATAATGTTTTAAGGCACAGGAAAATCAAAGATTTTCAGAGATTCAAAATAGATACTCTGTGTCGTAACCAAAAATCTTACTAAACTATAAAATATTGCGAAGCAATTCGTGCCTTAAAAATATAGCAGGCATAAACCTGTTTGGTGCCTTAGTGTTAAAAATAAATTCCTTAATGTTCAAAAGGAATTCTCGATACAGAATGATTCTTCACTTCATTTCGAATAATTTCACTCGAACTGATGATATGTATTTCCCAAATAAGCCATTTACCATACCAATGAAAAAAGCCGTAAATTTGCACTTATGAATAAAGAGACTATCTGTGCTTTAGCTACTGCCAACGGAATGGGTGCTATCGGGGTGATCCGGGTTTCCGGAGACGATTCTTTTCTTATCGTTAATAAGGTATTTGAAGGCAAAAACCTGGAAAAGGCAGCTTCCCATACTGTACATTATGGCTTTATAAAAGATGCAGATGAAGTAATTGACGAGGTGATGGTTGCGGTATTTCATGCGCCAAAAACTTTTACCACCGAAAATTCTGTGGAAATCTCTTTTCATGGTTCGCCACACATTGCCAAAAGAATACTGGAGGTGCTGATTAAAAACGGTGCCCGCATGGCAAAAGCCGGAGAATTCACCCTTCGTGCTTTTATGAATGGCAGAATCGACCTTTCACAGGCGGAATCTATTGCCGATCTTATCGCTTCGGAAAATGAGGCTTCCAGAAAGGTGGCTTTGAATCAGCTGAAAGGTGGTATTTCTCAGGAAATATCCTTATTGCGCACAGACTTATTGAACTTCACTTCGTTGATTGAGCTGGAGCTTGATTTTGCTGAGGAAGATGTGGAATTTGCAGACAGAACCGCACTAAGCGGACTGCTGAATAAAATAGAATATAAACTCAGTTCTCTTATCGAGAGCTTCCAATATGGAAATGCCATTAAAAATGGTACTGCCGTGGCCATTATCGGTAAGCCTAATGCAGGAAAATCGACTTTACTGAATGCTTTATTAAAAGAAGAGCGCGCTATTGTCAGCAATATTGCCGGAACTACACGTGATACTATTGAAGAAGTTTTACACATCAAAGGTCATGCTTTCCGATTAATCGATACGGCTGGCCTTCGTGAAACAATGGATGAGATTGAAGCGATTGGTGTACAAAAAGCTAAAGAAAAAGTGGCACAAGCAGAGGTTTTGGTTTATCTGGCAGATGCTGCAACAGCTGATTTCTCTGAAGATTTCGAAATGCTGAGATCTCTTCTGCGTGAGAAACTGGAACTGATTATCTGCCTTACTAAAATAGATGAAGTTATTCCTACTCAGTTTGAAGCGATTGAAGCCCTTTTCCGTCAGGAAATCAGTCATCCTTTTGACTTTATTAAAATATCGGCACTGGAAAACCGTAATATCCAGGAGCTTAAAAATGAGTTATCTTCTTTTGTAGAGCAAATGAAATCGGAAGAAGGCAATGTGGTGATTACCAATCAGCGTCACTTCGAAGCCTTGCAAAGATCTCTGGATGCCGTTAATCGGGTAAAAGAAGCGGTTTCTTCTCAAATTACTACCGAACTCCTCGCCTACGAACTCCGAAACGCTATAGAATATCTTGGCGAAATCTCTGGGGAATTTACCAACGACGAGGTACTGGGGAATATCTTTAGTAAGTTTTGTATCGGGAAATAGAATACATAAACAACTGATATACAGTCAATTGCTCTTTTCACCAACATTTCAACAACACCTTGATTTTGTGCAACTTATGTAATTTCGCAATTTTTAAGGTAAGAATTTTTGTCCCTTTTCTTGTCCCTTTGGCATAAAATCACAAAAATTCGAGCAAAAGAAATTGGAATGGTTATAGAATTCCTTGGTCTAAAATAGTCTAATGATTATTAAATGATCTTTAAAGAGGACTAATGGATTCTATATGCCCTTAATTTGGAGAAATCATTAATTTCTGACCTCTAAAGTTTGATGATTTATAAAAATTGCAATCAACCGAAAAACCTATTTAATTTGAATCCCCCCTTAAAAAACTAAATTTTAGAATTATTTTTCACAGATTAACCTAATCTTTGGGCTGAATTTTGTATCCATTTAATTGAGTTGCCCTGAATAAAGGAGTATAATGACATCCCTAATGTCATTATTGAAGCCTATGGCCTGAATTAGTATTTTTTTTTGGACTTAAAAAATCTGATTATGAGCTCAAATATCAGAATTGACAAGGTCTGCCAATATTGTGGTGCAAAATTTATAGCCAAAACAACCGTTACCCGATATTGCAGTCATACCTGCAATAAAAAAGCCTATAAACTCGAACAACGAAATACAAAAATAAGCTATGCCAGGTACAACGCACGCAATATTGAGGAACGACAGCATCCACCAGTACCCCATCCGGTATACCTCACTGTAAAAGAAACTTCTGCAATATTAAAATGCAGTACTAAAATGGTGTATTTCTTAATCAGTATCGGCCGCCTGAAAGCCATCAACCTATCTGTGAGAAAGACAAGAATCAATGTATTGGATCTGGCACTACTCTATTAGAATCAATGACATCCATATCACGGATGAGATTGACTTCATGATATTTTAGAGGACTTCAACAGCATTTGCTATGGGTCAGTTTGACAAACACCAACTATAATCCAATCCCTAATACCAAGATCATGGCAAAAGTAACCCTACGCCATAAGCCGATAGGTAAAGGAAGAAAAAGCCTGTACTTAGACATTTATCCCCCTATCCAAAGTGAAACAACCGGCAAGCTACTTAGAAAATTTTATCTTAAACTATACATTTACAATCGGCCGAAATCCGAATTTGAAAAACTTCATAATAAAAAAACCGCTTCATTGGCTCAGCATGTACGTGCCCAGCGGCAAATTGACCTTGATAATGCTGACTATGGATTTCTAATTAAAACAAAATTGAATGCTGATTTTGTAGAATTTTTTCAAAAAGAAGCAGATAAAAGACCAGGATCCGTGCACTGGAGTATGGCAGTCACCTATTTTAAAAAATTTGTGGGCAAAGTATTTCTCTTTAAATATCTTAATGAAACACTCTGTGAGGCGTATAAGAATTATCTACTATCTTCACCTGCGCTTGGACGCTCAAAGAGGAAAATTCAAAAGAATACTGCTTCCACCTATTTTTCAAGATTTAAATCCGTTCTTAAAAAAGCCTATAGAAACAAATACATTTCGGCAGATCTGGGAAATGCCATTTACAATATCAAAATGGATGATACCCATAGACCTTACCTTTTTAAGGATGAATTACAAAAAATGGCCAATTCTGAATGTAGCTCGCCTATTGTTAAGAAAGCAGGCTTATTTTCTGCATTAACCGGACTTCGCTTTTGCGATATTGAAAATCTAAAGTGGTGCGATATACAGGGTACATCCGGAAATTATTATATTTTATATAAGCAGAATAAAACAGGAAAGGCAGAGTACTACCCTATTTCAGATGATACCCTTTCGCTATTAAATCCTCATGGTGAATATGATGCAAAAGTTTTCGAAGGCCTAACCTATTCTGATGTAATCAAATTCCTCCCTGAATGGATTAAAAATGCCGGAATAAAGAAACATTTTACATTCCATGGTTTTCGTCATACATTCGCAACGTTGCAGCTGACATCAGGTACGGATATCTATACTGTATCAAAATTACTAGGCCATAAAGATGTTAAGACTACAGAAGTATATGTGAGAATTGTGGATGAGTTGACAAAAAAGGCTTCCGAAAAAATTAAATTAGATTTGAATGAAAAAACTAATTAATTTAAATTGTAATAGCCATTACTTTATCTGACAGTTAACGGCTTTTTTTTCGTAACACTGAACACATTAGTTATAATTAACTTAGATATTTTTACCATTCGTTCATCTTCAAATCCTCCGTAAATATATTATATATTCTTAAGAAGTTGATATATTTGCATGAAATGCAGATTAGTATGAGTAAGATGCCCATAAATAGACTTAAAGCTGTTTTAGCTGAACAAGGAAAGACAAACAAATGGCTTGCGGAGCAGTTAAACAAAAACGAAACTACTGTTTCTCGTTGGTGTACAAACGAAGTGCAACCATCTATAGACATCTTCGTAGCGATTGCAACTCTATTAAAAATTGATGTAAGGGAATTGATTAACCCAACTAAAACAGAACAATAATGCGCGTAGAAATAAAAGGTAATAAAATCAAAGCTCCATTAAAAGGCAACGATGTTTGGATACCTATTACTCCAGAGGAGGAAATCCGTCAAAAATATATATGCAGATTGGTCAATATATATGGTTTTACGACTAGACAAATGACTCAAGATTACGATTATTCTAAGCTAACGGATAAAAAAATAAAGACTGATATTTTAGTTTGGAAAAATGAAATGAGCTTACAGAATAATGAAAAACCTTTAATTTTCATTGAGTGTAAATCAGATAGCATAATAATAAGACCTGAAGATTATTTCAAAGGAATTGAAATTTCAAAACAAATTGGAGCAGATTTTTTTGTAGCTACCAATTCGAAACAAACTAAAATTTATTCCAAAGTTTTCAAGATATCTGAAAAAAAACAGCCTCATGAACTAATAAATATTCCCACAAATGAACAGGCTCAAGATGACCGTATAGTCTCTGTTCTATTAGGACAAACAAATGAATTTGCTCGAGATGAATTTAGTAAAACACTTACAAGATGTCATAATATAATTAGGAACAATGACAAATTATCGCCAGAGGCTGCATTTGATGAAATAAGTAAAATTTTATTTGTCAAAACGTTATATGAAAGATCGAATAACGAAGGCAATATATTTAGCAAAAAAACATACTTAGATTTAAAACAAAATTTTGCAGACTTACCTGTAAATAAAAATTTCCCATTCTATCAAGAGCTTTTTGAAAAAGTAAAAAAGGAACTAATTAATGACGACCTATTTGAACCGAATGAAATTATTCGTATTAGAGAAAACAGTTTTGAATCTATTATAGAAGAATTGGAAACTTATAACCTTTCCACAACTTCTGATGACGTAAAAGGAATTGCTTTTGAACAGTTTTTAGGTAAAACATTCAGAGGGGAACTAGGCCAATTCTTCACGCCAAGAACGATTGTGGATTTTATGGTGGAAGTTCTCGACCCCCAAGAAAACGAAGTGATTTGTGATCCTTGCTGTGGTTCAGGAGGTTTTTTAATCAAAGCTTTTGAATATGTCAGAGCAACAATTGAGAATGAAATCCATTTAGCAAAAGAGAAGATCAAAAAGGAGTTCTATGATGCGAAGTATGAAAAACTAACAGAAAAAAAGAAAATAGAAATTGATGAAAAAGTAAACAATCTTTTTAACAAGCTAAATGCTGAATTAGATGTTAACAACCCCCAAAGTAGAATCAGAGAATTGAGCTACGAATGTATTTTTGGAACAGATGCCAATCCGCGCATGAGTAGGACTGCAAAAATGAATATGATAATGCACGGAGACGGTCATGGTGGTGTTCATCATAATGATGGCTTACTAAACGTAAACGGAATCTTCGAAAATCGTTTTGATGTTATTTTGACCAATCCTCCTTTTGGAAGTCGGGTTGAGAAATCTCTTAAAATAACGGAAGCGGACAAATACACGGATGTACATAGAATTGCAAAGTACCGTGAAAGGTATGGTAAGGATTATGATGAAGCCCTAAAACAAATCAATGACAACATAGACAAACCACTGTTGGATTTGTACGATACAGGAAGTATGAGTACACTTACTGAAGTATTGTTTATTGAACGTTGTCTAAACTTGTTAAAAGCAGGTGGACGAATGGGAATTGTATTACCCGAAGGTGTACTAAATAATACCAATTTGCAAAGAATCAGAGATTATATAGAAAGCAAAGCTAAAATTTTGTTTATAGTTTCTATTCCGCAAGACGTATTTATAGCAAGTGGGGCGACGGTAAAACCAAGTTTACTTTTCTTTAAAAAGTTTACCGAAGAAGAAGCTCAACAGTACAAAAAGATTACTGCAAAAGCCGAAAAAGAAATTACTAAAAACTATGAGCTGAAAACTAATCCAATTCTTGCAAAGTTGAAATTAAAAGGTGAAGAAGGACTTAATACCGAAGAAAAAAAGAAGCTACGTAAAGAATTAAAACAAATTAGTGAAAGCATTACAGTAGAAATAAAAGCGCTGGTTAAAAAACAATTTAACTATCAAATTCCGATTGCCGAAGTCAAAAAAGCAGGTATAAGTACTACAGGTGGACAAATTGAAAATGAATTAGAGCCATTAGCAACTGAATTTAAAAAATATAAAGAGCAAAATCAACTTTGGAAAAATTATGTAAAAGAGATTAGATACCAAATAATCGATGAAGAAATAGATCGACGAAGTATTATTGATGGAATTATTTCAGAGCCAGAAGTTTTTTATGCTAAAACAAATAATTAATGCAGGTAGCCGAAAAAAAATATTTAAAATACATAGACTATCTTCAATTAGACAATTGGAGTGTTCAAAGTTTGCTTGATCCTGCCTTCAATTATTCTAACAAATTTTCATTATCAAGAATTGGAGATTTTTTGATAAAAAGTAGAAGTATTATCAATATTGACGATCACATAATTTATAAACGGATAACTGTTAGAATCAATAATAATGGAGTGTTTTTGAGGGATAAGGAAAAAGGGGTAAGTATTGGAACGAAAAGACAATACTTAACCAAATCAGGTCAATTTATTGTTTCCAAAATTGATGCAAGAAATGGTGCCTTTGGTATTATTCCAAAAGAACTTGATGGAGCAATAGTAACCAATGACTTCCCTTTGTATGATGTTGATACAACTAAAATAGATCCTCGTTTTTTACTACTAATAACTACAACCAAAGAGTTTATAAACTTTGCTCAAAGCTGTAGTAGTGGAACAACTAATAGACAAAGAATGGATATTGATATGTTCTTAAACCAAAGAATACCTCTTCCCTCTCTTGTTGAGCAAGAAAAAATCGTAAAAAACTATTATAACAAAATCGAAGAAGCAGAAAAGCTGAACCAAAAAGCAAATAATTTAGAAAGAGAAATTGAACAATATTTATTTGAGGAACTAGGTATTCAAAAAGACATCGTTCCTAAAACCAAAAATAAAAGTATAATGTTTGTGGATTTTTTTAAGATTACAAAATGGGGATTAGATTTTATTGGGAAAAGTATCAATAAAAAACAATTATATAAAGAATTTTCGATTGATCAATTATGCAAAATAGGTAGCGGTGGAACACCATCTAGAACTAGAAAATATTTTTATATTGGTGGAAATATCCCTTGGATAAAAACAGGTGAATTAAATAATGCTGTTTTATTTGATACAGAAGAAAAAATCACAGAAGAAGCAGTAAAAAATAGTAGTGCAAAATTGTACAAGAAAGGAAGTCTTGTAATTGCAATGTATGGAGCTACAATTGGGAAAACAGCTAAATTGGGAATTGATTCAGCAACAAATCAAGCATGTGCCGTATTATTTGATATTGATAACACACTTGTATTGACCGATTTTTTATGGGAATATCTACAATCTCAAACTGATAATTTAAAAAAATTAGCATACGGAAGTGCTCAACCAAATTTAAATGCAGGGATTATTAAATCTTATTTAATACCTATTCCTCCAATTTCAAAACAGGAAGAAATCATTAACGAAATATCAGAGATAAAAAATAAAAAATTGGTATCGGAAACAGAAGCAAAGAAACTTTTAATTGAAGCTCAACAAGAGTTTGAACAAACAATATTTAGCTAAGACATGAAAATTAAGCAATTAAAAATAAGCGACTATAAAAACTTAGATGCCCATTTAATACATAATTCAGATATCATTGCTCTAATAGGTAATAATGGTAGTGGAAAGAGTAATATTTTGGAAGCGATAAGTCATATTTTCAGAAGTCTTTACGTAGCAAAATATAAAGTTACATTCAACTACTTTATCGAATACATTACATCTAAAAATAATCTAGTTAAGATTGAAAAAATTGGCAATGAAATAAAATATCATTTAGATGAAGTGGAAAAATCAGCATTAGAGATTAGTAATTATTTGCCACAAAAAGTAATAGGTATTTACAGTGGTGAAGAAACAAGATTATATGATGACTGTTTTGGTCCATTTTATCTCGAATTTGTTACTAATATAAATAAAGCGCAAATTCAGAAAACAGTATATTCTGATTTACCAAAAATGCTTTTTCTAAACAGCTTTTATTGGAATATTTCGCTATTATGCCTACTAATATCTGATTCTACAGACAATCAAAAATTTGTTGAACAAATTTTGAAAATACAGGACTTAGATAGCATTAAAATTAAAATAGACTTTATTAAAAGAAATTACGCTAACTACAATGACAATCAAGCTCTTCGTTTAGTTAGAGATATTGATTCGAAATCAGAATATACATTAAAAGAGTTCAAAAAACTACTGAGTGAAAAATTTTATACACCACTTGATGTGTTTAAATATCTTTATTTAGCTTATACTCCCAAAGATGCAAAAATTATTGACGGAATTATTATTGAATTTACCAATAATTTAACAGTGTCGGACTTAAGTGAAGGTGAGAAAAAGCTACTTTTAATAAAAGGAGCTTTAGAATTTGCAGGGCAAGAGGATAGCATCTTTATTCTTGATGAACCAGATTCACATATTCATATCAATAACAAAGAGCAAATTACAAACAGTTTTATTGATTATTTGCATAATCGCCAAATAGTAATAACTACGCATTCTCCAACATTAACTCAATGCGTTAATGATGAAAATGTATATATGCTTAGTAATGGAAAAATCATTGATAAAAACAAACAAGAAATTATTGAAGAAGTAACGGGAGATTTCTGGAATAAACATCAACAAAATAGTTTTATTTCCTCTAAAAAGCCAATAATTCTTTTAGTTGAAGGAAAACATGATAAAGAACATATTAATAATGCTTTTGAAAAATTAAAAGATGAATATACTGATTTGAAATTTGACATCTTTTATATGAATTCAGCATGTAATATTCCTTTAATGATGACAGGATTAAGAACAAGTGAAATAGAATATAAAAAAATATTCATTGGTATATTTGATGACGACCAAACTGGAAGAACCGAACTTAGTAATACAACTTGTAAATTTCCTGACAACCAAAATAAAAAAAGGCACAAAGAAGGCTACTACGCATTTATCTATCCTAAACATGAAAATCATAAAAGCTCAATTTTTACAGTTGAAAACTTTTTTGATTCTTTACATTTGGAAACAGCATATAATTTAGCCTTATCTGAATTATCAGGAAAATTTACAGGTAAGTCAATAGAAACTATCAGTGAAGAAATTAGAGAAAAAGCAAAACAAAAACTTTTTGAAAGCAGTAGAAGCTTTGCCAATAAAGAAGATTTCAAAAATTTTAGAAAATTATTTGACTTAATCAGAGATATTAAAGATAAATACTATGAAAGCCTAATTGCTATTCATGATCCTAACCCTATCAACGAAACCGAAAATAAGAATAATAAATCTAATGTTAAAGAAGACGACAATATTGAAATTTACACAAAACGTAGAAATACGGAAGTAGAGGCCAGATATTATAATGATAAGAAAATTGTATTAATACAGGGAAGCAAGTTATCTGTTGATGTTGTCGATAGCTATGGAAATAGCATTGAAAGAAATAAAGAGTTAAAAAAGATTGCTGATTTGCAGGAAAATTGTTGGGTACTAAAGGAGGACAAAACTTTTAATTCAGTTTCAGGTGCTATAAACTATGCAACTGGTGGGAATATGAATGGTTGGGCTCATTGGTTAATTAAAGAAAATAAGAAACCCCTCGAAACCATAAGAGAAAAATAGCATAAGAAGTCCCAAAAATATACAAACAATAATAAATAGTGAAAAATGCAGATAACATCATTGTATATTAACAATTATAAGCTACTCAAAGACTTTACTATTAATTTCAAGAAAGATGTTTCTATCCTAATTGGTATTAATGGTTCAGGAAAATCAAGTATTTTAGAAGTTATTGCTCAAATTTTTAGTGATTGTTATCTTGATGAAAAATCTAAGTTCGGTTTTTCTATCGAGTACGAAATACGTTTAGAAGAAATCCTTGGACAAACAACTACATCTGCTGAATTCAAAACAGAATATATTAAAGTTCAGATAAGTGCAGAAAAAGTAAGACAAGAACTAAAATACAAAGTATTTAGTGGACAGCAAATATTAGAAGATAGTCGTTCTATTGAACGAAAATACGGCTCTATTGAAAAAATATTGCCAAGCAACATAGTAATCTATTATAGCGGTTTGGCAGATATAATGAAAAAAATATGTCTTCCTCACGATGAAAAACTATCTGTCAATTATCGAAAAGGAAATACAGCAATACATCGTCCGTTTTTTTATTTTGAACCACCTTTATTTAATTTAATACTAATCACGCTTCTGTCTTATGAGTATGGAGATATTCCACAATTTCTATCCGATAGAGTAAAAATTGGAGGAGTACAAAGCATTCAAATTAATCTTAAAAAGCCTGCTTGGGGCAAAGGTAAAATCAATGATTGGTGGGGAGCTAAGGGAGAAGTGAAGACATTTTTGGATTTATTAGACACTTTAGATTCTCCTTTAGAAATTAAGGAAGATGATTTGCTATCTGAATCAAAAGGAAATGTAATAATAGAAAGTTGGCAAAATGAAAATCTCATCATTACTATTCTTGGGCAAGAAAAGCTGTTTCAAATAAGAGAATATTTTGTTGAAGAAAAGACCCTGTTTAAAGTTCTAAATACACTTTTAATAGATGGATTTCAACCTGAAGTGAATTTTTCATTTTTCCATGGCGATGATACAGAGAAAATAAATACTTTCGGTACACTTAGTGAAGGAGAGCAACAATCAATTATTATACGAGGATTAATAGAACTTGTCAATAATGAAAATACCCTGTTTTTATTTGATGAACCTGATACTTATTTGCATCCTTCTTGGCAAAGAAAATTCATAGAAAATATTAATGAATTGGCTGAAAATATAGCATACAATAACAGTCAATTTCTCATCACTACACATTCGCCACAACTATTGAGCAATGCTGACCCTGAGAATAGTGATGTACAAATAATGGAAGATGGAGAGATCATAAAAGTTACGCCTAAATATTATGGCAAAGACATCAGTACAATTTTGTACGAAATGATGGGTGTGGAAAGAAGAAATAAAAAAGTGTCTAAGCTATTAAGTTCTTTGTTTAATGCCATAGAAGACGAAGAAATCGAAGAATCACAAAAACAATATAATAGTCTTGTTGAACTTTTGGGAGATAATGACCCTGCATTAGTTAGAGCAAAAACACAGATTGATTACTTAGAAGAAGAAGTCGATGAAGCAGATAACTAAACTTCAAGAACCAAATTCAATGCTTCAACATAGAGCCCAACAGTTCGCTAATTTTGATAATATACCAAATATAACCAAAGAAGAACTAAAGCAAAATCTTCTATCAGAACAAGGCTATATTTGTTGTTATTGTATGAGAAGAATTCCAGAAAAGTCCACGCCTTATATGAAAGTTGAGCATTACAAATGTCAAGACCATTTTCAGGATTTCCAATTAGATTATAGAAATTTATTCGGTGCTTGTACAGGAAATGAAGGACATCCTAAAAAACTTCAGACTTGTGATACCCAAAAAGCTAATGAAATTTTAACCATTAATCCGCTCAATACAAATCCGAACTGTGAAACATTCTTTAAATTTAACTCAGAAGGAGAAATGAGTTCAATATCTGACGACGAAGTTGTAAATAAACAAATAAATGCTATTCTAAATTTGAATATGCAATCTTTAAAAGATGCTCGAAAGGAAGTTTACTATGTTGTGCAAGAAAGAGTCAGAGCAGAAAGTAAAAGAACAAAAAAGGATAAACCTGCATTTGTAAGGTTTCTTAATCAGGAACTTCAAGTGTGGCAGAGCAAAACAAACGGCAAATTTAGACCTTATTGTTTAGTGGCTATTTATTATTTGAACAAGAAATTAAGAAGTAACTAAACAGTCAAGACTAAATGAAATTGAAATAAGTTGTTACTTTTTGTTTTTATTTGGTCTAAGAAATAAAATCAACTATCTTTGAAACAGTTTATTACGGTTAAATTTATCGTGTGACTCATTTGTCCCTCGAAAATCATAACAAACTAATAAACAATGGTTTAAAATGAGCTCTAAGTTTTGTATCGGGAAGTAAAAACTACTTCTAAACAAGAAAACATATCAATTTCTACTATATCACTGCCAGCATATATAGTAATTAATTGCCTATATTTGGGAAGATTTAGGCATTAGTTCAATGACACGAGAAAACCACATAGAAGAAAGTCTCATTACTAAACTTTCAGATTTAAAATATATTTACCGACAAGATATTCGAGATAAAGAAAGTCTTGAAAAAAACTTTCGTGAAAAATTTGAAGCTCTAAACCGTGTGAGGCTAAGTGAAGCTGAGTTTGCAAGATTAAGAGACGAAATTGTAAATCCTGATGTTTTTGCAGCGTCCAAATTATTGCGTGAACAGCAATATTTCCAACGTGAAGATGGAACACCACTTCACTACACATTAGTGAATATTAAGGATTGGTGCAAAAATGAATTTGAAGTAATCAATCAACTGAGAATGGATACCGATAATAGTAACCATCGCTATGATGTTATTATTTTGATTAATGGTATTCCTGTAGTTCAGATTGAATTGAAAACTCTGGACATTACCCCAAGAAAGGCAATGCAGCAAATTGTTGATTATAAAAATGATCCTGGAAATGGCTATACCAATTCCCTTCTTTGTTTTATGCAACTATTCATTGTCAGTAATAAAACCAATACTTATTATTTTTCGAATAATAGAAATCAGCATTTTGCATTTAATGCGGATGAACAATTTCTTCCTGTTTATCAATTTGCTGATGAAAATAATAAAAAGATCACCCACTTAGATGATTTTTCAGATAAGTTTTTATCTAAATGTACACTGGGTGAAATGATTAGTAAATATATGGTGTTGGTAGAAAGCGAACAAAAGCTTTTAGTAATGCGTCCCTATCAGATTTATGCTGTAAAAGCTATTGTAAACTGTATCGAACAAAACCGTGGCAATGGCTATATCTGGCATACCACCGGAAGTGGAAAAACACTTACATCTTTCAAAGCTTCTACACTGCTGAAAGACAATCGGGACGTTGAAAAGTGTCTGTTTGTAGTGGACAGAAAAGATCTTGACAGACAAACCCGTGAAGAGTTCAATAAATTTCAGGAAGGCAGTGTAGAAGAAAATACCAATACCGAAACTCTGGTAAGGCGTCTACTTTCTACAGACTATTCTGATAAGGTAATCGTAACCACCATTCAAAAATTGGGTTTGGCGCTTGATGGAAATTTCAGAAAAGAAAACGGACAAACCTATAAAGAGCGATTAGAACCTTTAAAAAATAAAAGAATTGTTTTCATTTTCGACGAATGCCATCGCTCACAATTTGGAGACAACCACAAAGCCATAAAAGAATTCTTTCCGAATGCGCAATTATTTGGTTTTACAGGAACGCCGATTTTTGATGACAATGCCATATACAAAAAGGTAGATGGCGAATTTGCTTCCTATAAAACAACAAAGGATATTTTCCAAAAACAACTACACGCCTATACCATTACCCATGCCATAGACGACAGAAACGTATTGCGTTTTCATATAGATTACTTCAAAGGACAAGGCAACATCAATCCAAATCCCGGTGAAGGTATTGCACAGCAAGCCGTAGCAGAAGCTATCCTTGAGAAACACGATTCTGCAACGCATTACAAAAGATTCAATGCCGTTCTTGCAACAGCATCCATCAACAATGCGATTGAATATTATAATCTTTTCAAAACGTTACAAAAAAATAAAAAAGCAGAAAATCCGGATTATGTTCCGTTAAATATTGCCTGCGTTTTTTCTCCGCCTACACAGGCATTGGCAAAAAACAGTGATCAGAAAAATATTGCCGACATCAGACAATTACAGGAAGATCTGGAACAGGAAAAAGCAGACAATCAGGTCAATCCGGAAGAAAAGAAAAAAGCATTGACAACAATTATTGCTGACTATAACAAGCAATACGGAACCAATCACACCATCAACGAATTCGACAGCTATTATCAGGACATACAGCAACGTGTAAAAGATCATAAATACAGCAATGCAGACTATCCGCATCAGAACAAGATCGATATACTGATTGTTGTCGATATGCTTCTGACAGGTTTTGATTCCAAATACCTCAACACCCTGTATGTAGATAAAAATCTGAAACATCACGGACTGATACAGGCTTTTTCCCGAACAAACAGAGTACTGAATGACACCAAGCCTTACGGCAATATTCTGGATTTTCGTTCGCAACAACAACAGGTTGACGAAGCCATTATGCTGTTTTCAGGTGAAGATAACGAAAAATCAAGAGAAATCTGGCTGGTAGATCCGGCTCCGATAATTATAGAAAAATACCAAAAAGCTGTAGAAGCAATGGGTATTTTTATGGAAAGTCACAATTTAGTTCGCGAACCGCAAGAAGTATACAACCTGAGAGGCGATGCAGCCCGCGTTAATTTTGTAAAAACATTTAAAGAAGTACAACGACTGCGCACACAGCTCGATCAGTACACCGATTTGAATAACGAGCAAAAAGATTTAATCGAAAAAATACTGCCCGAAGATACCCTGCGTTCTTACCGCAGTTCGTATCTGGAAACAGCCAAACAGCTAAAAGAAATACAGGAAAAAGAAGGCGAAAATGCATCTTTGGGCATACAGCAACTGGATTTTGAATTTGTATTATTTGCTTCTGCACTTATTGATTACGACTATATCATGGGATTGATTGCAGACAACACCAATCCAAAGTCTAAAAAGCAAAAAATGAGCAAAGAGCAATTGATAAAATTGCTAAGCTCCAGCTCCACTCTGATGGATGAAAAAGAAGATCTGACCGATTATATCAACCAACTAGACTGGGACAACGGACAGGACGAAAAGCAGCTAAAACAAGGCTACGAAACCTTTAAAACAGAAAAAAACGAAAAAGAACTGGCAGACATCGCTCAAAAGCACGGTTTGGAAACCACATCTTTAAAAGCCTTTACAGACAACATTACCAGCCGAATGATTTTTGATGGCGAAAAACTAACAGACCTGTTAGAACCATTGGAACTAAGCTGGAAAGAACGCCGTGTGAAAGAACTGGCGCTAATGGAAGACCTTATACCGCAACTAAAAAAATTAGCCCAGGGACGGGAAATATCAGGATTAACAGCATATGAATAAGACAGAAAATAAATTGGTGCCGGAGTTGCGATTTCCTGAATTTATAAATGATGGAGAATGGAAAAAAACAGAATTAGATAAGCTAGCCCATAGTATTTCATCCGGAAAAGATAAAAATTCAATCGAAGGAAAATATAAGCTTTATGGTTCAACAGGAATAATTGGAACATCAAACATCTCTAGTTATAATGGCAAATTTATTCTAGTAGCTCGAGTAGGTGCAAATGCTGGCTTATTGAATAAAGTTAGCGGAAATTTTGGAGTTACTGATAATACTTTGGTAATTGATTTAAAAAAACTGAATATTATTGATTTTATTTTCTATTCTCTTGAAAAAACGAAATTAAATAATTTAGTTTTTGGCTCTGGTCAGCCACTAATTACTGGAAGTCAACTAAAAAATTTAAAATTATTTTTGCCAAATTCTGAAAAAGAACAACAAAAAATAGCCGATTGTTTATCATCTTTAGACGGAGTAATTAGCATCCATAACGATAAATTAGAAGCCCTTAAAAATCATAAAAAAGGATTATTACAAAATCTATTTCCACAAGAAGGCGAAACGGTTCCTAAATATCGTTTTCCGGAATTTAAAAATGATAGAGAATGGGAAGAAAAAGAATTAAATGAATTAGGAAAATTAATTAATGGACTTACTTATAGTCCAAATGATGTTAGAGAAAAAGGATTATTAGTTTTACGT
This sequence comes from Elizabethkingia sp. YR214, assembly GCF_003058195.1. Lineage (GTDB taxonomy): Bacteria > Bacteroidota > Bacteroidia > Flavobacteriales > Weeksellaceae > Elizabethkingia. The sequence continues at coordinate 119,407 of NZ_QBUH01000006.1, forward strand.
TCTTCTAATGTTCAAAACGGGTTGATTGATTTAAAAGACTGTGTTTATGTCAGAACTGATATTAAGGGGGCAAATCTTTCTCAACCAAATGATATTTTAGTATGTGTAAGAAATGGCTCAAAAGCTTTAATTGGAAAAAACGCAATGATACCTAAAAAGTTACCAATAGCAACTCACGGTACTTTCATGACTGTTTTCAGAGCAAAAAATCCATACTTTGCCTTTCAACTATTTCAAACTGTTTTTTATGAAAAACAAGTTAGTGGTGATTTAGGAGCCACAATAAACTCGATCAACGGAAAGAATTTTCTTAAATACGTCTTTCCTGTTCCTAAAAATCCAAAAGAACAACAAAAAATCGCAGACTGTTTATCAGAAGTAGACAACCTGATCACTGCACAAGCTGACAAGATAGAACAACTAAAAGCCCATAAAAAAGGATTAATGCAACGATTGTTTCCACAGCTAAAAGCATAATGTATGAGTAATACGCCCAAAACAATTCATTTTCCGGATCTGCAAAAACTGGTTACCCGCCTCAGGGACGAACTGAACGATCAATTTTTTGTATTGCTCTATGCCTACAACGGTACGGGTAAGACCCGAATTTCGATGGCTTTTAAAGATTTTGCAAAAAAAAGAAAAAAAAATCCGGGAGCAGACACTTTGTACTTCAATGCTTTTACAGAAGACCTGTTTTCGTGGGACAATGACCTGACAAACGATACCGAAAGAGTTTTAAAAATAAATGCCAACTCTAAATTCTTCAACGGATTCAAAGAGCTGGCACTCGAAGAAAAAATATTTGCCTATCTGGAACGGTATGCCGAATTTGATTTCAGAATAGACTATGACGATTATAAAGTCATTTTCAGTAAAACAATCAAAAACCCGGCGTATCGAGCAGGTTCGGGCACACCCGAAACAATAGTACAAGACCATATAAAAATTTCAAGAGGAGAAGAAAACATATTTATCTGGTGTATTTTTCTATCCATCTGCGAACTGGTTGTTGAAAATGCCGAAGCCTATGAATGGGTAAAATATGTTTATATAGACGATCCCATCTCCTCCTTGGACGACAATAATGCCATTGCCGTGGCAAGCGATCTGGCACAGTTACTAAAAAAAGGGAAAGACCGCATAAGAACTGTAATCTCATCACACCACGCTCTATTTTTCAACGTGATGTGTAATGAGCTGAAACAATTAAAATGCAAGCGTTATTTCCTGCACAAAAATGGTTTGGATGGGCACACATTAAGACCAACAGATGACACACCATTCTTCCATCACGTGGCCATTTTAAGCGAGCTTAAAACGGTAAGAGATTCGGAAGCCATAAACACTTACCATTTCAATATGCTCCGTAGTATTTTGGAAAAAACAGCTACCTTTTTCGGTTTCGATGATTTTTCAAAATGCATATACGGAGTTGAGGACGACGTTCTATATGGCAGAGCATTGAACCTGCTAAGCCATGGCAAATACTCTATCTACGAGCCTGTAGAAATGGGGAAAGACAACAAAGAATTATTTATAAGAATTTTAGACGCTTTTCTGGATAAATACAAATTTGATTTACCGGAATTGCTCATTGAACAACCTACAAACGCAAGTCAAGAATAATGACAAGAGATGAACAACAAAAGTTAGGGAAAACCCTTTGGGAAATAGCAGACCAGTTACGAGGAGCGATGAATGCGGATGATTTTCGTGATTATATGCTTTCATTCCTTTTCCTGCGTTATCTATCAGATAACTACGAAGCCTCTGCAAAAAAAGAATTAGGACCAGACTACCCGCAATTGCCGAAAGACGACCACCGCACGGCTTTATCTGTATGGTACAAAAATAATCCGGATGACGTTAGCGAATTCGAAAAACAAATGCGCCGCAAAGTGCATTATGTAATAGAGCCCGACTATTTATGGAGCAATATTGCCGAAATGGCAAGAACGCATAATGGAGAATTGATTAAAATACTAGGAAAAGGATTCAAATTTATTGAGAACGAGTCTTTTGAAGGAAATTTTCAAGGATTATTTTCTGAAATTAATCTAAACTCTGAAAAATTAGGAAAAAACGATACCGAAAGAAATAAAAAGCTATGCACTATCATCACAAAAATATCGGAAGGGATTGCCAAATTCTCGACTAAGACCGATATTTTAGGAGATGCTTACGAGTATCTGATAGGTCAATTTGCAGCAGGATCCGGTAAAAAAGCGGGTGAATTTTATACTCCGCAACCAATTTCGGAAATCCTTTCAAAAATCGTAATTCTGGACAGTCAGGATCCTAAAACAGGACCTAAAAACAAACTGGATAAAATTCTTGACTTTGCCTGTGGTTCAGGCTCCTTATTGCTCAACGTAAAAAAACAATTATATGATCAGAATAAAGGACAAATAGGCAAAATATACGGGCAGGAAAAAAACATCACTACCTACAACCTTGCCCGGATGAACATGCTTTTGCATGGTGTAAAGGATACCGAATTCCAGATTCATCATGGTGACACCTTAGTCAATGACTGGGACATGTTGAATGAAATGAATCCGGCAAAAAAAATGGAATTTGATGCCATCGTAGCCAATCCGCCATTTAGCCTGAGCTGGGAACCTACTGATACGACATCAGACGATTTCCGATTCAAAAATTATGGTGTTGCTCCAAAGTCTGCAGCCGATTTTGCATTTCTCCTGCATGGTTTTCATTTCCTGAGTCAGGAAGGCACAATGGCTATTATCCTGCCACATGGTGTTTTATTCCGTGGTGGAGCAGAGCAAAGAATACGCACAAAACTATTAACAGAAAATAATATAGATACTGTAATTGGTTTGCCCTCCAGTCTGTTCTTCTCTACTGGGATACCTGTTTGCATTCTGATACTGAAAAAATGTAAAAAACACGATGATGTACTTTTCATTAATGCCAGTGCAGATGAAAACTTCGAAAAAGGCAAAAGACAAAACCACTTGCGTGAAGAAGACATAGAGAAAATCGTAAATACGTATAAAAACCGTCTGGATGAGGATCGTTATTCAAGAAAGGTTTCTATGAGTGAAATTGAAAAGAACGACTACAACCTGAATATCTCAAGATATGTAAGTACTGCCGTAGCCGAAGAAAAGATTGACCTGAAAGAAGTGCATGAAAACCTGACCGACATCAACAAAAAGATAGAAGAAGCTACAGAAAAACATAATGCATTTTTGAAAGAATTAGGTTTACCGCCGTTATAAGATTTCTTTTCGAAATATGATGAATACAAAAAAGCTCAACATTACTGTTGAGCTTTTTTATATTTATATTATTATACGTTTATTTCTTATCAATCAGCTTTTCCAGCCTAGCCATTATTTCATCTTTTTCCTTTAGCATACGTTCATAAAGTTCCATCTTTTCTTCATGTAACTTCTTTATTTCTTCAATTGGATTTATATTGAAAGTTGGTGTATGTCCCATATTCAAAAAAGCACCATTGTCAAAAGTATTCGAAATAATATTCACCGCTTGTTCTTCATCAAAATTTTGGATGGCTTCCACAGGAATTTTCAGGACTTCGGCTATTTGTTGTAAAAGAGAGTCTTCAATCACTTCTTTCTGTTCCAGGAGAGAAACTTTCTTCTGGTTCCAGTCGCCACCAATATCAAAAGCCAAAGCCTCCTGCTTTATGCCCAGCATTTCTCTAAAGCGTTTCACATTACGACCCTGATGTATTTTGTGTTCCATGGCAAGTACCTTTTATAATGAGGTTAAATATAAAAAAATATCTACAAAAACACGCCCTAAAACCCAACAATTAAATCTATATTTTTTTCATTAAAATGGCTTTTACGGTTTACCGTATTGGGCGGAGTGGTGATTTTGGTTATATTTACAGTTAGACTATTCAAAAATTAACTTGTAGCATTTAACTATATATGAGCACCTTCGGAAAAACCATACGATTATTTTTAGTAGACGGAACTGCTAACGGCCTTACAACTGCAGAACTCAGCAACTGGACGGGAATAGGTGTAAAAGTACCTCGTATAAAAATCAGAGAATACAGTAATCGACCTGAGTTTCAAAAGCCGGGTGTATATATTCTCATAGGTAAAGGAGAAAATAATGAAGATGCTGCCTATATTGGTGAAGCAGAAGTAATTGCTAATCGCTTATATCAACAAATCGCAGATAAAGATTTTTGGAATGAGGTTATCTTTTTCGGTAGTAAAGACAAATACCTGAATAAAGCCAGTGTAAAATATCTTGAAAACCGTTTGCACGCATTGGCATTAAATGCAGGGAGATATTCTATCAATCAGAATACCCCTACCCGTTCTGAATTATCCGAAGCTGAGCAAGCTGAGTTGGAAGAATTTCTTTCTCATGCAAAAGTCCTTACAGCCACTTTAGGACATAAATTATTTGAAGCATTGGAAGAAACGGTGGAAGACAATGAAGTACAAAATCAAATATTCTATTGTCGGAACGGAGCCGGAGCAGAAAGCAAGGGCAGTCCGTCTACAGAAGGTTTTATTGTTTATAAAGACTCTTTATTTATAATTCCGGAGCAACCTTCTTTAGCTGACGGTATTCGCCTTGAAAGGCAAAAAATGCTGAATGATGGAACCTTAAAAATTGAGAATGATTTTTATAAACTGACCAAAGATTATGTATTTACCTCGCCATCTCGTGCCGCATCAGCAACGCTTGCGCGATCAGCAAGCGGACCTTTGGAATGGAAAACGGCTGAAGGTATTCAGTTAAAGTCTTTGGAGGTCTAGGATTTAAATTGGGGGAAACTAATAAAAATTAAAACAATGAGTTTAGAAAAATTTTATGAACTAAGAGAAAATTTTATCATTCTAGGTCTAACCGGAAAAATGCAAGCCGGCGCAGATAAATTAGTCGAAATTCTAGCAACTGATCAATTATCCAATCAGAATAAAAAATTTTTAAATGAATTCTCTGATAAATATAAAATAATCAGCAATAGTGAAGCTATAAAATATAGAAGAATTAATGATTTTTATAATTACGAAAAAAACTGGAAGGAATTTAAAGTAATAGAATATAAAGATGTTGTCCTTTTATTTATTCTTAAACATTGTTACGCTGAAGATATAAATAAGTTTGCCACAAATATTTCAAATTGGATTATTGAATTGGGAACAATAAAATCAGATTCAAATCTTAGATTTGGCTCTAATCAAGGAATTGCAAAAGGCAGTAAAGGTTTCATTAAAGGAAATTTTAAAAATTCTATTTCTTCTAATTTAGCCAAATTTGATACAAAACAATTAAAAAAGGTATTCAAAAAGGAAAATGAATTAAGTTCAGTTTTAAAAAATAATAATATATTCTTCTCAGATGAATATCAAAAATTTACAGAGCTATTTTTTAATAAATTAGATTCTTTCAGCATTTATCTAAGGCATAAATTAATTCATTTAACTTCTTATCATTTAAGAAAATATGGAACATTAAATTTAAGTGAGAGTGAAAATCCACAAGATAGACTAAAAGATATATATATTATTGCTGAAGTAATTAATGCAATTATAAAATGCCATAGAAACAATAATGATGGTAAAGCACATATCATTATTGATCGTTTAAAAAATTCTTATGAAATGCTTTATTTCAGGGAAAAGTATTCCGGATTTTATATGATATCTCTTAATCGTGAAGATGACTCTCGCTATAAATCTATTGAAAGAAAAATAAGTAAAATATCAAATAAATATACGACTAGAAAAGACAATCTTGATCTAATAAAAAAATTAGACCAAACTGAATATTCTGTTTCTGAATTTAAAAAAGGAGAATTTGAAGGTTTTGATATAGAAAACTGTTTGCAAAAATCTGATTATCATATATGGTATGATGACAAATATTCTAAAATAAAATTTTATGATAACTTTAAAAAAGAAGGAAACAAATTACTCTATAATGAGAAAGAGTTAGAAAAAACTAACCAATATTATGTTTACCAGCCTTTATTATTACAGGTGCTAAAATTAACTGCATTAATTAAACTTCCAGGTTTAATTACGCCAACTTATCCAGAAAGAATAATGCAAATTGCTTATAATGCTAAACTAAATTCAGGATGTATCTCAAGACAGGTAGGTGCTGTAGTAACTGACAAAAACTTTTCAGTCAAAGGTATTGGATGGAATGAAGTTGCTAATGGCCAAACTCCATGCTCTAGTAGAGATATAAGAGATTACAGTTCTTCTTCTTCTACAAAAGACAATGGTTATACAAAGTTTGAGCTTGGGGATTCAAATCATCATTATAAAGATGGAAAAAGTTTTCATGATAAAATGCTTGATGATATTAAAAAAATATCATCAAACTTAGATAATAATTTAAAAGGACGTTCCTGCTCTTTCTGCTTTAAATCACATCACAATGCCTATGAAGCAAAAGAAAATCAAGTACATACAAGATCATTACACGCAGAAGAAAATGCAATGCTTCAAATTTCAAAATATGGAGGTCAGCCACTGCTTGGAGGAAATCTGTTCACTACTGCAAGTACATGTGAGTTGTGTGCTAAAAAAGCATATCAATTAGGAGTAAGAAATATCTTCTATATAGACGTATATCCAGGTATTTCAAATGACCAAATTCTAAATAATGGCACAAATATTCCAAATATTTTTGCATTTCAGGGTGCCATTGGTAGGGGATTTAACAAATTATATGAACCCTTTATGTCTCAAAAAGACGAATTATTTATTCGTACAGAGTTTAAACCAACTGTTTCTCAAAAAGAACAAGCTTCTCAAGTTCAACATATAATTGGTTCAAAAATTGATAAAGGCTCAAAACAATTAAAAGAATATTTGGATAGTATAAAAGATGATCCTGAAATTTTAGAAAAATTGGTTAATTTGTTACAAAAGGGTCTTGAAGCCAAGTAATAACTAGCTTATTATACAAAACATACCGGCAATAACACTAATAAATACAAGATATGAATCTTTAGGTTCCTGCAAGCCTAAGGTCTTATTGGATATTTTTAAAACAATTTTTGACTCCTATATCTACTAATATTTAATATTAAAACCCCAATCACACGATGAAATTTTCATTGTCCTAATATTTTTTTATCTTCGACTATGGAACCAAACAGGAAATGCCTTTCTGTTCCACATTAACACTATTGCATTGAATATGAAATTATACTCAATCCTTTTAGGGATCAGTTTGCTCCCTTTCGTTGCATGGGGCAAAAAAATGGTTGCTCCCGGCAATTAGTGATAACATAAAGAAAGTCTCATGCGGAAATTAATATTAATACTTATACTTTTATTTGGTTGGAATATTAAAGCTCAAAAATTACCTACATATAGAGAGTTGAACGTATGTAAGCAAGAAGGCATGGCTGATAATGGTGATTTCAGAATGCTAGGAGAGAAAAAATATCTTTCAATTATTAAAGAGTTTGAGGGAAATTTGAACAAAACTAAAAATAATTATTCAGATTATTATAGATTATATAGTACACATGGAGGAGTTAAGCTTAAAGGTGTTGCTGTTTATTTAATTCCTAAATCTATTGTATCAGAAGAGCAGAAGGCGAAAAAAGAATACAGAGTATTTGGAGATGAAAGAACACTTTGGGTTTATTATGATTTAAAGACCAAAAAATTAACAAAACCTAGATCTTTTATGTTAACCCCAGATTTATAATTAAGTTTTTATCAATATAAAACCCCGACTAACCTCGGGGTTTTTCTTTTATAGTATATCCATATAAATAACAAATATTAGTTTACTAAATAGTATACTAATTATTTATAAACACCTATAAACAGGATGTTAACTACTTTCTGTATTGGGAAATAACTTCCAACAATAAAATAAAAAAGCCAATATTTTCTATCAACATTCTTTACATGCTACTCTATTTTATGATCAGTTTCCAAAATTCACAAAATGCGGAATTTCTGTGGCAAAACTGTTCATTGGTAAAAGATTATTCCGGTTACTGTTAAAATCAAAGACCGAATTATTATCAAAAGGAACACGGGGATAATAGGTAAACGAAATCTGAATCCTGTTGAAAACCAGAAAAGGATTATTAATCAAAACTCCGATTCCTATCTTAGTATTTGTTTTTGTACTCAGCAATTTATCATCAGGCATACCCAGCCATCCGGCTGCCACCGTCAGATAAGGGCTGAAATGGAAATTCTTCCATGTCTTATCAATAAATAGCTGAAGCTGATATCTTAAAACCAGTTTTTTGGTTCCGATATAATCTGAGCTGTACACAGGAAATTCATCCGGAGATGAAAGATTAATCCTGTCAATGTAAGAATAATTGTGCTGTGGATTTCCCAATGCTAAAGTTGGAGAAAAGAAATGCCTTACTTTGGCAAATCTCCAGTCTGTAAGGTTAGTAAAATAAGTACCATCCAAACGGAAAGACTCGCGGTTTCGGCTATTCTCATTAAAAAATCTTCCAAACTGTGCTTTCAGAGTGAAATACCCAAGCTTTGTAAAACTTCCATAAGATGCAGAAATACCCACATAAGGTTTAACATCATTACTTCGCGATAAGGCGCCGGCAGTAAAATTCACTGAATTACCATAGGCAATATCCTCCGGCAGGTCATATTGGAAAATATTCCGCTGCACCGAGAAATTTCTACGGATAAATCCTACAGACATCAGAAAACTGCTGTAAGAATTAAAATATTTGTATTTATCAATTTCGGGACTGTCTTTGTATTGGTAATTCTGAAACCTTCCTGTCACCGCAATATTACTCGATACTTTTTCACTTTTATCTGATGAAACAGGAATTTGATACCCTCCCCACATATCCTGGCTGTAAGCTTTGATCTGAACCTCCGGATAAGTAGTATCCGTTTCTATGGGAAGTAAAACATTCCTCATAAAATAGTCGAAGCTAAAACCTCCTGCCCATTTTGTAAGAGGTGAAAAGAAATCTCTTCTGATATTGAAATTGATTCTTTCATTTCTCGAAAAATCACGTTCGCCCAGAATCTGGGCATTGATATAAGAACCGAAAAGATTGTATGCGGTATAGCTTCCTAAAACATAATTCTGTCTTTCTTTGGAATCATTTCTATAAAGGAAGTCAAATGTATGCCCCAATCCCAACACATTTTCCTCCGTCACACCCAACCCAATTTTACTGCCGGAATAGCTTATTCTTGGCTTCAGGCTCCAAGAATCAAGAACCTTAACAACTACATCAATAGAATCTTTACCGGAATCACTATCAGAAACACTGATATTAACCCTGTTGATGAAAGACATCCTTCTCAGCAAACGTTCGGATTCGTAGAGCTTCTGAGCATTGTATTCTTCGCCTTCTTTAAAAAGTAAATAATCATCAACTGTAGAATTTCTTGTTGTGGAGTGAAGATGATGTGTCAGCCAATCATACCATTTCAATTTTTCTTTATTGTCTTTTGAGCCATATCCAAAAGGATCTATGGTTTCTATTAGTATATTTCTGATATATTTTTTGTTATAGGTTTCCTGAGACAGCTTTTCTGTCCGTGACTTCACGGAAGTAGAATCTGCCTCCCTTCGGAATATGAGACGATGGAAGAATTTGGTAACTTTTCTCTGATCCGAAAATTCTTCTATTTTATAATAAAGCGAATCTTTTTTTTCCTGTGCTTTTAAAGAGAAAAAACCACATAAAAAGAAAATTAAAACTATAATCGACTTGTTCATTAATAATCAAAAATTCAATGAGATTCTTATCATCAATTTATAAGCCAATAAGCATGAAACAAATGATAATGTATTTTAATGGAAAAAATTAAATATAAGGAAATTTTTGATCCGATTCTTTTTAAAACAGATAAAATATTACATAAACCACAGGATGTTAGAATTCTAACCATAAATATTTTTATACTCTTTACCATCTGCTATACATGAAAATGTATATCTAGCCAACTTTTAATAATTCAAAAATTAATGAATACTCAGCAAAAAATTATTGATATGGCAAAATTTTCATTGTCCTAATATTTTTTTATCTTCGGCTGTGGAATCGAACAGGAAACCTCTTTAGTTCCGTAATAACACTATTGCACTGAATATGAAATTATACCCAATCCTTTTAGGGATCAGTTTGCTCCCTTTCGCTGCATGGGGCCAAAAAATGGTTGCGCCCGGCAGTCCGGACATTAATACAAAGTACATAAAACCCGAAAAATCACTTTATACTGTATATTATGTCAAGGATAATAATTGGGACAAACAAGGATCATTGATCTATGATGTCACCTCAACGGGCAATCAGCTGATCTTAAAAAATTCCTTCACACCCAAAGATAATTCCAGGGTCAATGCCCGGACAAGTGTTGTGGATTTTCAGACACTAAAATCCATCAGCTATACCGGTGACGAAAAGAAAACAAAACTAAACCTCAACTTTGGTGAGACCATCACAGGTAATTATTATTCCAAAGAAACCAAAAAAGATAAAAAGGTGAATTTTCGTCCTACCGAAGCATTTATTGACTTCAATTGGACGGATCTGATGATCGGAACACTCCCTTTGGATGTTGGTTATAAAGCCCGTATTCCACAATTCTATTATAATGATGGATCCAATGTACATGTGGAATACTATACCATTAAGGAAGTAAAAAGCTATAGTTACAATTCTCCAAAAACAGGTAAACATGCCACCTGGCTGGTCACCTTACTGGAAGAAAGCACCAATGCTATCTACAACTTTGTGGTCGACAAAAAGGACCGAAGACTTTGGCAGCGTGAAATGTCCATGAGCAAGGGTATGTGGGAGATTACCGTCAACGAGGAACTGGACTATCAACCCATCAAAAATAAATTCAACAAAGAGCAAGCCATTCGACAGATCTCCAATGGTAACAGCGTCATTATCGGCACCGCCTTTGCAAGGTCAAGTTCCGGCAAAAAATTAGGGGGCCTGGTGAACACGGCAAGAAAACAATATGCACCAAAAGGGACTGAGATTCTACTTTTCCCAAATTCAGCTTATTATGATGAATGGCTGGAAGTCAATAAAAAAATCCGGAAACAAAAGAAGGTTGCTGAAGTACCATTGGATCCCGATTTTGGCCATGCCGTGAAACGAACCAGAACTTATGACGATGAGGGTCACTTTGAGTTTGCAGATCTAATGCCTGGCAACTATATCATTATGACCAGCTTCGATTTTACCAATTCGTACAATTATTCGTATGTGTCCGGTTATACAAACTATTACAATTATTGGGGTTATGCCGGTTCCACAACCAATTATGGTACGGGCAGATCATCTTACACCGATAAAGCCAATATCGAAAAACGCATCACTATTGATAAAGATGGTGATAAAAAAGAAGTGAATTTAAAGGAAATGTAGTCAAAACAGAAAGCCGAGCGAAAGCAAAATTTGCTGTGGTGAAGATATCAAGAAGTATGATTTGTAGAGATCAATTAATAGTTTCTTTTCTTATTTAAAAGACTATTAATTGATCAACACCTACTCCTTCATCAGCTCAATGGGATTTTCTTCTTTTTGAAAACTCATTTTACCACTTTTTAAAAATTCCTTTGCATTGACTTCCTGACCATTTACAATCACCTTATTAATTCTATCAGGATCTGTTCCCCTTTCTCTAAGCCATGCTAAGGGATCTTTTACATTATCCTGATATAATTTATTATACTTCTTAGCCGTTATTTCTATATACTGAGGTTCTGGCTTTTCAAACATAATAAAGACATTAGAAGTCTTTACCAACTCCATTTTATGTTGCTGTTTGTCATCAGAGTTTTTCAGAATCAATCCCGGCAATCCGGAAAACTTATAAGGTCCGTCTGAAATCGGTATCTCATTTGTAAACCATGCTGTCCATTTGCGTCCTGCAAAAACAGCTGAAGCTTTTTGAACATTGTAGCCCTCATAAACCGATTTCTCCTGAAGCACCTCCCATTTCAGAGGTCTTTCCTCTTTTATCTTATAATATGTATCTAATAATTCTGTATACATATTGGTTGTCGGGCTCGTATATTTCTTTTCAATAAAAGTATTATAATATGTTTTGGGAGAAATAAACATATTATTTTTTCTGAATTTTTGCAGCACGGAATCACGCTTATATTCTTCGTATTTGTAATAGAAAGATCCTTTTGGCGAAACATCCAGGAAAGTAACATCTTCCATTTTTGTTTCCGGCTTTAGCGAATCTTTTAAATAGGAATGTTTATAAACGAAACGGGCATTTTGTCCTGATAATGTTATAAAAGCACAAAAGAAAAGAGCAAACCTTAGCATGTTTTAATGTACATTGAATCCCCTTTTTTACAAAAAATACCACTACGGTCTTTTAATTGACCTGCATCGTCACATCCCTGAAAAGATATTAAAGTGGGAGCTTCTCCTTCCACTGAGCTTTTACACATAAGCATCGCTATAGGTATTCCACTACCTACTACACTTCTCAGTTGTTTTCTGGTTAGTACTTTAGTGTTTGTGCCTTTTAAATTAAATAATTTTTTCATGTTTTTGGATTTTTAATATTGAATAATTTGCCATAAAATCCCTGAAATCGGGCATTCTGAATTTATTTGAAAGATTCAGATCTATATGATAATAACAGACTGCTATTATCATATTATTACAAGCGATTGATGAATTTTATTTTCATCTGCTTTGCTAAGTTATTCAAAAAAATCAAATACACAAATATTTTACTGTAAAATAAAATTTACAGTTTATTTTATTTATCAAAAACAATTATTTTGATATTATTCCATAAGTTATCAGCAAATCAACAGCAATCGATATTCCCCATTATGTTCAACAGGAGCACGATGCACGCATGGCAAAACTTTTTGTTCCGGATGATCTACTGCTAAGCGCCAAAGATGTCCCAATCCCAAATTGACAGGTTTAGCATCTGTTTTAGACTGGTAATGCAAGTCAAAATAATTTTCCTTTAAAAAATCTTCAAATTCCGATTCCAGACCATCATGCAATTCTTTCAGCTTTTCCCGGACTTCAGGAATCAGTATTTTTTGCACCACCTCATCATTAGGAATAATATCGCTTGCAGCACCATGGTAAATGCATAGAAAAGTATCTGTACCAACAGGAGAACGGTCAACATGCCAGGAATAGACATCGGTCGAAATAAAATCGAACTCATCGTCACGTTCATAACATTTCAGCAAGTTAAGAGAAGGTGATGCTCCGAAATCGGTTAATAACTGCAAATCATTTAGTATAATATCTCTGGCGGCACTCCCCTGTTCCGATAACTGAAGTGATAAAAGATCTTCGGGAGAAATCTCTGTAATGTTTTCCTCTAACTGCAGCTGAGCTACAATTTCTTTAAAATCACCTTCTAAACTTCTGTGCCAGCAAAGCGCATTTGTATTCCCCTGAAAATCGGTATTTACCAATTTAGAAAACGTAGTAACTACCCCAACCTGATCGTTATCAGAACTCTTATTACTCATATTTTTTTGAATTAGATCAACAGCGATTTAATTCTGTGCAAAAGTACAAAACTGATTACAGGATAACTACACATACAGGATAATGCGTATATTAGTTATTCTGTTGTCTCACAAATACTATACGAATGAAAAAATACACCTTCTTTCTGGCGTGTGCTTTACTAAGCTTTTGCATCTCCTGCAAGAATATTGGCAAACCGGTTGACAAACAAAAATCAGGTTCTTATTTTATCGATTCCAAAGGGAAAATCGCTTATTGCCAGAATGGTAACTGGTTTAGTCTGGGCGTATTACCGATGAATGCTGATGCAAAATCTTTTCAGGTTTTGGCAGAAGATATAGCCAAGGATAAAGACTCTGTATACTATCGCAGTATGGCACAAAAACTGGTTGACAGAAATTCTTTTTATGTCGAGAATCAGATCCCAAAAGATGGTCTTCACGTTTATTATATTGACCAGGTTTTAGGCTTTAACATCATTAAAGGTGCAGATCCCAAAACATATGAACTGGTAAAAGACCGCATAAACTGGGCCCGGGATAAGGATCATTACTTCTACTCTGATCGCATGATAAATGCGGACCGAAATACTTTTGCATTCGTCAATGATTATTTCCTGAAAGACAAAGACTCTGTCTATGTTTCACCTAATATCGGACAATTTAAGTCTATTCGATCCAATCCCGGAAATATTGAAACTATAAACAAGCAATACATAAGAATTGGAAACACAATATACTTTCCGCCATTTCAACAAGGCTCAGAAGTTGCGACGAATTCATTTGATAAAATCGACAAGATCAGAATTATTGATCAGGATATTATTGGTGTAAACAATAACACGATATTATCCAGAGGCAAAAAGTTTAAATATGATAATGTTGATGCCGGCTCCTTCCAGTTATTCCCCACTGATGATAAAGATAGTGTATATACTGGCAGTCCGTATTCAAAAGACAAAAACAATGTATATTATAATGAGGAAATAATTCCGGAGGCCGACGTGAAATCATTTAAACTCATGGATAATAATTTCGGGAAAGATGCAAAAAACGCCTATTATAAAAATCAATTACTAAAAGGTGTAGATGCACGAAGCTTTAAGAAAGAAGGCGATTTTTATAAAGACAAATCTGATAATAAATTTAGCACACTGACAGGAAAGAGAATCCAAAATTAATATCCTGTCTCCTAGTTATTTCCCGCTATTGGAGATTAAAAACCATTTCAGTTTGATTTATAATCTCGAAAAAGATGGAATAGATATTTTTATATACTAGACATATCGGATAATGCTGATAATTAGTTATCCTGTTGTTTTACAAATACTATACGAATGAAAAAATATACTCTTTTTTTGGCTTGTATTTTACTTAGTTTCTGCATCTCTTGCAAGGATACAGGTAAACTGGTTGATCAAAAAAAATCGCATTCTTACTTTATTGATTCCAAAGAAAAAATAGTCTATTGTCCGGGTGGTAGTTGGTTTGGTGCAGGAGTATTACAGATGAACGCTGATACAAAATCGTTTCAGGTTCTGGAAGAAGATTTAGCCAAAGATAAAGATTTTGTATACTACCGTGAAAAGGCTCAGGATCTGGAGGTAGATATCCCTTCTTTTCATATAAAAAACAACATCATGAAAGATCGCTTTCATGTATTTTATAATTTTCACGGGAATATTTATTCAATTACAGGAGCAGATCCTAAAACGTATGAACTTCTAAACAACCGTAAGGAATGGGCACGGGACAAAGACCATTACTTTTATGCTGGTACTATGGTGGCTGCAGACCGGAAAACTTTTGCATTCGTCAATGACTATTTTCATAAGGATAAAGATTCGGTTTATGTCTTATATGATACCAGATACTTCAGGTCAGTACTGCCTAATACAGGAAATATAGAGTTGATCAGCAAATATTACATAAAAGCAGGAAACACCATCTATTACCCACCTTTTGGAAAAGATTCAACTGCCGTAACGAAGACATTTAATACCCTGGATAACATCAGAGTCATTAATCCAAGTATTATTAGTATAAACAACAAAACCATACTATCCTCGGGTAAAAATTTCAAATATGATCAGGTTGATGCCGTTTCGTTTCAATTATTTCCGATCGATAAAGAAAAGTCTGCCTATGGAAACGACTTTTATTCAAAAGACAAGAACAATGTTTATTATGACGAGGAGGTCATTCCCGATGCCGATACCAAGACATTTGTCATCATGGGTGATTATTTCGGAAAAGATGCAAAGAACGCCTATTATAAAAACCAAATACTAAAGGGTGTAGACGCACCAAGCTTTAAGAAAGAAGGTGATTTTTATAAAGACAAATTAGGCAATAAATTTAGCGGTATTGGGGGAAATAAGGTGTAAGCAACTTATTTTTATAGCAAACCACATAGACATATAGGCTTCTATCCATAAAAGGATTACATAGATTACTAAAGTAATTACACAGCAACTCGTGTGAAGATTTTTTTGCCATTAAGCTATTAAATTGATTAAGACATAAATTCTGAATTTTCTTAACTTATGGATACTGGAAACTTATGATAAAACGCTTAGTGATGTTTATTAGCACCAAGGCATAAGTATTTTTATATTCTTATGTTTTTGCTTCGCAATATTATACTGAGTGTCATTCAATTTATCAAAGTATATTAAATTTTGAAAATCATTGATTTTCCTGTGCCTTAGCCTGGCTAATTGATCTAATCATTTGTTTATTTGTGATTAATCAACTTTATGTAAGTTTCCATTTCTTTACAATCTCTGCATTGAATCCGTCTGCTTCTTTCGGATTAGGCTCTCCCTTTCCAGTAGAAATAAGATGATGCAGACTATTGTTTATATAATTCCCCCAGGCATCGGTACAAACATTATAACATTCCTCTTCCGGTACAAGCCCATCATGAGTAAACTTTACAGTTGTTTTACCCTTATCCCCGGAAATTTCAAAAACCAATTTTGTACCCCGCCATTCATTTTTGTTTTCTGTAAAACTGAACTGATTGTCTAAAACATCATAAACCAGCTTTTTGTCCGGAATTACTTCACTCAGTCTGAGTTTCGAAAGATGAACGTCTTTATAGTGATATAAAAATGTTTCATCCAGTCTATCAGTAGCACCTTCTATTTCTTCAGACCACCAGCCTCTAAAGTTTTTTATAGCATTAAAGCATTCGCTGGGTGTCTGGCTGACAGAAAATTCTGTGGTGTAACTCTTGTTGTCCATATCGTGTGAGATTTTAGGTTTATACTTTACATAATTTACCATCACTTTATCTGGTAAAGTAAAATTAGTAAGGAACCTAATTCTTTGATCTTGTCTTATGGCAAGAAATGATTTGGACATCTCGAACCGAAATAATAAAATACTCCACTTGAATTACTAGGAAAACAATAGTGAAAAAGTTTATCGATTTAACCTTGTCAAGATTAGTTTAGCATTAAATATGAACCTTGACAAGGTTTGTAAGCATATTCAAAATCTAATACTCCCTTACCTGTACTGTTGAAACATTTTCTATTTTTGCTTTTCCTGTTTTTTTCAACAATCCTGTTTCAGGATTTCGTTTGAATACAACAGCCCTTCCGCTTCCTGTATTTGCAGCAATTAAAAACTTTCCGGTAGGATCGATTGTAAATACTCTGGGATGTTTTCCTCCGGTTGACTGATAGCCTACAGTTTTCAGTGTACCATCTGCCTGAATGGAGAAGATAGCAATATTATTTTCTTTACCACGATTCGATGCGTACAGATAAAGACCATCCGGGGAAATATGAATATCGGAGCTTTCAAAACCATCTTTATACTGATCCGAATGGGTATTAATTCTCTGCAAATCGTTTAGTTTACCATTTTCATAAGAATATGCACTTACAGCGCCACCCATTTCTTCAATACAATAAGCAAATTTACCATTTGGGTGAAATGTAAAATGTCGTGGTCCGCTTCCTAAAACAGCCTTCGTAGAAGGAAGTTCTGTTAATGGCTCTTTTTTATCCTGATCGAATTGGTATGCTCTTATTTTATCCGCACCTAAATCGGGCATAAAAACATAATTATAATCTGGTGAAAATACAGTTGAATGAATATGAGCACGGTCCTGTCTTCCGGAATTTATACTGCCTTTAGAAAATTGAAAATTCTGAACATAAGGCTGTATCATTCCATTTTCTGAAACCGGATATACAGAAGCACTTCCTTCTGTATAGTTGCCATTAATCAACCATTTTCCATTTTTGTGAACTGTTATATATACAGGGTTTTCTCCGCCGCTTTTCTGACTATTGATATAAGTAAGTGTTTTTTTCTCAGGGCTAAATTCAAAACTACTTACACTTCCTCCATCTTTGGTTTTGCTTTCAGTACAGGCAAAAACATATTTTCCGTCCGGTGATAAAGTTAAATAGGACGGATTCAGAATATTTCGTACGCTTGTAACCTTAGATAATTTTCCGTTATTCGTATTCAGCTGATATACATAAATACCTTCGGTGCTTTTGCCCCAGTTAAACGAACCAAAAAACACGTATGTATTCTGAGAATAAAGATGTGCAGATGCAAAAACCGCAAGAAACAATGCAGTTATTAATTTGAATTTCATAAGGTTATATTATTTTCTAAAGAATTAAAGCAGGTTTCTAATTTACATATTACATGAATGCAATCTGCTATTAAGCATAATATTATTTTCACCTATAAGTGAAAAACATTCACAAGTCATTAATCCATTTAAGAAACAATAATTTGCATTGAGTTTTTTATAAAACATTATCTTCGTAACCGGAAATAAAAACTCAACAAGATGAAAAAGATCTTATTTATAATTTCGGCTGCATTTCTACTGAATTCCTGTGTAGTATCTACTGCAGCAAAAGTGGTAAAAGGAGCTGTAAATGTAAGCTACAAGGCTGTAAAAGGAACCGTAAACGGAATCAGCTGGGCGGTAAGCAAAGCAAAAGGAAAGATAGATGAAGACCGTATAGACGGAACCTGGAAAGTTGTAGGTGTATACCGTGGCTCTTTTGAAGATTTCACAAAGGACCAGAATCCGGAAAGCAACTTTACATCTGAATGTACAAACGATAGCTTCGATCAGATTATTTTCAATGCCAGAAAATCTAAATTTAAGCCTGTACACTGTAGTTCGGACAAAGAAGAATGGCAAAAATATTCTATGGAATTTGGGAAAAATCCGATAACTAAGGAAAAAGAGAACTATATAGAATATAATTCCAACAATTATATTTCGGTTATTGATGTCAATAACAAAACTATGGTACTGGAAGGAAACCTGATGCCTAAACTAGCTTTTTCAGGAGCTAAATTATATCTTCTGGAAAAAGTAAAATAGAAAATAAATTATACCAGAAAACAGCAGCACGGTAATATCTGTGCTGCTGTTTTTATTTGCAATCTTTCCGATTCCCGGGTACAAAACGGATTTATATTTACTAAATTTACACTTAGGAGCTTTTTG
The DNA here is from genome assembly GCF_003058195.1 of Elizabethkingia sp. YR214. Taxonomy (GTDB): domain Bacteria; phylum Bacteroidota; class Bacteroidia; order Flavobacteriales; family Weeksellaceae; genus Elizabethkingia. The sequence goes on from NZ_QBUH01000006.1 coordinate 138,398, forward strand.
CCTGCAGAATGAAGGATTATAAGTATAGGATATTTACATCTGTTATTGAGAAGAATATCAATAAAGGAATATTAAAACCGGGAGACTATCTACCTTCCGTAAGGAATATAAAACAGGAATATAATCTGAGTACCAGCTCTGTCCAGAGTGGATATGACTATCTTGTGTTCAAAGGGCTTGTCACCAGCCTGCCAAGGCAAGGATATATTGTAACAAACCATACACTAACAATTAACGAACCTCATCCCATTCCGGATCCGGTACCCAGAGATCCCATTTTCAAGGAAAACATTCTGCTTACTTCCGGCACAGGACGGTATTCTGAATTCACGCCACTGAATGTTGCAGCACCTTCGGATCTTATGGTTCCACAAAAATTACTATTGCGTACCATGCAAAAGGTTATAAAAGAGAAAGGCACAGCTCTGCTACGCTATTACCCTGCAAATGGTTCGGAGCAATTAAGAGATGCCTTGTCCAGACGATCTGCCCGACATGGAGCCATAATAAACCCCGACGAAATACTGATTACAGACGGAGCACTTCAGGCGTTGTATATTGCATTGGCAGCTACTACAGATCCCGGAGATATTGTTACCGTTGAAAGTCCGTGTGTATTTTCTGTTCTGGAAGTTATTGCATCACTTCGTCTAAAAGCAATAGAAATACCGGTGAGCTATAAGGATGGTTTTGATATTGGATATCTGGAAAACGCCTGCAAAAAGAATAATATAAAAGCGGTTATACTTACGCCAAATTTCCACAATCCTACCGGTATACTGATGTCTGATGATCATAAGAAAGAAATACTTTGTATTGCAGACCGGTACAATATTCCGATTATAGAAAACGATATCTATGGAGATTTGTATTTTAGCAATTCCAGATCTGGCAGCATCAAAAATTTTGATACTATAGGTTCCGTCATTACATACTCTTCATTTTCAAAAACTCTAGCCCCGGGTATTCGGCTGGGATGGATGTCAGCCGGTAAATTTTTCTCGAAAGCTGAGCGTATAAAATTCTCACTCGGCAGATCTGTTTCTCCGTTTAATCAGGAAGTCATTAACCAACTTCTTAATTCGTCCGGTTACGACAAACACCTTCGATCTTTCCGCCTTCAGTTGGAACGTCAGGCTTTGACACTGGTAAATATTTTCAACCGTTATTTTCCGGGTTCCTATACTCCGATTCCGCAAGGTGGGTACAGCATATGGAGCAGATTGCCTGCTGATACTGATATGAAAGAATTTTACAGATACTGCGAAAAATACAACCTTCATTTCACTCCCGGCAAAACATTTTCTTTTACAGATGCCTACGATCATCACTTCAGAAGTATTTTTTCACAAAGAATAACCTCACTCGGGCTTCAGTCTATTAAAGAAATTGGCAAATCACTATTCCGTTAACTGTACCGATTATTTTGCACCATTCTGTACCTTGTACTGAAATAGAAGATCCTCTACTTTTACGTCAAAATTAAGACAAGATGGACATAGAGGTAAAATTTACAATTGGCTCGGAAGAAGGAATTGGTCAGCTTTTTTTCCTTCAGAATGCGCAAATTAGAGGACAGTATGAAGATGTAACAGATTCCGGCCAATTGGACCTCTATATTAAAGAAAAACTGAATCACCGGAATGTAATTAATGATCTCAACGACCTCAGCACCCAGCTATTGGTCTTATTTGTAGAGAGCAAACCTGCAGGTTATACCATTATCCGAAACTCCTTCGAACGTCCGGAGGTATTGGAAGGGAAAAGAGTGATTAATTATTCATCCTTCTATATTTTACCGGAATATAACAATCCGGAAACCAGGCAGGCATTATGGAAAAAATGTGTTTCGATAACCCGGACTTTTGATGAAGCTTACTGGATAGAAACCTTGCAAAGCGATCCACTCGTCCCGTTTTTTGAAGAATGCGGATTCACAATACATGAACAATCAGTTATGGAACCTTTTGATCAACCTTCAGTTGTACTAATAAAATACAATCAATAAACATTTACACAGCTAAAAAATGTTACGATAAAATGGGGTAAAAGGATCTTAAAGTTTAATTTTTCTTCACTTTTTTTATCGCATCAATATATTTTTTCTTTACTCCGTTATCCTCCTCTTCTTCACAGAGTCTTTCGATTTTCGGAAGTAAGGTTTTATTGTAATCCATTTTCAGTTTCAGGATTTCGGCTAGTGCATAGGCTGTTGCCCATCGGACAACTGTTCCTCTATCTTCAGCATTTTTTAAGAGCCCCGCAATTGCCGGGGCTAATTTGTCTGCATGTTGTTTCGAAATATTCCCGATTACTTTGGCACTTTCCCATTTAATCCTAGCTTCTTCCTCGTCTAAAGCTTTTGTAACATAACTAAGTAATGCATCTTCTGTCATAAGATCAGATTTTTTTGTTGCATACTCTATTGCTTCTATACAGGTTGCTTTGTTGGCTGCCGGTTGTGAATCTGCAAATACCAGTAATTCGTCAACAGGTAATTCCTGACCGATAAGCCACCCCCCGATTTGAGAAACCTTCGCTTTGGCTTTTATAGATTTATCCTGAAATATTTCTTCTAAACTCATACTTATATTTGATTTAAGAACCGAGTAATCTATTCTATTTTCCAACAATAATACTAAGAAATTTTATATTCAGGATGTATTATTTTTTGAACCTATCCACTATCTATTTGTATTCTTTCAGGCAAAAAATATTATGGAATAAATAAAATAAATCGACAACAATTCGTTCTATTTAACATAATTATAAATAATTAAAAGTTAATTTTATTAATAAAACATCAATTAAAGTTTGTTTTTGTTATTTTTTTAATATTTTTATACTCATAATTATTTCTAAAACTACACTAAGATGAACACTAATCACAAAAAAAGCATGGCCTTGGGGGTCGTATGCTTTCTCGCCGGAAACCTATGTATCTATGCACAGGAAAAAGATACTCTGAAAAGCAAGACTATTGAAGAGGTAAAAATCACGATTGGTTCCCGAAACAAGGCCAGAGTTGCGACTGATACACCAGTTCCTATTGATGTTATTAACATTGGTCAGCAATCAGTACTGAGCCCACAAACTGATCTTACTCAAATCCTGAACTATGCGGCGCCTTCTTTCACTTCAAATTCCTCAACTGTTGCCGACGGAACAGATCATATTGATCCTGCTCAGCTCAGAGGACTGGGACCAGATCAGGTGTTGGTATTATTAAATGGTAAAAGGCGGCATACCTCATCGTTGGTTAATATCAATGGTACCCCCGGAAGAGGTTCTGTTGGTACCGACCTTAATGCTATTCCTTCATTTGCAATTGAAAGAGTCGAAGTTCTAAGAGATGGAGCTTCGGCACAATACGGCTCCGATGCTATTGCCGGAGTTATTAATGTTGTCATGAAAAAAAGTACCAATCAGCTGGCAGCAGCCATTACAGCAGGCGCGTTCAATTCCAAAGGATCTAATGACCACCAGAAGGGATGGGATGGCGACAAGTATCAGTTAGACCTGAATTATGGAACCAAAATAGGCTCCAATGGCTTTATTAATTTTACAGGATCATTAATGAGCCGTGGTGATACAAGAAGAGCCAGAGCTGCTACCGGAACTATTTTCAATGCTTACAATGCTATCGAACAAAGAGCTTTACAAAATGGAGTTAATATTAATTCTCTTTTTTCAAATATCAACAATACACCAAACTCTCAAAGTATAATAAATTATATACATCAGTATGCCGGAAATGTCAGCTATTTTACGGGTGCACAACAATCGGCTATCCAATCGGCTACAACTATTTCAGCACTACAATCAGCACTTAACTTTGATGTTACTGAAAATGAGCTTACCTACAGAGGACTGACAAGGGATGATTTCAATATGAGAATTGGACAATCCAAACTAAAAAGTGGTCAGTTGTTTGTAAATTCTGAATTTGATATTACATCTGGTATAAGAGGTTATGCATTTGGCGGTTATTCCTACAGAGATGGAAATGCTGCCGGATTCTTCAGAAGACCTAACCAAAGCCGGACTCTTACATCTGTTTTCCCTAACGGTTTCTTGCCGGAGATTGCTTCTGCTGTTACCGATATTTCTTTTGCAGCAGGTTTTAAAGGAAAAATTGGAAAAGTAAATTACGATATAAGCAATACATTCGGACAAAATACATTCGATTATACGATTAAAAACACTACAAATTCCACAATGTCTTTTTCGGATAAAACAGAGTTTAAGGCCGGATCATTAGGCTTTTCTCAGAATACCATTAATGCTGATTTTGACACTAAATTCAATTGGCTGAAAGGTTTCAACCTTGCATTTGGAGCAGAAGCCCGTTTTGAGAATTTTAAAATAACACAAGGCGAAGAAGCTTCATGGGCAAATTATGACATCAATGGAAATTTGGTAACACCTAAAACTGATGTTTCTTTAAAACCAACAGATTTCTATGGCAGCAGCAGGCCTGGTGGTGCACAGGTATTTCCGGGATTCCGTCCGGAAAATGCTTTGAATAAAGGCAGACGTTCGGTAGCAGCTTATGTGGATACCGAACTGGATATTACCGATAAATGGTTATTAAGTGCAGCATTGAGGTTTGAAAATTATTCTGATTTCGGTTCTACTTTCAATTACAAAATTGCAACTCGCTACAAAATAACAGATAATATTAATTTCAGAGCAGCCCATTCTACCGGATTCCGTGCCCCATCTTTACAGCAAATATATTTTAACTCTACTTCTACTCAGTTTGTTGGAGGCGTCCCTTATGAGGTAGGAACATTTTCTAATGATTCCGAAGCTGCTAAAATATTGGGAATCCCTTCTCTGAAGCAGGAAGAATCTAAAAGTTTCTCTGTTGGATTTACGGCAAAAATTCCACAAGCCAATCTTACATTCACAGTGGATGGTTATTATATCCGGATTAATGACAGAGTCGTACTTACGGATCAGTTTTCGAAACCATCGGCACCTGGCACACCAGGATCTAATCAAGAAAAACTTTATAATGCTTTCGAACAGGCAGGAGCCAATGCTGCAACATTCTTTGCCAATGCAATTGATACACAAACCAAGGGAATTGAAGCTGTGATTTCACACAAAGCAAGGTTAGGTGCAAAAACAACACTTAATTCGGACTTTGCTCTGATGGTTGCCAAAACAAACAGGGTTGGAGATATTAAAGGATCGGATATACTAATTAATGCCGGACAAATCAACAGGTATTACTCAGAAACCAGCAAAATCTATCTGGAAGAAGCTATTCCCAGACTGAAAATGTCTCTTAACAATACTTTAGATTTGGGAAATCTGAGCTTTCTGATGCGAAATGTCTACTTTGGAAAAGTAACGGATCCAAATACAGTTGATGTTAATGGCGATGGGCTTATCCAGGCTCAGGTAATAAACGGACAAGCCGTAGAGACAGAACATCCGGTATGGGGTGGAAGAATTGTAACAGATTTTTCTGTTGGCTATAAACTAACTAAGGCTATAAGACTAACAGTAGGTGCTAATAATATTTTTGATGTTTATCCGGACCTGAATTATGGCCCTGTAAATGCAAAAAGACCATCAGGCGTGGATGCTAATGGGAACATCACTTATCCGACAACAGCCACAACAATTGACTTGTCTAATCAAAATCAGTTTGTATATTCCAGAAATGTATCGCAGTTTGGAATGAACGGAAGGTTTCTTTTTGCAAGGATTAATTTGACTTTCTAATTAATGTTCAAAAATATTAACTAACAAAAACCGCACAAAATACTAAATATTTGTGCGGTTATTTTTTTGCATTGTTACTTTTTCATCTCTATATCTACAATCCTTTCTCCTTGTTTTCCTAAGTACCGAGGAATCAATTTTTCATAAACTTTGTAGCCTTCATCTGAATTCGTAAATATCAGAAGTCCCTGTCCGGTTTTGGGTAAAATAAAAACAAGACATCGTGTTCCGTTATCGGATCCACCGTGTGACAGTGCAAATTCATTATTCCCGAGATCGTATATCTCAAAACCCAGCCCAAAATATTTATTCTCTCCGGTTTTCACCTGCTTTTTAATCATTTCCTGATAAACTTCCGGCTTCAGATTACCTCCCTTCAGAATATTTACTAAAAAAGTTCCGTAATCTTCTATTGTGGTGACTAAATCATCAGCAGCATTAGCAGTGGTTTGTTTTTCTATCGGATAAGGCTTTAAATCTTTATTATAACCTATTGCAAATCTGGATTCATCTATATTATTATTCCATATATAATCTGTATCCTTTAATCCCAATGGTTGAAAAATAAGTTCTTTTGCCAATTCCTGTAAGGGTTTTCCAAACTTATTTTCAAGAGCTTTTCTCAAATATTCCAAACCTTCTCCGGAATACTGATATTTTGTTCCGGGCTCGAATTCAAAGCTTAGCTTTTTATCTTTATTCTGCCATCTCCAGTTTGGAAAACCTGCTTGGTGTGATAAAATAATCCTTGTCGTTAGCTTTTTGTGCCTCGGATCCTTAACAATATCCGGATCTGTCCAATATTGATCAAGCGGTTCATCTAGTTTCCATTTACCGAGGCTTATCAGGCGTAAAGCCACCATTGCTGTTACTGGTTTGGTAAGAGACGCTACATTGAAATAAGTATTATAGGGTGCCGGGACTCCTTTCTTTATTTCTCCAAAAACTTTGACTTGCTTCAAGGCTGCATTTTCAATAATTCCTAATCCCAATACAGGAATTTTATTTTCCTTTAGCCATACTTCCAATTCTTTATCACTTTCAAATCCAAACTTTTGATCAATACTTTGTTTTGCCTGATGATCGAAGCTTAATGATCTTGAAAGCTTCCAATCTCCATTTTCCAGAATCCAAAGATGGGTAAATTTAGCCGCTCCCGTTAATTTCTCAGCCTCCTTATTTATGCTTGCATAAAACAAATGATCTCCATTCTGAACAGCACCATACAACTTTCCGTCTTTATATAGTGGATAGATGGTTGTACTTTCTTTAACCAGAGCCCTTCTTGCACGAAATGTGTCCGGCGTACTGCATAGGTTATTCTTGAAATCTGTCATAAATTTCTTTTTATCTGCAGGGCCACTTTTATCATGATAAAATTCAAACGGATCTTTTAATAATCGCTCTGTCTGTTCAATATTACAGGTATTAAATCCTATTGAAAAAAGCAGACTGTCTTTAGCCATAATAATTTTGTACAATGTACTATTCTCCTCTGCCTGTGCATGAAGAATACTAAAAATTACAATACTAACGGAGAGAAAAAAACGGGTATATTTTGTCATTGCTATTTTTTTACAAAGATTATATTTTAGGATAATTCCTTGCTAAAAATAAACCTGACAAAAACCCGACAAAGCCCTGACAGGGCTTATATCATACTGAAATTCAGCTTATAGAAAAGTCTTTTCCTTTTGTCTATTTCGGCTGCATTACGCAGAATAATGAACAGATTGGACAACACAATAAGGATCATTAGCACCAATGTAAACTGACGTCCCAACTTTAGAAAAATTCCCAGCATAAATATAACTGGCGCCATTACCGTCCATAAAATCTGGATAGAAATTATCTGTCTGGCCAGAGTATTTTTTTGCTTCATCTTAAACATCAGCAGCAAAGGAACCAGAATGTTGAGAGGTGGTAAAAGAATGAAGAGTATGGAAGAGAGGTTAATGATCTTTATGAATGCAAAATTTATAACAGATTCCTCTTCTCCCGATATTTTCACATCTCTTGTTTCAGTTACAATCTCATTATTCTGCAATAAATTTTCCTGTATATCCAGTGCCTGAGCCAGCGCCCGAAGGGTATGCCCTTTAGGTTCTGTTCCGGCTTCGATACGCTGAATAGTTCTTACGGAGATCTTTGATTTTTCTGACAACTCTTCCTGTGTCAGATTCTTCAGTTCTCTGGTAGTTTTTAATTTAGACATAGTATCGGGGTTAAACAGAATTTCCGTGAACTAAATTACATTTTTTCCGGTATTTATCTTAAAAATGTATAAAACTGAAAATCAATAAAAAATAAATGTAATTTTATTAAAACGAATTACAACAGATAACATTAGAAATCAACACCAAATCTTTTCATGGAAAATACTTCAATCCCTAACTCTGAAATTAGAAAGAACGTTGCTACCTATCTTGGATTAACACTTCTTTTATGTCTTCCCGTTTATTATATGTGTATCCGAACCGGACAACTTGGCGGTGGCGCCATATCATATGCTATGATTATTATGTGGTGTCCTGCTATTGCAGCATTACTTACATGTCGTATCAGAAAAATCCCTATTGCCTCATTAGGCTGGAAATGGGGACTTACAAAATACCAGCTATTAGCTTATGCCGTTCCCCTTCTATATTCTCTGGTTCCTTACCTGATTGTATGGATTAGTGGTGCCGGAGGGTTTTATAATCATGAATTTGTAGCAGAAACAGCCAAAGGAATGGGATGGAACCTGCCAGACGGACTTGTAATTATTTTGTACATTCTGTTAATGAGTAGCTTTGGGATGATACGCTCCATGGGTTCTGCTCTTGGAGAAGAAATCGGCTGGCGGGGCTTTCTTACACCACAACTGGCAAAAATGAATTCGTATACATCTACCTCCTTATGGATGGGTGTAATATGGTCTTTATATCACTACCCTCTCCTTCTATTCTCTAACTACAATACAGGCGGCCCAAAATGGGTAGCATTAATATGTTTCACTGTTATGATTTTTGCCTGTTGTTTTATCTTTACCTGGTTTCGTCTGAAGTCCGGCAGTCTCTGGACGGGCGTAATTCTTCATGCAAGCCACAATCTTTTTATACAGGCAATCCTTACACCACTTACAGTAGATACAGGAAAAACCATGTATTATATAGATGAATTTGGTATAGGCCTGCCAATTGCAACTTCAATTGTAGCTTATTATTTTTGGAGAAGGCGAAAGGAATTACCCAAAATTCAGAAGGAAAACTCCGTTGTATAGAGTAATATCGCAAACAGGATTTATAAAGAATATATTTATTTCCAGAAAATAAGTTTCCCGGCAACTCCGATTCGGTAAAAGATTTTATCTTCTGTTTCCAGCTTTTCCAGAATAGGTTTTACATCCTGGTAAGGAATATTCAGGTCATAGCACATTGCAGCAGCATAAGTTCCACAGTTTCCGCCGGTTTTGGTTTTCTTTGCTTTTAGGATATCAATAATCGTTTCTTCCAGTTCCATTTTGTAAAAATACGACTATTATTTTCGGAAAATAAAGGCTTTTTATTTCTATAATTATATTTTCCTGATTCTTTATCACATTTATGTGAATAATTAGTATATTTACTTTTCAACCAAATAAATATTTAATATGAAAAATCTGAAAAAGATCACAAGAAACGAGCTTAAATCTGTTCTGGGAGGCCAGCCCGGTATGGTAGAACTTGGAGGAGGAGGCAGTGGCCCAAGATGTCCTAAATATATGCACATGGAAGAAAGTGTAGCTTATTGTGATCCTGAAGTAAATCCAAGTGATGATTGTAAGCCCAAATGTGTAAACGATTAATAAATCTTATATAGATTTTCAGGTTTGCCTAAAGGCAAACTTATATCACAAAAATAGTTTTTACAAGGAGATAAAGTTTTTATCTCCTTTTCGTTTCCAATTCCCCTAATGTATTTAAAAAATAAAAAAGAACCTCTGGTATAGAGGTTCTCATATTCCATATTTAGAATGAATTATTATTTATCATAATTTTTCATCACATATTCAAAATAGTGAATCATCCGCATATAATTTTCTATACTTATATATTCATTGGTACTATGAATACTTTGTTGCTCAGCATGATTAATTTTAAACGGGATAAATCTGTAAATATTCTTACTAACAATCTGGTATTTATAAGCATCTGTACCCCCCACTGTAAGATAAGGAGAAACTAAAGCTTCCGGATACAGTTCTTTAATCCCTGACTCTATAACTTTATAAGCTTTAGTTTTTGTAGAAGATACTGCTGATGCTTCTCTTGTGTTATCTACTTCCTCTACTTCCACATCAAATCCTTTGGTAGCCTTGGCAATATGATCTTTAACATCTTTTACTGTATTTCCGGGAAGCAATCTGAAATTCACTACAAATTCTACCTCCGGGGAAAGCACATTAGTACCATCACTTCCCTTCATCATCGTAAGCGCAGTGGTCGTACGCACCAATGCATTAGTAGAATTATTCTTAGTAAGCTGAGACAACAGAACAGGATTTAGTAACCAACGATTGGCAATAGCCATACGATTGGTAAAAGGCATTGCTCCACCAACATTATCAAAAAATTCTTGTATCAATGGGGTAATCATTGGTTTCATCTGATCATCTTCCAATCGCTGCATAATAACAGCAGCTTTTCCAATCGCACTTTCCATAGGTGGCATAGAAGAGTGTCCTCCCAATCCTTTTACTTTTATTCTGGCAGAAAGAAAGCCTTTCTCGGCACATCCTATTAATGCCACATCTGAATTGATTCCGGATATACTTCCTTTTTCTACGATAATTCCTCCTTCATCGTAAACAGCATCAAACTCCAATCCTTTTGATTTAAAATATTCTGCAATCTTTACGGCTCCTTTTCTTCCGCCTACTTCTTCATCAAATCCAAAGGCAAGATAAATATCCCGTTGTGGCACGTGCTTTTCTTTAATAAGTGTGGTCAAAGACTCCATTAAAGAGAATAACATTCCTTTCATGTCCAACGCGCCTCTTCCATAAATACGTCCGTTTGCTACAGCTCCCGAAAAAGGTGCATAATCCCAGTCCTCTGCAACTTCTTTTGGAGAAGGTGCGGGTTTATCCTGGGGTCTAAAGATATTTTCTTCTTTATTTTTAACATCTGCATCTCCTGGCGGAACCACATCCATATGGGAAAGAAACAGAATAGGTTGTAAACCAGAATTACTGCCTTTTAACTTAAATATCAATCCGTAACCATTTACTTCTTGGTATTCTGTATGTTCATAGATAAGAGGATAATTTTCTTTTAAATATTTTTTAAACAGGTCAAAACTTGTATAATCAAAGTCACCTAATTCTCCAGTAGAAATAGTCGGAATCTTTAAGCCTCCGGAAAATCGCAATATCGCCGAATCATTCTGTGGGATATTTACTGCGGTTTTGGTATTTACATCTACTTTCTTAAAAGGATAAGTATAAGTTTTTACCAATACAATTATAACCAGAAGGACAAGTACTGTTATAATGCCTAAAATAATTTTTTTCATATTATTTTAATTTTATTACTATCTATGGAATATTCAAAATTGATTTTTGTCAATTTAAGAAAAATAAATAATTATTCCTGTCATAGAGTGGGAATAATTATTAAAAAGTCAACAAAAAAAGGGAGCCGAATAGCTCCCCTCATATCTGAGAATATTAAATATTCATAACAGATTTAATCTTTACAAATCTGACTTGAAGTCATACAACGCATACTGCTTAAGCAGCAATAAGAATTTCCAGGGCAATAAAAATCCTCATTTCCGCAAGCCCGTCCGCCGGCAATAGCACTCTTTTGTTTTCTTGTTAACTTTTTCATAATAATATTTATTTAATTGGTTGTTAATTATTATTGTTTACTATGTAAAATAGAAACTATTGTTCTTCCATTAAGTCATCAATAAAATAGTAAATGTCTTCGCGCTCATATACACTTGGATATTTATACTTATTAACAATAAATATTGGCGTGAAATTCAATGAATGTTTATCGTTTTCCAATGTTTGAATTTCCAATGCATGAAGGAATGGCTGATTAATTTCTGCTTCTCCATAAGTTTTGAAGAATACATCATGATCTCTTTTTTCAAACCAAAAGTGCAATGCCTCTAAAAATTTTTTCTGATCTTTTAAATATATTTCATAAAGTTTGGACAAGAGCTTTTTAAAATTCTCATCAGCACGGAAATCCCGATAGTTAAATCTTATTTGTACTGAAATGTCTTCAGACTTATCCAATAACTTCTGGATAATTTCATGTCCTCCTTTACAAAAACCACAGTAAGGATTGGAAATTATTGCCATATGAAGCTTTCCAGCCGGATTACCAACAAAGAATAACTCTTTAGGATTATCAAAATTAATTGGCTCTTCTGCCTCTAATTCTCGTTTGAATAACTGGAAATTTCTTTTGAATCTTATATTCTTCATATGATTCTTCTTGAGCTCATCATATTTTAAATTCAAATTTTTAAAATAGTAAATAAGTCCAAAAATGCCTCCCATAAGTACCAATGAGATCAAAAATGGGTAGATATGATATCCGCTATTCAATTTCAGAAGACTCAATACAAATTGCCCTATAAGAATTGCAGCTATAAAAAGACATACTTTACAAAAAGCTTTCAGTACTACAGACTGCATATACAGAGAATATGCAACTACAAGTAAGGATATTGTACTAAGTACAAATAAAACAGTACCGGAAAAAGGAATAAATATACCTATGAAAAACAAGCTTAGAAAATAGATGAAACTATAATCCTGTAGTTTTAATCCAAATAAGCTAAAAGTGCCCGAACCAATCACTTTATCACAGGAAGAACGATTATCGGGCCCCTGACCTGCCCCGCCGCCACAAATATTACTAATAATGGCTGAAGTCTGTCCCAGGTCCTGAAAGAATAGCTCATAAGACAGCATAATACCTATAACGCTTAGAACATTAAAAGCACTGCTCCATAATGTATTAAATGGTAAGCTGATTAACAGAAACAAACCAATAAGTAAATAGAATATATTCTTTTTTTCTATTTTGTCTGATTTTTCCTGATGTTGATCATTCATGATCAATACAAAATTACCAACATTTTCTAGAAATTCTTTTTCAGAATAATGGTACTTTTTATCCGAAAACAAATCATAACCATCTTTTGTGCGATGTACCAATGTAAATTTACTCTGTTCATTCTGCTTTACTATAGCTACATACTTATCTGGAAGTTCTCCCCATATATCTTCTTCTATTTCGTAAGCATCATTCTCTATTCTGAAAAAATCCAGTGTATCACTCAAGGCTAGAGCCGATGGATAATCGGGATGCGAATTAAACTGAAAATAAAATTCTTCTTTATCGAGTTTTAACTGGTGTATTAGTTGATCAAAATTCATATCAATACTGTTGTGATTTTTAATTTATATTTTTTTGGTGTTTTTCTGGTGTTGTATGTTATTTAACTCTGGTAGCCTAATAACTTTCTGAATTGATAGAAGAAACGTTCTATCAGTCTGAGATCTTGTGTTACAATCTCTGCATTTCCTTTTAGTTCTTTATCAAAAGATAGTTTTTTGTTATAAGAGGTTATAAGTCCTTTAGGAAGACTTACATCAACGTAATATTTTCCATCTTTGTCCGGCACTGAGGACATATTCCGCACACGGCCCTCCACAATTCCGAATTCCTGGAACTGATAATTATCTAATTTTATTAAAACTTTTTGTCCCGGCTTAACTTTTCCGGAATTAGTTGAAGGGATTGTTAGCCTGCCTATCAGGGTTTCTCTTTCTTTAGGCATCACTGTAATAAGTATTTCCCCGGATTTTACAAACTGATGCTCTCCCAAATATTGCTGAAAGCTAACTGTTCCGTCCGCAGATGAAGTAAATAAATAGTTCTGCTCCCAGCTGTTAAGTGATTTTCTCAGCTGTTCAAACAATTGTATTGTTTGAGAAGAAAAGTTAACTTTATCTTTTTGTGCATTAATAGAAACTCCACTTCTGGTCTTTTGTATTCCGGAAATCCCTTCCTGTAGCTGTGAAATTGACATATTAACATTTTCCACACTTTGACCAGCCTGCAAGAGCTTAATTCTCTCCTGATCTAATTCTGATGCAGAAATTACTCCCTGGTTATATAATTGCTGTGATCTTTCAAATTCTTTTTTAGACAACTCATACTTAGCTTGCTCCAGCCTTTTCTGCTGTTGCAATGTCTGGATCCTGTTTCTGGATTCAGAAAGGCTTTGCTCTGCAGCTATATTATCCGGAGCATATGGTTGAAGACGTGTATAAAGTTGCTCTTCTGTAAGGGCTTTAGCAAAAGCATTATAATCCCCCTGAACTTCTCCCAGTTTGAATCCGGAAGTTTCTCCCAAAGGAAAATTATCTAGCTGTCTATTGTCTAAAGCACCTACTATATCCCGAAGTTTTAATACATCCTGATAGCGGGCTGTAGACTGAAGAATTAATAACTGTTGCCCTTTGGTAACCGCCTGATGATCTTTTACAAAAAGAGCTTCTATTTTACTATTGATTCTTGATTCTAATTTCTCTGGTGGATTCTGCGTAGAAATCACAACCTGAGATGGCACAAATTCGGGGTATTTAATGATGTAACTCATCAATAATATGAGTAACAAAATAATAAAAATAAGGGTATTTCCCCAGCGAATCATCCAGTGTGGCGGACGTGTTAGTATGTCCTGCACGCCTTCAGAACGCAATTCTATTTCGTCTAAAATATCTCTCTTTACTTCCATATAATAAAATTATGAATCCTTTTTGAAAAGGATTCATAATTATTTAGATTGAATACTTTTACTTATTCTTTATTAATATTCTGCTAATGAATACTAGGAAAGATTTCCCGGTACAGGAGCCATACAGATAGGCTGAGTTTTCAGTTTGTCAGGACAGAACTCATTACAAGGTGTTGGAATATGTTCACCTTTTACAATACAGATTCCCCATCCTTCTGGTAGAGGTTCTCCACCGCCTACGATTTCTTTAAGTACTTTTCTTTCGATCTTTTTCATAATAAAAATAATTTGGTTGTTTTATTTGGCTTATATTTTATTTTTAAGGGTTAGGAGCCCAACATGGACCATCATTTTCAGATTTTCTACATACACCTGATGGGCTATTCCATTCTAAAGCACAACATACAGTATTTCGTGGACAGTCAAGACCAGCACTGGGATTACATCCAATTCCTCCTGTAACAACCTTTAATTGATTTCTTACTAATTTTTTCATAATGTTTTAATTTGGTGATTTTTAATATTTAAGATTTTTTCTTTCTAGCTTTTTATAATATAAATCTGGAATAATTAATTAAAGCTCACAAAAATCAGGAATACCATTTCTGGAATTAATACAAGCTGCCATATTTCTGCAAAAAACTTCATCTTTACATGGACAATTATAAAAACCGCCTGGCTCAGGAAGCTCTAATGGTGGAACTAAATGATCTTGGCATGCATCATCAAAGCCATTTCCAACAAGCTTTTTTAATTCTTTTCTTTCAAGTTTTTTCATATTGAATATATTTAATTTGGTTAAATTTAGTAGACTTAGATTTCACAAAAATCAGGAATACCATTTGCTGAAACTGTTATACAAGCTCCCATATTTCTACAAAATACCTGGGTATTACAAGGGCAGTCATAGTAACCTCCTTCTTCCGGAAGCTGATCCCCCGGGACAAGATGATTGTTACATACTTTAAAACCGCTTCCAGAGAAACTTTTCAACTCTTTTCTTTCTAGTTTTTTCATAATAAATATTTATTGATTAGTAAATCTAATATAAGATTTTTCACACTATGTTGAAAAAATATTTATCAATATTTCATTATTTATAGTACTAATCAATAATTCCTTAATTATATAATAATCTTAAAAAGATAAATTCTAATAATCCAAGTACTTCTTCGACATGCTTATATAATTGCACCCAGTAAAATTGAAAAGCCTAATTCAAATAGGCCTTTCAAATATTTCAATCCGAAAATTAACTATGGAAGCCAACATTCAGCAGGTTCACTACCTATAGCGTAACACAATCCGCTATATCCCTGAAATCTTGCACAACAAGTAAAACCGTCTTCACAGTTAAACCCTGCGCTTGGTCTGCAAATTCCTTTTCCTCCTTGAACTTCTTTCAGTTGATTTCTAATTAATTTTTTCATAATAAATATTTTATTGATTAGTAAATCTAATATAAGATTTTTCACACTATGTTGAAAAAATATTTATCAATAATTCTTAATTACCAAGCTCTAATTGGTTTTTCACTAATCGGTAATATTCCCCCTTTAATGCAACTAATTCGGAATGGCTACCTTCTTCTACCACTTTACCTTTATCCAATACAATAATCTTATCCGCATGCTTTACAGTTGATAATCTGTGAGCAATAACAATAGCTGTTTTTCCTTTAAAAAACTGTTCCAGATTTTCCATAATAACCTTCTCATTGTTAGCATCAAGGGCACTGGTAGCCTCATCAAAAAAGATATATTCCGGAGATTTATAAACTGCACGGGCAATAAACAATCGCTGCTTTTGTCCACCACTTACACCAATCCCCTCATTTCCTATTTTAGTATTATAACTTAGCGGAAGTCCTTCAATAAATTCTTTAATATTAGCAATATCAACTGCTTTCCGAAGTTTTTGCTTATCAATATAATCTTCACCTACAGCAATATTATTAGCTATAGTATCATTGAACACATAACCTTCCTGCATAACAACACCACAATGATCCCTCCAGAAACGTGGTGAAACATTCTTTAGTGGAGTATTACCTATTCTGAGCTCGCCTTCCTGTGGTTCATAAAATTTCATCAACAATTTTAGCAATGTTGTCTTTCCGCTTCCACTGGCTCCAACAATTGCAGTTGTCTTCTGATAAGGAATACTCAGATTGAGATGTTCGAAAACATAAGCGTCTGAACCTACATAACGGAAAGAAAGATCTCTAACTTCAATATCCTGTTGGGGTATCTCGCTCGCATATTGTTCTTCTGCATTCTCTTCATCTTCTTTATCATGAATTTCGCCCAAACGTTCTAATGATATTTTCGCATCCTGAGTCTGACGAATAAAATCAATAAGCTGCATCAACGGCCCGTTTAACTGTCCGATGATATACTGTACAGAAAGCATCATCCCCAGAGTTAAATTACCATCCAATACTAGTTTTGCAGATAAAAAGCTAACAAGAATATCTTTCATCTGATTGATGAAATTACCTCCTACAGATTGCCATTGCTCCAATGAAAGCGACTTGATACGAAGCTTGAATAACTTTACCTGCAGAAACTCCCATCCCCAACGCTTTTGCTTCTCGGCATTGTGCATTTTAATTTCCTGCATTCCGTTAACAAGCTCTATTACCTTACTTTGCTCCTGTGAGATCTGTGAAAATCTTTTATAATCAAGCTCTTTCCTTTTTTTCAGGAAGAAAGTAATCCAACCAATATAAAGAACAGCTCCTAAAAGATAAATCAGGAATAAACGGTAATCATAAAATAATAGTACAATACTAAATATAATAAGATTGACCAATGAAAATAGGGTATTGAGAGAAGAGTTGGTCAACAGCTGTTCAATACGATGGTGGTCATTTATCCGTTGCATGATATCTCCGGTCATCCTTGTATCAAAGAAACTAATTGGCAGCTTCATCAATTTGATAAAGAAATCGGAAATAATAGAAATATTAATCCTGGTAGAGAGGTGAAGCAAGATCCAGCTGCGGATAACTTCTATTCCCATTCTTCCAACGAAAAGCATTATCTGGGCTAATAAAACCAGATAAATAAAATTAATATCATGATTCTGAATTCCGACATCGACAATACTCTGTGTAAGGAACGGGAAAATAAGAGAAAGTAAACTCCCTGCCAAAAGCCCAACTGCCAGCTGCAAAATCAGATTTTTATACTTCAATAAGTATTTTGAAAGAAATTTAAAACTGGCTTTACTTTCTGTATCATCCCATTCGGTCTGATAAAAAGCAGGAGTAGTCTCCAGAATAAGAGCAATACCCTCTTCTGTTTTCTCATCTGCATTTTCTCCGATCCAGAATTTAATAAACTCTTCCCGTGTGTAGGTAATTAGTCCATAACTTGGATCAGAAACATATACTGTATAATCGTTTTTCTTTTTTTCAATTTTATAAACCACTACAAAGTGGTTTTTGTTCCAGTGAACAACACAAGGCAACGGAACTTCGGACGCTAGGTCCTCAAAATTAATCTGTACACCTAGTGTGCGGTATCCGAGATTTTCTGCAGCATCACTTAGCCCTAATAGACTACTTCCTTCACGTGTGGTTTCAGAAAGACCACGTATTTGTTGTAATGGTATGCTTTTTCCGTAATATTTACTTACAATCCGCAAACATGTAGGACCACAGTCCTTGGCATCAGGCTGCTTATAGAATGGAAATTTTTTCAATACTAATAATTTTTCACAAAATATAGAAAAAAGAGTGTATTAGACACTCTTTTATATAACAGTTTGGTGCTTCTAAAAGCCATATTATATATTAAACCTACTATTATATATAATATTAAGCTTAATTATAATATATGAATGTATTAATTAAATACAGGTTCTGCATTACAATACCCATACTTAGGAATAGAATCCAAAGGAATACAGAAAGATCCGTTACAACATGATTCACCAGGGCAACGAGGTAGTTCTCCTCCACATTGCTGACGACCTCCATTAATAGATCTCAGCTCTGATTTTTTCAACTTTTTCATTATATAATATTTTATTTGGTTGGTATACAAATATGATTTTTTCAAACGACATGCGCAAGTATTTTTACAAAATAACACCAAAAAGGGAAATATAATAATGCTCTTATATATTAATAATGTCGGCTAAAATTCTATATCGGTGTTTTTCAGCAACTCTGAATTACTTAAATTTGTATGTAATAAAAAAACATGGATAGTAATCACTTAGACAGTTACACTAAAGAAGAAAGAAAAGCTCATATTTTAAAAGAGATTAATCTGCATACACGTGTAAGTTTTGATACACTATCTAATCAACTTTTTGTTTCTGAGGATACCATCAGAAGAGACATCAATGAACTAGAGGCAGAATCGTTAATTATAAAAATAAAAGGTGGAGCTATGGCAAAAGCATACCATCACTCTTCTGCTACCACTCAAATCTATTCCGGCGAGGCTCAACAGATTATTGCTCAAAAAACGCTTGGATTATTACACGATGGTATGGTCTTGTTAATTGATGGAGGCGCTACAGTTCGAGAATTTATTCGTTTAATTCCGAATGATTTACAACTTACAATATTCACTGCTTCTGTAATCTCAGCTAGCGAATTACTGGACAAACCCAATATTAAAACAATTATGATAGGCGGCGCTATCTCCCCTTACAGCCAGATGTGTGTTAGTGGAGATGCTTATCACACATTGGGAAGTATAAAAGCAGATTTATTGATTCTGGGCACCAATGCACTAGATATAGAAGGAGGTATTTCGGATTCGGACTGGGATACTGTTCAGGTAAAAAAAATGATGATAAAAGCGTCTCAAAAAGTAGCTATTCTTACAATAACTGAAAAATTAAATACTGTATTAAAAATGAAAATTGTAGATCTATCCCAAGTAAATTATGTTATCACAGAAGCTGATTCTGGTGATGAGAGGCTGCAGTCTTACAAAAATGCAGTTCCAAGTCTTACATTTGTCTAAGCCCAATTCTTCATAGGAAAGTTTATCCAGTCCTGATGAAAAATATTTTTGGGGTTTCCATCATTATGGCTTCTTATTACATTTGAATAACAGCCCAGAAATGGACATGATATATTTCAATAAAATAATTACACCGCTATAAAACCTCGTCCGCATACTATAAAAACAGGATAATTGAAAGTACATTCAATATGCTTTTTTTTTCTTATTCTGATATTTAAAATAAACTCCCTATTTTTGTGCCGAAAACTAGTAGTTATACGACAGAGTGAATTTAAATGAAAAATATAAATTCATACATCTTATTATTTTTTCTGTCTCTTGTAAGTATTTTTAGTGATGACTGGACTAATTCCACTACTAAGAATATTTCGCATACATACGACAGTATTGTTGTTCACACCATTGATGTTGGTGAGGATACGGATAATAGTATACTGGTATCAGGCAGAACAATCCATGTTCTGAAAAAAGTATTCTACGACGACTCTTATTTTTACAGCCTTTTAACTCCTTCTAAAGTTGGTAAAAAGGTTTATGTTACGGATCTTCCGATCCACATCAAATGTTCAGTCAAATCCTTTTTACATTTACTCCAGTTATTTTAGCGGTAAGTGACTTATAATCAAATTTATAAAATTCACTTTTCAACTAAAATATTTAACAATGTATTTAAAACATGTAATAATCTGTATTGTTACAGTATTACTTATTGCTTCATGTAGTAAAGCCAAAGACACAGGCAACAAAGAAGTAAAAAATGTACCCGTATTAAAAATCACCAAAAAAGACACCTTAGTAAGCAACCAATTTGTAACCGATATTCAGGCAAAAAAGAATGTAGAAATTCATTCCAGAATTGCAGGAATTATGCAATATATTTCGGTTAATGAAGGTCAGTTTGTAAAGCAAGGTCAGCGACTTTTCAAGATTAACGATGCTGAATTACAAATGGAACTTTTAAAATCTAATGCCAGCCTGAAGCAGGCAGAAGCAGATGTTCGTATTGCCGAAGTAGAGGTTAAACAAATTCAGAGTCTTTACGATAAAAAGTTTGTTGCAGGGAACGAGCTGGAAATGGTAAAAGCAAAGCTATCTTCCGCAAAAGCAAAACGCGCATATGCAGATGCTGAGCGTAAAACTGTTTTACAAAAAATAAGTTTCACCAATATTGTTGCGCCTTTTGACGGCGTTATAGATGTTATACCATACAAAGAAGGAAGTTTGGTGGAAAACGGGTCCCTTCTAACAACATTATCTCAGCTGAACGAAATCTATGCTTATTTTTCTATTCCTGAAAACAAGTATTTTGAGATGCTGGCTAATGATAAAATTGGCGCTCACCAAAAAATTGAATTAATGCTTCCTAACGGAATTAAATACCAGTACAACGGAACATTAAGAACTGCGGAAGGTGAAATTGACAAGGCTACAGGATCTATCAGATACAAAGTATCTTTCCCGAATCCTGACCACCTCATCAAACATGGTACTTCCGGAAAGCTTATTATTTCGGAAAACCAACCGGATGCTATACTTATTCCGCAGAAGTCTACATTTTCTATTCAGGACAAAACCTATGTTTTTGTAGTTGATTCTCAGAATAAAGTCAAAATGAGACATATAAGTATCGGATCAACCCTCAGAGATTCTTATATTGTGGACAGCGGACTAAAATCCGGTGATATTATCGTTTATGAAGGCACACAGTCTTTAAGAGATGGTGAATCTATCAGTATAAAAAAGACTTATTAACATCCTTTCATAATCTGTAAAATCAACTAGCAATGGTAGAAATGTTTATCAGGCGAAAGGTTCTTTCGCTAGTAATCTCTATAATTATTGTTCTATTGGGAGTGATGGCTTTGTTAAAGTTACCCATCACTCAGTTTCCCGATATTGTACCTCCGTCTGTAACTGTTACAGCAAGATATACAGGTGCCAACGCCGAAGTATCTGCTAATGCAGTAGCCCTTCCACTGGAACGGGCCATCAACGGTGTACCGGGAATGACCTATATGTCCACTGTAACTTCCAATGACGGACTAACCCTTATTCAGGTTTTCTTTGAAGTCGGAATAGATCCCGATGTAGCTGCTGTTAACGTTCAGAACAGGGTAACAACTGTTCTCGACGAATTACCGGAAGAAGTTATCCGTGCCGGTGTTACAACCGAAAAGGAAGTAAACAGTATGCTGATGTACCTTAACATAACCAGTAAGGACGAAAGTCAGGATGAACAATTTATTTACAACTTTACGGACATCAATATTCTGCAGGAACTGAAACGTATCGATGGTGTAGGTCGTGCAGAAATTATGGGGCAGAAAGAATACTCCATGCGAGTATGGCTGGATCCTCAGAAAATGGCCGCATATCATATCTCAGCAGACGAAGTCATTACTTCTTTGCAAAAACAAAATATTGCAGCTGCGCCCGGAAAAGTAGGTGAAACATCCGGAAAGACTTCCAGCCAGCTACAATACGTTATAAAATATACCGGAAAATTCTACGATCCTAAACAGTATGAAGAAGTACCTATCCGCTCGGATGCTAACGGTACAATTCTGAAATTAAAGGATATTGCCAAAGTAGAATTTGGTGCTATGAACTACGGAATGGTATCCAAAACCGATGGAAGACCATCTGCATCTATTATGATGAAACAGCGTCCGGGCTCTAATGCTTCGGAAGTTATCAAAAACGTAAAAGCAAAAATGGCGGACCTGAAAGAGACTTCTTTCCCTCCGGGCATGGAATACAATATGGCCTATGATGTTTCCCGATTTTTGGATGCATCCATAGATTCTGTATTGCATACTTTAGTTGAAGCTTTTATCCTTGTAGGAATTGTAGTATTTATCTTCTTACAAGACTGGCGATCCACATTAATACCGGTTCTCGCGGTACCTGTTGCCTTAATCGGGACATTTGCATTTATGCAGACACTGGATTTCTCCATTAACTTACTAACGCTATTTGCACTTGTTCTGGCCATTGGTATTGTGGTGGATAATGCCATAGTAGTTGTTGAGGCCGTCCATGTTAAAATGGAAGAAGGCCTTAGCCCTCTGGATGCTACTATTACAGCAACAAAGGAAATTGCAGGTGCTGTAGTAGCGATTACAATTGTAATGTCCGCAGTATTTATTCCGGTTGCCTTTCTGGACGGGCCTGTAGGTGTATTCTACAGACAATTCTCACTGACACTGGCTATCAGTATTGTAATATCGGGGGTAAACGCACTAACGCTAACACCGGCTCTTTGTGCTATTATCCTGAAACCACACGACCACAATAAGAAAAAAAATATTGTGGATAAACTCTTCCAACGTTTTAACAATGGTTTTGATAAGCTTACAAATGGCTATACCAATATCCTTTCAAAATTCGCTACCCGAACAACGGTAACCTTCGGGTTGTTATTTTTGTTCATTGGCTTGACATGGGCGACATCCAAATTTCTACCGGGTGGGTTTATCCCAATGGAAGATCAGGGAATGGCTTATGTTAGTGTTACAACTCCACAAGGTGCAACTGTAGAAAGAACTGAAAAAGTTCTGGATGAAGTTACTGAGATTGCTAAAAAGATTGAGGGCGTAGAAAACGTAACGACTCTTGCCGGCTACAGCATTGTTACGGAAATTGCAGGAGCATCTTATGGTATGGCGATGATTAACCTGAAGGACTGGAAAGACCGAAATATTTCTGTTAATGAGTTTATTGCTGAATTATCGAAAAAAACCAAAGGTATATCCGATGCTCAGATCGAAATCTTTGCACCACCTACAGTTCCGGGATTTGGTAATACCAGTGGTTTCGAGCTACGTTTACTAGACCGTTCGGGCGGAGACATTGCCAATACAGACAAAGTCACCAAAGAATTTATCAAAAAGTTAAATGAAGCTCCTGAAATTCAGAACAGCTTCACCAGTTTCGATGCTACCTTCCCGCAATACATGATCCATATTGACTATGACATGGCGGCTAAAAAAGGAGTATCTGTGGACAATGCGATGTCTACCCTGCAGACTATGCTTGGATCCTATTATGCAACCAACTTTATTCGTTTTAGTCAGATGTATAAGGTAATGGTCCAGGCAAGTCCGGAACATCGTGATACACCGGAAAGTATTCTGAATCTGTATCTGAAAAATGACGTCGGGGAAATGGTTCCTTTTTCCACATTTATTACCATAGAACGTGTATACGGTCCGGAAGTTCTTACCCGTTACAACATGTATATGTCGGCAATGATCAATGGGGAACCGGCTGAAGGCTATAGTTCCGGAGATGCTATTGCAGCAGTAGAACGTGTAGCTGCAGAAACACTTCCGAGAGGTTTTGATATCGAATGGTCCGGTATGACCAGAGAAGAAATTTTATCCGGTAATCAGACGGTATATATCTTCGGAATATGTCTGCTATTCGTTTACCTTCTTCTTGCAGCACAGTATGAGAGCTTCTTGTTGCCAATGCCGGTATTACTAAGCTTACCAACAGGTATTTTCGGTTCTTATATTGCCTTGGTACTCGTCGGTCTGGATAATAATATCTACGCACAGGTGGCCCTTGTTATGCTGATCGGTTTGCTTGCTAAGAATGCCATTTTGATTGTAGAATTTGCCATAGCCCGAAATAAAGAAGGTTATGACATTATTCCTGCAGCCATCGAAGGAGCCCGTCAGCGTCTTCGTCCGATCCTGATGACATCTTTTGCTTTTATAGCTGGACTTATTCCACTATGTATTGCAACTGGTGCCGGTGCTACAGGAAACCGCTCCATTGGTATTGCAGCAGCAGGTGGTATGCTTATCGGTACTATTTTCGGACTGGTTATTATCCCCGGACTTTACATATTTTTTGCCAAACTAGAAAACAAGAAGAAAGATGAACAAAAGGCTTCATAGAATTATATACATCCCTCTTGTAGTACTGGGGCTACATTCATGTACTACGCCACAGGTATCCGATATAAAAAAAGCACCGGCATTACCCGTAAATATTCTGCCGACAGCAAAAGACCAGCAAGCGGAATTTAAACCGGTGAATATAAAAACTTATTTCAACGATCAGGCTTTAATCCAGCTTTATGATCAGGCTGTGAAGGCTAATCCCGATTTTCAGATTGCACAACAGCGCGTAGAAATTGCGAACAGTTTCCTCAGAAGATCGAAAATGGATTTACTGCCTTCTCTGGATATCGGCGCATCTGTGTCCGGAGATCATTATGGTAAATATACTATGGAAGGTGTTGGTAATTACGACACCAACCTTTCTCCTAATATCACAGATGAACAGAAGATCAATCGCGATTTCACCCCCAATTATTGGTTAGGTGCAAGAAGCAGCTGGGAAATAGATGCGTGGGGAAAGCTGAAAAATAAAAAGATAGCAGCCCAGAAAAGATATCTGGCTTCTACAGAAGGCCTGCGCTTGCTACAAGTAGAGCTGTTTACAGATATTGCCAATTTATATTATCAGTTGGTATCACTCGATCATAAACTGGCTATTTATAAACAAAATTATCAGCTACAACAAAGAGCTTTCGAAATTATTACCGCTCAGCGTGCGGTAGGTAAAGCAACTGAGCTGGCAGTACAACAGTTCAGGGCACAAAACAATAACTGGCTGGCTGAAGTTGAACATATTAAGGCCGAAATTGTAGCCGTGGAACAGGCTGTAATGACACTTACCGGATCTTACGGTGGTGAAGTAAAACGCAGCAAAGTACTAATAACAAGCAATATGGATATCCTAAATAAATCTATAGACGTAAAAAACATTATCCATTCCCGACCGGATGTTGCTTCAAATTACTATGTACTGGAAGCCACACATGCTGATGCAAAAGCAGCAAAGGCAGCATTCTATCCCCGTATAGATATTGGTGCAGGTGTAGGTTTCAATTCATTCTCAGCAGAAGTATTATTTAAGCCTAGTTCATTAGCAGCACAGCTTTTAGGCGGATTAGTTGTTCCAATATTCAATAAAGGGCAGCTAAAACATGAATTCAATGTTGCTGACAAAGAGCAGGAAATAGCTTTTCTAAATTATCAGAAGAGTATTACTACAGCATACAATGAGCTTCAGTCAATTTTAAAGCAAACCAAAATTTATGAAAAGGTTTTAAAGCTAAAATCTGAAGAAGTTGGATTTCTGGAAAGAGGTATAGAAGTATCTAATGACCTTTATGTTACCGGTTATGCCAATTATCTGGAACTAATCAACTCTCAGAAAAACAAATTACAGGCAGAATTAGATTTACTGGAATTTCAGCATCAGAATACCCGTAACAATGTTCTTTTATTCAAAGCACTTGGCGGAAATTTGGACGATTAAATAAGAAAGCAGCCTGAAAATTTCAGGCTGCTTTTTTTAAACAACAAACCCGTATGGTTATACGGATTTGTATTATAAATCATAGTGGTGAAAAATTTACTTTGATATGAAGAAACTATGATTTGGAAATATTAAATACTGTTTTTAATTACTTACCAAAGGTAACCAGGGAATTAATGAATAAAGAAAATATTCTACCAACAACCTTCCAGGCTCTATAAAAATTTTAATTATCATACCCTGGATTAGAGACTACCGGAGTTCCTGCTACATTAGTTTCTGACTGTGGAATAGGAAAAGCAATTTTATTGGTGCCTAAAATCCAATCCTTCGATGGATTTAATGCTCCGCTAGATTCCGTAAAAGGTAAATTATTCCCCCATCTCAATAAATCCCACATTCTGAAACCTTCTCCGGTTAATTCTCTCAATCTCTCATCTCTTATTAACTGCATATCTATATTTGTATAATCCGGAATGCCTCTATTCTTTGCAATCATATTAATGTAATCCAAAGCTTTTGAAGTATTTCCCCCATTTAGTTCTGCCTCTGCTCCATTTAGTAAAATTTCTTCCAGCCGGCATACTCTCACATTATCTATTCCCGATATATCTGAATATTTATAATCCATGAATCCACCATTGCCAGTTATTACAATCCCAGTTTTACGAATATCTCCAGGGGAATACTTGGCTATTGCAGCAGACTTCATTATCACATTTTTGTAAGCACCTTTGGAATTCAACATTGCATTAAGCCCCAGGTCCGGTCTTGCATTTGGCGTACCTATAAATAATTCGAAAATGGAGTTGGGAGATGCATTTTGTAAAGAAAAACTGGTAATGAATAAATCTTTTGCTACCACAGAATATTTATTGGAAGTTACAATATCACTTACCAAACTTCTGACTTTCCCCATATCATTTTTATACAGATAATATCTGGTCATAAGTCCTTTTACCGAAAGCGTATTCAGTTCGGTTTTATTAGCATATTTTTCCAGATTATTGTCTGCATAAAATTGCATTAGCTGCAATGCTTTGGTATAATCACTTTCTATCTGTACTCTGTTTTCAGTTAAACTACTTCTTGCCTTTACACCTTTAGGATCATATTGTAAGGGCATAACCACACCAAGACTTCCTCCGGAATATTGCTGTCCATATAACCTCATCAGATCAAAAATGGCAAATGCTCTGAGGGCATAGGCTTGTGCTTTCAAATAATCTACCTTATGCTGTACCTCAACCGGATCAGTAGATTTTGACCATTTCATTCCGGCATCCGGAGTATTGATTACAATATTTGTTTTTGCCAGTACTACATAAATGTTATTGTAGGTTCCACCAGCATTACCATTAGCAGAGGTCATTGTATTCGCCGCTACAGCATTGTAATAGCCAGATCCTCTATTGGAATACATTTCATCGCTTCGTATTTCACCATACATAATATAATCTGCACCATAGTAAGGCATTCCGATCATTGCTCCGTATATGCCATATACAAATGCCTGAAGTTCTTCTACAGTAGTAATGGTTTCTTGTTCTTTGCTCTGGTAAAATTGTGTCTCTACAAAATCATTACTACAGGATGAAAGTGCAAATACTGAACATATTATAAATATTATTTTTTTCATTTTTTTAGATTTTAGAGGTTAAAAATCAAGTGTAAAACCTATTACATAAGATTTAAGAACAGGAAGATTTAGATTTGTTAGTGCAGAAATTGCAGATTCCGGATCGAAAGCAAGATTATTATCAAAAGCCTTTGTCCATATATTATTACCCATTACATACACTGTAAAAGAATTAATGGGAGCTCCTTTAATAAAGTCACCCCGGAAGGTATACCCCAGTCTTACATTACTCAAACGCAAATAATCTGCCTTGTATAAAAATCTGGTCGACGCCTGGTTGGCATTTACTCCACCATCATAAGGTTTAGGGTTAGCTGCATTAGGGTTCTGCGGAGTCCAGTAATCTAACTGAGAAGCATACCCCGGATAATATAAAGTATATGCTCCGTCACTTAATGTATAAAAGGCCCAGTTATCAAATACTTTTGCTCCGAAACTATAGGTAAGTCTGGCATTCAAACTGAATCCTTTATAGCTGACATTGAGTCCTGCCCCACCAAATATTTTTGCAAAAGGAGAGCCCTGCACGGCTCTTTTAGCCTGATTCCAGTCATTAGTTGTGGCTCCATCTACTCCGTTTATATACCATAAAGGATCTCCATTTGAAGGATCTACACCCGCCCATTTACGCATAAAGAATGAGCCTACTATTTCGCCTTCCCGCATAATACTGAGACCATTAATAATATCTTTCCCGCCATACAGACTTGTAATCTTATTATCCAACGTAGAAAGGTTGGCATCAAAACTTAATCCCAGGTCATCATTGCTTTTAGCTCTTAGTATAGTTGCATCTACACTAAATTCCATTCCTTTATTTACCAAATTTCCAATATTCCTGTCATAACTTCCCAATCCATGCGAGTTGGACAATGGAACACTAAACACCAGATCTTCTGTTTTCTTATTAAAATATTCTGCCGTTACCTTTATTCTGTCTTTTAATAAGCCTACATCCACACCGATATTAAAAGGCTTTACTGTTTCCCATTTCAGATCCGGATTATACACTCCCGCATATACTGCACCTGCATTGTCATTATAATTCAGTCCAAATGAATAAGTAGCGTATGGTGTACTGGTAATTGTATTACCTAGTTTCCCGTATGAACTCCTCAACTTAATTGCGGAAAATGTATTGGAATCTTTTAAGAAAATTTCGGCTACATCCACACTAGCTCCTACAGAATAAAAATTACCGGCTTTTTTACCCGGCATAAAATTGGACAGGGCATCCCTTCTGTAAGAAGCATCCAGATTGAAAATCTGTTTATAATTATAATTGATTTGTGCGGCATAACCTGCTCTGCTGGTCACGGCTTTTGTTCCTCCTACCGAATTGGGTTTTATAAAATTATCCAGTGTTTGAAATCTTTGCAGGGCAACAACTGAACCTACAGCGTTTATATTCCTGCCATTTGTTTTATAAGCCTCCTGAATAACTCTGGCTACAAAATTATGATTTGTTCCTACTTTAAAATTGTACTCCAGTATATTCTGAATATTAAAGTTAAAGAACCTCCTGGTATTAGCCGAAAGTTGGCCTTTGTAGCTATAACCATCACCATGCAACGGGCTCAGATACTGATCTTCCTCTACTACAATATATTCCGGAGCAAAGACAAACCTGTAGCTCAGATTTGGAATAATTTTATAATTCACTCCAAGATTAGCAAAAACCCTTGTTGTATTGGCTCTGTTATAGTTCATATCCTGAAGTGCTGCTGCATTAAAATTTCCTGATGGAAGCTGATTATCTATTCCCAAATACCAGCTTCCGTCGGGGTTTCTTACCGGATCTATTGGTAAATTAAAATACTGGGCAATCAGCGGATTGGAAAAAGCTCCGCCATTTGCTACTGTATTAATAACACCATTAGAAAAATTGAAGTCAGTTGCAATATTCAGGCGTTCAGTTGCTTTATACTCCAATTTTGTAGAGGCTGTAAGTCTTTTAAAATCACTCGCTTTATAAACACTTTCCTGTGTAAAATAATTGAAAGACGAATAGTACTTAAATTTATCTGTGCCGCCTGAAGCTGAAAAGTTAAGATCTTCCTGTACAGCTGAAGTTCGGGATAGTTCTTTGTTCCAGTCGGTATTATATCCCATATAAGCTGCTTTTCCAAGAATATCTATATTAGGATCGGTAATAGCTTTATAAGCATCTTCTTTAGTTGGGAAATCATTGCTATATGTATTAGTTACAATCTGAGAAGCCAGATCCAGCCATTGTTCTTTGCTCAAAGTACCTGGCTGCTTATACGCTATTTTATTAATTCCGAAGTTTTTATGAAAACTAAATCTTGGTTTGCCGGATTTACCGGATTTTGTTGTGATTAGAATAACACCAGCTCCTGAATCTGCTCCGTATAATGAAGTGGAAACAGCATCTTTTAGTACTGTCAGGGATTCTATATCATCACTGTTCAGATTCGCAAGTATATTAGCGGTTGTATTTAGTGCTGTAAGGTCTCCAGAAGATATTCTTACTCCATCCACAATATAAATTGGGGAAACACCACCATTCACAGAGGTAATTCCCCGTACCCGAACATTGGTGGCGCCTCCCGGTTGCCCGGATGCAGATCCTGTCTGAACTCCGGATACTCGTCCCATCATCATTTTATCTACAGAAGCTACAGGAACTTTTTCTATCTTATCTGCTTTCATAGTAGAGACAGACCCGGTTACCTCCTTCACACTTTTCTTCTGTCCAAAACCAACCATTACTACTTCCTCTATTTCTTTGGTTTTCACAGTATCTTTTCTTTGCTGTGCAATGAGCAGATCTTGTCCTATAAAAAAGACAACACCTGCACTTAATAGCTTTAAACAATTTTTCATAACTCTTGATTTTTCAACTGATTACTAATCAAAATTCAAAAATTGTTAAAGTCTAAAGAAAATATATCTACCAACTCAATGTTGTAGTCTATATAAAATAATAACATCCCTCTGGAGGATGTTATTGGTAGTCTTTACTTTTTATTTCAGTATTTATACAGTACTTGTTTTTAGATTCTTTAATACTAAACTTTATAAATCGATTAATGGTTTATACGTCCGTCCGACAGGCAGCTTCTTACCATTAATCTGTATCTCATTAGCTGACTTTATCTCAATTTTGGATTTTGAAATAATATAAGACTTGTGAATTCTGACAAACGCCAATTTATCTAGACTTTCTTCTATTTTGCTTATCGGCATTTTTACAATAAAAGTTTCATTCTTTGTATGAATATTGATATATTCTCTCAGGCTTTCTATATAAAATATATCCTGCAAAAATATTTTAACCTGTTTTTTCCCGATGCTGATGTAAATAAAATCCCGGTCAGCAATTTCCAACATAGCTTCTTCTGCTTCCATCAGATATTTGAATTTGTCTGCAGCAGTAGTAAAGCGACTATATGGGATAGGCTTCATAAGATAATCGACTACATCCAGTTCAAAACCTTCTAATGCATACTGATGGTAGGCCGTTGTGACAATTACAAATGGAGGATTCTTTAGTTTTTTCAGAAAATCAAATCCTTTTACTACCGGAAGGTGCAAATCCAGAAACATCAGATCTACATGATGTATACTCAAAAGACTGCTTGCATATACTGCATCCGCACATTTACCTACCAAATGAAGTTTTTCGTCCTGAACAATAAAACTTTCCAGAATTTCGGCAGCCAAAGGTTCGTCTTCTACGATAATACAGTTGTATTTTCTATTTTTAGGATTCATAGCTAAAATCAATTGTAAGCTGTACTTTATATATATCGTTGCTATTTTCTACCAAAAGGCTATGTTGTGGATACAGCAATTCCAGTTGCCTGCTTATATTCCGCAAACCTATACGGGTAGAATCTTCTCTTATTCGCTCTTCTTTGGAGTTTTCTATACCAAACTGCAAAATTTTCTTTTTTAACTGAAGATTTATCCTGATAAAAGAATTTCCAATGCTTTCGGATGCACCATGCTTAAAAGCATTCTCCACAAACTGTATCAGAATTAGTGGTGATATTTCTTGCGACAAATTATCTATATCTTCATAAAACTGGATATTTAGATTATGATAACGTATTTTTTGTATCTGAATAAAGTCTTTCATGTTTTCCACATCTTTTCCGATCGGGATCTTACTTTGGGCAGCTTCATATATATTATACCGCATAATTTTCGACAACTGTAATATAACATCCGGTGTTTCATCGGCTTTTTTCAATGCCAGCCCATAAATATTATTCAGAGAGTTGAAAAGAAAATGAGGATTAATCTGTGCTTTCAGCATTTTTAATTCATGATCTAGTTTTTCCGCTTTGAGATCAGAGACTTGTTTATTCAGAATCATTTTCTGGCGTGCCGTTTCTATCCCGAAGAATAATCCTACCATAAACATAAGATCCATCAATGTATTCAATATCCCGTACATATTAAACCTGTCCATAGGCTTGGTCCCGTCCACCATTTCTGTAATATGATAAATATAAGGATAGAGAATATCATGACAGTAAAATCGGTGTACAGCAATTGCTGTCAGAAATATAATGATGTAAAGAAAGTATTTGAAAGTCGATGAACGAATGATTTTATTTGATATATACAACAGCAGATAAGCCAGCGGAATTTTTATAATTAGGTAGCCAATTTCAAGTACCACCGAATTTTTCAAACGGAGATACCATTCCAGCTTTGGAAACTGGTACCTGGACCAAAGAAAATCCAGATAAACTTCCAGAAAATAATACAGCAGCCAGAAGATAAGATGGATTCTGATTGCGCTATACTTGTTCTTTTGCATTATACCTATATATTGAAACTGCAAAATACTGATTTTTAAAATCCTGGATGAAATTTTGGTATACAAAATACCAGGTAACGTCTACCAACAACTTTATTTTTTAAACAAACTTTTAATTCCATCGGGAAACATAAGACTAAGCAAACAAATGATAAGTAAAAAATTAAATTCCATACCATTCCTTCCACCGCCTACTACAAACCATCCTTCCCGGGCATGAATGAGAATAATCCCCATTACTAAAATGATAATATTACTTATTCCTATAACCTTTAGCCATTTATTCAGTAACAATAAAGGAACTGAAACAAGATGCGTAAGTTTAATAATCCACGCCAGATAAATACCAAATGGCGCAAATCCTACATGATCAAGATAATTTCTCCCGAAATGATTGACATCACCAGAAAATATTGACATCGCACTATGTGCAAGAAGTATAACTGCCAACCCAAAACGCAGCAAAAATGTGTTAGTCATTTTTATTTTCAAATTTCAAGAAAATTTTATTCGCAAGCACTTATCCGGTATCAACAGCAAACTTTCATCTACATAAAAAATATAAAAACTTCTTAATAATAGTTAAAGTTTAAAATCTGGTGAAACTTTTTTCACTATACGGTGTCATATAATTAAAATACCATAGAAACATGTACAAATTTGGATGTATAACACTACTATCTTTATTGAGCATCAATGTTCGTGCTCAGTCCGTTATTACTGGAAATGTGAAAAATCAGGACAACAAAACAATCCCCTATTGTGCAATAGGAATAAAAGATTCTAAAACCGGAGCTATTACTGACGGGAGTGGAAACTACAAACTTGAGATTCCTGAGGAAGCGAAAAATAAGGAAATCATCTTCACGGCAGCCGGATATTCGGACAAAAGTATTCCTGCAAGCGAATTAAAAACCAACAGTAATATTGTGATGGAATACAAAGTTACTAACATTGAAGCTGTTGTGGTAGGCTCTAAGAAGCTGAAGGAGAAAATAATTGGTCAAAAGTCCCGCCCCTTTCTTACTTTTTCTAAAATGTTCGATCAGAATGTTCCTACTATAGAACAGGGCAATATTTTCACGGTTTATCAAAAAACCAGGCTGGCTGCTTACAATTTTTATATTATCCCAAGCTCAAAATTCGAACAGATAACGATGAAGCTTAATATTTACAGTGTAAAAAATAATGAGCCAGACCGTTCACTTTTACAGGAAAATATTATCTACAAAACCTCAACTACCAGGTGGCAAAAAATTGACCTTTCAGAGTATAAATTAAACTTTAACAATCTGGACAAAATAGCAGTCACTTTACAATTAGTAGATCATACAGCATTACCAGATGTCGGTTTTGTATTCGGTGTTTCTGCTAAAAAATCGCTTTCAAAAAATCTGCTTTTC
Source organism: Elizabethkingia sp. YR214 (assembly GCF_003058195.1). GTDB lineage: Bacteria > Bacteroidota > Bacteroidia > Flavobacteriales > Weeksellaceae > Elizabethkingia. Next base: position 172,094 of record NZ_QBUH01000006.1, read on the forward strand.
AGATACCAAAGCCAGGGGAACTGGGAAGCAAGTGAAGGAAGCTTTATAACCAATCTCGACATTCGTTATGATAAAGCTAATGGAGAAAAGGATATTACTGAAGAACAGGAAACCGATAACAATAATGATTTAGATACTAAAGCTCTTATTAGTTATTATGAACATAAAAAAACTGCTCAGAAAACAGTATATGGAAAAAATAAAGAAGGAAAATATATAGATCTGAAAGATGCCAAAATATATTATGAAGAATATGGAAAAGGGCAGCCTTTGATCCTTTTGCATGGAAATAACGGAAGCATTTCTGATTTTTCTAAACAAATTCCTTTTTTTGCCAAGCATTATCGCGTGATTGCTATAGATACAAGGGGTCAGGGAAGAAGTACAGATCTTACACAAGACGCCTATAGCTACGAAAAATTTGCCTCAGATTTGTATCAGGTTACCAAAAGTCTTAATCTGGAACAGGTTGATATTATTGGCTGGAGCGATGGGGGTAATACTGCCATAATCTTTAATTATGAACATCCAGAAATGGTTAACCGTATTGTTACTATTGGTGCCAATATGAATCCTGCAGGTGTAAAAGAAACATTAATTGAGCAATTCAAAAAACAAACAACTGCTGATGATCCTAAGACTAATCAGCGACTGGTAAAACTTATGCTGAATCATCCGGATATTAAATCCAATCAGTTGAGTGTTATTACCAACCCTGTTTTGGTGGTTGCGGGAAGTGATGATGTAATTAAAGATGAACATACCAGACTTATCCACAAACTTATCCGTAATTCAGAGCTGGCTATTATCCCCAATGCAACACATTATGTTCCGTTTGAACAGCCAGAGAAGTTGAACGAACTAATGCTAAATTTCTTAAAAAATAAATCCTAATGTTATAATCTATAATAGAAGCAAATGTTTATATATTGATTCATCCGGAAAATACTGAATTCTGAAAATATTATTTCCAGAATTCATCATGATAGATATCGGCTTCCGTCTCATGGATAGCATCCAGAGTTTTTCCTATTTTTTCCAATGCCGAAGTATCCAGAATTTTTTCCAGATGAGGAAACCACGTCCGCTCTTCGAAGCGGATGTGTTGTTCCAGTGCATCAGCAAAATTTGTTAATAACTCAGTATTTACAGATAATTCAATATCAGCAATAAGCGCTCTGATCTGTTGGTGTTCTTTTCTGATCTGATCAGCAAATTCATCATCAGCATAAGGAAATAATATTTTCTCTTCCTCCCGAAAGTGTTCCTCCAAATGTGAGTTCCAGAAATAGCTCACATAATCCTTTATACGTTCGGGTGGAATATCTTTCTTCAATCCCTGGCGTATCTTCCATGCACACAATAATCCAAAATGGTGATCACGTGATAGTAATACAATATTTTCATTTCGTTTCATCATTTCATTTTTTATAAAAAATCTTCAGAGTACATGTGCTCTGAAGATTTGCATCAGTACGTCTATCTTTTTTCTTTCAGCGACCATCCGAACTTCAGCCCTATAATAAATATAACCAGTAGTAATTCTCCAAGTGCCAATAAGATATCTCCAGGTACACGCATCCAGCGTAGAAAATGCATCATATCTGTTTGCATAAATTCAGCAGAACGTGCATACCAGTAACCTTCTTTTATAGAAGCTACCGACTGTATAATTCCGATAGGTAAAAGACTTATTGTAACCATTACCAGTAAGCCTATATTAGTAAGCCAGAATGCCCAGCCTATCAGCTTATCATTCCATTGTCTTTCCGGATATAATCCTCTGAGCATAAACATCATCAGTCCTATGCCTAATATCCCGTATACTCCAAACAATGCAGCATGTCCGTGAACAGCCGTAGTATTTAGTCCTTGTATATAATATAATGCAATAGGCGGGTTGATGGCAAATCCAAAAATTCCGGCACCCAGAAAATTCCAGAAACACATTGCAATGAAACAATAAATTGGCCATTTGTATGCTTTAATCCATTTGGTAGATTTACTAAGCTGATAATTATGATAGGCCTCGTAACCAATGAGAACCAATGGAACTATTTCCAGTGCACTAAAGGTTGCTCCTAATGCTAAAACTGCTGTTGGTGTTGCCGAAAAATACAAGTGATGGAATGTTCCCAAAATCCCTCCTGCTAAAAATATAATAGTAGAGAATAATACTGCATTGGTCGCAGATTTCATTCTCAACAGACCTAATCTGGTAAACAGGAATGCAGCTACTACTGTAGCAAAGACTTCGAAGAAACCTTCTACCCAAAGGTGTACAACCCACCATCTCCAATACTCAGCAATTGCCATATGAGTCTGTCTTCCGTACATTAACCCTGCACCATAGAACATGGCAATGGCTACAGATGCCAATACAAAAAGTGTAAGCATGTGGCGGTTTTCATCTTTCTTCTTCAGTGCAGGCATCAGTGCTCTCAACATTAATATAAGCCACAATATCAGTCCTACTAACAATAGAATCTGCCATATTCTGCCAAGCTCTATATATTCATAACCCTGGTGTCCCCATAAAAAGTTATCCACAAGTCCCAGTTTTTGCATCACCCCCAGCCACTGTCCGGTAAGTGATCCCAGTACTACAATAAGTAAAGCTCCGAATAATATATTCACGCCCAATTTCTGATACTTCGGTTCATATCCCGAAACAGCCGGAGCAATATATAATCCTGTCGCCAGCCAGGAAGTAGCAATCCAGAAAATAGCCAGCTGAACATGCCAGCTTCGCGATACCGATTGTGGTAAATACTGATCTAACGGAATACCATAAAATGCACTGCCCTCTACTCCATAATGCGCTGTTACTACGCCGGCTAACATCTGCACAAGGATTAAGAGCGCTACTACCCAAATATACTTCAGGGTTGCTCTCATCGAAGGTGTAGGCTTCATATTACGCAAAGGATCCTCCAAAGGCAATTCCTCTTTTATTTCTTCTTCTTTGTTTCGGGCATGATACAATACTAAAATCCCCAGACAGGCTAATAGCATAAGTACACTGAATCCGGACCACATATGCAATGAACTTGGTGGTGTATTTCCTACTAATTCGTCATGTGGCCAATTGTTGGTATACGTAACATTATCTCCGGGGCGGCTGGTAATACATACCCACGTACTCCAAGCAAAAAATGCATTCATTTTTTCCATACGCCCAATATCCTTGATCGTATGAACCGGAATAGCATAAGCATTTCTGAGCTTATCCATGGAAGGATCTCCCATAAAGAGTTTTTCGTAGTAAACTGCCAGTTCACGTTGTACTTTTGCCCGCTGTGGAGAAATTACAATTGTATTGGAAGTCTCATCGAAAGTATTAGTTCTTAATTCTTTTTGTAATAAAATCTTATACTTGGCCTGTTCTTCATCCGGCAGATTGTGGTAGACTTTATTATCCTTTTTGGCCAGTTCATCCAAAAGCAATACAGCTTCACGGTGCAGATAGTCTGCGGTCCAGTCCGGAGCAATATAAGCTCCGTGTCCCCAGATACTACCTACCGTTTGCCCGCCAATAGACTGCCATACATTCTGGCCGTCTTTTACGTCCTGTCCTGTATACAATACCTGTCCTTCCGTGGTTATTACTTTATCCGGAATCGGAGGTATTTTGCGGTAGATATCTACACCATAGTATATAAGTACCGCAAAAGAAACAATGATTACAGCGGCCAGCCAGGTCCATAATTTTTTAGGTGTCATGTGTTTTTATTTTCTGGTTATAGTGCGCTAAAATCTTTTTCCAATCGGACAGATTTAGGGAATAGTATATTGTTTTCCAGATGAATATGTGTATGAAGATCATTTTCAAAATCCTGTAACATTGCAAATGTTACTTTGTAAGTATTACAAGCGTCCGCAGGTGGTGTATAACCGTCTGTTAATGCTGCTATTTTTTCAAAACGTTCTCCTTCTATAGTATGCTCGTGCTGCATCATATTCACAGGATTCTCTACCGTACCAAAATGCGGTTGTCGTAAAGCTTCTCCGGTCTGTTGTGCCTTAATCATATTACGGACAAAAGGAAAAAGGATAAGCTCTTCTTTTTTCATGTGGGCTGCAAGGTCCTTCGCAGACTCATCAAACAGCTCACGAATTTCAAAAAGCTCCGGGTGCCTGTCTCCGTGCACCTTACAAAGCTTATCCAGAAATGCCTGCAAAACCGGTGTTTTTTCCTCTACATAACGATGGTGTGTTTTTTCTACATAATCTGCCAATAGATCTAAAGGCCATGAAGTAAAATCAATATTAGCACCTCCGCTTGTAGGCAGATTATCTATTTCTTCATAGATTTTTTGTTCATCTATGCCTTTTTTCTCACAAGCATCTGCGATTGTTCTGCCACCTTTGCAGCAGAAATCTATTCCATATTTTTTGAATACAGCTGCTGTTCTGAAATCCTCAGCTACCATAGCTCCGATATGATCTGTTTTTGCGTTCATAATAAAATACCTTTTTATCTTTTATTGTTTTAAATTTTTTTGATTAAGACCTCACAGGCTTTAGAACCTGTGAGGTATGCTATTTATTTTTTCAGAGAAAGAATATATTTCACCATTAGCTTGGCATTGTCCTGACTTAGCCCGGCATGCGGTGTCATAGGAATGTCCCCCCATACACCTTTTCCGCCTTCAATAATTTTTCCGGCAAGATGATCTACATCGGCTTCTGTATATTTTGCAGCAACATCCTGATAAGATGGGCCTACAAGTTTGGCATCTACTTTATGACAGGATAAGCAGTCTGCTCCTTCTAACAGTTTCTTTCCTTCTTCTTCCGGAGTCCCTGCAGTTGCAGATTCCTGTGCCGTTTTTGGTTCTTCTAGCATGACATTGGATTCAGTTTTTGGCTGCTCCGGAGTTTCTTCTTTTTTGGAACAGGAGATTATAGCTAATGATGCCAATGCGAGGGTAAATACTATTTTTTCATTTCTTCTTTGGGGTATTAAATTTTACTTATTTTATTTGTTCCTTTATTTTGTCCACTGTTGTATTAATATCTATATTCAGTCCCTCTTTCTGGTATGCCAGAACCCCGGACTTAGAGAATACACTAATGATGTTGGAATGCGAAAAGTCCATTGGTGTTATCTTCTTATATTTTACCGCCAGTACATTGGCAAGCTCCCGTGTATCTTCTTCACTTCCCCGCAGAAATACCCATTGCTTTCCTTCCAGTTTATTGTTTTTTATAAAAGCTCTCATTCTTTCCGGAGTATCGTGCTCAGGATCTATAGAGACCAGTATATATTGCAGTTCATCCGAATTCTGTTTTCCAACTTTAGCCTCTATATCTTTCATATCTGCTGTTAATCGAGGGCAAGCCGTTTTGCAGGAAGTATAGATCATAACCATTGTCAGCACCTTTCCTTTTAACTCCTCTAATTTTATTTTAGTACCATCTGGTTTTTCCCAGGATGACTGTAAGTTGAAAATAGAATCGGGATCTATATTTTCGTTCTGTTTTTTCTGGCATCCACCCAGTATAAAAACAGATAATAAGCTTATAATAAATGTTCTCATTTTACTTTTTTACTTTTATTAATTTTCGGCATCTCTGGCACATCTGAAACCGAGATTGTTGATGGTATAATCCGCTTTCACGCTACCCCGGAGTGCAAACCGTATAAAGGCAGCATAATTCTTCAGGTCGGATGAAGTAACAGAAGCTCCGGCACAAAAAAGAGTCTCATTGGTTGTATTATCTTTTCGGGATTCTCCCGACATCATAACCGAACTAAAATCTTCTGTCCACTCCCATATAGTCCCAAACATATCATATACTCCCCATATATTAGGATTCGATTGCTTTACCGGCTTTTTATACATTAACTTTTGCTGATAGAGTTGCAGTATTCGCTGCGTAAATTCGGGAGTTGCAGCGGCATTTTTATTATTTTCATCTGCACGGGCTACATATTCCCATTCGTCTACTGTTGGAAGTCTTTTCCCAACACTTTCGGCATAAGCCTTCGCCGCAAACCACGATATACTGGTTACAGGAGCCTCCGGACTTACATCTTCAGGAATTTCATAATCTCCTTTCCAGTGATTCAGATAAGTAGAATCTGCAAATAGTCGTAATACTCTGCTTTTTGTCCATTGAGGATTAGCTTTCAGAAAAGTCAGGAATTCTGCATTGGTTACGGCAGTCTCATCAAGATAAAAGGTTTTTACTTTTACCAGACTGTCGGTTTCTTTTCCCACAAATGGTTTGTAACTTCCGCCCTCTATTTTCTGCATTTTTTTAGTATCTGCTACTGGTGTGAGTATACGGGAAACAGGCTTCGGTTGTTTCTGATCTTGTTTCTCGGAACAGGAAATACTAAAGAATAAAACCAATATGTATATTAAATTTCGCATCATTTGGCTCCCAACTTTTGCTGTCTAACTTCTGTAATTAATTATTCTTTTTATATACTTTAGGGTTATCATCACCCACTACTTTAATCTTACCAAGAGCGCCTTTATTAAAAGCTCTGAAAATAGCATGGTCTACAATTACATACTCACCAGGAACTGTCGCCTTAAATTCTACAATCGAAGCTCCGCCTGGAGGGATGACAGTAGTCTGAACATTTTCATTGATTTTGCTACCGCCTTCTATATATACTTTGTCAAAGATTTCACCGATGATATGAAAAGATGAAGTCAGATTCGGGCCTCCGTTTCCTACAAAGAATCTTACATTTTCACCCACCTTTACTTTCAATTCATTGTCTCCCAGAAGTGCTCCTGTCTTACCATTGAATACCACATATTCCGGGTGTTCTGCAATTGCTTTATCCATATCAAATTCCTGAATACCTTTGTCACCGTATTTACCTTTGGTATAGAAATCTCCCTGCATGATGTAGAACTCTTTATCTACTTTCGGCAATCCGCCTTCTGGTTCTATCAGTATTAATCCATACATTCCGTTGGCAATATGCATTCCTACCGGAGCAGTTGCACAATGGTATACATACAGACCCGGATTCAGGGCTTTAAAATTAAATACGGCTTCTTTTCCCGGAGCTACAAAAGTTGCTTCTGCACCGCCACCAGGGCCATTTACAGCATGAAGATCTATATTATGCGGGAATGTACTGTTTTCATTATTTTTTAAATGAAATTCAATCTCATCTCCTACTCTCGCCCGAATAAAGCTTCCCGGAACGGTTCCGCCAAAAGTCCAGAAGTTATATTGGGTCCCGTCTGACAGTTCACCTGTTTTTTCGATGGTCTCCAGACGTACAATCAGCTTTTTTGCAGCTCTGTTCCCTATTGGTTCCGGCACCAATGGAGGTGATGTCAGTTTGGCTTCTTCTGCATTTCCCTTAACAGCAATACTTTCAGTATTTCCGGATTGTGAGGTTTCAGAAGGATTTTGTTTACACGCATTTAATGCGAAAGTTGCAGACAAAACAACAGCAAGCATAATAGAATTTTTCATGTGTTTACTTTTTATTTTACTTCTAATCTTTTCTGGCAATAATGATTACCGCACACAGGTTTTTGTTGTATTTGGTAAAAATGTTTTTCATCTTCAATACCCTTTCCCTAATCCCCGGATGCAAAACCATATTTTTAGCAATGTTCAGGAATCCTAAAAAACCTTCATCACTTATGATCCGTTTAGGTTCCAGAAGATGCATGGGTGCTGTTTCAATATTCAGCATACTAAAACCTTCTTTTTCCAGTATCTTTTTCCATTCGTCCGGAGTAAGTGGTCTGGCATTCACTTTTATTACTTCTGCCAGCTCCCGCTGTATATGAGCTTTTACACTTTCATCCAATCCTTCCGGCATTAGTGCCAGCTCGTGTATGGCATAGAGACCTCCCGGTTTCAGAATGCGATAAGCTTCTTTCACAATCTCAGATTTTCTGTGATCGGCTTGCATGGTGAGCATAGCTTCTCCCAAAACTTTAGTCTGGCTATTGTCATTCAGCCTTGTCTGTGCTGCATGATCATTCTGAAATACAGCTTTGGTTTCAGAAAATTTTCGTTTTAGCAACTCTACAGCTTCTTCGTCTGCATCAATCCCCGTATATGTTTCGGGCCTATATTCCATTATTTTGCCTGCCGTGAAACCAAGCCCCGGAGCGAACTCGGTTACCTGATCTTTTTTATTTATAGCCAGTAATCCCAGCATTTTAAGCGTTAAATCTTTTCCTCCGGGGCGCAGCACTTTTTTACCAATTTTTGCCAAAAGCCAGTGTCCCGACATTTTTTCTATACTTCCCGTTCTCATTTTTTTATCTTTTTTAGCTGGAGAAGTATTCCTCCAACGATTAATATTAATTTCCCAACCTCAGCATATATAAAATAATCATGTAAAGAGGTTGGCTGTACTGGTTTTCCACTGGCCAACATATCTGCTCTTGCATCCAGAATGGGTAACATCCAAAACTTTTCGAGCAATAACAGAATAATCAGCAGTATATAAGAGATGATAATTCCGATAGTCAAATATTTTTTTACCAGTAAAAAGTTCAAGGCAATTACACCTGCCAGGAATAATTGGATATTGGTAGAAACTCCAAACATCAATTTTCCCAATTCCAGTGCTATAGGTAATGTTATTCCCGGAACCTGAAATTTCAGAGGTGTTTCCAGAAAACTGATACTCAGCATTAGCCCCAACCAAAAGCATAAAACAGCAAAAACAAACGGATATCTGACTTGTGTTTTCATATTAAAAGAATTAAATACCTTTTTATCTTTTATTATAATAAATTTTTTATCTCCGCAGAAAGGTTTCGTGAGCATCCAATTTATTGATGAACTCTCCTATTTTGGAATTTTCCAGCATTTCTTTCAGGTTTTTACGGATATGTTTAAATTCATTGTGTACAGGACACGGAAATGATTCGGAACATTCTTTAAGTCCTAATGCACAGCCGTTAAAAATACGGTCACCATCCATTGTCTTTACAATATCGGCGATAGGCCTGTTCAGATTATATTCATCCAGATAAAAACCTCCGGTAGGTCCTTTTGCAGATTGTACCAGACCTTTTCTGCTAAGATCCTGTAATATTTTAGCGATGAAATGTTCTGGTGAATCAATTCCTTTTGCAATATCTTTAATACCAATCCTGCTACCGTCCTTTGTTTGCTGGGCGATAAAAATCAGGGCACGAATAGCATATTCACAAGTTTTTGAAAACATTTCTGTACTTTTTCTATGACAAATGTACAGCAAAAACATTAATAAAAGATAAAAAACTCTTTTATTTAACATGATTTTTTTCAGCCCTCAAAGTCATACGCTTATGCACAGTTGTTCTCGGTACTAGAATTGGTAATTAAATCAGTTCTGTTTTTCTTTTTATAATAACCGGGCGCAGTGCAAGCAACATAACACCTATTAAAAGACAAAGTATTACATAACTAACAGACAAGCCTTTTATATCATATACATTCAGAACGCTGACAAGTGTATAGCTCACAACCGAATTAACAATATAACTGCCACCGCTGGTAACACCACCCGACATTCCTGCTGCTCCCGGAAACCTTGTAAGGCAATAGGTAAAGTAAACATTATAAAGATAACCCATTTGAAAGTGCAGAAGTGCTACAAATACCATCATAAAAGTTACACTATGAAAATAAGGTGCGGCGAGATACATTGCAACAGCTATTCCCAACTGTACCAGTAAACCATTGCTCAGTTTTCTAAAAAAGGGTTTACGGATCAGCCATTTGCCCAGCAATCCGCCTAATAGCAAAGCCAGCCCTGATAACAATGCACTATATCCGGTTTGTACCGCTGTATAATGGAAGACATTTTCAATAATAAAAGGAGCCGCCATATTGAAAACAATGACCATGGAATAACACAATCCTAATATAATAATCCCATAGCTAAAATCTTTTGCACCTAGCAGCTGCCGATAGGTTCCCAAAATAACATCCAAACGGAAGGGACGTTTTTCTTTTATAGTCTCTCTGCTAAATATACTTTCCAGTATTAGTAATACAAGTGAGTAAAATCCTAAAAAATAAAAATTGGATCTCCACCCGAAAAAGTGTTCCAGATAACCTCCTAAAAAAGGAGCCAGAATCGGAGCCGCAGACCATACAATGGAAAGCAGGCTTGTATAATGTTTCTGTTGTTCTCCTTCGTATACATCGATAAAAAATGACCGCTTCGCCACCATCACAATTGCTATCAAGAAACCCTGAACTGCCCGTAAAACTAATAGCCAGTCAATGTTGTACAACTGAGTAATAAGAAAATTACTTATAACAAAAAGCAATAATGCAACCATGGCTATTCTGTACCTCCCAAAACTATCGACAAGGCTTCCTACAAAGAGCTGAGAGACACCATAACTAATCAGATATATAGTTAGGGTTAATCGAATGTCTGCTGCAGAAACCTGAAGTCCTGTTACCATCTGAGGAAATGATGGAATATAGATATCCATGGCAAGTCCCGACACCGGAATCAATAAAAAAGCTAATACTGTAGATATTCCCCTCTGTTTTTTAGTCATTTTATCCATACTAATTATCTTTTAAATGAGAAGGTAAAGCTACAGGCTTGTTAATTTTTTTTCGTTACCTGATTCAAATAATTTTATACGAAAATCAAATACGAATTGAAAAACATTTACGATATTCCCCGGGGCTGTTTTGGGTATATTTCTTGAAAAACTGAGAAAAATGCTGTACATATTCGAATCCCAAACTGTTTGCTATTTCAGAAATATTCCAATCCGAATTTTTCAATAAATCTTTTGCTTCTTCCAAAATACGCTCCTGAATAATTACACTGGTAGACTTACCCGTTAATTTTCTTAAAGTATGATTCAGGTGGTTGACATGTACATGGAGCAATTCGGCAAAATCTCCGGGATTCCTTAGTCTTATCACAGTATCTGGCGCATCAATCGGAAACTGATTATTCAGCAACTGTAAAAAGCCAGATACCAGACGATCCGGACGCTCTGATTTCTCATCACTTATTACCCTCGATTTTTGAAAACGGATTACTGCATTAAAGATCAGGCGAAGAAAACTTTGCATCAGTTCTTTTTTATAGGGCAATGTACTTTGGTACTCCTGCTCCATCAGCTGAAAATAAGTATAGAGTGTTTTGTACTCTTCATCTGTCAGTAGAAGAAAAGGGAACAGTTGATCTCCCAATACAGTCTGAACTTTTTTAAATTCTCTTTTCAGATCCGGAGTCAGGTATAATTCATTAAAAATACTCAAATAGCCATCCTGTTCCTCTTTATACATATCAAAACTCATTTTAATGTCAGGATCTGTAAAGCAGATAAGAGGCTGGTCTGCAACAACTCTTCCCTCATCAGTACAAAACACGGTACCTCCAGTGGAAAGACAAACTTTATAATAATCTCTTCGGTGAAAAGGAAGGGATCGTAAACTATGATATCTCCTCAGTACATTAAAATGCTCTGACTTCCCACCCGATTTAATCAGGTCTTCGGGAACAACCCGGTTAGTAGACTGATAATATTGTACAATAGTTTCTAAAAAATCCATATTCAAATATACAAAAATCAAATACAGAAAATATCAGTTTTTAACAGAACGAAATATCAGAGCATTCTAAATATGATACTATGCAGGGATTACTTTACAGAGAAAGCCTGCTTTACCGGAAGACCTCTCCAGCTATCCGGCGTTTTCAATCCCAGCAACCATGCTATAGTAGCACCGGTATCGTAAGTAATAATTGTATTCTTCAGTTCCTGACCTTTCTTTACACCTTTACCATAGGCAACCCACGGAATCAGAATCTCATCTAAGGATTTTCCGCCATGTCCTTTATCTTTACCACCATGGTCAGCGGTTACAATAATAACAGTTTCGTTGGCAATACCTGCATCCTTTACAGCCTGTACAATTTTCCCGATACGGGCATCTACCTTTTTTAATTCTTCATAATAAGCTGGTGTACGATGTCCTATATTATGCCCTACACCGTCCGGCTGATCAAGATGAACAAATGTAAGCACTGGTTTTTTGGTTTTGATAACTTCCACAGCCGAATCTGTACAAAAATCATCATTATCTTTTGCAGGAATTCTTATATCCGTGGTCCCTTTCTGAACCAGAGCATCTATCCCCTGCCAACTGTATATAAGCGCTGTTGTAGCGGAAGGTTTTTGTTCTTTTAATATACTGAAAACAGAAGGGAATATTCCTTCCTTTGTAAGATCCGAAGAAGGGATCTCCGGAACAGCACTATTCCATTCGGTATAGCCATGCAACGTAGGTCCTGCTCCCATAATCATAGATGCCCAATTAACAGCACTGGACGAAGGTAGTACGGAACGTGCTTTCAACGACCATGAACCTTCTTTCATCAGATTTTTCAGATTAGGCATATCAGCTTCTGGTAAGGCATAAGCCCCGAAACCATCGCATCCGATAAGGACTACATGTTTTACTTTTTGTTGTGCATATACTGTTAATGCGATGAAAAAGCTCACCAGCACCAGAACAGATTTTCTCATGATATTTGTTTTAATGGTTATTCACCAAAGATACACAAAGTATGAGAGTTAGATCACAATTCTGTATTACTAAGACTTAACATAATCTGAAAAGAAAAGACTATTAAGAATGATTGACAAAAGCCTTGTCAGCATTTCGGACTCTGACAAGGCTAATTGTTTTACTGATGATAAATCTATAATATATTCAGGGCTTCTAAAATAGCCTGATAAATCTCTTCTAAATCTTCTTGAGTAGTGCAGTAAGGAGGCACCAGATAAATGATATTTCCCAGCGGGCGCATTAGTATACCACGCTGTAAGAAATAAGGATATAATATTTCGTGCATATCACTGAAATAGGAAGTCTCCTCATCTATCTTCCATTCCATAGCAAAGATTGTCCCTGTCTGGCGTACTTCTTTTACCTTAGGATGCTTCGCCAATATTTTAGCAAACTCTTTATGCTGTTGCACAATACGCTGTATCTTTTCCCCAGTATCTTTTAGTAATAATAAATCCAGACTCGCTAATGCTGCTGCACAAGCCAAAGGACTTGCCGTAAAAGAATGCCCGTGAAACAATGCTTTTGTTTTATCATCTGAATAAAAAGCATTATAGATTTCCTGTGTGCAGGTAGTTATTCCCAAAGGGAGTGTTCCGCCCGTGAGACCTTTTGAGAAGCACATAATATCGGGAGCTTCCGACAGGTGATCAGCAGCAAACAGCTTTCCTGTACGCCCAAATCCTACAAATATCTCGTCTTGGATAAGTAAAACCTCTTTGGATCTGCAAAACTGCATAAGCTCTGAAAGAGCATCGGCTTCATGCATCAACATACCACCTGCTCCCTGTACCAGGGGTTCATAAACAAAACAAGCTGCTTCGTCTGCGTACAAATCTATATAGTTTTTTATTTCCTTCAGATTCTCTTTTGTCGGAATATCTATAAACAATACCTCGAAGAGCTGCTCCCCAAAGGGATTTGTCCACATTCCACGCCCACTTACTGACATTGCGCCAAAGGTGTCACCATGATATCCATTTCTAAAAGCAAAAATTTTATTCTTTTTTACGCCACGGTTATAATGAAGCTGAAGACACATTTTCAGTGCTACTTCTATCGCTGTGGAACCATTGTCGGTGTAAAATGCTTTTTCCTGATTATCGGGTAGCAAAGACAAAAGCCGTTCAGATAATTCAATAGCATTAGGATGTGTAAATCCTGCAAAGATTACCTGCTCCAAAGTTTCCAATTGCTGTGATACTTTAGCTGCTATATAAGGATGTGCATGTCCATGCAGTGTTACCCACCACGACGACACAGCATCTATATATCTTTTCCCGTCCGCATCATAAATATAAGATCCCTCTCCTCTTACAATAGGGATATGACTAGCTGTTTTCATCTGGGTGTAAGGATGCCAGTTCACCTTACGATCACGTGCTATTAACTTTTGCTGCATACGGCCTCTCTTTCTTTAACCATAGGTTTCAATCCTAAATTCTGAAGCATTTGCATATCTTCCGACACTCCCGGATTTGGAGTTACTAACAATGTCTCTCGCTCGCCGGTAAAAATAGAATTTGCTCCTGCCATAAAGCACCATGCCTGTTCAGCTTCTGTCATTTCTATACGGCCAGCACTAAGGCGTACCATAGAAGCAGGCATTGCAATACGAGCCGTAGCTATCATTCTTACCATGTCCCATATATCGACTTTTGGATTATTTTCCAGTGGCGTTCCTTTCACTCTTGCTAAAGCATTTACCGGAACCGATTCGGGGTGTATCTCCATATTAGCAAGTGTTCTCAGCATTGCAACGCGGTCTGCATGAGTTTCTCCCAAACCTATAATTCCACCCGAACAGACTGTGATTCCTGCTTTTCGCACATTGTTTATCGTATTGATACGATTATCGAATTTACGGGTAGAGATAATCTCATCATAGTACTCTTCTGAGGTATCCAGATTGTGATTGTAAGCATATAAACCTGCTTCCTGTAATCTTTTAGCCTGTGGTTCAGTTAACATTCCTAAGGTACAACACACTTCTAATCCCATTTCATTTACACCTTTCACCATATCTATAATACGGTCAAAATCTCTGTTATCTCTTACTTCACGCCATGCAGCTGCCATGCAGAAGCGGGAAGCTCCTCTTTCTTTAGCTTTTTGCGCATGGGTCATTACAGTTGCTGTAGGCAAAAGTGCCTGCACTTTGATATCGGTATGATAGCGTGCTGCCTGCCCACAGTAAGAACAGTCTTCCGTACAACCTCCTGTTTTTACAGACAATAAAGTCGAGATTTGTACCTCATCTGCCTTATGCCATTCGCGATGTACTGTCGCTGCCTCATATACGAGTTCCATTAATGGCTTGTTATAAATTTCGAGCAACTCTTCTTTCGTCCAGTCATGGTGCAATGTCTTTTCTTTGGTCATATTGTTTGATTTTTACTTTTACTTTTATTTTTCAACACCCGTATTTACGGGCATTTGTTTTTTTTTACTTTAAATTTCGTTGAATGCCGCCAGCTACTTCCTGAATCACTTCTCTGGTAAGATCTTTAATCTCTGGTAACTCTATTACTTTTGAATTTTCCGGAATATGTTTTAACAACACTTCTCTGGTTTCCGGAACGAAGTCTCCGTTGAAAACAACAAAAGCAACTTCTATATTTCTATAGCCAAGTGCTTTCAGAGAAAGAAGTGTATGATTGATGCAACCCAGATAGTCTCGTACAACCAGAATAACCGGTATTTTAAAATGCTTAATAAGATCTATCATAAACTCCTCATGATTTAACGGAACAAATAACCCTCCGGCACCTTCTGTTAATAGTATATTATCGGTTTCAGGTAATCGGAAGTCATCTACCTTAATCTCTATTCCTTCCATAGCAGCCGACTGATGCGGAGATGCCGGATATTGCAAACGGAATCGCTCAGGATGCATTCTCCATTCATCACTGGTCAATTGCTTCACAAGCATACTGTCAGACTGATCCAGATCTCCGGATTGTACAGGCTTCCAGTAATCTGCCTTAAAGTATTGCCTCAATACAGCAGAGGCGATTGTTTTGCCAACCCCTGTACCTATTCCTGTAATAAAATATTTAGTATTCATTCTGTTATTTTCTTGTTGCTATTTTTTTCAACCACATAGACATATTTTTCTAACCACATAGGCACAAAGTTGTGTATCGTTATACCAAGGTATCTTCGATACTGATATAGAATACATAGCTGATGTGCAAAATTTATTTTCTATGAAAATCTTATAATCATGACTAATTCTATGTGGTTTAAAACAGTATTTTATCTCTTTTGTGGTTAAGCCAGCCAGAATATCATTTTCAGTCATGTTTCAAATTATCTTTAATTATACTAGCCAGTTCATCTATTTCTATAAATGAATTGAACTGATGTAGCGTAATCCGCAAACGCTCGCTTCCAGCTTTTACCGTGGGAGAAAAGATGGGATAAGTATTTATTTTTTGTTCTTTTAGCTCTTGTACAGCTTTACAAAGCTTTCCCACAGTAGGAAACTGTACAATTTGTACAGGGCTCATACTTTGAGACAGAGAATGAATCTGGTATTTCCGGAAGTACTCTATATTATTTTGTAATTCATTTTCTAAACGTGGATAAGTCTCAAGAAACTGATAAGCTTCAAGAATTCCTTGCACCTGATATCCCTGCATTGCCGTAGAATAAATAAATGGTGAAGCAAAATTAATAAGGTATTCTTTTAATACGCTGCTTCCCACTATCGTTGCACCCTGCATCCCAAAAGCCTTTCCATATGTTACCACTGTAGCAAGAACACGATTCTGTAAATTATACCGGTGTACCAATCCTTTTCCAAATACTCCAACTGCATGAGCTTCATCTACAATTATCCAGGCAGCATATCGTTCTGCCAGTGTAATAATTTCTTGTAACGGAGCAAAGTCTCCATCCATAGAATACAGACTTTCTACAGCAATAAACACTTGCCCTATTGTATGGGATAGTAAATACTCTAAATGATTCAGATCATTATGTCTGAATTTCTTTTTCTGAGCATGTGACAAAGCACAACCATCGTGCACAGAACGATGCACCAATTCATCAACCAATATTGTATGATGTCTGCCTGCAATACAGGAAAACAATGCAAGATTCGCTTTATATCCTGATGGAAACAATAAAGCACTTTCTAACTCATGGATTTTGGCAATAAATTCCTCTGCTTGTGCATAAACAAGACTGTTACCACTAATCAATCTTGATCCTGTAGCCCCGGAAAGCAGTTCCGGATTTACATTTAACAATTCAAGTAAATGCTGCTGAAAAGCTTTATTACCTGCAATTCCCAAATAGTCATTGGACAGAAAATCAGTTCCTTCTTCCTGTATTTTCAGACTGCGGAAATTTCCATTTTCCCGTCTGTCTGCTAATACCTTATGCCAGTGCTCCGGCTGATTCATAAGACAATACTTCTCTTCCTACTGCATCTATCCAATCCTGAAACAATTGATTTTCTATCTTCAGAACTTCTCCGGCATAATTCTCCCAATTCTCGTGGAAACGTTCTAACTGTTGGATCATTTCTTCAAGATGACCTTCTTCTTCCAGAATAATAGACTTCACCATTACTCTGGACTTTGCTTTATCCAATGCTTCCTGATAAACAGGATAAAGCTCATCTGCTCTCACTTCTATAGCATAGGTTACAAACAGATAAGAGGCATACCGAAGTTCTTTTCCATCTAACCGAAAAGTATCTTTC
Organism: Elizabethkingia sp. YR214; assembly: GCF_003058195.1. Classification (GTDB taxonomy): domain Bacteria; phylum Bacteroidota; class Bacteroidia; order Flavobacteriales; family Weeksellaceae; genus Elizabethkingia. The sequence continues at coordinate 189,351 of NZ_QBUH01000006.1, forward strand.
AGAAAACGACTGGCCCGCATATCCAATCTGTGGAGATATTGTCGGGTATATCCCTGCGCCAGCATTTCATCTACTTTATAATTAATACAGTAGTCCGGTATCAGTTTTAGTATTTGCTTTTTTAGATAATAAGCATGACGGTGCTCTTCTGCAGCATGCTTTAGCTGGATAAGATCTACCGTCACCGGATCTTCACAGGCAGATATTTTCCGGGCACCCGCATTTTCCATAAACGAAAGTGTATTCAGCCATTTCGCATGTATCTCATTATCCCGAATAATCGCTTCTATTATTTTTTGCATATAAATATTTGAAGCAAAATTATTATCTTGCCGGACCTTAAATGGTACCAGATTTAAAATAATGAGTAGTCCGGATCAGTTTTTATACAAGAAAATAATCTATATAGACAAAAAATCGTCACGACCTGTATATTTACAAATCGTTCATCAGATGATCAATGCTATCCAGCGGGGATATCTGATGAAAGGAATGAAATTGCTGGGAACCAGAAATATGAGCATTATTCTGGAAGTACACCGGAAAACGGTTATTGCTGCATATGAAGAACTGGATGCTCAGGGATGGGTAGAAACAATTCCGAATAAGGGAACATTTGTAATTGAAAGCGGAAGTACCAAAAACATTAATATAAAGACTCCGAAAAGACAAGATCTTGCAACTTATCCACAACAGACAGGTTTCAGTTTCCGTCAAAGCAATCTTCTGGACAATCCTTTTGAACATTCATCCTGCACATATATCTTTAACGACGGTGTTCCGGATACACGATTATCTCAGATCGGAAACTATTCTAGTTTTTACAGTGCCAATCTGAAACGTAAAAGCAGTTATAAAAAGATAGGTTACTACAATACCGAAGGGAGTGAATACTTTAAAGAACATCTTGCTCAGTATCTTAACCTGAGTCGGGGACTTCATATCAGTAAAAACAATCTTCTGATTACCAGAAGTACAGAAATGAGTATTTACATTATCTCCGAAATCCTTCTGTCTGAAGGTGATATGGTAGTTGTAGGAGACCCTAGTTATTTTGCTGTAAATATGATCTTTCAGAAATCCGGCGCTGTTATTAAAACAATCCCGGTAGATGAGGAAGGTATCCGCACGGATCTTATAGAAGAACTGTGCAAAACCACTAAAATCAGAATGCTCTATCTAACACCGCACCACCACTACCCTACTACAGTGCCTCTTAGTGCCCAACGTCGAATTGAATTACTGTCTTTGGCTTCGCAATATGGTTTCGCTATTGTAGAAGATGATTATGATTTTGAATTCCACTATGACAATACTGCAATATTACCAATGGCCAGCTCGGATACTGATGGCATGGTGATCTATGTAGGCTCATTTGGTAAATCTCTGGCTCCCGGATTTAGAACAGGTTTTATTGTAGCACCTGAAAATCTGATGACAGAAATGCGTAAATACCTAGGCATTATAGACAGGCAAGGTGATATTATTATGGAGCAAGCACTGGGAGAAATGATTGCAGAAGGAGAAATTAACCGTCACCTGAAAAAATCAGCCAAAATATATAAAGAACGCAGAGATTTGTTCGCAGGCTTACTTCAGGAACATCTGGGTGATCATATAAAATTCAGTATTCCTTCCGGCGGACTTGCGGTATGGATGGAATGGCGGTCACCGGTTAATCTTTTTCAGCTAAGTGCTCATTGCCAGCAAAATGACCTTTTTATTCCCCGTACACTCTTGTACCAGAACAAAGACTTTACCGCCCTCAGATTGGGTTATGGCCACTTAGAAGAGGATGAAATGAACAAATCATTGCAAATCCTTCGCAACGCAAATGAATCGCTGAAAAAATAATCTATCCTAAATAATTACAATCCCCTTCAGATTATAACTATTTTGTGGCTTTAAGCCCATAAGTGTAGACATTGTACGGCAGTAAACGCTGTGCAAAAAATTTCGAAATAAAGCTTCCCAACAGTAAAGGAAAAAATAACAAATAACCATTGGGCACCAAACTGCAAACCAGAAAAAGAGCTGTTAGCGGAGCATAAATGGAAGCTGATAAAGTTGCTGCAGCACCAACCAATACAAAATTAATAAGAATAAGATCTGTATGAAAATAAGTATTACACGCCAAAGCAAACAGTAATCCCAACAATGCACCTGAAACAATACTCGGGGCAAATACACCACCGTCGCCACCAGCACCAAGAGTTAAAGAAGATGCCACGGGTTTCAGGAAAACCAATGCCAGAAGTAAAAGCATAGATACTTCTTTATGATTTATCGCCTGGTTCAGGATTCCTTTAAGTCCGTGATAACTGTCTCCATATAATACTGGCAAAAAGAAAATCATACTCCCTACGATAAGGGCGCCAAGATTTACACGAAGAAAATTATTATCTATTTTTGAGAAAAAGTCTTTGATATGGATCACCAGAATGGTAAAATAAACTGACAAAATCCCACCCAGCAAACTGAGTATTACAAAAAATGGTACTGCCGACCATTTCCAGCCACTAATACTAATGTCCAATAAAGGTTTGCTATCGAACAAAAAGATAAATAGTCCTGCAATAAGAGCAGAAGCTGTACAGCTAATCGCCAGTGACTTATTGACTCTTCGGGCTATAACTTCCATAGCAAATAACCAACCTGCCAGCGGGCTTCCGAATAAAACAGCAACTCCGGCAGTTACTCCGGCACAGATCAGTTCGCGTTTATACATTTTTGCAGAAAAACCTTGTTCGTAAGCCATATTACCAACAGTAGCTGTTGCAACCACAGTGGAAACCTCAACACCTGTAGAGCCTCCGAAAATTACCGTAAGAAAACCATTCAGATAATGAGAAGGTATTTTGAAAAAAGGTAAATGATCTTTTCGTTGATCCAAAGTTTTATAGATTTCTGTGATCCCTTTATTCTTTCTGTTCTGAAAAAAATATTTTCTAAGGAAATAAATTGTCGTAATCCCCACAGTTGGCAGTACAATAAATAATAAAGAATTATGATCTTTCGCCAGAGAGAAAAACTTTTCTTCCAGATATTCGGTAATATGTTTTAGAGAGAAAGCCAGCAATGCACATATTAGTCCCACCAGCAATGATAATAATACAAGTTTGAAGTAATGTCGGATAATGACCTTTTTTCTTTCCATGTCAAAGATTTATGCATTGAAAAATGCTCTGCAAAATTACAACAATCATGTTTTTTTTCAAAATACACAGAAATAATATATATACTCAGTAAAAGCATTGTTATTCAGAAAAATAACTGTATGAAAAATTATGAATTTTAAGTAAATTGCAAGTACAGTCAGGCATAGCTTGCTGCATTTAACAATTTACAAGTAAATGACCGAAATACACCATCTAAACTGCGTACGAATTGTTTCTCCACTTAATGATAATGTATGTGGACATTGCTTACTGATACGAGAAAATGACAAACTTATCCTTATAGATACAGGTATTGGGCTTCTGGATACACAGCAACCTGATGAAAGAATAGGTCAACAGCTTATTGATATGGTAGGCTATCGCTTCAGTGAAGACCTGACTGCTATACGACAAATTCAAAACCTTGCCTTTGACCCTCAGCAGGTCACTGACTGCATTATATCTCACATGGATAACGATCATATTGGCGGTATTGCCGATTTCCCTCAGGCAACTGTACATATAGGAGCTGAGGAATTGAACAGTTTTAATTCCGGAAACCCCAGGTACATAAAACTGCCTATGGAGCATCGCCCCATAGTTAAAACATATGCTAAAACAACAGATGAGTGGTACGGTTTTGAAGCGAGAAAAGTTGAAACAGATACTGAGGCTGAAATATATCTTATTCCTCTGTTTGGTCATACCGAAGGCCATTGTGGAATTGCCATAAAGGCAAATAACCAATGGGTATTTTATGTTGCAGATGCTTATTATCTGAAAGCAGAGCTATATGACAGCAATCATCCTGTAAATGAGTTGGCCAGAATACGTGCCGAAAACAATGATTTGCGTATAGAAAGCATCAGTAAAATACGAAAACTAACCAATGAACATCCTGAAATTGAAGTATTCGGTTATCATGACATAGAAGAATTCAGGCGTTATAATCCTGAAACAGTATACTGACCCAAAATAAACACACAATCACATGAGCAGAAAAGAACATATTATCAGAAGTTATATCAATGCTTATAACCAGTTTGATATTCCCGGAATGGTAGCTAATCTTCACGACAATATCATTTTTAAAAATATTCAGGACGGAGAAACTAATCTACTGTTACAGGGAAAAAAAGAATTCAGGCAACAAGCTGAATTGGCTAAAACTTACTTTACCGAAAGACAACAGAATATCATATCTGTAAAACACTCCGAAGATCAAACTGAGATAGAAATAGATTATTTTGCAGTTCTTGCTGCAGACATGCCTAATGGATTGAAAAAAGGAAACGAGCTCAAACTAACAGGCAAATCAATTTTCAGATTTTCGGATGACAGAATTATTGAGCTAACAGATATAAGCTAAATATGGTAAGAACAGAAACCATAATTGCAGTAAAAAATGTATCCAAAAGTTCACAATTTTATCAAAAACTGCTGAACTGCAGTGGTGCTCATGGTGGTGAAACTTTCGAAATACTAAAAGATGGTAATACTGTAATCTTATGTCTTCATAAATGGGGTGAACATGATCACCCTACAATGCTGAACGCTGAAAAAGAAAATGGCAACGGAGTTATCTTATTTTTCAGAGTTAGTAATATCAATAGTATTTTAGAAAATGCCAAAATTCTGAATGCAACAATAGAAAAGGAAATTCATTACAATGAAAATTCTCTTAAAAATCAGTTTATTCTGAGGGATCCGGACAACTATTATCTTATTATTTCCGAATAAAATACAGCACTGTCATGAGCAATACTAAAAACACACTATCAGGATTATTAATATTTGTAATGAATATTATTTATCCACAAATTCAAAATGTGGAAAAGGTCATAGATACAAGTATAAAGAAGGACAACTTCAATGGTGCTATACTTTTAGCTAAAAACGGAAAAACTGAACTATTAACTTATACCGGATTCGCAGACAGACATTATGACATCAAATTTTCGGACAAAACAAAGTTTCATATTTTCTCACTTACCAAAACATTTACTGCTGTATTAATTATGCAATTGTATGAAAAAGGTAAAATAAATCTGGACGCACCAATAGCAACCTATTACCCTGAATATAAAGGTGAGGCAGCTAAAAAAGCTACAATAAGAAATTTACTAACCTACAGCAGCGGCCGTGAAAATAAAGACATTAGCTCTCCCGAACTCATTCATCAGGCTTATGATAATACAATCTGGGATCTGGATGATTTTATTAATACATTTCTTTCTGAAAAACTAGTGGATCAGCCAGGTACAAAGTTTAGTTATAATAATGGTGACTATATCCTGCTAGGCAAGATTATTGAAAAAATATACAAGAAACCTTTTGAACAGGTTCTAAAAGAAAAAATATTAGTACCCCTGAAAATGTACAATACAGGATTGCTGCATCATAATGACATTATGCAGAATATAGACGATGGATATGTTGCTGATGATTTGGATTCTTTTGCTTTGCATACTCCTACCAATACCTATATCGATAATTTATATTCTGCCGGAGCCATGTATTCTACACCAAAAGATTTACTGATCTTTGATCAGGCAGTTTTTAATCATACTATCATTAAGAAATTAACCTTGGACATTATGCTTACATCCAATAAAGAACTAGGAGATGTAGCATTGGGCTTATGGGTTTATCCTAAAAAGTTTGGTACTGTAAATACACTATTTGCCGAACGCCAGGGAGAAGGCTATGGACATAGTGCTAATTGGGTACATTTAGTTGACAAGAATATTTCATTAATTATTTTATCGAATACCAAGGATATTAAATACCTCAATAAAATGAGGGAAAGATTAATCTCCGCTTATTACGGACAATAACATAATAATAACACAAATGTTTACAAAAGAAGAAATAAAAGCTGCTCACAGCAAAGTGAAATCAGGTGCAGATTTTCCTGCTTACATTCAAGATTTAAAAAAGTTAGGAGTTATCTCCTATGAAACATTTGTAAATGACGGACATTCAGATTACCACGGTGCCAACAATTACAAAGCAAGCTCAGCCCCAGGATACGAAGTGCTAATTATATCAGACACCATTCATGAAGAACAATTTAAAAGTGACTTAAAGTCTCATCAGCAAGGCAATACAGATTATTTAAGATTTTGCAATGATGCTGCAAAATCTGGAATAGAAAAATGGCTTATAAATATGGATGAGATGACATGTACCTATTACAGTAAAGATGGAAAAAAAATTCTAACTGAAAATATACCGGGATAAAAATATGTATATGAAAGAAATACTTGATGATTACGAAACATATGGACCACTATTTTTAGTAGACCAGGAACATTACGAAGAGTTTTGCAGTTACCTGAAAAAAATAACTTTAAAAAAATCAGAGTTTTTTCTAAAAGAGGGTGAGCAATGTGAATATCTTGGCTTTTTGAAAAATGGACTTATGCGAACTTTCTATATCAACGAAAACGGAGAAGACATCAATTTTAATTTTCATTTTAATCATCATTTTTTCACAGACTATGAAAGTATTCTTCAGAACGTAAAATCCAAGATGAACATTAAAGCGCTTAAGGATTCCGAGATTATGTTATTGCATAAAGACGATTTACAAAAGCTCTATCAGAAAGAAGCTTACTGGCAGGAATTCGGAAGAAAAATGACAGAAGTAATCTTTCTAAGTGCCCAAAAAAGGATAGAAGAACTTTTATATTATGTTCCTGAAAGAAGGTATTATAACCTTTTATCAGAAAACCCTCAGATCTTTCAGTTAGTTCCTCAGAAACATATTGCAAGTTACTTAGGAATAAAACCTCAGTCTCTGAGCAGGATAAGAAACAGAACTGTAAAACGTTAACCTAAGTGAAGCATTTTTAGAAACCTCTGGTTGTATATTTGTTATACCAAAACATAACAGTATGGAAACAAACAATCTAACAATTATTTTAGTTCACGGGGCGTGGGGCGATGGCTCGCACTGGAGACATGTTATTGAAAATCTTCATAATGAAGACTACATTGTAAGAAGCGTTCAGCTTCCATTAACATCGTTAGAGGACGATATCCAAAAAACAAAAGACCTGATCGACATGCAGGAAGGCAGAGTTATTCTGGTTGGGCATTCTTATGGAGGTGCCGTTATTTCTGGCGCAGGGCATCACGACAAGGTAGTAGGACTTGTATACATTGCTGCTTTTGCACCGGATAAAGGAGAAAGCATGGGAAGAATTTTTGAAAGAAGAGAACAGCCTTCCGGAGCTGCCAATATTTACCCGGATTCTAAAGGTTTCTTATGGATTAAATATGACAAATTCCATGAGAGCTTTGCACAGGACCTGAATCCCGATGATTCAGTGGTAATGTCTTTATCACAAAAACCAATTCACGGAAATATTTTCGGAACAGAAGCTGGTGAACCAGCATGGAAAACCAAACCAAATTGGTATCAGGTTTCCGATCAGGATCATATGATTCCGCCAGCAACACAAAAAGAAATGGCAGAACGTATGGACCCGAGAAGAATTTTGCACCTGGATGCCAGTCATGCTTCATTGGCAACACATCCAAAAGAAGTTACAGCTCTTATTAAGGAAGCTGCAAGCGTTATGTATTAAAATTTCCGATTTATTTATAATCTAAAACCTCCTTTTTCAGGGAGGTTTTTATTTTCTATTTGTGGCTGGTCGGAATGAATTTCAATCACTAAATAAATAATTATATGTATAAAGTCTTAACTATCATTACATAATTATTCCCTCGTTTCTCCCGTGCTATTGCAATGTGGTGCATAAAAGGATTATCCCTTAAATTAGAAATAGAAAAATTCGACAGGTAAATAGGATTATTATATATTCAAGGTTTTAATCTTCAACATACCTTCTGCCCGCAGCTCTGAATCCAAAGAAGAACATTAGAACAACTGCTATTGACAGGAAATAAAAAGAACTCTGCCAGTCGGAATTCCAGTCATGCAATTTTCCAAAAATCGGAGGTCCGAAAGCTGCAATAAGATAACCAACGGATTGCGCCATCCCGGATACTTTAATAGCATTGGCACTGGATTTAGTACGCAAGGAAAAGAACAATATGGATAAGCTAAAAGATAATCCATTTGATAATCCCAACAATATTGCTGTGAAATACACCCAGTCCGATTTTAGCCATGCAAACATCAGAACGCTCGCCATCATAGGGATACAAACAAAAGCTATCATAATTTTCTGATCTTTCATTCTGTTAGCAATAATAGGCCCGATAAAGGTAATAGGCAGCATGGCAATCTGAATAGTGAAAAGTACCCATCCCGGTGCATTTCCTGTCATACCATAGTCTCCTAATACAGCCGGAAGCCAGGAAACAAGGCAATAATATACCAATGACTGTAAGCCCATAAATATGCTGATATTCCAAGCCTGTGCAGACTTAAACATATTAAAGTCTGACTTGGCAACATCTGTTTTCTGCTGCTTTGCAGTATCTTTATTAAAGATAAGTTCCAATATTACAACCAGTAAAGCCAGTAACGCTATCACCAACCATATTCCTAAAGATCCCTGCCAGCCGTAGCCTGTCCATTGTCCGATACTGATACTGTAACCAGATGCCAAGGCTGCTGTAAGATTCATTGCTACAGCAAAAATTCCGGTCATAAGACCAATCTGCTTGGGAAAATTATTTTTGATATATCCCGGTGTAATTACATTACCAATAGCAATACCTAGGCCTATGAAAACTGATCCCGCAAATAATGTCCATACTGATCCAAATACACGCAGAAACAAACCAAAACTAAGAATTATAAGTGCATAAAGTAAAAATCTATTGATACTAAACCGGTGAGAGAAACGGCTAACCAGAACTGAACAGCTGGCAAACATAAATAGCGGTATGGAAGTAAGCAGACTACTCTGAAAATGATCCAGATGTAATGTACTGCCTATCTGATCCAAAACGGGACCAACAGCTGTTATGGGAGATCTGAGGTTACTGGACACCAGTATAACAACTAAAACATTAATCAGTAATAAAAAAACTGAAGCTTCTTTTCTTGTTTCGTACTTCATCGTCATAAAGATTAGAGTACAAAAGTAATTACGCAATTTTATTTAAATTTGCCATAATATTAATATAAAACGACATGAGTTGTAATCAGGATCCTATCAATATAGATGATATAAAAAAGCCTTATTTTGTTTGGTTTGAAGACAACTGGATACATGATGATGAATTGCATTCGCATCATAAAGGTCAGCTGGTATATGTAGAAAGTGGCTTCCAATATCTGACGGTTGAGGGAAAGATTTATCTTTTACCACAAAACCATGCAGCATGGATTCCGCCGGGGCATATCCATAAGACCAACTCGCATTCCGAAAAGATCAGATTGATGATTATGTTTTTCGAAATCGATAAAGATGACTCGTTTTATAAAGAAGTCAGTGTTTTTCTCGTCCCGCCTGTGCTGAAAGAAATGATTAAATATTCCGAAAAGTGGTCTAAAAAAATGCAAGAAGATCCTAATGAAACTATATTCTTAAAAGCTCTAAGTAATGAGCTTCCGCAATTTGTTGCACGCTCTCTGCAATTGCACATCAGCCCACCGGAAGACAAAAGATTATGCAAGGCTATTGATTACCTCCATGAGCATTATACCGAAGATCTGAGTATGGAAGATCTAAGCGAAATTGCGGCATTATCTCTGCGTACACTGGAACGGGTATTTAAAAAAGAAACCGGATTAACACTAAGTAAATACCAGCAAATGCTTCGTATTATTAAAAGTCTGGAATTATTAAGCGACCAGGAATGGACGATATCCGAAATAGCTTTCAAAACGGGTTATAAAAGTCTGCAGGCATATACCAATAGCTTCTTCTCTGTTATGCAATACCGCCCCAGTGAGTTTCTGAAAAAATTGGTTTAGATTTTAAGCTCAAGAAATAAATTCATTTGAATTTCAATTAGCTTTCTGAAAACTTCAAGACTGTAAACTAAAACAAACTTTTATATATCTTTAATTTTAATACTTCTATTAGAACATTTTGTCAATTTATTTCTGAATAGTAATAATCCTCCGGCTAGTATCAAACATATAACACTGGTCCAAGCCAGACTTTGTATTCCGTAATGAGTAATCCAATAACCACCTATAAGCGTGCCTGCTGTTACCGCAAAGTTACCACATGAAGTAAATATACTGTTTATAAATTCCGGATTCTCCTTAGAAGAGGTTACTACATTAATATTTCCTATCAAGAATCCCCCGGAGTGTACAAGTCCCCAAAAACAAGTTATCCACACCATCGGAATAAATAAACCTCCGTATTCATAGATCAGTAAATGTATTATTAACAGAGAAATAATAAAAGCAGCTAATGTTGAGACAGAAAATTCACCCATAAACCTTCCAGCCAGTTTATTTCCTAAAATACCAACACTCCCAAATATTAGGAGCATCAAACTTATCTGTTGTCCGTTCATATGGGTAACTGTTTTCAGGAAGTCCGACATGTAACCATATGTAGAATACATTGCGGTAATCAACAAAAATGATAACAAGAAATTTATCCATAATAATCGGCTATTCAGTACTTTTTTATACAATACTTGTACTGCTTGATTACTATATTCGACAGAAGGTAAGTATAGATATACACCTGCAGCTGCTATTAGATTTATAAAAGCAGTTATTAGAAATGAATATTGCCAACCTATGGTATCAGATATTAATGTGGAGAGTGGGACTCCCAATACCGTGGCAACTGTAAGACCAGAGAATATTATGCCTGCCGCTTTCGATTGTTCTTCATTTGATACAGTTTTTTCAGCGATAGACAGTGCTACAGACCAATATACAGGATGAAAAAAGGCAGGGATTATCCTTATCAGCAATAAAATATAAAAATCATGAATATAAGCGGACATTATATTTATGAAAGCAAAAATGAGTAATGAGAAAATGAGTAGCCCTTTTCTGCGAAAAGAAGACAATAGCATAAGCGTAAACGGACCGAAAACAGCTACAATAATTGCAAATGCACTCAACAACCAGCCTGCTTTTTCGATTGAAACACCAAATGCTGATGCCAGATCAGATAATATTCCAATCACCCCAAACTCTGTTGTTGTGATTCCGAAAATACCAAGTGCCAATACATAGAGAGTTTTTTTAGATTTCATTTAATTTTTTTTGCAAATTTGTAAAACATACTATTCACAAACCATATACTTACCAATAAGTTCTATACTTACCTTTTGGAAAGTATAAAATAGAAATAAACCTATTATGCCTGAATTTTTTCACGACAAAAGACTGTATTACACCCCTATTGAATTTGCCCTAAACCATATAGGAGGTACATGGAAAATGCCAATATTATGGCGTCTGCAAGAAAAAGCTTTAAGATTTAGTGAACTAAAAAAAGATATACCCCATATCACTGATAAAATGTTGACTAGCCAATTACGCGAACTGGAAAGTAAAGGAATGGTTAATCGGAAAATCTTTCCTGTTATTCCTCCAAAAGTGGAATATAGCCTAACTCCAAAAGGGAAAAAAGCTATTCCGATTATAGAAACTATTATGAAATACGGATACGATCTGATAAAAGAAACCGGAATTGAATATCCACCTAAAAACATTGAAAATAAATAATCAACTTCATTAATAAGTATACTATATTACTCACTATTTAGTGATAAAATATTATATTTGTATAATATTCATTTCTAATCACTTTGGCTATTTTTAGCAATGGACTAATAAGTTATATAGGTGAGAAAGCCGGCCGCTTTATGTATGATGAAGATCTGGTCGGCATTCTCTTTTTATTCCTTTATATTTCAATTACTTACATATACATTATAAATACTTATATTTGCCATCAGTTTTTGGTGCATCTTAAAAAGTGCTTAAAAGGGAATCAGGTGTAAATCCTGAACAGACCCGCTGCTGTAAACTTCGCAAAACAAATTAGCAATATGTCACTGTTACCACAGTAATGGGAAGGCGCTAAAGAGAAGTAAGTCAGAAGACCTGCCAGAAATATATGTTTGATGCTTTCGTGGAATAAAGCTATATCGACCTGAATAAACTCTCCCGGATTTCTCTCTGGGATAGTCATGTACTGATATTCGCTGCAAAGGCTTAAACATTTTTGATATAATGTAAGGCCAATGCTAAAAAGACTACTTTCTTCCTGTTTCTACTCATTGCTTCTGCTTTTTGCAGCCGGATTTATTTTTGCTCAAAAAAAAGATACAACACGAATAAAAGAAGTCGAAGCTGTTGATATCTTCAAGAAAAACTCACGTACTGTAATTGCCCCACAGAAACTGACATCTGATATTATTGAAAAGCTAAATAACAATTCGGTTGCCGATGCTCTTCGTTACTTTTCCGGTGTTCAGATTAAAGATTACGGTGGTGTTGGTGGACTAAAAACAGTAGATATCCGCAGTCTTGGAGCACAACATGTAGGTGTATTTTATGATGGAATCCCTATTGGAAATGCACAAAACGGAATTGTAGATCTTGGCAAGTTTTCTTTGGATGATCTGGAAGAAATAACATTGTACAATGGTCAGAAAAGTGACATCTTCCAATCGGCAAAAGACTTCGGAAGCTCAGGTACAATTTATCTTCAGCCAAAGAAACCTATCTTCAAAAATAATAGAACAACCAATCTTACTGTCCGAACTAAAAGCGGCTCTATACAAACTTTCAATCCTTCTTTCAGGTTAGAACAAAAGATTTCTAACTCGGTTTCTGCTTCTCTTAGCGGAGAATATATGGATACTGACGGAATTTATAAATTCAGGTATTACAGAAAATATCCTAATGGCCAGATTGCTTATGATACCATTGCAAAACGACATGATGCCGATGTAAAAGCCAAACGTTTTGAAACCAGCATTAACGGTGATCTGAAAAATGGAAAATGGGATCTGAGAGCTTATGCATATTTATCTAACCGCGGATTACCCGGCGCTATTGTAAACGGGCGATTCGGCGACGAAGGGCAGAGGCTGAAAGATGCTAATTATTTTATTCAGGGAAGCTGGATGCAAAGAATTTTTCCAAAAGTACAAACACAGCTGAAAGCAAAATTTGCATACGACTACAATCGTTATATCGACACTCTTGCACCCCAGCGTCCAAAAATCGACAATCAGTATATACAACGGGAATTTTACATATCCTCCTCTACCCTTTACCAGATCAACAACAACTGGGACGCAAGTATATCGGCAGATTTTCAGTACAATAATATGGCTGCCAATCTTTATAATTTTAGCTATCCCAAACGTTATACTACTTTACTTGCTTTAGCAACCAACTATCGCTGGGGAAGACTAAAAGCTCAGGGAAGTTTACTCGGCACCTTTGTACAAAATAACGTATTACAAAATGCTGCACCTGGAGACGAAAACAAATGGACACCGGCTCTTTTCATTAGCTACCAGCCTTTCAGCCAACATGATTTTCATTTAAAAGCATTCTACAAACAGGTTTTCAGACTACCCACATTTAACGAAATGTATTATAAGACACTTGGAATGTCACTTCTAAAGCCAGAATTCACACATCAGTATGATGTTGGTTTTAGTTACCGTAAAACATTCTCCAACGGAATCGTAAAAAATATAAGCCTGAATGTAGATGGTTATTACAATGATGTAACCAATAAAATTACATCAACCTTCAATGGTAATATGTTTATCTGGATGAACCTTAGTCTTGGTAAAGTAGAGATTATAGGAGCAGATGTTAACCTACAAAGTGAACTGGAGCTGGGTCAGTGGCGAATACGTCCACTCCTTACTTATACATACCAGAGAGCAAGAGATTTTACAGATCCAAAAAAAAGTTATTATGGCCATCAGATTCCTTATACACCATGGAACAGTGGCAGTTTTGCTCTGATGACAGATTATAAATCCTGGGGGCTAAACTACAGTTTTGTATATGTAGGCGAACGTTATGATTCCAGTCAGAATAATATTCAGTACAACCATTTGCTCCCATGGTATACCCACGATCTGTCTGTACAAAAAACTTTTCAACTGAATAAACATCAGTTGAAAGCATCTTTCGAAGTCAATAATCTTTTCAATCAATACTATGATGTTGTGCTTAACTATCCTATGCCTGGACGCAACTTTAGGTTTATTTTAAATTTTACATTATGAAAATAAAAAATTTAGCTTATCTGTTATTTATTGTTTTCCTCGCTTCATGCCGTGGAGACCAGTATATCATTCAGAAAGAGACTGAAGAGATAACTCCACCACAAGATATAGCAACCAGAGGCTTTTACCTTCTTAACGAAGGTAACATGAACAGCAATAAAGCTACCCTGGATTTCTTTGATTATACTAAAGGAACCTATTCACGTAACATCTATGCAGAAGCCAATCCAAATGTGGTAAAGGAGATGGGTGACGTAGGTAATGACATTAAAATCTATGGCAGCAAAATGTATGTTGTAGTAAATGCTTCCAATAAAGTCGAAGTACTGAACGCCAGAACCGTAAAAAAAATAAAAAGCATTACAGTGGAAAATGGTAGGTCTTTAGCTTTTGCTAATGGTAAAGCTTATGTTTCCTCTTATGCAGGACCTATATCTGTGGATCCGAAAGCACCATTGGGAAAAGTAATGGAAATAGATACTATCTCATTATCGGTTACCCGCGAAGCAATAGTTGGATATCAACCAGAGGAAATGGCTGTAGTAAAAAACAAACTTTATGTGGCTAATTCCGGGGGGTATCGTGTCCCCAATTATGACAGAACTATCTCTGTGATTGATCTCACAAATTTTAAAGAAGCAACCAAATATGATGTTGCTATTAATCTTAATAAATTGATGGCAGATACAAAAGGCAATCTGTATGTAACTTCCAGAGGTGACTATCTGACCGTATCTCCAAACTTATTCATTGTTGATAGCCAGACAGGTGCCATTAAAAAGACTTTTAATATACCTGTCGGTAATTTCACTATTGTCAATGACAAACTTTATTATCTAAGTAATGCATTCAACTATAATACAGGAACTACAGTAAAGTCTTATGGAATTATCGATCTTAAAACTAAAGAGGTTATTACTAAAAAACTATTCAGTTCCGAATATGAAACAAAGATTGAAGCCCCTTATGGTATCGCTGTAAACCCAATTACAGAAGATCTTTATATAACCGATGCTGGCAATTATGTTTCCACAGGAAGCCTGTATTGTTTTGATAAAAACGGAAACTTCAAATGGAGGACTGAGGGTGGAAATATTCCGGCGCACTTTGCATTTTTATACAAATAAACATTGACACTATAATAAAAAATTATCCATGAAATTTTCAGAAAAAACAAATATTGGTAAAACATTTTTATTGGGAGGTATTATACTTACAAGCCTCTACAGCTGTTCTTCGGACAATGACACTACCGAGCCTATAGTCTATAGTAAATACATTAGTGAAGTATTGGATTATATGCCTGCTCCAGGACAGTTCACCAACGATCTGCCAAAATATAATGCCGGGGATACTAAAAAGGACATGATACAAAAGGCCAATGATGCTATAGCAAAAGGAGCCAATGGTATGATACATTTAGGTGGCTTTGGAGGCTATGTTACATTCAGATTTGACCACACCGTTGCAAATGGTGAAGGTGCTGATTTTAAAATTTTGGGTAATACTTTTACCGGAAGTTCTGAGCCAGGTATTATTATGGTAGCCTGGGATAAAAATAAAAATGGTAAACCTGATGAAGATGAATGGTATGAAATTGCGGGCAGTGAGTATTTTAAAGATACTACTATTAAAAACTATAGTATCACCTATTATAAACCAGATGAATCCAAAGCTCCGGTAAAAGGCACTGCAAATTGGCAGACAGATACGGAATATATCCGTTGGGAAGACAATCAGGGCGGCAAAGGTTATTTAACCAAAAACTCATTCCATAAGCAAAGCTACTATCCGATGTGGATCAGTGAATCTTCTATCACTTTTAAAGGAACCAGAATTGCCGATAATTTTAAACAGAACAACGGTATATGGAGCTCTGCTCCGTTCGAGTTTGGGTACGCAGACAATGCTACTAATGATAGTGATGCTTCTAACATCGATATCTCCTGGGCTGTGGATAAAAATGGAAAGTATGTAAAGTTACCCGGAATTGACTTTGTAAAAGTGTACAGTGCTATCCGTCAGGAAAATGGAATGCTGGGAGAAGTAAGTACAGAAGTTACGGGTGCTTATGATCTGCGGATAAAATAACTCGATTATCACAAACAAAAATACAAAACTACTATATATCAACCATTTATTAAACAATTAAAAAAATTATGAGAAAAGCATATACTTCTTTTGCTTTACCTTTATTGAGCTTTCTAGCGCTTTCGTCATGTTCTAATGATGATTTTGTTGAACCGTTAGAATCTGCTCCTTCAGCAGTAGTATCTACACAGGGATTTTATGTTGCCAACGAAGATTGGTTTGGACACGATAACGGATCTGTTAACTATTTTAAAAATGATGGTTCTATTATATACAGAGCCTATCGTGCAGCTAATAACGGCGAAAAACTTGGAGTAACTACTCAATTTGCTACTATTTACGGAAATAATGCTTATATAATATCTAAGCAAAAAAACAGATTGGTTGTGGCAGACGCCAAAACTTTAAAAATGAAAGCTGTACTTACCGAAATCGGTGGTGACGGACGTGCCTTTGTAGGGATTAATCCTAAAAAAGCTTATATCTCTACAAGCAACGGAATTTCTATATTCAATATCGAAACGCTGAAAGTAGAAGGTAATATCACAGGAGTGAGCGGCCAAACAGGAAATATGCTTTTAGTGGGTGATTATGTAATTGCTATTACACAATCGAAAGGAGCTTATGTAATCAATACCAAAACCAATACTGTAGAAAAATTAATCAGTGGAACCGACTTTGCCTCTGTTGTACAAAGTAAAGATGGTAAAGTATGGATCGGAGCTAATAAAAAATTAATCCAGATAGATCCTTATACATTAGAAAAAACTGATGAAATCGATATTACCAATGCCCCAATCGGTGCAACATGGTATGCATGGACTGCAGGAAGTCTTTCAGCAAGTACAAAACAAAACGTATTGTACTGGGCAAAAGGAAATTCAGTTATAAGATATAACATAGCAACTAAATCGCTTAATACTTCCTTTTATGATTTAGGTAAGGACGATCAGGGTGTACAACTTGCTTTTTACGGAGCAGGATTACGTGTAGATCCATTGACAGACAAACTTGTATTAACAGTAAAACGCAATGGCTGGGGTGATGCGGGCAGCTACAACTGGATACATATCGTAGGCAATACCGGTACTTTAGAAAAGAGCATCGTTGTAAATGGTGGTAATGGTACCAGCTCCAAAGACGAGCGCTATTACTGGTTCCCGGCAGTACCGTTCTTCGAAGATGTGAATGTACCTGAAATCTTGTTGAATAAAATAATTGTAGCACCAGGAAAAAGAAGAGCTATAGCCCTGAATGATAAGATTGTTGATGCTGATAATGCTTCTTCTTCTATTGTAAAATCCATCAGCGCTAAAGGTACTGAGCTGGCAACTTACGAGTTGAAAACAGATTCACTGATTATCAAAGCCAAAGAGCTAACAGGAAAAGAAAAAATTACCATTTCAGCAATTTCTAATGGTAAGTATGTAGAAAAAACAGTCAATATAGACGTTACACAATAATCATTTAAAGTAATTTAACTTGTAAGAAAGGGATCCGAATATTCAGATCCCTTTCTTCATTTTATTCGGTAAAATTACTCCGGCATTACGTTGTAAACAGGATCTTCTTCAATATTGACCTCTATAAATCCGCCTGCATTTTCCAGTAGACGTACACAGTCTGCACTCAAATGCCTCAATACTACCTTTTTGTTATAATTTTTATATTGCTCTGTTAACTTTTTCAATGCTTCAATAGCCGACATATCTGCTACACGGGATTCCTGAAAATCGATAATAATTCTGTCCGTATCAGTAAGTGCATCAAACTTATCCATGAAAGCAGTTGTACTTCCGAAAAATAATGGACCATATATTTCATACACTCTGTTTCCTTTTTCATCCAGAGACTTTCGGGCACGTATTCTTTTCGCATTATCCCATGCAAAAACAAGAGCTGAGATTATAACCCCAACCAATACAGCCAATGCCAGATTATGAAGTACAACCGTAATAACAGCTACCAATATTCCGACAAAGATATCCGACTTGGGCATTTTATTCACAATCCTTAGCGAGACCCACTGGAACGTTCCTATTGCGACCATCATCATTACCCCAACTAAGGCTGCCATCGGAATCTGTTCGATAACAGGTCCACCGACAAGAATAATTAGTAAAATAGTCAGCGCTCCGATAATTGCAGAGATTCTGGTTCTGGCTCCCGCTCCAATAT
Source organism: Elizabethkingia sp. YR214 (assembly GCF_003058195.1). Lineage (GTDB taxonomy): Bacteria > Bacteroidota > Bacteroidia > Flavobacteriales > Weeksellaceae > Elizabethkingia. Next base: position 207,950 of record NZ_QBUH01000006.1, read on the forward strand.
TTACAAGAGTCTGTGCAACCATAGCACATCCTCCCATTCCTCCAAAAAAACCATTGACAATATTGGCAGTTCCCTGTGCCATTGCTTCCCTATTAGACTCTCCTTTTGTTCTGGTAATCTCGTCTACCATGTTTAGCGTTAGTAGAGATTCTACAAGTCCTACTCCGGCCATAATCAATGAATATGGAAATATGATCTTCAATGTTTCTGTAGTAAACGGAATAGCCGGTACATGGAAATAAGGTAATGAACCGCTTACGGATGCGATATCTATAACTTTTTTTGTATCAATATTCAGAAAGTAAACAAGAACCGATACTATGATAATTGCAACTAAAGACGAAGGAACAGCTTTACTGATTTTTGGAAAAATGAATACTATAGCAATCGTTAATAATGTAAGTCCGACCATTATATACAGCATACTCCCACTCATCCATCCACTTACACCATCTTGCACTATTTTAAACTGGGCTACCTGAGCCATGAAAATGATGATTGCCAGTCCATTCAGAAAACCATACATTACAGGTTGCGGGATCAGACGTACAAATTTTCCCAGTTTAAAAACTCCTACCATAAACTGAAGTACACCCGCCAATACAACAGCTGCCAACAGATACTGAACACCGTGAGATGATGCTAAAGCCATCAGTACAACAACAGTTGCTCCTGCTCCACCTGACACCATTCCAGGTCTTCCTCCTAAAACTGCCGTTACAATTCCCATAAGAAAAGCAGCATAAAGTCCCATTAAAGGAGACAATCCTGCTAATATAGCAAAGGACAGAGATTCCGGAATCATAGTCATGGCAACCGTTAAGCCTGCTAGTAATTCATTCTTAAAATTAATCTCCCTGAATGACTTTAGATTTAAAATATTGTTCATAAAACCGATTGTATAAGTTCTGGCCACAGAGAATTCTGACCAAAAAAGTATTTCATAACTCACATTTTATTTAGCATAAAATACCTGCTGCAAAGGTACAGAAAACTATAGATGCCGAAAACAGAAGCCTGAAATATCTTTAGAATCCTCTTCTGTCTGACAAATACATAAAGTGTTATATTTCAAATATTTTCATTAACTTTAAACAAAAACATTATGGGAAAATTTGAAATTTCAAAAAGAAAAAATGGTGAGTTTCAGTTCAATCTAAAAGCCACTAACGGACAGGTAATCTTAGCAAGTGAAGGCTACTCTACCAAAGCTAACTGCGAAAACGGTATAGAATCGGTAAAGAAAAATTCACAGGATGATAATAAATTCGATAAGAAAACCTCATCCAATGGTAAACATTATTTCAATCTAAAAGCAACCAACGGACAGATTATCGGTACAAGCGAAATGTATGAAAGTTCTGCCAGCAGAGATAACGGTATAGCTTCTGTAAAGAATAACGCTCCGGAAGCTTCCGTGGAAGATACGACAGTATAAAACAGCTATGTTATAAAAAAGGTTGTCTCCTAATGTTTGCAAAGTCAAATATAAGAGACAGCTTTTTTACGTGTCTATATTTGCTATAACAATAATATTTCAAAACTATTCTATTCTCAGCTTTTTCAGGTTTTGTCGGTAAGCATCCATGATGGTAGACTTCAATATAAACCCTGTATATTTTCCATCTTTAGTAAGTAAAACATAATCTTTTCTCGAGTCCTCCATCATCCTGATTATTTTCACTGTCGTTTCTTCAACAGATATAATATTGGCTGGTATGATAAATTTGGAAAAATCGACCTCATCTTCAAAAAAGAGATTTTTCCGTACATCATTTAGCATAATAATTCCCTGAATCATTAATGACCGATCCAGTACCGGAATAAAGTTCTGACTGGTGTTGGCAAATATATCTTTAATTTCAAGCGAAGTAAAATCTGTAAATACTGTTTTCAGATGGCTACTGTATAATAGGCTCACATCAATTTTATCCAGAATATTACGGTCCTTATCAGAGGTAAATACAATGCCTTTATCAGCTATACTATAAATATCCATGCTATAATTATCATATCTTTTTGCAATAGCATAGCTTATAGAAGAGACCAACATCAGTGGAATAATTAGTCCATAACCTCCGGTTATCTCTGCAATAAGGAAGATTGCCGTGAGTGGTGCATGGAACAATCCACTCAGTAAAGCTGCCATACCCACAACAGTAAAATTATCTATAGGCAGGTTTTTAATACCGATAAGTGTAACAGCCTTGGAAACCAGGTAACCTAAATAGGAACCTACAAAAAGTGAAGGTGCAAAATTACCACCATTACCGCCGCTTCCCAGTGTTAAGCCTGTCGCGATAGATTTAATCATCATCGTAATCAGTACAACAAGCATAATCCACCATTCATTTCCGTTAAGATGTTCAAACAATGAATTGTCCAATAGTTCTCCGCCCTGATTATTAGCCAGTACTTTTATATTTTCATAACCTTCACCAAATAATGGCGGAAACAAAAATATAAGCATCCCCAGTATACCGGCTCCCACGAAAGCTCTTGTATAAACACTTTTTGAATAATTTCCTATGCGGTGCTCTACCCATCGGAAAAGCCGTGCGTGGTATACAGACAAAAAGCCCGCGATAATGCCCAGAAGAACATAATAAATAGTATTATTATAATCGAAATTCAACCCTCTTTTAAAAGATAATAAAATACCGCCTTTTAGTGTAAGGTTCGACATAATTGCTCCCGTAGCCGAAGAAATCATAATCGGAATAAATGCCGAAACACTCATATCTGCTAATATCACTTCTATGGCGAATAATACCCCGGCAACCGGAGCATTGAAAGCAGTAGCAATCCCTGCAGCTACACCGCAAGCCAGCAAAAGTGTCCTGTCCTTATAATTCAGTCGAAAATCCTGGGCATAATTGGATCCCAAAGCTGCACCGGTAATTGTAATCGGAGATTCCAGACCTGCGGACCCACCCATACCAACGGTCAATGAGCTGGTAACAATCTGTGCATACATTTGTTTTTTAGGCATAAACCCCGATCTCTTGGCAACAGCAATCATAATCTGAGCAGTACCTTTCTCGAGAGAACCATCAAGAAATTTACGGATTATCAGTACGGTAAGCACAATACCCAATATAGGAAGTATACTGTTAAGATAGGGTAATTTCAGAATTTTATTAACATATGTGGTAAACTGAAAGACACTGTGTGCAAAGGTCTTCAGAACCGTTACTGCCAATGCAGAGGTTATCCCGACAATAACGCAAGAGAAATACAGAAACTGCCTGTCCGATAATACTATCCTTAGCAGCCCCAATATACTTTTTATATTGTATATACTCCGGCGTATAAATTTTGGACCTTTAGACCTCCTATTTTTTGACATACCCCAAAATTAAGATTCATTTTTTTAAAAATTATGGCTTCTTGTATTTTTTTTGTAACTATTATGGTTTGAAAACTGGCTGAGTTAATTAAGAGATGCCAGCCACAAAAAGCCAAACAAGCATATCAGGACTATTCCGATGATACCTGAAATAAGATATGAGATAAAATAATAGCTGAAACTTTTTAGTTTTTTCTGATAGGCGTGGATAATAAGAACGATTAATGTATAAATAAAACCTGATGCCAGAAAAGAAAGAATTATAAAATATAGAAGTGCAGATTCTAAATTGAGTGAAGCGGATGAAAGCATAATGTGTTTTTTCGGATATAAATAGTTTTTAGCATTTACCTGATGCACCAAATATACCTGTTTTTAAATTTAATTAGATTATTTCTTACGAAAACGCTTATCTGGGTAAGGTTTCGAAAATAAATTCGTATTTTTAAAAAAACCTTTTTATTATCATGTTTTATACCTGAAATACAGAAAAAAAATATGCCTGTATTTTTATAAATATGATGAATAAAATTTTCAACAACAATCACAAAATGGATCGTGAAACATTAAAAGAAAAACTCCGATTTTACATCACACAAGGAGAAGGACTGAGCGGCGAAGTCAGGGATCTGCTAATGGAATTTCGTAATCTGGGGGGCCATCAGGCCGATGCGGAAGAAATTGTAAAAGAGATTAAACAAGAGTCTGCAGAAGAATTGCAAAATAATACCGATGATGTACTGGATATTATTACTGGCTGGTGTACAGCCGAAATGCGTGTATGGAATGACGAATAATAATAGTCAACAATACTAATTTTAAGTAAGTACCAAAGTAAATGTCACAAAAATTTGTAGAATGCGGACAGCATGGAAAACAGGAAATAGCATTGATATGTACCCATCTTGCACATAGTGTATTGGGTGATGCTCCGCTTGGCTTCCATGAACATGATGAAGGTGACACCGGCAGACCAGATGCCTGGTGCGATCAATGTAACCAGGTGTTCGATAAAGCAGAAACAGAAGATGATTTCGATGAATGGTTTACCAATTGTGATCACAAAATTGTTTGTGTTAATTGCTGGGACGAAGTGAAGACACAAAATATAACAACATCTGATGAGTAAGACCAATCCTGTTATTTATTTCGAAATTCCTGTAAATGATCTTCAGCGGGCAGAAAAATTCTATTCAGCTATATTTGATTTTACTTTTGAGAAAGAAATAATGGATAACTACGAGATGTCCATCTTTCCTTTTGAAGAAACTAAAAGCGGAATAACAGGCGCTCTGGTAAAGGGTGATGTTTACAAACCTACCCAAAACGGAGTTATTTTGTATTTTAAAACAGAGGATATAGAAAATACTCTAAAAAAGGTTCAGGAATATGCCGGAAGAGTTTTGTATCCTAAAACCTTGAATGAAAAATATGGCTTCGCTGTTGCTGAATTCGAGGACAGCGAAGGCAACAGAATAGCCCTGCATCAGGATCTGCACTTCTAATTTCTAACTTCTAACTTCGTAAGTCACTCCTTATAGGTTCCGAAAAGCCTGTCCCAAACAGAAGTATAAAAACCAAAATTTTTACTTTCATCCATATGATGGAGATTATGAAATTTGGTTGTCCCGATTCCAAGTCGATCTGACTTTTTGGGGAAAAATTCCCTGTTCAAGTGTCCTATAGTTCCCCATATAAGGTTAACTGTTAGATATATTACAATCGCAACAGGAGAAAAATTATAGCACATCAGCAATACAATCATCATCAGTCCAAAGCCCAATGTCTCGAAAGGATGAAGCACAAACAAGCTTAAAAAATTTGTACTGACATGCTCATGGTGTTTTCCATGTAGTATTTTATAAATATAAGGTGAGTGCGCCGCATAATGGAAAAGGTACATACAGAAATCCATCAGAAGGATAAATGCTATAACTTCTAAAAAAATAATACCAGCCGGGGTATTACTATCTAACACTATCCAATGGTTTTTCCATAAAAGGACTCCCAACAGCATAATACTGCTATTGCAGATAACAGTTAAAAGGCTTAATAAAAAATCTGATTTTGTAACAGGATGGTCTTCTTTCTGTAGCTTGTCTTTACGGCATGTTTTGTCAACAAACAGATATAATCCTATGGAAAATAAGTATAGAAATACATTCACCACAAGGCTGAACATTAACCATTGTGTCCATGAAAACTCCTGAAGAACCTTTAGATAGTCATAAAGTTCAGGCCTATTAAAATTCATAAATTAGTTTTGTGCCTATTTTAGTTTCATAAAAGTATGAAATTCGGGTTACAATCTTAACCGGAAATTGAATTAATCACAAAAGGCAGCAATCTATAAAGCCTTGTCAAGGTTCGTATTTAGTGTACATTAGCCTTGACTAGGTTTGACAATATTATTTTATTGCCTTGTGCGATTGATAAAATAAAAAATGATCGGAATAAATATCCGATCATTTCTATTCATTCTAATACAGGTATAAGTTATTGAGCAACTCTTATTCCACTGGCAAGTAAACGGATTTCCGTTACAGGCTTTGTTATTTTGTCAATCTCGCTTTGTGGCTTCTTAGCATCTTCAGCATAATGCTTTAATTCCTCCACAGAAGTTTGTTTTAGCTGCGCTTTTCCATCCAGTAAAATTGTTTTTCCTTTAATCGCTGCCGGCAGGAAGAATGCATAATCTTTCATTTTAACAAAAACCTTTGTTTTTTCCGGATTGTCGAGTGTAATCCAGCATCCTTTCTTAGGACATACATCGGTAACAGTAGCTTTTACCGTAATATCCTGTACTTCTTTTCTCTCGTTCAGGATTTTATTCAAATCTGCCATGCTTACGGCTGTTCCGGCTTTTGTCTGTGAAACACCGGCACCATATTCATCACCAACATTAGCATTCCCTTCCGGAAGTTGAGCTGATACAGCAATGCCTATGAAAAGCAGGCTTAAAAAAAATAGTTTTTTCATATTATTAATCTTGTTGTTTGTATTATTTCGGGAGCTCTGGTGCTCTCATTTTATATTTATAACTGTTCAGCGTTTTCAGAAAAGCGACTACATCAAAAACCTCTTCATCTGTCATATTAAGCTTTTCTATCATTTCCGATTTATGTGGAAACTTCGGATCATTCACCTGATCTCCTCTCGGCGTTTCCCTGCCCATTCCGGCATTATACATCATTACAATATTCGCTAGCTCCGGAAAAAGCCCATTGTGCATATATGGTTTATTCTCCGACACTTCTCTTAAGGTAGGTGTTTTAAATTTACCAACATCCTCATTTTTAAGGGTTACCAAATACCTGCCCAGATCTTCATATTTTCTGCCATAGTAGGTAAGCCCTAAATTATGAAATTTCTGGTCAGAAAAATAGGGTGTATTATGACAATTGATACAATTCGCTTTTGTCCTGAATAAATGTAAGCCTTTGACCTCAGCATCTGTCAGCGCATTCCTTTTTCCGGAAACAAATTTGTCAAAGCGGGATGGCGGACTGATCAGTGATCTTTCAAAAGTTGCAATCGCCTTGGCAATCCGGTCTTCTGTAATTTCTGTTGTACCAAAAGCTTTTTCAAAAAGCGGTTTATAACCTTTTACTTTACGAATATTTTTAGTTGCCAGGCTCATGTGCAAATTCATTTCTACCGGATTTTCTATAGGTGCTTTCACCTGCTCTTCCAATGTTGTGGAACGTCCATCCCAAAAGAAAGTCTTTGCAAAACCTATATTTAGTAAGGTCGGTGCATTTCGTGTTCCGTTTTGCCTGTCATGTCCAAAAGACACACGATTCCCATCTGCCCAGCCCAGTTCGGGATTGTGGCAGGAAGCACAGGCAATCTGGCCACTTTTAGACAACCGGGGATCAAAGAACAAAGTTTTCCCCAATTCTGTTTTGTCTTCAGAATACGGATTGTCTGCCGGATACTTTATTTCAGATAATGGGCCTATATCCTGAAAGTTATCCACAGCCTCGTCAAACAAATGAGGTTTTGGCCATTTGGATTTATCCTTCCCCGAATAAAGATCTCGCAATTCCTCTACCGTATATCCTGTAGGATCATTCGGTCTGTACCCCAACATTAGGCCAACTGCTACAACTGCAATTATTGCTAAATACCTGTCTTTCATTCTTTAATAATAAACATTTAAACCTATTGTAGCTATAGTATTAGGTCTGCCATTATAAGCGGTAACGGTTTCTTTATACGTTTTATTGGTTAGCCACAACTGGTTAAAACCACCTGCAAATTCATATCTGATTTTATTGCTGTCCCATCTGTAAGCAGCATTTAGATTTAGTCCTATCTTAGGTGTGGAATCATAAGCATAATCCGGTCGTGCTATTTTTTGTACAAAAGTATTTTCCTGTGAACTCTGATAAGGTATATAATCAAATTCTTTCTGTACCGGAATATAAAGACTTTGTCCTATCCCAAAAGCTAATTTATGACCTGGCATCAAAGCAAACTCTTTTTCTATACCTACCTGGTATTCAAAGAAAGAAAGCTTTCTGTCCATCACTACAGAAATATCTTTCACACGGTTTTTACCATAACCTAAGTCCAATAGTAATTTGTAAGCTTCATTTTTACGATTATACCACATAAGACTGTTGCTCCATTTCAGATTCTGTTGCTCCAATCGGTAGGAAGTATATTGCAAAACATAATTATAGTTTGCATCTAACTGATCTTTATACGTTAATCTGGAGGCCATTTTATAGCCCGAAAAATTACCAAGATAATTAATATAAAAACTGTGCAGGTCAGTTTTTAATCCTGAATACTTCTCATAAATTCTATATTTACTAAGGTCAGCGGCCTGATATTCGTAGATTCTATAGAATTGTTCAATGGCATTAACATAATCATAACCAATACTAATGTGAGTATTTGATGTATTAAATGCATATTCACCACCCCATACATAGCCATTTACTTTATATTCAGTAAGTCCATATCTCAAACCATTATACTGATTTCCATACCCTTCATTATACCGGATAAAAATGCTATCATTAGACGGAACGTTGGTATTGGAATTTACGGATACAATATTATTTCTGCGAAAATTATTGAAATATCTTCCCTTTCCAAAAAGGCTATGCTTATTCCATGAAAATCCGATTTTTCCAAAAACTTTATATTGATAAGTACTTACCTCCGGGCGTGGATCTGCATCCTGACGATAAGCTTTACTAAAATTACCTTCAGCTCCCAATTGTGTGATCAGAAATTTTACTGGTCTGTAAGCAACCTGCCCATTAATCAGATAATTTTGTTTCATCCATTTTGCTGCACGTGGCGCCCAGTAATAAGAAGGATTATGAATAAAACTTGTGTTCGTTGTTCTTTCATCTGTCAAAATAAATGGAACATTATCTTCATGTTCTCTGTTAATTTTTAAATTTCCGGATAAAACAACTTTTGGATTCAGCTGATAGACACCTTTGGATTCAAAATTATAGTTTGACATTTTTTCCGGAGACTGAACTCTTTTAAAATTTTGTTTTCCGAATTCAGCATTAAGAGATGTTGTTGAAAAGTCCAACGGTTGAAAAAAATTGATATAAGGATTCTCTATTCTTATATCTTTTTCAATGGTACTTATATTAATACTGTCTAAACGAGTAGACTGAGAATACAGGAACTGGCTGCATAATGCAGCCACTCCCGTAATCCCTGATATAAAGAAATGTGAAAATATTTTATGTTTATTGTGCATATCCTCTTGGGTTTGCTTCTATAGTTGTAAAGTCATTCGCAGAGTTGTTTGTATCCTGTAATACAACACGTCCGTTAATAATTTCTTTAGTCTTTCTGATAACAGAATACGATGAATAATCTGGTAAAGCCAGTCCGTTTTTATTAGTAAAAGTCCTTGTAGCATCTACACTTGTTGGCAAGTCTTTTGGTGCTTTTTGATCTTTATCTGTAATATCAACCCCATCCAGAATAAAACTTGCAGGAACTTGTACAAACAAAGATCCTTTAGGATTCTTAGGACTTGCTACTTTAGCCCATGAAGCTACCTGTTGTGGTGTTGCACTAATAATTGCCACTGCTGGTTTAGAAGTTAAATTCAGAAGATAATCAGTAAGTGCATTTACCCAGTGTACAAATTCCATATCCGGAACCATAATATTCTGGATGTCCCACTGATAAGGATTTCTACCCTGGCTTTTTGCATAATCTCCTACATAAACTTCAAAATCAGCTTTGCTTAAATCAACAGTTAAGGAAGGATTCTTAATCGTCACTTGCTTACCATCGTTACCGTCAAAAGGTGCTTTATGATTAATAGCAGTTTGTGCGATTACAATACTCTTTCCTGGTAAAATTGGATACTGTGTTCCATTTCCGGGAATTTTTATAATGGAACTGGCATATGCGTAATCTGTATTCGCAGAGGACCCGCCGCTAGCCGTTTGACTCCAGTCATACTGTCCGTTGGCTAAAGTATAGCTTGTCACATTGTTATTTGTATTTCCCTCCATTAAAGCAACATATAATCCGTCAGCATAAATGGTTTGGTCCGAATTATTATGTATCTCTATAAACTGATCTCTGAAAGCAGCTCCTTCACTTGTAGACGATCCTGCATAATAAATTTGTTTAATAACCAAATCTCCAAGATTCCCACTGGACACTGTGATAACTGTGGAAGAAATGTTAGCATTAACCGTAACTTTTTCCTGAGAACCTCCAAAGTTCACTATGGGATAACTTGTAGTCTGTCCAAATGCTTTTTGATATTCGTCTTTGGTCATTTTCAGTTCCGAAGTCACATTATAAGTTCCCGGGAGTATGCTGTTTAACTTCAATTCACCATTAGCATCAGTACTTCCTTTAATGCTATCTCTTGTCAATGTATTCACTAAAACGACTTTTGCGTTGGCCGCACCTTTATTAGCAACATTCCCTGAAGCATTATCAAATTTTACTGTTACTGTAAAAGCCATTGGCCTGATTTCGTTGTTACCATTGAAATCATCACCTCTGTTACACCCAATCAGAAATATAACAGGTATTAATAAAAGAAATATTAATTTTTTCATAGTATATATTATTATTATAAATAAGTTTAGAATTTATAAGACAGATTAGCCCCAAAAGATATTGGTGTAAAATTGGCATATTCATATCCCGATTCATTATAGGGTTTCAGGTTAAAAACATTGTTAACATAAACTGAAACTCTGAAACCACTCAGGAAATCTTTTGTCACCCTAAGGTGGAAGTTATGTAATGTCTTACGAGTTAATCCTGATACTCTTTCTTCGGAAGCCTTTCTGAATAAATTTGAATACTTTGGATTCTGTCTGTCATTTTCAGGAATCATTGTTGTACGAAAATTATAATCTATATAACCTACAGGATAGACTGAATCTGAATAGGTATTTCTACGATCTAAAAGAAAATTATCACTTCTAAGCCCTATAATCAAACCCGAATCCGGCAAATGGTAGTCCAGACTAACACTGGCTCTGGCCATAGTTACTTTTCCTCCTGTATTATCATATAATCCATACTGAAAATTAGGGTCTACAACTTCCGGAGCTTTAAGGAGAAGAACCGAATTATCCCGCACACTTTCTGTTTCAACATAAGAAGCATTAAAACTAGGTACCAGATTCAGAGCCTTAATTTTTCTAAAGCCGACCATCATTTCCAATCCTTTATCTGTAGATGTTGCACCATTTACTACCTGAGTCTGGACATAACGGAATTTTTCAGTACCTACAATTTCAAAAGTAGGCCGTTCAGTGCCCACAATATTGACATTTACCTTCGCCTTATCTACTTCTTTAACAACAGATTTAGATGTAAATCCATCAAATAGTTTATTGTAATATGCTGTTAAACTAATGGAGGCGAACGGAAGTTGATAATCTACCCCGACTTCCGTCTTCCAGCTTTTCGATGGCTTCAGATCTACATTATCACCCGGAGTAACTACCGTTTGCATAATTCCTACTGTATAATATCCAGGCAGTCTGTAGTCTCCTAATAAAAGATCTATATATCTGGGACCTGTATATAGTTGGTTTAATGAAGGTGCTTTCGAAGTTAATCCGCCTCCTAATCTCAAACTTGTTCTTCCCATTTTGTAAGCAACATTTACCCTTGGGGATAGTGTTGATACAGAGTTTTGTAAATCATATCGAAGTCCAAGATTTGCACGCAGCGAATGTTTATTGGCAAAAAGTTTATAAATATTATTCTGAATATAAAATGCAGTTTGAGTAGATGCCAGAACATTATCTCTATAATTATAGTCTCTTGCTCCATCAACAGAACTTTTTGTTATTGTAGTTGTTGCATATTGTCCAGCTGTACCATAACGGCCGGCACCAAAATTATCACCATATCTAAAGTTAAAACCTATAGAATAATCGTGTATCCATTTTGATTGAGCCGAAATATAACGACCGTTTAAACTTACATTAAAATAAAGATTAAAAGGCTTACCCTCTACAAAAATTAAGTTGTCATAACTTGGAGGTGTATAAGGTGCATAATAAACACTGTTATCGATAGCATTCCCATAGGGTCTGGCTCCCATGTTCAGAAAGTATTTCCGCATAGAATACTGATCCCCATAACTTACTCCAACATCAGCGCTCAGGTTTTTCAAGCCATTTTCTCTTCCTGGTTTAGAAGTAAGTCTGTAGGTAAAATTGTTGCTTAATGAAAAATTCTTGTTATTACTGTTAATGGTAAGTCCCGTTAAATCATCAGGATCTTTTTTACCTTCACTTATATTCTGCGAAAAACTAAATGAAAGTTTATTCCTCAATCTAGAACCTGTAACGCTCCACATCGCGTTTGTGCTGAAACGATTATAACTCACAAGACTCGATCTTGGCTCTACAATAGAATTCATATAATCTACAGAAACACTCAAGGCCTGATTGCCTTTTATTTTAAATCCTTTATTCAGCCCAAATTGATATGTTCCCTCTTTAATAGAAGCTTCAACACGAAGTGGTGACTGCCGTGCAATAGTATTTACTTTTATCAATCCGGTAGTCAGGTCTCCATATTTAGCATCTGGTATCCCCTGTATCACTTCAACACTTTCAATATTCACTACTGGAATCTCTCTAAGATCCATTCCGTAATTAGGCTGCCCCGGAGTAAGATTTCCGGCACTGGATGTAGTTCCAAAACTAGTTTTATAAGGTGGATCATAGGCAGAACTGGCACTTTGCATATTTTCATTGTTGGACACAACCACATCATTTACCATTAGCTGTACTCCAAAAGCTTTATTCCCGTAATCATCTCCGCCCGGAATTTGACTGCTTCCCGTAATTGAAGCACCACTTGCGGTACGGAATACAATATTTTTAAACTGAGTATTATTAAAAGGTTGTACATACTGCCCAGGTAGTTGTTGTAGTACATCTCCAATAGAAAATGCTTGTACATTGTGCAAAGCTTCTTGCTTAATACTAATCTCCGAGAATATCTTTTTCTTGGCAAACAGTTCTACTTCTTCAATCCGGATCTCGGATTTTTCTCTTGGCTTTTTAGTAAGAATAATATACTCTTCGTTCTCTTTTAATATAATTGTTTCAGGCTCTTTTCCACGTTCTTTAATGGTAAAACTACATTTTCCCCAAAGCTTGGTTGCACCTTCTTTTGTATTCATAAATTCACATTTATTAATATGTAAAGAAGCCCCTTCAGCATATCGAAAATAAGATACTTTTCCATCATTTATTGTTTTCGATTGCCAATTTTGGGCATGCAAAGAACTTGCAGCTGCCAAAAGCATGGCAGCGCTTAGTAAAGATTTATTCACATCATACAGATTAAGCGACAAAGTTATTTATATTTTTTCTAAATAAAAATAAAATTGTCTCATTTAAAGACTTTACCTTGTGTAATTTTCAGCAAAAAAATCTGTAAAACTTAATATAAAACGATGAATAGTCGGGCATTAAAGCCATTTATAGAAATTTATGAATATATTTGAACAATGACAAATATCATCTGTATATTTAACCTTAAAATAAAAATATGAGATATTTGTATTGCTTTTTTATCCTGTTCTGTTTCAATTCAAAATCTTTTGCACAAAAACAAAATGCTGTGAAATCGGAGACAAAAGAAATTGAAAGTGGAAGAATTACCAAACAATATACAAATGGTAAGCTTAGCAGTTTTACGGTGGATATGGCAGCTGTAAATTATGGAAATACACTCTTCTTCACAAAAGAAGATAAAATCATTAGCATAAAAGACGGACAAAAACCGGATGCATTGATCAGGATTTATCTGAAAAACAAAAGATATACAACTGATCTACAGTACAACAATAAAGAACTAATGTATATTGAGTCAATTGATTTAGACCTCAATAATCTACCACCAAACAGCATTATTTCCTCTCAGTATAAAGATGGAAAAGCAGAAAGCATTATCAGCAGATCTAATCTCGAAGATACCCGTGGGTTGGATAAAGTACTAAAGTTATTCTGGAGAATGGATAAAAAAACAAATCTTACAGATATTGATGCTATTTTCAATGCACTTGCGGATGATTTTTCACAGGAAGATGCATTATTGAAAATATACTATGGCCGTTATGCAGAGAAATTTGAACCTTTGCCTGCTGCTTATCTAAACACAGATAATTCAGGAAAAATTAAAAAGGGAATTATCTGGACAGAAACCAGCGGACAGAACGGAAAATACAATGTATATAGCAACGGAAAAATTATTAAATCCAATAATCAAAACCTGACAGACTTCCAGAAAACTATTATGGATTATATGGAGAAATAGAACTCAGAACTCACATTAAAACAACAAACAGTACACCAGTCCAGGCTCAATTATCTGAAGCGAGGCCGAAAGTAGTTCTGTACAGGAATCTTTTAAATCATTAAGAAATTAAGGGTATTGAGAGATGTTAGCAAGAAAATAAACTAAAATTTCTTAATAACTTAATGGTAAAAAATTATACCAGAATTAGCATACCTTCAAATTAATTTATTGATTTTCTTCCTGAGATTCAGGCTCACTGTAATGACTAATTGCTTTTCGTAATTTTTGTTCAATACGCTTCTTTAATCTTAATGGTCTGTATAGCACCAGATTTTCTCCAAAACCTAATAATAAACGTTCTAACTCATAATTCAGTTGAACTTTAATACTGAAAACCGTTCCATCTTCTTTGTCCTCAATAATCTGCTGACTGTGATGTAAAGGTTTCGTTTTTACGTAAGGAGCATTGCTTTTATCCACAAAGAAAGTAACATTTCGAGGGTGCATACTCTCCGAAACAGTAACTCCTACAACATCTTTAAAAAATTCATCCCCATTCAGGTCTTTGTCAATATAGACAGACTGCTCATCTATTTCAATATTTTCCATTCTGTCCAGTGCCAAATTATACATAGCCCCTTTATAAAGGCATATCAAAAACCAACGATTATTAAATTCTTTTAGTAATTGTGGATGAACGGTATAGGTACTAAAGTCTCTTGCTGTAAAGCTTTTATAGAGAATCTTCAGTACCTTTTTATTCAATATAGCCTGATATAATACATCGATATATTCAAGACCTTTTAACTGCTCGTTTTTGTCCAGATGAATAATGGACTTCTGTTGAACAGCATTTACTGAATCTTCAAGTTTCTGCAACACACCATTCATTTCCCGAAACATCGAAAAGTCTTTAAACTGTTTCAGGATCTGTATCGCATTGTTCATGGCTTTCAGATCGCTTTCATTAACAGAAATATGATGAATGCTGTACTCTGGATCGCTATAACGATAATACTTACGTTCGTATACTTCTATCGGAGCTTCATAACCAAATTTCTCACTGCGCATGTTCTGCAAATCCAGCTGTATCGTTCGCTTGCTTACATACGATTCCTTCCCCTCATACTCAAACAGGGCTTCTGAACATTCATCTATCAGATCTTCCAGTGTATACTTGCGGTATTTATTTTTCAGACACTTATCCAGTGTTTTATACCGGATCAATGCATTTTTGTTAGAAGACATTTTTCAATGTTGGAATTTAGAAGTTAAAAATTTGAAGATTCACCATTCACTTATTCACAAATTAATAAAGTATTCAGTGTTCACACTAATACATTATTTCGCTTTTAGTGCCTCACCTTCAAAGACAATACCGCCCCATCCGAATTCTATAAAGTTTCTGATATTTTGGTGGTCTGTACCTTCAGGATTTTTCAATACATCTTCTCTGTAGAATGTACCAAAAAGATTCAGTGTATTCTCTTTAGACAGGTTGTTTACTTTAGCAAAGCTGAATACTTTACATGAGCCATTATTCTGTCCAGCTTCATTTACCGTATTACCATTTCTGAATTCAGTTGGTGTGAAATCATAATTGCTATCGATGTAAGCAATAACATCGTTAAATTCAATAGACTCAGAAGATTGCTCTAATTGTTCTAGTATCATTTTATATATTCTTTATCTGTTATTATCAATTTTTTTTCAAAAATATAAAAATATTTTATCTACGCAAAAACATTGCGCACTTACACAATTACTTTGCATTATCAAATTAAGAAAACGATGAAAATTACAGGAAACGAATTAATAAGCTTAGGATACAGACCAGGAAAATGGTTTGCAGAAGCATTAGAATATATCAACGAAAATAATCTGAATGAAGATCAAATGGCAGCCTATCTGGAGCAATTCAGATTACCGAAGCCTATTCCGTTGCATGAAGAATCAAAAGACTTTATCATCAACATCAGAGCTGAACACGAAAGTGAAAATGATAATGTGGAAAAAGTAATCAGAACAATGAAAACACTGATGAAAACACCAACATTAACTACCGGAGCCATAATGCCTGATGCCTGTCCTACAGGACCGGAAGGTCATATCCCTGTAGGAGGTGTAGTGGTCGCCAAAAATGCTATCCATCCGGGATTCCATAGTGCAGATATCTGCTGCTCTGTTATGCTAACAGACTTTGGAAAAGCAAACCCGAAAGAAGTATTGGATACAGCACATTCCATAACGCACTTTGGGTATGGAGGAAGATCCAGAGGAGAACAGATGCCTATGTCTGTAGAATTAATGGATGCTTTCAGAGGAAATATGTTCCTGAATGATGAAAAATTAATCAGCATAGCCCGTTCGCATATGGGAACTCAGGGCGATGGCAATCACTTTTTATATGTCGGAATTTCTAAAAATACTGGGAATACAATGTTGATTACACATCACGGATCACGTGCTCCGGGCGCTGCATTATATGATAAGGGCATGAAAGTGGCCAACCGTTTCAGACAGGATATTTCACCTGAGACTCTGAAAGAGAATGCATGGATCCCTTTTAATACAGAAGAAGGACAAGCCTATTGGGAAGCATTACAATTGATAAGACAATGGACTAAAGAAAATCATACTTCTATTCACGATGCTGTATTAGCAAAAATGGATATGGAAAAAGAAAACAGATACTGGAACGAACATAATTTCGTATTCAGAGACGGAGATTTATTCTTCCACGCCAAAGGGGCAACTCCGCTGGACGACAAATTTATGCCGGATATTACAGGCCCTAGACTCATCCCTCTGAATATGGCGGAGCCTGTATTGATTGTTCAGGGAACAACCAACGACAGAAATTTAGGATTTGCTCCTCACGGTGCAGGAAGAAATTTCAGCAGAAGCCAGCATAAGAGAACACTGGCACATAAAACCAATGAAGAAATCTTTGCTGAAGAAACCAAAGGACTAGATGTGCGATTCTTTTCCAACGAAATCGATATTTCCGAGCTTCCGAGTGCTTATAAAAATGCACAAAATGTAAGAACTCAGATTGAAGAATACGGATTGTGCGAAATACTGGATGAAGTAATGCCTTACGGATGTGTTATGGCTGGCGATGTTATGAAAAATGCGCCCTGGAAAAGGAAAAAGAAGTTTAAAAAATCATGAAAAACCTCTACAACAAAGGAAGATTCAGGTCCCGGGAATATGCAAAACACCTGAGACCATTCTTAAAGAGAATCGGCAATAAAAGATGGCGAAGAACCAGATTAAGAGAGGTTAATAATCATTTAAGAGATGAAAACTAAAATAATAAAAAAGCTAAAAGAAACCGAAGCGAAATACAATATAGAAATATTACTTGCTGTAGAATCCGGAAGCAGAGCCTGGGGATTTGCTTCACCGGATAGCGATTATGACATACGCTTTATCTACAGGCATTCCAAGGATTGGTATTTAACCCCATGGGATAAAGATGAAACAATAGAATTTATGACAGAGGATGATTTGGATGCTTCCGGTTGGGATTTGCGCAAAACATTCCATCTGCTGCTCAAGTCTAATGCAGCATTACTCAGTTGGTTTTATTCACCAATAGTGTATATAGAAAACAAAAGCTTTACAGAATTATTCAGACCATTGGCAGATCAATGTTTCTCTCCAATAGCTGTTTCTTATCACTATCTGAGTATGAGTAAAAAATACTTGGAAGCATGCCGAAATGATAAAGTAAAACTAAAAGGTTATTTCTATTGCCTAAGGACAGCATTATCCGGAAAATGGATAGCAGAGAAAAAAACGACTCCGCCTGTATTATTTAGTGACTTGTTAGACTTGGTTGACTATGGCATAAAAACCAAAATAGAAAACCTGATGGCACTAAAAGCGACAAAGGATGAAGCTTATTTTCATCCAAACGATCGGGAGCTATTCGAACTTATGGAACGATTGGTTTCAGAAAATGAAAAGCATTCTAAAAGTTTGCCTGGAGGAAAGGCTGATAAAACAGAAATGGAGCAGGTTTTTAGAAAACTTGTAATATAAATTTAATTACTCATGTAAAAAAACAAACTACGCAAAAACATTGCGCACATACTTAATTACTTTGCATGAGTAAATGGGACTGTAGCTCAGAGGATAGAGCAACGTAAAAACACTTTACCAGATTTTAACCTGTACACAGGTGTGATGATAAAGTTACTTCGCTTGGGGCCGTTGGTCGCCGGTTCGAATCCGGCCAGTCTCTCAATAACTGGAGTGGTGTGAGATATCAAGGTTACTTCGTTCAGAAAAAAAACACCTTTATTAGTTTTAACCACTTCATTAACTAAAAAAACAAAATAGTGATGTCAAAATTAAATTCAAAAAAAACAGGATTTGGTTCCGGTATTATTGCCGGAAAAGAAACAAATGCAGCAGGAATATATTCCGATTATGAATTATTGAGAAGAGTAACACTTGCTAATATTCTTTTTGAATCCGACTATTATCAGCCGGCAGATGAAATTATGGCCCAGATAGAAAACTTGTGTCATAAAGTAACCGGGCAACAGATTATCGATCTGGCATTGGAATGCCGTTTTGAACAAAAACTGAGACATACACCATTATGGTTATTAATTCTGGCTAATGAAATTCATCATGTGAATATAAAAGATGCTGTTGCCAAAATAGCCAACAGACCTGATATGACGATAGATCTGCTTCAGATGCTGAAAGCAAGAAACGGATCTTATAAAATGTCTAAATCTGTAAAAAAAGGTATTGCGAAAGCTTTTGATCAATATGACGAATACCAGATTGCCAAATACCGAAAAAGCAATATGGAAGTATCATTGGTAGATGTGATAAACCTTGTTCACCCTAAGCCTACAGTAGAAAACGAAAATGCATTAAAAGCGTTGGTAGAAGACACACTGAAACCCGCTAATACATGGGAAGTAGCCCTATCTCAGGGAGCTGATAAAAAAGGAACTTTCGAAAGAATGCTTACTGAAAAAAGTTTGGGATCCCTGGCGATTCTTAGAAATCTTAGAAATATGACGGAAGCAGGACTTTCCAGAAAGACAATGCGGGAAGCGATTGCTCAGGTAAAAAGTAACTGGCTGACTCCTTTAAATTTTCTGGCAGCACAAAGAAATGCACCGGAATATACAGCTTATATAGACGATGCTATGAAAAACTGTTTTTCTCAGGAAAAAATAGCAGGGACTACCATCTTGGCTATAGATGTATCCGGGAGTATGGGACAAGTAACCTCATCCAATTCTAAGTTTTCCAGAATGGATCTGGCTTTTGCTATGGCAGCTGTTGGTTCCTATATCTTTGAAGATCTTATTCTGGTATTCACCGCTGGTAGCGATTCTTCCCGAAAAGGAAAACATCTGATATGGGATAATGCTGCAGGGCTGGGAATATTCAGACATTATAAAAAGATATATTCTGAATTAGGTGGTGGTGGTATTTTCACTTACCAGCTATGTGAATGGCTAAAGGAGAAAGGTTATGCCAAAGATGCCGACAGACTTGTCGTAATCTCAGACAGCCAGGATATTGACGCACAATCCGGATTAAAAAGAAAACCGGATACTACACCCTATAAGACTTCTTATATTATTGATATCTCTACCCATACCCATGGAATAAAAACCGGGAACTGGACAGCAGAAATCAACGGATGGAGCGATCGTGTTTTCCATTATATCAAGGCTTTAGAAAGCAATTAATTTAAATTAAAAAGAACAAAATGACTATAGAAGAACTAAAAGCAAATAAACTTATCCTTTTTGAAGTCATATCCGGAAGCCGTGCTTTTGGACTGGCAACAGAAATTTCGGATACCGATATACGTGGTATTTATTATATGCCAAAAGATTCCTTTTTTGGCCTTGATTATACGCCGCAGGTATCCAACGAAACCAACGACACTGTCTATTACGAAATAGGTCGGTTTATGGAACTTTTGCAAAAAAACAACCCGAATATTTTGGAAATTCTGGCAAGCCCGGACGACTGTATTCTATACAAACATCCACTTATGGATCTGCTAAGTTCAAAAGAATTTCTTTCGAAACAATGTAAAGATACTTTTGCCGGTTATGCCATATCTCAGATAAAAAAGGCTAAGGGGTTGAATAAAAAAATATTGAATCCTGTAGAAAAAGAAAGAAAATCTGTCCTTGACTTTTGCTACGTCCTTAAAGATCACCTTTCTGTTCCTTTGAAAAAATGGTTAACGGATCAGGGAAAAGTTCAGGATAAATGTGGTCTGGCCAGCATAGACAATACCCGCGGAATGTATGCTATATTCTATGATGAAACCGGAACATTAGGTTATAAAGGGATTATACAGACTGAAGAAGCTAATCAGGTTTCGGTATCATCCACACCAAAAGAAGAAAAATCTATAGCTTATCTTTTCTGTAATCTGGATGCTTATTCTGTTTACTGTAAAGAGTACCGTGAATACTGGAAGTGGATTTCTGAACGCAGCGAGGATCGTTATAACGTGAACCGGAAGCATGGACAAAACTATGACAGTAAAAATATGATGCATACTATACGCTTATTACAGTCCTGTGAACAAATCTTCGGAACAGGTTCTTTACAGGTACGTGTGGATAACCGTGATGAGTTGTTGGATATTAAATCAGGTAAGTGGCCGTATGATATGATCATGCAAAAAGCAGAAGACCTTATTTTGGCTATTGAGGATTGCTATACCACTTCTACCCTTCCGGAATATCCGGATGTAAAGAAAACAGCAGATCTATTGGTAAAAATAAGAAAGCACCTATACAAATAATCTAATCTCTTTAAATTTTCGTACCTCATAGGCTTTTAAAACCTATGAGGTATTTTTATATTGATAAAATAATCAGGTGATGCTATCGCTTTTTCGATGCTTTTGCAATACTATTATATTCCAGACATATCCTGATCCAATAGTCAAAATCATCAGCTTTGCGAAAGCCCTCTGGTTCAACATAGCAATAGCCTTTAAGCTGCTTGCCTCTCATAATCATTGGAAGAAAGCCTGTCTTTTCCACAACCTCATCCTCAAGATCCGGATCATAGCGGCACATCAGATTTTCACCACTTATATTAATGCACATTTTCCCGTTAACCAGAAACGACAATCCGCTGAACATTTTCTTTTCTTCGATTGCTATATTTGGAATTTTAGCCAGCTTTTCTCTGACCCGATCTGCTAATTCTACACTGTATGCCATTAGCTTTTAGTTTATACCAGATTTAGAAAACTTTAATTGTTCATCTTAAAATATTACACAAACGCACTAAAACCTGTAATAGATCTGCCGACAATAAGGGAGTTGATTTCCTTAGTACCCTCATAAGAATAAATAGCTTCTGCATCTGCAACGAAACGGGCAACATCATATTCCAACAGAATACCATTTCCTCCCATTACTTCACGGGCGCGCGAAACAATGTCACGGGTTCTCATGGTACAGAATACTTTTGCCAAAGAAGCATGTTCATCTTTTAGAATGCCTTCATCCTGCATTTCGGAAAGCCGAAATACCAATGTTTGCATAGCAGTAAGGTTGGACAGCATTTCTACAAGGTGCCCCTGAATCATCTGGAAAGAAGCAATGGGTTTTCCAAATTGCTTACGCTTTCGCGTATAATCCAATGCACTTTCATATGCTCCCCGTGCACAACCTGTCGCCATCCATGCTACTCCTGCCCTTGTCATTCGCAACACTTTTGCTGTATCTTTAAATGAGTTGGCTTTTTGTAACCGATTTTCTTCTGTTACCAGACAATCCTTTAATGTAATCAATCCGTTTTGTACAATCCTTAGTGCCATTTTTCCTTTAATCTTTTCTACAGAAAAGCCCGGATTATCTCTTTCTACAATAAAACCCTTTACCTCGCCATCGTCCAAATCCCTTGCCCAGATAATGATGATATCTGCAAATGTGGCATTGCCAATCCATTTTTTCTCTCCGTTCAGAACCCAGCCTTCTGCTGTCTTTTTACAAGTAGCCGTTAATCCACCTGCAGCGCCGGATCCTACTTCTGGCTCTGTAAGACCAAAAGCTCCTATTTTATCAAACTTCTGCATCTGCGGAAGCCATTTTAGTTTTTGCTCCTCGGAACCACATATATATATGGAGCCCATTGCCAGCCCCGACTGCACTCCAAAAAATGTCGCTATAGAAGCATCTATTCTTGCCATTTCCATAGCAATTACACCTTCCATAAGGAAAGGCATTCCCGGACATCCATAACCTTCATAGGTAACACCGCATATATCCAGTTCTTTAAATTTCGGAATCAGCTCGAATGGGAATTCATCGTGCAGCCAGTAGTTATTTACTAATGGTTTTACTTCTTTCTCCATGAAGGCCCGAACTTTTAGCTGAACTTCTCTTTGTTCGGGTGTAAGTGTATGGTATATATCATAAAAATCTCCGTCTACAGGAGGAAGCTCTTTTTTAGGTCTGTCCTGATCCATCATTTTCATCAGTCCATTTATCTGCTTATCATCCAGCTTAGAGAAGTTATCCATAAGCTTCGGGATATCTACTTTTTGTGAAATCTTACTAAGTTTTTCAAAATCAACAGATTTAAATAAGGCTATGGCTTGCCGGATATTGGCGAAAATATTTGACATAAGAATGTGTTTAGTGATTTTTACAGATAAAAGGTACAAAAAAATTACCGGAACATTTTTAACCACAAAGTCACAAAAGACAGAGAATAATATAAAACATGTACTAAAACAAGCGCAACAGTGCTCCTAATATTTTTCTTAAAGATATTGGATATAGCAAGAACAAATAAGAGCCTGTTAATATACTGTACAGAGCCTTTACTAACAGGAAGCATACTTGTAATTTTGATGAAAATAAATTTTTATTTAAATTAATTATTGTTTTACGATAATTAATTATATATTTGTATTATTAAACTAAATTAACGTGGCATGAACCAGAACAAAATTATTTCAAAAGTACTCTACTACATATGTTGCATATTATCAGCGGGCTATCTTGTGACAGCTGTATATTCAATACTCTGTCTTGTAACTGGTTTTGCAGTTACTCCTTATAAACAGAATATGTACCTGCATATAAATTATCCGTTTACAGAAACCCCTTTTCTGAATATTGAAAACAACTATCCTTACATTATATTTTCTTTTATGGTTGTTCTTATTGGTTATGGAATCTTTTTCGGGTTATCTGCAAAGGTTTTCAAAGTATTTATTCAGCCAAAACTTTTCACAAAAAAGAATATCTCAGAACTTCGCAGGTTTTATATTTATAATATTTTTATTCCGCTGCCTGTAGCAATATTAGCCAGTTTCTTTGTAGAAGTGGAAAGTATAGTCTGGGGATTAGTATTCATCCACTTTATGTTAGGAATATTCTGTCTGTTTCTGGCAAATATTTTTTCGCAAGGGTTACATTTACAAAACGAACAAGACTTATTTATATAAAATGCCAATTATAGTAAACTTAGATGTGATGCTTGCCAAGCGTAAAATGCAAAGTAAAGAATTGGCAGAAAAACTGGGAATTACCCCTGTAAATCTATCTATTCTGAAAACAGGCAAAGCCAAAGGTGTTCGTTTCGATACACTGGAAGCCATCTGTAAAATTCTGGAATGCCAGCCTGGCGACATTCTGGAATACAGAGAAGAATAACACACTGTAATATAACACTTTAATAAAGCAATGGAAACATTGCCAGTCATTCTATTGTCTAAACTCAACTATTATGAACACATTATCTATTAACCATCTCAGCCTGACCTATAAAAACGGTTTCCAGGCAATTAAAGACATTTCACTGGAAATAAGAAACGGAATGTTTGGTCTTTTGGGACCCAATGGTGCGGGAAAATCTTCTCTGATGAAAACCATTGTTGGTTTACAAAAACCTACTTCCGGGAGTATTATATTCAATGGGGTCAATGTATCTGAAAATCCAAGCCATATTAAACAAAACCTTGGTTTCTTGCCTCAGGATTTTGGCGTTTACCCAAAAGTATTGGCTTACGATCTTCTGGAACATATAGCCCTGCTGAAAGGGATTAACAATCGTAAAGAGCGCAAAGAACAAATCCTGAATCTGCTGGAAAAGGTTAACCTTTCTGATTTTAGAAAAAAAGAAGTACAAACTTTCTCTGGTGGTATGCGGCAAAGATTTGGTGTAGCACAGGCTTTGTTAGGAAATCCGAAGATTATTATTGTGGATGAGCCTACAGCCGGACTTGATCCAGAAGAGCGTAACCGCTTCAATTCTTTGTTAAATGACATTAGTAAGGACGTTATTGTAATTCTTTCAACACATCTCGTAGAAGATGTACGTAACCTCTGCTCCGAAATGGCAATTATGAATAAGGGGCAACTTTTGAGAACTGGTAATCCTAATGAATTAATTTCCGAACTGGAAGATAAAATATGGTCCAGATCTATTGAAAAATCTGAATTGGAAAGTTATCAGAATAAACACCATATCATCAGCCAGCAACTCATTGAAAGAGAATTGTATATTACAACATATTCCGACAAACAACCTAAAGATTTTCTTTCAGTAAATCCATTATTGGAACACGTTTACTTCCATACACTTACCCAAAAACCTTAGTTATGAATACCATATTTTTATTTGAGACTCAATGCAACATGAAGCATTGGTCTAGCTATGCTATTATCATTATCCTCGTAGGTATTGGAATATTTTGTGGCAATAATTTCAATATGTCGGTTGGCGATGGTATATATCTTAACTCTCCTTATACTATAGGGTTTATGACCGGATTGCTGAGTCTGGCTGTTATCTTCTTCGCTATTATTTATGCAATTCAGCAATTATTCAAGGATCAGGATTCAAAATTCAACCTTGTCCTTTTCTCATTTCCAATATCCAAAAATAAATATCTGAACGGACGTTTTGCCGCTTATTTTTCACGTACGTTTCTAAGCTTTGTTTTTCTGATTTCAGGTTTTATAATTGGCCAAAATCTAAGATCAGGTAGTGAGATACAGGATTATTTCAATGGTTGGTATTATATATATCCGCTTCTGATCTTTGGTTTTCTGAATTGTTTTCTGGTGTGCAACTTTCTATTTTTTATATCATTTGTAACACGTAAAAAACTACTGGTAGTAGTTGGCGGATTATTCCTGTATGTTTTTTACATGGTGGTTCTGATATTTTCTAATTCTCCTTTTATGGCAGGCAATCTGCCACAATCATCCGAAGCGCAACATTTATCAGCTATTGCTGATCCTTTTGGTTTATCTTCTTATTTCTTAGCAGCAAAAGACTTTAATATTCATCAAAAAAATTCTCAAACAGTTCCATTATCAGGTATATTGCTATTGAACAGAATCATTTATTTTACAATATCTGCGGTTTTACTTTTTGTTACCTACAGATTATTTTCTTTCTCAGATTCAGCGGCAAAGAGGACCAGGAAAAACAATATAACAATTCCTGAATCTTCAGTTATTGGTTCTGGTGAATATAAAACCACAAATCTTAATTTCGGAAATATAGCAGGAATTGCTGCTACTATATCCTTTATCAGAATAGACCTTATATATTTATTTAAAAGCATTACAATTCCAGCGATTTCTATTTTACTACTCTTCTTTACCGGAATGGAAATGTATGCCGAGATTGAAAAAGGAATCCGGTTACCTCAGAAATTTGCAAGCTCCGGGTTAATGGCCGTTACAATTTCCGAAAATTTTCATTTACTAGGCTTGCTTACAATGACGTATTTTATTAATGATCTATACTGGCGAAGTCAAACCTCTGGTTTTGCATTAATCGAAAAAAGCACTTATTTTTCCGGAAACAAGCTTACATGTCATTTATTTACCGCAGGCGCTCTATTGTCATTTTTTACCGGAATTTTGATAATCGAAGGTCTTGTCTTTCAATGGATATATAATTACTTCCATATCGACTGGTTTGCCTATTGGGGTGTTGTACTTTTTAATACTTTTCCACTAATGTTATTTTCGGGACTTATATTGCTTATCAATGACATCATCAGAAACAGATTTCTGGCTTTGGGGACTTCTGTATTAGCTGTTTTTCTATTCACTGGCCCTTTGTCTAAAAAACTTATTTCATATCCGATACTCAGAATATTTTCGGACTATACCGAAGTCTACAGTGATTTCAACAGATATGGACCTTATGTTGTCTCTTTCACAGAAAGACTAATATTTGGACTTGCCCTTATATTTTTATTATGGAAATTAAATGAGCTGATTAAAACTAAAAAGTGGAATCTAAAAAGCTCAATATTGGTAATAACATTCCTTATAGCAGGAATATTCAGTGCTAATCTTTTTATGAAAGGTTATATCCCTAAAGATGAACAAAAGACTTTAACTAATGCTGTCGATTATGAAGTAAAACACCAAAAATATGAGAACTTCCCTCAGCCCGTCGTTACCGACGTAAACACAGAGATTCAACTCTACCCTGCTTCCAATTCTTATCAAATCCAGGGTCATTATTCTCTGTTAAACCAGACAGATAAGATTATTGACAGAGTGTTGGTTAATTTTAGTCCGGATCTAAAGATTGAATCTGCTGTCTTTATCACTTCAATGGAACGCAGAAGCATTAGCAATGATGTAACAGAAATCATTCTGAAAAAACCTTTGCAGCCTAATGAAACAGCTACTTTGGATTTCAAATTATCTTATCACTGGTATTCTGTAAATGGTCATCAATCATTCAATGCCATCATAGAAAATGGATCTTTTATGCGGATCAGCCGTTATTATCCGACTATTGGCTATCAAAAAGACAGAGAAATAGAAGATGAGCATATTCGAAAAGAATATAGACTTGGAAAGTTAGATCAATTAAGAAAACCTGAAGCTCCTGAGGTATTCAAAAATGATTTTATAAATCTGAATATGACAATTTCTACGGATAAAAATCAGACAGCAATAGGCACAGGAGATCTTATAAAACATTGGATAAAAAATAACAGAAATTATTTCCAATACAAAGTACAATCTATTCCTTTCCGCTTTGGCATTTCGTCGGCGGAATATGAACAAAAAAATATTCTGTACAAAGGAATTAATGTGAAAGTTTTGTATCAAGAAAAGCATACTGAAAATGTAGACCACCTCATCAATAATATAAAACTTACACTAGATTATTGCATTCAAAATTTCGGCCCGTATCCTTTTAAAAGCATCACTTTTGCCGAGATATCCTCATTTACCAAAGGTTTTGCTGCCACAGCTTATCCATCAGCAGTATTCATGCCTGAAAATATGATTTTTCATGCGAATATAAATGCAGACAAAAAACAGGATGTTATCAATGAACTTGCCGGGCATGAACTATCACATCTATGGTGGGGAAATAGTCAGATTAATCCTGATGAACGTGAAGGAGCCGCTATGCTTACCGAGACACTTGCCATGTATACGGAAATGATGCTGTATAAAAAGATGCATGGAGAAGCAAAAATGAAGGAAAGGTTAAAAATGCATCAACAGATCTATGATAGTGAAAAAGGATTATCTGAAAATCAACCTCTTTACAGAGTCACGGCTGAAAATACTCATATTTCTTATTCCAAGGGAGCTGTTGTTATGGTAAAGCTAAGTGAACTCCTTGGTGAGGATAAAGTCAATATGGCCTTAAAAAATTTCCTTGAAAACAACCGATATCCTAAAAAACCAAGGAGTATAGATTTATTGAATGAATTCTATAAAATAGACCCCAATAAAAAAAATGAAATTGACCGATTATTTAAAAAGATCTGATAATAGACTAGTACAGAATATTCAATAAAAAAACCGTGTCGGGATTAAAATCTCGACACGGTTTAGTAGATTGTAATATTTTCTTACAGGAGATTCTTTTTATAAATAGGAATTTCTTTGTTCAATAATGGGAAAGTTCCTTCATATCTCAATGGTGGAATTCCAAATCCATAAAACATATCTGCCTGAATTTTAGATTTTAGTTCAAAAGGCATACTTCTGTTAGGAACCAACTCCAGTTTTAAAGACGGAACAGCTGCCACTCTTCCTCTAAGGCCGGAATTGGCAATTGAAGCCGTTAAAAACTGTAACCCTACCGCTCCTTTTATTTCTACCCCAACCTCAGCAGACACCTCACCTTCAACTTTTGTAATTTTTGGACCGGTAATAGTCTGCAAATTAACATTCATATCGGGTTTTAGACCTACTAAAAAATTAGCTTTTCCTGTAAGAGCAAAGAGCTGCAATTGTGCTCTTCCGGTTGCGCTTGCTCCCACATAAGGTCCCGCAGCTATCGTCGGACTTATTATAAGCCCTGTAGGTCCCAGTACGATTGGCACAATAGGAATATTAATATAATCTGTAACACTTAAAGTATAACCCAATTTTCCCTGGATATTTGCTAAAGCCTGCAGGCTAATGTCATCCATTATAAAGTCTACATAATAACTGGACAGATGCCCTAAAGAAAAGGAAATATTATACTTTATCTTAGGTGTAAATCCACCTTTTACATTAATATCCGCGGCGGCTGTAATTGGTCCTACTTGTTGTGCAGGTAAAGGAATAGTTTTATCAAAGCTAAAATACTTGAAGTTAATTGTATTGCTAATAGCGCTTTTGTCTATATTAGCACTCTTTTGGATGTTAATAGCTTTCGCCTCCAGATTACTGATCTTAGCATTAGTTGCCTGTGGAATTAGTCCTTCTATAGGTACATAGCCGGCTTGTTGACCATTAACCTGCAATGATGCCTGTTGAGAAGGATCATATACACCACTGATGTTACCGCTGTATATAACTTCTTCAAGCTTTGCACTGGTTGTTCTGAAAACAGGTTGATTGCCAGTTCCGGATACAGAGACTACTTTAGCCAGAATATTTCTGATTTTATCATTCTCTATCTTAGTCGCTACAATAACAGTTCCTTCTTTTATACTATCCGTCTGGTTTGTAATGTAATTAAAGCTTATTTGCTGATCATTTTCTGTAATAGCCTGTACAGATTCGTCATTCAGGACGATTACATTTTTTTGTAAAACAAGATCGCCATAAGTTTTATAACCACTGTTATTTACAGAACTTTCCGGAAGTTTATTTCCGGTTGTATCATCTCGTGAGCAAGAGCTTAAAACGAATGATAAGAACAAAGAAAAAAATACAATTGTGTATAATTTTCTTACACTTGGGGGTTGAAATCTTTTTTTCATTGGTAAAAATTTGATGTGTTTGGGATTTAGCGAATACAGTCTTTTTTCAAAGGCTGCCTTAATTCTCTACAATTTATGAAAAAAAGAAAGCTTTAATGTTAACCCCAAATTAAATTCTACCTAATTAATAGACAATTATAAAAACAACCGAAGAGAAATTTCCCTGACAAAGGCTATTTCCCAAAATAATCAGCCATTTATTTTTTAGTATGCCTTACACAAAAGTTTTGGCTTAAAATTCAAATTCTGAGCTCTCTTAAATATATTATCATTACATTTTCTCTTAATTAACTACATATTATCATGATTCAATCTTACCATTAAGGGTTTAACAAAATTAAGGTAATCCATGATATTTTCAAAACATTATATTTATTACGAAAAAGCCCTGAATAAGATATATTCAAGACTTCATCGTCAAAACACATAAAATTTATTTCTGGATAATCTTACGGATTACAGGATCCAGATTACTTGGCAAATCTGCATTTTTAATATCAAATTTCTTCACCCCCATTGCCGTTAACCAATCTGCCCAATACTGGTGAATAACATCCTCTTCGTATGGATTATTTTTTGAAGGATTAATACCTAACACCAATACTTCAAGATTCTGAAGTCCTTCGGTAGCAGGGATAAAGCCTAATTTATTTTTAACAATCAGTTCTTTATAATTTGAAGTTGTCAGCTTTTTACTTCGTATAAATTCAGGAGTCAGGAAAGAGCTTTTATTACCCTCAGTAAACTTACTGTCTTTATGGTACATATAACCATCTGTAATAATGACCAGAATATTGCGGTGTTTATCTTTTACGCAATAATCCTTTACTTTATTTTTAAAAAACCTCCAGATATCTGCACCTGCATATTGTTTCCCATGAATAGCCGACTGATAAATTTGGGGAGGAACTTGAGTAAAAATCTTATCTACTCCCGCTATTCTATCTTTTGTAGAATTCTTGTCAAATTTTACTTTAAGCTGTTGACTAAGTTTGTTCATTTGTGGATTCTGAGGCTCAGGATCAAAGAAAACCTGCATCTGATCATTCAACTGAAGTATCTTTTTATGTTTGATATGGTCTACAAAAGCTTGCTCCACACTTTTTATATAGTACAAATCCCTCTGATAATAGGGCATGGAAGTATTAGGATATTTCACCGGATCTATTCTGTCCGACAAGTCCAACAGAAAACTAACATTAAGGTTTTTATCTGCCGTATTGGTCAAATTTTCGGTACTTACCGTAAAATTATCAGCTTTTTTTAGAGTGCTTTCTTTACCACAGTTTTGTAACAAAGAAATTGTAAGAATTAAAAATATAAATTTAAATTTCATAGCAGACATTTTTATAATACAGGCAGATACACAGAGTTCTGAGTTTCATACTTAGCTCCAACGCTTTCCATGTGATCATCATACGTTTTAAGACATTCATCTACCAATTCCTGTTTTTCATGTTGGGGAAGGAAAAGTCTTTCATAAATAAAAGTGGTCCAGCCTTGTGTATACTCAGATGCATAAAGTACATATTCTTTTGTTGGAATAATCACAGCATCTATTATTCGTTGTAGTTCTGCAATTCTGCCCTGCGCATTTACAATACGTTCACGAATATCGTGCTGCTCTTTTACCAGTGCCTCTTTCTGTTGTTCAAGTTCCGCAATTCTTTCCTGATGAATTCGGATATCCTGTTCACGTTTTGCCTGTTCATGCTTAATCTTATCTTTTTCTTTATGCTCTTTCATAATAAAGTCAAACACCAAGCCCCAAATAATATACACCACAAAACCGGCAAATATAATCCCCCAAAACTGAATTTTGGTAAATGCTATAGACAAGTCGAATGATGGGGAATCAAATGTTTTGTTCAGATTATAGATTTTCTCTTCAATTTGGTAAGCTAAGATTACATCAAATACAAAAGTGGTAAGAAACAAAACACCTACTTTAAAATAGTTGAGTTTTGTTTTATTCTCTCCATACATATGAATTAAATAGCCTAATCCAAGAAAAACAAATGGAATTAGTGTAACAAATGCTCCTTCCAGTGTACCATCTTTCCATGCTATTTCAAAAGCTTTCGGATCAAGCATATTCATAATAAGATTACTCTCAGGATCAAATGTTTTGAAAAATGCAGAATAAGAAGTAGAAATATAAAATGTAAACAGATACAAGCTAATTGGAATAAGGATAATAAAGCCTATCCAAAATTTTGTAGAAGCACCTTTTGTAGCCTTTATATGGTATTTTTCGGGATTCCGTGCCAGATCATTAATTTCAAATTTTATCGCTTCTATTACATCTTTTATTTTCTTTATTTGCTCTTCAACTCTGGATGTTTGCTCCTCTTTATTTTCCTGACTGACATGTAATGCTTTTATCTCAGTTTCTTTATTTTTTTGCTCATTATAATAAGGTTCTTTTATTGTCCTTTGTTTCTCCACTTTTTCTTTTTCTTCATTCTGAAACTTGGCATAAATAGCATTGAGAGAAATAGACAATGCTCTGGGACTACCTATATTTCGTCCGCCTTCTCTGTGGCCGGATTCATGATAAGTCCGCTTTCTTGCTTCTTCTTTATCTTCAGCGGATTCTTCCGGATTTATATCCTTGTTATGATGACCATTAATTAGTCCGGATGGTTTTAACCGGAACAGGTTTTTGATTTGAGTTGTCATGATGCTTTAATTTTGAAGTTCATACAGTATATCGCTCTTTGTTTTTCCACTTTTCACTGCTTCTAAAAGATAGTCGGCAATTGCAGATATGTTTTCTTCTACAAAGCCAAAAAGTTTTATATATTTTTCCAGTGCCGACCTTTCGTTATCGTCTACAAGATCATCTGCCCAAATCATAAGTACAAGATCATACAGATAATCTATTTTATCTTCCAATGTCCGGGGAAGGGCATTCTTGGTATCTAAAGGATTTAACAGAATCTCGTCAAGATTCTTAGCTGTAACACCTCTCTCTTCAGCAAAACGGTACAACATTTTCAATTCAAGCTTACTAAAATTATCATCGCATATGGCCATCTGATAAAGCCTGAGAAAATGCGCTTTTAGATTTTCGGAGATCTGAATATTCATTTTATTTATTTTGTTTTAAAGTTTGTGGATTCATTATCCTGTCACGTGTATGGGTAACAGGTTCTTCAGATAATGACAATACCTCTTTCTCTTCTTCCGGTTTCTTTTTGATAAAGTTCAGACACAGAAATAGGATTCCTGTAATAATATCCAGTGGTACCCATAATGACTTTCTATGCAGATATACCGGAAATATGGGGTTGAAAAGAATCAGAATAAATCCGAAAACTGCTGTCCAATAATAAATTTTATTTCTGAAGAGATGGTATAATGCTACACCTGCTCCAATGAAAATTACAATACGCAAGAAAGTGTAATAATCAATTGGCAGACGCAATACTGCTATAAAACAGCACAACGCACAGAGGAGAAAGAAAAATTTCATTTATTTTACATTTTTGGAATGAACAAAACCTTCTGTGCCACTTTTGTATACTCGTATTTTATACCATTTTTCTTCTTTGTTCAGAAAAATAAGCTTTGAATTTGGCTGTAAAGTTTCCAAAACTTTAAACTGATCTCCGGGTGCTTTACGGACTTCGACTTTCTTGTTTATCGTAAACAAAAAATTATCTTCGGTAAGTGCCATTTTACTACTGTAATAATATACCGGGTTTTTACTGCCTTTCAAGTTAGTTTTTGAATAACCTGATTTCATATTACGATTGCTTCCCGAGGATTTCTTTTTTGAATAATTTCCGAACGAGTAAGTTTTTTTCTTAGAAGAGCCACCGCTACATACCCCACAAGTACCACCTGATGTACAATGGGCACAACCCGAACAATTGGAGCATGCCGTACAATTTGCAGATCCTGTACAGCCCCTGTTATGACCATCTGCATGCAATAAAACCGGATTATAGGAAGCATTTAATAATCCTGCACCTGCATAGAGAGAAAGTAGCAGCTTTATCATATCGTATAATTTTCAAGTGTCTGATGTAATGAATCACGATGTTTGTAAATATCTTCCAATGATTCCAAAAGAATTCTTTCTCCGGAATCTTTACCATTGTGGAAAAGTTCGATCTGCTTTCTGGATGTTCCAAAATGAAAACGACAAACAGGTTTTCGGTTATTGTCATCCAGTAAAACACCAAAATAAGATTGGGTATCTCTGTGGGCAATTCTTTCCGCTGGGATTTTTTCTCTCAGAATAGCTTTTACAATTTGAAAAGCCTCCAGCTCTTCTTCTGTAGTTACAATTTTAGAAGTTTCACTATGCTCATCAACAGCAACAGGTTTCGGAGTATTAGTATCGAGTGTTTCATTAATCACTAAAGCCGATTTCAGACGGGAACTGATAGATTCCGTGATAGAAATACTCAGTGCCCTTTTGGTATATTCTTTAAAAGATTGCATCCGACTTGCAGTAAGTGGCCGTTCAAAAAATTTATTTACTAACAAACGCACCAGATCATCAGAAGGGTTTTCTATTTCCTTCTCGAATTCTTTTCTAATAGCTCTTATATACTTCAGTGCCTCGGCAGAATCCAAGATAGATACCTCATTATAATTTTGCTTGGTAAAACTTTCCAGCACTTTTATAGCACTATCTTTTAAGTCTTCCAAATTAACCGTCAGGAATGGTTTATCATCCATAATATTCGGTTTTTCCAGATCTGCATAAAAGTTATATACAATACCATTCGTCAACACACCAAATCTGGCTTTAGAAACATGATAATATCTGTGAAGCTGCGAATTATGAGCATCAGCATTTTCTTTCCAGTTTTTGCATTCTATAATCAGAATAGGTTCCTGATTGTTTTTAATCAGATAATCTACCTTCTCTCCTTTCTTAGTTCCAATATCCGCAATATATTCCGGAATTACTTCTGTAGGGTTGAAAATATCATAACCCAACATCTGGATAAAAGGCATTACAAAAGCATTCTTTGTTGCTTCTTCGGTTTGTACCTGCTCTTTTATTCCATGAATTCTCTGGGTTAACTGCTCTAGTTTTAATTTGAGTTCCATTACTACTGGTATTAAATAGTTTCATCTACAACTTCAGCATCCGGAGCATTGTTCTTTACCGATGCTATTCCGTTTTCCATAGAGCTTTTTGTCGCGTAATACTGGCTCATTCCGATAATCTCACCATTACCTGCTTTTAGTACAAAATAGTCTTTATCATTTTTAGCCACTCTTCTGTCATATTTGGAATCGTCCTGAGAATTAACCTTCACAGATGCTATTCCTTTATGACAAGATGCTTTCTGATTATAACCTTCGCTGGTTAAAATAGTCTCGCCATTCCCTGCCTTCAGATTGAACTGATATTCGCCGTTTACCCTTTTGGTAATTACAAATTTTCCCATAGTGTTATTTTTAATTGGTTTAACACTCCAAAAGTAGATAGCCGGCAAAAGCTTTCCTTACGGAAAACCGTAAAATGAAAAAACCTTTCAAATCATCTTTGAAAGGTTTATAATAAATCAGTTTTCTAATTTCCCACTTCTAATTTCTAACTTCGTACTTATATCAACCCCATATCTTTGAAAATAGCAACTACTTGTTCGGTTGTATTTACATTTAAGGATTCTTTCAGACCGTTTAGCCTTTTTTCCACGCTGCTTAAACTGGAAGGACGGACTCCACTATCTTTAAGATGATCCGATATCGCTTGCTGCCGCATTCCCTGACAAAGTAAATCCACCAAAGTAATATCATATGAAGTAAACTCATATGAGTTTTTATCTTTTATAGACTTTTTAAGATTCAACGAAATGTGCTTCTCGTTATTATAAACAGCTTTTATGGCTTTCTTCAGTTCCTTTGTATCTTCTCTGCCTTTGGACACATAGCCATTGATTTCATATTTACGGAAAAGGTCATCTATTATATTCGGTTTTTTCTCTATTGAGAAAACAATAATCTTTATATTGGGTTGTATCTTTTTCACAGCCTCGATAAGCTCAGCACCACTTTTAATATTTTGTTCCCGATGATCCTCATCAAAAGACAAATCAGTGATTAACAGCTCGAAAGGCTGTTTTTCATGCATTGCCATTTGTACACGTTGCAATGCATCATCACAATAATAAACATATCTGGGTTGTTCTGTTTTCAGGTCTTCCAATGCTTTCTCTACAGAAATATTGGAACTTTCATAATCTTCAGCAACAAGGATTTTTTTAAACATCTTGAATTGGTATTTTTATTGAACAGAAAATTTTAGCTCAGCTTTAAAGCCTTCACTACTTATTGCGTCAAAAGTAATAGTCCCGCCGATAGCTTCCATACGGTTTCCCGTATTTTTAATTCCATTTTTCGGAGAGAAGGTTTCACTGCCAACACCATTATCCATATAACGGATAGTGATTTCCTGATTAATTCGGCTCATTTTGATAACAACACGGGTTGCCTTGCTATGCTTTTTCATATTAGTCATAAGCTCTTGTAATACATTGAACACCTCTGACTGAATATCTTTATTAAAAGTATCCCATCCTATTTCCGGTATTCCGACCTTAACAAGCTGTACATCATCCTGTGAGGAATAAGATTCCAACATTTCTACTAAATGTTTTTCATCTGTAGGTTCGTGGTCGTATGAAATATCCCGAGAGATTTCATAAATATTTTCCAGTCTATCCAATAGCACTTCTTTTTCTATCTCCGGTGTGTTTTCTACCTCCGACATTACTCTATACACCTTGTTAGCAACTTTATCATGTACTTTTTTAGAATACCTCAGCTCCGTATTTTTGACTTCCAGTTCTTTTTCTTTTTCTAGTCTTTTTCTTCTTCTCTTATACCAGAACCCAGTCCCAATCAATATCAGTCCTAAAGCTCCTAACCCTGCATACTGTTTTAATATCTGATTTTGTTTTTTCACATTATCTGCCTGGGCCTTTTGAAAATTAGCTTTATTTTTTTCCGTTTCGTAACGGATCAAGGCAAACTGATTTTTAGCCTTACTTCTGGCGGTCTGCAAACTGTCATTTAGCTTCTGATAGGTTAAAAAGTATTGTTTAGATTTCTCCGGATTTTCAAGAACAATTAATTTCTGAAGTGCTTCGATTTGATCATCAGGGCTTTTAAGTGTTTTAGCTACACTGTACATTTTTGTTGCATAGATTAGTGCAGAGTCGGTTTTTTTTTGAGTATAATAATCAGCCAGATGCGCATAACTTGAATTTTGCCCCCAAAGATCTTTTTCCTTCAATCTCATATCCATAGCTTCTTTCAACTCTGGAATAGGATTATAATTAGGATTTTGGAGCCATCTCATTTTAGCCTGATTGGTTAATGCTCTGGAATACTCTTTATTGTTTTTATTATCTTTTTTAAATATCTGATTATATATCTTTAAAGCTTCTTTATATTTTTTTTGCTCTCCATAAGCATATGCTATATTATTTAGATACACTTGTTTATTAGTATCTTCTAATGAAAATTTCATGGCAAGATTATAAAATTCAATAGCTTTATTATAATTTTCAAGATTCCTGTTAATAATCCCCAGATTATTATAATTAGAAGATATATCAAAAAAATCTTCTTTATCTTTTTCATTAAGATATTTAATTGCAGACAATGCAGTTTCTTGTGCTCCGTAAAAATCACCACTTTCATACTGTATAATACCCATATTAACTAAACAATTTCCCGCAAGTGAGTAGTCTCTTTTATTCTGGATAAAAATTTCTTTTGCTTTGTTAAAATATACAAAAGCACTATCTTTTTGAGAAGTTTCTAAAAATTCATAAGCTTTATCATAATATCCTCTATTAACTTTTACATTTTCTTTCGTATTAGTACAGGATAATATTATTAGAAATAAGAATAAAATGGTAGAATTTTTCAATACGTTTTTTCTCAAAAATAATAAAAAAAGCTATACCAAAGCGTAAATACCAGCATTGTTAAATTTATACAGAAAAAGTCAGAAATTATAAATTATCTGACTTTTTCATAGTTCTAAAATTCAATTATAAGTTAAACTATTTTTTAGGTGGTGGTGTTTGTCCCTCATCTCCTCCAGTATCTCCCCCCGGATCTGTTTGGTCTCCATCTGCTCCATAAGCAGAAATAGTAGTTGGGTAGTTTACTGGTGCAGGTGTATTATTGTTTGGAAATGCTAATCCTAATAGCATTAATATAAGCTGTAACATTGTTTCAAAAATTTAAAATTTGCATAGTTTTTCTTCCTCTCGTGATTTACCACGAGCTGTACACATTGTTTAAAAAAGAAGCGCTTCTTAAATTTTTGGGAAGTGGGCTTTCAAAAACGGAGGAGCAAATTCTGCTTCCCAACCCAGAGATTTACACTCCGTTTTATCCGGCCATTTTAAAAATCAGTTTTGTACTTTGGTTTTTATAAGTTTTGTTTCTCACTGATTTCTATGGCAAAGTAAAAGCAAAGCACAAGGCAAGGGTTAGAAAGTTCTTGGAAAGTTTTTGGAAAGTTTTTCAGCTATTTTGTACGGAAAACCGTATTTTTTTTAACAACGGATATTCTATTTTGCCAGTAAAATTTTAGAAGTATGGCGAAATTTTTAGCCCAAAAGAAAAAATTGCTTGAAGATATCTACGAAAAGGCTTCTAGTGAGACAACAGAAATTTCATTTAGTGGCATTACTAAGTATCTTGAAAGAACATTTAAAGATGATTATAAAATTCAGTTGAGTTATAAAGCTTTTGAAAACTATTATAAGGCAATAGTAAAGGAAGAAAATGGAGATTATAATATAAAGACCAATATATTAGATGACCTGAGTAAATATCTCGGATATAATACTTTTAAAGAGTATTGTTCAGAATGGAGAACTATTGAATATTCAATAAATCATACAATCTCTAAAATAGTTATTAACATTGTAAATAAGCCTCTTTTAACCCTCCCTGATTTTTTTCAAAAGAAAAGTAATATGGGAATTATAGGAATTATTCTTTTACTTGGAACCTTTATTGGTGGTGTTGGTTTTATTCGACAGAAAAGTGGCCTACTTAGGAATGAATCTATAACTGATAGTATTATACATCTCATAGGAGGGGTCGAACCTAAAAAAGAATGCATGTATTGGAATGACAGCACGTACACTGCTACTGTATGTGAAGACAAGAACCCACACCGTCTCATTATTCCTATAGATTCTACAGAGCTCAACTATTTTAAAAAAATTACCAGACCGGATACTTTGACAATAGAAAATGCATTAGATAAAATATGGTATTCTAAACGCTGGAACCACGTAGATTTCTTTACTACCATCAACAGAAAAGGGACCAACCCCAAGAACGGAGCGACACTACGACCGGTTACTGAAACTATTATTGAGAAATATGCACGTTAAAGAATAGTAGTCAAAACATAAATATTACAATCTAATAATCAATAATTTACTAAATTAACAGAACTTAAAATTCTATGCCTGCAAAAGGAAAAGATTTATTGTATATTTGAAAGAGGTTAGGTTTTTGTATAACCTTATTCAAAATCACGACATCACAATGCAGCATAACGACTATAATGATTCCGGCTATATTCACTTTGAAAATTTTTTTGCAGAGACCAAACTGCAGGAGACAGAACGTATCCTTAAAAAATTTCATAAAAGTTGGCTGGCTGTCAATGCAGAAGGTTATAAAAATGGCTCTATCAATAGCCATAGTATAACATCCGGTGAGTTTATTAACGAACAGGAGCGGCTTACAATATTTCGTTTTATAACTCAGGAAAAAATAAAAAACATTGTTAGTTCTATTTTTCCGGCTAAAGCTGTATTCCTGAATACTCAGCTATTTTTTGATCCGTTCAATCCGCTGCAGCAAAATTACTGGCACCGCGACATTCAGTATACGGGACTTAGCATTGATGATCAAAAAGAAGCTATCCAACACCAAAACGTTGTACATTTCAGAATTCCATTCAAACCTGAATTAGGTATTGAACTCGTTCCGGGAACTCATAAAAACTGGGATCTGCCGGAAGAATCAGAAACCAGATTATCTTTGAACGGCCGAAAACCGGGCGATGGCTTGGAAAGAGGAAAAGTTATAAGCCTGGACCGCGGGGACTTGTTAGTATTTTCTGCAAATATGATTCATAGAGGATTGTACGGTAGAAACCGTTTTTCTTTTGATATTATTTTTTGTGATGACACACCTGATTTTAAAGAGTTCATAGATCCTAAGAACCAACCTACTCCACAGGAATTGGAAGTACTGGACCGTCAGCTATTTCTGAATAATTCCTGAATTGTTTTTAATAATATTACAAACCTTTAGTATGAAGTCTTTGTAAATATTAATCGTGTAAAAACGGCATTACTTATTTCCTGTTAATTAACAATAAGTTCTAAGAAAGTAACATTAACGATAATATTTTAAAATTATGAATCAACTAATAAACGATTCAACAAATACTAATGACATTAAAGCAGTTTTCTTCGATATTGACGGGACCCTGCTAAGCTTTAAAACGCACAAAGTTTCGGCTTCCACAGAAGAAGCCATCCAAATTTTGAAAGAAAAAGGCATTCATGTTTTTGTTTCTACCGGGCGTTCTTATAACGATATTGGACACATCAGATATCTGGATTTCGATGGTTTTATTACCTATAATGGAGGCTATTGTATTACCAAAGAAGGCGAAGTATTGTTTAAAAAATGCATTAATCCCAATGATGTAAAAGCATTACTGGATTATGCAGACAACAATCCTTTAAGCTTTTCTCTGATGTCGGAACACGGTAATTTCATTCATGATGTAACTCCGGAAATAGCCGGTATGTATGCACACCTCAACCTTCCAATACCACCGTTGGTAGATATGTCTAACACGGACATTGAAAATGTACTTCAGGGTAATATTTTCATTTCATCTGAAGAAGAGCCCGCGTTTATGGCTCAGGTAATGCCGGACTCAATTGCTTCCAGATGGTCTCCCCTATTTGCAGACGTTAATCCTAGTGGACAAAGCAAGCAAGTTGGTATAGAAGTATTTTGTAAACATTACGGAATAAACGTTTCCCAAACGATGGCATTTGGTGATGGAGGAAATGACATTACTATGCTGAAGCATGTTGCCCTGGGAGTTGCTATGGGAAATGCCAATCCGGAGGTAAAAGAGATTGCAGATTATATAACAGATGATGTTGATAATGACGGTATCCTGAAAGCACTAAAACACTTTGGAATTATAGATTAAGAAAAAAACGTCTTTCAGCCACGTTTTAGAAGAAAAAATAAAGAGGATTAACCGGGAGAAAAATGATTATTCATTTCTTTCCCGGTTATTTTTTTGATTAATTGTATTTCCGACAGGATATAATGTATAAAATACAGGATGAATTTCACAAAAAAAAATCCGTTCCAAAAGCCCTCTAATTCTTTATTTCTTTGTATGTTAGTTCCATCTAAACAATACAAAAAAATGACTCCGGACGTAAAGATTACTAACACCGAGATTTTATCTGATAATTGGTATGTACTAAGAAAAGTAACCTTTGAATACACCAAAGAAGATGGCAGCATCCAAACCCAAAGCAGAGAAGCCTATGACAGAGGTAATGGTGCAACTATCCTCCTCTATAATAAAGATACCAGAACTGTTGTTCTGACAAGACAATTCAGACTGCCTACTTACCTCAATGGAAATAAAACCGGTATGCTCATTGAAACCTGCGCCGGACTTTTAGATCAGGATAATCCTGAAGACTGTATCCGCAGAGAAACAGAAGAAGAAACTGGCTACAAAGTAAAAGATGTACGCAAAGTTTTTGAAGCCTATATGTCACCAGGATCAGTGACTGAGATTCTGTATTTTTTTATTGCTGAATATTCAAAAGACATGAAAGTTGCCGAAGGTGGTGGCCTGGAAGAAGAGGAAGAAAATATTGAAGTACTGGAAATAGATATTGACCAAGCAATGGACATGATAACAACAGGGGAAATAAAGGATGCTAAAACCATCATGCTGCTTCAGTACATTAGACTTCAACAGATATTATAATCTAACCACTATTATCACCCATGCCCAGCCTTGTATCTTTTATTGGTAATACTACATTTTCTTCTGAGCCTTCGGAAGAAAATATTGTAGCATGTGAAAGCAAATTATAAAAAGCCATAAAAGAAAGTGATATTCAGATGCTCGATCTCTTACTTCATGATGATTTGTTATTCATTCTTCCTAATGGAGAGATTATCACAAAAGAACAGAATCTAAAAAATTATAAGGACGGGATAATAGAAGTGGAAGAGTTTATCCCGAAAACAGAAAGTTTGAATATTATAGAAGACACAGCTGTAATTACACTGACCATAATGCTAAAAGGAAAATTCCAAGGAGTATATTTTGAAGAAAAATACCGCTATATCCGCTTATGGAAAAATATAGAGAATCAACTGAAAGTTATTAGGGGAAGCTGTATTCTTTTGCTGCATTAAACGGATAAAACAACATTGAAAAAAAATACCAGTTGGTATTTTTTTCGTAACTTTAATACGTTTCAAAAAGAATAACATGAATGCTAAAAAAGTTGCAATAATCGGCTATAACAGAACTCCATTTGTAAGATATAATACCGTTTTCTCCGATGCAACCAATCAGGACCTGCTTCTTTCTGCTCTTCAGGGGCTTA
Organism: Elizabethkingia sp. YR214; assembly: GCF_003058195.1. Taxonomy (GTDB): domain Bacteria; phylum Bacteroidota; class Bacteroidia; order Flavobacteriales; family Weeksellaceae; genus Elizabethkingia. The sequence goes on from NZ_QBUH01000006.1 coordinate 250,008, forward strand.
TTAACAAATACCACCTTCAGGGCAAGTTATTAGGTGAAGTTGCCGGCGGCGCTGTTATTAAACATATTTCTGAGAGTAATCTGATCCGGGAAACTGTAATGAAAACAAATCTGGATCCGGCAACTCCTGGCTGCGATCTCCAGCAAGCCTGTGATACCGGAATTGAAGCTGCTATCTATATTGCTAATAAAATTGCTTTGGGGCAAATAAAATGCGGTATAGCCTGTGGTGTAGAGGTAATGAGTAATATTCCGTTTGAAAGCAGTCTTAAACTAAGAAAGGCTTTACTGGACGCCAATAAAGAGAAAAGTACTTTTGGAAAAATAAAACAATTACTAAAACCATCAATAAAAGACTGGTTCCCTATCCCCTACAAGGGACAGGAACCTGAAACCGGACTGGTAATGGGAGAACATACTGAGTTAACAGCCAAATATTATCAGATTTCCCGACAGGAACAGGATGCTTTATCTTTCAAAAGTCATCAGAAATTGGCCAAAGCCTATGATGAAGGATTCTATGAAGATATGATTAGTCCTTATCTGAACGTAAAAGAAGATAACAATCTGCGTAGAGATACCAGCATGGAGAAACTCGCAACACTAAAACCAGCTTTCGATAAAAAAGACGGAACACTTACTGCCGGTAATTCTACTCCGTTTACCGATGGAGCATCAGCAGTATTATTAGCCAGTGAGGAATGGGCAATAGCAAACGGACTTCCGATTCTTGCCTATATCACCCATGCAGAACTTGCCGGAATTGAATATGTACAAAACAGACAGAATTTACTCTTAGCACCTGTATTTGCTGCTGACAGAATGCTGAAGAAAGTTGACATAAAATTGGAGGACTTTGATTATTATGAAATTCATGAAGCTTTTGCAGCTCAAATTCTGGCAACACTCAAAATATGGGAAACAAAAGAATTGGCTTTGCAGTTTGGCTTACAAGATGCTTTAGGAAAAGTTGACCCTGAAAAGCTGAATGTAAAGGGTGGAAGCCTCGCAACAGCTCATCCATTTGCAGCTACCGGCGGACGAATTATTGCTACTCTGGCAAAGCTCCTGAACGAAAAAGGCAGCGGAAAAGGATTTATTTCTATTTGTGCGGCCCGTGGACAAGGAGTGACGATGATTATAGAAAAATAACTTCTTATTAAAGGATAAACAAAAGAGAGGCTGCGAATAGCCTCTCTTTTTACAATTTAATCTACTTTAACTTACTACTATTATTCTTTTGTACTTAAATATATCCGAGAAATTTGGATCTTAATTAGGGTTCATTTCAATAATTAATAATGTATTGACCTTCGGTCTTTTAGATATTAATTGCGGGCTGGCCGTAAGCCAACATGTAAGCTTCTTTTAGTACTTCTGTATAAGTTGGATGTGCATATGAAATACTGAACATATCTTTTGCTGTTACTTCATATTCCAATGCTACTACTGCCTGAGCTATACTGTCGGCAGCCCGTGGACCAATAATATGCACACCAAGAATTTCACCGTATTTAGGATCAACCAATACTTTTGCAAATCCTTCCATATCCATAGAAGCTCTGGCCCTTGCACTGGCTGAGAATGGAAATTTTCCAGATTGATAGTCAATATTATTTTTCTTCAGCTCTTCTTCTGTCGCACCTACGGATGCTACCTCAGGCCATGTATAAACTACAGAAGGAATACGTCCATAATGAATATGGGGTTTTTGTCCATCGATGGTTTCTGCGACAAAAACACCTTCCTCCTCAGCTTTGTGTGCCAACATTGCACCACCGATTACATCACCTATAGCATATATCCCGGGAACCGAGGTTTGTAACTTTTCATCGGTTATAATAAAGCCGCGCTCATCCAGCTTCACTCCTGTGTTTTCAAGTCCAAGATTTTCCGTGTATGGTTTTCGTCCTACCGCCACTAATATATAATCTGCTTCCAGAGAATTTTCCATTCCGCTTTTGTCTCTGAAATATACTTTTGTATGATCACCAAGGTTCTCAGCTTGATAAACAGCTTGCTGCAAGCGGATATCTATTCCATCTTTCTTCAGTATTTTTTGTAAGGTTTTCCCAAGCTCATGATCCATTGCAGAAATAAGATGATCTGCATATTCCAGAATACTTACTTCAGTTCCTAATCTGTTAAAAATAGAAGCCATTTCTACACCAATTACTCCGCCACCAATAATTACCATGCTTTTAGGAAGCTCTTTCAATGACAATGCTTCTGTAGAAGTTATAATTCTTTCTTTATCTATACTAATCCCCGATAAAGCCGAAGGCTTAGAGCCTGTAGCAATAATAAAATTTTTAGAAGTTACTTTTTGCGTATTACCTTCATGCAGAATTTCAATAGTTGAGTCATCCACAAAAGTAGCTGTACCTGTTACTCGGGTAATACTATTTTTTTTCATCAGAAATTCCAGCCCTTCTGTGTTTTTTTGTACAACATCTGCTTTTCTTCGGAACATTTGTTCAAAGTCCAGTCCGATAGTTTCCAAATTAATCCCATGCTGACTAAATTTCTTTAACGCATCAGAATAATGATGGGTACTATCCAATAAAGCTTTTGTAGGAATACACCCTACATTGGTACAGGTACCACCCAGACTATTATATTTTTCTACCAGTAATGTCCGATACCCTAATTGCGCACTTCTTATCGCTGCAACATATCCTCCGGGACCTGATCCTATAACGGCAACATCATAACTTTCCATATCCAAGTTTATTTTACTTCTTTTTTACATTTTCTCTATTACTATAGCACTTGCTCCTCCGCCACCATTACAGATAGCTGCTACACCATATTTCCCGTTTTCCTGTTGTAATACGTGAGTAAGAGTCGTTAGTATCCTTGCTCCTGAAGCACCTATTGGGTGACCGATAGCGACCGCGCCACCATAAACATTAATTTTGTCCGGAGAAATTCCCAACAGTTTTTCCATAGAAAGAATTACCGAGGCATAAGCTTCATTAATTTCATAGTAATCGATGTCCTCTAATTGCAGTCCGGCTCTTTTTAGAGCTTTAGGTATTGCTACTGCCGGTGTAGTGGTAAACCATTCCGGAGCTTGTGCGGCATCCGCATAACCAATAATTTTAGCTAAAGGTTTCAGGTTATATTTTGCTACAGCATCTTCCGAAGCCAACAGGAGCACTGATGCACCATCATTCAGATTACTGGAATTAGCAGCTGTTAACAAGCCCTCTTTTTCAAATACTGGTGGCAGGCCTGGTATTTTTTCGGGGATTACTTTATAAATGTCTTCATCTTCCGTAAACAAACTTTTCTCTTTTTTATGCTGAACAGGTACGGGTACTATTTCATTTTTAAATTTTCCATTTCGTGTAGCGTCCTGCGCTCGCTGATAAGAACTTAGTGCGTAGTCATCCAGCGCTTCCCGTGTAAATCCAAAATGCCTGATACCAATCTCAGCTGCATTCCCCATATGAAAATCGTGATAGACATCCCACAACCCATCTTTTATCATTCCATCTGTAAGTGCAGCATGTCCAAGCTTGTTTCCGTTTCGCATGTATATGTAATGCGGTGTATTGCTCATACTCTCCATTCCTCCTGCCAATACAACTTCATCAATACCCAACTGAATTTGTTGAGCTCCTGAAATAACAGCTTTTAAACCTGCAGCACATACTTTATTAATAGTTGTTGCATCTTTATCATCCGGAACACCAGCAAAACGAGCGGCCTGACGTGCCGGAGACTGACCGACACCTGCGCTCAGAACGTTTCCTAAATACACACTGTCTACAGCAGATTCAGGTATTTGTACTTCATTATAAATGGCTTTGATAACCAAAGCGCCTAACTGAGTAGCAGTGTAAGATGTCAGGCTACCAAGCAGTCCGCCAACAGGAGTACGTTTAGCTGCTACAATAAAAACATTTTCCATATCAAATTTTCATAATATACCAATCGGTATATTTTTAATTAAAAAAATTAAACCTTTATTTCTTCGTCAATAATTTTCAAAATACGGTCCAGTGCGATATTCAGTTGCGTTGTACTTCCCAAGGTTCTGGACAATAATACACCTCCTTCTATCAGCATCATAATAGTATAAGCATACTGTTCCGCATTGGTATCCGCTCTGAAAGTCGCTTCAGCCTTTCCTTCTTCTATAACACGAACAATTCTTTTGTGCCAGATCATAAAATATTTCTTCACAATTTCCTGAAGAAATAACAAATGATCGTCTGCTTCCGTAGCAGCATTCAGCATTGGACATCCGCCGATACTGTATATCTGATTCCAATTGTCTCTGTAAAAATTAACAAATGCACGCAGGCGCAGATAAGCATTTTTCGCAGTACGCATAGCTTCTTCAAATCCTTTATATAAAAGTGCAGCATTGTATTTAAATGCCTCTGTTACTACCTCATCCTTACTATCAAAATTTCCGTAAATACTACCTTTAGACAATCCGGTAACTTCCGTGATATCCGATAACGATGTAGCGGCATATCCCTTTGTATTAAACACCGGAGCTGTTTTTTCGATAATAAATAGTTTTGTTTTTTCAGCTTTATTCATCTCCTCTCAAAATTGCAAGACAAATATACAAACAAAATATACCAATTGGTATATTTTAAAATGATTATTTAATATTTCTTTGATTAAGACAGGTTATCTATTGTAAATCAGCAAACAAAATTAAATTCTTGCCATAAGACAATATAAGTTGAATCTGATATTGAATAATTTTATTATCTCAAAAAAATATCTGTTATGCGTAAGTTAATTTTCATTGTTCACACATCGCTGGATGGCTATATTGCCAATACAGACGGAAGTTTTGATGGTTTAAATCCCGGTAGTAATAACCTGGATTATGTTTGCAGCATTGCCGAAGATGCTGATACAATTCTTGCAGGACGAACAACCTTTCAGCTACTGAATACTTACTGGCCATATGCGTTCAAAAATCCGGAAGCCAGTCCTTCTGAAGTCCGCTATTCTACATGGTACAACTCTACCCGAAAAGTAATTGCCTCAACAACAATAGCATCTCCTGATAAGAGTACAGCAATTATTCATAAAGATATACCAGAGTACATAAAAAAACTAAAACAGAAAAAAGGTAAATCTATTGTTATCTTCGGGAGTCCGGCACTATTTCAGTCTATATTACCATTTGACCTTATAGATGAATACCATATTATTTTATATCCCGTAATTTTAGGAGATGGTATTCCGTTATTTAAAGGAAATTATGACAGACAGGAATTCTTTTTTTCCGGAATAGTACCGTTGGCTAATGGTGAGGTTGCATTAAAATGCCTTACTGGTAAGCATTAGATTCTTTGTTAATAATATATCTTTGGCAAGAAAAAGCAGTATAAATTTATCTGCAAAAAATACCTGTTAATTTTTCGGTTGTCTGTCTGCTATTGTACCCGATAACTTTGTATAAAATTAAAATTATGGAACTGACCAAAGATGTTATGTACAAGGCAATTGTTTCTAAAGATATCTCTTTTGAAGGTATATTTTTTACGGCTGTAAAAACAACCGGCATATTTTGCAGGCCTTCCTGTACCGCACGAAAGCCTAAAATAGAAAATGTAGAATTTTTCACAAACGTGAAAGACTGTATTACCAGTGGCTACAGACCATGCAAAGTGTGTAAACCTATGGAACAACTCCATCAGGTTCCTGAAGACATTCAAAAAATAATGGATGAGCTTCAGCAGGATCCTTCTCTGAAATTTAAGGATTTTGATCTCAAAAATCGGGGAACAGAGCCCAGCAGCATACGGAGATGGTTTCTGAAAAATTATGGAATCACTTTTCATGCTTACCAGAGGATGTTCAGAATAAATTCTGCTTTCAAAAAAATCCAAAGTGGTGAAAGTATCACACATTCTGCATACGATGCAGGCTTTGAATCTTTAAGCGGATTTGGGGATTCTTTTAAAAACATCTTTGGTGTATCTCCCAAAAAAGGAAAAGAACAGAATATTATCGATCTCCACAGAATTGAAACACCTCTGGGAACTATGATTGCCTGTGCTACTGATAAAGGCATCTGTTTGTTGGAATTTAGCGACCGGAAGATGTTGGAAACTGAGCTAAAAGCGATTGCAAAGATTCATAATGCTATAGTTGTACAGGGATATAACAAATTCTTCAAAGAACTGGAAAATCAACTTCAGGAATACTTTTCCAGAAAAAGAACAACATTCTCAGTTCCTTTACATCCATTAGGATCAGAGTTTCAGAATAAAGTATGGAAAATTCTTCAGGATATCCCTTATGGTATCACAAAATCTTATAAAGAACAGGCTATTGCTATCCATAGTCCTGAAAGCGTCCGTGCTGTTGCCAATGCCAACGGTATGAACAGAATTTCTATCCTTATTCCGTGTCACAGAGTTATTGGCTCGGACGGAAGCCTAACCGGTTATGGCGGTGGTATCTGGCGAAAGAAATATCTTCTGGAAATGGAAAGAGGAGAACAATCACTTTTTTAGTTTATACTTTTATCGGATTCCGTACATTTGATTTATCAAGATTAGATGGCATGGAAGATTCAACAAGAAAAAATCATTGGGAAACAGTCTATGAAACCAAAAATCCGGATCAGGTAAGTTGGACACAGGAAGTCCCGAAAACATCTTTGGATTTTATACATTCATTTGGATTGGATAAAACCGCATCAATAATTGACATTGGTGGCGGGGACAGTAATTTAGTTGACTTTCTGCTTCGTGAAGGTTATGAAAATATTTCTGTACTGGATATTTCGGCAAAAGCACTGGAAAGAGCAAAAGAACGTCTGGGAGAAGATGCCGAAAGAGTTAAATGGATTGTAAGTGACATTACCAGTTTTGAGCCTGAAACCCATTATGATATATGGCATGACAGGGCTACCTTTCATTTTCTGACAACACCGGAACAAATTGCAAAATACGCCAGCATTGCTGAACAATATGTTACTGGCTATATGACTATCGGAACATTTTCTGTTGACGGACCAACAAAATGTAGCGGTCTCGAGATTATACAATACGATGAGCAGTCTTTATCTCTGAAACTGGAAGATAATTTTGATAAACTTAAGTGCATTACTGAAGAGCACATAACCCCATTCAATACATCTCAGAATTTTATATTCTGTAGTTTTAAAAAACGGGAAAGCTAAGCTCTGTTTTACCTTGCAGCTACATCATCCAGATGCTTTATATATAAAGAAGGCGAAACTGATATTTCCTTTTTAAATACTGTCGCAAATTTATTCGGGGAAGAAAAACCTGCTTCCTCTGCCAGTGTGGCTACTTTATATTTTCTGTATTGCGGCATTTTTTCCAACTTAAACACTATATATTTTATCCTCAATTCGTTGATATAATTATTAAAATCTTTCTTCTTATAGGTATTAATGATATAGGAAATATACCGGGTATTGGCCCCACAATAAGTAGCCAAATAAGAGAGCGAAATATTTTTTCTGGTAAATAATGTAGAATTTTCGAATTCCCGCAGACGTAACAGTAGTTTTTGTTCTGTAGCTTGCGTCATCATTACTCCAGATTCTTCGTTATCAACTGTTTCATCTTCCTTCAGATCCGCTATCTTCACAGCAACAGAAAAATTGTTATGAATTTCTTTCGGGGAAGGTTTTTCATAAGCTTTCTTTTTCAAAATACGATTAAATCTGGTAAATGTCATTTTAAAATTCTCTCTGTACTGTGTAAAGTAAATTATATTAATCATCAAAACCAGACATATAACTATGATAATCCAGTTTTTAACATGGTTTTTCTGTTGGAGAATATTATTCTTCTTATCCATCTTCTGATAAAAATCGTTGATAAATAAGGTGGATCTGTTCGCCAGAAGATCGGTTATTGAGTCTCTTTTCTCTTGTATAACTGCAAGCTCTTCAACATCCTGAACAATAGTATAATACCTGTGAAACGTATCATACACCTCATTTTTAAGCTGCAGACAGTTTGATTTATCAGCAATGTCAGAAGCAAGCTTCGCATACTTTTTAGCCTGTCTCAGATTATCTTTATACAGATAGACTTTTGCCAGTCCGTTGTATATAAAACCTTTAATACAATAATCGGGCATGCTTTTCGCCATATATCCGGCTTTCCGGTAATGTCGCAGCGAAGTATCCATATCATTCAGATGATAATAATTCAGTCCTAAGATTTGTTCATTATTAGCTTCCGAAAAGTCATCATAATGCTTTGATGCACTGAAGAATTCCTGAGATCTCAGTACGCTTTCAATCGATTTTTGGTAGTCCTTTTTTTCAATTTCATAATAAGCGATTTCCTGCCACATCAATCCATTTATAGAATCGGTAATATCATTATTCTGTATCCTTTTGCTGGTACTAAAAGCTTTATCCATATATTTTTTGGAATGACTATAAAGCTTCAGAATACGGTACTGGGTCGCCAGAAAAATATAAACACGGGCTTTCCATTCGGTCAGATTCGTTTTTTCTATAATTTCTTCAGCCTTTAGGGCATATTCTATACACTTACTAATGTCACCTGACCGGTGATAAAGCAGCGCAGAAAGCATAAGACTTTTGGTCTTCAACAATGGTGTTTCCGATTTTATATACAAAGAATCTGCTTCCTTCAATGCTTTCAGGAAGTCATTCTGTGATTTTATCAGAATTGTTGTATCATATATCGTATTATTGATATCTTTCCTTTGAGCATACGATAAAATTGCTAAAAAATAGAAAACTGCTAAAACAACCTTCCTCATATTTAGTTAATTAGCATTTAAAATTTAATTTCAGACAAATAAGAATTTATTATTGTTAAAATAATAATACCTATTCCCTTACAGTATAGCATTCTATATAGATGAGAAAAATTGAAAAAATTATATTATTACCAAATTGGAAATTGTAGAAACACAAGTATAAAAAGTATTTTTAGTCCGTAAATAAAGAATAAAACAATTCTGACTAAAGGCCTTTCTATACTACATAATTTGGGCTGCAACAATGAATTTAGAAATTATATCATTTAAAAAATAATTCATTTATATTTAAAATAACAATAGTTTTCGGGTACTAGTCATTTTCCAGCGATATTCATACCAACAATTGTAAAAACGGGACAACCTGACAAAATTCTGGCTGCCCGTCGAAACTGCAACACAGTTTATAAACAAATGATGATGAATTATTAATTGATATAATTAATTGTGTTTTCTTTATCAGGCGTTAGGAACAGATATACTTCTCACACAACGTACGGAACGCCCCTCTGTTTTTGCAGCATTTTTTATTTCCGAATTACTCCAGCCAACCAAAAATGCAAGCCTGAAATATCTGATGTAATAGAAATTTGCATTGGAAGCGCTTGTTGCTGTGCTTGTTCCATAATAAGCAGAGCCTGCTCCCAGTAAACCAGCCACTAATCCTACCGGAGAATCAACAATAGAAGAACCAAGAATTCCCGGTGTGGAACGGTAACCATACAGAGGAATAAAAAGATTCTGAGATTTTTCCGGGTAAGCAGCATTAACACTATTACCAGTATCCAGATTCCAAACGGCACTATAAACGGCACCTACCAACAAGCCATAGTTTTCATTTTTCTGATCTGGATCCCCAAGAGAATTAAATTCAGTACTTGTCGGCATTCTCCATGTATTTTCCGGATAAATTCTGGAACACGGATCTACATTATCAGAAGAAGATCCTGTAGGTGTTGCAGACATCCAGTTCCAATAATCAAGATCTTTATCCGGGTCTGCATATTCATTATTAACTTTGAATCTGTACTGGTCTGGCTGAGATGTATTGTATGTAAGGTTAGTTCTTGCCCACAATAACCCCTTTACTCTTACTCCGGATTCTACTAACTGAGCATTAATATTATATTTGCTTGTTAAAACTGGTGTAAACGAAGCATTGCTATAAGGCACAATACTATTGGTAAAACTTCTGGTTGTATTGTTGTCCATTGTAAGATCAAGTGTACCCATTCTCAGCCTAAGATTATTAGCCGGAACAGTAGGACTGCTTACTGTATAGAAAGTCGCAGTTTTAGTTGCACCTACAGCACCTCCGGCTCCAGTTGTATTTACCATATTGGCCGCTGTAACCGCAGGAGCATCCTGCAGATTGGTATAGGTAGCTGTAAACAGGTTAAGATCTCCTGTTTTTATTATACTGGCAAAACTACTTCCTGTACCGGTTCCTACTTCCAGGGTAGATGTATTATTTATAGAGCCAAACATTCCTCTGGTATCTAGTTTTACATCGATACGGGATGTGTAATGTCTAAATACTATATTTAGATTATTCTGCCCGTATTGGGTGGTTACAACTCCTTGGTTGTACAATATATCTTTATTAGCCAGCGAACTACCGGAAACCATTCCTGTTGTAGTATTTACTGTAGGAGATACGGTAGAATTAGTAGAAATAATATACCATCTGTATTGCTTACCCCCGTCTACTTGGATATTAGGAACTATTCCTGCTGTACCATCTACATCTTTTACAAGTGCATTGCTTACAGCATCGTAAATTAACAATCGGTATTTAATTCCGTTTTGCATTGGAGTACTCGCTGCCGCTGCTGCTGTACCGGAAGAAAAGGTCGACGCAGTAGCCATCAGTCCTGTATTCATTGAAGTTGATAGCCCTTCCGCGCTTGTAATTACGTCAAAACCTCCGGCAGATACTATTTCATTTTTAGCCATTGGAGATACTCCTGTTAATTTATTACTTACAGAAGCTGAAGCGATATTGGTCATATTACCTTCTTCAGCAATACCGGTAATATTAAATGTTAGTACTGTACCTTCTGCAGGTTTGGTTGTAGGGTTGGCAGGATTCTCATCTCTGGAAGAGCATGAGATAAAAAAAGTGGTAATTATACTTAATACAGTTAGTCTGTTTATATTTTTAAGTGTATAAATATTTTTCATATTGTTCGGTGTATGTTTTAGAATTCTAATAATTGTTAACTTCATCACTGCAAGAGTGTATTTTTATAAAGTGTTTTTAAAGATCATAATTCTTATCACCTATATTTCCACTGTCGTACCAGTCATCAACCTGAGGCGTCCCGGGTGATGTTGCGTCTCCTGGACTTAATGTTGCAGAACTTGCAGCAACTCCTGTTTCCATTTCAACATAAACTACTTTCAGTTCAGGATGAACATAGCATGCTTTTTCATTGATTATAGCAGCTTCATTTTGTAAAGTTTTTTTTCTCATTCAGATTTGGTTTGATTCATTAAATTCAGTTGTTTGTTTGTAAAACAGGAAAGCGTTTAAAATATATTTTAAGCGCTTTCCCCGCATTACAAAACTAGAATGAGCTATTCCTTTAAAGAAGTGTTAGTATTATCATAATGCGTAAAACGGTAACACTACAAAACAATACAACAACCTAATAAACAGCATGTTAATCCTAACAAAAGAAAACCTGAAAAGCATTGCTCTGTAATCTGTATAAAATATCATAATTCGGAAAACAAAAAGCTTTTTGGACATACCACTAAAGATGTAGAACATAAATTATCAGGAATAACAATAAACTTTATTAATAATATACTTTTGAAAAACAGTAAAATTGTAAGACATTTCATATAATGCTAAAAGCATACAACGATAAACCTGATATATTTTTCTGGCAGTAGTAACCATATAGGATTTTCCTTTTATTGTGATAAAAAAGAGCTAATAATTGGTATTGTCTTATAAAAAATCACACAAACAGGAATAATAAAAATGTATTTATCTGATTTTCTGAAAATAAATAAATAATTTTGTAATTCTAAGTTTTCCGTATGGGAAGGGATTTCATTTCATTTTTAACGTTACAGGATGCACTCGATGTATTAAAGCTACAGGTTATCAATAAAGATATCCTCACTTATGACCTGACCAAAAAGGATTACCATTTAGAAGAAAATTCATTATACAGATCCGATTCTTTCTGTGTAATACTCGTAAAATCTGGTGTTGTCAGTTATATTTCGAATGGCGAATACCTTACACTGTATGCCGGAGATATATTATTTTCTCCAATATTAGAAACCTTCTCCATTGAATATCTGTCCGACGACTATATTGCTTCTTATGTACTGTTTACGGAAAAACCAATTACACAAGCCGGTTTCAATTACCACAATCTGTTAAAACAGCTCAGACAGGGAGAGTCTTTAATCATCAATGAGCAGCCCGAACTGTTTATGCGAATGAATTTCCATATCAGAGAGCTAAAACGGCTGAACAGCAATACACTACAGGAGTATTTTATGGAAGATATGATTTCGCATCATTTTTCATTACTGCTGTACGAATTATCCAATTACATTAAAAAAGACGGATATACCAGAAACCTGCTGTCCAGAGATGAAGAAATTACGACAAATTTTTTCACACTGGTAAAAGAAAAGCACAGATTCGAGCATAGTGTACAGTTTTATGCAGAGCAACTATTTATCACAAGAAAATATTTAAGCAAGGTCATAAAAAAAACAATGAACAAAACGCCTAAAGACATTATTAATCAAACGATTATTATAGAGTCCAAGCTTTTGTTAAAAAGAACCAATGCCAACATCAGTGAAGTCGCTGCCCTACTTGGCTTTAATGATCAGGCAATGTTTAGTAAGTTTTTCAAAAAGCAAGAAGGAAAATCTCCTTCTGAATATAAAATAGACGATAAAACCTTCTAACTAATTCTGACTACAATCAACGACAAAATATTACCAACACCAAACAAACAAATTATTCCGGAAAAATTTCAGAAAGGCTAAACCACTGAGTAACCCTTCATTATTCATTAATTTCCTGTCATTTTTTTCTTACTGACATAAGGTTGTCACGCCCCGCACCTAATTTAGCAACACAATAAAACTTTTATTTATGAAAACATCCTATTTTTCGGCATTTTTTTCTGCCCTTTATTTCATTTGTACAAAAAAACCAATAATGGTACTTTTTTGACAGAGTTTAAAACAAGTCTAAATAACAAATAACGCCAAACCACTATAAAAACAATTAATTAGAATAATCGATAATATTTATCGGGACTATTCTCAGGCGTCTTTTTGACAAATTTAGTCGATTTTTACACCTTTTTTTAAGCCTTTTTTAAGTCGAATTTTGCACACGTAAAAAAAACATTATGTATAAGAATTTTATTTTAAAGTCGTCCTTCATCGTTTCTGTGGCTCTTATCCTGGGCAGCTGCAGCAAAGGCGGCGATAATCAAGCATACAATCAACAACCACCAGAACTTCCTGTAGCCGTTATTTCTCAGCAAGATGTAACAATTCCACGAGAATATGCTGCAGCAATAGAAGGTGTTTCCACAGTGGAAATTCGTCCGCAAGTATCAGGTTATCTTAGCCGGATCTTCGTAGATGAAGGTGATTATGTAAGAGAAGGACAGGCACTTTTCAAAATCGAAGACCGTATTTTTCAGGAACAACTGAGAAGTGCACAAGCTACACTTATTTCGGCTAACGCAACTCTTGCCAATGCCAATATAGAACTAAACCGTAAAAGAGAACTTGCCAAAAACAATATGGTATCTCCTATTCAGGTAAAAGAAGCTGAAACAGCATATAATTCAGCCAGAGGTAGTGTAAGTCAGGCACAAGCAGCAATAGAGTCTGCCAAAATAAACCTTAATTTCTCCACAATTAAGGCGCCTGTAAGTGGCTATATCGGACGCTTCAAATACCGTATCGGAAGTTTATTAGCTCCTACAAATGCGGATCCTATTACGATCTTGTCGGATATCCATCAGGTATATGCTTATTTCAGTTTAAGCGAAAATGATTTTGTAAACTTCCAAAATCGGTATGCCGGAAATTCTATTGAAGAAAAACTAAAGAATACACCTCCGGTTAACCTCATCATGAGCAACGGTGGACAGTATGAGACGTCTGGTAAAATCAATGCAGTGGAAGGACAATTCAACAAAATGACGGGAGCTATTACCCTGCGCGCTGTATTCGATAACTCCAAAGCAACCCTTAGAAGCGGTAATACCGGAAAAGTATTGTTAGAGCAGAAATATGACAATGCTACATTGCTTCCTGTAGGTTCTACAATGATGATTCAGGATAAAGTATATGTTTTCTCTTTAGACAAACAGAACAAAGCTATCCAGATTCCTGTAGAAGTGGCTGGTAAAGCCGGAACCAATTACATTGTAACCGGCGGGCTTAAAGCTGGAGACCGTTATATCGTTACCGGATTCGAGAGATTACAACCTGGAACACCTGTTGTTCCGCAAAAAGAGCAAAATAAAGAACAGAAAAAAGCTCAGTAAATCGTTTTTTAAAAGTAAGTTATGCTTAAAAATATTATAAAAAGACCCGTATTAGCCACAGTTATATCTATACTGATGGTAATACTGGGGATAGTGGGAATGCTCAACCTTCCCATTACAAAATTTCCGGAGATTGCGCCACCAACCGTAATGGTTACAGCGGTATATCCGGGTGCTAATGCCGAAACCATCGCACGTTCGGTAGCACCACCTATAGAAAATGCCATCAATGGTGTGGAGAACATGGATTATATTACTTCCACAGCCAGTAACGACGGTACACTTTCCATTACCGTAATTTTTAAACTGGGAACCAATCCCGATCAGGCAGCTGTAAACGTACAAAACCGTGTTGCTCAGGTAACCAACCAATTACCTGTAGAGGTTGTACGTGCTGGTATTACTACGATCAAACGTCAGAACAGTATGATTTCCATGCTTGCATTAACAAGTAAGGATGGTAAAATAGACGAACTATTTCTGGAAAACTATGCCAAGATCAATATTATTCCGGAATTAAAAAGGGTAAAAGGTGTTGGTGATGCAATGGTATGGGGTAATAAGGACTACTCTATGCGTGTATGGTTGGATCCCGAAAAACTAAATTCATACGGACTTGCACCTATAGATATTTCCAATGCCATCCAGTCTCAGAATATTGAAGCTGCTCCTGGTAAATTCGGAGAAAACAGTAACGAGGCTATGGAGTATGTTATGCGTTACAAAGGTAAATATACCGAGCCTGAACAATATGAAAATATTATTATTAAAGCTCAGAACGATGGTTCCATACTTAGATTAAAGGATGTAGCCAAAGTAGAGTTTGGTGCTTATAGTTATGGTAGCTCTTCTAAGTTCGACAGAAAGTCTGGTCCAATGATGGCTGTATTCCAGATGGCAGGTTCCAATGCCAACGAGGTACAGATTGCCATTAACGAAAAAATGAAGCAGCTGGAAAAATCTTTCCCTCCGGGAGTAGAATATCGTATTCCATACGCTACAAAGGAATCGCTGGACCAATCTATTAGTCAGGTAATATCTACGCTTATCGAGGCATTTATCCTTGTATTTATTGTCGTATATATTTTCCTTCAGGATTTCCGTTCAACATTGATTCCGGCAATTGCAGTTCCGGTATCCATTATTGGTACATTCTTCTTTATGAATCTTTTTGGATTCTCTATTAACATTCTTACCCTGTTTGCTCTTGTACTGGCAATTGGTATTGTTGTAGATGATGCCATAGTAGTTGTAGAAGCTGTCCATGCTAAGATGGAACACCGAAAACTGAACGCACGTGCTGCGACAATGTCTGCAATGCATGAGATTTCCGGCGCAATTGTATCGATTACATTAGTAATGTCTGCTGTATTCGTTCCGGTAGCCTTTATGAAAGGATCTACAGGTTTATTCTACCAGCAGTTTGCCTTAACACTTGCTATTGCAATTATTATTTCTGCAATCAATGCATTGACACTAAGCCCTGCGCTTACGGCTTTATTCCTAAAGCCACATGAAGGAGACCACCATGAGAAGAAAAACTTTAAAGACCGTTTTTTTGCAGGATTCAATGCTGCATTCAATGCCATAACCAATCGTTACGGAAAATCTATTCTCTTCCTTATTAAGAAAAGATGGATTGCCTTTGCTATCATGGCGGTATTCGGAGGACTATTCGTATGGATGTCTATGACTACGCCTAAAGGCTTTATTCCGGATGAAGACCAAAATTTCCTAGCTATTACAGTGAATCTTCCGCCGGGAGCTTCGAAAGCCAGAACTATTGAAGTTATAAAAACTGCAGAACATTATTTATCAGGACATCCTGCTGTAGAAAATGTAATGACGGTAGATGGATTCAACATGTTTAGCTCTACCTCATCGGCTTCCGCAGGCGCTATATGGATTAAGCTGAAGCATCTTAAAGATCGTGGAGATGTAAAGAAAATAGATGATATTATCGGCCAATTCCAGGCGAAACTTGCAGAAGATAAGCGTGCTAATTTCCTTGTACTGAATATGCCTACTGTAGACGGTTTTGGTAATACGAGTGGTATGGAGCTTGTGCTTCAGGACCGTACCAATGGTGAACTTCAAAAACTGGGACAGGTTTCCTATCAAATGATGGGCGCCCTGATGCAGAGACCTGAAATTGCTGTAGCCTTTACAACTTTCGACGTATCATTCCCTCAGTTCGAGCTATTGGTAGACGAAGCTAAAGCTGCACAGCTTGGTGTAAGCCTTGCAGATGTTATGGGTGTTATGCAGGGATATTACGGTAGTATTCAGTCTTCCGATTTCAACCGATTTGGTAAATACTACAGAGTACAAATACAATCTGCATTCGATGCCAGAAAAGATCAACGATCTCTGGATGGTGTTTTTGTAAAAAATAATACCGGCGGAATGGTACCAATTAATACATTGGTAACTCTGAAGCCAACAACCGGTGCTGAAATCGTAGACCGTTTCAACCTTTTCAACGCATCCAACTTAACGGTAATGGCTAAGCCGGGATATAGTACAGGGCAGGCAATGAAAGCTGTTGAAGAAGTAAGTGAAAAATTACTTCCGCAGGGATATACCTATGATTACAAAGGGATGAGCCGTGAGGAATCTCAATCAGGATCACAGTCTACACTAATCTTTGGTTTATGTATTGTGTTTGTATACTTCCTGCTATCGGCACAGTATGACAGTTACATCCTTCCATTATCCGTATTATTAGCGATTCCGGTTGGTTTATCCGGGGTATTTATCGGAATTACATTTGCCGATATTTCCAATAACATCTATGTGCAGATTGCTATGGTAATGCTTATTGGTCTCCTTGCGAAAAATGGTATTCTTATCGTGGAATTTGCAATACAGAGAAGAAGAGTTGGAAAAAGCCTTGTTGCTGCAGCTGTAGAAGGTGCCAAAGCCAGATTAAGACCGATCTTGATGACTTCTATCGCCTTTATTGCGGGACTTACACCACTACTTTTTGTAGTAGGCCCATCGGCTTTAGGTAATCACTCTATCGGATATGCAGCAATCTTCGGTATGTTATTCGGAACCGTGTTAGGCGTATTTATTACACCAGTTCTGTTTGTTATTTTCCAATACCTGCACGAACGTATCAGCGGTAAACAAATTTCGGAAGCAGACTGGGAGTATAATTAAAATTTTAGAAAAAATGAATTCAAAAAGAATCATCTATATAACAGCGGGAATAGCCTTGGCATCCGGATTAGTCACTTCTTGTAAAGTTCAGAAGTATGAACAGCCTAAACTTACGGTACCAGAAAGCTATAGCAGCCAGCAAACTAATATCGAAGACTTTCAGAATATTGCAAAAATCAGCTACAGGGATTTCTATAAGGACCCTGTACTGGTTGCACTGATTGATAAAGCTTTAGCTGGAAACAACGATCTGCAGGTAGCATTAAAACAAATAGAACTGGCATCTTTAGGATTCCAGCAGTCTAAATGGGGAAATGTTCCTAAAGTAAGTCTGAGCATTGCGAATGCAGGTATTAACAGACCATCGGATAACAGTATTAATGGTATTAGTGCAAGTCAGTTCTTAGGTAAAAGATATACCGAGGATTATACCTCTGCCGTATCTATTTCTTGGGAAGCGGACATTTGGGGAAAAATTAAAAGTACCAAAGAAGAAGCTTTAGCAAGTTATCTGCAAACTCAGGAAGCAGCAAAAGCTGTAAAAACAAGATTGGTTGCAGAAGTAGCACAGGGTTACTACAATCTTCTGATGCTGGATAAGCAATTGGAGATTACAAAATCCAATCTGGCATTAAGTGACAAAACTTTAGCACTGATAAAAAAACAGTTTGAAGTGGGGATAGGGACTGCACTTGCGGTTCAGCAACAAGAAACCAATATGGACCAAATCAGAAAAAGCATTCCTGTAATCGAAAGTGCTATAAGCACACAGGAGCATGCACTAAATATCCTGACAGGTTCTTTTCCTTCCAGAGTTGAACGCAATATTAGTCTGGACTCCGTAGAAGCACCAACTGGTTTATCCACAGGAATTCCTTCAGAACTGCTGAGCTACCGTCCGGATATTAAAACCCAGGAACTTAATTTCAGACGAAGTGTGGCTTCTATCAATATTGCAAAAGCCAATATGTACCCTGTACTTAATATTACAGCACAAGGTGGTCTTAACGCCTTCAAAGCAAGTGACTGGTTTAGCATTCCGGGGTCTTTGTTCGGAATGGCAGCAGGATCATTGGTACAGCCATTATTACAAGGAAAACAGCTAAAAACACAATATGAACAATCAAAAATTTCTTCCCAACAAGCGGAATTACAATTCAAACAAAGTGTAATTCAGGCTGTAGGTGAAGTATCGGATGTTCTGGTTCAGGCTGATAAATTAAAAGAGCAACGTTCTATCGCAGAAGCATTGGTAAAAAGATCGAATGAAACGGTAAAAAATGCTGAAACTTTATTTAAATATAGTGAAGCATCTTACCTTGAAATGTTAGTAGCACAAACCAATAAGCTTCAGGCCGAGCTGGATCTGGCCAATATAAAAACCCAGCAACTTAATGCTACCACCTCCCTATATCGTGCTCTGGGAGGCGGATGGCAATAATAAACAATAGCTTATATTTTCTGTTTTTATTTCTAATGGCCACTCCGGGACTTGTTCCGGGGTGGTTTTGTTTTACAGAGGACGGATATCACTATGTTTATTGTGTATCTTTGATCATCAATTTCAGAGGTAATGAATCCGGAGTACATAGAAACAGAAAGTTTATCTTTAGAAAAGCTTTACATGAACAGGCTGGCAATTATTGGCTATGGCTGGCTGGGGAAACGGTTGGCTGATTATTTTTCTGACCATTACAAAATCTATACAATTAGCAAAAGCTCCAATAGCGAAGGAGGGTCGCTGCATTTCAGTATCGATTTCGATTCTGATGAGATTCTTGAAAACAACCCGGATATTAATCTTGCAGATGCAATTATTATATGCCTCCCATTTTCGCAACGGACAGCTCTGGAAATATTGACTCGACGTTTTAACCGGGTAAGCCAATATATTGGTGATTACCATGGTCCTATTTTTCTAACCAGTTCTACCGGAATATACCCACAGGATCAAAAGAACATTGATGAGACAACTTATGCCGATTCAGAACTTAGCTTCAATATGGCATCTATTGAAAACCTGATTAAAAAAAGTTTTCCACAAGTCAACATTCTTCGGCTTGGCGGGTTAATGGGAGATAACAGACAGCTAAAAAATTACAAAATAACAGATCTGGAGCAAGTTGTTAATCATATTCATTATCACGATATCTGCAGGATTATCGAAACAATGATTAATAAGAATATATCCTCCGAGACCTTTAATATTGTAGCACCTCAGCATCCCACAAAAGAGGAAGTTATCAGTATGCAGAACAATCAGGTCTGCAAAACCGTATCTGAAATAAAACAGCAACGGATTATCAGTTCTGAGAAAAGTGAACAAGTATTGAACTTCACTTACGAAAAACCAGATCCAAGGTTATTTTAAAATACCGACAATGAATGAAGAACTTTACAGATTAGAAAATATATTATTAAAAGAAAACGGTTTAAAGATTTCCATGCCGATCGAGGATTCTGAATGCGAAGAATATTTCGGTTATAATTTTCAGCTGGATCATTATAATATAAAATTTAGAAAGGCAAAAGTAACTCCTAAAAAGAATGGACAGTTTGTAACTTTATGGAGAAGGAATACCAATAAACAAACAGAGCCTTTTCATTATAATGACTCTTTCGATTTTTATATTATCGCCGCAGAATACCACGAAAAATCCGGATATTTTATTTTTCAAAAATCTCTACTGGCCGAAAAACAAATTCTAACATCTGATTCCAGGGAAGGAAAACGCGGATTTAGAGTATATCCTGCATGGGATATTCCACAAAATAAACAGGCCGAAAGAACTCAAAAATGGCAATTGGAATACTTTATAGATACAACTTTATCAGGTAATCTGATAACAGAAAAACTGAATATAATTTTCAAGATTTCATAACAGGATTCTTTAGCATCTCGGCTTTTGGCATAAATTTGGGTAACTTTATGAAGTTATTTTATTAAATAAACAATCATTTATAAACCTAAAATATCTACTATGAATCGTATTGCAAGTATTATCGGTATTGGAGCTTTGTTATTGGCAAGCAGCTGTAACTCTCCAAAACAGACTATGACAGACACAACATCTTCGACAGACAAGGCTTCTTCTGACCAGAAGAATGTTAAAATAGAATTTACTGGTACAGATAGCTTCAACATCAAGAGTGCTAAACTTAAAATAAGTTTGTACGGTGTTTCTGCTAACATTGCTGATGTTCCGGCTACATTGATTACTGAAAAAGAAATTGAACAGAAGACTGTTCCATTTACAATAGATCTTCCGGTTCCGGCTAATGCCGCAAGCCTTATTAAGCCTGCTGTAAAAGAAGGAGAACCTGTAAAATATTATGTAGCGATCACTTGGGATTCTGATGGTAACGGAAAAGAAGAAAAAGGCGATATTGTTATCGACTACGATAAGAAATTCCCAAATATTACCATTGATGGGACTACACAACAAGTGTATCTGAAAGTATCTAAGTAAAAAACTTATACACAATAAAAACCTCCTGATTTCTCAGGAGGTTTTCTTATTTATACACAATAATAAATCTAAAGATACTATTATTTATATCCAGGGTTAACCGTAATTTTATATTAGGTAAATCTAAAAAACGGTGTTATAGGCAAGTGGTGAAGTTTTTTTTGTTAGCCAGAATATAAAATTAAATTGAATGAGCATCAGAGATATCAACAATACGGAACATTATAATTGGGGAGATGCCTGTGACGGATGGCATCTTTTGAAAACAGATTCACTAAGTGTTATTCAGGAAAAAATGCCTGCAGGCACAGAAGAATCCTACCACTATCATACTAAGGCACAACAGCTTTTTTATATTCTGAAAGGAACAGCTACTTTTGAAACCGAAAACGGAATTTTCACTGTCCACGAAAGACAAAGCTTTCATATTGAACCGGAATTAAAGCATCATATTCTGAATAAATCATCTGAAGATTTAGAGTTTTTGGTAATTTCTGAACCTAAGTCTCACGGGGATCGAGTTAATTTATAAAATCTGACGTTGAAACAGCGTTTGCAAAAAGTGAATTAAAATTTGTTGTGGATAAATAAATATCTCTAAATTTGTGTCATATAAAAAAGGAAATGGTGTTCTTCCTTGCCCAACCGCTTCTGAGGAGCTGATGACGCCTGATTAAATTAAATGTCAAACATTTTATCAGGTACATTATGTCAACAAAAAAGGAAAAAACAGCCAGCAGAAAATTCAATTTGTCCTTACAGGTATTTTTCAGACGCTACCCTTCTACCCTTTATATTTTCAGATGGTTATTCATCACCCTGTTTATAGGTACTTTAATAGGATCTGCATCAGCATTCTTTTTACAAACACTGGACTGGACCACTAACTTCAGGGAAAATCATTTATGGTTAATCGCTCTATTGCCAATAGGCGGATTCCTTATAGGATTACTATATTACTATCTGGGTAAAGATATAGAAGCCGGAAACAATCTGCTAATAGACACTATCCATGATCCGAAACAGATTATCCCTTTCCGGATGGCACCATTTGTATATATCGGAACCATTGCCACACACTTCTTTGGAGGTTCTGCCGGCCGTGAAGGTACAGCATTACAAATGGCGGGTGCTATTGCAGACCAGTTCAGCAAACCTTTCAGGCTCAATTCTGGTGAGCGGGCTATTTTAATTATTGCTGCTATAGCTGCCGGATTTGGTTCGGTTTTCGGTACACCTTTAGCTGGTGCTATCTTTGGACTGGAAGTATTTCTAATTGGCAGAATAAGATACAATGCTATTTTTCCTGCATTTTCAGCTGCTATTATTGCAGATCTGGTAACCAAACTATGGCAGACTCATCACACTCATTATCATATCAACATCATTCCTGACGTTTCCTTCCTGAATATTATCTATGCAATTATTGCCGGAATTTTTTTCGGATTATGTGCTTCTGCCTTCAGTAAAGCTATACATTTCGCAGGAAGAATTTTTAAATCTAAAATATCTTATCCACCGTTAAGACCTTTTGTTGGTGGTATTATTGTAGCTTCTGCAGTATGGGCTATAGGAACTACAAAATATATAGGACTGGGAATTCCGACTATTGTAGCTTCTTTCGATCAGCAATTGCCAGCTTATGATTTTGCACTTAAAATGATTTTCACCATTGTGACCTTATCTGCAGGATTCAAAGGTGGAGAAGTAACCCCATTGTTTTTTATTGGTGCTACACTGGGAAATGCATTAAGCTATTTCATTCCGCTTCCGCCCGGACTTTTGGCCGGAATGGGATTCGTAGCAGTATTTGCGGGAGCAACCAACACTCCTATTGCCTGTATGATTATGGCTATTGAACTCTTTGGAAGCGAATGTGGGGTCTATGTCGCTATTGCTTGTGTCGTTGCTTATTTATTATCTGGTAATAACAGCATTTATGGTAAACAGATGATTGGTGAGCCTAAACATTCAAGGTTTATAGGCTATCAGGGGAAAAGGCTAAATGATCTTTAAAGTACGAAGTTGGAAATTAGAAGTTAGTTATTAGAGGTTAGATATAAGACGTCAGGTGTAAAGCTATATATCCATTTTATATACTAAAGTCCAATATTCCTGAATATTACTCATAATTAACTCCGCAAGTTTCGGGTTTTATTTGCCTGTATTAATATCAATCTTTGCAAGATTATTATAAACAAAATATCATGCAGCGATTTAAAAATAAGTTTGCCCTTATTACAGGAGGAACTAACGGAATGGGCTATGCTACTGCACAAAAATTTATTGAGGAAGGTGGATTTACCATCATTACAGGCCGAAGTACTGCTACGGTACATAATGCAGTAAATAGCTTAGGAGAAAGAGCTTTCGGAATCGTATCGGATGCCGGAAATATGAAAGATGTTTTCGCTTTACAGGAAAACGTAAAACAGTATACCAACACCATCGATTTGCTGTTTGTAAATGCTGGTTACGGACAGTTTGCATCTGTTGCACAAGCCGACGAAGCACATTTTGACGAGTTATTCAATATGTTGGTAAAAGGTGTTTTCTTTACAGTCCAACAAATACTTCCACTGATGAAATCAGGTAGTTCTGTTGTTTTAAACACTTCTTTTGTTACTGAGATCGGAACCCCTTATTTCTCCGTTTATTCAGCAGCCAAATCGGCGGTACAATCTTTTATCAAGACCTTTGCTGCTGAGTTTACAGAAAAAGGTATTCGTGTAAATGGTATTAGTCCTGGACATATTAAAACCAATATATTCAGCAATACTGGTCTGAACAAAGAACAGATTGATGAAGCTGTACAAAGTCTTATCCCAACAATTCCCTTTAAGAGACAGGGTGAACCATCTGAAATAGCCAACGCGGTGCTTTTTCTGGCTTCACAGGAAGCTTCTTATATCCACGGAGCAGAATTAGCAGTTGATGCCGGTATCTCTGTAATCAGTTCGTAAAAAGCAGATTCTGGAATAATGTATATTTGTGATCAATAAGTCCAAATGATGAAATATTACTTCTCCGTACTCATATTTACCTTATCACTTTCCATGTATTCTGCACAGCATTTTCAACTGCCTAAAAACTGTACAGTAGTAGAAACGGTGTATGGTGATTTGGATAAAGACGGAAAAGATGAAAAAGTAATTGTTTGCAACCTCAACCAGACAAAGGATCCTAAAAAAAATTATTCCAGAGTTCTTTATATTCTAAAACAAGACAACAGCAACCAATATCAGCTATTCAAAAAGAATACAAATATTTTATGGGGCAGTAAAGAGTGCGGATTCTGTTTCGAAGAAACTTCGGATCCCTTAGTTAGTATCAGCATTAAGAACAACACTCTTATTATTGAACAGGAAACCCATAACAATTCCAGAAGAACTGAGAGTTATAAACAAATATTCAGATACCAGAGTAATAACTGGTATCTGATTGGTTCTAAATACAGATATTGGGACACTTGTGACTTCGATTATACTTATGACATCAATTTCTCTACCCAGAAAATTAATATTACAAAAGATACAGGCAGCTGTGATGATATTGAAGATCCTAAAAAGAATGTAAGCACATTCGAAACCTATACCTATAAATTTCCTAAAGTAACAATGGATAATTATAAACCTACTGAAATTAAATTTAAACCGAAGCTTTATTTTTACTATTAATCCTAAGATACTTTCTTCCGTATTTTACTCAGAAACTCGTGTGATACGCCAAGATAAGCCGCAATTTGATGTTGTGGAATTCGCTGTGCCAGTGTCGGATATTTTTCATTAAAATCCAGATAACGCTGGTCTGCATTCTTTTGGAGCATATTAATCATGCGGCGATGTACTGCGGCTAATGCTTTCTGGTTCATAATTCTGAAAAGCTTTTCAGCTTTGGGTATTTTCTTATACAATTGTTCTTTTTGCTCTCTGTTTGTCACCAATATTACAGCATCCTCCAGAGCCTGGATATTCATGCAGGTTGGCTTACCAGAAACAAAGCTTTCAATATCCAACACCCACCAATCTTCTATAGCAAAATAAAGGATGTGTTCCTTTAGATTTTCATCTTCATAATAAATCTTAAAACAACCTTCCAAAACATATCCTTCATGGGTACAGACTTCTCCTGTGGAAAGAATATTTTCATTCTTCCGTACTTTTTTTAAGGTATAGAAAGAACTTAATCTGATTAATTCTTCTTCAGATAAATCAACATACTTTAAAATATTCTGTTCAAAAGAAGCAAATCTGCTCATACTTTATTTTTCTAAATATTGTTCACAGGTTTTAATATCAGCATACAATCCACCCAATGCATTTAGTCCCGCCAGATAAGATTTGGAAATCTGTTCGGCCGGAATAACTTCGTCATATAATTCACGGTCTCTGGTTGCTACGGCATCACTAATAATTGTGCTGCTAAAACCATAATCCATAGCTGCTCTTACGGTAGCATCTACACAAACATCTGTCATCATTCCGCAAATCACCAAATCAGACACCTGATGCTCTCTAAGATAGATTAATAATTCTGTATCTCTGAAACTATTCGGATAGTTTTTCACCACTACTTTTTCTGTTTCTGAAGGATACACGCTTTCATGTAAATCTACGCCTAAAGTATCAGGTAAAAAGAAATCAGCCCCTTCTTGTAACGCAATATGCTTGATGTGAATTACCAGTAGATTATTCTCTCTGAAATATGCTAATACCTTTCTTGTCTTCTCCCCTGCCTCAACAGCGCTAACGAGTTCCATCGCTCCTCCGGGAAAATAATCGTTCTGAATGTCTATTAACAATAGTGCTTCTTTCTTTTTCATGTCTTTAATTTATTTAATAAGACAAAAGTAGAACAGATAAAAAAGAACAGAGGTTGAACAAGTTCAAGAAATTCGATATTAATCTTCTGGTTTCAGGCTTTCGGCATACAGTTTTGCCTGACTCCATTTGGCGTGCTTGGAAGGAATAATTTTATAACCTTTTTTATAAGCATATACTTTGGTGAACTTTGCACCGAAGAAAATAAGCATACAGGTATAATTGATCCACATCATAATCAGAATAACCGTTCCGGCTGTTCCGAATGCTGATGTGGGTTTTACTTTTCCGAAATAAAGGCTTAATAAAAATTTCCCCAGCGTAAAGAGGATGGTCGTTAGTAACGCTCCTTTCCATACCGGCTTCCAGCTTACCTGTACATCGGGAAGAACTTTAAACATCAGAGCAAACAAAAGCATTACAAGCCCGAAACCAATTGCAAAGTTTACCAACTCTACCAACATATAGGTCTCGAAGCCAAAATACTGAGTAATCCAGTTATTAAATAAACTGATCAATGAAGATAAGATCATGGTAATCATGAGCAAAAATCCAAGTATAAGAATCATTCCCAGTGAATTGGCTCTGTCCAGAAGAAATTTCAGCAAAGCTTTTTTAGGTGCAGATTGGATATCCCAAAGTGTATTTAGAGAATGCTGCAGCTGGAAAAATAAAGTTGTAGAACCAAATACCAACGCGCCTACACCGACAACTTTCATGAAAATATTCTGCTTATCTATGAGTGCTCCTGCTATCAAACTTTCTACGCTTTTGGCCACATCATTTCCCATAAATCCACTGATCTGTTCACTTATCTCTCCACGAATAGCCTCTTCACCGAGAAAATTTCCGGCAATCCAGATAATAATGATCAAAAGACCAGGAATAGAGAATATTGCATAATACGCCAGGCTCGCAGAATCTTTCATCGCGGAAGAATCATTCCACTCTGTAAAGGTATCCCTCAGGACTTCCCAAAAAAACTTTATGTGTTTGAACATTTTAAAACGGATATCCGATTGCTATATTGAATACAAGATTATCTTTCCGCCATTGGCTGTCTCCGAAATTAATCCTGTCGAAAGTCCATCTATTTCCTTTTTCATTGTAAGGAACTCTCAGTGGCATCGCAAGATCCAGTCTGAGTACCAGAATAGAAAAGTCCAGTCTGAGACCAACACCTGCGCCCACTGCTATTTCGCTTAAAAAATCTTTTGAAAATTTCCCACCCGGTAAATCCGGATTACTGTTCACCAGCCAAACATTCCCGGCATCTACAAAAGCTGCCACATTAATAAATTTATACAGATTTGCTCTATATTCTGCATTCATCTCGAGTTTAATATCTCCAGACTGATCGAAGAAGAACTGACCATTAGGATTATTCCTTCTCGGATCAAAGCTACCCGGCCCAAGGGCACGCGCACGGAAAGCACGAATACTGTTACTTCCGCCCACAAAAAACTGACGGGAGAATGGTACTGTCACCGAGTTTCCGTATGGATAAGCTATCCCGGCAATGAATCTGGATGCAAATGAACTTTTCTCTCCGAATTTGTGATAAAACCTGAAATCGTTTTCTACTTTTATATACTGACTAAAAGGTATTCCGAAAATTTTCTTTTCTTTTCCTGCCTTAGCATTTGCTCCGGAAAACAAGCCTGTAAGAGTACCTGCCAAATCTATCGTACCACGGTAATAGATTGTATTGGTCTTTGGCTGCATGGTATTGGTGTAGGTATAAGTATAAGTCGGTCCAAAAACCAATTGCCTTTCAATAGCTCTTCTCAACTCGGGATTTGCCACTGTTAATGAATCATATGTTGCCGTAACATTTGTCGGCGAAACATAGGTTGCATCAAAAACTTTTAACTCATGTTCTTTTCTGGCATTTTCTTTCCAGCTATAACCAAAAGAGGCATTAAAATTATTGAGTGTATAATATTGTCTGCGGTTTTGGAACTCATACCCAAGGGTAATGTTGGTTCTTGGTACAAACTCACTGGAAGAATTGAAACGGAAAGGCGCTACAATACGCGGAATAGAAAGCTGGGTATTCACCCCGGCACGGAACATATTCTTCGCACCATCACCTCCACCCATCTGGATATCAAAGGCTCCATATACTGCTGCTTTAAACTGCTCAGCACCTCGGAAAATATTCCGGTGTGTCCAATTCAGATTCAACTCGCTACCTCCGTAATTGGCCGAGTTGGTACGTCCCAATGCTTCTAAACGCAAAGATTGCATTTGCCTTGGTGTCAGCAGATAATAAGCATCAAACTT
The DNA here is from genome assembly GCF_003058195.1 of Elizabethkingia sp. YR214. Taxonomy (GTDB): domain Bacteria; phylum Bacteroidota; class Bacteroidia; order Flavobacteriales; family Weeksellaceae; genus Elizabethkingia. The sequence continues at coordinate 278,063 of NZ_QBUH01000006.1, forward strand.
ATTTTTCAATGAATCAGAAACAACAAATTCATTTTTTACAAATTTGAATATTCCCAGATTGATTAAACGGTTTAGAGACAGGTTATGATTGGTTCTATTATACAAATCACCTTTTTCAAAATACAAAGCCCTGTCAAAAACTTTAGGTTTAAATTTATGCTGAGGATCGATTACATATATGTTCTTATACGCATAAGGAGCCAGCGAGTCTTCACCCATAGGGATCTTATACAGTCCTTTTCTTACATCCTGAAGGTTATAATTGGGGAAAACCACAACTTTATCTATGCTAAACTGCTCTTTCGATAACTTCGGAGTATCGTCCTTTAGTTTTACATTCAGCTCTACCTGATGATTTTTGCTTACCGTAGTATCTGCCTGAACAATAATATTATCCGGGTGGAAATAATAGAAACCTTTTTCCTTCAGTCGGTTATCAATACGCTCTCTTTCTGCTTTTATAACATCCAGATCAAATGGGTTTCCGGACTTTAGAAATGTACGTTTTGTTGTATTCTGAATTTCTTTGTTGATAAGACTGGAATCTTTCTGAAATTTCACCTGACTAATTAGGTATCTTTCTCCCGGTTTTACCGTATAGACAACCTGTGCCTTTTTGCTTTTAACAATAATGCTGTCTGTGGCTTTTACATTGAAATAACCTTTATTTTCGGAATAGTTTTCAATTATATCTTTATTAAATTCCCGGTCTACATCCCCAAGTAACACAGGCTTCTGCCCTAGTTTATACTTCATCCAGTAGCGGAATCCTTTATCTGCTTTAGGTTCTTTGGTAATGTTATAGAAAAATAATTTGGGACGCATTCCCAATATAGAAGGATTGGGTTTAGGAGTAAGATTGCTTTCTAGCACTGTCAGCAACTCTTTCTTATCATTTTTCGAAATTGTTTTGCTATCAATCTTTACGCTACCCTTCGTATAAAGGTTCTGTCCTTCCCTAAGGTAACCTGTACCACTACATGAAAGCAGAGATAGGGCCAGACCCGAAATAAGCCAGTATTTATAATAAATATGGAATTTATTCTTTTTCATTATTTAAATTCTACGACTTGGTTTTTCTTATCTCTTACTTTTTTGTTTTTCTCTTTCTTGGATTTCTGAAAAATCTCACGGAATTTATCATAATCCAGCGTGATAATAAATCCAACTCCGGTTTCTACAATTTGTCCCTGTAAAGCTACCTGGTAGTCATTTTTACGATAAGCACGCAACATGTATCTTCCGTCTCTGGACAAGCTGTAATCTACTGTTACATCGCCTGCAATATTGGTCATATTCTCGTTTTGGCGAGCTTGCCCTTCCAGTCCGAAGTTACTTCCTACTGTCACTTTCAGACGGTCATTTAGCAACTTCTTGCTGATGTCTACATTCAGGTCGGTTCTTGTATTTTTATTTCCGGTAGAATAATCATCTGTTGATTCCAGACCGAAATTTAAATCAACTCCTTTTATCAGATCAGAGGCAAGATTATTCAGCTGCTGAGAAAGAATTTTACTCACACTCTGTCTGGCCATTGTCTCTGCCGAAAGTCCGGCACTGCTTTGGAAAGGATTTTCTCCGATAAAGCGGTTCAATAGTAATAACGCAAAAACCTGCTTATTCATTTCCGGTTCCTGTTGTCTCAGCTGTGCCAGTTTTGCATCTACCAGTTGTTTGACATTTGTAGCAACGGAATTGTTGTTTTCATCTGTTGTAATATCAAAAGACAATATAGGTTTCAGAAGTTCACCCTTCATCTTTAATAACGCATTAAATGGCATTCTTTGTTTAAAGAGATTGGTTTCTCCCTGATTAATCTGCTGCTCAACAAGGTCAATTGGTGCTGTTTCTGTTTTATAAACAGCTGTAAGATCCATAATAGCTGCCGTTGGCTCTCCGGTCCAGGTTATTGTACTTCCTCTTTGGATATCGAATTTACGCTTCAGCATACTTACAGAAAGTTCATAAGCTCCTTTCTCTACTTCATATACTCCCACCAGAGTTGTTTTTCCGGATGGATCAATACCACCTGTGAGTTGGGCTTCTCCCTGAAGTTTTACAAAGTCTCCATTAGCTTTATCAATTACAATGGACATTTTCGCTTCTTTATTCACTTCGATATTCACGCTTACGTCCATTCCCTTAATCCGGCTTTGGGCATTCAGAGAATCTGTTTTTATTGTTTTATTCAGTACCACCTGATCCTGATCCACGAATTCTACAATTCCGTCTCTTTCCTGTAATGCAGGTGATGACTGTGGCAGTACAAATGTAAAGTCTGTATTTTCGGCAACAGCCAATCTTCCTTCAACCTTCGGTAAATCCAGATTTCCACGGATGCGTAATCCGGCATCAATTGCCAGAATTCCGTACATCATAGCATCATTGGTCTTTTCGGAGTTTACGACTTTAAAATCTTTTGCATTCACATTCAGGTTGAACGCAAAATCTCTGTAAGTTTGGGTAAGTACCTGTCCGTTTACAGTCAGAGCATTCCCGTCCTTGTCTTTAATTTTGAAACGATTAAATTCTATTCCTCTGTTAGTAAAATCAATTTCATCGTCTATATTTCTGAAATCACTTCCTGTTTTTGCAATTTCCAATCCTACTTTATTGAATTTTACTTTTCCTAAAATATTCGGTTTATCTGCACTTCCGGTCAGCTTAAGATTTCCGGACAAATAGCCTTCGGTATGATGAATCGCATTCATGGAAAATCCTTGGACGGTCTTCATTTGAAGTTGGTTAATTGCCATATTCAGATCGAATGTGCCTGCTGAAATATTATAATCTCCCAGCACTTTGACATCGTTATCGTTTCCGGAAAGTACAACATCGGCGTTCAGAATATTAGCTGAATTATTTTTCACTTTCACCGCTACATTTCCGACCGGACTTCCATATACCATAAGATCGGAAATATTAAGATCCGAAGTAAAGGTCATTTTTTTCGTCAGATCGCGCAGCTGTGCTGTCCCGTTAATTGTACCTTTGGCCAGAAGAGAATCTTTCTTTATTACTTCTGTAATGGTTTCAATTTTAAAATCCTTTAGCGAAACATTTAAAGGGCTATTGGGAGAGTTGTTTTCTGACTGTAGTAAAATCTCACTTCCTGAATTTGAAAGCCTGAAATTATCTGCTAAAATTCCTTTATTACTGATTTGGATTTTATTATTCTCAGCTACTGTCCAGTCATCATAGTTCAGCTTTAAACCATTTGGATTAAGCGATATTTCTGTAATATCATTTAGGGATTTTGCTTTACCAGCAATCAGGAATTGTGTTTTGTCCTTTCCGTCTTTTGTGGTGATATTATAATTGATTGTATTATTGGCAACATCACCGTTAACATTGATTTTATTCAGAGCCAGACTCGAGCTTTTCAATGTCGCTATACCCAGATTATATTGTAATGCCTGATTCTCGTTAGTAATTTTAAGTGCCGCATTCTGGATACTGTTTTCTCCATATTGCAGTTGTGGGATTCTTCCGTCCATTTCTATTTTCTGAGAGTCGGCATCATAATTACCATTCAGCGTAATTGTTTCAAAATCTTTCAGATCCGGAACAAACTTACGGATCAGATTATCATTTTTAATTTTCGCATTGAAAGTAAAGTGCTGTCCGGGCTGAATTTTCTGACCTTTGGTTGGCTTCTGAAACTGATAATATTGGTTGAGTGTCTGCTGCAGAGCACCAAAGATTTGTGTTAGCTTATATTTTCCGGTAAGCTTTACATCTGCAATTTGCGAATTGAGGTCAAGTTCGTTGGAATCACCTGAAGATGTTGCTTTGAAATTAATTTCCTGTATTGGGAAAATTTCTTTTGTGTCTGAAATCGCAAAGTTCTGAAGATTCAGAGAGCCATTTAATTCATCCGGATTAAGGTTGCTAAAATCACCATCCAATTTTCCTGCAATAATCATAGGTTTTTCATAGAACCCAAGTTTATTCAGATCCAGCTTGGTAATAGCTCCATTTACTTTTACAGTAGGATTCTTCTCATTATAAACACCGGAAGCCGCCAATTTCATGTTGGCATTTGGATCTTTGGAATCTAAAACAACATTGTAAGCACCATGATTTATTTTTCCGGTAAGATCCATATCACGGTAATGATAAGCCTTATAAACAGCCGAATTCACATAGCCTTTTACATCTGCCTTCGCTGTCTTGGGGTCAAAACCTTCACCATTAGCTGCAATTCGCGCCGTAATTGCTCCGACATCTTTATTCTGAATAATTTTACCGATTTGCAGATTATGAATTTCGGCCTTTACATCATATAATTCATGATTTTTACGACGTATATCTACCTGTGCAATTACCTCAGCATTTCCGAGTGTAGAAGTAAGGCTGAGATTGGTATTTACATTCTTCGTAGTACCTTTTGCTATACCTTTCACGCTAAAAAATGATGGTAAGGAGATATTTGAAGGAATTGTATTTTTAGGAACCAGATTAAAAATAGTTTTATCAGACGAAGAAAGTTCTCCAATCTTCAGATCATAATACAACTGATCCGGCTTCATGGCATTTTTTATCCGGCCTGAAGCTGCAATTTTTAACTGATCTATCCCCGAAAGCTTAAAATTCTGAATAACCAGATCGTTAACACTTCCCTTTGCATTAGCATTTACTAACAATACTGCATTTGGGTATTTATTGAACGGAACTGTATTCCTAAGTGTCGGAACCAAATTCAGAATGTCTGCAAAACCAACTTTAGAATTACGGATCGTTGCCGATACCTTTATCGCTCCGGGATTGGCTGTTAATTGCTCTACAGAATCATAACCCAAAATCACCTCATCTCTCAGAACTGTTTTTGGTGTTTGCAGGTACAGGTTTTTAAGATACGCTTCTTTCGCACCATATGTAAAATTGGTAGTTAGACGCTGAATGTCCAGTCCTCTGCTTTCTTTGATCTCAGCAGACTTCACAGTTCCTGCAAATTCATTATTCTCCATTCTAAAGCTGCGGACATCTACATTCATTCTGGAAAAATTCAGATGATTGTAATCCATGCCTTGTTTACTTGGAGCAACAGCTGTATTGTTATAAACAAGCTTTACATCATCAAAGTTCAGATTACCCAGCAATACTTTCATTGCTTTTTCTTTACCTGAAATAGCAGGACTCTCCTTTTCTTTTTTAGAATCTGTTTTTTTTGTCGGAAGATAAAGGTCTGCACGGATGTCGGCCCCAGAAAGTAAAACCTTATCTATATTGTAAACATTCTTTTCCAGATCAAGCTGATTGACTTTGGTACTTAGTTCTTTAAACAGAACTTTTGCAAAAGTTTTGGTATTCTCATCACCATAGTCGATATTGAAATTGGTTAGTTTAATTCCCTGAAGACCAATTTTCATTGGTTGTTGCTTGTTTAGTGAGTCTACTTTTTTCGCTACCTTTTCAGAAACCTCTGCAACTAAGTCTTGTTTCAATTTCAGCTTTAAACCATCCAGATTAATATCGTTTACAACATAATCATTTTTCTGTAAATCAAAAGTTTTCACACGGGTATCAAAAGACTTAAAGTACAGTTTAATATCATTCTTAGACTGCTGATCTTTGAATGTAACCCCAATATCTTTAAGATTTATCTTATTGAGTGAGATAATAAATGGCTTCGAGGAACTTTCTTCCTTATCGCTGGATGCAAAAGCATTGATTATATAATCGAAATTGAACTTTCCTTCAGGATTACGCACCACATTAGCCTGAACCCCTTCTAAATCAACAGATGTAATATCTGCTGTAGACTTCATGAGCTTTAACATATTTAATCCCACATCCAGTTTCTTGACTGCCAGAAGTGTATCCACATCCTGACCTTTCAGATAAAGATTCTGTATTTGCAGACTATTCGGAAATGCTACATAAACTTTTTCAAGACTTACTTTTGTTTTAATTTTCTTTTCCAAATAAACAATAAGCCTGTCTTTAATAAAGTTCTGAACAACCGGAAGTCTTAAACTGAATATCAGTAAACTGAGAAAAACCACTATTGAAATAATGGTTATAACAATACGTTTTAAAAGTTTCTTTTTGTTTATTTTCAGCTTCAAACGCGCTTGTGTTTATACAAATATACTAAACCTATATTTGTTAGACGAACTTAGCACCCTTAGTTACCAATTAAATCACAAATAATTAACTTTTTCATAAATTAAGCCTTATCAAGGTTTGAAATTTTGACAAGGCTTTTCTCTTCTCTGATGTCAAAATAACAAAACCCTCATTTCTGAGGGTTTTCATTATTATCTAGATTATCTAGTACATATTAGTTCTTTTTATAAAATAATGCTCTGCTGTATTCATAGTTCATACGGGCAATATTCAGTACAGATATTCCCTGCGGGCATTCCACCTCACAAGCTTCTGTATTGGAGCAATGCCCGAAAAGTTCTTCATCCATTTGCTTCACCATACTGACAACTCTTTCATTTCGCTCTTCCTTTCCTTGTGGTAAAAGAGCCATATGGGAAATTTTTGCAGAAGTAAACAATGCCGCACTGGCATTTTTACAGGTAGCCACACATGCACCGCAACCAATACATGCAGCTGCATCAAAGGCTTCTTCCGCCAGCTGATGTGTAATAGCAATTGTTTTTGCATCAGGTGCCTGTCCCGTATTCACAGATACAAATCCACCGGAAGCAATAATTCTGTCTAATGCAGAACGATCCACTTTAAGATCTTTTTTCACAGGAAAAGCTGCAGCACGAAATGGCTCAATCACGATAGTATCACCATCTTTAAAAGATCTGAGGTGCAACTGGCAGGTAGTTGTATTTTTAAGTGGTCCGTGGGCAATCCCGTTGATCATCATTCCACATTGTCCACAGATTCCTTCCCGGCAGTCATGATCGAATTCTACAGGTTCTTTTCCTTCCAGAATAAGCTTTTCATTCAGGGTATCAAGCATTTCCAGAAATGACATATGAGGATTAAGCTGATCCAGTTTATATTCTTCCAGCTTTCCTTCAGCATTTCTGTCTTTCTGTCTCCATATTTTAAGGTATAATTGCATAGCTTTTTTAGATTTAAATTATTTGTAACTACGTACTACAGGCTGTATTTCTTCAAAAACAAGAGGTTCTTTTACCAGTTCAGGTTCCTGCTCTTCTCCTGTCCAACCCCAGGCAGAAATAAACTGAAATTCAGTATCATTTCTAAGCGCTTCACCATCCGGAGTCTGATATTCTTCACGGAAGTGCGCTCCACAGGATTCCTTACGGCTAAGTGCATCGTAGCACATTAGTTCTCCAATCTCAAAATAATCAGCAACTCTTCCAGCTTTCTCCAGTTCTCCGTTCATACGGTCTCCGGATCCCGGAATTGTAACATTCTGATAAAACTCGTTTTTCAGCTTTCCGATCTCTTCAATAGCATATTTTAGTCCCTCTTCATTTCTGGCCAATCCACAATAGTCGTACAGGAGTTTACCCAAGGTTTTATGATAATAGTCTACTGTTTTATTTCCTTTAACCTCCATAAATTTCTGAATTTGATCTTTCACTTCTTTTTCAGCTTTTTCAAATTCAGGATGTTCAGTCGATATTTTTCCGGTATGGATTTCTCCGGAAAGATAATTAGCAATTGTATAAGGAGCTATAAAATAACCATCCACAGAAGCCTGAAGAAGTGAGTTAGCTCCTAAACGATTAGCTCCGTGATCTGCAAAATTGGCCTCGCCCAAAGCAAACAATCCCGGAATTGTCGTCATAAGTTCATAATCTACCCACAAACCTCCCATAGAAAAGTGTGCAGAAGGAGAAATCATCATCGGTTCTTTATAAGCATCATAGCCTGTAATTTTAAGATACATATCGAACAGGTTTCCATACTTTTCTTTAATTTTATTTTTACCCTGCTCTTTTATAGCTTTGGAAAAGTCCAGGTAAACTGCATTTTTCAATGGTCCGATTCCAAAACCTGCATCAATTCTCTCTTTTGCAGCCCGCGATGATATATCTCTTGGTGCCAGATTCCCAAATGCAGGATACCTTCTTTCCAGATAATAATCCCTTTCCTCTTCCTGAATATCATTAGGTTTTCTGGTTTCACCTTCTTTAAGCGGCACCCATATTCTTCCGTCGTTTCTTAAAGACTCTGACATCAGGGTTAATTTCGACTGATAATCTCCGGACTGTGGCAATGAAGTAGGGTGAATCTGTATCCAGCTTGGAGAAGCCATTAACGCCCCTTTTTTATGCGCCCGCCATATTGCAGAACCATTACAGCCCATTGCCAGTGTAGAGAGGTAATAAATTTTTCCATAACCTCCGGTAGCCAATACAACGGTGTGTGCCGCATGTCGCTCTGTTTCTCCGGTATCAAGATTCCGCACAATAATTCCGCGTGCCTTACCATCAATTACAACCAAATCTAGCATTTCGTGGCGGGAAAACAGTTGTACACTTCCCTTACCAACCTGTCTCATCAACGCCTGATAAGCGCCCAGCAGCAACTGCTGACCCGTTTGTCCTCTTGCATAGAACGTACGGCTCACCTGTACACCACCAAAGGAACGGTTATTCAGATAACCACCATACTCCCTACCAAACGGAACACCTTGTGCTACCGCCTGATCTATAAGATTAAGAGAGCATTCTGCCATACGGTAAACATTGGCTTCACGTGCCCTAAAGTCACCTCCTTTCAAGGTATCTACAAACATCCGGTATACACTATCACCATCATTTTTATAGTTTTTAGCAGCATTCACTCCTCCCTGAGCAGCTACCGAGTGTGCTCTCCTCGGACTATCCTGAAAACAGAAAGCTTTTACATTATATCCCAGCTCGCCAAGAGACGCAGCAATCGAACTTCCTGCCAATCCTGTCCCAACCACAATTACGTCAAGTTTTTTTCTGTTGGCAGGATTAACCAGTTTAGCTGTTTTTTTATAGTTTTCCCATTTTTCTTCTAACGGGCCTTTTGGTATTTTAGAATCTAACATCATTTGCTCATTAATTATTTAACGGTAAGAAATACATAAACAGGCATCAGCGCAAATCCAACACTGATAATTACCGAGTAAGCAATTCCTGCTATTTTAATCCATTTTACATATTTAGGATGGAATAATCCCAATGTTCTTACAGCACTGTAAATCCCGTGAATAAGGTGATAACAAAGTGCAATCATAGAAATTACATAGATGACTACATACCACCATTCTTTAAAAACTGTAATCACCAGAATGTACAGATCTTTGTTTCCTTTATCATCCAACGGAAGATTTCCGAATTTGTATACGTACCAGAAATTCTGAAAGTGAATCACCAAAAAGATAAGAATCAGCGTCCCCAATATCCCCATATTTCGGGAGTACCATTTACTGGCTCTTCCTCTTCGGTCGGACTGATATGTACCGCCTGATTTTTTATTTTTTATTGTAATCACCAGGCCGTCTATTGCATGCAAAATAATACTGGTATACAGAACCAATGAAACAATTTTTATAACAATATTTCCGGACAAAAAGTGAGAATAAGCATTAAACTGTAAGTGCGCTTGTTCCTGCGGAAGGAAGAGTTGTAAATTTCCTAAAAAATGAATCAATAAAAAGAAACCCAGGAACAGCCCAGTAAGGCACATCAGCATTTTTCTTGAAAGTGTATTCAGCATAATTATAATTAATTGATTAATAATATCCCAGTACTTTCATCCACAGACCTCCTATGACCATATAGATGATGAGTAAAACTATTCCTATTTCCAGACCTCTGAGCCACCATGCTTTTAATTCAACATAACCACTACCGAAGTATACCGGTGCCGGACCATGTCCGTAATGCGTAAGCACACCATATATAGATCCCATGAAACCAAGCATCATAGCCAATAACATTGGTGGAATTCCTAAAGAAACGCCTACACCCAGCAAGGCTGCATACATGGCAGCTACGTGAGCTGTAGCACTGGCAAAAATGTAGTGACTGAAGAAATAAACCAGTATAATAACCGGGAAGGCTACCTGCCAGCTCAATCCTCCAATTTTTACTTTAATCAAGTCGCTAAACCAACCAATAAACCCTAATTCATTAAGAGAGCTCGCCATCATTACCAACACTGCAAACCATACAATGGTATCCCATGCTCCTTTTTCAGATTTCACATCTTCCCATGTTAACACAGAAGTTAGTAAAAGCAATGTAAGTCCGATAAATGCAGTGGTTGTAGCGTCTATAGAAAGAGAACCTCCAAAAATCCACAAGAATAATAAAATAAAGAAAGCCAGCAACATTAACCATTCATGGCGGGAAACTGCTCCCATTTCTTTAAGCTTTTCAGCAGCCATTTTCTGAGCACCATCCGTTTTCTTTAATTCAGGTGGATACAATTTGTAAAGCACCAAAGGAACGACAAAGAATGCGACCAATCCCGGCACAAAACCTGCGACAGCCCATGACATCCATGTAATATCTATTCCCAGATTGGCTGCAAATTTCTGGCACATCGGATTACTCGCTGTACCGGTAAGGAACATTGAAGATGCTATCAGATTCATGTAATAACTGTTCAGTGTAAGGAAAGAACCCAGCTTTCTATGGGTTTCCGGCTGATCTGGCACAGAACCAAAACTAATCGCCATGGATTTCATAATAGGGTAAATAATTCCGCCACCTCTGGCTGTATTACTTGGGATAGCAGGTGCCAGACACATATCTGCAAGGCCTAATCCGTAAGCAAGTCCAAGAGAACTTTTTCCGAAAACCCGAATGAATAAAAAGGCAATACGATTACCTAATCCGGTTTTGATAAATCCGCGGGCAATAAAGAAAGATATCCCTATTAGCCAAATTACCTTGTCTCCAAATCCAGTCAGTGCTTTTGTAATTGACTTACCTGCATCTCCGGGAGCCAGCACCTGTGTAAGTGCAGTAAAGCCTATAGCCATCATACACATTGTTCCCATTGGAGCAGCTTTTAGAATAATTCCTAAAATTGTTGCCGCAAAGATGGCAAACAAATGCCATGCATCCGGAGTTACACCATCCGGAACCGGAATAAACCAGATGACTACAGCAATTGCAAAAGTGAATGCAATGTTCCTGATATTAATCTCTTTCATGAGTATATTTTTGTTTATTATTTTAAATAAGTGATATTTTCTGACTAAAACCGGCTCTGTACCTGAACAATAAATAAGTTGTTATTGTATTGGTTGGTATTTTTTACCTGTTTTTTATAACGGTCTATCTGCATGCCCAGCTGTATTCTTGCCCCGTAGTTTTTCAGAAACTCCAATCCAAACATTGGCGTAATGGTTTGTCGTGGATTAGAGTCCCGACGGAAGTTGTTGTCCAGATATTCGTAGCGGCAAGAGAATTCTAAAGCGCTTAGATTTTTATGGTTAATCTCGTATCTGAAATTAGGAAGAAAATAAACACCCCGTACCAGATAGTCATCCGGGTTAGAAGTTCTTACGTCTTCAGCTAGAGAATTGTACAATACATGATTGGTTGCCTGTTTAGCTTCTAACTGCATATCCAGACTCCAGCGGGAATCAAACTTAATATCTCCGGTAACGTCTACGCCAACGGCATATACTTTTTTGCTAAAAACTTCACCTACCCCTCCATTTAAACCAAGATTGAAATTGTATTTAGGAGACAATCCCAATACCAAACGTGTTGAATATTGTTTGCCATTATCATTGTCATTGATCTGATTCTTTCCGTTTCCGTTAACTACGGACACCGCATACTGCAAAGGCATTTTACCAAGTTGTACCTGTCCGCCGACAGAGGCCCCTATCTGGAAGCTGGTCCATCCCAATTTTCCGAATTCTGTGTACTGATTGGACCAATCCAGTGATTTAATAATATCTACCGGATAAGTTTCTTCTATACCAAACCATGGACGGAACTGCCCCACGGTAATAGCTATTTTAGGATTGAAGGTATACTTGATGTAAGCATTTTCCAGTACACGGCCTTTAGGATCGTTTTTAAAATCGGCTAAGTTAGCAAGTGCAACAACCTCAGTACGTTTACTGATTTGTGCTTTCATCTGCACCCGCATATACTTAATCATAAAATTATTGCTGGTACCGCTGTGGTCACTATGATGAAGACCATTTACGTCTACATCCTTTGTCATACCTACCAGATAACGTCCCTGAAAAAGGCCTTTGAATTGAAACTGAGGATATTTTACTTCAGCTACTTCTTGCTTTTTAGCAGTTAATGAATCCTTTACTGAATCTTTGGTTTGTGCATTACTGAAAAATGCTCCCAATAATAAGGGAATAAAAATAAATTGTGGATACTTCCTATTACTCATATAGCAATTTTTGAGATTAGCGGGCTAATCATTTGTTATTTCTGTTGTTTAAAGTTCCGATTTTCCTTCTCCTTTTTCAAGCATATCGACCTGTTATATTTCAGGTCGATATATGATTTATTACATAGATAAAAACTTTTATTATGCATATTATTTCAATAAATTAACTAAAATTAATAAATATTTGATAACAATATAATTAAATTGATTCTAAATTAGAAGTTAAAGGTATAAAATAACTCTTAGCCCTTTCGGTACAGTAATCTATCCCAATTCTATTTTTCTATATTTCTACATTTTTCCACCATATATAACATTAATAAAGCAAGATTAATCTTGATATAAGAGAATTAATCTACAGTGGGTAAACCAGAAAATATAAGAGTATAGTTACGAATTCAAACATAACGACTAACACAAAGACACTACTTTAACGTAGTGTTTCAACAAGCCTTTAAGGCACAAAGGAAAAATCTTTGATTTTTCTGCTAAATTTCACATTTTATCATAAGATAAAAGCTTTGTGCCCTAAAAAGCAGCATGATATTTATTGTCTTTGTGACTTTGTGATTATTCCGAACTTGGTCATTTAGCTTTTCATAATAATCAACAGCTTTTAATTGTCATTAAATCAACATTTAACAGAATAAACTTTCGTTTCATTCAAAAAAATAATTATTTTAGTATCAGTAAACTAAATCACAAATAAGTTATGAGATCTAAACTATTAACCGGTACCTTTTTGGGTATTGCACTATTTGCTTTCCAATCGTGCAGAGAAAACAACATCACAACAGAAGAATCTGTCTCACCACAAGCTAAAGCTTCCGCTGTCACAGTTTCTACATTCAGCGTACCTGTCGCAGGAAATTCATTCCTAACAGTAAAACCTTCCGGAGCCAACGAGGTGATTACCTCCACCAAGCTGGGTAACTGGACCAATTCCAACACTGTTATCAGTACATACTTCAGGGTGAGCAATCCTGGAACCTTAAGTATTGGATTAAAAGCATCTGTTCCGTCCGGAACCAGTGTTGTAAAAGTAACTGTAGGAAATGTTTCAAAAAATGTTACTTTAACCGGATCTGCCAATACCAGCTACACCGCAGGAGATTTCAATATTTCTTCTCCGGGGTATGTAAAAGTAGATATACAGGGAGTGTCTAAAACCGGAGGTTACTTTGCCGATGTAACTGACATCACATTCGGTGGCACTGCAGCCTCGGGAACCAATATCTTTAGTAATGATACATCTTATTATTACTGGGCACGCAGAGGACCTTCATGCCACTTAGGTTATACAATCCCCACAAGCAGCAATGTAAGCTATTATTATAATGAAGTAACTGTTCCGGTTGGAGAAGACAAAATCGGTTCTTATTTTATGGCCAATGGTTTTGGCGAAGGCTATTTTGGTATTCAGGTAAATTCGGCTACAGAAAGAAGAGTTTTATTCTCAGTATGGAGCCCCTTCCCTACAGATGATCCTAACAATATTCCACCGGATCACAAAATAGTATTAAACAGAGCCGGAAGCGGTGTTACAATTGGTGAGTTTGGTAACGAAGGTTCCGGAGGACAGAGTTATTATAAATACAACTGGACAGCCGGACAAACCTATAAATTCTTATTAAAAGGTGAACCGGACGGAACTGGAAAAACGGATTACACAGCATGGTTCCTTTCTCCGGATACTACAACATGGAAGCTTATCGCCAGCTGGAAAAGACCACAAACCAGTACTTACCTGAAAGGTTTCTATAGTTTTGTGGAAAACTTCAATCCTGAAAATGGATACATGGGAAGAAAAGCTGAATTTAAGAACCAATGGGTAAGAACATCAGCAGGAAACTGGCAGGCTGTATCTGCAGCTAAGTTCACTGTAGATGCTACTTATAATGCACAACAAAGAATTGACGCTATGGGCGGAACAAACGGAAACAGTTTCTTCTTACAAAACGGAGGTTTCTTTAGTACTATCGTAGCTCCAGGCACTCAGTTTTCTGTTACCGCACCTACTCAGGCACCTAATATAGATTTCTCCACACTGCCTTAATAAAACAACATTTACATATTAACATTTTATAGCTGCTATTACTTTTTGAAAGTAATAGCAGCTTTTTTTTCATAAACCTCATCTTATTTTCCGCAAAAGCATTATCCATGCGGAATATCACGTATAAAATATTCCATAATAATTCTAAAAAAACGTAAATTAGTAGTTTTTGAAAACTAATTATATACACTCTCCATTTCTGGCTTGTGCCTGACTTATACAATATGGAAACAAAAATGTACGAGAACCTTCAGGAAACACTTTCATTTTATGGTATTAATTGTCATAAGCCTTATTATATTTCTTCGGGAAATCCTATTTTCCAGTTTCCAAAAAGATCTTTCCGTATAGATTTTTATGCTTTCTGTATTTGTACCGAAGGCAATACTGATGTAGAAATAGACAATCAGAAATACAATATAACCCAGAATAGTTTTCTTATTTCGGCACCTTCAACCGTTATTAAGTTTCTGCACACCAGTAAAGATTTCAGAATGAAGCTTTTATTTTTTGACAAGAACTTTCTTCTGAAAAATATTATAGATCCTTTTTTCATTGAAAAACTAGGCTTATTCAGAAGTTTAACATTCAGTATTATCAGTCCGGACCAGGATCAGGCGTTCAAGTTGCTTCGATTATTGGAATATTTGCAGGATAAAACTGGAATAAACGGGCGCTTTTCTGAAGATATTGTACGTACTATTATATTCAATTTGTTATTAGAAACTGCAGAAATTATTAATTCAGAAAAGGAAAATACTCCTGAAGAAATTTTCTCTGAAGGAAATAACCTGTTCCTTAAATTCACACAACTGGTACAGAATAATGTAATCCGGCATAAAGACATTCAGTATTACGCCGATCAGTTATTTGTCACCGGTAAACATCTTATTAAATTAGTAAAAAGAGCATCCGGAAAAACACCTCATGAAATCATCAATGAAAGCCTCCTAAAAGAAGCCTTTATACTACTAAATAATCCCGGAATTACATTCACCGAAATAGCTTATCAGCTCAACTTCAGTTCAGTTTCCGCCTTCGGAAGATTTTTTAAGCGTTATTCCTCACTTTCTCCTACGGAATACAGAAAGCAGCAAAATTTATAGGTAAGGAAATTGAGTACAACTTTGGCGAACTTTGGCTTGCAGTAAAAGCCTTATATGGCAGTAACTTCGTTACAAGAATTACAAACAACTGCAATATGAACCCAATAACTTCAAAATTCAACAAAGTACTAAATGCTTCTCCTGAATACAGACATGTGAACCATGAACCGGATTCCAGCAAAGAACAACAACGCAACACACCACAAAAGTCTATGCCTTTTTCTGATCAGATCGGAAATTATCAAAGAAATAAGGGTATCCCTGTTCAATCATATGATGACAGTAAGATTTATATTATAGGAAGTGGTATCGCCGGGATGTCTGCAGCTTATTATTTTATACGCGATGGGCATGTTCCTGCAAAAAACATTACCTTCCTGGAACAATTGCATATTGATGGCGGTTCATTGGACGGTGCCGGAAACCCAACAGACGGTTATATTATCCGTGGAGGGCGTGAAATGGATATGACGTACGAAAATCTTTGGGACATTTTCCAGGATATTCCAGCATTGGAAATGCCAGCTCCTTACAGCGTACTGGACGAATACAGATTAATAAACGATAACGACTCCAACTATTCCAAAGCCCGGTTAATCAATAACAAAGGTGAAATAAAAGACTTTAGTAAGTTTGGACTGAACAAAATGGATCAGTTAGCTATTATAAGATTACTGCTAAAGAATAAAGAAGAACTGGACGATTTAACAATCGAAGATTATTTTAGTGAGTCCTTCCTGAAAAGCAATTTCTGGACTTTCTGGAGAACGATGTTTGCCTTTGAAAACTGGCATAGTTTACTGGAACTAAAGCTTTATATGCACCGATTCCTTCATGCTATAGACGGGCTAAACGATTTATCTTCACTGGTATTTCCTAAATACAACCAGTATGATACTTTTGTAACTCCTCTTCGTAAATTTCTTCAGGAAAAAGGTGTTAATATTCATTTGAACACCTTGGTAAAAGATCTGGATATCCACATCAATACCGAAGGAAAAGTTGTAGAAGGAATTATCACCGAGCAAGACGGTAAGGAAGTCAAAATCCCTGTTGGTAAGAACGACTATGTAATTGTAACCACAGGCTCCATGACAGAAGATACCTTCTACGGAAATAATAAAACGGCCCCTATTATTGGTATAGACAATAATACAAGCGGACAAAGCGCCGGATGGAAATTGTGGAAAAACCTGGCCGCAAAATCAGAAATTTTCGGTAAACCAGAGAAGTTCTGTAGCAATATAGAGAAGTCTGCATGGGAATCTGCAACGCTTACCTGTAAACCTTCAGCACTTATCGACAAACTGAAAGAATACTCTGTTAACGATCCTTATTCCGGAAAAACTGTTACCGGTGGGATTATTACGATTACAGATTCCAACTGGTTAATGAGCTTTACCTGCAACAGACAGCCACACTTCCCGGAACAACCGGATGATGTACTGGTACTTTGGGTTTATGCATTATTCATGGACAAAGAAGGAAACTATATTAAAAAAGCAATGCCAGAATGTACCGGAGACGAAATCCTTGCTGAGTTATGTTACCATTTAGGAATTGAAGATCAGCTAGAAAATGTACAGGAAAATACAATTGTAAGAACTGCATTCATGCCTTATATAACTTCTATGTTTATGCCAAGAGCCAAAGGCGATCGTCCAAGGGTAGTTCCTGAAGGCTGTAAAAACCTGGGACTGGTAGGTCAGTTTGTAGAAACTAACAATGATGTAGTTTTCACTATGGAAAGCTCTGTAAGAACAGCAAGAATTGCCGTATACAAATTACTAAACCTCAACAAACAGGTTCCGGACATTAATCCGCTTCAGTACGACATCCGACATCTGCTGAAAGCTGCAAAAACACTGAATGATGACAAACCATTTGTAGGTGAAGGCTTATTGAAAAAAGTCCTTAAAGGAACTTATTTCGAACATGTACTTCCGGCAGGTGCAGAAGAGGAAGAAGAACACGAATCCTTTATTGCTGAACATGTAAACAAGTTCAGAGAATGGGTAAAAGGAATAAGAGGATAATAAATACTTTCAGAAGCGGTAATAGATTAACTACCGCTTCTGAATATTTGCATTAAAAACCAATTATAAAAAACATTTAATATGAACTTTCAAAACATAACCGTAGCAGGAAGCGGTGTATTGGGCTATCAGATTGCTTTCCAAGCTGCATTTCACGGATTTAATGTAACCGTTTATGATATTAACGACGAAGTGCTGGAAAAAGCAAAAGCCAAATTCAGCATTCTGAGTGAAGCTTATAAAACAGACCTGAAAGCAACACCGGAACAGTTAGATGCTGCTTTTAAAAACCTGCAGTATACAGCAAACCTGGCTGAAGCTGTGAAAAATGCTGATCTATTAATTGAAGCTGTACCGGAGAGTCCGCAGATAAAGATAGGCTTCTACGAAAAGCTAAAAAGTATAGCTCCGGAGAAAACAATTTTCGCGACCAATTCTTCCACAATGTTACCAAGTCAGTTTGCTGAAAGCATCGGTCGCCCAGAGAAATTTCTGGCACTGCATTTTGCCAACGAAATCTGGAAACACAATACCGCCGAAATTATGGGACACCCGAGTACAGATAAAAATGTATTCAACGATGTTGTTGCTTTCTCTAAAGCCATAGGCATGGTTGCGCTTCCGTTACAAAAAGAACAGCCCGGATACATTGTAAACTCCTTGCTCGTTCCTTTACTAAGTGCCGCAACTAATCTTCTTGTAAATGAAGTAGCTGATGCGGAAACAATAGACAAAACATGGATGGTAGCTACCGGAGCTCCGACAGGACCTTTCGGAATTCTGGATATTGTAGGAATTACTACAGCATACAACATCAACAAAATGGCAGCAGATGCTACAAATGACCCATTAAAAATAAAAACAGTGGAATATCTGAAAACAAACTTTATCGATAAAAATAAGCTTGGTGTTTCAACCGGTGAAGGTTTTTATACTTATCCGAATCCTGCTTATAAAAAAGATGATTTTTTAAAGTAAATTAGCTTCAGAATATTTTATAACAGCTAATCCCTGATATGGTTATACAAACTTCAGATTATATTCAGCACAACGGAATATCACAATCAAAAGCTACGGAATCTTTCTATACATTGTTTCGTCCGGAAGGTGGAAATATAAAAGCAACACTCCTTATTTTGCATGGCATGCAGGAGCACAGCGGACGTTATACTGAATTTGCTCAATATCTGGCTGAACAGGGATTAGCTGTTATTACTTACGATCATCTCGGGCATGGCAAAACAGCCAAAAACTGTGAAGATTTGGGCTTCTTCCAGATCAGCAATCCGGCACAGCAAGTGGTAAATGATGCTGAAAATATAGCCGATTATCTGGAGAAATTATATCCCGACGTTCCACATTTTCTCTTAGGACATTCCATGGGATCTTTTATTGCACGCTGCTTATTGCAACAAGCATATTCCAGATTCAGCGGAGCCATTATTGTAGGAACAGGAGGCAAAGTTACAGGTTCAAAATTTGGAAAGGCGATTTCCGCATTGTTAAATAAGATCATACCTCACTACCGCAGTAATTTTATCAATACTTTTTTCAATAAACAAAATAACCTGTGTTTCAAAAATGAGCCCGCAGAAAACGGTACTAACTGGCTTAGTGTTGACAGAAACAACCGACAAGTGTTTTTACAGGATGAATTATGTGGTACTCCCTTCAGTATCAATGGATTTTACACGCTGTTATCGGTTAATGTAAAAGCCACAGACAGACACTGGGCGAGAACTTTACCCCAAACATTCCCTATGCTATTCATTAGTGGCAGCGACGACCCTATCGGTAATTTCGGCAAGGGCATTCAGCAGACCGTTTCAGATTTAGAGCAAGATGGCTTTAAAGACATTAGCATGAAATTGTACACTGGAATGCGCCACGAAATACTTAATGAAACTGATAAACAGGATATCTATACAGACATTATCAACTGGATTGGAAAATATCTTTAAAAGTTATCCACGAAGTCCTTTTGAAAAAAAGTTCTGAATAAAATCGTCAAAAGCTTTTTTATAGCTCCTTCCTATCGGAACAGATTGTACATCCAGTACAACCTCATCGGGACCAAATGCTGTAATATATTCTGAATTGATCATGAAAGACCGATGAATTCGGATAAAACCTCTATCTGACAAGTACATTTCCATCTCCGTCATTGTACTCTTTGTAATAAACTCTGTTTTATTTTTCAGAACGACTTTGATATCGTTCCCCTGACTCTCCAGACAAACTATATCTGCCAACACTACTTTTCTTTGCAAGCCTTCAGATTTCAGAATGATAAATTCTGCAGCTTCTTCTTTCTGATTATTTCTTAACACTCTTTCTACGGAACGAAAAAAGCGCTCAAAGGTTACGGGCTTCAGAAGATAATCCACAGCTTCCAACTCAAAGCCTTCTAATGCAAACTCACGATATGCCGTTGTAAAAATTGTTTTAGGTCTTTGCGATAAGGATTTTAAAAATTCTATTCCATTCAGATCCGGCATATGAATATCCAGAAACATAAGATCAACCGTTTGGTTTTGCAGCAATCGATATGCTTCCATTGCATTCCTGGCAGTACCGACAACACATAGGTTTTCGATTTTGGAAATATGATTTTCCAAAAGTTTTATTGCCAAAGGCTCATCATCTACAACAATACAATTAATCATGAAAGGCCGGAGTAATCAGTTCTACAATAAATCTATTTTGTTTATGCAAAATACTAAATGTAAAATTATTTTTATAATACAGCTTCAATTGTTCCTTTATATTATCCAGTCCTATCCCGCCAGCATTACTTTCAATATTTGGAGGACATGTATTTTCAACTCTCAAAACGGACTGTTCCGGAGTTGTTTTTATATCAATATAAATTTCTGCTCCTTCACTCATCTTGCCAGCTCCGTGTTTGAAAGCATTTTCTACAAGTGAAAGATAAATCAGGGGTGGAATAACATTCGGGCTATCCAGTTGTGTATGCAAATTCAGCTGAAGTCTTTCATCATAACGCAGTTTCTCCAGTTCGATATAGTTATTTACAATCGTCAGTTCATCGGAAACAGCGGCCATTTTATTCTGGCCTTTGTATAAAATATAATCCAGAATATCCGAAAGACGGCTAATGGATTCCGAAGTTTTCCCAGGATCTAACAATGACAATGAATAAATATTGTTCAGAGTATTAAACAGAAAATGGGGATTCAACCGGGATTTTAATGCCTGAAGCTCAAGTTCTGCTTTTTCCTTTAATAACTTTTCATGATTCTGCTTCTCATTCCGATACCTCAGCATAAACATGACGGAAATAAAAATAAAAGCTCCGGTAATAATAGGAAGTGTATAATGGAAAAAAAGATATTTTAAATCTGTAAAAATACTAAGCAATGTATCCTGTGGATAGCTCACAAAGAAAGGCTCGGCTATATATACAATAAATAACCGATTGATTACCGATATACCATATAATGACAATAACAGATATACTGAGAATTCAACATATCTTCTGTTGTCAAAATACTTCCGGACCAGAAAATAATAAATAAAATTGGCACCTATAATCTGAAAAATCCAATGGCAGAAATCATAGATAATCATTTCACGGAAATCAGGATTCTCGTGCTCACCATAATTTCTGGCTGTAACAAGCAGAAATAAAGCAACCCAAAAGAATACCTGAAAATATAAAGATTGCCTGACAGGTTTTCCGGATAATATTTTTACCATACTCAAAATTAAAAATTCCACCTCTACAACCAATACTGCTGTGATAAAATCTGAATAATTAAGGATAGACAGCGCAAATAAAATGTCAAACGATTTTTAAAGTTATCCACATTGGAATTAGTGCTGTCTGTCTGCATGGACAAAATTCTGTCTTCTATTTCTAAATCTTTGCTAAAAAAACAATGAATACACCATCTGAAAGATTAAACGGACTAGATCATCTGCGGGCATCAGCCATTATACTTGTGCTTATGTATCATTACCGGGCCTTTAGTCATCCTGCCTGGATAGACACTATTGGAAGATTTGGCTGGATTGGGGTCGATCTATTCTTTGTCCTTAGTGGTTTTCTTATATCCGGTCAGCTATTCGACAGCATAAAAAAATACAAAAGCATTCCTATCCGGTCATTTTTTATCAAACGTTTTTTCAGAATTATTCCGCCATATTTTTTCACACTGTTTCTTTATTTCTGCATCCCTTTTTTCAGAGAAAGAGAAGCATTATCACCTTTATGGAAGTTTGTTACTTTCACTCAGAATTATGGACTGGACGTTATTAACCATGGTACCTTTTCACATGCGTGGTCTTTGTGTATCGAAGAACAGTTTTATTTATTCCTGCCTTTCTCTCTTTTACTGTTAATAAAAACCAAGAAACTATCGTGGATAATGTGGCTTGCTCCGCTTCTGATCATTATTTCAATTATTCTTCGTTTTATAGCATGGGATGAATACATTATTCCACATCTCAATTCTGATAAATTCTGGCTAGAGTGGTATATGAAAATTTATTATCCCACTTATACCCGACTGGACAGCTTGGCAATAGGTGTACTTATTGGTTATTTTTATCATCATTCAACTACATTCAAAAGATTTATCCATTCAAACGGAAACATTCTTTTCTTTAGCGGGGTCATTATTCTCGGCCTCTCACTTTGGCTTTGCAATGATCAGACTTCCATGCATGCTTCCATTTTTGGTTTTACAGCTGTAGCTATTAGTTTTGGTATCATTCTACTATCAGCAATTTCGGAATCTTCGTTTCTTTACCGTTCTCATTCATGGATTACAGTTCAGCTTGCCAGCCTGTCTTATGCTGTTTATCTTTCTCATAAAGGGATTATTCATATCATTCAAAATCTCACTGAAAGCTCTATAATCCCTACCTCCGGAATATTGATGCTTTTCATTTGTCTGGCAGGTTGTATCCTGACCGGACTTCTTTATCGCTATGTTATTGAAAGGCCTACATCCCGGATTAAAAATAAAATTCTGGGTAAATAATAGTATGCTCCGTTCTAATTTCACTAATTTAGAACCCGATAATTTCAATGCACACGACAAAAAAACTGGAAGAATGGATCGATATGTATGGTCAGAAGCTTTTTGACCGTGCTTTCTATTTATTGTCCAATCGGGAAGATGCCGAAGATGCAGTTCAGGAAGTTTATGTCGCAGCCTATTCAGCGATGGATGGTTTTCAGGAAAAAAGTGCTCCGCTTACATGGCTTATGGGAATTTTACACCATAAAATCACAGACCTCTACAGGAAGAAGTATAAAGGAAATCCACAGGTAAGCTTTGATCATTTTTTTGACAATCATGAATTCTGGAAAGATCCCGACGGTGTTCTCCTGCAATGGGATATGAATGAAACTTCACTGTTGGATAATGAAGCCTTTAATGCCTATCTGAAAAAATGTCTGGAAGAATTGCCAGACAGATGGCTTACATTGGTAAAGCTTACTTATCTACAGGAAAAAAAATCAACAGAAATTTGTCAGGAAACCAATGTTTCTCCGACTAATTATTGGAAAATATTACAACGCAGCCGACTCCAGCTTCGGGAGTGTTTACAATTTAACTGGTTCGGAAAAGGAAAATGAGCACCTTAAAGAAAATATTACATGTTCTGATACTGCCCTGCAGTAAAGCAACTTTTTTAATTGAAAAAAGGATGCATTCGCCATTGACTTTTTCTGAAAAAACTCAGTTGAATGCTCATTTATTTTTATGCAAATGGTGTATGGTTTATGAGAAAAAAGCACAGTTTCTTCATGTGGCACTCCGCAATATGATCAGAAAAAAAGAATCTGAAGCAGAAATTTATACCATTGACAATAAACAACTTAAAGAAGAAGTACTAAAAAAAATAAAAAAATAATTACTTTCTGCTGTCAGGATTTTGTTTTTCTGCCGACTATAGTTCCAAAAGGAATATAAACCGCAAAAAACACAACGAATATGCTGACCAAAGTACCTTCTTCACCTAACCGCAATTTTTTAACTGGTTATTACATCTCACTCTACGGAGTAGCACTTGTCTTATTATGGATAGGAATTTTCAAATTCACTCCTACTGAAGCCGCTGCTATAAAACCATTAGTAGAGAATCATCCGTTAATGGGATGGCTATACCATATATTCAGCATTCGGGGAGTTTCCAACCTCATCGGTATTGTCGAAATTCTGACAGCGCTGGCAATTCTATTTGCTCCTTACAGACATTTTTTCAGATTAATTGCTTCTGCAGGAATACTGATCACGTTCATTACCACCCTTAGCTTTCTGTTTACAACTCCGGGAACGTGGAGGATTGTAGACGGAATTCCGGTAACTGACTTTTTTATCCTGAAAGACCTTGTTTCTCTAGGATTCGGACTTATGATTTTACAATTCCCAATATACACATCAAAATGAAAAAAATAGCAATAGGTTTCCTGATCCTTATAACAGGATTTATATTACTCATCAGCTGGAAACAGGACAAACCAGCTCTAAAAGCTAAAACAACAGTTGATCCCAAAATGCCCTCGGCTGACATTTATTTTGCCGGAGGTTGCTTCTGGGGAACCGAACATTTCTTTAAACAGGTAAGAGGTGTAACAGCTACTGAAACAGGCTACGCCAATGGAAACATAAATAATCCCAATTATAAAACAGTTTCGTCGGATGACACCGGATTTGCAGAAACAGTAAAGGTAACCTACAACCCGGATATTATCAGTCTGGATCTGTTAATAGAATTATACTTCAAAACAATAGACCCTACCAGTATGAATAAGCAGGGAAATGATATGGGTACACGTTACAGAACGGGAATCTATTACAACAATAAAAATGACTTATCCACAATACAGTCTGATGTTAATAAATTATCAAAAGCCTATAAAAAACCTGTTGTTGTAGAAGTAAAGCCACTGAAAAATTTCTATAAAGCGGAAGATTACCATCAGGATTATCTGGGGAAAAATCCCGGCGGCTATTGCCATATAGAGCCCGGATTATTTGAATTGGCACGAAAAGCCAATCCTCCTCATAGCTATCAGAAGCCGGATGACAAAACACTACGCAATAAGCTAACGGCCGAGCAATATGAAGTAACCCAGCACAATGCAACAGAGCGGGCATTCAAAAACCAGTACTGGAATGAGTTCCGGGAAGGAATTTATGTAGACATTACCACCGGAGAACCTTTGTTTGTTTCCACAGACAAATATGAATCCGGTTGTGGCTGGCCAAGTTTTTCGCGCCCCATTAGTGAGGCTCTTGTTCAGGAAAAAACAGATAATTCTCATGGAATGGAACGTACTGAGGTAAGAAGCAAAACCGGAAATGCACACTTAGGCCACGTCTTCAATGATGGTCCTCAGGACAAAGGCGGCCTAAGATACTGCATCAACAGTGCATCATTAAAATTTGTTCCGAAAAGTGAAATGGAAAAACAAGGGTATGGAAAATACCTTTCATTAATAAAACCAATAAAAAAATAAGCACAAACCAAAAACAACACTGCTATGAAAAAAGTATTTCTATCAGCCATTTTAATGGCCAGTACAGCGGGAATATTATCTTCCTGCAACGATAGTACCAACGACATTACACCTCAGCCACAGCAAGGTACATTCACCGTGGAAAATGTAGTACAGACCAAGGATTTTGTACAAAGTGGTGATTTCCGGGGAGTAGGAAGCGCAACAGTACAATTACCAGTTGTACTTCCGGGACAAAGCATCAGCTTTAAATTCAATGCAGGAAAAGGCCAGCGACTAATGTTTACAACGATGTATGGTGCTTCCAAAGACTGGTTCTTTGCTCCTGAAAATCCTGGAATAAAGCTGTATAACGACAACGGAACTCCTGTAACCGGAGATATTTCTGCACAGATCAAACTTTGGGATAATGGCAGCAAAGATAATATTACCGGAAATCCGGAATCTAACCCTATTGCGATGGTTCCGAATGTTGATGCCTCTAAACTGATGAAACTTAATCTGACTTATGACGACACAGCATCTGAATTCACCCTTAGCATTACCAATACTTCGGGAGGTACCATGAATGAGACTCCTTTCTCTCCGGGTGTTTGGGCTGTATCCAATATATTAGGCGGAAAGTTATTAAATGAAATGCCTTTCTATAAGGCCGGAGAGAAATCCAATCCTGAAATTACAGCTATTGCTGAAAGCGGAAACAATACTTCTCTGGCAGCCAAAACAAAGAGCAATACCGGAATTATTACAGGACTTTCGCCTGTCTTGGTTGTGGTTTACAAAGGAGATACAAATCCCATATATAAGGTTGGAGCAAAGGATATGGGAATGGGATTAAAAGATATTGCCCAGAAAGGTGATGCTACAAAACTAAAAGATGCTTTAACCAGACCCGGTGTCAGTGTTTATATATTAGGAAGTGCTCCTATAGCTCCTGGTGCAAAAGTTTCTGCGAATATTACCACAACTCCCGGAGATAAAATTGCCTATGTAACAATGTTTGGCTATTCAAATGACTGGTTCTATGCTAATGAAAGCGAAGTTACAGCAAATACAAAAGGAGATCTAACTGCGAAGACTGCATTATTCGATGACGGAACGGGTGTAGATCAGTATCCGGGTGCGGGAAATAAGCAAGCTTTATTTGGCGGTACTCCTGCTCCTGAGGATAAAAATATTATGAAAGTTGATAACACTTATCCAGTACCGCAGGTTTCTTCTGTACTGAAAGTAACTTATCAGTAATTCATATATCAAAATCTAAAAAAATCCGGCCGTATATAGCAGCCGGATTTTTGATATTTACAATTATTAATCTTTGAATCGGATAACTCTTCTTAGAATTTATAAGTAATACTTCCCAATACATTTGCCAGCTTCTGAGGGTTGGCTGTAGTATAACCAATCCAATAATGCTGATTGGTAAAATTATCAACTTTTACACCTATTCTGAATTTCTTGGTATCGTAGTATGCATTAGCATTCATCACAAAATACTTAGGCAGTATAAAACTTCCTTGTGCTGTATTTACTATTTTGTTATCACTTGCATAATTTCCGCCAATTCCAAATCCTAATCCTTTAAATTGACCATCTACAAACTGATAACTTGCATTGAAATTTGCTAACCAGGGTGAAGATGCTGTCTCGGGTCTGAAACCAGCATTTTCTCCGCTTGTAAAGCTCATGTCATTGTAACTAACCCCGGCTATTAATGAAAAGCCCTTAACAAGATATGCGTTAATTTCTGCTTCAAATCCACGGCTTGTTAATTTTCCGGCCTGATTCTGAACTGCCTGTCCTCCAACGGTCAGTTCTCTGGTAGTCATTAGTGTATTTTTAACTTTAATATCGTAATAGCTTAACGTTGCTGTTATTTTCCCTTTTAATAGATTAGCTTTTAAACCTCCTTCAAACTGATTAGCTTTCTCAGGATCGGAAAGCGCAACATCACCTGCTTTATTGTAAATATAGTATCCATTACTTTTGAAACTATTCTGATAATTTCCGAATACAGAAAACTGATCTTTTATAACTTCATATACCAATCCGAACTTCGGTGACCATGCAGATTGCGAATAGGCTGCAACAGCTGCCTGCCCCCTTTTCCCACCATTGAATTGATTGCTTTCATAGCGAACAGATGCCAAAACATTAAGCCCTTCTACCGGAGTCAATACATTGGAGATATAACCACTATAAGTATTGAGAACTCCCGAAGATGGCCATGTATTATTTGCATTGAAATCATACCCTGGTCTATTTCTTAGTTCATTATATTTCGCCCCAAGTGTTTTATCATTCAGTGTAGAATAATCTCCTCCTCTGAAAGGTACCCAATCGACAACTCCTATAAACACGAACATCTGATTATCATTTGTTCTCATATAGTCAAATCCAGCGACTGTACGGTTTCTCATACTGCCGAATTTATAATCGAAATTAAAATTCTGCTGGATCTGAAAGAATTTTTTTGTACTATTAATTGTAGACTGATCTGCTCTAACAACACCTAATTCTGAATCTGTAGCAACTCCCGTTGCCGTGGATTTAGGAGCCATATAGAAATACGGATTAAACCCATCTGAATAAGAATAAGAATTACTGATATTGGTAGATGATCGGATATTATCATTAATTTTCACATTTACCTGTCCAAATAAATTTCTTACTCTTGCCGTAGTATAAAGACCAGAACCCATGTAAGAATTTTTATAATCCAGTCCAAGTTTTTCCACATCTTTCATATTTTTCCCTAAAGCCGGAGAAAGATAGAAAAATACCTGTTCCGGAGCTGCTCTGGTTTCAAAGCCTTCATATTCCAGGTTAATATCCAGAACATCATTTATTTTATAACGAAGTGAAGGTGTAAAAGCAAAATAGGTATTTCTGGCATTTTTGTTCTGGAATGTTCCTTCTGTTGTGTAGGCCGTATTTACACGAAACATCAGTCTTTTGTCTTTTGTCAGCGGCGTATTTACATCTGCCTGTGCTCTGTAATAATTATAACTGCCTCCAATTAATGAAACCCTTCCCTCTAATGTTTCAAAAGGTCTCTTTGTAACCCTGTTCACTACCCCTCCATAAGAGGTTACATTACTTCCGAATAAAGTAGCAGAAGGACCTTTTAAAACTTCTACTTTTTCTAAATTTATGGCGTCCATAGACGTAGTAACCGGCCCAACCAAACCATTTCTCATAGAGTTAGAAGAAATGAATCCTCTCAAGTTAACGTATGCACCTCCGTCTCCTGCTCTATTATTGGCACTCCACATTCTTTGTACTCCGGTCACATTTCTAAGGGCATCATCGACTGTATAAATCAACTGATTATCCAGTACTACTTTATCTATAGAAGAATAAACCTGTGGATTTTCAATAGATTTCAGCGGCATTTTATTTACATAATCACTATCTTTTTTGATATAGGAATTGATGATTACCTCATCAATTTTCTTTGCATTAATAGTATCTTTTTCTTGTGCATAAGCAAGAACACCTGATAACAGAACTGCATTCAACAATACTTTTTTCATAATAAGCTCAGATTTTTATAATAGTTATTTCTTAAGATTTTTTATAATAATGTTTCACGATAATAATGATGGGGATAGTCAAAACGATGCAAGCGAGTACATCCCAGATTCCTTTCCCAATAAGAGCTGATATAAGCCCATAAAGAGAAAGTACAGCTAGTAAAACAGGCATTCCCCAGAGTCTGAATATTTTCTTATTCATGGTTTTAGTTTTTAGAAATGTTTTTCCAGTGTTTCTTTTCAGATTTTCTTCGGGCAATCCACAAGTAAACACCTGTGATCAATACAACAATGCTTAGAAAATCGAAAACACTCCATATTATTTTCAATGCCATTCCTCCATAATTACCAAAATGCAGGGGCTGAGATAGAAATAATGTATTCACATACCAGGGCATTGCACGCGAATCTGTGACTTTACCTGATTTGGCATCTATAAGTACCGGCATCAGCAATCTGGATGTTACTTCCGTATTGCCTTTCATAAATACTGCATAATGGTGTTTGCTGGTAAACAGTGTACCGGGATAAGCGACAATGCTCACCTTCATATCCGGAACTTTAGCTTCTGCTGTATGCACAGCCGCCTGCAAGGAACTTAGTGTACCTGTATATGGTTTTTCATTTTTATATGGAGCCGTCATTTCAGCTAACTGTCCTTGCTGCCAAAGTCCTACGATTACATCGGACATTGCATTAATTACTCCGGTTATTCCTACTACAAGCATCCAGGCCATTACAACAATTCCCAATAGGTTATGCGTATCCAGCCATTTCAGTCTTTTGGATTTATCCTTACGTACCATTCCGAAATCAAAATTCTTCATAATAGGCCCATACAGTACAATACCCGATATAATGGAAATCACAAATAAAATCCCCATAAGTCCCAGAAACAATTTGCCGGGGATTCCTGCAAAAAGGTCCACATGAAGATGTCGGACAATACTCATAAAACCTTCATCTTTAGGCTGTCCCAGAACCTCTCCGGTATATTCATTTAGTATCAAAAACTTACTTTGTTCAGGTGGTGAATCCGGACTTTTTACCACATCAAATAATACCTGATTCGGATGATCATTCTGATCCCAAAATGCATAACGCGCATGTTCCCCGGGATATTTGGCTTCAGCTATTTTCGCCAGTTTATCAAGATTTATCTTCTGAGTTCCGGGTGGAATAACAGCCTCTTTATGCTCTGTTAAATATTCATCGATCTCTTCATGGAATATAAGAGGTAATCCCGTTATACAAAGTAACAGGAGGAATAATGTGCAAATTAAACTGGTCCATTTGTGCCATTTGAACCAGCGCTTTGCCGTTTTAAGCTTCATCAAGATTTTTTTGCAAATTTATTATTTTAAATTATTCTAAATTAATATATATGTTTAAAATCATGTTTTTTCTTCAAACAATTCCAACGATACTTTTCACTTATATGTGATTTTATTCGATTACTGTAACTTTTCATCAATGAAACCGTCCTATTCATAAATATCTTTAAACTATAGTATCATGACAGAAAAATCAATGAAAAGGAAATTAAATTTTCTAACTACTTATGTAATAGTTAGCTCACTGGCATTTACTATTTTCATACTCAGTGGCTTCAGAGACAAAGAGAAAAAAGAAAACTTCGATGAACTAACCGTAAAGAAAATCAATGTAGTAAGCGAAAAGGGAGATCTGCGTATGGTGATTAGTAATGAACATCGCCAGCATCCGGGAATTGTGAATGGCGAAAAGCTTCCGGACAGGGAACGATCTTCAGGGATTATTTTCTTCAACTCTTCGGGTGACGAATGTGGAGGTCTGGTGTATGATGGGAATGAAAAAGATGCCGGAATGGTATTCTCTGTGGATAAGTTTAGAGATGATCAGATTATGCAGCTTCAGTATATGGAAAATACTAAGAGTTATGAACGGAAATACGGATTACAGATCTGGGATTATCCGAAAGAAAAAACATTCAGTGAAAGAATGAAGAGATTCATCGAACTGGATAAGCTAAAAAATAAAGAAGAGCAGAAACTAGCTCTAAAGAAAATGAAAGCAGACAGCCTTCTAATGGAAGACCGTCTTTTCATCGGTAAAAATTTCAACAAAGATGTTGGCTTGTTTATAAAAGACCAGAAAGGAAAACCAAGAATAAAAATATATGTTGATAAAGATAATGAAGCCAAAATAGAACTTCTTGGTGAAGACGGAAAACCTGTTAAATAATACAATAACCAACCTTGTCAAGGTTAAATTCTGAAAGAGATTTATCAACATAAATTTCAGATCAGAACCTATAAGAGTTAGAATATATTCTATATATCAATTTAGAATCAACTCTTATCTTAATTTAAAAACCCGCTGAATAATTATTCAGCGGGTTTTTTTATAAAAATTAAAGATAAAATATAATGCGACAAGTTTTGACGCCACCCCCGATTACATTTGCTCCATAACCAAAACGACCAAAATTATGGACAAGATTACACAAACACACATCGGAAAACTTCACCCCGCAATAAGGGAGGAGGTAATGCAGATTATCAGGGATTGCGATACTGCATTGACCGGCAGGGCAAAAATAAGAATTACACAAGGCCTCAGAACTCATGCAGAACAAGCCAAATTATATGCACAAGGCAGAACTACACCGGGACTAAAAGTAACGAATGCAAGACCAGGGCAAAGTATTCACAATTATGGTCTGGCAGTGGATATCTGTTTGATTATTGACGGTAAAACAGCGAGCTGGGATATTGCAAAGGATTGGGATGGCGACCGTGTTGCCGACTGGCAGGAATGTGTAAAGATTTTCACCCGCTATGGCTGGGAATGGGGAGGCAACTGGAAAACTTTTAAAGATTATCCACATTTTGAAAAGAAAAATCTCCGCACCAGATATGGCATTATTTCCACAGACTGGAAAGTACTTTCTAAAATGCCTAAAGATAAATCGGGATACATCCTTATTTAATTTATTCAATAGCTAAGGCATAAAATACAAAGACTCTCTCCTGCTTCCCGCACAAAAAAAGTTTTATCATCAGATAAAGACTCAATGTATGATCAGAAAAAACACTGATTTTTTCATCATGCATTATATTCTGCGAATTCATGAATGACTTCGCATTTAAACTCATGAAACCAGACAGCGTTTCATACACCAATTTTTAGAACAAACATCAAACAAAACATTATGAAAAAGATTTGTATCCTCTCCCTTGACGGGGGAGGCATAAGGGGAATTATCTCCTGTATTATCCTCAGATATATCGAGGAACAGCTTCAAAAGCAAGACAACTCCCAGAATAAACTGGGCGATTATTTCGATCTGGTAGCCGGCAGCAGCACCGGCGGACTGATTACATCGATTATGCTGTATCCGGATGAAAACCGGAAAGCACGATATTCCATACAGAAAGGGTTGGAACTGTATTCAGAAAGAGGAGAAGATATCTTTCAGGTTTCTTTTTTTAAACGTCTTATCAACCCTTTTGGATTGTTTAATGAAAAGATCTCGCAGGAAGCATTGGAAAAAAATCTCAATGACTTTTTCGGAAAACTAGAATTAAAAGAGCTGATAAAACCTTGTCTCATTACCAGTTATGATATAGAAAACAGAAGGGCAAAGCTTTTTAACTCTGCCGATGCTGGTATTAGTACAGATAACTTTCTGGTGAAGGATATCTGCCGTGCTACTTCTGCGGCTCCTACATATTTTAGCCCGGCAAGAATTCAGTCTCAATACGGACAGAATTTCAGTCTTATTGATGGCGGCGTTTATGCCAACAATCCGGCTTTATGTGCTTATGCCGAAGCCCGAAAAATGCCATTCGGTCAAATTTTTAAAACCGATCAAAAGCCAGATTATCCTACAGTAAATGATATGATGATTATTTCCATCGGAACAGGATCCGAAGCTAAATCTTATCCATTCAAGAAAATGGAAAATGCAGGAAAACTGGCATGGATAGGACCTTTAATTGACATTCTTCTTTCTGCCAATGCGGAAACTGTAGATTATCAGCTTTCCCAAATGTTTCAGACACTTGGAAGCCGCAATCAGAAAAACTACTACCGAATCAATCCTTCTCTGAAAAACGCGTCTCCATCTATGGACAATGTAAGGGAAGAAAATATTGAAAATCTTATTCAGGCAGGTCTGGCTTACATCGACGAAAACAAAGAAATGCTAAATCAGATTGTACAGAAACTTATCCGGAATAAAGCCGGATAATGACTAATGGTTGTCGGTTATCGATGAGTTGAAAATTACACTTTACTCTCGGTAACTGGCTAACCTTAGCTCTATGCTCTGATAAATCAGGCAATTTTCCCAAAAACAAAAAAAGCAAGAAACTTTTTTTAATGCGTCAAGTTCTGTCGCCATGAGCCAGGATCTTTGTCCTGTTGGTTGACAACTGAGGACTGAGGACCACAACTCGTCCTAAAGAACAATTACAAAAAATCAATTACTAACCTTAAAAATAAAATATTATGAAAAAACTAAGTACACTACTACTCACACTTCCCGGTTTTTACTTTGCCCAGTTAGCTTCTGGAATTGCTATACATGATACCCGAAGCACAGATAGTCCACCTTCTGAATACCGACATCAAATACAAGGAGATTTCAAATACAGAAGTACTGTAGGTGTCCCGGGAGAAGGTTTATATTCCGGAATGCTAACTATTGCTCCTTGGGGGGATAATAGTGGAGATAAACATCATCAACTTAATTTCAACAACGGAGGTATTTTCTATAGAGCCGGCCTTCCGGAAGGACAATGGGAAGGATGGAAGCAATTGTTAACTACTAATTCTAATGGAAACGTTGGTATTGGCACCACTAATCCATCAACTAATTTAGAAATTGCATCACCCAATGGAGCCACTCTTTCATTAACCACAGATAAAACCAGCGCAAAGCAAGAAAATCCATTATATCCAAAAATTGATTTCTTAGGCTATGCCAACTGGCCAAAAGCAAGAATAGCCGCTACTGAGCAATCATATGACACACATGGCTCAAAGCTCTCATTTTTTGTCAATGATGGTACTGGTGCTACAAGTCTAAAAGAAATGATGACTATTAATCAGGACAGCAAGGTTGGGATTGGAACAGCCAGTCCATCTACAAAACTTGATGTTTCAGGGATAATCCGAAGTTCTATTGCTAATGATGAGGGCGGAACTATAGATATACATAACTCGACTAAAATTGGTTCAAATGCCTATGTATGGAGAATTTATAATATGACGGGAAACTATGGCAACTCTTTACAATTTTGGACTTACTCATTGGATGGTAATAATAATAGTGCTAAGCTTAAACTCAATGACAATGGAGACATTGCCATGTATGGCAAACTCGAAGCCAAGGAAATTAAAGTTACCACTACCCCAACAGCTGATTTTGTTTTTGAAGATTCGTATCAACTTCCCGATCTGGAAAGTGTGGAAAAACACATTAAAGAAAAGAAACATTTACCTGAAATAGCTTCTGCAGCGGAAATGCAGAAAGAAGGTATAAACATCGGCGATTTTCAGATTAAACTTTTACAGAAAATTGAAGAACTGACGCTTTATTCTATTGAGCAAAACAAACTGAATAAAGAACAATCGGAATTACTTCGTCAGCAAATCCAGTTGAATAAAATGCTGGAAGAGCGCCTTCAAAATATCGAAAACAATAACCAAAAAAATTAATAATCATGAGAAATAGCATATACATATTTTTTTTACTTTTTACAGTTTCATTGAATGCACAAACATTCCAGCAAAAAGATTTTGGTGTCAACTTCCCTCATCAACAATCCAACCAAGCTGTAGACATATTATTGGGAAACAACTTTATCAATGGCTGGATCGAAGTTGATATAACAGGATCTTATGCAAATCAAAATAGTACAGGGATAGTTAAAAAATTATTTCAGATCGGCATAAACCCCAATAATGATAAGTGGTACCCTCCTACCTCCAGAGTAGTAGAAGCAGCAGGCACTATACTCAATAATATTTACATAGGCGATATTGTATGGGATACCGTTATAAATCAGTATAAACTAACTATTTATCATACTTCCTCTAATGGAAATCCTTATAATATAAGACTAACCCATCATACTCAGGGAAACACAAACCTGAATCTTTCCACTATAAGTACCATCTATACTAATCCTTTATCTGGGATCAGAAAACATAGTGTATATTATAATGATAATGTTGGAATCGGGGTGATTGATCCACAAAATAAACTAGATGTAAACGGAACAGTGCATGCCAAGGAAGTAAAAGTAGATATGGCCGGATGGGCTGATTTTGTATTCGAGAAAGATTATAAACTTCCAACACTGGATGAGGTTGAACAGCATATCCATGAAAAGGGACATTTACCCAATATCCCAAATACCAAAGAAGTCACCGAAAATGGTTTATCACTTGGAGAAAGTCAGAAATTACTTTTACAGAAAATTGAAGAACTGACGCTTTATTCTATTGAGCAAAACAAACTGAATAAAGAGCAGTCTGAATTATTGCGTCAGCAGCAAAAGGAAATTCAGGAATTGCGAGATGAAATTAAAGTGATTAAAAAATAAAACATTTCGGATTCCCTCTCTATAAGATCCTTTAATTATTTACAAACTTTTTAGCATACCGAAAATCCGGTATGCCTGGGGGCCCTCATCCCAATATTTCAAATTCTTTGAAAATTTTTAAAACAAAAATATAATACGACAAGTTTTGACGCCACGGCGGATGACCTTTGTCCCAGAAAGGAAAATATCAAAAACAAAATGTTATGAGTCTAATGAAATATTACAACAAGGAGCCTCCGTAAATATTAGCAAGTATATCACTGATTTATTAATATTAAATATAAAAAAATGAAAAAAAATATAACAATAATGTTGACATTTGCTTGTATAGTAGTAAATGCACAGTTAAAACCTAATTATAATACACCTAATATACCCACCTCTCCTGAGGTGACTTCAT
The DNA here is from genome assembly GCF_003058195.1 of Elizabethkingia sp. YR214. Classification (GTDB taxonomy): domain Bacteria; phylum Bacteroidota; class Bacteroidia; order Flavobacteriales; family Weeksellaceae; genus Elizabethkingia. Next base: position 313,591 of record NZ_QBUH01000006.1, read on the forward strand.
TAATGAGATATGGTGCTATCCCTATTGGTTATTTTACAGGAAATATACAGCCTTCAATTCCTATATATACAATAAAGGAATCAGGAATTGAAATACCAATCAGTTTGAATTATAGTAGTTCCGGAATTAGACTATCAGATCAATCAACATGGGTAGGGTTGGGGTGGAATCTCTCCCCAGAAGGGCAAATTACTCAAGAAGTGCGAGGAAGAAATGATCAACATGAATCTTTAGATAAGATTACAACTTCAGAATATAATATTCTTTATGATAGATTTAAAAATCTTCCACCTTTGGGACAACAAAAAGTAGACAAACAAATAGGAACAAAAAATATCAATATAAGTACCAATATTGGAAATGGTGTTAATGTGTCATGTGCTGAAGACCCTCCCGGTTATCAAATAGAACCTCAAGATCCTCAAAGTGCATTATTAAGATTAGAAGAAGGTGGGGGACAACCAGATATTTATAATTTTAATTTTTTAGGACATTCTGGAGACTTTTACATTAACCCAGACACTAAAGAAGTCGTACAATTAAACAAAAAAGAAGAAGTAAAATTTGAAATTATATTTCAACCATATAGAACAATAAAGGCAACCACTTCTGATGGTTTTATTTATTATTTTGGTGCTGAAGAGGTCATTTATTATAATGGAAATCAGGCTATGGAACAGTATAATAATTACAGCTACAAATTGACAGATATTATTACTCCTTCAGGGAAAAAGATATCATTTGAATATCAGGATGCTATTTATAATAATATTTATTATACTCAAAATTTTAATTTATTAGATTATCAGAATTATGATTTCTTAGGAGGAGTTGATTTTAGTTACAGTAATCCTTCTTTTAACAATTATAAGAGTGATATAAAAATATTAAAAAGGATTACTACAGAGGATTGTATTATTACGTTTAATTTGGATGATCGAGAAGATTTTCTATCATCTGATAAAAAAGTAAAAAAATTAAGTTCTATTGATATTAGCACAAATTCTGGAAAAAAGATTAAATCATACTCTTTTGGACAGAGTTATTTTGCATATGATGAGACTTTAGGTATGCCTAAAGATAATCCAATTTATTTGTCAAATAATAAAAACGCATTTGGGAAAAGGTTAAAACTAGATAGTTTGAATGAAATATTTTATAAATCAGACGGAACAATAGATACCTCATCAACAAGGACACACAATTTTGAATATAATACTCAACGTGCTTTACCAAGTAAACTATCTTTTTCAAAAGATTTATGGGGGTTTTTCAATAATTCTCTAGGAAAGTCACTAGTACCAGATTTAGATTACTTTACAGCGGTAGGCTTCATAAAACCATTAACTCCTATTATTAGCAGTTATAAAGAGAACTCCAATAACAGATTCTCAGATAACACATTTGGAGATATTTATCTACTAAATAAAATTAAATATCCAACAGGGGGGTACACATCATTTTATTATGAGCCAAATACATTTGAAAATCAATTTATCCCTACTCAATTTGAAGTTTCATCCTCAAGAAAAAATATAAATCTTAATAATAATGGGGATGGGGGAAGTAAACCAAAAAATAATACGTATGAATTTACTATAAATAATACCACAGAAGTTAAAATTAATAATGAAATTTTCAGAGGAATACCAAATTCACCATTAGCTACAAAAGCATACACATATTATGAAATGCTTAATAATAATGCCTCTATAAAATTATATAAGGTTGAGAATAATACTGACAATTTATATAAAATATGGGATTTAAACACAATTCTAAGTAGTGCATTTGAATCTTCAAATTATGCAAGGTGGAATGAAACTCTAAACTTACCTTCAGGAAAGTACAAACTGATACTCAATATCAATAATAATATGTATGATCCATCTGATGTATATCATTTGGCAGGGGTCATATCGAATTTAGAGTATTTCCTTCCTCCTACTGCTCAAATCGCATCACAAGTTGGAGTAAGAATTAAAAGTGTAGAAAATTATGATCCAAATTCGAGTTTATTAAAAAAGATAAATTATAAATATCAGGGGGGAGTATTAAACAATAGATTTGATATAAAACAGAATTTCAGCACAGAGAACGATAATCGAACAGGTTATCAGCGTGTTCATGAAGCTGAATATTATACTATTTCTGGTGAAGATTACAATAATTTGGTTACCTATAGTAATGTGACTGAGGAGGATATTGATATCCAAATGCCAACCAAAACAAAAGGTAGTAAAACATATAGTTTTCATAACTTTGAGAATAAAAGCTACCCGTGGTTTCCAATAGTTAAAAACCCACTTAGTGGTCTACCTGTTTTAGAAACAACATATGAGAGTGGTAAATCAATTTTGTCAAAAAAAATCCAATATAAGGATATTAGTAATAATTTAACATTTATAAGTGCTCAAGCTCTTAAAATTTATGTGAATGATTCTCCTATTTTTTTAAATAAAAATAATGGAAATTGCTACCCCAAATACTATTATTATATAACCCCGCTTGTTCAGAATTTTATCAAAACTGAAACGATAAATACAGAGGAAATTTATAGTAATGGAAAAACTACAGCTGTAGATTCATATGAATATAAGAATAATGGTAATTTACTATTGCAACGTATTAATTTCGGTGATACAAGTAGTACTACTACTTATCAATACGCCCATGAAAAAGGCAATCAGTACCTTATTGATAAAAATATGATTGGAATTCCGCTTCAGACAAGCGTTACCCAGAAACAAAATGATAATGATCCGGGAAAAACAATTTCTAAATCAGAGATTTTATATCCAACCAGTCAGGCTGATGCCAATGCCAGAACCTCAGGATTAGCATTACCTGTTTCAGTATTAGGTTTTGATCTTCAAAATCCGGAAGATGCTACAAAAGCACAAACCGAGTTAACCTATGATCTGTATGACAACAAAGGAAATATTCTTCAGTACTCAGTAAAAGGAAAGCCTGTAACGGTTATCTGGGGTTATGGTCAGACACAACCTATTGCGAAAATCGAAGGTGCTGCTTACAACCAGGTTTCTGCTTATGTATCTGCTATTATTGCCGCTTCGGATGCAGATAATACACAAGGAACTGATCAGTCTGAACAGGCTTTAATCGGAGCTTTGGATCTTTTCAGAAACAATACTGCATTATCCACTTATCAGATCACTACTTATACTTATAACCCACTGATTGGTGTAACCAGTATTACCCCGCCTTCAGGAGTATGGGAGATCTACAAGTATGATTCAGCTAACAGACTGGAATCCGTAAAAGATGTAAACGGAAACTTACTGAAAGAGTATCAGTACCGATATAAGAATTAAATACGAAGTCGGAAGTTAGAATTACGAGGTACAAAATATTAAAATTAAGAGAGAAAGAAGCAGGTTGGTGCTTTCATCACCTGCCCTCTCTTTAATTAGAAGTCAGAAACTAGAGGTTAGATTTTAGAAGCTAGCCCTTATAACTGAATCTCAAACTATTCTTATTACTATCCTTTCAAAAAAACAAAAAGCTAAAACTTTTTTTAATACGTCAAGTTTTGGCGTCACCAGCAATGATCTTTGATTCAAGAAGTTATTAGATAAATAATCAAAATATAAGACTTATGAAGCATACTGTATGAGATGATCTTCTTGAAGCTCACTACAACAATAAAATAATCAGAATATTAATCAATAAAACTTTAAAAAATAAAAATATGAAAACTATAAAATATATTACAGCAATAGCTATTATGATAGCTTCATTTGGAGTTATTAAAGCTCAGAATTACAACCCTATTATTAACTACAA
>NZ_QBUH01000007.1 GCF_003058195.1 Elizabethkingia sp. YR214
AGCTAAAAGCAATAAGTAAGCTTTGCAAAAATACTTAAGGAGTGCGCTAAAGGTTATGCCTTTGTGATGTTGAAACTACCGAAAAAGAAGTTAGAAGATAGAGATTAGGAGTTAGAAATAACTAACGACTAAGGACTATCTGACTAAATTCTAAAATATATAACAAACTTTAGGGTGGTTATAGCGGTGGGGCTCACCTGTTCCCATTCCGAACACAGAAGTTAAGCCCACCAGCGCCGATGGTACTGCTAACGCGGGAGAGTAGGTCGCCGCCAGTTTTTATTTTTGAAAAGCCTTTGCATAGTAATGCAGAGGCTTTTTCGTTTTTAATACCTGTCAATAACTTGTCAATTATTACCCATTATTTATCACCTGTCACTTTTTATTCTTGACGCCAAACAGCTAATACTGAATACAAAATGAATAGAATAGTTACATAAGTTATATGACTTAAGGTTATAGAGTTATAAAGCTCTTATACCTATAAGCCTTACGAACTTATGCCCATAATTTATTAGACTATTAAGTTTATAGGGCATATAGGAATACTATAATTTTTTAACTAATTTTGGCACTTTAATCTAATCCTAGCCATACTTTTTGGTTAATCATTTCTTTAGTAATATCTAATTATTGGATATATAAAATCTTTTTTTTTACAATTATTTGTACATATAATTAATATAAATTGGCTTTGATATTGTAATGTTATAACTTTTTCTTGTTTTAACTGAATTTTAAGTAATGTTAATATTTTATTAATTTTTTTTTATATGTTTGTCTGATTTAAAATAACTGTATGAAAAAAGTTGTAATTAAACTTGGGCTATTACAAATGCCTTTGCTTCTAGCATCGGTAATGAGTTATGCACAAAAAAAAGATTCTATTAAAACTTCCAGTATTGATGAAGTTGTGGTTACAGCCTATGGAGTGAAAAAGGAAAAGAAAGCTTTGGGCTATTCATTCCAGGATGTTAAAGGCCAGGCTTTAGTAGATGCAAAGGAAGTTAACGTTACAAACGCTTTGGTAGGTAAAGTAGCGGGTCTTCAGATTATTAAGGGTAATAACGGGCCAGCTTCTTCTTCTAAAATTAATCTTAGAGGATTTAACTCCTTAAGAGGAGATAACCAGCCACTGATTGTTGTTGATGGTGTTCCAATGAGTAATGCTGCAGGTAATAAAAGTAGAAGCAATTCTCAGGATAAGAACAATGATATGTGGATTCCCGATATGGATATGGGGAATGGCTTAAGCGATATTAACCCGGAAGACATTGAGAGTATCTCTGTCTTAAAAGGTGGTGCTGCATCTGCATTATATGGTTCAAGAGCTGGTAACGGTGTTATCTTAATTACAACCAAAACAGGTAAGAAAAAAGGAGGAGTAGGAATTACTTATTCTACAAGTATGGGCTTTGAAAGTATGTTTATTAAGCCTGATTTGCAAAGCTCTTACGGAAGAGGTACAGATGGTGGTGACTACCCTGCAGGAAGTCAGGATACCAGCAGCTGGGGAGCTCCTATAAAAGGCGAGGTTTATGATAACCTTAATAACTTTTTCAAAGTTGGAAGCAATGTTCAACATAGCTTAACTTTTCAGGAAAATTTAGGGCCGGGAACAAATTTATATACTTCTGCGACATACCTTAATAGTAATAGTCAGATTCCAAATTCTAAATATGAAAGATGGAATTTCATGGCTAAAGTAAGTTCAGTCTTCGGTGAAAATAAAAGATGGACTTCAGATTTTAAGTTCCAATACATTAGTGCAAGAGCTAATAACAGACCGATAAGTGGTATGGCTGATGGTGGTAACCTATATCCTGATATACTTTTAATGCCAAGAAATATTGATATCAGAAGCTACAGAGATGGTCAGATGGAGAATGGTGTAAATTCCAGATGGATTACTTCGAATGGAGTTAACCCTTATTGGTCAGCATATAACAGACTGAATGAAGATAAAAAAGACCGTTTCATCATGAGTGGTTATTTAAAATATCAGTTTAATGATTGGTTAAGTGCTGATGTAAGAGTAGGAACTGACTTCTATTCTCTAAATGCAGAATCAAAGACATGGGCAGGATCTAAGATGAATAATTCTTATAATGTAAGTCAGGAGAAATTCTATGAGAATAATTATATAGCAAGCTTAACAGCTAAGAAAGATAATATTGTTGGAAAATGGGGTGCTAGCTTATCTGTTTATGGGCAAATGATGGAAACCAAAACAGATGCTACTTACCTTTCAGCTCCTAAATTAGCGATGCCAAATTACTTTGACATTAATAATGCTGAGGGGAATCCGTCTATTAATCCTGTCAAATTAAATAAAAAAATTAACTCTGTATTTGCTGCAGCCGAAATTAACTATGATGGTTACTGGTTTATCAATGCAACAGCTAGAAATGACTGGTCATCGACACTTACTGTTGAAAACAGATCTTATTTTTATCCATCTATCAGTACTTCATTAGTAGTAACAGATATGATTAATAAGTTAGGCGGAGGCAAATCAAAGATTCTTTCATTCGCAAAAGTAAGAGCTTCTTATGCTGTTACAGGTAATTCTTTGGAAGCTTATGAACTATATAATACCTATGTTGTAGGTAGAGACCCTTATGGTAATGTTATTACAAGTAGAAAGAAAACATTATATGATCCTAATCTGAAAAATGAATTATTAAAAACATTTGAGGTTGGTGCAGATATTAAGCTTTTTAACAGAGTTTCAATTGACTTTAGTTACTATAATACAAGATCAGAAAATCAACTGATTAATTTACCGATGAATCCTTTATCAGGATATGACTCCAGAAAAATTAATGCAGGAGAGATTCAAAATAAAGGTTTTGAGATTATGGTAAATTCTGACATTATTAACAATGGAAGTTTCGTTTGGAACCTAAATGCTAATTATTCACAGAACAAGAACACGGTTAATGCATTGTATGAGGATCTGACTATGTATAAATTGGGAGGATTTGACAATGTATTAATCAATGCTCAAGTTGGAGCAAGATATGGTGCTATCTTTGGATCTAAGTTTAAGAGAGTAAATGATCCTAATAGTCAATACAATGGTAAAATGATTTTAGATGGAAACGGGCTACCATTGGCAGAAGAAGGAATGTTTTATTTAGGAGATCAGACGCCAAGAGCTCTGGTTGGATTAACGAACAGTTTCTCGTATAAAAACTTTGGGTTATCATTCCAGATAGATGGTAGATTTGGTGGGAAGTTCTTCTCTGGAACTCAGGCTGCATTACAAAGATCAGGATTAGCTGAAATTACAGCTCCAGGAGGCAAAAGAGATAATTTTGTTGTAGATGGTGTTGTAGCAGATGGTAGTGGTTATAAAACAAATACTACAGAAACTACACAACAGAGATATTGGAATGCTGTAGGTTCTCTTAGTTCTCCTAATTTTGGTGTTACAGAACAGAATATTTATGATGCGACCAATGTACGTCTGAGAAATGTACAGATTTCGTATAATTTTCCAAAATCTATGTTTGAAAATTCTGTAATTAAGAGCGCAAAAGTTTCTGTTTCTGCAAACAATGTATGGATGATTTATAGCAAAGCTAAAGGTGTAGACCCAGAATCTGTTTTTGCACTAAGCTCTAATGCAGTTGGTTTTGAAAACTTTGCATTGCCTACGAGTAGATCTTATTTCTTTAACCTAACACTAGGCTTCTAATTCTTTATTACAATAAAAATGAAAAAATATATATTACCCTCAATCATTGCATCAGCATTGTTTTTAACAAACTGTAGTGATTTTGATAAGATTAATGTAGATCCTTATTCTCCGGATGCAAATCAGGTACAGCCTGAATTCTTTCTTCATAATTCAATTTTGGGAGCACAACAAGACCCGAATATTGCTGAAAGAGCTTTTGTACTTATATGGAAAACAGCAGCAAGACAACACTTTACTACTGGTATTGCTGGAGGTACAGATAATGATGATTGGTCATCTGAATACTGGAGATATGTTTCAGAATGGTTGAATAATGCTAATACTGCGATTCAGGTTGGAAATGAAAAAGCAGCAAAGGGTATTGCGGCACCATATAATGATAATTTGATTCAGGTAGCAAGGATATGGAGAGCTTATTTGATGAGTGAAATGTCTGATATTTATGGAGCAGTACCTATTGAAGCATTCCAGTCAAAAAATCCTGAGTTTAATTCGCAAAAGGATGCCTATTATTTTATGTTGGCTGAATTAAAAGATGCTGCTGCAAAAATTGATGCAAATAAACCTAAACCGGACGAGAAATTTGATTTGGCATATAAATATGACTGGAATAAATGGATCAGATATGCAAATTCCATGAGAATGAGATTGGCAATGCGTATGTCTGAAGTAGATCCTGCAAAGGCAAAATCAGAATTTGAGGCGGCTGTTGCTACCAATATGTATATCATTAGTAGTGATCAGAATTTTAAAGTGGCTGAAAATAATGGTTGGAATCCTTTAGCTGGTGTTATGTCCAGAGAATGGAATTCTCAGTTGTTGTCTGCTACACTTAATAATATGTATGTTGGATTAGGAGGTATAAAATCTGCAGACCAGTTGGGAGCAGATAAACAGAATGCTATTAAAGATGAAGATTATATTGGTGTAAAGTATGATCAGCAGTTCTCATCTAAAACCAATGATCCTTCAGCTGGTTACTGGATGGATGGTTTACCAAATAAAATAGATCCAAGAGCTTATAAAACATTCTTTATTCCGGGAGATTTTAATAGTCCTAACTATTCTTTATATCCTACTTATACCAATGACGCAAAAACTAATTTTGGAGAATTAACATTTGCTGATGGAACCAAGAAAACAATTAGTACAGTGAATACTTGGAATGCATTTGCAATTGGAGATTGGGGAGTAAAGGGACAAAGGAATGGTCTTAGAGGTTTAGTAGGAAGATCTCCTGGCCTAGGTAGTCAGTATAGAAAAAGCGCTAATTCAAGAATTTTCTTTGCAAGTTGGGAGTCTTATTTCTTAATTGCAGAGGCAGCGTTAAAAGGCTGGGCAACACCAATGTCAGACGAGGCAGCATATAATAAAGGTATTCAGGATAGCTTTACTTATAATGAAGTTTCTGGATTCTATGGACAATATATAGCCTCCACAGAATACAACAGAGATGGTACTTCTGTTAGCTATAGTCATACAACCGAACCAGGGTCTACTCATACGATGAAGTATATGGATCCGAATACCAATACATTGGTATCCGTGAATGTTAATTATCCGGTAAATACAATTTATAAAAACGGAGCATTTAAGAATGATAAGCTAACCAAAATTATCACTCAGAAGTATCTGGCTAATATGCCATGGTTACCGCTTGAATCTTGGAGTGATCAGAGAAGATTAGGATTGCCTTTCTTTGAAAATCCCGCGATTGAGAATCCATTACCAAACTTACCAGCATTAAACTCAGGAAACTATATGACAAATCAGGTTAATTTCTTCCCTCAGCGATTGAAATACCCTAGTGCATTTAGAAATTCTGACCCTAAAGGATATACACATGCAACATCTCTTTTAGGTGGAACTGATAATGTATTCACCCCTATGTGGTGGGCCAAAAAGCAGTAATTTCATATTACTAATAATAAAAAACGACCTGATATCAGGTCGTTTTTTTTATTTGTCTAAGTTTGTATTGCAAGACTACTTATTTCTTATCCCACCAGATACGTCCTTGAATATCATTCTCACTAGCTCCAAAATCAGGATCTTGTTTCATTTGATCAAGAGCTGATTGTTGATTTTGGAAGTTTAGGTTGTCTCTTGACGGAGTAGGGAGTACAATTCTTCTAGGCATTGTTAATGGAATACCACCATCACGAGAAAGTGTTTCTAGTTTAAGCGCTGTAGAAGTGTTTGGTAACCCTGTTCTTTTAATAAGTGCCCAAATCTCATTAGGTTGTTTGAAGTAATTTAAATATTCCTGAATAATAATCTGTTCAAGAGCTTTTGATGCATCAAACTTTATTTGGGAAGCATTGATATAGGCAGTAATTTCTGAATCTGTAGTTGGAACATATTTATCTACTGCGGCCTCTTTAGCAATATTATTATATGTTTGAATGGATGCTTTAATTCCTTGTTCATATAATGACTGAGCATTACCAGCAATAATACCTCTTTGTACCAATTCGGCTTTCAACAAAGAGTAATCAGCAAAAGTCAGGATAGGAAATATAGCATTCCCTGTACCTGTTCTGTATTCCGGCTGCCAAATTCTGTATTGTAACTTTGATATTGTATCATAATTTACACCATCTAATAATCTTCTTGCAGAAGTGTAATAACGACTCTTATTAACACTAACCATATCTGGACTGGTAGGGCCTCCTACAAATCTTTGAGATTCGGTAGCAGCCTTCATTTTACCGGCAGCAACAAGCTTATTAATATTTTCTTGAGAATAATCATTTTGTTGAAAAAATATTGGCCTTCTTGGATCACTATTAGCATTCATGAAGTCTACCATAGGCTTTGGAGCAGACATACCTTCGGGGTTAAAATTACCATGTTCCGTAAATCTTTTAGAACGCAGAGAGAAATCCTCATCAGTACTGTTAATTTGCTCTCTCGATAATACCTGAGAAGCAATAGTAGTAAGCTTAGCCGGATTTCTTTTCATTAACCTTGAGGCAATTTTTAGCCTTAATGAATTGGCAACCTTTTTCCATTTTGTTATGTTACCATCAAAAAACAAATCTTTATTTCCAGGTTTTACTTGTATGGATTGATCAGCTCCTTCTATGGAAGTGTATACATCGTTTAGTTGCTTATCAAAAATATCATATAACTGTTCCTGGGTTTCATATTTGGGAGTTAAGGTACCTCCATAACGAGCCTGAAATGCTTCTGTATATGCCATGCTTCCATTCACATCTGTCACATACCATGCATAATAAACTTTTAGGATGGTAGCAATACTTTTAATGTTAACATATTTAGCTTGCTGGGCAGCTGGCATTAATTCTATTTGGTGAAGAATATCTGTTAATAATCCTCCATGATCTCCATAAAATACATCCTTTCTTTGATTCATGTTTGAGCCATCATCCATAAACTCAGAAACATTACCAGTGACAGGAACTAAAGTTTGAGTCCACGGCATAATCCTACGATAAAAGTCATAATAATATTCATAACTGGCATCGTATCCTTTTTTAATGGCCAATGGTAAGAGCTCCTCGGGAGTAGCAGTTACTTTGTCCAGTGGATTTGTATTTATTTCAGCATAATCACTTGTACAAGAATTGAATAAATAAAGTGATATAACTAATATTAATATCTTTTTCATTTTTGAAATTTTAAGTTAAATAGTTTTTAGAAAGAAAAATCTAAATTAAATCCTATGTATCTTGACATTGGAGAACCTCCATATTCTGCAAAGTTTCCTGCTTTGTTAGAATATCTTCCTTCAGGGTTAATACCATCCGGAAGTTTATTATAGATATAAGCCAGGTTTCTTCCTATAATTGAAGCATTTAATGTATTCAAACCAAGTGGTCTGATCATATCAGGTTTGAATGAATAAGTTAGTCTTACTTCACGTAGTGCTACCCAGGTATTCTCGAAAATAGCATTTTCACGAATTCCATTTCCCCAAGATGCTAAGTTTCTGTAGTATAAATCTGTTCGAACAGGATCTACCCATCCTTTTTCATATACTTCTTTATAAGTCATTCCGCTTACATCCCTTGTAGTTCCTGTCTTATCATTAATTTTGGTGTTTTGACCATACACTCCGTCCGGGATCATTCCATACTGAGTGATACCATTAGCATCTGTATATTTGATTCCTCCTCTGGCTTCATCTCTGTATTGTAGTGTAGATGGTAAATTACCAAATTGAACACCATAGTTATAGGTTGCAGAAAGAATATCTCCTCCAACTCTTGCATCAATCAATACACTTAAAGATAAATTTTTGTATCTGAAACTATTTCTAAAACTGGTTAAGAAATCCGGAGTTAGATTACCTACAGTTACATAGCCTTGGTTTTGATAAGAATTTGAACGTAGATAGTAACCTGAAGGTTTTAATACTTTCATCCCATTTCTTGGATCATCAATTTTATTACCATTGGCATCCAAAGCTTGATATCTGGCATAGGCATAATTTGTTTGTATTTGCCCATATTGTTGCCCCGGGATAGCTACACTTTTTACATCTCTACCCATTCCCCAATCTAATACGTATTCATTCACCCCAGGATATAAATCAATAAGCTTATCTTTATTTTTTGAGAATGTAAGAGTTGTATCCCATCTAAAGTTATTAGATTTAATAGGAACAGCATTTACGATAACTTCAATACCTTGGTTTTGTAGATTTCCGGCATTAATTTGCTGTGAGCTTACACCAGATTCCTGAGGTAAGGATAAGGTTAGTAATTGATTTGTAGTATTGGTTTTATAAAAGGAGACATCAAAGTCTAACCTGTTATTTAAAAATGCCATATTCAATCCAAGTTCGATTGATCTTGTTAATTCATTTTTTAAATTAGCATTAGCAAGAGCATTACTATTGAATCCCACTAGTGGAATACGGGGTCCGTTTGGAGAGTTATATGCTGATGGGTCTGGCCTATAATAGAATCCTGAACTGGTATTATACGGTGAAGTATCTCTACCTACCCAAGATAAACTACCTCTTAAACTACCAAAACTAATCCATTCAGGTAACTTGAATGAATTGGAAAAGCTCCAGTTTCCTACAAAAGATGGGTAGAAATAACTTATTTTCCCATGTCCATCGGGATAAGCTAGTGTCGATGACCAGTCATTACGCCCTGTGATATCTACAAAAAGTTGATTTTTCCAGGCAAAGTTAGCAAATGCATAAATAGATTGAATTCTTTTTGGAGACTGCTCATTATCAGTATAAGAAACTTCATTACCAGCAGGATCTACAGAATTTTGAATTAAGAATAATCTAGGAGTATTTAGACCTCCATTTGTCCATTGTCTTGTGGATTTATATCTGGATCTAAAATCTTCTCCCCCTAATGAAGCATTTAATGTAAGATTTTCAGTAAGCTTAAAATTACCATTGAATAAAAACTTAACATTATATTGTTCTTTTGTACCTTCTAAAATGCTATACCCTCCACCAGCAAATCCAGGGTTGTCACCCAATATCTTGGACTCATTGACGAAGTTGTAATTGTTGAAATTACCACTAACAGTTAAGTTTAACCAATCTGTTAATTGTGATTTTAATTCTAACCGTCCAATGTAGTTATTTTCTTTTTGAGTTCTCGTATTTTGAAAGAGATTGAAATATTTGCTCGCCATATCGTAAGGGTCAGCTCCATCTCTTTTTATTCCTCCATTTATCGGATCCAAATAATTATCTCTCCAATAAGCAGCATCAAAACTACGAGGAACCCCATATATATAACTAAATAATGGACTGTCATTACCTCCTTGTGGAACTGGGTTCTGGCCAAAAGATCTATTGTAGTTTAAGCTGGCATCTACTTGTAAATATTTGCTGAATTCATGAGTAGCACGTAGGTAATATGCATTTCTGGTGAATTTGTTACGTGGTAGAATACCATCCGCCTCTTGATTGGTATAACTTAGAAGGAATGTTGATTTGTCATTTCCACCTGAAAGTTCTACTGAGTTCTTCCGATCAAATCCTACCTGATAGATATTTTTGTAATTATCTGGTTGAGGGTTCCACATCACTGTTCGCCCATCAACATCTCTTACAGGTTTACCATCATATTTAGGTCCATAGCTGTAAAAAAAAGTATTTGGATCAATAAAACGTTGTCCATTGCTATCCGTTTGGAATTCAGATCCTACGCCTGCTCCATATTCATTTTGAAATTTTGGTCCGGCATAGACATGTTGGGTTGTTAAGGAAGAATTGATTTTAACACCAATACCATTTCTACCTTTTCCTTTTTTAGTGGTAATAACAATTACTCCGTTAGCAGCACGAGATCCATAAAGAGCAGAAGCTGCTGCACCTCTCAATACAGAAACTGATTCGAAAACATCAGAGTTCAGATTTTTCATTTCATTTCCAAAATCATAACCAGATCCCCATTCATCAGCTCCCGTAACACTGTTATCGATAATAACACCATCGACTACAATTAAGGGCTGATTATTTTTTCCTAATGAAGTATTTCCACGTATTTGAATTCTCGCACTAGATTGTGGGCCACCAGCACCGGCAATAATCTCTACACCAGGTAACTTACCCTGAAGTGCTTCCATTGGATTAACTACACCAGCCTGTGTAATATCTTTACTATCAACTTTGGTGATAGCATAACCTAACTTTCTTTGTTCTCTTTTGATTCCGAGAGCTGTTACAACAACCTCCTGAATCTCCTTTGTTTTAGATGAATCTTTCTTTACTTTCTGAGCTTCTACATGACCAGTAGTTCCCAGCAAAAAACAAAAAACACCTATTGAAAAAGGAATTTTCACATTTAATTGCTTCATGGTTTTAGTATTAACATTTAATTAACTGCACAATATTAATGAAAAAAACAATAATTATTTCATTTATTTGAAAATGATCTAATTTATATGGTTAATTGATTTGTATTTATGTGTATTGTTAGATTTATTTAATGTATTTATTAATGTAGTATAATTTTTTTAATTAACATTTATTTAATAGTGATAATGACAAGAGATAATTTTAATGTAAAAAATGGCATACAACTTGTTTATTCAGATTTAATTCTAAACATATTAAATATGAAAACTTATATCTCGGCTCTACTTTTGGCAGGAGCAACTTTAACGGCTGTTTCTTGCGACAGGAATAATGATACGCAAGTTGTAAACGATCAGGATACAATTGCTTTGGTAACTGAGACAACTGTTTCTTTTTCTAAAGGGAATGGATATCAGGTATCTGTACCATTTCAAAAAAATATCCCAACAGGGGATAATGTATTTATTTACAGATTGGAAAGTGTTTCAAACGGACAAAATGTTTGGCAGTTAATTCCAAGAACATATTATGCATTTAGTGCAGATGGAACTACTAGCAGACAAATTGATTTTGATTTTAATTTTCGTGTAAGTGGAGTAACATTCTTTGCCGGAGGTACTTTTAATAAAGATAATCCTGAAAGCTATGTAGCTCCTGTTTTACAGAATCAGAGATTCAGAGCAGTTATTGTACCAGGTAATATGTCTGCATCTGCACAAGCAAGTACTAAAGGAAATGTTGGGACTTCGCCTGTGAACTATCAAGACTATAATGCAGTAGTTAAATACTATAATATTAAAGAATCAGATATCCAGATCTTGAAATAAAAATCTGAGATTAAGGATAAAGAAAAGAAATAAAAAGGGCTTCCAATTTGGAAGCCTTTTTTATTTTTATTTTAACCCTCTGCCTTCTAGTAAAGGATCAATAGTTGGTGCTTTTTCATTAAACTCCTTGAAAGTTTTATTCAGATCAACACTGTTACCTACAGAAAGAATATATTTACGAAAACGATCACCATTTTCACGGGTTAGTCCGCCATGTTTTTCGATCCAGTCATATGCATTGAAGTCTAACATCTCCGACCACATATAAGCATAGTAACCTGATGCATATCCATTACTCCAGATATGTAAAAAGTATGGAGAGTGATACCTCGTAGGAACTTCATTAACCAGCAAACCATATTTTTTTAATGCTTCAGTTTCAAAATCATTTGCAGGCTTCAATTGACTTTCAGATGTAATGCTATGCCAAGCCATATCTAATGTTGCAGCTGCTAATAATTCAGTTACAGCATAGCCTTCATTAAAGGTTTTAGATTTTTTTAGTTTATCTACTAACTCCTGTGGAATAGGTTGTTTAGTCTGATAATGAACTGCATAATTTTTTAATACTGATGGCTCCAAAGCCCAGTGTTCATTGATTTGAGATGGGAATTCTACAAAATCACGAGGTACATTGGTTCCGGATAGTGTTGTGTATTTCTGATCAGCAAACATACCATGGATACTGTGTCCAAACTCGTGGAACATAGTTGTCACATCATCATAGCTGATAAGCGAAGATTTTCCGGGAGCGGGTTTCTGGTAATTGAAGACATTAACAATAACCGGTTTTTGTCCCAGTACATGAGATTGCTCTACAAAATTGCTCATCCACGCTCCTCCGTTTTTGTTATCGCGCGTATAAAAATCCAAATAATAGATTGCAATGGATTTTCCGTCTCTGTCGAATACTTCATAAGCTACAACATCCGGATGGTATACAGGAAGATCTTTTCTTTCTTTAAATTTTAATCCGTAAAGTTTTTCTGCTGCATAAAAAACACCCTTTTCTAATACAGTGGTTACTTCAAAATATGGTTTAATCTGATTTTCATCTAAGTCATATTTCGCTTTTCTTACCTGCTCCGCATAGAAGTTCCAGTCCCAAGGCTCTAGTTTGAATCCTCCGTTTTGCTTATCAATTAGTTGTTGTATCTCCGAAGCTTCTTCTTTTGCTTTTTTTACAGCAGGTGCTGCAAGTTTTGCCAGCAGATCCATAGCTGCTTCCGGAGTTTTAGCCATCTGATCCTGTAATGCCCACTCTGAGAAACTTTTTTTGCCCAATAGTTGTGCTTTTTTAAGTCTTAAAGCTGCAATTTTTTCTAAGGTAGCTCTTGTATCATTTTCATCACCTTTTTCTGCTCTTGTCCAGGCAGCTTTAAACAATTTTTCTCTTGTAGCTCTGTTTTTCAGGTTTTGTAATAAAGGTTGCTGCGTTGTGTTTTGTAATGCTAAAAGATATTTTCCGTCCTGACCAGCATTTTTAGCATCCTGAGCTGCTGCTGCAATTTCATCCTGAGAAAGACCATCCAGTTCTTTAACATCGGATACAATAAGAGCGCCTGCTTTTCTTGCTGCTAAAAGCTTATTGTTAAATGCAGAAGAAAGTGTTGCTAATTGCCCATTGATTTGTTTTAGCTCTTGTTTCTTAGCATCAGAAAGATTAGCTCCGGCAATTTCAAACTTTTGTTCAAATACTTCTACCAAACGTAAACTTTCCGGATCCAAATTCAGGCTATTACGCTGATCGTATACTTTTTTTACCCTGTTATAAAGCTTAGTGTTTAGGTAAATTTTATCAGCATGTGCTGCAAATATCGGAGCGTACTCCTCATCTAATTTTTGTAGGGTGGGGTTAGTGTTGGCGCTGTTAAGATTAGAGAAAACCAATACAGCTCTTGCGAAATCGCGGCCACTGGTTTCTAAAGCCAGTATTGTGTTTTTAAAAGTTGGAGCTTCAGCGTTGTTAGCAATAGCATCAATCTCTTTTAATTGTTCCTTAATTCCATAATCGAACGCCGGCTTGAAATTTTCGTCTTTAATTTTATCAAATTCAGGAGCCTGATATTGTAAAGTACTTTTGCGAAGCAAAGGGTTCTGTGACGAAACAGAATTGTTAGTAACTTTGGATGTATTATGGCTTTGGTTCATCGTTTTTTGTTGTTTAGATTGTCCTGTAGCAAATAATCCTAAAGAAATTAATGCTAAAGATGTAACTTTTCTCATAGTTCAGTTGTCTAATTATATATGTAGCGAAAGTTACGTATTTTTTAAGTTAACCTAAATCTGTATGATATGAAAAAATTAAGTATTCTGGCAATTGCCTTAGTTGTGTTCCAATCCTGTATTAAAGTGAAATCAGGGGAGGGAGCGGTAATAAGTTTTACTGATGTAAAAGGGACTGGTCCCGTTACGGATAAAACCTATTCAGGAGATTTTAATTCTATAGAAGTAAGCTCCGGTCTGGATGCTGAAGTTATAAAATCAGGAACAGAGAAAGTAATTATTTCTGCACCGTCAGATCTTCAGGATTTGATACTGGTAGAAAATAACGGTGGAGATTTGCATATACATTACAAAAGTGGTTTCAGAATTAATCTGTCTACCAAAAATGTGAAAGTTAAGATTTTTGCTAAAGATTTTAACAGTATCAAAGCTAATTCTTCTGCAGATGTTATTGTTAAAGATAAATTTACTCAGGATAAAATGAGCATTGCTACATCCAGTAGCGGTAGCCTGGAAGGAGACTTTGAAGCGAATAGCATGGACATTAAGTCTAATAGTAGTGGTTCTTATAAAGGAAATATATGGGCTGTAAATGCTATTCTGGGAGCATCTTCCTCCGGTGATATTCTTGTAAAAGGAAAAGTAAAAGATTTTAGTGCAAGTGCATCTTCTTCTGCAACAATTAACGCAAAAGATGTTCAGGCAGAGAAGGCCCGTGTAGAGGCATCCAGCTCTGGTGATGTCTTGGTTTCAGTAGTTAAAGAAGCTAACGCCAGTGCCTCTTCCAGTGGAGATGTGGTTATCTATAAAAGTGGTAATCCATCCATTAATAAAAGTGAAAGCAGTAGCGGAAGCGTAACAATCCGTTAACTTTCTATATCTACCCAGTGCTGGTCATCGAAAGATATATTATCATCCTTCAGCAATTCTGCTTCACGTTCTAGGGCTTCCTTGATGGTGAAGGTTGGAGATTCTTTTAATCTTTCTTTGGCCAGACGGCGTGTAGATAATTTATCAATAATTTCGAAACGGTGTCCTATTCTACGTGCTGCATATCGACGCATACCTGCGGCCTGAAGGATATCTACCCCCATGTTTACAGCCGTTCCTAATGTCTCGCGGTAAATATTCTCAACACCTTTATTCAGAAAGTCATAATTGTCAAGTCTATTTCTTGCGCGGACAAAGATTTTAAGATGTGGAAATTGTTTTCTCGCAATCTGGATAATTGTATAATTGTCTTCAGGGCTGTCAAGACATAAAACTAATATTTTAGCCTTTTCGGCACCGGCAACTCTTAGTAGTTCTGTTCGGGTAGCATCACCATAAAAAACCTTCAGCCCGTTATCTCTTAACATGCTTACTCTGTCCGAGTCATGATCCAGAATAGTAGCCTGAAAGCCGTTGACTTTTAAAAGCCGGCCTACAGTGCTTCCGAAGTGGCCGTATCCTACGATGATAATTTTGTTTTCACCAAACATTCCGTCATTTTTATGGGGATCTTCACTCACTTTTACATTAAAATAAGGATCTATAAGCTTTTCATTAATTAATAGTAATATAGGTGTAATACACATAGTGATGGCAACCACAGCCATCAACTGGGAATTAAGCTCCTCATTGATCAGATAAAGTTTGGTGGAGAAGCTAAGGAGTACAAGTGCAAATTCTCCTACCTGAGACAAACCGAGAGACATTAAAAGATTTTGCTCCATACTCATTTTAAAGACCTTTCCAATACAAAAGAGTACTGCAAACTTTACAATAAGTATAATGGCAACAACAGAAAATATGAATAAAGGATCATCCTTTATAACATTAAAGTTAATCGTGGATCCAACACTAACAAAGAATACGGCGAGTAAAAGCCCCCGAAATGGATTTATGTTACTTTCCAGTTCGTGTCTGAACTCGGAATTGGCAAGCATTACACCTGCTAAGAATGCTCCTAATGCAGGAGAAAGCCCAATTAATGTCATTAAATGTGAAACACCAACGACTAAAAATAAGGAAGTAGCGGTGAGAAGTTCATTCATTCCTGAAGAAGAAACATAACGGAGAAAAGGCACAAAAATATAACGACCCAATATAATAAGGATCCCTACGCCAATGAGTACGGAAAAAGGTTTCATCCAATTGGGAAGCATGTTGATAAGCAACGCCGAATGATTCACCTGATCCATATCCGGATTAGCGATCCAGGGAAGAAAGGCTAAAATCGGTATAACTGCGATGTCCTGTAATAAAAGAATTGAGAAAGAAGCTTCGCCCGCAGCAGTATTAAATAAGTTTTTCTCCTTTAGTGTTTGCAGAACGATAGCGGTAGAAGATAACGCAAAACACAATGCCATTGTAATAGCTATCTTATAATACCATCCGGTCCAGAAGAATATGAGAAATAAAAATGCTGTTGTTGCCAGCATCTGCATACCTCCCAATCCAAGTATGGTCCGGCGCATAGACCAGAATTTTTTAGGTTCCAGTTCCAGACCTACAATAAACAGAAGCATTACGACACCAAATTCGGTGGCATGCATTACATCATCTGCATTTCCTGTAAGCTTAAGCACGAAGGGGCCAATAATAATGCCACCTAATATATAACCAATAACCGAACTAAATCCCAATTTTCTTACAAGAGGAACCATGATAATAGCTGCTCCTAAAAATATAAGTGTATTGGTGAATATTTGTTCGCTCACGTGTTTAATGCTAATTTTCTGATGTTTCTACACTGATGATCTAATTCATGATCTGAAAGCTGATCCGAATTATAAATTATAATAATATCCTCTACAGACATATGATTAATCTTTAGACTTTGGGTAAGTGTTTTGATATAATCTTCGGCCGGATTTCCATATATCCCGTCAGATGTATAGGCATTCTGAGAACCTCCCGTAGTCAAAACAATATAAGCTTTTTTTCCTTTTACAGGACTTGTGTCCGAGTCAGATAGCCACTTCATATCAAATACTTCATCTATCCATAATTTCAGTAAAGGAGGCATGCCAAACCAGATCATCGGGAAATGAAATATAATAGTATCATACACCATCAATCTTTTTCTCTCTTTAAATGCAGCAATATTGAAATCGGGATACTCCTCATAAAGATCCCGGAAAGTAATATTCTCAATGTTCTGATATGCTTCAATAAGCCTGATATTAGCTTTAGAATATTCAAAATAAGGATGAGCAAATATTACCAGTGTTTTATCCAATGTTGTACATTTCTGGTAAATTTACTGAAAATCAGCTAGAAAAGCAATGGGAATTCAGCGAGGGTTATAGTATTACCAGCCACCGCTGGCTCCGCCACCACCAAAAGAACCGCCACCACCAAATCCACCGAATCCACCGCCACCGGAAGAACCTCCTCCAAAGGAACCTCCACCACCGCCGAATCCGCCAGGGAAGAATATACCACCAGGGAATATACTGCGTCCTCTGCGGGAAAGTGTAACATCGTCGTCGTCATATCTCCCTCCACCACCTTTACCGCCCTGGCTCATGACGATAATAACAATGATAATGATAAAAATAAGAATAAGGAAAGAGGAAGAATTGCCTCTTTTTTCTTCCGGAGCTTTTTTCTGGGGTTTAAATTTCCCCTGAACAGCTTCCATAATAGCGGAAGTCCCTCTGTCTATACCATTATACCATTGTCCTTGTTTGAAAGAAGGTGTAACAAGATAATCCAGTATTTGTTTGGCTGTAGATGCTGTAATATATTGCTCTACAGCACGTCCTTGCTGTATGGACATTGTACGGTCTTCCGTAGCAATAAGAAAGACAACACCATTATTAACACCTTTTTGTCCAATTTTCCATTTTTCACCATAGAGAGCGGCCAGGTAGTTTACATCTTCACCACTGGTGTTGGGCAGAATAATTACTTCTATTTCTGTGGAAGTTGAATCAGCAAACTTTATAAGTTTATTGTTCAGCGCATCTTTTTCCTGCTGGGTAAGCAGTCCCACTTTATCATATACAGGATAAAGAATATCTGGCTTTGGCAGAATATTCTGAGCCGAAAGTAAGCTGTAGAAACCTATAAAGATATAGGTGAAAAATAACTTAAGAGAAGCTGATCTCATTAGGGAGTTCGTTTTTGTTTTCCTGATCTGCAGGAAAATGTTTTTTCAATTCTGTTCCTGTTTTTAAGAGAGCATCTCTTAGTCCCTGGAAGTAAAGTTTTTGTGCAAATTTTTTGGTAATTTCATCATGAAGCTGATCCCAGAAGTGCTGCTGCACTTTTTCATGAATTCCTTTATCCCCAATAATTGTCAGATACTTTTGTTCAAAACTAATATAGAAAAGTACGGCATTGCGATGTTGCGTTTTTTGCATCTCCAGTTTATGAAATGCATCAATAGCTTCCTTTGCCAGATCCTTTTCGGAATGGGTATCAATATGGACACGTATTTCTCCTGAAGAATGTTCCTCTGCTTTCTGAATGGCTTCCACAAGGGAAGCCATTTCTGTATTAGTTAAGAAGTCAGTTGTCATAATTATTCTCCTTTAAAAACATCCGGAGCTTTGCTAGCACCAGCATCAGCCTTAAAGTATGGTTTTTCTTTAAAGTTGGTAAAGTTAGCTACCACATTTGTAGGGAACTGATTTCTGTATGTATTGTATTCTTTAGCAGCATCGTTATAGTTAACAGTTTCCATTCTGATACTATTTTCTATAGCAGTATATTCTGCCTGGAAGTTAATGTACTGCTGATCTGCTTTCAGGTTAGGATAAGATTCTACAACAGCCATTAAACGACTTAGTGCTCCACTTAATTCTCCCTGAGCTGCTTGGAATTTTGCAATGTCAGCTTCTGTCATGTTAGTAGGATCTATTGTAACAGATGTTGCTTTAGAACGAGCCTCTACAACTTTTGTTAATGTTTCTTGCTCGAATTTGGAATAAGACTTTACTGTTCTTTCCAAATTAGGGATAAGGTTTGCTCGTTTTTGGTAAACAGTTTCGATATTAGACCATTTACTCTGTACATTTTGGTCTTTGGTTACCAGTGAGTTGTATTTTCCTACACCCCAGAAACCAATAATCGCTACAATAACTATAAGTACAATGGCGATAACACCAGCACTCATACATCCTTTATTTTTCATAGTTTATCTTTTTAATGTTTAAAATTTGTTTCAATCAAAAATACAATTTTTGTGCTAAATTTGTAAAACAAACCTCAATAATGATAACAATAGTAGTTGCAGTAGGAAAAAATAACGAAATCGGGAAAGGAAACCAGCTGTTATGGCACCTTCCGAAAGATTTGAAACACTTCAAAGAAATTACAAACGGACATCCTGTTATAATGGGACGTAAAACCTATGATTCTATAGGGAAAGCTTTACCTAACCGTACCAATATTGTTGTTACGAGAAAAACTGATTGGTTTGAAGAAGGTATTCTTATCGTAAATACATTGAAAGAAGCATTGAAACATGCTAAAAAGATTGACGAAAAAGTTTTCGTAATTGGCGGTGGAGATATTTATAAGCAATGTATGGAAGTTGCTGATAGCATTGAGCTAACGCGAGTGGACGGAACATTTGATGCAGATGTGTTCTTCCCGGAAATTAATGAAAAACAATGGCGAATTGTTCAGGAAGAATGTATTGAAAAAGATGATAAAAATGCATTTGATTTCTGTTTTCAGACTTTCGAAAGAATAAAAAAAGAAGAGAAAGGAACACAGGTAAACGCATCTGAATAAATTTCCTGTTTAAAATTCTTATCTTTGCACTTCAAAATTTAAAGATGAATAAGTACATAAAATTTCTTATTGCAGGTTTAATAATCGCTGCCGGAATTTATCTGATATTTAACAGAAATGTCATGTGGGGAGTGATTGTTATCGTTTTATCTGCAATACCAATTCTATTATTTTTTAAAAATGAATACATTCTGTTGGCATTCTGGCAATTAAGAAAACAAAACTTTGCCAAAGCAGCACAATGGCTTTCAAATATTAAAAACTATCAGTCTCAGCTTCATAAAAGCCAGTATGGTTATTACCACTACTTAACCGGGCTAACTACAGCGCAGGATAATCCGGCAAAACTAGAGCCTTACATGAAAAAAGCATTGGAGTATGGGCTGAATATGAAACATGACCGCGCACTGGCAACTCTTAATCTTGCAGCTGCAGCAATGCAAAAAGGCAGAAAACAAGAAGCTAAAATCCTTATGGATGAGGCAAAGAGATTAGACACTTCAGATATGATGGGAGATCAGATCAAAATGATGAGAGAGCAATTGAAGATGCCGAATATGCAGAAACATATGCATAACCCACATATGCGCCAAAGAGGAAAACATTTCTAAAAATATAAAGCCACTGAAAAGTGGCTTTTTTTATTGATTTAATTTTACATTTCAGAATTTTCTTTTCCGACATAAAACTTGGGCATTTCCCAATGATATTTTACTGCCAGAGTTCGTATGGCTACAATTAGCAAAATAGTCAGAACCTGTACAAATGAATAGGTAAGGGTCGTGAATTTCGCCAGCAATAGAAATGCTGAGCCTCCTATAATACATGCTGTTGCATAAATTTCTTTACGAAAGATTAATGGAATTTTATTCAGAAGAATATCCCGGATAATACCACCAAAGCATCCTGTAATTGTACCTAAAACAATACATATCATGGGGTGAAGGTTTGCATTAAGTCCTTTCTGAAGTCCTATAATAGTGAAAAGACCAAGTCCAAAGGAGTCGAAAATAAAGAGTGTCACCTGAAAATTCTTTTCAATAGATTTAAAAATCATTGAAAAAATAGCGGTAATAAATATTACAGAACACATAGTAAGATCATGCATCCAGAAAACGGGAACATCTAACAATAGATCCCGGACTGTACCACCTCCTACAGATGTAATAAATGCAATAATAACGACGCCAAAAGGATCGAATCTCCTTTGCATTGCAGCAAAAGATCCTGACATCGCAAAGGAAATCGTACCGAGAATTTCGATGACGAAATTGAGTTGTTCGTGCATATATTACCTATTACTCATTTTTTATTTCTAAACTCTTACAGCATTAGGAACTAATAGTTCATATTCTCCGCCATGGGTAATAATCTCGCGGACGATACTACTGCTGATAAATGATTTTCCAGAGGAAGTCAGCAAAAATACTGTTTCCAGTTTTTTGTGAGCTAGCGTTCTGTTGGTATGGGCAATTGCTTTTTCAAATTCAAAATCAGCAGGATTTCTTAATCCGCGGATAATATACTGAGCATTTTTCTTAAAACAATAATCAACAGTTAGCCCCTCGAAGAAATCAACTTCTACATTTGGGAATTCGGCAACAGAATTCTGAATGAATTCCATCCTTTTTTCAGGAGAGAACATATACTTCTTCTGTGAATTTTGGCCAATGGCAATAATCAGTTTGTCAAAAAGAGGTGCTGCTCTTTCAATAATATCGTAATGACCTAATGTTATCGGATCAAAAGACCCCGGAAATACCGCGATTTTCATGTCTTAGTTATTTTCGTTTGATTTTTCGTAAAATAGCCTTAGGTTATCAAGGTTAAGACTACAGTTATTATTTAGAACTTGATTAGAAGATAAATTTAAAATCAGGGCATTCCTTCCAATAATTTTTGAATTACTATAATTAAGTTTATTGATTGGAAGAAAATCAATTGAGCTTTCAAAATTACCAGAATCATTTTTTTTGATGCTTCCGGAAAATAATACAACATCTTCTAAGGAACTAATCTCGAAATAATTTGGTATTTTTTGATTAGCGATTATTACATTATGTTTTATAACATAATTGAAGCATTTTTGCCCATCTAAAAAAATAGCATCATTTGAAAAACGAACCGATTTAGGTTCCAATGTATTCTTTGGAATATTAAGCTTTAAAGTTTCATAGCTATTCTGAGCAAATGCAAAAGCTGGTATTAATAACAAAGAAGCTAATGATTTTTTCATGATTTTATTTTTTTTCGAAGGCTTTTTCTACTTCATTTCCACATAAATCTTTAATGGAAATACCATATATTTTTGCCTGTTGAGGTAAGATACTGGCTGGTGAGAACCCTGGATTTGTATTCATTTCCAGCATATATGGTGTACCATCCATGATAATAAACTCACTTCTGGAGAAACCACTCATGCCTAATGAATCATAAGCTCTCTTGGAAATTTCTTCTACTTTTAATCTGGTAGCGTCATCTAGTCTTGCCGGTGTAATTTCTTCTGAAGCACCATTATATTTTGCTTCATAATCGAAAAATTCGTTCTTCGGAACAATTTCAGTAATTCCCAGAACAATTGTTTCTCCTTTATAATCTAATACACCAACCGACACTTCTGTTCCGTTAAGGAAACTTTCTATTAAAATTTCGTCATCTTCTTTAAACGCAATTTCAATAGCATTCTGAAGTTCTGAAGTTTCTTTTACTTTTGAAATTCCCAATGATGATCCTGATTGGTTAGGTTTTACAAAAAGAGGTAGTCCCAGTGTACTGATAATTTCATCATGATTAATATCTTCTCCCTTTCGGATGTAAATACTTTTTGCAGAAGGGACTCCATATTTTGACAATACAGCAAGTGTATCTTTTTTGTTAAAGGTTAGTGCACTTTGATAAAAGTTGCATCCTGTATACTTTTGTCCAACCGCATCCCAGTATGCCTGTAATATTCCATTTTCTCCCGGAGTACCGTGGATAATATTGAAGCATACTTCAAATTTTAGCTGTTCTCCGTTTAGGTCAACAGAAAAGTCACCTTTATTGATCGGAAATTTTTCGTTGTTATCAGTAATTAAAAACCATCCGTCTTTCAGGATGTGAACTTTATAGACATTGTACAGGTCTCTGTCTAGTTCATCAAAAATAAGCTGTCCGCTTTTCAGGGATACTACATATTCGTCGGAATAGCCGCCCATTACTACGGCCACATTTTTTTTTGCCATTCGATTAAATAAAAAGGTATGTATTAGGGCAAATTTAGCTAAAAAAATATTGCGATAAAGTTTAGCTGAATAATTTATATATTTGCGTTACTATTTTTAAGAATTGCCTTATGCTAAAATCACTTTTCAATTGGAAAGTATTACTTAATATCCTTTTAGCCATCGTTGTTTTCGTTGGTTTAGTCTGGTTAACTTTTCGCTGGTTAGATTTCCATACCAATCACGGTAAAGAAATTGAAGTGCCTAATGTTATCAACATGTCAGCACAAAAGGCCATCGAAGTATTGGATAATGCAGGGGTGGCTTATCAGTTAGACAGCCTTAAATTTGATCCTAAATTTAAACCATCTCAGGTATTAAAAGTAGATCCGTTGCCAGGTTCACGTGTGAAAGACGGAAGACCAATTAAAGTATATATAAATCCTAAAACCTGGGCTAAAGTTGTTATCCCGGAGGTTATAGATACGTATAAATACAGAGCTTTTGACAAACTTACTCTTGTAGGGTTAAAAGTTGGAGATACTTTGTATGAGCCAAGTATTGCTAAAGATGCTGTAATACGTTTAATGTACAACGGAGCACAGGTGAAGCCAGGTGATTTTGTACCTCGTTTCTCAGTTATAGATGTAGTAGTAGGTCAAGGGCCTAAAAGAAATGTACCAGTACCCAATATCGTAGGAAGAACATTACAAGAAGCTAAAGAAATCATTAAGCAGAATTATTTTGAAAGTGGTTTATTCTATGATGAATATGACCAGTCTGTGTCTGATCCTTCAATGATTGTATTCTATCAGAACCCTGCTGCCGGAAGTATTTCCGATCAGGGTGTACAGGTAGACCTGTGGGCAAGTAAGAAAACTCCGGCAGAAATGCATGCAAAGATTAATGAACTGGATAATATTTATCGCCATAATCTTATTCCGCAAGTAGACCCGGGAGATACTAATTTCGATGATTTTGATACTCCACCGCCGCCACGTCCGGTGAAACCAAAACCTGTGGAAAAACCAAAAACGGATGCGCCTAAGACAGTGGTACCTGAGAAAAAAGAAGTAACGGATAAAAAAACGGTTACGAAAACAGAGCAGAAGCCTAAGTCTGAAGAACATAAACCTGCTGATAAACCAAAAGAAAAGAAAAAGGTAATTATTGAATAATGACAGAAGAAGAAAATGAAGACCTTTTTGATGATGTTAATGATATAGAGATATCAGATGAAACCGGAGGTCTTTACGAGCATCTTAATTTAGTTGTCGATAAAAAGCAGGAACCCCTGCGTATAGATAAATATCTGCTGTTATTCAGACAGAATTCCACAAGAAATAAAATTTCGCAAACTTGTCGTGCCGGTAATGTAGTGGTTAACGGTATGTCTGTTAAACAAAACTACAGAGTAAAACCAGGCGATGAAATAAGCGTTCTGTTGGCACATCCACCAAGAGAGAACGTTATTATTCCTGAAAATATTCCGGTTAATATTATTTATGAAGATGATGATCTTGTTGTAGTAGACAAGGAGCCAGGAATGGTAGTGCATCCGGGATTTGGAAACTGGAGCGGAACTCTTGTCAATGCATTGGCATATCATTTTGAACAAAACGGAGATAAATCGGACTTGGACCGCGTAGGTCTTGTCCACCGTATAGATAAAGATACTTCCGGATTGTTGGTAATTGCTAAGAACGAATATGCACTAAGCTTTCTGGCAAAACAATTTTTCGACAGAACAACAAAACGTTTGTATTGGGCTTTTGTATGGGGTAATGTAGATGAAGATGAAGGTACGATCAAAGGACATATCGGAAGACATCTTAAAAACCGTATGCAGATGGCCGTGTATGAAGACGGCAGCCATGGAAAACATGCTGTAACCCATTACAAGGTATTGGAACGTTTCCGCTATATGACCTGGGTACAGTGTAAGCTGGAAACCGGGAGAACACATCAGATCAGAGCGCATTTTAAGCATATAGGACATACTTTGTTTAATGACGAACGTTATGAAGGACATACTATACTGAGAGGAATAAACCTTCCAAAATACAAACAGTTTGTTCAGAATATTTTCGAGGTTTTACCACGTCATGCTTTACATGCTCATACCTTAGGTTTTATACATCCGACGACTAAAAAAGAAATGTTCTTTGAAAGTCCTATGCCGGAAGATATGAGTACGGCAGTTGAAAAATGGCGAAATTATCTGTCCAACAACGGATAATTATATATACAGGCTATGCTTTATTTCCATATACCTTTCTGCAAACAAAAATGCAGTTATTGTAACTTTCATTTCTCAACTTCGCTAAATCTGAAGGATGATATGATGAAGGCTATTCATAAGGAAATAGATTCCAGACATCATGAACTTCCTGATAAGCATATTAAAACACTTTATCTTGGTGGAGGTACTCCTTCATTGCTTTCAGTTGATGAAATAAAAGCTTTACTGGATAAGAGTGCACAATATTATGATTTCGATTCTGAAATAGAAATTACTTTAGAAGCTAATCCCGATGATCTGAATGCTTCCTTTCTGAAGGAGCTTTCCAAAAGTGGTGTTAACAGACTAAGTATTGGAACACAATCTTTTTTTGAAGATGATCTGAAGCTTATGAATCGCGCGCATACTTCTGGGGAAGCAGAAGATTCTATTAAAAGAGCACAGGATGTTGGACTTGAGAATATAAGTATTGACCTTATTTATGGCTCGTCGTCCATGCCAATATGGAAAGAAAATCTCCGAAAAGCAATAGCATTACAGATACCGCATATTTCTTCCTATGCACTGACTGTTGAACCTAAGACTGCTCTTGCAAAATGGATAAAAGATAAAGTTGTGAAAGCTCCGAATGAAGAAGTTCAGAATGAAGAGTTTTACTACATGTCGGAGTTTCTAAAAGAATATGGATTCATTCATTACGAAATATCCAATTTTGCGAAAGAAGGTTTTTATTCCAAGCATAATTCTGCGTATTGGAAAGGACAGCCTTATTTAGGGTTTGGGCCTTCCGCCCACTCTTACAACGGCGGGAATATACGTTCTTGGAATATCGCTAATAATGCTTTGTACATAAAGGGTCTTGCTGAAAATACGAGAAACTTTGAAGAAGAACAGCTTTCTCCTAAAGACCAACTGAACGAACTGGTTATGATTGGACTTCGCACAATATGGGGAGTTGACATGGCTAAAATACATTCGACTTTTGAAAAAGATATTCAGGAAGAGTTCCTTTATCTTCTGAGTGCCAAGAAAGAAGAAGGATTGATTGTTGAAGATTCAGGTTACCTCAAAATTCCTGAGAAGCATTGGTTTTTAGCCGATGGTATTGCTTCCGATCTTTTTTTGGTATAGTTCAGGTTCCTGAATGTATTATTCTGACATTCAAAAATGTTCCTTATTTTTGAAGAAATAACCTTTGCTGCCAAAGGCTGCAAGAACTAAAAACTTTACCATGAAAAAAATAGTACATGTGGCTCTTTTAATGAGTGCACCTTTTCTCCTTGCTCAGGAGCTGAAACCTTACGGAGCTATTCCTTCGGAAAGGCAACTGAGATGGCATGAGATGGGAACCTATGCATTAATACATTTTACACCTACAACTTTTCAGAATAAAGAATGGGGATTCGGAGATGCTTCACCGGAAATTTTTAATCCCGCTTCATTCGATGCGAATCAGATTGCCAGAGCTGCTGCATCTGCCGGATTAAAAGGATTGATTACAGTAGCAAAACATCATGATGGTTTTTGTCTCTGGCCTACGAAAACAACATCTTATAGCATAGCCTCTTCTCCATGGAAAGGAGGAAAAGGAGATATGGTAAAGGATTTTATGCAGGCTTCTAAAAATGCACATCTCAAATTTGGTGTTTACCTGTCTGCGTGGGACCGAAATGATGTGAGGTATGGAACACCAGCCTATGCAGATGCTTACAGGGCACAACTAACAGAACTTATGACTAATTACGGACCATTGTTTACTTCGTGGCACGACGGAGCAAACGGAGGAGATGGTTACTATGGCGGACGTAATGAGAAGAGAACTATTGATCGTACTACATATTATCAATGGACAGAGAAAACCTGGCCTATAGTAAGAAAGCTGCAACCAGAGGCTGTTATATTTTCGGATATAGGGCCAGATATGAGATGGGTAGGGAATGAACATGGATATGCAGCAGAAACATCATGGGCAACATTTACGCCCATAGGATTAGACGGAAAGAAACCTGTGCCGGGAGCTGCGGTTTATACAAATGCAGGAACCGGAGACCGGAATGGTAAATACTGGATTCCTGCAGAGTGTGATGTACCTTTACGACCAGGATGGTTTTACCATAAAGATCAGGATGCTAAAGTAAAAACACCGGATCAGTTGTTTGATATTTATATGAAGTCTGTTGGGAGAGGGGCTGATATGAATTTGGGATTATCGCCTATGCCTTCAGGAACCCTTCATGATAATGATGTGAAATCCCTAAAGGCCTTTGGGGTAAAAATAGCAGAAACGTTTAAAACTAATTTTGCAGAACGGGCGAGTATTAAGGCATCTGATGTAAGAGGTCAAAATCTGAAAAAATTCGGGACACAGTTTATTCTGGACAAAGACCGCTATAGCTACTGGGCAACAAATGACGGCGTAACGCAGGCACAGCTGGATATTAAATTGACAAAACAGTCAACATTCGATATTATTCGTTTAAGAGAAAATATTAAACTGGGACAGCGTATAGACAGTGTGAGAATAGAAGGCTTGGTTAACGGAAAATGGGAAACATTGGGTAAAGCAACCAGTATTGGTGCAAACCGCCTGATAAAGTTGGATAAACCAGTTAGCCTTACAGATCTCAGGGTTCATATTTATGCACCTGTAGCAATTACACTAAGTGACTTCGGATTGTATAAAGAATATAAAGAGGCTTTTTCATTTGATCATATAACAGAAGCTAAAAAGATAAAGATTCCTACCGGAATGGCCAGAATAGATCAGGTTATTCTGAATGAAAACTCCAATACATTTGTATCAATTCCAAAGAGCGAGTCTCTGATTTTTAATATTGACGGCCGGAATATTACAGGTTTAGGATATTTACCTAGACAGGATGGTAAAACTGATGGTATGATTACGAAATATGCTGTTTATACCAGTGATGGTAATTCACGTTGGAAATTACTGAAAGAGGGAGAATTTTCTAATATAAAAGCCAATCCTGTGTGGACGAGAATAAATTTTGATAAACCGGTTACGGCCAAGTTGATAAAACTCGTTCCAAAAGAGCTTACGGAGGGTCAGCAGTCTACGGTTGCCGGAGTTGAATTTTATGAAGAATAATCGGTACGAAATCTTAATTAAACCTTCTAATTTTTGTAACTTGCAGGCCCAATTTTAGATGAAAACTTTGAATAAAGTAAATATACAGGGACTTTCTCCAAACCAGCCAATAGGTGTCTTCGACTCCGGGGTAGGTGGGCTTACTGTGGCTAAAGAAATTAAAAGGCTGCTTCCGAATGAAGATTTGATCTATTTCGGAGATACTAAACACCTTCCTTATGGTGAAAAATCGAAGGAAGCTATCGTAGAATATTCTACCAAAATTACCAACTTTTTGCTGGAGCAAAATTGTAAAGCTATTGTTATAGCCTGTAATACTGCAACGGCTAATGCACTGAAAGAAGTCTTAGAGCTTGTGGCGGGCAGAGTTCCGGTGATTGATGTGATTAATCCTGTAGCAGAAAAAGTAGCATATGAAATCCATACCAATGTAGGTGTTATTGCTACAAAAGCAACGGTTAATTCGGGACTTTACCGAAAGAGTATCAGAAAGCACAATAAATTTATCAAAGTAGATGAACTGGCAACTCCGTTACTGGTTCCTGCAATAGAAGAAGGTTTCAAAAATCATCCTATTACTCATGCTATTATCTATAATTACCTGAGTAATAATAAGCTGAAAAATATAGAGACACTTATACTGGGATGTACCCACTATCCTTTGCTGCTGGACGAAATCAAGCAATACTACGGAAACAGAGTAAGGGTTATCGACTCTCCGAATATAGTTGCTAATCAGCTGAAAATAATTCTGGATAAATATCATTTGCTTAATGAGCAAAATCATATACCTTCTTATCATTTTTATTTATCAGATATTACTAAGAATTTCGAGAAAATTTCAAGAAAGTTCTTTGGAAATAAAATAAGCCTCGAATTAAAAGTGTTATAACATAGATCTTTAAAAAAAATAATAAAAAGCCGGAAGAATTGTCTTTCGGCTTTCTCATTTTTAAATATGTGTCATTCTAATCTTAAAAGTTTTATTATTTTAAATGTATTATAATTATGATACAAGGTTATAAATTAAATTATTTTTATAATTGATTTTTCTGTCAGAAATTTGTAACATCAAAAAAAAACAGTTAGAAATGGAAAATATTTTTATCATCAACGGAGGACAGACTTTTGCACATTCAGGCGGCGCTTTTAATAAATCAATTACAGGATGGACAAAAGAAGTTTTAGAAAAAGAAGGCTTTAAAGTAAGGGTAAGTAATGTTAACGATGAGTTTGATCCTATGGATGAGGCTGAAAACTTTAAATGGGCAGATGTTATCGTTTATCATTTTCCGGTTTGGTGGTTCCAGGTACCCAACAGACTGAAATTTTATATAGATGAGGTATTTACTGCCGGACATAAAAATGGTATTTATGAAAGTGACGGTCGCTCCCGTACAAATCCGCAAATTAATTACGGAACCGGAGGGCTAATGCATGGGAAAAAATATTTTGTAACTTCCAGCTGGAACGCGCCAGATACAGCGTTTACAATGGAGGGAGAGTTCTTCCAACAGAAATCTGTTGATGAAGGTGTTTTATTTGGCTTCCACAGAATGAATGCTTTTGCCGGACTGGCACATATAGGCAGCTTCCATTTCCACGATATGGAAAAGAATGCTACTCTGGAAAGGGTGGAAATGTATGAAACCCTTTATAAAGAATATGTACAGAATGTTTTCGCAAAAGAAAAATGTATTCTTCAGAACTAATAATTACTTAACCAATGAAAAAAGTTCTTATAACAGGAATAACAGGGTATATAGGCGGTTCAGTTGCTAAATTACTTCTGGCTAAAGAGTATGAGATTTATGGTTTGGTAAGAAAAAAAGAGGATGTAGCCAAAGTTGAACAGTTTGGAGTTAAAGCTATTGTAGGAAATATTAATGACTATAAATTGTTGTGCGATATATGTAGAGGTGTGGATATAGTTGTTCATACAGCCGAGTCAGCCGATGATGCTTATGCTGCAACTAATTTTTTGAAAATATTGGAAGAAACCAGAAAGACATTTATTTTCACTTCGGGATCTGCTATTCTGGGAGGAAAAGAAAACGGAGAAGCACCAAATTTCCAGTTTACAGAAGATATTCCGCTATCTCCGAGATTAGAAATGTCATTGCGTGTCAATATTAACCAGACAATATTACAGGCAGCACAAAAGAATATAAGAAGTATTGTTATTGTACCTACAATGGTTTACGGTGAGGGGACAGGGTTGAAAAAGGAAAGCATACAAATCCCGGCTCTTGTAAAATTTTCAATAGAAAAAGGAAAAGGTATTTATATAGAAAAGGGGGAAAACATCTGGTCTAATTTGCATATTGAAGATCTTGCTGAATTATACGTATTGGCATTAGAGAAGGCAAAGGCGGGTGCTCTTTATTATGCGGAGAATGGAGCTTCTTCTCTCAAGGAAATTGCAAATACGATCTCAGAAAAGTATAAACTTGAGCGTGCAGAAAGCATTTCTATATATGAGGCTGTTCAATATTTTGGAGAAGCCGGAGCTTATTTTGGTTTTGCTTCTAATAGTTATTGTAATTCAGATAAAGCAAAGGCTGAACTAGGATGGCAGCCAAAGTTTAACAATATTCATGAATATATTTAAAAAAATATGAAAATCTATTTAACTGCTATACTAAAAGCTAAGGAAGGTAAAAAAGAAGAACTGTTGGTACTTCTTCAGGATATGGTAAAAAATACAAGAAAAGAAGCAGCTTGTATTAAATACGATCTGCAGCAAGGAAGAGATGATGGGAACTTATTTATTTTCCATGAAATATGGGAAAATACAGAGGGTTTGGAGCAGCATAATAAACAGGAGTATATTAAAGCTTTTGTATCCAAGGCCGATGAGTTGTTGGAAGAACCAGCACAAATATATCTGGCAAATTTAATTTCGTAACCTATTATAAACAGATTTCTGATAAAAAAGAGGTTTCCGTTATAATGGAAACCTCTTTTTATTAAGTAGTACTAGAATTTAAATCCTATACTGAAATATACTCTCCAGAGATTTAGAAAATCATTTTTAGAAATATTGACATTGATAGGACCTAAAATTGATTCATATCCCAGATTTAGTCCGTATCCTATTATATTAATATTATCATTGAACGGAGAAAGCCGGTCACTAAATGCACCATAATTAAAAGAAGGTGTAAGGTATAACTTTTTCATAATCCTGTATTGCAATGATAATCCTGCTTTTGCTACAGAAGTCAGGGGTAATTCTTTCTGACGGAATCCGTTGAACTCAGGAGTCATCATGTCATAATTATATTCGCTGCCACCAAGGTTATATTTTTGGTTTAGAAACAAGTATGGAAATAGATCTTTTTCTTTGCCAAAACTTGCCCCCAAGAAGACATTCACTTTAGCTGTAAGTCTTTTGGTAATAGGCTGAGCATAATTCTCATTTAAAGTAAATGAAATCAAATTTTGAGGTTTATAATAGAATGGTGTTTTAGGATCTAGTATTAAATTTAACTCAGGCTGAACTTTTGCCAGATCATACAAATCATACTGATCTCCATAGTAAAATCTTGTACTTACCTGTAGGTGATTTCCTCTGGTGGAATAATATCTTTTATTCAGGTTATTTTGTTCAAGCTTCAGGAATGTATTAAAGTTACTATGGCTGTATAGCTTTTTGCTATAGTTATTTACTTTTGACTGATCTATCTTATCCAGAAAGCGGTTCATTCGCTCCGCACTAAACTCGGTTCCGAAAGAGATAAAAGCATTTGGATGAATATTATAATTTATTGCAATCTTCCCGGTAATGTTTCTGTACATGTAGTTCGGAAATCTTATATTTTCGTCATCGCTTTCTGTGTCAAGAAGTCTGAACGTTAGGTCGTTACTTCGGAGGTATACCATCTTTCCTTCCAAATTTAGCCACCAGCGGTGTCCATTATCTAAAAATTTTTGATAATCTATTCTCGCCTTAAAACGTTCCGCAGCATCTACAGTTACTAACAATCTGGATTTACTGAAAACAAAATTCCGGTAAGTATAATTAACGATAATTCCTACAGACTGCTCATTATCATAATGCAGAGCCAGTTTGAAAGCTCCCTTTTTAGCCCTTTTTACAAAGATATTCATTGTAAGACCGTCGCCTGTATTGGTGTAAGTATAATACACTTTTTCGTACTGTCGCATTCCGAATATACGGTCTATTGCCTCATTTACCGTTTTAGCATCGTAATAGTTACCCTCTTTCAGTTCCATCTGTTTGCGGATAGTTTCTATTTCATTTGTATCTGTAATCGGAGTTTCGTCTTCTTCACTATATGTAAACTGTGTGGTCGGCATTTTCACTTCCTCAATCATTTTGTGATCATATTTTATACCGAGCTTTTGCTGGGCCTCAGCTAATGCCACAAATTCTGATAAATGCTTTTTAGCTTCTTTTTCTCCGATTTTTATAATCTCGTCATACTTCGCAAAATCCTTAGTTGTTATATCTCCCAATGGCTTTACAAAGTCAACCATAATATTGGATAATGCTTGCTGATGTTTGAAGTCTTCTACCGAACGGATAGCATGTGTCTGGTAGATCATCTTCATAGGATTTTCAATCTCTTTCTTTGTAAAAAGCCTAAACCCGGTATAGCCGCCAACGACAAAATCGGCTCCCATTTCCCGTACTTCATTTGCAGGAAAATTTCTGTCCAATCCGCCATCTACTAAAAGCTTTCCATCGATGTAAACCGGAGCAAATGCTGCAGGGATAGCCAGTGTAGAGCGGATTGCTAAGGGTAGAGAACCTTTTTTCTGCATAACCAGTCCGCCATTTTCAATATCAGAAGAAGTAAGTTCAACCGGAATTCTTAGTTTACTGAAGTCATTGATATGTTTCGCATTAAAGGTAAGTGTGTTTAGAACCTCTCCCATATACTGACCTTCAATATAGGAGCTGGGAAGGGTGGGGAAGCCTTTTACAACCGGAAACTCCAGAATGTATTTGTCATACTCGTCCTTCTCACTGATATTAATTTTATTGTACGGGATTTTATTGCTCAGGATTCTGTTCCAGTGTACTTTGTAAACCGTCTCTTTTAGCTGATCCGCGTTATACCCCATAGCGTATAGACCTCCAAGGATACCACCCATACTGGTACCGGTTATATAATCTATTTTAATCCCTAATGAATCTATCATCTTCAGAATTCCCAGATGTGCAAAACCTTTTGCTCCGCCACCACTAAGGGCCAAACCGAATTTGGTGTCTTTGGTTATGTTTCGCAGTGCTGTGTTCAGAGAATCCGTCTTTTGCTGCGCCTGTACAGTGTAAGATAAAACTATTATAAAAAGTAATAGCAGTTTTTTCATATAGTGGTTTGTTTGTGTTCCACAAATTTATAAAAAAGCTCCATCCGGATTTTCGGATGGAGCGAAATATAAATAATAATTATTAATCTGTTTTTTTTGCGAAAAAGCTGAAACTCACATTTCCATATTTTCGGGTTTCCTGCAGATTTGGATGTTCAAATTTTTGCCTAGATTGGTGTTCCAAAATAAAAACTCCGTTTTCCGCAAGTATATTCTTATTCAGTACAAGATCTATTAATTCATCGTACTTGGCTTTGTCCATATCAAATGGTGGATCTGCAAAAACCAGATTGTATAATTTACCATGGTTTCTTTCTTTTTTTAACCAGTCGAATACATCACCACGACTAAGATTTACCTGAGACTCAAAACCTAATTCTTTTGCTGTAGAGTTAATAAATCCACAATGCTTAGGGTTAAGGTCTACAGAGGTAATGTCTTTTGTGTCGCGGGAAGCAAATTCTAATGAGATAGAACCTATTCCTGCAAAAAGATCCAATACGGATAAATATTCGATGTCGAAGCGGTGTTCAATAATACTGAATAGTGCTTCTTTTGCAAAATCTGTTGTTGGGCGAACTTCAAAGTTCTTCGGAGCGGCAATTTTTTTACCCTTCCACTTCCCCGATATAATTCTGTACATTTTATTGAAGGATAAAGTTGTGTTTGTTTTTAATGCTTTTCTCTACAATTTTTACCTGATGGGCAAACTTCTGTAATTCGCTAAGGAAGGTTTCATTTTCGTCAATCTCTCCATAAACAAGGAACTGAAGATTCTTAAGGTCAAAGTTTAGTTTAGAAACAGCAAACATGATAAAGTAGAGAAAGTCTACCTCGGAATTAGCATCCAGATTATTGTAAAGCAAAATCTTTCCGTCTTTCATGGCAAAAAATTCTGCCTGATTATGGTAAAGATTAATGTGTATTTGTTCACCACTGGTTTTGGTAAGAGTCTGGCTCAGAAATTTCTCTCCAGAAAAATTAAAAACTGCAGGAATATTAGAAGACTTTATTTTCTGATAAAATTCCTTTGGCATGGTATAATAAAACTGGATGTGAAATTTTTTGTTAATCGCCAGCATTAATTCTTCATTAGCTTCATCTACCGGAGCATTATAAGAAATAAGTTGGTAGCCCAACTGGTGCTGGTCGAAACCAAAAGGTAACATACTGAAATGATTAAGCGCAGAGACTACCTCAATTTTTTTGAGATTCCCTTGTTTTAATACTTCTGTAAGTTTATCGGAAATATAACCTTCAGGCGTTTCTTCATCTTTGAAAAAAGTTCTCTCAGTGTATGAAGAGCCCTTGCCTATGGTCCATTGTAAACCGTCTTTTGTGAAAAGTAGAGATAATTTCTGCATGTTTTTCAGCCTAATGTGCAAATTTAAGTATTTTAGTTGGCAGTTGAAAATTATCACCTTAGGTGTGGATAATAATCTCTATTAAATCCTAATAAACCTGATGAAGGTAAATGATGAAATATAATGTAAAGAGGTTATATATTATCGATGAATTCACCTTTCTTATCAACGATCTGATTGCCCCAACTTGTTATAGCATCTAATACCGGAATAAAGGTACTTCCAAAATTGGTTAATTTATAAATAACTTTTATTGGTGGCTTCTTGCCATAAACTTTTCTTGAGATTAGTCCGTCTTTTTCCAGTTGTAAATTTAGCGTCATTTTATTTCAGGATCACGGTAATTGTACCGGACTGGTGTTTGAAGAAGGTCCCATCTTCATACTCCAGGCCTGTTTCTCCGCGAAGAACATCCAAAACCATCGACTGTAATATGCCATCGCCAATGCCATGGATCACATCTAACCTTTTGATGTGATGTTTTCTGCAAAAATTAATGGTTTCCTGCAGACGCTGCTTCTGAATGAAAAGTCGTTCCCAAGAATCGTAATCGGACGGATTGTTGACCAATTGATCAAAATGAAGATCCAAAACTAAAGCTGGAATTTTATTCTTTTTAGAAATATTTTTTTTGGGTTCCGGTTTTACTGTAACAGGCTGCAAATTATATAAGTCCGCTTCTGCCGGAACAATTTCAGATGATGGGTAAGTATGCTCGAAACCATATTCATCTTCTATGGTGATGAGGTTTTTGTGAATTTTGATAATCTTTCCTTTCAAATTATCATTCAGTACCGAAACTTTATCTCCTGCCTTCATTGTTATTTATTTTGCCCCCAATTCGATAACTTCCAGATCCTTTATCTCGCTCCCGTCAATTGCAAAACGAAGCATCGTACGTACCTTATGCCAGCCAACTTTACCACAAGCACCCGGATTAAGATGAAGAATATTTTTTTCCTTATCCATCATAACTTTTAAAATATGGGAATGTCCCGATATAAATATTTTAGGTATTTGTTTGTTAATCTCAGCTTTTGCTAAAGGTGAATACCGTCCGGGATATCCGCCGATATGGATCATTAATACTTCTACTCCCTCACACCGAAAACGTAAAACTTCCGGAAATTCTTTTCTTATTTCGGTTCCGTCTATATTTCCACATACTCCTTTTAAAGGTTTTATTTTTTGTAAAGCCTCTATTACACCTGTGTTTCCGAAGTCGCCTGCATGCCATATTTCATCTGCCTGTTCGGCATAAGACAGGATGCGGTCGTCCATATAAGAATGAGTGTCGGAAAGTAATAATATTTTTTTCATAAAGAGAACTTTCAGTTGCGATAGAGTTCGTATTTTTGCATATCGAAAATCTAGACAAAAATACAAACAAATTACGCTATTTCATTGCTTTTTCCTATAATGGCGCGTCCTTCTTCGGGTTTCAAATACAACCCAACGAAATTAGTGTCCAGGAAACTTTAGAAAAAGCATTGAGTACATTGCTGCGTGAAGACATTAAAATAACAGGTGCCGGAAGAACGGATACCGGAGTTCATGCTAAAAAAATGTATGCACATTTTGAAACCAGTAGTATACCAGGAGATCAGCTGGTACATAAGCTAAACAGCTTTTTGCCGCCAAGTATTGCGGTTCAGGAAGTATTTCAGGTTTCTAAAGATCTGCATGCGAGATTCAGTGCGTTATACAGAACTTATGAATATTATATTTCGCTGAAAAAGAATCCGTTTACAGAAAACTCTGCATGGCAGCTTTGGCGGAAAAGTCTGGATGTAGATGCGATGAATAAAGCCTGTGAAATTTTGTTTCAGTATAAAGATTTTACAAGTTTTGCAAAACTGCATACCGATAACAAAACTAATTTCTGCGAAATTAAGAAAGCGGTATGGGAGCAACATGGAGAAGAGCTGGTTTTGACTATTTCGGCTGATCGTTTTTTACGGAATATGGTTCGTGCAATAGTGGGAACGATGGTAGAAGTAGGTACCGGAAAAATAAAGCCGGAAGATATCCATGATATAATTGAAAAGAAAAACCGGAATGCCGCCGGAACATCGGCTCCTGCCCATGGATTGTATCTGGTGGATGTAGGTTATAACTTTGATAATTAAGCAGAGGAATATATGCTGGGAATTTTATTTTTGATCTTTATTTACCGGTATTATGCGAACTTGGCAAAACGATATGCTAAGGTTAAATGGCATTATGGGTTACTGGGAAGTATTATTTTTATGGCAGTACAAATGACAGTCGGAGGTTTGTATGGTTTTTATCTGGCTATTGCAGAACCTGGTGAGCTGGAGGATGAAAGTACTGTTGTAGGAATTACACCACTTAACCTGATTGGCTGGTCAATTGCCGGAGGAGCGGTGTGGGGAGTTCATAAAATACTTGAACACAAACTGATCAGTGAAAGACAAACACAGCCTTCTATAGATATAGATCTTATAGGAAAGAAAGAAACTGAATAATATAGCCTTTGTTGAGGTAGAAAATATGAAAAAATTAAGCACTGGAAATATAATTGCCAGACTCTTTAAAATCGGAATGAGCTTCCGGG
This sequence comes from Elizabethkingia sp. YR214, assembly GCF_003058195.1. Taxonomy (GTDB): domain Bacteria; phylum Bacteroidota; class Bacteroidia; order Flavobacteriales; family Weeksellaceae; genus Elizabethkingia. Next base: position 37,134 of record NZ_QBUH01000007.1, read on the forward strand.
GTTGGTTTATTTCCGCATTTATTATATCTGTTGTTCTGGCTTTAGTAGGAACATATCGACCTATACTAACCAAAGATGTTGTGGATAATGACATTATTAAGGAGAAGAATTTCGACTTACTAATGCATGATGTTTATCTCCTGATAGGTTTGGTAGCTGCAGAAACAATCCTGAACTTCGGTTTGGTATATCTGTCCAATTACATTTCGCAAAATGTAATCCGTGATATCCGGGAGAGATTGTATCGTAAACTTATTTATTTCAAAACTTCATTCTTTGATAAAACAGCTATTGGTAATCTGGTAACCCGTGCTGTAGGGGATGTGGAAACAATTGCTACTGTATATACTGACGGATTCCTGATGGTTTTTGGAGATGTATTGCGTGTAGTGCTGGTATTAGTAGCCATGTTTAACGTAAACGTTCAGCTCAGCTTCATTGCATTGGCCATTTTACCAATTATGTTATTGGTTACAAGATTTTTCCAGAAAAGGTTGAAGAAAGCCTTTGGAGACGAAAGAACCTGGACTGCTACTCAGAATAGTTTTGTACAGGAAAGACTTGCAGGTATGTCTTTGATACAGGTCTTCAACCGTCAGAAAGCTGAATTTGAGAAATTCGATGATATTAACCAACAATTGAAAGGTGCACTTTTGCGAACCGTTTTCTTTTTCTCTTTATTCTTCCCGGTAGTAGAGCTTATCTCTTCTGTATCTATAGGACTTATTCTATTCTATGCAGGTTATAATGCGCTAACAAATAGTGATGCCAGCCCAGGAGATGTTATTGCATTTATTCAGTTTATCAGTATGCTGATTCGTCCGTTGCGTCAGATCGCAGACAGATTCAATAATATTCAGAGAGGTTTAGTTGGTGCAGAACGTGTACTCGGCATTATGGATGAGGACAATGCAATGCCTAACAACGGAACTGTAATAAAAGAAAAAGTTGAAGGGAAAATCGAATTCCAGAAAGTACATTTCGCTTATGATGAGAAACAGGAAGTATTAAAGGGAATCAGTCTGAAAGTAGAACCAGGACAATCGGTTGCTATTGTTGGAGCTACGGGTGCCGGAAAATCTACTATTATTACCCTTATTACAAGATTTTATGATATTAATTCCGGGAAAATATTACTGGACGATATAGATCTTAGGGATTATGAACTTCATCATCTGCGCAGCCATATTGGTGTTGTACTGCAGGATGTATTTTTATTCCACGGTTCTATTTACGAGAACCTTACATTAGGTGAAGATATTCCACTGGAAAGAATAAAACAGGCTGCACAGGAAATTGAAGTAGACGAATTTATCGAAAGACTTCCGGGCGGGTATGATTATGTTGTAAGCGAAAGAGGTTCTTCTATTTCATTAGGACAGCGTCAGCTATTATCATTCCTAAGAGCTTATTTAACAAATCCAAGTATTTTGATTCTGGATGAGGCTACATCTTCTATAGACCATGAATCTGAAAAACTAATTCAGAAGGCAACGGAAAAAATTACAAAAAACAGAACTTCTATCATTATAGCGCACAGACTTTCCACCATTGTAAATGCAGATAAGATTATTGTAATGGATCAGGGTAAAATTGTAGAAGAAGGCAAACATGAAGAACTTTTGCAAAGAGATAGCTATTATGCTACACTTTATAAGGCGCAGTTGCACAGAGATGCAGATGATGAGGATGTAAAATTAGAAGCATAATATAGGGATCATTTTAGGAAATTGTTATCTTTAAGAAAGAATTGGACCTATGAAGAAGACGATTTACGATAAAAAGGATATCCGGAATTATGTAAAAAGCGTTATCGCTGATAAAATCCAAACACTGGAGAAATTTGTGTATTTTACAAAAGAAGCCAGTAAAGACATTAAAAAGACTCCTAAATACGATAGTGTACGGGAAGAGGCACATGAAGAAATCTATCAGATGCAGAAACAGCTGGCAGAACTTCATAAGTTGCAAAACGGAATGGCCCGTGTGCTGAATTCCGAAATGTCCGTTATTCAGTTAGGATCATTAGTGATTACCAATAAAGCCCGTTTTTATATTTCCGTTTCGTTGGGGGAATTTTTCTTTGAAGGAGACAGAATGTACGCAATCTCTGAAGAGAGCCCTATGGCAAAAATGATGATTGGAAAGAAGGTTGGTGACGAGTTTGTTCTCAACCGGATTCATCAAAAGATTGAAGAAATATTTTAAAGTTTGAAATTCTAAATTTAGACGTAGAAGGAGATCCCTGAATGCAGTTCTTTATTTTTTTTGTCTTGTATTTTGAATATTTTTTCTATCTTTGCAGCTTAAAATTAACCGGGACGAGTTCCCTCAAAATTAATTATTTATGTCAGTAAAAATTAGATTACAAAGACACGGTAAAAAAGGAAAACCTTTTTTCCACATTGTTGTAGCAGATTCAAGAGCTAGAAGAGATGGTAGATTCATCGAGAGACTAGGATCTTACAACCCAATCACTAACCCTGCAACTATCGACTTAAATGTTGATGCTGCTGTAAAGTGGTTAAACAACGGTGCTCAGCCAACTGACACTGCAAGAGCTATTCTTTCTTACAAAGGTGCTCTTTACAAAAAACACCTTCAAGGTGGTGTAGCTAAAGGAGCATTTGACGAAGCTGAAGCTGAAAAAAGATTCAACGCTTGGTTAGAAGCTAAAGAAACTAAAGTACAAGGTAAAGTAGATGGTTTATCTCAAGCTAAGGCTGACGCTAAGAAAGCTGCTTTAGAAGCTGAAGCTAAAGTAAACGAAGCTAGAGTAGCTGCTGTTGCTCAAGCTGAGGCTGACGCTAAAGCTGCTGAGGAAGCTGCTAACGCACCTGTTGCTGAAGAAGTAGTTGCTGAAGAGACAACTGAAGAAACTCCAGCTGCTGATGCTTCTGAAGAAAATGCTGAAGCTTAATACAAAATTTGCCTGATGCGTAAAGAAGAATGTTATTTTCTTGGTAGAATTACCCGCAGACATGGCCTTTCGGGCAACGTAATCCTGAAAATGGATACCGATCAACCCGAATTTTACAGTAAAATGGAATCAATGTTCATTGAAATCAATGGACTATTGGTTCCGTTTTTTGTTGATAAGCTGTCATGGAGTAAAGGTGATTCTTTAAATATCCTGTTTAAAAACTCTAACGAAGCTTTGGTAGATCAGGTAATCGGAAAGGAGGTATACCAACCCCTTTCTTCCCTGCCAAAACTATCCGGGAAACAATTCTATTACCACGAAATTGTTGGTTACGAGATTAAAGATACCGAAGGGAAATCTTATGGTCTTATCCGTTCTGTGAATGATCAGACGGCACAACACTATTTCATTTTGGTACTTAATGATAAAGAAGTTGTAGTTCCTATAATTAAAGACTGGATTATTGCTCTGGATCGAGAAGAAAAAGTTATGACAATGCAGTTGCCGGAAGGGCTTCTGGATGTGTTTACCACTTCTTCAAAGAAAGATGAGTAATTATAAGATATGATCGGAAGAAATTTTCGGTCATTTTTTTTGCTATTTCCTCAACTATAAAAGAAACAAAAATAAGCGATTAATCCTTGTTAAGGTTTTCTATTTTTTACTAAAATTGATATTCCGGATAAAATTTTTTGATAAGGATTGAGAATCATCAAGAGTCTATTTCAACTTAATTATTTCCTTCAATTTTTCTATTTTTTCCAGCATCAAATTAAAGAATGCTTTTCGATCTCTATTACCAGATGTATTCAGTGATTTTGAATTTTTAATCTGATGTTCAAAATAACTTAATGTTTCCGCACAGACTGCAGGATCATTCATCATAATATAGCCAAACATATTGAACGGAAGAAAGTAAGAACTTTGTTTTCCGTTTTTAAAAAGAATACTGTTATTCAGAATAACCAGATCGTTTACATAGATCTGAAAGTTGGGATTATGTAATGTTTTTTGTTCCAGGTTTGTAATCAGTTCCTGTAATTCTTCCAGAATTTGTAAGACAGTTGTGGTATTCAGCATTCTGATTTCATGATAAAAAGAGACTTGCTGAAGGATACTGTTAATGGTTGTCTCATTCCATATTTCAGTAACATCTTGCTGTTCATAGAATTCTTTCAGAGCTTCATTTTTACCAGAATGGTGTTGCAGACTGAATTCATTGAAAGGGCTTAGAAATTTATCCTGATTCAGCAGATTCATCCAGACATAAAACTTAAATTTTGATAGTATAGAATCTGAAATTGTATAAAAAAACGGGATGTCTTTTGCGGAATAGTATACCTGTGAGTTATTATTTTCCTGAAAGATATGAAGTATCTTGAGTGAGTTCTCAAAATAACTTAGTAAATCGTTAGTTGTTTTTATCGGTTGAGTACGTTTTACGACCATTTGATTTTCTGCACCCAGAAACTGATCCAGAGAAATCTGGTAATGTTTTGCCAGCTCAAGTGCTTCTTCAAAACTAAATTTTGCTTTTGATGAGGATCTTCTGTGTGCAGCATCATAGCTAATATTGAGAATGTTAGCGATTTCATCATTCAGCGATTTTTCACCAATCTTTTTACGGATTTCTTTCAGTAAATATTCCTGATACATAATTTGCGTTTTTCACAAATGTATAATTTTTATTAATGCTTTTCCACATTTAGTATCGCGTTTTTCACATTTAGCTTTGGAGTATAATTTAAAAATATAAAGCAATGAAAAATTCTGTGATATTATTAGTACTATATCTGGTGCTAGGTTCTTGTGTGAGTTTCAGCAAGAGAATGATAAAAGATGATTTGACGGTTGTAAAAAAAGATAATGTGAATTTGATAGAAGGAAAATATTCTTCTGAAGGATATGAGCATATTGATTCGAACCGGAATAAATCTGAAAAAATAGAAGGATTTTCTAAAATGTTGAGTCAGAAAAGCAAAGTAAAATCTGAAGAGATTGATAATGTAGAAATAAAATTAAAATCTTTAGCTAAAAATAAAACCTATCAATTAGAATTTAGGCTGATAAAAAATGATTCAGTGAGATATGTTTTTAAACATAATGCAAAACTAAAAAATGGATTGCTTCTATTGGAAAATTATACATCGGAATGCCATGGAATTCCTTATTTGCTTGGAGGTTGTCAAAATTTTCGGTCAAGGATGGGGCTTACAAAAGATAATCATCTCTTAATACAGGATTATTATGAAAATTCAGGAGCTGCATTGTTTATTATGTGGGCTGGTTATAGCATTAATTATGCAGAGAAATATAAGAGGATCCAGTAATTGTAAATCTAAAGTCATGAAAAACATACCATATATCCTGATTGCAACTCGGTTTATCCTTGCTCTGCTTATTTTAATTCTTGCCTATTTAAAAGGAGATGAATTGCGAATACTGCTTTTAATACTAATGTATTTGGGACTATTTACTGATATTTTTGATGGTATTATTGCCCGGAAAGCAGGAGTGTCCTCAGAAAAACTTCGACGATTGGATAGTCAGACCGATTTAATTTTCTGGTTATGTATTGGTTTTTCGGCTTATTTGCTGAATCCGGAATTGATAAAAGAACACTGGGGAGGTATTGCGTTAATTTTTATAATGGAAGCTTTGTGTTATATAATAAGCCTTGGTAAGTTTGGAAAAGAAACCTGTACACATGCTTTCCTATCCAAGCTGTGGGGATTGAGTTTATTATTCGCATTTACAGGTTTAATAGGCTTTCAGCAGGTAGGATTCTTTTTTTATCTGGCTATTATTTTAGGGTTTGTATCACATGTAGATGTTATTCTTATTGTTTTATTTCTTCCGAAATGGCAGCATGATGTACCAAGTTCTTATCATGCGTGGCGTATCCGAAAAGGAAAAGATATTAAAAAGAACATTTATCTGAACGGCTAAAGCCCAAAGAACTATATAATTTTCTTAACTTTGCAAGCGTTAATTTTTACATCATGTATAAGCAGACAATTAAAGAAGTTTTAGAAAATTACAAAAAGTTCTTGCATCACGATATCACCGTGTATGGGTGGGTACGTGCGTTTCGTTCAAACAGGTTTATAGCCTTAAACGATGGTTCAACAATCAATAATTTGCAAATCGTAGTTGATTTCGAAAATATTGATGAGAATCTTATCAAGAATATAAATACGGCTTCTTCATTGAAAATTGTTGGCGAAGTGGTGGAAAGTCAGGGTGCCGGACAAACAGTTGAAATTATCGCTAAGAAAATTATAGTACTTGGGGATAACTTTACAGAAGAATTGCAAAATACTATACTTCAGCCAAAGAAGCATAGCTTAGAAAAGCTTCGTGAACAAGCTCACTTAAGATTCAGAACCAATTTATTTGGTGCTGTATTCAGAGTACGCCATGCTGTTAGCTTTGCGATTCACTCATTCTTCAACGACAGACAGTTTTTCTATCTGAATACACCTGTAATTACAGGTGCAGATGCTGAAGGTGCGGGAGAAATGTTCGGTGTTACCAACTTTGATATGGATAATATTCCAAGAACAGAAGAAGGTGCTATAGATTACGCACAGGATTTCTTCGGAAGAAAAACTAACCTTACCGTTTCAGGACAGTTGGAAGGAGAAACTGCAGCAATGGGATTAGGAAGAATTTATACATTCGGACCTACTTTCCGTGCGGAAAACTCTAATACAACACGTCACCTTGCAGAATTCTGGATGGTAGAGCCTGAAGTAGCTTTTAATAACCTGGAAGATAATATTGACCTTGCTGAAGATTTCTTAAAATATGTAATTCAGTATGTTTTAGATAAGTGTAAGGACGATTTAGAATTCCTGGATAAGCGTTTTGCTGAAGAACAAAAACAAAAACCAGAAAAAGAAAGAGCAAAAGAAGGTCTGATTGAGAAGTTGGAAAATGTAGTTGCGAAGAGATTTAAGCGTGTAAGCTATACTGAAGCAATTGACATTCTTCTGAACTCGAAAGAAAATAAAAAAGGTAAATTTATATATCCTGTTGAAAAGTGGGGTGCAGACCTTCAGTCTGAACATGAAAGATACCTTGTTGAAAAGCATTTTGAATGTCCTGTAGTGTTATTTGATTATCCTGCAGAAATTAAAGCATTCTACATGCGTCTGAATGAGGATAACAAAACTGTAGCTGCTATGGATGTCCTTTTCCCTGGTATTGGTGAGATCATCGGAGGTTCTCAGAGAGAAGAGAGACTAGATGTTCTGAAGAAAAAAATGGATGACATGCATGTAGATCAGGAAGAACTTTGGTGGTATTTAGATACCCGTAAGTTTGGTTCTGTTCCGCATTCAGGATTTGGTTTAGGGCTGGAAAGATTAGTTCTTTTTGTTACAGGAATGACCAACATCCGTGATGTGATTCCTTTCCCAAGAACGCCTAAGAGTGCGGAATTCTAAAAAATAATAAATAAAAAGCCCTTAGAGAAATCTCTAAGGGTTTTTTATGAAAACAAATTTCAATAGCAAAAATCGTGCAATTTTATTTTTTTTAAAATAAAAATGTTTAATTTCGTAGAGTTAATCTACAATGTAGTTAAGTAGAAATACCTATGCTGAAACAAAATTTACAGATAAAACTTGGCCAGAAAATGGCACCACAACAAATTCAGTTGATGAAGCTTATTCAGCTTCATACTCTTGAATTTGAAGAAGAATTACAACGGGAGCTGGAAGAAAATCCAGCGTTGGAAAAAGCTGTGGACGAGGCTAAGGAAGATGAATACTCGGATATTGATAGTAGTTACGATGATGAAGGAACAGAGTCTATAGAAACTGATTTCGATGTAAATGAATACCTGTTTGATGACGAACCTTCTTATAAAACTGCTGCAAGTAACTACTCGCCGGACGATGAGGAATTCGATAACCAGTCGTTGCTTACAGAAGGACAGTCCTTGTACGATTATCTTATAGAGCAAATCAGGCTAACGAAGATCGGTGAAGAGGATCTGAAAATAGCAGAATATATTATAGGTAACCTTGATAATGATGGTTACCTGAGAAGAGATATAAAATCTTTGGTTAATGATATGGCTTTTTCATTAGGAGTATATACAACACCTGAAAATGTAGAAGATGTCTTAACCAATTATGTGCAAAAATTGGATCCGCCAGGAGTAGCAGCAAGAGATCTGAAAGAATGTCTTCTGCTCCAGATTGAGAAAAAAGTAAGCGGAAATCCAGCAGTATCATTAGCACATAATATTCTGTTTCATCAGTTTGATGCTTTAAGTAACAAGCATTATAACAAAATCATGCATAAGTATGATGTGGAGGAGGATGATTTGAAAGATGCGCTTGATGAAATCTCTAAATTATCCCCTAAAGTAGGCGGTAATTTCGATACACAGACAATTACAATCAATCAGGAAATTATTCCGGATTTCGTTATTAACGTAAAGGACGGAAAAGTTACAGCAGCACTTAATAGTAAGAATGCTCCTCAGTTACGTGTTTCGGATGAGTATAAAGAGATTTTAACAACTTACTCACACGATAAAACATCTCAGGAGCATAAGCAGGCAGCCTTGTTTATCAAACAAAAGCTTGATGCTGCAAAATGGTATATAGATGCTATTAATCAGCGTCAGAATACATTGATGCAGACCATTAATGCTATTATAAGGTTACAGAAAGATTACTTTATTACCGGGGACGATAAAAGTATAAAACCAATGATTCTGAAAGATGTGGCGGATATTACAGGTTTTGATATTTCTACAATTTCCCGTGTGGTGAAAAGTAAATATGCAGATACACCTAACGGAATCGTTTATCTGAAGAATCTTTTCTCGGATAGTCTTACAAATGATGACGGTGAAGAGGTTTCAACTAAAGAGATTAAAAATCACCTACAGGATATTATAGATAAGGAAAATAAAAGAAAACCTTATACCGATGATGCGTTAGTAGGAATGCTGAAAGATAAGGGATACAATATTGCCCGACGTACCATTGCTAAATACAGGGAGCAGTTAAATATTCCGGTAGCAAGATTAAGAAAAGAGTTATAAAATAAAAAAGCGCTGAATTCAGCGCTTTTTTTATTGTTCATTTTCGATGTTTTTCAGTTGTTGAAGATTTCTGGATAGCTTCTTCATCAATATGCCGTATATAAGCTTATAGTATAATAATATTAGAAGTACACATACAATACAGGAAATAATAATTCCTACAATAAAGCCGGCATATTTACTATCACTAATTTGTATATGCTGCTGTTGTATATAGATTACCGGGAACAAAGTGATGAGTAAGAGGAAGCATAATAAAAACAGAATATTAACCAGTATAAAACGGTTAACCGATTTCTTGAAAGAAATAATCTGCAGGATAAAGCTTTTCAGATTGCTTTCTACATCTATCTTTTTATATTTCCGGAAGAAAACCCATACGTAGAAAAGAATAATAAAAAGACTAATCATTTTAAATACAAAGTAGATGTTGTGGAAAGTCGCTTTTACATTTTCGTTAATCTGTATTCCCAGCTGAGAAAGCTGAGTGAAATAAGCATCTCCGTTCTCATGACGTAACCATGCAGAAATATTAAGGATAAGGAAAAGTGCGAATTCGGCAACGCTGACCCAGAAAATAAATTTCACATAGTTGCGCGACTTCTTATTCAGGATTTCCAATATTTCCGAATCCTGATACTTAGGGCCTGTTTCCTGTTTTTGCCAGGCATTTTTCAGTTGGTCTATGTCAAAATCATTCTGCATGTTGGGTCATTAAGTCTTTTAGAGTTTTTTTCAATCGGTTCATCTTTACACGGGCATTCACTTCTGTAATCCCAATATTTTCAGCAATATCTTTATATGGTACATCGTCCAGATACATCATCACAATAGCTCTGTCAATATCCCCAAGCATTTTAATAACTTTATAAAGCAAGGTTATTTGTTGCTGGTTGTCATCATTATCATCGTCTATTGGTTGATGAAAATCTGCCAGCTCATCTGTTTTAACAGTTCTGGTTGTCTTTCTGAATAATGTAATGGCTGTATTAAGTGCTACACGATACATCCAGGTTGATATTTTAGAGTTTCCTTTGAATGTGTCGTAAGAACGCCACAATTGTAACACGATTTCCTGAAAAAGATCTTGCTGATCATCGGGCGTGTTGGTATACATCCTCGCCACTTTAATGATCAGGCCTTGGTTTTCTTTAACCAGTTTAGAGAAATCTTTTTCCTTCTGTGACATTTATTTTTTTCAGAAAGTGATGAATGGTGAAATTTTTTCACGAAGATAGAAAAAAAGACATAATTACTTGCCAGTTTCTGACTGATACTTTGTGGTTTTTGTGAAATAATGAATATAACTGCAATCTTTAGATTTTGTAATTCGATGTTCCGACTCTGTAATTGAGCGGAAAACTATATCTTTGCAGCCGACAAGCGTGGCCTGTTGATCCGTAAGGGTAGGAAAGTCCGGACACCGTAGGGCAACATAGCGGTTAATGGCCGTCATCCGTAAGGGTAGGACAAGTGCAACAGAAAGCAAGTACAGTTCGGCTGTAGTGAAACCAGGTAAACTCTATGTGGTGCAATGCTATGTATACCGGCAATTAAGGGCGGCTCGTCCAATGCCGGGGGGTAAGCAGCTACATCGTATCGGCAACGATACGGGCAGATAAATAACAGGCATCCCGCTCCCTTGGGAGCGGGATACAGAATCCGGCTTATAGCGCTTGTCTTTTTATTTTTCGTTTTCCAGATTGGTCTTAGATGCTTCCAACTCATTGGCTTCTGCATCACTAAGAACAGGAAACTTTAAATCCATTTTTTCCAGGGTTTGTGTTATAATCTGGCAGGCAGTAAGTCTTGTAAACCATTTCTGATCGGCTGGTAATATATGCCAAGGCGCATATTCTGTAGATGTTTCATTAATAGCATCTTCATATGCCTTTTGATATTTATCCCAAAGTGCTCTTTCTTTAAGGTCACCTGAGGAAAACTTCCAGTTTTTTTCCGGTTCATTAATACGGTCTAAGAGACGCTTTTTCTGCTCATCTTTGGAAACATGAAGGAAGAACTTTATGACTTTTGTACCGTTTTGAGATAGATGCTTTTCAAAATTACGGATACTTTCGTAGCGATTGTTCCAGAATTTATCATCAAAGTCTTTAACGTCTTTCCATACTTTCTCGCTCAGATTGTACTCCGGATGTACCTTACAAATCAAAACACTTTCATAATGTGAACGATTGAAAATTCCGATTTTTCCCTTTTCAGGTAATGCAAGATAATGTCTCCATAGAAAATCGTGTGTATATTCTTTTGAGCTTGGTGTTTTGAAACTGGTAACCTGACAACCTTGTGGATTAACGCCACTCATAACATGTTCTATAAGGCTGTCTTTTCCTGCAGCATCCATAGCCTGAATAATAATAAGAAGAGATCTGCTCCCATCTGCATATAACTTTTCCTGCAGCTTATGAAGTTTCTTTTTTTCCTCATTCAGTAAAGCTATTCCTTCGTCTTTGGTCATTTTACCCTCATATTGGGTTGATGTTTTTTTTATAGAAAATTTGTCTTCAGCAACAAAGTCGTTAAAATCTTCACTCATATATTTTTGTATTTATATAAAGATAAAAATATTTTTTAAGAAATACTTTGAAATTAGAGGTTCGGAGGTGATATCGGATATTCTTTTTATTTGTGAATAGAGTATCATAACACTCAGGTTTTTATAATTACTTATATAGTGCCCGCTTTAGTATTTTTGTATATTTCGAGGGATTGACTTTTGTTAATATTATAGAATCACAGCTATTAAAATGGGCAAAGCGTTCTATAGCTTCAACAAAAACGGCTACCCATGATTCAATATCAATATGGGTATCCTCAATATGCATGTTTATAAGTTCAAACTTTTTAATATTTCTATGTGCCTTACAGTCGACTCTGCCAATAAATATATTTCCGTACAAAATAGGTAAACAGAAATAGCCATATTGCCGTTTTTCCTTAGGTAAATAACATTCAAGGCGAAAATCAAAATTGAAAAGTTGTTTAAAACGATCGCGATGGATAAGTGAGTTATCAAAAGGAGATAATAGTTTAATTTCTGAGGTAGAAGAGTCTGTTTCTTTTTCGATTAAATCCTTTCGGATGTACATTGGAGAAACCCCGTTGATTTCTGTTTTTTGTATTATTTTATCCTCAACCATCAATTGTAGGACTTGTTCCACGTTTTTTCTTAAAACATTGTCCGATCTAAGATGGGTTATTTGCTTTAAGGTAGTAAGTCCATAGGCACGAAGATGTGTTTTTACCAGATATTCGGCAAGTTCAGCGGGGGTTGGTATTGTTAAGTCGGTTGTTTCAGGCAATACCCTTTCACTAATGTCATATATTTTCTGCATACCATCCCGGCCGCTAATCATCAGGTCACCTTGCATAAAAAGCCTTTCGAGGGCTAGCTTTGCAGGTTTCCAATTCCACCAGCTTCCTGCAGTTTTTCTCTCATTCTCAAAATATTTAGCTTTTTTAGGCCCTTCAGTACGTATTGTATCTATTACATATTGCATGACTTTGGGATCGGCATTATAAGATTGAGACTGATTATGTTTGAAACTTAACATTTGGGGTAAAACATACCGGTAGTCTTTCATGGGGAGAAATGATGCTGCGTGAAACCAGTATTCAAATATTTTGCGTTCTTTTAGCAAATCATCCAGATAATGTGTTTTGTAATCATCTATTCTTGACCATAAAGTATGATGATGGGCACGCTCAACAACTGATAAGCTATCTATTTGTACATATCCAAGATGTTCCAAAGCATTGAGTACAGCATTCTTTCCTGTCCCGAATATAGGAACTTGAGACAATCCCTGGCTTTCTAATGTTATCCGTTGGAGATCCTGTAATGTCAGTGTTTTTTCCATATTTTCTTTTGTCTGCTGTATGGCAAAGCTAAAATACTATTATGACAACAATATGTCAGCAGAAAAAAATTGAATTTAGAATATTATATTACTGAAAATAAAAAGCACCTTAATTAAGGTGCTTTTTATCTCTGGTCTCTTTTATTTTTTGTTAGGAGTAGTTACGTTTCCTGCAATCCATATTACGCTTCTCTGGCTTTCCGGATCATTGGAATAAACCTCGATTAGCTTTTTAAAAGTTCCTGTAAATTTAGTGTCATAACCAACTTTTAGCTTTGCACTTTTCCCTGGAAGGATAGGATCCTTACTCCATTGTGGAGTTGTACACCCGCAAGAAGCTTTTACATTTGTAAGGATAAGAGGCTTATCTCCTGTATTGGTAATGGTGAAGAATCTTTCTCCGTTAGAGTTCTGAGCGATATCACCATATTCTAATGTCGTTTTGTCAAAGGCTATAGACTGAGCAGAAACTGCTGCAAATGCACCAGTTAAAAACAATCCTAAAAATAATTTTTTCATTTCGAATGAATTTTTATAAGGTTAGTTTAAATAACAAAATTAGTCAATTATTTGGTACTGAGTTTTTATTTTCATCTCCTTTCCCGTATTTTTGCAACTTATCTCATAAAAACATTAATTATCAAACTAATGGAAATTTCCGACAAGTACAATCCGCAACAAGCAGAACAAAAGTGGTACCAATATTGGCAGGAAAATAAATTTTTTCATTCCGAGCCAGATGAAAGAGAGCCATATACTGTCGTCATACCACCTCCAAATGTGACAGGAATTTTGCACATGGGGCATATGCTTAATAATACATTGCAGGATGTACTAGTTCGCCGTGCACGTATGCGTGGTTATAATGCATGCTGGGTTCCTGGGACCGACCATGCTTCTATTGCTACAGAAGCTAAAGTAGTAGCTAAATTGAAAGCTGAAGGAATTTCTAAGCAGGATATCGGGCGCGAGAAGTTTTTAGAGCATGCCTGGGACTGGACGCATCAATATGGAGGAACAATTCTGGAGCAGTTAAAAAAACTGGGATGCTCTTGTGACTGGGACAGAACCCGCTTCACAATGGAAGATGATCTGTCTAAAGCAGTTATTAAAGTATTCGTGGACCTTTATAATAAAGGACTTGTTTACCGTGGTTATAAAATGGTAAACTGGGATCCGGAAGCAAAAACAAATATTTCTGATGAGGAGGTAATCTATAAAGAGCAAAATGGTAAATTATATTTCCTGAAATATCAGATCGTAGGTTCAGATGAGTTCCTTACAGTTGCTACAACACGTCCGGAAACGATATTTGGTGATACTGCAGTATGTATCAATCCTAATGACGAACGTTATACACACCTGAAAGGTAAAAAAGTAATTGTACCAATTGTAGGACGTGAAGTTCCTATTATTGAGGACGATTATGTTGATATAGAATTTGGTACCGGAGCATTGAAGATTACCCCGGCTCATGATATCAATGACTACGAAATTGGTCAGCGCCACCAATTGGAGATTATAGACTCTATGGACGATAGTGCTGTTCTTAATGAAAACGGAAAACACTATCAAGGCAAAGACAGATTTACAGTAAGAAAAGAAATTGCAAAAGAGCTTGAAGAGAAAGGTCTTTTGTTAAAATCTGAAGACTATCTGAATAAAGTAGGTACCTCCGAAAGAACAGGAGCTGTAATAGAGCCGAAAATCTCTGTACAGTGGTTCCTGAAGATGAGTGAAATGGCAAAGCCTGCATTGGATGTTGTAATGGATGATGAAGTTAAATTCTATCCGGAGAAATTCAAGAATACATACAGACACTGGATGGAGAATGTACACGACTGGAATATATCCCGCCAGCTATGGTGGGGGCATAGAATTCCGGCCTATTACTATGCATCTGGTGAGAACGACTTTGTAGTTGCTGAAACGATTGAAGCAGCATTAGAACTTGCAAAACAAAAAACGGGTAATACAGAGCTAACAACTGATAACCTAAGACAGGATGAAGATGCACTGGATACATGGTTCTCTGCATGGTTATGGCCAATGTCAGTATTCAATGGTATTACTGCACCGGATAATAAAGATATCAATTACTATTATCCGACTTCGGATTTGGTAACAGGACCAGATATTATCTTCTTCTGGGTAGCCCGTATGATTATGGCCGGACTAGAGTTTAAAAACCAGATTCCGTTTAAAAATGTATACTTTACCGGAATTGTAAGAGATAAGCAGCGTCGTAAGATGTCTAAATCTTTAGGAAACTCTCCAGATCCGATTGAACTAATGGACAAATATGGTTCTGACGGAGTAAGAGTAGGGATTTTATTAAGCTCAGCGGCAGGTAATGACCTTATGTTTGATGAAGATTTAATGCTTCAGGGACGTAATTTTGCAACCAAAATATGGAATGCATTCAAGCTGACTCAAAGCTGGAAGAAAGAGGATAAAGAGATTTCTGAAGAAAATGCACAAGCTATTGAATGGTTTGAAGCAGAATTCAATAAGACTGTTGCTGCAATTAATGACCAGTTCGAAAAGTTCAGAATTTCTGATGCATTACATTTATTATATAAATTAGTTTGGGACGATTTCTGTTCATGGTATCTGGAAATTGTAAAGCCAAACTATGGTGAGGCTATCAGTCAGCAGGTATATGACAAAACAATAGAATTCTTCGGAAATTTAATGAAGTTCCTGCATCCTTTCATGCCATTCTTAACAGAAGAAATTTGGCAGGCGATTGAAGAGAGACAAACTTCTGAAGCATTAATTATTACTCAACAAAATAAAGAAACAGTTTTTGATGCAGATGTTCTTAAAAACTTCGAACAAACGAAAGAAATCGTTTCAGGAGTAAGAAACTACCGTCAGAGCAAAGGTATTTCTCCAAGAGAAGAAGTTGAGGTTTATACCAATGTTTCTCGGTTCGAAAATGAAGCTGTTATCAAAAAACTGGCTAATGTTTCGGAGATTCACTATGCACAAAAAACGGATAAGCCAAGCTTTACATTCCTTGTAGGTGCAGTGGAATGTTCTATCCCGTTGAGTGAGAATCTTGATCTGGGTGAGGAGAAAACCAAAACAGAAGAAGAACTGAAGTATCTGAAAGGTTTCCTTATCTCCGTTGAAAAGAAGCTTAGTAATGAAAAATTCATGGCTGGTGCTCCACAACAAGTTGTAGATAATGAGCTGAAAAAACAAAAAGATGCTCAGGATAAAATAACATTATTGGAAGAGAAACTGAAAACTTTATAGTAAGTCATCTTTCATAAAAAATAAAAAAGACTTGAGAACATTCGTTTTTTGGGTCTTTTTTATTTTATCTTTAATTATTATTGAATCGTAATGAATCATATAGAAAACATACAGAAGCTTTTTTCTAAGAATTTTGTAGAGTCACCTTTGTTGGAAAGTTTTGATGCAGGAAAACTGGTAATTACTACAGGAGAAATTGTAGCTAGTGATCCACTGATTACACCAGATAAGGAGGCTTTTGATCAACAATTTCCAACAGGAGAATTTGCTGTAAATATCCATAAAGAAAGGGAAAGTAATTGTGTTGCTTATGCTGAGGTTGTATTTCAGGAAGCTAAGATTACAGATTGGAAACTGGCAACAACAAATGGCCAGAACGTAAAAGATTTAGCCGAAGGAGAAGTATTCGGATATCCTGTAGAAAGCGGAATGGGCTGTTTTATGGACTATGAAACCCAGAAATTACTCAATGCTTTGGAACAGGAAATGTTTCAGAAAAAAGCAGATGATTTTGAAGGAATTTATGCAGAGTTTTTCCATGAACATTTTTATGAGCAAGATGGTGCGGTACATCAGTATACGCTACTAAAACCTTACTTGGATAAAGCCAATAATATCTTTGCTTTTGAAACAGGATTCGGAGAAGGCTTCTACGCAAGCTATATAGCCTATGATGTAAATGGTATTCCTGTAAAATTAATTACCGAATTTATCGAAATAGTAGTAGATTAGTCCTTGAAATTTTTTTGATAGTATTATAATGAAATTTTCAAATCATATACCCAAAATTGTAGTAGTAGGAAGTTCATCAATAGATTTGGTGCTTACAACCGAGCATCACCCTCGTATCAATGAAACAGTACTGGCTACCCAAACCGAAAATTTCTTTGGTGGTAAGGGAGCAAATCAGGCTGTAGGAGCCAGCAGGTTAGGAGCAAAGGTACATTTTGTAGGGTGTGTCGGTAAAGATACTAACGGCAAGCATGTACTTGAAAATCTGATTAATGAGGGGGTAAACGTCAATTTTGTAGAGGAAAATTCAGATTATCCTACAGGTACAGCTTATGTTACTTCTGCACATGGTAAGATCAGTATTATAGTTGCACCTGCTGCTAATAATTTTATAACCACGGCTGATATAGACAAGGCAGAAGCAGAAATTGCAGAAGCAGATATAATATTGACGCAGCTGGAAATTCCGGTTGAGGTAGTGGAATATCTTTTTGAAATTTGCAAAAAACATAGTACCAAAATTGGATTGTATGCTTCACCAGCAAAGTTTATAGGAGAAGATATTGCCGAAAAAGCAGATTTTATTGTAATCAAAAGCAATGATTTGTCTGTTGTATTTGGAGAAGAGGGAAGAGATAAAGTACTGAAAAAGCTACCGAATAAATTATTTATTCGTGATGATACTAACTCTACAGTTTATTTTAACGGTGAGGAAATGAAGTACTACCGTAATGCACCAGATACCATTGCTTATAAAATGGGAATGGGAGATGCATTTACTTCAGGTTTTGCAATTGCTCTTTGCCATGGAAATGAAATAGACGAATGTGTAAGATTTGGTAATGAAGTATCCCTGAAGGCATCTGCTAATAAAGGTTCTCAAAAAGGATTACCATATTTGAAAGATTTCAGTTTTTAAGCTATTTACTGCATATAGAAACTCTGAATAAAATATATTATATTGAGAATAAAAATCCACCTTTAAGTGGATTTTTTCTTTTACAAACGATATGAAGGAAGTAATTCTGAAAACCCGGGATGGCGTCAATATTATAGCTCATCTTTTTCAATCCGATAAAAGTAATGGCAAATTATTACTGATTAATTCTGCAACAGGAGTGAAGCAGCAGGTTTATTTTGCTTTTGCCCAATATTTTGCCGAAAATTCTTTTACTGTTATTACCTATGATTATCGAGGGATAGGACTCTCTAAACCTTCGGATATGCGCAACTTCAATTCCGATGCTGTTTTATGGGGTAAAGAGGACTTTGGAATTATTACAGCTTATATCAAAGAAAACTTTTCTGATTATAAAAAATACTGTTTGGGGCATTCTGTGGGTGCTCTGATACTAGGAATGAATGCTGATTCAGAAATATTTGAGAGATTTATTTTTGTCGGAACCCAGAATGCATACGTTGGAAATCTTAAATGGAAGACCAAAATTGAGGCTTATCTGGGCTTTGGAGTTGTACAACCTTTAATTACAAGATTATTCGGTTATTTTCCGGCGCAATGGTTTGGGCTGGGAGAAAGCTTGCCAAAAGGAAATGCTTTCGATTGGAGAAAATTAATTCTAAATAAAAAATCTACGAATAAACTCTTGGAACGTACAGAAAGCTTTGCCGAGAATTTCAACCATAAAGTTTTTGTAATTCGTGCAGAGGATGATGTATGGCTGACAGAAAAAGGAGTTAAGAGCCTGCTGAATGATACTTACCCGAATATGAAGCCTACCTACAGACTGATAAAAGTATCCGAATCCGAAAAAGGAGAAATTGGACACATTAATTTTTTCCGAAGTTATAATCGGAAATTGTGGAAAATTATCCTGAATGAAATAACATAACCACACAATTTTCTAATCGTTATATTCTGTTTTTTTCAGGGCTACAATGTATATTTGTTGTGGTCTAAATGGATTTTAAAATCTAACCTTAAACCATTAGAATTTGCTTTTAATTAAACACACTTAATATTGTTGTTAGATAGCTTTTTACTAAGGTGTTGAAAAAGTATAAGTTTTTTTAATTTGTTTTAACAGCAAAATTTCTATTCCCGGTAATTGATAAATCAAACAATAAAATTTAATTCATGAACGATTTAATTTCTAAAACAATTGAGTTTGTAAAGAAAAAACTAGAAGGAGCAGAGGCGGGGCACGATTGGTTCCATATTGAAAGAGTATGGAAACTTTCTAAAAAGATTGCCGAGGCAGAAGAATGTAACATAGAAATTGTAGAATTAGGAGCATTACTACACGATATCGCAGACCCCAAATTTCATAACGGTGATGAAAACATAGGTCCGGATACTGCAAAAGCTTTTTTAGAAAGTCAGAATGTAGACGAAGATACTATTGAACAGGTAATCTTTATTATCAGAAATATATCCTTTAAGAACCGAAATGAAGCGCCAAAAGAAAAGCCAATAGAATTGCAGGTGGTTCAGGATGCAGATCGCTTGGATGCTATCGGTGCAATAGGAATTGCAAGAGTTTTTAATTTCGGAGGATTTAAAAATAATCCTATCTATATCCCTGGAGAAGAGCCAAAACTAAACTTATCCAAAGAAGAGTATAAGAAGTCCAACGGAACATCAATCAACCATTTTTATGAGAAGCTTCTATTGTTGGGAGACCTTATGAATACTGAAAAAGGAAAAGAAATGGCAACAGTAAGACACCAATACATGGAAAATTTCCTACAGCAATTTTATGACGAATGGAATGCTGTAGTATAGAGCTATTCCGTAGAAAATCTTATTTTTGTTGAAAATTATGATGTACGCTATTACCATAATACTCTTTATATTCCTGTGTCTTTCGTTATTGTTATCCACAATACGAACAGGAAGACTGGCTCTTTCTATAAAGATACTTCGCTGGGTTATTACTATCGGAGGTATTGCTTTCTTTAGTTGGTGGTTTTTCAAAAAGAGCTTTCCAAGACTTACGGATAACTCTTTATCAGTTCAGATTATCAATAATTTACAGCAACCTATAGATTTTTATACGGTAAGAATTAATAAAGGCCCGGATGCAGGAGATGTTATTAACCATTTAGGTACAATCAGATCCGGATATTACAGAATAGAATATTTTAATGTAAAAAATTCTGATGAATATTGGTTAATGGGCTTCATTGGAAAGAAAAAGTTGGTTTACTTTTCACAACATACTGTTGTGAACAAAAATGAAGACCAACTGGTAGAGGTACGAAATTATATCAATCAAAGTCAACGTTTGTCCGATCTAGGAGTCAAAAAGGTGAATGCTTATGTTAATGATACAGTTACAGAAGCTATCTGGATTACTTTAGACTTTCTTCTTATATTCCTTAATCTGGTACTGCTTCTTCGCAAGAGAACCCTCAGAGTGGAACATTAATTATTTGGCTTACAGAACAATATAAAACCCCTTTTTTAAGGGGTTTTTATTTTTTTATAATAAAATGTTAAAAAAAGTTGTTGTAATGTTAAGAGAAATTAATATATATTTGATATAGTCTTTTTTGGAGACAATTGAATGTAAGTTAAAGTAAAGAAGTATTAGTATGAACAAAAAAGTGTTACAGGTTTCGTGCCTTGTAGCGGCATTTTATTTTAGTGCCGACGTACATGCTCAAACCAAAAAAAGTGATACTGTAACCAAGGAAAAGACTATCGAAGAGGTAGTTATGATTGGTTATGGTAGTCAGAAGAAAGAAAATGTTACCGGAAGTATTGGTGTAATTAGTGCCAAAGATCTTGCGGATAAACCTAACCCCAATCCAATTAGTTCCATTCAGGGAAAAGTTGCCGGGGTTCAGATTCAGAATTCTGGAGCTCCCGGAGGATCACCCAGAGTAGATATTCGGGGAATTAGTTCCCTTTCCGGAAAGACAGTATTTATTGTTGACGGAATGATTACGGACGATATCTCTTTCCTTAATCCACAGGATGTAGAATCAATGAGTATCCTGAAAGATCCATCCAGTTTAGCGATTTTTGGTGCCAGAGCTAGTAATGGTGCGGTTATTATCAAAACAAAATCGGGAAAAAATAAAACGGTATTCAATTTTAGCTCTTATATAGGCGTTAAAACGGTAACGAATGTTCCTAAAATGACTAATTCTGATCAGTATGTAGAGCTTTATAATGAAAAGCTAAGAAATGAAGGCGTTACTGATCCTACCAAATTTATTTCAAGAGCAAATTATCCTGCCAACACTAATTGGTTTGATGAAGTGCTGAAAACCGGATTTATTACTTCGAATGATTTCTCAGCATCTGGAACTTTGGCTAAAAAACTGAATTACTTTGCGAGTATTGGCTATCTGGATGATGGGGGAACACTTGCCGCAGGGAGAGGAGTTAATTCTGGAAATAACTTCCAAAGACTAAATACAAGAGCTAATCTTACCTATAAAATTAATAATAATATTTCCGTTGGAAATAACTTTACATGGTCGCATATAAATACTAATATTGCGAGTAATCCTTTGTTAGCCGCATATGGAGCACCACCCGTATATTACCCTGTAAATCCATCTACAGGTAATTACGATCCTTTTTCTTTAATTTCATTAGCTAATCCTAGAGCAACACTAGATTTACTCAGATCAAAAGAAAAGCAGGATCGTATTTTAAATAATATTTGGGCAGAGGTTAAGTTCTTAAAAGATTTTAGTTTTAAAGTAAGTTATACTATAGATCATACAAATTCATATAAGTATGAGTATAATGCAATTAATAACTATAATCCTAATCAAACTCCAACAAGATCCAACTTAATTACAAGAGATACAAGAACAGAGGGCTATGTGTGGGATAATATTTTGTCATGGAAAAAGAACTTTAACCAACATCATTTAGAAGTCTTGGGAGGTTTCTCGCGTACCCAAAATTATTATCATGGTGTTTATAGTAAGGTATTTGATATACCTTATACTGGCCATGACAGAGATCTTGTTCTTTCTAATGGAGTAGATCTAGTAACCTTTACATCCAATAAAGATGTAGATATGGTACCATATAAAAACCGTATCGAATCTTTATTTGGAAGATTAAACTACGATTATGCGGGTAAATATTTAGTAAATGCTTCTATCCGTAGAGATGGTGCTACAGGTTTCTCCTCTAATAACAGATTTAAAACTTTCCCTGCTGTTAGTGTTGGATGGGTAATTAGCAAAGAAGGCTTTATGAGTAATCAGAACCTTTTCAATCTTTTGAAGTTAAGAGCCAGTTGGGGTAAATTGGGTAACCCTGATGTTCGAAGAGATTATGATAAGTTAACAACCATCATTAACTCCGGAGCTTACTTCGGAGGTATAGGGAATCCTGCTGAAACTGTAACTAGGATTGTTGATCCTAATATTGACTGGGAAACAACAACAGGTCGTGATGTTGGGGTAGAAATGGCATTGTTAAATAATAAATTAAAAATTGAAGCAACATATTTTGATAAGGATTCCAAAAATGTAGTATATGCTATCAATCAACCCTCAATTTCAGGCGCAAGTAACTGGAATGATTTTGTAACCAATGCTTACTCATTCAACAACAGAGGTTTTGAAGCTTCTGTAAATTATGATACTAAAATCAGTGAAAATATCAGATTAGGTGTTTATGCAAATATTACAACCATTAAAAATAAAATAACAAGTGTTTATTTAGATTCTTTTAATGAGCCGGGAGCACACTTATTTGGCAGTACTATTATAAGATTGCAAGCCGGGCAGCCGGTAGGATCTTACTATGGGTATCAGGTTGCAGGAGTTTTCCAGAATCAATCTGATATCAATGGGGCTCCACAGCAGACAAATGCTGCAGTCGGAGGATTCAGGTTTGCAGACTTAGATGGAAACGGTGTTATTGATGCCAGAGATAAAACGTTCTTAGGAAGTCCGATTCCAAAATATACTTATGGTTTTGGGTTTAATCTTAGCGTATATGATTTCGATTTCTCAATGGATTTCCAGGGGGTTCAGGGTAATAAGATTTATAATTACAACAGAGAACAGCGTTACGGAAACGAAAACTGGGATTTAGATTTCTACAAAAACAGATGGCAGGGGGCAGGAACTTCCAATTCTTATCCAATGACAACAAATAATCAGGCAATTATATTGCCAAGTAGTTTCTATGTTGAAGATGGAAGTTTCTTCAGAATCAGAAATATTCAATTAGGTTATACACTGCCTAAAGAGTTTACAAAGCAGCTATCTGTTCAGAAACTAAGATTGTATTTCAGTGCACAAAACCCGTGGACAAGCTTCAAATACAATGGATTCTCTCCGGAGATTATGAACAGTGACAGAGTACAGATGGGTATTGATAATAATATCTATCCGATTTCGGCGATTTATACTTTTGGTATGAACCTAACCTTTTAATTAAAGATCATGAAAAAAATATTTTTGTCAATAGCGGTTGTTTCGTTTCTCGCAGGATGTAAGAACGACAGCTTTTTAGATATACCAGTTGAAGGTCAGACTGAAGAATCTGCCTTCTTCAAGACACAGGATGACGCATTGAAGGCAACCAATGCTATCTATAGCTTTTTAAGAGGTTGGGAAAACTCAGCATTTCCTTATCAGTTCATATTTGGTGTGCCGGCAGATGATGTAATCAAAGGTTCTAATCCCGGAGATGCTTCATTTATTAATGCATACGACCAATTTACCTATACAGCTAGTGATGGTGGTGTAGAAGGATACTGGACAGGACAATGGCAGGCTGTTTCACGTTCTAATCAGGTTATTACAAGGGTACCTGAAATTAATATGGATGCTACCATGAAAGGCAGATTGATTGCTGAAGCTAAATTCCTTAGAGCTTATTTCTATTTTAACTTGGTGAGAATTTATGGTGGAGTTCCTATTTTCGATGGCCTTCAGGAGAATTATAATAAACCAAGAAATACTCAGGATGAGGTGTATAATTTTATTATATCGGATCTTTTAAGTGCTTCACAGGCACTCCCTGATAAATATGGTGCTTCTGATTTAGGAAGAGCGACAAAAGGAGCAGCTTTAGGTTTATTATCAAAAGTTTATTTGTATAAAAAAGACTGGCAGAAAGCTTATGATACTTCAAATCAGGTAATGGCAATGGGATATTCTCTAGATCCTGATTTTAATCACTTGTTCCGTGTAAAAGGAGAATTTGGACCAGAATCAGTATTCGAAGTTGATTGCTCATGTAGTGCACAATATGGAGGGAGTCAGTATGCAGAAGTACAAGGTGTAAGAAATCAGTTCGGATGGGGGTTCTTTACTCCATCACAGGCTTTAGAAGATGCCTTTGAGCCAGGAGATATCAGAAAACAATTTACAATACTTAGAGAAGGGCAGACAACTCCGGAAGGAGATCTGATTAAGAAAGGAGATCCGCTTTCTGTAGATACATACAGCTATAAAGCTTATGTTCCTAAAGCAGATCAAAATGCAACATGCGGTCAGGGATCTGTACAGAATATCAGAGTATTACGATTTGCTGAAATTCTTCTGATCAATGCTGAAGCTGCAAATGAATTAGGGAATACAGGTGCAGCCCAGGCTTCTCTGAATAAAGTGAGAAACAGAGCAAAATTAGGAGATACAACGGCTTCATCTCAGGCAGGATTAAGGACTGCAATTTGGCATGAGCGCAGAGTTGAACTAGCAATGGAAGGAGACCGTTTTGTAGATCTTGTGAGAACAGGTCAGGCGGCAACTGTTTTAGCTTCTTATGGATTTAAAGCAGGTAAAAATGAATTGTTTCCAATACCGTTTAATGCGATCACACAAAGTCAGAATGTTCTGACTCAAAACCCAGGTTACTAATGATGTTTAAAAACATATTAATATTCACTTTGGCTATTGCAGGGATTACCTGCAGTAGCCAAAGTCCTGTTAATAAGAAACCAGATGCTAAAAAGCTAACGGATGATCAGTTACTGGATAAAGTTCAGCGACAGACTTTCCGGTATTTCTGGGATTTTGCCGAGCCACATTCAGGCATGGCAAGGGAGCGTTACCATCCTGATGGTAATTATCCGGATCGTGATGCAAATATTGTTACTACCGGAGGTTCTGGATTTGGACTAATGTCTATTATTTCTGCAACAAACAGAGGTTATATTAAGAGAAAAGAAGCTGTAGAACGTCTAAATAAAATAGCAGGTTTTCTGACAAAAGCAGACCGATTTCATGGGGCCTGGTCTCATTGGATAGATGGTGAAACAGGAAAAGTAAAACCATTCGGAACTAAAGATAACGGTGGAGACCTTGTAGAGACTTCGTTTTTGGCACAGGGCTTTCTTGTTGTACGAGAGTATTTTAAAAATGGTACAGCTGAAGAAAAAGCTTTGGCTGGTAAGTATGATAGATTGTGGAAAGGTATAGAATGGAATTGGTACACAAAGGGTGGTGAAGATGCTCTTTACTGGCACTGGTCCCCAAGTTATGCATGGGATATGAACTTCAAATTGGAAGGTTATAATGAATGTTTAATTACTTATGTAATGGCCGCTTCATCTCCTACCCATACCATAAGTAAAGAGGTATATGATAAGGGCTGGGCACGTAGTGGTAAAATTATTTCCGATAATGTAGCTTATAATTTTCCATTGGTATTGAAGCATAATGGTGCCGAAAAAATGGGAGGACCACTATTCTGGGCTCATTATTCCTACCTTGGTTTGGATCCGAACGGATTAAAAGATCAGTATGCGGACTATCAGAAACTGAATTACGATCATTCTATGATCAATTATTCCTATGCTGTAGAAAACCCTAAGGCATATAAGGCTTATGGGAAGAATTTCTGGGGATTAACAGCATCTTATTCCAGAAATGAGGACGGAAGTACAGGTTATAATGCGCATATGCCGGGAAATGATGTGGGTGTTGTTTCTCCTACTGCAGCTATTAGTTCCATTGTATATACACCCAAAGAGTCTATAGCTTTCATACGTAACCTGTATGAAAACTATCCTGATTCCTGGGGATTAGCGGGGTTCTATGATGCACTAAGTCCTCAGTACAACTGGACTGCCAAATGGTATCTGGCGATAGATCAGGGACCGGAAGTTGTGATGTTGGAGAACTATCGTTCCGGATTAATCTGGAAGCTTTTTATGAACGCTCCGGAGATTCAACAGGGTTTGAAAAAATTAGGATTTACTACTTCAAAATACCCTTTGAAAGGAAGAAAAGCAGTAAAATAAAAATTTGTAAATTGGTCTGAGTTTTTAATGTTCTATTTTGAGACAATAGAACATAATGAAAAAATAAAGTAATATGAAGAAATTAACGATTATAGCCGGGTTCATTTTAGCACCGTTGTTTCCTGCACAACAGCTAGTTCATCAGCCGGTGCAGAGCTTTCAGACAACAGCTTATAATGCTAAAAAGAAAGCTTTTATTGATCAGCTGGTTGCGAAAATGACACTGGATGAGAAAATCGGTCAGCTTAACCTGCCGTCATCCGGTGATTTTACAACAGGACAGGCTCAAAGTTCAGATATAGGTAAAAAAATTGAACAAGGACTAGTAGGAGGTTTATTCAACATAAAAGGGGTTGGCAAAATAAGAGATGTACAGAAAGTAGCTGTAGAAAAAAGCCGTCTAAAAATTCCAATGATTTTCGGAATGGACGTTATTCATGGTTACGAAACTACATTCCCGATTCCGTTAGGACTTTCTGCTTCATGGGATATGGATCTTATCCAAAGATCTGCACAGATTGCAGCACAGGAAGCTTCTGCAGATGGTATTAACTGGACATTCTCACCAATGGTAGATGTTTCCAGAGAGCCAAGGTGGGGAAGGGTTTCTGAAGGATCGGGAGAAGACCCGTACCTTGGAAGTCAGATTGCAAAAGCCATGGTTTATGGCTATCAGGGAAAAGACTTGTCTCTTAAAAATACGATACTGGCATGTGTAAAACATTTTGCACTGTATGGAGCGCCGGAAGGAGGACGTGACTACAATACAGTTGACATGAGCCATATAAGAATGTTCAACGAGTATTTTCCGCCATATAAAGCTGCTGTAGATGCCGGAGTAGGTTCTGTAATGGCTTCGTTTAATGAAGTAGATGGTATCCCGGCTACAGGTAATAAGTGGTTGATGGATGATGTGCTGCGCAAGCAATGGGGCTTTAATGGCTTTATTGTAACGGATTACACCGGAATCAATGAAATGATTCAGCATGGAATGGGAGATCTGCAACAGGTATCGGCTTTAGCAATGAATGCAGGTATTGATATGGATATGGTAGGTGAAGGTTTCTTAACGACACTTAAAAAATCTATGAATGAAGGAAAGGTAACTGAGCAGCAAATTACTACTGCAGCCAGAAGAATTCTGGAGGCTAAGTATGATCTGGGACTTTTTGATGATCCTTATCGATATACCGATGAAAAGAGAGCTAAGACTGAAGTTTTCAATAAAGCCAATCGTGAAGAAGCCAGAAATATAGCAGCTCAATCCATGGTTTTGCTTAAAAACGATAAGCAAATTCTGCCTCTGAAAGCGTCTGGAACAGTTGCCGTTATTGGACCTTTAGCCAATAATAATGAGAACATGACCGGAACCTGGAGTGTAGCTTCCCGTACAAAAGATGCTGTTTCTATAATGACAGGTCTTAAAGAAACTGTAAAAGGTGTCAATTTCATTTATGCAAAAGGAAGTAACGTTTTCTATGATGCTAAAATGGAAGAGAAAGCGACGATGTTTGGTAAAGTATCCAACAGAGATAGCCGATCTAAAGAAGCACTGTTGAAAGAAGCTATTGAAACCGCTAAAAAAGCAGATGTTGTAGTATTGGCTATTGGTGAAACCGCTGAACTAAGTGGAGAATCGAGTTCCAGAGCGAATATAGAGATTCCTCAGGCTCAGAAAGATTTATTGGCAGAGCTTAAAAAGACAGGAAAACCAATTGTGATGGTGCTCTTTACAGGACGTCCGTTGGTGTTAAATGATGAGAATAAGCAGGCTGATGCTATTGTTAATGCTTGGTTTGCAGGAAGCGAGGCTGGTTATGCAATTGCAGATATATTGTATGGAAAAGTAAATCCATCAGGAAAATTACCAATGACATTCCCAAGGAGTGTAGGACAAGTGCCAATCTATTACAATGCTAAAAATACAGGTCGTCCACTAAGCGATGACAAATCGGATAAATGTGAATTCGAGAAATTCAGATCTAACTATATAGATGAATGTAATACACCGCTTTTCCCATTTGGTTATGGCTTGAGTTATACTTCATTTGGATATTCCGATGTACAGCTGAGTAAAACGCAGCTAAGTGGTAACGATCAGTTAACAGCAAGTATAACATTAACAAATAATGGTAAATACGACGGAAATGAAGTGGTGCAACTATATATTCGTGATATGGTAGGCTCGGTGACACGTCCGGTAAAAGAGCTGAAAGGTTTCCAAAAAGTGTTTTTAAAGGCTGGTGAATTTAAAAAAGTAAGCTTTACGATTACACCAGAAGATCTGAAATTTTATAACTCGGAACTGAAGTATGATTGGGAGGCTGGAGAATTCGATATTATGATAGGAACAAATTCTCATGATGTGAAACATGCGAAAATAAACTGGAATAAATAATAAAAAAAGCAGCTGAAAAGCTGCTTTTTTATATTTTTGAGATATGATAAAAAAGATAGGTTTCGTTTTAGCATTAATATGGGTAAATTTTCTTTTTGCTCAGGATTTTTCATTGTTCAAGAAATTCAGATTTTCACAAGGAGAGCAGACTTTGCCTTATAGAGTATTATTACCTGAAAACTTCGATCCAGGGAAAAAATATCCGTTGGTTATTTTTTTACATGGGAGAGGAGAAAGTGGGAATGATAATGAGAAGCAGTTGACCCATGGGGCAAAGTTATTTCTGAATGATAATAATCGGAAAAATTTCCCGGCAATTGTAGTTTTTCCACAATGTCCTGAGGATTCTTTTTGGAGCAATGTACAAATCGTATCCGATGATGTTGGAAAAAGAACATTTTATTTCACCAATAATGATGCTCCAACAAATGCGATGTCATTATTATCCGGCCTTTTTGAAAACCTGCAAAAGCAGTATAATATAAAGCAGGATCAAATTTATATTATGGGGCTTAGTATGGGTGGTATGGGGACTTTTGAACTGGTGAACCGCAAGCCCGGAGTATTTGCTGGGGCTATCGCAATATGTGGTGGGGCAGAGCCATCCACAGCTTCTAATCTGAAAGCTACAAACTGGTGGGTTTTTCATGGTGGAAAAGATGATATAGTGCCTTCAGAATTTTCAGATACTATGGTAAAAGCAATGAAATCGAACGGAGTAAAGGTAAAGTATACTTTATATCCCGAAGCAAATCATAACAGCTGGGATTCGGCATTTGCAGAGCCCGATTTATTAAAATGGCTATTTAGTCAGAAGATACAAAGAACGATAACTAAGTAATTATCTGATTATATAATTCAGAAGCGCCGCAGACAAAGTCTGCGGCGCTTCTTTTAACAATATCTAATTTAAACTTATTTAGCGTTTTTCTGCTTTAATTCTTCCTTATCCTTTTCAGAAGGATTCCATACTTTGATTTCAGAATCTTTAGTGATACCAGAAAGAACCTGTACGTTGATACCATCACTAGCACCAAGAGTTATATATATTTTTTTAAACTTACCGTCTTTTTGTTTTACCTCTACGAAAGCTTTGTCTTTGTTATTTTGTTTTTCATACTGGATAAGTGATTCATCCAAAAGAAGAGCATTTTTCTGACTATTCATAATGATCTCACCATTGGCAGAGAACCCTGCACGGATATACTCGTTATTAGGGTTGAATACATCTGCTTCCAGAGGGAACTTAATACTTCCTGTTTCATCTTTTCCTTTAGGAGCAATTAATGTTAGCTTTCCAGGGAAAGTTTTATTTTGCAGAGCTCCAATGATGATGTTCATATCCATTCCTTCTTTTAATCTTCCGGCCTGTGCTTCATCGATGGTACCTTTAAAAATAAGAGAATTAAGGTCAGCGACAGTACAAATCGTTGTTCCGGCGTTGAAATTATTTGCTTCAATAACCTGGCTTCCTTCTTTTACAGGAATTTCCAGAATAGTACCATTAAGCTTGGAACGAACCTGAGTTGTTGCCAGGCTTTGTAATTCTGGTGTAGATCCGGTTCTGGCAATCTGAAGGCGTTTTTCGGCAGTTCTTAACTGTTGTTCTGCAATCGATACAGATTGTGCTGCTCCTTTATATTGTTGTTCAGCGTTGTAATATTCTTGTTTAGAAATTACACCTTGTGCAAAAAGCCTTTTTTGCATATCGTACTGTTTTTGCTGGTTGTTTAAAGTAATTTTAGCATTACCAATCTGCAATTCAGCATCCTTTATAGACTGTTGTGCAGCATTCATTTCAGAAATACTAGGTACAACATTAATTGTGGCGATTAATTGTCCTGCTGTTACTTTATCTCCTTGTTTTACGTGGATAGATTTTATAATCCCAGGAATATTTGGTTTTATCTCAACCTCTCTGCGCGGCACAATTGTACCCGTTGCAAGCACTTTATCCTCCAGTGTTTGTATTGTAGGTTTGCGCGTTAAGAAGGCTTCTTCCTTTGCAGAATTGGACGAGATCATATAACTGATACCTTTAAAAAGAACCAGCAATAGGATAATTCCTAAGATGATATAAATGATTTTTTTGAAGTTGAGCTTTTTCATTGTGGTAGGTTATAAATTATATATTGTTTTTTATTTATTCTGTTCTTAATGCTTCAATAGGTTTTATTCTTACTGCTCTTTGTGCCGGAATGAGTCCAATAATCAGTCCTAGAAATACCATCACAAACATGGCAGAGAATACATTGGAATAATTAACACTCGGATTATAAAACGGGAATGAATCATTGTTTTCCGTGATGGCATTAATTCCCATAAGTAGGAATATACCCAGGAAGAAACCAATAAGACCCGAGCTAAGGGTAATAACGACACTCTCCAATAGGATCTGGTTACGAACTTCCGAAGGTTTGGCCCCCAATGCCCGGCGAATACCAATCTCTTTTGTACGTTCTTTCACCGTAATCAGAAGGATATTGGAAATAGCAATAACCCCCGCGATAATAGTAAGTGTTCCTACAATAATGGTAAGAAACTGCATTCCAGTAAGAAAGCCTGTTAGCTTCTTGAATTCTTTCCCCAGATTAAAGCTTCCATAGGCATTTTCATCTTCAGGAGAGACATGGTATTTTTCTTTTAATACTCTTTTTGCATTATCTTCTATCTGAGCAAGATCTGCATTGTCTTTTCCTACAACAGCAAACATTTCGGCAACATCTCCATTATTAAACATCTTGTTGTATGTTGTAAAAGGAATAAACACCATATCATTGCTTTCCATTCTCGGACCATTTGTAGCCACTTTAAAAACTCCAATAACCGTAAAATATATTCCTTTTATTGTTACTGTTTTACCAACTGGATTTTCTCTTTTTTTAGCATCGAAAAAAGATTCATATACCTCATTTCCGATAACTACAACATTCTTGTTGCCGGATATATCGGCATCGTTGATATATCGCCCGAATGTTAGCTTCTTTTTACTGATGGCATCTCCGATAGGATAATCCCCGGTGATTCCGTAATTGCCTTTTTTTCCGTTGCGTACTAATGGTTCGGGTTTTCCAAAACGTGCTCCACGACTGTTTTGTGGTGAAATGTACTTAATGCCCGGAACTTTATTTTTCAACATTTCTATGTCGTTGGTATGCAGCTTCATTAATTTTCCTTTTGGAAATCCCCCATAGGGAATAGAAGTGCTTTGTGCCCACATAAAAATGGAATTGGTAGCAAAGCCATTAAAAGCCTTATTAAATCCGTTTTCTACACCCTTAGCGGCTCCCAGAAGACTTACATACAGGAACATACCCCATCCAACACCAATCATGGTAAGGAAAGTCCTGAGTTTGTTATTGCGCAGGGAGTAATAAATCTCCTGCCATGTATCTAAACTAAATAATAATTTCACTTTGTCAGGGTTTTATTCTGTTCGTAATGCTTCAATTGGTTTTATCTTGGAGGCACGGTAAGCCGGAACAAATCCCGCAATAGCACCTGCAATTACAAGGCATAAGAAGGCGAAAATTACCATTCCTGTGCCTACTTTTGGCTCTTTTATAAAGTATGGTTCCAGGCTATTTCCTAACATATTAAGTGTTAATAGACCGAATAATACACCAACAAGCCCGGAAATTACTGTGATCACCACACTTTCCTGTAATATAAGAGCCACAATACTGTTTGGTCTGGCACCAATAGCCTTCCTTACACCTATTTCCTTTGTTCGCTCTTTGATAATGTACACCATAATATTACTAATCCCGATGATTCCCGCGATTAGTGTTCCGCCACCAATAACCCCTACAATAACAGTTAGAACAAGCATAAACTGTAAGGTATCTTTCATGTTTTCAGCATTATTCCTTACAATAATACCATTGTCATCCGCTGGGTCTATACGGTGCTTACTTTTCATGTCTTTTTTTATGTCATTTCCCAGATCAATAGCTTGTTGGGTAGACATCTTTTTGTCGTAGGTAACGAAAATAGTGTTCAGCGTATCCGAACTTTTTTTCATCATCTGTAAAGTACTTACCGGAACAGTAATCATACGTTCGTCCCAGTCGCCACCGTTATCAGAGAATACTCCGACTACAGTAAAGCTAGTACCGTTAATATTGATTCTTTTACCTATAGGACTTCCATTTTTGATGAGGTCTTTCTGAACTAATCGACCAATTACAGCAACATTTTGCTGATGTGTTACGTCCGATGCATTAATATACCTGCCATCTGTAACAAGTCTGTTTTCTATTTTTATTTCGTCGTTATTGGTACCGGAAATCTGATAATTGCCACTTTCTTTTCCGTATTTTACCATCATATTGGCACTATAGCGTGGGGCAGCAGATTCAATCTGAGTTTTATTTTTATCGGTAATTTCTTTATAATCGCTGTTCCGCATGATAATTTTACGATTGGACTGCATCCCTGCATAAGGTTTGGATGTCTGTGTGCTGAATATCGTAATAAGGTTTGCAGCATCTCCGTTAAATTCATTTTGAAATGAATTTTGTAATCCGTTACCAATACCAAAAAGAACAATAAAAATAAAGAGTCCTAAAGCGACAGTTACTCCCGACAAAATCGTCCGGAGTATATTACTTCGGATAGAACTGAATATTTCGTGCCAGCGGTCTATATCGAACATATTTTGTTATATTTTGTATGTTAATAGTGAATAAAGCTTATTAGTTGGAAGTGAGGGACAATCATCTTATTGTCAGATTCACTTATCCACATTTATATTTATATATTCATTATTCTAACACTAATTGTCTAATAAATTCGTCACTTTCAATAACGCCATCTTTCAGGACAACATTACGTTTGGTCTGTGCGGCAACATCAGGTTCATGGGTTACAACTACAATTGTTTTTCCTTCGTTATTAATCTCCTGCAGTAGCTTCATAATATCGTATGTTGTTTTGGAATCCAATGCACCTGTAGGTTCATCCGCCAGAATTACTTTTGGATTAGTAATAAGGGCTCTTGCAATAGCTACCCTCTGTTTTTGTCCTCCGGAAAGTTCGCTGGGTAGGTGATCTGCCCACTGAGCAAGACCTACTTTCTCCAGATATTCCAGTGCTTTTTTATTTCTTTCCTTTCTGGAAACATTTTGATAATAGAGAGGCAGTGCTACGTTTTCCAATGCTGTTTTATAAGAGATCAGGTTGAATGACTGAAAAATAAAACCTAAGAATTTACTTCTGTAGTCTGCTGCTTTTACCTCGTTAAGATTTTTAATGGGAACTCCTGCCAATTCATAAACTCCTGAATCAGCCTCATCTAATATTCCTATAATATTAAGTAAAGTAGATTTTCCTGAGCCGGATGACCCCATAATAGATACAAACTCACCCTCTTTAATATTCAGGTTGATCCCTTTCAGAACATGAAGTTTGCTTTTTCCGGTGTCATAAGATTTTTCAAGATTCTCAATTGTAATCATTTCACGAGTTTTACTAATTGGTAGTATAGAAAGCCAGATTGTTACACGAAAAATATTTTTGCGAATAATTTTAAATTGTTTAACCGATAAGTGCTTTAACTCAGGCAAAAAAAAATAAGTGTTTAATATATAGTACGTAATTAGCCATTTTCTAACAATGTCCATGTCTTAAGTAGCGTAAACATAGGTACTTAGGTATAAATGTGGATAACTTTTTTACGAGAAATAAGGCTTTCACGGGGATGACGGCTTTTTCCACTTTTTATTGTAACGACCTTTTGATAAATTTGTAATCTAACTTTACAGTTAAGGAAAAGTTTTTGGTTGAACTCAGTTAAAATACACAAATCATTATGGGAATTTTCGATAAACGAATCAGTTACAAGCCTTTTGAGTACCCAGAGGTCTTACAATTTATAGAAGCGATTAACAAATCATTTTGGGTACATTCCGAGGTAGATTTTACAGCAGACGTGCAGGATTTCCACTCACAATTGGAGCCTCATGAGAAACATGCGGTAAAAAATGCATTGTTGGCAATTGCGCAAATTGAAGTATCGGTAAAGACTTTTTGGGGGAATTTATATAACCACTTGCCGAAGCCTGAACTAAATGGTTTAGGAGCTACTTTTGCAGAGTGTGAATTCCGTCATTCAGAAGCTTATTCACGTTTATTGGAGGTATTAGGCTATAATGATGAGTTTATGAACGTAGTGGAAATCCCTGCGGTAAAGAAAAGAATCGATTTCCTGTCTAATGTACTGAAGCATGCAAATTCTGCAACACCTAAAGAATATGTTTCTTCTCTATTGTTGTTTAGTATTTTAATTGAAAACGTTTCATTATTCTCTCAGTTTGCCATTATTCTTTCGTTTACGAGATTTAAAGGTTACATGAAAAATGTATCCAACATTATTGCATGGACATCTGTGGATGAGCAAATACATGCTAATGCCGGGATCTATTTAATTAACAAAATCAGAGAAGAGCAACCTGAGCTACTTACAGATTCTGATATCGAAGATATTTATACATTAGTAGACCAGTCTGTAGAACTGGAAGCTGAGATCCTTGACTGGATATTCGAACTCGGTGAGCTAAGTAACTTCTCTAAAGAAGATTTGCTAAACTTTATGAAATACCGTGTAGATGACAGCTTGAAAAAGATCAACATGGCAACACGTTACAATGTTTCTCCGGAGCAGTATCGTCCAATGATGTGGTTTGAAGAAGAAGTTTTTGCTAACTCTATGGATGACTTCTTTGCGAAGAGACCGGTGGATTATACTAAACACGATAAGAGTATCACCGCAAACGATTTGTTTTAATTAATTCGAGAAGCTATGATTAATGTGTTGGTTAGCTATATGGTAAAGCCTGAATATGTTGAAGAAAATAAAACCAACATTAAAAAGTTTCTGGAGGATTTTAAACAACTTGATCAGTCTAAATTTGAATACAAGGTTTATTTAAAGGAAGACGGAATAACATTTTTACATTATTCCAATTATGAAAACGAAGAAATGCAGTGCGAAGTGCTGAATGTTCCTTCCTTTAAAGCGTTTCAAAGGCTGAGAGATGAGAGCGGATTAAACGGCTCACTTCAGGTTAATTTTTTACAATCAATATAACAAAAACAGAATTTCGGCAGGGTTGCGATTAACCGGAATTCGTAAAAATAAAAATATTATGGAAGAACAAAACATATGGTGGCTGAATGAAGAGTCCGAGCAAATGCTGAACAGAGGTTATTTGCTAAAAGGGGAAACTGTAAAAGGTGCCATCGAAAGAATTACAACTGCTGCGGCAAAAAGACTGTATAAGCCAGAATTGCAACCGGCTTTTGAAGAAATGATTACAAAAGGCTGGATAAGCTTTTCTTCTCCGGTATGGGCTAATATGGGAACGCAGAGAGGTTTGCCTATTTCTTGTTTTAATGTTCATATTCCTGACAGCATAGAAGGTATCACTCACAAAATGGGAGAGGTTATTATGCAGACGAAGATTGGCGGAGGTACTTCAGGATATTTTGGAGAACTTCGTCACCGTGGTACTGCCGTAACTGATAATGGAAAGTCTTCCGGGGCTGTTTCTTTTATGAAGCTTTTCGATACTGCCATGGATGTAGTCTCTCAGGGAGGAGTTCGTCGTGGCGCTTTCGCTGCATATCTGGATATTGACCATGGTGATATTGAAGAGTTCCTTTCTATTAAAGATATAGGAAGCCCAATTCAGAACTTGTTTACCGGTGTTTGTGTGCCAGATTACTGGATGCAGGATATGATTGATGGTGATATTGAAAAGCGTAAAATCTGGGCGAGAGTATTGGAGAGCCGCCAACAGAAAGGATTACCATATATTTTCTTCAGCGATAACGTAAACAGAAACAAACCTCAGGTATATAAAGATCTGGGATTAACGGTAAATGCGAGTAACCTTTGCTCTGAAATTATGCTGCCTTCCTCTATGGAAGAGTCATTTATCTGTTGTTTGTCTTCTATGAATCTTGAGCTATATGATGAATGGAAAGATACAGATGCTGTAAAACTTGCGATTTACTTCCTGGACGCTGTTTTATCTGAGTTTATTGATAAAACTGAAGGTAACTACTATCTACAGGGTGCAAGAAATTTTGCAATGCGTCACAGAGCTTTAGGTTTAGGCGTATTAGGGTACCACTCTTACCTGCAAAAGAATATGATTCCATTCGAAAGCTTTGAGGCTACTCAGTTCAATGCAAGAGCATTTAGACATATTAAAGAGCAAGCAGAACAAGCTTCGAGAGAGCTGGCGAATATTTATGGTGAGCCTGAATTACTAAAAGGTTATGGTGTAAGAAATACAACCACTATGGCTATTGCTCCGACAACTTCCAGTTCAGCAATTTTAGGCCAAACATCTCCGGGAATTGAGCCATTTGCTTCTAACTATTATAAAGCAGGTCTTGCAAAAGGTAACTTTATGCGTAAGAACAAATATTTGGCAAAGTTACTGGAAGAAAAAGGTATTGATAATGAAGAAACATGGAGAACAATTATGCTAAACCATGGTTCTGTTCAGCATCTTACAGAACTTACAGAAGACGAAAAAGCAGTATTTAAGACCTTTAAGGAAATTTCTCCAATGGAGATTATCTCTCAGGCTGCACAAAGACAGCAATATATTGATCAGGCGCAGTCACTTAATTTGCAAATACCATCTACAATGCCTGTAAAGGATGTTAATTATCTTTATATAGAGGCATGGAAGAAAGGTGTGAAAACATTATACTACCAGAGAAGCTCTTCAGTTTCTAAAGAATTAATGGTAAACTTTGTTTCTTGTTCTTCATGTGAAGCGTAAATAAGCGTTTAGTTTAATTATACTATATAAAGCACGGAAATTATTTCTGTGCTTTTTTATTTGATGCAGAAGCAGATTTGTGAATTTTCTGGTTTTATCCTTTTAAAATGACTTATAAAACTATGATTTGGTATAATGAATTATATCATGTCCAATATTGAAAAACTGCATACTTGTGTTTAAAATGCTTGTTGGTAAGGTGTTGCTTTATTTTTATTTTAAAAAGTTATTTTTATTAATTATTTGTATTTTTTAATTATTGTGTTGTTGTATTGTTAAATTAATGGGTTGAAAAATATATTATTTTCATTATATTGTATTGGAAGAATTAATTAATTGATTTGCAATTTTTAGGAAGTGATAATAATCACATTTTTAGTTAGATCAGCTTTAGATAAATTTGCAGTGTTAATTAGTTTTTCATATCAAGTTAAAGCGTCTGTCACAGGATTGCTGTACTAAAGGCTCCCATTGGGAGCCTTTAGTATTTTATAACTAAAAATCCCTGCAACACATTGTTGCAGGGATTTTTCTGTAAAATAAAATGAAAAATTATTCTGATACCTAGAAGTTGTATCTGATTCCTAATTGTCCCTGGAATCTGGACGCGAATTGATCTATCGTATATGGAGTTCCAGGAGTTTTGAAATTGTAAGTTGGGTCTCCGGCTTCCGGAACATTACCGGTAACATTACCTACTTTAGTTAAACCTACACTTGCTGTAGAGTTGAATGTATTTGGAACGAAGTAAACTTTACCCCAATCTTTGTTCAGTAGATTTGTAATGTTCATAATGCTGAATGAGATCTGAATCGTGTTCTTATTCTTATTGCTCAGTTTTATCTCGTCCATTATTCTAAAGTCAGCCTGAACGTTCCAAGGTGTGAAATCACCATTACGCTCAGTAAATTTACCTCTTCTGCTGCTTAGGTATTTGTTGTTGTTGATGAAGTTTTCATAATCAGATACCTGTTGTTGAACACTTACCGTATTACCTGCTCCGTCTTTGTAAGAAACAAAGTATTTAGTAGCTTCCGCAGCATCTTTGAAGATATAAGCTAAACCAGCTGCTTGTCCTGTATTAGCAATGGTACTGTTAACAAATCCCCAAGAGAATGGATTACCAGACTGTGCATTGAAGTAAACATTAGCAGAAAGCCTGTTGGTTTCGGATAAATTGATGCCATATCCTAGGTTGGCAACAATTCTGTTTTTGATAGCAAAGTTAGATGTTGCCAATGCAGGGTTGTTAGGTGTTAAAGATTGGTTCATCTGCCAGTTACTCTCCATGGAGTTTCTGATACCGTTGGTAATATCTTTAGCATCACCATAAGTATAGGCTGCGAAGAAATTCAAACCAAAGTTATATGATTTAGCCAACTGTACTGTCAGGTTGTAACGATATCCTTCTTTGGTATTAGAAAGCATGTATGCGTTAGAGAAGTTACTGTTGATGTTGGTTGTGTAAACTGGCATCTCATGATTGGTGTCGTAGCTGTAGTAAGTAACCTTGTCTGTTTTGTTTACCTGCTGGAACATTAGGTCGTATATTACTTTAGTGTAGATACCTTCTAATGTTAATTTATAACCTGCAAGTGTATAATCTAGAGCAAGTGAACTTCTCCATACACGTGGCATTTTGAAATTATTGTCAATTAAGTCTACCTGAACTTTAGATGAGTTTTGCCATTTAGCAAAGTTTCCACTTACCAAAGGATCTCCGTTTGTTGTTAATTGAGCTGGAGTAGGTGAGTTGTAATCGTAGCTTCCGAATCCTACACCATCATTGTAATATGCGTACCCAAGCCATGCAAATGGAATTCTTCCTACGAAAATACCAGAGCCTCCTCTTAGTACAACAGATTTGTTTTCTGTAATATCTAAATTGAAACCAAGTCTTGGAGATAAA
Source organism: Elizabethkingia sp. YR214 (assembly GCF_003058195.1). GTDB lineage: Bacteria > Bacteroidota > Bacteroidia > Flavobacteriales > Weeksellaceae > Elizabethkingia. The sequence continues at coordinate 76,300 of NZ_QBUH01000007.1, forward strand.
GTTGGCTTGCTAAGATATTTGTTAGTAAGTTGGTTAAGCGGTGTATAGGTATAAGTGTTTCCGAAATTAGGGTCGTTCGGAGAAGCATTTACCTGAGGGCTTAATTGTGGTTTATTTGGAAGATCTGTATAGTCAACTCTGATACCAGGCGATAATCTCAATCTTCCTAAATTGATTTCATCCTGAAGGTATAGAGAGAGCATATTAACCTTGTAATGTGCATAAGGATTATTGAATAGGGTTTCCCTGCTATCTCCATTAAAAGGATATGTTCCTCTTATTCTGGCAGGCTTTGATGCGAAGAAATCGTCTAGGTTTTTATAAGATATTCTTCCGTTTAATGCGTTTACAAACCCATACTCGATATTGTATAATTCGTTATGGGTTCCTAATAAGAAATTATGGATGCCTGTTTTGTATGTTAAGTTATTCGTGATTTCGAAGGTTTTCTGTTTCATGTTGAATACAGTTGCTTCTCTGTCGTTTCCGAATAATATTGTTCCGCCATTGTAAGATACTTCAACCTGAGGAAAAATTTTGTTCTGAGAAGAAGGGTCTCTGTAATCGTGGATTGATGAATATCCCACGATTAAGTTGTTGCTCCATTTGCTGTTGAAACGGCTTTTTAGTTCTAATGTTGTTGTGGAAGCTGTATTTCTTTGTGTGAAATCTATGCTTGAAAAACGGAAGTTTGCACCGTCTCTTTCAAGATTTGATGCTTGAGAGAATACAGTATTGTTTTTGATGGAAAGGGAATGTTTGTCATTTAATTTCCAATCCAATTTTGTGAAAAGCTTTCCACTCTCAGAAAAGTTATTGTACTGATTGTAGCTTCCTATGTCGAATCCGTAGCGGTTCTGTACGTCTCTGGCTATCTTTGCTGCTGTAGCATTGTCGACTAAAGATCCGGGATCACCTGCGTTATAAAAAACAGGATCCGTTCTCTTGGTGTATTCAAAATTGGTAAATAAGAATACTTTGTCTTTTACAACAGGAAGTCCAATTCTTCCACCGGCAATATAATCTTCAAATGAACTTGGCATTTTAGAATTATCACCTACTCTGTTTTTACCAGTAATAGCTGCATTTCTTCCGTAGAAGTAAATAGATCCGTCAACGTTGTTACTCCCGCTTCGGGTTACAGCATTTATACTACCACCTAGGAAGTTTCCTAGTTTTACATCGTAAGGTGCGATATATACCTGTACATCCTGAATTGCGTCCAAGCTGATAGAGTTGGAACGTGTACTGCTTCCAGGCATTCCGGAAGTTCCTGTTTGTCCTCCTAATGATGGACTGAAGCCGATAGCATCATTGTTTATAGATCCATCTATGGTAACGTTATTGTAACGGAAATTGGTTCCATTAAAAGAGTTGTTTGCACTCTGAGGAATTAATTTTGTAACATCCTGTATGCCTCTATTGATGTTTGGAAGTCCGGATATTTGAGACTGGCTAATTCCTACTCCGTATTTTACTGCTGTTTTTTTGCTAGCAGTCAGCTTTACTTCGTCAATTGTTTTTTCTTTAGAAGAATTTACTTCTACTATAGGTAAATCGTTGTTTCCTAATGAGAGCTGAAGATTACTGTTGGAGTAGATAAGATTAGAACCTTCAGTGATCTCAATTTTATACGGTCCACCGGGTTGAAGGTTGTCCAGGCTGTATATTCCTTTGTTGTTGCTTTTTGTTTCGAAAGTACTGTTAGTAGGTAAGTGCGTTACTCTTACTGTTGCTTCCGAACTGGAGCCTTTTAATCTTCCAAGAATTTTGGAAGTTGTTTCCTGTGAAAATGCTAAGCCAAAAGATAAAACGGCGATAGCGCAAATAATTCTTTTCTTCATATCGAATAGTTCAAATTCTAGCGCAAAAATAAATGGCTGTATTAAAGAATCAGGAAACTGAAAATTAACATTGTGTAAATGATAATTTAACTTTTTCTTAAAAAAAACTTAATGATTATGAAAACAAATAAATGAAAAATGTTTGAAAATATGGTCTATATAATGGTGTGTAAATAGTTTTAATTATTTATTGATTTCATAATTCAATTTTACGATTTGGTTAATGGATTTTCTATTTGATTTTTTGTATTCAGTTTAGTTTTAATTTTGCTTGTATCTATAATTAATAATGATATTATTTATAAATTAATTATTTTGTTTAAATAATTAATATGCTTTTTTTAAGTTCCTTTATTTATTTGTTTTCATCTTGAAATGTGCCTATTTTAGGGGTTTTATGATTGTTTATAATTTAACGATATTTGTTTATATATATTGTTATTTATAAATATATCTATAATTATTTATTAAATATTCAAAATAAATATTTTGCGTATTGTTTTTTTTATTAATTTTATTGAGAATTCATTGTAAGTACTTTATTAGTTATAAATATTTATGAATAAAAATATATGTTTAATAATGTTTCATTATAGAAACGTCGTAATTTAGATTGCTTATGGGGGATACTATATTTTAAGATTTCTGAAAACTGTTTGGCAATTTCATATGATTTCTGTCAAATTTATAGAGTTAAGAAAAAAGATAACGTGCGTTTCGTGCATGTTTTGTTTCTGATTTGATTTTTTACGCTGATGATTGTACTTCCGTGGTATGTTTTTTATTGTCTCGGAGCTGAATATTTATCAGATCGATTTTTTAGAGGTTTATCCTATGCTGTTTTGTTAAATGCTTAAAAAAAAGATTGTTACATGAATGTTATTACTGATTGATGGATGTGAGTGGAAGATAATGAATGGCATCTTGTATTAGTATTTTATTTATTGCATATAATAATTATCAACACCTTTTTACAAATAAATAAATGAAAGAAATGAATAATAATACTACTAAAAGAGAATATGTTGCTCCCGAGTTAAATTGTATTCTCATAGAAATTGAACAAGGAATTGCAGCAGGTTCTGCTACGCTAAGAATCGGAGCTGCGGGGTCTGAAGATACACCTCAGATAGATGACTGGAATAACGGAGGTACATGGGGAAGTGGGGATTCTGATTTGTAAAGTTTTAGAAGCTAAATTTTATCAATTAAAAATGAATTAAAATGAAATCTATATCTGAAAATTTTACAAAAATAATAAAAGGAATAGCACTGGGAAGTGTTGTTTTTATAAGTGTTAACTCATGTTCTTCCAGAGATGATAAATCCGAAGAGCTGAATAATAGTGTTAAAGCTAAACTGAATTTCAATATCGTAGGCATTGAAAATGCTGGAGGTGTGTCTGCAAGTGCTTCTGTTAATAAACAAGGAAGTGTCTTGGCAGGTTCTTCTGTTATTGCGAAAGAGAGTACAGTTTCTCTTAAGGATTTTGATGTGCTGACAAGTATAGAAAAAGTTGAAACCAACGGTTTAGGGAAAGTAGCTTCATCAGCTGGAATGAGTGGGGCTCTTGCAGCGACTCAGCCAATGAACGCAGGTGTCAAATATCTTATTCAGGTTTATGTTGCTGGAACAGTTACCAATCCTGTTGTTGATCAGGTGGCTACGGCTGGTACGGATCCTTTGATTACAGTGCCTACGGGACAGTCGTATGACTGGTATGTTTTTTCTACTAATGATGCTACAGCGCCTGTTATTAATAATGGAGTTATAAGTAGTTCAACAATTGCTAATAAAGATGTACTGTATGCTAAAAGTGCAGCTCCTGTGACTGTTCAGAGTGGGCAAAATGATTTGGCAGTTTCTTTCCGTCGTAATACAGTTCGGGTAGATGTGAATGTAGATGCTAGAGGTCTTTTTGGTAAAATAGATAATACTACAACGGTAGAGCTTGGTACAGGAACAGGTGGTTCATTTGCCAGTGTTGTTAAGTCTGGAGACTTGAATATATTTACAGGTGCTTATACCAATGTACAGACAGTTCCAGCGTTGATACCGGGTAATAGTATGGTGAATACTGCAGGAGCGCAGGGAGATGTGGGAGCTACAAAAACGGCTTCTTTTTACACAGTAGATGCTAGTAATAATGCAATACCTGCTAATCTTAGTGTGAGGCTTGGTACATTAGGCGTAAATATGGATAATAATACTCTCAGAACTTTTTCAGGAGCATCTGTTGTTTATACTAATGCTGCGATAACACCTGTAATTGGGTCTCAGTATTTATTGAATGCGCGTATGATAGAATCTGGTATTGCACAAGGTACAGCTGTCTGGGCACGTACTAATTTGCAATACGCTGAATATGCAGTTGATAAATATCGTTTCCTTCCGACTAATGATATTGCAATAAATGCATTGTTAAATATTCTTGATCTGGTACAGTTAGGGTTAGCTGGAAATACAATTACTAATAAGATTACAAATTTATACTGGAATTTTAATGCTTCAACACCTGCAGGTACAATTGGGAGTGGAGATCCATGTGCTTTGGTATATCCGACAGGCAAATGGCGGACTCCTACACAGGCAGAATTCAGCTCTTTAGGAGTTAATTCAGGGGCTGCTGGTAGGTATGTTGATATTGGGGGGCTAGTAATAGCTAATGCCCTTTTTGCTGGTCAATGGCCGATCCCTGCAACGGTTGATACAGCTTTTCCAGTACATTCCCAACGATTGTTTATGCCTATGTATGGCTATCGTTCGTCATCTGGTAGTATTATGGATACGCCAAGTAGTCTTCTTCCTGGTGTTACTGCATCAGTTACATCCAATTACTGGTCTTCAAGCACCGGAGGAAACGGAGTGAAATTTTACAGAAGTTTGACAACATTGCTGGCTACTGTTGCTTTAGATACAGGGTATTCTACACCTAATGAGTTTGTAGCAGGTAAAGGAATGAGTGTCCGTTGTGTAAGAAGTTAATAATTTATTTACAATCACTTCACAATATATATATCATAAATGGGGTAATTTGGAGTTTCCGATTACTCCATTTATTGTTAATTGGGAGTGCGCCCCGAATAAATGGTAAATAACAGAAGGGAAAAGGTTGAAAATTGATAATATTTTTTCTAATCAGGGAAATAATATGTAGTTTTGCACCAAACAAAAATATGATGAAAGAAAATATGAAAAAAAATAATGAAATTAAAACTTAATAGTTTTTCAGTTTTTTATTGCTCCTGTGTACTTCTCTTTTCATGTACGAAGAAGGAAGAACAAAAAATAACACAGCAACAGGAGGTTATAGGAGACGATACTGGATCAGCTACTGATAAAGTAGGTCGTTCAGTTGCCAATTACTGGGATCATTACAATTTTACGGATACAAATGCTATTAAAGATCCTGCTCAGGCAGAACAGGCTCTCGTAGATTTTATTGCCTTATTTCCGGATGCCAATCAAAAGCAGATTTCTCAGTCTGTCAATGGAATGTTTGAAAAAGCTTCTGTAAATAAAGAAGTATTCAGCTTTTTCAAAGATAGATATGAAAAATATCTTTATGATCCTAATTCTCCGTTGCATAATGATGTATATTTCCTGCCTGTTTTAGAATATCTGGTCAATACGAAGCATCTTAACGATACTGAAAAAATAAGATACAGAATGTTGCTGAAACTGGTGAATAAGAATATGCCAGGATCAGTTGCAACTAATTTCGAATTTGTAGATTCTTCAGGGAAAAACGAAAGTCTTCATCAGGTTAAAGCACCAGAAAAATTACTTGTATTTTATGATCCGGAATGTTCACACTGTGCAGAAGCTATTAAGCAGATGAGTCAGGATGTGAGGATTAATACGCTTATTAATCAGGAAAAACTAAAGGTTGTTGCTGTGAGTCCTGTTGAAGATATTAATAAATGGAAAGCTTATCAGGTTAATATACCTACAAAGTGGATTAATGGTTTTGATAAAAAAGGTGATTTGAAACAAAAAGAACTTTATGATATCAAGGCTTTTCCTACTATCTATCTACTTGATGAAAAAAATGAAGTTGTTCTGAAAGATACTAGTCTGGAACAAGTTTTGAGTTTGTTAAAGATCTGAAGATGATTTTATAATAAACGATTATTTTTTTTAATTATTGATTTTAATTTTATAAATTTCTGGTACTTCTTCAGTTAAGTAACTATTCTAATATTTTAATGCTCTGAAAAATAAAGAGGATTAATTTACAGAGTGATGTTCAGTATTTTTTTTGTTAGCAATTTATCTTTAATAGATATGAAACTATTAATTGTTTTTATTCCTTTTGTAGTTGCCGTGCTCTTAAGCAGGGTGATGATTCCGTATATTCTTCTTATCTCATATAAGAAACGATTGTTTGACCCGATTGATTCCCGGAAGCTGCACAAACGTATTGTGCCGAGATTAGGGGGAGTTGCATTTGCTCCGATACAATGTTGTTTATTGGTTATCACAATGGTAGCAGTATTTAAGCTTAATATTGTAAATCTTCAGATACAAGCATGGGCAATTATTCCAAGTTTGATGTTGCTGGTTTGTGGACTGGTTATATTATTTATTGTTGGTATTGGCGATGACTTGATTGGTGTGAATTATAAGGCAAAATTTATTGCACAAATATTTGTTGCATGTCTTTTCCCGTTGAGTGGATTGTGGATAAATGATTTATATGGAGTAGGGCTTATAGTTTCATTGTCTCCATGGATTGGAATGCCTTTAACGGTTTTTGTTGTAGTTCTGATTATTAATGCGATAAACTTGATGGATGGTTTAGATGGATTGTGTTCGGGGTTAGTAGGTTTAGGCTGTATTATTTTGGGAGGATTATTCATGTATTATGATGCCTGGTTACATGCTTTATTTGCCTTTATTACAGCAGGAGTATTAATTCCGTTTTTCTATTATAATGTATTTGGTACGGTACGCCGTCGTCGACAAATTTTTATGGGGGATACAGGAAGCATGACGCTCGGGTATTCTATTGCTTTTTTGGCTATAAGCTTTGCAATGAATAATCATTATATAAAACCTTTTTCAGAAGGAGCTATTGTAGTCGCTTTTTCTACATTAATTGTGCCGATATTAGATGTAGCTCGGGTAATGTATGTCAGATGGAGAATAGGGAAATCTGTATTTTCTGCGGACAGAAATCATTTGCATCACAAATTTTTACGCTCAGGAATGTCTCACCGTGCTGCTATGATTGCTATTTTAGGATTAGCCTTGTTTTTTTGTGTTTTTAATATAATAATGGTCGAGATTATCAGTAATAATATTGTTGTTGTCTGTGATGTATTACTATGGATTGCTTTTCATTATGTCTTTAACAGGATATTTGAAAAGAAAATGAAAGAACAAAAGCAACTAGAAACTTTTAATTTCACTGAGAATTGAGTGCGGAATGATTGGTTAATTGAATGTGGATGATTATTATTTCGATATTATATAGCTAGCCAAAAAAGATTTAAATAAAACTTAATGAACTTGAAATGTGCTGTAGGAATTATTTATGATGGATAAAATTATATCCTTTAAAATATTAAGAAAGATTAGAAAAAAACTAACGTAACTCAAATTTAAGAATATGAAAGTTGCTATTATAGGTGGTTCTGGTTTTGTCGGAACACGTTTGATAGATTTATTGGCTTCAACAGGTCACGATCTGCTAAATATAGATAAAAATATAAGTGAAAAGCATTCTGAAATTACAGTCATTGGGAATGTTATGAATAAAGATCTATTAATCTCTCAATTGCAGGGAGTAGAGCTTGTTGTCTTATTGGCGGCAGAACATAGAGATGATGTAACACCTGTTTCTTTATATTATGATATTAATGTACAGGGGATGAAAAATACGTTGGAAGCTATGGAATCAATTGGGATAAAACGTATTGTTTTTACTAGCTCTGTTGCTGTATATGGATTAGATAAAAGTAATCCAGACGAATCTTTTCCTGCTGATCCATTTAATCATTATGGAAAAAGTAAGTGGGAGGCGGAACAAGTGTTACAAGAATGGTATAAAGAGCATAATGACTGGAATGTTAATATTGTTCGTCCTACTGTAATTTTTGGAGAGGGAAACAGAGGGAATGTTTATAACTTACTAAACCAGATTGCTACGGGTAAATTTATGATGATCGGGAACGGCAATAATCAAAAATCAATGTCGTATATAAGAAATGTTATAGCTTTTATAAAATTCTTAATTGAAGAAAAAAATAATGGTTATAATGTTTATAATTATGTAGATAAACCTGATTTTACAACAAATGATCTTGTTCATCATACGAGTGATATTTTAAATAAAGGTATTCCAACAACTCATATACCATATTGGCTAGGTATGCTAGGAGGGTATGGTTTTGATATGCTAGCATGGATTTCTGGAAAAAAACTAAATATAAGCTCAGTAAGAGTAAAGAAATTTTGTGCAGTAACTCAGTATGATTCTACTAAAGCAATGTCTTCAGGATTTATACCTCCTTATACAATGGAAGAAGGATTAAAGAATATGCTGAAAGAAGAGTTTGTGAGATAAAAAATGAAAACAGAAAATACAAAAAGAATTGTAAAAAATTCATTATTGCTGTATGTTCAAATGATTTTGAGCATGTTGGTTGCATTGTATACATCTCGTATAATTCTAAAGGTAATGGGGGTTGATGATTTTGGTATATATAATGTAGTCGGTGGAATTGTAACAATGTTTGGTATTTTAAATGGGGCGATGTCGTCTTCTACAACGCGTTTTTTAACTTTTGCACTTGGGGAAGATAATGCTAAAAAATTACAAACTGTTTTTAGTACATCATTGATCATACATATACTAATTGGTATTGTTATTTGTATTTTGACAGGAACTATAGGTTTATGGTTTTTAGATAATAAAATGCAAATCCCAGTAGAACGACTAAATGCAGCAAAAGTTGTGTTTTATTGTTCAATTGCCAGTGCTTTTATATCTGTGATTAACGTCCCTTATAGTGCAATGATTATAGCACATGAAAAGTTTTCTGCATTTACCTACCTTTCTTTGGTAGAACTTACTTTGAAAATTGGAGTTGTGATATTTCTCCAATATAATACAGAAATAGATAGTCTTAAATTATATGCCTATTTGTTATTAATAATCCAATTTATTTTACAAATTGGCTATTTTCTTTATTGTTACATAGAATTTAGTGAAATAAGAGGACGAATTATTCTGGATAAGAAATTATTTAAAGAAATGACTTCTTTTGCCGGATGGAGCTTATTTGGAGATTCTGCTTTCATGATGCAAAATCAGGGTGTTAATATGCTTATTAATGTTTTCTTTGGTACAACAGTGAATGCTGCAAGAGGTATTGCGATCCAAGTACAGGGGCTTGTAATACGCTTCATTAGTAGTTTCCAGACAGCCCTTAATCCACAAATTACAAAAAGTTATGCTTCAAGGGACTTAGATTATATGCATCAATTGATTTATAATAGCTCAAAATATTCTTTCTATTTATTTTTACTTTTAGCTCTTCCTATTCTAATTGAAACTAATTTTTTGTTAGAACTATGGTTGACTATAGTTCCTGAACATGCGGTTAATTTTGTACGAATTACTTTACTTGTAAGTATTATCAGTTGTTTGGCAAATCCTTTGGTTTTTGCCGTTAAAGCAACAGGTAAGATTAGACGCTACGAAATGATTTTAGGCAGTGTTTCCCTTACACTAGTTCCTTTAGCTTATATTGCTCTCAGGTATGGAGCAACTCCAGAGGTGGTGTTTGTTATTCAGTTTGTTATAGAATGTGTTGGCCAATTAATCCGTTTATTGATGGCAGCACCATTGATTGGTCTTTCTTTGAAAGAGTATTTTTTGAAGGTCTTTGTACGCTGTAATTTAATTTTAGTACTATCTATATTAATGCCTTTATTTATCTGTTATTTTTTTAATGATTCTTTATTAAGGTTGATATTGGTTGCTGTTGTTTCAACAATTTCAATAATTCTTGCCGTTTACTATTTAGGAATGGGTAGTAAAGATAAAGGATATGTTAAATTATTTATTATATCTAGAATAAAGAAAACTTTTATATCATCATGACTTTTGTATCTGTTGTTTTACCTGCTTATAAAATAAAATATCTAAGAGAGGCTATCATTAGTATATTAAATCAGACTTATATTCATTTTGAACTTATTATCGTTAATGACGCTTCCCCAGAAGATATAGATTCTATAATAAGTTCTTTTGAAGATGAGAGAATAAAATATTTTACTAATGAAATAAATATAGGGGGTACAAGTTTAGTTGAACAATGGAACCACTGTATTTCTTTTGCCAAAGGAGAATATATTGTTTTAGCTGCTGATGATGATATTTATTATTCAAGTTTTTTAGAGCAATGTATTACTCTGACTAAGAAATATCCATCTGTAAATATTATTAGAACAGGAGCCGAACAAATAGATGAAAATAATAATCTTATAGGTATTGATGGTATACTGCCTGAGTATTCGAGTAAATATCAATTTTTGTATTATTGGCTTACGGCAGTAGCTTTTACGTGTATAGGGAATTATATGTTTAAAGCAGAAGTATTAAAGGAAAAAAAATTCATTGATTTTCCTTTTGCTTTTGGTTCTGATGTCGCATCTACTATTATGATGGCAGAAAATGGTATTGCAAGTACAAGAGAAATGCTTTTTCAATTTAGAATTTCATCAATTCATTTATCTAGCAGTGAAAAGTATCTTGATGAAAAATTGGAAGCAACAACAATGCTGTATACTTGGTTGATGAATCTTAATTATGAAAGACCATCTGGAAGATTTGATTCTTTTTGCTATGAAAATACACAGAAAGAAACTTTGTATACCAAGTGTAGATATGATTATTATAATCAGGTTATAAAAAGGATACCTTTTTTTCAGTTGAAAAAAATTAAATATTGCAGTTTATTGTCTAATAAAGATAAGGCCAAAATGTTGATTAGATATTTGTTAGATAGGGTGAAAGGAAAACTAGGATAACTTATTATGAGCACTTTTTTTAAAAATATAATTAGGGCTATTCTTAAGTTTTTTCCATACAAAAGTTTAGAAAAGATTAAAAGATATAGAAATATTTTTTATACACATTGGATAAAAGATGATTTTGCCACTTTTGGAGATAATTCTTATCTCGAAAGGGGGTTAAGATTGTGGAATATTAAATATATTTCCATTGGTAGTAATGTCGTTATTAGGAGAATGAGCAATTTATCTGCTTGGGATAGCTATACAGATAAAAAGTATTCTCCCTCAATAAAAATAGGTAATGATTGCTCAATAGGAGAGTTTTTTAATCTATCGTGTATAAATGAAATTGTATTAGGGAATAATGTGTTGATAGGTAGATGGGTGACCGTTATAGATCATTCTCATGGTTATCTTAATGAGGCCGAATTGCAGGTAGCTCCTGCAGAAAGAGATTTGGTATCCAAAGGAAAGATTATTATTGAGGATAACGTATGGATTGGAGATAAAGTAACTATTTGTCCGAATGTTCATATACATAAAGGGGCAATTATTGGTGCTAATAGTGTCGTTACGCATGATGTTGAAGCAAATACTATTGTTGCGGGATGTCCTGCTAGAGTTATAAAGACTTTTAATAATAAAAATTAATTTTTATGAAGCCTGATCAAGATTATATCCCTATTGTTGTTGCCTTTACTCCTAATTATTTTATTCCGGCAGTAACCTGCTTGTATTCCATTTTAAAACATAGTCCTGTAGAAAATAATTTTCATTTAATATGTTTATTGACTGAAGATTTGCCTGACAAAATGAAAAACAAATTGGAAGAATTTCAAAAGGATAGAGTTCATTATTCCTTTATTAATCTAACCGGAAAATTAAAGGATATTTATATAGATGAGCGTTATACAGTCGCTGCTTCATATAGGCTAATATTGCCAGATTTATTGTTGGAATATGATAAAGTAATTTATATTGATTGTGATGTAATTGTAAGAAATGATTTAGCAAAACTTTATAAAGAAACAAACCTGGGAGACAACTATATGGCGGCTGTTTTTGAAGCAAGTTTAGACTTTCAAATTCCGTATTTGGAATCTATTGGATGTAAGCCTGGGCATTATATTAATTCTGGTTTTTTACTTATGAATCTGGATAAATTGAGAAAAGATCTTATGGTTGCTCAATTTTTAGATGCAGCAAAAGTAGAAGGCTTACAGTTTCCCGATCAAGATGTACTCAATCAGCTATGTAATGGAAAGATTGTGAAGCTTCCACCTTATTATAATAGTATAAGAACTTTCTTTTTACCTCAATATAAAAATAATTTTATGAAATATTATTCTGAAGAAGATTGGAATAATATACAAGACCATGGTACTATTCATTATACGGGAGCAAAACCATGGAATAGCTTTACCGTAAAATTTGATATATGGTGGGATTATTATGAGGAGTTACCAAGTGAAATTAGAAAAGAGTGGGATGTAAATAAAAAAATGTATAGACTTTATACATTTTATAAGACTACCGTGGGCAATAGAATTATTAATGCAGCTCAGAATATTTACCGAAGAACGAAATATAATAGTTAGAAATGAAGCATGCTTACCTTATCATAGCCCATAATGATTTTAATATTCTAAAGAATCTGCTGTTGTGTTTAGATGATGAACGGAATGATATTTATATTCATTTTGATAAAAAAGTGAGCTGCATACCTAGTCTGCACATGGAATATGCTAAACTATATATATTAGATGAAAGGGTAGATGTTAGATGGGGAGATGTTTCGCAAATAAAAACTGAATTTAAATTATTTGAAGCCGCTTCAGAAAAAGGGCCGTATGTATATTATCATATGTTATCAGGAGTAGATTTGCCTTTGAAATCACAAGATACAATTCATGATTTTTTTAATGAACATTTAGGAAAAGAATTTATTGGGTTTACACAAGGAAATATTTTAGATGAGATTGATCGAAAGGTAAATAATTACCATTTATTTACTAAGTTTTTTAGAACTAATAATAATTATTTTTATAGAGCTATAAGGGCTTTAGCTCTAAGATTACAATATCTAATTAATTTTAAAAGAGATAAAAATATAGTTTATAAGAAAGGAACATCGTGGGTTAGTGTAACTGATCGTTTTGTAAAATTTTTGCTTCCACATTATGAGAAAATTCTGAAAAGGTATAAATATACTTTTTGTGGTGATGAAATTTTTTTACATACACTTTGTTGGAATTCCCCTTTTAGAAATAAGGTTTTTAATTCTACAAACGAAGCAGAAGGTTGTCAAAGAATGATTGGTTGGAAAAATGGTGTTTTATATGATTGGGAAGAAAAAGATTTTGAATATTTAGCAAATTCTCATTTACTTTTTGCAAGAAAATTCAGTAGTGCTAATATTAAGTTAGTTAATCGGTTATTAGAAAATATCGATATAAAACCTATAAAAGACTGAAGCTATCATGATAATGGAAAAATTGAAAGTATTGTTATGGACCGTGTTACATTTGCCTGAGTATCGTTATAAATACTGGCTTACTCGTAAGATCCGTAATGAAATTAATATTTTGAATTCTTGGGATACAGTCAACTATATATTAGAACAGAAAAAATCCGTTTGCCGTTTTGGAGATGGTGAATTGCAGATGATTAGTCATTTTTTGAAAAAGAAGAAAAATGAAAATTTTGATGTAGATACTTTTCAATCATATAATGAAGAATTGTCCAGACGATTATTAGAAGTATTTCAATCAAAAAAAGAAAATGTTCTAATATGTTTACCTTATCAATTTAAAAAAGCTTCAGTTAGCACATTAAAGACAAGACTTTTTTGGGAAAGAGAATGGTTAGGGCGTAAGGACGAATTACTTAAAATTGGCTTTCCGGATGAAATTGGGGATACTAATTTTACAAGATTTTATTTAAACAGATTAGATATTCCTGACTATCCAAAGTATATCAATAAATTAAAACAAATCTGGAAAAATAAAAAAATAACTATTGTAGAAGGAGAATATTCAAGATTAGGTGTAGGGAATGATTTTTTTGATACAGCTATTGATATCAAACGTATTATATGTCCTGCAGTTAATGCATTTGATAAGTACAATGATATCTTAAATGCTGTACAGAATTATGTTGAAAAGGATAGGCTGGTTTTAATTGCTTTAGGTCATACAGCAACTGTTTTGGCATTTGATCTTTCTCAATTAGGATTTCAATCTTTGGATATTGGACACGTTGATATCGAATATGAATGGTATAAATTAAATGCAAAGGAAAAAGTTGCAATTCCAAATAAATATGTAAACGAAGTTTCTTCGGGCAGGATAGATTCGGATTTAGAAGATGAGCAGTATCACAAACAGATTATATATAGATTTATATAATCCCCCTTTATAAATGTTTATGTTATGAACTTTTTAAGAAAAATATACCTGGATTTTAGATATTATTTATATAAAGTAATATATCCTTTCCCTAAAGTGTATTCAAAAGAAGAAACTTTAGAGAGAGTTATAAAATCGGGTAAATCCGTAGCACGTTTTGGAGATGGGGAGTTTCATCTTATTAGCCACACAGAAAAGCTTGGATTTCAAGATATAAATAGAGATTTGTCGAATAAGCTTTTAGAAGTATTAATCAGTAATAATAATAACTGTCTTATTTGTATTCCAGAAGGACTGTATACTGTTAAGAGATTTAATACACATGGGCGTTTTTTTTGGAAACAGTTTATTGTATTTCATTTTAAAAAGTATCTAAAATACTTTAAGTATGATGTGATATATGATAATTCATTTATTACACGTCCATATATGGATTATGGTGATAAAACAAAAGCAGGAGGTTATTTTCTGAAACTTAAAGAGCTTTGGAATAATAAAAATATATTGATTGTAGAGGGGGATATGAGCAGATTAGGTGTTGGGAATGATTTGTTTAATAATACGAAATCGATTAGTCGTATTCTGACATTATCTAAAAATGCATTTTCCGTTTATGAAAAACTATTAAATAAAATAAAAGAAGAGATTGTAGAAAGGAAATTTGATATGGTACTTATTGCTTTAGGGCCTACAGCGACGGTTTTAGCCTATGACTTAAGTAATGAAGGAGTGCAAGCAATTGATATAGGGCATATAGATATTGAATACGAATGGTATTCAATGGGTGCATCTAACAAAGTAGAAGTACCAGGTAAGCATGTTAATGAAGTGAATTTTGAGCCTAATGTAGAAGATTTTAAAAATGACTTGTACCAGCAGCAAATTATAGCGAAAATAACTTAGGTTGTAGTTGAAATAGAATATTAAATTATGGATGAAAAAAAAACATTAAATCATTTGCAATCAGAGGTAATAGAGCTATTGCGTTTTCCTCTGATGGTATTAGTAGTTTTTGTACATATGCTTCCATTTGAACAAAAACCACTTAATCTTAATTTAGATGGGGAAAATATTTATAATACTATAACAGAACTAATTTCCCATTATTTAGGACGTTTGCCTGTGCCTTGTTTTTTCCTTTTTTCAGGTTATTTTTTCTTTTTTAAAATTTCAAAATTAAATACCGAAATATATTTTTCACAATTAAAAAAAAGAATTAAAACTCTATTGATTCCTTATATAAGTTGGAATATTATATACATATTGCTTGTATATTTAAAAAACATTGTGTTTTATATGCTGGATAAAAATTTTGATGAAATTTATATGGGGATAAAAAATTTGTCTTTATATAATATTTTTTGGGGGTTACCTATTAATTATCCTTTGTGGTATGTTAGAGATCTTATTGTAATGACAATTGCTGCACCTCTTTTTTATTATTTATTTAAGTATACAAAATTTTATGGATTGCTAATTATTTTGGCAATTTATTTATCTACTATAGAATTCAATATTCCGGGATTGGGTACTACAGCTATTTTCTATTTTGGTCTTGGAGCATTTATGGGGTTATATAAAAAGAATATGCTGAGTATTGTGATTTCTTACAGAAAAATATCTATGCTATTAGCAGTTATAGCTTTGGGATTTGTAGGTTATTATAATGCATCCGAATATGAAGAATATTGGGTACGTATTTTTTTAATTTTTGGGATTGTAGTATTATTATTCGGGGGGTATAAATGTCTTACTCATGAAAAATTAAAAAAGGTATTTATTCTTTTAGCCCCAACAGTATTTTTTATTTATGGAAGTCATATGATTTATATATTGGGTTGGCTTAAAGGAGCTCTTTTGAAATCTCCATTGTCAATATCGAATTTAGGAATGTTAATAGGATATTTTATAATTCCTTTTATTTGTATTTGTATCATATTAATTATATATAGGTTTATGGAGAAATATTGTCCAAAAGTTTTGTCTTTCATTACAGGAAACAGACAAATTCATATTTAAATATTAAATAGATATGTTACAAGAAAACCCATTAGTTTCGATTATAGTACCTGTATATAATGCGGAAAGTACGTTATATATTGCCCTGGACTCTATAATCTCACAGAGTTATCAGCATTTGGAAGTTATTTTAATTGATGATTGCAGCCAGGACAATACACTTGATGTTATAGATAAATATACTGTAAGATTAAGCAACCAAACGGATATAATAATAAAAGTAATTTCCCATGAGCATAATAAAGGAGTTGCTGGAGCACGTAATACAGGATTGAATAATGCAACAGGGGACTATATTTATTATGTGGATGCTGACGATTATATTGAAAGAGATGCTATAGAAATAATGGTTAAAGAGGCTATCGAAACAGAAGCAGACATAATTGGCTGTAATTGGTATTTGTCATTTAGTCATAATGAGCGTAAAATGAACCAATCCTCATTTGAAACTCCAATTGACGCAATACAAAAAATACTTAGTGGTAAGATACGTTGGAATCTCTGGCTGTTTATGGTGCGTCGTTCATTATATGAAGAATATAATATTCGTTTCTTAGATGGTATGAATATGGGGGAAGATATGATGGCTATGATAAAATTATTTATACATGCAAAGAAAGTATCTTATATTGATAAAGCATTATATCACTATGGCCAATCTAATGAAGGTTCATTAACGAAAACTTATTCTGAAAGACATAGAAAAGAAGTAATGGCAAATTTAAATGCTATAGAAGGGTATTTGCAAGAAAGTGTGTATTCTGGTCGACTTGATGAGAGGATTAATTTTTTGAAATTAAATATAAAGTTACCTCTTCTTATTTCTGATAAAAAAGATAATTACAAGATATGGTTAAAGTGGTTTCCCGAGGCCAATCCATTTATTATGAGAAATAAAGATATGTCATTTAGGACACGTCTTTTACAGTGGATGGCAATGAAAAGACAATATTGGTTCTTAAAGCTATATTATAATATAGTGATTCGTTATATTTATGGTATTATTTATAAATAAAAATAATATATGTTACGTGTTATTCCCTATTTATTTATAGGAATTGTTACAAGTTTATACTTTTTTCCTATAAGTTTCACATTTTTGCCTGATAATATCAATACTAAAATGATGCTTTCGGTTGTTGGTATTATTTTATTTCTGTACAAATCTGTCAAAAATGAAAAAATTGTTATGCAGCAAGGGCTCTTAATGGCAGTGTGTATAGCATTAATATTCTCGTTAATTTGTTATATATCAACTGATCTCAATTATACGGATGATTATTCCTATGCCAATTATATTGTAAGTTTTTCAGTTTGGTTAGGAGGCGCCTATGCAGTATGTGCCTTTATAAGAAGCGTACATGGAAAAATTGATTTTAGAATACTAACTTTATATCTCGCGGGCGTTTGTTTTGCACAATGTATTTTAGCAATGCTAATGGACAGTATTCCTGTATTTCGTATAATAGTAGATACTTATGTGAATCAAGGCCAGGAATTTCTTTTAGAGGTTAATCGTTTATATGGTATTGGAGCAGCACTTGACCCAGCCGGAGTTCGCTTTTCTTTAGTATTAGTGATGATTTCAGGTTTACTTAGCCATGATGATAAGACGCGTCAGAGTAATGTTACCATTATTTTACTATTAGTTGCCTTTTTTACTATAGCTATCATAGGAAATGCTATTTCACGTACAACGATATTAGGATTAGTTACTGCGATTGGATATTTTGTATTTTCATCAGGACTTTTCCGATTACTAATAAAACTTGGATCTGTTAGGTTAGGACTTCTATTCGGTGGATTATTACTATTCGCAATAGTAATTTCTGTTTATCTATATAATTCAAACGGTGCTTTTCACGGATATATGCGTTTTGCATTTGAAGGTTTTTTTAATTGGGTAGAGATTGGAGAATGGAAAACAGACTCTACGGATAAACTTAATAGAGAAATGTGGATTTGGCCCACAGACCAAAGAACATGGTTAATAGGAAGTGGTCTTTTTGATAACTTTATATATGGAACAGATGTTGGGTATTGTCGTTTTATATTGTATTGTGGTTTAATAGGCTTTTCAGTATTTGCTTTTCTTTTTGTCTATTTGGGTGTCTTTTTTTCATATTATGTCCCGAAGTATAAAATAATGTTTTTAATTTTTATTATTCTGACATTTGCGATATGGTTTAAAGTAGCAACTGATATATTCTTTATTTATGCATTATTCTTTTGTTTAGACCAATTTATTACACCTTCTGAAGAAGAACTTTTTGATGAAAATAGTATATAGTATTCTAGGGACATTTAATTCCGGGGGAATGGAAAGAGTTCTTGCCAATAAAGCAAACTATCTTGCTAACGCAGGATATGATATAACTATTATTACCACGGATCAACAAGAGCGAAAGCCTTATTTTGAAATGAATTCGAAGATTAAGCATATTGACCTTGGAATAAATTATCGTGAGGATCTTAATAAAAATGTATTTAAGAAAATTTACTCTTACATTTCAAAACAAAAAATACACAAACAAAAATTAGAAAAAGTATTACAAGATCTTAAAGCTGATATTGTTATTTCTATGTTTGATAATGATGCTACTCTTATACCTAAAATAAATGATGGTAGTAAGAAAATTCTTGAAATTCATTTTTCACGATTCAAGCGTATTCAATATGGACGTAAAGGAATATGGAGTATTATAGATAAATTTAGAAGCAGTAGTGACTTAAAAACTGTTCAAAAGTATAATAGTTTTGTAGTTTTAACAGAAGAAGATAAAAGTTACTGGGGGGAGCTGTCGAATATTGAAGTTATCCCTAATGCTAATAGTTTTACTTCTTCAGAACAGTCTGTCCTAACTGATAAAAGAGCTATTGCTGTAGGTCGCTATGATTACCAAAAAGGATTTGATGAATTAATAAGATTATGGAAAGATGTATATGCTAAAAATACTGAATGGAAATTAGATATTTTTGGCGAAGGTCCATTAAAAGGGGAACTACAAAATTTAATTAATGATTTGAATCTTTCAGAAACTGTAAAATTATGTTCTCCGGTAAAAAATATAGCACAAGAATATCTGAAAAGTTCAATATTGGTTATGACTTCCCGTTATGAAGGACTTCCCATGACATTGCTCGAAGCCCAAGTTTGTGGTTTACCTCTAGTCGCTTATGCTTGTAAGTGTGGGCCAAAAGATATTATTAAGGATGGTGTTAATGGTTATCTGGTACCAGAAAGAGATTCTCAAATGATGACGGAAAAAATATTAAATCTTATTGGAAATTACGAACTAAGAAGAGAGATGGGGAATATGGGAAGAGATTTATCGAAAAATTTCTCTGAGAATCAGATTATGAATAAGTGGGTTAATCTCTTTAATGACATAACAAAAGAAAATTAATGAAGACGATAGTAGTATCAGCTGTAAATTTAAATGTAGGAGGAACTCTTACTATACTGAGAGATTGTTTAAGCTTTCTTTCAGAATTTTCTATAGAAAAGAACTATAGAGTGATTGTTATTGTTCACAAAAAAGAGCTGGCAGACTTTCCTAATATTGAATATATCGAGAATCAGTGGCCTAAAAAAAGATGGATAAATCGCTTATGGTATGAATATGTCAGTATGAAACATATTTCGAAAAAACTGCCTCCTGTCGATCTGTGGTTATCACTACATGATACTACTCCTAATGTTATTGCTAAAAAGCAGGCTGTATATTGTCATAATCCATTTCCGTTTTATAAATGGAAGTGGCGAGAATGTATGTTTGCTCCCAAAATAGTACTGTTTTCATTATTCTCAAAGTTTATTTATAAAAAGAATATTCATAAAAATAATTTTGTTATTGTCCAGCAACAATGGTTAAAGGAAGAGTTTAAAAGTTTATTTAACCTGACTTCTGATAAAATAATTGTAGCACTCCCAGATTCTCCTAAGAATAAGGATTTAGATTTCTATGTTGAAAAAAATCCTGATTCTGTTTATGAGTTTTTGTATGCCGCTTCGGGTAACAGCCATAAAAATTTTGAATGTTTATGCCAGGCAACTGAAATTTTGGAGAATGAAGGAATTCATAATTTTAAAGTAAGCATAACACTTACCGGAAATGAAAATAATTATACAAACTGGTTATATAAAAAGTATGGTAAAACTATACAATCCTTGCAATGGATAGGTTTTCAAAATAGAGAATCTCTTTTTCAATATTATAGAAAATGTGATTGCTTAGTGTTTCCTTCTAAAGTAGAAACGTGGGGATTGCCTATTTCAGAGTTCTCAGAATTTAACAAGCCAATGTTATTGGCAAACTTGCCTTATGCTCATGAGACTTCGGCTGGAAGTCAGCAGGTAGCGTTTTTTAATCCAAATGATCCCAAAGAATTGGCTAAGCAAATGAAATTGTTAATACAAGGAGATTTTTCATCATTGAATATAATACCTGAAAAAATGATAGAAGAGCCAATAGCTCATTCATGGAAAGAATTATTTCAAACACTTTTATTTGAAGCTTAATATGAGAAATAATAATCAAATGAAAGTATTACAGCTTGGAAAGTTTTACCCTATTCGAGGAGGTGTGGAAAAGGTAATGTATGATCTGATGTTAGGGCTTTCTGAAGAAAAGGTGTATTGCGATATGCTTTGCGCTTCTACAGAGGATTATCCTGCAGGGATAATTAATATAAATCCATATGCTAAATTGATTGTAGAAGCTACAAAAATAAAGTTAGCAGCAACAATGTTAGCGCCAAGTTTAATTTTCAAGCTTCGCAAGATCGCAAAGGATTATGATATTATCCATATTCATCATCCTGATCCCATGGCTAGTTTAGCATTGTTTCTTTCTGGCTTTAAAGGAAAGGTGGTACTTCACTGGCATAGTGATATACTGAAACAAAAAACATTATTGAAGTTATATAAACCGTTGCAAAATTGGTTAATAAAAAGAGCAGATATAATTGTGGGGACAACCCCGGTATATGTAAAAGAATCTCTCTTTCTGAACAAGTTTCAGCATAAAATAGATTATATACCTATTGGTGTAGAGCCTTTAATAGCTGACAAAGGGAAAGTAGATAAATTAAAGCATAAATATAAAAATAAGCATATAGTATTTTCATTAGGTAGACTCGTAGAATATAAAGGTTATGAATATCTGATTAAAGCAGCCCAGTATCTAGATGAAAATTATCAGATTATAATAGGAGGGAAAGGACCATTAATGGAATCCCTTACAAATCTTATTGCGGAATTAGGAGTACAGAATAGAGTAACATTATTAGGTTTTGTAGACGATGATGATATATCTGATTATTTTGAGGCATGCGATATATTCTGTTTGAGCTCTATATGGAAGACTGAGGCCTTTGCTATTGTACAAATTGAGGCTATGTCTTGTGGAAAACCCATTGTGTCAGCACATATACCTGGTTCAGGAGTAGGTTGGGTAAACCAGAATGAAGTTTCTGGTTTAGTAGTTGAATCAGAAAATGATGTGGTACTTGCTGAGGCTATTAAACGGATAGGTGCAGATGCAAATCTTCATAAGAAATTGTCAGAGGGTAGTAAAAAACGTTATGAAGAATATTTTACCCGAAAAAAAATGACAGAGAAGTGCCTGGATATTTATAGAGATGTATTAAAATAAGTGCTTATATGTTGATAAATATTTACAAAATGTAATGATTATATTAAATGTAATAAATATAAATTATTATTGAATTATTTTTTTAATTTTAGGAAAGTTTTGTTTTTTAGTTGCTGAATAGTGATGTCTTTTATAGATTTATATTAAATTGTATATTTGATCGAAATATGATTCAGTTTTTAATATATGGTAGGTATGGAGAAAAAGATCCTAAGTAAGAGAATAATCCCTAATGATTTGTTTTTTGAACAGGTAAAAGAAAGATTAAACGCTGGTCAGAAAGTGAAAATTCCTGTAGCGGGGAGGAGTATGGAACCATTTTTGCAAAACGGGGATTTGGTAGTATTGAATAGATTTGAGAAAAATGATTTGGTGAACGGAAAAATCGTATTAGCATATTTTAACAATGCTTATGTATTACACCGGATTGTAAGAATCAAAGGAAATACTGTTACACTTGCGGGCGATGGTAATATACAACAGGTAGAAATAATCACAGATAAAGATATACTGGCAGTTGTAATCCAAGCATACCGAGGAGAAAAAGAATTAAGTATTAATACATTACTAGGGCAGATCTGGTACAAGTTACGGATAGTTAGAGCTGTATATAGTAAAATATTTGGAATAAAATAAAAATATGAAATTAAGGGAGGATTTAATGTTGCGACATTTAGGTGATGAATATGTTATAATCGATCCGGAGCAGGATATGATAGATATGTCTAAGGTATATACTTTGAATGAAACAGCTGCTTTTTTATGGAAAGAATTACAGGGAAAAGAATTCAATGTTGAGACTGTGACAGAAGTATTGCTAGCCTATTATAATGTGGACTATGCAATAGCCGAAAAAGATGCGCAAAGGCTTGTGCAAGATTTTGAAAAACAAGGGTTATTAACTGATTAATAATTATGTTAGAGGATAAAGTTGCTAAGGCTTTCTTCACGCTTTTGCGTGCAGGACTCTGGAATAAATCTATAGATTCTATAGATTGTTTTCCGTTGTCTACAGCCGATTGGGACACTTTATTCCGTATTTCTGTACAACAAACAGTAGAAGGTATTGTGTTCGACGGAATACAAATGTTGAGTTCAGATCTTCTTCCACCTCGTGAAATACATATTAAATGGCTGATACGGGTAGAGAAGATTGAACAAAGAAATCGATGGATGAATGATATTCTTGCTGAGCAGGTTGCTTTTTTTTCCAAAGAAAGCATACAGCCAATATTGTTAAAAGGACAGGGGCTGGCTATTTGCTATGAGAATCCTGGCAGAAGAGTTTGTGGAGATATCGACTGGTACTTTCGAACAACTGATGAGTTTTATAAAGCAGATAAATTGCTTGCAAAATATGGTATTGTAACAGAAGCGACAGCCGGCTATAGTAGCTTTTATCTCTGGAGAGACTGCGAAATAGACCATCATCAAAAGTTATTTGACATACATAATCCATTCTTATCAGGCTATTTACAAAATTTACAACAACAGGAAAAAAATCTTAGTGTCAGAATTAGTATACAAAAAGAGGAGATAGTTCTCCCGTCTCCTTTACTACAGATGCTGCAGGTAAATGCACATATTCTGAAGCATCTATTGTCATTTGGAATAGGAATAAGACAATTATGTGACGCTGCAAGATTATATAAAACATATCATAATCAGGTTGATGGTGCTGTTCTGAAAGCAGTTTATACAAAACTGAAAATAATAAAGTGGATTGAATTATTACATGAAGTTTTGGTGAAGTATGTAGGTCTTTCTAAAGAAAATTTACCTTTTCCAATTGAACGGAATCAATCTGCGGATTGGATGATGGAAGAAATATGGAAATCCGGGAATTTTGGATTTCATGACGAAAGATATCAGCAAGAAAACTCGGGAAAAAGAGAAGGCACCAAGAGAAGGCTATGGAGCAGTTTTATAAAATATGTGCCTTATGCACCAATGGAAGCACTAAGCTTTCCTTTAGTTCATTTTTATTCAGGATTAGTGAAAAAATAAAATTTATTGAATACAAATTTATCATATCAATTAAAATGGGCATGGCTTCTTACTAAAAATAGTCGCGGAGAGCTATTGCTGTATTTTATATTGGAATTAGCAGCTATTGCATTTTCATTATTGTTTGTATTCTGGTCGAAGAAAGCTGTAGATTTTGCAGTGGGTGGCAGTACATCCGACTTACAAAAAGCTTTAATCTTATCTGTCTGTAGTGTCATTATAGCTCTTCTGATGAGAAGCTACTCGGGATGGTTAAATGAAAAAACAAGAATGAAGATGATGATTGCTCTGCAGAATACTTTGATTAAATCACAAATGTTGTCGACCTGGAAGGTTGGCAAGCACTGGCATACAGGAGATGTACAGGTGAGAATTAATAATGACTGTCAGGAAATTGTACAAATGGTAGGGTTTTCTTCCGTCTCATTTATATTGACTACAATAAGACTTTTGGCTTCTTTTGGTTTCTTATGGCTGATGGATCCTATGCTGGCTATTTTAATTGTGGCAATATCCCCATTATTCCTCTTTTCAAAAATATATTTTAAAAAACTTAGAACATTAAATAGAGATTTAAAAACAGCAGAAAGTAAGTTTGGAAATGTAGTACAGGAAAATTTACGATTCAGAATGTCTATAAGGGCATTGGGTGTGCAGTTTGCACGTTGGCAAAAAGTTGAGAAAAGTCAAGGTGATATATATAATTTAAAAGTCAGACTATTAAATTTTTCAACGGTATCCCAGGGAATAATGAAACTGACGATTAATGCAGGATTCTTGTTAACGTTTGGTTGGGGAGTATATCGTTTGCATGCATCCGAAATTTCATTTGGAACCATGACTGCTTTTTTACAACTGGTAGGCCGCATTCAGGCACCAATATTACTGATGATGGGATTTGTACCATTATTTATTCGTTTCAGAACGGCTGTTGACAGAGTACAGGAATTACAATTAGTAGAAGTAGAAGAAGAAGTTGAGCAGGAATATATTACTGGGCCTCAGAATATAGAAATTAACCAGTTGAGTTTCCGTTATGATGATAAACTTGTCATAAAAGATCTTAATGCAAAATTCATTGCGGGGCAACCCACAGCTGTGATAGGATCTAGTGGGAAAGGTAAAACAACACTTATAAGGTTATTGCTGGCATTAATAAAACCAGATAAAGGAGAAATATTTATTAATACAGGTGCGGAGCATCTATCTTTATCCAATAAGCATCGTGTTAATATAGCATATGTACCGCAAGGCGATAAATTGTTTAGTGGAAGTATAAAAGAAAATTTACAGTTAGGAGAACAAGATATTTCTGGCAGTAAACTTAGAGAAGTTCTGTATCTGGCCTGCGCTGAATTTGTATATGATTTGCCAGATGGATTAGATACAATTGTAGGAGAGTCGGGTTATGGACTTTCTGAAGGTCAGGCACAACGTATTGCTGTAGCAAGAGCATTAATGCGGGACTGTAATATTTGGCTTTTTGATGAAGTGACATCTGCTCTTGACCCCGATACAGGAGAAAAGTTAATAGGACGTCTATTAGAAGCCGGAAAAAATAAAATATTAGTATTTGTAACACATGATATGAAGTTGGCGGGAAAATGTCAACAGACTATTTATATATAATGAGAAAAAATGCAGAATGATAAAATGAAATATCACAATGATCTAAAATCTATCTATTTTCAGATAGCAGACCATATTATGGAACTGATTCTACCTGTGCAGATTCAGATAGATCGTTGTTTACCCTCATTTATTGATTTTATTACTGAAGATCCTTTGGAAACTGTTAAAATTAGTATTCGGTTAGAATTAAATTCGAGACAAAGAGATATCGGAGAAACTAAACTATTAAGTGATGTTTCTATTGTCTGGGGAGACAGATTCCGTTTTGAAGAATCCTCAGAAAATTATATAACTTCTGTTCAGAGTGAAGAAAAAAGCAGAGAATGGAAGATGTTTAGTACTAAAGATTTTAGCCAGTCCACAATCTATATATTAGAAGAAGAGTTATATACTACCTCAATTCTCAGTTGGTTACTAATGGTTGCTTTTGGCCAGGCTATGCTGAAATATAATACTGTATTATTCCATGCATCTGTAATTGAAAAAGATGGAAGGGGTTATGCTTTTTTAGGGAAAAGCGGTACAGGAAAAAGTACACATAGCCGTTTATGGTTGAAATACATACCGGATACAAAATTATTGAATGATGATAATCCTGCTGTACGGATTATGGAAGATGAGAGTGTTATGATCTATGGAACACCATGGAGTGGTAAAACGCCTTGTTATAGAAATGTAGGTGTTTTGTTGGAAGGATTGGTACGTTTGCGTCAGGCTCCGGAAAATCAATGGAAAAAAGCATCAGGAAAAGAAGCCTTACTTTCTGTTCTGCCAAGCTGTACGGCAATTCGCTGGAACAGGAATTTGTTTGATCAGATGCTTAATAGTTTGGAAAAAATAATATGTAGGGTTTATGTAGGGCAATTATCGTGTTTACCTGATCAAAATGCTGCATATTTGTGTAGTCAAGAACTTATTAAAAATAATAAATTATAACGTGATGAATAAATTTATCTTAGGATTGACATTGTTTAGCATTATTTTGTTAAATTCCTGTGCATCTAAAAAAATTGTATATGTAAATGATATGCAAACAGATGTGGAGTATCCAGTGGCAGAGGCCCCTGCGCTACATTTACAAAAAAATGACAGAGTGAGTATTCAGGTAAGTGCTAAATCCCCTGAATTAGCAGCTCCTTTTAATACCATTGCGGGTTCATATAAAGTAAATGAAGATGGTAATATTTCGACAGGAATAGATCAGTCAGCCAGTAATCAAGGGTATATTATTGATAGAGAAGGAAATATAGCATTTCCGGTATTAGGGTCTCTTCATATTGAAGGCTTAACCCTGGAGGAGGTAAGAGACTTAATAAAGAATAGATTAATTAATGATAAATTTATTAATGAACCTATTGTAAAAGTTGAAATTTTAAATTTTAAAATTAGTGTGATTGGTGCTGTTGGTGGACAAAAAGTTTTAGAGATACCAGATGGCAGAATGTCTTTATTAGAAGCAATTACAAGAGTTGGAGGATTAACGGCTAATGCCCTTCCGGAAAAAGTTGCAGTTATCCGTGAAGAGGATGGTGTAAGGCGAAAAATTGTTACGAATATTCAGACCCAGGAGGTGTTTAATTCGCCAGCATATTATCTAAAACAAAATGATATTGTTTATATAGAGCCTCGTAGTGCTGAAATTACACCTAAAGAAGATAGATTTTGGCGGTATTTTGGAGTTGGGGCAGGATTGTTGGGTACGGTTATTTCTGTGTTAACGTTAATTAGAGTAGCTAAATAGAAAGTTGATGAATACATTAAATCAAAAAGAATATAGAATTGGAGAGAGAAAAGAACAAACAATTAATGTTCTTGATCTTCTGAAATACCTTTTACATAATTGGAAATGGTTTGCATTGTCTATTTTAGTATTTGGTGGATATTATTATTATCAATACTGCAAAACTCCTTTTGTTTATAGCCGATCAGAAGTTGTAATGATTAAAAATTCGTCTAATACGCCAACAACAGCGCGTATTACACGAACAAATGTGAGTAGCTCTGTAAGTGTTAAGGATGAAATTTTACAATTGAGATCTAAAGAGCTTATGAGGCAGACAATTGATAGATTAGGAGCAGATATAAGCTATAAAGTACATCGAGGATTAAGAGATTATGAACTTTATAAAAAATCACCAGTTAAGGTAGTATTTTCAAATAAAAGTCCAGAAAGTCGATATGGATTTACAATTATACCAATTGACGCTAAAAATGTAATTGTTAAAGATTGGAATAAGAATGTTGATGGACAAGAGGTGAAAGTGGTATTGAATCAGCTTACTAAAACTCCTTTTGGAGAAATTATAATTGTGCCAAGTAAATATTATCATAAAGATAATTATGGAGAAAGTATTCTGGTAACAAAATATCCGCGCGAGGAAATGATGTTAGGCTTAATGGGCAATTTAAAAGTTAAGCAAATGGAAGAAGATGCTTCACTGTTGCAAGTGTCTCTTGATGATCTGTCCTCTGAGCGTGCAGACGATATCTTAGGAACACTGATTAAGATGTACAATGAAATCTATCTACAAGATAAAAATAAAATTGCTGTTAATACCGCAAACTTTATTAAAGATAGATTAGCTATTATAGAAAGTGAGTTGGGGGCAGTTGAAGCTAATATTGAAAATTTAAAAATTGATAACCAAGGTTTAGATATAGAAACTGCCGGAGGTATGTATTTGTCAGAAAGTAATCAGTATAAAACGGAGAAAACAAAAACTGAGACAGATTTAAGACTCGCAGAAATGATGCGTTCATATCTCAATAATAAGAATAGGAATGAGTTAATCCCAAATAATACGGGACTTGTAGATGCAAGTGTAGAAAGCCAGATTGCAGAGTATAATATGGCATTATTAAAAAGAAATCGTTTAGCGGAAGGAGGTAATACATTAAATCCTGTGGTTGTAGATTTAGATGAAGCACTTAAGTCTATGCGTAATAATATTAATAGAGCAGTAGATAATGCATTGAGGGGGTTGACTATTAAAATGAGAAATGCACAACGTGAAGAAGAGCAAGCTATAGGAAAAACGTTGCAAATGCCAAAAAAGCAGAGAGCAATGCTTTCAGTTGAGAGACAACATAAAGTAAAAGAAGAACTTTATTTATATCTATTGAATAAACGTGAAGAAAATGCATTGAATGAGGCTATGACAGATGAAAACATTCGAGTTGTAGATCCTGCATCAGGACCAGATGTGGCAGTTTATCCTAATCGTCTTAAAAAGATATTTACAGGGGTTGCTTTGGGAACAGCGGTACCAGCTGTAATATTATTATCCATGCTTGTACTAAATACAGGAGTTAGAGGTCGTCAGGACTTAGAAAATGTATTGAGTGTTCCGTTTCTAGGTGAAATACCATTGGCCAGAGGTAGAAGACAAGGAAAAGGAGATATATTAGTTAGTGGATCTGGTAGGGATCCGTTGACTGAAGCATTTAGGATTTTACGTACCAATATTAATTTTATGACGAAAGATGATGCACCTCCAAAAGTGTTGACTTTTACTTCGTTTAGTGCTGGAGTTGGTAAGACATTTAGTGTACTAAATCTTGCAACAACTTTGTCTTTCCTTGAAAAAAAGGTTGTAGTCATAGATTTAGATTTAAGAAAAGGAACATTGAGCTCTCGTGTAGATCTTTTGCATGGAAAGGGAAGTAGTCATTATCTTTCAAGTCCATCGATTAGCATTGATGAAATAATACATAAGAGTGATGTTGCTGAAGGTGTTGATTTTATACCTATTGGAGCTATAGCGCCTAATCCTGTTGAATTGCTATTGGGTAAGCGTTTAGATGAACTAATTACAAAGCTTAAAGAACGCTACGATTATGTGATAATTGATGGTGTTCCGGTAGGAATAGTAGCTGATGCAAGTATTATAGATCGTGTGGCAGATCTTACAT
This sequence comes from Elizabethkingia sp. YR214, assembly GCF_003058195.1. Lineage (GTDB taxonomy): Bacteria > Bacteroidota > Bacteroidia > Flavobacteriales > Weeksellaceae > Elizabethkingia. The sequence goes on from NZ_QBUH01000007.1 coordinate 105,805, forward strand.
TATTTATTATACGGATAGGTAAAATGGACCGTAGACAACTTCCTGAAATTGAAAAGATTTATCAGGAGAAAAAGCTTTCAAATTTAGCAATCGTATTAAATGGACTGAAGCTAAATGGTTATGGTTATGGTTACGGAGGTTATGGTTATGGAAGCTATGGCTATGGTTATGGAGAAGAAAAGAAAAAGTCTGTTTTCGATTGGTTTAAAAGATCTTAGAAAATAATCTAATATAAATAGTATAAAAAAGGAGTAATCATACAAGGTTGCTCCTTTTGATATTATAATAGCTTATCATTAACGATGGTCTCTGATAAAATTCTTATCTTTAAGCTTTAATTTTTAAGATTGAAAAAATGAAATTCGGACAAGTAGAGGATCCTTCTTTAATAAATTTTACTATTCCACGTGATCATATAAATACCTCATTAGTATTAGAAAATAATAAAGAGGGCCTTAAAGATATCTTTGTAGGATGTGCTAAATGGAATAAAACAGATCTCAAAGGATTCTATCCTAAAGGGACAAAAGATGAATTAAGCTATTATTCCACACAATTTAATTCTATAGAAATGAATGCTACTTTTTATGGAATGCCTACCCCGGATCAGGTGACAGTTTGGAAAAATAAAACTCCGGATTCATTTAAATTTTTTCCAAAAATAACAAATACTGTATCTCATTTCAGACGATTAAAAGATGTAACGGAGCCTGTTACGCAGTTTGCTTCAGCTATTATGAATTTTGAAGAAAAGCTTGGGATGGTATTTCTGCAGTTGCATGATAACTTTAAGCCTAAAGACTTCGATCGCCTTAAAAAATTTATATTAGACTGGCCTGTGGAAGTTCCTTTAGCAATAGAGTTACGTAATACAGAATGGTTCACAAGCGAGGAAATTTTTAATGAAACTTGTGAGTTGTTTGAACAACATAATATTACGAATATTATTGTTGATACTGCAGGACGAAGAGATATGATGCATATGAGACTGACTACTCCAACTGCCTTTGTTCGTTATGTAGGGGCTAATGCAGATAGTGACTATACCCGTCTAGATGAATGGATACAAAGGATAGTTGAATGGAAAAAAGATGGTTTACGCGATTTGTATTTCTTTGTTCATCAGAATATAGAAAAGGCTTCACCTCTTTTATCTGCCTATTTTATTGAAAACCTGAATAAGGCAATTGGATCCGGGTTAGAAATTCCAAAAATGGCAGATGCCCATCCAACTTTATTTTAAGAATAAAAATCAGTATTTTTGAAACATAATTATTAAACTTGAAATACCTAATTGAACTATGAGTGATATCATTTTCGACTTGATAGAAAAAGAAAGAGAAAGACAAAGCCACGGATTAGAGCTTATTGCTTCCGAGAATTTTGTTTCGGATAATGTAATGAAAGCGATGGGAAGTGTGTTAACAAATAAATACGCTGAAGGCTATCCTGGAAAAAGATATTATGGAGGTTGTGAAGTAGTAGATGAGGTCGAAACTTTAGCAATAGAAAGAGCAAAAGAACTTTTTGGTGTAGAATATGTAAATGTTCAGCCTCATTCAGGATCTCAGGCTAATGCTGCAATTTATTTAGCAGTTCTAAAACCCGGAGATAAAATAATGGGAATGGATTTGTCAATGGGAGGGCACTTGACTCATGGTTCTTCTGTAAATTTTTCCGGAATACAATATGAAGTTGTTTCTTATGGGGTAGAAAAAGAAACAGGTCTCATTGATTATAACCAGATGAGAGAAGTTGCTCTTAGAGAAAGACCTAAAATGATGATTGCTGGTTTTTCAGCTTACTCAAGGGATTTGGATTATGTGAAATTCAGAGAAATTGCAGATGAAATCGGGGCAACACTTTGGGCTGATATAGCGCATCCAGCTGGGTTAGTTGCAAAAGGTTTACTGAATAATCCATTTGAGCATTGCCATGTTGTAACTACGACTACCCATAAAACACTAAGAGGCCCGAGAGGTGGTATGATTATGATGGGGAAAGATTTTGAAAATACATATGGACATAAAACCCCAAAAGGAGAAATCAAAATGATGAGTCAGGTATTAGACGGAGCAGTATTCCCAGGAATTCAAGGAGGGCCATTGGAACATGTGATTGCCGGTAAAGCAGTTGCCTTTGGTGAAGCCCTTGATGATAAGTTTACTGTGTATGCGAAGCAAGTTAAAGCAAATGCACAGGCTCTTGCAAAAGCTATGATAGATAATGGTTTTGATATTGTAAGCGGTGGAACAGATAATCATCTGATGCTAATAGATCTTCGTAATAAAAATGTTAATGGTAAAGAAACTGAAAAAGCTTTAGTAAAAGCTGATATTACTTGTAATAAGAACATGGTTCCTTTTGATGATAAATCACCATTTACTACTTCAGGAATCCGTTTGGGTACAGCTGCTATCACAACCAGAGGTTTAAAAGAAAATGATATGGAAACTATTGCTGGATTGATTTCAGAAGTAGTAGATAACATAAAAAATGATGAGGTGGTGGATACAGTGAAGGGGAAAGTAAATAAATTAATGGAAGGAAAGGCTTTATTTAATTATTAATAAAGTTTAATATATTCGTCTAATAATAAAAGAATAGTTTTGCAGGCTGTTCTTTTATTTTTTTTATTGATAAACATTAAAGAATGTATAACGAGCACAAAAGTTTTACATTTCAGGAAATAAAACAAAAACTGATAAATTATTGTGTTTATCAGGACAGATGTCATAAAGAAGTTGAGGAAAAGATGAAAGACTTTCTTTTAATTTCAGAAGCTAAAGATGAAATACTGTTGTACCTGATAAAAGAAAACTACCTTAATGAAGAGCGATTTACCCGAAGTTATATAAGAGGAAAATTTTATATAAAGCATTGGGGAAGGAACAAAATAAAAACTCAGCTTAAAATGAAAGGAGTTTCTGAAAAATTAATCAATAGTTGCATGGATGAAATTTATGATGATGACTATTCAAAACAAATCAGAATTTTTGCTGAAAAACTTATACCTACCTATAAAGGGCTTAATGATTATCAAAAGAAAAATAAATTAATTCGCTTTTTGGTGACAAAAGGTTATGAGTATGAGATAATTATGGAAAATATAGCTAAATAGAAAATAAAATAAATAATACGTATCTTTAGGAGCTGGTAAATTCAAATATTTAGATACTTGAAAAGAACATGAATTCTCTTGATGATAATGTTTTTGGCTTAAATATTGTTTAAATGAAAATAAATTTAAAGATCAGAAAATATATTTGATAATTCAGCGTTAAGACAGACAAAGACAAAACAAATTAATGAACAAAATAAATTCTGCGAAACGTAAGGTTTACTCAGGGAGTAGTTTGGTGAACCTTACGGACATACGTTATCTGCCAAGGTGGATAATTTTCTTTATTGATGTTTTTATCCTTATTTTTTCACTAGCACTTTCTTTTATTATTCTTGAAGCCCTAAATGTAAAAACATATCCATCTATAAATATTTTTCAGAAATTTTTGATGGTTATTTCTGTGAATGTCCTTTTTATGTATATGTTTAAAACATATTCAGGAATTATCAGGCATTCTACTTTTATGGATTTGTTCAAGTTATTTACTGCGAGTGTCTGTACTACATTGATAGTAATTGTTATTAATTACAGTTATTATACAATAACAGAAAAACATCTTATTCTTATTCCTCTTTTAGGATTTTATTTTGCAACATCTTTTGCTTTTCTATTTTTATTTAGACTTGTTGTTAAAGAATCTTTTCACATGCTGAGAGAATATAAAAGAAGTTCTCTTAAAAAAAGAATACTAGTACTAGGAATTGGTGAAGAATCTATTGCAATGGCTGGTGCTATTTTGGATAACCCTAGTTTACCATATTATATAGAAGGATTTTTAACACAGCGTTATGATACAACTAATGCTAAAATATTAGGAAAACCAATATATACTAAAGATAAATTAGAGTCTTTAGCAATAGATGACTTAGATGTTGAAGGGGTTCTGATCATTAAAGAAAATCTTACCCGAGATGAAATGAATATGTGGGTCAATTTGTTTTTAGAAAAAGGTTTGCTAATTCTTAAAGCACCGTCAGTTCAAAAACTAAGGGATAATGATTTAGGGACAAATATTAAAAGTCTTCAGATAGAAGATCTTTTGAACAGAAAACCAATAAAACTAGATAACGAAGAGGTTAAAAAGAGACATTTTAATAAAAGTGTATTAGTCACTGGAGGAGCAGGGTCTATCGGAAGTGAAATTGTACGTCAGGTTGCACAGTTCAATCCTTCTTTAATTGTTGTCTTGGATCAAGCAGAAACGCCGCTGTATGAAATTGAATTGGAAATGAAGGAAAAGTTTCCTCATGTTCAGTTTAGATTTGTTTTAGCAGATATTTCAAACAGGCACAGATTAGAGAGGTTGTTTCAAAAATATGAATTTTCTATGGTATACCATGCAGCTGCTTATAAGCATGTACCTCTTATTGAAGAAAATCCACATGAAGCCATATTAGTCAATGTTTTAGGTTCTAAAAATTTAGCATGTTTGTCAAGCAAATATAAAGTGAATCGCTTCGTAATGGTTTCTACTGATAAGGCGGTAAATCCTACGAATGTAATGGGAGCGTCTAAAAGAACAGCAGAACTTTTTGTACAAGCACTACAACATACAGAAGGAAATACTACAAAATTTATTACAACAAGATTTGGAAATGTTTTAGGATCTAATGGTTCTGTTATTCCACACTTTAAAAAGCAAATAGAAAAAGGCGGACCTATTACAATTACTCACCCGGAAATTGTTCGTTATTTTATGACAATTCCAGAAGCTTGTGAGCTAGTGCTTCAAGCTGGTACTATGGGACAAGGGGGGGAGATTTTTGTATTTGATATGGGAGAGCCTGTTAAAATTTTAGATTTGGCAAAACGCATGATTAAATTATCAGGTTTGGAGCCAGAGACGGATATTAAAATTATCTATACAGGTTTAAGACCGGGTGAAAAATTATATGAAGAACTACTCAGTGATAATACGAAAAACTTACCTACTCATAATGGTAAAATTATGATATCAAAAGATCCCAATATGTTGTATCAGGATATTGAATTGTTAGCCAATAGAGTTACAAAAGCAGCTGTAAGAAGAGATAAATTAGAAGTGGTTCGACAGTTGAAAATTATAGTACCAGAGTATAAAAGTAATAACTCTATCTTCGAGTCGTTGGACAATTTAGATAAAAAATAATTATATATTTGCAGATATTTTAACAATGATGAAGTTTAAAAAATTTATTTTACTACTAATTCCAAGTCTGTTCTTTTTTTCATGTAATACAAGTAATGTGAATTATATGCAGGATATTGACCAGAAAGCAACTGAAATGGCACTCGTAAAACAAAAAAGTACCCTTCAGTCAGGAGATCAACTTGTTATAACAGTAATGGCAACAGATATTGATGTTGTAAAACCATTTAATCAAAATTATTCATCTGGACAAATGTTGCAAGGTCAGATTTCTGGGAATGTTCCGCCTACTTCAACATCTCTTCCTACATCTTCTGGTCCTACGTATATAGTGGATGAGAATGGTGATATTGATTTTCCTGTTTTGGGTAAGATTAATACTAAAGGGATAACTTTGGATGAATTTAAAACAGTTTTAAATCAGAAGCTTACGCGATATATTAAAGATCCTAGTCTTAGTGTAAAATTAAATAATTTTAAAGTATCATTAATGGGAGAAGTTGCCCGCCCGGGAGAATATGTTATGTCTGATGGTAAGGCAACGCTTATGAGCGCCCTTGGAATGGCTGGAGATCTTACGATTTACGGAAATCGTAATGATGTCTTATTAGTCAGAACTGTAGATGGTAAAATGGAAAAGGCTCGTATTGATCTTACACGCTCTGATTTTATTGATTCTCCCTATTATCAATTGAAACAGGGAGATGTTATCTATGTGTCACCGAATAAAACAAGACAAACTGCTTCTAAATTCGGACCTCAAACTGCAATTTATATTTCGGTTGCATCTATCTTGGTAACTATTTTGGCACTTGTCATAAAAAAATAAAATATAAATCTTTGAAATAAAACTATATGTCAACTCTTAAAGAGAATCAATATAATCAGGAAAAAGAATTTAATATTCATGAAATAATTAAACCTTATTTGCTAAAATGGCCATGGTTTATTATATGTACTATTTTAGCATTGATTATTGCTTACTTTACATTAAGATATATAACTCCTGTTTATCAGGTTAAATCGACAGTACTTATCAAAGATGTTAAAAGTAATTCCTCAACCGCAGGTGCTGAAATGGGATTGTTACAGGATTTATCTGGACTTTCTGGAATGAATACCAATAGTGTAGATAATGAAATTGAGATTTTCAAATCTAAAAAACTAATGCGAGATGTTGTAAGTGGGCTAAAGCTACAGACAACAATATATGCGGAAGGAAAATTTAGAGAAGGAGAGTTATATGGAGAAACATCACCAATAGAAGTGCAGGTAATTAATGAAAAACCTCATCAAAAATTTCCAAAAGAACTTTTACATCTCGAATTTATTGGGGATAAACTAAAACTCACTTCTTCTGAGTTGAATAAAGAGATTCTAACATCATATAATAAAACAATTAGTCTTCCTTATGCTAACATTATAATTGTTAAGAATCCAAAATATAATCCTAGATTAACTAAGGAGATAAGTGGTAAAGAATTAAAACTGAAAATATCTTCGCTTGATATGGAAGTAGAAGATCTTCAGAGCAAAATTAATGTAGCCCTTATTAATAAGGATGTTACGGTGATAGGTTTATCAATTAACTACCCGTTGACATCGAAAGGACAGGATGTTCTTAACGCATTAGTGGTAGCCTACAACAAAGATGCAATTTTTGATAAAAATACTGAATCTACTAAAACTTTAGCCTTTATTGATGACCGTGTGAAAAAATTAGCAGTCGAGCTTGGAGACGTGGAAAACCAGAAAGAAAATTTTAAATCCCATAATCAAGTGACTGATTTGGAGACAGAAGCTAAAATTAGTCTTGAAAGTTCAGCAGCTGCTAGAGCTAAACAATTAGAAATAGATGCTCAGTTAGAATTGACAAATGTGCTGATTGGTTATATTTCAACTCAGGGACAGTATCAGGTTCTACCATCTAATGTAGGTTTAAATAGTGCTGATGCAACATCAGGTATTAGTACTTATAATCAATTGGTGTTACAGCGTAATAGATTATTAGAGTCTGCAACCCAGGATCACCCTACTGTAATTGATATTACACGTCAGATTAAAAGTATGCGCTCCTCGGTTATTCAGAGTTTGCAACGTAACAAAAATGGACTTGAGTTAGCACGGAACGAATATTTGGGTGAACAAAATAAGGTAGCAGGGAAAATATCAAAATTACCTTCTATTGAGAAAATATTTCGAGGAATAGAACGACAGCAGCAGATTAAAGAGAATTTGTATCTTTTATTATTACAAAAGAGAGAGGAGGCTGCCGTTTCTCAAGCTATTACAGCGCCAAAAGCTAGGGTAATTGATGAAGCTTTTGCTTCAAATAAACCGGTTTCTCCTAGAAAACCTGTGATTTTTCTTGGAGCACTTATTGGAGGAATATTAATCCCGATTTTGGTGATTTATATTTCTGAATTGTTTAATAATAAAATCAGATCTAAACACGATCTGGATAAATTGTCAGATGTTTCTGTATTAGCGGAATTACCAAGGGTAGAAAAAGGTGAACCTGATATTGTTCAAATGAATGATCTTTCACCGATGGCGGAAGCATTTCGTATATTGATTACAAATTTGAATTTTATATTGCCCAAAAAAGATGAGGGTAAAGTTATTTTTGTTACATCTACGGTAAAAGGAGAGGGGAAAACGTTTACCTCAGTTAATTTTTCTCTTACGATGGCATCTCCATCGAAAAAAGTAATTTTGATAGGATCCGATATACGAAACCCTCAACTACAGCGTTATAATGAGGCAAGAAAAGGTGTGAAGGGATTGACAGAATATTTATATTCTGATCAGACTAAAGTTGAGGACATTACTTATGTTTCAAGTTTTAATCCTTATTTGGATGTAATATTTTCAGGAACAATTCCTCCAAATCCTACAGAATTGTTAACGAATGGTCGTTATGAAATGTTACTTGAAGAGCTAAGACAAAAATATCAGTATATTGTGGTGGATACAGCTCCACTAATGTTAGTAACCGATACTTTTCTTATTGCTGATATGGCAGACGCTACTTTATATGTAACACGTTCTGGCTACACAGAAAAAAGTCTAATAGAGTTTATTAATAATCATATAAGAGAAAATAAGCTGAAGAATGTTGGATTAGTTCTTAATGATGTTGATAAGGATCATTTTGGATATGGAAATAAATATGGTTATGGTTATGGAACCAAAGAAAAGAACTGGATTGAAAAAATAAAAGATCGATTATAATATCTTTAATAAAATTGTAGCACTAGAAATTTGGTTGTTGGAGTTTTGCATCTCTTTTAATTTATGATGTTAAATTAAATTGTTTCAAAACCAATAATGGAGAAATTATAGATTCAGAGAATTAACTTCTCAAAATATGTTAAACAATTTCTAACAAAGTATAATTCCATTTTTAAATAATTTTGCCAAGCTTAGTTAGATGTCAGCCAGATACTTTTTTGAGACTTTTAATTATTCATAAATATAGAAGAGATTTTAAAAAGAATATGTTACCATTATTTTAATCCAGGAATATCATATTAATTGTCGTTGAGGATAAAGTATAGATAGAAGATTTGTTTTGGAAGAAATTAATATAGATAATGTTAATAGCTTAAATATTATAGAGTTGTATTTAATTTTCATGACTAATAGAAAAAATACTTCCTAAAATATTCAAATATAATTTTCTTAATTAAGTACTTTAAGAAAGAAATTCTAATGAAAAAATAAAAAAGTTTAATGAAACAAATAGCAATTATAGGGCAAGGTTATGTTGGATTACCTTTAGCAATTGAATTTTCACAACATTTCCCGGTATTAGGTTTCGATATTAATAAAGAACGCGTTGATGAACTTAACTCTGGAAAAGATCGAACTTTAGAAGCCGACTTGGAAAGATTAAATAACGGTATTATTCTGGCAAAAGAATCAGGATTTACTAAAGGGTATCGCGCATCTCATGATTTAGAAGAATTAGCAACTGCGCAAATTTATATTGTGACTGTACCAACTCCTATCGATAGATATAATGCACCTGATTTAACTCCACTAATTAAAGCATCTGAAATGTTGGGAAAGGTCATTAAAAAGGGTGATATTGTGATTTATGAATCTACAGTATATCCTGGATGTACCGAAGAAGATTGTGTTCCTGTATTGGAGAAAAATTCAGGCTTAATATTTAACAAAGATTTCTTTGTAGGTTATTCTCCTGAGCGTATTGTTCCTGGAGACAAGATTAATACTTTAACCACAATTATGAAAGTAACATCTGGTTCTACTCCTGAAATAGCAGAGGAAATAGACCAGTTGTATAAAAGTATTATTAAAGCAGGTACTCATAAGGCTGCCAATATAAAAGTTGCTGAAGCATCCAAAGCAATTGAAAATGCGCAGCGTGATGTTAATATTTCTTTTGTAAATGAATTAGCTTTGATTTTTGATAGGATTGGAATTGATACTAATGATGTATTGGAAGCTGCTGGAACAAAATTTAATTTTTTAAAATATAAGCCTGGTCTTGTTGGAGGCCATTGTATCTCTGTTGACCCTTATTATTTAGCTCATAAAGCAGTACAGTTAGGTTATCATCCAAATGTGATTCTTTCAGGAAGACGTGTTAATGATTCTGTGGCTGAATTTATTGCCTCTAAGGTGGTAAAGTTAATGATTGGCAAAAATATTTCTATTAAAGGAGCAAATGCATTAATTTTGGGTGTTACTTTTAAAGAAAATTGTCCGGATGTACGAAATACAAAAGTAGTAGATGTCTATCATGAATTAAAAGAATATGGGGTTGATGTAGATATTTATGATCCTTGGGCAGATAAGGAAGAAGTGAAACATGAGTATGGTGTAGATATATTGTCTTTATTGGTGGGTGACAAAAAATATGATGCAATTATTGTAGCCGTATCACATAATGAATTTCTGGAATTAGATTTAAACAATTTGAAAAAACAGGAGTCTGTTGTTTTTGATTTAAAAGCTTGTTTAGATAGATCTAATGTTGATGCTAGATTGTAATAGAATGTATTCAATACTAAAAACATTAATTAACTTTTTTATTATTTTATATGTAAAGCTATTTACAACTAATAAAATAAGTTTTAGGGCAAATTTATACCCTAAAACTTTATTGTATATGGTTAGAAATAGAATAGGTAAAATCTCATTTGATAAGGTCTATATTGGTGGTCAGAATGTTACTTTACATGATAGGGTTTCATTCTTTGAAAACCCATTAATATTTGGAAATGTGGTAATAGGGAGGTGTACCTCAATTAGTGGCCCAAGTACTCGAATTTGTAGTAATATTAATGAAGTGAAAATTGGGAATTTTTGTTCAATTGCTTCAAATGTTATTATTCAAGAATTCTATCATAATGTTAACTTAACAACAACCTATAATATTTTATCTAATTTAATTAAGGATAAAGATTCAAAACTTCAGGTTGTTTCCAAGGGGAATATTATTATAGAAGATGATGTTTGGATTGGTTCAAATGTTAGTATATTATCAGGTGTAAAAATTGGTAGAGGTGCTGTTATTGGTGCAGGTTCAGTAGTAACTAAAGATATTCCTTCTTATAGTATTGCAGCTGGAAATCCTTGCAAAGTCATCAAACCAAGGTTTGATAAAGAGACTATAAGGTTACTGGAAGATAGTAAATGGTGGGAATGGGATGACGAAAAAATCAAGAATAATGCTGAATTTTTTAAAATAAACAGAAATTCTAATGATAAATAAGAGTAATATATTTGTTTATTTTGGGACATTTATTTCACAGTGCCTTACACTCTTGACAAGTTTAATTGTCTTAAAATATATTTCTCCTGAATTATATGGGAGATTTAATTATATTATTTCATTTGGATCAATCATCGGTTCTCTTTCTACTTTAAAGTTTGAACAATCTATTTCAATTGCAAAAGATTTGGGAGATTGTTTAAATAGATTTAGATTGTCGATTCAAACTTCGTTTTTCATTACAATTGCTGCTTCACCTTTTTTATTTTTCTTCTTTAAATTGGAATTTATTGAGTTAGTTTTCATTTTTTTTCTATCCATTTCAATTGCATTATTTGCATCGCTTCAGCAGATTTTTTTATTTACAAATCAACATAAAATTAATGCTTTATTGGTAATTTTGGTTGCCTCAGTTAACATAGCTTTGCTTTTTATATTGTACAAATATCCGTATGGTTTAGAGTATTCATATATTTCAGCTTATTTTTTTTCAAGTATTTTGGTTTTAATATATACTTGGAAATCATTTTTTAAATATGATCTTTTTAAAGTTTCAGATTATTTTAAAGATTTTAAGTTTAATAAATTTTTCCCTACGACTGTTTTGCCAATGTCTGCGATTGGAGTTCTGCTATTGTATGGGAATTCAATTGTATTGATGTACTTATATTCAGAAAATGAAGTTGGTATTTTTTCATTTACAGTGAGGATTCTAACCCTACCTGTTATTTTAATAAGTTCTGTTTCAAGTGGTCTATTCAAGGCTAAATTAGCTAAGCACTTTCACGCATTGGAATTTAATGAATTTAATAAAGAAAAAAAATCAATGCTTTTATTTTTAATCGTAGGAGCTTTGATTATGTTTCCAATTTTAGCTGTTATATTGTTAAATATTGATAAGTTTATTCACATAGGAAAGTGGACAGTAATAAATAATTATGTTATTATATTAACTTTTTATGCGATATCACAATTTATTTTAATCCCATTTCAAAGTATTCCAGTGATATTGGAAAAAAAAAAGGTGCTTTTATATAGTAATATAATTTTATTTCTAGGTATCACAACTATTTATCTTATTTCAACAGGTTTAGATTTTAAGACTTTCTTAATGCTATATTCTGGATTTAATTTGTTGTTTTCGATTGTAGTTGTATATGTATATTATAATTTAAAAGTCAAATGAAAAAAAGAATTTTTCTTACAATTATATATTCTATAGCATATATATATATTCATCTTGAATTTCTGTATAAGCTATTTGCTTATATGGGATATAAGGCATATGAACACTCTGCTATATCTTATTTGCTTTTATTTTTAATCGTTCTGTTACCGGTGATAGTTTTGTATAAAAAGGATGATTTATTAGAGTTGCTATTTACTTTCTGTTACTTATTATTGTATATTCCAATAACAATTACCTGTTTCTTTCATTATAGTGATATACTTGATTTTTTATATAAAGGATCAGTATATTTCATATCTTTCATGTTAATATTCAGGATACCTGACTTATGTAAAAGCTCATTTTCAATAAAGAAAGGATTTAATTATAAGCCTGATAAGAATGCAAATACGACAGGTATTCTGATTATTGGTATTGTCGTATTATTAATTCTCACAATCTATTTTAGGGATAGTATTTCTTTCGTTTCATTTGATCAAGTTTATGATCACAGGGCTTCTGTTAAATATGATTCACCAATTATTGGTTATTTAATGCTTTGGAATACATATTTAATTGGACCATTAATCATTATTATTGGTTTATATAATAAAAAAAGAGTCTATGTAATTATAGGTATTATTTCAATTTTGATTTTTTATGGAATAAATGCTAGTAAAATTGCTATTTTTATTCCACTAATGGTCGTATTTTCATACTATATTACAAAAAGTAAATTGTCTATTTATAATTCTCTTGCTCTTAGCTTTATTGTTCTAATCTATGGTTGTATGCTTCTGCCAGAAAGTTGGATTTATTTAAAAGCCACAGTTCTAATGAGAACGTTTGGTATTACAGGCTTGTTAACTGATCAATATGATAAGTTTTTTCAGGTTAATCCTTTAACCTATTATACGCATATCAATTTTGTTAATTTTTTTGCTAACTCTTATCCATATGGTGATATACCATTAGGTAAAGTAGTAAGCAAGTTTTTTGATCCTAAAACAGAATCAAACTCAAATGCAAATTTCTGGGCTACAGATGGATATGCAGGTTTTGGAACTTTAGGAGTATTGTTGATTTCAGTATTTTTTGGATTTATTCTTAGATTGTGGAAATCACTTATTAACAAAGATAATATTGTTTATATGACCATGATGATGGTGCCTTTCTCATTTATCTTGTTAAATGTGAGCCTTTTTACAGCCTTATTCTCTGGAGGATTTATTTTTATTATTGGTTTTTATTATTTTAAAAGAATAAAATGAGAGTTTTACACGTTTGTTTATGTAGCCAATTTAATGAGGATTTAGCATACCAAGAGAATTCTCTGATTAAATATCATAGACTACTTGGTCATGAAGTATCTGTCATTACAACAGTAATGGCATTGAATGATACGGGGGTGGAAGTCGAGCTTCAACCTGGGAAATATATTTCAAAGTTTGGATACCCAATTTATCGATTAAAGCATAAAGGAATAAAAAAGCTAAGACGATATCATGATTTTGAAAATCAGCTGAAATTAGTTGATCCAGAATTTGTTTTTGTACACGGGACGCAATTCGTTGATGTTAAAAAACTAGTTGATTTTTGTAAAAATAGTAATATAAGAATGATAGCTGATAATCATGCTGATTATTACAATAGTGGACAATCTTGGTTTTCTTTAAATATATTACATAAAGTACTATGGAAATATACAACGAAATACCTAGTAAATTATAGCCAGTTAATTTTTGGGGTATCACCGGTTAGATGTGAATTTTTACATAAAGTCTATGGCATCCCTTTAAATAGAATTCAATTACTGCCTTTGGGAGCTGATGATTTTCAAATAGAGGATGTTAAAAAGAAGCTTAATGTTCAAAATGTAAAAGAAAAGTACGGTATTAATGGTGAGTTTGTAATTGTTACAGGAGGGAAAATTGACAAAAACAAAAACTTTATTGAATTATTAAAAGCTATTAATCTCATAGAAAATCAAGAGCGGATTAAGCTTTTAGTATTTGGTACAATTTATCCCGATGTTCTTGAAGAAATTGAAAATTTGAAGTTCTCAAATAAATTTGTTACAATAGGATGGTTAGAGCCTGAAGGTATATATGAGTTGTTCTTAATTGCAGATTTAAATATATTTATTGGAAGTCATTCTGTTTTATGGGAGCAGGCTGTAGCCTGTGGAATTCCAACTATTTTTAAGCGAATAAATGGAATGGAACATATCAATGTTTGTGAAAATAGCATCCTTATTGATAACCCCAGTGAATATAAACACGTGTCTGAATGGATTAACACCCTTATGGATGATAAGGAATTTTATAAGACCTTAAAGAAAAACTCTATGGAAGCGGCAAAGTACTTTTCATATAGTGAGATTTCCAAAAAAGCTTTATTAATGAAATAATCATGATAATTATTTATGCAAATTAATTTAAATTGGATTTGTGATTCAATAAGCTGAATTATGCTGAGAAGCTGGAAAAGTTTTAATTGTAAATTATCAATAAGAATTGACTTAAAAATAAGAATATTTGAGAGAATTATTATGAGAACATCAGAAACTTTCTCCTCAAAACTCATTTCAAGTAGATTTTTTTAAAAAAAATCGAACATGGGTACCCTAAGATTTGCTGCTATTTTTTAATATTGAGCCTTAGTATAATTTTTTTAGATTAAGTTTTTGAATAGTTACTTGATTACATGCATTAAAACAGGCAAATAATTACTCTAAATTAGATAGGGAATTCTTACAAAGCTTACAGTACTTTAGACTAAGACATTTTTTAATGTGGAAAGTAATAAGCAGAAATCTACGGGATTTTGTTCAAGTCCAACAAATTTTATAATAACATTGATACATTATTAGCAAAAAGCTCTACTTTTAGTTGCCTTGAAGAGTATTAGGAGTGTGAATATGAAGATTGAAGCTGAAAAGGAACAAATGAATTTTTAGATTATCACATATTAATAAAAAAAGTTAAAAGAAATAACATGAAATATTTACTTGGATTTATGCTTATTATGACTGATTTTTTATTTAGTCAACAAGTTGTTGGAGATACATTGGTTTCTCAGATTACGCCTCAAAATGTTACGAGTATTAATAATATTTTGAAAAATAAAATTAATAGACCACAGAAGATTATTTTTGAATCTGGGAAATATTATTTTGATAATGTATTGTCCACCAATAGTGATAATATCCTTTTTGAGTTTAAAAAAGGTTCTGTAATATATTTGAAAGATAATGTACATGGTTTTTTACTCATTCAAAATGATAATATTACTGTAAAAAATTTAACACTTATAGGTAATGGTACTTCGTCAAATTCTTTTTATGAAGGATATGGGATATTGGTCATGGGAAGTAATAATACTAAAATTAGGAATAGTAAATTTAGTAAAATTAGTGGAAATGCCATTTTCTTATATATGAAAGGAAAAACAGGCTGTAGAAATTCAATAATAGAAAATAACATAATCTCAGATCCTGCATTCAATATTTCTAAGAATGGTGATGAATCAGCAATCTTGTTAGGATATTCTGGAGACGGTTATTTTCATGAGAATAATATCATTAGAAAAAATATAATTGATGGAAATAATATATTGAAGGTTGGTATTGGAATCATTGGACACGGTAGAAATAATACAATAGAAAATAATACAATATCTAATTTGTTAGCATATGGAATTATAGCATATGAATCTAAGTATGTTGATAATGCATTAAACGGGACTAAAATAACCGGGAATAAGATCAGTAATATTGGTGAAATTGGTAATAACAAAACATTTAAAGGCATGGGGATTTATTTACAAAAATCTCATAGCTCACTTGTTGATTCAAATATTATAACCAATGTTTTGCGTAATTCAGATCGGTCAGAAACTTTAGGGCAAGGCGCTATTTCTTTAGGTGCATCTGCCAATGTTCAGGCGACAAATAATAGTATTTCTGGCTCAGAGATGTATGGTATTGTAGCTGCTTATGCAGATGGATCCAAAATCTTTAATAATAAAATTAGCAATGTTAGGAAATCAGGTATTTATTTAATTAATTTGAATAATGTTATAATTCAAAAAAATATTTTTACTAATATACAAGAAGTTGTTTTCAAAGGTTTTTTTGGAAATACTAAGAATGCAATTTATTCGCAGAACAAACCTTTAATGCAGTATCGTGATCAAAATACAGGACATGGAATAATTATATCAGGTAATACATTGAACGCACCTTTAGCAATATTGAATTTTACGGGGCAAAAGACTGTAAATAATTTTATGGGTAATGATATTTATGGTAATGTATTTAAAAATAATATAATTAATAACCCACAAAATACAGTGAGTAATTCAATACAATTTCAATTTCAGAAAGATAATTCTAATGTTGTAAAAGATAATAAAATTAATAAGTGAAAATTCTTCAACTAAATGTAGTCAGCAATTCTGGATCAACTGGACGAATTGCTGAAAGTATTGGTAAGTATATAGTTATAGGGAATGGAGAAAGTCATATTGCTTATGGACGGTATGGTAACCCTAGTAGTTTTTCTAAAACATATAGAATAGGGGATAAATTTGATATATATATGCATGTGTTGAAGACCCGTTTCTTTGATAGACATGGATTTGCATCAAAAACAGCCACAAAAAGATTAATACAAGAGATTGATGTAATAAAACCTGATCTAATTCAACTACATGTCATTCACGGTTATTATTTGAATATTGAAATTCTCTTTCATTATTTATCCAATTTAAATATCCCTATTGTCTGGACTTTTCATGACTGTTGGGCATTCACGGGACATTGTTCACATTTTGTCAGTATCGATTGTCAAAAATGGCAAACCCACTGTAATAGATGTGAGTTAATATCTGCATATCCCAAAAGTTATACAGATAATTCTTATAGTAATTTCTTGAAAAAAAGAGATTTATTTAATTCAGTTAAGAATTTAACAATTGTTTCTCCTTCGTCTTGGATTTTGTCAGAAGTAAATAAGTCTTTTTTTAAAGGAGTTCGAACGGTTTTAATTAATAATGGCATTAATTTAGAAAAATTTAAGCCAATTTTAAGCAATTTTTTAAAATTAAAATTTAATTTTGCGAAAGAAATTATCATTTTAGGAGTTGCTTCTACATGGGACAAGAGAAAGGGGATTGATGATTTTCTTAGACTAGCCAAAAAATTGGATGATCGTTACAGAATAATAATGGTTGGTTTAACCGAAGAGCAGATAAATAAGTTACCTCCAGATATTATTGGAATAACAAAGACTGAAAGTATAGAGGAATTGGCAGAATATTATTCAGTTGCCGATGTATTTTTTAATCCCACTTATGAAGATACCTTTCCGACAACGAATATAGAGGCTTTAGCATGTGGAACCCCAGTAGTTACATATGATGTTGGTGGTAGTCCGGAGATATTGGACGAAAGTACGGGAGTTGTTGTTCCAAAAGGGAATATTGATTTAGTTATTGAAGCGATAAATAAAATCAACAAAAAGACAACTGATTATTATAGTAATAATTGCAGGCTACGCGCAGAAAAAAAATATAACGAAGAAGATAATTTTAAAAAGTATATAGATTTATATCAAAAATTAATTAATAAAGAATGAGGAAAAACTACGTTTTGATAATAATATCTTTTTTTATGGTAGCTTGTTCTAGAGACAATATAGGTAAAGACACCAATATAGATAAAGAAACTAATATAAATAAAGGAACAAATGAAGTTGTGTTGGGATATTCCATATCAAGTATGAAACAAATACAATCCCAATTGACCTTTGCTTCTGTCGGTGTTGGGCGTAGAACATCAATAATTGGAGACAACGCTCCCCGTATTCCTCTTACTAATAATGGATATACACATCCTAGCGTATTATATTACCCTGAAGGGTTTAAAAATTACAAATATTGGATTTCGCTTAGTCCTTGCTTTGGTATGATTATGAAACTGGAAGACCCTGTTTCTTTTGAAAATCCTTATATTTTTTGTTCTAATGATGGTATTAATTGGAAAGAGCCAATGCCTAATGTTAATCCTATTGATACTCCTGCTCCGAGTTATATTTCTAATGGATATTGGAGTGATCCATCTTTGTTGCCCTTAAATGGATCTCTACAATTATATTACAGGGGTAATAATATGACAAATAAGATCATCAGTGATGGAGGATTAAGGAGTGTAGTTTACAGAAGTAGTGCTGATGGACAAAATTGGTCAAAGAGAGCTGAATTATTTTCTACACTAAATAATATAGGTGCAGATAACGAATCCATGCTTGCAAGCCCAAGTGTTTTGCAAGATGGGAATTTATGGACCTGCTATGACGTGGTGTACTCTTCGAAAAAACATCCAATAGAGTCCCAAGGAAATCAAACATCTGGTTTTGTAGAGCGACGCCAGTCAATATCAAGTACTTCCGGGTTTAATAAAAAAAAGACAGATATCTGTCAATTTTCTAATAGACCATGGGGGCCTGCTAATGACCCGTGGCATTTAGAGGTTCGAAAGGTTAATGGTATTTATTTTATGCTTTTGACTACTGGCCTTGTAGCAAAGTCTAATGGTGAGAGTCTTTATTTAGCTTTGTCGAGTGATGGTGTTAATTTTACGGTTTTTCCTACGCCATTA
Source organism: Elizabethkingia sp. YR214 (assembly GCF_003058195.1). Lineage (GTDB taxonomy): Bacteria > Bacteroidota > Bacteroidia > Flavobacteriales > Weeksellaceae > Elizabethkingia. The sequence goes on from NZ_QBUH01000007.1 coordinate 124,632, forward strand.
TTCTCTATGGATACTTATAAATCATCAATAGTCCCAATTCAAATAGAAGAAAATAAAATTGTATTTAGGCTCTATCAAAGTAAAAAAAGTAATGGCTCTATAAACTTATATGAATTAGTATTGCGAAAATAATTTTTATATATTTTCGTGGAAACCTACACTTATTGAATTGATAGGTTGCAGAATAGTAAAAAGCATTTTTAATACTAAAAATTGATTGTAGTTTACTATTTTTGTACTTAAATACTAAATATGCAGATTAAAGATAGAGTACTTCTAATTACAGGAGGAACTGGTTCTTTTGGAACAGCTGTTCTCAATAGGTTTTTACAAACTGACCACTTTAAAGAAATTCGAATTTTTTCTCGAGATGAGAAAAAACAGGATGATATGAGAAATCTATACAAGAATGATAAAATAAAATATTATATCGGTGATGTAAGAGATTTTTCAAGTGTGGAACCTGCTACAAGAGGAGTAGACTATATTTTTCATGCAGCCGCATTAAAACAAGTTCCTTCATGCGAATTTTTTCCAATGCAGGCAGTGAAAACGAATGTGGAAGGAACACAAAATGTTATTCGTGCAGCAGCAGCTAATAATGTAGAAAAAGTTATTTGTCTTTCAACAGACAAAGCTGCTTATCCAATCAATGCGATGGGTATTTCCAAGGCGATGATGGAAAAAGTTGCCGTAGCAGAATCAAGAAATCTTACAGATACAGTAGTTTGTCTTACCCGATATGGAAATGTGATGGCTTCCCGTGGCTCGGTAATTCCTTTATTTTTAAATCAAATTCAGAGAGGGCAACCAATTACTATTACTGATCCAAATATGTCCCGTTTTTTTATGTCATTGGAAGATGCTGTCGATTTGGTGCTATTTGCTTTTGAAAATGGAACTCCTGGAGATTTATTTGTGAATAAAGCACCGGCAGGTAGCATAGGTGACTTGGCTAAAGCTTTAATGGAACTTACAGGTAAAGATGTCCCAATCAAAGTTATAGGAACACGTCATGGTGAAAAATTGTATGAGACACTTTGTACTCGAGAGGAAATGATAAAAGCAGAAGATATGGGAGATTTTTATCGTATTCCTGCAGATAACAGGGACTTGAATTATGCTAAATATTTTTCTGAAGGGGAGGAGGATGTTTCAAAAATTAATGATTACCATTCTCATAATACAGAACAACAAGGAGTTGAGGGCCTTAAAAAACTAGTTTCAGGTTTACCTTTAATTAGAAAAGAAGTATTTGGAGAGGATGTAATGCAATATCCTTATTAGCATTTAGAAAATAAAAATGAAACAGAAATGCTAATTAAAGGAAACAAGCATGTTGATGAAAGAGGAATCGTTAATTTTAATAATAATTTTGATGCTTCAGCCATTAAAAGAATTTACACTATTGAAAATGCAAGTATAGATTTTATACGTGGATGGCAAGGGCATGCAATAGAGAAACGATGGTTCAGTTGTATTAAGGGAAGTTTTATTATTGCTGTTATAAAAATTGATGATTTTGAAAATCCATCAGAAAATTTAGAACCTAATATGTATGAACTTAATGCAGAAGGACTAAATATTTTAGCTGTTGAAGCTGGGTGTGTTACTGCAATAAAAGCTTCTACAGAAGATAGTAAACTTCTTATAATGGCTGATTATGCTTTAAATGAAATCAAAGATGAATATCGTTTTCCTTTAGATTATTTTAAAATTAAACTATGAAAAAAATAGGAGTTACAGGGCAAAATGGCTTTGTTGGACGACATTTATATAATACATTGGGATTATTCCCGGAAGAATTTGAGCGCATTGACTTTCAAAAAGAATATTTTGATAATGAGATTCAATTAGATGAATTTGTTGAAAAATGCGATGTTATTGTACATTTAGCTGCAATGAATCGTCATGAATCTGAACAGTTTATTTATGAAACCAATATTGGTTTGGTACATAAATTAGTTGATTCTCTTCAAAGGACCCACTCTAAGGCACATGTAATAGTTTCCTCCTCTACACAAGAAGAGAGAGAGAATCTTTATGGGAAATCAAAGAGAGAGGGGCGTGAAGCTCTTGTAAACTGGGCAAGGGAAAATGAGGGCGGAATTACAGGTTTAATTATTCCAAACGTATTCGGAGCTTTTGGAAAGCCTTTTTATAACTCTTTTATCGCTACTTTTTGTCATCAACTGACAACTGGAGAGATTCCAACGATTGCAAATGATGGAGAAGTAAAATTAATTTATGTTCAGGAACTTGTAAATATTATCATTAATAAAATAAGGGGAGCAAGTAATGAACCTGAATTTTTCGTTGAGCCAACTGCAATAAAAAAAGTTTCCGAAGTATTAGCATTATTGAATGACTATAAAGTAAAATATTTTGATGGTGGAGAAATTCCTGCAATTAATAGTTCATTTGAGCACAATTTATTTAATACTTATAGATCATACATTAATTATAAAGAGCATTATCCAATAAAATTTTTGCAACATAAAGATCCAAGAGGAGCTTTTGTAGAAGTTATTCGGCTGGGTATTGGAGGACAGTGTTCTTTTTCTACTACGATACCCGGAGTTACAAGAGGAAATCATTATCATACCCGAAAGATAGAACGTTTTGCTGTAATTAAAGGAAAGGCTTTGATTCAGCTTAGAAAAATCGATTCAGATGAAGTTCTAGATTTCTATTTGGATGGAAATGAACCTGCATATGTTGATATGCCTATCTGGTATACACATAATATAAAAAATATAGGAGAAGAGGAGTTATATACTATTTTCTGGATTGATGAACCTTTTAATCCGGATGATTCAGATACATATTTTGAGACAGTATAACAGTAAAACATAACAATGAAGAAACTAAAAGTAATGACGGTCGTTGGTACAAGACCGGAAATTATAAGACTATCAAGAGTATTATCAGCTTTAGATGCTTCTGAAGCTATTGAACATATAATTGTTCATACAGGACAAAATTATGATTATGAATTGAACCAAATCTTCTTTGAAGATCTTGGGCTTCGTAAACCAGACTATTTTCTTGAAGCTGCGGGTAAAACAGCAACAGAAACTGTTGGAAATATACTAATTAAAATAGATCCTTTGCTAGAAGAATTGAGACCGGATGCATTTTTGGTATTAGGAGATACCAATTCCTGTTTATGTGCTATTCCTGCAAAGAAAAGACATATTCCTATATTCCATATGGAAGCTGGAAATAGATGCTTTGATCAACGTGTTCCTGAAGAAACCAATCGTAAAATTGTTGATCATACAGCTGATATCAACTTAACTTATTCGGATATAGCCAGAGAATATCTTTTAAGAGAAGGTCTTCCTGCGGATAGAATTATCAAAACTGGCTCCCCAATGTTTGAAGTATTAAACCATTATTTACCAGAAATTAATACTTCGAAAGTTTTAGAAAATTTAAACCTAGAGAAAGGAAAATTTTTTGTGGTTTCTTCTCATCGTGAAGAAAATATAAATTCTGAAAAGAATTTCCGCGGATTAATGACCTCGTTAAATTCTATTGCTGAGAAATATCAATATCCAATTATTGTTTCAACACATCCTCGGACAAAGAACATGATTGATAAAATGCAAATAGAGATGCGTCCTGAAATTCAATTTCTAAAACCACTAGGTTTCCATGATTATAATGCATTACAAATGCATGCATATGCTTGTCTTTCAGATTCGGGAACGATTTCGGAAGAATCATCAATATTAAACTTTAGAGCATTGAATATACGTCAGGCTCATGAAAGGCCTGAGGCAATGGAAGAAGCAAGCGTAATGATGGTAGGTTTATCTCCTGAACGTATTTTACAAGGGTTAACACAAGTTTTACAGCAAAAAATAGGAACTGAAAGAAACTTTAGACCAGTTTCTGATTATTCGATGCCTAATGTTTCTGAGAAAGTAGTAAGAATTATTATTTCTTATACAGACTATATCAAGAGAACCGTTTGGTCAGAAGAAATATAATGGAAAATATTTGGATTGCAACAGAACTTTTTTATCCAGAGGAGACTTCTACATCATATATTCTGACGAAAATTTCGAATAAACTTTCTTCAAAATATAAAGTCAATGTTGTATGTGGTGCGCCTGTTTATGATAAAAGATCAGAAGATGAGACTTCTTTTACAATTGATAAACGAGTAAATATTAAAAGAATCGAAGGGTTTGAAGGAAATAAAAATAGTTTATTAAGCAGAGTACTTAGATTTTTTTATCTTAGTTTTTCTATGTTTTTTTATTTATTAAAAAACGTAAAGAGAGGAGAGAAAATTTTTATTGTTACTAATCCTGCACCTCTAATTCTTTTAGTTACCATTTTAAAAAAGATAAAAAAAACAGAAGTTATTATTCTTGTACATGATGTTTTTCCCGAAAATACGATTCCATCTGGAATTATTAAATCTGAAAAAGGGATTATATATAGAGTAATAAAAAAAATATTTGATAAAGCATATTCCAAAGCTGATACACTTATTGTATTAGGCCGAGATATGAAAGAGATTGTTCAAAGAAAAATTAAGAATACTAAGGCGAAAATTATTATTATAGAAAATTGGGCTGATATAGATGATATTTTTCCTGTCCCAAAAGATAATGTTATAGATTATAAATCTCCACTCAGGAATAAAATAGTGTTTCAATATGCTGGTAATATAGGGCGTGTTCAAGGGTTGCTTGAATTATTAGATATAATTAAGCAGATTGAGAATGAACGATTAGCGTTCTATTTCATTGGAGAAGGGGCTGTAAAAGAAGAGATGCAAAACTTTGTCCGAATCAATAAATTGAATAATGTCTTTTTTTCGGGGGCATACTCGAGAAGTGAACAAAAAACTATACTTAATAAGTGCGATGTTGCTTTCGTTAGCCTCGCAGAAGGAATGTTGGGTTTAGGTGTTCCGTCAAAAGCATATAATATACTCGCAGCAGGAAAGCCTATTTTATATATAGGAGATAAAAGAAGTGAAATTAGTATGCTTATTAATGAAGAAGATATTGGTTATACATTCGAACCAAAAGATAAAACTGCATTAATTGTTTTTTTTAATAATTTTAATAATGATATTATTGAAGACTTACAACGGAAAAAGGATAAAGCAAGAAAAACAGCAGTTAATAAGTTTTCAGAAGAAATAATATTAAACAAATTCTATGATATAATCTGATGAAAATATTATGTACAGGATCTAATGGTTTTCTGGGAAAGAATATAATTCCAATTCTTTCAAGCAGAAAACACATTATAAAGACATTAAGTACCAGAAATGCTGATTATACATTTGATATTAGGAAGCAACTTCCTGCATTTTCTGAGAAATTTGATATTGTATTTCACGCTGCAGGAAAGGCGCATTCAATTCCTCGGTCAAAAGAAGACGAAAAAGAATTCTTTGATGTTAATTTTGAAGGAACCAAAAATGTTTGTTTAGCCTTAGAGAATAATCTGCCTGAGGTTTTTATTTTTGTCAGTACAGTTGCTGTATATGGGAGGGATTCGGGGGAAAATATAAATGAAAACGAATCCCTTTTAGGAAACACTCCTTATGCTAAAAGTAAAATTTTAGCTGAACAGTTCTTACAGAATTGGAGTATTAAAAATAATGTCAAACTCTTTATTCTAAGACCATCGCTAATTGCAGGACCTAATCCTCCAGGTAATTTAGGTGATATGATAAATGCAATAGATAAAAGAAGATATTTCAATATTGCTGGAGGGAAGGCAAGAAAAAGTGTTATTTGGGTTGATGATTTTGCTGATTTAATTGAAAATTCTATTCTGAAAAAGGGAGGAATATATAATGTATGTGATAGTATTCATCCTTCTTTTAGAATGATTTCGAATAAAATTTCGTTAAAAATGCATAGGAAAATTATAAATATCCCTTATTTTATTGCTAAGCTAATGGCTTTAGTCGGTGAAGGATTGGGGAATAAAGCGCCCATTAATTTACTGAAACTTAATAAAATTGTGAAATCACTTACTTTTGATAATACAAAATTAATAAAAGAATTTGGTTTTAAACCTTCTGATACAATCAAAAAATTATAAAAAAAATAATGAATTATTTAGCTATAATTATTTTACTTTTTATTCTTGAGCTTATCTATTTTAAAATTGCAGATAAATTCAATATTATAGATAAACCTAACGAGAGAAGTTCTCATACTCAGATTACTTTAAGAGGGGGGGGAGTTATTTTTTATTTTGGCGCTTTATTATTCTTTTTAATTTCGGATTTTCAATATCCATATTTTATATTAGGGCTTAGCTTAATGGCTTTAGTGAGTTTTTTAGATGATATATTTACATTATCTAATAAAATTCGCTTATTAATACACCTAATAAGTGTAATACTAATGTTTGTGCAAATAGGTCTTTTTTCTTATGCTTGGTTTATTCCCATAATAGCATTGGTACTAACTATAGGAATTATTAATGCTTATAATTTTATGGATGGGATTAATGGAATTACTGCATTCTATAGTTTGGTTGTTCTTTCCCTTTTAGCGATAGTTAATTTAAGTATAAATTTTGTAGATGAAAATCTAATATATTATAGCATTATAGCGTCATTAGTTTTTGGTTTTTTTAATTTCAGACAGAGGGCAAAATGTTTTGCAGGAGATGTAGGGAGTGTTAGTATCGCATTTATTATTGTCTTTCTTCTAAGTCAGCTAATTGTAAAGACGGGTAATATAATATATCTTTTATTTTTAACCGTATATGGACTAGATGCAATATGGACTATAGTTAGAAGACTGACAAAAAAAGAAAATATTTTCAAAGCACATCGAAGTCATTTATATCAATATTTAGCAAACGAGAATAAAGTAAATAAACTTATTGTTTCTGCAGCTTATGGAATAATTCAGCTACTTATTGGTATAGTTGTAATATGGGCTACATCATTGCCCTTAGAATATCAAATTATATTATCTGGTGGAATTATAAGCTCAGGAAGTATAATATATCTTGTATTAAAGAAGAAAATAATAAATAAACACGGACTTTAGAGAAATTATTATGGTTAATGAGTGTTTAGGATAGATATATACCAGTGCCCATAGTAATAGAAGATATTGTATTACAGAAAATAAAGTAGTGGAACCTGAGTAAGAAGAAATCTGTCTTTTAATAGATATTCGGGACACTATCTTAAAAATAAAAGCTTCTCTTGATATTTCATTCAAAGAGAAGCTTTATAATTTATGATTTGATGTTATTTCAAAATTATATATTTTATTTGAATTGTAATTACGGGAAACCGTAATTGTTTAAAATAATGAGAACAACTTTAGAAATGCTATCGAATAAAATCTAATTTGCTTTTCATAATTTAATATGTACTTTTGCTCATTGCGTATTACAAAATAAAAGATAAATATGAAAACACAAAAAATAGGAATTACTTTTTCTGCTTTTGATTTATTGCATGCTGGGCATATCAAAATGTTGGAAGAGGCTAAAACTGTATGTGACTATCTTATTGTTGGTTTGCAACTAGACCCCACTATTGATAGACCTAATAAAAATAGACCTACACAAAGCATTGTTGAACGTTATATTCAGTTAAAAGCTTGTCGTTCGGTAGATGAAATTATTCCATATAATACAGAGGAAGACTTATTAGATATCTTAAAGTCCTTTGTCATAGATGTACGTATTATTGGAGATGATTATCGTGAGACAAACTTTACGGGAAAAGATTACTGTGAACAAAAAGGAATAGAAATATATTATAATAAAAGGGATCACCGTTTTTCAAGCACTGCTTTGAAAAAAGCTGTGTATGAACAAGAACTTAAAAAGCAAGAAGCTAATAAGTAGTTATGATATTAATAGAAACTCCTCTGAAGGATTGTTATATTATAGAGCCTACTATTTTTGAAGATGAAAGAGGGTATTTTTTTGAAAAATATAATGAGAATAAATTTGAAGAACTGAGTGGCTTAAATGGTCATTTCGTTCAGGATAATATTTCAAAATCTTCATATGGTGTTTTAAGAGGATTGCATTTACAAAAAGGAGAGCATGCTCAGGCTAAACTTGTATCCTGTCTGGAAGGAAAGGTATGGGATATTGCTGTAGATTTAAGAGATGATTCTCCAACATTTGGACAATGGTATGGAGTAGAGCTTACGGCTGAAAATAAAATTCAGTTTTACGTACCCAGAGGCTTTGCTCATGGTTTTGTAGTACTAAGTGAAACTGCAATTTTTTCTTATAAATGTGATAACTTTTATAACAAAAAATCTGAGGGGAGTGTTAAGTTCAATGATTCAGATCTTAATATCGATTGGAAAATTGCAGAAGCAGATATGATTTTATCAGAGAAAGATCAGAAAGCTCCGGCTTTTAAAGATAAAAACTACTAAACTTATTATGAAGAATATAATCATTACAGGAGGAGCAGGTTTTATTGGATCCCATGTTGTAAGAGAATTTGTTATAAAAAAACCTGAGATTACAATTATCAATCTGGATGCATTAACTTATGCAGGGAATTTGGAAAATCTGAAAGATATTGAAAGCTCATCTAATTATATTTTCGAAAAGGCAGATATTACGAAGCCCGAAGAGCTTAGAAAGGTTTTTGAAAAATACAATCCAGATGCTGTAGTACATTTAGCAGCAGAGAGTCATGTAGACAGAAGCATTGCAGATCCAAATGCGTTTATTAATACAAATGTGATCGGAACAGCAAATTTACTGAATTTGTGTCGCGAATTTTGGGCACTTAATCCAGAACATACACATGGCAGATTTCCTAATGAATCAAGAACAAACCTTTTCTATCATGTTTCTACAGATGAAGTATATGGAAGTTTAGGTGAAACAGGTTTCTTTTTAGAAACAACTGCTTATGATCCTCAGTCACCTTATTCCGCTTCTAAAGCGGCATCAGATCATTTAGTAAGAGCTTATGGTAATACTTATGGAATGCCATTCATAATTTCTAACTGTTCTAATAATTATGGACCAAACCATTTTCCTGAAAAGTTAATTCCATTGTGTATTTCTAATATTCTAAATGAAAAACCATTGCCAATTTATGGTGACGGAAAGTATACCAGAGATTGGTTATATGTAATAGATCATGCCAGAGCAATTCATCAGATCTTTAATGAAGCTAAAACCGGAGAAACATACAATATCGGAGGTTTTAACGAATGGCAGAATATTGATCTGGTAAAAGAACTAATAAAACAATTGGATGCTAAGTTGGATAAACCAAAAGGCTATTCCGAGCAACTAATTACATTTGTTAAGGACCGTCCAGGGCACGATAAGCGTTATGCAATTGATGCAACGAAACTTAATAAGGATTTAGGCTGGAAACCTTCAGTTACTTTTGAAGAAGGATTAGCTAAGACAATTGACTGGTATTTGAGTAATAAAGACTGGTTAGAAAATGTAACTTCCGGAGATTATCAAAAATATTATGAAAATCAATATTCATAATTTTAGAAAAGATAAATAAATTCAAAATTTGATATTGAATGAAAGGAATCATTCTCGCCGGAGGATCCGGGACAAGATTATATCCATTAACGATAGCTGTAAGTAAACAGTTAATGCCGGTTTATGATAAACCAATGATTTATTACCCTTTATCCACTTTACTTTTAGCTGGTATTAAAGATATATTGATCATCACAACTCCACATGACCAGGCAGGGTTTGTAAAGCTCTTAGGAGATGGATCACAAATCGGGTGTAATATAGAATATGTAGTACAACCAAGTCCCGATGGTTTAGCACAAGCATTTATTTTAGGAGAGCAATTCATTGGTAACGATGCTGCAGCTTTAGTGCTGGGAGATAATATTTTCTATGGAAATGGTATGGGGAGAATGCTAAAACATAAAACTAATCCAGATGGAGGTGTTGTATTTGCATATCATGTGGCAGATCCGGAACGTTATGGTGTTGTTGAGTTTGATGATAATTTTAAGGCTTTATCAATAGAAGAAAAGCCCTTGAAACCTAAATCTAATTATGCCGTACCAGGCTTATATTTCTATGATAATAATGTTGTAGAAATAGCGAAAAATATACAGCCATCACCGCGTGGAGAACTTGAAATTACAGATGTTAACAATATTTATTTGCAACAAGGTAAGCTTGAAGTTGGTGTATTGGATAGAGGAACAGCTTGGCTAGATACCGGTACATTCGATTCTTTACATGAAGCTTCAGAGTTTGTAAGCGTTATTGAAAAACGGCAGGGCTTTAAAATAGGATGCATAGAAGAAATTGCTTTTCATAATGGATTTATTGATGAAGGAAAACTTCTGGAGACTGCACAGAAGTATGGAAAGAGCGGCTATGGAGCTTATCTGAAAAACCTAATAAAAAATAAATAGAGGTATAAAGCAGACTTTTTAGTCTGCTTTTTTTATCCACATTTTTATAAAAATCATTTATAGTAAACATAAAATCAGGATTACTGAAATTCACAAATAGACAACGTCACAATTTTCTCTATCTTTGTCCAATTAATTATTGCAAATGATTCTACGCGGAGAAAATCTGATTAAAGAATATGGTCCTAAAAAAGTAGTAAAGGGAGTGTCTGTGGAAGTTCGACAAGGGGAAATTGTCGGCTTATTGGGTCCTAATGGCGCTGGTAAAACAACATCTTTCTATATGATTGTAGGCTTGGTAAAGCCAACTTCCGGAAAAATATGGCTGGACGACCATGAAATTACCTCAGATGCAATGTACCGCAGAGCTCAGAAAGGTATTGGTTATTTGGCACAAGAAGCTTCAATTTTTAGGAAATTATCTGTTGAAGACAATATTATGGGAGTATTGCAGCTTACAAAACTTTCCAAGCAAGAACAAAAAAAGAAATGCAATGAATTAATTGAAGAATTTTCTCTGGAGCATGTTCGTAAAAACCGAGGAGATTTGTTGTCCGGAGGAGAAAGACGTAGAACTGAAATTGCGCGGTGTTTAGCTACAAATCCAAGTTTCATTTTACTAGATGAACCTTTTGCAGGGGTAGACCCAATTGCAGTAGAAGATATCCAGAAAATTGTGCGCTCATTAGTGGATAAAAATATAGGTATTCTGATTACTGACCACAATGTACAGCAAACTCTTGCTATTACACATAAAACTTATATTATGTTTGAGGGAAGAATTCTGAAAGAAGGTATTCCGGAAGACCTTGCAAATGACCCTGAAGTACGTCAGGCATATCTTGGAGAAAACTTTAGATTCGAAAAGTTTTAATCCGTATCTTCGAGTGGCTTAGAAGATTTTATGGCAAAAAAATTCACAAGGACACTCAATCTTATCCATATTTATCAACAATTACGTCCTTTTATCAAGCCTTATAGGCTGATGATTTATGGGACGTTAATTCTTACCTTTCTGGGCGCTCTTGCTGCTCAGGTGAATCCAATTGTACTTAAGTATACTGTAGATGAGGTTTCCAAATTAACGCACCTTGTACATCCAATGCAGGAAGGAGTTCATGTTTTGGTTGTCATTAGCGTAATCCTTTTAGGAAAAGAACTGGCCAATATCTTTATTCAGTTTGGGCAAAAATTTTATGGAGAGAAAATCAGAATAAATGTTAGTAGTGATCTGGCTCAGGCTGCTATCGATAAGATTTTAACTTACAGAATAGCTTATTATAACGATGAAAATCATGAAAGTGGAAAGCTGCAAATTCGTATTGACCGCGGGATTGAGAGTTTAACGCGTTTAGTTCAGAATTTCTTTATCGATATTTTACCCCTATTTTCCAATGCTATTATAGCATTAATCATCATGTACATGCAAAATGTGTATGTAGGTTTAGTATCTACTGTTATTATACCCATTTACTTCTATGTAAGTGTTTTACAGGCCAAAAAATTGCAAGGTGTCAGGAGACAATTGCGTACTCAGCGCGAACAAAAGACTAATGGATTGCTCAATCTGATTAATTCCATTATGGTTATTAAAAGCTTTGTTCGGGAGAAATTCGAAGGCAAGAAACAGTTTGATCTTCAGATGCAGCTTATGGATAGTCAAATGTATACACGTCGTACCAATTTCTTTTATGATGGCCTTAAGACCTTTTTGGAGCAGATAGGGGTTGTACTTATTATTCTTTTGACAGTTTACCTCGTTCTAGATCAGAAAATGACAATAGGTGCCATTATGCTGCATATTATGCTTTTTAACAATGTATCAGCACCTATTCGCCAGCTTCACCGTATTTATGACGAAATGAATGATGCTCTTATTTATGCTGAAGGTTATTTTGAAATCTTGAATGCTGATGATGAAACTGAACCTAATGGTAGTATAGAAGATATAAAGATAAAGGGTACATTTGATTTGCAGAATGTAGACTTTGCTTATCCAAACGGAACGCATGCTTTATATGACATTAACATGCGCATTAAAGCCGGAAAAACAACTGCTTTAGTAGGGCTGAGTGGAGCTGGGAAGAGTACTGTAATCAATCTTTTGTGTAAATTTTATTTACCGAACAAAGGCGAAATACTTTTAGACGGAAAGAATCTAAATGACTACGAAAATGAGTTTCTAAGAAGTCATATCGGATTGGTTTTACAAAAGAATCATATTTTTAAGGGTACAATAGAAGACAATATCCGATATGGTAATATGAATGCTTCTTTTGAACAAATAGAAGAGGCTGCGAAGAAAGCCTACCTCCATAATCAGATTTTGGATTTACCCGAAGGATATCAACATGATGCGACACAGCTAAGCGGAGGGCAGCAACAAAGAATTGCCATAGCAAGATTATTCCTGAAAGATCCTCCTATTATTTTTCTGGATGAACCAACTGCAAGTTTAGATGCGATTGCAACGGAACAGATTAAAAATAGCTTGGATGCGATTAAAGAAAACAGAACAGTGATTATTATTTCGCATTCCTTATCACAAATTCTGGATTCAGATAAAATTTATGTAATGAAAAAAGGCCGCGTTGTTGAAAGTGGTACTCACGAGCAGCTCTATGAACAAGAAGGTGTTTACAAAGAAATTTTCGATGCTTCTGCAAGAAGTCTTAATCTCGATAGATTAGTAAAAACTTATAAAGAGTAAATTATTAAAGTGAATTTGTAAATTTGTTATTATTGTTATCCTAAGATAAAGGCAATGGAAACTATTTGTGCAAAATATTCGGATGTTAAAAGTGCTATTCTCGCTGTAAAACAGTTGAGTGAAGACTTAGGGTATAGAAGAAAAGGCAAAACAAAGCTTTCAGATGCATATTATTTGGATTATGGTATCTACGAATTGGATTGGGATTTTTTTCTGGAAGAATATGAAAAAAGATTCAATTCAACATTGGAAGGACTTACTTACGAAGATTACTTTCCAAAGCTTAATCCATTGCATGAAATATTAAAATTACCATTACGAATCCTTATGAAAATATTTTCTCTGTTCTCTATGAGTATGAAGAGAATGTATAGAAATATTTTCAGTATTAAATGTAAGCGCCTCGAGGTTGGAGATTTGGTGCTTTCTGTACTGAATAAAAGATTTGCAAGTAGAGCAGATTATAAATTAATTTTAACCAGCTAAAAAATAAACACCAATATGACTTTTAAAATATATACCAAAACAGGAGATAAAGGAGAAACTGCTTTATATGGAGGGACTCGCGTTTCTAAGGCTAGTGCAAGGGTAGACGCTTATGGTACCATTGACGAATTGAATGCCTTTATTGGAATAGCCAAAAGTCATATCGATGATAGTGACTGCCTGAAACAACTCGCAGAAATACAATATGATCTTTTTACATTAGGGTCTGAGGCTGCAACACCGATAGATAAAGTATATCTGGCGAACGGAAAGTCCCGTCTACCTGTAACAATAAAAGAGGAAGATATCAGCAAGCTTGAAGTATGGATGGATAAGATGGATGAAAGTTTGGAACCATTACAGTTTTTTATTTTGCCTGGTGGCGGAAAAGCGGCTACATTTCTTCATGCTGCCAGAACAATCTGCAGACGGGCAGAACGTGGAATGGTATTTCTGAATGAAACTGAAGAAATACGCCCAGAACTTATTAAATATCTTAACCGATTATCCGATTATTTATTTGTCATGGCACGCTATGCCTCCATGTTGGATAATGAGCAGGAAGAATACTGGAATCCTAATGCTAGATAGCAAATTTCGAAATTCCTACTCTAAAAGCATAATTAAAGCTAAGCTAATTTTTTGTTTATAAATGAAAGCATTACTCTTCATAAATGGAGAACCTCCTAAAAATATTCCTGAAATTAAAGACTATGATCTTATTGCATGTACCGATGGTGCGTTTCATTATTTAAGAGAAAAGAATTTTTCTTTAGATCTATTAGATTTTATTTCAGGTGATTTCGATTCCTATGAAGAGAGCGAAAAAATAGTTTCTGAAAAACTAATCCATACACCAGATCAGAATAAAACGGATTTCCACAAAGCTTTAGAAATAATCATAGAAAAAGGCTTTTATGAAGTGGATGTTTATGGCGGAAGTGGTGGCGAGCAAGATCATTACTTGGGAAATCTTACAGTAGCATACTTATTCAGGAATAAAATGGAGATTACTTTTTACGACGAATATTCAAAATATTTCTTTATTCCGAATGAATTCGAAGCTCAGAATGTATTAGGGAAAATCGTTTCTCTGGTGCCATATCCTGTTGCAGAAAATGTAGTAACAAGAGGACTTAACTGGCCCTTGTTTGGAGAAGAGCTAAGTATGACAGGGAGAATAGGAACGCGTAATTTTGCTGTGGAAGATACTTTTACCTGTTCTTATAGTAATGGGGCAATATTGTTATTTATTGGTAAATAATGCATTACAAAATAAATACTGATTAAAAGAGAAGAATTTTGATCTTCTCTTTTTTATTTTTTTCTTGCTTTCCAGCTTCTACATTCTAATTAAAAAAACTGCTTTCAAAATCCATTAATTTTTAGCAATTTTGTCGCTCGAAAAATCGATTTTATTTTATGTTATTTAAACCCCCATTGTAAAGAATGAAAATAAAGTATTCTGAACTTATAGATCAGACCTTGTATTTCCCGCAAGAAGAGTTTCAGGTGGACAATCACCAGCTTAAATTTCACGGAATTCCTTTAATGGAATTGGTGGAAAAATTCGGGACACCTTTGAAGTTTAATTATCTTCCTAAAATCTCTGAAAATATTCAGCGGGCAAAAAAATGGTTTGTAGAAGCCATAGAAACCCACGAATATAAAAACAAGTACCGTTACTGTTATTGTACGAAATCCAGTCATTTTGCCTTCGTATTAGAAGAAGCACTAAAAAATGATATCAGCATTGAAACTTCTTCAGCTTACGATATAGACATCGTTAAAAGACTTTATGAAAAAGGAAAAGTAAAGGAAAATGTAGAGGTAATCTGTAATGGATTTAAGACAGATGATTATCTGGTGAAAATTGCAGATCTGATTAACTCAGGATTTGAAAATATTACTCCGATTCTGGATAACTACCGTGAATTGGATAAACTAACTGAAAGTATAGATACTACTTTCAATATTGGAATTCGTATTGCTTCCGAGGAAGAACCAAAATTCGAATTCTATACTTCGCGTTTAGGCATCGGGTATAAAGATATTATCCCATATTACAGCCAGAAAATTGCGGAACACCCAAATGCAAGACTGAAGATGTTGCACTTCTTCATTAATACAGGTATTAAAGATACCTCCTATTACTGGAATGAATTGTTCAAGTGTCTTCGTGTATATGCTCGTCTGAAAAAAATTGCTCCTGAAGTAGATTCGTTAAATATCGGAGGTGGTTTCCCAATTAAGACTTCTTTAAATTTCGATTACGATTACGAATACATGGTAAACGAAATCGTATTACAGATCAAAAAATTCTGTGAAGAAGAAGGAGTAGAAGAACCAAATATCTATACAGAATTTGGGTCATTTACTGTTGGTGAAAGTGGTGGTAATCTTTACCAGATCATTAGCCAGAAGCGTCAGAACGACAGAGAGAAATGGAATATGATCGATAGTTCGTTTATGACTACATTGCCAGATACATGGGCGATTTCCAGACACTTTATTATGTTACCACTTAACCGTTGGGACGATACTTATGAGAGAGTTTTCCTGGGAGGACTTACCTGTGATTCCGACGATTATTATAATTCAGAACAGCATACCAATGCTATTTATCTACCTGTGTTTACAGATACAAAACCTCTCTATATCGGTTTCTTTAATACAGGAGCATATCAGGAAACGATTAGTGGGTACGGTGGAGTTCACCACTGTCTGATGCCACAGCCTAAACATGTGCTGATTGATAAAGACGAGAACGGAAATTATACATATTCAGTTTTTCGCGAAGAACAAACACCTGATGATGTTTTACGATTATTAGGATACTAAATAAAAAAAGCTGCCAATTGGCAGCTTTTTTTATTTAAACCATTCTGTGGACGTTTCGTAGTGAATTTCGCTGTAGTCCGAAATAATCTTTTGAGCTTTGTCATACTTTTGATTTTCTGAATGGATACTTTTATAAGCTACACAGAAAATAGCTGCGGAATAGGCTGCTTGTATTCCGTTAGTGGAATCTTCAATAACAATACAGCTGTTTTTGTCTTCACCCGACATTTCGGCTGCCAATTCGAAAATTTCCGGATGAGGTTTAGATTGTTTTAGATCGGCACCACTGATTTTTCCCGCAAAATATTTTTCCAGATCAAATCTTTCGAATACCCAGTTGATGGTATTCATACTGGCTGAAGAAGCCAATATCATTTTTATATCATTTTGATGATAATTTTCAATAAGATTTCTAACTCCGGGAATAAGATCGAAATCAGGATCATTATCAAAAAGATATTTAAAGTTTATTCTCTTTTGATCCGTTAACTCTTGTGGTGTGTAATTTAGATTGAAAAGAGTTATAAGTTCCTGACAAACGCTTAGTGTTGTTTTTCCGGTAAAGGAAGTAAAAAGCTCCTCACTTACATTAATCCCAAATTCATCAAACATTTTGAAATAAGCTTTTCTATGTAATGGTTCAGTATCTACAATAACACCATCCATATCAAAAAGTACCGCTTTTAAAGGCATAAAAGTTTTTTTGCAAAGTTAAGACTTTCTGTAAATGAGGTTCTATATATTATTTAAGAGATCATTAAAATAATGAATCAGCCTAAATTATACACTTATTTTTGATGCTTCTGTATCCAGTTTTTTATAATCTCTAAAGCTTTCGGAGAGAATGTTTCTTCTATTTCTTCATATTCTTTAGGGCTTCCGGTTTTAGCTGTTTGAAAAAGGTGATTAAGTCCGGGAATTTCTAAAACTTCAAAATCTTTATTTCCAGCTTTTGTCAACGCATTTTTTATAGCTGAAAGATTTTGGACTGGAGATACTTGGAGATCCAAACTTCCATTAAGAGCTAGTGTAGGTATTTTTGTTTTTTCTAAGACCTTTGCTGGATCATGCTTTATAAAATATGCTAACCATGGATTTGTAAAACCTTTTGCATTACTTTCTGCAAGTGCTTCCAGCGCTTTAGGGTTGTCTTTGAATGAAGGGTTGGAACCTAAACTTGTAATAATATATTTCTTTAAATCTTCATATAGATTGCTTCCTTTATATTGAGCTGCATAATCGAAGATTTTTTCAGACATTTCCTTGTTAGATTTCAAACTAGCTTCATCAGCTCCATTTGCTTTTGAAATGTCATAGGTTTGTTGCAGCAAAATTTGTTTGCCTGTAACTCCGGGTCCGGCAAGCAATACCTGAAATTTTACATTTTTATTTTCGTTGGCTACCATTGGTGCTATTAAACCTCCTTCACTGTGGCCAATTAATCCAATATTGGTGTAACCTTTTTTTGCTAAATAGTTCACAGCAGAATTAATATCAGTAGCGAAATCTGCAGAAGTAGCCCCAGCTTTTCCTTTCTCGGATTCTCCCATTCCTCTGTCATCAATGCGTAAAGTTCCGATTCCATTTTTCGCCAGGTAATCTGCAATTACAGCAAATGACTTATGACCTAGAAGTTCTTCATCTCTTGTTTGTGCCCCGCTTCCGGTAATCATCACTGCAATTGGAATATTTTTTTTATCAGATGGAATTGAAATTGTTCCGGCCAAAATATTTCCCTCTATCTCATTTTTGAATTTTACATCTTCTGTATTATAACTATACGGAGGTATTGGTGTTTGTGGACGATTAATTTTTGATGACTCTTCTTTATCCGGTCCTTTAAATATGCCCAGAACTTTATTATTCTTTGAAAAAGGAACTTTGAAATTTACATTCTGTTTAGAGAATTCTGTATATACTAATATCATTGGGATACCATCTTCTACAGTTTTCTGTGTAGAAATTACTTTTTTGTAATCTCCGAACATGCCGCTTAGTTGGCCGTTGACCATTTCCAGAACAGATTCTGTCATTTTATCTTTTACTTCATCATCTTCAAGTTTTACACTCTCAGTGTATTTTTTAGTAAAAAGGTTGTTCACAAAATCACTTGCAGTTTTTTCTAAATTCTGAGAAAAGACTATTTGGCAAAGTAATAGTAACATAATAGATAATTTAATTTTCATATCATTTTAAAATTTGAGTTTTGGTATAAATATTTGGCAAATCATTAAGGAAACAAAAAAGATAAAGACAAAAAGTATAATCTGTGGTAATTTTTTTATGTTGGTTGCTGTTTTGAAACCATTGAAAAATAAGACAATAGAATAAATTACCAGGGAAATAACAATAGCTGTAGTTATAATTATAAATAATAGATTTATGATGTATTGATAGAAATTCTCATTTATACCTTCAGAAGAGAAAGCTTTATTCACATCTATAAGATGGGTTAGTAGAAGAATGGGAATATTTATAGCATTAGAAACCAAAATTGTATTGGTAATATCCATAAAACGAGATCTCCTATTGAAAACTATTGCAATTAAATAAAGTATTAAAATAATACTTGCAATACTTACTGAACAATATAAGAATGAACTTTTTAGTGTTAGGGCTTCTTCAGGTCTGTCGAAGCGCATGAAACTCGTCATTCTATTTTGAGTATAGTAAGAAACAAATGGTGTTAGAAGGGAAAAAAGGATTCCAAACAGTAAAAGTTTATAATCAGAATATTTTTCGAATGGATTAAATAGTGTTTTCCAGTTCATAGTCTAAAAAGTGATATTGGGGTTTATTTTTAGTAATTCATTTTTTAACAGATCAAAATCTTTTGGTGAAATAATGATGCTGCCATTTTTATAAATGATTTCAATTCTTCCGAATATTGAAGGTGCAGGAGAGGAAATAGGGTTTTTAGTCTTTTTGACACTTTTAATATCTGAAATTGGTATTCGGGTACTTCCGAAAATGCTATTACGAATGATAAGTTCGTTTCCGATAATCCGATAGCTAATTCCTATAATCAGGATGGATACAAATATTATTGCAGGGATGAGAATCGTAAGAGGAATATAATCTTTGTCAGTAAAAACGAAATAAAGTGGAAAAAGCAAGGGGACAGCTATAAGTATAATGGTTTCCCAACCAATTTTTACAGGGATATTTTTCATAGGTTAACATTTTGTTTTCCGAGACTGTTAGGTCAGATGATTTGATTAAGGCTATTACAAACCTAGGGTAGTGTTTTCTTTAGCTTACTGATCTTTTCAATAAGATCATCCATTTTATTACGCATTGTTGGATAAGAAAGATTAGCCTGTTTGCTCATCTCTTTTATACTTCCGCTGGATAGAAAAAAATCCAGGATAAACTGTTGCTCCTCACGACCAAGCTGAAGATACAGAGGAAGCTCGTAATTGCCATTTACAGTAGTGTCACAATTATTACACTTCATTTGACTTACAATCAGGGTCGATTCACAACTGGGACATACAACAGGAAGTTTCATTTTATCTCTTTTTATTTTAATAAAATTAAATATGTTTTTAACAAAATTAAAAATTATTTTAAATTACCAAAATGTAATTGTCAATTTTTTTTTCCAGTTCTATTTCTAATTATCTTTGCGGAATAATATTTCAATTTTTAATAAAAATATGAGAACATACGCAGGAATTCCTGAAGAGAATGCAACACTGGAAAATTCAAAAGTAATGTTGGTAACTGTTCCTTACGATGGAACTTCAACATGGGGGAAAGGAGCTGATAAAGGTCCTGAGCTTTTTCTTAATGCTTCAGAAAATATGGAGCTTTATGATATTGAAACAGGAACCGAGCCTTACCTGAATGGTGTTTACATGGCAGGAGAAATTTCTGAAAACTCAACACCAGAAGCAATGACTGAAGCTGTTTATCAGAAAACCAAGGAATTGTTGGGTAACGAAGATAAATTGTTTACGCTTTTCGGAGGAGAACATTCTGTATCTATCGGTTCTATCCGTGCAGTAGGAGAGAAGTATGATAATCTAACGGTTCTTCAGTTAGATGCTCACACTGATTTAAGACCGGATTTTCATGGATCTACTTCTAACCATGCTTGTGCGGTTTTCGAAGCAAGCCAAAAACACAATCTTGTACAGGTAGGTATTCGTTCTATGGATGTTGAAGAAATGGAGTATGTACCAAAAGGCCAATGTTTCTGGGCTCATGAAATTGCAACAAATCCAAACTGGATAGATGATGTTTTAGCAAAAGTATCAGGTAATGTATATATCACAATAGATCTGGATGCTTTTGATCCGTCTATTGCACCTTCTACCGGAACACCGGAACCAGGGGGCTTGGCATGGTATCCTACATTAGAGTTATTGAAAAAAGTTTTCGAAAAGTGCAACGTGGTTGCTTTCGATATTGTAGAGCTTATGGATAGCCCAATGGCAAAACCAACAGCTTTCTTATCTGCAAAATTATATTACAAAATGTTAGCCTATTATTTTATGGCTAAAAAGTAATTTTAATTTTTTTTAACAGAATAAAACCTTGTGAGCATAATATTATTTAATAAATTTACGTTCACAAGGTTTTTTATTATAAACTATTAAATTAATCCAACACATGAAAAAAATTTTCACCACCGCTGCATTGGCTATTTTAGTGTCTACTGTAGCAGTATCTTGTAAAAAGAAAAATAACGATGCTGATTTGCAGACTAAAGCTACAGCTGTAATTGCAGCTGATCCACAAGCTAAAGTAGAAGTAAAAGACGGTGTAGCTCACCTGTCCGGAACCTTTAAAGATGTTGCAGCTAAAGATCAAATGCTTGCATCTCTTAAGGCTATCGAAGGTATAAAAGACGTAATGGACATGTCTACAGTGGAGGCTCCAGTACAAGTAGAAACAAAAGTAGCTTCTGCTCCTGAAAATCTTCTGAAAGTAAAAGATGCCTTAAAAGACTTCCCAAAAGTAAAAGCTGAAGTTGTAAACGGTGAACTTACTGTTAGTGGTGATGTTACCAAAGAAGACGCTAAGAAAATCAAGCAGTCTATCGATGCATTGAAAGTGGGTAAAGTAAACTATAACTATATCGTAAAATAACAAAAGATGAGCGAACTACAAGATAAATACGCAAGTGTAATTACAGCTGCACAAGGTGCAGGTATTGGTAATTTACAGGTACAAGAGCAAGATGGGATTCTTTATGTATCCGGTAGCGCTTCTAATTCTGCAGCTAAAGATGCAGTATGGAATGCTCTGGGTGTAATAGATCCTAACTTTACAGCTTCAGATATTAATGTAGATGTACAGGTGTCAGGACTTCCTGCAGGTACAAACCTTACAGTAAATACTGAATCTACTAACCTTAATATCCGTGAGACTCCAAGTACTGAAGGTAACATCGTAGGTAAAGCAGCTAAAGGAGAATTAGTAACTCTAGTAGAGCAAACCAATGGCGAATGGTGGTTGGTAAGAACTAAAGATGGTGAACAAGGTTATGCTTATTCAAGATATTTACAAGCGTAAATCACTATAAAAATAGTTAAAAAGTATTAAAACTAACTCCCGTGCTTGGGAGTTAGTTTTTTTTTATTCTATTTTCGCCTCGCAAACTAATTAACACCTGAATATGAGAAAATTATTTCTACTCTTTATCCTGCTTATAGGGATTTTACACTATGGACAATCACTAAATCTTACAGGTAAAATAGTAGACCAAAGCGGCAAGCCAATTGAAGATGCTACCGTTTATTTACTAAAACAGAAAGATTCATCGATTATCAATTATACCAATTCCGGGAAAGAAGGAAACTTCAATCTGAAGTTTGATAAAATACTGGAACCTGTATTGTTTAAGGTAAATGCCGAGCAACAAAAAGAGTATAGTAAAATCTATGATAAACTTGAAAGTTCTCAGAAACTCGATGTGATAAAATTGATTACGGAGGTTTCCAAAAATATTGCCGGAGTAGAAATTAAAGGTGCTCCGCCGGTAAAAGTTAAAAAAGACACACTGGAATTTAATGCAGCTTCCTTCAAAGTAAAACCCGACGGAAAAGTGGAAGAACTTATTAAATCTTTACCCGGATTCGAAATTAGCAATGATGGGAAAATTACGGCTAATGGTAAAGAAGTAGATCAGATACTGGTAAACGGAAAACCGTTCTTTGATAAAGATGGTAAAATTGCACTTAAGAACTTGCCTGCAGATTTAATCAAGAAAATTCAGGTAACGACTAGTAAGACAGACGAAGAGAGAGTAAAAGGTGAGAAAGGAAAGTCTAATAATATGAGCGTAAACCTTACTATAGATGAGAAGAAAAACAAGGGTTTTATGGCAAGAGCTTATGCTGGTTATGGATCCGACAAACGCTATGAAGGAAGTGCTATACTCAGCTATTTTAAGAATAATACTAAAATTAGTCTTTTAGCATCCTCCAATAATATTAATGTTTCCGGTTTTAAAAGTGATGAGGTCTACGAAAGTATGGGGTATGGAAGAAATGCTAATTTGATTCAAGGAAATTCCTATGTTCAGGAAGGGAATCGGATTATGGTTTCTTCAGGAGATAATGGTGGTGGTGTTTTGCGCTCTACAATGGTTGGGGTCAACTATTCTGATGAATTGGGTAAAGATGCAAGCCTTAATAGTTTAAGTCTGTTATATTCCAAAAACAGTAGAGAAACCCGCTCAGTATCAGATAGAACAACTCTGTTATCCGACTATGCACTGAGAACTAAATCTCAGAATTCTGGTGAGAATGATAATAGCCAATACAGTCTGGAAAACAGTTTCAGAATAAAACTGGATAAGAATACCAATTTTTATTTATCCAATTCATTCCTTACTAATAATGGAACTAATATCAGTACAGGTGCATCTTCTACCTTTAGGGATGGTACACTGCTAAATGAGAATAATTCTTATAATAAAAACGACTCAAGAAACAATTCCGGACAATCACGAATTTATTTTTCCAAAAAATTAAATGAGAAGGGAAGAAGAGTTAGCTTTAGTATGGCAGGCAATGCCGGAGAATCTGTGAATGATAATCTGATTAAATCCGAAACGCTCTTTAATCAGGATCCTGATAAAAATGATATAAGGAATCAAAGATTATATAGTAAAAATATTAACAATCGTTATGATATTTCTGCTGATTATGCAGAACCTGTATCGGATTCTGCAAAAGTATCTTTAAGCATGGGGTATAGTACATCTTATAATCGTAATAGCAGAGATGTAAATGATTTTAATTCTGCAACAGGAGATTATTCTAAATTTAATGTTGATTTATCTAATATGATGCGTCAACAAAATAATTCTTTTGTTCCCGGGATTGGCTATGAAATGAATAAGAAAAACATTAATCTATGGGCTTCCGCTAACCTTAATGCCACGCAAATGGATGTTAATGCCCGCTATAATGGACAGGATTATCAATTGAATAAAAACTTTGTTCTTCCAGAGTTTAATTTTAATCTTTGGGGGAATAAGAACGGAAAAAACATGTCAGTATATGTAAGAAGTAGTTATGATATTCCTTCAGCAATGCAGTTAACGCCATATGAAGACAGGTCTAATCCATTGATTTCTTATAAAGGAAATCCGGATCTGAAAAACACTTGGAGGTTTTATGGAAATATGTATTATAGCAAATACAATCAACTAAAAAATACAAACCTATATTTCAACTTTAGTTTCAATTATCAGGACAATGATGTTACCAATAACCGTCATTTTAATAAAGAAACAGGGGGGCAGGAGATTTCCTATATTAATGTAAGTGGTAATAAAAGCATTTATTTTGGATCGGGATATACCAAAACGTATAAATGGAAAGATAGTAAATTAACAATTGGCCCAAGAGTAACTTTTAATCATCGATTTACTAATGGTTTTGTTGACGGAGACAGATATACAAGTGCAGCTTATTCTGTAACTCCGGGAATTAATCTGACATATGAAATTAAGGACAAGATGACGATAAAACCATCTTATTCCCTAAGTTATAACCAGACAGATTACAAAAACTATGTGTTAGATCAATCGCATACCACAAGTAATGTTTTCAGTCTACAGTCTATCAATTATTTCGGAAAAAATCAGGATTTTACAATAGAGAATAATTTTACTTATACAACCAATACTAATATTGCTCCGGGCTTCAAAAAAGATTTCTATTTCTGGAATGCCAGTTTAGGTTATACTTTCCTTAAAAAGCAAATGACTGCTAAAGTAATGGTTTATGATGTACTGAATCAGAACCAGAGTGTGAAAAGAGTGATCACCGATACTTATATTGAGGATCGTGAAGACCTTATTCTGAAAAGATATGTAATGTTTACACTTAGTTATAAGTTTAACAAATTTGGTAGCAAGAAAGCTTAGAACTAAAGCAAAAAAATAAAAAATGGTCAGAAGAAATCTGACCATTTTTTATTTTTTTATAAGCGATTGTTTAAACTTTATTACTAATACTCTTCGACAGACTCAGAGTGAAATTTCTTGTTCAAAATACCTTTCTTTTAGGAGTGTCAGACTGAGCTGAGTTTATAGTGAGCCTGATGAACTATCGAAGTCTAATATTTTTTTGAATCAAAATTTAAACAGGCTCTAAGTCTTGAAAGAGACAAGAAATCTATAGTAAGATTTAGGGTACCCAATAATAAAAATTGGTTTCTGTATCTAACTGAAAATCTGTTTTAGGGTATAAATTGTTTCCAACCATGTTTGTTTTAGAAGTTTCCAGAGAGAGCTGACAAGCTCCGGTTTCTCTGCATAACTCTTTTGCCCTGTCAATAAGAGCCACAGATATACCTTTTTGTCTATATTCCTCTTCTACATAAAGGTCATTCAGTAACCATAGTTTTTTCATTCTTGTAGAAGAAAATAATGGGTACAATTGGGTGAAACCTACAATCTTTTGATTGGCTTCAGCAATGTAAATTACTGATTCGTTACGAGAAATTCTTTCTTCAAGAAAAGATTTCGCAGTTTCATAATCTGCCATTTTTTTGTAAAAATCTCTGTATTTTTCAAAAATAAGGATTAGAGATTCCAAATCATAAAGTGTTGCAAGTCTTATTTCCATGGTTAATCCAGATGCATATTATCAATTAATCTAACCCCACCTACAAATACAACAATAAATGCTCTGTAGCTCTTATCCTTGTAGAAAAAGTCAGTTTCCTTGAGCGTTTCTTCATCTGCGATTAGAAAATATTCTAATTCGTAGTCCGATTGTTCAAAAATTTCTTCAACCCGTTTTTTTATTTCCGGAATGCTTATCACCCGAAACCATTCATTAACCTTTACTAAAGTTTTATAAATAAGCGCAGCTCCGTTTCTTTCGTCTTCAGATAAACGAGCATTTCTGGAGCTTAAAGCCAGTCCATTTTCTGCTCTGTAAATAGGAACCCCATGGATATTAATCGGGAATTTTTCTATCTCAACAAGCTTTTTAATAATAGCCAGTTGCTGATAATCTTTTTCTCCAAAATAAGCATTATCAGGTTGTACCTGGCGGAATAATTCCGAAACTACAGTTCCTACACCATCAAAATGTCCCGGACGGAATTTTCCTTCCATTTCATTTTCAATACCACCAAAATCATAATGCTTGCTTTCTGCTTTTTCAGGATATATATCTTCAGTACTCGGAATATAAACAGCATCTACACCTGCTTTTTCAAGCATTGCAATGTCATTTTCTTCAGTACGGGGATACTTCTTCAGATCATCGGGATTATTAAACTGTGTAGGGTTTACAAACACAGACGAAATTACGATGTCATTATCCTTTCGTGCTTCTTTGTATAAGGACATGTGTCCATCGTGTAAAGCTCCCATTGTTGGGGCAAAACCAATCTTTTTACCTTCTTTTTTTACTGCTGCAATATAATCGCTGAGACTCTGGCGATTGCGGAGAATTTCCATATTCTGAAATTTGAGCAAAATTATTAAAAAATGTTAATTAAAATGTATTACTGGAAAAAGTTGTATTTTTGTAAAATTAACCATCTTAATTACTACTAGAGAAAGATTATTATGCCGAACCAGAAAATTCTATACGTCACTTCCGAGCTATTTCCGTACCAAGAAGACAGTAACATGGCTACGATGGTGAATAAGATGGCCTTGAGAATGTATAATGACGGAAACGATGTTCGCGTTTTCATGCCAAGATTTGGAATGATCAGCGAGCGTAAATTTCAGCTTCACGAAGTGATTCGTCTATCAGGGATGAACATCATCATCAACGACCTTGACCAGCCTTTGTTAATTAAAGTTGCTTCTTTACCAAACGAAAGAATGCAGGTATACTTTATCGATAACGAGGAATATTTCAAGAGAAAACAACTGTATTTCGATGATGAGGGAACCGCTTTTTCAGATAATGACGAGCGCGCAATTTTCTTCGCAAGAGGAGTTATCGAAACAATTAAAAAACTAAACTGGGTACCGGATGTTATCCACCTGAATGGCTGGATGGCTTCATTCATTCCGTTATACCTTAAAACGTTCTATAAGAACGATGACTATTTTAAAGATACTAAGCTTGTTGTTTCCATTTATAATGAGAAAGATGCTGCCTTTGAAAATAATATTGAAGAAAAATTAAAATTCGACAATATCGAAGGACTTACTGCGTTAGATAAACCAAGCTTCAGAAAATTTGTTGGAGAGAGTCTTCAGTTAGTAGATATCGTACTGAAAGGAGATGAATCTTTGGAAGATGATCTGGAATCTATGTATACTGGTGCTACATCCGACAAAAAGGATTTTGTAAGTGCCGACGCTATTAACCAAGTGTACTAAACCAAGTAGCCAATTTTTGATATAAATAATGAAGAAAATAAAGATAATCGCTAACGTTTGTTTTGTTGCGACTATAGGTCTGTTTACGCTGACTTCTTGTGAAGCTGATGCTGATAATCTGGGAAGCCAGTTCTTAGATGGTAATGCCGCAAACGGACAGGAATCAAGCTCTCCTGTTATTGCATATAATATAGATAATAAAGATTCTATACGTAGTGATGCCAAAAATCTGACTAATGCTATTTTAGGAGCATTTGATGAGCCTGTATTCGGAATGCACAAGGCTGCTTATGTTACACAATTGCGTCCTTCTGCTTATGGAACGGACTTCGGAACTAATCCAAAAGTAGACTCTGTAGTATTACAAATCCTTCCAAGCTATGTGACGGATTCTGTTACAACAACAACTACTACAATTAACAAAGTTTCAACAGATCAGGATTCTACAAAAACAGTTAATACTTATCCGTTAGTAAAATACGGTAGATCTAAGATTGGAGGTAATCCTGTAAAATTTAAGCTAAGTGTAGCTGAAGTTAGTGACTTCCTTTATGATAATACTAAAACCTATTTTTCTAATCAGACAGTTACTGCAACAAATGTTTTAGGTTCTAAAAATATTAATGCTTTTGTAAGCGGTGTTAAAATTACCAAAGTAGGAGACAACTCGGAACTACTAAGTAGAGATCCGGGAATCAGAGTTTCTTTGGATAAAACTTTCTTCCAGAACAAAATTATTGCTTACCAAGGAAAAAATGAATTAAGCGATGCAGCTTCTTTCATAAGACATTTCCGTGGATTAAGACTTTCTGTTGATGAGAATGACGGATTCTTATTCAACCTTAACCCTAATACAATGTCAGTTACAATGTATTACTCCAATGATGTTACAAAGGATAATGCAACAACAAGACAACAGAATACTTATACATTCGATTTAGGAACATCCAACGTTCATTTCAGTCAGTTTACATTTAATAGACCATCAGCTTATACAACAGCAATGGGGAATATTAACAAAACAAAAGGTGATGCCAAATTGTACCTTCAGGGTGCCGGAGGTAATGGTGCTGAGTTTGTAATTCCGACATCGACTATTGAGGGGTTAAGAAATAAATATACACAAGAAAAAGCTGGAATTTTGACCGCGAAAATAAGATTGTACTCCGATGAGAATACATGGAAAAGTGCATTTGCAAAACCTTCCACTTTTACAGTACTTCAGAAGGATATGAAGCAATTTATGGATGACCAAACTGCTTTGGCTGGAGCTGGCTATATCCGAGTAAAAGCAACTAATCTGGACAAGAATCCTGCTTACTATGATATTACGATTACCCAGACGGTAAAAAATATCGTAGAAAAAGGTGCTGAAAACAAACCTATTGTGATTAATGTTGGTGACTTTACAACAAATTCACAAACAGGAGCACTTTTAGGCTGGAACTACACCTCAAGAGCTTATACACCAAACAGAGTAGTATTAGTTGGTACCGATCCGTCAAATATTAATATGGCTCAGCTGCAAGTCATTTACACTAAAAAATAAAATATAAAAACACAAACAAATGTGCGGAATAGTAGGATATACAGGCTTTAGAGATGCCTATGATATTGTAGTTAACGGTCTTAAGAGATTAGAGTACCGTGGTTATGATAGTGCAGGGATCGTTTTAGAAAGTCCACAAAATAAACTTGAATTAAAGAAAACAAAAGGTAAGGTTTCTGATCTTGAAGAAATTGCAGAAGGATTAAAAAACACTGCACATATCGGAATGGGACATACTCGTTGGGCAACTCACGGTGTACCTAGTGACAGAAACTCGCACCCGCATCTTTCCAATAATGGTAAAATAGCATTAATCCACAATGGTATTATTGAAAACTATGATACCATCAAAAAAATGCTTACTCAGAAAGGATTCGTGTTTCATTCTGAAACCGATACAGAAGTACTGGCTAACTTCATTCAGTATTTTATGGATGAATCCGGTAAAGACTTCCCTGAAGCAGTAAGAACTGCACTAAGCGAAGTTTACGGAGCTTATGCGGTAGCTGTTTTACATGAAGATCACCCGGGACAATTTGTTGTAGGAAGATTAAGTTCTCCTTTAGCAATTGGTTTGGGAGATAACGAATATTTTATTGCTTCTGATGCTTCTCCATTCGTTGAGTTTACAAAAGAAGCGATTTATCTGGAAGACGGACATATGGCTCTTATCTCTTTAGAGGGAGGAGTAGATATCCGTGTAATCAATGATAATACAAAAGTAGATGCTCAGATTCAGGAACTGAAATTAAGCCTTGAGCAGATTGAAAAAGGAGGGTACGATCATTTCATGTTAAAAGAAATTTTCGAACAGCCTAAATCTATTCATGATACAATGCGAGGAAGAATACTTTTAGATGAAGGTATTATCAAGATGGCAGGTATCTGGGACAATCTGGACAGAATTAAAAAAGCAAAAAGAATTGTTATTATTGCTTGTGGTACTTCTTGGCATGCAGGTCTTATCGGTGAATATCTTATCGAGGAGTTTGCAAGAATACCTGTTGAAGTAGAATATGCTTCCGAATTCCGTTACAGAAATCCAATCATAGGACCTAAAGATGTTGTTATTGCAATTTCTCAGTCTGGTGAGACAGCAGATACAATGGCTGCTATTAAACTGGCAAAAGAAAAAGGAGCATTTGTATATGGTATTTGTAATGTAATCGACTCTTCAATTGCTCGTATTACAGATGCAGGTTCCTATACACACGCAGGTCCGGAAATTGGAGTAGCTTCTACAAAAGCTTTTACTGCACAGTTAACAATCCTTTCTCTTATTGCTTTGAAATTAGGTAAGCACAATGGTAATCTTAACAATACAGAATTCATGAAATATCTGTATGAATTAGATGCGCTTCCTAAGAAAGTAGAAGAAGTATTGGAATCTTCACACGATACTGTGAAGAAAATGGCAAAAGATTTTGTTGAATCTACCAACTTCTTGTATTTAGGAAGAGGTTATAACTTCCCTGGTGCTCTTGAAGGTGCTTTGAAATTGAAAGAAATTTCTTATATCCACGCTGAAGGTTACCCTGCAGCTGAAATGAAGCACGGTCCGATTGCACTAATCGATGAAAACATGCCTGTAGCTATTATTGCTCCTAAACAGGGACACTACGATAAAATTGTAAGTAACGTTCAGGAGATTAAAGCAAGAAAAGGAAAAGTTATCGCTATTGTAAATAAAGGCGATACTCAGGTTGCTAACATGGCAGATTATGTAATTGAATTCCCAGAAACTTCCGAGTGTTTCTCTCCAATAGTTTCTGCTATTCCATTACAGTTATTATCTTACTACATTGCAGTTTACAGAGGTGCAAACGTGGATCAGCCAAGAAACTTGGCAAAATCTGTTACAGTAGAATAAATATCATATTGAGTATAATCGAAAACCTGAGTATCTTTGCTCAGGTTTTTTTGTATGGAAAAGTTAGATTACATCATTGTAGGGGACGGATATGCCGCCATTTTTTTTGCACACCAGCTGTTGAAAAGTGGTAAGACTTTTAAATTATTTTCCGAGGGAAATAGAGCTGCATCACATATTTCGGCTGGAGTATGCAACCCTGTTGTATTGAAGAGGTATAACAAAATATGGAATGATGAGGCACAAATGGACTACCTACCAATTATTTTTGATGAGATCGAAGAATACCTGCATAAAAACTATTTAATTCAGGAAAATGTAGTTCGTGTATTCCACGATGAGGGTGAGCATAAGCTATGGCTTAAGAAAGCTTCACAGGAAAAATTCGAAGGCTATCTGGATTCAGATATACAGCAATTGTCCAGTGTTGAAAATCCTTTTGGTGTGGGAAGAGTCAAAAATTCCTGTCGCCTGGATGTTCGCAATTTTTTCACAGATTTTTTTAACTTTTTAGAAGATAAAAGTGCACTGATAAAAGAAAGGTTTAATTATGATAAATTAAGTACCGATCAGAATTCTTACAATGACTATACATTCGATAAAATTATCTTTGCCGAAGGAACTGGGATAAAGGATAATCCTTATTTCTGTGAGATACCTGTGAAACCCAACAAAGGGCATCGTTTTAGCCTTCGTCTGGAAAAAGATACAGAAGCTTTTGTAATCAAGAAGAAACATTTTCTATTCAGATTTTCCGGAGATGAATATTACTATGGTGGGACATATGACAGAGATTCTCAGACGAATGAAATCGAAGATAAAGCTGTAGAAGAATTGAAAAAAGGACTTGAAGAAGTATACAAAAGTTCTTACCGAATAGATGAGGTATCAACTGCTTTCCGAGCAACTGTAGCAGATAGAAGACCCATAATCGGATGTCATGATATATATGAAAATCTTTATATTTTTAATGGATTAGGAGCAAGAGGTGTATTAAATGGTAGCTACTTTTCTAAGCAATTATTCGATTTTATAGAACATGGGATTGAATTTCATGAAGAGGTAGATGTAAAAAGATTTTCTCAAATCGGGAAATTATCTTAAATTGCACAGATTATGATGTCCAAACGGTGTAAATACGCTTTGAAAGCGATGGTGAGGCTGGCGAGAAACTATAAAAATGGATTCTTGTCGACAGCCATTATTGCACAAGACGAGAACATTCCCAAAAAATTTTTGGAACAAATTCTACTGGAACTAAAAAGAGCCAAGCTTGTAAACAGCAAGCAGGGAATAGGTGGAGGTTATTATCTGATAAAATCTCCGGATGAAGTTTCTTTAGCAGATTTATATCGTATTTTCGAAGGGCCAATTTCTTTAACGCCCTGTATTTCCCTTAATTATTACGAGGCTTGCGACGATTGTGTTGACGAGGAAGCTTGCTATCTTAGACATGAATTAATCAACGTTCGTGAGAAGACTCGTAAAAGTATGATGGAGGCTACACTAACAGCCTTTATGAATAAGAAGTAATTTTTTTTAAATCTAAATACTACTAATTTGGTAGATTTAATAGAATTAATATATCTTTGCAAAATCAATTTTGAAACTGAAATGGAAAATAGTCTGAAAATACAACTGAACGAATTACTGGAAGGGATATCGGAAACCCTTACCAATACAGAAGTTTTGCAGTTACTGGTAGACAGATTTCCGAAAGAGGTAATCTTTTCTACCAGTTTTAGTTACGAGGATCAGGTTGTAACACATCTGGTAAAAGACCTGGATGTGGATATTTTTACATTGGATACAGGAAGGCTTTTTGAGCAGACTTATGAAACGTGGTCAGCAACAAAAGCTTTTTTCAAAAAAGACATCAAAGCTTTTTATCCGGACGCAGAAGTATTAGGAAAATTTGTAACTGAAAACGGACCAGATTCATTCTATCGTTCTGTGGAAAACAGAAAAACCTGTTGTAATATCCGCAAAGTTCAGCCTTTGAAAAAGGCATTGCAGGGTTATAAAGTTTGGGTTACCGGGTTAAGAGCGGAACATTCTGCGAACAGACACAGTATGTCCCCATTGGAGTGGGACGCAGATAATCAGATTATAAAATACCATCCATTGCTAAACTGGACAACTCAGGAAGTAAAGGACTATGTAAAAGAAAGCAGACTACCTTATAATTATCTTCATGAAAAAGGTTTTGTAAGCATCGGATGTGCACCGTGTACCAGAGCTATTCAGGAAGGAGAAGATTTTAGAGCCGGCCGCTGGTGGTGGGAAGATGCTAATAAAAAAGAGTGTGGTCTGCATATTCACCAATAAAAAAGAAAACAAATGTCAACAATAGAACAAGCCAATTATTTAGAACAGTTAGAATCCGAATCTATTTATATTCTGCGTGAAGTAGCCGGACAGTTTGAACGTCCTGCGTTGCTTTTTAGCGGAGGGAAAGATAGTATTACACTGGCGCATCTGGCTTTTAAAGCTTTTAGACCCGGTAAAATTCCGTTCACCTTCGTTCATGTAGATACAGGACACAATTTCCCGGAAGCATTAGACTTCAGAGATGCTCTGGTAAAAGAGTTAGGAGTAGATCTTGTGGTACGCAAAGTGGAAGATACAATAAAGAAAAAAAATCTTACAGAACCAAAAGGGAAATTCCCGAGCAGAAACTGGCTGCAGACTTTCACGCTGCTGGATACGATTGAAGAATTTGAATTCGATGCCTGTATCGGTGGAGCAAGAAGGGATGAGGAAAAAGCACGGGCAAAAGAGAGAATCTTTTCTGTACGCGATGAATTTGGACAGTGGGATCCAAAACTCCAGCGTCCGGAATTGTGGAATATTTTCAATGGCAAGATTCATAAAGGAGAAAATGTAAGAGTTTTCCCGATTAGTAACTGGACTGAGTTGGATGTGTGGAACTATATCCGAAAAGAGAAAATAGGATTACCATCTATTTATTTCTCTCATGATAGAGAAGTAGTGGACCTGAACGGACAATGGATTGCCAATTCCGAACATGCATCTCTGGATGCCGATGACCTGATAGCTACAAAAAGAGTGCGTTATCGTACTGTGGGAGATATGACCTGTACAGCTGCTGTAGAATCTAATGCTGAAACAATAGATGAAGTGATAGATGAAATTATAGCTACCAGGATTTCGGAAAGAGGCGAAACACGAATCGATGATCGGGTAACAGAGGCCGCAATGGAAGACCGTAAAAAAGGAGGATACTTTTAACATCATTAATTGGTAATAAGCAATGAGTAATTATTCATTATTTATTGCTCATAAAAACAAAGGATATGGACATATTAAGATTTATAACAGCAGGAAGTGTAGACGATGGTAAAAGTACCCTTATCGGCAGACTGCTTTACGATAGCAAAAGCATTTTACAGGATCAACTGGAGGTTCTGGAAAAGCATTCTAAAAACAAAAATGATGAAGGAGTAGATCTTGCACTTCTTACTGACGGACTGCGTGCAGAAAGAGAGCAGGGAATTACAATAGACGTAGCCTACAGATATTTTTCAACAGCCAAGAGAAAATTTATTATAGCCGATGCTCCCGGACATGTACAGTATACCCGGAATATGATCACCGGCGCATCCAACTCAGATCTGATGGTTATCCTTATCGATGCCCGCCAGGGGGTTATAGAACAAACCAGAAGGCATTCCATCATAGCATCATTACTTAATCTGAAAAAGATTGCTGTAGCCATCAACAAAATGGATTTGGTAGATTATTCACAGGAAGTCTATGAAAATATAAAAGCTGATTATGCAAAAATTGCAGAGAGTCTAGGACTGACTCAAGTTACTTATTTTCCGATATCAGCACTAAGAGGAGATAATATTGTAACCAGATCTGCTGATACAGATTGGTATAGTGGTGTTTCTCTTTTAGAATATCTGGAAGAAGTACAAGTAAATATCGACACAGATACCAACAGTCGCTTTCAGGTACAGTATGTAATCCGCCCTCAGGTAGATGAGTTACATGATTATCGAGGTTATGCCGGGAAAATCCTAAGTGGAGATTTTCGCAAGGGAGACCGCATCTATATTTTGCCTGCAGAGATTTCGACAAAAATAGACAGAATTGAAATTAACGGATCTGAAGTTGAAGAAGCTTTTGAAGGGCAGTCGGTAGTATTGCATATTGAAGATGATATAGATGTAAGCAGAGGTGACTTTTTTGTAGCAGCAGAGCAATTGCCACAAGTAGAAAAAGAAGTAGAAGTATTGCTATGCTGGTTAGATCAAAAAGCATTACAGTCTGGTAATAAATACATATTACAACACCACAGCAGGCAGATAAAAGCATTGGTGAAAGATGTGGAATATAAAGTAAATGTAAATACACTGGAACACGAAAAAGCAGATGGTGATATAAAGCTGAATGAAATTGTGAAAGTAACGCTAAAAACAGCACAGCCTCTGGTTTTCGATAGTTTCAGAAAAAATAAAGCAACAGGTTCTGCAATTCTGGTAGACGAAACCTCTAACTCGACAGTTGCAGCCTGTATAATTCAGTAAATATGAGTAAAGTGTCCGATTCTTTTATTGAGCAGATTTTTCAGAGAAAAAAAAGCGCATCATATGGTTTCTTCGACAAGAATAAAGCGGAAGCTTTTATGGAGGAATTATACCAGTTGCTTTTTCTTCCTCAGCATATCAATATGGAGGAAACACTGAGAAATAATTTTGACGAATTACAGAATAAACTTTTTGAATTAATTAAAAATACGACCGATGACAAACTTTTTGCAGAACGACAAGTGGAAGTGCTGTTTGATGCATTGCCGGAAATATATGATCGTCTGATACTGGATGCCGAATCTATTTTAGAATTCGATCCTGCAACAGAATCTCTGGAAGAAATTCTGCTGGCATATCCCGGATTTTTCGCCACTTATGTTTATAGAGTTTCCCACCAGTTGTGGAAACAGAAAATAAGGACTCTTCCCCGCATTCTTTCGGAATACGGACATAGCAAAACCGGAATTGATATTCATCCCGGGGCGGTTATAGGAGAACACTTTTTTATAGATCACGGAACAGGTATCGTGATTGGAGAAACCTCGGTGATTGGGAATAATGTGAAGATCTATCAAGGGGTAACATTAGGCGCATTAAACGTTTCCAAGGATAAAGCCAATCAGAAAAGACATCCTAATATAGAGGACAACGTCATTATTTATTCTGGTGCTACTATTCTAGGTGGAGAAACAACCATTGGCCGGGACAGTATTATAGGAGGTAATGTATGGATTACCCAGGATGTTCCTTCAAATTCCCTGGTCTATAACAAAAGCGAAATCAGAATAAAAGACAATAATCCGCTTCCGGAGTCATTAACCTTTGTCATTTAAAGTACTAATAACCATATATACAGTAAACAACAGCTAAAGAAAAACATTATGAAATTTCAGAATATATTAGAAACTATAGGAAATACACCAGTCGTAAAAATTAATAAACTTTTTAATTCAAATAGTGAAGTTTGGATAAAATTAGAGAAGAGTAACCCAGGTGGAAGCATTAAAGACAGAATTGCTCTTTCGATGATTGAAGATGCCGAAGCTAAAGGTCTGTTGAATAAAGATAGTATAATTATAGAACCTACAAGTGGTAATACCGGAATTGGACTTTCTTTGGTAGCTGCTGTGAAAGGATATAAGCTTATTCTGGTCATGCCCGAGAGCATGAGTGTGGAACGGAGAAAGATTATGGAGGCTTATGGAGCAGAATTCGTACTGACACCAAGAGAAAAGGGTATGAAGGGGGCTATAGAAAAAGCTAATGAACTGGCAGAAGTAACGCCAAATTCGTGGATTCCGAGACAGTTTGATAATCCTGCAAATGTGAAAGTTCATACAGAAACAACAGCACAGGAAATTCTGCAGGATTTTCCGGACGGACTAGATTATATTATTACAGGTGTAGGAACCGGCGGGCATATCACAGGAATTGCACAAGTAGTAAAACAAAAATATCCTAATGTAAAAGTAATCGCTGTAGAACCGGAATTATCACCAGTACTAAGCGGTGGTGCACCGGGGCCACATCCGTTACAGGGCTTAGGAGCAGGTTTTGTTCCGTCTATTCTGGATACCTCTGTTTTGGATGGTATTACTCAGATTGGCAAAGATGAAGCTTTTGCTTTTGCCATCGAAGCCGCGAAAAAAGAAGGGCTTTTTGTAGGGATTTCCACCGGAGCGGCATTAGCTGCTGTTGCAAAAAAACTTTCCGAAATACCGGCAGGTTCTAAAATATTAACGATTAACTACGACACGGGAGAAAGATATCTTTCTATAGAAGGATTGTTCTAAAACCGGTCTATACACCAGACTTTAAATGAAAACAACTAATAAAACACCAAAGGTATATCTTATCGGTGCGGGGCCTGGCGATCCTGATCTGATCACAGTAAAAGCTATTCGTGCCATTACAGAAGCAGATGTAATCTTATGCGACAGACTGGTTAGTCCTGAGATTGTGGATAACTATGTGAGCAAAGAGACAGAGATCGTTTATGTAGGTAAAGAATGCAGCAAAAAAGCATCCACGCCACAGTCTTCTATTAATGAACTAATGGTAGAATATGCACTTCAGAATAAAACTGTTGCAAGACTAAAGGGTGGGGATGTATCTATATTTTCCAATATTTTGGATGAATTACAGGTACTGAAAGAGAATAAGATCAGGTATGAGATTATTCCGGGAGTAACAGCTGCTCTTGGAGCAGCAGCCTATGCAGGAATGCCTTTAACAGCAAGAGGATATGCTACATCGGTAAGATTTCTTACTTATTATAAGTCCGAAATATTGACTGAAGATTACTGGGAAGAAATAGCAGAAACCAATGATACGCTGGTGTTTTATATGTCTGTAGGAAATCTTACCAATCTGGTAGATAAATTTAAAGAATATGGAGTCTCTTCGGAAAAGAAAATTGCCGTAATAGAACAGGCAACCACACCTTTTCAGAAAGTATATACTTCTTCTTTTGAAGATTTTGCTCAAAAGTTGGGGCATAAACTATTTGCATCACCATCGCTGGTGGTTATCGGCAAAATAGTAAACCTGCATGAAGAATTCTCCTGGTTACAAGATACAGGCGGAGAAGGATTGTATTTCAAATCAATAACCAACGGAACTCTGCTTCCAAAAACTCAAAACTTTTTTGAATATGCTGTCTGAAACTAAACTACAAGTACTGAAAGAAATATCCAGTGGCTTTTCCAGAGATGAAGCCATTTGGGCAAGCGGTTACCTGGCAGGCCTTGCAGGAACATCTGCCGCAGTGGTTGACTTACCGCCGCAGCAAGCCACGCATACAACAGCTGTAAAGAAAATAACACTGGTATACGGTACAGAAACCGGTAATAGTAAGAAACTTGCAACAGAACTTGCCGGAGTTGCTAAGAAAAAAGGCATTCAGGTAAAGTTGGGCGATTTATCCCAGTACAAACCTAAAGATCTGGCCAAGGAAGAATATTTATTTGTAGTAATAAGTACTCAGGGAGAAGGAGAACCGCCAATTCTGGCGAAGAAATTCTACGATTATATTCATGAGAACGAACTAAATCTTTCCAATATTAAGTTTGGAGTTTTAGCATTAGGAGACAGCACTTATCCACAATTTTGTAAAACAGGTGAAGATGTGGATACCCGTTTCGAAGTTCTCGGAGCAGAACGTATTATTCCGCTGAAGAGATGTGATATCGATTATGAAGAAGATGCTCACAGATGGCTCGATCATATTTTTGAAGTTGTACAAAATAAAGCAGCAAGTCCTTCACAGGCAACAGCGGCACCCAAGGCATCCTCTGGCAGAAAA
Organism: Elizabethkingia sp. YR214; assembly: GCF_003058195.1. Taxonomy (GTDB): domain Bacteria; phylum Bacteroidota; class Bacteroidia; order Flavobacteriales; family Weeksellaceae; genus Elizabethkingia. The sequence goes on from NZ_QBUH01000007.1 coordinate 163,173, forward strand.
AAATACCAGGGAAAAGTATCCGCTATTATTAACCTGAATGATATTACTTCTGATAAAGAGACGTATCATATTGAGATTGAAACAGAAGAGCCAATTACTTATCGTCCGGGAGATGCGTTAGGCGTTATTCCTTTTAACCCAAGGTCTGTAGTAGAAGAGATTATTGGTTTAACCGGTATAGATCCTGAAAAACAAATTCAGACAGCCAGAATTACTGCAAGTGCGGAAGAGCTTCTTCACCAGCATCTTAATATCAGTTACCTGCTAAAGACTACAGTTGCACAGTATGCGCAAATTACCAGGCAGGATATTCCGGAAACCCGTTTAAGTCTTCTGGATTTACTTAGAATTTATCCAGTGAAAAACGCAGGGGAATTCGAAGAAGTTATAAAAGCACTGACTGTTCAGGCTCCACGTTTATATTCAGTTTCATCCTCGCCGGAAGCACATGGAGATTCTGAAATTCATATTACGGTAGCCAGATCGGAGTTCTTTATCAATGATAAAAAACAAAATGGTTTATGCAGTGGCTTTCTCAGTGAATTTGAAGAAGATGGAGCTGTAGAGTTTTATATCCAGGAGGCTAAACATTTTAAACTTCCGGAGACGGCAAAAGATGTAATTATGATTGGTCCCGGAACCGGAATAGCACCATTCCGTTCGTTCCTTTGGGAGCGCGATGCTACAGGCGCTGAAGGGCGAAACTGGCTATTCTTCGGAGACCGGAATTTTGTGTCAGATTTTCTTTACCAGTCCGAGTTTCAGGATTTTATGAAAACAGGCGCCCTAACAAATCTGGATCTTGCATTTTCCAGAGATACAGCAGAAAAAGTATACGTACAGCATAGATTGCAGCAAAAATCTTCGGAAGTATTTCAGTGGCTTGAAGGTGGAGCATCGGTATATGTATGTGGAGCTAAAGAGCCGATGAGTAAAGATGTGGAAGAAACACTTCTTCATATTATTCAGCATGAAGGAAAGCGAAACGAAGATGAGGCTAAAAACTATTTAGAAGAACTGGAGCTTAGTGGCAGATATGCTAAAGATGTATACTAAAACAGTTTGATTGTAAAATCGTTAAACCGTATTCTGGATCTTACAGAAATTAAGAAAATAAAGTGGGTTGAAAATCTCAATATTCTAAATTTCTTAATGGTATAAAATATTAAATAATTTGAGATAAGTCCCGAAGAGACATATTAATATAAGATAGGATGAAATCCTATAGCTAAAAATAAAACAACAATCATGAGTGCTAAAGATAATCTTTCACCAGTAGAAAAGATAAAAACCAGTAGTAACGGACTTAGGGGGACTTTGAAAGAAAGTCTTCTGGATAATTTCACTGGTGCAATTCGGGAAGATGACCAGAATCTGATAAAATTTCATGGAATGTATCAGCAGGACGACCGCGATCGCCGAGAAGAACGAGTGTCTAAAAAATTAGAATGGCTGTATTCCTTTATGATCCGTTTGCGCCTTCCGGGTGGATTTCTTACTTCAGAGCAATGGATTGGATTAAATGAAATTGCAGGAAATTATTCTACAGGAACAATTAAAATAACAACCAGACAGACGATTCAGTTACATGGTATTCTGAAGTCGCATATCAAACCAACTATACAGTCATTCAATCTTCAGCATCTGGATTCTATTGCAGCTTGTGGAGATGTTAACAGGAATGTGACCTGTACTTCTAATCCTTCCGAATCACCATTGCATCAGGAAGCCTATGAGCTGGCGGGTAAGATCAGTGAATTGTGCTTGCCTAAAACAAAAGCATATTATGATATTTGGATTGATGATGAATTGGTAGTAGACCGCAAAGCGGAGGAAGATCCATTATATCAGGACAGATACTTACCCCGTAAGTTAAAAATAGGAATCGCCGTTCCGCCCAATAATGATGTAGATGTTTTTATTAATGATATTGCACTGATTGCTATTATCGAGAATGACCAAATTGTAGGCTATAATATTGCTGCAGGTGGTGGTTTGGGCTCTACGCATGGAAACGAAGCTACTTATGCAAGATTGGCTTCAGTTCTGGGATTTGTAGATACGGAAGAAAAAGTACTGAAAGCTGTATATGAAATTATTACAGTACAGCGTGACTTTGGAAACAGAAGCGATCGTAAGCTATCGAGACTGAAATATACAATAGACAAACTGGGAATAGAGCAATACCGTGCGGAAGTTGAAAAAAGATGTGGCTTTAGCTTTGAACCTGCCAGAGAATACCACTTTGAACAGCGAAAAGACCGCTATGGCTGGGTGAAAAACCATGAAGGTAAATGGTTTTATACAATATTTGTAGAGCATGGAAGAGTATTGGACGAAGCTGTAGGTTCGCAGATACTTGTTGAAAACGATAGTGTAGATTCAGCTATCCAGACAGATGAGGTGAGCCAGAATTACTATCCACTAAAATCAGGATTATTAAAGATTGCCGAAACCGGAAAAGCCAATTTCCGTTTCACTTGTAACCAGAATCTTATTGTTTCCGATGTTCATGAAAATGACAAAGCAGAAATAGAACAAATCCTTAAAGAATATGGAATTTCTGATTATACAGAAAAGGCCAGTGCATTACGTAAAAACTCTGTAGCCTGTGTTGCCTTCAATACCTGCTCTCTTGCATTAGCAGAAGGCCAGCGTTATTTACCGACTTTAGTAACAAGGATAGAACCTCTATTGGAAAAGTATGGTCTTTTTGAAGAAGACATCACCATCAGAATGACTGGCTGTCCTAATGGATGTGGCAGATCTCCAAATGCAGAAATAGGTTTTGTAGGTACCGCTTATGGAAAATACAATCTGCATATTGGCGGAGACAGATTAGGTACCCGTCTAAATACTAAATACAAAGACAACATTGGTGAAGATGAAATCCTGAAAACACTGGATGAACTTCTCGGAATATATGTACAGAAAAGAGAAGCTGAAGAAACTTTCGGAGATTTCTCATACCGCTACTTACAAATCACAAAATAAATATATGATAGATCTTCTTTACCGACAGAAAAAATCTCAGAAACATTACCATCATCTTTTGGGTATACGAATGTGTATGTGTTGCTAATACCAACAGGTATGGATGTGGATAGTTCGTATTGAACTATTCCATCCATTACCAAACATAAACATACAACGTAACCTAAAAACGATTATAATGAAACTACCCATACAGAGGAGTTTTCTGCAAAGAACACATCTTATATTATTTACATTTTTATTTTTTAACCTTTTTCAGGCTCAGCAGCAATTAATAGAACTGAGCGGAATTATTAAAGATACAGACAATCATAAAGGAGTCTCAGGAGCACAAATTCAGGTTGAAAATACTCAGGATATAGCCCTGACAAATCAAGAAGGAAATTTTAGCCTTCGTACCCGAGTGAAAATTCCTTTTAGAATTGTTATTAAAAAAGAAGGGTTTACCAGCCAGACTGTTGAGATACTTTCGTTATCTAATAAAATAACAGTAGAGCTAAACCCACAGAACACTATTATCAACGAGGTTGTTATCTCCGCATCCCGTGTTCCGGAAAAAGTACTGAAATCACCTATTGCTATAGAAAAGATAGATATTCGTACAATAAGAGAAAGCCCGGCAGCATCTTTTTACGAAACTTTGGAAAACGTGAAAGGTCTGCAGTTACTAACATCCAGCCTTACGCTCAAAGTTCCTAATTCCAGGGGTTTTAATTCACCCAATAACTTCCGGTTTATGCAGCTGGTAGATGGTGTAGATGTTCAGTCTGCAACTTTAGGTGTTCCTTTAGGAAATGCAATTGGTCCTACTGAACTAGATATTCAGTCTATGGAGGTTACACCGGGAGCAGCATCGGCGTTGTACGGAATGAATGCAATTAATGGGCTTGCCAGTCTTCAGACCAAAGATCCATTTACATCTCAGGGACTAAGTTTTTATTTTCGAGGTGGACTGAATCATGTGGATAATGTCAATCATAAAATATCAGCATTAGGTGAAAGCGCCATCAGATTTGCCAAAACGATTACTAAAAATCTCGCGGTAAAGGTTAATGCCTCTTACTTTAGCGGTGTCGACTGGATTTCGGATAACCGTACCGATCAGAATCCTAATTCATTGATTACAGCAAATCCTAAGTTTTCAGAACTAAATAACAATAATCCTGCGGAAGATCTATGGAATAAATATGGAGATGAGAGAAATAATCGTGTAGCTGTAAAAGTTGATTACAATGGAAAACCAACGACTTTTAATGTATCCAGAACCGGATACTATGAAAAAGATCTGGTAAGTCCGGAAGTAAAGAATATAAAATTTGATGCTGGATTATATTATCGTTTCGGAGACAATTGGAAAGCTTCTTATGTCTACCGTTACGGCTTGCTGGATGGAACTTTTCAACGTGGAAATAAAATCCGCTTACAGAATGCTACTGTACAAAATCATAAAGTAGAGCTTACCGGAAAAGAGCTTACAGTAAGAGCTTATGTTTCTATAGAAAATACAGGAGATTCCTATAACCTGAAACCACTTGCAGATAATCTGGATCTTACCAATCTGTCTAATAATAACTGGAAAAATGCCTTTCAATCGGCTTTACAAAATAGCCTGAATACAGGCGTAAATCTGAATGATGCTTTTGCTTTGGCCCGCAGAGAAGCTGATAAAAACAGAGTAGTGCCGGGTACCAATGCTTTTGAGCAATTGAAAAGTACAATTATCGGAATCAACAATTGGGATTCTGCTAATGGAGGTGTTGCAGGTGCTCCATTGACAGGAGGAGCTAAACTGGAACAAAAATCCAGATTCTATCAGGGCGAAGCCACTTATGACTTTAGCCGTTTTGTGAAAATATTTAATCTTCTTGTTGGAGTAGATTACCGTTTATATAGTATAACTCCGGATGGTAATAACTTTGTGGATTTCAGCAGACCTGTAGATCAACGAAATGTTCCGTTATCAGATGGTACATTTGGTAAAGACGTTACTTACCAGAAATATGGTGCGTTTGCTCAGATTACAAAACTCTTCTGGGATGAGAAGCTAAAACTAAATGTAGCTTTGCGTGTTGATCGGAACCCTGAATTTAAAACCAAGTTCAATCCAAGAGTTAGTGTTGTTTACTCTCCTGTAAATCAGCACAACTTCAGAGTCTCTTTCCAGAATGGATTCCGTTTCCCGTCTTTGTTTGAAGCGCTGTCTTTTGTCAATAACGGAAATGTAAGAAGGGTAGGCGGATTGCCGATGGTTAATGAAGGTCTTGGTTATTTAGATAACTCTTATACATTGTCATCCATAGACAGATTTACATCAGCAGTTAATGCTGAGACAGATGCCGGGAAAAATCAAAACCAGGCAGCATTAGATAATAAAAATCTTCTAGTCGTTGCCAGCTTGCAAAAATTGCAACCAGAAAGAATTAACTCTTTCGAGGTTGGTTACAAATCATTGTTATTTAACAATAGACTAGCTATAGACTGGGATTTTTATTATAATGTTTACGATGGCTTCCTTGGGCAGGTAGAAGTTGCTGTGCCTAAAAGTGGAAATGTAGGAAGTAATAATGCTGTTCTGGACATGCTAAACCGTAGTAAACAAGACAGATATAGGGTGTATACCAACAGTAATACAACATACAAAAGTTATGGGACATCGCTGGGAATTCGTTACAACTTCCTGAAGAATTATAATATAAATGCTAATATTTCTTATAATGATCTGGCTTCTTCCAATAATAGCTCTGATCTGTTCATTACTGCTTTCAATACACCTAAATGGTCCACAAATGTAAGTTTTGGTAATCGTGAGATTATTAAAAATGTGGGGTTCACAGTGGTGGCCAGATGGCAAAGTAAATTTTTATGGGAAAGTCCGCTAGCATCAGGAGAAATTCCTGCATTCTATACAATCGATGCACAGGTGACATGGAAATTGCCGGAGATTAATTCCAGCCTGAAAATTGGTGCAACTAATCTGCTAAACCGTCGTTATTTTCAGTATGCAGCAGGTCCCGAAATCGGTGGGTTGTATTACCTTGCTTATACCTATGATTTAAAATTTAAATAAAAATGAGTAACTCTTTATATCCCATATTTGTAAAGCTGGAAAGTCTTTCGTTGCTTGTTATTGGTGGCGGAAAAATTGCCTTGGAAAAATTACATTCCGTATTAGCAAATGCTCCTAAAACACCTGTGAAATTAGTAGCTAAAGAAATTATTCCTGAGGTCAGGGCATTACAACAGGAATATAAGAATCTTATTTTGGAGCAGAGAGCTTATACATATGCAGATTTTGATACTGCAGACCTTGTTATTGCAGCGGTTAATGATCTTGTTGTAGCAGAACAAATTCGTAATGATGCTCACGTGAAAGGGGTACTTGTTAATATCGCAGATAAACCTGAGCTATGTGATTTTTATCTGGGATCCATTGTACGTAAAGGCGAGCTGAAAATCGCAATTTCTACCAACGGAAAATCACCTACTATTGCAAAAAGACTTCGTGAAATTCTTACAGAGGCTATTCCGGATGAGGTGGACGAGGTACTGGATAATATGCAGAATATAAGACAGCAACTGAAAGGTGATTTTGATTATAAGGTTCAGGAGCTTAACAGGCTTACTACTGAATATTTGTCTAAAGATAAAGGAAAAGATAAGCAAACACTGGAAATAGAAAATCTGACCCGTATTACTAAGGTCGTACAGCGGAGAGCAAATATATATCTGGGGATTATTGGAGTAATGCTTCTTATCGGAATACTCGGAATTATTGTTTATCAGTTTAACTTGTGGGGAGATATTCAGGTTTTTCTTAATCAGGATGGGCATATATTCTACTGGATGTTATTTGTCGGCTTTCTGGCAGAAATTGTTGCCGGATCCATGGGAATGGGTTACGGAGTGATCTGTACAACGGTTTTACTCTTATTAAATGTGCCACCACCGGTAGTGAGTGCCAGTATTCACTCAGCTGAATCATTTACGACCGCAGCTGGTAGTTTCAGCCACTATAAACTGGGAAATGTAAACAAAAAAATGGTGTGGGTGTTGGTTCCTGTAGCTGTTGTGGGGGCTATTATCGGTGCATTCACTTTATCTCATTTCGGAGAGCGTTATGCACATATCGTAAAGCCTATAATTGCCTGCTATACACTATATCTAGGACTAAATATTCTGAAAAATGCTTTTAAGAAAAAGGGGACAGCAGTAAAGACCAAAAGAAAAACGAATCTGAGAGTACTGGGACTAGTAGGTGGTTTTATAGATTCTTTTGCCGGTGGGGGCTGGGGACCTTTGGTAACCGGAACACTGATGAAAGACGGAAGAACACCACGTTATGTAGTGGGGAGCTCTACAGTAGCTAAATTCCTGCTTACCGTAACCAGTGCCATTACTTTTATTTTTACCATTGGTATTCACCATTGGAATATTGTATTGGGACTTTTGTTAGGCGGTATTTTTACGGCACCATTCTCAGCAATGCTTACTGCCAAACTTCCCACTAAAAAAATGTTTATCGTAGTTGGTAGTGTTGTTATTATTATGAGCCTTACAACAATTATCAAATCCCTGTTTTGATATCAGGATTTATATTACCATAATGAAAAATTACACTAAAATATAAAATTACAAAGGGATAATCAGGAATATATTTGATTATATAATGCCTTAAAATATATTGTGATGTAAAATAAACATTGCTTTGGTTTTGCTCAATTTTTTTAATAAGGACCGGAAGAAATATCCGGTCCTTTACGTATTTCTATACTCCGGAAATTTTTATGACCGCTTTTTTATAGATTAATAAGGAAACAGAATATTGATTTTTGAAAGGGCAGTTATAAAAGATAGTTTTGCTACTTATTGAAAACACTTCCTTTTTATCATTTTTTGTTTTCATAATATGTTTTTTGGTGAGAGATTTCTATAGAAGTTTCCTCATTTTATTTATTGTTTGTATGTTAATTGGTTGATTTTTAATGTTTTATTTATATTTTTACATTTTATATAATGAATTTAAATAATGATTTTAGTTTAAATTCAAATGATGATATACATGTGTGTAGGATGGTTTTTACAATATGTGTATTCGTTTTCTGAAATGCTTGAAATAATAACCGGAAAAGAAATAGTTAAACAAAAATCCCCGGTATTATAATAAAAATTACTGTTCCCTTATAGACAGGTATATACTTAATAGATTGCGAATGAATTAAAAAGAATATCATGCTAAAGAAATATTGGAGTTATATCGCAAATAAAGATATAACGAGAGATATGAATAAGCTGGAAATTATACAAGCCAGAATAATTAACCAGATTATATTTCTTAAAGGAATTTTTTTTATTATAGATGCTATAAGAGACCAGGTATTCGGACTTATCACAAGCTCTTATGTTTTATTTGTAATGGGATGTTTGCTGCTCTCTTCCTTCTTTTTTGGTAAAGCTCGCTTCAATCCATATAATATATTCGCTATTTTTTTACTAATAGGGCTTATGGTTTTTTATTATGCATCCAAAGACGGATTCGATAATGGGATTACCTATTACTACTTTTCATTACTCACAATTGTGTTACTAGTACTAAATGGAAAAATAGGTGTTAGACTGATCATTGTATTCTATACCATTATTTTTAGTTTCTTTTATATTGGTTATATCTATGACTTTTACTTCTTCGACAGTACATTACTGGTTCATAAATCCCTTGAAGATAATGTTAGAATTATCACTTTTGTACAGGCATTTATTCTTCTGTCAGTAGCAGGTTATTTTATTGTCCTAAAACATAATCAGCTCACCGGATTGTACCAGCAGGTACTAAGGAGTGAATTTATAATATCGGAGTTGAATAAAAAGTTAAATGAGGGTATGAAAGTCGATATAGGTGATGTCGTAAAGTCGGCTATGAATAATGATGTCACTTTTATTCCTTTATTCAAGGAAGCTTTCCCTTATTTCTATAATAATCTTGTATCTGAAAATCCCCAAATGACGAATGATGAGTTTAAATTTTGTGCATTACTTAAATTAGGATTCCAGACTAAAGATATTGCTGAATATTGTCATTTTACTGTTCGCACCGTTCAGACAAAAAAGAACAGACTTCGAAAGTCATTTAATATTTCTTCAGAAATGGATTTGTATACATGGATAGATAGTTTTTAACAGGTTTTGCCTTATGCTGTAGGTATGTTGTAATAGCTGTTGTATCTGTGCTGTAATACCTGATGTATTCATACAGTAGCCCTTTAATAGCAATTTTTCTTTAATCTGTTTACTATTGTATTAAACTTTTCAATCATCAAATCATGAAGGTATACAATAAAAACAAAACAGATAGAGGCTGTAAGCTGGATACAATTAAAGTATCAAAAATAATTCCGGATATTGATACAACTTCTCCTACAAATGGAAATAACATTATACAGCCCGATAGAAGTTTCCTGTGGGAATATATTCCTCCAATCATAGAAGTCACTTGGGTTGAGATGGAAAATTGCTTAGCGGCAAATTCAGGCTTTGCACTCCCGGAAAAAACAATGCACCAATAAATGAAACTTGGGACAATGCTTATGTTAAACCAGACAGCACTTCCAATTCAGGATCCTTGTAAACTGGTGCACATATGATAGAGTTCCTATCGTTGTGTAAAGAATCCTTAATTAAATAGAATTATCATCATTTGTTTGTAAAATCTGTTAGCTATTTTCCTGGGTAACCGGATATACAGGGTACCATCATTTTGTTTGTTAGCAATGTTTCAGCGGGTAGTAAAATTTTTACTACCCGTTTTTTATTAAATCTAATAAGATGTTTTTGATGTTGCTATTCAGTTAGTTGTATTAAAAGTAATAGGTAGGGGATATATTGTTTTTGTAAATTACAGGAAAAAGTAATATATAAAGGGGGTATTGATATAGATGTTATTCCGACAGATATCATGATTTTTGCTTAGATAAAATTCTATCCTTATTTTGAACAACAAATAATAAACAAACATATAATGATGATGAAAAGTAAACAAATAAACAAGGGTCCATATCCGGTAACGAGTAAGTTACAAATACAAACCATTATTAGTACTGCTTCAATATTACTTTAAACAGGCAGGGTGTTACAGGGAGTTTTCCATACAGAAATTGATATGATTGCTGAATGATTTTTATTCACAACAGGCGGAAAACTGAAATAAAACAGCTTATTCATAATTATGAAAAGAATGACGAGAATGGGCATGTGTAATAACTGTATTTTGTAAATGTGTAAATAATATACACCTGCTGGTCTATGCTTTTTTCTGTGTACTAAATCTGTCTTCTGACACCTTCCTTTTAAGTATGTAAGTATTTAGATGTTATAGTCTTTATTCTGATCATATGAAGATAAATATTGAAACATACCTGATCATACTATGGTTGGTACATTTACCCTTTTCTTGTAATTCTGCTTCAAAGACTGAATTATGCCATAATTCTGATATACCGTCATCATATAAAAATGATGTTAAGTATAATCATGCGATATATTTATTAACCGCCGATATTGCTGAATTGAAAGAGGATAGGAAAGATAATGTTTTAATGTATACAAGTGTGCTTTTGGCTTCTGCTTTTGGACTGGGGTTGTTTGTGTATAAGAGGATTAGTGCATCGGAATCTAAAAGAAAAATTTTGGAGAATGAAACCAGAATACTGAAAACAAAGATTCATGACAAAAGCTTTGATGAGGTAATAGCATTGGCAAAAAAGAACGATACGGTATTTTTCACCAAGTTCACAGCTTTGTACCCGAATTTTGTACCTGGTCTGCATAAGATTAATCCGGATATGAAGCGTTCAGAACTTATGTTTTGCGCTATGTTAAAACTGAATTTCTCTTCAAAAGAAATTGCAAATATTACCGGGGTATTACATACCTCTGTACAGAAAAGGAAAAATAAAATTCGAAAAAGGCTAAATATTCCCAGTGAAGCTGATCTTTATTTTTTCTTTGATCAGTTGGGCTAAAAAAATGTCCTGAATCTGTCTGTTATTTATTGTTTATCAGTAATATATAATTATAGGTAATAGATGAGGGATAGGCTGAAATAAAAAATAAATGGTAAAGTATGATCCAAAGGATAGTATAGTATAAGGCTTAATTCAATAGATATTTTGACTTTTGTTTACGCAAAATGATGAACCTGAATTACATATAAACAGAAACACAAATGATGAAAAAAAGTAAAGAAACTGAATGTGGCTTTTGCAAAGAAAGCTACAAAGAACCTGTATTGATTGTAGAATCAATAGAGTTAGAGTATGGCATTGCTGCCGGATCTGCAAAAGTAATCCCCCCTGATTCCTCAGGATCTGTAAAAGAAGAATGGGATACCGGAGCAGATGACAATCGTACTATAGAATGGTAATACAATCCTAAAATCACAAAAGATGAAAAATAAAACCAGTAATGACATTGGTTTTTAGAATAATATACAAAAACACACTTCAGAAATATTATTCATTATTCAGCAAATTAAATTTGCAGGAACAGATGACCTTCGGGGCATCTGTTTTTTTAATGCACCATAGCTATAATCAGAAAAAGACTATTGTTGAAATAAAAAACAGGCCCTAAGGCCTGTAACGTGAGTATATTTACTAAAACTTTATACTGCTTATCCTTTCCGCGAATAAGTTTAGTTGTTCATCCGAAAAATCTAGATGAGTTACAAACCGGACGAGGTCCTTACCAAAAGAAGAACAATAAATGTTATTTTCTTTAAGTTTGTTTACAAATGTTGCAGAGTCAATAGTGTTTGGAAGTTTGGCCATTACAATAT
>NZ_QBUH01000008.1 GCF_003058195.1 Elizabethkingia sp. YR214
AGCTAAAAGCAATAAGTAAGCTTTGCAAAAATACTTAAGGAGTGCGCTAAAGGTTATGCCTTTGTGATGTTGAAACTACCGAAAAAGAAGTTAGAGGATAGAGATTAGAAGTTAGAAATAACTAATGACTAATGACTATCTAACTAAATTCTAAAATATATAACAAACTTTAGGGTGGTTATAGCGGTGGGGCTCACCTGTTCCCATTCCGAACACAGAAGTTAAGCCCACCAGCGCCGATGGTACTGCTAACGCGGGAGAGTAGGTCGCCGCCAGTTTTTATTTTTGAAAAGCCTTTGCATAGTAATGCAGAGGCTTTTTCGTTTTTAATACCTGTCACTACTTAACACTTATGACTTTTTATACCTAACGCTTTATACTTTAAACGTAAGACCTAATAGCTAACCAGTCCCTAACATTTTACATAATACATTATGTTCCCATTCCTCTTCTGCCTGGAAGATAAGTTTATAAATCCTAATAGCATTAAGATATGATTAATAAGTACTATTAACTTATAACTATTTTAGCTTTTAAGTCTCCACTTTTACCTATTTTTATAGTATGATAAAACTGAGACATGCTACTGAAGGAGATCTTCCTGTTCTTCTGGAATTCGAACAAGGAGTGGTAACAGCAGAACGACCATACAATCCAACACTTATAGAAGGAGAAATTCATTATTATAATCTGAATTCACTAATTGATTCGGAGAACGCAGCTCTTATTGTTGCTGAAGATGAGGAGAATATTATAGCTTCGGGCTATGCTCTTATCAAAAATACCGAAAAGGATTATTATAATTTTGACCGTTATGCATATTTAGGGTTTATGTATGTGAGACCTGAGTACAGAGGAAAAGGTGTTAATAAGTTGATCCTTGATGAGTTAACAAATTGGTCGCGAGATCAGGAAGTTTCTGAAATACGACTGGAAGTGTACAGTGATAATGTACCCGCAGTAAAAGCCTATGAAAAAGCAGAGTTTGAACCACTTATTCTATTAATGAGAAAGAAGATATAAATTGTTTAGATCTTCAGAAAAATAAACTAATCCATATCTTTGTAATATGGATTTCCCTTTTCCGCTTCGTAAGATTATACATGTAGATATGGACGCATTTTATGCTTCTGTGGAGCAGCATGATAACCCTGAATTAAAAGGGAAACCTATTGCTGTAGGAGGTGTTCATCGTGGAGTTGTTGCTGCAGCGAGTTATGAAGCCCGCCAGTATGGTGTACGCTCGGCTATGCCCAGCAAGACCGCTCAGCAGAAATGCCCTAATTTAATTTTTGTAAGACCCAGGTTTCCACGATATAAAGAAATTTCCCAACAGATAAGACAGATCTTTCATGAATATACGGATTTGGTAGAGCCCCTGTCTTTGGACGAGGCTTATCTTGATGTCACTGAGAATAAGAAAGGAATTGAATCAGCCAATCAGATAGCTCTGGAAATCCGTAAGAAAATATTCGAAAAGACAGGATTAACAGCCTCTGCAGGAATCTCTGTTAATAAGTTCCTGGCAAAAGTAGCTTCGGATATTAATAAGCCAAACGGTCAAAAGACAATACATCCGCAAAATGTTCTCAGCTTTCTGGAAGAGCTTCCTATTGAGAAGTTTTACGGAATAGGCAAAGTTACCGCTAATAAAATGAATACCCTTAGTATCTACAAGGGTAAAGATCTTAAAAATAAGAGTCTCGAGGAACTGGTTTTACTGTTTGGTAAATCCGGAAAACATTATTACAATGTTGTGCGTGGTATTCAGTATTCTGAGGTAAAGCCCCACAGGATTGCAAAGAGTGTTGCTGTAGAGGAAACATTCTGGGAAGATCTTCTGGATGAAGATACTGTCTTTGAAAAACTGAATGAAATTGCAGATGAATTATTTCGACGTCTTGAAAAATCCGGAATTAAAGGTAAAACGCTGACTCTAAAAATAAAATACCAGGACTTTACTCTATTTACCCGTAGTAAGACTGAAAGCCAGTATCTTGAGCATAAATTTTCTCTTACCGATTTGGCTAAACAACTGTGGAATAGCCGTCCGTTTGATAAACCGATACGTCTTCTGGGATTATCCCTGTCTAACCTTAATACTGAAGAAAAAAAGCAGGTTTCTGTACAGCTTAAAATTCCTTTTCCTGAATTTTTATAATACTCTTCACATTTTAATTTTTTGTAATCGTAAGATAATCAGTTCTTTTTAATGTACTTTTATTATTCAAAAAGCACATATTATGAATGGAACGATGCTTCAATATTTTCACTGGTATACGGACGGAGATTCTTTTCTGTGGAAAAACCTTAAAGAAACAGCAGAATATCTAAAGCATATAGGGATAACCGCAGTATGGCTTCCTCCTGCATATAAATGTGCAAGCGGTAATTATTCTGTAGGTTATGACCCTTACGATTTATTTGATTTAGGAGAGTTTAATCAGAAAGGGAGTATAGCAACTAAATATGGAACCAAAGAGGATTATTTGGCCGCTATAAATAGCCTTAAAAGTAAAGATATTCAGATTATTGCAGATATTGTACTGAATCATAAAGCTGGCGGTGATGAACTTGAAGAATTTCAGGTAGTGGAAGTAAATACCGAAAACCGAAATGAAGTAACATCAGAACCTTTTAATATTAAGTCTTATACAAAGTTTAATTTTCCTGAAAGAAATAAGCAGTATTCGGAATTTATCTGGGATTTCACCTGTTTTTCTGGTGTTGAATATGCTGAAGGAATTGATGGTATGCATGTATACCGGGTTATCAATGAATATGGAGATGGCTGGGATGAATTGCTGAGTGATGAAAAGGGTAACTATGATTATCTGATGAATAATGATATTAATTTCCGGAATCCAAATGTTGTAGGCGAACTGGATTATTGGGGAAGATGGTATTATGAACAGATTGGTTACAGTGGTGTAAGACTGGATGCTATAAAGCATATTACACCGGCTTTTTTTAAAAACTGGTTGTATAAACTTCGTGAAGCCACGGAAGAGAATATATTTGCTGTAGGTGAATACTGGGCTCCGAATGATCTGCCGCTCCTTGAAAAGTATATAGAAGTAACAGAGGGCTGTATGAATCTTTTTGATCCTGTATTGCAACATCATTTTCATTTAGCATCTGTACAGGGATCAGATTATGACCTTAGTAAAATATTCGACGGTACATTAGTACAAAGTCAGCCGGATAAAGCTGTTACACTGGTAGACAATCACGATACCCAACCGTTACAACAATTGGAAGCTCCGGTTGAACATTGGTTTAAACCTTTAGCTTATGCATTGATTTTATTACGTACAGAAGGATATCCCTGTATATTCTATCCGGACTTATTTGGAGCACATTATGTGGATAAAGATAAAGAAGGTAATGATTGTGAAATTTTTCTTGAGAAGGTAGAAGAGCTGGAAATTTTACTGAATATTCGTCAGAATAATGTCTGTGGTGTACAGCGTGATTATTTTGATTATCCAGATTGTATAGGCTGGACCCTTGAAGGGAATGAGGATCTATCAGGCTGTGCTGTTGTGATCAGTAATAATGGTCCGGGGGAGAAAATAATGGAAATTGGTACAAAATATACCGGCAAATTCTTTTGTGATGCCCTGGGAATAGTAAATGATCATATTGAAATTGATAAAAATGGCTGCGGAAAATTTTCAGTATCGGAAAATGGTGTTAGTGTATGGATTATGCTGTGAAAAATGTTATGTACTAAATATATAGCGGGTTTGTACACTCTTTTGTACATCAGCTTTTAGTATATTTTCTTCTAAAAAAAATAAATAATCTTCAAAAATTGTTAAAAATTAATCATATATATGTAATTATTATATGAAATAAATAAATACGGTTATATTTGCATCTGTATTTAGCTTTTATGAATAGGGAAATGCAAAAGGACTGGGGGATTTATCGACTAAAAGATGCTGATGACCTGGATGTTAGTATTCATCCATTGGCATACTCCATTCTGTATACTGCAACAGACCATTTAAACATTATTATTAAGGATAAAAGCATAAGCATAGATCCGGAAACTTTCTATTTCCTGCCTCCTAGAAGTTCCTTTTCCGTTATAGAGAAATATAAGAAAGCTGTACTTATCTGGTTTAAGCCGGAAGTCTTTATGGACCGGTTGAAATTTCTGTATTATATTACAAATTGTTTTTTCTTTCAGAATCCTTTGGGTGTTGCCGCAAAAAATAGCTTTATACCTTATAAATTCATTATTAAAAACTATGCAAGACCTCTTCAGACTCCAGGAGCTAATCCTTTGATTAAAAGAAATTTGCTGGCTAATTTTATAGAATTTATTCTCATAAGAGCGCAGCTGGACTTTGATCCGGGTTTTGAAAGTGGTTCTAAGAATGTCTATGACCAGGAAATAGCAAACAAATTTAGTAAGCTGCTTGATGAGGAGATAACCTTCAATCTTGTGGTAAGCTACTATGCGGATAAACTTAATATTACAAAACGGAGATTAGACAAAGCAACACAAATTATTTATGGTTGTTCTGCAAAGAGTCTTGTTACGGGAAGAGCCTTGGATAAAGCGAAAGCAATGTTAAGGTCAACTTCAATACCTGTTAAAAATATCAGCCTGGAATTAGGATTTTCACAAGAGTCAAATTTCAATAATTTCTTTAAACTTCATATAGGAATGACACCTATGCAATACAGAATAAATGCTAATGCAATTATTTTTGGGGAAAATACGGCCCTGAGCTAAGTGTTATATTTTCAGTACATATACTTTTATTAATGCCTCATAAAACTAGAAAATATACTATAACTACCTCGTAAGTAGGCTTATAGATGGTGTTTATGAAAATTAATTTTTGTCGTTTTACATAGTTTTTTTGTTGTTTTTCATAACTAATAGATAGGATTTCCACTCTAATTTTGCACCCGCTATCAAAGGTAGTATGAATGCGTTTGCATAAAATGCATTTTTTTTAAAAAGAAGAAGATTTTATTAAAAGTATGAGAAAATTTTATTACCTGTTAGGCCTTACTTTCGGCCTTACATCAATTAACGTAGCTGCACAGAAAACTGGCGATGCTACGGTTAATGTTAGACTTTATCCAATCCAGACGATTGTAGTAAATGGTTCACAGAAAAATGTAAACCTTGACTACAGAACATCAGACGATTACAAGAAAGGTGTAGCTTTAGATGAAGCAGATCACCTTACGGTATACAGTACCGGTGCATTCGCTGTAAATGTACAGTCAAAAGATGCTCAGTTGTCCAGTGTAAACACAAGCATCACAGAAAAGATTAATGCAGCGGATATTAAATTAACGCCGACTGCAGGTACAACTAACCCATTATCAGGTTCAAAGCTTAGTACCGTAACATTATCTACAACCCCGACTGAATTAATTTCCAGTAACATCGGTGGTGTTGACAAGACCTTTAACGTAAAATACTCTGCTGCTGGTGCAGACAGCTACCTGAACAAGTATTTTAACGTGGAAAATCCTACGACTTATACGACTGTTGTAACCTACACTATTGTAGCTAAATAACATTATTTTTTTTATAACAATATTTAAGGCACTTAGGATATTAATCCTAGGTTGCCTTTTTACACTATATGAAAAGAATTCTGGCAAGTTTAAGCTTTTTGTTATTTTTCCTGGCGGGTATTATTGCAAAGGGACAAGCAGGAATTACTGTGAGTCCTCCGCGCAATTATTTTACCTCTAATGCAGGAGAGAGTAGTACGAAAAAAGTTCTGGTAACTAATCCGAGCAAAACAACCACATTGGAGTTAACGGTCTCTCTTAATGACTGGAAATACGATGAGAAAGGTAATAATGTTATATCGGAACCCGGAACTTTAGAAAATTCGGCAGTAAATTGGGTTAACATAAAGCCCCAGTCGTATTTTAGTCTGAATCCCGGAGAAACAAAAGAACTGGAAATTACCGTTACACCTCCGGCAGTACGGAAAGATATATTAGCTGTTCATACCTGTCTTATGTACATTACCCAAACCAATCCCGTTGATGCTATTAACGAGAAAGGTGCTTTGGTAAAGGTAAGTGTAAGAACAGGAATCAAGATCTATCATCGTTATTCTTCTCAGCGTGAACCTAATATGGATTTCACCGATTATAAATATGAAAAGGATAGTAAAAGTCTGGTTTTAGAAATTATAAATCAGGGAAATGTATGGACAGATGGTACCATTCATACAGAGATGATTAATCAGCAAAACGGAGCAAAATATAATCTGGAAGATGAGATTATCTATACACTTCCGTCTGATAAGCGTATTGTAAACATTCCGCTACCGAAAGGTCTGGAGCGTGGAAAGTATATTGTGACCTCTACATTTACTTATGGCGATGATAATGTAATTAAAATGGCCGAACTAACCTTCATCAATGAATAGACTTTTTATCTGTATATTCTTTCTGCTTAGCTTTATACAAGTCTCGGCTCAGAGATTGTGGATAACTCCATTTAATACCGGATATGCTCCGGTAAGAAGTTATAACGGGGCTATAATTAGTAGTCTTGTTCAGATTCAGGTTCATGCCAATGGTAGTCAGGGACTTCAGATGCAGAACTGGTCTATGAGTTACAGAGTTGTAGGTACTATTAGCAACGGTGGTCCTAAATATTTTCCTGTTGAGCGGTTGAAGTTTCGCTTCAATAGTGTGTCTAGCAATGGTGTGAACGACCAGGGAAGTAGTCCTAATGCCGGAAACTTAGGATTGAATACCAATCCTATTCCTTTTCAGTACACCAACTTGTATTTTGTCAACAATTCACCTTATAACCTGCAGATTGTTAACAGGTATTTTATGATGACGCTTGGATATGATGTGATGATAGACGGGGGAGCGTATTTGGAGGAATATTCTTCATGGAATAATTATACGGTAAATATTATCATAGAGATAAGGAACAGTAAAGGGGAAATTATAGATTCTGAGCCAGTATCTTTTCAGATGCAGGTTCACCCGGACGATTCACCACCGAAGCCCGCAGAAGAATACGCTATTTTGCTGGATCCATCTGCTAAAAATGTTTTATTGGAATTTAAAACTCCCGGTGACTATGCCAACGGAGTATCCAGAACATACAGCAGAGCATTGTCTGTGATCTCTACTACAGGTTATGCAGTACAGGTGAATAGTCTGAATAACGACCTTACCAGTACATCTAACCAGAGTCTTCCTGTAAATGCAATAAACCTAAATGTGAAGGACAGCCAGTCGCAGACTGTAACGGGTAGTGTGAAATTATCCAGCAGTAAGCAGAATATTATTACAAGTATGATTCCTGCGAAGACAGAAAAGTATTTTGATCTTATCTATTCTACACAGGCGGGAGACATCAGATTTTTTAATCAAGCTCAGGAACAGTATTCGAGAACCCTTATTTTCAGTCTTATTCCACAGTAAAAATTTTGAACTTTTTCAAAAAAATTATATTAACCATATTTGTGGCGGGGATAACCATGTGTTATGCCCAGAAAAGTGCTGTTAGTATAGAGACAGATCAGAAACTTAGTGTCTTCAATGAGGACATGGTAAGTGTACTCCTTAAGATCAGTAATAATACAGAGATCGAAAGAAACCTGGATGTAGATATACAGACGGTAAAGGGACTAAGAGTTATTAACAATATCTCCTCTATACATTTAAAGGCTAATGAAAAAGCTTTTCTACCTGTAAAGATATTTGTAGAAAAGAATCAGCCTGCAGGAACGGCAACTATAAAATATGCTATAACGGAGAGTAGCCTAACTTTGGCAACTGCTGAAACCAGTATGACAGTACAGTCTAAACGCGGTTTGAAAATTGTAGCCAACGAGCCTCAGGTACTGATGTATAAAGTGGGCGATTCTATAAAGATTTCCACACAGGTCTATAACAGCGGAAACAGGGAGGAGAATGTAGAAGTAATTGCCAGTTTTCCACAAGCCGATGGGCGGGATCTTAGTTTTAGTAAGAAAATAAAATTGGAACCGTTTGTTAATAAAGAAGTCAGTTTCTCTAAAATTGTGGATAAAGATCTCCTGAAAATGGAGCTTTTTACCGTAAATGTAGCAGGACTAAATTCGGATAAAGAATTCTTTGGCAATGCTATTATTATCGTACAGAATGCCTTAGGGAGCAGAAAATACGTAGACCCTGCTTTTATCAATTTTTACAGACCGGCATATCAGGTCAATCACATAAGCCTTAGCAGCCGGAACGCTTTTCTTAATTATGATTCCTCTTATAATCTCGATTTGCATACCGAATTTTATGCCGGTGGTATAAAAGGTATTGTCAATGTAAACGGAACCTATTGGAGTAATAACAGTACAAAGCCTCTATTTACAAACACTTGGGTAAGATTAGAAGGAAAAGGAGTAGGTGTGCAATTGGGTAACCTGAATGCAAGCGACCTGGAAATAAACCTTGTGGGGCGTGGGGCTGAAGTTTCCGTTAATCCATTTACCAACAAAAGATCCGTGATTCGTGTTGGAGCTGTTGAAAAAAGCTATAACCTGATTGATCCGTTGGATCTTAATAATTCTTCGAGAGGATATTCTACCTATGCGAAATCATCCATTAGTCTCAATGAAAAAGAGTCTTTGGATAATTCGGTTATTCTGGATAATGACCCGTATCAGCGAAGTTTTATCCTGATGAATGAGTACCATTACAATAATAGCAAACAGACGTATTATGATCTGAGATTGGGATACGGTTACACATCTACAAAAGGTGAAGTATCACATACGGCATCTTCTGTAGCTGCGGGACTAAATCTGAATACATCATTTAACAAATATACTTTCAGTTCTAATAATTATTATAGCAGCAGTTATTATCCGGGAATTCGAAAGGGGAATACGGTTTTTGAGGAGCGCTTATTCAGAAATTTTGATAAATTCAATATTTGGGTAGGGTATAGTCTGAATAATTATAACCCTAAAAGCATAGATCCGCAATACCAATATAATACAGTTGCTAACCGGAGCAAGGTTGAAATGGGAACCAGCTTTACGATTGCCAGAAATACAAAACTTAGTATTATTCCGCAATGGAGCACGGAACGATCCAATGTATTTGTTAACAGCAGCTTTCAGAGTGTAAATGTGGACTTTAATACCGCTTTTATCAATACTGCACTTAACTATACCAGTCCGGATTATAAAAGCAGCATTAACCTTGTTCTTTCAAATGGTTATTCCAGATATGTTGGATTTACCTCTAATAGTTTTATTTACAAGTTGCAGGCTAACTGGTATTATAAAAATTTTATGCTGAGTGCCAATTACCAGAAAGGCAACTTTATGTTATATGAAGGCAATTATAACAATAGTCTTAGCGACAATACGGAGAGAATTTCTGCCATTGCCAATTATAAAATAAGCCTGTTTAACAAACGTCTCAATTTGTTATTCGGTTCCATATTCAACTCCGATAAATTTATTGGAAAAAGTTTCTCTTTTAATACCAATCTCGATTACCGGATTTTATCCGGAACTAAGTTGTTTGCCAGCTATAATCTGAATAAATATCTGAACGGAGTATACAGATCTGCTAATAATTATTATCAGGTAGGTATTATCCAGGATCTGCCAAGTTTTGGAGAAGAAAAAAGTAGTGGCAAAACAGGAAATATTGAACTGTTTTTCTATTATGATCTTAATAATAACGGGCAATATGATCCTTCTGTAGATCTGCCGGCACAGGATCTGAAAACTAAGATTAACAATACCCTGTTTATCACGCCAAAGAATGGAAATATAAAGTACAAGAAAGTACCCTATGGAACCTACATGATTAAGGCGATGGAAGATAAATGGTATGCCGATGATATGAGAGTTATCGTAGACAGGAAAGATATATTTCTTACAATTCCGCTACAGAAAACAAGTATTGTAAAAGGGAAGGTGCAATATCAGGAAGCTACTAAAACACAATTTGAAGTAGTAGAAGTTTTATCGGGACTTCCTGTAGTATTCCAGAATAATCAGTTTAAAAACTTTGTTTTCTATACCAATGAAAGGGGTGAATATTCTGCATATCTGCCAGTAGGCCATTATAAAGTATTTATAGATGGTAATGCATTGCAGAAGAATGTCTATGTAGAAGCTAATCAGACCGCAGATATCACTGAGGGAAATACATCGGAACTGAATCCTTTTATTCTAAAAGTTAAAGATAGAAAGGTAGAAGTGAAGCGATTCGGAATTAAGTGATGATTTACTTTTTACAAATTCCCAGCTTTTAAAACTTAGGAGCTGTCAGGCTGAGTGGAGTCGAAGCCCAATTGTTTAAGTGTTTCTTTAGGCTTCATTTATGCTAGCATATATAAACAAAAAACCGGCTTATGCCGGTTTTTGTTATTTTTTATTTAATGTTTTTCCTAATACTTTGATGTTCCCATCTATAGGTGCTGTAATTTTCAGGTCCAGAATCTCAGCGATAGCAGGATAGATATTAACATTTACAAAAGGTCTTATTTGCTGGTGTTGTTTAAATGCAGGACCCCAGGCAAAGTAAGTAGCTTTCATTTCCGGTACTTTATACGGATTGTAACCATGCTTTCCTACCGGAGGATTTCTACCCGGATCTACCATAGCTTTTGTTCTGTTAGGTACCAGGATAATATCACCTATTCTTCTGTTTTTATCATCTGATTTACTATAATGTAATCTTCCCGGGAAGTTCTTCGCCAAATATATTTTATAGCCTTCGTGCTTTTCTTTTCTTAGCGCTTTATAAAGAGGTAAGATATCTGCTTCGTCTTTTGCAGTAATCCTTACAAAGGTATTACTGTTGACTACTACAAATTTATTTCTGTCGATAATGGAAGGAACTGTAATATAATCTTTAGGATCTACTTTTATCATACCGTGATCGGAAACAAATACAAAATTGATAGGAAGATTAAGTGGCTTCAATCCATCTACCAGTTTCTTAATAGCACCATCTATATAATGTACAGCATCTTCTGTTTGTTTTGCATCCGGTCCGTAATGGTGGCCTTCATGATCTACTTCAGGAAAGTATAAAGTAATGAAGTGTGGCCTTTTCTCTTCAGGAAGCTGTAACCAATTTTTAATAATTCTTACTTTATCATCATCCGAAAATTTTTCGTGATATGGGTAGTAGTAAGAAGGTCTTGTTCCTCCGGCTTCGCTCTCGGAGCCCACCCAGAATAAACTAGCAGCTACCATTCCCTGCTTTTCAGCCAATCCCCATAGTGGTAATCCACCGTACCAGCTACCATCTGTAACTGTTTTACTGCCTATCTTGTACATTTCCTTTCTGTTTGGATCATAGAAAATGTTATCCACAAGACCATGGTGAGAAGGATATAATCCTGTTACAATACTATAGTGGTTTGGAAAAGTAATAGAAGGATAGGACGGGTACATACCATTTTTTGCCCATATACCGTTTTCAGCCAGGTTTAATAAGTTCTTAGTATTATACTTCTGCATATAATCGTATCGGAATCCGTCTGCAGAAATAAGAATTACATAAGGTTTTTGCAGGGTTTCAGGAGCGTTTGTTCTTCCGGATATTACAACCTGTGTTGTATCCACTGCAGGCTTTTGCGAGTAGCCTAAAACAGCTAACATTAAACAGCCTATAACAAGAAACTTCTTCATTAACATAAAATTTTATCAAAGGTAAAACATATAAAAGCTTTGCCAAAGGCTTGGTGGATTAAATTTTCATCAAATAAAAATCCCCGTCGAAAGACGGGGACCTATATATTAAAGTAGTTACTTTAATTAAGCTTGAGGAGTGTTTTGTCCTAATACGAAAGGCTCAACTTCTTTGATTTCTCCGAATTGTTGTTCGTAAGAAGCGATGTTTTGCTGAAGCGCATTAAGAACTCTCTTAGCATGTAATGGAGCTAAGATAACTCTTGATCTAACTTTAGCTTGCTGTACACCTGGCATTAGTTGGATGAAATCCAAGATAAATTCAGATGGAGAGTGATTAACTAAAGCAAGATTTGCGTAAACACCAGCTGCTACCATTTCATTCAGTTCAATGTTGATGTTTCCGTCTTGTGGATTTTGGTTGTTGTCCATTTTTGTTAATTATTTTTGTTTAAAATTTAAAATTTGAGATTGTGAAAGTATAAAAATAAATTCAAATCTCAAATTTCAAATTATTAATTTTAATTTATATCCTCAAATTCCTTTGTAGAACCTACAATGATATTCTGATATTGCTTAAGACCTGTACCTGCAGGGATTCTGTGACCTACAATTACATTTTCTTTAAGACCGTTCAGATCATCTACTTTACCAGACACTGCTGCCTCGTTAAGTACTTTTGTAGTTTCCTGGAAGGAAGCTGCAGACATGAAGGATTTAGTTTGAAGAGCTGCTCTTGTAATACCTTGTAATACAGGCTGTGCTGTAGCTGGTAAAGCTTCTCTTACTTCAACTAATTCCTGATCTTCACGCTTCAACTTAGAGTTCTCATCTCTTAGTTCTCTTGCAGTAATCATCTGACCAGATTTGAATTCTTTAGAATCTCCTGGGTTAATAACTACTTTAAGACCAAATACTCTTTCGTTTTCTTCGATGAAGTCATTCTTGTGCTCAAGGCTGCCTTCAAGGAATTGAGTATCACCACCATCAACGATTTCTACTTTAGTCATCATCTGACGAACGATGATCTCGAAGTGCTTATCATCAATTTTTACCCCCTGTAGACGGTAAACTTCCTGAATCTCATTTACTAAGTATTCCTGAACCGCAGTTGGTCCTTTAATGCTTAGGATGTCATCCGGAGTAACGGATCCATCAGAAAGTGGAGAACCTGCACGTACGAAGTCATTTTCCTGAACAAGGATCTGGTTAGATAATTTTACAAGATATTTCTTGATCTCACCAGTTTTAGCTTCAACAACAAGTTCACGGTTACCTCTCTTGATTTTACCGTAAGATACTACACCATCGATTTCAGTAACAACCGCTGGGTTAGATGGGTTACGAGCTTCGAATAATTCGGTAACTCTTGGAAGACCCCCGGTGATATCCCCTGCTTTAGCAGATTTTCTTGGGATTTTGATTAAGACTTTACCAGCCTTAATTTTCTCACCATCGTTAACCATCAAGTGGGCACCAACCGGAAGGTTGTATGATTTCTGCTCAATACCTTTAGCATCTACCACTCTAAGAGTAGGTACTGCTTTTTTATTTCTGGAATCAGAGATTACTTTTTCCTCGAAACCGGTTTGTTCGTCAATTTCCAATTGGAAAGAAACCCCTTGAATAATATCTTCGTATTCAACCTTACCTGATGTTTCAGCAATGATTACCGCGTTATACGGATCCCACTTACAGATAAGATCTCCTTTACTTACTTTGTCACCAGGTTTTACAGCAAGCTCAGCACCATAAGGTACGTTCGCCGTCATAATTACTGTTCTGGTTTCGTTATCCATTACCAAACGGAATTCAGTAGAACGGGAAACAACGATATCTGTTGTGTTACCATTTTCACCTTCACTCTTAATGGTTCTTACTTCGTCCATTTCTACGATACCATCACGTTTTGCAACGATAGATGGGTTTTCAGAAATGTTACCCGCAGTACCCCCTTGGTGGAAGGTTCTCAATGTTAACTGTGTACCAGGTTCACCAATGGATTGTGCAGCGATTACCCCTACAGCTTCACCCATGTGGATCATCTTACCTGTTGCCAGGTTTCTACCATAACACTTCGCACAGATACCTCTCTTAGTTTCACAAGTTAACGGAGAACGAGCTTCTACAGATTCAATACCTGCAGCTTCAATTTTCTTCGCTAATTTCTCGTCAATAAGTTGATCTGCTTCTACCAATAATTCATCAGTTTCAGGATCGTAGATATTGTGAAGAGAAACTCTACCTAATACCCTTTCAGAGATTTTCTCAACAATTTCGTCATTTTTCTTCAATGGCGTAATCTCCACACCTCTTAATGTACCACAGTCGTCAACAGTAACGATAACATCCTGAGCAACATCTACCAAACGACGAGTTAGGTAACCCGCATCGGCAGTCTTAAGAGCGGTATCCGCAAGACCCTTACGTGCACCGTGGGTAGAGATAAAGTACTCTAAGATGGAAAGACCTTCCTTAAAGTTAGCTACAATCGGGTTTTCGATAATCTCAGCCCCAACTGAACCAGCTTTTTGTGGTTTTGCCATTAGACCTCTCATACCGGATAACTGACGAATCTGTTCCTTAGAACCCCTCGCCCCAGAGTCAAGCATCATAAATACTGAGTTGAAACCACCTTGGTCAGATTTCATTCTGTCCATAATCATTTCAGTAAGCTTCGCATTGGTATTTGTCCAAACATCGATTACCTGGTTGTAACGTTCAGTATCGGTGATAAGACCCATGTTATAGTTCGCCTTAATCTCGTCTACATTTTCAACAGCACTAGCAATCATGGTTTTCTTTTCAGCAGGAACAACGATATCTCCAAGGCTAAATGAAAGACCTCCTTTGAATGCGTTGGTGTAACCAAGATCTTTCATATCATCAAGGAACTTCACAGTAGTAGGGAAATCAGTTTCATCTAAAATTCTACCGATAACGTTTCTTAATGATTTCTTAGTCAATAACTCATCAATATAACCTACTTGTTTTGGTACAATCTGGTTGAAAAGAATTCTACCAACAGTTGTAGGAGTCAGTCTTGTTACTAATTCACCGTTTTCTTTAACTGGTAAACGGCATTTTACTTTAGCGTTCAACGATACCTGTCCTTCTGAATAAGCAATCTCTACCTCTTCAGGTGAGTAGAATGCTAAGCCTTCTCCTTTTACTTTGTTTGTATCTGTTGAATGCGCTTCTTTGGTCATGAAGTAAAGACCCAATACCATGTCCTGAGAAGGTACCGTAATTGGAGAACCATTCGCAGGGTTTAGGATGTTTTGGGAACCTAACATCAATAACTGAGCTTCCAGGATCGCTTCAGGACCTAGTGGTAAGTGTACTGCCATCTGGTCACCATCGAAATCGGCGTTGAATGCCGTTGTTACTAATGGGTGAAGTTGGATAGCCTTACCTTCGATCATCTTAGGCTGGAATGCCTGGATACCTAAACGGTGAAGGGTAGGTGCCCTGTTCAGAAGAACCGGGTGTCCTTTCATTACGTTTTCTAAGATATCATAAACAACAGGTTCTTTTCTGTCGATGATTCTCTTAGCAGATTTTACAGTTTTTACAATACCTCTTTCAATTAGTTTTCTAATGATAAATGGTTTGTAAAGCTCAGCTGCCATATCTTTTGGAAGACCACACTCGTGTAGTTGCAAGCTTGGACCTACAACAATTACCGAACGAGCAGAGTAGTCAACCCTTTTACCTAATAAGTTCTGACGGAAACGACCTTGCTTACCTTTCAATGAATCAGAAAGAGATTTCAATGGTCTGTTAGATTCAGACTTAACAGCAGAAGATTTTCTGGTGTTATCGAATAATGAATCTACTGCTTCCTGAAGCATACGCTTCTCGTTTCTTAGGATTACTTCCGGAGCTTTAATCTCTAAAAGTCTCTTCAGACGGTTATTTCTAATGATAACTCTTCTGTAAAGGTCATTTAAGTCGGAAGTAGCGAAACGTCCACCATCCAATGGAACTAGTGGTCTTAATTCTGGTGGTATAACCGGAAGAACACGCATTACCATCCACTCAGGGCGGTTGATCATTCTTGTATTAGCACCTCTCAATGCTTCTACAACAGAAAGTCTCTTTAATGCTTCAGTTCTTCTTTGTTTTGAAGATTCGTTGTGTGCTCTGTGTCTTAGGTCATAAGAAAGCGCATCAAGATCGATTCTTCTCAACATTTCCTCGATAGCCTCAGCACCCATCTTCGCAACGAATTTGTTAGGGTCTGAATCATCCAGGTATTGGTTTTCTTGTGGAAGAGTATCTAAAGTATCAAGATATTCTTCTTCAGTTAAGAATTCCATTTCGTCGAAATCGGAACCATCTGCTTTTCTAGCGATACCTTGTTGGATTACTACATATCTTTCGTAGTAGATAATCATATCCAATTTCTTGGAAGGTAAACCTAGTAAGTAACCAATTTTGTTAGGTAAAGAACGGAAATACCAGATGTGTGCAACAGGAACAACCAAACTGATGTGTCCGATACGCTCACGTCTTACTTTTTTCTCAGTTACTTCAACCCCACAACGGTCGCAAACGATCCCCTTGTAACGGATTCTTTTATATTTACCACAAGCACATTCGTAATCCTTTACAGGACCGAATATTTTTTCGCAGAACAAACCATCTCTTTCAGGCTTGTGTGTACGATAGTTAATCGTTTCTGGTTTTAGAACCTCTCCTCTTGATTCCTGAAGAATAGACTCTGGAGAAGCTAAACCAATCGTGATTTTACTAAATCTACTTGTTTTATTTTTTGACATTGTTTTTTTTGATTTAAAGATTAAAAGATTGAAAGATTCAAAAATTAGTTTTGAAATAGCTTTCGCTCTCAAATTTGGAGTTACTTAATTTTTTAAATAATTAAATCTTTTAATTTACTCCTCCAATCTTACATCTAGTCCTAGACCTTGTAACTCGTGAAGTAATACGTTGAAAGATTCAGGGATACCTGGTTCAGGCATCGCTTCTCCTTTCGCGATAGCTTCATAAGTTTTTGCTCTACCGATTACGTCATCAGACTTCACAGTTAAGATTTCTCTCAAGATGTTAGATGCACCAAATGCTTCTAGTGCCCAAACCTCCATCTCTCCGAAACGCTGACCACCGAACTGAGCTTTACCTCCTAACGGCTGCTGCGTAATCAATGAGTATGGTCCGATTGAACGTGCGTGCATTTTATCATCAACCATGTGTCCTAGTTTCAACATGTAGATTACCCCAACTGTCGCAGGCTGTGTAAATCTCTCACCTGTACCACCGTCATATAAGTAGGTATTTCCGTAAGCCGGAAGTTCTGCTTTTTCAGTGTACTCAGTGATCTGATCTAGCTCAGCACCATCGAAGATTGGTGTAGCAAACTTCAATCCTAGTTTTTTACCAGCCCATCCTAATACGGTCTCATAAATCTGACCGATGTTCATACGGGAAGGTACCCCTAGTGGGTTAAGAACGATGTCTACAGCTGTACCATCTTCAAGGAACGGCATATCTTCTTCACGAACGATTCTGGAAACAATACCTTTGTTACCGTGACGTCCTGCCATTTTATCCCCTACATTCAGTTTACGTTTCTTAGCGATGTAAACTTTTGCTAACTTCATGATACCTGCTGGTAATTCGTCACCGATAGAGATTGCAAATTTCTCACGGTTCTTAACACCCTGAAGGTCGTTGTACTTAATCTTATAGTTGTGGATTAACTGTTTGATTAATTCATTTTTATCTGCATCAACCGTCCAGTCAGATCCGCTTACGTTTACGTAATCTTCAACACTAGAAAGTAACTTTTGAGTAAACTTCACACCTTTACCGATAAGTTCTTCGTCAAGGTCATTTTTCACACCCTGAGAAGTTTTACCACTAACAAGAATGTTAAGTTTTTCAAGAAGTGTATTTCTCAGATCATCGAATTTCTCTTTGTATCTGTTTTCAACTTCTTCAAGCTTAAGTTTCTCTTCAGTTCTTTTCTTTTTGTCTTTAATGTTTCTGGAGAATAACTTCTTGTTGATAACTACACCTCTTAATGAAGAGTCAGCTTTCAATGAAGCATCTTTTACATCACCAGCTTTGTCACCAAAGATTGCACGTAAAAGTTTTTCCTCCGGAGTTGGATCAGATTCACCTTTTGGTGTGATTTTCCCGATAAGGATATCACCAGGCTTCACCTCAGCACCGATACGGATCATACCGTTCTCATCAAGATCTTTAGTAGCTTCTTCAGATACGTTTGGAATATCAGCTGTTAGTTCTTCCATACCTAGTTTGGTATCACGAACTTCTAGTGAATATTCATCTACGTGGATAGAAGTAAACCAGTCTTCACGAACAACTTTCTCGTTGATTACAATCGCATCCTCGAAGTTGTACCCTTTCCAAGGCATGAAGGCTACTACTAAGTTTCTACCTAGTGCTAGTTCTCCTTTTTCAGTTGCATAACCTTCACAAAGTACTTGTCCTTTTGCTACAGTGTCACCTACTCTTACGATAGGCTTCAATGTAATGGTTGTACTCTGGTTGGTTTTTCTGAACTTAGTTAATTTATAAGACTTGGTCGCAGATTCGAAGTTTACTAAATCTTCATCCTCGCTTCTTTCGTACTTAATTGTAATTTTATCAGCATCCACATACTCTACAACACCAGTTCCTTCAGCATTAATCAAAATTCTGGAGTCAGTAGCTACTTGTTTTTCCAAACCTGTACCTACAATTGGAGCTTGTGGTCTTAATAATGGAACGGCCTGACGCATCATGTTAGATCCCATCAACGCACGGTTCGCATCATCATGCTCCAAGAATGGAATCAATGATGCAGAAATACCAGAAATCTGGTTTGGTGCAACGTCGATAAGGTCTACCTGACCTGGCTCTACTACAGGGTAGTCACCGTCCAGACGAGCAATAATTCTGTCTGTTTCGAAGTCTCCACTGTCGCTTAGTTCCACGTTCGCCTGAGCAATTACTTTAGCTTCTTCATCCTCTGCATTTAGGTAGATTGGATCAGCATTTAAGTCTACTTTACCGTTTTCTACTTTTCTATATGGAGTTTCGATGAAACCAAGGTTATTGATCTTAGCATAGATACCTAGAGAAGAAATCAAACCAATGTTTGGTCCTTCCGGAGTTTCGATCGGACAAATTCTACCATAGTGAGTATGGTGAACATCTCGAACCTCGAAACCTGCTCTTTCTCTTGATAAACCACCAGGCCCTAGTGCAGATAATCTTCTCTTGTGAGTGATCTCTGATAATGGGTTGGTTTGGTCCATGAACTGAGAAAGCTGGTTGGTACCAAAGAATGAGTTAATTACTGATGTTAATGTTTTTGCATTAACAAGGTCTATTGGTGTAAAGATTTCGTTATCTCTAACGTTCATTCTTTCCTTAATTGTTCTTGCAATTCTGGAAAGACCTACACCAAACTGTCCTGATAGCTGTTCTCCAACAGTTTTAATTCTTCTGTTAGAAAGGTGGTCGATATCATCAACCTCAGCTTTAGAGTTTACCAATTCGATAAGGTGTCTAACAATAGCGATGATATCTTCTTTTGTTAAAACTTCAGTATCGATTGGGATATTTAACCCTAATTTTTTGTTCAGACGGTAACGGCCTACTTCACCAAGAGAATAACGCTGCTCAGAGAAGAATAATTTTTCGATAATTCCTCTTGCAGTTTCCTCATCTGGTGGATCTGCGTTACGTAACTGTCTGTAGATATATTCTACCGCTTCTTTTTCGGAGTTGGTAGGGTCTTTTTGTAAAGTGTTCTGGATAATAGAGAATTCGTTTCCATTTTCTTTGTGGATAAGAATTGTTTTTACACCAGATTCAAGGATAAGATCCAAGTGCTCTTTTTCAAGAACAGTCTCTCTGTCCAAGATGATTTCGTTTCTTTCGATAGAAACTACTTCACCTGTATCCTCATCTACGAAGTCTTCGAACCATGTGTTCAAAACTCTCGCAGCTAATGTTCTTCCTTCTACTTTTTTAAGTGCAGCTTTAGAAACTTTTACTTCTTCAGCAAGGTCGAAGATCTGAAGGATATCCTTATCAGATTCGTAACCGATAGCTCTTAAAAGTGTAGTTAAAGGTAATTTTTTCTTACGATCGATGTAAGCGTACATTACGCTGTTGATATCCGTTGTAAATTCCATCCAAGAACCTTTGAAAGGAATAATTCTGGAATAATACAACTTGGTACCGTTTGCGTGGTAAGTTTGTCCGAAGAAAACCCCCGGTGAACGGTGTAACTGAGTTACGATAACACGCTCTGCTCCGTTGATGATAAATGAACCACTAGGAGTCATGTATGGTACCGGACCTAAATATACATCTTGTACTACCGTTTGGAAATCTTCGTGTTCCGGGTCAGTACAATACAATTTAAGTCTTGCTTTTAATGGTACACTGTAGGTTAGACCTCTTTCTACACACTCATCGATAGAATAACGAGGTGCATCTACTAAATAGTCAAGGAATTCTAATACAAACTGGTTTCTTGAGTCTGTAATAGGAAAGTTTTCCTGGAAAGTTTTGTAAAGAGTTTCATCCAATCTAGCTTCCGGCAGTGTATCAAGCTGGAAAAACTCCTTGAAAGACTGGATCTGAATGTCCAGAAAATCAGGAGTTATAACTTTCCCTTTGGAAGAGGAGAAGTTAATTCTTTGGTTTTCCCGAGTTTTTGGCGTCTGTGTCTTGCTCATAAAACGTTTTAGAAAAGGGTTAAAAAATATTTTGATTTGTAAAAAATATCAGAAAGAAAGACAAATGGGAAAGGTTGAAGATGAAAGACTTTGATTTTTGGGCTCATCAGAATAGCCTGTCGATCTTTTTTCTTGTTCCGAATGTCTATTTTTCTAACTGCAACGCTGGTATATCTTTTCACAGCGTAATGCAAAATACTTTTTTAAGTTTTGAGAAATTAGATATTGTATATAAACGCAGAAATCCCTCACGCGATAGCGCAAGAGTTATCAAAAATCTGATTTATAAAAAATAAAATAAGCCCAAAACGAAATGCAAATATACGATTTTATTTTAAATAAATAAAAATTTAAGTGTCTTTTTTCTGGATTTTATGATTGGAAATTAATACTTTAGCCTTTCAAATAACCATGTAATGAGACATTATTTTTTTTCTAGGGAACTCCTGGTCGGAGTCCTCACATTAGTTACGGTCGTTATTCAGGCTCAGGAACTACCTTACTGGAAGAATGCCAGTATTGTAAAGGTTAATAAAGAATATCCACGGACGCTCTTTATGACTTATGATTCCAAAGGTGAAGCTCTAAATATTAAATTCGAAAATAGTAAATATTATAAATCGCTTAATGGTACCTGGAAATTTCATTTTGCTGATGCTTATAAGCAATTACCTGAAAATATTACTGATTCTGCTACCAGTACCTCCGGATGGAAAGATATAAAAGTCCCAGGCAATTGGGAGATGCAGGGATTCGGAACACCTATATATATTAACCATCCTTATGAATTTGTAGAAAGAGATCCTAAAACAAGGTTGCCCAAACAGGCTCCACCTTATATGCCGGAAGAAAATCCTGTAGGAGTTTACCGCAGAGATATTGATATTCCTGCAGAATGGTTGAAAGACAGGACTATTTTTCTGAATATTGGTGGTGCAAAGTCCGGTACTTATGTTTATATCAATGGTAAAGAAGTTGGTTATAGTGAGGATTCTAAAAACCCGGCAGAATTCAGGATTAATGAATATGTGAAGCCCGGTATCAATAAGCTTGCAGTTAAAATATTCAGATGGAGTACCGGTTCTTATCTGGAAGCACAGGATTTCTGGAGGATGAGTGGTATTGAAAGAGATGTTTATCTGTGGTCTCAGCCCAATGTATCTCTGCGTGATTTCAGAGTGAAATCTACTTTAGATGATACTTATAAGAACGGAGTCTTTCAGTTGGAAATGTCTGTAGCGAATTACGGGAATGGGGATCTTATAGAGAAGGCAAACTATACACCGATTAAGTCGGTTAGCCCTGTGCTGGGTTATGAGCTGCTTGATGCTAAAGGTAAGGTTGTAGCTTCGGCTTCGGCAACAGTAAGTGTAAAAGGAAGAGGGGAGAACGATTATAAATTCCCTGAAATAAAAATTCCGGGTGTTTCAACATGGACTTCAGAATCTCCGAACCTGTATAAACTGGTAATGACGGTACAGAAGCAGGGGAGTACGCAAACCGAAGTAATCCCGTTTACTGTAGGATTCAGAAGATTTGAAATAAAGGAGGTAGAAGGTAACGGGAGAAAAGATCGCCTGTTTCTGGTGAACGGACAACCTATAAAATTTAAAGGGACCAATATCCATGAACACAACCCGGCAACCGGACATTATGTAACAGAAGATATCATGCTGAAGGATTTTACATTGATGAAGCAGAATAACCTCAACTCTGTCCGTTTAGCCCACTATCCGCAGTCCCGAAAATTTTACGAATTATGTAACGAATTAGGGCTTTACGTATATGATGAAGCTAATATTGAAAGTCACGGAATGTATTATGGGAAAGAATCTCTGGCTAAGCATCCGGAATGGCAGAATGCCCATTTGGACAGAACCATCAATATGTTTGAGCGTAATAAAAATCATCCTTCAGTAAGCTTTTGGTCATTAGGAAATGAAGCCGGAAATGGAGTCAACTTCGATGTAACCTACAGATGGTTGAAAGAGCGGGAGAAAGATTTTATGAATCGTCCGGTAAATTATGAAAGAGCGATCTGGGGTTATAACTCGGACATGTATGTACCACAATATCCAAGTGCCGCCTGGTTGGAAAAGATCGGGAAAGAGGGGTCTGACCGCCCGGTGATTCCTTCAGAATATTCGCATGCAATGGGTAACTCCAGTGGTAATCTGGATCTGCAATGGGATGCTATTTATAAATATCCAAATCTTCAGGGTGGTTATATTTGGGAATGGGTGGATCATGGACTTTCTAAAAAAGATAATGACGGAAAAGATTTCTGGGCTTATGGAGGTGACTTTGGTAAAGATATGCCAAGTGACGGAAATTTTGTTGCTGACGGCATTGTACATCCGGATAGGACTCCGCATCCTGCTATGCAAGAAGTTAAGTTTGTATATCAGAATTTCGGGTTTGAGACAAAGGACCTTTCCAAAGGATTGTTCAGTGTGAAAAATCGTTTCTATTTCACGAATGCTCAGAACTATGTTCTGAAATATAGTATTATTGAAAATGGTAAAAATGTAGCTGAAAAAACGGTTCCGATGAATCTTGGAGCGCAGCAGAGTATGGATGTTCAGATTCCGGTAAGTTTACTGAAGAAAGGGAAGGAATATTTTGTGAATTTTGATGTTTATTCAAAAACTTCAACCACAGTAGTTCCGGCTAACTTTAATATTGCACATAGGCAGTTCAAATTGCCTTCCGAAATTGTAAAAGAATCTTATAAGCCAGGGATTGCATCACAGAATATAAAAACGGACCAAAGAGGAAATATAACTGTTGTAACCGCCGGGAAAGCTGTGATAACTTTTGATAAAGCAAAAGGTATTGTAAGCTCTTATAAGGTTAATGGTAAAGAATATTTTCAGAATGGATTTGGGATTCAGCCTAACTTTTGGAGAGGTCCCAATGATAACGATTACGGAAGTTCGATGCCGAAGCGTCTTCAGATTTGGAAACAGTCGAGTAAAGACTTTAAAGTAATGGAGGTTAATGCTGTAAAGGAAAATGATAATGCACTGCTAAATGTAACTTATCTGTTACCTGCCGGTAATCTGTATAAAGTACAGTATAAGATCTATCCGGATGGTGTGGTGAAGGTAAACGTGGAGTTTACCTCAACTTCGATGGAGGCTAATAATGTAGAAACATCGGAAGCTACACAGATGGCAACCTTTACTCCGGAAATGAAAAAGGCCAGAGAGAATTCGTCCAAACTGGAAGTACCACGAATTGGGGTGCGTTTCAGATTACCACAGTCTATGAATAAAGTTCAGTACTATGGAAATGGCCCTGTGGAAAACTATACAGATCGTCAGTCCGGAGCCAGAATCGGTATCTATAGTACAACAGCAGAGGATATGTATTTCCCTTATGTGCGTCCGCAAGAAAATGGGCACAGAACATTTAACCGTTGGTTTTCTCTTACAGATACCAAGAATGCAGGATTGTTAATTATTGCTGATGATACAGTAGGCTTTAATGCTTTAAGAAATTCTGTAGAAGATTTTGATTCTGAGGAAGCTAAAAACAGACCTTATCAATTCAATAATTTTAGTTCAGAAGAGCGTGCTGCTAATTCTGATGAAAAAGCGAAAGATTTGCGTCCGCGCCAGACCCATATTAATGATATTGTACCAAGAAATTTCATAGAAGTATGTGTGGATATGAAACAGATGGGTGTTGCTGGTTATAATAGCTGGGGAGCTAAACCTCTTCCGGAATACAGTATTCCGTCTGATAGGAATTATAAATGGGGCTTTACAATAGTTCCTGTTAAAAACACTCAGGAGATTGCTGAAAAAGCAAACCTGAAATATTAATTTAAGGCTTTTGAGAGCAGGATAAGTAATTCATTCTGCTGCCTGATAAGTCCAATTAGTTCATTCTGATTTTGGATAATTGCCGAGATAGCCCCTTCCGTTATTCTGATTTCTTTTTCTGAAGTATCAGCTGTACGGAGGGGGCTTTCATTTATAAGTTCTTCAATATAGATATTGTAAAACTGTGATAGCTTCAGAATATTATCCAATGAGGGTTTTGTTGCACCGGATTCCCATTTGTTATAAGCTGTCTGTGATATTTGTAAAGCCTCGGCCAATTCAGCCTGACTTAGCTTTACAGAATTTCTTAATTTTCGCAATTTGGTGTTTAGTTTCATCTTATTTTTATATTATAAGGCTTGTGTTAATCATATGTTTAAATAGTTGTGTAAAACATTAGTTAATTAAAAATAAAACTAATGTACATTTTTTATTTCAAGAATAATTCACATATTTGTGAAAATATTATATACTGATTTAAAGCGATAATAGTATTTGTATGTATAAATGGAAAAAATAATACCCTTTTTCTTATTATTTGCTGTCAACATTTGTTTTGCTCAGAATGCTAAAAAACAGAGTGAGATGAATGTGAAAAATAAAATGGAAGCGAGACAGCCTCAGGATCCTTCTGTACCTCCACCACCGGTAAATAGTTTTCCGGCTCAGTATCCCAAAGGAAACAGAGCTTTTCTTCAGCTTGTGGAAAAAAATGTGAATAAAGAATCTCTGAAAGGACAACCTAAGAAACTTGAAACCAAAATTATTATTAAAGTTGATGATGATGGGACGGTACTAAATGTTTCTGCATACGGAGAGAACGAAATTTTTAATAAAGAAGTTGAGAATGCAGCAAAGAAAATCGGAACAACAAAATGGACTGCCGGAAAGAACAGGCAGGGTGAAAATGTTATAGATCTTGTTAAACTGCCATTTACACTTGTTAATCAATAAAATACCAAATAAAACATTATGAAAAACCTTAAAAGAATTAAAAGAACAGAGCTTAAAGCTATTATTGGAGGAGGGGAGCCTTTACCAGACGGTTGGGGAGTTTGCTTTGTAAATGGAGAGCCAGTTTCTACTCCATGCGACCAGTTATGTCCGGACAGAACGCAGCCTTTTTGTGCATAATAGACCAGGGAGCAAATAATCAGTAGAATACCAAATAAAATATTATGAAAAACCTTAAAAAAATTAAAAGGACAGAGCTTAAAGCTATTATCGGAGGAGGAGAGCCTTTACCAGATGGATGGGGAGTTTGCTATGTAAAAGGAGAGCAAGTTCCAACCCCGTGTGATCAATTATGCCCGAACAAAATGCAGCCTACTTGTGCATGGATGGACCCGGGAACAAATAATCAGTAAAATACCAAATAAAATAAAACAATATGAAAAATCTAAAAAAACTTTCAAGAACAAATCTTAAAGAAATTCATGGCGGTGCTATTATTGGCGGCGGCGGAAGTGGTATAGGTGGCTGCGAAGCTCATTGGGTTCCCGGAGATCAGCTGCCGGAACCTGGTATGCCATATGATTGCGGATGCAGAGGACTGAGATGGTGTCCAGGAATGGGAGCTTGTGTTCACTCGAATCAGATTCCTAAGGCACAATGCGAAACTGGTCTGTAGAAAAGAAGCTGACTCAATACTTTTGAATCGGTTTTTATTTTAGAAATCAATTAGATAAAGCTCATCAAATTTAAAGAGCAAAATAATCAATTCACACAATAAAATATTTAATACCAAATAAAATAAAACAATATGAAAAATCTAAAAAAACTTTCAAGAAATAATCTTAAAGAAATTCACGGCGGAACTTTTACAGGTGGATGTAATGCTCATCTTGTTACTGTAGACGAGGCTCCTGGTGAAGGAATGCCTTATAACTGCGGGTGCAGAACACTGTTGTGGTGTGAAAAGCTAAGTGCATGTGTACAATCAGGACAATATGCTCAAAACTGCAAGTCATTGTAATAAGAAATGTAGTATATAATAGATAATGGCCGGAAGAAATATCCGGCCATCTTATTTTTCAAAAAGTTGGGTAGTGCTTTCTTATTTCAATAACAGATTGACTTGTAGTGTTTGCTGATTGCGCATTGCCTCTACTTTTACCTGTCCTTTCCATTTAGAAGCCTGATAAACGTTCAGCAAATCACTTGCTTTTTTTATTTCGGTGCCGTCCATCGTTCTTATTACGTCTTTTTCCTGTAACCCTGCTTTTTTTAGCGGGCTATTTGCGTCCAGTTTTACAATGATTCCACCGTTTTCATCAGGCAGGCCAAAAGCAGATCTTTCACCAAGACCTTCTACCGACTTTATTGTAGCATTTAGAAAATCAATGCTTGCTATGCTTTTATTGTTCTCAGTACTGCTTATCAGTTTTGGCAACTCTGGCTTGGCAGCAATTTGCTTTAATCGCGGAATCTGTACACCAAATTGATCCATTGGGAAATTTTTAAAGCCAACTTGAAGAGCTGGGGAATTGTTCTTTACTCTGTAATCGCCAATTTGTGGATTGATAAAATCAGGATTTCCTGAGATACTATGTTGGTCAGTATTTCTTTTTTGTGCAGCTTGTAAGGCTTTTGAGTCCGGGAAAAGGTTGTAGTCTATATTTTTGCCCCAGTCATTCATCCCAATTGGAGCATAAGGTGTCATTACGATATTACGAGTGAAATAATCATCACTGTTTTTAAACCATACATGCGGATGAAAGCTATTGTTGATCATAATGTTGTTCTCGGCTTTACGCTTAAAACCTTCGCGGAATTTGAGTCCGCCATTCAGCATCACATTGTTGTAAATATGGTAATTGGAAGATCCGTCGTCCAAATCGATATCCCAACCATGATCACAGCGGAATCTGTTGTTTCGGATAACAGTAGTTTGAATGGCATCCAGTAAGATCAATTCTGGGTGAACAGTGGTAATGCTGTCCATATATTTTCTGTCAGGGCTCCAGAAGCGATCTCTTCCCCAGGAATTAAAAGCGCCATGATCTCCGGTTTCCAGTACTGTATTGAATACGTCATTAAATTCCAGAATATGTCCGCCAAAAGCACCGTCGCCAATATTAATACCAGCTCTTGGCGTATTGTATATACTGTTATGTCTCACTGTGATATTAGCCGCAATATCAATTTGTATACCTGTGGCCTGTTTTTCAATCTTGCCTATATCATGGATAAGATTATTTTCCGCAATACATTGCTGTGGATAATGATTGGCCTTAGGGCCGGATGTTTTATCCAGTTGTCCATAAGGTACATAATCTTCATACCGGAAAGAAGGGGAACGTACGGCATCTGTTTCTCCTACAAAGGCAATTCCGCTGGCGCCAGCTCCGCTAATATGATTACCGCTGATGATGTTGTTCTTATTATAACCACTTAGCATAATAGCATTGCCACCTACATCTGTGAACTGACAGTCGGTTACTTTTATATTCCGGGTATTTTCCATAAATATAACTCCACCTCTGTAGATGGTCCAGTCGCTTCGCAAAAGAGGCTCTTTGGTATCCATAAAGCTTCGCTCATTATGCAAGAAACCAATGTTCTTTATTTCTATACCCGATAATGGTGATCCTTCTGTGCCTTTTATTTCGATGCTGTTTTTTAATCGGGAAACTGTTATGTTAGTTTGGGAAAGGTTTATTCCTTTAGGTGGATAATAATAAAGCATTCCTTTTTCTTTATCAGCAAACCATTCTCCGGGAGCATTTAGTTCTTCAAAGATATTTTCCACAAAACGGAATTGTTTGTGCAAAGGTGAAGGCCGGTTATTTTGCCAGCCACCTTCCAGTTTTAGATTGCCTTTTTCATCAACACCGGTTATCCGATAATGAAATCCACCCCATTCTCCGGAATGAAGTCCGTGTACATAGCCTCCTGCAGGATTCTTCCATTGCTGCACACGTTCTGGTGCTATAGCATCTGCTGAGGTTCCGTTGAATATCTTGGCATTGGGGTCAAAGTTAGGATAGCGGGCCAGTATTTGCAGTTTTTCATCAGCATAAAGTCTTTCAAAGTTTATGTCTTGTGGAATACTTGTAGCATAAATACCATTTTTATAAGGCTTCCAATCAGTCTTTAATAATTGTCCGGCACTTATAAATGCCTGCTCTCCGGGATAGGAGCTTATTAAAAGAGACTTAGTTTTTAATGTTTTATTATCCAGTACAATGGGCTTCTGAAGATAATAAATACCTTTTCTTAAATAAATAATAAATGCTTTTCCGTTTGCTTTTTCAATTTCCTGTACAGCGCGTTCCGGGCTTTTGAAAGGCTTGGTTATAGTTCCGGGGTTATTATCACTTCCGCCGGAAGAAACATATACTTTGGTCTGGGCGTAGGGGAATAGAGTTCCCAGCAGGCAAAATAATAATAAGGTTAGTGTGTTTTTCATGGTTGGTTATATTGTTTTTTTGTAAATATAATTTAAAAAATTAATTCACAGGACTTTATGCTTTTCATTTAGTGTTTTAATAATGATGCGCTAAAAATAATTTCATAGTTTAGTAAAAACTTTTATACCATTATTAACCATGCGAAAACCGCCCTCCGATTCTGGTGGCAGAATGTTGCTTTCTGTAACCGCAGAAAAGAGTCTTTTTCTGTTTAGTACCCTTATTTTTATTTTTTTTATAGCCCCGAATATCAAAGCTCAAGCTTTACCTCAGCATCGGCTTGAGTTTACAAAACTGGCGACCCGCTGGGATGAAGGTATTCCTTTAGGCAATGGAATGCTGGGTTCTCTGGCCTGGGAGAAAAACGGAAAGCTAAGACTTTCTTTAGACAGAGCAGATTTGTGGGATGAACGAAAAGCCCTGGATATTTCCAAGCTAAATTTTAAGTGGGTTGAGCAGCAGGTTCTGAAGAATGACTATAAGCCTGTTCAGAAGATAGGGGACTGGCCATACGATAATACGCCATATCCCACAAAATTACCTGCCGCAGCTTTACAATTTGATATAAAGGGTTTAGGAACAGTGATCTCAAATCAGTTGGAGATTGCAACGGCATTGCATAGCGTCAAATTTAGTTCCGGAGTAGTTTTCCAGAGTTATATACACGCAACGCAGCAGGCAGGATATTTTAGCTTTGATCACATTACTGATGAAAACTTAATGAATGATCTGTTACCAAAACTTGATGTGCATAATTATAATTCAGGTGCAGCAGCAGAGAGTGATAACAGTCATGCTGGTGAAGGTCTTGGTAAGTTAGGCTATACCAAAG
This sequence comes from Elizabethkingia sp. YR214, assembly GCF_003058195.1. GTDB lineage: Bacteria > Bacteroidota > Bacteroidia > Flavobacteriales > Weeksellaceae > Elizabethkingia. Next base: position 29,458 of record NZ_QBUH01000008.1, read on the forward strand.
GAAACGTGACGGAAGAAGAGCATACAATACGTTATCATCAGCCTACTTATAACGGAAGGTTTTTCGAAGTTTTGGTAAGGTGGAAGAAAATAGGAAAAGATAAACTAACGGGGAGTTGGACAATTTCCGATAACCAGTCTGCCACGCTTTCTTTACCTCAGCAATCAATAACGAATTCCGGTGAATGGAAAAGTCATGCAAAATGGTGGAAGGATTTCTGGAGTAAATCTTCAGTAAAACTTCCGGATGAATTGATTGAAAAGCAATATTATCTGGAATTATACAAACTGGGAAGCATAAGTCGTAAGGGAGCACCAGCGATTACATTACAGGCGGTGTGGACAGCGGATAATGGAAGTTTGCCACCATGGAAGGGTGATTTTCATAACGATTTAAATACTCAGCTTAGTTATTGGCCTGCCTATACAGGGAATCACTTGCAGGAAGCAGTATCTTTTACAGACTGGTTATGGAAGATAAGACCGGTAAGCTTACAATATACTAAACAGTATTTCGGCGTAGATGGACTGAATGTTCCGGGAGTTGTTACATTAAACGGTGATCCTATGGGCGGATGGATTCAATACTCGCTTTCTCCTACAGTAAGTGCATGGTGTGCCCAGTACTTTTACTGGCAGTGGAAATATTCTATGGACAATCGTTTTCTTCAGCAAAAAGCTTACCCCTATGTTCACGATGCAGCCATTTATATGGAGAATATTACCCGCCTGAAAGATGGTGTGAGAAAATTACCGTTAAGCTCGAGCCCGGAATACAATGATAATTCTGTTAATGCATGGTTTAAAGACTGGACCAATTATGACCTTTCGTTAGCACGATTTCTGTTTTCTGCGGCTTCGGAAATAGCAAAAGCTTCCGGTAAAGAGGATGAAGCTGTGCACTGGAAAAAAATATTAGGAGAGCTGCCTGATTATAATATAAATGAAACGGGGCTTACAGTAGCACCCGGACAGAGTATGGAATCATCTCACAGACATTTCTCTCCTTATATGGCTGTTTATCCTTTGGCCTTACTGGACGTAAATAGGTCTAAAGACAAAGAAATTGTGGATAAGTCCATTCAGCATATTGAAAAGCTGGGAACTCGTGCCTGGGTAGGTTATTCTTTTACATGGATGTCTACATTGTATGCACGAGCTTATCAGGCAGAGAAAGCGGTAAAACAATTACAGATATTTGCCTCTAATTTTTGTTCCCCTAATAGTTTTCACCTGAATGGAGACCAGAAAGGAGGACAATATTCCGGATTTACGTACCGTCCGTTCACATTGGAAGGGAATTTTGCATTTGCTCAGGGAGTACACGAATTATTATTACAGAGCCGACAGGGATATATAGAAGTTTTTCCGGCAATCCCCAAAGACTGGAAAAATGTAAGTTTTACTAATTTGCGTGCGGAAGGTGCGGTGTTGGTAAGTGGCAAAATCGATAACGAAAAACTTATTACTGTGAAGTTATTTTCTGAAAAAGGTGGAATCATGAATGTTAAGCTGCCAAATGGAAAAATACAACTTGCAGATAGCCAAAATGCAAAAGCAGAGATTCTGAATACAGACAAAACGGTTATCAGCTTTAAGCCTGGTGGTTGGGTAAGTTTACAGATCTACAGATAATATTTATAAAAAATAAGTCCCGGATATTCCGGGACTTATCATTAATTAAACTGTTCTTACTTCTTTACGGGAGCTTTTTCCTGCTTCACAGGAGCTGTTTTTTCAGCCTTCTTTTCAGCCTTTTTAGCCGATTCATGTCCTTTCATTTCCTTTTTAGCAGGTTCAGACTTTTTCTGTGCTGGAGTTGTTTGTTGTGCAGTTGCATAACCTAGTCCAAGAACTAGTGATAATGCCATTAACGTGTTTTTCATTGTACTATTGTTTTAATGTTAGTACTGCGAACCTACAAAGAATTTTTATTACCTGTATGCGCTTAACCCGCTGTTTAACTGTAAATTAACACTTTTAAGAATAGTTTAGCGCTTCTTAAAAAATGATAAAAGGCGAAAAGTGCTTCCTATAAGGCTTTTTCAGCAGTTGTAACAGGGGTCTGGATATGGGAAAGAATAAGTCTGAGTTCCTCTGTTTCTGTTTCTGTCAAAGGTTTTAGCGGACTTCTTAGGGTTCCGCCATCTTCACCCAGAATATGAAGTCCGGCTTTAATAGCTCTTGGTAAACCTTTGGCTACTATAAATTTCAGTAGATCCAGTTGCTGATAGAAGAGCTGCTGTGCACTTTTCAAATCATTATTTTGTATAGCATTATACAGTTCCACATTCAGTTCGGGGATAAGATTGGGGGCAGCTGTACACCAGCCATTGGCGCCTGCAGAAAATGCAGCCAGAGCCAGAGGATTGGAGCCGTTGTAAAAAGCAACTTCCTCGCCCAGTTCTTTTCTTAAATAATGCATGCGTTGTACGTCTCCCGTACTTTCTTTGATCATGGTAACATTTGGGATTTCCAGTAATCGCTTTAATAGAGCAGGAGACATGTCTACACCACTAGTTGCCGGATTATTATAGGCCATAATAGGAATAGATATTTTAGAGGCCACAGCATCGTAATGTTCTACAATTTCGTCATCGGTGAGTTTCCAGTAGCTCATAGGGATAATCATTACAGCTGTAGCTCCGGATTTTTCTGCAAATTGTGCATGATATACAGTTTTCTCTGTTGTCAGATTAGATACACCAACCAATGTAGGAACACGTCCGGCAACCTGCTGAATAGTAGCTTCAGTTACGGCTTCTTTCTCTTCATCGGACAAATAAGGTAATACTCCTGTACTTCCTAATGGGGCAATAGCATGAGATCCTGATGTTACAAGGCGTTCGGTTAATTTTCTGAATAACGGAATATTCACCTTTTCATTTTCGTCAAACGGAGTTATAGGGTATGCTATAACACCTTTGAATAAAGTATTTTTCATTTCGTTTTTTTATGTGGATTATAAATCTCTTCCTTCTTCCTCACGAAGAGCTACACCAAGATTTTGTAGTTGTGGAGCATTTTCACAGGCAATGTACTTTGCAGATTCTGTATCGCTCGTGTTCTGGTGTCTGTGCCAAGCCCATGATGGGATATAGACAGCATCTCCGGCTTCCCATTCCACCCGCTCACCTTCTATTTCTGTCCATCCTTTTCCTTCTATTACATAAAGTACAGTTTCATAAGTATGACGGTGACGATTGGTCAATTGACCAGGTAACAAACCTCCAATAGTCATGCTTACATTTTTACTGGGAAGGTCTACGAAAAATACAGGATGTTTTCTTTCTGTAGAAAACTGATTGTGAACCCCTTCATTTTCCACATTCTTGTGGATAACATGTGTTGGCTTTACATAGACTGGTCTTGCAAAAGTCTGGTGAAAGTCTTTGGAGCTGAATTGTTTTGTTTCTTCTGATTTTGACATGATTGATAATATTAATTGTGTTTTTGCATTATTGCTTAACAAAAGTATTGTAGATTTGGACTATTGAAATGATACAGTTTTTATAAAATAAGATAGTCCAGATGTTGAGACCATGGAAATTAGAAATACAATTAGACCATCAGTCTGATAAAGCGATATATCTTCAGATTGCTGATGCGATAATAGAAGATATACAATCCGGAAGGCTGAAACAGGGAACAGCTTTGCCAGGCAGTCGTAAACTGGCGCAGGATCTGAAAGTAAATCGGAATACAGTAGTAGAAGCTTTGAATGTTCTGTTGAATGAAGAATGGCTGGTTTCTAAAGAACGGCGGGGAACCTTTGTATCGGATATTCTCCCGGTTTTATCTAACACCGCAAAACCAAAGCATGATTCTGTAATTGAGAAAAGCGAGAAAAATATATTCAGGATTAATTTTGATGACGGGCACCCAGATAGTAAAATTGCTCCTGTTGCAGAGTTGGCAAGGGCTTACAGACAAATTTTTAGCAGAAAGGGAAGATGGCAGATGATGGGCTATGGGGATGAATTCGGAGATGCTGAATTTCGAAAGGCTATTGTACAGATGGCTAATCATCAGCGTGGGATGCAGGCTAGTGAGCATGAAGTATGTATTACGCGGGGAAGTCAGATGGCGATGTATCTTACTGCGCATTCATTGTTTGAAAAAGGAGATTATGTAATTGTTGAAGAACCTGGATATAAACCGGCATGGAAAGCTTTTGAAAGTGCAGGGGCCAGAATATTGCCTGTTAATGTGGATAAAGACGGACTTATTACCGATGAGGTAGCAAAGCATCTACAGTCGGGTAAGAAGATTAGGGCAATTTATACAACTCCGCATCACCAGTACCCTACAACAGTAACGTTGAGCTTACAAAGAAGACTTGAACTAATACGTCTTTCAAATAAATTTGGATTTAGTATCATCGAAGACGATTATGATAATGAATTCCATTTTGGCTATCGCCCAGTTTTACCTTTGTCCAGTTATACAGAACTCAAAAACTATGTGTACATAGGGACAATGAGTAAGGTTGTTGCACCGGCGCTAAGAATAGGTTATTTGATCAGTAACAATAAAGAACTTCTGGAACGGGTGGGAGCTCTGAGAAAGATTATAGATGTACAGGGAGATACAATTATGGAGCAGGCCGTATTGCAATTGATTAATGATGGTACAATTAAGCGTCATCTGAAAAAGGCAACCCATTTTTATAAAGCGAAAAGAGATTTCGCAGCTGAATTGCTTACAAAACATTTGAAAAGTAAAGCAGACTATCATATTCCGGAAGGTGGACTGGCATTCTGGATAATGCCTAAAAAACAGGTCGACTGGGAGACCGTGTCGGAAGTACTGAAGAAGAAAGGTATTCGTATTGTAGCACTGGACCATTATCAGCAGGATCCGCGTGACAGAGGTATACGCCTCAGCTACGGAGCCGTTTCGGAAGAGCAGCTGGAAGAAGGTATAAAAGAATTGGCAAAGTTCCTCTGATTCATTCTTAAAGGTATTTTATCCAAACTATTTTTATTTATTTGAAATTTATGAGTAAATCGGTTATCAATGATTATTTCCATTCATTGTTCACTATAAAAAAAGAGGTTGTCGAGAAGATAACGGAGACATTTAATCATTTTGAGCTGGACAAGAATTTAATTTTACTGGGCAAAGACAGTATCAGTACCAAGACTTATTTTCTGGAGAAGGGATATGTACGCTCTTATATTCTGAATGAGGATAATGAAGAAGTTACCACAAATATATATGAAGCTCCTTGCTTTGTTAACGATTTTTTATCATTTTTCAGGCAACAGCCTACAAAAGAAATATATCAGACGGTGACACCATGTACCTTCTGGGAAACCGGACTGGAGAATGTGCAGTCTAATTTTCATAATATTCCCGAATTCAGAGAGTTTAGCAGGCTTTTGTTTGTGATTAATTATTATGCTATTAATGACAGGCTTATTGCGATGTCCAGTCAGAAAGCGAAAACCAGATACATGAATTTATTACAGCAGAAACCTAATATCTTTCAGCATGTTCCGTTAAAAATTATTGCTTCTTATCTGGGAATTAAAGACAGCTCACTTAGCCGGATCAGGCGGGAAAGTGTGTAACCAGTAATTTCTTTGCATTTGTCAAGTAATACTATGCTACATAATACAGATATTTATCAAAAAAATATGAGTAAGAAAAATATCGTTGTAATAGGTCTGGGAGGTGTTGGAGGCTACTTTGGTTTTAAAATGAATCAGATAAATGAAACGACGGAAAAACATGAAATAACATTTGTTGCCAGAGGAGCAACTTACAATGTAGTAAAAGAAAAAGGACTTACATTACTTTCTCCGGAGCATGATAATGCTGTTACCAGGCCAAATGCTGTATTGCAGAATATTGCTGATATCAAAAATCCGGATCTGATATTTATTTGTGTAAAAGAATATGATCTGGAAAATATCTGTCAGCAGCTTATTCGGGTAATTACACCGGATACGATTCTGTTTCCAATGATGAATGGTGCGGATATATACGACAGAATACGAAAAATTATTCCGGATCATGTGATTTTACCATCTTGTATTTATGTAGCGTCACACATTAAGGAAAAAGGAATTGTAGAGCATAAAGGTAAATCCGGAACTCTTATATTTGGACGTGATCCTCAACATACATCTGCAGATATTGACTGGATAATTAGTTTATTGGAGGAAAGTAATATTAAATATAATTTTAAAGATAATCCGCTGACAGATATTTGGGAAAAATTTATTTTTATTGCCAGTTTTGGGCTAGTCACAGCCTGGCATAATTCTTCAATAGGGTCGGTTTGTACCAATAAAGATCAGAATCAACAAGCAGTAGAAATTATGAAAGAGATAAAACTGATTGTCAAAGCTAAAAGTATTTACTTGCCAGAAGATATTGTTGCTAAAACAATGGAAAAAGCAGCTGGATTCCCTCCGGAGACGCCTACTTCTTTACAGCTTGATGTTCATTCAGATAAAGGGAATAATGAGCTGGAATTATTTGGCGGAGCAGTTATTAATTATGGTAAAGAACTGGGAGTAGATACGCCTGTAACACTAAAAATATATGGGGAAATAAAAGCAAATATGATTAAATAATTTGCTAACATATTGGATAGACCTTCGGGAAATCAATGTGTTTTCCGAAGAATTCTCCGAGAACTCCCGGGCAAATTGTAGTAAAGCCTAAGCTTTTATATGTAAATATAAGAAATAGCAAATCTGAAAAACGATCTGTTATTTTTGTAGATTACTCTGAAACGTAATAAGGATGGGCTATTAAATATTTTTAGCTGCCTAATGACTACAATATTTACTTAAATTTACTCTTTTAATTTTGAGAATTTTCTGAATGGATAAAATTATTGGACAGTTAATAGCACATTTTAAAGAGATTGTTCCTCTGGATGAAACGGATATTAATGCTATTATCCCCAAATTGGAAATAAAAGAACTGGATAAAAAGGATTATCTGATCCAGCCGGGACAGGTTTCCAGACATATGCGCTTTATTGCAAAAGGAAGCCTGCATTCTTACTATACTGATGAAGATGGCCGTGAGCATACGGCACAACTCGGAATTGAAAACTGGTGGATTAATGATTTGTACAGTTACCTGAGTGAAAGTGCCTCTCGAATGTATATTCAGGCAGTTGAGAATACTACACTTGTTCAGATTCATAAGAATAATCTTGAATTGTTATATAAAGAAGTCCCTAAAATATCTGAGTTCTGGAGATTGAAGATGCAAGGTGCTTATCTTATTCTGCAGGAAAGAACGTTTGAAAATATGAGGTTTGATGCTTATACCCGATATCGGACATTTGTAAACAGTTATCCGGATATAGAGCAGCGTTTTCCACAATATATGATAGCGTCTTATCTTGGAATTACGATAGAATATCTAAGTGCTTTACGTAAAAAACATATTGCAGACCGTTCTTAAGATATCTTAATTTTTATCATTTATGTTCGATCTAGTTTTGCTCCCGTAAATAAAGAGAGCAAAATAATGACGATTAAACATATGGCAATAGCACTATTTGCATTGCCTTTATTTCAGGTAAAAGCACAGCAATTAACATATACACCCGATATTGTTTTGGGGCATCGATCATACACATATCTGCATAATATAAGTTATCAGGTTAATGATAAACTAAAAATCAATAATCTCACCCTATTCGATACAGAATATACCAAGGACAAGGAAAATATATTTTTCATCAGAAATACAGTATCCTATAATCTGACAAAGAAAGTTTCGTTTCATGCAGGATTTGGGATGAAAAATCCGGGAGCTTTTTTTACAGCCTTTGCTCAGTACCGGATTGCAAAACCAACTTATTCGTTTTCCTATTCTGTGGGTGCCACTTATCAAAAAGGATTTACCTTGGAACAATCAATCTCCGCAGAATATGCACCTTATCTGAATGATGATTTACAGGCTTATTTTAATGTTTTAGCTATTGCCAATCTTAATTTTGATGGTTATCAGAGAGGGCTGCAGTTCTTTCGACTGGGACTGAAGCAAAAAAAGTTGAGTTACGGTGTTGCTATTAATTTAGATCAATGGAATAACACTAAAAAAACGTTGGAAAATGTGGGTATTTTTACTAAATATAACTTTTAGGATATACGCTATAGAAAAGGAAGTGGGAAAATAATTTACAGATACTTCTATAAGCTTTTGCCTGTTTTGAAATTGAGCTCACATTTTTTACAGGACAAATTATAGTTTTCAGAGGCCTATAACTGTAATTAAAAACATTTAAAAGCATCAATAAATCTTTCCTGTAACCTTGTTGTTTATGTTTTAGTGCTTTTGTTAGCAAGTAGTTGTTGTTTTTCGTTTAACAACTGGGTGACGTTTCTTTAGGCTTTCCCAATAAAAAATGTATTAAAGTTGGGTTCGTTATATATCCTCGATGTTTGTGGATAACTTCATAAATAGGGCTGTGAAAAGTTCCTTTTTGCGGAGGTTGTTTTTTTCGAATTTTGTAAAACACATTCAGAACAGAATAATGATTGTTGTAATAATAATCCAAAGTACAGGTGTATTCTGATCCGATTACCAAAACATAATTTATTCATTTTAAAAATATATTTACATGGGAATTTTTGATAAAAAAGTAAGTTATAAACCTTTTGATTATCCTGAAGTACTTCAGTTTATTGAAGCCATCAATAAATCCTACTGGGTGCATTCCGAAGTCGATTTTACGGCCGATATTCAAGACTTCCATTCTCAGCTAGAGACACATGAGAAAAATGCAGTGAAAAATGCACTTTTAGCAATTGCCCAGATAGAGGTTTCGGTTAAAACTTTTTGGGGAAATCTTTACAATCACCTTCCGAAGCCTGAACTAAACGGCCTTGGAGCAACTTTTGCAGAATGTGAATTTAGACATTCCGAAGCTTATTCCCGATTATTAGAAGTGCTAGGGTATAATGATAATTTTTTGGATCTGGTAAAAGTACCGGTAATAAAAAAACGGATTGATTTTTTGTCAGGTGTTCTGAAACATGCTAATTCTACAACGCCGAAGGAATATGTTTCTTCACTCCTTCTGTTTAGTATTCTGATTGAGAATGTATCACTATTCTCACAGTTTGCTATTATTTTATCTTTTACAAGGTTTAGAGGACATCTGAAAAATGTTTCCAATATTATTGCATGGACATCTGTGGATGAACAGGTACATGCAAACGCAGGAATATTCCTGATTAATAAAATACGGGAGGAGCAGCCAGATCTGTTAACAGATTCGGATATTGAAGATATTTATAAATTGGTAGATGATTCGGTAATGTTGGAAAGTGAAATTCTTGACTGGATTTTTGAGCAGGGAGAATTAACTGCATTCTCAAAGAATGATTTACTGAACTTTATGAAGTACAGAGTAGATGACAGCCTGAAAAAGATTAATATGGCAACCCGATATAATATTACTTCTGAAGAATACAAACCAATGATCTGGTTTGAAGAAGAAGTTTTCGCCAATGCTATGGATGATTTCTTTGCAAAAAGACCCGTTGACTATACCAAACACGATAAGAGTATTACCGCTGTTGATTTATTCTGATTTAATTAAATGAATGATATAACAAAGAGATCCGAATTTTATGTTCGGATCTCTTTGTTATTTAATCTACCTGATATTCTAATTTTATGGTAATGCTGGCTTCTTTTTCTTTGGAAGATGTATTGAATGCTCCGCCCCATGAATAGTCTTCTCCGGAATTAGGTGCAGTAATCTGTATAACCCCCATGCTGGCTTTTTTCAGACTGCCGAGGCTGGAACCTGCATTTTCTGCAATTTTCTTGGCCCGCTCTCTGGCATCTTTGGTTGCATCGGCAATCATTTGTTGCTTTACATCGGCAAGCTTGGTATAAAAATACATCGGTTGGGAAGAAGTAAGTTCTATCCCTTTATTAATAATTTCGGTAACTGTTCTGGACAGGTTTTCTATTTTACCAACCTCTTTAGATTCTATAGAAACAGACTGGGTAAGGTTATAGCCTGCAAATTCTCCTTGTCGGTAACTGCCGTTAGCATCTGTAACCTGCGCATATTGTTTCTGAATGTCTACAGCAGAAAATACAATTTCTTCTGACTTCACGCCTTTTGATTTCAGGTAATCCAGAATCATTTGACGGTCTGCTGCCAGATTATTATATGCTTCCTGTAGCTGATAGCCACTTTTGGAAAAAGAAGCACTCCATGTGATAAGATCGGAAGTAAATTTCTTTGCTCCTAACCCGGTTACAGATATGGTGTTTTGAGATTTATTTCTGTTCTTAATTGCATTTCCCAGAAATGCTGCGGCAATAATAAGACCTAATGCTGCAATGCCTACGGTGATGTAACTTTTCATTGGTTTGGTGTTATATCTGTCTAATTTACAGATTTTTGTTGTAATCCTTTTAAAAAAAATGCAGCATTCTCGCTCATGGCATTACGGATAATATTGTAATTGTTTTCTTTAAGCTCTTTTTCCAGATTGTTCTTTTTCAGTACGAAAACAATAAAGCCAGTTACCTTATCTTTAGGAATACCAAGACTTTCAAAAAACTGAGTACCTATGGTGCTGTAAATAGTTCCGACATTATTTATCATACGCATTGCTGGATCATTCTTCACTTTTCTAGGTTTGTTTCTTTTTCCAAAAATGTCAATGACTATGCTGGCTCCGCTAAGGGGAATTTGATTGTTAAAAGTAGAAGGGATGCGCAGGGTGGGCATAATTTCGTTAGGGTCAGGAGCCATATTGAGGGCCATTGTCAGCTTTTTTTTGAGATCTTCTAACTCTTTATCCCTGTATAATTTTCCTAAATCAGTTTCCAAATGTCCTGTTGGTTTGTACCCAATTTTTACTTCTTCTATGGTTTGAATGCGAGGTAGTAAGCTGATCATGAATTTTCCTTTGAAGTCATCAGCTATTAGTATTTTGCTTTGTCTTTCAAATCTGTTTGCAAGCACCCTTATTTCATCTCCCTCTTTAGCATTGATACTAAAGACACCATAGTCATCAGCAAGCAGGTTTTGATTGGTTCTCATATTAATAATAAATGCATTGGGAATTGCATTTCCGTTTTCATCCATAACTTTACCTATCAGAAGACTTTGTGAATGGATGCTCCATGGAATAGCAATAAGAATAAAAAATAGAATTGACCTCATATTATGGATTGGATTTTGGTTTTCTGAATTCTTCTGTAAAAGGCAAAGCTGCCAGTTCCAGCTGTTCTTTGGAAGGCTTTCCGCTGATGATTTTTTTGCCTATAAGATATTGTATAAACTCTGTACGCTTTTCCAAAGGAATTCCACTTTGTTCCCAGAAGTCATCCCCTGGCAGCATTGCCAGTTTCGTAAGGTATTCCTGCTGGTCTTCATATTTATATAAGGCTTTCATTCTCCGGGCATCTCCGGAAACAAGTTTGTAAATCTTATTAAGATCTATGGCAACAGCAATTGGGATTATAGGAATTTTCACAGAATTTTTTAGAGTAGGAACTTCTTCTCTCGGCTTTTCAGGTGGTCCGGGAACGCCAATTTTATTCTTCATATTCTCTATCTGTGATTTAGAGAAAATATTTACCCCGGCGATTTCCCGTACAGAGAGATTCATTTTTATTTTTTGCTCCTGTTTCAGAGTAGATTCAGATACAATTATTTCTCTACGATTGTATTGATTTGTTAGTATTCTTAATTCATCTCCTATAGAAGCTTCAATCCTGAACCCACCTTCTGCATCTGTATAAACTGCTTTTTTGTTCTGCATATTGAAAATCTGAACACCCGGCAAGGGAAAATCTTCTTCATTCAGTATTTTTCCTGAAACAAAGGTTTGTGCTGTAATACAACTATAACTGATAAAAAAGAGTATAAAAAGTAGTTTTTGCTTCACGGGCCTTTCTGATCAAGAAGTTTTATGAAATCGGGAGCATAGCGCGAAAGTGCAAATTCTACAGCTGCAATATTCCTTGCTTTAATAGAAGTAAGCAGGTTTTCTTTTCCCATAACGAACTGGACAAATTCTTTTTGTCTGTCTTTAGGTATTTTATTCTCTTCAAAATAATCGTTACCCAGACTTTCTGTTACCCATGTAAGATTTTCTTCAGCATCTTCATAACGATAGAGAGACCGCATACGGCGGGCATCTCCGGACAAATTTTTGTAGAGATTGTTGAGGTTAAGGTTACTCAGAGCATATCTTAAAGATCCCACCTGTTTTGCTGTTGGTGGGGGTACTTCTCTTGGCTTTTTAGGTGGGGGAGGAAGGCCTATGTTGTTCTGCATTATTGCAACACGCTCCTTCATAGATATTTTATCGAGCTGTACTCCGGCAATTTCTTTTACAAACGGAGCCAGTTGTATGGTTTGTTTATTCTTGAAACTTTCCTCAGTCAGTATCATATTTGTGCGAACAAAATGTGTGGAAACAAGTCGTACCTCATCCCCCGGGCGGGCATCTATATTAAAATCCCCGTCGGAATTAGAAACAACAGAAATTCCGGTTCTCATATTATATACCTGTATTCCGCCCTGATTCTGCCCTTCATCATTTATGGTTTTGCCAGAAAAGTTCATCTGGCTTTTTCCCCAGACGAATAAGAAAACAGATAGAAACAACAATAACTTTTTCATTTGTTTTTCAATAGTTTTATTTTGTTTCATTTGTTTTTTTAATTGCCTTTATAAAATCATCCTTTTTTTTCTCCATCTGTACTTTTATATTTGTTAGATCCTGGTCGGTATATATTCCGTACTTTAATAATTTTGAAATATCAAATCCTACCAGCGAATAAGTAATAAACCTGTCGACTCTGGACTGCGGAATTTGCATGGAGGTAAAATAATCTTCTCCCAGACTTTCTCTTATCCAATTCATCAGGTGGTATTTATCTGTTCTGTCCCGTATACTACCAACCGGAAAGCCTCCTTTTACTATTCCTGTATAGTCAAATGATTCAGGTATTTTTGCTACAGGTTTTGTTATCATCTTATTTTCGCCCAAAGCTATGGATTCTTTTATGTGTTCATCCATCCTTTCTTTTTTCTTATTTCGGGGCAGCCTGTTTATATCTTTCAAAAAATCTCCTGTAGGCCTAAATCCTAATTCTACTTTCTCTATTTCCCGTACTACAGAAGTAAGTTTTATTGTTAAGTTTTTGCCAAAATCCTCATATGAAATGACTATGAAAGCTCTTTCAAAATGAACAGAAGTAAACCTCAACTCATCTCCGGGGCCGGCAATAATACTAAAATTGCCCTGTTCTCCCGATATTATTTCATTTCCTGTGGTTATATTATAAACCCGGATTCCTGAAAGGCTCTTTCCTGTTTCATCATAAATATACCCGTTAATGCGCTGCTGAGCGTATACAATATTAAAAAACGACAAAAAAATAAAGATAAAGAATAAAGTTAGCCTCACCCGCAATAAGTTTTATCCAAAACTATTCTAAAAAAGGAATTCTAAAAGTATTTTAACCCGAATTAACAGAGTTTGACAGAAATTAAGAAAGCTAGAATAATAACAAGAAAAGAATGTAGGAAATCTAACCCGCAAAATTTAGAGTAACAAAAACAGTATAATGTGGACAAACTCTGTACTATGGAGTATTTTTCTTATCTTTGCAATCCTTATCACGGGGCTGACTGGTTTCGACAGCAGGACCAATGGGTAAGTAAGCATGCAGAGAACCGTAGCGCGATCTCTTTAATCCCTTGCTACAGAATTTTAACTGGCAACGAAGAGTTCGCTCTTGCAGCTTAATAATCGAAGTTTAGTAGATTCAAGCGTTTCCCGAAGATAGTAAGGAAGCAAGATGTCTCGCCATCGTCTCGTTCTGCGACGTTGGATTCCGGGATATAGTAATGCGGAAATAAGGTACAGGAAGCTTCGGCTTGTACACGAAAATTTCAGAAGATAAGGCAAAAGTTGTGCGTTTTCTCACTGCTTTTTCCCGACAATTAATAGAAAACTAAGCATGTAGAAGGCTTATGTATTGCCTGTTTGGACGAGGGTTCGAATCCCTCCAGCTCCACTAAAAAAGAGAATCTGATGATTCTCTTTTTTGTTTTTGTATCCAAACTCTTCAAATACAATTTTCTTAATTCCTATCTCCGAGCAAATCTTAAAATTTATAAGCCACCATTACCCCGCCACGATAAGGTATCCATTCGCCACTTTTATTCCAGTTGTCGGCATCATCATATCGTTCATGTGGAGATTTGGAACCATCCCAGCCATGATAGAAGCCTTGTGAATTTCCACCACCTAAGTACAAATCGAGATTCCAGTGATCATTTATTTTAAACTGATATCCGACACTGGCACCGAGCATAACATTGAATCCTTTCTGATATAAACTAGAGTTCCAGTAATTCCACTTTTGCATATCATAAACAGCCATACCCATATTAGCACCAACATACCATTTTTCCATAGCTTTCGAAAAATAATAACGCGTTTCCAAATGCCCCATATAGATTTGTAAATGCCTTCCGGCAAAAGATTTCCATGGAGAGAAGAACAAATCTGCCTGTCCTGTCCAATGCTGACTGAAAGCATGCTCATAGCCTATATTGATCATCCCAATGGGAGCAAAAAGTGCATTTCCTTTGATCTGATTTTTATATTCCTGGGCGTATACTGTATTGCTTATGATTGCCAGTATAAAAATGCTAAGTATTTTTTTCAATTCTAAATTTTGATGCAAAGGAGTGAAATTCTGACCTTTCTGGCAATGGTACAGGCTATTTCTAATGCAATTCTAATATGGTGTTTTATAAAAGAAAAGACTCAGGTTCCTGGCCTGAGTCTTAATATTAAAATATAATCTGATTTTCTTTTACCAAAGTTTTATAAGCCAAAATTCACAAAAATGCTGAAACGTGATTTCGCCTCAATATCTCCACCAGCAAGGTGGGTATAAGCAGGTAACATGAATTCAGAACCCAGGCTCCACTTCTGATAAGAAATTTCAAAGCCCAGTTTACCATATAATGCACTCCCGGCGGTATTGGGCATATTCTCGCCAAATTGCTTGTTTCGGTCGTAAACCTCGCCTTGTAATCCTAGTTTACCAGAGAAAATACTGCTTTCATTACGCCATAATCTGTAAAATCCGGTTACTGCATAATTCCATTGATTACCAAACTGATAATGTTTTTTGTTTTCAGTTTTAATCGTATAGTCAGTGTTTATAAGTAAAGCAAACAGATTTTTCTGATATTTGTAACTAAGAGCCATCTGATAATCCCAACTGCCGGTACCTAACTGGAAGCTAGGATTAACTCCGGTAAGTCCTTTTTCGTCAAACCTACCCAGAGGAATTTTTATTCCTATTCCGCCGTTCAGCTGGTGATAAGAGTCTTTTGACGCTAGTATCTGATATATTCCCACTACATTAGCATCACCTATCCCGTTGATTCTGATATCGCCCTGCATTGTTTTTTTATTGTGAAAATGATAAGGGATACTTCCGTATATACTTAACTTTTTTGTTACAGGTATTTTTCCCCATAGCTGGATTGTATTAAAATACTGATCCTGTGTAAACTTATCTGTAAACAGGTTTTCTTTTGCAAGATAATGCTGGGAAAAATATTTTATACCAACAAACTGGGGGTTCAGGAGAGATTCGAACCCGGAAGAACCATTTCCGGCAGCGCATCCGCAAGCGTCGCAGTCGTCATCCATTAGGACAAAATGTTCGTATCGGAGATTGGAAGCTAAAGCAATGCTGTCCTTACCGGATTCAGCATAGATATTGGTGATACTAATCAATCCGATGAATATCAAAATTATTTTTTTCATTTTTAAGATTTCATTTTATTCCGAAAACTTCGGATTTGTTATAAAGTTTTTATCACTTAAAGTCTTTAGAAATGCAATGATATATTGCTTTTCAATACTTGTCATGGGAATTCCGATGTGTCCGTTTTGCTTCAGAAGCGGATCCAGATTGGGTTGATCTTCTACATTATCTGAGTAAAAGTTAAGTACAGCTTCCAATGAATAAAACCTACCGTCGTGCATATAAGGTGCTGTGTACTCTATATTCCTGAGGCTGGGCACCCGAAACTTCATATAATCGGCTATATTAAGTGTTACCCTGTATCTTCCTTTATCATCGAACTGGGCATTATAATACATTCCTGTATTTCTGTAGCTTTCATCGGTAAATAATTCTCCCGAATGACAGGACGAGCATTTTTGCTGAAATAGTGACAAACCTTTTGATTCTTCCTGACTAAAAGGGACCTGCCCCTTTTTATACTGATCATATTTTGAATCTGCAGAGACCATAGTTACCATAAATTGGGACAAAGCTTTCAGTATTCTTTCACCTGTAATATTATCATCTCCAAATGCTGCTCTGAACATTTTTTTGTAATTAGAATCTGCATTTAGCTTCCCCAATACTTCAGGCATAGAACTGTCCATCTCGAAATCCGTTGTTATAGGAACTAATGATCTTTCATCCAAATTATGACTTACACCATCCCATGTATAATTTTTGAGAAAAGCCATATTCTGAATGGGAGGTGCATTTCTTATTCCAAGTCTGTCATCAATACCATGGCTAACGGTATGTCCATGATGGGTAAAGGCATATTCCTGAATATGACAAAATCCACAGGAGATTGTATTATTTCGGGACAATTTCCCTTCATAGAAAAGCTTTTTACCCAGAGCAACTCCATTTACGGTAACCGGATTTCCAAGAATATCAAATGTCATCTTGGGAAAACCATCAGGAACACTCAGTTGATAAGCTTCATCTTTATTCACGGAGAATCCTTCGTACTCATTTTTACAAGATATGAATGTTAATAAAACAAGAGACAGAATAATTCGGAGAGGGGTAAAGAACCCTCTTCCGAATTGTCGTATAAGATTAATCGTTATGAACATGATCTACCCTGAACATTTTGGTTAGATTATTAGTTACATTTACCAGATGCTGGTTAGATCCCATTGCCATACTATTGTCTTTACTTAGGGTCAGGGCAGTTTGGCCACTCAGGTACTGATTAAGATCTGCCAGGATATGAATAGATGGCTTAATACTTTTAGTAACTCTTGCCGTCATAGGTAGGTCCAGTGTAATCTCCCTGTATAGATCTGGCGTATTGTTTTCGGATACATTTCCCATATTTCCACAATGATTCATAAATCTGGTGTCAGCAGTTGTCGATCCGTAGTTTCCTTCCAGTTTCGAGAAAATATAGCCGGCAGCCCATGACCATGCCATCCCTGCAGTTTTTGCTTTCTGCCAGAAAATTCCCTGTCCGTTCTGACCAAGGAGATACGCGGACTGATTAATGCCTAGCCCGAATCTGATTTTTTTATAATTATTTCGGGGAATATCCGCGAGTTCAATATAGAGGATTCCAGCTTTGGCCTCGGACTGATCTACGATAAAAGCTCCTTTGTCCGGATTGTTGTAATTGTATTTAAATTCTTTTCCGTTTTCATCAATCAATACAATATTACTTACGATATATTTTAAAGTGTTGAAATTATGCTTCTGTCCGCTGGATGAAGTCTGGACTGTTTGACCCAGTACAATATTGCCAAGATTATTAAAGCCGTTTTCAAATTTTATCTGAAGTTTTCCAGGTGTGGTATCTTCAACCTCTGCATTGTCGCTATTTCTGCAGGAAAATAAGGTGAATAGGGTTAGACCAATAAATAGTAGTGATAAAAGTTTATAAATTTTCATTTGTTTCCGATTTTAAAGTTTTCATTTAATGCTACATAAAGCGATAGGGTATATGCTCCGGTCTTATGTCCGGAACATGTTATCAGAAGAATTTTTGATGAAATTCCTCTTAATATTTAAAAGCAAACATTAAAAAACGGGAGGTCTGAAAATGTGTTTTAGAAAGAGGTAATGATAATTCTCTTTGTAAATGTTTTTATTCTGTATAAGAGGCGTATTACTTCCGGTCTGGATTTTCGAAATTTCAACAGGAAGACAGAGGTCTGTTATTTTCTGACTCTGGCTTTTTGTTTTTGAGGAGTCTTCCTGTGTATTTTTTGCCAGTTCTTTTTCCAGGTAACATTTTCCATTACAATGCAGTTCCGGATTGTTTTTGTTAATGCAAAGCACCTCTGATATATAACTATAGTTCACAACATAATCCAGCACCGGCATTAATGGCTTAAAGACGAGATAAAAAACAAAAAATATGTTGAGAATAAATTTCATCTATTCTATAATATGATTTCCTGTTCTGGCCAGGCAGAACAGACTTTTAGGAGATTTGAATAATAAATTCTAAGATTGTATATAACTATTCAACTGTTAATGGAATTTCTGAGGTTTCCATATCTATTGTATTATAAATACAAAGCGAGGTTTGCTTTCTTCTGAAGAGAAAGAATAAAAATACAGGTGAAATCAGGCTAAAGGAGGATGAAAGACATCCGAGCCTGCTAAGAACTGATAAAATGAGCTGTAGAATGAGTTCAGTTTATCTTTTTCTGCGAAATATTCTGTGGAAAAGTCAAATTTAAATATCTGATCTGCTACAAAAGCATCTGTAAAATCGGAACTAATCTTTAGATTGTTTTGTTTTGGTGTGTTTTCTGAAGTTTTTGCCAGTTCTTTTGCCAGATAGCATTTCCCATTACAAAGCAGTTGTGGCTTGTCTTTGTTTTCACAAAGTTTTTCAGAAATATACTCATAGTTTACTGCATAATCTATTAATGGCAATACAGGACGTATTGTAAGCACTAATATTATAAATGCAGGTAATATGAATTTCAATGAAATTATTTTGCTGCAAAAATAAGTAAATAACACTTATCAATACACAAACTGTGAAATGTCATATTTTTTAGAAAAGCTGGAGCTTACCCTTGTAGCAGGTGTTTGTATAAAAAAACAAAAATTATTTTCGGATAAATTTTAATGCGTCAAGTTTTGACGCCATGCCCATTTACATTTGCCTCACAATCATAAGACAAAAACACAAAACATAAAATTTAAAAAATAATTCAATTAAAATATAACACGACAAGTTTTGACGCCACGGGCGCTGATCTTTGTCAGAGAATAGAAAACCACCGATTACAAATTATGAAACCAGAACTATTAACTACAAAAGAGGAGCTGTCTCAGAATATTTCTCAGATACTCA
Organism: Elizabethkingia sp. YR214; assembly: GCF_003058195.1. Taxonomy (GTDB): domain Bacteria; phylum Bacteroidota; class Bacteroidia; order Flavobacteriales; family Weeksellaceae; genus Elizabethkingia. The sequence continues at coordinate 48,610 of NZ_QBUH01000008.1, forward strand.
GCGAGCAGGAAAAAGCCGAACTGGATTTCGAATTTTACCTGAACGAATTAGAAGAGTTCTTTATGAACGACTTCGAAGAAACAGAAATCCCAGAGGATGATCCTCCAATATATTAAAGTAAGTATAACCCCTAAAAACACAAATTATGAAAGACCCGCCAATTATGATGTACAATCCGGAAAATCCAGTACAAAAAGACAAAATCACGAAAATACAAAAGAACATTAACAATCCAATTAAAAAATTACAATTATGACATCAAAAACAGAATTAAAAAGTTATTTCGAAAATGGGGATATCCCTAACCAAGAACAGTTTTGGACATGGATGGACAGCTACTGGCATAAAGAAGAAGCTATAGATCTAAATGCAGTGCAGTATACCAATTCACAGCCTACAGTATATAAAGTAGGTGGAGTTCCAGCCGGAGCTACTTTCGATAAAATGCCAATAAAAGAAGTATTGGACTATATTTTCTATGGTAAAGTAGACTTATCCAGTACCGAGATTAAATTCAAAATCAAGACGACTCAGGCTAATGAAAGAGTACCGGTTGCTATGCTAAGAACAGCTGCAGAGGTTGCACAGGCCAAAGTAAATTATGGCGACGGAAAAGAAGAAATGGTAGTAGTGCCAACTTATAATGGTTCAGAGTCCTGGACAGATGGTGATGGAAATACCCATTACATTGATGTTGGAAATACATTTTACCATGTATTTGAAACCGCAGGCGATTATGAAATTACCATTAATGCGGAAGCTAATGTAAGCTATGCAAGATTCTGTGAGGGACTTACAAAGAACTCACAGGGTTATTTTGAACCTACTACAAACAATTATGTTGTAGAGCTTTCCAAATTCAAATCAAATTCTTTAACCAATCTGGATTATACTTTTGCAGGTCTAACGGTTGCGATACCATCGGCTGATTTTAAATTGGAAACACCAGAGGTAACCACAATGAACTCAACTTTCTACGGTTTTGGAGAAGGTAAAGAATTTGAAGCCTTTCCTGCAGATATGCTTGCCCAGATTACTAAGCCTACGATACTAAACGGAACTTTCTTCAGAGCAGGGCTTAAAAAGATCTTGCCAGGATTCCTTGATAGTTTTGCAGATCTGGAATCCGTTTGGGAATGTTTTAAAAATTCTAAACTGGGAAAAGGTTATTACAATGATCTGAATGCAGGAGCATACCCGGACATGGCTATTAATGCTACCAATGACTTCATTCCGGTTTCATTGTTTTGGAAGAACCCTAAGCTAAAGAATATTTCCCATTGTTTTAATTATATAGGTGAAGGCTGGTTCGGAAATCTTTCCAGTGGCTACCTTGCCTATCATGTGATCAGAAGAGAGTTATTCTGGAATGGAAAATCTGTAGGGAATACAGCGGGTACTATTGAAAATGCTTTCTATGCTTTTGCGAAGAACAACAGAATCCTTTGCGAACCTAATTTATTGAAACATACTCCGAATATGAAACATATTGGCGGAATATTCACACAGACCAACCAGACACAGCATACCGTGGGATGGGCAACGATGATTCCTGTAGCGGCAAGCGAAACAGCGATTTATCAATTTGCAGAAAATGCAGGAGAATATACCGCTACCGCGGTAGCAGGAAAAGGATTGACATTCGATCTGAGAGTAATGTTCCCGGAAGCTTCTTATCCGAGTATACTGACCCTAAACGGAGCTTTTACAGTAGCAGCAACAGGTGGCAATTATGGATTTAACCATAGCATCGACTATACCCCGAACGGTGTAGCAGCAAAACTGGATTTAGGCCTGAGCGCGGCAGATTTTCTGAGTAAATTCCCGAATTCTAAAGCCGGAAGTGTAGATACCTATACCCAATCGATGTTAGGACAGTCCGGAGGCTCGGAAATAGATAAATCCGATGGCAGAAATGGTGTGTTCTATATGCTGGATCAAGATGCCAGAATTACAGACAAAGCTACAGTTCCATCATTAGTTTTCAATAACGCGATTCCATACTAGTGAATCAATAAGTCAATGAGTCAACAGGCGAATTATCTATTACTTATTCCACATTGCTCATTACTTATCAAATAGAACTAATCAATAAAATTTTAAAGATCCCTTAAACATTGATCTGAAAAAGGTCGACAGGGAAAACTATGTCTAAAAATCAATAAATATTAATATTATGAACAACAATCAATCATCACAAACATTATTCAGATTTGTGAGCCAGAGAAATGCACAACTTATAGAATCAGAAGAGAAGATTACATTTATTAATTATCCAAAAACTATAAAGAGTGTCTTTGATCAGGCAATTATTCAATGGGCTAACCAGAAGTCTCTGGGTGTTACGAAGCTCGATGCTTTGACAGCTAAAGCAAAAGAATTAAAGCAAACACAACAAATTCAATTATTTACAAAAGCCGATGAGGTTGCAGTTGCAGCAGGTAGCTTTTATAAAGCCGGAAAGCAATTGGCTGTTGAAAGTAAAATCTCGTCAGAATTAGAAGCCGAGCTGAAAGCTTACTTTAGTATAAACGCTAATGGAGAAACAGAATTGATATCAACGGCTCCGCTTAATTTAGTCAATATCTGGGACAATTTTATTTATCAGGTTGTGACTCAGGAAAGTTTCTATGTTAAAGAAGCTTTGTCACAGGTACTTAAAGCCTATAATTATATTAAAAATATTATTCATGAGGGAGTCAATAAAGAAGAGGTATTAAAGCAGGCTCTAGATGCAAAAGTCGTACTACCACCAGTACTTTTCCTGGATGAATATCCTGTGGAGCAGGATCATGCATTTCAGGTTAATGTTAGTAATATAGGAGAAAGCTATATCTCTGCAAAAAATACGGTTAAAGCTGTTCGTGTTTCATCAGAGAATATAGAACTTGTTAATGCCGATACAGCTCGAAAAGCAAATGCTTTAGCAGCTAATTATTACAAAGAGAATCTAAGAAGCCTTAAAAAAGATCTGGAGAAAGCGAAAAAAAGTTATGATGCAGGTTATCATAAAGCGTATAAAACTGCTTTAAAAGAACACCAGGCGGCTTTGCAGAACTCTGACCGTTTATTACAAGCTTCGGCGCCCGAAAATTTCAGTTTTGAGTATGGGGTATCACCAACAGATACATCTTTCCTTTCTACTAAGCTATCCGAGAGCTCCCTACAGGCATTGGTAATGCTTATGGATAATGACGACTCTGTGGAAATATCTGCGATGGGTTTAAGGGAGTCTGATACTATCAATTCAGACTTAGGACTGGTATCAGAAGAGTATGAGAATTTGGACGGAATTATAGCTGTTGTAGATGAGCAAATCCACAGTTATAATAAGCAAATTAACGATAATACAGTAGTTATACGAGAAGAATACACCAGCATTGGAGGAGTATTGGTTCCGGTTGCTGGTAATTTGGTTGCAAGTACTGGAGATACAAAAAGCTTTACGGCGACAACCGTGGCCAAAAATAATACAGAGTGGTCAGTTTTATTAGAGTTTAGCGATAAAACATTATCCGTTATAAGTGCTAATTATCAGGCTTCTGTGGGAATTGCTCCTGTATCGGATTCTTCGGCTGTATTTGTACAGGATGGAATTTATAAACTATTTGGTAATAATGCTATTCCTGTCAATAATTCGGGAAGTAATGGATTTACTATTCAGGGTGAAGTAGTATTGTCAGATAATAAGGTATATCAGCTTAATTTTACGATGATAATTAGTTCATACGGAGATAAAGATTATATAACAAATGCTTTCCCTTATACTGGTAGTGGAGGTCTATACATTATTGAAGAAACTCCGGAACAAAAAGTATATGAAGGAGAGGTTTGCGCATCTAATCATCCATCGGGACAAAATATCGTAGCAGTCAGTGCTTATTTAAAAATACCATCTACGACACTTGTTAATCTTGGTGAATATAGATTGATGAATGGAGGTGAGGTTGTGAAGTCAGGTCATGTTCAGGATTGGTATGTAACAGTCAATAATGTAATACAGCTGCATGATTTATTTGACAATACACTTACTCTACATGAATTGCAACAATCAACCAAATTTGTTTTTGATGCCTCTATTAGCGGAAAATTTCAGCAATTGGTTTTAGAAAATTTTAATACCCTGAAATGTGCTACAGGTATATTTAAAGATGCTCAGAAATCAAATGAAGATTCTGATGGACAAGTCTTTATTCCAAAAGGGTTTGGAATCAGAAGACTGGGAATTGCTGATTATTTAAAAGTAGAGCAAAGTACACATGCTTATGTAGAAGGAGAAGTGGCGAATATCGAAAATATTATGGCTCGGGAATATCGTGATAAATCTACCAGAAGGTTACGCAGAAGTGAAAATACAACAACGACTTCTAAAGAAACCGAACAGGAAAAGCTAACGGATACAACTACAGCGACCCGTTTTGAAATGCAAACGGAAATTGCCAGAATGTTACAGGAATCCAATGATTCTTCAGTAAGTACATCTTCCGGATTTTCAAAATGGGGGGCGAATTTTAATATCGCATCGGCCTATGCCAATCACCGTTCCAAAGAAGAGAGTACCCGACAGGCAACTACCCAGGCGCAGGATATTACACAACGGGCAATGGACAGGGTCGTAAGCAAGGTACGTGAAGAGCGTATTGAAAAAATTGTTGAAGAGTTTGAAGAAAACAATTCTCATGGTTTTGATAACCGTAAAGGGGACAAACATGTGGTAGGGGTTTACAGATGGGTAGATAAACTGATGAAAAATCAGATTTTTAACTACGGGAAACGGATGATGTTTGAATTTATGGTGCCACAACCATCTAATATTCATAATCTTGCTTCATCCTCTATCAAAACAGCAAGAGTGATCTCAAAACCTATAGATCCGAGAACCTATGAAGCCGATTTGGGTAAAAAGTTGGACAGCTACGAGAAAATCAATGCGACAACTATAAGTTTCTGGGGCTCTATGTATAGCGTAGACCTGATGAATTTATCGGAAGAAATCAGTATAGGTAAAGCCTTCTCTTTTGAAGTCATTGGAGACTCCAATGAAGATGCTGAATGGGATGAAATAAAATCTGAGAATGTCATGCTGCCAATACCGGAAGGCTTTGAGGCTTATATGGCAAAAGTATATGCTTTCGGTCCAATGTATAAAGGAGAACAGGTAGTGGGTATCCACACTATTGTAGGGAATTATAAGTTTGATACCTCCTCTAATTCTCAATATCAGAATATTGGAAGCTTTGTAGATGCCGTTCCTGTTTCTTACTCACAAATGGGCTATCATACAGGGAGTATTAATATCGATGTGAAATGTCGAATTACCAATTTGGGGAAAATAAAAGCTTACAATGCAATTATCGGAGCCTATGAAGAAGCTATGGTTGCCTATAATCAGGCAATTGCTGAAGAAGAAGCCAGAGCTATAAATATTAAAGAAACGAATGCCAATTTCTACCGTCAGATTGAACAGGATGTATTGAAGCATAACTGCATAGCTTATATGGTAGATCCAAACTTATTGGGAACCAAACTCTTTGATGTGAACGAAAAAAGTTTAGAGACCTATGAAGTGATCAAGAAGAAAATACTGGACGATTATGCTGCTTTGGTTAAGTTCATGGAACAAGCTTTTGAGTGGGATATTATGTCATATAATTTCTACCCATACTTCTGGGGAAATAAGGCCGATTGGAAAACCCTTTATCAGTCCGAAAGTATAGATCCGTTATTCCGTTCTTTCTTACAGAGTGGTATGGCAAGAGTAGTAGCAACAGTACGTCCTGGCTTTGAAGATGCTGTACAGTTCTATATGTCTACTGGTAAGATATGGAGTGGCGGTGAAGTTCCTGTAATTGGAGATCCTTTATATCTGTCTATTGTAAATGAGATGCGTGAGCCAATGGGCGAGAAATATGGAAAAGCGTGGATTACCCGTATACCTACTTCACTTACCATTCTTCAGGCGGAAAGCATAGGACTGAAAGTAGAACATGCTCTGCCGTTTACACAGGAAGACTCTAAAGATTTTGAAGATCCTAAGGCATTGATTACAGAAAGTAATTTCGAAAAGAATGATGCCACCATGCAGGCTCCGGACAGTAAAATGGTCGGGAATATGGAAATCAATAATGATTATATCCAGCTGACTACAAAAGATGACCCTAAACAAGTTGTTGCACAGTTGTCTCTGGATAATCTGAAAGAAGCTCTTCAATAAGCTTTGTAATAATAATCAGATAGGGCGGTGTACTGCCGCCCTCTTTATTAATTTTTAAAATGTAAGAACATGATTTACAAAGAATATTTAGATGATTTTGATGAGAACAGTAAAGAAATATTAATGGCTTCTGCCAGGAGTATTATTCCTATTCAAAAATTACAGCAAAGGAATTATGGAAATCTTCGCGATGTTATGGTTGACAAGGTGAGACTTGGGGAAACGATCCGCGGCATGCAAAACGTAAGCCCGTTGGCAGAAATGAAGTTTTTCAATCAAACCGCAGACCAGATTTTCAGTAAGTATTTTCCAGATGGGAATGATGAAAGGAAAGGGAATACCAATATAATAGAAGATATTAGCATTACCATAAAAAATGGATACAAATTCAACTCGTATAACTATTACTTTGACAATAATCATAACGGAATCTATGGTGATCAGGGAGATACGATGGCTTTTCGTTTGCTGCTTTTCGTCTCGGATGATGGTAATAAAGTGAAAGAATGCTACGAAGTGGTAAAGCCTGCCGATGATGAAGTGATCCTGTTTTTGGAAAGTGATAAGGATACCTTTAGCCGGGATGCCCTCTATGGAAGAATGTCGGATAAGATCCGGAAACAGTTTACCGATAAAAACGGAAACCTGAAAAGTAACCTGTTTGACAATGAGATTATGAAGAGCGTACGAATGCATGCCGACATCAACCAGGAGGTTATAACGGAACTGATGAAAAACGGGTATATTGAGGATGAAATCATTACCAAAGGTTTTTTCATATTTCTGAGATATGTAATGATGGGCGTTTCAGCACCTGCAAAAGCATTGGGTTGGGTATCGAACAAAATAGGCGATGGGATAGATTTCTTAAAAATACCGGATAAGTTCTGGGATACAGAAAGTGAAGGTTATTATTTCCAGAAAGATACGCTAATTGAGAATCTCAGCATTCCTACAGATAAGCTCAATACACTCAAGAATCTGTTTACAGACAAAAAAGGCTTTAACCTTACCGACATAACGCCACAATTGGTGGATGATATTATCCTTAAACAAATAGCGACAATAGAAGCATTCATTGGGAACTATAACAGCTATGTGAAGGCTAAGATAGAAGGTATTTTTAAAGACATAGAAAATCCACATACCCAGCAGCAAACCGAGGACCTGGCAGAAAGAATTGCACTTGTCTGTGGCCTCTGGAACGGATTGGTAGATTTTGTGTCCTCAATTTTTAAATTCCTGGGCAGTTTACTGGAGGCACCTTTCGATATCAGTAAAGATTTCCAGTACACATTGGAGCTGGTTGATAACTTTTTAGCATTACTAAACGATGAAAAGTTATGGGAGAATGTAGATAATGCAGCCTCCGAAGCTGTGAAGAACATAATGGCCAATCTTAAAGAAAAAAATTCAGAAGATGTCAACTGGGTAAGGGTTTATTATATTGCAGGATTTACCATATCCTTTATAGGCACCTTCTTTATTCCGATAGCCGATGTTGCGAAATTTTCTGAAGTAGGAAATGTGGGCGACATTTTAGCAAAATTAAATAAAGAAGTGAGCGAGGCTATTTTTCAAACAACTAACTTTGTTAAAAACAAAACTGCTGAAGGTTACCAAAAAGCTGGCAAGGTATTACAGGAACTGCTGGAAATGTTTGCCAAGGGTGGCAAGAAACTACAGGATTTTGTAGAGAAGCTTTGGAAAGAGATTGCAGAATGGCTTTTGAAGAATAAAGAATTAGTTGAAGGATGGGCGAGTAAAATAAAACAATATTTGTCCAAAGAGGGAAAAACAGAAGAGTTTTTCAGAAAGATTGAAAAGAAATTTAATCTTGCAGGGCAGGAAATATTATCTGCTAATGATATTAAAACATTAAGAAGATTATTAAAAGAAACGTTTGGTGTAGCTTTAGAATTTGTAGATCAAAACCCTGCTTTGAAAGCAAAGCTAAAAGATTGGACAGCAAGGAGGGTTGCCGGTTCCTTTAATATGCTAGAAGGCAAAATGTATCTGCGAAAAAGTGTAACAGCTTATACTGTACAGCACGAAATGTTCCACATGAAGTTATGGTACAAAATGACAAAGGAATTTTCGGAGTTACAACCGCTTTTTCAAAAGACTTTGGGTAGAGAAAATGTTTTGTTTCATGAAGAATATGTATTAGCGGAGTTTATGAAAAACCCAAATAAATGGAGTGAAGCTGATTTATTAAATGATTTGGAAAACATAAATAGCTTAAGAAGAGAAAATAATCTTCCAACAGTTGAATTGGAATATTTTAAAAAATGGAATTTACAACAAGAATTATTAAAATTTAAATAAAATGGATAAAACAAAAAAAATAATAGAAATTTCAAAAAAAATATTGAAAGATTTTAATAGAGAATATGAAGAAGATTCATTTACTATTTTTAAGCCTGAAGAAATAAAAAATAGAAAATTTAGCAGGACTTATCCCTATGATGTTTGGGAAATATTAATCCGTGTTCCTCAAGAACAGTTCGGTGGTACAGGAGTATTTTCGATATACTTTAAAGATGAAACAATGGAGCCTTTTAAATTTCATGACGGTGGAGCTCCAGGAAGGGTTCCTGATTTAGAAATCCTAAAAAAGAATGGAAAATATGTTATTGGGGATGAATGGAAAAATGAATAAATAATAGAAGCAGTCAGAAATGGCTGCTTTTTAGAGTTTTAATTATGAAAACATTAAGAGTGAAAGAAGAAGATTTAGAGTTTATTGATATAGATGGAGGGGGAATACCTATCTATCATTATCAAGGGAAACTATTTACAGGAATAATTGTTGATTATTTTTTTGGAACCAATATTATTGCTGGAGAGACAGAATATATAAATGGATATCAAGAAGGTGTAGATAGAGTTTATTATGAAAATGGAAAAATAGAATATGAATGTTTCAAAAAAGATAATAAACTTCACGGAATATATAGGGATTGGGATAAAGAAGGTAATCTTATCTCAACAACAGAGTGGAAAGATGGAGTAAAAATCAAATAATTATTAAGCAGTCAGAAATGGCTGCTTTTTTCTTTTATTTTTGTCATACTCCAAAACTCAACATCTTTCTTACGAAGAGAATAAAAATATTGCCGGAACGTCTGGAAATGCTTACACGAAATGATAAAAAAAAACTAAAGAAGCGGAGATAACTATGAATTTATTAAAAGAAAAAATATTAGCTATAGATGTTCATTATAAAGAGAACTATGCTAAAACTGTTGGTGTATTATTTCATTGGGATAGTGAATCCCCAATAGACATAAAATCGGTTAATATACCTGAAGTTGAAGAATATATTCCAGGACAGTTCTACAAAAGGGAATTGCCTTGTATTTTAAAATTATTAGAACAGATAGACGTAAAAACGTTAGATATAATAATAGTTGATGGCCATGTATATATAAATAATGAGCGGGAATTTGGTTTGGGCGGACATTTATATGAATCACTAAGAGAGACAATTCCTATAATAGGTGTTGCAAAAAAATCATTTTACAATACAGAAGAAGTTACGCTACCCTTATATAGAGGAGAAAGTAAGAATCCCTTATTCATATCTTCTATTGGAATTAATACAGCTATTGCAATGAAAAAAGTAGAACAAATGAAAGGAAAATATAGAATACCAGATATTTTGAAAATCTTGGATACAAAAACGAAAGAGAACTAAATATGTTGGCACCAATTATAATACTTTCAATAGGAGTTCTTTTATTTTATTTAAGATTTAACAATAAATTTCCATATAAAGACCTTTATGATAAAAATGATGAAGACTATATATATGATCTTGCCAGGTATATAATTCCTGGCTGGGCATTGATCATAATAATGATTTTGGGCGGTGTTTATGGAATTATTGTCAATCTATAACATACTCACAATATCAAAAATGAAAAAAATATTAGCAGCAATATTCATTAGTTTATTTTTTATTTCTTATTCTTCTCAGAGCATAATAACCAGTAAGGATTTTGAATTGAAGGATATCTATATTGCGGATTCTATCTCAAAAAGAGAGATATCGTATAATAGTAAAACAATGATTTTTAAAGAAACTAATACCTATTATAAAAGTGAGCAAAATTCACAAAGACCATCCATAAAGTTTTTATTAAAATTATCCCAGGCAGATTTAGAGAAAATTGATGAACAGTATAAGTTATATAAACCTCTACTACCTTGTGAATTTAAGATTTATAATAATTATATTAATGAATCATCTATAAAATTTTTAAATGATTCTAAAGACAATTTAACTAAAGAAAAGTGTACTAACAATTCTAAAGTAAAAGATTTTCGAAAGTTACAGCGTTTTATTTTTGATATAATTCAGTCAAAGCGGGAATATAAAAAAGCTTATTATTGGCAGTTTATTGAAGCATAAATTTTTCTTGGTTTATTGTTAGCAAAGCGTAATCCGTACCTTTTCAAATCTGAAAAATTATTATTTTAGTTCTGTGAGAAACGATTCGGGGTTGGATAGTATTTTGGGAATTGAAGTTGTTTATATTGAATAAGATGAAGCTGCGGATTACAAATCCGCGACATCGAGGTGGTGGTAAAGGAAAATGACAAAATAGAAAATGAAAAAGTTCTTATTAATATTTTTAGCCAGTATTATTTTATTCTTGGTTTTTGGCTTTGTTGTATTTGATGGTTACAAATCATCTATTTTAGTGAAGTTAAAACAGCAAGATAGCCAGATTGAAAAAATATGGAATTCATTGTACCAGAAAAGTTCATCTCGTATTTTGGCAATAGAAAACCTCGCAAATAATTCAAATTGTGATAAAGTTATCATTGATAGTACTATTGACAAAAATAAAGCTAATAGGAGCCTAAAGCAAGTAGATGAATTATGGAATTTGGAATACGAAGTCAATAAGGCTTATTTAAATTTAGAGAAATGTATTGAAGAACAACCTGATAATAAACTTAAGATAACCCCATTAAAGCTAAATGCAGAAGAATTAAATAAAATTGTTGACGAGTACAATTCTAATGTTTTAGATTTTAATAAATATTATTCAACTTTTCCAAATTTTATGTTTGGTAGCAAAGAAGGAATTAAAAGGAAAAAGTTTTTTTATCTGAGATACGGAGAAAATAATGATGATTATTATAATCAAAAAAAGAAAACAGATAAATGGATTGAAACAGGAGAATGAAAGTCGATAGCACGGATTACAAATCCGTGCTTTTTATTATCTACAAATCAAAAACACTAGGTCTTCGGGTAATAAACATATCTTTTATCCATAAGGTAAATGCAAGGCCTAAATAGATAAGGAAGAATACTCCTGCAGTAGCAAAAGTAGAGTAGATAAAGAATACGCGGAGTTTAGACACAGGAATTCCCAGTTTGGCTCCCATACGGGTTAATACTCCAAACCATTGTCTCTCCATTTTATGTCTTATGTTGCTCAGCATTTTTCAGAATTTGAAATCCGATAGCGCAATTTAAGCATTTTTTTGCTTTACAGAAAGTTTTGTACTGATAGAGAAATGCCTGGGTTTGCAGGCTGTTCTGAAATTTTACCCCCAAATTTTCCCATTGCTTTATAATCTGGTTCTTTTCCGGAGGAATATTTCGGTATGAATCAATAATATGGTTGACTTTAGATTCCGAGTTTAGCTGTTGAAAAAAATATTGAAGAGGCAGAATACAATTGATAAACATCAGGTTGATAAATTCAGGGCTTAGTTTCTTTACAAAACTAATCTGGGCCTTTTTTCCAAAACTAAAATGATCCGTCCAGTATTCAGATGCGGAAAGGGAAGACAGTAGATTCCGGATATTCTGATAATCGGGAGTCTGAATCAGTATTGAAAATAGATTCTGCCGTTCCGCATATAGGTTGGCCAGTTGCGAAAGCCTTATTGTGGGAAAATTTGCTGGCCGCAGACGTGAAAACTTTGGAGAAAAACGAACATCTAATAATGTAAACTTAGATTGTAAAAATCTGAATTCACGATTCCATAATTCCATCGTGCTATCTACAGGTTCCTCCAGCCAGCCACACATTCCATAGAATAAAGCCTCCAGTTGGGTTTTGTTCTGTCGGATTTTGTTAATGACACCGAAATCTATAGCATAAGCCATCTGATGAAAGATGCCGGCATTTATCTTTAGTCCGAAAACGTAAGCCAATTGCTGAAAAAGCAAAGCCTCAAAATTATTTTTATTTTGCTCCAGTATTCTGTTGTAGATAATAGTTTTGGCTTCCAGTTTTTGTAAGAGGACTTCTTCCTCGTATTGTACCGGGATTTTTGAAGGTGTAAAAAGATGCTCGCAGGGAATAAAGCTTTTCTCCGAGTAATTATTGAATGAGGATTCGTCAATGTAATCTTTTAAGATAAGCGTTGGTACATTTTTATCCAGAAGCTCACCAATATCCATGTCATCTGTATAAACGACATGAAGGATAATATTTTGGTAGGCAATATCTCCGGAATGCCGGTGGAAATGCCAGTCTGAAGACCTTACATGAATCTCTATGCTGCCTGCGAGGATTGTAGTACCTATCTTAATTTTTGCGAATAGAAAATCCGGACCGGCATTCATATTCCATTCGCCAAAATCTAAAATCTCAATACTCTCCCCATCAGATGTATGGAAATTGGTATTACTGAATTTTTTGTAATACCAAACATGTTGTAAATATTTTTCATTCATTTTCGGTGTTTTATGAAAATGAATATACGTAAAATAAAATAATTAAGTTTAATTTAATAAATGGGAGTTTCAGGTGAGTTGCATATCTTCTTTTCAATATTGCTGGCCTTCTTCAGCAATATTAAAGCCCTTCGCCCTTATTTTCCCCTGAATGGTTTTATCCCATAATACTCTGTTGGAATGATTAAAGTGGATAAAATGAATTTTCTTTTTTACCGCTGCAGGTTCCTTTTGGAATAAATCCTCTGTTTCTGTTACAAGTGGGTGTGGAACTTCAGAGATGGGTCTGTTGCCCATTTCATTTTGATCGTAGAAAGTGGCATCCAGGAATGCATAATCAACATTCTTTACTTCCTCAATAATGCTTTTATTCCACTTACTCCATTTATCGATATCCGGAATAAAGAGGAAACGTTTTTTAGGTGTTAGCATCCTGAAACCGGCTGTTTCAGAATATTCATCCCGATGAGGTACTGTAAAAGCCTTTACAGTAACAGAATTGCCTATGTTTACTTCCTGCTCAGCAGTTAAAGGAATAATTTCTATATTTTTCAGACTCACAAGCTGACTCCATGGTCCATTATTTTCCAGAAAGCTTTTTAGTTTGGGCAATACATATACCTTAACTTGTTTGGTATTCATAACCTCTTTCCCAAATTCCATTAATCCGGTATAGTGGCCGATATGTGCATGTGTAATAAATACACCTTCCGGCAAATAAGGATATTCTTGTTTATGTCTTTGTGAGAAGTCGTGTAATTGTTGTCTGATATCCGGTGTCGCATCAAAGAGCCACCATTTTTTCTGGACAGGATCTACCAAAGCCAGAGAAGACACATTCTTTCTTAATTCCGGATGCTCCCATGCCAGGTTGCATCCTTCTTTGTTACATCCCATATGCGGAAAGCCTCCGTCCTGTGCAACGCCCAATACTTCTACATAAGCATCCGGGGTTTGTGTATAATACAATTGTGACCAGAGACCTACAGCCAGCAGGCAAAGAGCAGAAAGAATATGCTTCATTGTACTTTGTATTTTTTAAGTTACTTTTATTAATGCTTCTTTGTAAAGCTCTTCATATAGCGGAAGAATGTTAGCAATATCAAATTTTAGCGCATTCTCCTTGGCACTAATTTTCATTTTTGCCAGAAGGGTTTCATCAGAAAATAGTTTTTTGGTGTATTCCACCATAGCATCTACATCGCCAACATCCGCAATAAATCCGGTTACTCCGTGTTTGTTTACTTCTGGTATTCCCCCTGCATTACTACTGATTACCGGAGTTCCGGCTGCCATTGCTTCCAGAGCGGCAAGGCCGAAGCTTTCCTGCTGAGACGGAAGCATAAATACATCTGCATAAGCCAGAATCTGGTAAAGATCATTTACTTTACCCATTAGTCTGATTTTGGAAATCAATTCCGGATTGTTTTCCAGGAAAGTATTGATACGCTCCATTTCCGGACCTTCTCCGATAATAATAAGACGTGTCGGGATTTCCTCCTGTACTCTTTTAAAAGTTTCCAGAACATCCTGAATACGCTTAACCTCACGAAGGTTAGAAACGTGAATCATAATACGCTCATTGTCCTCTGCAAACTGAGATCTGCAACAGTTATTGAATGTTGTAAAAATCTCGTTGTCTATAAAGTTAGGAATTACCTGAATCTCCTTCTTAATATCGAAGTTAATGTAAGTGTCCTTCATCAGACTTTCTGATACAGAGGTTACAACATCAGATTTATTAATGGAAAATTCTACCGCTTTCTTATAACTTGGATGCTGACCTACTAATGTAATATCGGTTCCGTGCAGTGTTGTGATAAGCGGAGTTTCTATACCATCATCTTTCAGCATTTGCTTGGCCATATAAGCTGCATATGCATAGGGGATGGCATAATGGGCATGAATAAGATCCAGTTTGTATATTTTCACCACATGATAAATAGTAGAAGAGAGTGCAATATCATAAGGTTGATATTTGAACAAAGGATAGATTTCTACATTTACTTTATGGAAATATATATTAGGTTTGGTCATGTCCAGTCGCGCCGGCATACTGGAGCTCATGAAGTGTACCTCATAACCTTTGTCGGCCAATAGCATGCCGAGCTCTGTTGCAACAATCCCGCTTCCTCCGTAAGTGGGATAGCAAAGAATACCTATTTTCATTTTTTATTCTCGTTTTTTTAAAGGTCCTGTCCGTCTCCGTATTTCAGTTGATTGTTGATCAATACAGGGAGGCGTCCGTTTATTTTGGTTTGCCCTGTAAAAGCTTTAGCTGCAGCTTTTTGGGAATATTCATTATTTTCATACGAAACCAGCACTGCAGGGATATTTTGTATATCCACATCCATTAGCGCATACGGGCTTCCGAAGACATCTAATATTACTTTTGTATTTCCCGACAGCTTATTTAAAACAGTTTTACTGACTGCCGAAATTTTGTAAGGTTTATAAGCTGTAGAATTGTCTTTGTGGAAACCAACTATAACCTTTGCACCGGAAGGAATACTGCTAATTTCGTTTGCTTTCTTTACAATAAGGTTGATATTGTTCCCCAGTTCACTGGCAAAAGTCTTGTAAGGTGCTTCTTCCAGCGGAACATAGTATACTGTTTCATTCTTTTGTAAAGGCAGCAATTTCTGATCGTTTTTCAGTAAGGTAAGTGCGCTGGCATATAGCTTTTCTGAAAGCTGAGCATGGCTCTCGTTGTTGAGATCATTGTTAATATTATTAGTACTTATTTTCTTGAAATTTGGAAGACCCAAATAGTATTTGGTCAGCAGTATTTTCTTTACACTTTCCTCTATACGGGACTGTAGTATTTCACCGTTATCAATGGCCTGCTGAATAAGTTTCTTTCCGTCGGATACTCCCTGCGAAAACAGCATGATATCATTTCCGGCAGCAAAAGCTTTTTTATCCAGTTCTCCGGCTTTATACCTGCTGGCTACAGCACCCATATTTAGAGCATCTGTAATGATAAGTCCTTTGTAACCGAATTTTTTCTTTAAAAGATCCGTAATGATAGAGTAGGATACAGATGCCGGTACTCCAGATTTAGACTCCAGGGCCGGAACATATAAATGTGCGACCATAACACCGCCAACATTCTTATCCATTAAAGCTTTAAAAGGAGCGAGTTCGGTATTGTTTAACCTGTCAATATTATGTTTTACAACCGGAAGATCCAGATGGGAATCTTTATCGGTATCTCCGTGTCCCGGAAAATGCTTAATCGCTGCCAAGACTCCGTTGTCCTGAAGTCCGTTTGTATAGGCAAGTCCTTTTCTGATCACATTTTGTACATCCGAACCAAAAGAGCGGTTGCCAATAATAGGATTAGAAGGGTTGGTGTTAACATCTACAACCGGGGCGAAATCCCAGTTTACACCCATTCTTTTTGCATCACCAGCAATTTTGGAAGCCATTTCGTACACCAGCTTATCATCCTGAATGGCACCTAGTGTAATAGCCCATGGAAATTTGTGTGCTGTAGCAATTCTTTGATACAGCCCCCATTCTGCATCCATCCCTATAAGAAGCGGAACTCCTGATGACGCCTGGAACTCATTAACAAGGTCTATTTCCTGAGCAGCATTATCCTGCATGAGGATAATACCACCAATTTTTTCTTTATTAACCAGCTGACGAACAAAATTGATATGGTTCTGGTCCTTATTAGTATATAAAGCGGTGATAAAAAGCTGTCCAAGCTTTTCATCTTGTGTTAAAGAGTTATAGGTTTTGTCTACCCATTGCTGAGCTTTTTCTCGTTCTTTCTGATTAAGGTTTTTAGGCTGATACTGAGAAAAATACTGAGGGGATATAAAAGTGGATATTGATAATATGGTATAAAAAAAGAATTTGTTCATATAACGGGAGTATATGAACAAATTTACAATATTTTATGCGAAAAAAAACGGATTACTTTTGTTCGTCCAGATAATGGCCAAAGTAAGTTTTCTTTACGTTGAGGTAGTCTTTGCTTTCTTGTGTAGCCTCCATTTGTAAAGGGATTCTGTCTACAAGCTTTATATCACTTTCTTCCACCGCTTTTATTTTAAGCGGGTTGTTGGTAATCAGATTGATAGATTTTATACCTAGAAGATCCAGTATCTCTATGGCAACACTAAAATCCCGGTCATCGGCCGGAAGACCCAGTTGAAGATTTGCCTGTACTGTATCCAGACCTTTTTCCTGAAGAGCATAAGCTTTTAGCTTGTTGATAATACCTATATTACGACCTTCCTGACGAAGATAGATAATTACCCCGCCATGCTCATTTGTGTATCGCATTGCAGCATCTAGCTGCTGTCCGCATTCACACTTTCTGGAGTGGAAAACTTCCCCCGTAATACACTCTGAATGAAATCTTACATTTACGGTTTGGCTGAGGTCTGTATTGTTGGCTACGATTGCCATGTGAGGCATCCAGTCATTTTCATTTTCAGCAAAAGCAATCATCCGGAATTGTCCGTATTCTGTAGGGACATTAGATTCCGCCTGTATTTTGATCATCTTGAATTACTTAAGATATTCTAAAGAATTGATATTGGCTTTTATTCTCGTCAGATAACGATCGATAAGCTCAATATCGTCACGATTCATATATTTTTTTAATGTCTGGAGGGTCTTATAAGAAGTAGCATAATCACGATAGGCCAGTCTTTTCTGTTTAGAATTACCTTCCGTGGTACCATAGATATAAGACTGAACTGCAGCCTTTAATTTTTTTACTTCAGCATTTACCGTCGAGTTTTTAAATTTAGGAAAGACCGTAATAAGATTAGATAAATCCGACACGTACTTTACTTTTTCAATACTGATTTCAGTTGAAGCTGCTTTGCTCTCGACATAATGGTTGTCGAAGTTAGACACCAAAGAACTGGGCATTTGATCCTTATTCGAACGGGATACGTAATTAAGTGTCTCAACAGAACATGAAACACTTAGTAAACCGATAAGTATAAAAAGACCAATGTTTTTTTTAGCCATTTTGCTGTTTTTTCTGATATAAGATCGGGTTCAAACTCTCATCATTATACATTTTCATCTGTTTATAAGTTTTCATTTTAACCGATCCGCTACTTATATCAGTAAGCAACTGTTCTATGGCTGAAGATAAATCTATATGCTGTTCTTTTAGTACAGCTAGTTTTGCAGCGCATTTTTCGCGATGCTCTATGCTTGCAGTTTCTCTGTTAGCCTCCTGGTCCATGTGATAGATTTTCAATGCTAAAATTGATAACCTGTCAACGGCCCATGCTGGAGTTTCTGTATTCAGTTTTGCATCTGCTTTTGCCGGAACATCTTTATATTTTTCAAAAAAATAACTGTCTATATATTCCACAAGATCAGTTCTTTTCTGATTAGAGGCATCTATTCTTCTTTTTATCAGAAGAGCTTCATCTGGAGAAATATTTTCATCGCGGATAATGTCTTCAAGATGCCACTGAACGGTATCGATCCAATTCTTTGAATACAAAAGCCGTTCCAAACTTCCTTCTGAGAATGGATTTTGCTCGGGTGCATCTACATGATCCTGAATATGATACTGGATAATAGACTGATTGAAAATATCCCAGGCTGTTTTTGTCAGGGACATATCTTATGCTTGTTTGTTATCCTGGTTTTCAGGTTTTTTATCCTCTTCTTTTACCGCGTCTTTAAATTCTTTAATACCAGACCCCATACCACGCATTAATTCAGGGATTTTTTTACCTCCGAATAACAATAGAAGGATTACCAGTACAATAAGAACATGGGTAATAGATAGCTGTAATATGATTGCTAAATTGTTCATTTTTTGGATTATTTATTTCTGCAAAGATACAATATAATTTAGTTCGAAATCCATCCAAGTGGATCAACCGGAGAGTTTCCGTTCCAGATCTGGAATTCAAGCGTATAGGTGCCATCCAGATCCAGTCCTACCTGCCCGATTGGAGTACCTGTAGAGACCTGTTGGTTCTGAGATACAGATACTGAACTTAGGTTGGAGTAGATCGTAAAGTAAGAACCGTGTCTTACCATTACGGTTTTAGAACCTCCGACATATAATATTTTGGTTACAACCCCGGGGAATACAGATTTTGCAACTGAACCTGCAGGTACAGATATTTTAATTCCGGAGTTTTCTTCCTGAATA
The DNA here is from genome assembly GCF_003058195.1 of Elizabethkingia sp. YR214. GTDB lineage: Bacteria > Bacteroidota > Bacteroidia > Flavobacteriales > Weeksellaceae > Elizabethkingia. The sequence goes on from NZ_QBUH01000008.1 coordinate 67,684, forward strand.
TTCTTGAATACAGGGTGGGGCTGACGTCCAAAGCGGTGTGTGATTTGTCCTCTTACAGGGAATGGCATACGACCTCTGTTATCTGCAAAATTAGATCCTGAGGTAGTGTTTGCACCATAATCTTTCATCACTTTATCTTCAGCTGCTTTCTTAGCATCATTGCTTGCTTTTGCCAGTCTTGCTTCTGCATCTCTCGCTGCTGCAGCTCTGTCTTCAGCTGCTTTGGCTCTCGCTGCTGCCTCGCGGGATTCTTTTTCAGCTGCTAATTTTTTAGCTGTCGCTTTCTCATTAGCTTCAGTTTTTGCAGCTTCATCAGCACGTCTCTTCTCGTCCGCTGCCTTTCTCGCTGCTAATTCAGCAGCTCTTCTTGCCTCAGCTTCTGCAGCTTTTCTTTCTCTTTCCAGAGCTTCAGCTTTAGCACGGTTTTCAGCTTCAATACGAGCTTTTTCTTTTTCAGCTGCGATTCTGGCTAAACGACGTCTCTCTTCTTCCGCTTTTCTTTCTGCCTCAGCCTTAGCCTTAGCAATACGGATTTCTTCATTAATGATTCTTCTGATCTCGCCCTCAAGCTTTTTAGATTCTACCTGTTTCTGGCGGATTTCAGTAGCGATTTTAGCCTCATTTTGTTTAAATTCAGCTAAAAGAACTTCTTTTTGTTCTCTCTCAACATTGATTGTTTTAAGCTCTTTCTGCTGATTCAGCATCAGAATCTCCTTATCTTTTTTAGATTTTTCACGCAATGAAACAGTCGATTTTACCTGATTGGTTTTAGCTGTAATTTCAGCTGCTTTTTTATCCTGAAAATCTGAATATTGTTTTAAATACTGAATTCTTCTAAGGGCTTCTCCCAAATTCTTAGAAGAAAGAATAAAGGTTACCTTATTCTGAACACCTTTGTTTTTATAAGCTTTTACAAGGATATCAGCATAATTTTTTCTAAGAACACCTAATTCACGGTTGTATTTATTGATTTCCAGCTGACGTCTGTAAATGTCATCTTCTATGAAGCGCTTCTCCTTCTGGGTATTGGTGTACAGTTTCTCACGTAAACCAATTTTCTGGTTTAGGTTCTGCAAATAAGCAACGGAAAGGCGGGATTCTTTTTGCGATTTTGCCAGATCTGAATTTAGTGTGGCAATTTGCTTTTTAAGATCAGCATTCTGTTGTTGGAGTTTTTCTTTTTGCTGCCCGAAAGCACCTAAGCTTATGATGGAAAATAGGAGAAAGTATAGCTTCTTTTGTGTCATTTAATCTCTTTCTTTGTATAGTTAGACGGCACAGAATACGGTGTATCCATCCTGGAAAAATCAAAGGTCGTATTTTCGATCAAAATTTGATCGGTTTTTTTATTTTTTATAATTATTTTAACATTCTTAGGGAAGTTTTCATTGTTTGCACTAACCCAGTCTGAATAATTAATTTCTAACTGATTATCAGATTTAGCATCATTAATCTGCACCTTGTTTAGTCTGAATCCGGAATCGTAATCTATGCTTACGTTATAGGCAGAAACTTTCCCGTCTACGGTAACCTCCTGCGGTTTTACTGATTTCAGATTGTAGCCCTGTGTATTCTGAGTAAGGGTGAAATCTTTATCGTTCACAGGAACAAAAGTTCTTCCTGTTAGTAGGTTTTGCAGCGCCTGATAATTGATGAAGTTTACACCCAAAAGATTATTCAGATAGGTGAAATCGGAATCGATATAGGTTCTGTTTATTTTTTCATAACCTTTAATACCTTCCGGAGTAGCAACTCCGCGTGCACCTGTTAAGCCAAAAAGAGCTGTAATGTTCGCCCATACTTTCTTATTGTTCTCTATATAAAAAACAGCATTAAGCTGTGGGATAATTTTTCCGTTTTCTATATTGATTTTACTGGAGATTTTCACAGCATCAAAAGCTGATGGCTGCTGGATGTGTGAAAAAAAAGATGCATTGTCTTTTATAGATTCGTGCGTATTTTTAGGTGTAGTTTCTTTTGCGATATTTCTGGATGCACAAGATGCCAGAGAGGCTGCTACAAGAATATACAGAATTGGATTTTTCATGTTGAAGGTTTTAAAATTACCGGCGAAAATCAGACCAAAAAAATAGTGAATGTTAAAATATGCTAAACCAGAAAACTAGTTTTTAGCAACGCCAGAACTTCCGAATCCTCCGGCGCCACGCTCCGTTTCTTCAAGACTTTCTACCGGAATCCATTCCGCTGTTTCGTGCTTAGCAATTACTAACTGAGCAATACGGTCTCCGTCGTTGATTGTAAATTCATCTTTAGATAAATTAGCCAGAATAACGCCAACTTCTCCACGGTAATCAGCATCAATTGTTCCCGGAGAGTTCAGGCAGGTAACACCGTTTTTGAAAGCTAGTCCGCTTCTTGGTCTTACCTGAGCTTCATATCCTACCGGAAGCTCAATGAATAATCCTGTTGGGATAATTCTTCTTTCCAGAGATTGTAGGGTAATAGGAGCCTCGATATTTGCATAAAGGTCCATTCCTGCTGATTGTGTGGTTTGATATTTTGGTAAATCGTGTTTAGATTTATTAATTACTTTTATTTTCATTACTATGACTTTTTTATTTTTGAAAGGATCATTTTTTTCTCACTATAGAGTAAAATTCCGGCGAAAATTATAAATAAAAGGTTGCTTAACCAAAAATTATAATTGAAAACTTTTACTATTATAATACTGAACGCCCCCAGTAGAAACAGGAAGAAGCTCATTTTTTTTATTCTGTAAGGAATTGGATAATATTTCTGACCCAGGAAATAAGAGAGAAGCATCATGACAAAATAAGCAGCAAATGTGACCCAGGCAGAGCCTATCATACTTCCCATATATTTTAATACTACAATGTTGAATACAATATTGATAATAGCTCCTGTCCATGAAATGATAGTTCCCATTTGTGTACGGTCTGTAACTTTGTACCATGTGGAAAAGTTATAGTAAATACCGAAACAAAGATTGGCAATAACAATAATCGGAATAATGTCTATGGCGATCCAGTAAGTTTTGCTTGGGATAAAAATACTTTTCAGCCACGATATGTTAGCGATGATTCCCATTGCTACAGTAGCAGCAAAGAATGTGAAATACTCAGTCACATTTGCATAGGTTTTTTTAGCATCACCCTTATCCATTTGTTTGAAGAAGAAAGGTTCAATCCCCATTCTGTATGCAGTAACAAAAAGAGTCATCAGAACTGCAAGCTTGTAACAGCCACCATAGGCACCGGCCTCTTCTTTTGAAATGAATCTAATTTGGATAGATTTATCAAAATTTTCATTAAACATAAATGCCAGTCCTGCCAACATCAAGGGCCATGAATATTTTATCATTCTGGAAAATAGGCTGGTGACGAATTGGGGGCGTACTTTTGCTACAATAGGGAGCAATAATGCAAATCCTAATATACTTGCCACAAGATTACTGAAGAATGGGTAATCTACAGGTTGGTCTAATCCTATGCTTCTTGAAAATACTTCCGGAATCCAAAAGAATAAAGCCGCTGTAAAAATAGCCTGAAAGACAGACTGAACAATTCTGACTGCCGAATATTTTATAGGCATATTATTGTAACGGAGCCATGCAAAAGGAATAACACAAAGGTTATCGAAAAATGCAATTAGTGCAAACCATTTGATGTATTCCGGATTATTATGATATCCCAGAGCATTGGCAATGGGTTGGTTGAAAAGATAGCAAAGGCCAAGAAATACAGTGGAAGTGAGGAATAAAAACCAGAATGAAGTATTGAAGGTTTTTTTCTCATTGTCCTTTTCTGCAGAGAATCTGAAATACGCCGTCTCAAATCCAAAAGAGAGTATGATATTCACAAAAGATATTAAAGCATAAAGGTTTGTGAATATAGCAAAGTCATCATTCTGAATTTTGTAGATCAGAATTGGATTTAGGATAAATAGTATAATTCTTGGTGCTATAGCGCCTATTCCATAAATGACAGTTTGCCCTAAAAGTTTCTTGTACAAAGCTCAAAAATTTCCGCAAAGATAAAAATAGATTTTGATTTCTTATTTTTAGGATGAAGCCTTACATTTGTTGTAATCTAAAAAATAAAAATGAAACAAGCCTCCCTAGCGATTTTTTATGAAAGAAGACCGCAATGTTGGTAAGTTTTATCTGATAATTAAATAAATTGCTACCAGATGAAAGTCCTGATAAAAAATGCCAGAATCGTCAATGAAAATCAAATTATTGAAAATGACCTGTTAATTGAAAATGATATTATTTCCAAAATATCAGCAAATATTCCGGAAACAGAAGCAGATCGGGTAATAGATGCTAAAGGAAAATATTTGCTGCCGGGTATTATCGATGATCAGGTGCATTTCAGAGAACCGGGACTAACGCATAAAGGAAATATTGAGTCCGAAAGCCGCGCAGCTGTTGCCGGAGGAATTACCAGTTTTATAGATCAGCCCAATACGGTTCCTAATGCTGTTACGCAGGAATTATTGGAAGATAAGTACAAAATTGCAGCGGAGAAAGCCTATGCCAACTATGGCTTTATGATGGGTGGTACCAATGATAATTTAGAGGAACTTTTGAAAACGAATCCGAGAAATGTTCCGGGAATTAAATTGTTTTTAGGCTCTTCTACAGGGAATATGCTGGTTGATAATCCAGAAACACTGGAGAATATTTTCAGCAATACACAAATGCTTATCGCAGTTCATTGCGAAGATGAAGCTACAATTAGAGCAAATACTCAAAAATACGTAGATGAGTATGGTGATGATATCCCGATGAAGTTCCATCATCTGATCCGTAGTGAGGAGGCGTGTTATAAATCTTCATCAAAGGCTATTGAGCTGGCGAAAAAGACAGGAGCAAGACTGCACATTTTCCATTTGTCAACAGCTAAAGAAACAGAATTATTCAGAAACGATATTCCATTAAAAGATAAAAAAATTACGGCAGAAGTATGTGTACATCACCTTACTTTTACCAATGATGATTACGAGACAAAAGGCTCTCTGATCAAATGGAATCCTGCAGTGAAAACTCAGAAAGACAAAGATGGATTATGGGAAGCTCTGCTGGATGATCGTATTGATGTTATCGCTACAGACCACGCCCCACATACATTTGAAGAAAAGCAAAATGTATATACAAAATGCCCGTCCGGTGGACCTTTGGTACAACATTCATTAGTTGTAATGTTGGAAAATTACCACAATGGAAAAATCTCTTTGGAAAAGATTGTGGAAAAGATGTGTCATAATCCTGCCATACTCTTTAAAGTAGAAAAACGTGGTTATGTAAAAGAGGGTTACAAAGCCGATTTGGTATTGGTAGATCTGGATGAAAACTGGACAGTAGCTAAAGACAATCTTTTGTATCAATGTGGATGGAGCCCATTGGAAGGAGCAAACTTCCATTCGAAAGTTACACACACCTTTGTAAACGGACAACTAGCTTTTGAGAATGAAGAAGTTGCAGAAGGTAAGTTTGGGGAAAGATTGCTTTTTGAAGCATAAGAAATAAAAAATATTAATCAACAATAAGAATGGCCGGAAATACTTTCCGGCCATTTTATATATTATTTCCTTAATCACAAAAGTGAAATAAGCTTTTAGGGTTAAACTAAGAACCTGTTTGAATTTTATTAAAGACTTTATCATTAGTATTCTTCAATAATTCATTGTATTGACTCCGAGCCAGTCTCTAACTTGAGTTCAGTACTGTTAGCTCATAGGTGTCAGGCTGAGCTGAGTTTATAGTGGGCTTGACGAACTATCGAAGCCTTTTTTCTTACTGAAAACTATTTCTTTGGTTTATTACCCATATAAAAAGTTAGTTTTCCACCATTCATAATATCCGAATGTTTTAGAGTGAAGTTTTTAATCTCTTTTCCGTTTAGAAGAATCTTTTTTACATAGACATTTTCCGGGCTCTGATCAATGGCTTCAATTTCAAAATTCTTTCCATTTTCCAGTGCAAGAACAGCGTTGTTTATAGCCGGGCTCCCGATAGCATAATCTTCTGATCCTGGTGCAACAGGATAAAAGCCTAGGGAACTTAGTATATACCATGCGCTCATTTGTCCGGTATCATCATTTCCTCCTAATCCATCCGGCGTAGATTTATACTGCATTTCAAGAATATGGCGGACTTGCTTCTGAGTTTTCCATGGTTGCCCTGCCCAGTTATAAAAATAAGCCACATGGTGTGCCGGTTCGTTCCCATGCACATAACCGCCAATAATACCTTCGCGGGTAATGTCTTCGGTGTCTGCAAAGAATTCATCCGGAAGATGCATGGAAAATAACTGATCTAATTTTGAGACAAATTTCTGTTTTCCACCCATTTGCTGGATTAGCCCATCCGGATTGTGAGGGACAAAAAAGCTATAATTCCAAGAATTTCCTTCTATAAAGCCTTGTCCGTGCGTGCTTAGGAGATCAAAATCTTTTTTGAAGCTGCCATCTGCCATTCGGGGGCGCATAAAGCCCGTAGTCTTGTCAAAATTATTTCTCCAGTTTTCAGAACGTTTTATAAACTGGTTATAGATTTCGGCCTCACCCAGATGTTTCGCCAGTTGAGCAATTGCCCAGTCATCGTAGGCATATTCTAATGTATTGGAAACAGAAGTTCCATTTTTTTCTGCCGGGATATAACCTTTGTCTATATAATCTCCAATACCTTCATAGTTACGTTTGTTTGCAGTCGCTACACATGCCATAAGAGCAGCTTTTGCATCGCCGGTATAATTTCCTTTTATAATAGCATCAGCTATAACGCTTACACTATGATAACCACTCATGCACCAGTTTTCATTGGCGTAATGCGACCAGATTGGCAGCATTTTGAGAGAAGACTGTTCATAATGAGCCATCATAGATTTCACCATGTCTGCATTTCTCTTAGGCTGAATAATATTGAAATACGGATGGAGTGCTCTATAGGTGTCCCACAGAGAGAAGGTTGTATAATTGGTGAAACTCTGTGCCTGGTGAGTGTTCTGATCAAGACCTTTGTATTCTCCATTAGCATCCATGTAAATAGTCGGGTTAATGAAGGTATGGTACATGGCAGTGTAGAAATTAACTTTCTGGTCTTCTGTGCCTTTTATGACTATTTTATTCAGCTCTTTGTTCCAGTTTTCCTGTGCCTTTGTTTTAATTTGCTCAAAAGATAAATTGCCAGCCTCTTTTTCCAGATTTTCCATTGCATTTGCCTGGCTCACTGGCGATATAGCTAACTGTACTTCTATAGCTTCGTTTTCCTGAGTATCAAAATCAAAATACATGCGTATTTGCTTGCCTGCGATCTCCGGGAAGTTTTTATTCTGATCGAATTTTCTCCAAAAGCCGTTATAGACTCTTTTGCCATCGTAGTTTTTTTGTCCATAAGATTTGAAAGGCTTGGAGAACTTCATGGCGAAATAAACAGTACGTGTACGTGCCCAGCCGTTGGTTTGTCGATAGCCTGTAAGTGTCCTGTCATCATTTACACGGACATAGGTCCATACATTTTTATCGTTATAGTTGTAGATTCCGGCCATAAGATCTAAAATAATATGTGCCTGATCGGTTTTTGGAAAAGTATAACGATGAACACCGACACGTGTGGTAGCGGTTAGTTCTGCCAGGATATTATAATCCTGGAGCTTTACTTTATAATAACCAGCTTCGGATGTTTCATCGTTATGAGAGAAACGGGAACGATAACCGCTTTCAGGATTAGAAGCGGTGCCGGGATTTAGTTTTAACTGTCCGGTAGTAGGCATCACGAGAAAGTCTCCTAAATCAGAATGGCCAGTACCACTAAAATGAGTATGGCTGAATCCTGTAATAGTTTTGTCTTCATATCGGTAACCTGCACAGTATTTATAGACATCACCATTGTATTTGCCATTCAGCTCATAGGATATTGTATCGGTTTCAGGGCTTAATTGTACTGAACCAAACGGAGCTGTGGCGCCGGGAAAAGTATGACCCATTTTTTCGGTTCCGATTAAGGGGTGAACGTAGGGAGTGAGTTTTTGTAATTGTTGTCCATTGATTCCGAAATAAGTGAGAAGAAATAAAAGGAAGGTGAATTTAGTTTTTTGCACTGGTTAATGATTTTCAATATATAAAAGTAAATAAAACTCCCGAAGTATTATTTATAACATGGTGTTAAAATAAATCTGGTATATTTTCCCGTTGAATAATTTAGTATTTTTAACCAAAAAGAAAAAATATGAGTACATATACACAGTCGATGCTGAAAGATGATGCATTGAAAGATAAAGTTATCATAGTGACAGGAGGTGGAAGTGGTCTTGGAAAGGCTATGACAAAATATTTTCTGCAGTTGGGAGCAAAGGTTACTATTACTTCCAGAAATTTGGAAAAACTTCAGAATACAGCTAAAGAATTAGAAGCAGAAACCGGAGGTACAGTATTTTGTGTTTCCTGTGATGTCCGCAACTGGGATGAAGTGGAAGCGATGAAAGAAGCTGTACTAAAGGAGTTTGGAAAAATAGATGTCTTACTAAATAATGCAGCCGGTAATTTTATTTCCCCGACGGAACGGTTAACGCATTCTGCATTTGATTCTGTTTTGGATATTGTACTGAAAGGAACTAAAAACTGTACACTGTCTGTTGGTAAGCACTGGATAGATTCGAAAACACCAGGTACAGTTTTGAATATTGTAACTACTTATGCCTGGACGGGATCTGCTTATGTGGTACCGTCGGCTTGCGCTAAGGCAGGTGTTCTGGCCATGACAAGAAGTCTTGCGGTGGAATGGGCGAAATATGGAATTCGTTTCAATGCAATAGCTCCGGGACCTTTCCCCACAAAAGGTGCATGGGAGAGATTGTTGCCTGGGGATCTTGTGGAAAAATTTGATATGACAAAAAAAGTTCCGCTAAGAAGAGTAGGGGATCATCAGGAGTTAGCAAACCTAGCAGCTTATCTGGTTTCTGATTTCTCTGCGTATATCAATGGAGAAGTTGTTACAATAGATGGCGGTGAATGGTTGCAGGGCGCTGGTGAATTCAATATGCTGGAAGCTATTCCGCAGGAAATGTGGGATCAGTTGGAGGCAATGATAAAAGCAAAAAAATCAAGCTAATCTTTTTAGGTTAGAAAAAATAAAATCGGGATTGTAAAATCCCGATTTTTTATGAAGCTGTGTTATATTTTTTTAAGATCTTAAACCTGCTCTTGGTCCGTTAGATGCTGTAGTTGCCTGCATACGTGCTTTCTGATTTGCAGAGAACATGTAAAGCGAACCATCATTAGAATAGTCCATATAGTTCATAAACATTAATGAACGTTGTACACCACCGCAAGTTCCGTATTTTGGATATACCGGATCCCCAGTGCTTGCAGTTGGTTGTACCGGAGTATCATCACAATAGTCTGTAGCACATCCGGAACCATCGCCCCAGATATGTCTTAGGTTAAGGTAGTGTCCGATTTCATGTGTTGCAGTTCTTCCAAGGTTAAATGGAGCGCTGGCACCAGTTTTACCTACATATCTGCGGCCTAGTACAACACCATCATTCCATAAACCAGCAGATTCCGGGAATGTAGCATAACCCAAGATTTCACCTTGAGGAGAAGGCATTGTGTTTACAATCCAGAAATTAAGATTTTTAGAAGGGTCAGTTGCATTTATACCACCTGTTGATGTTTTCTTCATTGCATCGTTTGTATAGCTCCAGCTATTTTTGCTACTTTGTTTTCTGTTAACAGCTGCTAACTTGAATTTTACTTTTACATCTCCGGCAGCTACAGGAAGGAATTCCGAAGGAATTTTTGTAATATCTGAGTTTGTAGCTGAATAATCTTTGTTCAGAATATCAATTTGTTCTTGTAGGATCGCGTCAGAAAGATTATCGGCTGTAGTTTTGTAAATAACATTGAAAACTACAGGTATTTCCACGGTGCCGTCCGGAAGAACAGCCATGCCACTAAGTTGTCTGCCTGTGCTGGCTTGCTTTTCGAAATTTGCTGACATAGCTTCGATGCTGTTATAACGGCGAAGTGCGCTAGCATCTGTTTTTAGCAAGTTTTGTCTGATTTCTTCTGATGGACAAAGTCTTGCAGTTGCATCTGTAGATGCATTAAGAGTTGTTTGGTTCTGAGAGTTTGCTGGCATCTCAGTTTCAGGGTCATTTTTACAGGAAGCAAGCATAACTAATGCTGTCATTCCTAAGAATAATTTCTTCATAATAAAATTTGATTGATTTAGTCTAGCGAATATATAGAAATTTCAATACAATGTCATAAAAAATGTTATTTACTGTATAATTGTTTTAATATATCAATGTATATGTGTAGATTGTTTATACTATTCTTTGTTTTTATGGGATTGTTGTATTTCTTGAAAAAAATATTTTTGAACATAAATTATCTAAAATTTAACAGAAAAAAAGTAGATAGATTATCTGATATTTTTTTTCAATCACTTTTGTGAATCAGAATAGTTAAAAAATATCGATTATGGATAAATATCGATATAGAGCCATTTTATATATGATTTAAGCAGGCTATAAAATGTTAGTAAGTTTATTCTGAACAAGTTTGTTTATTTTTGACAACCATAAAAACTTAATAACCAATATGAAATCTCTTTTAACCACACTCGTTTTCGTGTTGAATATATGTCAGCTGTGTTTGGCTCAGGATTTTAAATCTGTGAATAATCTTGCACAAAGGCAATTTCCCTGGCTTTCGGGTAAGTTAGTTCTGAAATCTATTCCAAAAGAAAAGGAGGCAGATGTTTTTACCTTAGAAACCCGAAATAATCAATTATATATTTCTGCATCATCAGCCAGCGCAGCATCCAGAGGACTTGATTGGTATGTGAAGCATTATGTGCATCAGAGTATTTCTCATTTTGGAAATAATATCCGAAATATAAATAAGCTTCCGGTAGTTAGCCCTTTATTGAAAAAGACTTCTTTAGTTCCGTATCGTTATGCCCTGAACTATTGTACCATTAACTATTCTTTCAGCTTTTACACCTGGGAGGATTGGGAAAAGGAACTGGACTGGATGGCTCTGAATGGAGTCAATATAATGTTAGCACCAGTGGGAACAGAGTTGGTATGGTATAATACTTTACTAAAATTGGGCTATACAGATGCAGAAGCAAAAGCTTTTGTTCCAGGGCCTGCTTTCACAGCATGGTGGCTTATGGGAAATCTTGAAGGATGGGGCGGTCCGGTAAGTGTGGATATGATGAATCAACAGGCAGAACTTCAAAAGAAGATTCTTAAAAGAATGAAAGAGTTGGGAATTGAACCAATATTGCAGGGGTTCTATGGAATGGTACCACATGATCTGAATAATAAAATAAGTGAGGCAACAGTTATCGAACAAGGGAAATGGGCCGGAGGATTTCAACGTCCCGGGATTTTAGACCCTACAACCAAATTGTTTTCTAAAATTGCAGATACCTATTATACTGAAATGAAAAATCTGTATGGAGAAGATATTCATTATTTTGGAGGTGAGCCATTTCATGAAGGTGGAAAAACAAATGGCCTGGATCTGAAAAATGTTGCAGAAAATATTCAGGCCTCTATGCAGAAAAATTACCCTAACAGTACCTGGGTTCTGCAAGGTTGGCAGCAAAATCCATCAGATGGCTTGTTGTCGGGACTGAAAAAAGAAAATACACTTATTATTGAACTCTTTGGGGAAAATACTGCTAATTGGGAAAAGAGAAAAGGATATGGTGGAACCAGTTTTATCTGGTCTAATGTGAGTAACTTCGGAGAGAAAAATGGATTGTATGGTAAACTACAACGTTTTCTCGATGAGGTTTTCAGAGCTAAAGAGAGTGTTTATGGTACAAATCTGAAAGGGATCGGAATTATTCCGGAAGGTATTTTTAATAATCCTGTGGCTTATGATCTTATGCTGGATATAGCATGGTATAGTAAGAAGCCTGCCCTCGACCAATGGCTTGCCGAATACACTAAATATAGGTATGGGAAGAAAAATCAGAATGTAATACAGGCGTGGAAAGAATTTGCCCAGACCATCTATAGCAGTCCCGATGTGTATCAGGAAGGACCATCGGAAAGTATTTACTGTGCAAGGCCTTCCTTGAATGTTAATCCGGTATCTTCATGGGGTACACGAAAACGAAATTATGATCAAGACCGATTTAAAGAAGCAGTAAAGATCTTTGTAAAAGCTGACACTGATTTTAAAGATTCGGAAACTTATCAGACAGATAAAACAGATTTTCTGCGACAGGTATGGGCTAATAAAGGAGATGTTGTTTATGATGAGCTGGTAAAAGCCATTAATGCAAAAAAGGCTTCAGAAATTCAGAAATCAGGGAGTCAGTTTCTGGAAATGATTACCACTCAGAATATGCTTTTAGGAAATAATGTACATTTTACTTTAAACAGATGGCTGAAAGAAGCGGACCGCTTCGGAAAAAAACTTCCGGATGCTCAAAATGTAATGTTTAATGCCAAGTCCCAGCTTACTTACTGGGGACCGGATAATAATCCTAAAACAGATCTTAGAGATTATGCTCATAAAGAATGGAATGGTTTATTGGGTTCCTTATACTATAATAGATGGAAAGTATTTATTGACAAAGCGCAAGCGGGGGTAATTACTGATCCTGCAGTTTTTTATAATATGGAAGTAGAATGGTCTAAAGGAAAGAATATGTATGCCCCTAAGAAAACAAATACTTCTCAAATGAAATTATTACAGGAGAAAATTCTGAAATAAGGAATTAGCAGTTTTTATATTTTACTTAATTCTTTTTTAAAATTTGTTGTAACAGAATAACTTCCATAATTTTAGAGGAAAATTAATATATGAAAATAAATATTGTTAAGATCTTTACAATTTCAGCGTATTTCTTAGCTGTATCAAATTTGAATGCTCAACAAGCCTCAAATTATGATTATAAAGAAGCTTTTAAAGAGCCTTTCTATACCTATAACGGTAACGAGTTTCGTTCAGCAAGTGGCCAGCCGGGTACTAAATACTGGCAAAACCATGCTAACTATGTTTTAAATGTAACTTTAGATGATACCCAAAATCTTTTTACAGGGAGTGCTGAAGTTCAGTATACCAATAATAGTCCGGATGAACTGAAGTTTATTTGGTTTCAACTCGATCAGAATTTATTCAAAAAAGAATCCCGCGGAAGTGCAATGATTCCGCTTAACAATTCAAGATATGGATCAAGTAACTCAGATTTTGAAGGTGGTTATGCTATAAAGTCAGTAAAAGTAGATGGTAAAGAAGTAAAATATACCATTACAGATACCAGAATGCAGGTAGATTTGCCTAAGGAACTGAAATCTAACGGAGGCTCTGTAAAAGTTAAGATCGATTATTCTTTTGTTTCTCCGGAAGACGGAGCAGACAGAATGGGATATCTGAAAACGAAAAATGGTAAGATTTATACAATGGCACAGTGGTATCCGCGTGTTGAGGTATATGATGATATCAAAGGCTGGAATACAGTCCCGTATTTAGGGCCTTCAGAGTTTTATCTGGAATATGGTGATTTTGATGTTACGATTACTGCTCCAAATAATTTTTATGTAGTTGCTTCAGGAGAACTGCAGAATCCTAAAGATGTATACTCTTCTCAGCAGTTGAAAAAATGGGATGATGCTAAAAATAGTGAAAAAGCTGTAGTGATTCGCTCAGCCTCAGAGGTGGGAGAAAATACTGCTAAAAGTGGGAATAAAATTTGGAAATTTAAGATGAAACAAAGCCGTGACTTTGCTTTTGCAGCATCACCGGCATTTATTTTAGATGCTGCAAGAATTAATCTTCCGTCCGGTAAAAAGTCACTAGCTATTTCTGCTTATCCTGTGGAAAGTGATGGACAGGGTGCATGGAGCAGGTCCACAGAATACACAAAAGCTTCTATTGAGCATTACTCTAAGCAATGGTTCGAATATCCTTACCCAAATGCAGTGAATGTCGCAGGTATAACAAATGGTATGGAATATCCCGGGATTGTATTTTGTAAATATACCTCAAAAGGTGCCGGACTATGGGGGGTAACCGATCATGAATTTGGACATACATGGTTCCCGATGATTGTAGGATCTAATGAAAGAAAGCATGCGTGGATGGATGAAGGTTTCAATACATTTATCAATGGTATTTCTACGGAAGCTTTTAATAATGGGGAATACTATAGAAAAGGTTCTGCACGTGGTATGACAGGATATCTGTTTAGTGATAAACTGGAACCTGTAGATACACCACCAGATGCAATGAGAGAATCTAGTATTGGTGCTTTAGCTTATTACAAGCCGGGAACAGCACTTAAGATCTTGCGTAATAATGTGATAGGTAAGGAGAGGTTTGATAAAGCTTTCAGAGAATATATTAATCGTTGGGCTTACAAACACCCGGTTCCGGATGACTTCTTCCGTACTATGGAGAATGTGGCCGGAGAAGATCTGGGTTGGTTCTGGAGAAGCTGGATCCAAAATAACTGGAAACTGGATCAGGCAATCTCAGGTGTTAAATATGTGGATAATAACTATACTAAAGGTGCTGTAATAACTATCCAGAATCTGGAGAAAATGCCAATGCCTGTAGATTTGAGAATTCAGTTTAAAGACGGAAGCCAGCAGGATATGTCTTTACCTGTAGAAATCTGGAGAAGAAATACAGAATGGACATTTAAAGTTCCGACGACAAAAGAAATTCAAACCGTGATTATTGATCCGGATGGAAACTTACCGGATATTAATCCTTCTAATAATTTTTGGAAAGGGTAAACCAGATAGGAGTCAAAAGAATTACAGATTTACGAAAGAGAAATAAATGAAGAATATTTTTTTAGGATTAGTGTTTGGACTTTCCTTATCAGCTTTTGGACAGGAGCTAAAAGTAATGAGCTTTAATATACGAATGTCTACGGATTCGGATAAAGATAATTCATGGAAGAATCGTAAAGAAGAAGCTTTGCATCTTATGGATTACTACCATCCTGCAATCTTAGGCGTTCAGGAAGCTTTACCGGAACAGATGAAGGATATCAAAAATGGACTGGCTGACTATGATTATGTAGGTGTTGGTCGTGATGATGGTAAAGACAAAGGTGAGTTTTCTGCAATTTTTTATGATACTAAGAAACTAAAAAAACTTCAGGGAAATACTTTCTGGTTATCGGAAACTCCGGATAGACCTTCAAAAGGTTGGGATGCTGCACTAAACAGAATATGTACCTATGCACTGTTCCAGGATCTGAAAACCCAAAAGAAATTCTGGGCATTCAATCTGCATTTCGATCATATCGGAAATGAGGCCAGAAAGCAGTCTTCAAAGCTAATTCTGAAGAAAATGAAAGAACTGAATAAGGAAAATTATCCTGTAGTACTTTCCGGGGATTTCAATCTTACCGAAGAAACGGAGCCATTGAAAATTATTGCTGGTGAAATGAAGGATTCTTTTTACAATAGCGAAAAAAAACAATATGGCCCGAAAGGAACATTTCAGGACTTTAATATAAATGTTCCGGCCAAGGACCGCATCGATTATATTTTTGTGAAAGGCTTCAGAGTTTTATCACAAAGACATATCAATGACAGAAGAGAAAATCTGCTTTATCCCTCGGATCACTTTCCGGTACTTGCGGAATTGAAGTTTGAAAAATAAAAGAAACGCTGCCATTGGCAGCGTTTTTTATAAAATAGAATTTGTGTTTAACATTGATTTAAGCGTAATGGAACACATTCGTTGTTTGAATTACAGCAGGTTCTGGCAGGGCAAACTTTATCATCAATAATGTGACCGTCATCATCTGCTATAATCATGCAAATCTGATAACCGGGTGTTGGACCAGATCCTCCAATAATTTCCTTTAGTGCATTCCTTTTTAATGGGTTTAATGATTTTTCTTTCATATCCGAAATATTAAATGCACATATATTTTCTTGGATCTCTGCAAATATTGCCTGTACTACAGCATAGTCCTCTAGGACAAGACATATCTTCCTGGCATTCTGTAATAGCAGCTCCGCCACTAATTTGCTTTAAACTTTTTCTTACTAATTTTTTCATGATGGGTTTATTTTTGATTATTCGATAGGCGTTGGCCAGCATTCTTTTTGTGCACAAGAAAAACTTATCTGTGTACAGGTTTCAGTAGCGCAATTTCCACTTGTTGATCCGTCTGGATAAATAATTCTGACACATCTGCAATCTAGTTTGCCTCCTAGAATTGTTTTTAAAGAACTTCTTACTAACTTTTTCATGATAGATTATTTTAATTATTCAATAGGTGTTGGCCAGCAGTCTCTTTGCCCGCAAGAAAAACTTATTTGGGTACAGAATTCAGTTGCACAATTACCGCTTGTGGAACCGTCCGGATAGATAATTCTTCTGCATGAGCAGTCTAATTTTCCACCTGAAATAGCTTTCAGTGAATTTCTTTTTAATTTTTTCATAATTAAATATTTGGTTGTTATTTGATGAAATGCTAATATAGTAAAAATATGATATTTATCATGTTTATATATTGAAGATTTTTATTGTTAAGTGTTTAATAGATAAAAGATTACGCCGCAAGCAATGCCTGCGGCGTAATCCGATAAATAAAATATGATATATGAAAAAATGTTTTCTTACTGGTCTGTTGGTCTAAATACCAATCCGCTTTCTTCGAAGTAATCTAATGTAATTCTGTCTCCCTCATTAACATTTCCTGCGAGAATTTCTCTGGAAAGTTTATTCAATACTTCCTGTTGGATTACTCTTTTTAGAGGTCTTGCTCCGAATGCAGGGTCGTAACCTTTGTTCATCAGATAGTCAATCGCATCCTGAGTAGCTGTCATAATGATATTACGTTTCGCTAGCATCTCATTGAATCCTCTTAATTGATATTGTACAATTTTTCCGATCTCTTTTTTGCTTAAAGGCTGGAATAATACTACTTCATCAATCCTGTTCAAAAATTCAGGACGAAGACTTTGTTTTAGAAGATCAAAAACTTCATTTTTTGTTTTCTCAATTACCTCTTCGTGATTTTCATCAGTAAGGTTTTCAAAATTCTCTTGTATCAGATGAGATCCAAGATTGGAAGTCATAATGATAATTGAGTTTTTGAAATTTACCACACGTCCTTTGTTATCTGTTAAACGACCGTCATCTAATACCTGTAGTAATGTGTTGAAAACATCAGGGTGAGCTTTTTCAATTTCATCCAGAAGGACAACAGAATATGGTCTTCTTCTTACGGCTTCCGTTAATTGTCCGCCTTCATCATAGCCTACATATCCCGGAGGGGCACCTACTAATCTGGAAACACTATGACGTTCCTGATATTCACTCATATCGATTCTGGTCATATTGTTCTCATCATCAAAAAGGAATTCGGCCAGAGCTTTTGCCAGCTCTGTTTTACCAACACCGGTAGTTCCCAGGAATAAGAATGAACCAATAGGTTTCTTTTCATCACTAAGCCCGGCACGATTTCTTCTAATGGCGTCTGATACTGCCTGAATAGCCTCTTCCTGTCCAACAACTCTTTTATGAAGCTCATCTTCTAAATGAAGTAACTTTTCTCTTTCAGACTGGATCAGCTTAGTCACCGGTATACCTGTCCACTTAGCAATAACTTCCGAAATGTTTTCTGCAGTAACTTCCTCTTTTATAAGTTCGTTCTGGTGATTCTGCATTTCGAGTTCTACTTTGCTTAGCTCTTCTTCTTTTTCACGAAGTTTTCCATACTGGATTTCGGCTACTTTTGCATAATCACCAGTTCTGGAAGCTCTTTCAGCTTCTAATTTCAGTGACTCAATATCTTTTTTGATCTGAGTTAAATCCTCAGATTTTTGTTTTTCTTTTAGCCATTTAGCATTTATTGTATTACGCTCCTCATTTATTCTGGACAGATCTTCTTTCAGATGATCTATTTTTACCTGATTCCCTTCTCTGGAAATAGCAGCCAGTTCAATTTCCATCTGCATTATTTTCCGATCCAGAACATCTAACTCTTCCGGCTTGGAATTGATCTCCATTCTTAGTTTTGCAGAAGCTTCATCAATAAGGTCAATCGCCTTATCCGGTAGGAAACGGTCGGAGATATATCTTTGTGACATTTCTACTGCAGCAATAATAGCCTCATCTTTTATTCTCACTTTATGGTGAGCTTCATATTTATCTTTAATACCACGAAGGATAGAAATTGCAGATTCAGTATCTGGTTCTTCCACCATTACTTTCTGGAAACGGCGTTCCAAGGCTTTATCTTTTTCGAAGTATTTCTGATATTCATTTAATGTAGTTGCACCAATGGCTCTAAGTTCTCCTCTCGCCAATGCAGGCTTTAGGATATTAGCAGCATCCATTGCACCTTCTCCGCCTCCGGCACCTACAAGAGTGTGAATCTCGTCAATGAAAAGGATGATTTGTCCATCAGATTTTATAACCTCGTTTACAACGGATTTCAAACGCTCTTCAAATTCACCTTTGTATTTTGCTCCGGCGATCAAAGCTCCCATATCCAGTGAAAATAAAGTTTTGTCCATCAGGTTTTCCGGTACATCTCCGGAGATTATTCTGTGTGCTATACCTTCTGCAATTGCCGTTTTACCAACCCCCGGTTCACCAATCAGAATCGGGTTATTTTTGGTTCTTCTGGATAAGATCTGAAGAACTCTTCTTATTTCTTCATCACGCCCGATAACAGGATCTAATTTGCCTTCAGCGGCTAATTCGTTGAAATTCTTAGCATATTTATTCAATGACTGGTAAGTTTCCTCCGAACTTGCAGAAGTAGCTTTGCTGCCTTTTCTAAGTTCATTAATGGCGCCCTCCAGTAATTTTCGGGTAACACCCATGTCTTTCAGCATTTGAGAAACCGGAGAATTGGTTTCAATTAATGCTAGCCACAAATGTTCGATGGTTACGAACTCGTCGCCCATTTTCTTTGCAATATTAGGGGCATCTAGCAATACTTTATTTGCATTCTGAGAAAGATAAATATTTCCACCTTGTACTTTAGGAAGGCTTTCTATGCTTTCACGGTTTCTTTCCCTTACCAGAGCAGCGTCTGCTTCGGATTTCTTTAAAAGGAAAGGAGATATATTTTCATCTACCTGAAAAATACCTTCAAGTAAATGTTGAGGTTCAATACTCTGGTTGCCAAACTCCAAAGCTACTTGTTGTGCAGCCTGAATGGCTTCTTGTGATTTTACGGTATATTGATTTAAATTCATATTCGTTAATTGTTTTGTAATTTTTCTTTTGGGTTTGAAACTTGAGATTTGGCTCTTTCGAATCACTTTAGCTATTGCCAGAGTTTCGACTCGTAATTACACCAAATCTCAGATTTCGGTTTAATCATTTAATTCTGGTGTTTTATTCTCAAAATGTGTTCTATTTTGATTTATTTATAAAATTAGGACAAATTTTCCTGTTTTAAATTTTGGAAATGTTAATTTTGAGACAAATTTTCCGAATTAGCGAAGAAATTAATTTTATTATATGCCATAAAATTTGTTATTTACACCGCAGAAATAAAAATGATGAGAACACAAAACTTAGTTTTTGAAGAAATACGCGAATTAATTCTTTTTAAAGATCTGGATAGGGCAGTAAAAAGAATTATAGATATTACTCTGGATACCGAGAATCTTCAGTTTTATAAAGAAACAAATGATTTCTTGGACTGGCTGGATGCAAAGCCTTCTGAAGATGCTGTTATAGAAAAGCTAAATGCTTTGCTGCAGAAACTTAATGAAGAATTATCCGGAAAACCAATTGCAGAACCTCAGGCTGTAATTTCTGTAAAAGGACTTACTAAAAAATATGGAGCAGGATTTACACTTGGACCTATTGATCTGGAAGTGAAGTCCGGAGAAATTATAGGACTGGTAGGTGAGAATGGAAATGGTAAAACAACTTTACTACGAAGCTTATGTGGCGATCTGAAGCCTACTTCCGGAAGTATTAAATATAATTTTCCGTGTAAGGACGATTATGACCTGAGAACAAAACTCGTTTATATTCCGCAGAGAACAGATACCTGGAGAGGAAGTATGTATGAGAATCTTGTTTTTACGGCAGCTAATTATGGTTATAAACCTGAAGAAAACAAAGCTGTAGTAGACCTTGTTATTACCAGATTAGGACTTCGCCCTTTCCGTAAGCATTCATGGAACAGCCTTTCTTCTGGTTATAAAATGAGATTTGAATTAGCAAGAATGTTGTTGAGAAAGCCTAAAATCCTACTAATAGATGAACCTTTGGCCAATCTCGATATTCTTGCACAGCAAACTATTCTGGATGATTTCCGAAATATTGCAGGTTCGCCCTATCGTCCTATTGCAATAGTACTGAGTTCCCAGCAATTGTATGAAGTTGAAAAGACCTCGCAGCAGGTTGTTTTCCTTAAAAATGGATCTCAAAGAAATCTGAAGTCTCAGGAGGCGGAAGAAGTACAGTTCATTGTTGAATTTGAGACTGACGATACATTGAGTAATCTGAAAGAAAAATTATCTTCTATCTCTTTGGTATCTCTCGAACAAAACGGAGGAACCTTTGTAGCGCATTTTCCGATGCATACTACGGTTCAAGTTTTTCTGGAAACAGTTCTTAAAGAAAATATCCAGTTGGTATACTTCCGTAATATTACCCATTCAACCCGTCGTTTCTTCATTAAATAAAAGCCATGCTAGATAAAATACAAACAAAACTATTGTTAAAATATCCACTATTGTGGAACACGAAATTGATTCCGATGCTTATATTGGGCGTTGTAATCAATGCTATTTATTTCTTAATAGGTTATATGACCGGAGCCGTAAATTTTACGGAAATCTATCAGTATAGTGATGATGTAACATTTTTTACTTTTTCTGTAATTATTTCCATTCTGGCACTTATAGTATGGCTGGTATTCTACTTTAGAAATAATAGTTTTAAGGCTTTTTATCCAAAGAGTAATAATGCCTTATTCTATGAATGGATCCATACTTTCATTATTGTCTTACTGCTTTCTTCTTTTTATTTCTTTTTCCAATGGGGAAAAGTAAGCCATCAGAGGTCTTATTATAGCTATCAGGATATTGTAACAAAAGGAAATCTGATTACTCAGATGGATTATTTTATTGATGCTCCGTTTGCTGAAGGAGAATTGGATTCATTACAAATGGGGTTGCAAAAAGATGGTACCCGTATTAAAGAAAATGGTTACTTCTATAAAGATTCAGTTACAATTCTGGGGAAGAAATACCACAAAAATGCATTAATCAACAGAGAAGTCCAGGATAGGTATTACGATAAATTTACATCCATAAATCCGGAACCAAATGATGCCATTATGAAAAAGCTACTGGCAGACAGAAATGAAGTGGAGATCAAAAAGAAGTTTCAGAATTATTTTGCATTAGTAAAATCGGTGAAGCTAAAAACCAATCTTACGCCGGAACGCTTACTTGCTCTCAATTATCATCCGGAAAGTGGTTATATGGATTATCAGCTCATCAATCCCATGTATCCGCGAGATATGGAGTCTGCTGTAAGAAATGCCACCGGTGAGAAAAGCTATTCCAATTTTTATGTTGAGCAGGCTTTACTGAAAAGTAACTTTGCAACTTTAAAAGAGGCACACAGCAGACCTATTATAGAAACTGAGTTTGCTATTTTCATATTCTATTTTTCACTGGTGTTATCATTTATGATTTTTGCTTTTAGGACTACATCAGGCAGGAGTTGGCTTATTGCATTGGTAGCACTGGGTATATTGAATATTGTTTTCGGACTGTTTAATGCTATTACCGGAGGGGAAACATATATGGTTATGATGCTGCTTACTTTTGGTGTTATTGTAGTTTATCTCTGCTCGGTATTTGTTAATAGTAAAGTAAAGGCACATTCGGGAATATTTGTTTGTATGTTTTTGTTTACTTTCATGTGGTTTGTTCCTGTTTTTTGTTTTTTAGCAGATCAGAAAGATTGGTTCTATATAAATAAGACAGAAATGTTTGGTTATAACTTTATATTGGTTGTTATTTCCTTTTTCTTCCTTTCAAAATACATAAAAAGGTGGAGAGCATTGCCCGAACAATAGTTAGTTAGTATTTTTGCAAAAAAAAACTAATCAATGCAGCTGAAAAAAAAGCAAATTGAAATATTAGAAGTAGCCATAGAACTTTTCAAAGAAAAAGGTTATGTTGGCGCATCTATGCGTGATCTGGCTGCCAGTCTGAATATAAAGGCAGCCTCACTTTACGCACATATTCGTTCAAAAGATGAATTGCTGGAATGGATATGCTTTAGTATTGCAGGAAGATTTTTCGAAGGACTAAATGAAGTAAAGAATGCAAAACTTCCGGCTAAAGAACGCTTGAATCTATTTATCGAAAAGCACATTTCCATTGTCTTGGAAAATCCGGATGTTACCCACATTTATTCTAACGAGTGGAAGCATTTGGAGGAAAGGCTTTCTGAATTTGTAGAACTCCGAAAGCAATACCAAAGAGAAGTGGAAAAACTTATATCGGAAATTTATCAGGAAGAAAACTGGGAGCTAAAATCTCCGACATTTACTACTAAATTTATTCTTCATACACTGAATAATTCTTATTTCTGGTTCAAAAGAAATATAGAATCTACATCCGAAATTACCGATGAAATCAGGGATAAAATACTTTATGGTCTTCTGGGGAATTTAAAAACATGATGGAAGTCATAAAAAATTTGCCAGAATAAAAATTCTTTTTATTTTTACAACTAACGAATGTTAGTTAGATTATGTATTTTTCAGTTGAACATTTAGAATTAGATCAGTTGCGGAAACTTCAGTCAGAAAGGCTGAAGAATTTGGTTGCTTATCTGGATGAGAGATCGGAGTTTTATAAACGAAAATTTAATGAATCCGGCTTGGCTCCTCAGGATATAAAGTCGATTGAAGATATTTCAAAACTTCCAATAACTTACAAACAGGATTTAAGAGATAGTTATCCATTCGGATTATTTACTGTTCCCAAAAGTGAACTGCAGAGAATTCATTGTTCAAGTGGAACAACAGGTAAACCAACTGTTGTAGGTTACACAAAAGAAGATGTAAATCTCTTTAGTGAAGTAGTTTCCAGATCTCTGAATGCTGCGGGCGCACAGCGAGGAATGCTGTTGCATAATGCCTACGGTTACGGAATTTTTACTGGAGGTTTAGGCTTGCATTATGGTGCTGAAAAACTGGGGATGAGTGTCCTTCCTATTTCAGGCGGGATGACGGTAAGGCAGGTGGATCTGATTATGGATTTTAAACCCGAAGTTATTTGCTGTTCGCCATCTTATGCCCTTACAATTGCAGATGAGTTGGCTAACAGAGGAGTTCCGGCAGAAGATATAAGCTTGAAGTATGCTGTACTAGGTTCCGAGCCCTGGACAGAAATTATCAGAGGACATATTGAAAAAAGATTGGGTCTCCACGCAACTAATATTTATGGGTTAAGCGAAATTATAGGTCCCGGAGTTTCTATGGAAGACTGGGAGGAAAAAGGTGGATCTTATATCTGGGAAGATCATTTTTACCCGGAAATATTGGATCCTGTAACGAAGCTGCCTGTTCCGTATGGTGAAGAAGGAGTTTTGGTCATTACGACTCTCACCAAAAAGGCAATGCCGCTTTTACGCTACTGGACCAATGATATTACAAGTCTTTATTACGATACCAATGCAAAAAGGACAATGGTGAAGATGAAACCTATAGTCGGAAGAGCCGATGATATGCTGATTGTAAGAGGTGTGAATGTATATCCTAGTCAGATTGAGGATGCATTTTCCGGCATCAAAGGAGTGGTCCCCAATTATTATCTTAAACCCATTGAAAAAGAACATATGTGTGTAGCCCTTGAAGTAGATGTAGAAATAAATGATGAACTGATCAAGGCACAGCAATTTGAAATAAACAGTAACGACTATACCAACTTTATCCACAATTTTGCTGAAAGTGTGGAAGGAGAAATAAAAAGAAGAGTAGGGATTACCACAAAAGTAAAAATCCATGCTCAGGATTCTCTTCCAAAATGCGAAGGCGGAAAAATTAATAGGATTCTGAAGAAATAAAAAATGCAGGATAGTCGGTAGACAATTCTGCAAATATTGATTGACTATTATGAAAAATAAAATTATAGAAATTTTACAGTATACTTTAAAGAAAGGTACAGGAGAAGAATTTCATCAGATTATGAAGGAGATTAGTGTCCCTTTGCACAGTCATAATGGGATTGATGTAGTATCTTATGGAAATTCTCTTCATGATTCAGACTGTTATTATCTGATTCGTTCTTTTGATGATGAGAAATCAATGGCGACTGCTTTAGGGAATTTTTATTCCAGTAGTGATTGGAAAGAAGGACCAAGGGAAGATATTATCAGCAGGATTGGGGAGAGCATGAAGTCGGTATTGACAGTCTCACAGGGTGCAATTGAGAAACTAAGAAAAGGGATCTAAAAAATAGACATATCTACTGTTTCAATAAAAATAGCTCAATTTGAAAAAAGAATACTAAAAAAAGAATGAACTCATTTTATAAATTAAAAACCGTAAAGGTTCAGAAAGATACGCAGGATGCTGTGAATGTAGCGGTTGAAATTCCGGAGGAACTGAAAGATAAATTCCGGTTCAGGCAGGGGCAATATATCAACTTCAGAATGATGATTGATGGGAATGAAGAGCGTCGTTCTTATTCCATTTGTAATGCTCCGAGTGAGAAAAGCAATGTATTGGAGGTGTTGGTGAAATTACTGGAAGGAGGTAAAGTTTCCGGCTATTTCAATGAGCATCTTCATATGGACGAAATGTTGGAAGTGATGCCACCTATGGGAGGGTTTAATACAACTTACCATCCCAGCAATACCAAAACATATATTGGGCTAGCTGCCGGTAGTGGAATTAGTCCGGTATTATCCAATTTGAAAGAAAGCCTTTACCAGGAACCAAATAGTAATGCTTATCTGTTTTATAGCAATAGAAGTATGGCCCATGTGATGAAAAAAGCAGAATTGGATAAGCTGGAAAAAGATTTTGGCGGAAGACTGAAAGTAATTTATCTCGTAAGTCGGGAGAAACACGAGGATCCGGTTTTTGAAGGAAGAATTTCAGCCGAAAAGCTGGAACAACTTTTTGAAAGATATGCGGATATCGATGTTCAGGAGGCTACTTATTTTATTTGTGGTCCTGCGGATATGATTAAGAGTATTTCCGATTATTTGAAAAAAGAAAAGAAGGTTCCTGCAATTCAGGTCTTATATGAATACTTCACTGCACCGGATGACGAAAATGCTGAAGAAATGAGTGAGGAGTTCAAAGCTATTGCTAATCTGGAGAGTATGGTAACGGTAATTATTGATGATGATGAATATTCTTTCCATCTTAATTCGAAAAAAGAAAGCATTTTGGATAAGGCATTGAAAGAACAGCTGCCTGTGCCATTTGCCTGTAAAGGAGGTGTATGCTGTACTTGCAAAGCACAGGTGTTGGAAGGCGAAGTTTTCATGGAAAAGAACTTTGCACTCACAGAAGATGAGGTAGAAAGAGGATTTGTACTGACATGCCAGTGCCATCCCACTACCAATGTATTGATGCTGAATTATGATGTTTAAATTTATATTGATTATAAATAGTGAGCTATAGCGGTTAAAAACTGTTAATTGTACTTGAAAATCAGTGGTTTATTGTTAAATTGGTAAAGAAGTATAACCGCTAAATTTAAAAGTCATGACTAACTGGAAATTCGCAAAAGCATTAGATGAAAATGAAGAATATAAGATTAATGGACTGAACATCTGGAGCTTTTACTGGAACTGTGTTAATAAAAAAGTAGAAGTAAAAGGGCCTTATGAAGGACATGTTTACTATTTTAAAGAATATGTGATTGAAGATAAAGGTAAGAAAGTAAATTTTGTGGCCGGAGAATTTTCCAACTCTAAGGTAGGAATCTATCTGAAAGATGATTTAAGTGATGGTCATTTATAATTAATTGCCAAAATAATATAGATTAGTGCTATTGTGTTAAAAATAAGAAATGGAAAAGAATGAACTTATAAACACAAAGACACAAATTATATTTTAAATAAATATGCTTTTTAAGACACAAGAAAATCAAAAATTTTCAAAATTTAAAATATATGACAGAGAATGAGTTGTCAAAAATTGTATTTGATTTAGGCCTGAAAATCCATAAAAATTAGGAGCAGCTTTATTCGAAAGTGTCTACGAAGAATGTATGTATTATGAACTTAAAAATTTTGGGTTAGAAGTTGAAAATCAAAAGTATCTGCCAATTGTTTATGAAACTCTCACGATAGAAAATGCTTTCCGAGTAGATTTAATAATTGAGAATAAATTGATTCTGGAGATAAAAACTGTAGATTTTATAAATGATATCCATAAAGCTCAGGTTTTAACCTATTTAAAAATGACAGGATTAAAATTAGGATTACTACTTAATTTTAGGACAGATATTTTCAAAGATGGTATTAAGAGAGTTATAAACGGGAAGATATCTTAATATAAATATTGTGAAGCAATTAGTGCCTTAAAAACAGTAGTTAAGGATAAAAAAATAATTAGTGCCATTGTGTTAAAAATATAAATAATGGATTTAGAAAAATTTGTACAATACGTACATGAAGAAAATAAAGTAGAACCAAAAGATATAATGCCTGATGATTACAGGAAGTTATTGGTTCGTCAGATTTCTCAGCATGCACATTCCGAGATTGTAGGAATGCTTCCGGAAGCCAACTGGATCTCCCGGGCACCATCGTTGAGAAGAAAAATGGCATTATTGGCAAAAGTCCAGGATGAAGCCGGACACGGATTATACCTTTATGCAGCTACGGAAACATTGGGGAACGGAACTATAAGATCCGACAGGGATGCTACTTATGATGATATGTTGTCAGGAAAAGCGAAGTATTCAAGTATATTTAATTACCCAACACTAAGTTGGGCAGATATAGGTGCGATAGGCTGGCTTGTAGACGGAGCAGCGATTATGAATCAGGTAATGCTGATGGGTAATTCTTATGGACCATATTCCAGAGCAATGGTAAGAATCTGCAAAGAAGAATCTTTCCACCAAAGACAAGGTTATGAAATCCTAATGGCACTTTGTCGTGGAACAAAGCAGCAGAAAGAGATGGCTCAGGCAGCACTAAATCGCTTCTGGTGGCCTGCATTAATGATGTTTGGTCCAAATGATGAACATTCTCCAAATTCTAAATTATCAATGAATTACAGAGTAAAGCGTGAGAGCAATGACAGCCTTCGTCAAAGATTTATTGATGTTACGGTTCCACAGGCCGAATTTTTAGGACTGACCATTCCGGATAAAGATTTAAAATGGAATGAAGAAAAAGGTCATTACGACTTTGGAGAGCTTCCATGGGACGAATTTATGGAAGTACTAAAGGGTAACGGACCTTGTAATAAAAAGAGATTACAGACTAAAGTAAAAGCCCAACAGGAAAACCTTTGGGTAAAAGAAGCAGCTGCAGCTTTTGCAGATCGCAATGTAACAGTAAAATAACGTGTCAATGTAACAATAAAATAGTGTAACAATGTACCAATGCAAGAATGCGTATTAATAAATAATTGGTAAACTGTTACATTGATCCATTGCTAAATTAAATAAAGATATGAGTCAATTAGATATGTGGGAAGTTTTTATTCAGACAAAACCGGGCTTATCCCACAAGCATGCCGGAACAGTACAGGCACCCACAGCGGAAATGGCATTACAAAACGCCAGAGATGTTTATACAAGAAGAAAAGAGGGAACCTGTGTATGGGTAGTACCGAGTAAATATATAGTAAGCTCCGAAGGAGTGGATCAGGAAGCTTTCTTTGATCCTGCGGATGATAAGCTATACCGTCATCCGACTTTCTATGAAATTCCTAACGATGTAAAAAATATGTAAATTATAGAAGTGAGAAGTTAGATTATAGAATTTAGTCTGATTTCTAACCTCTAGTTTCTAAATTCTATACAATGAATCCATTATATAACTATTTATTAAAACTTGCAGACGATAGCTTTATTATGGGGCAAAGGCTTGCAGAATGGTGTGGTGAAGGGCCTTATCTGGAAGAAGATATTGCGCTGACAAATATTGCACTGGACGAACTGGGACAGGCCAATAATTTTTACCAATATGCATCTCGACTAAATGATGATGGAAAAAGTGAAGATGATATAGCTTTCTTAAGATATGAACATGAATATGTAAATGCGCATTGGACGGAGCTACCTAACGAGGATTATGCGCAAACCATTCTTAAAGTATATGTTTTTTCTGTCTATCAGAAATTGATGTATGAGGCTTTATCCACATCAGTAGATGAAGAACTGTCTGCAATTGCACAGAAATCTCTGAAAGAGGTAAGATACCATTATACCCATACTTCTTCATGGATGAAGATTTTTGCTCAAGGAACAGAAGAAAGTCGTGAGCGTCTGACAAATGCTATTGAGAATATCTGGGAATATACCAAAGGTTTGTTTGCACATGTAGAAGGAGAAGAAGATTTAATAGCTTTAAATATTGCTCCAAATACAGATGAACTTTACCAACAATTTATAAGTATTACTCAGAAAGATTTTCAGGATTTTGGATTAGAGTATCCGGAAAATCCTTTTATGCAGCTTAAATCCAGAACCGGATATCATACAGAATACTTTGGCTTTATACTTTGTGAATTACAATATTTGCAAAGAGCCTATCCCGGTTGTACATGGTAGGTAGCAATGAAGGTATTTCTGAAAATAATTATTTTTTTTGCGATAGTATATTTAGTGCTATGTGCAGCTGTATACTATTATCAGGAGAAAATAATATTCCATCCGGAAAAACTGCCGGAGAACTATACTTATAATTTTGAAGGAAATACACAAGAAATACCAATTGTAACAAAAGACAATAAAGAGCTAAGCTCTGTATTATTCAGAGTCCCGGATTCCAAAGGTGTTATTTTTTACCTTCATGGTAATGGTGGCTCAATAAAAGGCTGGGGCGAAGTAGCCAAACTTTATAACAGTATGAATTATGATGTTTTCATACTGGATTACAGAGGCTATGGGAAAAGCGAAGGAAATATAGAAAGTAAAGATCAGCTATTTTCGGATGTAGAACTCGCATATAAAGAAATAAAGAAAAGGTATCCCGAAAATAAAATTATTATCCTGGGATATTCTGTAGGAACCGGATTAGCGGCAAAACTGGCTTCGGTTAGTAATGCCCGTTTATTGATATTGCAGGCACCCTACTATAGTCTGAGGGATGAGATGGAGCAACAGTTTTCTTTCCTTCCCGGATTTTTACTCAAATATAATTTTGAAACCTATCAGTATCTGAAAACTGTGAAATCTCCGGTTATTATATTTCATGGTAATGCCGATGAGGTGATTAATTATAAAGCCTCTCTAAAACTGAAAAACAATTTTAAACAGGGAGACAGCCTGATTATACTAAATAATCAGGGACATAACGGGATGACAGATAATGCAGATTATCAAAAAACAATGGCGAAAGTCCTTGACTTTGATAAAAAATAAGAAAATGAATGAACTTTTAGACATATTAAAAACAATTCCAGATCCTGAAATTCCGGTAATCGATATTGTGGAACTGGGTATTGTAAGAGAGGCAAAGATGCTTGGTGCCAGTACTTGCGAAGTGACTATTACACCTACTTATTCTGCCTGCCCAGCTATGTTTACTATTGAAGAAGATATTACCAAAGTCATGAAAGAAAATGGCTGGGATGCAAAAGTAGTAACCAAAATGTTTCCGATATGGACAACCGATTGGTTAACTGATGAAGCCAGAGAAAAACTGAGAGCTTACGGAATTACCCCACCCGAGAGAGGTGCAGACGAACACCATATTGGAAAACCTAAAGAATGTCCGCGATGTGGTTCTATGCATACCAAACAGATCAGTAGATTCGGGTCTACATTGTGTAAAGCATCTTATCAGTGTTTAGATTGTCTGGAACCTTTTGATTATTTTAAATGCCATTAATGTAACAATATAGCAATGTACCAGTTTACCAATAGAACTTATGAATATGTGGAGCATAACGATGTTGTTGCCAGATTACTGAACTATTAGATTGTTACATTAACTTAGATTGTTATATTGGTACACTAAAAAAATATTTTATGGAATATACTCAAATTGATATTGAATCAAAACTAGATGGAAAACTAAAAATAGCTTATCTCAACCAACCTGAAAGTTATAATTCGCTTAACAAAAAAATGTTGAGTGAAATACGCCACTTTGTGGAGGAATGTGATAAAAACGAAACGGTAAGATGTATTGCTATTTCGGGAAGAGGAAAAGCTTTCTGTTCCGGACAGAATCTTAAAGAAGCGTTATCATTAGGTAAAGAAGCTGAAGACGAAAGAATCATACAACGTATGGTTATCGATTATTATAACCCAATGGTAAAAGCCATTGTAAAAAACTCAAAACCTGTTATTGCTTTAGTCAACGGGCCAGCAGTAGGTGCAGGTGCGATGTTGGGACTTATCTGTGATTTTACTTTGGCAACTGAGAGTTCTTACTTTTCTCAGGCATTTGTAAATATTGGATTAATCCCGGATACAGCAGGAACGTATTATCTGCCAAAATTATTAGGTAAACAATTGGCCAGCTATTTGGCATTTACTGGGAAAAAACTTTCATCAGCTGAGGCTAAACAATTAGGATTAATTGCTGATGTTTTCAAAGACGAAGAATTTGAAGCAAAAGCAGGTGAAGTTTTGGCTCAGATTTCTAATCTGCCAACAAAGGCAATAGGATTGACCAAAAAAGCATTCAATAATTCCTATAACAATACGTTGAGCGAACAATTGGATTTGGAAGGTATTTATCAGCAGGATGCTGCTGAAACTGAAGATTTCAAGGAAGGTGTGAGAGCATTTTTGGAAAAAAGGCAACCAGATTATAAAGGAAAATAAAATTAATATAACAATCTGCCAATGTAACAATTACCAATAGAAATATAAGCTTCGGCAAAACTCAATTTTTTATAAAATTGTTACATTGGTAAACTGATACATTGCTACATTATTTTTAACTATGAATATAGGAGTAATCGGCTCAGGAACGATGGGGATCGGAATAGCTCAGGTGGCAGCTTCCAACGGATGTAATGTGTTTTTGTTTGATGCAAATGCATCGCAAACCGAAAAAGCATTACAAAACCTTGAGAAGATACTGACAAGACTTGCGGAAAAACAGAAAATATCATTCGAGGAATCAGAGCAGATATTCAACAGAGTGAAATTCTGCACCGAGCTAAAAGAGCTAAAAGATTCTGATTTAGTTATTGAAGCAATTATCGAAAATAAAGAGATCAAAACCAAAGTATTTTCTGAGTTAGAAACATATGTATCCGACACTTGTATAATTAGTTCCAATACATCCTCCATTTCTATTACTTCATTATCATCAGAGCTGAAAAATCCGAACCGCTTCATAGGTATTCACTTTTTTAATCCGGCACCTTTGATGCCTTTAGTGGAAGTAATTCCCGGGTTACTTACCGATGAACAATTACCACAAAAAGTTTACGACTTAATGAAATCCTGGAACAAAGTTCCGGTGATTGCTAAAGATATTCCCGGCTTTATTGTCAACAGAATTGCACGTCCATATTACGGTGAGGCACTGAGAATAGTTGAAGAAAATATTGCAACACCCGAGCAGGTGGACGATGCGATGACCGGTCTTGGGAACTTTAAAATGGGCCCCTTCGAATTAATGGACCTTATCGGAATCGATGTGAACTTTGCTGTTACAACAACAGTTTATAAAGACTACTTCTACGATCCTAAATATAAACCGTCATTACTACAACAGCGTATGGCCGAAGCCAAGCTTTTGGGTAGAAAGACAAACCGTGGGTTTTATGACTATCGGGAAGGAGCTTCCAAACCTATTGCTCAGAAGAATGAAGAGTTGTATCAGCAAATCTTTATAAGAATTATTTCAATGTTAATCAATGAAGCTGTAGAAGCGAAGAGATTAGGTATTGCAAATGATGAAGATATAGAATTGGCTATGCAGAAAGGCGTAAATTATCCTAAAGGCTTACTAAGCTGGGGTAAGGAAATCGGATATACAGCTATATCTGAAACACTCCGGAATCTTTATAACGAATACCAGGAAGAACGCTACAGACAAAGCCCTTTGTTTAGTAAAATATAAAAGTAATTAAGAGTATAATAAACATATGTCATGCTGAGCGTAGTCGAAGCATCTATTGTTAAATTAAATAAATAATGAAGCCAGAACAAGTCGCAGATTATATGCTCGCTCAGGACGAATTCTCCAAATGGATGGGAATAAAACTGATAGAGGTAAAAGAAAATTATTGTTTAATAGAAATGCCAATCAGACAGGAAATGTTTAATGGTTTGAAAACCGTTCACGGTGGGGTTACTTTCGCTTTTGCGGACTCAGCATTGGCTTTTTCTTCCAATAATTCTGGAGATGCAGCAGTAGCACTGAATTGTGTGATAAACTTTACAACTGCCGGAAAAGAAGGTGATGTTTTTCGTGCGGAAAGTAAACTGGTAAATGAAACCAGAAAGACTGCTGTTTACGATATTCATATCACCAATCAGGAGCAAAAACTGGTAGCAAAATTCACAGGAACAGTTTATAAAATTGGAAAAAAAGTGATCAATTTATAATTATATAAAATGGATATAGAGAAACTGAAAGAAAAATTAGTAAGATTAATAGAATTAGATACCGAAGGTGAGTATGAATTTATTAATGAACCACTAACAGAAAATGAAGTTTATGATTTTGAAAAAAAATACCAAATAAAACTTCCTTCAGATTTTCGAATATTTATTACGCAATTATTCGATGGTGGAGTTGGACCATTTCAAATTATGCCATTACAATATTGGGATTCAATTCATAATGTACATTATTTAGATAGCTTAGGTAATAATTTGACTAAACCATTTTTATTAAAAGATAAAATTTTTCAAGAGGACTTTGTACCTACTGAATCAAATTCTAATTCTATAATTAATGGTACTATAAGAATTTGTCATATTGGATGTGGTAATTTTATTTTCTTAGTTGTAAATGGCGAAGAATATGGAAATATGTGGGTTGATGATAGGGCTTCTACTAATGAGATTTTTCCTTTACAAAGTGCCAATTACGATAGAATGACTTTTGGACAGTGGTATGATAAATGGGTTGATGAAAGAATTACACATTTCGAAAATTCTTAATTAAATAAAAAATGAATAACGTATATATTATAGATTATATAAGAACTCCCATTTCAAAATTACAGGGAGGTTTATCCGAAATGCGCGCAGATGATCTGGCAGCTGTAGTCATTAAAGAAATTGTTGCAAAAAATCCGGAAGTCCCTGTTGAGGAAATAGAGGATGTTATTTTAGGATGTGCTAATCAGGCCGGAGAAGATAACCGTAATGTTGCAAGAATGGCACTTTTATTAGCCGGACTTCCTTATAAAACAGGCGGTGAAACAGTGAACAGGCTTTGTGCTTCAGGAATGTCTGCAGTTGCCAATGCATTTAGATCAATAGCTGCAGGCGAGGGAGAAATTTACATTGCAGGTGGAGTAGAGCACATGACTCGTTCTCCTTATGTAATGTCGAAACCAAGTGTAGCTTATGGGAGAGACAGTCAGATGTATGATACCACTTTCGGGTGGCGCTTCGTAAACTCAAAGATGAAAGAAATGTATGGCGTGGACGGAATGGGCGAAACAGCTGAAAATCTGGCTGACCTGCATAATATCAGCAGAGAAGATCAGGATCAATTCGCACTGTGGTCACAACAGAAAGCAACAAGAGCACAAGATAGCGGAAGATTGGCTGAAGAAATAATAAAAGTCGAAATTCCACAAAGGAAAGGAGAACCTGTTGTATTTGATAAAGATGAGTTTATTAAGCCGACAACAACTATAGAAGTATTATCAAAGTTACGTCCTGCTTTCAGGAAAGAAGGAACTGTAACAGCCGGAAATGCTTCCGGAATGAATGACGGCGCTGCTGCTCTTATTTTAGCAAGCGAAGAAGCTGTGAAAAAATATGGTTTAAAACCAAAAGCAAGGATAGTAGGATCTGCTGTAGCCGGAGTAGAGCCCCGAATTATGGGAATAGGTCCGGTAGAAGCAACTCAGAAGCTATTAAAAAGACTAAATCTTTCTTTGGAAGATATAGATATTATTGAATTAAATGAAGCATTTGCTGCGCAGGCACTTGCCGTAACCAGAAGCTTAGGTATAGCGGACAATGATCCGAGGGTTAATCCAAATGGAGGAGCTATTGCGATAGGACATCCGCTTGGAGTATCAGGAGCCAGAATCATTGGATCGGCAGCTCTGGAACTACAGAAACAAAATAAAAAATATGCTTTGTGTACACTTTGTATCGGTGTCGGACAAGGTTATGCAATGGTAATTGAAAAAGTATAAATCGATTTGAAAATAGTTTGATTTGAAAATTTGAAATTGTTTTTCAATGACATTGAAAGCACAAAGACATTAAATTTAGAATAGTTACTGTCTTATTCATTTTCAAATTACCTCATTTTCAAATTTTCAAATTAAATATTATGAACATTTACTCCTATCATGGTATTCGTCCGGTTATAAAATCTTCAGCCTATGTTCATCCTCAGGCAGTGATTATCGGAAATGTAGAAATTGGTGAAGAAGTATATATAGGTCCCAATGCTGTTATTCGCGGTGACTGGGGAAAGATTATTATAAAAGATGGCGCCAATGTTCAGGAAAACTGTACACTTCATGTATTCCCAAATATTGAAACCATTTTGGAAGAATCAGCACACATAGGACATGGAGCTATTATCCATTCCGGACATATCGGTAGAAATTGTCTTGTAGGAATGAATGCGGTTGTAATGGATAAGGCCGTAATTGGTGATGAATGTATTATTGGTGCGTTAGCTTTTGTTCCCGCTAATTTTAAATGTGAACCAAGAAAGCTGATTGTAGGCAGCCCTGCAAAAATTATACGTGATGTTTCAGATGAAATGATTCACTGGAAAACCGAAGGAACAAAGCTGTATCAGGAATTAGCAAGAGAAGGAAAAGAAGCTATTGTTCCTTGTGAACCTTTTACAGAATTTACAGAGCAAGCCCCAACAAAAGTAGTGGATTATAGCATCTGGGCCGATCTGAAATAAAGTAGTAAATTTAAACCTCATGGGTCTCTAAAACCTGTGAGGTTTAAAACATAAAATAATTATAGCCTAAAATGCAGAATTTCCTAAAAAGATATTGGTATATTGTTCTGATTGTATTGAGTGTACTTCACTTTTTGGGATACTTCGTAATAAAAGCTATGGTCGGCATTTCGGATGCATTGGAACATGTGGATTCCGATAGAATAGAAAGACACCTCAAATCAAAAGATTTTTTCTATACAATTCTTATTGATTCAATCTTTATTATTGATTTTGCATTAGTACTCTTTCTTGTATATCTGGGAGGTAAAAAAGTCTTGCAATTGGTATTAAAAAAAGAAACATCAAATAATTAATATTATCAAAGAATGAATTAACCAAAATATATTTGGAAATATGATAATCAAGAGTATACATGATTTACAGAATATAAAAGAATTACTTGATGATCTTCCGGATTTTAATTATCAAGAAGAACTAACTAAAAAATTAGATAATAAGCAAGATGAGTTTACTTACGAAACTTTTTTAGAAATTATTCTTTGGAAGACTAATAGGTACCCTAAAGTTAATAATGATTTGATTTTTAAAATTAATAAATTAAGAAAAGAATATGATGAAGCACTAGCGGATGATATTTTAATTAAATTATTAGAGGCAAAAGGTTTTGATTTACCAATGGCCTCAACTCTTTTGAGATTCATAAACCCAGACCAATTTCAAATAATTGATCAGAGAGTTTATAGACTGTTATATGGTGAAGAGCTAAAAATTCCATTTAGTAAATCAAAGAAAATTAATCTGTATAAAGAATATATTGTTTACTTGAAAAGTGTTTGTGATAACTATAAAATTCCTTTTTCTCAATCTGATAGAATTCTTTATTTATTGGATAAACACCCTAAGGTTAATAAAAATCAAAAAATTAAGTATTAAATATCCAAAATAGA
This sequence comes from Elizabethkingia sp. YR214, assembly GCF_003058195.1. GTDB lineage: Bacteria > Bacteroidota > Bacteroidia > Flavobacteriales > Weeksellaceae > Elizabethkingia. The sequence goes on from NZ_QBUH01000008.1 coordinate 103,848, forward strand.
TATGGAAAAACTAAAGAACTACATTTACGGACAATGGGTAGAAGGAAACGGTAAAGAAATTCCGCTTTATAATGCCGTTACAGGAGAGCAGGTTGCTGTTTCAGATACAGAAGGGCTAAACTTCGAACAGGCTCTTGACTACGGAAGAACTGTTGGTTATAAAAACCTTTCCTCTATGACATTTTATGATCGTGGGGAAATGCTGAAAAAAGTAGCGCTTTACCTTTTAGAGAGAAAGAAAAAATATTACGAATTATCATATAAAACAGGAGCAACCCATGTGGATTCCTGGGTAGATATAGAAGGAGGTTTCGGTACTTTTTTCACTTACTCAGGTCTAGCAAAAAGAATGCTTCCGAATACACCATTTTGGGTAGATGGTGATACACAGAAAATCTCAGCTAACGGAACACATCTGGGAACACATATCCTTACACCAAGTGAAGGGATTTCTGTACAGATCAATGCTTATAACTTCCCGGTTTGGGGAATGCTGGAAAAGTTATCCACATCTTTATTGGCAGGTGTGCCAAGTATTGTAAAACCGGCTACTCCTGGCTCTTACCTTACCAATGCAGTTTTTCAAGATATGATTGAAAGTGGCTATTTGCCCGAAGGTGCAGTTCAGTTGGTTTGTGGAGAACCTGGGAATATTCTGGATTATGTACAGGATGGAGACTCTGTTCTATTTACCGGATCTGCCAGTACCGGAAGAAAACTGAAAGCCTTGCCTTCGGTTGCCGGAAATTCAGTTCGTTTTAATATGGAAGCAGATTCTCTGAATTGCTCAATTTTAGGACTGGATGCCAAGTCGGGAACTCCTGAATTCGATTTGTTCATTAAAGAAGTTCGTAACGAAATGACAACAAAAGCAGGACAGAAATGTACTGCTATCCGTAGAATTATTGTACCTGAGCATTTAATTGATGATGTTCAGAGTGCTCTTTCCAAAGCATTGGATCAGACAAAAATAGGAAATCCTCTAAACAGGGAAACCCGAATGGGATCTCTGGTAGGAAAACAACAATATGATGAGGTTCTGAGAAAAGTAAACCTGCTAAAAGCAGAAACAGAACTGGTATACGATGGTAAACAAGAACTAATAGATGCCGATTATGAGAAAGGAGCATTTATGAGTCCTAAATTATTCCTGAATGATAAACCTTTTGAAAAGAATATCTCTCATGATGTAGAAGCTTTTGGACCAGTTTCTACTTTAATGCCTTATAAAGATGCAGAAGAGGCTGCCGCTTTAGCAAAAAGAGGAAAAGGAAGTCTAGTAGGTTCTATTGTTTCTTACGATGATAAATTCGTTGCTGAAACTTCCTGGAAGATGGCTTCGCAGCACGGACGTATATATGTACTGAACAGAGATAATGCTAAAGAAAGCACGGGACATGGTTCACCACTTCCGACACTGATGCATGGAGGCCCGGGAAGAGCCGGTGGTGGAGAAGAAATGGGTGGACTAAGCGGACTTCATTTCTTCCTGCAAAAAACGGCTATTCAGGGATCACCAGATATCCTGACAGCTATAACAAAGATTTATCAGCAAGGAGCGGAGAAAAAATACTCAGATAAGCATCCTTTCCGTAAATATTTCGAGGAGGTAGAAATTGGAGACTCACTGGAAACAGCCGGAAGAACAGTTACTGAAGCAGATATTGTAAACTTCTCTAACGTTTCGTGGGATCATTTTTATGCGCATACCGATGCTACAAGCCTGAATGGAACAATTTTCGACAAAACTGTAGCTCATGGTTATTTTATCCTTTCTGCTGCAGCAGGATTATTTGTTTCCGGTAAAAAAGGACCTGTAATTGCAAATTACGGATTGGAGAATTGTGCTTTCTTTAAGCCTGTATATGCAGGAGATACCATTACTGTATATCTGACTGCCAAAGAGAGAATTAACAGAGGTGTAAAAGGCCGTAACATTCCTAGTGGTGTTGTAAAGTGGTTGGTTGAGGTCGTAAATCAAAGAGAAGAAGTTGTTTGCGTGGCAACAATTCTGACATTGGTAGCTAAAAAGTCTCCTTTTATTGATCTGAATGTAAGAGATATCAAAAAAATACTAAATGGCTTAACGGAAAGTTCAAAACCTCAATGGGGTAAAATGTCTCCGCAGGAAATGCTGGAACATCTTGAAACTACTGTTAACCATGGTATGGGAAAACCTGAAGCAGAAAAGTATTATACGCCTGATGAACATCTTGAAAAGTATCAGGATTCCTTATACAATCACAGAAAAATGCCAAAAGATTTTCCGGCGCCATTCCTTCCTCAGGATGGAAGTTTACCGGAATTAAAGCATAAAAATCTGGAGGCCGCAAAAGAAGCTTTTCTTAATGCAGTTCAGGAATTCTTGATCTATTACAGAGAGAATCCACAGGCAGAGCATATCCATTTTGTATTTGGTAAAATCAATAAAGAAATGTGGGAGCTAATGCACAGAAAGCATTTCACCCATCATTTCGAACAGTTCGGATTAATATAGTACAGGAATCATGCTGAGCATAGTCGAAGCATTGTAAATTAATATATTTGGAGAGTGGAGAAAACTTTTGCAGATAAAGTCATAGATTTTAATAAAACCCTTCGATATTCGGGAAAACTACCGGAAGGATTTAATGTACTAAATCCTTATCTGGACAATCCTGAAACGATGGTTGTGATGCAAAAGTTTTATCATAAATATTATAATGATTCAGACCAGCGCAGATTTATAATTGGAATCAATCCCAGTCGACATGGTGCAGGGGTAACAGGAGTTCCTTTTACAGATACCAAACGGCTGAAAAGTGAATGTGGTATTGAAATGAAATCAGTTCATACCCATGAAGTTTCATCTGTCTTTATATATGATATGATCAATGCTTTTGGCGGAGTAGAAAAGTTTTATAAAGAATTTTATATCAATTCTCCTTTTCCTTTGGCTATTGTAAGAAATACAAAGAATGGTTGGCTGAATGCAAATTATTATGATGATAAACAGCTCTTTGAGGATGTAAAAAGCTTTATGATAGCTTCTCTGAAAAAGCATATAAGCCTGGGACTGGATACTTCTGAAGTTTTTGTATTAGGGAAAAAGAATGCAGACTTTATCCACAAGCTAAACAATGAAGAGAGGTTATTTGATAAAATCACTGTTCTGGAACATCCTCGTTATATCCAGCAATACAAATCAAAAGAGAAAGAAATATATATAGATAAGTATATTGTAGCTTTTAATAGTTAAATAATTTTTTTTAATGATAAATATTAGGACATTACCAATTGAGCCAGACAGGTTTTATCACATTTATAATAGAGGTGTGAATAGTAATGTTATTTTTAAAGCAGAATCAAATTATCATTTTTTTCTTAAAAAGATTTCAGAAAATCTTTTAGCTGTTTGTGATATATATACATATTCAATTTTACCAAATCATTTTCATTTATTAGTAGAAATTAAATCTGAAGAGTGGCTCAAGATCCTTGTCAAGGTTTCAAACCTTGACAAGGCTGGCTTAACAAATGAAAAAGGATTGCATTCTCCACAGAATATTTTTCAAAACAATTTTCTAAAGTATTCAATTTTTATTCACAGGCATTCAATAAAATGTATAATAGACATGGAGAATTGATAGAATCTCCTTTTAAAAGAAAATGTATAGATTCTGAGTATTATCTGATAAAAACAATACTATATATTCATCAAAATCCGCAGAATCATGAGATTATAAATGATTTTAGGAATTATAAATTTTCTTCATATCAGAGTCTTTTAGGAGATAATGAAACATTTTTAAAAAGAAATGAAGTTATAGAACTTTTTAGCGGAAAAGATAATTTTGTATTTTGCCACGAAAACAAATCTGGCTTAGAAGATTTTGAATAACTATGTGCCATGTCAAGGATATAACCTTGACGAGGTTATTATAAATAAATAGCAATGAACGAATTCGTAATATCAGAAATTAAAAATAATATCGCAGAAATTACTTTTGGAACACCGAAAAGCAATTCACTGCCTGGTGCTATTCTGGAAAAATTAGCTCAGACCATTTTAGAAGAAGGTGTAAAAAAGGAAGTAAAAGCAATCCTTATAAAAAGCGCCGGAGAAAAAGCTTTTTGTGCAGGGGCTAGTTTCGACGAGCTTTTAGCCATTGATGAGCTTGAGGTTTCTAAGAAGTTCTTCGGAGGTTTTGCCAAAGTACTCAATGCAATGAGGAATTGTGGGAAAATAGTTGTTGTAAGAGTGCAAGGAAAGACCACCGGTGGTGGTGTAGGAATTACCTGTGGAGCAGATTATTGTTTTGCAACCAAAGATGCAACCCTTGCACTTACTGAAATCAACCTGGGAATTGGTCCGTTTGTAATAGGCCCTTATGTGGAAAGAAAAATCGGAAAATCACAGTTTTCGGCAATGGCAATAGATGCAGAGTTTAGATCTGCAGAATGGGCTGAGCAGCATAATATTTACCATTCAGTATCTGAAAATATTGCTGAAATGGATACAAAACTCGACGATTTTCTTCAGAAACTTTCCACCAGAAGTGATGAAGCATTAGCATTGATTAAGAAAGTTTCCTGGGATGGTACCGATTATTTTAATATACTAATGCCGGACAGAATTCACATGAGTGCCAGCCTTATTTTAGAAGATTCGGCTAAAAAGAATATAGAGGCAATTAAAGAACGTCTGAGAGCAAAATAAATAAAAGAGCGATTATAAAAGATAATCGCTCTTTTATTTTACTAAGCTTTTAAAAGATTGATAGAAACTGTTGCCAGATCTGAGTCAGGAAACTTTCTCGAAAATTCCGCACTAATATTTAATCCTGTTTCTGTGCATATTTTTCTAAAAACATCAACTTCAAGAATGTATTGGTCCGAGAATCCATGAGTAGTTTCATAAGCTGTTGCAGCAGTTTTGCCCAGATTATTTTGGGTAAGCTCCGGATTTAGGGAATGAAGTTCTATTATGAGTAATCCATTTTTCTTAATATAAGGAAGCCAAAGCTCCAAATGTTCTTTCAGGCTTTCCTCTACAATATTGTTAGAGAGCCTTTCGCCACGAAAGACAAATGCTCCGGTTGAGGTACTTATTCTTTCCGGGTTTTTATTTTCCGGAGTTTTCCATACCCGGTTATGGTCCAGAAAGGTTCTAATGTTCAATAAATCTGAAAGTTCAATCTCATAGCTTTCTCTAAGATCCTCCGCCAGCTTCTCTGGATTTCCGATATCTCCCCAGATCACCTTCGCCCAAATATCATTATTGATGAGATTTGCACGGGTTGCTTTCAATGCTGCTGGATTATAATCCGCTCCTACTAAAAAAAGAGGATGCTCTTCCAACATTTTTCCACGCAGAGTTTGTCTTTCTATTGTTTCGAAAATATGCTGAATAAAGGCACCGTTACCACAGCCCATATCCAATATACCTTTGGGTTGTAAATGGATTGGTTGATTGAAAACCTGAATAATAAAATCATTGGCTACCTTAAAATAGTTAGAATGTGCACCACCGCTTCCCCATACATTCATAGCACGATCAACATGGATCTCGTCATCACCTTCTGCTATTTCCCGTATTTTGTATGCATCTCCAAATAATAATTCATCCAACCTGTTTAGCATTGGCAGATAAGAGACAGTAACTCCATATGAGGCAGCTCGTTTAGCATAATAAACACCGGTTTCTGTAAATTTATAATTGCTTCCGTTTTTTCTAAACCATCCCAAATGTGTCAGGAAGTCCAGGATAACCTCAAAGTTTTCTGCTTTTTTATGAAATTCAGCTGCCTGAAAAGAAGTTTCCATAAAATATTTATGAAACATACCTGTCATACCTAGATATACAATTACAGGGCCTATAATACAGCCTTCAATATGTTTTAATATTTGTTCCTGAATACCTTTCTCCTCAGGATTATCAGAAATGTCGAGATCAAAATTATTCTTCATAGCTGCTGCAAGAAGACTAAATTCTTCTATAAATGAAGTTTCCAAAATTTGATTCCTAATATCTGTAGACTTTTTCAGAAAGGGAATAATCTTGTCATACAGGAATGAGAATTTCTTTAATAATATGGTATTGCTGTTTGCTGTAACGGAGACGGTATTCTTGTTATTATCTGTATTATAAATGATAAATCCCTGCGAACCCAATGTATGTAAGGCAACATTCAGATAACCTTCATTAGTTTTAAATTGTTCTGTAAGATCGGAAAGATTAACTGTTTCTTTTTCTAATATATGGTCGATGATACCTTCCTTATTTAGTGATACAGCTACAGGGGCAGTAACAATACCATCTAAATGTCTGAAGATGGATGATCTTAGAATTTCCTTATTCATTCTGTGTTGTTTAGCTTTCTAAAGTTAATGATTTGAGAAATTGGTTTTGAACAATACTAAAAATTTCAAAAAATATTTTTGTAATTGAAAATAAATTGTAGCTTTGTAATTCAAAGTTCTTTATATGGATCAGAATTATCATAAAGATTTGTCTCATATCCGTCATATGATGGAACGTTCCACACGTTTCCTGTCACTTAGTGGTATGTCCGGAATAGTAGCAGGAGTTATTGCTTTATTGGGAGCAGCTTATGCTTATAATTATTTAGGTGCCACCGGATTTGATTATGAAGGAAGAAGCATACATACAGCAGAAGATAAGGTTACCCATCTTATTATTGTTGCACTGATTGTATTAGTGTCCGCAATATTTTTCGGAGGATTATTTACCTGGAGAAATATTAAAAAGTCCGATCAGCCTTTCTGGACAGCAGCGACTAAAAAACTATTGTTCAATTTTTGTGTTCCTTTAGCTTTAGGCGGGGTATTCTGTATAGGTCTTGTTGTACAGCAATACTATATATTGCTCGCACCAATGATGTTGTTTGTATATGGAGCAGCTTTATTTTGTGCCGAGAAGTATACTCTGGATGTTGTAAGGTTTTTAGGGATTTCTGAAATGATATTAGGAATTATAGCACTTTTTTTCTCCGGACATGGATTACTTTTTTGGGCTTTAGGATTTGGCGTTTTGCACATTGTATATGGTATACTCATGTATAAGAAATAAGATTTTCTTCGATTAAAGGAAAAATGTAAAAGAGTGGAAATTTTTTATCCTTATTTTTGCGGCCATTCTCTGTAAAGTAGTTTGTTCATGTTTTTCAGATATAGGATAACTGAAGAAAATACAGAACTAAAAAGGGTAATCAATAAATAGGACTTTGTATGACTATTTTGGAATTAACAGAATAATATTAAAATGATTAAAGTAAATCAACTCAATAAAGAATTTGAAAGTCGGGTGAGATTGGGAATAATGTCCGTTCTTATGGTAAACGACTGGGTTGACTTTACAGAAATGAAAGGATTGCTGGAAGTTACGGATGGTAACTTGGCCAGTCATAGTACAGCACTGGAGAAAGTCGGATATATTGAAATAAAGAAAGAATTTATCGGTAAGAAACCAAAGACATCTTATAGAGTTACTAACTCCGGAAGACAAGCTTTTTCAGAACATCTGAATGCGCTGGAAAAATTGCTTGGGAGATAAAGTTATATTTTTTTGAAAATCAACTTTGAAATACAAAGTACTTTATATTTTTAATTACTTAAAATAATGATTATGACACCAAAACAAAGAAGCTTTGCAATTTATTCAGTTGCAACCTTACTATTAATCATCCCTCTTATCGGGATGCAGCTTTCAAAAGAAATTAAATGGTCTCTTCTGGATTTTATTATTGCTGGTTTTCTGCTTTTTACCACTGCTTTTACTATAGATCTTATTATGCGCAGAGTGAAAATAAAAGCATTTCAGTTTATCTGCATAGCACTAGTGCTAATTGTTTTATTTCTTATTTGGGCAGAATTAGCTGTCGGGATATTCGGGACTCCATTAGCCGGGAATTAACGTTATAAGTATAATTCACAAATGAACAGAAAAACATTTATTAAACGATTATTGCAGGTATCTGCTATTGGTGCATTCCCTGTGCTGTATTCCTGGCAGATAGAGCCCTTCTGGGTAGAGTTTGTTCAGAGAGAATTACCAGTAAAGAATTTGCCCGATCATCTGAAGGGGAAAAGATTAATGCAAATATCTGATATGCATGTAGGAAACCGTTTTGATTGGAATTTCCTGATTGATGTTTTTCAGGAGGCAAAAGCTTTCAATCCTGATTTTGTAGTATACACAGGCGATTATGTAAGTTGGGAAAACGAAATACAGTATACACAACTTCATAAAGTGATGAGACATGCTGTATTAGGAAAAATTGCAACCTTCGGAATATTGGGAAATCATGATTACGGATTCAACTGGAGCGAGACTGATGTTGCTATTAATATTTGTGATATTATGAAAAATTCAGGAGTCCAAATGCTGAACAATGCACAAGCAGAAATTTCAGGACTGAATTTTATAGGTTTTGAAGATTTGTGGTCTCCAAATTTTGATCCTCTTCAGGTGATGAAAGATTATGATAAAACAAAAGCGAGTTTGGTTTTGTGCCATAATCCAGATGTATGTGACCTCGATGTATGGAATGGTTATAAAGGATGGATTCTCAGTGGACATACCCATGGTGGGCAATGTCGGATTCCGGGAGTTATAACACCGGTTTTGCCGGTCAGAAATAAAAAATACATTTCCGGAGAAATCGACTTGCGAGATGGCAGGATGTTGTATATCAACCGGGCAATAGGGCACTCCCGACAGGTTCGTTTTATGGTGCGTCCAGAGATTACTGTTTTTACACTTACCCAGGCCTAAATTAAAAAACTATGGAAAATCGTGATATTATTATTTTAGGGAAGCTTGTATTTGGAGTTTCATTTTTATTAGGAAATATATGTCTTTTCGGATATCTGTTTACGAAAGACCAGGTATTTGCCTCAAGCGGATATTTACTTTTGATTTATGCGACAATACTGAACCTATTAATAGTTCTTGGCTTACTTATTTACGGGCTTTTTAATGAAACAAAACGCAAATCCTGCTTAAAATCAATTCTAATTCTTTCAATCAATATTCCTATTGCTGCTTTTTATGTATTAATAGGTCTCAGCCTTATGTAATTAAAAACTATAGATTATGAAAAAAATACGTGTTCAATTTTTACTATTTGTATACCATTATACCCAGAAACTCTACAGAAAATATTTTAAAAAGAAGAAAAGGCAATGGCAATTCACCGAAGAGCAACTGCTACTTTTTGAAAAAGATTCTCTGGGACGAAGGCTGGGAGAATTTTATGAACAACATGGATTCACCATGATTCCTAAAATGGAAAATCACGATGTACACCATCTTATTACTGGTTGTGGAACCAATTTCGAAGATGAAGTTGCCATGCAATATCTTCTTTTAGGCAACGGAAAGCTAAATGCTCATCTTCTTGCTGCAATATTTCTGGGCACACTTATACTGCCGGAATATCTGAAGATATATATAAGAGCATACCAGAAAGGAAAACGAATGAAACCTTTTTTTTATTGGGATTTCGAAAGTTTACTCTGGCAGAATTTTGACCATTTGAAAAACTTTATTTATCAGAAACAAGCACCCGTATTTTATTAAACCAACACCTTTGATTATGAAAACACATCATCTTATATTACTGACAACATTCCTTTTCGTGACAATTTTCTACAATGAAAATATGGGGCTTAATCTTGGTTTGTTAGCAATTATTTATGCAGTACTTACCCTTTTCAATACACCAAAACGCAATAAAACCCGTGTATTTTTTATACTATTTACTACAAGCATACTTTCGGCAGGAGCATTTGCATGGTACGGCGATTTTCCGTCCTTTCTTGCATTGGTAAGCTCATTGATTCTTCTTTCATTTCGTGGTAAAAGCAGAAAACTGAAAACTCTTTTTATATTACCGATCGTTGTTACCAACTGTTTTACGTTTCTGTGCCGTTTTTTTAGTTTTGACAAATGGCTTCCTCAAAAAAACTCATCCGGGACATGGCAGAAATTATTAGCTGTTATTCTGATTCCGGCATTTTTTGTTTTTATATTTTTTGTGGTATATACCTATGGAAGTGATCAGTTTGCAAACCTGTTTACCAATATCAATTGGAATATCAATTTCTGGCAGTTGTTCTGTCTGGGGGTACTGGGATTTTTTCTGGCCTTTAACTACTGGAATTTTGTAGTAGAAAGACTGATCTACAAGCAACAGTCTATTCTGGATAATGACTTTAGCAATATTCAGAAAAATCAGAAACCTACTTATTCATTCCTTAGTTTGGATGCTGAGAGAATGAGTGGAGTTATGACATTTTTGTTACTAAATATTCTGCTTGTTTTCTTTATTGTGAGCTATAATTATGAGCAGTTCTATGAGGTTCCTAAAACTCCTGTTCAGCTTTCCGAAGAAACCCATGAAAGAGTAGGCGCAGTAATTTTCTCCATTATCATGGTGATATTTGTGATTATGTTTTATTTTAAATCATCTTTTAATTTTGATCCAAAAGCCGGATTAATGAAACTGTTGGCAAAAGTTTGGATTGTCCTGAACACTGTTTTACTGTTTTCGGCTATGATGAAGAATACCGAATATATTGTCAATTACGGACTCACTTACAAACGTCTTGGCGTTTATGCCTTTCTTATACTCGCTACAATAGGTTTATGCATAACATTTATTAAAATTCATAAGAAGAAAACCAATGCATTCCTTTTTAATACCATGTTCTGGTTTTTCTATGCTACAGTTTTGGTAATCAGTTTTGTTAATTGGGGAGGTATCGTTACCCGAGAAAATATGAAACGCAAAGACTTTTCTGCTGATTATCACCAGAATTCTGTTAACTTTAATGAACGTTATTTATTAAAATATGCAGATGATTCTCATAATAACCTGCTAAGATCTAACGTTTTAGATAAGGTGAATAAAGAACAAAAGAAATCCTTCCTTTCTAAGTTGCTTTATTACGAAACGATTAATACCAAATAATATGAAAAAGATAGTTGCTTCTTTTCTGCCTCTTATGCTTATAATGGTGGCTTGTTCAAAAAGTCCCCATAGAATGCAACCCCCTAAAGAGGACTCTTCCGCTGTGAGTATAAGCAAAACTGATACTATAAAACAAGATCACAGCCCGAGCCGACAGGTTACAGGAAATACAATTACCCGTGAAGTAGACGTACAAACATTTCCTATAACATTTGAAGATGAGTTCACCAACGAAGATCAAAGGCTGATCATACATTTGAAAAATATGAGAAATATGAAGATTACAGGGAAGATTATCTCCGAATCCGGAAATCAGAATATCCGGTTCAATAATGTTGAACTCAATAATCAGAGTATTGACGGACCTTTTGGGCAAGACATTGAATACAATCTAAACCAGAAAGGAGACTACAGTCTGGTTGTAGGGAAAAGCCTGATGGCTGATGGCAGTCAGAAAGGAAAGTTTAGCATACAGCTAAAATAAAAAAAGAAAATGGCCAGGTATTTCTTGGTCATTTTTTATGCTTTTTCTCCCCTTAAAGTTTGAATCTATAGTTTTGTTTTCGAATCCATCACAATAGTTACAGGCCCATCGTTGATCAGAGAAACCTTCATATCAGCACCAAAGATTCCACTCTCAGTTTTTAACCCGCTTTTGGCCATTTCCCCTTTGAAATATTCAAATAGAGGAATTGCTTTGTCAGGTTTTGCAGCCTTGATAAAAGAAGGGCGATTTCCCTTTTTGTAATCAGCAATAAGAGTGAATTGACTAATGCACAAGAGTTCCCCTTTTATATCCAGAATAGAAAGATTCAGTTTGCCTTCTTCATCTCCAAAAACACGAAGATTTAGTATCTTTTGTATAAGCCAGTCTGCATCTTGTTTCTCATCATTTTCATCAATTCCGATTAAAAGCATAAAACCTTTTCCGATTTTGCCCACAGATTGGTTTTCTACCACCACTTCAGACTCCGAAACTCTTTGAATAACTACTTTCATGGCATAAATATAGAAAATATTAGTGTTTTTTTAGGTTTCGTTGAGAGAAGTTTAATTTTTTAAGGAAAAAAATTAAATGAACGTTTTTAATTCATTGATAATTAGTGTTTTATAATTAAATGCTATATATTTCTTTTTATTGAAAATAAATTATATATTTGCTAAAATTAATCAAGACATGAGTATCCGGCAAAGGTCGGATATTTTATTTATACTAACCTAAAATATTGTATTATGAGTTATGTAACCAAAGAAGGTTTAGAAAAAATGAAGACCGAACTAGAGCAGTTGGAAACCATTGAAAGACCAAAAATTACACAACAGATTGCAGAAGCTCGCGATAAAGGTGATTTATCTGAAAACGCAGAATACGATGCAGCTAAAGAAGCCCAAGGAATGCTGGAAATGAGAATTTCTAAGCTAAAAGATACTATTGCTACTTCAAAGGTAATTGATGAAAGTCAGTTAGATACTTCAAAAGTATCCATCTTATGTACTGTGAAGCTTAAAAATAATGGAACTAAGCAAATGCAAACATTTACTTTAGTACCAGATAATGAGAGTGACCTGAAGTCAGGTAGAATCTCAGTAAATACACCTATTGCTAAAGGACTGTTAGGTAAAGTTGTTGGTGAAACAGCAGAAATTACTTTACCAAACGGAAACAAGTTATCGTTTGAAGTATTAGAAATTAGCTTAAACTAAATAGTATAATTATGAGCAGCATTTTCACCAAAATAGTTAACGGAGAAATCCCTGCATACAAAATAATGGAGGATGAAAAGCATTTAGCTTTTCTGGATGTAATGCCTTTAGTGGAAGGACATACATTAGTAATTCCTAAAAAAGAGATTGATCTTATTTTCGATCTGGATTCAGAAGAATTTAAAGAACTTTTCAGTTTTGCACAAAAAGTAGCCAAAAAAGTTGGTGCTGCAATTCCGTGCAAAAGAGTAGGAGTAGCTGTTATAGGTTTGGAAGTTCCACATGCTCATATTCATTTAGTACCGCTTCAACATTTACATGATATCGATTTCTCCAGAGAGCGATTGAAATTATCACCTGAAGAATATCAAAAAATTCAAGAAAAAATTGCAAATGCTTAGATTTTTCTAAGCATTTTTGCATCATAAAATCAAAATAAATTTAGATGAATCCTAACCAATGTTCTTTTTGTGGAAGAAAAAGAGAGGAAGTTGAAATATTAGTGTCAGGTAATAGTGGTTATATCTGTAATAACTGTATAGAACAGGCTCATGCAATGATTGCAGGTTCTGGGAAAAATTCACTTAGCCCTGCAGATTACGATATAGATGATCTGAAAAAGCCAAGAGAGATCAAAGAATTTCTGGATGACTATGTTATAGGTCAGGATCAGGCGAAGAAACAATTATCCATTGCGGTATACAACCATTATAAAAGGTTGATGCATGCTGGTAATGCTGACAGAGAAGTAGAATTGGAGAAGTCTAATATACTAATGGTTGGTGAAACCGGAACAGGTAAAACATTATTAGCAAAAACAATTGCAAAAGAACTTAATGTACCTTTTTGTATTGTAGATGCTACAATTCTTACAGAAGCAGGCTATGTAGGAGAAGATGTGGAAAGTATTCTTTCCAGACTTTTGATGGTAGCCGACTATGATGTAGAAAGAGCCGAGAGAGGAATTGTTTTTGTAGATGAAATAGACAAAATCGCAAGAAAGTCTGATAATCCTAGTATTACCAGAGACGTTTCCGGAGAGGGTGTTCAACAAGGTTTGTTGAAACTTCTGGAAGGTAGTATTGTAAATGTACCACCACAAGGAGGAAGAAAACACCCGGATCAGAAATATATTCAGGTAAATACTCAGAATATCCTGTTTATTGCAGGTGGTGCTTTTGATGGTATTAAAGAGATCATTGAAAGAAGACTAAATAAGCAGGCCATCGGTTTTAGCAGTGAGAAAATCAATAAAAAGGACGATGAGGAATATATCCTGGAAAATATTAATGCTATTGACCTTAGGAGCTTTGGATTAATTCCTGAACTTTTAGGACGTTTCCCTATCATTACTCACCTTGATAAGCTTACAAAAGATACGATGATTCGTATTATGAAAGAACCTAAAAATTCAATCATTAATCAGTTTATAGAATTGTTCAGAATGGATAATGTTAAGCTTGAATTTACAGATGAAGCTATCGAGGCTATTGTTGAAGCTACAATGGAAAAAGGATTAGGTGCCAGAGGTTTGAGAGGAACTACAGAAAAGGTTCTGGAAGATTATATGTATGATATTGATCAGACTTCTGAAGTTATCCTGACAAAAGAAGATATAGAAGGTAAACTGAAATAAGTATATCTGAAAAAAAACTTAATACGTTGTAAAACCTACAGAAATGTAGGTTTTTTTTATAACTTTAGGTCATGAAAAAGAATTTCTTAACGATAGCACTATTAGGGCTGTTTTCGATGACATCGGCTCAGTTTACTGTTCAGGTGGGAGTCCCTTCAGATTTTAAAGCGGATAACGCGTTTCTTTACTCTTATAACGGCTCCAAAGAGGTTATAGCAGCTAGCGGAACAAAATCTGCTAATGGTTGGAATTTTAAGGTAGATACGCCTTATTCCGGTCTAATGAAGGTTTACTTTCCGGATGCTAATACAGCTTTTATGCTAATTTCCGAAAACGGAAATGTTACTGCAAAGACAGCACTGACAAATAATAAAATTTCGAGTGTAGAATTTTCGGATAATGCCAATAAGCTATTCGCAGATTATCAAGGAATAGCAAAAAAGAAGGAGCAGATCCTTCCGGTATTGCTCCAGATGCAAAACTTCTATGAGCCAAATTCAGAATTTGGAATGGCTATGAAAAAAGAGATATCTAAGCTTTCTGCATACAAAGATGGAGATATGGGACAATATCCTTTTTTAAAGTTTTATACTCAAAATCTTCAGAAATATGTAGATGGAAATCAGGCACTGAAACAGGAAGATTATATAAAGTTTATCAACAATTCACCTGAATATCTTGAATCTTCAGCGCAAATCCGACAGGTGCTTTACAATTACCTTTCATATTCCAAGAAAGAAACTATTAATAATGATGTTGAAAAGTTACTAAAAACTGTAGATGTAGAATCTCCAAGAGGGCAGATGGTATTATCTGAACTTATTGACTTCTTCGACATCTATGGAATGGAGGAATTAAAGAATAAATATCTTACAGAGGCTAAAGCATTAAAATGTACGATTTCAGATCGTTTAACGGCTACTATTAAGTCCAACGAGAATGTGATGCTGGGAAAAATATTGCCAGATTACAAATTTACGAATCCTCTAAATACCACAGCTAAGTCGTTGCATGATGTAAAAGCTAAGAAAAAGCTTATTATGTTCTGGTCTTCTACATGTTCTCATTGTGAGGCCGAATTACCTAAAATTATTGAAAATTATAAAGCATTACAGGCAAACGGAGTTCAGGTTATTGGATTATCTTTAGATTCTGATCCAGCTTCTTATAATAACAGAGTAAAATCTCTTCCTTGGATTAATGATAGTGAGCTGAAAGGCTGGAGTAGCAGTGTTTCAGAGCTTTATAACGTTCACGCAACGCCAACATATTTCCTTTTGGACGCAGGAAATAAAATTATCGCCAAACCAAACAACTTTTCTGAAGCTTTATCTTTAATAAAAGTGAAATAAATTTTGGTGAGTTGTAAATATTTTCTATATTTGCACCACCAAAACGGCGAGGTAGCTCAGGTGGTTAGAGCGTTGGATTCATAACCCAAAGGTCACGGGTTCAAGTCCCGTCTTCGCTACAAAGTCTTCGGAAGACAAAAGATACATCGCGGGGTGGAGCAGTAGGTAGCTCGTCGGGCTCATAACCCGAAGGTCGCACGTTCGAGTCGTGTCCCCGCTACTAAAAAGAGAATCAGATTATTCTGATTCTCTTTTTTTATGCTTAAAAAGTGGATCTATTTGCAATAATGGGGTTTTCATAGATATAAACTTACCCATATAACCGTCTAATCGATTTTATTTATAATTTCTATAGGAATAAAAATGTTTTTTTATTTTAAAATACTTGTTTATATCTGAAATTTTTGTACTTTTACATCGCTTTAATCGGGTATCCTATTGCCCACGAAGCAATAAATTTTTTTTCATCATTTGTGTTTTTGGGATTGCATCTATTGGTGCAATCCTTTTTCTTTATGGTGATCTAATAGTAAGTAAATGAAGTAGTTATAGGTGATACTTCCATCCTGTCTGTTACTTTTCAGAAAAAGGTTGTTGGTAAAAGAGAAAAAATCCTGAGCCTTTCCTTCATGATCTTTATAGAATTTTTTTTCAGTCTTATAATCATTCATTAACTCTTTTGGGAGATTTTTTAGGAAATTTTTACTGTATTTCAAGTCTTTTTTAGATATATTGAATAATATTGTCTTCAGAGCATACCAGTAAGCACTGTATTTTAGCTCATAACTGGAGGAATTCTCTCCTATAATAAAAGCTATAAAGTTTGCTTCCTCCTCTCTGGCAAAGCCTATCTGATGTGCTGTTTCGTGAGAGAGTGTAAATGGAGTGTAGGTAGGCGGTAATTCTGGATTGTATTGCGATTCGGAGCTGAAAGGATTGTAATAGCCCAGAATACCTGTGTAGCTCATAACGCTTTTATAAAGGCTTGGCTTTAGCGAAATATCAATACTGTTGCCTTTTCCATATATATGAGCAATTGTTTGCTGTTGTGCCTTTATTTCTGCTTCCAAAGCTGTCTGAGATTCTATCCGAAAAGATTCTGAAGGATGAGCTTTACGAAGTATAATGCATTGCTGTAGGTAATATTCTGCAAGAGGCTTTAATTTTTCGGTATCAATCGTCTGTATTTTGTCTCTGCTTAATAAGGGCTTCTGAAAATATAACATTCCCCATAAAGATTGGTATACGAAATATAAAATATTGATACTAATCAGTAAGATTAACAATGCCCTTTTCCTGCTTTTTTTTCTGATGGATAATACAGCTATGACAATCAAAAAAATACTCAGAAGCAGATAAAATGCATCCCCTGTAGAAAAGAGAATATGCTTAATAATTCCTACCCGGATCTTCTGAGTTGCAGAAAATAATTTCTCAAAAAACAATACACCCTTCTCCGTCTTAGATAGCAGAAAGAATATAAAAAATTGGGCAAGCCAAAGGCCTGCCCAAAATCTTTTCTTATATATCAGCTTATTCTTAGTGTCCACCACCTGCAGCTGTTTTTTCGAGATCAATACCTTGGCTCTTCAGGATTCCTTTTACCTTAATTGCATAGAAGATTAGGTATAGGAAACATACTACATCTACAATATAGCTTAAATGTATACCTATTGAATCTGCAAGGTAACCCTGTAGCGGAGCAATTAGCCCTCCACCCATAATCATCATGATAAGGAAGTTAGAACCTTCATTGGTATGCTTACCAAGTCCTGCAATTGCCAAGGCAAAAATACAAGGCCAAAGCGTACTACAGAATAATCCCACACTTGTATAAGCGTATACGGATACCATTCCGGAAGAAAGCATACCGATAACTAATGCCGTTATACCCATGAAAGAGAAGATCATTAGCATTCTTGCCGGATTACCTTTGGAAAGGATATCTGCAATGATCATAACAAGGATAATTGCA
The DNA here is from genome assembly GCF_003058195.1 of Elizabethkingia sp. YR214. GTDB lineage: Bacteria > Bacteroidota > Bacteroidia > Flavobacteriales > Weeksellaceae > Elizabethkingia. The sequence goes on from NZ_QBUH01000008.1 coordinate 121,491, forward strand.
GGATAAATTTTGAAAGGAGTCAGATCGTGCTGTGCAATAGCATTTACAGCAAGGAAAACACCAAAAGCCAGATAAGGCGCAATGAATTTTGCGATTTTTAGTGTCATTCCCTGTAGGTTAAATGCGCCTACAGCACCACTCCAACGACCGATCATCATACTTGCCCAGTATAGGGAGATAAACGGAGCAACATCTTTTGTATGGAAACCTAATTCTTTTTCCATATATGCAGGAAGATTACTTGCTGTTGCAACTTCTACACCTACATATAAGAATATAGCAACCATCCCCAATACTAATTGTGGGTATTTTAGTACAGAAGAACGAGGTTGTTGTATTTCATTAGCTTCTTCTACTTCATGTGTTTCAGTAACACTTGGAAGTGAAGAGAATTTCAGGAATATAGCAGCTAAAACAAAAGCTGCACCTAGTACCAGATAAGGGATTTTAACACTTTCAATATCTGCATTTTCATTTGCTGCAGCTGCAGATCCGAAGATGGCGAAAGCAACAACTAATGGACCGATAGTGGTACCGAAGTTATTAATACCTCCGGCCATTGTCAAACGCTGAGAACCTGTTTGTGCTGGTCCAATCGCAATCGCTAGCGGGTTGGCTACGGTCTGTTGTAAAGAGAAACCTAATCCTACTACGAAAAGCGCTGTAATCATTAATGGGAATGAATGTGCATTCGCTGCAGGGATAAAGATTAAAGATCCCGCTGCAGATATTAAAAGGCCTAAGATAAGACCGTTTTTATATCCCATTTTGTTTAATACATCGTATTTTAAAATTTTCGATATCGCTAAGTATAATAATGTTCCTACCGTATAAGCGATATAGTAGGCAGATGCTACAAGTTGGCTTTGGAAATTAGTAAGGTCAAATGCCTTTTTGAAAACGGGGATCAGAATATCATTACTGGCTGCAACAAAGCCCCAAAAGAAAAAAACCACGATGAGCGACGCAAATTGTCCCCAATTGGTTTTATTACGGTAATCGAACATATTTATTAGTTTTTGTTAAAATTAAATTTAGTTAACACAAATATAGATTATTTATTTATACAAATGCTTTTGTACATTAATTCGAACGCATTTTTTTTCATTTCATCCTTACTTTCATTGGGTTGTAATATATCATTTAAGATTACTTTTACTTTTCCGGGATGGCCTTTTCCGCTGTCAAACGGAAACATCTCTTTCAGCCCGATGAATGTATATACAGCAATGGGGAAGTGGTGTTTAGAAGATAGGGTGAATGCTCCATCCTTAAACTCATCCAGTACAATAGATGTGTCATCCGGAACTCCGCCTTCAGGGTAGATTACAATATTCTGTCCTTCATTCATTCTTTGGGCGCATCTGCGGTATACATCCGTTCGGCTTCTCATACTTGTGCGGTCTACCATTACACATATCCTTTTATATATAGTACCGAATATGGGAATCTTTACCAGTTCCTTTTTTCCGACAAAACAAATAGGATGTTTGGGATGTAATATGCACATTAGCATAATATCCATGACAGAAGTATGGTTGGAGACAAATACATATTTTTTTTGGGGATCGATAACCTTTCCTGTTGGTGATGTTAGCTCGTATCGAAATCCCATACCATAGAAAAGCATTATACACCATATGCGCATGAAAAAATAACACGCTCTGAAAGTCTTTGGACTAAAAGAAAGTGGATATACTAAAAGCCCGCAAAGTACAGTGGCAATAATAACAATAATAAGGAACCAAATTCGCCAGAGATAATTAAGAAGCTTTGTCATTACTATTATTTTCAGCCGTTAAAGATAACCCTCTTTTTAATACTAAAATTAAGTACAGAAATAATAACAATCGCCAAAGCCTTGCTGAAGATAATCGGACTTAGTACATAAATACCCAGATCAATCGGATCGTGGAAAAGATTGTTGAAAAGAAGATTAAATACAATAAGGCTTAGGATTGTTGAAATAAACGAAACCACCATAAAGTATGTAAACTCCTTTTTCTTAGAGTGTTTACCTCTTTCGAACACAAACCAAATGCTCAGAAAATAATTGAAAATAATAGCACAGGTTGTGGAAAAAATATTACTAAGCGGATAAGAAATTCCGTGCCATTTAGTTTCAGCCGGAATATATTCAGGAATATAATAACTGAAGACTTTCATAAGCCCAATCTCTACAATAGCGCTCAGTCCACCCGCAATAATGAAAAATAATATTTGCTTTTGTTTAATTATAAATGCAACCATTAAAAAATGAAATTGTGCAAATGTAAGGCTTAATGTTAAAATGTAATAAGTGTATGTTAAAATTGATTGCCGAATGAAAAATATTTCTACATTTAACTATACGCAACCCAAAATAGCAAACAGATGAAAACTTCCGTTAATTCAGATAAATTCATGAAATACCAGGATAAAATCCGGGAATTGGAGGATCAGAGCCCCCGATTTAAACAGGTTTTTGCAGAATATGAAATTTTTTCAAGAGAATTATGGAATTTGGAAACCAGTGATGACGGCGAGCCAGTTCCTGATGATTTTCTGGATGCTTTACATTTGCAAATGTCTTATTTGGAGGACGAAATAAAGGACTGGTTACAATACAGAGAAGAATCTGATACAGAAGTCGTATAATTTTTTTAATTTAGCGTCTTAAAAATTTTATACATGATAGCAATTGTAGACGGTGGCTCTACTAAATGCGACTGGGTGATTCTTAAAGCTTCAGGAGAAGAAGTCCTGAGAACAACAACTAAAGGATTCAATCCCAATAACACAGCAGCGCATTTAATTCCTGTAGAAATCAACAAAAATGAAGACCTTGAAAAAATAAAAGAAGACATCAAATATGTATTTTTTTATGGTTCGGGTTGCGGAGTAGAAGAGAATTGTATCATTGTACGGGAACAACTTCAGGTAGTTTTTACAAAAGCAGATATTCTGGTTAAAGAGGACCTTTTAGGAGCAGCCTACGCTGTTTACAGAGGAAAGCCTACAATGGTTTGTATTCTAGGTACTGGTTCCAACTCATGTTACTTCGACGGAAAAGATATTAAAGTAGAATTGCCTTCACTAGGATTCCTTCTTGGGGACGATGGTGCAGGAAGCTCTATGGGAAAACGTATTGTGAAGAATTTCTTTATGAAAAAATTACCGCCATCACTAGAGCGCGAGTTTATAAAAGAATACCCTGAACTAAACATAGAATTGCTTCTGCAGAAAATGTATCATGAAAATACTATGGTAAATGCATACTTTGCAGAGTTTAACAAGTTTGTGGCTAAATGGAAAGAACATCCGTTTATCCAGAATCTTATTTATGAAGAATTCAAAAACTATATAGAGTTCCAGCTTCTGCCTTATGGCGAAGTAAAAGATGCTGAAATTAGTTTTATTGGTTCCATTGCTTATGTATATGGTGACATCCTGAAAACGGTTACAGCTCAGTATAATCTGAATTTTGGAATAATTGTGCAACGTCCGATCGTTAATCTGGTACAATACCATGTGGATCACATCTTTCCAACTTTAAAATAATAAAATAAAAATTAATGAATCAACGAGATCAAGAAAGATTGAAGCAGGCGGCTCTCGACTATCATAAGGCCGAACCGAAAGGCAAAATAGAAGTAATACCATCCAAACCTCACGCATCACAAAGAGATTTGTCGTTGGCTTATTCTCCTGGAGTAGCAGAACCATGTATGGAAATTCACCACGATGTTTCCAAAGCGTACGACTATACAGGTAAAGGCAATCTGGTTGCTGTTATTTCTAATGGTACCGCTGTATTAGGACTTGGTGATATTGGAGCAGAAGCTTCAAAACCGGTAATGGAAGGAAAAGGGCTTTTATTCAAAATATTCGCGGACATCAACGTTTTCGATATTGAGATCAATGAAAAAGATCCTGAAAAATTCATCCAGGTAGTTAAGGCAATTGCACCAACTTTCGGAGGTATTAATCTTGAAGATATTAAAGCCCCGGAAGCATTTGAAATAGAAAGAAGACTAAAGGAAGAATTGAACATTCCTTTAATGCACGATGATCAGCATGGTACTGCGATTATCTCTGCAGCAGCTTTACTAAATGCTTTAGAAATTTCTGATAAAAAAATTGAAGAGGTAAAAGTTGTGGTAAACGGAGCAGGAGCAGCAGCTATTGCTTGTACCAAACTTTATATTGAAATGGGACTTAGAAAGGAAAATGTTTTGATGTGTGACTCCAAAGGAGTAATCAATCACAAGAGAACAAACCTTACTCCTGAAAAATTAGATTTCATCGTAGAAACAGATATCGAAACATTAGAAGATGCTGTAAAAGGATCTGATGTTTTTATCGGTCTTTCTAAAGGAAACGTAATGTCTCCTGAGATGTTACTTTCTATGAAAGAGAATCCAATTGTTTTTGCTTTAGCTAACCCGACTCCTGAAATCGATTATAACCTGGCACAGGAAACTCGTAAGGATGTTATTATGGCAACCGGAAGAAGTGATTTTCCTAATCAGGTAAACAACGTATTAGGATTCCCTTATATTTTCCGTGGTGCATTAGATGTACAGGCTACAGCAATTAACGAAGCGATGAAAATTGCGGCAGTTTATGCAATTGCAGAAATTGCCAAGAAAACTGTACCAGAAATGGTAGTATTAGCTTACAATGCTAAGAGCCTAAGCTTTGGTAGAGAATATTTTATTCCAAAGCCGTTTGATAACAGATTGTTAACAGATGTTTCTATTGCTGTTGCAAAAGCAGCTATGGAAAGTGGTGTAGCAGCTAAGCCTATTGAAGACTTCGAAGCTTATGAAAATAGTCTGATCGACAGAATGAATAAGGACGAGAAGCTTCTGAGAATGATGCAGAATCGTGCGAAATCCAATCCGAAGAGAGTAACTTTAGGAAATGCTGAAGAATATAATGTACTAAAAGCAGCTCAGATTCTTGCTGAAGAAGGTATTGCGAAGCCAATTCTTTTGGGTGATAAAACACTTATTGAAGAAGCTAAGAAGAAATTCGGTATCGATATAGATCTTCCAATTGTAGATCCTAATGCAGACGATCAGGAAGAAAACAGAAAGAAATACAGAGAAACACTTTGGAATCTTCGTAACAGAAAAGGTATTAACGAGTACAAAGCAAAAAGATTTGTAAGAAACAGAGACTATTTCGGTCCGTTAATGCTTCGTCATGGTGATACTGATGCTTTAGTTGTTGGATTCTCTAAAAACTATTCTACAGTATTAAAGCCTGTTCTGGAAGTAATAGATAAAGATCATGGTGTAAGTAAAGTTTCTGCTATGATGATGATTCTTGCAAACAAGAAACAATACTTCTTTGCAGATACATCTATTATACAAGATCCTACTTCCGAAGACCTTGTAAATATAGCAAGAATGCTGGATCATACTGTAAGATCACTAGCAATAGAACCAAGAATTGCAATGTTATCTTTTGAAAACTTCTCAGGATACTCTGAGACTTCTAAGAAAGTAGCAAAAGCAGTACAAATCCTTCATGAGAAATATCCTAAAATGGTTGTTGATGGTGAAATTCAACCGGATTTTGCAATGAACAGCGATCATTTAAGTGATTATCCATTCTCTAAATTAGGCGAAACTCCGGCAAACTGTTTTGTTTTCCCTAATCTGGAATCCGCTAACCTTTCATATAAAATTATCAGAGGTATGAAGGTTTCTCAGACAATTGGACCAATCTTGATGGGATTAAACAAACCTGTACATATTGTACAGATGCGTTCCAGCGTAGATGAGATTGTTAATCTTGCTACAATTGCTGTGTTGGATGCGCAGATCAAAGAAAAAAGAGAAAAATAAATAATCTCTATATAAAATTGAAAGCGGCCCTTAAAGGCCGCTTTTTTATTTTAAGGAAGCTTATAGTTATAACCTATCTGCAAAAGGTAAGGGAGTTGTGGTTTAGTTTTAAAATCCTGAGATATAATATTGCCAACTTTCAGATAAATTTCCTGATTGCTGAATGAATAGCCTCCCTGGAGATTGTAGTAAAAGTTTCCTCCCGTAGCAGGTTCATACCATCCGTTCTTCACTTCTGGATAAATTTCTTGATACCGTGCAGAATGTTTAAAGTGGGTAACTATTGCTTTGTCGAACCCCGCTTCAATTGTAGTAAACCAATGCGGCCTGTAATAACCTATACTACCCGACATATCGAGCCCGAAATTAGTTAATGCCACATTCTCATTTTCAAATCTTCTGAAAATACCATGTAACTTTGTGGAAAGTTGGATATTTCCAATTTTCATCCATCTTATATTTCCTCCTGTTTTTACTTTAAAATCATCGAACAAATTATTGCCTGAAGGAATAGAAAATTCAACACCAAGAATTATTGGGAAAAGCCGATTGTTGAGTTTGTATCCATATCCGAGACCAAATATCAATCCATATTCTGCTCCTATATTCGCATTCAGAATATGTTTTTCAGTATTTGAAAGACTAGACCAGTTAATGGTTTGAGATTTTATGGCAATAAATGCAAAGCCTGATAATAACAGTATAATATATTGTCTGAAATTTTTCATCGTATGTAAGGATTAAAGGCTTTTGATATAACTGATAATGTTCGGTCTTGTTTGGGTTTTCCATGCATTTATGTTGGTTATAATACCATCATGTCCAACACCTGATATTTTTACCCGATTTACATGATTGTAAACTGTTGTTATCTTCTCGGCCCATGAATCCGGGTAAGCCTTGTTTTTTTCACTATAAAAAAACAATACAGGAATATTGAAAGCTTGTAAGCCTTTCGAAAAATCAATGTTGTATTTATCACCACTATCAAAAAGAGCATCCATAATTACTGCGCCACTTCTCCAACTTATACTCTGATCGAAGTCACCTTCTCCTGTAATGTCATTTTTAGAAGCCAGCATAGACATTTTATAATCCAGTATTTCATGCTGATCTTCTTTACCAGATATAAACTGATCTATATAAGTAGCATCATTTAGAATTTCACTCCATAACTTGAATGACCTGGAGTTTTTCACATAATCTTTTATATCATTCCATTTAAGACCGCCCGGTTCACATAAGATTATACCCTGTACAGCGTTAGGGTATTTTCCGGCATAGCCAGATGCCAGAATAGCTCCCCATGAATGACCTAAAAGAATAACTTTTTGATTTGAGTTTTTACGATAATGAGAAATGACAGCGCTTAATTCATCATACATCGAGTCCATAACACTTGAACCAAGGGAGGTATATGAATTTTTAGGAAGACGTTGTGATAACCCAGATCCTCTCTGATCATAAAATACAACTCGATATCCGTTTTCTGTGAGATCTTTACAGTTAAGAAGATATCTGTAATCGCCTCCGGGTCCCCCATGAAGAGGGATGATAATTGTTCCGTTTTCGGGACCAAATGCTTCAGAATGTAATAATACACCGTTCGCCTGTATAGATGGCAATGATGAATCCTGGTCTACAGTTTTTGGAATAAGGTTGCCTGCTTCTTCAATTGTGCGCCCGTCCGTACAGGAAAGAAGTAAAGTGAAAATGGTAAAAGATGCTATTAAAGCATTCTTTTGTTTCATAGTAATCATATCTTTTGAAAGTTTAAAAATCTTTACAAAGATTGTTTTACTTCAGCAGATATGCGTTCCAATAGGAAAGATGGAATATAAAAACAACTTATTTTAAAGTGTTTGTTTTCAATAAGTTATGTATTTTGAAACCTTTTCCTTGAAAGATGGTACCTGAAAATAGTCCTAAGGTAGTTTTTGATACTCACTTGGAGTGAGTCCGGTATATTTTTTAAAATTTCTGTTGAAGGACGTTTTAGAATTGAATCCACATTCAAATGCTATGGCCAAAAGGGTGTATTGTTTATTTTCGGGGTCAGAAATTTTATCCAGGTATTCACTTATTCTTTTTTCATTTATTAATTCGTAAAAGTTTTTTTCTCCTTTGGAATTAATAACCTGAGATAAAGAATTAGGATGAACATCCAGCATTTTTGCAAGCTCATTTAATGTAAGATTTGGATTTACAAAAGGTTTTTCTGTATCTAATAACTGTATTAAACGTGAATGTATATCCTCTATATTATCCTCTGTTAATCCAGATTTTTGATATTTCTTATCATTGATATCCGAAATATTAGACTCATCTTTTATAAATGATTCTGGGCTCGCTGGAAAATAACCGATAGGTACGAAATTAGATTGATTAAATATATGTACCTGTTTTATACCAAAATATCCTAACCATATAATAAATATAGTGACCGCACCGTAAATAATATTAACCTGATCGGTAAGGATTACCAACACCCAAATTATACTAATCCATAGAATAAGATATAGTAGCCAGTTAAAATTTATTTTATCAGTATTAGAGAATTGTTTAACGATATTCCTTCTGTATAGATAAAGGTATCTAAAAGATAATATTGCATAAGAAATTCCAGATATATAAATCAGATATAGCCTTATGAACATTTGGATTTGAAATTCCCGACCCTCATGTTTAAAAATTTCAACTCTTTCTTCGTATGAAGCAGTATAAAATGACCAGAATAAAAAATTACATACTATAAAAGGAAGAAAATGAAATAATTGTTTTAATGTTAGAGGTCTTGGGGAGGTCTGCTTTCTTACATATAGATATAAGAATGGGCCATAGGTTATAGGAAGCAAAAATCCGGAAAAAGTAAAAGAAGGATAGTGGAGGTACTGGCCTGTAATCAATAAGTAATGACTTATTAAATTTATTCCAATAATACTAAGCCAGCAAGCAAGGATAATATCTGCGGTGCTTTTATTTCTTTTGGTTATTAAAAGAAATGTAAAAAAAAACGCTAAAAAAATACCTGCCAGATAAAGCATATAACTCTCATGAAGCTTATTCGACAAAAATAAATATATTTTCCGATGCAATTGTCTAATATATAATATATTAAGAAAATGTTTCACTTTTATTCTATGAAATACCTTTGCGAGGCTATGATGTATGTAAAAATAAAAGTAGCTTTAAATCACTATATTTGGTTGTTAAAAAAATAATAATGATATTTTCATTACAAGGAATCGTTCAGGAACTTAGTCCTGCCTATGCAGTAATCAACGTAAACGGAGTAGGGTATTATGTAGGAATTAGTCTGCAGACATCACAAAAACTTACCCAGGGAAAAGAGGTATTCCTTTATATCCAGCAAATTTTTAGAGAAGATGCTCAGTTGCTTTTTGGCTTCAGTACACTTACCGAAAAAGAGGTTTTCAATTTGCTAATCAGTGTAAATGGAGTAGGAGCTGTTTCAGCTCTAATTTTACTTTCATCACTGGAGATTCCTGATATCGCCAGTGCTGTACTGAATAACCAAAGTGTTGTTCTGCAAAAAGTAAAAGGAATAGGTGCTAAAACAGCAGAAAGAATTATTGTTGATCTGAGAGATAAAATGTTGAAATATAGTGATGTGAATGAAGCTTCTCTGAATAACGCTGTAGATAATAAGATAAAAGAAGAGGCTCTTTCGGCATTAGAAGTTTTGGGGATATCCCGTAAAATGTCTGAAAAAATAGCAGATAAAATAATAAAAGCCGATCCGGAAATAAATGTAGAAACACTTGTAAAACAAATATTAAAGAGTATTTAATATATTGTAAATGTTTTACATCTGTAATCTGCTTTTTAAACGCTACTAAAATTTAGCAGAATATGGCGTTGTAAATTTTGCAACATGCATTTTTTGGATTAAATTTGACAAATAATAAAAATTAAAATGAATATTCCTTCAGAATTAAAGTACACTAAAGACCACGAGTGGGTGAAAATTGATGGCAATGTTGCTGTTATCGGTATTACAGATTTTGCACAAGGCGAATTAGGAGATATCGTTTTTGTTGATGTAGATTCAGTAGATGATGATCTTGCTTCAGGTGAGGTTTTCGGATCTGTTGAAGCGGTAAAAACTGTTTCCGATCTTTACTTACCTATTGCTGGAAAAGTAATCGAATTCAATGCTGAATTAGAAGATGCTCCGGAATTAGTAAATCAGGATCCATATGGAAAAGGATGGGTTATTAAAGTTGAAATAGCTGCTGATGCTGATACTTCAGAATTACTTTCTGCTGAGGATTATCAGAATATAATTGGATAAGATATCTAAAATATCCCGTAAGATTTTGCCCATTTATTGGGCATTTCTTACTTATTTATTACTTAGACCGGGTTCCGAAGAAAGCGAACACTGGTTTGTGTTTCCTTATTTTGATAAGGTAGCACACATGGGAGTATTTGCCGGATTAGGATTTTTACTAAGCTTAGCATTCCCAAAACTAAAATTCTTTACCTATATCCAAATCATGTTATGTTTTGCGTTCCTAACTGAAATTCTTCAGGACGAAATGCGATTGGGTCGGGCAATGGAAGTATTAGATGTTGTTGCCGATACAACAGGCGCTTTAATAGGTTATCTGGCCTACCTATTCCTATCCAAGAGATTACAAAACTTACAGAATCCTGTTAATATATAAACTTAACATCCGGTTAAGTTCTTTATATCAATTTTTTTACTCCAGATTACTACTGAAAATAAACTTATTTCGGTATTTTATGTATTTGAGGTATTAAACAAACACCGTCTTTAACAATTTATCAGATTGATGAATCTTCAATAATAATCTATGAGAAATATAGTCTTCTGTATTCACAATAGTTTTAGATAATATTAATTTCTACATGAATTTAGAATCTGATTTTCAATATACTACTACCGTGCCTTATCCATAATTAGTTTTTAATCATAAATATGTATACTGTATTGTTATGGTTGTTTTAATGAATAATCATCAATTAATTTATTCATTTTATATCAATGGTTTATGAAATCTAACAAGTGTTCGTGAAAATTAAAATTCAAAATTTCTGAAAAAATATTTGGTTATTCCAAAAAACCTCCTACCTTTGTCCCAACAAAACCTAAAAATAAATCTTACTTAAATAATTAAACACTCGTGGCGAGATTAGTCATTAATATTATTGTCATTATTATTCAGAACAAAAGTTTTGGATCGGGGCGATATGTGTTTAAGTAAGTAGGCATAAACTTATAAAAGCAAAAGCGGCTTTCTCGATTCAAGAGGAAGCCGCTTTTTTTATGGATAAAATCGAATAACGAAAGTGAACAAAAAATTAAATAACAGTAAGTAATGGAACTAAACAAATATTCAAAGACAATTACACAAGATCCGACACAGCCGGCAGCGCAAGCTCAGTTATATGCTTTGGGCCTAACAGATGATGATTTAAGAAAAGCACAAGTCGGAATCGTGAGTATGGGATATGATGGGAACCCGTGTAATATGCATTTGAATGGTTTATCACAACATGTGAAATACGGTGTATGGGAGAATGATCTGGTAGGACTGATTTTCAATACAATTGGTGTAAGCGACGGGATGAGTAATGGTACAGACGGAATGCGTTATTCACTGGTAAGCAGAGATGTTATCGCAGATTCTATTGAAACAGTTTGTGGTGCACAGTATTATGATGCTGTAATTACAGTGCCGGGATGTGATAAAAATATGCCAGGTTCTATTATTGCTATGGGAAGATTGAATCGTCCGTCTATTATGGTTTACGGTGGAACAATTGCTCCGGGGCATTACAAAGGTCAGGACCTGAATATCGTTTCTGCATTCGAAGCTTTGGGACAGAAAATTGCCGGCCAGCTGGATGAAGAAGATTTCAAAGGAATTGTGAAAAATAGTTGTCCGGGAGCAGGAGCATGTGGTGGAATGTATACCGCAAATACAATGGCATCTGCAATTGAAGCAATGGGAATGAGCCTTCCGTACTCAAGTAGTAATCCTGCATTAAGTGATGAAAAGAAGAAAGAATGTGAAGCCGCAGGTAAATATATCAAGATCCTGATGGAAAGAGATATTAAGCCAAGTGATATTATGACACGTAAGGCTTTTGAAAATGCAATTACCGTGATTATGGTTTTAGGCGGAAGTACAAATGCTGTATTACACTTTTTGGCAATGGCTAAAAGTGTTGGGGTTCCTCTTACTCAAGACGATTTCCAGAAAATTAGTGACAGGGTTCCTGTACTTGCAGATTTTAAACCTAGTGGTAAATACCTAATGGAAGATCTGCATAATAAGGGTGGAGTACCAGCGGTAATGAAGTATTTACTGAAAAAAGGATTGATAGATGGAAGTTGTCTTACAGTTACCGGGAAAACAATTGCTGAGAATCTTGAAGACGTTCCGGATCTGAATTTTGAAGAACAGGATATTATTTATCCACTTGAAAATCCTTTAAAGAAAACAGGTCACTTGCAAATCTTATACGGTAACCTCGCAGAAAAGGGAAGTGTTGCTAAAATCAGTGGCAAAGAGGGTGAAAAATTTGAAGGCCCTGCAAGAGTTTTCGATGGAGAGAAAAAACTAATAGAAGGAATTTCTTCTGGAAAAGTGAAAAGTGGAGATGTGGTGGTTATTAAAAATGAAGGTCCGAAAGGAGCACCTGGAATGCCGGAAATGCTAAAACCAACATCGGCCATTATCGGCGCCGGATTAGGAAAATCTGTAGCACTGATCACTGATGGAAGATTTAGTGGTGGTACTCATGGATTTGTCGTCGGACATGTTACGCCGGAAGCTTTTGATGGTGGACTGATCGGATTAGTGGAAGACAATGATATTATTGAAATTGATGCTGTGAACAATAGCCTTACACTAAAAGTCTCTGATGAGGAAATTGCGCAAAGAAGAGCAAACTGGCAGCAGCCAAAACTAAAAGTGACCAGCGGAGTGCTTTATAAATATGCTAAACTGGTAAAAGATGCATCGCAGGGATGTGTAACAGACGAAGATTAATCACGGACGATTCAAAAATACAACTATGGAAACGACTCAGATACAAGATAAAACAATACAAACAGAAAATAAAAACTTATTTAAAGAAGGAGATACAATTTCCGGTTCCCAGGCTCTGCTGGATGCATTAGTTGCTGAAGGTGTACATACTATTTTTGGTTATCCAGGTGGAGCAATTATGCCAATCTATGATGCATTGTATGACTTCCAAGATACGCTAAAGCATATTTTAGTACGTCATGAGCAAGGCGGAATTCATGCAGCACAGGGATATGCCCGTACGAGTGGAGAGGTAGGAGTTGCATTTGCAACAAGCGGGCCAGGCGCAACCAATTTAGTAACCGGATTAGCTGATGCTCAGATAGATTCAACACCGCTTGTATGTATTACCGGACAAGTATTTGCACATCTTTTAGGAACAGATGCATTTCAGGAAACTGATGTAATTAATGTAACCATGCCAGTTACTAAGTGGAATTATCAGGTAACTGATGCTACACAGCTGCCAGCGGTTTTAGCAAAAGCATTCTTTATTGCACGCTCCGGCAGACCAGGGCCTGTACTAATAGATATTACCAAAAATGCCCAGTTGCAACAATTTGAATATCCGGGATATACAAAGTGTGATCATTTACGCAGTTATCGTCCAAAGCCAATTGTAAGAAACGAATATATTGAGAGGGCTGCTGAAATTATTAATGAGGCTAAAAAGCCATTCGTAATCTTTGGACAGGGAGTAATTCTTGGAAAAGCAGAAAAAGACTTTCTCAATTTTATTGAAAAAGGAAACTTTCCGGCTGCATGGACTATTATGGGGGAGAGTGCAATTCCCACTGACCATCCGTTAGGAGTTGGTATGTTGGGTATGCATGGTAATTACGGACCAAATGTTTTAACAAACGAATGTGATGTTTTAATTGCTATAGGCATGCGTTTCGATGACCGTGTAACCGGACGATTGGACAAATATGCAAAACAAGCACAAGTGATTCATCTGGATATAGATCCCGCAGAAGTAGATAAAAATGTAAAAACAACCGTTCCGGTTTGGGGCGATTGTAAAGAAACTTTGCCTCTTCTTACTAAGCTTATAAAAAGTAATGACCATAGTGAATGGCTTGCTGAATTCAGAAAGTATGAAGCTGAAGAAGAAAAACAATGCATACAACCAGAAAAAAATCCTGAAGGAGAAGTATTATCCATGGCAGAAGTTCTGGAAGCGCTGAATGAACTTACCAATGGAGATGCTGTTATTGTTACAGACGTTGGACAGCACCAGATGGTAGCTTGTCGTTATGCAAAATTTAATCAAACACGTTCTAATATTACTTCCGGTGGCCTTGGGACAATGGGATTTGGACTTCCTGCAGCTATCGGTGCTAAATATGGTGCTCCTGACAGAACTGTTGTAGCCATTGCGGGAGATGGTGGTTTTCAGATGACTTTACAGGAATTGGGAACTATTATGCAATATGATATAGATGTGAAAATATTGATTCTGAATAATGAATTCCTTGGGATGGTGAGACAATGGCAAGAGCTATTTAATGACCGCAGATATTCATCTGTAAATATTACAAGTCCAAATTTTGTAGCATTAGCCGGAGCTTATGGAATTCAGGGTAATTCTGTCAAAGTTCGTGCTGATTTGAAAACAGCATTAAAAACAATGCTGGAGCATAAAGGTTCTTATTTACTTGAAGTAATGGTAGGAAAAGAAAACAATGTATTTCCTATGGTTCCGCAAGGATGTAGTGTAGCAGAAATCAGATTGAAATAACCTTTGTTTTCAATGAGAGTTTAACGATAAAGATCAAAAAAATGAAACAACAATATACAATCACCGTTTATGCCGAAGACCAGATAGGTTTATTAGCCCGTATCACTATCATATTTTCCAGAAGAAAAATTAATATAGACAGTCTTAATACATCGGCTTCTGAAATTCCGGGAATTCACCGATTCACCATTTTAATTGATGAAACCGAGGAAGTGGTACGTAAACTGTGTCGTCAGATTGAAAAACAGGTAGAAGTACTGAAGGCATATTATGATACAGACCAGGAAATTGTATGGCAGGAAATGGCATTGTTCAAGATTCCGACGAAACAGGTAACTGAAAAAATAGTGGTAGAGCGGTTATTACGTGAATACGGAGCACGGGTTCTGGCGATTAGAGAAGATTTTACTGTTTTCGAAACGACTGGACACAAGGAAGAAACGGAAAAGCTAATTAAAGTTTTTGAAAACTATGAACTCATAGAATTTGTTCGCAGTGCACGTATTGCAATCATTAAAAAAAGTGAAGGTTTCCACAAAAAAATCAAAGAATTTGAAGCAAAAGAACCTGGCGAGGAAGTTCAGGAAAATGAATTCTTAAACGAAAACGAGAAAGTTTTCACAATGTAATTAAACAATTATAAATAATATAAAACATTAAAAATTAATAAAAATGGCAACAATTAATTTCGGAGGAGTAGAAGAAAAGGTAGTAACAAGAGAAGAGTTTCCTTTAGAAAAAGCAAGAGAGGTACTTAGTCATGAAACAGTAGCTGTTATCGGTTATGGAGTACAAGGGCCGGGGCAGGCACTAAACCAAAAAGACAATGGTGTTAATGTTATCGTTGGACAGCGTAAAAATTCTAAAAGCTGGGATAAAGCTGTTGCAGACGGATTTGTTCCTGGGGAAACATTATTCGAAATCGAAGAAGCATTAGAAAAAGGTACTATTATTTGCTATTTATTAAGCGATGCTGCACAAATCGAGTTGTGGCCAACAGTACAAAAGAATTTAACACCAGGTAAAGCATTATATTTCTCTCACGGTTTTGGAATTACTTTCAATGAGCAAACAGGAATTGTTCCTCCAAAAGATGTAGATGTATTCTTAGTAGCACCTAAAGGTTCTGGGACATCATTGCGTCGTATGTTCCTACAGGGAAGAGGACTTAATAGTTCTTATGCAATTTATCAGGATGCTACAGGTAAAGCTAAAGACCGTGTCGTAGCATTAGGTATTGCTGTAGGTAGTGGCTATTTGTTTGAAACAGATTTCAGAAAAGAAGTTTTCTCCGATCTTACAGGAGAAAGAGGTACGCTAATGGGAGCTATCCAGGGGATTTTTGCTGCACAATATGAAGTACTAAGATCCAACGGGCATTCTCCATCGGAAGCATTCAATGAAACTGTTGAAGAATTAACACAATCTTTAATGCCTTTGGTAGCAGAAAACGGAATGGATTGGATGTATGCAAACTGTTCTACAACGGCCCAAAGAGGCGCATTAGATTGGTGGAAGAAATTCAGAGATGCAAGCAAACCTGTATTCGAAGAGCTATATGAAAGTGTTGCAACAGGAAAAGAATCTCAGCGTTCTATTGACAGTAACTCGCAAACTGACTACCGTGAGAAGCTAAATCAGGAATTAGCTGATCTTCAGCAAAGCGAAATGTGGCAGGCTGGTAAGGCTGTTCGTAGCCTTCGTCCGGAAAACCAGAATGTATAAAATTATCAATAAATAATAAGATCCCTCTCCTGTAATGGGAGAGGGATTGTTTTATAATGAAAATTTATACATATATATAAGGTATACCTTATATATATGTATAATAAAAATGAAACTTAAGTTTAAGTATATATAATGATGATGAATTTAAATTTTTCAGAAGCGGCACAACGAGTCAAAGATGTTGTGATCCATACACCCCTTCAGCTTAATCTGAATCTTTCGAAGAAATATAATTGCAATGTTTATCTGAAAAGAGAAGATCTCCAGGTTGTACGTTCCTATAAATTAAGAGGAGCTTATAATATGATGAAATCTTTATCCGCAGATGAACTAAAAAAAGGAGTTGTATGTGTTAGTGCAGGAAATCATGCGCAAGGGGTTGCTTATAGTTGTAACAGGATGGGGGTAAAAGGAGTAATATTTATGCCAAGTATTACACCAAAACAAAAAATTGACCAGACCAGAATGTTTGGAGATTCCAATATCGAGATTATTCTGACTGGTGATACTTTCGATGATTGTGCAGCAGCAGCTAAAATTTACACTGAAGAAAAAGGAATGGTATTTATTCCACCTTTTGACCATGAAAGAATTATTGAAGGACAGGGGACTGTAGGTGTAGAATTGTATGAGGATCTGAAAAATATAGATTATATTATTGTTCCAAACGGAGGTGGAGGATTGTGTGCTGGCATCAGTACATTTGTGAAATCCGTAAGTCCGGAAACAAAAGTTGTAGGTGTTGAACCTGAAGGTGCTCCATCCATGACTTTAGCACTGAAAGAAAAACAGCCAAAAGAAGTTCCTTCAATAGATAGATTTGTAGACGGGGCGGCTGTAAAGAAAGTTGGTGAGCTTACCTATAATATATGCAGTCAGAATCTGGATGATATGTTGTTGGTTCCTGAAGGGAAAGTTTGTACTACTATTTTACAGCTATATAATAAGGATGCAATCGTAGTTGAGCCTGCCGGAGCTCTTTCAGTAGCTGTACTGGATCAGCTTAAAGAAGAAATAAAAGGAAAAAATGTGGTTTGTATAATTAGCGGTAGCAATAATGATATCGACAGAATGCAGGAAATAAAAGAGCGTTCCTTATTATATGAAGGCTTGAAACATTATTTTGTGTTGGAATTTCCTCAGCGTCCAGGTGCCTTAAAAGAATTTGTTACCAATATTATGGGAGAAAATAATGATATTACCTACTTTCAGTTTTCTAAAAAGAATAATAAGGAAAGTGGCCCTGCAGTAATAGGTATTGAGGTTGAGACCCCTGAAGACTTTGAAAATCTGAAAATAAGGATGGATCAGAATATGCTGAAATATACCTATCTTAATAATGATCAACTGCTGTTTAATAACCTTATTGGGTAGTTAGCTCATTGTGGATAACTGGAGGTAACTTTGTAAACTACTGTATATAGCTTGTTTGAATATATAAGATATACACATTTGGTCTAAACCGAGCAATTCGATTTGTTTTTTATAGAGCAGTTACCCTATCTTTGTAGTCACCTTTTTAATCAAGGTAAGCGCAGAGATCATTAACAAATAAGAATACTAAAAACTTTTTCAAAAAAGTCTTTGTCGTTCTAAAAAGTTTTTCTACTTTTGCAGTCCTAAACAATGAGAGTTGTTAGGGGAGCAGGAGATAATTGAGACTATAAAATCGATTAAAATTTTTTAGAAAAAAGATTTGGTCATGTTAATAAAATTTATTAGTTTTGCCCACGC
>NZ_QBUH01000009.1 GCF_003058195.1 Elizabethkingia sp. YR214
CGCCGATGGTACTGCTAACGCGGGAGAGTAGGTCGCCGCCAGTTTTTATTTTTGAAAAGCCTTTGCATAGTAATGCAGAGGCTTTTTCGTTTTTATGAACTATCACCAATTTATCACTTCTCATTAACCTATTACAAACTTGTCAATTATTACTTATCAATTATCACTACCACCTGTCACTTTTTATTCTTGACGCCAAACAGCTAATACTGAATACAAAGTGAATGGAATAGCTACATAAGTTATAGTGATTATTGTAAACATGTAAGTTGTAAGACTTAATGCTATAAAATTATAATAACCATAAAACTTAAAAACTTACGACTAATAACTGCCTGATTATAAATTATATATATTCAAGTTTATTATTATAACTCTAATCCGTGAGAATCGGGTATACTGATTAGGATAAGGAAAAATTATTTTTATAGGATTCTCAGAGATTAATTATACAGATAAATATTATTACTTGTTTATGGCTATCCTCAAAATAATATAATAATGTCGCCATACCTTTGATTGTATAACAAATTCAATTTTAAAGTTATGACTACAAAATTTATTAAACCCGGACCTAAGCCTAATAAGCCAGATGGAACTCCGGATAGAAGAAGGAGGGTAACACCAGAAGTAAAGCCAAAGCATCCAGAATTAAAACCACATAAACATAAACCTGGAGCATAAATAAAAATCCCCGATAATATTATCGGGGATTTTTTTATAATGTATTGTTTTGATTTTAGACTTCTGTATTCAGATCCCAATTTTGAAGATAGTCATGAACATGCTTTAGGAACATTCCACCTAAAGAACCATCTACTACACGGTGATCGTAAGAGTGACTCATGAACATAAGGTTTCTGATTGCAATAACATCTCCGTCAGGAGTTTCCAATACAGCAGGTTTTTTAACAATAGCACCAACAGCTAAAATTGCAACCTGTGGCTGAGGAATAATAGGAGTACCCATTAAGTTTCCAAAACTTCCAACATTAGATATCGTATAAGTTGCACCTTGTGTATCTTCAGGTCTCAATTTTTTATTTCTTGCTCTGTAAGCCAGGTCATTAATTGCCTTTGCTAAACCAGAAAGAGAAAGCTGATCTGCATTTTTAATTACCGGAACAATAAGGTTACCATCCGGAAGGGCAGTAGCCATACCAATATTGATGTTTTTCTTTTTAATGATTTTATCACCATCAACAGAAACGTTGATTAATGGGAAATCCTGAATAGCTTTAACGACTGCTTTTATGAAAATTGGCATGAAAGTTAGCTTTTCACCTTCACGTTTTTCGAAAGCGGCTTTATGTTTGTTTCTCCATTTTACAACATTTGTAACATCAGTTTCAATAAATGAAGTTACGTGTGGAGCAATCTGCTTAGCTTTCACCATATTTTCTGCGATAATTTTTCGCATTCTGTCCATTGGAACAATCTCATCTCCTGCAGCAACAGGGATTGTAGATGTCGGAGCAGGTACCGGAGTGCTTTTAGCAGCTAGAGCAGCTGGTGTACTTGTTGTAGTATTTGCTGCATTACCTCTGTTTGGAAGGTATGCTAAGATATCTTCTTTTGTAATTCTGCCTTCAAGGCCGGAACCTTTAATAGACTTAAGTTCAGCTTCAGTAATATTTTCCTGTTGTGCAATAGATTTCACAAGAGGAGAGAGATATAAATCTGTACCAGATAATGAATCTGTAGCTACAGTTTGTGCAGCAATAGGTTGCATTAGTTCTTTCTCTACTTCTGGCTCAATAACAGTTGCAGTTGCAGCAACCGAAGCTTCTGCAGTAATATCAGCATTTCCTTCCCCGGCAATTTCCAAAATAGCGATAGCTTCGCCAACTTTTGCTACTTCTTCTTTTTGTTTTAAAATCTTTACAATTTTACCGGAAACAGGAGTCGGAACATCAGAATCAACTTTATCGGTTGCAATTTCTACAACGGAGTCATCTTCACTTACAGTGTCGCCTTCGTTATACAACCATGTGATAATCGTCGCTTCCATCACACCTTCTCCCATTGAAGGAAGTAATAATTTATATTCTGCCATAATTACTTTTTCTATATTTTACAAATATAATCAAAAAAATAGTTGTTGCAAATAATTTAATTTAGAGAGCTTTTTTTTGAAAAAAATATAATTAAAAATTCTAAATAAATAGTTCAAGTATTTGCAAAATAATTATTAATCAGGGGAGTATAAAACTATAATCTAAAAAGAATAAAAGAATTAGAAATGAAATAAATAATGGTATTTAATATTATTATATCGTCATTAAATAGTAAATCTATAGCTTTCGAAATTACAATTTATAGCAGATCTACTTTTTTATATTTACTGATATTATGGGGTTTAACCTCTTTTTTTACTAAATGAATGCATAAGGATAAATGTTATTTTCTGATGATTCTGGAAACTGAATATTTTTGGATCAATATGTGCCCCAAAAATTACGCTTGCATTTACAATTAGGTATAAAACTCCAAAAGTCAGAATTTTCAGAGACAGGAATTCTTACATTTATATATAGATTAAATCCATTCAGTTTGGAAGACTTCCTGAAAATGTTTTTTGATTTTTAATTTTACTTCTTCAATATCTACCTCCCTTTCCAGTTCTCTTTTAAGAGATGTTACCTGTTTGTCTTTTATACCGCAAGGAATAATATATTCGAAATAGCGAAGATCTGTATTTACATTTAATGCAAAGCCATGGATTGTAACCCAGCGACTGGCTTTCACGCCCATTGCACAAATCTTTCGAGCATATGGTTTGCCTACATCCAGCCAAACACCTGTTTCCCCTGGAGAACGTTCTCCTTTTAGTCCATATTCGGCAATAGTCCGGATGATAATTTCTTCCAGCTCTCTCATATAACGGTGAATATCTGTGTAGAAATTTTCAAGATCCAGAACAGGATAGCCTACAATCTGGCCATAGCCATGGTAGGTGATGTCTCCGCCACGATTTGTTTTTACATAAGTTGCATCTATTTCTTTCAGCATATCATTATTAGCAAGCATATTTTCTTCGTGCCCGCTTTTCCCCAATGTATAAACGTGCGGATGTTCAACAAAAAGCAGATGGTTTTCTGTTTCTGTTGTATCTTCCGGCTGAAGTTGTCTGTTATTTATTTTTATATCTATATTACTCTTCAGAAGCTTTTCCTGGTAGTCCCATGCAGACTGGTAATCCAATACACCAAGTTCCTGAAAAATAACATTATGATTAATTTTAGAATTCATTTTTCGTAAAAATTTCTATACAAATTTAAAGGTTTTGTAAAGGGAAAGCAAGTATATTCATTGGGAAAAACTATCTCTGTATTCGATAGCTTATTTTGTATAATTTTACAAAATAGGAATAGTAACAATGTTATTTTATAAATTTGTAAAAAAGACTTTCAATGCGAGTATTACTTTTGGAGGATGATTTAGTATTATCATCAGAGATTTCAACTTTCTTAGCGTCTAATGATATTTTGTGTGAGACATCATCTGATGGAGAGGAATTTCTGACGAAAACTACCGGGGCGGCTTATGATATCTATCTTTTGGATATTAATGTACCAAAAATAAACGGACTGGAAGCTACACAAATTGTAAGAGATACTGATCCCAATACTCCAATTATTATTATCTCTGCCTACGATGATATTTCAGATAAAAAGGAAGCCTTTTTACGTAAAGCAGATGATTATCTTGTAAAACCTTTTTTACTTGAGGAACTCCTGTTGAGAATAAATTCTTTGTTAAGAAGAAGAGAGGCTCCTAAAAAAGAGGATGAAAAGATTATTATTGATGATCTTGAAATCCTTCCTGCTGATGGAAAAGTTTACAGAGCAGGCAATGAAATTAGCCTTACAGTAAGAGAGTTCCAACTATTAAAACTTTTGGCTGATGCTAATGGAAGAACTCTGTCCAAGCAACATATATCGGATCAGGTATGGCAGAATCATTTCCAGACAACCAATAATACTATTGAGGTTTACATTAATTTTCTAAGAAAGAAAATAGATAAAGACTTTAAGCATAAACTAATCCATACTCGTCCCGGATTCGGATATTATCTTGCCAGTCTGAAATGACATTAAAACGTAAAATAGCATTTAATTTTAGTATTGCATATTCTTTGATTTTTGCAATTGTAATGGTCATTATTTATTATACCAGTTATGATTTCAGAAAAGAAAAATTTCTGGAAAGAATGCATAATAAGCTGGAATTTACAATACAGCTTATTTTAAAAAATGAAAATGTTGATGTTAAGGGGGCCAATTTCGAAGTCGATGAAATTGAGGATGAATTGTTTCATGATGAAACATTAATTTTCAATAGCAACAAGAAACTTATATATAGTACTGTTAAAGACGAAAATATTACCTGGGATGAAGGTTTACTGTATCAATTGGATCAGACAAGTGAAGTCCACGTTCAAAATAAAGATCAGGAGTTACTAGGGGCTCATGTAAAAATAAGGGATAAAGCTTATTATATTCTGGTAACTGCGCGTGACCGAACAGGGCAGCTTAAATTGGATTTCTTAAAATATGTATTAATTATAACATATCTTATTACGACTGTATTTGTCTGGGTTTTCAGTTATAATTTTGTTAAAAAGCTTTTGACTCCCTTAGACAAATTTACTCAGCAGATTACAGAAATTACAGCTCATAAGCTTACTACCAAACTGGAAGAAAACAAATCTGAAGATGAGATTAGTGTTCTGGCAAGAGCTTTTAATACGATGATGATTCGTATTAATGATGTTTTTCAAGCACAGAAAGAGTTTACAGCAAGTGCATCACATGAAATCCGAACACCATTAACGAGAATTACATTTCAATTAGAAAATCTAAGTAATAAAAGTGATATCCAGCCAGATACCAAAACTACGTTACAAAATGTTACAAAGGATATCCATCAGTTATCTGATTTAACGAGCTCACTTATTCTGCTTACAAAATTTGACAGAGAAAATATTCAACAAATTTTTAAAGAAGAACGTATTGACGAAATTATTTTTGATGCCTATGAAGTCGTTCTAAAGACTTATCCTCAGCTATATCTTGATTTTAAGATTGATGAAAATGAGGAATTAACATTAGCTGTAAGAGGAATAAGGTCGTTACTTGAGATTGTCTTTATCAACTTGTTCAAAAATGCTGTTTTATATAGTGATAATTCAGAAGTATCTGTTTCTATACATGAAAATGATAATGAGCTCCACGTTATTATGGAAAATAATGGCCCTGTTATTTCTGATGAAGACCGTAATAAACTGTTTGAAGCTTTTATAAGAGGCAAAAATTCACAGAATATCAATGGTTCCGGACTGGGATTAAAAATTGTACAACGTATCCTGGAATATCACCAGGCAAATATTTCTTATTCTGCAGATTCAAATAAGAATATTTTCACTTTAATATTTCCTACACATTCGATAAATAAATAATTTTAAGCTTATTTTAAGCTTAAATTAAGATTGTTTTAAAATAGGAATTACATTTTTGTAATGTTTAAAAAGTATAGCATGAAAAAATGTATTCCGTTTTTTCTAATGACATCCGTTTTTGTATACAGTCAGCAGCGGATGACATTGGAAGAATGCGAAGAGTCCTTTCAAAAGAATAATCTGCAACTGATTGCTGCTCAGTATAATATTAGCGAAGCGGAAGCGGATATTATTCAGGCAAAAATATGGGATCTCCCTAATTTGTCTGTTGAACTTAACGCAATAGACCCTGAAAATAAAAAGATTTTTCATATTGGCAGCACCGGAGCTAAGGAAGTGGGAATAGAACAACTTTTTGTATTAGGAAGAAAAAGAAAAAATGAAGTCGCTTTTGCCAGGTCGAATAAAGAAATTGCAGAAATGCAGTTCCAGGGACTGCTCGTAGATCTTCGTTCTCAGCTTAGAAGTACCTTTTATAATATTCTTTTTGAGCAAAAAAAAGAAGAAAGTCTGGATGTTCAGTTAAAGTATTTTACAGATTTGCTGAATGCTTATAAAGTTCAGACCCAAAAAGGGAATGTATCTCTGAAAGATATGGTAAGGCTTCAGGCATTGGTTATCAATGTACAGAATGATAAAATAGAGGTTAGTAATAATATTATTCAGCAAAAGCAAACACTGAAATTATTAACAGGCAGTGATACAGAAGTTCTTCCGGAACTTTCTGACGATAATATGAATCAACAGCTGGAAAAACAGCCGCTGATAAGTATTTCCGAATTGCAGCAAAAAGCATTGGAAAATAATGCCGATTATTTGACCGCTAAAAAAATTACGCAGAGTAGTGAACTCAATTTAAAATGGCAAAAATCACTTAGTGTACCGGACCTTACTATAGGTACCCGTTGGACACAAAGAGGAGCTGCTTTCGATAATCAGTTGGCACTTAGCTTTGGTATTCCTATTCCGCTGTGGAATAAAAATAAAGGAAATCAGATGAAAGCAGAATATCAGATTCAGGAAAACAAAAAAACTGAAGAAAGGTTGAGGCAGGAACTTGTCTCACAAGTAGATACTGCATATCAGACATGGAAGAATCAATATCAGCAATATTTTTCCTTGAAACCTCAGGACTTGCAGGATATGGAAACTGTATATAATGGAATTCTGAAGAATTTCAGAAAAGGTAATATCAGTCTTATAGAGTTCACCGATTTTATGGAGAGTTACAAGCAAAGTATTTTGCAGATCTATGAAATCCAGAAACATATTATAACATCCGCTGAAGAAATCAATCGTTTAACACAATCCAAAATCTTTTACTAGTATATGAAGCAGATAATTACAGGCTTATTGACAATCTCAATACTTGCTGCGTGCAGCAAGGAAGAGCCTCAGAAAAAAGAGAGTATTGTAAAAGGCTTTGAAATAAGCAAGGAGATGATGCAGTCTACAACCCTTGGTGAAGCCCAAAAAGAACAGATTAAAGAACAAATGAGTTTCTTTGGTAAAATTTCCGCTGACAGAAACAGTTATATAGATATTTATCCTTTGGTAGGAGGTAATGTACTGACAGTAAATGCTGAACTAGGAGATTATGTACACAAAGGTCAGGTTCTGGCTACAATACGAAGTACAGAAGTGGCAGGTTTTCAGAAAGACCTTAGTGATGCTAAAACAGATTTGGCAGAGGCAAAAAATAAACTGAGAGTAGCCCAGGAACTTTATGAAGGAAAATTGAATACCAGAAATGAAGTTTTGACAGCCAAAAGCGAACTTACAAAAGCACAGGATCAGCTAAAGCGTGCGGAAGCTGTTAGTACAATCTATAACGTAAAGAATGGCAATATTTACTCTGTCGTATCTCCAATCAATGGTTATATCGTACAAAAGAATATTAATAAAGATATGCAGCTTAGAAGTGACCGCTCGGACAATATTTTCGACGTGGCCAACACAAAAGATGTTTGGGCATTAGTTAACATCAATGAAACTGATATTGACCGAATAGATCTTGGGATGAAGGCAGAGATCACGACGCTAAGTTATCCTGATAAAGTCTTCCATGGTAGAATTGACAAGATATTTAAAATTATAGATCCGCAAACCAATGCTATGCAGGCAAGAGTGGTTTTGGATAATTCGGAAGGACTTTTGGTACCAGATAGTAAAGCAACAATTAAAGTAAATAATACGCTGAATGAAACAGCAGTAGCGATACCTACTTCTGCGGTAATCTTTGACGATAACAGATACTTTGTTGTATTATTTGCATCCCAGAGTAATATAAAAGTTCGTGAAATAAAAATACTGAGACAGACCGGAGATAAAACTTATGTAGCTGAAGGAGTGAATGAAGGTGATAAGGTTGTAACCAATAATCAGTTACTTATTTACAGATCATTAAAAGAGTAAATAAGAAATATTAAATCTGAATTGAATGAATAAGTTCATTAAAAATATAATAGCATTTTCTATCAAGAACAAGGCTTTCACCTTTATCTGGGTGGGGATTTTGGCTATAGCAGGTATTGTAAGTTTCAGGAATATGCCAATTGAAGCCTTTCCAGATGTTACCAATACCCAGATAACGATCATTACACAATGGAATGGTAGAAGTGCCGAAGAAGTGGAGCGTTTTGTAACAACACCTATAGAGCTTGCAATGAGTCCGGTGCAGAAGAAAACCAGTGTACGAAGTACCACCATGTTTGGATTGTCCATTGTCAAAATTATTTTCGATGACGGAGTAGATGATACCTTTGCCAGAAACCAGGTCAACAACCAGTTGAGAACACTAAGTTTTCCGGATGATGTCGCTCCCGAAGTACAACCACCTTACGGCCCCACAGGGGAAATATTCCGTTATACACTGGAAAGCCCGAAACGAGATTCCCGGGAGTTACTTACTTTACAGACCTGGGTTGTAGACCGTGCATTACGCGGTGTTCCGGGGGTGGCGGATATCAACGTATTCGGAGGGCAAGATAAAGTTTATGAACTGAGTATTGATCCGGTAAAATTGGAAAAATACAGTCTTACTCCTTTACAGGTTTATGATGCTGTAACCAAGAGTAATCTGAACGTAGGTGGAGATGTTATAGAAAAAAGCGGACAATCTTACGTAGTACGAGGAATTGGTCTTGTAAAAACAATAGAAGATATAGGCAATATTACAATTGAGACTAATAACGGAAACCCTGTATTGGTAAAGAATATTGCTGAAGTAAAAGAAAGCTCTATGCCACGTGTAGGACAGGCCGGATTAAACGGAAAAGATGATGTGGTAGCGGGTACAGTGGTTATGCGGAAAGGAGAAAATCCACGTGAAGTTCTGGTAGCACTGAAAGCAAAAATTGCTGAACTGAATAGTAAAACCTTACCTAAAGATGTGAAACTGGTCACTTTCTATGATCGTGATAATCTGATGGATTTCACGACTCGTACAGTAATGCACAACCTTCTTGAAGGAATTGTATTGGTAACAGTAATGGTATTGATCTTTATGGCCGATTGGCGTACAACTGTTATCGTGTCTATTATTATTCCGCTATCATTGTTGTTTGCATTCCTATGTCTTAAAATAGCAGGGATGAGTGCAAATCTTCTTTCATTGGGAGCTGTAGACTTTGGTATTATTATCGATGGTGCTGTCGTCATGGTTGAAGGCGTCTTTGTAATGTTAGATCACAAAGCCAAAAGATATGGAATGGAGCGCTTTAATAAATTGGCAAAAGGAGGTTGGATCAAGCAAACCGGAACAGGTTTGGGGAAAGCTATTTTCTTCTCAAAGCTTATTATTATCACCTCGCTAATTCCTATTTTCTCTTTCCAGAAGGTAGAAGGGAAAATGTTCTCTCCATTGGCCTATACTCTTGGATTTGCATTATTGGGAGCATTGTTATTTACATTAACATTGGTTCCTGTACTTATGCATATTTTATTGAATAAGAATGTGCGCGAAAAGCATAATCCATTTGTATCTTTCTGGGACAGGATTGTAGAAAAAGGATTTACGTTTGCATTCAGAAATAAAAAAATAAGTCTTATTGCAGCGATTTCCTTAATGGTGGTAACTATTTTCTCGGGAAAATTTCTTGGGACGGAATTCTTGCCAACCCTTAATGAAGGCTCACTATGGGTAACAGCAGAATTACCGATGAGTACATCACTGAAAGAGTCTATGAAAAAGACCAATGAACTGAAAAAAGTTATTGCTTCATTTCCCGAAGTTACTGGAGTTCTTTCCCAGACAGGGCGAAGTAATGATGGTACTGACCCTAATGGTTTTGGCTTCGTACAATTTGCTGTTGCCTTACAACCTCGTGAAGAATGGAAACGTAAGATTACTTATGACGAACTCATCAATGAGATGAATGTTAAGCTAAAGAAATTCCAGGGAATTACATATAATTATTCACAACCTATTTCAGATAACGTTGCTGAAGCAGTAGCAGGTTTCAAAGCTGAAAACGGGATTAAGATTTATGGTGACAATCTGGAAACCTTAGATCGTTTGGCCAAAGAAGTTTATAAAGAGATCCGCAAAGTGAAGGGCGTAAGAGAACCGGGGATTATCAAAAATATAGGGCAGCCAGAAGTAAGTGTTGTACTGGACAGACATAAGATGGCGGAATATGGTGTAATGCCGGCTGATGCGCAATCTGTTTTAGAAATGGCTTTTGGAGGTAAAACAGCTTCACAAATCTATGAAGGAGAACGTAAATTTGATATAAGACTTCGTTACGCCCCGGAATACCGTAAGTCGGAAGAGGATATTGCTAAACTGATGGTGCCTTGTCAGGATGGAACGCTTATTCCTATGAAGGCTATTAGTGATATTACTAAAGATAATGGAGCTGCCTTTATTTATAGGGACAATATCAAACGTTATATTGGAATCAAATTTTCGATCAGAGACCGTGACTTAGGAAGTACAATAGCCGATGCACAGAGAAAAGTGGCTTCCATAAAACTTCCAGATGGCTATTCTATCGGCTGGACTGGACAATTCGAAAACCAGCAACGTGCGTCTAAACGCTTAGGGCAAGTTGTACCTATCAGTATTATAATGATTTTCTTCCTTTTATTTATCCTGTTTGGGAATATGAAAGATTCATTACTAGTATTAGCTAACGTACCATTTGCACTTATTGGAGGTATCATCGCACTTCATGTAACAGGTATGAATTTCGGAATTTCTGCAGGGGTAGGAATGATAGCACTTTTTGGAATTTGTATTCAGAATGGTGTAATTCTTATTTCCGAATTCCATAGTAATGTAAAGAAAGGCTTCCATATAGATAAAGCTATTCTGGAAGGGGTGAAAGTAAGAACCCGTCCTGTAGTTATGACAGCTCTAATGGCTTCTATAGGACTAATGCCGGCTGCGATGTCTACAGGTATTGGTTCTGAATCTCAGAAGCCGCTGGCAATTGTAATTATCGGGGGGTTGGTTTCGGCAACTGTACTTACATTGCTCATTTTCCCAATTATCTTCTGGATCTTTAACAGAACTAAAAAAAGAGAACTTAACTAAAACTCGTTTAATATTAAATATAAACCCTGTCAGAAATTTCTGACAGGGCTTTTTATATAGTATAGCTTTAGTATAAATATACTTTGAACTATAAATTTTCTTTATCTTTTATAGTAACATCATAAAGATCCGATCTTCTGTCTTTTAGTATTTGTACAGCACCATTATGGTGAAGCTCTTTTAGCAGATTAAGGTCTACATCTACTATTAATGTCATTTCAGTATTCGGAGTAGCTTCTCCTTTTACAGCATTGGAAGGGAAGGCAAAGTCTGAAGGTGTAAATACCGCAGCCTGTCCAAATTGTATATCCATATTGCTTACACCAGGAAGGTTTCCTACACAACCCGCAATGGCAACATAGCACTCATTTTCTATTGCTCTGGCAGCGGCACAGGCTCTTACACGGGTATAAGCATTTTGAGTATCGGTAAGATAAGGTACAAATAATATCTTCATACCCTGATCTGCAAGGATTCTGGAAAGTTCCGGAAATTCTACATCGTAGCATACCATTATTCCAATTTTACCACAATCGGTATCGAAGGCTTTTACTTCATTTCCACCCAACATACCGTAGTATTTTCGCTCGTTAGGAGTGATGTGTATTTTTCGGTATTCGTCTCGCTTTCCGTCACGATGGAGAAGGTAGCTGGCATTATAGAGATTCCCATTTTCAAGTATCGGCATACTGCCTGATATGATATTGACGTTATAGCTTACGGCAAGTTCCGCAATTTTATCTACAATCTCTGCAGTCAGTTTTGAAAGTTCCTCCATGGATTCTCTTTCATTCAGATGATTATATGCTGCCAAAAGGGGAGTGTTGAATAATTCCGGGAAAACACAAAAGTCGGATTCATAATTGCTGATTACATCCACAAAGAATTCTACCTGCTGATAAAATGCCTCAATATCTCTGAATTGTCGCATCTGCCATTGCACCAGACCAATACGGATTACACTATCCAGCATTGTATTTTGCTTCTGCGTGTAATAGATGTTATTCCATTGTAATAAAACAGCATATTCTTCGGATTCAGTATCACCTTTCAGATAACCTTTCAGTATTTTAATAGGAGAAAAGTTATTGGAAAGCTGGAAAGACAGAACCGGATCGTAAATTTCTTTTTTACGGACTTTATTAATGTACTGACGTGGTGTAAGTTCCTTACTGTGGGTGTGGTAATTTGGAATTCTACCGCCAATAATAATTGACTTCAGATTTTTAATTTCACATAATTCTTTTCTGGCATCATATAATCTACGTCCCAGTCGCAGGGATCGAAACTCAGGGTGAACAAATACCTCTATACCATAAAGAACATTACCATTGTTGCTATGGGTATTGAAGGTTCCGTTTCCCGTAATCTCATCGTAAGTATGCTGATCTCCGAATAATTCGTACTGTACCATTATAGAAAGTGCCGCAGCTGCTAATTTACCATCTACAGTAATACACAATTGCCCCTCAGGGAATATAGACGTTAGTTTTTGAATATTTCTTTTTGCCCAGGTATTATCCTCTATATCGGGATAAGCCTCCTGCATGGATTCTACAAGCTCATCATAATCGTCTAAGCTTAATTTTCGGATATCTACTTGCATAATACTGTATTTTGTTTGAATATAACCATCCGAAAATCTTTATATGCTTTATGCTAAAGCATCGGACAGCGTGTTAACGAAGTTAACTAATTTACCTTTATTACATTCATAAATAAAATCTTTCAGGCTCTTACTTTCATAGCTGAAATTGCCAACAATGGCAAGTTTCATTTTATAATTAGAAAACTTCTGAAGAATATCTCCTGCCATTTTATTTTTCAAATCAAAAAAGTCGGATGTAATATTCTGTTCCCTGATAATAATTTTATCGAAGCCCTGATAATAAAGATCTGCCAAAAGGTCTAATCCATCCTGCATTTGCTGAATTAGCACTTTGTCGGAGTTCAGTTCTGCAACTTTTATTCCATTAACAGTATGTTCCTGTACAGTATACATTTTGATTTATTTATTAACTGGTTCAGCATAAATTTTATAATCAACATTTGATGAAAATGTTGTGTACTCCATCAATGCGATCTTAGAAGTAGGGGTTATCCATATTGCTAATGTTTTTTCTCCATTTAGCCTAGCTGAAAAATGATCATCAAATTTTTGATCTAAAGAACCTTCTGCTTCAACAGTATATGTGGGTTTTGAATATAGTTTGGTAATATAGTTCTTTAATATATCTTTATTTTGCTTTGTATAAAATGGATTATCCGAACTATTTGGAATATTCCAGTGATTATACAGTGTGATAGACGGAATATTATCAGTTTTTTGCTTGCGGATTGAAAATGAATAGGGTTTGGTTATATTAGAATATCCTGTATTTATAGCTTCTGGATTAAATTCTTTCCAGTTTGTATTCAGGAAATTTTTGCTATTCTTTATATTTATCTTTACAGAATCTTTTAAGACAACTTTATTGCCTTTATAGCCATACAGATATGTAGTACTGGTTTCTGGAAGGTAATAATAATTGGACCATGTTAGCATCAGTTTCAAAGAATTCTCCTTCGCATTCAGTATAACGACTCCTTTATCTTCACCTTTTGTTTTTACAACTATTGAATCATAAGACATTCTCAGGTCATATATAGACACATTCTGATCTTTTACGGTTGGTTCAAGATAGAAGTTTACAACGTCAAAAATATTAGCTTCTGATTCTTTTGTTTTTAGACTAAGTTTAGCAAAAGGAGGCTTAGATTCTTCTTTATTTTCAGATATTCCTTCTGTTCTGTCTGAACAAGCAATAAGAGAAATAAAAAAGGAAATGGATAGTATACTTTTCTTCATTTTATAGTGTAAAGGGTTTGTTACAAATATACTGTATTCATCGTGGTAACAAACAACTTTTCTATTTAATTCTCTAACTATAGACTTTTTTGTAAAGTTACCTAATCAGATTTATTATAATTGGATGTAAAGTTGCATAAAATAAATAAGGTTGCCTAAACAGACAACCTTATGAAAATCTATATATTGTAGCAATATTTATTTTGCAGCTAGTATTTTTCTGTTCGTTAGTCTAAGGAACCTGGCAACCAGGAATAGGGCAGATATAGTAAGTCCTAAGCCTAATGCAATCCACATTCCGAACGCTCCCATTTTAAGGGTGTAACATAGGAAATACCCTAATGGAATTGTAATGATCCAATATGCAACGAAAGTAATAGCACTTGGAACTTTTACATCCTGAATACCTCTAAGACATCCTAAACAAGTCACCTGAATACCATCTGAAAGCTGGAACAAAGCAGCAATAATAAGCAGCTTGGAAGCTAACGTCATTACATTGATATCATCGTTCTGTACGAAGAAATGTGGAAGTATATTTCTGCCCAGAATAAAGGCTAGCCCACAAACAATCATAAACAAGAATGAAATTTTTATATTATTGATTCCTACATTTCGAAGGCCTACAAAGTCTCTTTCTCCCAATTTTCTTCCTACCATAACTGTAGAGGCTACACTAAATCCAACACATAGATTGAAGGTAAAAGATGCCATGGATAATGCAATCTGGTGAGCCGCAATGTCAGTTGAACTAACCAGTCCACAAACAAAAGCTGCACCTGCAAAAGCACTTACTTCAAAGAATAATTGCAAAGCTGTCGGGAAACCGATTTTCAGCATTGTATTGAATATGCTTTTAGAAAATCCTGCAATTTTCAGGTGAAAAGCTTTGATGTATTGAGAAGTTCTTGGATCTCTGTACAATACAATGTACAAGAATACCACCATAAATATTCTGGCAATAAGTGTTGCTAGAGCAGATCCCCTTACTCCCATAGCTGGTAAACCAAGTTTACCTTCAATCAGTATATAATTCAGAACAATATTCAGGATATTGGCAATAATTGTTGCTTTGGTTACTCCTAAAGTAAAAGATAAACCTTCTGAAACTTCTCTGAATGTCTGGAATACCATGAATGGAATCATACTGAATGCCATAATGGTTAAGAAATGTATGGTATCCGGAATGATTTCAGTTGGTTGATCCATATGATAGAGCAGTGGCATACCAAGCAGAATACCAAGCATCATAAGAAGTCCTACTGCCAGATTAATGACAAAACCATGACGGAATACACTATTAATTTTATCATGGTCTAGTCTGGAGTGTGCTTCGGATACCAGTGGAGGTATTGCATAGGAAAATCCCATCGCAAATACGAAGAACGAAAAGAAGGTGGCATTCCCCAAAGATACAGATGCCAGGGCCTGTGCACCAAGGAGTTTACCTACGATCATATTGTCGAACAAGTTCACCGAAACTTGTCCGAGCTGTGTGATCATAACAGGTAACGCGAGCTTCAGAGAATCCCGCGTATATTTTTGATTTAAAAATTTCATAAATTATTTTTTTACAAATTTGGAGACGTCGTCTGCCGTAACGGGGCTTTGGCCTAAGATGATTAATCTTTCAACAACGTTCCTTAACTCACGGATATTTCCGGTCCAGCTAAAATTCTGTAATGCTTCAATAGACTCATCGCTGAAATTCTTTTTAGCAGTTCCCTGCTCGTCCGCAATGATCTTTGAAAAATGCTCCACCAAAAGAGGGATATCATCTTTACGGTCATCCAGCTTAGGAACACGAATTTCAATTACAGAAAGTCTGTGGTAAAGGTCCTCACGGAATTTTCCTTTTTCTATTTCTTCCTGAAGATTTTTATTGGTAGCTGCAATTACACGTACGTCTACTTTTATTTCTTTATCGCTTCCGACAGGTGAGATTTTGCTTTCCTGCAATGCACGAAGAACTTTAGCTTGTGCAACAAGGCTCATATCACCAATTTCATCCAGGAATATAGTCCCGGTATTAGCCAGTTCGAATTTACCTTGCTTGTCTTTTATAGCTCCGGTAAAAGATCCTTTTACGTGCCCGAAAAGTTCAGATTCAATAAGTTCAGACGGAATAGCAGCACAGTTAACCTCGATCATAGGACCTTTTGCACGTTCAGAAAGATCGTGAACTGCATGTGCCACCAATTCTTTTCCGGCTCCGTTTGGTCCGGTAATTAGTACACGTGCATCGGAAGGTGCTACTTTTTCAATCATTTCCTGAATGTGCTTCAAAGCTTCAGAGTCACCAATCATTTGATATTTCTTGGTAATTCTTCTTTTAAGCTGTTTGTTTTCAGTAAGCAAAACATTCTTCTGGTGTTGAAGTACTTTTCTGTCCAGGGCATTTCTTACGCTGGTAATCAGTCTGTTGATATCAATAGGCTTGGAGATAAAGTCATAAGCACCATCTTTCAGGCATTTTACAGCAGTATCGATGTCTGCGTGGCCGGATATCATAACAAATGTAGTGTCAGGCTTTATTTCCAAAGCTTTCACTAATAGTTCATTACCCGCCATTTTCGGCATTTTAATATCCGAAATAACTAAGGCAAAATCGTCCTTCTCGATTAGTTTGAATCCCTCCAAACCATCTTCAGCAACTACGATATCATAACCTTTGCATTCATCTTCAAGAATGCTGGATAAAACGCCAGAAATAGCCTTTTCATCCTCAACAATAAGAATTTTTTGCATAGTAGCAAAGATACGGAATGCTTTTGAGTTGGGAAAGTAGGGCTGTTAAATAATTTTGTATCTGATTATTACATTTTACCCTCCTAATTTTAGGTATTTTTAGTCTCATATGTTTTTGAGAAATTTGGATAATGGCAATTTTTATGAAGATCATAAAATATAAATGGAATAGTGCAGTACAAAGGATTATAATTTTTATCCTTTTCACTTTCTTGCAGATAAATATCTCTGGACAATATTATAAAAAAACAGACAGTTTATTGCGAGTTCTGAAGGTTGCTAAAAGTGATACTTCCAGAATTGTTGTTATGGGAAAACTGTCTAAGGGATATTTTTTGCAAAATGATTCTGCCAGAGCTTTTACATATGCTTATAAAGCACGTGCATTAGCCCACCGAGGTTCTTTTATACTTTATAAAGCTTATGCAGACCAAACTATTAATTATTTGCATACAGGGCTTATGCATAAAGACAGTATATATTTTTATAGCAATAAAGTACTTACACAACTAAAAGGTAATAATTCTCCGCAGGCTATAAAGCTTATTGTTCCGGCAACCAATAGTTTGGCAGTTACATATTCTGCCAGTGGGGCTATAAGAAAGTCTACAGAATTACTGATCTCTAATCTACCCAGATTAGAAAAAATAAAAGATTATAAATTATTAAGTGCTATGCTACATAACATTGCTCATAGTTTTCTCGATATGGGAGAATATGAAAAAGCATATTCTTATTTACAAAGGAGTCTCTATTTACTGGAAAAATATAAGGGAGAACCTGGCTTGAAAGCACATTTTTATTTAACCGGAGCTACTGTATTGTACAATATGGATAGCATTAACAGAATGGGAGAATATCTTGATAAAGCAAAAGTAAACATTGACAAGATAGATATCCCGATGATTAGTTTTGGAAGATATTATGCCTACAGAGCTAAATATTATGCTAAAAAAAATAGAATTAAAGAGGCTGAAGCGATGCTGAATAAAGCCTTTATAGAATATCATAAATTCAATACAAAATACCATTATTATGATGTATACTGGGCTAAGGAAGAAATTGCAGTTGCAAAAGGAGATTATGTACAAGCTAGAGAAATTGCAAAAGATATTCATCAAAAAGCTATTGCCGAGAAATTTGATGAATCGGCTTTAGCTGCTGCTAAGAAGGTTTCCGAATATTCAAGGCGTTTGGGAGATTATAAAACAGCCTATCAGTATCTGAAAAAATATACTGTATATGAAGACAGTATCAAACGTGAGAAGACTATAGTTGAAGTACATGATTTGGAAACTAAATACAAAACTTCTGAAAAAGAAAAACAGATAGCAATGCTTCAGTCGGAAAAAAAACAAACTCTTTTACAGAATAAGAATCAACAATTATTGAATTGGCTCTTAGGTATAGGATCTATTATATTTCTTCTCATTATTGCATTTTTAATTTATTTAGTTAAAAATAATAAAAAGCATAATGCACAAAAGCTGAAGGAAGTAGAAAACCAGCAACAGCTTAAAATGGCTCAGGCCATGCTGGAAGGTGAGGAACGTGAACGGGAAAGAGTGGCTCGTGATCTGCATGATGGATTAGGAGGTGCTTTATCCGGAATTAAACTAAAGTTATCTGGACAGCAGAAAAAAGAAAGCATACCAGTAATAGACCATGTTATATTACAATTGGAAAACTCTATAAATGAACTTAGAAATATCTCACGAAACCTGATGCCGGAGGCATTGCTAAGATCAGGACTGGAAGTTGCTTTACACGATTTATGCATTTCTATGACAAGAGAAGATATGTTGATAGAGTTTCAGTCATCCGGGATTCAAAAAATAAATCCGCTTAGCAGCCAAGTTAATACTTACCGTATCATTCAGGAACTCTTGTCTAATGCCATCCGGCATAGTGGGGCAAATAAGATTCTTTTACAATGCATCCAGGAAAACAAACGCTTTTATATCACAATAGAGGATAATGGTTGCGGATTCGATTCTGATAATATTCAAAATGCAAAAGGTCTGGGATGGAGCAATATCCAAAATCGCGTAAACTATATGAAAGGAAAGATGGATGTAGATTCTATTATTCATCAGGGAACCACAATTAACATAGAACTTAATATTTGATATGAAAAGTATTATAGCAGTTGTAGACGATCATCCTATTGTTACTGAAGGCGTGAGGTCGCTTTTGGAAGAAAATAAAGCGGGTAAGGATATTATAAGTTTCACAAAAGGCAAAGATCTGCTTGTTTATCTACAACAAAAGATCATAGATATTATATTACTGGACATAATATTACCCGACCTGGATGGCATTGATCTTTGTAAAACAATAAAAGAAATCGCTCCGCAGACAATTGTTGTAGGATTCAGTAATCAGGCAGAAAGAAGTATTATTTTACAACTCTTACAAAACGGAGCTTCGGGTTATTTGTTGAAAAGCGCTTCTGCTGATGAGTTGCTTAATGGAATAAAACAGGTACTGAAAGGTGAAATTGTATTGTGTAGTGAAGCAAAAAAAGTTATGGCAGCGGCGCAATTTCCGGAACATAAAAGAAAGGTATTGCCTTCTATCACCCGTCGGGAGAAACAACTTCTTCAGTTGTTGGCAGAAGGAAAGACTACTATAACTATAGCCGATGAATTGTTTCTTAGCCGTTTTACAGTAGATACCTATCGCAAAAATCTCTTGCAAAAATTCGAAGTGAAAAACACCACAGAGCTTTTAATGCTGCTGGTGCAAGAAAAGCTCATTTAATTTTTCAGCAACCTCCTAATGTTAGGAGGTGCAAAAAGCCGATAAATAGGTATTGTATCCCCACTTATGGGGATATAATTTTGTTATGACCAATCGTAAGACCCCAGAAACTAAATAACAAAATTATCGAGATGAAAAAAACATTTTTTTTGAGTATTGCTCTTACTCTAATGAGCATCTCTCTAACACAGGCACAAAGTCTGTTTGATAAAATAGACAATATAGCCAATCAGGTGAACCGGGCTGCTAATACTACTGAAGGAGCTGCCAAAACCGGAGGAGGAATTCTTTCCTTATTTGGTAAAAAAGGGAAATCCAAAACAACAGGCAATCAAACTACTATTCTGATTTCAGGCGGAAATCTTGCTTATGTAAAAAAACTAAATACTCTTATACAGGGCATAGATGGAGTCACTGAAAGCCAAATGAAATTTAATGCTGAACAATCTGCTATAACATTATTGTATAGTGGATCTACAGAAAATCTCCTGTCTAAAATTCAAGAAAAAAGCAAGGATATAGTGAAAGATGAATATGTAACAGGAATAGAACAGGGCACATTGAATATTAAACTAAAATAAAAATTTAAAATTTACAATTATGGAAAAAAATGGAATTAAGAAACTAGTGCTTGGGGCAGCATTAGTATTAGGTACTAGTCTATTTTTTATTGGCTGTAAAAGCAGTAATGATTCAGATAATAACCCGTCTGGTAGTATAGATCCTGTTGTAGGAACTTTTAAAGGAACTATTGAAGATGGTGAAAATCCTGATATAAAATATTATAACGCCGTTGTTATAGTTAGTAAGGTAGATGATTCCCGTGTAAAGGTAACACCAAAATCGGGAGAAGCCTATTCAGGTTATACGACAAAAACCATAAAGGTTGCTAACCCTGTAGGGGCGAGTGTTGTAGGAAGTGATGAACAAGGGAGTGTAGCATATCTTATTGATACAAAATCTCTTAATGTAAGTACCGAGAAAAACTCAGCACAGGATAAAACTTACATTTTTAATGGTTCAAAGCAATAAGATTTAGGATCATATCATAAATTGAATTATACAACAAAAACAAACGATGAATCAGATTTTGTATGATGAAAAAATTTGGTCATCAGAGAGACTTTTGAAAAGTTTCTAAAAGTATCCCCGGCTTAGTACCGGGGATTTTTATCAATAATATCAATAATGACTTTTGCAATCCGTTCTGCCTTAGTTTGTTCTGATTTCGCAGCATATATCCATTCTGTGATTGTTTTCTTTTCACCATCAGTATAAGTCATAAATTGATCATATACATAAGGCTCTTCCAGAAGACAAAGCTTTAGCTCTTCAGGGGTTTCAAAGGGATTATGATCTTCATATAATACAATATGTACATAATCTCCTTCCTGTTTTTTTATTCTTTTTCTTATTTCAGCTTTTATTGGCAGGAACAAACGACCGTTTCCCATCGGTTGCAGATTATAATTTTTAATCTCATAGTCGTCAATTGTTCCGCACACTTTTACCCAACCAAACGGCGTATTCTGACCTGGTGGTATTTCAGGGAGTCTTACAAAAGTCCATCCACCTTTTCCGCTGAATTTTTCCAGAAGATATATTTTATCTGTTAAAGGAATCATACTTAGTTTTATGTCTGCAAAAGTAATATAGTAAAAAGACAACAGTATGTCAGGAATTACCAAATTAACCGTGATCCTGTAAAAATATATTTTGATGTACCCACAGTGCTTCGTCTTCCGGAGTTACTTTGTCTGTTGTACTGTCTGTTCTGCTAAAAGTTGCAGCAGGATAGTCGTATGGTAAACTTCCGTTGTAATAAGGTCCTACAATACCCAGCATCCAACCATTTTCAGCAGCCCAGTGAGGTTCGTTTATTCTGTATCTGAAAACTTCATAATGAAAATCATCATCTTCCTTGTCCGAATCGATACTTACCCGTTGCAGGTATTCCAGCTCGTCGGGAAATGCATTAAGTTCTGTAGGATAGACCAGCCAGTTTACCAGATTAGATTCGGCCGCTTTCTCAATGGTGTAAAATTCCTTTGGAAATAGATCTGTCTTATTGTATTCATCCAAAAGTTGGTAGGTAAGCTCTCGGGTAGAAGGCTTAACAACAAAAGGGTAGACGTGCTGTTCGGTAACTATTTTATCACTATCCAAAAGATTCTGAAGCTCCTGTATAGATTTGTAGGTTCCCCAGGATTTCATCCACTGATAAAATTCTGCTTTATAATGATTATCGTTTAATCGGGAAATTAGATTCCTGATATACTTACTGTTAATCTCATAATCAGAAATTGTAAAGGTTAGAAATACTTCTTTTCCGGTGATCTGTGTGAAGAAATTTTCCTGTTTTAATTTTTCCAATACTTCAACACAGGTTTCATAAAGTTTGTCCTGAAAATCTAAAAACCAATCGTCATCATCACTATGTTTGTCCAGTTCTTCTCTTAGTAAGGTACTAATTTCGTTGAATTCCTGATCTGCACCCTGCATTTCATATTTCCATTCTGCTGGTTCAAATTTGTAATAGGTGACATCGTTTGTAGGAGTCTTTTCCAGATGTTTTAGGGTATTTGCAGAAGGACAAACGGTCATAGCACCTTCATCGCTATAGAGAGCAAAGGCATAAAGGCCTTCTGATCCTGCTTTTTCATATATTTCTAAGAATGCTTTTTTAGTAGCAATTTCTATTTTGTGTTTTAGTATTTCAAAATTCATATTGATGTTTTGTAGGTAACTAAAATACAAAAAAATCAATGTGATAAAGGCAGACAGAGGGTTAATAAATAAAAGCCTTGGCAAAGCTCCAAAACTCTGACAAGACCATATACCAATACCAAAGCATTGGTGTAACATAAATTGAACTTTTGATTATATTTCCGAGTGAAGACCTATTTTATTTCCTTCAGAATCCAGTATAAATGCAATAAGTCCGGCTTTAATATTTATAACAGGGGAGATTAGTTCTCCACCTGCGGGTTGGACTTTATCCAGAACAGATTGAAGGTTGGGACTTGCATTAATGTATACTACCGTTCCGTTAGCAGATGGAGAACTGTTTTCAGACTCTGTCAATACCCCCGTTACTCTGCCGGATGTCGCTTGTATTACTTCCGGATTATAAGGGAAGAAGGTAAGGGTTTCATTCGTTTCTGCAATAAATTGAGATGTCATTTCAATATCCAGAATTGTTTCGTAAAATTTTTTCGCGCGTTGTGTATTATTTACAGGAATTTCGAACCAAGTAATAATATTCGTTTCAGAACTGATCTTTTGTAATCTTTGCATAATGTCTTTTTGTAGAGACAAATGTCAAAAATATTGAGAAGTATAACCTGTGACAATTGTCACAAAATTAGCCGGTGGTTCTCCGTTTGCGTATTCTGCTGAGGGTTTCTCTTGCAACTCCCAGAAAAGATGCTAGCTGAGAGAGTGAAATTCTCTGCACCATTTCAGGATGCTTTTGTTCAATATATTCCAGGCGTTCTTGTGCAGAATATAGTTGGAATAGGGTAGCAAATTTTTCCTGCTTGGTAGCGATTAATCGGACACAGTGCCTCCCCAGATTTTCTATTTCCCGACATTCCTGTGCTGCCTGATAAAGTTTGGCTTTATCAAAGACAATAACCGTTAGTGGTTCTCCTGCAATAATATTATATGCTGATATCTGACCATTGCCAAAACTGTCAATATTGGTTGCAATCTCGTTTTCAAAGAAAAACTCGGTGTTTTTGTCTACACCGTTGATGTCATAAAAGCTTCTGCAATAGCCTTTTTCAATATAGAATAATGAAGTACAGGTTTGTCCTTCCTGTAATAATAATTCGTTTTTACGGAACTTTTTTGCCGTTAGCGCGGGCTGGAGTATCTCCCAACTTTCATCTGAAAATTCGGTAAGGGAGCGGATAAATTCCAAAAGACTATTCATGTTCAGACTTTTCTTAGTACTAAGTTTATGTTCAACCCTTATTTTTCAGTGCATTTTCTCACAAAATATATCTTGTAAGAAAATGCATTTTCTTTATGAAGAGCCTGTTTAAGTTTTATGATTGATATTCTTTTATAGTCTAGCCAGACTGAGCTGAGTTTATAGAGAGCATGACGAGCTATCGAAGCCTTTAGAATATCGAAGCAGGTTCTAAATATTATAATCTCTTGCTCCGAAAATAGAAGAACCTATTCTTACAGAAGTAGAGCCACATTCAATAGCCAACTGATAATCACCACTCATTCCCATAGATAGAGTTTCCAGTTTTTTCTGAATAGAAAGCTGGTCAAAAAGTCTTTTCAGAAATAGAAACTCTCTTTTGGTTTGTTCTGTATCATCTGTAAAAGTCCCGATTCCCATAAGGCCAGTGATTTCTATATTTTCAAAATGCCCTTGGATATATTTCAAAAAAAGCTCTTTGGTTTCTGAAACTTCCATTCCGGTTTTTGAATCTTCTTCCGCTATTTTTACCTGAAGAAGAACCTTGATTTTACGATTGTGCTTTGCGGCCTGCTTATTAATTTCTTCTAAAAGCTTTTCAGAATCTACACTTTCAATAGTATCTACGAACTCTGCAACGTACTTTACTTTATTGCTTTGCAAATGTCCGATCAGGTGCCATTGGATATCATTAGGAAGTACAGGTTGTTTGGCAACCATTTCCTGAACTTTATTTTCTCCGAAAACCCTTTGTCCAAGATTGTAAACCTCCTGGATAGCCTCAGCAGGATGGGTTTTGGATACTGCAACCAGTTTCACATTTGTAGGTAAAGATTGTATAATTTCTTCGTAGTTTTTCTGTATAGACATGTTGGGTATTTATAATGAAAATTCTTCTCTTTTTTTCTTAGGTAAACCTTTTACTACCTGGTCGTAGGAATGCTGAATAAGTTCTTTTAGAAATTTTTCAGGAAGTTTTCCTTCAAAATTTACAGTATTCCAGTGGTTTTTATTCATGTGATAGCCAGGCTGGATATCGTCATACTCTTCCCGAAGATCAATGATAAGTTCCGAATCATATTTCAGATTAACAGTGAAATTGGGACGGTCTAATCCACATAAAGCGAACACTTTATCAGCTACCTTAAATACAAGTGTATGCGGTCCGAAAGGAAAGTCTTCAGTCACTGCTTTCATCTGCAGGCAATATTCTCTAAAAGTTTCTATGTCCATGGGAAAGAGATTTGATAATCAAAATTACCGAAATATAAAGGTATAAAGCAAATTGAATCTAAAAAGAGATTTAGTTTATTAAGAAGAAATATAAAAGCTTCACAGTATTTTATTTATTTTCCATATATGGCTTTTTGGAATAATTTCATGCCCTCTGTAGCCGAAGTTTTAAAGAATTTTTTCTCATCAGTAACATTCTGACTAAGGTGAGGATC
Source organism: Elizabethkingia sp. YR214 (assembly GCF_003058195.1). Lineage (GTDB taxonomy): Bacteria > Bacteroidota > Bacteroidia > Flavobacteriales > Weeksellaceae > Elizabethkingia. Next base: position 24,745 of record NZ_QBUH01000009.1, read on the forward strand.
GATTACAAATATTTCACAGCCTGCCGGGACATAGTGGAGTAGCGATGCTGCAGGATATACCTGTAAGCTTGTACCTATTACAAGCAGAATATCGGCTGCAGAAGCTATAGTTGCTGCATTTTCCATTTCCGGAACCATCTCGCCAAACCATACAATATGCGGACGAAGCTGAATTCCGTTTTCATCCAGATCGCCAAGGTTCAGATCGTTTTCCCAAGGAATAATACTTTCCTCATCATTTACAGGTCTTGCTTTCTTTAGTTCTCCATGTAGATGAATAATGTTTTTGGATCCGGCTCTTTCGTGAAGGTCATCCACATTCTGTGTTATAATATGTACATCAAAATCCTGTTGAAGTTCAGCCAGGATATTATGAGCCTCATTTGGTAGGACTTCACTAAGCTGACGCCTGCGCAGATTGTAAAACTCTAGTACAAGTTCCGGATTTCGGGCAAAACCTTCCGGGCTTGCTACATCTTCAATTTTATGATTTTCCCAAAGTCCGTTAGAGTCCCTGAAAGTTTTAATACCACTTTCAGCGCTAATGCCGGCACCGGAGAGAACAACTATTTTTTTCATAAGAAATTTTAAAAGTCTGTGAGATTTAGTTATAATTATTTAATTTTTTTAACTGTAATATCATCTAATAATACGGCTGAATTGCCTGAGTTTTTTACAGAAATACGTATTGTTTTCATATTGTAGGCCTGGTCTTTTCCTGTAATGAATTCCAGATGTTGTTTAGAATAATTGTTTTGTCCCGTAAACTCCAGAGTTTTAATAGGGGACAATGCTCCAGTAACAGGTGCTACATCCTCTACACTAATGATTCCTTTATTTTTTGAGGAAAATTCTAATCGATAAGCAGTTTCTGGCATTAAATAAACATATTGTTCAATATTTTCTCCAGGATTTAGTAAAGCTGCTGTACTGTTTTTAATACCTTTTTGTGGGACTAAAGTAGCATTTCCTTCCCATGGAAGAAGACTTCCGCTATCTTCAAAACCCGGATTCGGGAGTTCGTTTCCTTTTTCCAGAGGCCAGTTGTAAGCCCGGATATAGTCAACATCCATATTTACATTTCCTTTAGAGCTATAACTTCCCAGAAATACATTCATAAAATGATTAGGCGAGTAGATCTGATGCTTGTCTGTGTAAGCTTTAATAAGTTTTCCGTTAATATAATGTTTAATACTTGTAGGTGTCCATAGGATGCCGTGTGTTACCCACTTGTTTATATGATCAATTCCCTCAGCTATATGAGTAGCCAGATTGCGCTGAAAAACGCCTTTTTGGTCTACATGACCGTGTAGAACAAACTGAGCATTAAGATACTCGAATACATCTATCTCAAATAATTGTCCTTTAGGTCTTATGCCTTTGGTACTGTTCAGATTAGTTCCCTGCTCCAGATAGTATCGCAGATCCGGACCCGGAGAATCGAACCAGAATGCAGTATTAATCCCTTCCGGATTTCCACTACTGTTTCGTCTTACTTTTACTTCAAAGTAACCGCCACGGCTATTATCCAGAAGGTTTTCATTTTTTTTCCAGTCGTAGGTTTGTATTGAAGAAATCTTTTGACCCCCGCTTGGGCTATAAGACCGCTTTGGAAGAGAATCGCTGACATATAAATTGATAAACTTACCATTGAGGTTATATGCAGGCTGTTGAAGCTGATCGGCCAGCATTTCCTGTTTGGAGGCTTCGGAAGTATAGTTGAGAGACGAAAAGTAATTTGTTGTCCATTTATTTTTGTTCAATAACTTATCATTGAATTCATCCTGCCAGAAAATTTTCATGCCTTGAGGAACTGCCTCGGAACTCGGGTTATTCTTTAGTTCATTCAACTCCGAAGTATCCAATGTCCATTGTCGTGAAGTTTTTACAATTTGCTTTTGTAATCCCTGTGGGGTTTCTGCCCATACATAATAGGTAGTTTCTGGTTTTACATTTTGTATATAGAAAGCTTCGCTATTATTGATTGTGGCATTGGGTGAGGCTGGTTTTGTATTTTCTGCAGACCAGTAAAGTTTGTAGCCTGTATTCTGCTGCATTGGAAGGTTTACCCGTATCCAGCTTCTTGTTCCCAGTAGCTGCAATGTATTTTCCGATTTTGTATACTGAGCAAATATGCTTCCGGTTGAGAAGCACAATAATAAGATCGTTTTTTTCATGGTATAGTTTTGATAAAATAAAAGCCGAAAAATTTTTCGGCTTTTATTTTGTTTATTTAATGTTCGTAGATTTTGTTGTATAAATCTATGAACTTTTCTTTAATTATTTTACGTTTCAACTTTAGAGTAGGTGTTAGCAGACCCTCATCTATACTCCATACAATTGGAGTGAGCTCAAATTTCTTAATCTGTTCCCATTTTCCGAGATGTTTGTTTAGTGCTTCTATTTCCTGTCCTATACGCTGTTTCACATCTTCATTAGCAGCAATTTCTTCGTTGGTCGAGCCAATGTTTAATCCTTTTCTTTCAGCCCATGCTTTTATGAACAAAAAATCTGGTTGAATAAAGGCAGCCGGCATTTTTTCACCATCACCAATAACCATAATCTGTTCAATAAATTTAGAGGCTTTTGCACTGTTTTCTATTACCTGAGGTGCAATATATTTACCACCTGAAGTTTTGAACATTTCTTTTTTACGGTCGGTAATTTTTAGGAATCCTTCATCGTCAATAAATCCGATATCACCTGTTTTAAAGTATCCGTCCTCGGTAAAAGCTTCTTTAGTTTTTTCCTCATCCATGTAATAACCCTTGAATACAGAAGTTCCTTTTACCAGAATTTCTCCATCCTCAGCAATTTTTACCTCGGCATTTTCGATAGGCCATCCTACGGTACCAAATTTTCTGTGTTTGAAACTGTTTACTGCAATTACCGGTGATGTTTCTGTTAATCCGTAACCCTCCAGAATTGGAATACCTGCACCGTGGAAAATTCTGTTTAATCTAGGTGACAAAGCTGCAGAACCAGAAACCAGTGCTACGATGTTACCACCAAGACCTTCTCTCCATTTTGTAAAGACCAGTTTGTCTGCGATCCATCCTTTTATACCTAGATTTTTTCCAAGATCATAATCTTCAACGAGTGACAAAGCCCAAAGGAAGATTTTAGTTTTCATACCACCAGCAGAAGCTCCCGTATTATAGATTTTGTCGTATACTTTTTCCACCAAACGAGGTACTACAGTCATAAACTGAGGTTTTACCTCTTTTAGATTATCTCCAACTTTATCTATGCTTTCTGCAAAGTAGATAGAGTAACCATTATGCTGATAAAGGTATAATAACATTCTTTCGAACACGTGACACAAAGGCAGGAAGCTAAGGCACTTCATTTCTCTGTAGTCCAGTTTTACTTCCGGAATTCGAGGATTAGAATTCAATACATTGGATACAATATTTTCGTGAGTAAGGGCTACGCCCTTAGGACGTCCGGTTGTTCCGGAAGTATAGATCAGTGTAGCAATATCATCTGTCTTAATGGTATTGGCAATATCTTCAATCTCAGATTGTGTACTGTCATCCTCACCCAGGTCCAGAATTTCCTTCCAGTTTGGTGCACCTTTTACATCATCAAATGCAAATACCCCCATCAGACTGGATATCTTTGGTTGTACAGAAACCAGTTTGTTATATAACTCTTTATCGGAAACAAAGCAGTATTTTATTTCAGCATTGTTAAAGATGTATTCATAATCTTCTTCACTGATAGTAGGGTATACAGGTACACTGATTACTCCGATCTGGGACATTCCGATATCCATTATAGCCCACTCTGTACGGTTATTATGAGAAATAAGTCCAATTTTATCTCCGGGTTTAATTCCCAGTTTAATTAGACCTCTTGATATTTTGTTTGCCTGAGTGATATATTGTAACGTAGAGGTTTTTACCCATTCGCCATTTTTTTTTGTGGCAAAGGCATCCTCTTTTGGATATTTTTCTAATGCTTTATGAGCAAAGTCAAAAATTCTTTTTGCGGACATATTGAAATTACTTTAAGGTGAGTTTCGTAAAGATAAAATATTTATTCTTTCTATCAAAAATAAAAATCTTTTTCGGATTTTTAAAAAATTGTATTTTTACGAAAAATAACTTAATAATAATATGGACTTTAATTTATCAGAAGAGCAACTGATGATTCAGCAGGCAGCAAGGGATTTTGCACAGAACGAACTTTTACCTGGGGTAATTGAAAGAGATGATCAGCAAAAATTTCCGGCCGAGCAGGTAAAGAAAATGGGTGAAATGGGCTTCCTGGGTATGATGGTAGATCCTAAATACGGAGGTGCAGGAATGGACAGTGTTTCTTATGTATTAGCAATGGAAGAGATCTCTAAGATTGATGCTTCCGCAGCTGTTGTAATGTCGGTAAATAACTCTTTGGTATGCGCAGGACTAGAGCGCTTCGCAAGTGAAGAACAAAAAGTAAAGTACCTTACACCTTTAGCAAAAGGAGAGGTGATTGGTGCTTTTGCTTTATCTGAGCCTGAAGCAGGATCTGACGCTACATCACAAAGTACTACTGCAGAAGATAAAGGAGATTACTATTTACTAAACGGTACTAAGAACTGGATTACCAATGGTAATAATGCTACTTATTACATTGTAATTGCACAAACTCACCCGGAAAAAGGACATAAAGGCATCAACGCTTTTATCGTAGAAAAAGGATGGGAAGGTTTTATAGTAGGTAAAAAAGAAGATAAGTTAGGAATCAGAGGAAGTGATACACATTCTTTGATGTTTACTGATGTAAAGGTTCCTAAAGAAAACAGAATCGGTGAAGACGGATTTGGTTTCAAATTCGCAATGGCAGTATTGAATGGAGGTAGGATTGGTATTGCTTCTCAGGCTTTGGGTATTGCTTCCGGAGCTTACGAACTAGCCTTGAAGTATGCTAAAGAAAGAAAAGCTTTTGGAACTGAAATTATCAATCACCAGGCAGTTGCTTTCAAATTGGCAGATATGCATGTGAATATTACTGCTGCAAGAATGCTATGCTTTAAGGCAGCAGTAGAAAAAGATGCTGGAAAAGATATCTCTGAAAGTGGTGCTATGGCAAAATTATTCGCATCTAAAACAGCTATGGATACAACGATTGAAGCAGTACAGATTCATGGTGGATACGGTTATGTAAAAGAGTACCACGTAGAACGTATGATGCGTGATGCTAAGATCACTCAGATTTATGAAGGAACTTCTGAAATTCAGAAAATCGTAATTTCCAGAGCGATTTCTAAATAATTAAATAAAACACTAAATTCTGCAATTATGTCTGAAACAATCTATGAAAAAAAGAAAAGTGGCTTCGGAAAAGTTATTTTCTGGGTCGTTCTGGTTTTACTTTTGATTTTTGGAGGATGGTTTTACTATAAATACTACTTTGTTTTTGGAGAAGGTGTAAAATCCGGAACTCTTAATTATGTAGTAAAAAAAGGAAATATTTTCAAAACCTATGAAGGGAAAATTATTCAGGATGGTTTCGGCAAAGTTAAAACCGGAAGCGGAATTAGTAGTTATGAATTTGAATTTTCGGTAGAGGATGAAGCCGTTTTTAAACAACTGGAAACCAATAGCGGAAAATATTTTGATCTGCATTATAAAGAGTATCACGGTGTTCTTCCCTGGAGAGGTAATACAGTATATATTGTAGACAAAGTAATCAATACAAAATAAAATAAAATTAAAGCTCCCGAAATTTTCGGGAGCTTTTTGTTTGTAATCTTATTTAGTATTAAGGTTTGTTGCATTGCGAATAATCTACATCAAAAGTGTAATTTTTATCACTTAACTTTTTAGTATTAGTATCACTTCTGGGATTTGGTTTATAAAAGAACATAGTTATTTTATAATTTTTCAGAAAGTTTTTATTTTTATTTAATATCTTTGGTTAGATAATAATTCGATTTCTAAAAAATAATCATCAAATTTTAAAAATATTTCCGCTATGAAAAGAGTAATACTTGCGTCCTGTTTTTTATTGTCTCAATTTGGGACATCTCAATTATTGAAAACTGAAGGTCAGAAAATAGTAAATGACAAAGGAGAGAACGTTTTACTAAGAGGTTTAGGATTAGGAGGATGGATGCTACAGGAAGGTTATATGCTGAAGACAGCAGATTTTGCAGGTCCACAGTATCAAATAAAGAATAAAATAGCAGAGCTTGCAGGAGAAGAAGGTATGCATGCATTTTATAAAAAGTATCTGGAAAACGGAATTACTAAAAAAGATATAGATGCACTGAAATCCTGGGGATTCAATTCTGTGAGACTGCCCATGCATTACAATCTTTATACTTTGCCTATAGAGAACGAAAAGGTTAAAGGACAGGATACATGGCTGGAAGAAGGTTTTCGTATGACCGATGATTTGTTGAAGTGGTGTGCAGAAAACAAAATGTATCTTTTTCTGGATATGCATGCTTTACCTGGTGGACAAGGAAATGATGTAAATATATCGGATAATGACAAATCGAAACCGTCTCTATGGGAAAGTGAAGAAAACAGAAGAAAGTCTGTTGCACTATGGAAGAAACTTGCAGAACGTTACAAGGACAGTCCGTGGATCGGTGGATATGATATTATCAATGAACCTAACTATGGATTTACAGGAAAGAATCTTAATGGATGTGATGAAGAATCTAATGCACCACTGAGAAAATTTATGGTAGATGTAACCAAAGCTATCCGTGAAGTGGATCAGAAACACGTGATTATAATAGAGGGTAATTGTTGGGGAAATAACTACAAAGGAATTTTCCCGCTATGGGATAGCAATATGGTACTGAGCTTTCATAAATACTGGAATAAAAATGACCAGAACTCTATCAAGCAAATACTGGACTACCGTAATCAGTACAATGTACCTATTTGGTTAGGAGAGAGTGGCGAGAATTCCAATGTATGGTTTACGGAAGCCATAAGCCTTATGGAAAATAATAATATCGGATGGGCTTTCTGGCCAATGAAAAAAATTGACAATATTGCCGGAGTAGCCAATGTTAAGATAACACCGGAGTATGAAAAATTATTACAATACTGGAAAAATGGTGGCGAGAAACCTTCTAAGGAATTTGCATCTAAAGCACTGATGCAGATAGCAAACAATTACAAATTCGAAAATACAGAAGTTAAAAAAGATGTAATAGATGCAATGTTCCGGCAAATAAAAAGCAATGAGGTGCTTCCGTTTGCAATACATAAAATACCGGGGAGAATCTTTGCTACCGAATATGATCTGGGAAGAATTGGCGTTGCCTATTATGATAAAGATGCAATTAATTATCGTATAGATACTGGTGAGCAAGTCAACTGGAACTCCGGAGATAAGATGAGAAATGATGGTGTAGATATATACAGCAATAAGGACAAAATTTCCAATGGCTATTATGTAGGAAAGATTGAGGATGGAGAATGGTTAAGCTTTACTTTGCAAAACGCAAAAGTAGGTACTTATAATCTGGAAATTCGTTATGCCAATGCTGGTAAAACAGGTACGTTATCGATAATAGATGTTAATGGGCAAAAAATAGCTGAGGCACAATTACCAGGAACAGGAGGAGATCAGGTTTGGAAAACAACAGTTATAAAAAATGTAAAGATTACTAAAGGAACCGACAGAATAAAACTTCATTTTGATAAAGGCGGGTTTAATCTGAATTATATAGATTTTAAATAAAAATACAGACCACTATCTATACCCATTTATACCAACCACAAAAGGATTATTTCTTTTGTGGTTATTTTTTATTTATAAAAAAATAGCGGATCATAATTTCTTATTTTTGCTAAAAACAAGATAATGGAATTTAATGCCTTAAAAATCTTCACAGAACAGAATCTTTACGACAGTCTGACGATGGGGCATCCATACCATCCCAATAACCCATTGTTTTTGTTTCTGAAGAAAGGGAAAATGGTAATCAAAGAACAGATTAATGTTTTTGAAATCATTGAAAATACCATTATCCTTATAGATTCCCGCTCAGTATACGAAATTATGGAAGTGAGTGATGAGCTGGAAGTAAAAGTTCTTACTTATCAGCGTTCATTTATCAGTAAAATAGGACTGAAATTCAACAGACTGAATATTTACCATAATATAAGAATGGAACTCAGGAGAGGTTATACATTTACCGACAGAGAATTTGAGGTTTTCTGGGATATACTGAAGGGTATAGACTATTTTTTGGATGAAATAGATGATCTTGAATACGCTGTTGAAAGTATTGAGAGTCTTTTTAGTGCATTTATTTATAATGTGTCCAGTTTTGTTATGCGCAACCGGAAGAATACCAAAGGTATGATGACACGTAATCAGGAAATTGTTCTGGACTTTATAGGCTTGGTAGGAGAGAATTATCTTAGCCAGAAAAGCGTAGAGTTCTATGCGCAGACTATGATGCTGTCTACACGCCACTTATCTTCAGTTATTAAAGCTGAAACCGGCAAAACAGCCGGACAAATGATTAATGAATTCATAATAAATGAGGCAAAAGCTTTGTTAGCTTCTACTTTAAAGCCTGTTAATGAGATTTCTAACCGACTAAATTTTAGTGATCAATATTCTTTCAGTCATTTCTTTAAAAAGCATCAGGGGGTAAGTCCTACAGAGTATCGAAACCAGTTTTAGTTAGGTAATCTTACTTTTGAACATCTTTATCTTTTCTTTAAGCATTACCTTGGGCATAATTTCAGCGTAAATTTGCATTGTAAATCTGATTTCTGAGATTTACGAAAAGCAAGGAAAATGAAAAACAAAGTTATAAAATATGCAATAGCAGTAACGCTTTTGTACAGTAGCCTTTTTGCTGCACAAGAAGTAAGAAGTATGACTGCAGATGAGGTGATGACTCTGGCATTACAAAATCATCAACAACTTAGATTATCCGAAAAAAACATTGATATCTCAAAACAACAGACAGTTGTTGCCAAATTACAGAAGCTGCCCACTGTTACCGCTTCTACAAGTCAGTTTTATTTAGGAAATGCACTCATAATAGACAAAGATTTTTCTAACTCTACTAATGTTGCTATGCCGCATTACGGAAGTTCTTATGGAGTACAGGCAAGCCAGCTGATTTTTAAAGGCGGACTTGTAAAGAAGTCTATTGAAATGGCAGGTTTGCGTGAGCAGCTTGCAGCACTGGATCTGGAAAAGAATCAACAGGATGTGAAATTCCTTGTATTGTCAAATTATCTGGATGTTTACAAATTAAAAAATCAGGAACAGATTTTTCAGAACAACAAAAAACTTGCTCAGGAAAGACTAAAGAATATTCAGAAGTTCAACCAACAGGGAATGGTGACCAGAAATGAAGTTATCCGTGGCGAACTGGCTATAAAAAGCTTGGATCAGGGTATCCTTACGCTGACCAATAACAAAAAGATCCTTAATTATAATCTGGATGTTGCTCTGGGACTCCCTCAGGACACCGAGATTAACCCAACGGAAAGACTTGAAGGGAAAGAATTGGTTAAAGGAACCGATTATTATATTGAGCAGGCATACCAGAACAATCCACAGCTAAAGTCAGCAAATACCAATATTGCTGTAGCAGAAAAAAATATTGAGATTATCAATACTGATAAAATGCCTACACTGTCTGGGTTTGGTGGTTACAATATGCAGCGTCCTATTACAACCAGAACACCAGTCTTGGATATGTATTCCAATAGCTGGCAGGCAGGAATCTCTCTAAGCTATAACATAGATAATCTATACAAGACCAAAGAACGTCTGAAAGTAGGAGAGTTACAGAAATCACAGGCACAGGATGCACTAACGCTTACCAGACAGAATATAGATATGACTGTAAATGCAGCTTATATAAAGTATCAGGAATCTATTGACCAGGCAAAGCTGATGGATGATGCCCAAAAACTGGCAGAGGAAAACTATAAAATTACAGAAGCTAAATATTTTAATCAGTTAGCTGTACAGGCCGAAATGATAGATGCACAGAATCAGAAGCTACAGGCAGAACTGGATTTTGTAACTGCAGAGATCAATGTATTATACCAATATTATAATCTTCTGAAATCTACAGGAAATCTGTAAAATCTACTTTTCAACTGATAATTATTAATAAAGAATAACAAGGATATAATGGAAAACAACGATAACGTACAACAAGAAAAACAAACCCAGGAGACAGGTACAAAAGTACAAATGTCAACAGGGATTGAGGCTAAAAAGAAAGCCAACAGAAAAAATAAAATAAAAAACAGAATAGCAAATACCATTGTATTTGTTATCCTTATCGGAGGCTTCTATTGGCTGATCAGAGAATATTTTCATATCGGAGACAAAGACTATACAGAAGCTGCACAGGTTGAAGAGTTCATTAACCCTGTAAATACACGTGTTGCCGGATATATTAAAGAAATTAAATTCATAGAACACCAACAGGTAAAGAAAGGTGATACGCTGCTGATACTGGATGACAGAGAAATACAGACACAATTGGGACAAGCTGAAGCAGCATATCAGAATGCTTTAGCGCAAAGAAGCGCCACAAGCTCTTCGGTAAATACAGTTTCTAATAATGTAAATGTAATGGAATCTAATATTGCAGGAGCAAAAGCACGACTATGGAATGCTGAACAAAACCTGAACAGATACAAAAACTTGCTGGCTGCAGAAGCTGTAACCCGACAACAATATGATCAGGTAAAAACAGAATATGATGCACAAAAAGCAGCATACGAAACCTTGGTGAACCAGAAGCAATCTGCAAATCTCTCTACTACAGAAGTGAAATCCAAATTAGGAATTAACGATGCAGAAATTAAGAGAACAAAGGCAGCTCTGGATATGGCTAAACTAAATCTTAGTTATACCGTGATTACAGCGCCTTATGACGGTGTAATGGGAAGAAGAGCTATATCGGATGGTCAGTTGGTACAGGCAGGTCAGCAGATCGCTACAATTGTCCTTAATGGTCAGAAATGGGTAACTGCAAATTTTCTGGAAAGTCAGATGCCTAAAATTGCTGTAGGAAAGAAAATAATGATGACAGCAGATGCATTGGGTGGACAGAAATTTGAAGGAGAGGTAACAGCTATTTCTGCGGCTACAGGTTCCAGATATTCCAGTGTTCCAACAGATAACTCTACAGGTAACTTTATTAAAGTTCAGCAGAGAATTCCGGTAAGAATAGAATTTACCTCTAGCAATGAGCAGCAAAAGCTTAATCAGCTTCGCGCCGGGATGAACATGATTATTAAACTGAAAGACTAATCTTATTACAAAAGTGAAGATGAGGTGTTGATTCTCATAAGTAGATCAATAAGCATCATTCACAACTAAATATAAAATGTATAATAAAGGACTATTTGCCAACTGGGTTCCGAAACCTCTACAATTGCTCCTTATAGCAATATTTTCGGCCTTCACAATGTCGTTGAACGGAGTGAATACCGGAAATATTACCTATATGTACAGCAGTATGGGAAGTATGACAGAGTATTTCTCCATGGCTAATTATGCAACCACAATCGGAATGGGGGCAGTAATGCCTCTTGTAATGCGTTTCAAATTTAGATTTAAAGTAAGAGACAAATTGACATTTGCATTTGTTTTTATTGCTGCTTTAAGTCTGTTGAGCGCAACAACGAATCAGCCAGAACTCATTGTTTTTACTGCATTTCTCGTAGGGTTTATGAAAATGTTTGTGATGATTGAGTTCTTTCTGCCGCTGATGATGATTCTGAGCCCGGACGGAAACAGAGGAAAGTTTTACTCTATATTTTATCCGTTTGCTATTATTGTGAGTCAGGTTATTAATTATATTTCTGTAGATATATCATTCAGATACAACTGGGAACATTTTTATATACTTACAGCTACAGGAGCTATATCCATGGCTATATTGTGCTGGATTTTCATGCACAACCAGTATTTTTCTGTAAAAATGCCGTTATATTATATCGACTGGATGAGTGTATTATTATTTGCAGCAACCTTCCTGTTTTCTTGTTATGTATTTTCATTTGGAAAACAACAGGACTGGTTGAATTCATCTAAGATAATAGATGCCAGTATTGCCGCATTTGCATGCTTTGTCATGCTGGCATTCAGACAGACAACACTAAAGAGACCTTATATATCTTTTAAAATTTTCAAAAGAAAAAATGTATATAGTGGACTGCTAATGCTTCTGATGCTCGGAATGTTTCTGGCAACCGGAACAATGCAGAATATATTTGCTGTAAGTATATTGGGGTACGATTTAGTAACCAATGCGGAGCTTAATCTATGGATGATTCCAGGAATGGTAGCTTCAGGAGCTATGGGGCTTATGTGGTTTAAACAAAACAGAAATATAAAATTCTTTGTATTATCTGGTTTTGCAGCATTAGTTGCTTATTGTATCATCATGTATTTCTCTATGGTTCCGGAGATGAACTTCGAAAGGTGGTACCTGCCGATGATTTTAAAGGGTTATGGTATGTGTAGTCTATATATCACTATTTGGTTTTATATGATGGATAAGCTTGATATCAATGATATGATGGCTGCTATTGGATTGGCGCTTGTATGGAGGTCCTTTATCGCTGTTGCTGTCTTTACAGCTTTATTTTCATGGTTTCAATACGATTTTCAGGTAAATAGTCTTGGTGATATGGCAGTTTATCTGGATGGGATAAATCTAAGCCAGCCAACAGCAATGCAAAACCTGAAAATATTTCAGATAAATGCTATTCTGGCTGCAAATAAAAAAATGTTTGGGTATATAATTATCGCCGGAATTGGAGTGATGATTTATGTATTACAACATGGTTTTGGTAAAGAAAGATTTACTTCCTACAAACGCTATGTACGTCTGATCAAAGGAAGAGGATTAATAGCACAACGACGACGAAGAGAACAGCTTATTCTGGAAAGAAGTGCTGAAGGCATAAAAGATGCAGCAGGATCTGCATTTTAGAAAAAAAATCCTTGTTTTTCATGTGAATCCCCAACGCTTCATTGCTGAGGGGATTCTTTTTTTGTAGTTTTGAGGTCTGAACTGATATTAGATTAGAAGCATGAAAGATTTGATGGGAAAGGCAATCTGGGATTATTTTCATAATCAGAATCCTGAAGATTTGCAGACAGAAACCTCTATTTCGGAATTAGATGACTTACCGATTGCTTATTTGTTTCGTGATTTTGATGAAATGAATGATCTGGAGCAGGCTGCTTTAGAATTGGCAACAGGGAAAACACTGGATGTAGGAGCGGGAGCTGGCTCACATAGCCTGTATCTTCAGGATGAAAGGAGAATGAATGTAACAGCATTGGATATTTCCCCAAAATCTGTTGAGGTTTGCAAAGAAAGAGGTATTAGCAAGGCAGTATGTAAATCTGTTTTGGACTTTTCAGGTGAAAAGTTTGATACTATCTTGATGCTGATGAACGGCACCGGAATTTTCGAGAGTTTGGCAAAGATTGATGTCTATCTTCAGAAACTAAAAACTTTGCTTAATGATGGAGGACAAATCCTAATTGACAGTACAGATATTTTGTATATGTTCGACAGAGATGATGACGGTGGTGTTTACATTCCTGCAGGAGGTTATTATGGCGAACTAGGATATACCGTTCATTATAAAGGGGAATCCGAAGAGCCTATTACCTGGTTATATTTGGATTTTAATACCCTGAAAAATGCTGCAGAGCACAATGGCTTTTCTGTAGAAAAAGTTTTGCAGGATGAAGATTCTTTCCTGGCAAGGCTGACGATTGAAAAATAATACCAGCTTATATGTAAAGTAACATTTTGTCAGGTGCTTCGACAGAGAAAGTGTGAGAGTAGTGTCTATTGAATTATAATAATAAACCCTCATAGGTATTCAGAACTTATGAGGGTTTATTTTATTTAAAGAGCTGTATTATTTCCGGGATTAAATAATAGGAAAGATACTCATTGTATGGATTAAAATACATGATTACTGCCATTACACCAGTAAGAATAGCAGGCAGAATATAAGATTCCGGTTTATAGGGTAGTTTTTTTGGCATCACTAATGCGGAAATTATAGCCAGACCTGCAACACCTAAAGCCATAACAATAAATTCCGGGCTATGCCGTGAATAGATATGGTAATCTTTCTTATAACCTATAAAAGAAGTGATAAGGTATTTTTGGGCAAAGAAATAGACAATGCCATATAAAAGAACCAGAAATGCTGCACTATACTTTTTTACTTTAATGAAATTTATAGATACGAGTATGGCACCGACAATTAAACCACAAAAAATACTTAATGCTGCAATTGGCCCGATCTGATAAAGTTTAATAGCAGAAGGATCATCTGTAATATTATCCCCCCATCGTTCCTTATTCTCATTGATTTGTGCGATTTCTGCATCTTTCTTTTCCTGAATCATTTTTTGAATCAAAGCACTTTCCTGATCCGAAAATTGATGTCCTCTTTCGTTCAGAATTTCAAAAGCCATTTGCACGGCCTCCGGAGTGAAGCGGCTTTCTGTTGATACGTATTTTTTCAGTTCAGTATCTGAAAGTTTTTCTAAAGTACTTTTCTTTACCATAATGCTCATAAAAAATGGGCACATAGTGCCCATTTATATAATTGTAATCAGAATTTATTTAATCTCGATTCCGTTTTCTACTGTTTCATCAGGAGTTACGAAAGACAATTTTCCGTCTGGTTTAGTGGTCAGAAGGAACATTCCCTGAGATTCTATTCCACGGATTTTTCTTGGAGCAAGGTTTAAAAGAATCATTACCTGCTTACCAATTAGATCTTCAGGATTAAAACTTTCAGCTACACCCGAAACAACAGTTCTGATGTCTACACCTGTATCCACTTTGAATTTTAAAAGCTTATCTGCTTTTTCTACTTTCTCAGCTTCAAGGATTGTTGCTGTTCTTAAATCGATTTTTCCAAAGTCATCAAAAGTGATTTCTTCTTTCATAGGATTAGCGTTAGAGTTGGTCTTTTTATTATCTTGTTTTGTCTGTTCCAGCTTTTGGATTTGCGCCTCAATTACATCATCTTCAATTTTTGAGAAAAGAAGAGACGCTTCATTAATCTGATGTCCACTGGCAATAAGAACATTATTATTTTCTAAATCTGCCCAGTTTGTTTTAGTAACGTTGAACATGTTCAACAACTTCTCAGAGCTAAATGGCATAAATGGTTCAGATAGCTGTGCTAATGCAACTGCTAATTGAGCGCCTACGAAAAGAGAATGTGCCGCTTTTTCCGGATTATCCTTAATCGTCTTCCAAGGCTCTTCGGTCTGTAAGTATTGGTTACCGAAACGAGCAAGATTCATCAATGCAGATAATGCATTTCTGAACTCAAATTTGTCTAAGAATTCAGCAATCTCTTTTGCAGCCTTGTTTATTTCAGCTAATTCTGGTGTATTAATATCTCCCCGAGGGATAACACCATCATAATATTTATGAATTAATACCGCAACTCTGTTGATGAAGTTTCCGAAAATACCCACCAACTCAGAATTGTTCTTTGTCTGGAAATCTTTCCAGGTAAAATTGTTATCCTTAGTCTCTGGCGCAGAAGATAATAGAGCATAACGCAATACATCCTGTTGTCCCGGGAATTCTTCTACATATTCATGTGCCCATACTGCCCAGTTTCTGGAAGTGGAAATTTTATCATTTTCCAGATTCAGGAATTCAAATGCAGGTACATTTTTAGGCATAATATAATCACCGTGAGCCTTCATCATAGCAGGGAAAATAATACAGTGGAATACAATATTATCCTTTCCGATAAAGTGGATCAGATCGCTGTCTTCATTTTGCCAGTAATCTTTCCAGTCCTTACCGTTTTTCTCAGCCCATTCTTTGGTAAAAGAAATATAACCGATAGGCGCATCAAACCATACATATAATACTTTTCCTTCAGCATCTGGTAACGGAACAGGAACTCCCCAGTTAAGGTCTCTTGTCATAGCACGAGGCTTCAGTCCGTCATTCAACCATGATTTTACCTGTCCGTATACATTAGGCTTCCAGTCATCTTTGTGACCTTCAATAATCCATTCGTTCAGGAAGTCTTCATAATCATTTAATGGAAGATACCAGTTCTTAGTTTCCTTCAGAACCGGAACATTTCCGCTTAGCATAGACTTAGGGTTTATAAGCTCGGATGGAGAAAGGGTAGTACCACATTTCTCGCACTGATCACCGTAAGCATTTTCGTTGCCACAGTTAGGACATGTTCCTACGATATAACGGTCTGCAAGAAATTCTCCCGCCTGATCGTCAAAATATTGTTCAGAAACCTCTTCGGTAAACTTTTCTTTATCATAAAGTGTTTTAAAGAAGTCTTGTGAAGTTTCATAATGTTTTTTAGAAGTCGTTCTGGAGTACTCATCAAATGAAATTCCAAGATCCGCAAAAGACTTCTTAATAATCTCGTGATATTTGTCTACTACATCCTGAGGTGTTACACCTTCTTTTTTAGCACGTATAGTAATTGGAATTCCGTGTTCGTCGGAACCACAGATAAAAGCAACATCTTTTCCTAATCTTCTCTGAAATCTCGCATAGACATCTGCAGGAATATAAACACCTGCTAAATGCCCAATATGAACCGGTCCGTTTGCATAAGGCAAAGCTGCCGTAATCATCTTTCTTGTAGACATTATTTTCTAGTTTTTTGCAAATATACGGATAATGCTAAAGAAAAAGGCCAAGCATTGCGCCTGACCTTTGCTGTATTTAAATAATAAGTGTTTAGAATCCGAAATTTAAGCCTACCTGGAATACATTATTTTTTGATTTGCTATAGAAATTTCCAATAGGATTGTCTGTTTTTCCAATATTCGTTAAACCAGCTACATAACGAGCATTTATTCCAATATTTTCCGTGATATTGAAACCAAGACCTACACCCAAACCAAAATTGAATGTATTAAGATTGTCTGTTGCAGTTTTTGACCAGTCTTCTGTGGATACATTTCCGTTGCCATCTTTTAGTTTATTTTTAGCACTTACCAGAAAGCTGAATTCAGGACCAGCTTCTAAATAGAATTGTGGTGTTGCGTTGAACTGAAACATTACCGGTACAGAAATGTAACCTAAGTTAGTACTGTAAGAATTCTGATTGTCTCTTCCGAAAGTCACCTTAGAGCCTAAATCGTTGTAAATAACCTCCGGCTGAATACTGAAATTAGAAGAAAGGGGAGCGTTTAAGAAAACACCGGCATTGAAACCTATCTTAGACTTTGTGTCGCTAAGACCTCCGTTTTCAGAAATTGAAGAAACGTTCATACCCGCTTTAATACCGAATTTCGGACCTACTTGTGAAAAGGCAAAAGTTCCTGCCAATAATCCTAGTCCTAAAAATAGTTTTTTCATAAATCAAATTTTACTTCCCGAAAACCTACAAACCAAATGCCAAAAAATAAGTTGATATCTCCGGAAATAAAAGAAGCCCGATTTAATCGGGCTTCTTTATTGAAATCAATAATTGATGTTTTTTTCTTTTCTGATTAGAAAGTGTAGCTTAATCCTAACTGGATGTTCTCATTTCTAGAATCGTTGAAGTACTGACCTCTAGGAGTATCATTCTTTCCGATTTTAGTAAATCCTGTTGTATATCTAGCGTTAACACCCCAGTTATCAGTAATTCTGTAACCTAAACCAATAGCACCTGCAGCGTTGAATCTTTTAAGATCATCTAAAGCTTTGCTATCCCAGCTGTTAGTTACAGTTTGGCTACCGCTTTTTAATTTGTTGTTAGCATTTACTAAATAACTGAATTCAGGACCTGCTTCAACATAGAATTTAGGAGTCACGTTGAACTGAACCATTAATGGAACAGAGATGTATCCTAAATTAGTTTCGCTTTTTATTTTTTCACCATTTACATCTGCAGTAGATTTTGAACCCATGTAGTTGTAAATAACCTCTGGCTGGAAGTTGAACTTGTCAGACATTGGTACATTCATAAATACACCTCCGTTAAAGCCAAATTTGTGTTGAGTATCGCTGAAGTTCCCTTCTGTAATTGTAGAAAGGTTACCACCACCTTTGATACCAAATCTGATTCCACCATTATTCGTAGTTTGGGCAAAAGCCATTGTACCTAGAACAATCCCTAGGCCTAAAAATACCTTTTTCATAATTTTAAATTTTACTTTACTTTGAGGTCATAACAATTACAAACAAAGTGCCAAAGAGGGTTTTTATAGTATATAAAAGATACTAAACATGACGAAAGTCATGTTTTTACGTGTTTTAAATTGTAGATTCAATATCTTTTTAAGATAAATTATAATATTATGATAAATAGCCTTATCGAATTGATACAGAGCATGAAAATAAATATAACAGGATAAAATTCTGGTCATCTGAAAGAAAAATAACCTGATCTAAGTTCTTTGAATTATATTTCTGATTTGGATTGGAAAAAAGAAATATCCCCAGATCTCAAAACTTATGACAAATTGTAGATTTAAAAAAGTATTGAAAAGTGGTAAACAAAAAAAGGACTGTCATTTGGCAGTCCTCTATAATAATTGATATTGTTTTCTTAGAAAGTATAACCTAATCCTAATTGGAAGTTAGTGTTTTTTGCAGTTTCTCCGCCACTATTTTTTGCAATATTAGTTAAACCTGCAACATAACGAGCGTTGATTCCTAGATTAGAAGTGAATTTATAGCCTAATCCTAGTCCTAACCCAAAATTGAAGGTATTGAATGAGTCTTTGTTATTTCCATCAAAAGATCTTCCATTAACATCACCTTTAGCTTTTGCATCTACAAGAAAGCCAAATTCCGGACCTGCCTCTAAATAAAGTTCGGGAGTTGCATTATATTGAATCATTACCGGAACATTGATATAGCCAAGATTCTGTTTCATATTGGTAATTCTATAACCTTCAATTTCATAGGTGCCATTTGCTTTCGCTCCCTGCAGGCTATATACAATTTCCGGCTGGATACTAAACTCAGCGGAGATAGGAGCATTCATAAATGCCCCGGCATAGAAGCCAAATTTAGACTTTGAGTCATTTGCTGTTATGCTTGAAAGATTTCCACCAGCTTTAATACCAAATCTTGGTCCGGCTGAAGATTGAGCGAAAGTCATAGTTCCGATAACTATGCCTAAACCTAATAGTAGTTTTTTCATATAATCAAGTTTTTTGATAAATATTTTCTAACAAATAGGATGCCAAATAAAAAGGACTGTCATTTGACAGTCCTCTATAATAATTGATGTTGTTTTCTTAGAAAGTATAACCTAATCCTAATTGGAAGTTATTGTTCTTAACAGAATCACCGCCATTATCTTTTACAATATTAGTGAATCCTGCTGTGTATCGAGCATTGATGCTTAAGTTTGGTGTAAATCTATAACCAGCACCTAGCCCCATACCGAAGTTGAAAGTGTTAAAATTATCTTTAACATCAGCTGTCTGTGTAGAACCGTTTACTTTGCCTTTTAATTTTGCATCAACCATGAAACCAAATTCAGGACCAGCTTCAAGATAGAAATCCGGAGTAGCATTATACTGAACCATTACTGGTACATTAATATATCCTAAGTTTAGTTTTGTATCTTGTGTAGTAATCCCTTCGAAAGAAGAATTTCCGAATTTAGCACCTTGCTGGCTGTATACAACCTCTGGTTGAATGCTGAAATCTGAAGAAATTGGAGCGTTCATAAATACACCTGCATAGAATCCTATTTTAGATTTTTCACGATCTAAGTTTGTTAAGTCAGAAAGGTTACCACCAGCTTTAATACCAAATCTTGGACCTGCTGTAGATTGTGCGAATGCCATTGTACCTAATACAATACCTAATCCTAAAAATACCTTTTTCATAATTTTAAATTTTACTTTTTTAATAATTTTAAACTTAATCTCTTTTTTGATGATAGCATTATTTCAAATGGAATGCCAAACTTTATTTCTTTTGACAAAAATGTCAAATTAGTTTTGTAGTCAACATTTAAAACATTGATAATTACAATGTTTATATTTTAATTTGGAATAAGTTTAAAATAATTATATAAAGCTTAAATTATGCCTTATAGGCCTCCTTATAGTACTGAATGGCAGTTTCTGTCTGACTTTTTGTAACCTCATAATCATACAGGCAATGACCTATCTTATCTATAATAGAGAACTTTATAATACCATTGCTGTTCTTTTTGTCATTCAGCATCAGATTGTAAATATCCTCATGGCTAAAATTATCAATAGGAAGGTATGGATATATTGCTGTAATGGCATTAGCGATTTCTGCAAGGATAGCTTCATCTATTAATTGATTAGAGTAGGACAGATGTGCCTCCATAATCATTCCTGCTGCTACAGCCTCACCATGCGGGACCGGAGTTTCTTGCTGAAGGAAAAGGCTTTCTATAGCATGTCCTATTGTATGTCCGAAGTTAAGCGTTTTACGAAGGTTTTGTTCTTTGAAGTCCTGTTCTACTACATACTGCTTAATATTCATAGAATCTACGACAAATGCTTCTATGTTTTCTGGTGTTAATTCCAGTTGCTTTAGATTGTTCCAATGCTGGTCAGAAGCAATTAGTCCATGCTTCAACATCTCAGCAAACCCACTTCTTAGTTCAGTAAATGGTAAAGTCTGAAGAAATTTAGGATAAGCAAAAATTTTCTCAGGTAAAGCAAATGTACCGATGATATTTTTATAATATTGATGATCTATTCCTGTTTTACCTCCGATAGAAGCATCTACCATAGACAGCAGAGTTGTCGGAATATTGATGAATTTAATACCTCTTTTATATGTAGAAGCAACAAAGCCACCCATGTCAGTAATAACACCACCACCAATATTAATCATTAAGGCATTTCTGTCAGTACCAAATTCTGAAAGGATTTCCCATAGCTGGGCTGCGGTTTCGATATTTTTCCCTTCTTCTCCGGCCTCAATCTCAATAATCTCAAACGGAATAGTGGTTTCCAGATTTGCTAATACTGTTGGAAGGCAATATTCATGAGTGTTTTCGTCTACCAGTAATAAAAGCAGACTTGGGTTGGTTGTATCAATATATTCGTTTAGCTGGCTGAAGTTGTCGTCTAAAAAGCTGATCATTCTGATTACTAATTTTTATGTTATGCAAAAATACCGTTTTTGAATTGAAAAAAGTACTTAAAAGATAGTGTATTGTCCAGCATACTTTTACTAAATTTGCGAATCATAAATTTAATAGAAATAGAGATGAGTATTTTTGATAATACACAGATTGCATTTGCAGATAAAACAACAGACCAGTTGAGAAAAGCATACTGGATGTTCAAAGGTATTGAAAACCCTACACTAACGAATATGGGCGTTTCTATGCTGAACTTTACCGTAAAGAATAACTTTCCTTTCGTAGACGGAATTGTGAAGAAGACTTTATTCGAACAATTCTGTGGCGGTGAAACCCGCGAAGAAAGTATACAAGCGGTGAACAAACTATGGAAGAGAGGAGTAGGAAGTATTTTCGATTATTCTGTAGAAGGTAAAGAAGACGAAGAAAGCTTTGACAAGATCTGTAATGAGATTAAAGATATTATCAAATTCTCTAAAGGTAATCCGGCTATTCCTTTTGTAGTATTCAAGCCAACAGCTTTCGGAAGAATAGATCTTTATGAAGAAGTAGGCAAGGGAAGAGAGCTTACAACAAGCGAAAAAGAAGAATGGGAGCGTGTAAGAACCCGTTTTGATGAAGTTTGTAAACTGTGCCATGAGAATAACATTAAAGTAATGGTAGATGCTGAAGAATCCTGGATGCAGGATGCAGCTGATCATCTTACTGAAGAAATGATGGAGAAATACAATAAGGAAACTCCTATTGTATGGAATACCATCCAGATGTACAGAACTTTAAGGTTGGAATATATGGAAGGGCACCTACAAAGAGCTCGTGAAAAAGGTTATTTCATTGGTTATAAAATTGTACGTGGTGCTTATATGGAAAAAGAACGCGACAGAGCCATAAGAATGGGGTATCCTTCACCAATTCAGCCTACTAAGCAAGCTACAGATGATAACTATAATGCAGGTATCGACTTTATTATGGGACATCAGGATATTGTTTCGGCATTCTTCGGAACTCATAATGAGAAAAGTACTGAGCTGATAATGGATAAGATGAAAGCTGCAGGATTGTTAAACGATTCATCTCATGTATATTTTGGACAGTTATACGGAATGTCCGATAATATTACATTCTACCTTTCCAGTTTACATTATAATGTAGCTAAATATTTGCCTTATGGGCCGGTGAAAGACGTAGTGCCATATCTAACACGTCGTGCGCAGGAAAACACTTCTGTGGCGGGACAAACAGGAAGAGAACTTTCTTTGATTCAGAAAGAAATCGAAAGAAGAAAGAAAAAATAAATAATCTGAAAATCTGAGATTGATAACATTTCCTGCTATAGAACTATAGAAGAAATACTCACTCTCAGATTTTTTATATTTTTAAACAAAAATGATGTTTGCTCAGATCATTTTACCATTAAATATCAAAGGAACTTATACCTATAAAGTTCCTGTTTTTTTATATGGTAAACTGACGATCGGAATGCGTGTTGTCGTTCCTTTTGGCGGAAAAAAACTTTATACGGGAATTGTTGCTGAAATTCATGACAGAGAACCGGAAGCATTTTTACCAAAAGAAATTATTTCCGCTCTGGATAATGAAGCTATCCTGCCGGAAGAGCAACTGAAATTCTGGCAATGGGTTTCGGATTACTATTTGTGTAATGTAGGCGAAGTATACCGTTTTGCATTTCCTTCCTCTTTAAAACTGGAAAGCGAAACTTATGTAAAGAGGAACCCGGATGTAGAAGTTAATTATGAAGTACTGGATGTTCATGAGATACATCTGATGCAGGCACTGGAGGTTAAGTCTGTGATTAATCTGCAGGAACTTGAAGCATTTATTCCCAGAAAAGAGGTCATGAAGACGCTTAATAGTCTGATCGATGAACGTCTGATTGTGATTGATGAAAAAATTAGCGAAAAGTATAAAGCTAAAGAAGTTTCTTATATTAGATTAAAAGAAGGATTGCTGGAAAGTGTCGCTCTTCACGAAATCCTTTCGATACTGAATAAAGCGCCTAAACAGAAAGATCTTTTTCTGGCCATTCTGGACAAGGCAACTTCCGAAAATCCGTTTGTAAAAAAATCAGAACTTTTTGAAGATAAATTTTTCAGCAGTCAGCAGCTAAAAGTACTTGTAGACAAAGGCTATGTGGAAGAGTTCTATTTACAAAAAGATCGTATAGACTCGTATGACGGGGATTTGGAACAAATAGAACAGCTTACAGATCTTCAGCAAAAAGCTTTGTGGGAAATTGTAAAGCAATATGAAGAGAAAGATGTTGTATTGCTACATGGCGTTACAGGATCTGGCAAAACACACCTGTATATTTCCAAAATTGAAGAAACAGTAGCTTCAGGGAAGAATGTATTAATGCTTTTCCCTGAAGTAGCACTCACCAAGCAGATTACCCAAAGATTAGAGAAAAAATACGGACAATTACTCGGTTTTTACCATTCCAAATTAACCGACTTCGAAAAGGTCGAAATTTGGAGAAAAGTAAAAAATAACCAGCTGAAAATTGTTTTGGGAACCCGGAATGCACTCTTTTTACCATTTCAGAATCTGGGGATGGTAATTGTAGATGAAGAACATGATTCCCAATATAAAACGACCACTGTCCAGCCTTTTTTCAATGCAAAAGATGCAGCAATTGTTTTAGGAAAGTTTTATGAGGCAAAAGTTCTGCTGGGCAGTGCAACACCTTCTGTAGAATCTTATTATTCGGCCTTAACCAATAAAATTGGACTGGTGAAATTAGATGAACGTTTTGGTGAAAGCAAAGTTCCTAAGATAAACCTGATCGATTTTAAAGAAGCTCAGAACCTGAAAACAACCAATGGCAGCTTTACAATGCAGATGATTATGGAGATCAGAGAGCAGTTGGAGCAGAAGAAGCAGGTTATCATCCTTCATAACCGCCGTGGATATGCCAATGTAATAGAATGCGAAAGCTGTGGCTATACACAATATTGTAGCAATTGCGATGTTGTGATGACTTATCATAAAGTATCCAACGAACTGAAGTGTCATTATTGTGGTCAGAGATCAGCTGTGCCTAAGCAATGTCCTTCTTGCCATTCCGAAAATCTTACAACAAAAGGTTTGGGAATCCAGCAATTGGAAGAGGAAGTTCAGCACCTATTTCCGGAAGCAGAAGTTGGTAGAATGGATCTGGATGCTATGCGGACCAAATTTGCTTACGAAAAGTTCTTTGAAAGAGTAGAAAACCAGGAGCTGGATATTATTATTGGTACCCAGATGATTTCTAAAGGACTGGATTTTGATCATGTAGATCTTGTTGTGGTTCCGAAATCGGATGCAATGCTACACATTCAGGACTTCCGGGCAGAAGAAAGAGCTTATCAGCTCTTCACCCAGATGGCCGGACGTGCCGGAAGAACTTCACAACACGGAAGAATGCTGCTACAGACTTATAATCCTTATCAGACCATTTTTGAGAAATTGTCAAAGGATCCGGATCACATATACGAATACTTTATTCAGGAAAGAAACAGATTCCTATATCCGCCTTTTGTGAAATTAATTTTCATAGAATTAAAGCACCGCCGGGAAGATAAAGTAGAAAGGGCATCACAGTTTCTAGGTTCAGTTCTAAGAAAGTATTTACCGGAAGAATGCATACTGGGACCTGAAAAATCACAGATTTTCAGGATTAATAATTTATACCAGTATCAGATTTTACTAAAACTTCCTAAAGGAAAAAAACACAATTTGTTCAAACAATTTGTCTCTACTTCAATAGATGAATTCAATGAAATTTCGGGTTACAAAAGTGTGAAATTGAATCTCTATGTTGATTTTTAACTTTTTTTAACAAAAGTTATGAAGCTTTAGTATAGCTCACTCATTGATTCGGTATAATAATTAGTATTTTTATTTCGTTATAAAATGTGGAATATTTATATTTTTTAAATATTCAGCATTTTACATGTTTTTATAAATATTTAATAAATGAATCTAGAGAAACTTATCTCGGGGAACCTGATCCTCTTCACTTCATTTCTTTTAGCACAAACCTCTGCTCAACCATCTGTACAAACATATTATCCGCAGGTATATGCGGAGCAGCAGCTTGTGGGAAAAGAAATGACGGCTGAGAAATCCCTGTTGAGCCCTAAAATTCAGTTAGACACTGAATTGAACAGAGTTCAGAGTGATCCTGTCTTGCGTTACGCAACATGGGGCTTCGCGGTTTATGATCCGCAAACGAATAAGATGATTAGCTGCTACAACGAGAATGTACCATTAGTGCCGGCCTCTACAACGAAATTGTTGACAACGGATACGGCATATTCTCTTTTTGGAAAGAA
The DNA here is from genome assembly GCF_003058195.1 of Elizabethkingia sp. YR214. Lineage (GTDB taxonomy): Bacteria > Bacteroidota > Bacteroidia > Flavobacteriales > Weeksellaceae > Elizabethkingia. Next base: position 50,156 of record NZ_QBUH01000009.1, read on the forward strand.
ATTCCAGTGGGTAACTCAGTTGGAATATTCCGGAGAAATTACTCCGGAAGGAGCTTTGAATGGTAACCTGTATATTATAGGTAGCGGCGATCCCAGCCTTGGGACCAATCAGGCAGGAGCGGACTCTTACTGGACAATTATCGCTAATTTTAAAGATGCTCTAAACAGAGCAGGAATCAAGAGAATTAATGGCGGAATTGTAATAGAGTCGGGGATCTTTAAAACATCCGAAACAATTCTCCCTCCTAATATTGTATGGCTGGAGCATAATAACTATTATTTGCCTGTTGGGAATACTCAGAACATAAGCCCTCAGAGCGAAAAAATGGTGGTTAAAGCAAAAAGACCATCATCCGGAGAGAAAAGTTATTTCTATATTTCCCCATATAGCAAGCAGCTTGTTTATGCAGATAAGTTTGAAGGTAACACTTACTTACAAGGGAAATTACCCGATGCTCCGGCTTACTTAGCCAATAATCTGAAATCTTCTTTAATAAAAAGCGGAACGCCTGTAACAGGTGCAGTAATTACACGTACAGTAGATGCTAGTCCTGAGGAAAGAGTCTTTCTGGCAGAACAGAAATCCCCAACACTGGAAGATATAATATACTTTACCAACCAAAACAGTAATAACAGATATGCGGAAGCATTGATGCGTATTTCTGGATTTTATACTAACGGAGATCTTTCTTTGGAGTCTGGTAAAAGTGCTGTAGTAAGTCATTTAGGATCTGTAGGTTTTGACTTTGCAGGACTGAATTATGCGGATGGAAGTGGTCTTTCCAAAAGTAATACTGTAACACCTTTGGCACATGTGAAGTTTCTGGCACAGTTAATGAAACAACCTTATTTCAAAACTTATTTTGATTCATTGCCTATTGCCGGAAATTCAGGAACACTGAAAAAAATGTTTTTGTATAATGAAGCCAACGGACAAATTTTTGCAAAAACAGGAACACTGAACAGAGTGAAAACACTGGCAGGCTATATTAAAACGAGAACAGGGAAGACGCTTACATTCTCATTACTCATTAATAACTATAGTGGTTCGGTCGATCAGGTAAAGCGAAAAATGGAACAATTGCTGGAACCAACATTACAATTATAAAATTTTCTTAAATACATACGAAAGCCTTCTTTACTGGAGGCTTTTTTTATAAATTAGCATCTCAAATTAAATAATATGATTAGCCCAAAATTTTTAGAGAATCTTCAAAACGAATTGGCACAGATCGATGCTGACGGACTATACAAAAGAGAAAGAATTATTACCTCTTCACAGGATGCGGAAATAGTAGTAAATAACAAAACTTTGTTAAACTTCTGCGCAAACAACTATTTAGGATTAGCTAATAATCCTGAAGTTGTAAAAGCGTCTCAGGCTGCTATGGACACTCATGGATATGGAATGGCTTCAGTAAGATTTATTTGTGGTACACAAGATATTCATAAAAACCTGGAACAGAAGATTTCTGAATTTTTAGGAACAGAAGATACAATACTTTATGCCGCATGTTTTGATGCTAACGGTGGGGTTTTCGAACCTTTATTTACAGAACAGGATGCTATTATTTCGGATGAATTAAACCATGCTTCAATTATTGACGGAGTTAGATTATGTAAAGCTGCCCGTTACAGATATAAGAACAATAATATGGAAGACCTGGAAGCACAATTAATAGCTGCTTCTGAAAAAAATCACAGATTCAAAATTATTGTAACTGATGGTGTTTTCTCTATGGACGGTATTGTTGCCGATCTGAAAGGAGTTTGTGATCTTGCTGATAAGTATGATGCATTGGTAATGGTGGATGATTCCCACGCAACAGGTTTCATTGGCAAAACAGGCCGTGGAACTCATGAAGCTAATGATGTAATCGGAAGAGTAGACATCATTACATCTACATTAGGTAAAGCTTTAGGTGGCGCTCTTGGAGGTTTCACATCTGGTAAAAAAGAAGTTATCGATATGCTGCGTCAGCGTTCAAGACCATATTTATTCTCCAACTCATTGGCACCTGGTATTGTAGGAGCTGCAACTAAGGTATTGGAACTGATTTCTGATGATACTTCCAGAAGAGACAGAGTAATGGAAAATGCACAATATTTCCGTACTAAAATGCAGGAGGCTGGTTTTGATATTCCTGAAGGAGATGCGGCTATTGTACCGGTTATGCTATATGATGCTAAGCTTTCTCAGCAAATGGCTGATAAATTATTGGATGAGGGTATTTATGTAATCGGTTTCTTTTATCCGGTAGTACCAAAAGGTAAAGCCAGAATCAGAGTACAATTATCTGCTGCACATACACCTGAGCATTTAGATAAAGCAATTGCTGCATTCACTAAAATTGGTAAAGAACTAAGAGTGATTTAATCTAACTTAGTCTTCAATATATTGATCCCCTGCAGAAATGTCGGGGATTTTTTATTCTATCATTGTAGAATTAAATTATTTTACTATTTTTATTCTACACAAATAGAATTAATATGAATATTAAGGCTTTACTATTATTGACTGTTTTAACTGTGGCGAGTTGTTCTACCAAATACAATCAATATGATGCCAGACACCAGCGACATGGAAAGTGGAAAGAAACATTGCATACAGGTGATGGAGATATGTTGGCAACAGGTAAATATAGAAATGGTGAAAAAATAGGAAAATGGACTTATAAATATGGAGATAGGCTATATGAAACAGAGAAGTTTAAGAAAGAGACATCGGTAACCAAGTCCTATCATTCAAATGGTAGATTATCTGCTATAGGTATGTCCAGAACTAATGTTACTGATCAGTACCGGAATTGGTATAAATATGGGATATGGAAATATTATGATGAAAATGGTAAATTAGCTAAAGAAATAGATTTTAGTAAATCTGCCAAAGAAACAACTAAAGAAGTAGATCAGGCAGAGAGTAAAGAATTGCAGGATAATATGAAAAAGATAAATAAAGCATTGAATGGAGGATCGAATTAATTCATTTCCGCCTTTTATAGATAAAGACTCAAAAATTCTGATTTTGGGATCCGTACCCGGAGTGAAATCTCTGGAGATGCAGCAATATTATGCACATCCGCAAAATCATTTCTGGAAGATTATGTTTCATCTGCTGGCTGAGCCTATGACTTCGGATTATGAAGAAAAAGTAGCTATGCTTCAGCGAAATGGAATTGCAATATGGGATACGATAGAAAGCTGTGTGCGAAAGGGAAGTAAGGATACTGATATAAAGAATGAAGAAGCAAATGATATCGCAAAACTTTTAAAAGAGTTTTCAAATATAAAAGCTGTTTTCTGCAACGGACAAAAAGCATTCAAAAACCTTAGCAAACAGCTTAAAAATAAAGAAGTGGGTATTAATTTTTATGGATTACCCAGCACAAGTCCACTTCATACAGTCGGATTCGAAAAGAAACTTCCGGAATGGGAACAGATTCTTCATTATCTGTAAATTTTGATGTTTTAGAATATATAAAGCTAGCCACCAACCTTATAGCCAACAAAAGTCTGTAGATTTTTTTGCTTTATATGAGTTATTAGAGGACCTCCAGAGAGGTTATAAAATCTTTAATTCTCAAAGACTTGACAAAGGGGTATTCGATGTCGTATATTTGCAGTCTGAAATTTTTTAACTGTAACATACGATTTTATATAAATGAAAACTTCTGATTTTAATTTTAACCTACCTGATCATCTTTTAGCTGAACACCCATCCGAAAACCGTGATGAAGCAAAATTGATGGTTTTAGACCGTAAAACTCAAACAATCGAGCACAAGCTTTTTAAAGATGTAATCGATTATTTTAACGAAGACGATTTATTTATCTTCAACAATACTAAAGTATTCCCGGCTCGTCTTTATGGAAATAAAGAAAAGACAGGTGCTAAAATTGAAGTATTCTTACTTCGTGAATTAGATCGTGAAGCTCGTGTATGGGATGTATTAGTAGACCCGGCAAGAAAGATAAGAATTGGTAACAAACTTTTCTTTACAGAAGATGAAAGCTTAGTTGCTGAAGTTATCGATAATACAACATCAAGAGGTAGAACACTTCGTTTCTTATTCGATGGTAGCTACGAAGAGTTCAGAGCTAAATTAACTGAACTTGGAGAAACTCCACTTCCAAAATACATCAAAAGAGATGTAGAACCAGAAGATGCTGAGCGTTACCAAACAATTTATGCAGAAATAGAAGGAGCTGTAGCAGCACCAACTGCAGGACTTCACTTCTCTAAGCATTTGATGAAGAGAATGGAGATTAAAGGAATCAATTTTGCAAATGTAACATTGCACGTTGGTTTAGGAACTTTCAACCCAATTGAGGTAGAAGACCTTTCTAAACATAAAATGGAATGTGAGCAGGCTATCATTACTCAGGATAATGCAGATATCATTAATAAAGCAATCGAAGAAAACCGTAGAGTATGTGCTGTAGGAACAACTACAATGCGTGCTATCGAGACTTCGGTTTCTACAAACAGAAGACTTAGTGCTTACGAAGGATGGACTAACAAGTTTATCTATCCTCCTTACGATTTTGGTATTGCAAATGCAATGATTACCAACTTCCACACACCAAAGTCTACATTAATTATGATGATCGCTGCTTTTGCAGGTAGAGATTTTGTAATGCAAGCATACGAAGAAGCTATTAAGAATGACTACAAGTTCTATTCTTATGGTGATGCAATGCTTATTCTTTAATAAAGACTAAAATAAACAGTTGGCAGTAGCAGTATTTTACTGTGCGTTGCCAACTGTTTGCTTTTTTATACTATACAACTGACAACTGTCAACTAAATGAAAGACATCCGCACACTTTCCCTGGACCAACTAAAAGAATACTTTGTATCGCTTGGAGAGAAACCCTTCCGCGCGAAACAGGTTTATGACTGGCTATGGTCCAAAAATCTGCACTCTATAGACGAAATGACCAATCTCTCGAAACCTTTGAGAGAAAGAATTGCACTGGAGTATACTATCAATCCGGTATCTGTAGATTTAATGCAGAAAAGTACAGACGGAACTATTAAAAACGGAGTAAAGCTACACGATAACCTAATGGTAGAAAGTGTACTTATTCCTACAGAAACCAGAACTACTGCTTGTGTATCTTCACAAGTTGGCTGTTCGCTGAACTGTGAATTTTGCGCTACAGCGAAACTAAAACGTATGCGTAATCTTGAAGTTGCCGAGATCGTGGATCAGGTAGCTTTAATAGACAGACAAAGCCGTTTATATTTCGACAGACCGCTTTCCAATATCGTATTTATGGGTATGGGGGAGCCTATGATGAATTATAAAAACGTTGTAGAAGCTATTCATAAAATTACCAAGCCCGAAGGTCTGGGTATGTCGCCGAGAAGAATTACTGTTTCTACATCTGGTATACCAAAGATGATAAAGATGTTGGCAGATGAAGAGCTAAAAGTAAAATTAGCACTTTCCCTTCACTCTGCTATCGAGCATAAGCGTAATGAGATTATGCCATTCTCTGATAAGTTTCCTTTAACCGATATTATGGACGCTTTGCAATATTGGTATCAGAAAACAGGATCCGTAATTACTTTTGAATACTGTGTATGGAAAGGGATTAATGATGGTGATGAAGATATTAAAGCACTGATTAAATACTGTCGACAGATTCCTTCTAAAGTTAATCTTATACAGTACAATCCGATTGGTGAAGGTAAATACGACCACAGAAGTATTGCTGCTGAAGAAAAGTATGTTCGCGAGTTGGAAAAAGCGGGTATAACCGTAATGGTAAGAAAAAGCCGTGGTGGTGATATCGATGCAGCTTGTGGCCAGCTAGCCAACAAAACAACTGAAAGTGAAGCTTAAATACCTTTTCATAACTTTGGTAATGGCTCAGGTTTCCTTTGCACAGGAAGCCCGAACCTTAAAGCTAAAGCCTTTTGAAAAGACTGTCATTTCTGATACACTAAAAGAAAGTTCGGGTTTAACTATTATAAAAGGAAAACTGCTAAGCTTTAATGATAGTGGTAATCCTGCTGAAATCTATGAACTGAATCCAAATAACGGAAGCATTGGTAAAACTTATAAAACTAATGCTGTAAATATAGATTGGGAAGCAATAACCAATGACGGTGAAAATATTTATGTAGGTGATTTTGGCAATAATCTGGGAAACAGGAAGGATCTCACTATTTATAAGATTCCTTTTATTCCGGAAGCTGAAAACCTGACATATACTTCCAAAATTAATTTCTTCTATCCGGAACAACAAGATTTTTCTTCCCAAAACAGGAATAATGATTTCGATGCAGAAGCCATGATTTTCCTGAATGGAAAAATCCATCTGTTCACCAAAGAGTGGAAGAGCAAATCGGTATCTCACTATATTATAGATCCAACTATCGAAACCCTTCAGCCTGTACAAAAAACAGAATCTTATCAATCAGATTTTGTAGTGACAGATGCTACTTACTATCAGGGAAAACTATACCTTATTGGCTATACAAAAGGAGCTAATGTTTATTTGTTATCTTGCGAAGAAACAGCACCGGGAGTGTTCTTTAGCGGTAAAATGCAGAAATACTTTCTGGGGATGGCCACACGTTTTGGACAAATAGAAGGCCTTACCGCTACAGAAGAGGGATTGTATATTTCCGGAGAGCAATTCAAATTTAAAATCATTAATGCCAGACAACGTTTATATTTCTTACCGTTTAAAGAACTTAATTGATTATATTTGTGTTTCGAAAATTTAACATCATCCAGATTTAACCAGCGATCCAGTGGCTAATATTGTAGAGGAAATCAAAAGTCCGATAAAAGAAAACATGAAACTTTTTGAAAAAAAGTTTTATGAATCTATGAAAAGTAATGTTTCATTATTGGATAAAGTGACGCAGTTTATTGTAACCACCAAAGGGAAACAAATGCGTCCTATGTTTGTATTTCTATGCGCCAACCTGGTAGGAGAGGTAAATGAGAAAACTTACCGTGGAGCTTCCATGATAGAGCTTATTCACACGGCAACTTTGGTACACGATGATGTGGTAGATGAATCTTTCAAACGCCGTAATTTCTTCTCTATCAACGCACTTTGGAAAAACAAAATCGCTGTTTTAGTAGGCGATTATTTACTTTCAAAAAGTGTATTGCTTTCTACTGATAACAAAGATTTCGATTTACTGGCAGTAATCTCCAGAACAATAAGGGAAATGGCAGAAGGAGAGCTTCTCCAGCTGGAAAAAGCCCGTAAACTAGATATTACGGAAGATGTTTATTACGAAATTATCCGTCAGAAAACCGCTACCCTTATTGCTGCCTGTTGCGAAGTAGGTGTCCGCTCTAATAATGTAGATGAAGAAACGGCTCTTAAAATGAAAGAGTTTGGTACTTATACCGGAATGGCCTTTCAGATTAAAGATGATTTATTCGATTATCTGAGCAGCAATATTATAGGTAAGCCTGTAGGGATTGATATTCAGGAGCAAAAAATGACATTACCATTAATCTATACGCTAAGAACAGCTGATCCGGAGAAACGTAAATATTTTTTCGAAACGATCAAACGTTATAACAAAAAGCCAAAGCGCGTTAAAGAACTTATTGAGTTTGTAAAAACTTCTGGTGGTCTTGATTACGCTATTGGTATTATGAAGGATTTCCAACAAAAAGCTGTAGATATTCTGGATACTTTTCCGGATTCTGAAGCAAAGAAATCTTTACGTCTTATGCTGGATTACGTTATCGAACGTAAATTCTAATTTTTCTATAATTTATAAATCAAATAGTATAATCTATTAATGTTGAGCTCTTTGACTACGCTCAGAGTGACATAATAGGTTCTAAATTTAATTGGCCTGTCAGAATTTGAAACCTTGACAGGTTTTTTTATAACTTCTGGTTTGTATTAAATGTTTATTTGAAGTTTTAGAATTATCAAGTTTATAACAATGACTATATGAATACTGTGTCACTCTGAGCGTAGTCGAAAAGTATTTTAATGATCTAACATATTTAATTGGTTTTAATACTTCAAACCTTGACAGGGCTTTATAAGAAAAAGAGGCCTTTAAAAGACCTCTTCCCCTTATTTACTGTATGAAAAAAGAATAATATAATTATTCCTGATTTTCCTTTAACCATTTTAACCTTCTCTGATCAGGAAGATGTTTTACACTAAAGTTTTCAAATTTTGCCAGGAAACCTTTTCCATCCGGACTAGCTCCCATTAAGCCAACCATAACCGGAGTATTGTCCTGTAGATAGGCATTGCGCATTAGCTGGTAGTTTTTATCATCAAAAGAATAATAAATTTCTACAGCATCCAGTCTCCTTATAGCTTTTATCCAGATATACGGAAGACTTTTGTCCAGGCTAATCATGCTCCAGTCGCTTGTTTTATGTGTGACAACACTACTGATGTTGTATTTACCATCCACAAACTCAATACCGGTTTTTATATAATTTTCCTTATCAATGCGCAGCATTAGTCCGGCCTGATCAAATCTTTCTTTGTAGTCTCCAGTAATTTTCACTTTTACTTCGAATTCACCTCCATAAACCCCGTAACAGAAGGGAGCATCGTCTACAGTAAATCCATAATGGGATATTCGCCAGTAATCGCTTTGCGGAGTTACGAACATTTGAAGGCTATTATTTTTAATCTCCCATTTTTCAGGCTCGTTAAACCATTGAAGCTTTTCCAGTTTCTGAGCAGAAACTTGTTGTTGTACTAGGCTGCCAATCATAAACAATAATAGTTTTCGCATATTGATGTTGTTTTTAGCTTAATTGATTATTTTCGCAAAGCTATAATAGACCAACACAGGTAGCAATACTGATTAATAGCCATTTTATGGAAAATAATATAGGTACTACTTTAAATGAACAACTGCTTCAGCAAAACTTTGGCAAGGAAAATAATCCGCATACCCAATTGTTGGCAGGGCAGGATATCGCAAAGGTATATGCACAAACAGAAAATGCAATTGCTGTACTAAGTGATTTGGTATCAGATAAAAGTTATATTTATTACGGAAATATAGCTGCCACGTTAGGACTTACAAAAGAAGAGCAGGAAATCCCTTCTATATGGGAAAAAGATGTATTGGAGAGAATTCATCCGGACGATCTTACTGAAAAATACAGGATGGAGCTTTACTTTTTTCATTTCCTGAAAGGTATTGCACAGGATAACAGACGAGATTATTACATTTCCAGTGCTGTACGGATGAAAACTTCTCAGGGAAATTATTTGCCAGTATGGCACCGTATATTCTATATTAATAGTACGCCTAACGGAAGCATAGGTTTGGTGCTGTGTCTTTACAGTTTTTCATCACATCCGGGACAGAGTTCTTATGAAGCAATGATTGTAAATACCACTACCGGAGAGGTTGTTAAAACGAGTAAACCTGAATTAGATAATATTTTGTCAGAACGGGAAAAAGAAATTCTGACATTTATAAAAAATGGAAAGCTGAGCAAAGAAATTGCTGCTGAATTATCTATAAGCCTGCATACTGTTAACCGCCATCGCCAGAATATTCTGGAAAAACTTCATGTAAATAATTCTTTTGAAGCTTGTTATAAAGCAGAATGTCTCGGCTGGATTAGTTAAGAAAAAGCTGTATAGAGAATATATTCCATACTTTTTTTGAAATAAGTCTTTTTTTCGAAATCCGGTTTTCCAAAGAAAGGATCCAATTGATCGGCAGGTGTAAGAATTATACTTGTTTTCATACCGAGATTTGCCATCCCTACAAATATTTTAGTTTTCCTACCATCCTTCTCTAAAAATAGCAAATAAGAATAATCAGTATTATTTCTTATTTCTAGTTTTTCAATATTTTCATAAAGTACTACACTATTAATCTTTTTAGATGAGATAGCAGCTTGCTTGTCTTCAAAGCGAATCTTAAAATTACTGGCGAGAAGTTTTTTGAAAAGAAAAGAGACCATAAAGAAAACAATAATTGCACTAATACCCATTATTATAATAACCATAGATCTGGGTATTTTGTTTAGCTGGTAGCTAATAACAATAGTCATGAATATTGTTGGAATAAAAAATATTGAAAAAACAATGAAAAATATAGACAATCGGTACTGAGATTGTGTCATCCCTCTAAAACTTAAAGTAATGTTCTCGTTCATAATTTTAAAATAATAAGGGCAGAAATATTTCCTCTTGAATAAATATCAGGATTAATTAATCAAATCTAAGAAAACAATAATAATAACAGAGATGGCTAATGCAGTTAGTGCAATAATAAAAAATAAGTCAGCAATCTGTTCGAATTTATATGACTTTTTATCCGATTCTGTGCGTATGGCAAGAAAAGAGAGGATGCAACTAGCCATTAAAAGCAAACTTGCTACGGCTGCAAAATCATCCAAATAGGTTCCTTTTGACAGTTTTGCGACTTTTAGTGAAGTAATAATTACTAAACAAAATCCCAAAAGATTTGAGGATGTGTTAAGAATATGCTGTGATTTTCTTTTCATTACTAAAACTCTTGTTTTTTTTAACGAATTTATGTAAATAACTGTTACGAGGGAGTTTTTTAATAAATTTTATGATAAATAAATAAATACTAAATTCTTATATTTGTAAAAATGCTTTACAATGGAAGTTACAGATATTGAAACATCACAGGTTACTTTTGAAGATTTCAAAAAACAGATACTTGCGGATTACAAACTAGGAAGAGTCTCAAGAGAAATGAGCCTTTTAGGAAGGAGAGAGGTATTAACCGGAAAAGCCAAGTTTGGTATTTTCGGAGACGGGAAGGAACTTCCTCAGCTAGCAATGTCCAGAGTATTCAGAGATGGAGACTTCAGATCAGGGTACTACCGTGATCAGACTTTTGCGATGGCAATTCATGCATTAACACCAGAAAGCTTCTTTGCTTCTTTATATGCAGATACGGATGTAGAAAGAGATCCAGCATCTGCAGGAAGACAAATGAACGGGCACTTTGCTACGAGATCTTTAAATGAAGATGGTAGCTGGAAGGACCTTACCAAGATTAAAAACATCAGTTCAGATATTTCACCAACAGCAGGACAAATGCCTCGTTTATTAGGACTTGCTCAGGCTTCTAATTATTATAAAAATAATAATTATCCGGGATCGGAAAAATTCTCTAACGGAGGTAATGAAGTTGCCTTCGGGACTATTGGAGATGCTTCTACAGCTGAAGGACATTTCTGGGAAACGATTAATGCCGCAGGTGCATTACAGGTTCCTATGATTATGTCTATCTGGGATGATGGTTATGGAATTTCTGTATCAACTAAAAACCAGAGAGCCAAAGAAGATATAACAGAGATGCTGTCTGGATTCCAGAGAAAAGAAGGTGAGAAACAAGGTTTCGAACTTATCCAAGTAAAAGCATGGGATTATCCGGCACTACAGGATGCATATACTAAGGCAGAACATTTTGCAAGAACAGAAAGAGTTCCTGTAATTATTCATGTTATTGAGGTTACACAACCACAAGGGCATTCTACATCTGGTTCTCACGAACGTTATAAATCTGCAGAAAGATTAGAGTGGGAGCAGGAACACGATGGATTGAAAAAATTCCGTGAGTGGATTCTGAACTATGAAATTGAAGGTGAAGAAGGATCAATGGTACTAGCTTCTGACGAAGAATTGGATCTTATAGACAGAGAAGCTAAGAAAGAAGCTAAAGAAGGTCAGAAGAAAGCTTGGGACGTATATCAGGGAACAATTGTTTCGTTAAAGGATAAAGCATTACCAGCAGTAGAGAAATTAGCTGCTGTATCTGCAAACCCTGCAGGGATAAATGAAGAGATTGAAAAATTCAAATCACTTATTACTATTGCTAAAAAAGAAGTTTTCCATTTACTAAGAAGATCTCTTTGGGTAACAAGAGGTGAGAACTCTGCAGAGCGTCAGGCTGTAAAAAATATATTAAATGATTTAACAGCTGTAGAAAGAGATAATTACTCTTCTCACTTGTATAGTGAATCAGAATGGCAGGCTGTAAACATACCTGAAGTTAAACCAACTTATGCAGATGATGCTGAAATGGTAGACGGAAGAGTAGTGATAAGAGATAATTTTGATAAAATATTAGCAAAATATCCTGAATTCCTAATCTTTGGTGAAGACAGTGGAAATATTGGAGATGTAAACCAAGGCTTGGAAGGTCTTCAGGAAAAATACGGAGTAGACCGTGTTGCCGATACAGGTATCCGTGAAGCTACAATACTAGGGCAGGGAATTGGTCTTGCTATGAGAGGACTTCGTCCTGTCGCAGAGATCCAGTATCTTGACTATTTGCTTTACTGTATTCAGGGAATGAGTGATGATTTGGCGACAGTTCATTACCGTACGAAAGGTGGGCAGAAAGCTCCGGTTATTGTACGTACAAGAGGTCACCGTTTAGAAGGAATTTGGCATTCGGGATCGCCAATGGCAGGAATTCTGAACTTAATAAAAGGTATTCATGTATTGGTACCAAGAAATCTTACCAAAGCTGCAGGTTTCTACAATACAATGTTGCAGTCGGATGAACCTTCTCTTATTATTGAAACTCTGAATGGATACCGCCTGAAAGAAAAGTTGCCAAACAACTTAGGTGAATTTACGGTACCGGTAGGTAAAGTAGAAATTACAAAAGAAGGAACAGACGCTACAGTAGTAACTTACGGTTCTACGTGGAGAGTTGTAATGGAAGCAGCAGCGGAATTAGAAAAACTTGGCGTGAATATTGAAGTAATAGATATTCAGTCATTGATGCCGTTTGATATATCTGAAGATATTCTGGAAAGTGTAAAGAAAACAAACCGCTTGGTAGTGGTAGATGAAGATGTACAGGGAGGTGCAACAGCTTTCATTCTCCAGCAGGTTATTGAAAAACAAAAAGCGTTCAGACATTTAGATTCAGAACCTTTGACAATAGCAGCACAAGATCACAGACCAGCATACGCTTCAGACGGAGATTATTTCTCCAAACCTTCGGCAGATGATATAGTGGAGAAAATTTATGCATTAGTGCGTGAGTCGAATCCAACAAAATATCCGGAGATTTAATAAATATTTTATTATGAATAATATATTGAAATTTGTTTTAGCAGGTGGTTTAGGGTTAGCATTAACTTCATGCGGAACTCAGAAAAAGTTAGAAGCATTACAAACAGATTATCAGAAATGTCTGAACGATTCAGGGCAGAAAGAAAGCCTTATTCAGAGCCAGAAAGTAAGAGTTTCTTCATTGGAAGAGCAAATTAATTTGCTTAAAAATCAAAATGTAATTTTACAGGAAAGCCTAAAAGATTGTGCAAGCAACAGCAACAAAGGATCTATGAACATAGAGAAGCTGATTGGTCAGATCAAAGAATCTCAGGATTACATCAAGAGATTACAAGATGCAAGATCTAAGCAGGACTCTCTGAATATTGCAATATCCAACAAACTGAAAAGATCTCTTGATAATATCAATGATCAGGATATCGATATTAAAGTTCAGAAAGGTGTTGTATTCATTTCATTATCCGATAAAATGTTATACAAATCCGGTAGCTACGAAATCTTGCCTACAGCTGAGACTGTATTAGAGAAAGTAGCACGTGTAATCAATGATTATAGTGATTACGATGTAATGGTAGAAGGACACACTGATACAGATCCGATGAAGCCGAATGCATTAATCAGAGATAACTGGGATCTGTCCGCATTGCGTGCAACTTCAGTTGTAAGAATGCTTCAGACTAAATTCGCAGTTAATCCTTCCAGAATGACAGCCGGAGGACGTTCCGAATATGTTCCTAAAACAGATAACAATACGCCGATGGGCAAATCTGAGAACAGAAGAACAGAAATTATTGTTCTTCCTAAATTAGACCAGTTCATGCAGCTATTGGAAGCAAAAAGATAAAATTGTAAATTCCTTATAAAAGCCTGTTTCAATAACTGAAACAGGCTTTTTTTATTGACTATTGAATTGAGACATAAAGTATTGCCAGCTTTGGGTATATTCTCTTTTTTGCAAAATCTGTAATAAGCTGTTTATTCTCATTTGTTCGTTTTTAGTTTCGCTATTTTTTTCACAATCTTTTTCGTAAATTCGCAATAAAATTTTTTCCAATGAATTACGATATTATTGTTATAGGAAGTGGACCTGGTGGTTATGTTACTGCAATCAGAGCTTCCCAATTGGGTTTCAAAACTGCAATTATAGAGAAAGAGAATCTTGGTGGTATCTGCCTTAACTGGGGTTGTATTCCAACAAAAGCTTTATTGAAGTCTGCACAGGTTTTCAAATATATAGAACATGCTGAAGAATATGGTCTTAATAAAGTAGAACCAAGTTTTGAATTCCCGAACATCATCCAGAGAAGCCGTGGCGTTGCTAACAAAATGAGCAAGGGTATCGAGTTCCTGATGAAGAAAAACAAAATCGATGTAATCTTAGGTACTGCAAAAGTATTACCTGGCAAGAAAGTAGAAGTTACAGATGCTGAAGGTAAAAAACAAACTTATGCAGGTCAGAATATTATTTTAGCAACTGGTGCACGTTCCCGTGAATTGCCAAACCTTCCGCAGGATGGCAAAAAAGTAATCGGCTACCGTCAGGCACTTAGCTTACCAGAGCAACCAAAATCTATGATTGTTGTAGGTTCTGGAGCTATTGGTGTCGAGTTCGCTTATTTCTATTCAAGTCTGGGAACTAAAGTTACTGTAGTAGAATTCTTACCAAACATTGTTCCTTTAGAAGATGAAGAAGTATCTAAGCACTTAGAAAAATCATTGAAAAAAGCGGGAATCGAGGTAATGACAAATTCTTCTGTTGAAAGCGTAGATACAACAGGTGAAGGCGTAAAAGCTAAAGTAAAAACGGCTAAAGGTGAAGTTATCCTTGAAGCAGATGTTGTACTCTCTGCAGTAGGTATCCAGGCAAATCTTGAAAATATCGGACTTGAAGAAGTTGGTATTAAAACAGATAAAGGAAGAGTTTTAGTAAATGAATGGTATCAGACAAATGTACCGGGTTACTATGCAATCGGAGATATTATCCCTACTCAGGCACTAGCTCACGTAGCATCTGCTGAAGGTATTACTTGTGTAGAGAAAATCAAAGGAATGCATGTAGATAAAATCGATTATGGCAATATTCCAGGTTGTACTTACTGTCTTCCTGAAATTGCATCTGTTGGTTTAACAGAAAAACAAGCTAAAGAAAAAGGATACGAAATAAAAGTAGGTAAATTCCCGTTCTCTGCTAGTGGTAAAGCTACAGCAAATGGTGATACTGATGGTTTCGTAAAAGTAATTTTCGATGCTAAATATGGTGAATGGTTAGGTTGCCATATGATTGGTACAGGTGTTACTGAATTGGTAGCTGAAGCTGTTGTAGCAAGGAGATTAGAAACTACAGGTCATGAGATCATTAAATCTATCCACCCGCACCCAACATTATCTGAAGCGATAATGGAAGCGGTAGCAGCTGCTTATGGAGAAGTAATTCACATATAATATAAACGTAATATAAATATTATGTGAAAAATAATTAAAATCCACAGCAGTTGCTGTGGATTTTATAATTTTATAAACCAAATTTTTACAACACAAAATTATTAAATGGATTACAGAACAGGGCTCGTACTTTCGGGAGGCGGAACTAAAGGCATTGCGCATGCAGGAGTGCTGAAGTTTCTGGAAGAGAAGCAAATAAAAGTAGATGTTATTTCCGGTACATCGGCAGGGGCGTTGGTTGGAGCATTATATGCATACGGAAAGTCACCGGAAGATATTCTGGCCTTCTTTCAGTCTGTTCATTTTTTCAACTGGAAACATCTGGTATTTAATAAGCCGGGTATTGTAAGTTCAGATATCTTCAGAATTTATCTGGAACCTATATTTGGAAATTCAAAAATAAAGGAAAGCAGAATTCCGTTGTTGCTTACGGCTACAGACTTGGGAACAGGAACTTTGCATGTGTTTGATGAAGATACGGAAGTAATAGATGCTATTATTTCTTCCGCTGCAATTCCGGGAGTTGCTACACCATATAGTATTAATGAGGAAATATATTGCGACGGGGGTATTATTAATAATTTCCCTGCAGATTTATTAAACAATAGGGTAGAGAAAATGATAGGAGTATATCTTTCTCCTATGGAAAAGCTAAATCAGAATAAAATCAAGAGTATCCGTTCGGTTACTGAGCGCGCTTTGGAAATATTACTGTACAGATCGGAACACCATAAGTTTGAACTATGCGATTGGTTTATTCCATTGAATAAGCTAAGTACTTATGGGAGATTTGAGACAAAAAAGCAACGAACGCAGGAGATTTTTGATATTGGTTACATCTCTGCAGAGGATACCTTTGCAGAAAGCTTATTCTATCAGGATACGAAATCCATTATATAAGGCAGATAAACGTAAATGCCTGTTAAAACAGCCGCAAGAACTGCTATTACAACAGCTCCGGCGGCTATATCTTTTATGATACCTATATACTGATTGTATTCAGGGTGGACAAAATCACATATTTTCTCTACACACGTATTTAGAGCTTCGGTAACCAGAACGAAGAATGATGCCATCAGTATAAGCGCTATTTCCAGTCTTTCTAATTTTAGATAAACAATAAGAAACAGGTTAACCAGAAGACCTAATACTTCAATCTGAAAATTTCTTTCATTTTTCAGTAAGAACAAAATCCCTCTGAAAGCATTACCAAAACTTTTATGTAGAGAAGGTTTGCGCATTATTCCCAATATTTGTCAATCATATAGATCAGTTGAGTCATAGCACTTGCTCCCAGCAAAAGTTCTCTTCTGTTAACAGCTTCAAAAATATCAGAAGCAGAGTGGTGCAGATCAAAGTATCTTTGTGAATCAGGCATAAGTCCTACTAAAGCTACATTGTGCTTCTTCATAGGGCGAATATCTGTTCCGGAATAAGAATCAACAATATTATAAACCCCATAAGGTTCGAATAAAGGTTTCCAGCTTTTGATTTGTGCAGATTTCTCAGGATTCATTTCCAGAAAGAACCCTCTGGGAGAATATCCTCCGGCATCACTTTCTATAGCAAAAAGATGCGGTTCCTTGCTTGTATCAAGATTACTTGCATAAGTCTC
Source organism: Elizabethkingia sp. YR214 (assembly GCF_003058195.1). Lineage (GTDB taxonomy): Bacteria > Bacteroidota > Bacteroidia > Flavobacteriales > Weeksellaceae > Elizabethkingia. The sequence continues at coordinate 67,265 of NZ_QBUH01000009.1, forward strand.
TCCACCGCGATTTCCGTTTTCTTCATTGGCAAATAATACAGCACGTATTGTGTGATTATTTTTTACGCCAAGCTTTTTAAATGTTCTGAGTACTTCTATAGATTGTACAATACCTGCTCCGTCATCTTGCGCGCCTTCACCAACGTCCCAGGAATCCAGATGTCCACCAACAACGATAACTTTCTGATCTTTATTTCCGGTAATTTCTCCGATTACAGAATTGCTCATCACTTCACCTTTCATTCCACAGTTGGAATTAAGCTTAGCAGTTACTTTTTGTGTTTGTATCAGTTTAGCAAGATTATCAGCTCCTCTAGGTCCGATAGCTACCGCCGGTATTTTTTCTGTTCCGTCTTCATACTTCATAGCTCCTGTATGTGGAGCATCGTCTGTAGCAGAAGATAAAGATCGGATAATTACAGCCTTTCCGCCTTTTTTAGCAACCAGAGAAGCTGTTGTAGATCTGTATTTTCCAATATCACCATAGCCTTCAAAAGTCTGAATAAAATCCTGACGAAAAGGATAGTTAAAGAATACAATTTTACCTTTTACAGCACTTTCTGGTAATGCATTGAATTCTTCAATAGTTTTTACCAGAATTATATCTCCGGTTAAATCTTTACCATTTGTTCCTTCGGAATTTCCTAACGAAAGCATATTGACAGTCTGCCATTGTCCATTAGCTGTTTTTATATGAAGAGATTCTTTACCTCTTATCCATACCGGAACTTTTACAGGCTGAAGCCATACCTTATCTGCACCAGCATTTTTTAGTTGTTGAAGTGCCCATTGAGTTGCTTTTTCATAAGCGGCAGAACCACTTAATCTGTGGCCAACATTTTTGGTGAGATCTCTTAGTTCTTCATAAGCTTCTCCGTGGTTTAAAATTTGTCCTGATATTTTAGAGAATACCATGGCATCGTCCTTTTGTTGGGCGAAAAAAAATCCACTCGCAATGAGTGGAATAAGCATTAGTTTTTTCATTGCAATTCCTGTCAAGTTTTGAGTAAATCAAATTTAAGGAATTTTTGCAGGAAAAAATATTATTTCATGTCATACATTACCAATGCGGTAAGCAGTTTTGGTTCAATGTAAGTACATTTTGGCGGCATTTTTTGTTTAAGATCCGATATTTTTACCAAATCCGAGAATGGTAAAGGGTGGATAGCGAATCCTACTGCATATTCACCATTATCTACCAATTGCTTGATTTCAGCAATACCTTCTACTGTAGAGTTACCTTTAGAGAAGCCAATTCTATCACTTAGTTTGGTTTCCATTCCCAAAACTTCTTTAATCACGTTACGTTCCAAGAAGTAATGATCCAGATCCTCTAAGCCTCCGGTTTTATTTCTAAGATCATGTTTGATATGAAGACTGTAGAATTTACCATCTACATACATACTCAAATGATATTTTTGTGAAGGATAATAGGGTACATCTCCTTTTTCGTGAATAACGAAGAACTTGTCTAAAGACTTTAGGAATTGTTCAGTAGATAAGCCATTCAGGTCTTTTATCAGACGGTTATAATCGTGGATTTTAATAGACTGGTTAGAAACGATATAACTATACACATAATTGAAGCCTTCCTGTCCGGTATGTTTTTTACCTTTATCCAGATGGTTTTTGGCATTTAGTGCTGCCGAACCAATTCTGTGGTGACCATCGGCAATGTAGAATGAATCGATTTGTTCGATTACCTCTTTATATTGCTGAAGTTTCAGACGATTATCTATTCTCCATAACTTATGGCGAACGCCATTTTTATCTGTAAAGTTAGCAACCGGGACGTTTTTCTCTTCCAGATTCATCAATACTTCTATCTTGGAATTGGAAGGGTAGGTAAGCAATACCGGTTCAGCCTGAATTTTTACTTTATCCAGGTAATGGGCAAACTTTTCCTTTCTCTGCGTTATGGTTGCTTCGTGTTTCTTTATTTTTCCATTCCAGAAATCATCCACAGATGTTAGGCCCAGAAGACCACGGTAAACTGTTTTATCCGGCATTATCTGTTCGTAAAGATAAAATGCGGCATTGTCCTGAGATAGTTTTTTATCCTGAAACAGCTCTTCAAAATTAGTTCTGACCTTTCGTAAGTTTCGGTCTACATCTTTTGATTTGCTGCATACAAAAGGCTTTAGCATTTGGACATAAGAATCGTCCACGCCAGCTTTTAGATGTAGTTCTTCTTCTGTGAAGTTATCTATAGATGCTGTTGTAAATGTTTCAACCAAATCATGGTGAGGTCTTATGCCTCGAAAGGGTTTAAATAAAGGCATTTCTTTCTATTATAGTTTAAGTTTAATTAGTTGTTCTGCTAATTCCATTCCAATTTTTTCCTGCGCATCAATCGTGCTGCCTCCAATATGAGGACTAAGTGATAAAGCAGGGTTCATTAATAAAGGAAGTTCGGGATTAGGTTCGTTTTCAAAAACATCCAGTGCGGCACCAGCTATTTTGCCTTCTTCGATAAAGTCCAGTAGGGTAACTTCGTTCAGTACACCACCTCTGGCTGCGTTGACAATAAATACACCGTCTTTCATTTTACTGAACTCCTCAGAATCCAGAATATAATGGAGTGTTTTTGCTGTATTGATACTGATAAAATCAGATCGTGTAATTACTTCATCAAGGGAAACAGAAGTTAAGCTGAAATTCACCTTTTGTCCATCGAAAAAGTCTAGTGCTACTTCTTCGGTCTTAGGTGTTCTGTTGTAACATAAAACTTTCATTCCCAGAGAAATTCCAATTTTAGCTACTTCCATTCCAATTTTACCCATTCCAATTACCCCAAGAGTTTTTCCTTTTAGTTCAAAAGCTTTAGCAAAGGATTTCTTAAGTTCATTGAATTTGGTTTCTCCCTCCAGAGGCATCAGTCTGTTCGACTCATGCAGGTTTCTGGCCAAAGAAAAGAAATGAGCAAAAACAAGTTCGGCAACAGAACGTAAAGAGGCAAGGGGCGTATTGAATACATAGATGTCTTTCTCTCTCGCATATTCCACATCAATATTGTCCATGCCAATACCTCCTCGTCCTATAATTCTTAGTGTAGGGCAGGTGTCTATCAGTTCTTTTGTTACTTTGGTTGCGGATCTTACAAGAAGAACATCCACTTCATTATCATTGATAAACTGAGCAAGATGTCCGGATGAAACGCGATTATCCAGCAGATTAATTCCTGCTTCTTTTAATGCTTTTTCCCCCGATTCCGAAATACCATCGTTAGCTAATACCTTCATATAAGATGCAAATTTACAGATTTAAAAATTTACAGAATTTTCAAATCAATTAATTAGCTAATAGACTTCATAACGTCCACTAACACCTGTACACTTTCGATTGGCAGAGCATTGTAAAGACTTGCGCGGTATCCGCCAAGACTTCTGTGTCCGTTAAGACCACTAATGCCTGCTGCTTTCCATGCTGTATCGAAAGCTTCTTTTTTAGATTCGTCAGTAAGCCTGAAAGAAACATTCATTAATGAACGGTCCTCTTTTACAGAATAACCCTCGAATAAAGGATTTCTGTCGATCTCATCATATAATAATTTAGCTTTCGTTTCATTGCGTGTTTCAGCTGCTTCTATACCACCATGCTGCTCCAGATACTGAAGTGTAAGAAGAGAAGTGTAAACAGCAAAAACAGGTGGAGTATTGTACATACTTTCTTTATCAATATGCAACTGATAGTTTAAGTAAGAAGGCATATCTCTTCCTGTTTTTCCCAGAATATCTTTTTTTACAACAACTAATGTTGCTCCGGCAGGTCCCATATTTTTCTGTGCTCCGGCATAAATTAAATCGAACTGTGAAAAATCCAATACTCTGCTGAAAATATCGGAAGACATATCACAGACCATTAAAGTATCTGTTTTAGGAAACTCTTTCATCTGAGTTCCGTAAATTGTATTGTTGGATGTACAGTGGAAATAGTTGTATTCGGATCCTACAGTATAATCTTTAGGAATGAATGAATAGTTCTGCTCTTTGGAAGAACCAACGATATCTACTGTACCTAGTTTTTTAGCTTCTTTAATAGCTCCTGCAGCCCATGTTCCGGTGTCCAGATATGCAGCTTTACCTTCTGTTTTCATAAGGTTGAAAGGAACCATTGCAAATTGAAGGCTTGCACCACCTTGAAGGAAGAGTACTTCATAATCGTCTCCAAGCTTCATTAATCTTTTTACAATAGCACGCGCTTCATCCATTACGGCAACAAACTCTTTGCTTCTGTGTGAGATTTCCAGAAGGGAAAGTCCCATTCCGTTAAAATCTAAAATAGCTTCTGAAGCTTTCTGAAAAACTTCCTGAGGCAGAATACAAGGACCGGCGCTAAAATTATGTTTCTTCATTACTAAATTTGGTGTTATATTGTTTTTATAAAGTCTTTATTATTGAAAAAAAACGCTCACAATTAGTGAGCGGTATTTTTATTCTCCGTGTAAAAAAGCTTTTTTCTCAAGCAGCTCTTCTTCAGTTTCTACATGATCTTCATCTGGTACACAGCAGTCTACAGGACATACAGCAGCACATTGAGGCTCTTCATGGAAACCTTTACATTCAGTACATTTATCTGTTACAATGAAGTATACATCATCACTAACAGGTTCTTGTGGGGCATTAGCATCTATAGTCAGACCTGATGTCATCGTTACGGTTCCTTTTAGGTTGGTTCCGTCAGCGGCTTTCCAGTCTACAGCTCCTTCATATATCGCAGTGTTAGGGCATTCAGGCTCACAAGCTCCACAGTTAATACATTCATCCGTTATTTTAATGGCCATTGCTCTTTAATTTTTGTTAAATTTGCACAAAGATAAAAATTTTTCACCAGATTATGAATAAGGAAGCTAAAATTCGGGGGTTAGGAGGTTTAGGAAGTTTTTTGAAAAAGTTCTTAAAAAAAAATAATAACAATTATACACCTCTGGAAGAGGAATTTCAGGGATTGTTGTTAAGATCAGAAATAGAAAATCCATGGTTTACTCAGGATAGTTTGAGATATGCTTTGGAAAGTTTAGCAGAAGTTCTTAATGAGACTGCAATCAGCAGTTGGACAGATAAATACCCATTTTCAGATACTTCAAAAAGAGTAGGGCTTATCTTAGCTGGTAACCTGCCATTGGTAGGATTTCACGATGTAATGTGTGTTGTATTATCCGGACATATTCCGGTGATAAAACTTTCTTCCAAAGATAGATTATTAATTCCGTTTCTGATGAAAATATGGAATGATTCTACAGAAGATGGAGTTGAGTATGAATTTGTAGAAAGACTTGAAAATTTTGATGCTGTAATTGCTACAGGAAGTAATAATACGGCAAGGTATCTGGAGTTTTATTTCAAAGATTATCAAAATATTATTCGTAAGAACCGTACATCAGTAGCTGTTTTAAATGGAGATGAAACCGATGAAGAGTTGCAGTTATTAGCGGAAGATATTTTCCGTTATTTCGGGTTAGGATGTCGTAACGTTACAAGGCTCTTTATTCCTGAAGACTTTAAATTAGAGCGCCTTTTTGAAAATTTCTTGAATTTTAAAGATGTTATTAACCATAATAAATATGCCAATAATTATGATTATAACAGAGCTGTATATTTATTAAACCAGGAAGCTTTCTGGGATAATAATTTTGTAATGCTTCGTGAGGGTGAAGATTTGTTTAGTCCGCTTTCGGTAATTAATTTTAGCAGGTATAAAAGCCTTGATGATGTAAAAGCTTTTATTAGTGAACATCAGGAAGAAATACAATGTGTAGTTGCTAAAGACACATTGGGATTAGCATCAGTTTCTTTCGGTGAAGCTCAGAAACCAGGACTGGATGTTTATGCAGATAATGTAGATACAATGGCTTTTCTTAGTGTTGTATAAAACATTAACTATAAAGTTTTAAAATATTTTCAGATTCCTTATCCGTTTATGGCTGGGGAATTTTTGTATTTAAGAGTATATTGGATGGTATGCTATAAAATAAATTTGTAGTTTAGTTCATCGTATAATTTATACCTGAGAATGCAGCGTATCCCTCAATATGAACCTGATAAATTCAAATCTATTCTTGATGTAGAAAGAGTTGGAACCGGAAAAATATTTAATAAATTTTTTATAGAACCTCTTTCTGTACTGAGTAGTCATGCCAGAATGCCGTCTCTGCCACACCGAAAAACAGTTAATGATTTTGTATTTGTAAGTAAAGGAGAGTTGGAGAAAATGGTGTGTTCGGATTCTTATATTATTGGCGAAGGTATGTTTATGTTTTTGCCGGTATATAAGATAAGAACAATTATTCGTAATACTCAAGATGTTCAGGGATTTTACTGTCATTTCTCAGATGAGTTTATTGTAGAAAGCGGAATTGTTGCAAAGCAACTGAAAGAAATTTTTCATTACACTGAACTGACGAGTAGCCCGGCTGTTCAATTGGACAATGATCACAAATACAGAGTGAAATGGATATTAGGGCAGATTTTTCAGTTATATGAAGAAGATAATAATGTTAATCTGATTCGGGCATACTTTTCTACACTGATAAGTGAGCTTCACCATTTTATACAAAGCAAACCACTGCCTGTATTTTCTCCAAAGGAAACGCTTACGCTACGTTTCAGGAAGCTTATCACAAGTCATATTCAAGATATCCATACTGCACAGGAGTATGCTAAATTACTCAATGTATCCCCTAATCATCTGAATAAATGTGTGAAAAGCACTATAGGTAAAACTGCATCTGATCTTATTAATGAAGCTTTACTAATGGAAGCAAAAGCTCTATTGTCTATGTCACAATATTCTGTTGCAGAAGTAGCTTTTACATTAGGATTCGAAGATGCTTCTTATTTTTCCCGTTTTTTTAAAAAACATGCAGTACAAAGTCCTACTGAATATAGACAAATGATTGATTTGTCCTATTAATTGATTTTTCTGTTTTGGTTATGCAATGTTCAGTAGCAGAACTTTGCAGGATAATAATTAGCCAGAAATGGAAACGTTAAAACGAAATACTATCGGGTTTTTTTTCTTATCCTGTTTTATGTCCTTTGCTCAGGAAGAAAGGAGCGAAAAAATTCTGAATCCACCTGTAACAATAGAAGTTCTTACCGGAGACGTTGGAATAGCATCTCAGATGATTATCAATAAATCTTTCCGGTTAGTTCCCTGGTTAGGATTTTTCAGTGTTACAAATATTTCCTCAAAATGGAATGAAACAAATTCAAAGGATGCCATGAGTCAGGCAAATATCACTTTTGAAATAGTAAAAGGATTGCGGCTATTTGGTGGTATGCATTATACGCCAACCACAGGATTGCGGCCTACTTCGGCTTTAATGTATACACTCAATTATAAATCTCTTTTACTGAGTATAGGACCACGGATTGATTTGTCAAAGAATAGTAATGCAGAAGGTTTTGTAATGGCAGAATATAAGCCGGAAATTAATGAGAATTGGAAAATATATTCCAGAGTACAGGGACTTTATGCACAAAATCCAAATTCCGGAGAACATGCAAGAAGTTACCTTATGCTAAGATTAGGTCTTAGTTACAAAGATATCCGTTTTGGATTTGGGGCAAACTGGGATGCGTACGGTCCGGAAAAGCAGAGTAAGCAAAATTATGGTGTTTTCCTGGCTGCTAGTATATTTAATTAGGCTTAGAGTAGTTAATTATTCGAATGAAAATATATTTAAAAAAATGAAAGAAAAATTATTTAAAACATCAGATTCTTTAACTGGTTTTATTTTAAGATTTAGTTTGGGTGTGGTTTTTATTCCGCATGGCTTGCAAAAAACTTTTGGATTGTTTGGCGGAATGGGATTTACCAATACATTGCATCTTTTTACAGAAAAAATGGAACTTCCCTGGATTGTTGCGCTGCTTGTTATCCTGATCGAGTTTTTGGGTTCTCTATGCTTTCTTATTGGTTTTGCAACACGCTTTTGGGCAGCTGCATTTACTGGATTAATGCTTGGAATAATGATAACTTCTCATCTGCAAAACGGTTTTTTTATGAACTGGTTCGGGACACAAAAAGGAGAGGGGTGTCAGTTCGATTTATTAGTGATAGGAATTTCCGTTGCACTGTTTATAGAAGGAAGCGGAAGGTTTTCTATTGATAGATTTTTATTGAAAAATATTTCAAAGAATAGATAAAATTAAATTTTGAATAAATTGAAAAGAGCCGGAGATTATAATTTTCTCCGGCTCTTTTGTTATTTATAATCTTTTGGTAATCGGATTCAGCTCCGTAATGAAGATCATTACTTGTTCCTGAGAGAATTTTTTGTGAATAATTTCGCTTAAATTCTGCATTTCATTCAACAGGAATCCGCTTCTGATTTCATGATCATTGAAGATTAGTAATAGATTATAATTTTTACCTTCCTGGATATAATCGCTGTCCACTTCTGAGAAAATAAACTTTTCTACATCATACAGATTTTCTACTAATGCCGGAAATTCCTTCTCCAGAAAATCATACCATTGCGGCTGTACTGTACTTTCAACATGAAAGGTAACGCTAAGAACACTCATTTTTAAGAAATTTTATGATTTTTAAAATTAAATATGCTTCATTTCAGGGGCAATATTAGGTAAAAAAAACGTAAATTAGCCCGTTGTTTAAATCCTGAACTTCAGGAGTGTGAAAATCAGTTTTTTGTATGATTTTCCCGATTTATTTTAAATATAAAGAATGAATACAGAAGGAGAAAAGCTAATTCCTATCAACATTGTTGATGAAATGAAATCCTCTTACATCGATTATTCGATGTCGGTTATCGTGTCCAGAGCGTTACCGGACGTAAGAGATGGTCTGAAACCTGTACACAGAAGAGTACTTTACGGTATGTACGGTTTAGGCGTTTTTTCTAACAGAAAATACTTAAAGTCTGCCAGAATTGTTGGAGATGTATTAGGTAAGTACCACCCGCATGGTGATAGCTCGGTTTACGATGCTATGGTGCGTATGGCGCAGCCATGGTCTCTACGCTATCCATTGGTAGACGGGCAGGGTAACTACGGTTCCATGGATGGTGACCCGCCTGCAGCAATGCGTTATACTGAAGCAAGACTTAAAAAGATTTCAGATGAGATACTTTCTGATCTGGATAAGGAAACAGTTGATTTTCAGAATAACTTTGATGACTCTTTACAGGAACCAAAAGTGCTTCCTACAAGAGTGCCAGCTCTTCTAGTAAACGGTACTTCCGGTATTGCAGTAGGTATGGCTACCAATATGGCGCCACACAACCTTACAGAATCTATAAATGCAATCTGCGCTTATATTGATGATAAAGAGATAACGATAGATGATCTGATGCAGTATATTATTGCACCAGACTTCCCAACCGGAGGTATTATCTATGGTTATGATGGTGTAAGAGATGCTTTCCATACAGGAAGAGGAAGAATCGTTCTTCGTGCTAAAGTAAGCTTTGAACAAATCGGTAACCGTGATGCAATTATTGTATCCGAAATTCCTTACCAGGTAAACAAAGCTGAGATGATTGCCAGAACTGCGGAACTGGTAAAAGAAGACAAAATTCCGGGTATCTATGAGATTCGTGATGAATCCGACAGAAAAGGTCTTCGTATTGTATACGAACTGAAAATGGATGCTATCCCAAATGTTGTACTAAACCTTCTTTATAAATATACATCGCTTCAGACTTCTTTCAGCGTTAATAATATTGCATTGGTGGCAGGCCGCCCGCAACAGCTGAACCTGAAGGAGATTATTCATCATTTCGTAGAGCACCGTCACGAGGTAATTATCCGCAGAACGGAATACGAACTGAAGAAAGCAAAAGAAAGAGCGCATATCCTTGAAGGTTTCATGAAGGTTATCGGAACTCAGGATGCTTTAGATAAAGCTATTTCAATCATCCGTCATTCTGCAAACCCTCAGGAAGCAAAAACAGGTTTAATTGAAGAGTTCGAACTTTCTGATATTCAAGCACAAGCGATACTTGATCTAAGGTTGGCGAGACTAACCGGAATGGAGCTGGATAAGATCCGTGAAGAATATGAAGAGATTATGAACTTAATCAAGCGTTTGGAAGATATTCTTGCAACTCCGGATTTACAATATGAGATCATTAAAAGTGAATTAATCGAAATCAGAGATAAATACGGTGACGAAAGAAGAACTGAGATCGACTATGCTGGTGGAGAAATGAATATTGAAGATTTCATCCCGAATGAGCAGGTTGTTCTTACTATTTCTCACGCTGGTTATATTAAGAGAACGCCGGTAAACGAATATAAAGTTCAGTCCAGAGGAGGTGTTGGTAATCGTGGTGCAACGACTAGAGATGCTGACTTCCTTGAATATATTGTAGCTGCTACAAACCACCAGTATATGTTATTCTTTACTGAAAAAGGTAAATGTTACTGGTTAAGAGTATTCGAAATTCCGGAAGGATCTAAAACGGCTAAGGGAAGGGCAATTCAGAACCTTATCAATATAGAACCGGATGATAAGATTAAAGCTTATCTAAGAACGGATGATCTTAAAAATACTGAGTATGTAGAGAAGATGAGCGTTGTGATGATTACCAAAAACGGAACCATCAAAAAAACCTCATTGGAAGCATATTCCAGACCTCGTGTAAATGGTATTAATGCAATTGAAATCCGTGAAGACGACCAATTACTGGGAGCAAGATTAACAGACGGAACTTCCGAAATTATGATTGCTACTAAGAATGGTAAGTGTATCCGTTTCCCTGAAGAGAAAGTAAGATCAGTAGGTCGTACTTCTATCGGTGTGAAAGGTATTACTATGGAAGACAACGATGAAGTAATCGGAATGATCGCGATTAGTGATAAAGAAAACGAAACTGTATTGGTTGTTTCTGAAAACGGATATGGTAAGCGTACAGCTGTAGAAGACTACAGAATCACTAACAGAGGTGGTAAAGGTGTTATTACATTAAATATTACTGATAAGACAGGACAATTAATTGCAATAAATAACGTTACTAATGAACATGACCTTATGATTATTAACAAATCTGGGGTTGCTATTAGAATGAGCGTTGAAGAAATGCGTGTAATGGGTAGAAATACTCAGGGTGTTCGTCTGATCAACCTTAAAGGTAATGATGCAATTGCTGCGATTGCTAAAATCGAAGTAGATAAATCTGTAGAGGACGAAGAAGAATTGGAAGAAGGTGATGAGAACACTGTGATCCCAAATGCTTCGGATGATATCGCTACCGGAGAATTATTTAAGGAAGACGGGACAGAAAATATTGAAGAATAAAAGTTTAATAATAGAAATATGAAAAAAATCCTTTTGAGTGCAGCATTAGTATCAGTTTCACTGGCTTTTGCACAGAAAAAAGAAATTCAGAACGCTGTAAAAGCAGCAGACGGAGGTAATGCTTCAGAAGCTTTATCTCAGATTTCGGCTGCAGATAGTGCCTTACAGGGAAAAATGTATTTGTTAGAGCCTTCTGTACAAGAGCAATACTACTATGCAAAAGGTATAGCTTTAATAAAGTCTGGCAAAACATCTGAAGGTGCAGCAGTTTTAGCTAAAATTTCTGATCTTAAGACGAATAAAATATTTGCAGGTAAAGACAACAATAAAAATAAAGTTTATTTCGTAGGTAAAGCAGAAGCTGATAAAGACGGAGCTGGACTACAGTTGAAAGAAGAAACTTATTCTCCTTCATTAGCAGGAAACGTTGGTGCAGCTGTAAACCCTTTATTACAAAAAGTAAGTGGAGAAGCTCAGAAAGAATATGATGCTAAAAACTATCCGGTTGCAGCTGAAAAATTTCTTCAGGTAAACGATTTACTTAAAGCAGCAGGTCAGCCTGATGATATTTACAAATATTATGCAGCAATCAGCTATGCTTTAGGAAACAAAAAATCAGAATCTATTGCTCTTTATCAAGATCTTATCAATTCTGGATATACGGGTATCAAAACAACTTATTCAGCACTTAACAAGAAAACTAACCAGAGAGAAAACCTGGATAAGTCTTCTTTCGAATTAGTGAAAAAATCTCCTGACTATGCAGATTTTAAAACTGATACATCTAAAAGTGTTGAAGAAGAATTATATGAAACTGCAGTTGCTTTAATGTTGGATGATAACAAGAACAGCGAAGCTGTAGCTCTTATTGAGAAAGGTCTTGCTAAGTTCCCGAACAATGCTAAGATGAATGATCTTAAATTATCTGCTTATTCAAGAACTGGTGATAGCTCTAAGCTTGAACAAACAATTAAAGAAGCAGTTGCTAAGAACCCGGGTGATAAATTAAACTGGTCTAACCTTGGTGTTATTCAGTCTAACAATCCTGCAACTGTAACAGATGCTGAAGCTTCATTTAAAAAAGCTTTAGAAATTGACCCTAACTATGTACCTGCATTACAAGGATTAGTATTCAACCTTTACTTAAACGGTAAAGCTGATGCTAAAATTGTAGATGCTTACAATGTTGCAAGAAAAGCTGGTAAAATTGATGAAGCTAACAAAATCATTGCTGAAAGAAAAGTAAGATTCTCAAAAGCTTTACCATACTTAGAGAAACTAAATACTCTAACACCTAACGAAGCGGATGTTGTAGATACTCTTAAGACTGTTTATAACAGCTTAGGTAAGCAAGATAAAGCTAAAGAACTAAAAGGAGGTAAATAAGCCAATCTTTAAGTTATAAAATAAAAAAACTCCCGAAAGGGAGTTTTTTATTTTGAGAAAAACCTTGACAAGGTTCATTTAAAATTTTTTCACTGCTTTTTTACTAGTATTTTTTCGAGAACAACCTGACTGAAGCTTTCTTCCTGATCGTCGTATTTTACACGTTTACTACCATCAAAAGGCTCATTTTCTAAGATTGTGATAGAGGTGCCCAAAGGCAATTTTTTGTTATTCAGGAATCGTAAAAAATCATCCGAAGAAGCTGTTAGTCCTACAAATTCTACAGACTCACCAATTTTACATTCACTAAGTTTGAAATAATTATTTTTAATGATATTTCCTTCCTTGTCCGGAATAGGAGAGCCATGAGGATCTGTTTTTGGAAAGTTCAGAATTTCATCAATTTTATCAAAGAAAACAGGTGATTGGATATGTTCTATTTCCTCTGCAATATCGTGTACTTCTTCCCATCCAAATCCCATTTTTTCTACCAGAAACATTTCTGTAAGACGATGCTTTCTTACAATTAAAGCAGCTTTTCGCCTTCCTTGTTCAGTAAGGATAAGCGGTTTATAACTTTCGTAGATGACCCAGCCTTCCGTTGAAAATTTCTTCATCATACTATTTACACTGGGCATACGTATCCCCAGATTATCGCTAAGGTCTTTTACCGATATTTCATTTTCGCTATTGGCTAAATGGAATAAGGCTTTCAAGTAATTTTCTTTAGTCAGAGAATTCATACCCCAAATTTAAACCAAAAAAATAATTAGACCAATTTTGCCATCTACAGACTTTGTTTTAATCTATTTTTAAGCAGTGTTAATTATGTAATAATTTTCCGTGTATTATAAAAAACGGTATAATATTTATTGCTCGTGAAGTATCTTTGTAACACTACTTATTAATTAAATGCAAATTTTTCAGACCAACAGTCCTACACGATGGAAACGGTTCAAATGGGCTTCCCGCATTCTCGTGTTTATACTAATTCTTTCAGGGATTATATTGTTTATCGCTTTTAGAAAAGCCTTCATACCCAGCATTCCGAATCTGAATACGTCTGGTAAAATCTCTCAGGATGTACTTCTGAGTAAAACCACAGCGAATGAAAGTAAAAGTATTCGTAAATATCAGGGATTTAGAGAATATATTAAAAAGCATCAGAAAAAGGGACTAAAAGTTCATAATTCTAAACTAAAAGCGGCAACTATAGATTATAATATGGCCGCACCTATCCGTGCTGCTTATTATGTTGCGTGGGATGCACAATCTTATTTTTCCCTCAGAAGAAGTATCAACAAGCTAAACATGATTATTCCGGAATGGTTTTTTATCCATCCCGATGGAAAGCTGCAATTGGATATAGACAAACGAGGCTTCAACCTTATAAAGGCATCTAAGGTTAAAGTTTTACCGATGCTTTCAAATAATTACAAAGGTAATTTCGATCCGAGAGGAATTCATATTATTCTGACTGATCAGAAAAAGCAGGATCAATTCATTAAAGATCTCTTGCATTATGTAAAGGTCAATGATTTTAGCGGTATCAATATAGACCTGGAGAATTTATCAGAACCTACGAATGAGCCACTGATTAATTTTCAGAAAAATTTATATAACGCATTTCATAAAGAAGGTTTATTGGTAACTCAGGATGTAATGCCGTTCAATGAAGATTATAATTATGACCAGCTTAACCGTTACAACGACTATATTTTTCTGATGGCCTATGACGAGTTTAGCAATGATACCAAGCCTGGTCCGGTTTCCAGCCAGAAATGGATAGAAGCTGCAGTAGATCAGGTGGCTAAAAATATTCCTTCCGAGAAAATAGTATTAGGACTGGCTGGCTACGGTTACGATTGGAAAGCAGGAGCTAAAGCAGCAACAGACGTTACTTATCAGGAAGCTTTGTCCACAGCGCGGGAGACAAACTCAAAAGTTGTATTTGATAATGACACTTATAACCTGCATTATGATTATAAAGATCAGCAGGGGAGTTTACACCATGTAGAATTTACTGATGCTGTAACCAATTTCAATACACTAAGATTTGCTGCCGAGTATGGACTTGGAGGGACAGCGTTGTGGAGATTAGGAAGTGAAGATAACAGATTGTGGAGTTTTTATAAAAGAGATGTCAGCAAAAAAGGAATGCAGGATTTCGACTTTAACAAACTTCAACATGTTGCCAGCAGTTCTGATGTAGATTACATGGGAGAAGGAGAAATTTTGGATGTGGCCTCCCGCCCGGATACAGGACTTATAAGACCAGTTGTAGATAAAGAACATATGCTGATCACAGATGAGCAGTATGTAAAGCTGCCATCTATGTTTGTGGTAAAAAAATGGGGTAAGCCGAAAGATAATGAAAAGGTAATGGTTCTTACTTTCGATGATGGGCCAGATCCCGAATATACACCGAAAATTTTGGATATCTTGTCTAAATATAAGGTTCCGGCAACATTCTTTGTATTGGGTATTCAGGCAGAGCAGAATATACCTTTGGTAAAACGCATTTACCGTGAAGGGCATGAAATAGGTAACCATACTTTTACTCACCCGAATATGGCGGAAGTAAGCCCACAACGGAGTAAAATGGAAATGGATGCTACCCGTTTGCTGATAGAAAGTATTACCGGGCATAGTACAATTTTGTTCCGGGCACCTTTCAATGCAGATAGTGAACCCGAAACATTACAGGAAATAATTCCTGTGGCAGATAGCAGAGAGCGAAATTATCTTACTGTAGGAGAAAGTATAGACCCGGAAGACTGGCAGGCAGGCGAAATAAAAGGCTTCAATGCTGATACTATTGTCAATAGAGTAATCAGAAGTCAGGGGAATGGTAATATTATTTTGTTACATGATGCCGGTGGTCCAAGAGAAGCTACAATACAAGCTTTGCCAAGAATAATAGAATACTTTCAGAAAAAGGGCTATAAGTTTACAACAGTAGCCAATCTTCTTGGGATGAAGAAGGATCAGGTAATGCCACCAGTACCAAAAACTAAGGGTTATTACATTTTCCAGGTTACAAGTGCTATTGCCATAGGCGGATATTATTTGGGATACCTTTTCTTTGCTATGTTTATTGTTTTTATGGTGTTGGGGGCACTTCGTTTCATATGGCTGATGGTATATTCTTACAGATCATATCAAAAGGAAAAACATCAGGTTAAAGTTATATTAACCGAGTTTCCGCAGGTCGATATTATTGTGCCAGCATACAATGAAGAAGTAAACATTGTAAAATCGCTTAAAAATTTATTGAAATGTGATTATCCTAACTTCCATATTATCTTTATTGATGACGGAAGTAAAGATGAAACCTACAGTAAAGCATTTGAAGCTTTTAATGGGCATGCCAATATCACTTTATTGAGCAAAGCAAACGGAGGCAAAGCTTCTGCACTTAACTATGGTATAGCCTGTTCGATATCGGACTATGTAGTATGTATAGATGCGGATACCCAGTTGATGCCTAATGCGGTGCGTCTGATGATGGAAAACATGTACCGTAATGCTGATAAAAATGTTGGTGCTGTTGCTGGTAATGTAAAAGTTGGAAACGAGATCAATCTAATTACTCAATGGCAATCTACGGAATATATAGGTAGTCAGAATTTTGACAGAAGAGCATTCGAAGCTTTCAATGCAATTACTGTAGTTCCGGGAGCAATAGGATTGTTTAAAAAACAAGCAATTGAAGAAGTTGGCGGATTCAGTACAGATACGCTGGCTGAAGACTGTGATCTTACCATAAAGATTTTACGTAAAGGATATTTCGTAAGTAACGAAACGGAAGCTATTGCCTATACCGAAGCTCCGGAAAAACTGAAACAGTTTATGAAACAACGTTTCCGTTGGACATTTGGGGTATTACAAACCTTCTGGAAGAATAAAGATGCTTTCTTTAATCCGAAGTTTAAAGGCTTAGGAATGATAGCGTTACCAGATATGTTAGTCTTCAAATATATTATACCTTTCTTTTCTCCTTTGGCAGATCTGCTGATGGTGATAGGATTGTTCACAGGAAGTGCTGAAAAAATAGGGATTTATTACTTATTATTCCTTATTATTGATGCCCTGGCTTTAGGCTTTGCTCTTGTTATGGAGAAAGCAAGCTTTATGAAGATTATATGGCTAATTCCACAGCGTATTATTTACCGTTGGTTGATGCTTATTGTATTATTTAAATCACTGAGAAAAGCACTGAAAGGAGAGTTACAGAGCTGGGGAGTATTGAAGAGAACAGGTAACGTAAAAGATATTACTGAAACGGTATAAATGATAATGAATAGATTTAGTTTTAAAAATGATTATGCAGAAGGATGTCATGCAAATATTCTGAAAGCATTGGTTGAGACAAACAGAGAACAACAAGTTGGTTATGGTGGCGATCAATATTCTGCCATAGCAAGAGATATGATCAAAGAAAGGTTTAATACCCCGGAAGCAGATATTTACTTTGTTTCCGGAGGTACACAAGCAAACCTTCTTATGATTTCTTCAATACTAAGGCCACATCAGTCTGTTATCTCTGCAGAGTCCGGACATATATTTACCAACGAAGCAGGAGCTATAGAGGCTACGGGACACAAAGTTCATGCAGCACGGTCCGAAGATGGGAAACTTTCTCCGGAAGCTTGTAGAGAAGTTCTGGATACGGTAACCAATCAGCCACATGTTGTAAAGCCCAAGATGTTGTATATTTCGAATACAACAGAATTAGGAACACATTATACTCTTGAAGAGCTGGAAGCTTTGTCTGAATTTTGTAAAGAGAATAATTTATACTTATTTATAGATGGAGCTCGTCTTGGTCATGCACTGACTGTAGAAAATGCTAATGTAACTCCGGAAGATATAGCACGTCTTGCAGATGTATTTTATCTGGGCGGAACCAAAAACGGAGCATTGATAGGAGAAGCTATTGTTATTGTAAATCCGGAATTGAAGGAAGATTTTGGATTTCATGTAAAGCAGAAAGGAGCATTACTGGCCAAAGGAAGACTAATTGGTATTCAGTTTATGGAACTGATGAAAGATAATCTTTATTTTGACCTTGCAAAATCCGCTAATCAGAAAGCAATGAAAATAAAAGCTGCATTTGAAGCTTATCATTGTAGTTTCCTTACAGATTCCTATAGCAATCAGCTATTTCCGATTATTCCAAATTCCTGGATTGAAAAGCTTACTGAAGAATTTGATTTTTATGTCTGGAAGAAAATAGACGAAGAAAAATCAGCAATAAGACTCATAACTTCATGGGCAACACCGGAAGCAGAAGTTGACAGCTTTATAGCATCATTAAAACGTTTAGCATAAAAAAAATGGCCTCAAGATCTTGAGGCCATTTCTCCGTAAAATTATAATTAAAAATGATTGGCAGTTTAGGGCCTATTTTCCTTTTATATTGTCTTGGATGTCATTAGCAGCATCCTTTGTTTTGTCCCAAGCATCATCTGCAAAGTTTTTAGTGCTTTCCCATGCATTTTCTGCTGCGTCTTTGGTGTCTTCCCATGCGTCGGATACCTGTTGCTTCAGATGGGCAAAGAAACCTTCCTTCGTTGGTTCTTCATTTTCATTCTTTTTTTGATCAATGTAGCTTTTTACTTTATCTGACAAATTGCCAATAGTATCCTGTGTTTGTTTTGTGAAATCTTTCAGATTGTTTTCGGCATCATTTACAAATTGTTTTGCTTTGTCCAGATTCTCATTTTGTTCATTAGTATTCATTGTTCGTGAATTTTGGGGTTAATGCTTACTATACTTTCAATAAGCATTCCGAAAGGATGTTAGCGAACGTTAAAACTTTCCTAATGATATACTAAATGTTTATTTTTGGGTAAATAAATTTAATATGGAAAAAACAAGATGTGCATGGTGCGGAACTGATGAATTGTACCAGAAATATCATGATGAAGAATGGGGGAGACTGGCAACGGATGATGCTACTATGTTCGAGTTTATAATACTTGAGAGTTTTCAGGCAGGATTGAGCTGGATTACCATTCTCCGTAAGAGAGAAAGCTTTAGAAAAGCATTTGATAATTTTGATTATAAGAAGATTGCCAAGTATGATGAGAAAAAAATTGATGAATTGCTTCAGGATACAGGAATTGTAAGAAACAGGCTCAAAGTACTAGCAGCAATAAGCAATGCAAAGCTATTTATGGAACTTCAGAAAGAATTCGGAAGCTTCTATAACTATATCTCGACTTATACTAATGGTGAAAGAATTATAAACACCTGGAAACATCATACAGAAGCACCTGCTACAACACCTTTATCGGATGCTATAAGTAAAGATTTGAAAAAAAGAGGATTCAAGTTTTTAGGATCAACAGTAATTTATTCTCATTTACAGGCGACCGGGGTTGTGGATGATCATATAGAAAGTTGCTTTGTAAGGAATAATTAAAAGAAACTATTATAATTGAACAATAAGAGACTGTCCTGAACGATTAAAGGTATTTCGACATGGCTCGATATTATATTTTGGACAGCCTCTTAGTTATTACAGTTGTATTAGTACTGCTCTAATAAGTAATTTAATATATCAGTGGTGGTTACAATTCCTTTTATTTCATCATGATCTACCACAGGAATTGAATGGAAGCTTTGCTGGGCTAAAATTTCAACCACTTCTTTAATTGTAGTCTCTGTGTTTACTGTCAAAGGAGCTTTGGTCATAATCTGCGGAATACTAAACATATCGTACACAACTGTAGAAACAGAAGTACCTTCTGCTTCATCCGAATCATCGACATCTGCATAACTTATCTTTAATAAATCAGAATAACTAAGCATACCTAATAATTTTAGGTTTTCAACGACAGGAATATGTCTGATATTATTCTTTTTAAATAGCTTTTCAGCTTCATATAATGACTCTTTCGGATTAAGAGTGATGAGCTCTTTGGACATAATTTGGGATACGGGAACTCTTTGTTTCATAATTATTTCTTTAATTTAATTTCGATAAATTGACAGATAATAAAGGGCCCTTTTATTAATCCTTCTTAAAGATAGCCTGAAAAACAGGCATTACAAAAAAACTACTTATGATATATTTCAGAAATATATATCACTATGTTTCTTTAGTTATTTTCAATTTGACTATGTAACTTAGTAGGAGCAATACGATAGTTCACGAATATATTTTTCGTATTGAGAGAATCCTGGTCCTGATATCAATAAAATATCAGGGCCATTTTGTTGAGAGCAAAATTCCAGAATATTTATTCGAAGAAAAGAAACTTTATACCAAACAGCTAAAAGCCTTTTAAAAAGCTATTGACGAAAATATGAGGATATTGTACTATGCTTATAACAAGATAGAGAATGATAAAGGCGAAAAAGAGTTTAAAAGACTGATTGAATTTTGTTGGAGTATTCATTTGTTTATTCTGTTTTTGAGTCTTTTCTTTCATTAAAAAATAAAAATATAGTTCCTAAAATTCCGATTGTTGCTGTTGCAATTACAATACTATCGAATGTAAAATCATATTTTATAAATCTCCCAATAGAAAAGAATATAAGGAATACAGGCAATGCTTTGATGAAAGTTTTCATATTCAGTGTTTTGTGTGACTCTAAGATAATAAAAAAAATCCCCAAATCGGGGATTTTTTTATTTTACATTTTTAGCTTTATACAACTCATATAAACCGCGCGTCATAAAAATAATTCCTATGGCTACTGATAAGCCTTCCAAAAAACTATATAAAGTATTATCACTGCCCTGAAAATAGAGCGTAAGGAAAATAATTAAAAATACCAATCCTGTAATGGTTCTTGTAAAAGGCTTCATATAATTAATGTTGTATAAATAAAATATTACTTAATAATTCTGTCTAACACCCACTGAATTGTCATCTTTTCAGATGCATGGTGGTCTGCTGAGAATTCTCCACGGCGTCTGTTTGCAATAACGCAGTTAACTGTAATAGCCTTATGGCCTAATAGCTTTGATAATCCATAAATAGCAGATGTTTCCATTTCAAAATTGGTTACACCAAGATCATTAAGTGTTTCCAGGAATTGGTCATCCAGAGCTTTCAGTCTTAGTTGTCTTCCCTGAGGGGCATAGAATCCTGGGAAAGTAGCTGTATTACCAATATATTTTGCGTCCTGATAATAATGTGCACTTTCTTTAGCCCAATCAGAGAAATAAAGTAGAGGCTTGATGTTTTGATAAGGGAATTTCTCTAAAAAATTTTTAGAAAACTCGTTTTCAAACTGATAATCCTGATAAAAATGAAGAAGACCGTCTAATCCTACAACATTCTCTGTTACCAACATATTGTCTACTTCTACATCAGGATTTACGCTACCACAAGTCCCCAGACGGAATAATTCTAAAGAACTGTGTTCTTTTTTAAATTCCTTTTCCTTTAGATCTATATTTACCAGAGCATCCAGTTCATTCATTACAATATCTATATTCTCGGTACCGATACCTGTAGACATTACCGTAATTCTTTCACCTCTCAGCGTTCCGGTGTGGGTGTAAAATTCACGCTTATTTTTTTTGATTTCAACTTTATCAAAATATTGAGATACTTTAGGAACCCTGTCCGGATCTCCAACCAGTATGATTTTTTCAGCGATATCTTCAGGAAGAAGATTCAGGTGGTATACACTTCCGTCCTCATTCAGCACTAACTCTGATGCTGCTAGTTTGTTCATCATAATTTCCAATTTTAAAAAGGAATTGAAGTTAAAAAGAATTTTGGAGATAAAAAAATACTTTTCGTATTTCTAGTCCCTTACTTCTGCGCTTCATATTTTCTTATTTCGTACTTCTAATTTTGTACTTAAAAATGTTATCCGCCTACACGTTTGGTTTTGTAGCCCATTTCCTGTAGAAGCTTCATAATCTTATCTCTGTTGTCTCCCTGGATAATAATAACGCCGTCTTTTTCGGAGCCACCAATCCCAAGAGAAGTTTTGATCTTTTTAGAAATTTCTTTCAGTTCTGCATCACCACCTTCAAAGCCTTCAATTAAAGTTACAGGTTTACCATTGCGCCCTTTCTTCTCAAACTTACAGACAAGGGCACCTTTTTGCTCAAACTTTTCTTCAGGCATTTCAAAATCCTGCTCCTCATGTTCAGGAAAAAGATTTTTTAACTGATCTCTTAAATCCATTTTATTTTATAATACTAATAAACAAAAGTAAGAAAAGTTACAATTTTTCAGAGTATTTACCACATAAAACCTGTGAAATTCCTTACTATTTAGTGCATTGTTTCGTATATTTGTTAAGTTAAATATAATTCTGAAATGTCTAAAAAAGCAATATTAGCCATCCTGGATGGCTGGGGGTTAGGTTTGGATCCCAAAGTTTCTGCCATTGCGCAGGCCAATACACCATTTATTGATTCATGTCTGCAAAAATATCCTCACAGCAAACTAGAAGCTAGTGGCTTGGCTGTAGGTTTACCAGCGGGACAAATGGGGAATTCTGAAGTAGGGCACATGAATCTTGGAGCCGGACGTGTAATTTTTCAGAATCTTGTAAAGCTAAATATGGCAGTGGAAAACAAAACACTGGGGAATGAACCGGAAATCCTTGCTGCCTTTAAATATGCAAAAGACAATCATAAGAAGATTCACTTTATAGGATTAGTTTCCGATGGAGGAGTGCATTCACATATTAATCACCTGAAAGGGCTTTTGGAAGCTGCAGATGATTACGGATTAGAAAATGTTTTTGTTCATGCTTTTACAGATGGACGCGACTGCGACCCACATTCCGGAAAAGGATTTATTCAGAATCTTATTGAGTTTATGGATGCTAAAACTGGAAAACTGGCAACTATTGTTGGCCGTTACTATGCAATGGACCGCGATAAGCGTTGGGAGCGTGTTCGTGTTGCTTACGATGCTATGGTAAATGGTATTGGATTAGCAACCAATAATCCGGTAGGAGCTATTCAGAAATCTTATGAAGAAGATATAACGGACGAATTCCTGAAACCAGTTATCTGTACTCAGGATGGAATGCCGGTTGCTAAAATAGAAGCTAACGATGTTGTATTCTGTTTCAACTTCAGAACAGATAGAGGCCGTGAGATTACAATGGCTCTTTCTCAGGAAAATTTCCCTGACTACGAAATGCATAAACTTCCTTTATACTATGTGACTTTAACCAACTACGATAAAACTTTCCATAATGTAAAAGTGGTGTATGATGAAAATATCATTACTCACACCATGGGACAGATTTTGGAAGAAAACAACAAAACGCAGATTCGTATCGCTGAAACTGAAAAATACCCACACGTTACATTCTTCTTTTCAGGAGGACGTGAAGAGGAATTCAAAGGTGAGAGAAGAATTTTATGTCCAAGTCCTAAGGATGTTCCTACTTATGATTTCAAACCGGAAATGTCAGCTTATGATATTACCAATGCTATTGTTCCGGAACTAGAAAAAGGAAGCGCAGATTTTATCTGTCTGAATTTTGCTAATACCGATATGGTAGGGCATACAGGTGTCTTTCAGGCTGCTGTTCAGGCTGCTGAAACGGTAGATAAGTGCATTGAGAAGGTAGCTACTACGGCTTATAACCACGGATATGCAGTATTTATTTTGGCAGACCATGGTAATTCCGATGTAATGGTAAATCCGGATGGATCTCCTAATACACAGCATTCAACCAACCTTGTTCCTTTCATTGTAATGGATAAAGATCATACATGGAATGTAAAAGATGGTAAATTAGGAGATGTAGCGCCTACAATCCTTAAAGTAATGGGCGTAAATGTCCCTGAAGAAATGACTGGAGATATTCTTGTTTCTTAATTTCAGAAATGAATAGAGAAATAATAATTACAACTATACAAGCTGCGGATGATAATGCTTTGGCATCTATGATCCGCGGTGTTTTTGATGAATACGGAGCACCTACGGAAGGTACTGTTTATGTAGATCCTACAACAGATCATTTGTCTAAAGTATTTGATGCTAGTGGTTCTGTGTTATTTGTTGCTAAAGATGGAGATAAAGTTGTAGGAAGTTGTGGGCTTTATCCTACAGAAGGATTACCTGAAGACCATGTAGAATTAGTGAAATTTTATATTTCCGGAGAAGCCAGAGGAACTGGAATTGGAAGATTGTTTATGGAGAAATGCTATGAGCAGGCAGAAAAATTCGGGTATACCCATATTTATCTTGAAAGCTTGCCGGCTTTTGGTAAAGCAATCAATATTTACGAAAAGCAAGGATTCGAGCAATTGTCTGCTCCATTAGGAAATTCGGGGCATACAGGATGCGATATCTGGATGTTGAAAAAAATTGTGTAGATAAACCGATATGAAAAAGAATATACAGGTAGTTGTACTATTGTTAATTTTTTCCAATTTATTATTGGCGCAGTCTGGTACTGCAGATAGTAACTCTGATATCAGAGATACTGTGACAAATTCCGGACTGGGTTTAGGAGCTATTATAGCGGTAGTAATATCATGGGATAGAAATAAATCTATTTTGTGGGCAATTATCCATGGTGTATTGGGATGGATTTACGTTATTTATTTTGCGATAATTCGTTTAATAAAGGGACGGGATTAAGTTCTATATTTTCGTATCTTTGCACTCAAATTTTTAATACAGATGATAAATAAAAAACTAGCGATAGACTTCGACGGTACAATTGTAGACGATGCATATCCAGGAGTAGGACCTGCTAAAATTTTTGCATTCGAAACATTGTTGAAATTACAATCAGAAGGTTATCGTTTAATTTTATGGACATACAGAAGTGGACAAGCGCTACAGGATGCTGTTGATTTCTGTAAGAAAAACGGATTAGAATTTTATGCTGTAAATTCCAGTTTTGAAGGTGAAGTTTTTGATTCAGAGACACATAGTCGTAAAATAGACGCTGATATATTTATTGATGACAGAAACCTTGGCGGATTCCCAGGCTGGGGCGAAATTTACAACATCATTAAAGAGAAAATTGAATTCCGTGTGGCAGGCGGTGAAGTTTTAGCTTATTCAAAGCTGAAAAAAGAAAAGAAAAAAGGTCTTTTCTGGTAGGCAATATTGAAGAAACAAAATTCAGGGTAAAAGAAACAGATGAAACAAAATGATTTACTAAAAAGGATTTTTCACTTTGGAGTAGATTGTTTAAAGTTTACAAGATCTTTACCTAAGTATCCTGAATTTAATGTTATCAGAATTCAGTTATGTAAGTCAGGGACTTCAATAGGGGCTAACTATGAGGAAGCCCAGGCAGGCTCATCAAGAGCAGATTTTAAAAATAAAGTAAGGATTTCTTTGCGCGAAGCTCGTGAAAGTAATTACTGGTTAAGAATATTGAAAGAATTAGAAATATCTAGTCCGGAATTAGACAGATTGCTTCAGGAAAGTAAAAAAAATAAAAATATTTTAGGTACAATTTTAAATAAAACACAGATATAGAACTTGGTTCTTTTGCCTTGTTTTCTGTATCTTTTTAATAGGACAATGATTCAGTTAAAAACAATAGACGAAATCAAATTAATGCGTGAAAGCGCTCAGTTGGTTTCAAAAACTTTAGGTATGTTGGCTAAGGAAATTAAACCTGGCGTAACAACTAAACATTTAGATAAACTTGCATTCGAGTATATTAAAGATCATGGTGCAGAACCTGCATTTCTTGGATACGGAGGCTTTCCAAACTCTTTGTGTATGTCTCCGAATGAGCAGGTTGTTCATGGTTTCCCTACAGATGAACCATTGAGAGATGGTGATATTATCTCTGTAGATTGTGGAACGTATATGAATGGCTTTGTTGGAGATCATGCATATACTTTTGAAGTTGGAGAAGTATCTCCTGAAACTAAAAAGCTTTTGCAAGTAACTAAAGAAAGCCTTTATAAAGGTATTGCTCAGTGTATCCGTGGAAAGAGAATCGGAGATATCTCTTATGCAGTTCAGGAACATGCAGAAAAACATGGTTACGGAGTAGTACGTGAGTTAGTAGGGCATGGTGTTGGAAGACAAATGCACGAAGAACCACAGGTACCTAACTATGGTAGAAAAGGTTCCGGAAAAGTAATTAAAGACGGATTAGTTATTGCTATTGAGCCTATGATTAATATGGGAACGGAAAAAGTAAAATTTCATTCTGATGGCTGGACTGTAACAACTCAGGATAATAAACCTTCTGCACACTTTGAGCACGATGTAGCTGTAGTAAATGGAAAACCGGTTTTATTATCTACATTCCAATACATCTACGATGCATTAGGTATTAAATCCGATGAGGAAAAAGCTTTCCAGATGGATTTCTAACAAATGAAGAAAGTAGCAAAATTTCTTTTAAATAAATTACCGCGCCCTATGCTTATTCGATTAAGCATTGTGGCGCGTCCTTTAATTATATCCTTTTTTAAAGGAGATAAATTTACTGATCCTATAGACGGTAGATCTTATCGTAAATTTCTTCCGTATGGTTATGGCAAACAACGGGAAAATGCACTTTCTCCCGGTACACTTTCACTGGAAAGGCATCGCCAGATGTGGCTTTATCTGGAACGTGAAACTGATTTTTTTACCAAAAATTACAAAGTACTTCATATCGCTCCTGAGCAGGAGTTTTTAAGAAAATTCAAAAAACAAAAAAATCTGGAATATACTTCTGCAGATCTTTTCTCTCCGATTGTGGATGTAAAGGCAGATGTACTGGATCTTCCTTTTGAAGATGAATCCTATGATATTGTTATTTGCAATCATGTATTAGAACATATTGTAGAAGATTCCAAAGCCATGTCCGAATTATACCGTGTAATGCGAAAAGGCGGATGGGGAATTTTGCAGGTTCCTATGAGAACCAGTCTGGGGCATACTTATGAAGATTTTAGCATAACAGATCCTAAAGAGCGCCAGAAGCATTTTGGTCAGTACGATCATGTCCGTTGGTATGGGATGGATTATTTTGATCGTCTTAAAAAAGTCGGGTTTGATGTAGATATCAATTTATATTCTCAAAAGTTTTCAGTAGAAGACCAGAAACGATATGGTTTGCTGGTGAACGAAATTCTTCCAGTAGTTTTTAAAAGATAAAATCTGGATTAAAAGGGAAGGCTTACTAAGTGTATTTTTAATTCTGAAATCTTTTATTATTATTGTATTGGGGCAATTAACAATAATAAAACATTATCTTTTTTAGTATTAGAATTTGAGTTAATTCATTAAATTAGCTTAAAATCTAATTTATTATGAAAAAAATATTTTTGTTACCTGTCTCTTTTTTTTCAATCTTAATTTTTGCCCAAACGGGAAGTGATAATATGTCTGTTTCGGCACAAGGTGAAATGTTCTTCATGATGGGGAAAAAGAATATTATAAATGAAAAAGCAATTGATGGATCACCTTACGTCAATGGAACTAATTTTATTAAAGTTCAAATTCCTAATTATAATAAATCTATTCCTGATTTAAGATATAATGCAAACAGTGATGAAATGGAATTCAGAAATGATAATGATATTTATTTTGTAAATAAGCAACCTCAAATTAAAATTGATTTTTTATCTCTTAATAAATCATACGAATGCCTTAATTATAAAATTAATGATAAAAACTATTTTGGGTATCTGGTTGTATTAGTAGATAATGCTAAATATTCTTTATATAAAAAAGAGTCTATAGAAATTATAAAAGGTGAAAAAGGTTCTAATCCATTTGTAACAGATCAGAACGATTTTTATGGCAAAGTTAAAAATCAGTACTTACTTAAAAAAGGAAACTATTTTTCTAAGATTTCAAAAAATGTAAAAGATATTATCGATCTATTTGATAATAAGACAGGTGTTGAAAATTATATCAAAACCAATAAAATTGATCTTTCTAAAGAAAATGATTTGATCAAATTTGTGAAATATGCTAATGAATAATAGTAGTGAATATAATATATTTAATTATTAATTATTCCTGCTTAGTTTTTTGATTATTTTCTTATTATTTTAAAAGATATACCTGAAAATTATTGACTAGTCATTCTTTTATTTATTGTTAACTTTGCAAAAGATTTAAAAACTTAAATCTTTTTTAATATTTCAATTTTAAATTAAATAATGCACAGAGCAGGTTTTGTTAATATAGTGGGGAAACCCAATGCAGGAAAGTCTACGCTTCTTAACCAGTTAATGGGAGAGAAGTTGGCTATTGTTACCCAGAAAGCACAGACAACCAGACATCGTATTTTTGGTATTTATAACGAAGACGATGTACAGATTGTTTTTTCTGATACTCCGGGAGTACTAGATCCTAAGTATGGATTACAGGAAAAAATGATGGAGTTTGTGAAGGAAAGTTTGCAGGATGCCGATGTTTTCCTTTTCATCGTAGATATTACAGATAAAGCACAACCTTCAGAATTCCTTATTGAAAAGCTGAATAAAATACCGGTTCCGGTACTTATCCTTATCAATAAAGTAGATAAGGCGGATCAGAAAGTTCTTGAAGAAACAGTTGCCTTATGGCATGAAAGAATTCCGAAAGCTGAGATATTGCCAATATCTGCATTAAATGCTTATAACACGGAATATATTCTTCCTAAATTAAAATCTTTATTACCAGAAAGTCCTGCTTATTACGATAAAGATCAGTTTACAGATAAGTCTGAAAGATTCTTTGTAAACGAGACTATTCGTGAGAAAATCCTTCTTAACTACGAAAAAGAGATTCCGTATTCTGTAGAAGTTGTTACAGAGTTGTTCAAAGACAAAGGGGAAATGATTTTTATCGACAGTATTATCTATGTAGAAAGAGATACCCAAAAAGGAATTCTTATTGGACATAAAGGAGAATCTATAAAGAAAGTAGGGACTGAAGCCAGAATGGATTTGGAAAAATTCTTTGGAAAGAAGCTTCACCTTAATCTTTTTGTAAAAGTTAAAAAAGACTGGCGTAAAAATGACAGAGACCTGAAAAATTTTGGTTATCGCTAGATAAATTCAGTAATTTCATTTATCTTTAAATAAAGAATTTCAAAGATGAACGAATATTTAGATTCAGAATTTGACCGTGCGGATGACCTGATCAGTCAGGATCTAAACGAAGAAGCTAAGGCGGTACTCAATAATATTTTACTGGAAGATCCTAAATATGGCAAAGCACATAACCATATAGGCTGGCTTTTAAAAAATAAAGAGAATGATGCTGTGGAAGCTGAAAAGCATTATAAATTAGCTATAGATTTTACTCCGGAATATGGAGCTTCTTATCTTAACTATTCTTATCTTTTATCAGAAGCAAAACGCTACGAAGATCTTCGGGATATTCTGACAAAAGCAGAATCTGTTGAAGACGTCAATAAAAGTAATCTTGCAAGGGAGTGGGCATATTATTATGAAGATACCCGGCAATATGAAAAAGCAATTGATAAGTATAAAGAATATGCACTATCGCTTTATGAAAACTCATACATTGAGAAAGCAAAAGAAGGTATCGAAAGATGTAAAATGAAAATAGATATACAAAAGATGTAATAAAAAGGCCCTTTATCAGGCCTTTTTAATTTAGGTAAACTAATTATTAATTCATAATTTCGTAATTATAAGTTAATATGTTCATATGAAGAGAAAGTTTACAATGCTTTTAATAGCAGCAATGAGTTTTAGCTATGCTCAGGAAAGCTCCAGTTATCAAAAACCTTCTGCCGAAATTTTTAAGCTGGCAGATTACACAAGACCACCATCTGTATTGATGGACAGCAAAAAAGAATGGATGGTATTTACCTATCGTCCAACTTATAAGAATCTAAAAGATCTTTATGAGGAGGATGTTAAGCTGGCAGGATTGAGAATAAATCCTTTGACTAATATCTCGAGTACGATAACATATATTGATAATCTGAAAATAAAGAATCTGAAAGGGAAATCTGAAGTTCAGGTTAAGGGACTTCCACAGAATGCAAGCCTTGCTTATTTTTCATTTTCACCAGACGAGAAATCTCTGGCATTTACAAATACAACATCAAAAGGTGTTGAACTTTGGATAGTGGATTTGGCAACGGCAACAGCTAAAAAAGTTACTTCTGACAATCTGAATGCAAATCTAGGTTCTCCTTTTACTTGGTTCAAGGATTCAAAATCATTTTTAATTAATGTTTTGCCGGCAAACAGACCTGCACTACTGAGTGATAAAAATGATATTCCAACAGGGCCAACTGTAGCAACCAGTACCGGAAAGGTATCACAGAATGCTACTTTCCAGGATTTGTTAAAAACTCCAAAAGATGAAACTAATTTTGAAAATCTTGCAACTTCTGAATTAGCCAGAGTAGATCTGAATGGTAATGTATCAGGATTTGCAAAAAGCGGAATGTATACTTCAAAGACATTTTCACCAGATGGTAACTATATTATGATTTCCACTATTAAAAAACCGTTTTCATATATTGTTCCATTATATCGTTTCCCTTCAGAAACTGTTGTTTTTGATAAAACTGGTCAACAGATAAAAGTAGTAAACGAAATGCCTCTAAATGAGATTATGCCTAAAGGATTCTCTTCTGTAAGAACAGGTAAGAGAAGTATAGCATGGAGAAGCGACATGCCTGCTACTTTGTACTATGTTGAAGCATTGGACGGAGGAGATCAGTCGAAGAAAGCAGAATACAGAGACCAGATCTATACATGGGATGCTCCTTTTAATGCAGAAGCTAAAGCATTCTATAAAACTAAAGAAAGATTTTCTGATATAGATTGGGGAAATGCTGATAATGCTTTTGTTACCGAAGGATGGTATGATACAAGAAGTACCAAGACTAGCTGGATTAATCCAAAAACAGGAGATGCTAAACTTATTATAGACAGAAATTTCCAGGATGTATACAGCAATCCGGGGAATCTTGTTTCCGAACGAAATCAATATGGTCGAAATGTTGTTGAGATTAAAGACGGAAAAACATATTGGATAGGAGATGGATTTACCAAAGAAGGACAATTTCCTTTCATCAATGAAATGGATCTGAAAACATTTAAAACAAACAGACTTTATACTTCGAAATCTACAACTGTAAAAGAGAGAATTCTGGATGTTTTAGATGCTAAAAAGGGTGATATTCTGGTAATGGATGAATCCAGTACAGACTATCCTAATTACTTTATTAAAAACTTTAAGACTAATAAAAGTACACCTGTAACAAATTTCCAGAATCCTTTTGAAGGTCTGAAAGGTGTGCATAAAGAGGTGATTACCTACAAACGTAATGACGGCGTTACCCTTACAGGGAATTTATATCTTCCGGCAGGTTACGATATGAAATCTAAAAAAGAAAAACTTCCATTACTAATCTGGGCTTATCCGGCTGAATATAAAGACAAAGCAACGGCAGGGATGAGTACTAAAAATGCAAATACTTTCACTTTCCCTAGTTATGGATCTTTCATCTACTGGGTTTCTAAAGGATATGCAGTATTGGATGATGCATCTTTCCCTATTATTGGCGAAGGAAAAACTGAACCTAATGATACCTTTATCCCACAGTTGGTAGCAGATGCTCAGGCAGCCATTGATGCTGTAGACAAACTAGGTTATATAGACCGTAAAAGGGTAGCTGTAGGCGGCCACTCTTATGGTGCATTTATGACGGCTAATCTTTTAACACATTCTAATCTTTTTGCGTGTGGTATTGCAAGAAGTGGTGCATATAACAGAACTCTTACTCCGTTTGGTTTCCAGAGTGAGCAAAGAAACTACTGGGATGTACCAGATGTGTATACCAAAATGTCACCTTTCATGAATGCTGATAAAATGAAAACACCATTATTATTAGTACATGGTGAAGCAGATAACAATCAGGGAACATTTACAGTGCAGACGGAACGTTATTTCCAGGCACTGAAGAATCTGGGAGCTCCAGTAAAAATGGTATTGCTGCCTAAAGAAGCGCATGGTTATGTAGCAAAAGAAAATATTCTTCATTTATTATATGAACAGGATATCTTCCTGGAAAAATGCTTAAAGAATAAGTAAATAAAAAACTCCCGAAAGGGAGTTTTTTATTTTATATATATTAAAAATTGCTTATTCTGCTACAGCACGGAATCTTGCTAAAGGAGCCACGCGTCCTTTGTTGATTGACAATACATCTCCTTCTTTGCTTACTGTATAATTGTCAGCGGTTACCAAAGCCTTGCTTAGGCCTTGCTCTATGCTCATATCCTCACAAGCCATCATAGTAGACATTCCCTGAGCAAACTGAACTTTGAAGCCGGATAATTTAAGGTTTCCACCAATACCATTACAGCCGCCGGAAGCATCATAAGAATAATCTTTTTCCTGTTTTATAAGTTTCAGGTAAGGTTCTTTTCCGTTAACTTTATCCGCTACAGGTTTCCCATTTAGCTCAATTAACTTCCATCTTTTTCCAAGAATTGTATTTTCAGGCATTGTACTTTGTTGTGAGGTATTATTGTTGTTCGTATTCTGAACGGTATTACAAGAATTTGCTAATAATAAGATTCCTGCAGCAATAAGTGTAAGATGTTTTTTCATAATTTATTTTTAAAAAACTTTATGTTTATTATTTACTAAGATACTTTTTTTTATAAATAGGTTGGAAAAGAATCCGTTTTCTTTACAATTTATTTTAATCAAATAATCATTGACCTGATTATAAATATTTTACTACATTTGTTTTATAATTAAAAATTCCGATAGTAAGCATGTAGAATTAAATTTCTTTCCGTAATTATCTAATCCTGATGTCAGGGTTAGTTTCTATTTATTCATTTTTTAAGAAAGAAATAATGCTTACGTTACAAAATATTACTTATCAGCATCCTGATAAGGAGATTCTTTTTGAGAACCTTAATTTTATAGTTAATAAAGGCGAAAAAATTGCAATTGTCGGAAACAATGGTTCCGGGAAATCTACATTGTTGAAACTAATCTCCGGATTATTAATTTCTGTTGCAGGAGATATAAGAGCAGAAGGAACTGTTTATTATCTTCCACAAATTCTGGAGCAGTTCGATACAAAGAGTATTGCAGCGGCTTTAGGAATAGAGGAAAAGCTTACAGCTTTAAAAGAAATTTTGGATGGTACTGTTACCGAAGAAAATATGGCTATTCTGAATGATGACTGGGACTTGGAAGAAAGAATCAGGCAGGCTATGGAAAAATGGGGGCTGTCTGACTTTACAGCATCTGATCTTATGGGCAGGTTAAGTGGGGGACAGAAAACAAAAGTTTTAATTGCTGGCATAGAGATCCATCAGCCAGATATTATACTGATGGATGAACCTACCAATCATCTGGATAGAAAGAGCAGGGAACAGTTGTATGAATTTATTGAGAATACAAATAAAACGCTTCTAGTCGTTAGTCATGATAGAACTTTACTAAACTTGCTGCCTAAAACAGCAGAGCTAAGTCGTAAAGAAATAGTGCTTTATGGTGGTAACTATGATTTTTATAAAGAACAAAAACAGATACAGCAAAATGCATTGCAGAATAGTATTAAGAATACTGAAAATGCACTGAAAAAAGCCAAAGCTACTGAACGGGAAACTCTGGAACGCCAGCAAAAGCTTGATGCAAAAGGGAAAAAGAAACAGGAAAAAGCAGGTGTCGCCAAAATAATGATGAATACCATGCGTAATAATGCTGAAAATAGTACTGCAAAAATAAAAGATATCCATTCAGATAAAATAGACGGTCTTAGTCAGGAGCTTCAACAATTACGGAGAGGCGTTCCGCTTACAGATCAGATGAAATTAGGGTTTGATCAGACCAATCTGCATCGTGGGAAAATACTGATAAAAGCAGATCAGATTAACTTTGCTTACAGTGAAAAGAATATTTGGAAACATCCTTTGGATATTATTGTTACCAGTGGGGAGAGGATTCTGATAAGCGGAGAAAACGGATCGGGAAAAACAACACTGATTAAACTGCTTTTGGGAAGAGTACAAACCACTGAAGGTAGTGTCGAAAGAGCAGATTTTTATTCGGTTTATATTGATCAGGATTACTCTATGATCAATCATTCTTTCAGTGTGATTCAGCAGGCAGAATCTTTTAATCAGCTTCCCTTACCTGAGCATGAAGTAAAGACAATACTCAGTCGATTTTTGTTTGGGAAAGAAACATGGGACAAATTCTGTAGTGTATTAAGTGGTGGTGAGAGAATGAGACTATTACTTGCATGTTTGTCAATTGCGGGAAAAGCTCCGGATATTATTATTCTGGATGAGCCTACTAATAATCTTGACATTCAGAATATTGGAATTCTTACCAATGCTATTAGGGATTACAAAGGAACATTACTGATAATCTCACATGATGATGTCTTTTCTAAAGAGATAGATGTTGAAACCATTATTGAATTATAAAACTAAAAATCCTTGTTAAGGTTTAAAAACCTGACAAGGATTTACATACGTACTTGTGTTGAAAGGTATAAACTCATTGCTACTACAATATAGTATAAGATAATATTTACAACTAAGTACATGATTTCATCGGTAATAACTGATTTTCGGTTAATGCTTTTTACACTTTCATAAATAAGTACTGCCGGAGAAATGAGAACTGTAAAGGCAGATAGTATGAATACACTTAAAATAATGTATTCATAGAAAATCCATTTGAAATTATAGTTGCTGAAAATAAGATGCTGGATTCCAAAAACCAAAATAAAAAGATATAGGAATATCTGAATTTTATGAATCTTTATAATCGTCATTACATTCTTGATTTATAGATTATCGGACCATGCTGATAGGGTATAGAGTCGTTAACCAGCTTTACTGTAATGGAATCAAAATATTTCTTTTGTCCAAATTTGGTTTTGAAGTCATCTATATACTGATGTACTTTTTTTATATCATCAACTTTACCATCTTTAGTATATAGCAGAAGCTCAAAATGCTCTGATTTTACTTCTTTTTCATTATCAACATCTCTGTAATACCAAATATTACCTATAACATCCCCAATAGTCATTTTTAGATTATATTTTTCATTCAATCTTCCGAGAAGTTCTGTTGTTTCTGGGGAAGGTTCATAACTAGGTTGTTTGCGTACCCAGGCAAATGGATTTAAATACAAAAACAAAGGGAGAAGGATAAGAATAATGAAAACAAGAGTTAGAAATTTCTTCATTTTTATAGTTACAGATTTTTTGTCTAATTTAATTAATCAATGCGTATTTCCGAGATATCTAGCACAAAAAATCCGGAAGAAACTCCTCCGGATTTTTTATATATCTATAAGGTTTACTTTATTTTTTTACTCTTCTTTACCAGAAGGTAGCAGATGTATAAAAATGCTACCCATATCGGGATAAGCTCTACAGAAATTTTTAACCCTGTAAACCACATAATGACTAAGATTCCGAAAAGAAATATTAAGCATATATAATTGGTTATCGGGTACAGGAAGGACGGAAATTTGGTTTTTTCTCCTTCGTGTGCCTGTTTGAATTTAAAATGCGTAAAACTGATCATAATCCAATTGATAACCAGTGATGATACAACAAGAGACATCAGTATACTAAGTGCCTTTTCCGGAATAATTTTATTGATAACAATACAAATTGCTGCAAATATTGCAGAAACTAATATTGCCATTACCGGAACGTGGTTTTTATTCAGTTTGGATAAAAATTTAGGAGCATTACCTTGCTCGGCAAGCCCGAATAACATACGGCTGTTACTGTATACACTACTGTTGTATACAGACAAGGCAGCAGTCAGTACAATAATATTCAGCACATTTGCAATGAAACTTGTGAAATATACAGTATGCCCGAATAGATTAAACTGAAATCCTTTTAATCTCTCAAAAACCATTACAAAAGGACTGCTTCCTTCTGTAATATTGGCCCATGGAGATAGTGAAAACAGTATGATCAATGCTCCTACATAGAAAATAAGAATCCTGTAAATTACCTGATTAGTTGCCTTAGGGATATTCTTTTCAGGGTTCTCAGCTTCAGCAGCTGTTATTCCTACAAGCTCTAATCCGCCAAAAGAGAACATAATAAGCGCCATAGCTGCTAATAATCCTTGAAAACTCCCACCCGAAGAAGTACTGATCCAGCCTTTAGGGAAGAAGCCACCATTATTCCAAAGATTGCTTATCGTTGCATTTTCTCCACCAGTACCACTAATAAGCAGATAACTACCGAATAAAATCATAGCAATAATAGCCACAACTTTTATAATAGAAAACCAGAACTCGGCCTCTCCATATACTTTTACAGAAGCCAGGTTTAGTGCATTAATTACAAAGAAGAAAAATAGGCTGGACACCCACAACGGAATTTCAGGCCACCAGAACTGTACATAAACTCCTATAGCAGTAAGCTCAGACATACTTACTAAAATATACAACATCCAATAATTCCAACCGGAAGCAAATCCGGCAAAAGGTCCCCAATATTTGTATGCGAAATGGCTAAAGCTACCCGAAACAGGCTCCTGAACAACCATTTCTCCCAGTTGACGCATTATAAAAAAAGCAATGAAACCAGCCATTGCATAACCTAAAATTACAGAAGGACCTGCCAATACTGCTGCAGGACCAATACCCAGGAACAACCCGGTGCCTATTGCTCCGCCTAAAGCAATAAGCTGAATGTGACGATTTTGTAAACCGCGTTTTAATTCTTTCTTGTCTGAATTCTCCAACGTTTAATTTTTTACAAGTTTATTATTATTTTTCAGGCTTAAAAATAACATTTTAATTATATTAAATCACATTTTGATTATATTTTTGCTGAAATAACAGAAGAAAAACAACAAATGCCCGAAAAAAATATTTTCGGAATTAAATAAGAGCGTGAATAATGATTATGGATAAGGAACATTTATTGGAGCAGGTAAGAGCCCTGGCACAGGAAAAAGTAAAGCATCTTGAAGAACTGATTGTATCTACCAGAGCATCTAATAACGATACAAAAAGCAGTATGGGTGATAAATATGAAACCTCCCGAGAAATGTTGCAACAGGAGATCAACAGACTTCTATCTCAACAATCAGAAGTAAATAATCAGTTAGAGGTTTTACAGAATATTAATACAAAAGCTTCTGCCGTTGCAGGTTTAGGAGCCTATGTTGAGACTTCTATGGGGAATTTTTATATCTCAGAAAGCCTTGGTAAACTGAATGTTAATGGAAAAGCCGTTATAGCCGTCTCTGCAAACGCTCCGCTGGTGCAATCTATGCTGAAGAAGAAAGCTGGAGATGAGTTTGAACTCAATGGTAAAAGTCAGAAGATTCTATCGATTGGATAATTGATATTATTAATGATTAACATTCCCTGCAAATGCCCTTTAATTCGTACATTTGAGTATTCCTAAATTTTTCCGATAACACTAAAATCATATTACAGTGGGTTTACTCCGTATTTATGCCGATTCTTTCAAGGGATTGTCAAAAGAAGCCTGGATGCTTTCTATCGTAATGCTAATCAACAGATCTGGATCAATGGTACTGCCTTTCTTGGGTGTGTATATGACGGATCAGTTAGAATTTAGTATTAAAGAATCGGGGATTGTACTGAGTTTTTATGGTGTAGGATCTGTTATTGGTTCCTGGCTTGGGGGATATTTTACTGATAAGTTTGGTGAATACAGGGTACAGTCTACCAGTTTATTCCTCAGTGCACCTCTCTTTTTGCTGATACCAATTTTTACTTCAGTAGAAGGAATGGCCTTAATTATTCTTTTACAAAGTATTATTAGTGAGACTTTCCGTCCGGCAAACTCCGTGGCGATTACCAAATATGCACGACCCGAGAATCTGACAAGAGCTTTCTCTCTAAACAGAATGGCAATTAACCTTGGTTTCTCTATAGGTCCTGCTTTGGGCGGGATTTTGTCTTCATTCTCATACGAATTGCTTTTTATTACCAATGCTGTAGGAGCGATTATGGCAGGAATATTTTATGTGAGATTTTTTAGAAAAAGACATAAAATCTACCAAAAGAGAAATAAGGAAAAGAAGATTACAAATGAAGCCATACAAAAAGAACTTTCACCATACAAAGATTTTCCGTTCCTGGTATACTGTCTGTTGTGTGCTATATTTTCGGTATGTTTCTTCCAGTTTTTCAATACCATTCCTATTTTCTATAAAGAGGTAGCGCATCTGGATCAGAAAAGTATAGGTTACATCCTTGGGTATAGCGGATTTATTATCGTTGTGCTGGAAATGTTGGTTGTAAATTTTGCAGATAAATATCTGACTATTGCTAAAACTCTTTTGTATGGAATTCTGATGTGCTCAGTTGCTTATGCAATGCTTGCAATAAACCATCATATATCATTGATACTGTTGTCTATATCTATACTGAGCGTAGGTGAAATATTAGTGCTTCCGTTTATGTCTACTATTACGGCATTACGGTCCGGGAAAACCAATCAGGGTGCCTATATGGGGCTTAATGGTATGACGTTCTCTATTTCATTTATTATTACACCCTTACTGGGAACCAGTGTAGCAAGTGACTTAGGCTTTAATACATTATGGATAGGATCGGGAGTTGTTCTTGCATTAGCTGCTATTGGGATGTACTTTGTCGTAAACTGGCTTCTTCCGGGTAAGGTGAAAACAGCACATTAATCCAGAATATTACATTTTTAAATACAAAGGCACAATAGTTTATATTGTGCCTTTATTTATGTGGATATCAGCTAAACCTTATTTCTGTTTTTGTTGCTTGATAAAATCGATCATTTTCTGATCTGCATAATTGGTAATACCTTCAGATTGGAAGACAATAGCTCCCTTTTTATCCAGAATGACAGTAGTAGGTAAAGTTCCTTTGTAGAATTCACGAGGTATGGCTCCGTTTGGGAATGCTACAGGAAGAGTAAGCCCTTTGTCGCTGAATAGCTTTCTGGCTTTTTCCTGGTTGCCTTCTACTTCCAGAATAACAAATTTAACCTCATCATCATTTTTAAAGTTTTCATAAAGGCTTTGTATTGTCGGCATTTCAGCGATACATGGCGGACACCACGTTGCCCAGAAGTTTATAAAAACAACCTTGTCCTTTAGATTCTCAAGGCTGATATCTGCTCCTTTTTCATCTTTTAGCTGCATTGTATAAGCTGCAGGAGTAGCTTCCTTAGGTTTGTTATTGAATTTAGGACCAAAGAGACCAATTTTCATAAGTGTACTTTGTACAAAGACTTTTACGCCCGGAACGAAAATAATACCAAGAACAAAAACAATAAGGATAATATTAATAAAACGTTTCATACAGGTAAAGATAAGCATTTTAAGAGCATAAAAAAGACTGCCCAACTGGAGCAGCCTTACAGATTATATTCTAAAATTAAATACTACTTTCCCGGTTCTTTGTGAGTAGTTGGTGTATGGATAATGTCGAAGTATACAGCCTTATCATTTGCATTCGGGTATATTCTATAGGTAAATTCGGATCTCGTTAAAACAGTGATATCCACTACACGGGTAAATAAAGTTTCACCTTTATCATTCTTAGCAACAATAGTTCTGGTTTTTCCGTCAGCAGTAACAGACCAGTCTCCATGCATTTTAGGAGAATCGTCCAGATTGTACATCGTAAATGTACCATCTGTTTTGAAGTAAGCATAACCTACAAAGTTTACTACATTAGGATCTTTAAGATCTACATTAGCACCGGCAGCATTTCTGGAGTTAGTAGTTAACCATGGAGTAGAAGCTAATGTCTGACTAGGTATAAGTTCTGGTTCTCTGTCATTATTGTCATTGGAACAAGAGATAAAGAATATGGCTAATAGTAATAAAGCCAATACTGAGAATAATTTTCTGTTTTTCATTATCAAAATATTAATTGCAGCAAAAATATTTTATAATGAGTCAGCGGTTATTGTATATATGCTTGTAGTTGTTGTACAAATTATAACAAACGCTGTTTAAGGAAAATCTATCTGGAATCCAATTCCGCGAAGTGACTGAATCTTAATACCTTCATCGAGCTGGAAATATTTACGAAGCCTGCTGATAAATACATCCAGGCTTCTTCCTGTAAAATAATCATTTGTTTCCCATAGCTCATCCAGAATAATTTCTCGTTTAATTGTTTGGTTATTGTGCTGCAACAGAAACAAAAGCAAATCCAGTTCCCGTTGGGTAAGCCGGATTTCTTCTTTGGGATGACTGAGTAATAATTTATCAGAATGAAGGGTGTAAGTACCTATATTGATTGCAGATAATGTTGTAGAGGCTGGTTGTGTTCTTTTCAGAATGTTTTGTATTCTCAGCGTGAGCTCTTCGGGGTCGCAAGGCTTGGCCAGATAATCATCAGCTCCTAGTTTTAAACCTGTTATACGGTCTATTTTCTGATTTTTAGCCGTTAAAAATAATAATGGAAAATCCTTTTTTTCTTTTAGAATAGCTTTTGCCAGAGAGAACCCGTCAATATTAGGCATCATAATATCTAAAATACCAATATGGAAAGAAAACTCACCTTTCAGTAGTTCCATTACATCTTCAGGGTTTTGGTACCAGAATACTTCGAAATCACTCAGTTCCAGATATTGCTTCAGAATCAATCCAAAATCGAAATCGTCTTCAGCCAAGAGTATTTTAGTTTTCATAAGGTAATGCGATTTTAAAAGTTGTCCCTTTACCAGGTTCGCTAATTAATTCGATACTTCCGTTATATCTGGTAACAATATCTTTCACAAGAAAAAGACCCAATCCCAGTCCTTTTGTATTGTGAATATTGTCGGACTGTATTCTGTAAAATTTCTCGAATATACGCTGCTGCTCCTTTTTGGGAATACCATTTCCGTTATCAGTTACTTTTATATTCAATGTATTCTGTATCGCTCTCAGATCAATTTCGGCTCTTGTTGCTCCATATTTGGCACTGTTTTCACAAAGATTCTTTATAAGTGTTTCCATAGCCGTTCTGCTAAACGGTAGTGTATTGGGAGTTGTGTTGTGCAAAACAAATTCAACTTTGGCATTAGCAAACTGTAGGTCTTCAATGTAGTTGTTCCAATCATCATAATATGTCTCTGCATTTTCATCATCATCATCTTCCTGTAACTGCTGCATCAGACTTTCCAATCTGTTGATTTGCCTTTCCACTAATGGGAGATTCTCCGGGTTCCAGTCTTTTCTCAGAGACTTTGCAGCAATCTTTAAAGTTGCAATAGG
Organism: Elizabethkingia sp. YR214; assembly: GCF_003058195.1. Classification (GTDB taxonomy): domain Bacteria; phylum Bacteroidota; class Bacteroidia; order Flavobacteriales; family Weeksellaceae; genus Elizabethkingia. The sequence goes on from NZ_QBUH01000009.1 coordinate 108,054, forward strand.
TGTTCTAAATTCATGAGCGATATTATCTACTACAGTGTGCAAAATCTCAACCTGTTTTTGTTGCGAAATTAAATTCTTAATAGTCAGTATAAAGAGCCATAACACAGCAGCAAGTATAAGTATACAGGATATAATAAGAATAGTAAGATCTCTGAATACAATGGACTTAATATTAAGTATCTGAATATTGTAATAGGTTTTTACTTTAAATGAGTAGAATTTTTTCAGCTTATTTGTTTGATCATCCCTATTCTCATTCGAGGTTTCCCACTCACCACCATACCTTCTTCCGACTTCAGTAATTGACCTATTGGTTTCGTAAATAGTGACTGTTGAGTCCAAAATATACTTATTGTCGGGCGTACTTAATATGTTTCTGAACTGGTGAGATACGGCAACTTGTAACTTGCTTCGGGAAGCGACACTATCAACGTAGTGGGAAAAATAAGGTTTGATGGCTTCCTTGTTTTTTGTGAAAAAATCCAAAAGTTGCTTTTTGGTAATCTCGCCTTTATTAAAACGGATAAGCATTTTCTGAACTGTATCCTCGCTGACCTCTAATTTTTTTCGGAGAATTGGCTGGTATTGTCCAAGATCCTTATCTAATTTGTCATAGATGTTATTTTCTTTTATCTGATACGTCTTATAAAGAAAGTATATCTGAATTCCTACCAGAAGTAGAAATAAGAGCGCAAACACAGATACAAGCCATTTATAGTTTTTTAGCATAAAACAAAGATAAAATTTTAACGAATGCTAAAAACACATTAACTCATCATTAACCTTTCATTAACCTGGTTATTTTCTTTTATATAACATATTTGCTATAAAAAACTTTATGAAGCGATTATTATATTTTTTTACAACAATTATTACTGTCATTTCGTATGCTCAGACCAAGCGTTTTATTTATGAATACAAGTATAAACTGGATTCAACAAAGGAAGAATATCAAAAAGAAGAAGTAGTATTGGATATTAATCCGGATAATGTAAAGTTTTACGATTATAATTTTTTAGCAGTAGACTCTCTGAACATTCTTCATGGAAATTACAATGAAGGTTATACCAGCATGACAGAGCAGGTGCTGTTACGAAAAAAGAATTCTTTTCAGAATAATAATTATTTACAAATCTGGATGATGCCTTATTATTATCTCATGCAAACTAAAGATGAAATGAAATGGGACATCTGTAGTGAGGTTAAAGTAGAAAATGGCTTTAATATGCAGAAGGCGACAACTGATTTTGGTGGAAGAAAATGGATCGCATGGTTTACTCAGGATATACCGATTTCCGAAGGTCCTTATAAATTTAGAGGGTTACCCGGGCTCATTCTTAAGATTGAAGATGACAAACATAATTTTATTTATACTTTCTCACGAAATAAAAATCTTCCAAAAACCTTTGACACCAAAAGCTTTGTGGAGAATCATTATGATATGAAGCCTGTTCTTATAACTTTTCCGGTATGGATAAAGCTAAAAAAAGATTTTTATAATGATCCTTATGCACGGATGAGGGCGGATTTTAAACCCGACTGGGATGTTAATATTAACGGCCGGAAAATAAAGAGTAAAGAAGAATTTTCAGAGCTTAACGCTAGCATGCAAAAATCAATCAGGGACAACTATTCCAATCCTATAGAACTGGATAAAGCAATTCGGTATTAACCCATCATTAACCTTTTATTAACCCTGTTTCAGGAGTTTTAACCGCATTTTTGCCATGTAGTTCAGACCAGATCTGGGTACCTAAGATCATGAAAAAAATAGTATTATCAATTTGCCTGTTACCTGTAATGTTATGGGCGCAGCAACAAAAAACAGAAGGTATTGTTACAAATAGTAAAAAAGAAAGAATTCCACAGGCTAAAGTCTATATATATGACCAGAACAATATCTTATTAAAATCTTTGACAACTGATGAAAAAGGTAGTTTCACCGTAGAAGGTATAGATGCACAAGAAGTAAAAATAGTAGTAGATGATCTGGAGTATGATAAGCTTGAGAAAGTTATAAAGCTTGGTGATTTGGCTGCTAACCCGAATTTTGTTCTGAAGAAATCTACAACCGAGATTCAGGAAGTATCTATGACTAAACAAAAGCCGGTTGTAAAAAGAAAAATAGACAGATTGGAGTTTAATGTAGAAAATAGTAATATTTCCAGTCTTAATGGGTGGGAGATTCTTAAAAAAACACCCGGAGTTGTATTTTCCAATGATGCTTTTAAAATTAAGGGAAGTTCCGCTATTCTGGTTACAATCAATGATAAAAGAGTGTCGCTTTCCAGTGAAGAACTAAAAAACCTGTTGGAAAATACTCAGGGCAGCGATGTTAAATCTGTAGAAGTTATTACTAATCCACCAGCTAAATATGAAGCTTCCGGAAGTGCTGTGCTGAATATTGTCCTGAAGCAAAATAAATTGGAAGGATACCGTGGGTATATTTCGGGCAAATATGTACAGTCTATTTATCCGAAAGGAGTTGGATCAATTGGGCAATATTATAAAAAAGGTAAAATTTCGGCTATGGCCAGCTATTCCCGTGGAGCCGGAGCCTATTATCGGGAAGAGTCCAATTATATTTATTATCCGGAAAATCAAACAACATGGCGTGGTATTATGAACCGGAAAGATATTAATAACAGTCAGAATAGTGTTAACTCCAGTTTAGAATATACACCAGATGATAAAACCACATTCACTTTAAGCTATCGGGGATTTTTTGCACCCAGATCGGCCGGACTTTATTTTGTGCCCAATACAATATACAATGCCCAAAATGTTGCTGAATCTTATTACAATACTATTAATGATCACAATAGCCGAAATATAAATAACAATATAAGTTTTCAGGCGGAACGGAAGTTTGATAACAGTACGTTGTCGTTAACAACATATTACATCACCAGTAATTATAAAAAGTACGAGAATGTGCTTACTGACCTCAACTTTGCCAATCAGCCGCCTTCTACACAAAACTTCATTAGTAACAACTGGCAGGATGTAAAGCTTTTTTCTCAGCAGGTAGATTATGGCTGGAAAAAAGATAAATGGGAATTGGAAGCAGGAGGTAAATACAGCTTGGTCAAAACCACCAGTACACTTGATTTCTCTGATGATGAAAACGGAAAATTGGTATACCGCCCGGATAAAAGTAATATATTCAATTACACGGAAGGCTATATTGCTGCTTATGCATCTGCCTCTTTAAATCTGAAGAAATGGGCTTTCAAAGCTGGGCTGAGAACAGAGAATACAAACCTGAATGGAGTAGTCTCTACACCTTATGAGAAGAATACCAATGATTATTGGAAGCTTTTTCCTACAGCTTATGTTCAATATACAACCGACAGCAAGCAACAGTTCGGAATTTCTTATGGCAAAAGAATCAGTAGGCCTTCTTATTCCTGGCTGAATCCTGCCAAGTCATATTATAACCTGTTCTCTTATTTTCAGGGGGATCCTAAGCTGAAAGCTACTATTTCTCACAATCTAAGCTTTACCTACAATGTTAAAGATTGGAATTTTGAAGCTTATTATCGGAAAGATATCGATCCGTCTATGGAAATATCTTACCAGGTTCCACAAACTAATACTTTGGTATTTCATTATACCAATATTCAGAAAGCAAATGCTTATGGCGCAAGTTTGTATAAAAACTTTCAGCTAAAACCTTGGTGGACTCTTAGCGTTTCGGAAGATTTCAGTTACAATGAGAACTATTTCTTTGGACAGGATCAGCAATTGTATAAAAACAAAATTTATAGTCTTAACTCCAGTATTTCTACAAGTTTTACACTGAATAAAGCTTCGGATTGGACACTGGAAATTGGACATCAATATTATTCACCAGCTATTCAGGGAACATTTAGAATTTCCGGCGCGTGGGAAGCCTATCTGGTAACCAATAGGAAATTCTTCAATAAAAAGCTTGAAGCAAGCTTGTTCTTCCTTGATATTTTCAAAACTTCCAAGCAGAAAGTGGCAACCAAATATGCCAATCAGGATAACTATTTTATTGATTACAGGGATACACAGCAGTTTGTGCTTCAGCTAAAATATAATTTTGGGAATCAAAAAGTAAAAGGAACCAAGGCTATAAAGAAAACGGATGAACAAAACAGAATGTAACAAGTTGTGAGCGAGACAAAAATCAGGTTTACTCATACTCAGATATTCCGTAAATTTACACGTCAAATAAATTGCAGTATATGAGTACTACGGAGATTCTGATAGACGAAAAAGAAAAGGTTAATTGGGAGGATGTTTTTCTGGATGAAGAAAACAGAAAAGAGCTGAATCAGCTAATGAAAGAGTTTACCTATATCGACGAACTGAAAAAATATAATCTCCCGGTAAATAACAAGGTTCTTTTGCATGGATATTCCGGATGTGGTAAGACAACCACAGCAAAAGCTATTGCTACATCGCTGAATAAGCCTTTATACATACTGGATCTTAGTAATTTTATTTCATCCAGAATAGGAGATACCGCAAAGAATATCAGGCTGATTTTTGATAAAGTAAATCGAGAAAATGCAGTACTGTTTCTGGATGAATTCGATCATATCGGAAAGATGCGGGGCAATGATGATAAGGATGTTGGAGAGATGCGTCGCCTTGTAAACAGTATTATTCAGATGGTAGATAACTTCTCTGAAAAAGCTCTCTTGATAGCAGCAACTAACCATATTGATATTTTGGATGTTGCACTCATCAGACGCTTCCAGCTTAGGATAAGTTTTGCTATGCCTACCGAAGAAGAGCTGGACAGGTATTATGAATTTCTGTTGTTTAAATTTCCTGAAGAATTGCAGGCAGTATCAAGGCGTTATGGAATTTCTTTTGCTGAGGCCAGAGATTACATTTTTACGGAAATTAAGTCTAATCTTATCAATGAACTGGAGCGTAAAAATCAAAAAATAGTAAGCTAAGGATATTCTGAAAAGTTCACCATATTCTCAGTCTGTTTTTTTTGTACTTTTAGGACAATTAATTGCTTTCTGAATATTAAAAGTTAAACAATACATTGATGTCTGACCAGGATATAAATATGAAAAGAAGTAAAGAAATCCTTACTAGCTATTTTGCATTTCTGGATCAGCATATCGATGATGTCATTCAGGGTAGGGTTTCTGAATTTATGGAACTAAACCAAATTGCTCGTGAACTGGCCGTTTCGCATCAACATCTTTCCGATACTGTCCAACTAGAGACCGGACATCATCCGTGTCATTTCTACGATGAGAAAATTATAGACCAGGCAAAGAAGCTTTTAAAAGAAACAAAAGTCCCTATTGCTCGGGTTGCTACACAGCTTACATACGATCCGTCTAATTTTTCCAAATTCTTCAAAAAATGGACAGGGCAAACACCTGGATATTTTCGAAAAAGTATATCAGATCAATAGTATCTAAACAATAAATATAATATTGTCTGATTTCTTTTAATCATAAAGCCCTTTTGTAGCGGTATTTTCCTTATTTTTGATACTTATCCGTAAATTTTAAAAATGAAAAAAATATTTTTCAGCATAGCTTTGTTGGGAATGTTAGGTCAGGTTACAGCTCAGGAGTTGTATATGCCAAGAAACATTAAGAAAGCTTATGCTAATGGTACTCGTGATCTGTCGGGAGCACCCGGTAAAAATTACTGGCAGAATAAAGGAATTTATGATATTCAGATAAAAGTAAATGCTGATACTAAAATTGTTTCCGGCAGCGAGACTATTTTGTATGACAACAACAGCCCGGATCAGCTGGATATATTGGCAATCCGTTTTGTAAATAACATGCATAAACCACAGTCACCACGTTCAGGATTTGTATCGAAAGACTTCCTAAGCTCGGGACTGAAAATAAAATCATTTAGTGTAAACGGTGAAAGCTATAATATTGATAGTGATGACTGGAGTACTGTAGAAGCTGTAAAGCTTAATAAGCCATTAGCATCTAAGGCTAAAGCTGAAATAAAAATAGAGTGGGAATATCCACTTTCTGTGCAGAGTGGAAGAGAAGGGCAGATAGATCCGAATACGTTTTATGTAGCCTATTCTTACCCAAGAGTGTCTGTATATGATGATTATAATGGTTGGGATTTTATTCAGCACTCCGACAGACAAGAGTTCTATAATGATTTCAATGATTACAGCTTCGCAATTTCTGCTCCGAAAAACTATGTTGTATGGTCTACAGGAGATTTCCTGAATCCGGAAGAGGTATTGCAACCAGAATACTTAAAGCGCTTTAAGGAATCCCTGAAGAGCGATAAAATAATACATGTTGCCAACGAAGCCGAGATGAAGTCTGGCAAGGTTACTAAGCAAAATGACTGGAATGTTTGGAAGTTTAAGGCGAACCATATTTCCGATTTCTGTTTTGCACTAAGCAATCACTATGTATGGGATGCTTCCAGTGTACAGCTCAAATCAAAAAGAGTAAGTGTGCAGGCTGGCTACAAAGCCGGAGCGAAGGATTTTGAACAATACACAGGATGGATGCGCTACAATATTGACTGGTTTTCCAAAAACTGGCCGGGTGTAGAATATCCATATCCGGTAATGACAGCTATCCAAGGATATGCAGATATGGAATATCCTATGATGATTAATGACAGCACAGTTCCGGATAATTTTCAGGATGCACGTTTGACAGCAGATCATGAGATCGCTCATACTTATTTCCCTTTCTATATGGGAATTAACGAAACCCGCTATGCTTATATGGATGAAGGCTGGGCAACAACACTGGAATACCTTATCGGAATTGATGAGAACGGAAAAGAAGCTGCAGATACTTTCTATAAAAACTTCAGAACCAAAAGATGGATCACCAGTCCTGCAACTGAACAGGATCAGCCATTAATTACGATGAGTACACAGGTTTCAGGAGCAGGGTATGGAAATAATTCCTATGTTAAATCGTCTTTGTCCTATCTGGCGCTGAAAGATTATTTAGGTGATGCTCTGTTTAAAAAAGCACTTCACCATTATATGGACAATTGGAATGGCAAACATCCGGTGCCTTGGGATTATTTCTTTTCCATGAATACGGGATCCGGAAAAGATCTTACCTGGTTTTGGAATAATTGGTTCTATAGTAACAATTATATAGATCTGAAAATAGCCAATGCTACTCAGCAAAATAATAAACTAAATATCAATATAGAAAACGTAGGCGGATTTGCAATGCCATTCGATGCCGTAGTAGCTTATACTGACGGAACCAAAGAAATCAAGCACTTCACACCAGCTATTTGGGAGAAAGACCAAAAGAAAACGATATTGGATATTCCTGTGAAAAAGCAGGTGAAATCTGTGAATCTGGATGGTGGTATTTTCATGGACTATACACCACAAGATAATCTGAAGATATTCTAATCACTGATACAACAAAGATGAAGAAGCTTTTTTTAGTTCTTATTGTTACCGGATTATTGAGCAGCCTAAGCGCGCAGAAGAATACAAAAACCGATATATGGTCTGGCTCTTATGGTATATATGCTATAAAGGATAGCCTGATGAAAGCTTCGGATACTTTGATTATAGAGCGTATAGCAGATGCAAAAGCTGATGAGGTTGCAGGAAGATATCAATCTGATTTGGCACGTTGGGCAATTACATCAACAAAAGAAGGTAAAAAAGACCAGGCCGTAGTAAGACGATTTTTGTTCGTTCCGGAAGATAAGGAAAATCAGTATAAAGAATTTGGCTGGACAGAGTTACACCGAAACGGAAAAATGAACTGTATAGATGGCAACCATTTTTTTATTTGTCAGACGGAACCTAAAACAAAAGTCCTGTTTAATGGTAAGGATGAGTTTTATACCAGAACCGGAATTTTTGGAATATGGCTGCACTACGGAATGGTAGACCTTAGAAAACTAAAATAAGCTCTCATATTATAAAATTAAAACCTGCCCAAAGAATTTCTTCGGGCAGGTTTTTTATAAAATGCTTTCCATTCGTGTTTTGTACATCAAATTTCATACTTGATAGGTGTCATTTAGAAAGAATCCAAGGGATTTAATGGTTAAATTTGTTTACCTAAATAAAAGTAAAGTATGAAAAAACAAGTCTTTCTTATTGCATTATTAGCTTTTGCAGCTTTTTCATGTTCAAAAAAAGAAACTCCTGTAGAAAAGGAAAGCAATACCATGTTGGAAGAACCTAAAGTTACTGTAGAAGAACAGGACGTAAAAGTAAGTGTTCCTAGACCAGAGAGCGGATTAGAGTTTATCAACGCTTCCGACTGTCGTACTTGTCATGCCGATGATACCAAACTTATAGGTCCTGCTTATAAAGACGTTGCAGCAAAGTATGAGAACACAGAACCAAATAGAAAAATGCTTGCAGAAAAAATCATAAAAGGAGGACAAGGTGTTTGGGGAGAGATTCCGATGGCACCGCATGCAGATCTTACACAAGCTCAGGCAGAAGCTATGGCAATGTACGTTCTTAGTCTTAAGAAATAAACATTCTAATCCATATATTATTTTGCCGGAAGCGTAATCTTCCGGCTTTTTATTGTTCCAAAGTCAAGAGCTTGACAAATATGTTTTATTTAAATAAACATATAAAAAGAAACTAATAATGACAGATCATAACAACGATAACGGAATCCTTAGGAGAATAGGGTTGGATAGTTTTTCCAACCGGATAGCTTTTGATATGGGAGTGAAAATTATTGATTTGGCAAAAAGCCGTAATCAGCATATAGCTGTTGAGGTTTGCAGATTAAACCAAACTGTATTTCTGTATGTGGATGATACACTTCCGGTGGACAAGCATAACTGGTTAAGGTGAAAAGCTAATATCTCCAGACAATTTGAAGAAAGTTCTCCAAGTGTAAAGAATGACCTGAAGGGTGGTAATATGACTTTAGAAAAAACTTTTGGACTGGATGAAAAAGACTTTCTGGCAAAAGGTGGGGCAATACCCGTTTTTGTAAAGAATGCTGGAATGGTTGCGGTTATAACAGTGTTGGGTCTCCATGATGAAGAGGATCATAATATAATTATAGAAGCTCTGAAGGAAAGCTATCTGTAGACAGTTCTTTATTTAATAAACTAAATATCAGGATAAGACAACGCAAAACAGTTTTATTATCATATTATCTGATGAAACACTGTTATATTTTTTAAATAATCCTTAATTTTGCAAACTGTTAAATATAACCTATTATGCAACAACTTACAGAGCAAGAAATCATCCGCAGAGAAAAACTGCAACAGCTGAGACAGATGGGGATCGAGCCTTATCCGGCAGCGGAATTTGAAGTAAATACAAATACGCAGGAGATAAAGGACAAGTACGAGGATGGTAAGAAGGTGAAGTTGGCAGGACGCTTAATGAGTGTTCGTATTATGGGGAAAGCTTCATTCGCAGAACTTCAGGACAGCGAAGGGCGTGTACAAATTTATGTATCACGTGACGATGTTTCCAGCACAGAAGAAGCTGTGGAGTACAATACCGTTTTCAAAAAACTTTTAGATATTGGTGACTTTATCGGAATTGAAGGTTATCTGTTCAAAACACAGGTAGGTGAGATTTCTGTGCATGTAACCAAATTTACCCTTTTATCAAAAACATTACGTCCGCTACCAGTTGTAAAAACTGATGAAGACGGAAAAATTCACGATGCATTCGTAGATCCGGAATTACGTTACCGTATGCGTTATGTAGATTTAGCTGTGAATCCACATGTTAAAGATATCTTCATCAAGAGAACAAAATTATTCAATGCTATGCGTGGTTTCTTCAACGACAAAGGATACTTTGAGGTTGAAACTCCGGTACTACAATCTATCCCTGGTGGAGCAGCTGCAAGACCATTTATTACGCATCACAACGCATTGGATATTCCTTTATACCTTCGTATTGCAAACGAATTATACCTGAAGAGACTAATCGTTGGTGGTTTCGATGGTGTTTACGAGTTTTCTAAAAACTTCCGTAACGAAGGAATGGACAGAACTCACAATCCGGAATTTACCGCAATGGAAATTTATGTAGCTTATAAAGACTACAACTGGATGATGGATTTCACAGAGAAATTATTAGAGCATTGTGCTATTGCCGTAAACGGAACTTCTAAAGCAACGTTTGGTGAATACGAAATCGACTTCAAAGCACCGTATCCAAGAGTATCGATGACAGAAGCTATTCAGAAATACACAGGTTATGATATTACCGGGAAAACTGAAGAAGAGCTTCGTGACTTTGCTAAGTCTATCGGCTTAGAAGTTGACGAAACAATGGGTAAAGGAAAGCTTATCGATGAAATCTTTGGTGAGAAATGTGAAGGTAACTTTATTCAGCCAACCTTCATTACTGACTATCCTGTAGAGATGTCTCCACTAACTAAAAAACACAGAAGTCAGGAAGGCTTAACTGAACGTTTCGAACTTATGGTTTGTGGTAAGGAGATTGCGAATGCTTATTCAGAGCTTAATGATCCAATCGATCAGAGAGAGCGTTTTGAAGATCAGCTTAGACTTTCTGAAAAAGGAGATGATGAAGCAGGTCAGTTTATTGATGAAGACTTCCTGAGAGCATTAGAATATGGTATGCCGCCAACATCAGGTTTGGGTATAGGTATGGATAGACTAATTATGTTCCTTACCAATAACCCGTCTATTCAGGAGGTGTTATTCTTCCCGCAAATGCGTCCGGAGAAAACAGAACCTAAACTGGAATTAAACGAGGATGAAAAAGCTATTATCGAAATCGTAAGTGCTAATGAAGAAGCAACTCCATTAGTTGATGTAAAAGATAAAAGCCAGTTATCCGGTAAGAAATGGGATAAAGCGATTAAAAACCTTACGAAAAACAACTTAGTAAAAGTTGAAAAAGTAGATGAGGTTCTATTGGTTAAAATGGTTTAATACTATAACAATACAATTACAAGCCGGAAGAATATCTTCCGGCTTTTTTATTTTCTCCTTGTCAAGGTTCTGAACCTTGACAAGGATTATTCGAGAGCCTAAAACATTAAATTACCTTAATTTCTTAATGGTTTATTTATTATTTAGAAATTAAGTTTATTAAGGTATTGATGTAGTATTAAATTTTATAAACAGTATTACCATAATTATATTATTTTGAATACTCTTCTCACATACGAGAATCTTTAGAAAAGCATAATTAAGAAAACTCTCAATAAATTTCGCATACCAAGTAATGATTGATTTTTATATCTTTGAACTATGAAAACCTCTGAAACTTTACAGGAATTTTATACAAGAACATTGCCCGGGAAAGATGTTTCCACACTCTTGTGTTGTCCGGGGGTAGGTCATGTCAATATATTTTCCAGAGACAGCTGTGCCCGAGTTACACCATACAGCCGCAGAGATTACTATAAAATCTCTTTAATTATAGGCGAGGGGAAATTACACTACGCAGACAGATGGATCAGTATAGATCGCCCTGCATTGCTTTTCTCGAGTCCGTTGATTCCTTATTCGTGGGAAGCTACGTCAGAAGATCAGGGAGGTTGGTTTTGCCTGTTTACCGAACATTTTCTACGAAATGGAAATATGGGTAATATTCAGGATTCCAATTTTTATAAGATAGGAGGAGAGCCTGTATTCTTTCTGAATGAAGATCAGGTGAAATCTGTAGAACTTCTTTTCTCCAGAATAAAAGAAGAAATAGATGCTGATTATGTTCATAAATACGATGTTATCCGTAACTATCTGCAACTTCTGATGCATGAAGCTATGAAAATGAGTCCCGCGCAGTCTTATGAGCGGTATAATAATGCATCGCAGAGAGTAGCTTCACTTTTTATGGATCTTATGGAAAGGCAATATCCTATTGATGGTACAGCGAATCCGCTGAAGCTGAAATCTGCTGTGGATTACGCTCAGAATCTCAATATTCATGTCAACTCACTTAACAGAGCGCTAAAAACGGTTACCGGAAAAACAACTTCCGAACTAATAGCCAACAGAATTGTTCAGGAAGCCAAAGCTTTGCTGAATCATACAGACTGGAATATCAATGAAATTGCATTTTGTCTTGGTTTCGATGATTCTGCTTACTTCACCAATTTCTTCAGAAAACAAACCCGATTATCACCTGTAGCCTATAGAAGTAAGGCTGTTTGAATTTTACAATTTTTAGTTTGAATAATTTATACACTTCCCTGTAAGCCCGACTTAACTTTGTCCTGCTAATAAAATATAATACAAAGGCATTATTTTACGGTTCTTTTAATTTATGGTCCAGTAAGGAAATCGAAGATTTTCAGCTTTAGCTTAAGATAAAGCATTGTACCCCCGAAGATATTGATTAGAGTCATCTACTATATGCTTTAGTGCTTAAAAATTAAATTATTAAAAACATCAGGTTATGAATTACAAAACTTTAGGAAAAACAGGAGAACAATTATCCGCTATAGGATTAGGCTGTATGGGGATGAGCTTTGCTTATGGGCAGGCAGATGAGCAAGAGAGTATCAGAACATTGCATAAAGCATTGGATTCCGGTATTAATTTCTGGGATACCGCGGATATGTATGCGAATGGTAAAAATGAAGAGCTTATTTCAAAGGTATTAGTTCCCAACAGGGATAAGATATTTATAGCAACCAAATTCGGATTCCGCTTTAAGAATAATGAAGCTGGGCCGAGTAATAGTGCAAATACTTATTTTGACGGATCGCCGGAATGGATTAAACAGGCAGTAGACAACAGCCTTCAGAGGTTAAAAATTGATACAATAGATTTGTATTATGCACACCGTATAGATCCTAATGTTCCGGTAGAGGAAACAGTAGGGGCTATGGCCGAATTAGTGAAAGCCGGAAAGGTACGGTATTTAGGTTTATCCGAAGCTTCTGCGGAATCCATTCGGAAAGCCAATGAAATCCACCCAATCGCTGCATTACAATCCGAATATTCACTTCTGACAAGAGATGTAGAAGATGGTATCCTTCCTGTGGTAAGAGAATTAGGAATTAGTCTTGTTCCGTATTCACCTTTAGCGAGAGGTTTATTCAATAATATCAACGAAGTTCAGCAATTGGAAGACAGTGATTTTAGAAAAAGCTTGCCGCGTTATCAGGAAGCCTATCTGGAAAATAACAAAAATCTGGCTAAAGAACTTAATGAATTAGCAGCCTCTAAAGGGATTACCGGTAGTCAGTTAGCATTGGCGTGGGTATTGGCCCAGGGAGATGATATTATTCCGATTCCGGGAACCAAGCGGGTAAAATATCTGGAACAGAATATCGAAGCCGCAGCAGTTACTTTTACGGATACAGAGAAGAATGAGATAGAAGAGGTTATCAGAAAATATCCTAATACCGGACCACGCTATTCTGAAGGTTCTATGAAGTTGGTGAATAACTAGTTAGCCTTATAGATCTAAACTTCGCTTAAGATGATAAAATTAAACCTCATAGATTCTCGTGATCCTGTGAGGTTTAAAAATAATTTTATCTGTATTTAATATTGTCAAATCCTATAGATAGGCGACCTTTGCATTTGCTATACAAAAAATTATCATGTTTATTATATCGTTAAACTACATCAAAGCTATTAGTGAAATCGAACTCTTGATTGATGCTCACAATGATTTTCTGAATAAATATTATGCAGAAAGAAAGTTTTTGATGTCAGGAAGAAAGAATCCAAGGACCGGAGGAATTATTATCGCACAAAATGCAACAATAGAGGAGGTAAAGGAAATAATAAAAGAAGATCCTTTTCATCAGCATCAGGTAGCCGAATATGAAATTACTGAATTTCTTCCGACTAAGTTTAATGCAGAGCTGGAAGCTGTATTGGAAGCTCTTCGACTACGCTCAGAGTGACAGTTATTAAGTAGAATTTAAATGGTAAACTCCGTCACCTTGAGCGTTTTGTGAAAAGAAATGTAACAAAATGTATCGAGAGGTTTTATTAAATTAACTCTTAGACTACGCTCAGGGTGACAATAATTGAGCTGAGAACAAAGAAGATTTAATGGTCTTGACCTCTTAAAAAAGAAACAAACTTATAAAACAAATAAAAATTTATGCTTAATAAGCAGCTTGAAACGAAGCACCAATTCATAGCCACTATTCTTGCCTTTGCCGTGATTCCGATGTCGGGATTGGCAACGGATATATACCTGCCATCCATGCCTAGTATGGCTGAAGATCTGCATCTGCCGGAAGCAAGAATACAGCTTACCTTAACCTTTTACCTCATTAGTTATGGTATTTCTCAATTTTTCTCAGGGGCGCTTGTAGATGCCTTCGGACGCTATAAGATCAGTATTATGGCATTGTTACTTTTTGTTGTGTCTTTCTGGATTACCGGACATACTCAAAATATCTATGTCATTTACCTCATGCGTATTGTACAGGGGATACTATCCGGATTAGTGGTTGTATCCAAACGGGCATTCTTTGTAGATGTTTATGATGGAGAAAAGAGAAAACATTACCTCAGTATTATGACTATTGTATGGTCATTAGGACCTATTATAGCACCTTTTATAGGCGGGTATTTGCAAAAAAGTTTTGGCTGGCAGTCTAATTTTACGGTGTTGGCAGCCTATTCATTACTTATTCTGGTTCTGGAGTTGGTATTCTCCGGAGAGACTATTAAAAACAGAAATCCTTTTCATATTAGTTTCTTATGGAATGAATTTAAAACCATGCTGGGGACATTAGATTTCTTTTTTGGAATGCTGATGTGTGGTGTCAGCTATGCACTGATTATGTTCTATAACCTTTGCGGACCGTTTATCATAGAGCACAAATTGGGATATTCATCTGTAACAACTGGCTATCTTTCTCTTTTAATGGGATTAGCATGGATGAGCGGTGGCTTTTTGGGAAAAGCACTAATCTCTAAGCCTTTTCTGCCAAAGCTAAGATATTCCAACTTTATACAATTGCTTTTTATAGCACTCATGTTTGCAAGCTCATTTTATATAGAGAATTTGTTTACATTGGTAGTTTTTGCTTTTGTTATACATGTTACCGCAGGTTTTATGTTCAACAATTACTTTGCTTATTGTTTAGGACGCTTCCCGAAATCGGCTGGAATCTCTGGCGGAATTACAGGCGGAGTGGTGTACATTATAACTTCTGTAGTTAGCTATGGTATAGCTGCAGTAGTAAAGCCGGTACAACAAACCGGAATTGCCGAAGGCTACTTTGCCATTGGTGTTTTAGGTTTTATTATTTTATCTTTTATTAAACGTAAAAAAGCACATATCTGATGAACAGACGCGAACTATTAAAAAAAGGAAGTATTGCAGGACTATTCAGTTTGTTGCCTGCAACCAGTTTACTGGCTGAAGTTACAAAACCTGTTGCTAAAGGCACTAAAGAATCTCTGGCGGGTTATAAGAAAATACAGTTGGGAACACTGGAACTCTACATCTTGTCCGATGGTTATATCCGTGATACAGATATAGACGGATTTGCACCAAGAGCAGATGTAAAAGAACTTAAAAAGTTATTAAGAGATAACTTTCGTTCAGAAGAATATATCGATATGGCAATGAATGTTCCATTGGTGAAAACAGAAAAAAGACTGATTCTGATGGATGCCGGAATGGGAATATTTGCTGATGAAAATACAGGATTCCTGCCGGAAAGTCTTGCTAAAGCAGGCTTCAAGCCGGAAGATATTACCGATGTTTTTATTTCTCATGCCCACCCGGATCATATTGGTGGACTTATTGACAAAGCCGGGAAATTAGTATTCCCAAATGCTGTTTATTTCATTAATAAAACAGAATATGACTTTTGGATGCAGGCTACAATAAAAGATTTCGCAAATAGTGCACTGAAGAATAAACCAGATTTTCTTTCGCAGATTATAGAAGGAATCAGAAAGATTCTGACCGCTATAAAACCCAAAATCAAATATTACGATTTCAATACACCGCTGTATCAGTATTTCAGTTTTGTACAGGCTCCGGGGCATACTCCGGGACTAACGCTTTGTAAGATAAAATCGCAAAATGAGGAAATTCTCTATATGGCCGATTTAATTCATTCAGATGCTTTATTATTTCCGCATCCGGAATGGGGATTCTCCGGAGATACAGACTTGGATCTGGCAGTAGAATCCAGAAAAAAAATGCTGAGCTACCTGGCAGATAATAAACTGCAGGGCCTGGGCTATCATCTTACATGGCCGGGAACGGGTTATGCCCAAAAATCGCAAAATGCTTTTCGCTGGTTTCCGAAAGCTTACTTTGCACCATAAATCAAAGTAAAAACTTAATTAATAGGAGCACATTTCTTGCCTAATATATACATCAAACCCTGTCAAAATTAACTTGGACAGGGTTTGTTATTTATAAATGTTTATTGACTGAGTTAGCGCATTAATCCGAAAACATCATTCAGGTAAAAGCCGATCTGAAACTGATAGCGGTCGGTATTAGAAAGCATCTGATTCATTAGTCCGCCCTCAATCCGCATTTTATCATTTATAACATAGCCAACGGCAGCATAAAGTCTGTTTCTGTCGAAAGCATCTTTTTTAGCATTGATGAAGATTTCATCATATACACTGGCATACCATGTGTTCTTAATAAGGGATGTATTATTGAAAGGAACGATAACACCAAGTTGATAACGGAATCTTACCTCAGTTTTTGGTTGTAGAAACCTTTCCTCAATTCTGTAGCGGTGGTTAAGCTGAACTCTGCCAAATTTCTGTTTTGTAATAAACTGCTGAAACAATCTGTGCTCATCCAGTTGAGAGATATTCTGGTCTGCATCGTAGTTATGAGAATGTACATAGGCATAACCAAGCAAAACATTATTGTTGTTTTCAGAAAGGTTATAACCAATACCTGTCCTTAGCAGAAGCTGATTAAGATCGCCTATAAAGTCATAATTCCGGTATTGTACTTCGTAATGGATATTGAATTTTGGATTGATCTTCTCGTTGCCAAAAAGCATCAGCCAGTTACCAACGTCCGATTTTTGTGCTGCCAGTAATCCGAAACTTATGCCTGCCAGAAAGGCGAATGTTCTCTTAATCATGTACTAGATTTTTACAAATATAGATAAAAACTATTAGTAAGCATAATTCGATTTAAGGTTTCTACATATAAGAATTCTATATTTAAGCACTAGGGCACGAATCATATTTAATAAATCATATTTAATATTTGTATTCTTTTTAAGGCACAAATTGCTACGCAATGTTTTACAATTTCTGGATTGAAAATCTTTGATTTTCCTGTGTCATAAAAACAATATTTATTGATAGAATAATCTGTGCCTTTGTGTTTGAAAAAAAAGTATAAAATTAAACCCTCAAAAACCATTTAGAAATTAAGGTAATTGAGGGTTGCTTATTGTCCCGGAATTTTTATCCGAAAGCTTATATTTTATTTTTTCATTTTACTAAATAATATTTAAGGTTTTGAATTGAAAATCTTTGATTTTCTTGTGTCTTAAAAACCAATATTTATTGATAGAATAACCTGTGCCTTTGTGTTTGAAAAAAATGTATAAAATTAAACCCTCAAAAACCATTTAGAAATTAAGGTAATTGAGGGTTGTTTGTTATCCTGTGAATTTTATCCGAAAGCTTATATCTTATTTTTTCATTTTACTGAATAATATTTAAGGTTTTGAATTGAAAATCTTTGATTTTCTTGTGTCTTAAAAACCAATATTTATTGATAGAATAACCTGTGCCTTTGTGTTTGAAAAAAAAGTATAAAATTAAACCCTCAAAAACCATTTAGAAATTAAGGTAATTGAGGGTTGTTTGTTATCCTGTGAATTTTATCCGAAAGCTTATATCTTATTTTTTCATTTTACTGAATAATATTTAAGGTTTTGAATTGAAAATCTTTGATTTTCTTGTGTCTTAAAAACCAATATTTATTGATTGAATAACCTGTGCCTTTGTGTTTGAAAAAAAAGTATAAAATTAAACCCTCAAAAACCATTTAGAAATTAAGGTAATAGAGGGTTGCTTATTGTCCCGGAATTTTTATCCGAAAGCTTATACTTTATTTCTTCATTTTACTGAAAGAATACATTAGATAAAACAGGAAAGGAAGTATAAATACACAACCCAGCATAAGTGCCCAGCCTAATGCTTCAAGCGTTTTTTGCGGAGCAGCATATTCCAGTAATGAGATATGAGTTCCGTTGCCTAATAGGATAATATTAGGATTGTGCTGATAAGTTGCAGCCACCAGAATCATAATAACCTGGAAACCTGCTAATACTCTTACCGGAGTTAACTTTTCTTCACGCATACAGTAGAAGATTAAGCCCAATGCAATTGTAGCCAGTGTAATTGCTATAATGCCCAATGGCTTTGAGAATATCCACATAATTAAAGGAATACCCGAAAGGTAAGCCATAAGAAATACCAAAGCCCCTGTAATGACAACAAATAACATCATTTGCTTCGTCTTCCGGATCATTAGTTTTAATTCAGCTTTATCTCTGGTTTCTCTCAGTGAGAATACGGAAGCCAGATAAGCACATAAAGCAACCGTAAAAAGACCTACGGAGACACCAAACCAGTTGAGCCAGCTAAAGATGTAAAGATCTAAAAATCCAGTAGCATCCGGGTTAATAGAGTAGGATACTGTAGCTGCTGCTATAAGCCCTAAGAAAAAAGGTGTAAGCAGACTGGCATAATAAAATATCTGAGTATACAGAACCTGCCACTGATCTTCCACTGCATCATAGTGTCTGAAGGTAAAGGCTGTACCGCGGGCAATAATCCCCACCAGCATTAATATTAAAGGAATATGCAGATAGGTAGACATCAGTGCATATATCTTCGGAAAACCAACAAACATTACAACAATGGCAATAATTAGCCACATGTGATTGGCTTCCCAAACCGGAGCAATAGATTCGTACATAATCTTTCCGGTTTTATGCCGTGCTTTTTTATTGGTGAATAGTTCTACGATTCCTGCACCGAAATCGGCACCGCCAAGGATAAGGTACAGACAGATAGACAGCCAAAGAAAACCTATTACAATGTATATCATTTTTTCTGTTTTTTATCGTTAAACAATGCGTCTGTAGGATCATATAGTTTCGGTACCATTTTAATCTGTCTTCCGATAAGGAACATCAGAATAGCAGATAATGATATAAATACAAAAGTGAAGAAATAGAAAGAGTATTGTATTCCCGGCATTGGGGTAACCGCATCTATGGTCTTCATGACGCCATAGATAATCCAGGGCTGGCGTCCAACTTCTGTTACGGTCCATCCGGCTTCTAAAGCGATATAACCAAAAGGAGTTGCTATAAAGAAGGTTTTCAGTAACCAGTTTTTAGTCAGCCATTCCTTTTTAAAGAAGAAAGAGTAGAGGTATATGGCACCAATAAGCATCATTACAACCCCGAAGAAAATCATAATCTGAAATGCAAAATGTGTAACAGCTATCGGAGGCCATTCATCCTCAGGGAAATCATTTAAGCCTTTTACCTCTGCATTAAAGTCTCCTTTGGCAAGAAAGCTTAGCACCTTTGGTACTTTTACCGCATATTTCACAGTTTTGTTCTTCACATCCGGAATACCGCCTAAAACAAAAGAAGCGCCCTTTTCAGTTTCGAAATGTGCTTCCATAGCAGCCAGTTTTATAGGTTGTCTTTCTGTAACAGACTTTGCGGCAATATCACCGCTAAATGGTGCACCAAAAGCACCGATAAGGGCAAATCCAACAGCAATTCTGAAAGCTTTGGTATGAAATGTTACATTTTTCTTTTTGGTAATAAGGTATGCATGAACACCTGCAACAGCAAAACCTGTAGCACAAAATGCTGCAACAGTCATATGAAATGCCTGCGGAAACCATGCCTCGTTAAACATAGCAGCAATAGGATCTATATTAATATATTGTCCGTTTACATAATCGAAACCTGCGGGACTATTCATCCAGGCATTTGCAGCCACAACCAGAATACCGGAAGCCAGTCCACTTACTCCCACGAGGAATCCGCAGAACCAATGGAACCATTTATTGAATTTATCCCATCCATAAAGAAAGAATCCCAATGCAATGGCTTCTATAAAAAATGCCGTTCCCTCCAATGAGAATGGCATTCCGAAAATTGGACCTGCATGTTCCATAAATTTAGGCCACAACAATCCTAATTCAAAAGACAGCATGGTACCGGATACTGCTCCGGTTGCGAATAATATAGCAACACCTTTGCTCCAGGCTTTAGTGAGTCCTTTATAAATCTCATTTCCTGTTTTCAGGTATTTCCAGTGTGCGTAGGCCATTAAAAAGGGCATTACCATTCCGATGCACGAAAAGATAATATGAAAGCCCAGTGACATGGCCATTTGCGATCGGGCTGCTATAAAATCGTCCATAATATTGATTTTGACGAATTAAAATTAAGTATTATTTCTTCTAAAAGTATATACTTTAACATGATTTTAAACACTGATAAATTCCATACAGGCTATGCTGATAAGGTGTATTTTTATGTGTTGGTTATAGCATATATGTGCCTAAAATTTCGTATATTTGTAGTTATTGAAAAATGTAATTTTGAATGAGTAATAAACAATATACAGCTAGTAGTATTCAGTCGTTAGAGGGGATTGAGCACGTACGTCTTCGTCCTTCCATGTACATCGGTGATGTCGGATCAAGAGGTTTGCACCATTTGGTATATGAAGTTGTAGACAACTCTATTGACGAGGCTTTGGCAGGTTACTGCGATACAATTACTGTAACCATAAAAGAAGGAAATGCTATTGAAGTTAGTGATAACGGTAGAGGTATTCCTGTAGATTTCCACGAAAAAGAGCAAAAATCGGCTCTTGAGGTGGTAATGACTAAGATTGGTGCCGGAGGTAAATTCGACAAGGATTCTTATAAGGTATCGGGTGGTTTACATGGTGTAGGGGTGTCGTGTGTGAACGCACTTTCTACAGATATGATTACGACTGTTTACAGAGACGGGCATGTTTATCAGCAAAAATATCAAAAAGGACGTGCTGTAGCTGATGTTGAAAAAATAGGAGACAGCGACAGAAAAGGTACCATGCAGTTTTTCCAACCGGATGATACTATCTTTACAGAGCTTGTTTATAACTATGATACTTTAGCTACACGTCTTCGCGAACTAGCATATCTTAACAGAGGTATTACTATTACTTTGACAGATGAGCGTGTAAAGGATGAAAATGGAAACTTCAAAGTAGAAACTTTCCATTCGGAAGGTGGTCTTAAGGAGTTTGTTGAGTTTATTGACGGAAACCGTGAATCTATCATGGAGCACGTAATCTTCATGGAAGGAGAGCGCGATGATATTCCGGTAGAAGTAGCAATGCGTTATAACACGTCATTCAACGAGAATCTTCATTCTTATGTAAACAATATTAATACGCACGAAGGGGGTACGCACTTAGCAGGTTTCCGTAGAGCGTTGACCAGGACTTTGAAGAAATATGCAGATGATCTTGGATTGCCTGCAAAAGAGAAAGTAGAAATTACAGGGGATGACTTCCGTGAAGGACTTACAGCTGTAATCTCTGTAAAAGTTATGGAACCTCAGTTTGAAGGACAGACCAAGACGAAACTGGGTAACTCCGAAGTTTCTGGTGCTGTAGACAAGATTGTAGGGGAGATGCTTACCAACTTCCTGGAAGAGAACCCGAATGAAGCGAAGACTATCGTACAGAAGGTTGTTTTAGCGGCAAAAGCAAGACAGGCGGCTAAGAAAGCTCGTGAAATGGTTCAGCGTAAATCTCCAATGGGAGGTTCCGGATTACCAGGGAAACTATCTGACTGTTCTTCCAAAGATCCTGCTGAATCCGAACTATTCCTTGTGGAGGGAGACTCCGCAGGTGGTACTGCAAAACAGGGTAGAGATCGTTTGTTCCAAGCTATTTTACCATTAAGAGGTAAGATCCTGAACGTAGAGAAATCTATGCTGCATAAAGTATATGATAATGACGAGATTAAGAATATCTATACAGCTTTAGGAGTAAGTGTTGGTACTGAAGAAGACAGTAAGGCACTAAACCTTACAAAACTTAGATATCATAAGATCGTTATTATGACCGATGCCGATGTGGATGGTTCTCACATTTCCACATTGATTCTTACATTCTTCTTCAGATATATGAAAGAGCTTATTGAAAACGGTTATGTATATATCGCTTCTCCACCATTATATTTGGTGAAGAAAGGGAACAAGAAAGTATATGCATGGAACGAGAAAGAGCGTGAAGAACTTACTCAGGAATTGTCTAAAGATGGAAAAGGAGTAGAGATCCAACGTTACAAAGGTCTTGGGGAAATGAATCCTGAACAGCTTTGGGATACTACTCTGAATCCTGAACACCGTACACTAAAGCAGGTTACTATTGACAATGCTGTAGAAGCAGACAATGTATTCTCTATGCTAATGGGTGACGAGGTTCCGCCACGTAGAGATTTTATCGAGAAAAATGCAGTTTATGCTAAAATCGATGCTTAATTAAGCATTTATAATAAAGTAAAAAGACCGGAATTTCTTCCGGTCTTTTTTATTTTGATGTTACTGATGTATTTTTTTTGCCTTCTGAAATGTTATGGTAATCCTGTAGTAATGATTTTTCTGTTAGAAGGCCTAAAGTACCAGGATATAATAACAAGGGCAAATAGTAATACTGCCGGAAAAGTTCTGCCTATTGTATCGCCGACAATGAGATGCGAGATTACAGCACCGGACATTACAAAAAAGAAGCCGGCATATGCCCATTCTTTCAACAACAAACGTCCGGGGATTAATATAGCAAAAACACCCAATAGCTTCCATACACCAATGATAGTCATTAGGTATGAGAGATACCCCAAGTTGGTGAAGTTTGCCAGCTCATCCTTACTTTTTAATAATTGAACAATGGCGGTTGAAGCCATTCCCAATGCCATCCACAATGTGAAAATCCAATAAATGATTTTTCTTATTTTTTCTGATTTGTCTGGTGTTTCCATATTATTATTTTGTTTGGTTAATCGTTCAGTCCTTTTCCTGTAAGGATTTGTGGGATACATTTTTCAATTCGTGATTCACGGGTTTTAGGCTGTTTTGCTGAAGAAAAATAGAGTAGATAAGCTCTCTGTCTTCCGGGAGTTAATGCTTGGAAAGCTTCTTTCAGGACAGTATCTGTGTTTAGCTTATGCTGAAACTCTTCAGCTACTTCAAAGTCTTTTGTTTTCTTCATCGGAACCTGTACTTCCGATTTTTCTACCTCCAGAGCCTCGTATACATAAAGCTTTATCTCTTTTTCTAATTTTGAAATTTCTTCCTGATTTGTAAAGCGTATTTGTCGGGCTGCCTGTACATTTTCGCTCTGTTGGATCAGGATATTATTGGTATCATTTAATAGTGCACCTTTGAAAAATAAAATTGCGCAATATTCTTTAAAACCATGTATCAAAACAATGTTTCGGCCGTGATAAGTGTAACAAGGACAACCCCATTTAAGTTCTTCATCCAAACCTGTGTCAAGTATAATTGCTCTTAGTTTCTCAAATTCTTTTTGCCATTTCTCGGACTGATTAAAGAAAAAATCTGTTTTAGGATTCATAATGTGATTGGTGTTTGAAGTGATAGAATTAAAAGTTGATTAATCTTTTGATGTAAATATTTCCTGTAGGCGGTTGTGCGCCATATTTAATCCTTGGGCAAATGGTAATTTCAGCATCTGATTTCTGAAGTCTACAGATTTATAAACAGTATGAATTGTAATCTTACTGGAAGTCTCAGTTAGCCTTTCAAACTCCAAATATTCAATCTGAACAGGAAATGGAGTGTTTTCCATCTGAAATGTTCTTACAATTTTCTGATTTGGTACAAATTCATGAATACAGCCGTTGGCTCTGAATACGATTTCTCCATTTGCATTTAAAGTCTCGAACTGATAGCCACCATGCTGTCTGTTTTCAAGCTTCAATACTTTGGTGCCCATCCATTGTTCTACAAATTGTGATTCTGTATAGGCCTTGAAAAGTAATTCTACGGGAAGATCGAATTCTCTGGTAATCAGTATTTCCTGTTTTCCGTCTTCAGCATGTATTTTAGTTTTTAATTCCATATTTTTTGTTTTTAATAGTATTAGAATGGGAGAGAATGAAAGGCATGAATTTGTTTTTTATTCAGATCCTTCATTGCTTATTTTATCCTGGTAGGATTTCATAACACTTTCCAATGTATTGAAGCGGTCATCCCACATTTTACGGAACGGTTCAATAAAATCAGCAATCTCTTTCATTTTATTAGGATTAAGGTGATAGATAACTTCGCGTCCGTTTTGTTCGGATCTTAATAATTCGCATTCTGTAAGAATCTGAAGATGCTTGGAAACTGTAGGTCTGGCGGTATCAAAATTCGAAGCAATAGCACCGGCAGTCATAGATTGTGCTGCAACCAACATTAATATTGATCTTCTTGTAGGATCTGCGATCGCCTGAAAAACATCTCTTCTTAAATTCATTATGTAGCTATTTGACTACAAATATATATGTAGTTATTTAGCTACGCAAATGTTTTTTGTTAAATTATTTTTGATTTAAATTTAGCGGAGTGGAGAGTAGGAGAAAGTTTACTAAGTATTTATAGTAAAAAAAAGACCGGAAGAAATTCCGGTTTTTTTATGTTTCTTAATCAGTTATTTATTCTTCCTCAACAAGAAGATTGCTTACATTGTCCCAGTTCTCATCATCATATATTTCACAACTAAAATTAACCAGTCTATTCTCGTCCGATTCTATTTCATTTAGCTTCTGAATAACGCGCTCTAGATCATCAGCATACAGTTCTATTGCTATACCGGTGTCTGTTGTAATTCTGGCGACTATATGACAGACAGAAACTTCTCTTAGTTGTGTGGTGAAATAGTCCTCAACATCAGCATAATCCAAATCCTTCTTTTGAAGATTAAACTCATCATTCAGAAGATCTACAGAAATATAACAGTTAAACATACATTCCTTTTTATAAGAATAATCGGCATATGCTTTGTCAACCCAGCATGTACCTGGTAATCCTGATTCTGTATCCATTAAAAATAGCGTGATACTGTTTGGAGGATATATTTTCTGATTGTCTGCTTTAATTTCGTTCCACTCCATGATTGTAAATTGTTTTTATAATAGGTTGGTAAATTTATCACTATAATTTGAATTATTAATGAATTCAGCTTTTAAAAATTCCGCTCCAACAGGTAAGGATTTATGCTTCTGTCATTCACGCAAAAAAATAGAGTAGGGAATATAGTTGAATGAAGATCAGTGTTTATTACATATCCATAGAACATAACTCCTTTGCTATAGGAATATCTGCAGGTGCTAATTCCCAGTTGAGAAGTTCTGATTTATTAACCCATTCATATTGGTCGTGATCGGTAAGTATACAACTAGATTGTTCCGTGGTACATACATAAGCAATAAGCTCAATCGTAAATGTATCATAATTATGAACAACAGACATGAAATACCTTTCTATTTCAACTCTTATTCCAAGTTCCTCTTGCAACTCCCGATATAAAGATTTCTCTTCCGTTTCTCCCACTTCAATTTTTCCTCCAGGAAACTCCCAATAACCACCCAATGATTTTTCAGGCTTACGCCTACAAAGCAAAATTTGCCCTTCATTAAATATAACACCGCAAACAACCCTAATCATACCTATGACTTTTCCTGTGATATTGCAAGTTTAATTTATTCAGAATATGCGTTTCGTGTACTATTAATTCACCCGTTGCAGCACCAACCAATTTCAAATCATCCGTAATAGAAAATGTCCCTTTGTCAAACATCACATGGTGATTCGGACAGAGGCAAATTAAGTTATCACTACTATCATCTCCATCATGGGGCCTACCCAAAGGTTTTATATGCGCACCCTCTGCATAGCCACCCGATTTTGTAGGGATCGTTTCTCCACATACCTGACATTCATAATTATATAATTTCTTCACATCATGAGCAATCTTCGTATCCCTCACAATTCGTAAAACCGTACTTTCCTTTCGTTCGGTAGGTTTATTAGAATACTTTAATTCAATCCTTTCCGGAGTATTTCTCTCAGGATTTTGGCCACTATATTCCAGCCGAACCCTACAAATTACAAAACCACTTTTTCCTGTTTCCTCCCACGCATCTACCACACTATACAAACCAGCATAAGTATAACCCGTTTTCGGCGAAAATTCAGACCTATGCTTATAACCCCTAATTACTCTAACAGGCAAACCCCGATCCATACTAATAAGCAAACCCTTATTATCACTCTTATCCCAACTCTGATCCTTAATTTGTTTCCCTCCGCCATTGCCACCAGCTCCCGTATATATAATTTCATCTCCATAATCTTCATCATCTTCATATCCACCAGAAAGCACAATAGCAGCAACGCCATCTTTAGCATTGCCATCAATACCTTTTGCCCAATTTCTGTGGAAACTCGAAAGCATCATTTCCTTTCTACCCTCAAAAAAATGGCCTTCTTCAATACCTTCTATTTCTCCAAATACAATTGGTCGAGTCATACAATCCTTAGTAAATAATTTCAGTGTACTAAGATACATTTAAATCAATAATATGTTTATATTATTGTTAATGCTGTTTATAACAACCATTATAACATTTATTCAACTAAATATAAACGTATTAAAATAGTGAAGTAACGAAATGATAAAAACCACTGTTTTATAGACATTAAACCACGAGAATGGCACTAAAAATCAACAAATAATAAGCAACGCAGATATATTTGAGAAAGCCTTAAAAAAGCAAAATATAGCGCTGGTCTGTTTCGCCAAAACCATGTATAAACCTTTCTTTATGGGCAAGAGATAGCAGCAGCATCCTTTTACAAAAAATGCCTGCTTTTTAAAAAGTATTTTCTTTTGGGCGTGCCCCTGCAGGTCGGGCAGAACATTGTTCGCAAGTTTCATTAAAAGCAAATGAGTATTGCTTTTATTCACTTGTGCTACAAGTCCTCGCTCGTGCCTTGCTGTGGGCTTTTCGCTGCAAATGTAAAACATTCAGCGAAACCATTAAAAACAAATAAATAAAACTGAGATAATCCCTCACGCAACTCCTGCTTAAAATAGAGTAGGGAACAAACCAAATGAGGATAAATATATACGAAATGAGTAGATTATAAAAATATTGTTTGTTTTACTGTTGGTTCCTTTTCCAGAAAATCATTTACAGCTAAAAAATTATGAGCAAGAGCATTAGCTTTTAATTTTAATCCGAAACATGATGAATCAGCAAGATAGCAAGCCAAAGCGAGAAACGAATTATTTCTTTTTAACTCTAAAACTTTTTGGATATAATCATCTGGACCATCACTTAAAGCTGTGTCAGCTAATTGTTCAGTCAGCGCTTTGTCACTAAATTCTACCTCGTCCAAAAACAAATTTGCCCACGGTAGCATATCGTTTATTCCTTCCTTAATACTTTTGCCTTCAGAAAGATAGAAATGGTACTCATACCGATTGGGATTTTCATCATGAGAATGAATTACTGCAGGAAAGTTATCGTTATCTTCATCCGTGAGTACTAATGAAATATGATAATCTTTAGAATAGGGTATACCGTCAATTTCTACATACAGAAATAAATCCTTTTGAATAAGTAGTTTTATAGGGTTTATAGAAGCCTGTAGTAACCAAAGTTTATATTCGTATTTACCTTTAAAAATCGCAATACCATTTAAAGATTCTCTGCTCTTTCTTTCCAGCATATTCTCTTTAGGTATATTAACCTTGAATGATTTATTTGTTATATGAACTGTTGATTCATTAACACTTTCCCAATATGCAATTTGCTTTTCTTTATCGTAAAGTACTATAATGACTGGTATAGAATAATTTAACCAATAATTTAAATGCTTTTTAGCACCACGAAAAACAAAATGATTATCTGTACTTTCTTTAAAAAAGCTCTTTCCAGATTTTATCTGTACACCAATTAGTCTTCCGGTTGGGATACTGCTTTTTAAATCATTTGCAAATCTTGTTACTTCAACAAAACCATCTATACCAAAATCACTTATAGGTTGTTCACGAAAAATCCAGTTCAAATTTTCACTAAAAATTTTTGCTACAGAATAAACACCTATTCGTTCTTCACTGTTATATATCATTTTAACTTTAATTAATAAATGTATTCTGAAAAATCAATTTATTTCAACCTAGATTAAACTTTCAAAGTTTCAGTAAGATTTATTTTATTTATAAGAGAACAGGTAAGCATCCAATACCGCCTCCCGGTAAAGACGATTAAAACGTTCGATGTATCCGTTCTGCATAGGCCTTCCGGGCTGAATATATTGA
>NZ_QBUH01000010.1 GCF_003058195.1 Elizabethkingia sp. YR214
TGTGTCTCTGTGAATCTTGTCTTTTTCATCTTTTACAGTTTAAAATTAATAAATTTCTCTATTTTTAAACTGTCTGGTTTTTAGGGACACTTACAATTTCAGTAATATTACACCCTGTTTCTATATTGAGTATTGTAGTAATAGACAATAGAATCATATTAGAGAAAATCATAAAGATAGTCATAGGCTAAAAATTACCCATTTCAATACTATTATAAAATATATTTAATCGAAAATAATGTAGTGCTACGTTTTATTTATGCAATAACAATTAGATACACTACAAAATAATATATAGTTTTCTACTACATGTAAATATCATAAAATAAAAAAGAGGCTAATTTTTATACTTTTTCCTTAGATAATTTTCTAAGAAAAGTACAATGTTTACAATCAGTAATACAAAATAATACAGTGGATAGTATATAAATTTATTTCAAATATATTTATATGTTAAATTTTAATTATATATTTAATTATTTAAGAAAAATTTGTTAAACATGTTAGATCAGTCATTTTCCTATGATAATTTTAGAATATTATTAGATGTTGAAAACAGAAGAGGGAGGTACCTTCAAGATAGAAGTATTTTTAATAATGATGATGATTACTTTTTTGAATCTAGGAAATTAACAGAAAAAATAATAAGGCTTAATCGAGAAATCCGCGAGTCACAAAAAGCATTATCACTTACTCATTCACCAAAAGATGATGAATATGAAGAACATCAGAAACTATTAGATGAAAAAGAATACATTAAGGCAGAAAGGGAAGGAAAACTAGAAGAAGCATTAAAAAAAATTAGCCTTATTGCGAATGATGATGATTTTAAATTAGTGATAAGGAAAGGAATTGTAAAATTTGGTGACCAACTATATGTTACTGACAATACTGTAGAAAACTATCTAGTACTAAAACAACTTCAAAGAAACATCTACAAAACATTTAGTGTAAAGCAAGCTGATAGAAAACTAATTATTTCCCAAATAAAACTTTTGTTGAGCGAAAATTTCCCAAAAATTGTAGTAAGAACAGATATATCAAAGTTTTATGAATCCATACCTCATAAGCAACTAATCAGCAAAATTGAAGAAAACAGCCTTTTAAATAATTCTTCAAAACGTATTATTAAAAGTATTTTAAATCAGTATTGGAATTTACTGATAGCTGATGGTATAAAAAATTCGACTGATGAAAGAATAGGAGTCCCAAGGGGCATAGGCATAAGTGCGTTTTTATCTGAATTATATTTAAAAGACATTGATAATATAATCAAGTCTATTCCTAATGTAATTTATTATTCAAGATATGTAGATGATATAATCATAATTTTTTCTCCACCGCATCGCAATGAAAAAAAGACAACGGATCAATATAGGAAACTAATTGAGAAAGTTGTAAACAAATTTCATTTGGAGATGAACTCTAGCAAAACAAAAGTATTTGATTTAAGAAAAGAAAATTCTGAAAGGAAAACATCAATAAAATATGAGATCACATTTTTAGGATACAAATTTATTAAAGAATTTAAAAAGGAAAAAAAGCAACAAGTACAGGATGTAATTATACCTAAAAAGCTGGTCGTAAATATGTCAGACTCAAAATTAAATAGATTTAAGACCAAGATAAATTGTGCCTTCAATGAATTTGACTCCAATATAGTTAAATATAGTGGGCGAGAAAAAAGTACCAATAAATTACTTATACAAAGGATCAAAGTCTTAACTAATAATTTCAGACTATATAGAAGAAAAAGTAATGTTTTAATTGGAATTTACTTTTCAAATGAATTTCTTACTGAAGATTTATCAGATTTAAAAGATTTAGACTTATTTCTAAAAAATGAGATCAACAGACGTTCTATTAAACTTTCCCCAAAAACCAAAATAGCACTTGACAAACTATCTTTTATCGAAGGATTTAAAAATAAAAAAACACTAAACTTCAACTTTAATGATAAACTACCTAGAGGAAGTGTTAACATCGACAAAATACTAAATCTTTGGCATAATTTGTAATACGATGAGAAAAAAAATTAAAATATCCTATTCTAAAGAAAGAGTTGTTCTTTCTGATATTTTACCATTTGAAATACCTTTAATCTTCTCTAATAGATATTTTTATAAGTATTTATTGAAATGTGAAAATTTTAATAAAAAGATAGAGAAAAAGAAAGAAGAGTTAAAAAAAACAAGAAATGCTAATTTTAAAAAAAAGTTGGAAACAGAGATAGATCAACTAAATTTTCATATAAATATACTTAAAACTTTTGCAGGAAATAGCTACATCAATAAACCAATGTGTTTTAAATTAAAACATAAGGAGAGTGATTATAGAGAATTAAGCCTAATACATCCAATAAATCAAAAAAATGTTGTAGAGTTTTATGATAAATACAAGTCTCTCATTATTTATTATTCATCAATTAGCCCCTTTTCAATTAGAAAACCTACAAAGATTGCCAATTTTACATTTTACAATGATCTATTACATAAAAAAAATGAGGATGATTGTTATGAATATTCACAAATTGAAGAAGAAGATAACGAGTACGAAAACCTAAGATCATTTTTTGCTTATCACAAATATAGTAATATTCATAAATTTTATGAGTCATACCAATTTCATAGATGTGAAAAGAAATTTAATAAGTTATTAAAAATTGATGTTTCCAAGTGTTTTGATTCAATATATAGCCATACAATAGCCTGGGCATTATTCAATAAGCAAATCATAAAAGATAATGTTAATATTTCATTAGAAACTTTTGGAGGAGAGTTTGACAAACTTATGCAAACTTTAAACGCAAACGAGACAAATGGCATAGTAATAGGTCCAGAATTTTCCAGAATTTTCGCTGAATTAATATTACAGCAAATTGACAAATGTATTTTTGATAATTTACTACACAATACTGAATACAATAAAAGGCTAATCCATAAAAGAGACTATGAAATTTTTCGATATGTTGATGACTATTTTGTTTTTTACAATAATGAAAGTGATAAAGATATTATTCTAAAAGAATTCAAGATCTGTTTAAAGGAATATAAATTATACCTTAATGAAAAGAAGTCTATTACATATGACAAACCAATTATTACAGAAATCTCTTTAGCAAAACAAAAAATAAGTGACTTATTTTCAGAACATCTTAAACTTAATGAAAACAAAAATGATGATGATATTTTAAAAAGCATATACTTCTCTTCAAATAATGTAATAACAAGATTTAAGACCATTGTTAAAGAAACAAAGGTTGATTACAAAGATATCATGAACTACAGTCTTGCTGTATTAGAGAATAAAACGGCAAAACTAATTAAGAAATGGCATACTTTCAATGATAAAAACGATAATCTTCAGAAACAATATGAAAAAGGATTTCTTGAAATACTGGATGTATCATTTTTCTTATACTCAGTTTCCCCAAGAGTAAACTCTACCATTAAGCTATCATTAATATTAAATAAGATTATTGCATTTCTTAAAAAAAACAAATCAAACCTTTATAAAGAGCCCCTACTAAACCATTATAAACATAATATATTCAAAAAAATTTCAGATGAGATTTATTTAATTTTACAAAAGAACAAAACGGAAATACATACCTCTATAGAAAGCTTATATCTCCTGATCGCACTTACTCAACTAGGAAGAGAATATCGTTTGAATCCTAAAAATTTATCAGCATATTTTAATATTCAAGCTGTTAATGATAAATTTATTATAGATAAAGATTTAAATTATTTCAATATTGTTGTTTTACTTTTTTATATAAGAGATATTGAAATTTACAAGCCTATTAAGGATGAATTAAAAAAATATATTTTAAAAAAATTTAGAGAAAAGAAAGATTTTGAATGGAGGAATGAAGCAGAAACAGTTATGTTATTAATGGATATTTTAACATGCCCTTTCTTAAACGAGTCAATCTCAAAAGAAGAAAGTGTAGCAATATTTGAACTTATTAACAATATAAAAACTGAATTCGTAAAACCTGTAAACAATTCAAACGTGGACAGTTATATAGATTCCTTAAAAACATTATTAAGAGAGCTATATAACCTAAATCCGATAAAAGAAAGATTAATTGATATGATTAACCTTAATAAATTATCAAGCAACCTAAAAGCATATCTTAAAGAGCTAAAGAATTATCCAAATTTTTTCAACCAGATATATAAAAGAGAACAAGATATTTCTGATGCGTTAGATTCATTTACAAGTAAATTTAAAGTTGAAAATAAGTATAAATTTAAAAAAGATGTTTTAAATTTGCTTGAAATAGAATCTTCTCAAAAAAGATTAATTGAATCAGAAAAATATTGGTTCATAAAATGGAACGATTTTGATTTTGGCATGGAACTTCAGGCTAAAAAAAGCCAAGAAGTTTACTAGATATAACTGCAACCGACAGTCAGTAATGACAACACACACAAGCGGTTTTAAGCAAGCTCTAAAGTTGAGCTCTTAATAAGAAAGTAGTTTAAGTCGGGGACTACTTTTCTCATATTATAAAATTTATTAAATATCTTTATTTAAATTAATTTATTTTTTGTTGACTGTATATCTATTAATTATAATTTTAAAAAAAAGACTGTTTTTTAATTTGAAATTGTTTTTTTACAAAACTGTCTATAGTCTTGTAGACAGTACATAATAATATACTGTTTCTGAATATGAATATTTTTATCTAGGTTGGTGGTTATGTATATGTTGATTTTTGATATAAAATAATTCTTTCAATGCTTATTCCAATTTGATGATATTTGATTGTAAGTAATTAAAAATTAGATGTATTATTCTCCAAAATCAGGAGAATCTGTAATTGGAAAATCTATAAATATATCTTCAAAATCCTTTCTTTGAGCATTTATTAAAAAGTCATACTTAAAATCAGGATAAGTGGTTAACAAGCTGTTTGACTTTCTTTTTTTATTTTTAGACCGAGAATATTTTACAATTAACTTAAAAAAATCATCTCTGTTGTTATGGATAAAAAAGTCAATCATTTCATTTATATTAAGAACAACTAGTTTATTAATTGATTTGTAATCTTTATTTTCTAGCCTCTTGTGAAGTTCTTTTGTGAATATATTTTCGAGAGCAGGTAATGAAAATAAATCTTCAGACACTACAAGTATAGGGAAGATTTCTAATTTTTTTCTATTATTTTTCAATTTTGAATCAAAGTCGGAAATATTACTGTTTTTTATAAATTTTTCTAACTGGGTAATACCTTTTTTCTCTAAAAAATTTTCATTAATATACTTGTACACATCATCATATTTATAAGATTCAAGAAAGGAAGGAGGAGGTAGATAGTCTTTGAATTCAAAGATGAATACTTGGTTACCAATTCTTAAATAACAATCTGGAAATCCTTGCAATTTACTTTCAAAGATTACTTCCGTAATGGAAGGTTTTGACTTTATTAACTTTTTTACTACATATCTGAATATAAGTTTTTCACTAACTTCGGTACTTATAATAGACTTATAATTATGAAAATCAAAATCGGGTCTTATTTGTTTTTTATATTTTAAAAATAACTCATAATTTATTCTATGATAAAAGCTATGAAATAAATAATTCCAGTTTAAAATCATAACACTATCATTAATGTTAAAGATAGAATGATACATTAAATGATCTGTATTAATTTTTTTATTAAGTAAATGATTAATTGTGATTTCTTTGAAGTAAGAGGTAATCATATCTCCTTCATCTAACTTAAATAAATTAGATTCACTTTTATTCTCATTTTTTATAGATGAAATTAGAGTGCTTAACCATATGTCTGGATTGCTTATTCCTTTTTCTTTATAAAATTCATTCAGAAGTTCTTTATAAGTGATATAGAAATAATTTAACAGACACTTCATTTTTAATATCTGAAATGTTATTCTTTTGGGCCTATCAAGTTCGTATATTTTAGAATAAAATATTATTTGAGCATACTCGTTATAATATTCTCTACTAAAAGATGTAAAATCGGTTCCTTCGGAGCCGAAAGTTGTTTCATTTAATTTTAAGTAAATAGTAATAAAATCATCTAGTAACAATTTTTCATTTTTATTACTTTTTAATAGTGAATAATTTGAAAAAATCAATTTAAAAAAATTATTATTTGTTTTTTCATTAAATATAATACAAGAATGAGATTTATTTTTTTCGGAATATTTTAATATAGTGGAAAGATGAGTATATGTTCTAATTGTTAATTGGTCTAAGATATATATGCTTTGGATGATTTTTATATCGTTGCTATGTTTATTTATTTGAAAATTTATATTAGAAATTGTTAATAGCAAGTAATCTGGATCATAGCCTAATAATAAATCTATAGGATTAGATATTTGTTTAGTATAAACTTCTTTTAGTCCTAGAATTATTTTTATTCTCATTTATTCGATTTATAAAAAAGATAATTTTTGATTTAAAATACTCAAAATTACAGAATATGTTTATTATTAAAATGAATTCTGCAATATTTTATTTTTTTACTACTGCTTGTGCATTTCGGAATTTTAATAAAGATGATATTTTCTGGAATAAAGAAAAAAACACCCAATCATATTTCTAGAATAGATTGATGAGCCTAATAAGTTTAAAGTTTGTATTATTAGTATTGACAACGTAGGGAGTAACCTTAGGATGTATGATGATCATTTTTTATGAAAGATAATTCAGGCAGAGATTATAGTATAATAAATAAACCTTCTTATTTGCTTGTAGATTAGTCCTTAAAAAAAGAAATTGAATGGCTAAAAGACCCTATTAGATGTAGAAAATTGACTAGAATAGGTTTTAAATTTGTTGAAGATAATTTAAAAGCTGTTGACCTAATATATTCCAACAAACATATAAGTAAAATTAATGCTGTTTTATAAATTGAGAAATAATTCTTCTCAATTATTATATATGTATACAGGCTCCCTATATAGATTCATCCCCCTATCTCTTTTACAGTTTTAGTGGTACCCCCCCCTCTTGTCATATTTGTATAAATTAGAAAACTCAATGTGGGGAAGTGGTGGGGAAATAAATTGAGATAAAAACAAAAACCTACTAGTACTAGTAGGTTTCTTTTGTTGTTAGCAGAGAGGAAGGGATTCGAACCCTCGATACCCTTTTGGAGTATACACACTTTCCAGGCGTGCGCCTTCGACCACTCGGCCACCTCTCTAATTGCGGTTGCAAAAATATAACTTATGTTTGGTTTTCACAAATTAATTTGACATTTCTCCTCTTAAATTTTTCTGGAACAATGTGCCGAAGCTTTCTGTATAATGAGGATTTTCGATAAGGTGCATTGCTTTGGTAAGAGCACTTTCTGCAGTAAGGTCGCCGCCGCTAATCGCACCAATGCGTTTGAAAATGTTACTGTTATCATACTTTCCGATAGAAATTTCACCGGAAATACATTGGGAAATAATCACAATTTCTGTTCCGTTAGCTCTTATATTAAGAAGGATATTTTCGATATTTTTATCAGAAAAAAAAGTTCCGGATCCAAATACACGAAGGATCAATACCTTTATTTCTGAAGCTTTAATAAAGCTTTCCAGCTCATTTAGATTCATTCCCGGGAATATCCAAATCAAAAATACTTTCTTGGAAATATGCAGATCGACATTGAATGTCTCATCTTTAGGAGCTCTATATAAGATATTACGATCGGCTTCCAGATTTACACCAGACTGCCCCAATATAGGATAGTTAGGTGTTTTAAAGGCATCGAAATTCTCTGCGCTGGCTTTTATACAACGATTGCCTCGTAATAGTTTGTATTCGAAATATAAAGCAACTTCCTGAATAACAGCCTCATCACCATCATAAAAACTGGCATAATATAAGCTAGTCAGCAGATTTTCTTTAGCATCAGTTCTTAGATCACCAATAGGAAGCTGTGAACCTGTAAGAATAACCGGCTTGCGAAGCCCCTTTAGCATAAAGCTAAGAGCTGATGCTGTATAAGCCATTGTATCAGTACCATGAAGTATTAAAAATCCCGAATAATCTTCGTAATTTCCCTCAATGATTTTGGCTATGGCAGTCCAGTGCTCAGGACCTACATCAGAAGAATCCAACGGGATAGAGAATTGACTTAATGTAACATCGCAGTCAAGGAGATTAATCTCCGGAATACGGCTGGCAATTGTTGAGAAATCGAAAGCTTTAAGGCTTCCGCTTTCGTAGTCTTTTTCCATACCAATGGTGCCTCCGGTGTAAATGATGAGTACTTTGCGCTTCATATCCCCAAAATTACATTAAATTATCGTTAAATAAGAGTTCCGATCTGAAAAATGATTTATTTTATTCTATAAACAATTAAAATGCGCCTATGAAAATTTATTATTTTCTTTTTATGCTGTCCTTTAGTTTATTTTATTCTCAAAGTACCAAAACGATGCGTGTACAGGATGCTGTAGACGGGAAACCGATAATACATGCAAGAATATTAATAAACAATGAAGTTTTCTATACAAATGATGACGGGAAAGTTCCGGTATCTGAAAATGCTGCGAATATAGAAGTCTATGCGGGGAATTATGAAAAAATCATATTGAAAAATTTCACAACTCTGGTAAAACTAAAACCACGGGTGAGAAGTATAAAGGAAGTGCAGATTCGAAATTATAATAATGTAGCCAGCATTATTAAATCGGTGTATAAAAGATATGGAAAACTTTATTATACCAAGCCATCTCTTTATAACGCTATATACAAACAAAAAAACACCAGAAACAAAGAAATAAGTATGCTGTTAGTAGCGAATATGGATTTGTGGACAGTGGATAATATGTACCATCCAATATATGCACGCCGGAAGGATTTCGATTCTTTTGTGCAGGCAGATTTGCATAAAATCAAGTATTATAAATCTATAGAAAATACAACTGCATTTAATGGTTCTAGTTTGGATAGTTCAAAGGACTTTATCGGAGATATGTTTTTCAACTATACTTTATATAAACTGGATAAATTCGTTCGTTTGAAAGATGCGAAAATTGACGGGAAAATTATAGATGAGGACGGTGATTTGATTACGATTTCATTCAAATTGTTTTCACCAAAGTATAAAGTTACCAACACGGGATTTTTTGTTTACAATAAAGCGGATAAAGTGATTACACATTGTGAGATGAATTACGATCAGGGTGATGTGAAGCCTTTTAAAACAATTAATGAAGCCGATGAGGAGTATCGTTATATGACAACCAGTGGGGACGTGATATTCGATTTTTATAAGCTCAATGATAAATATTTACCGTCTTTTGCTCATACTTCAGGTGAATATTATATGCTTTATGATGATCAGAAGCATGTGGGAACTTTTAATCGTGAAATTACATTCAGTCAGTTTTATAAATCCGATAATAAAGGGTTGACTAATAAGATAGATTTTGGGAAAAAACTTTGGAAGAATATACAAACTGGAGAAGTGAAAGCTACGCCTATCTTGCTTTCAGAAGAAGAGCGCCGCTTTATCGATGAAAATAAGTAATTTTGGGGCATGAATGATCCGCGATATCAAGATATCTATGAATATATGAAGGGATTTCTTACTGAAGAAAGACTTTCTAAAATTGAGAAATATGCAGAAGAAAGCTCCGATTTTGTATTGCCTGTGCTGGAGAATATTTATCAGTTTCGTAACGCAGCAGCAATTATTCGTTCGGTAGAAGCCTGTGGATTCCATAAAATTGCAGCATTGGAAGAAGAAAATGTATTTAATCCCAACACCAGAGTCGCCCGTGGAGCCGATACATGGATGCAGGTAGAGAAAATGCCCAAAACAATATCTTCACTGCAGCAGATTAGAGACAAAGGTTATAAAATACTGGCCGTTTCTCCAGAAAAAAATGCGGTTTCTTTACCGGAATATGAGCTGAAAGAACCTGTAGCATTAATATTTGGTACTGAGATGGAAGGAGTTTCTCAGGAAGTATTGGATTTTGCAGACGAAACCCTGATTATTCCGATGTATGGTTTTACCCAGAGTTTTAATGTTTCTGTAGCTGCTGCTATTTGTATGTATGAGCTAAAACAAAAACTTCTGAAATCGGATATTGATTATAAACTATCTGATGAAAAAAAACTGGCAATGAAGATTCGCTGGGCTGTTAACAGTGCCCGTTCTGGTGATGAAGTATTGAATCATTATCTAAAAAAACACAATATAGAGGCTACTTTCTAATATTAAATTAGATTGTGAATTAAAAAATAAAAACAAATCAGTATAAAAAATGGTCAGAATAATTTTCTGACCATTTTTTATATGTTATTATGTGTAAAGACTAAAACATTTTTTCGTATCCCCAGGCAGCTACAAATACACCTGCGGTTTCTGTACGAAGACGTTGGGGGCCCAGACTTACAGCCTTGATCTGTTTTTCCTTTAGCATTTGGATTTCCTTCAAACTGAAATCTCCTTCAGGGCCTATAAGAAAACAAATGTCCTTTTGTATTTGCAAACGGGTAATATCCTGTCTTTCTAATTCCGAATGGCAATGTGCTACATAGGTTTTTTCAGCATTTACCTTTTGTAAAAAGTCAGAGATTTTAATCAGGTCATTTACTTGTGGAAAATAGAAACGTAAACTTTGTTTAGAAGCGGCAATAACCTGCTTTCTGATTTTATCAATATTCAGATTTTTACGTTCCGTTTTTTCAGTTAATAAGAAGCTTATTTCTGTTACACCCATTTCAGACGCTTTCTCAATGAAAAACTCAGTGCGGTCAATATTTTTAGTCGGAGCAATGGCAATATGTAGATGATGTGGGAAATCTGGTGTTTCTAATTGGACTTCGGTAACTTCAATCAAAGCTTTTTTTCCTTCAAAGTAAAGCTTTCCATGTGCTAAAGCACCCTCTCCGTTGGTAACCGAAATCTCTTCACCTTCCCGCATACGCAAAACCTTTGCGATATGTTGTTGGTCGTCTTCGTTAATCTGAACAGTATTTTCAGTAATATTTCCGTAAAAAAGTTTCATTAAAAAGTTGAATGTTAATTTGTGTAACTGTGTAATTGTTAATTATTAGGCACTAAATCTCTTTTCGAGAGCATTTAGTTGATTGGCAATATGTTCTATTTTATTTCGAAGTTCAGCGTAGACTTCTTCAGATATTAATTTTAGCTCAACAGAAATAATTAGAAAATTTAATAATTCTATCGTGGAGCCATATGCAATGTTTATAAATCTGCTTTTGTCTTTATTAGATTTTCTTGTAGATCCTTCTGCTATATTAGCTGCAATACTCACTGATGATCTATTCATTTGTGAAGTTAATCCAAATCTTTCCTTTTCAGGGTAATTCGATGTTAGCTGATAAATAATTACAGATAGATTCTTAGCATTTTGCCATACCTCTAATTTTTCAAAATAAAATTGATGCATAATGGCGATTTTTCGGTTACACGATTAATCGAATTTACAAAAAATATTAAAGATCATACTTAGCAGTAGCAGTAGCTCTAAGATCAGTAAATTCTCCTTTCTCGTATTTCAGTTTGGCAACCATTGCAATCATTGCAGCGTTGTCTGTTGTATATTCAAATTTCGGAATGTAGTAGTTCCATCCTTTTTTCTCAGAAAGCTCTTGTAAGGCACTTCTCAGTTTGGAATTAGCAGATACGCCACCGGCAATAGCAATTTCTTTTACGCCGTAATCATCAGCTGCTTTTTCCAGTTTTTTCAGGAGAATATCGATGATGTTTTTCTGAACAGAAGCACACAGATCGTTCAGATTTTCTTTAACAAAATCAGGATTCTTTTTTACTTCTTTCTGAAGGAAATATAAAACTGAAGTTTTAATTCCACTGAAAGAATAATTGTAACCCTCCAATTTAGGTTTGTTGAACTGAAATGCATTTTCATCCCCTTCTTTAGAAAGCTTATCTATAATAGGTCCGGCAGGATAATCCAGATCCATAATCTTACCTATTTTGTCAAAAGCTTCTCCGGCAGCATCATCTATTGTTCTGCCAAGAATTTCCATATCGAAATAATCTTTTACCAGTACAATCAGTGTATGTCCACCACTTACAGTAAGGCAAATGAACGGGAATTTTGGTGGATTAGGGTTAGCATCCTCAATGAAATGTGCAAGGATATGTGCCTGAAGATGATTCACTTCTATTAATGGAACATCCAGAGACATCGCCAACGATTTAGCAAAGGAGGTTCCCACAAGAAGCGACCCCAAAAGACCAGGTCCTCGGGTAAAACCTATGGCACAAATTTCATTTTGTTGTATATTTGCTTGGCTGAGTGCTTGGTGAACAACAGGGATAATATTTTGCTGATGCGCGCGGGAAGCCAGTTCCGGTACAACGCCACCATATTCCAGATGAATTTTCTGGTTGGCTGCGATGTTGGACAAAATGCTATTCCCCTGTATGATGGCAGCAGAAGTGTCATCACAAGAAGACTCAATACCTAAAATAACAGACTTGCTCATAGATGGCAAATTTAGAGAATAATAAGGACAATAACGAAAAACCGATTGAAAAGCAGATCGGAGAAGCTGTAGATAAAACCATAGATACGGTTTCCAAAGCTGTAGATGAAGCAGAGCATTTTGCCGAGGATGTTGCAAAACAGGCAATAGAAGATGCATCACATTATAGCTGGTGGGCCAAACTATTATTGTACCTTTTTTATATAGGATTGGGTATAGTTGGTTTATTTTTTATTGTTGTAAGCTTACCAGTTACCAAAGACTGGGCAGCTACCAAAGCTTTAGGCTCCCTGAACAAAGATTTTGGGATCGAAATTTCTAAAAAAAATGTGGAGCTTAATATTTTCGGAGATGTTACCATCGAAGGATTAGAAATAAAAGACCACAAAGGATTTCCATTTATAAAGGCAAAAGAATACCGGGCGAGTTCCGACTGGTTTTCTTTACTGGATATTGGGAAAACAAATACTTTGGCTTTTAAGTCCATGGTTTTAAAAAATGCTGATGTAAAAGTCATTACCTATAAAGGCGATTCTATAGACAACTTTAATCGCTTTATCAGCAAATTCGATGATGGCAAGCCCCGAAATCCTAATAAGCCAATATTCCAGTTACGTTCCAGAGTACAGATTCTGGATAGTAAAATCTCTATTGTCAATCAGAATCATACTGGTGAGGAAGCAAAATGGCTAACAGCAGATCATTTTAATCTTACAGCTCCTTTACTAAAGGTTAAAGGTCCTGAGGTAAGTGCACGGATTAATAATATGACTTTTCAGACAGTTCGTTGGGGAAAGAAGCACCTTGTGGAAACTTTCTCTACGGATTTCTCTTTGACTAAAGAAAAGCTAACATTTAAAGATCTTACACTAAATACAGATCACTCACTACTAATGGGAGATCTTGTTTTGAAACTGGATAAGAAAACTCATTTTGCAGACTTTAACAATAAAGTTTTCTGGGATATGACCCTGAAGCAAGGAAGTCAGGTAAGCGGCTATGACATTAGTTATTTTGTAAACAGATGGGATAATTATATACCGATTAATATTTCCGGTAGAATGAATGGTCCTCTGAACAAATTTACGCTGAATAACTTTTTAGTTCACGGGAAAGATGTAAAAGTTCAGACATCTAAAATGCAGGTGAAGGACCTCCTTAAAGGTAAATATCATATTACCACAGATCAGATGTCTGCAGACTTCACATATCCTGATTTGCGTGCTATGCTTCCGAAATTTATTTCCGGGAAGATGGGCAATTTTGCAGATGTTTTCCAGAATATAAAGTTCAATGGTAAGGCAGATGTAGATCCGCACCGTGTTATTGCCAGTGGTAATCTGATTACAGGAATAGGGCAAGCTGAAATAAAAAGCGTAACGCTCTCGGATTATAGCTCAAAAGATCCAAAATATGTAGGTGATATTTTTGTGAAAGACCTTAATGTTACAGCATTTACCAAAAATAAGGACGTAGGACTTATTACAGGGAATATAAATGTAAACGGACAGGGATTTGATGTTAATACACTTTCATTACAAACAAAATCCAATATACAGCGTATTCAGATTATGGGGAAAGATGTACACAATCTTTCTTTAGATGGTAATCTTGCCCAGCGAAAATATGATGGACTTATCGTTATCAACGACGACCAAATTAAAGGGAATGTAAAAGGACTAATTGACTTTAGTACCAAAAGAATACAAGCAGATGTAAAAAGTGAGATAGAGTATCTTAATCTGAATTATTTCAGTAATAATGCCAATAATAATGCCAGTGTAAGTGGCGTTTTCGATGGTAAAATTTCGATGACGGATATTAATGATCTTAATCTGGATGCCAGTCTGGAAAATCTGAAATTTACTTCCTCCGATCAGAAGTTTGAAATACCAAATGCTAATGTTAAAGCCTTTTTTGATAACGGAAGCCGAATTATTGATGTAGACGCACCAGGTGCTGCAAAAGGTAAGATTGTAGGGCGTTTTAATCTCGGAGATCTGGCCAGTATGGCACAAAGTGGTCTTGGAAATGTATTGGTGGGATATCTGCCGAAAAAAATATACAAAGGACAAAATTTTGATCTGGAATTCGATGTGCAGCAAAAACTTATCAGCTACTTCCTTCCGGATGTATACATACCTTCCGGGGCTCATATTAAAGGAGCTTATATAGGTGATACCAATGATCTTAATTTGGATGCAGATGTACCAAGTCTGAAGTATGTAATGACTAAGAAAGAAGAGATTAGGGAAGCCGACAGAGCATTGGCAAGACTTAATCCTCAGTATAAAATAGAAGAAAAAGCTGTTGTTACAGATAGTGCTGTTGTGGACAGTATTCATCTGAAAATTAACACAGCACTCCATCAGGAGCAGATTCTGGCAAATATTCAGAAAATAAAATACGATAAGAATATTGTAAGGGATGTAGTACTAAAAGGAACTAATGAAGATGACAAGATTCTGCATATTGCTTCCATATTTAAAGTTGGAAATGAGTCACAGGATGCATCCGGAAAACTTAAAGAATATGCGGTCAACCTGAATCAGGTAACCGACCCTAACGGAGATATTGCTGTACGCTTTGAGCCAACATCTGTAAAACTGAATAAGGATACCTGGAGTGTAGATACATCTGCGGAGCTCAATCATTCCATTGTTTACAGAAAGAAGCAGGGAGATTTTCTGGTAAGTAACCTTAGGTTGTTTTCAGAAGAAAGTAGTATTCTGATCAACGGAATGTTTAAGGGCGGAAAGGATTTTGATACCGAAATAAAACTGGATAACCTGCAATTGGCTAAAGTTCTGGCATTTCTGCCAGGAGAAAATAGTATGGATATCCGTGGTATTGCCAATGGTTCGGCCAAAATAAAAATGAATAAAAATGATCTTCAGCCTATTGTTGATATTAAGGTTGAAGCCATTAAGATGAGTGGTCAGGATGTTGGTAACCTTGTGTTAAACGCTAAAAATGGTAATGCAGTAAATGTTTATGATATAGATGCACATATTGCATCGGATTCCGGAATAATAGGAGAGAATAATCTGGCCCTTCACGGAACAATCAATAACAATACTCCTTCCCCGACATTAGACCTTACAACATCATTAAAAGATTTTAATATTGCATTCGCCGGAGAATTTGTAAAGAGTCTTTTTTCTAACCTGAGAGGTAAAGCTAACGGTGAAGTGAAAATATCGGGTCCGCTGAATAATATCGATTATTCCGGAGATATTGCAATGACCGGACTTGGTTTCAAGTTTGTTTTTACAGGTGTAGACTATAACTTTGCAGATGCGGTAATTCCGGTTTCCAAAGGTTTGGTGGTACTAGACGGGCTTAAAGTAAATGACGGAAGAGCTAATTCTTCAGGAACTATAGCGGGAGCAATTAATTTTGAGAAAATTTCGGCGCTTGGGATCAACCTTATTATACAGGCAGACGATTTGTTATTACTGAATACCTCTCAAAAAGATTTCGATACTTTCTGGGGACGTGTAACAGCAAAAGGAATTATCAACATCTCAGGTTCCTCTTCAAAACTGAACTTAGATGCCAAGGCAGCTGTTCTTGGTGGTAGTGAATTTACGCTAAATACCAGCACCGCTTCTTCAGTTGAAGAATTTAAAATGCTGAGGTTCCTTAAAGTAGATGAAAAGACAGGGGAAGTTTCGATAGAGCAAAAAGTAAATTCAGGTGCTAATATGAACATTGGTTTAATCCTTGATGTGGATAAAAACTCTACAGTAAATGTATTGGTGGGAGATAATGTCGGAAATATCAGTGTAAGAGGTATGGCCAATAACCTTAGGTTTAATATGAACCGTACCGGAATGATGTCGATGAACGGAGTCTATGCTGTGGATAACGGTACTTTTGTTTCTAAAGCGATCCTGGAAAGAACCTTCCAGATTCAGAAGGGAAGTAACATTTCATGGGACGGAAACGTCATGAACCCGGACTTGAATATTGTGGCAAACTACTATAGAGTTGTTACGAATCTTGGGGAATACCTTACTGTAGGAAAGCTTCAGCCTACGAATGTTGAATTGCAGATTAAGATT
Organism: Elizabethkingia sp. YR214; assembly: GCF_003058195.1. Lineage (GTDB taxonomy): Bacteria > Bacteroidota > Bacteroidia > Flavobacteriales > Weeksellaceae > Elizabethkingia. The sequence continues at coordinate 16,539 of NZ_QBUH01000010.1, forward strand.
AAAAACAAAATGCAAGAGCTGAACCGTCAAGGTGCTATTGCAATGGATATTATATTACCGGATGCTTCCAGTCAGATTCGTGAAGCTTTGGCCTCCAAACTGAATACAGAAGACGAGAAGATCAAGCAGATCGGCTCGGTACTTATTATGAACAGCTTTAATGTAACTTCTTCGTTAGATGGAGTTACAATAGGGAATGCAGCAGTATCTACAGGATACAGTATGCTGTTCAAAAATCTGGCATCAGTATTTAACGCGATTAGTAACGATTTCCAGATCGACATGGATTATATTAAAGGAGATCAGGCGTCCAATACAGGAGATCGTGCCAATACAAGTGTTAATCTTACCCTTTCTCCGCGTGTAAAAATTAAAACAGGTATCGGTATTCCGATCACCCGTACTGCCGATGTACAGAACAATTACCTTTCGGGGGAAGGCTCTATAGAATACGATGTTTCCAAAGCAAATGACGGTAGCCTCGTTCTGCATGCTTATTCCAAACCAGCCAATATTGGACTTGTAGTAGGATCTAATGCCAGTGATAATCAGAGTTATGGAGCGGGTGTAGCTTATACCAGAAGTTTTAATAAGTTCAGTGAACTATTTGGAAAAAAGAAAAATAAAGAGAAGAAGAAGAATAAAACTGACACCAAAGCCGTTCAGGATTCTATAAGAAAGTAACGCATCTATTTTGTTGTTTTTATCGTAATTGATTTTTTATAGTGCATATATATTAAAAATCGTTAAAGTTTTTTGTTTAAAGTATATTTTCTTAAATTTGCATTATAAATAAAGAATAATATTTTTTTTTAAATTAAAATAAAAATTATGAACTATCAATTGGACGAAATAGACAATAAGATTCTTGGCTATTTAGTTGCAAATACGAGAATGCCTTTTACAGAAATTGCAAAATTAATGGATGTTTCTGCGGGGACTATTCACGTAAGAGTTAAGAAGATGGAAGATGCAGGAATTATCCTGGGGTCTTCTCTGAATATAGACTATGGGAAATTGGATTACCATTTTACTGCGTTTATCGGTATCCTACTTACAAAGTCTAACAGAACGCAGGAGGTATTAAAGGAATTAGCAAAAATCCCTAATGTAGTAGAGGCTAGTGTTATTTCCGGAAAATATAACATTTTTATTAAAATAAGAGCTAAAAACACAGATGACGCTAAACGCATTATTTATCAAATCGATGATATTGCAGATGTTATGCGTACAGAAAGTATGATTTCTATGGAAGAATACTTAAGTGATAAAAATCGTCTTATTCAGGCAATTATTTAAAACTTTATTTAATAAATTTACAGTACAAAAGCTTTTGAATTTTCAAAAGCTTTTTTATTATCATTTTATATGGAAGAACAGGACTATTTTGAAAACGAGCATGAGCCAAAACGCGGAACCCCTTTTTATTTAATATTGGGTGTTTTATTATTGTTATTGATCAATAATCTCAACGTAGACTACATGACAGTAGGGATGAAAGAACAAATGCAGATACCACAATGGTATATTACATTGCTGTTTAGTTTGGATGCCTTGGCTATTTTGTCGTTAGTAGGAATTTATTACTTCAGAAAAATTGCGGTTTATTTATTCCCTGTACTTATCATGATCCACTTTATCATTCACCTGAACTATTTGATGACATTCTTGTATACAGATGTATTTATGATGTTTTTCTTCATTGGAGTAGGGCTGTTGGTATTTATTCCGAAGTGGAGGTCTTTTAAATAGATTTCAGCTAACATTTTCTATCACTTTAAAATCCAGAGTATTTACTATGAGAAAGTTTTTTGTATTTGTTACAGTTTTCAGTGGTTTGTTCATTTTTGCTAAAAATGATGTTGTTAAGCCCTATAAGTCTTTTAACAAGAGTAGTAATATAGTTGCCATCCAAAGATATGCCTATGCCGAAGTAGTCTTTCAGCATTATTATAAAGACAAGACATGGGTGAACGGTAAATATGTTAGCGATAATATAAGAGCAGATATTTCCAAAACGACAAGTCCGTCACAAGCTCTGGATATTATGGGCGAAAATGGTTGGGAATTGACAACATCATTTACTCGGAATTTTGACGGTGGGTATGAATATTACTATTATTTCAAGAAAGCTATTAATTAAATAGAGATTTTCCTGATTTGAGACAAGCAGTATTAAGATAGTTTTAATAAAATGTTTACTAAATATTATCCGGACCTGTATTTCCTAGAGTAACCGAAAAGAAAGTATCAAGATCTGTATCTTCATCCAGGCCAAACTTCTTTTTCAAACGGTATTTTGCCATTCTTACACTTTTAGGTTCCACATTCAGCAGGTGGGCAATCTGTTTGGTACCCATACCCAGGTAGATATAGGAACAATACTTTAGGTCCAAAGCTGTAAGTTTTTGCAATGCCTTTTCACTGATATTTCTGAAGAAATCCGGATGCAGTTCCTGAATTCTGAATTTAGCTTTTTCAAAATCCTTGTCTACACGGCTAACTTCTTTTACTACCTGATTAATATTGATATCTGTATCCGACAATCGGGTTTGCAATTGCTGGAGTACTTCATTTTTATGCTGAAGATGAAGATGGTTAGCCAAAACCTCGGTTTGTAATTTTTGTTGTTGTAGTGTTAGCAATTCTTGTTCGGCTTTTAGCCTTGCCTGTTCCTCTTTTTCCAGTTTTATCTGTATTTCAGCTTCATTTTTCTCTGTGTTGAGTTGTTTTTCCCTTACAAGAGAATATCTGAGTCGGAAGTGGTAAGATCGGAACATAAAAAAAGCGCCGATTAAACCAATACATCCCAGGATAATGTATAAAAGTTTTTGCTTTTTGAGCGACAGGACTTCCTGTTCTTTTTTATCAGACTGATATTGAGCTTCCAGTCTTTTCACATTAGCAGCTTCATCCTCGTTAAACTGTTCTATACTATATTGGGTTACCTTCTTCTGATATTCAAGAGCCTTCGTCAGATTTCCTTTTTTCTCATATAATTCGGCCAGATCATTTACAATCTGTATCATAATATAATAATAGACAGGTGACTGTGTTAGTAACATTGTCTCTGCCTGCAGAAGATACTGTTCCGCTTTATTCAGGTCATTATCCCGCGTTGCCAGGTTAGCGAGCATACCAAAACCTCCCGCCTGTATAGACTGTGGTTTGGCTGTATGTGCCGAAGCATTTAGGGCTTCACCAATATTGTATTCTATTTGTTTGCGAAGATCATCTGTTAATTTAGGAAAGTATTTCAGCAGATAGCTGGCAGTATTATTCCGGGCGATGGCATAAGTGTAATCTGATACATGTCCTGGAAACTCTTTATACAAGGCAGCTGCTTTTTCAGAGTTACTCATGATTGCATTCAGATCTTCCGGACTATTGGTTTTTTCGTACTGATAAGTATAAGCTGTTGCCAACGCAGTATAAGCATTGCTTAGCTGATTTTTATTACCAGATTTTTCAGCCTGTTCTATACTTTTTCGAGCATATTTAAAGCTGTTTTTCAAATCGTTCCAGGTTGTATAGGTACCATATAACAGATAGTATAATCTGAATTCAAGTATAGGATCTCCTTCTGTTTCTTCCAGTAAAGAGAGGCTTTTCAGGATGTATACAACGGACTTTTTATATTCATAAAGCGAATGTGAATAATAGGCAGGCAAAAAGCTGGCATATGCTTGAGCTATTTTATTATTGGTTTTGGAGGCACTTGTTGAGGCGGAATCTATATAAGGCTGTACCTGATCATATTTCTCCAGATTACACATTATAATCCCTTGGAAGACATGAGCTTTTGTTATGGCTAAAAGATTATCTGATGTTCTGGCAAGTTTTAGGTATTCCTTATTATAATAGGATGCCTTATCATATTGCTGTTCGCTTCTGCATTTCTCAATAACAAGCTCATAAATTTTTAGCTTTTCAGCAACAGGTAACTGTTCCGTTTTTAATCGGTTGATTAGGCTGTCTGTATAGATATTTTTTGCTTTTACAGAATGGAACAAAAGAATACAGAATAATAATACCAGATAAAATTTCCCTTTCATTAAACAAATGCTTTATTAAAAATGTGTTCAGATTCTGTATTATTTTTTATAGAAGTCTTCGGATTGGTTATAATTTTAATAAAAGTAACAAAAATCAACAGCCTACCCAATTATATCACAACTAAATGTGTTTTTCAATTTATTGTTATTCAGTTTATTACAAAATCTGTAGTCATTCTGTAGTCGCACGCATTTTTATGGTAGCTGTTCTGTAGTAACCATAAAATTGATTTTACTATTCCGATTGTACAATTTTGTCATAGTCAAGCTGTAAAACACAAAACAACATATTTTATTAACCTTTAATCAATTTTATTATGGACAACAAAACTTTATCAGTCATTTCGTACATCACTATTATTGGATGGATCATATCTTTTGTCATGGGGAAAGATACTGCCAACAACTTGTTGAAATACCACCTTCGTCAGTCGTTTGGACTTTTTATTTTCGGAATAGTATTGAGTATAGTGCTTCAGATTATAATGAGTATTACAGGGCTTTATGTCTTAGGCTATATAGGTCTTATAAATTTTGCTTTGATGATTATCGGAATTATCAACGCGGCAAATGAAGCTGAAAAGCCATTACCACTAATTGGAAAAATGTTTGAAGACAAATTTGCATTTGTTGGCTAAGCAAAAATATTCTTGCATTTAAAATAATTATACAAGTATGTCAGTCTATAAGCATTTGAAAAATGATGGTATCGGGTATCTGGTGAAGCAGTACCCTTCGCTACAGCATATAATTATACTGGCATGGGTACTAATTGGTCTTGTTCTAATAATTAATACCAGCTACTTTAAAACAGGTATTGTAATATTTGTATTGTCATTACTACTTGCCATACTCACTTTTCGGGGACCTCGGGTTTATGTGGATCCTTATGCAAAAATCATTACTGTAAAACATGGCTTCAGGCAGAATCAGTATGATTTAAAAGATTTTGAAGGATTTGAATTACAAAGTTTTGTGCTGATGGGTTTCATTCCGGTTGGCAGCTATTTGTATGCTAACTTTAAAGATTTACCTAAAATAAAACGTCCAGCAATGTCACAATCTTTTGGTAAAAAAAGAATGCAGGAAGTGTACAATGAGTTGGAAGAATTGATAAACAATAAAAACACACAATAAGGAATGAAAAAAATAACAATTGCAGCGGGTATTTTTGTACTCACATGTACTGCTACATCCTGTGACAAGATAAAAGAGAAGTTATCGCAACAGGACAAAACCACCAAGATAAATCCGTTTAGTGTTGATTCCGGAAACGAGAGTCAGGATATTATTGCTTTCAATAATAAAATAGTAAAAATGGATAAAGCACAGGCAGATTATATAAAAAGCTTTGAAGAAGGTTTAACCAGCATGGATGATTTTGTTAAAAATGCTTTGGAAAATCCCAATGCTATGCGTTTCACCCCTGTGTCAACACCTATCTCTACATTTATTGCTCTTGAAGAAATAAAAGCACCAAAAGTATTAGGAGGCGAATACCAGAAGTTAGCGGATAAAATGAACAGTACATTTAAAGATCTAAAAACATTGCAGGAAGAGCTATCGGCTTATAAAAATGCTGAAGACTGGAAGGATGATAAAGGGAAAAAAATTGCTGAGATTAAAGCTAAGGCTGACAAAATTATAGATGAGAACCGAAATGCTGCCCGTCAGTTATTTACAAAACTAGAGGATAAAGCTGACAAGGCAGAAGTAGAAATGCTAAAGAATCATCCGCTTAAGCAACAAATTACCCAATCCAAAGAGATATTAGATCTTACGCAAAAGATTATTGATGATTCTTATGATATTAAAGACGAGGCTGCTTATAAAAAGCTTTTTGCACAACAATACCAACAATTAGAGAAATTGTACAACCGAAATCTTGAAAATAAAATCCCGTCTGCAGAAAAGAATAAAGAATCTAGCTACAATTCATTTAATAATGCTGTAAACACATTTTTGGGGCAAATGCGAATTGTACAACGCAGCATGAATGAAAATAATGAGCAGTTGATGAGTGACCTGGACGATCTGGAAAGAGAAGCTAAAAATGTACTCGGCCGGTATAATTATTTTGTGGATTAAATCAATCACATATAATAAATAAAAGATGAAAATATTAGGCATTATACTTATCATTATAGGCTTCTGTATCACTGTCGTGGTGAAAATTGGCCCTTCTGAAGAAACAAAATGGATTTTTACTTATGGAGACTTACTACCAATGATTACGGCATTAGTTCTTATAGTTCCAGGGTTAATAATCTATAAAAAAAACAGATAAAAATATCATGTATAAATTCTATAAAAAAGAAGGTAATCGGTATATTTTCAAAAACCAACCTGTATTGATGTTTATAGGGGCTCTTCTTTTCTTTATAATAGCAGGAATGTCTTATAATTTTTCAGCAATACTAGGGCTTGCTATTGCAGCTGTTGCAGTTTTTATCATTATCAATTTTTTCACCAAAAAGTTTATAATCGATATGGACCAATTAACGGTTACCGGAAAACATGGAATCTTTATTCCTGAGAAAACTTATCCTATTGCAGATTTTATAACCTTCGAAGTGATTCATGTCAAATATATGGGACTTATTACAATCAACCTCATATTGGCTGCTTATTTCAAGGTGGATGGGAAAGAGAAAGTACTCACTGTTGGCCAGGCTGTAACTAGAAGAGCTATTCAGCGATTGCTAAATGAGACAGAAGATATTATGAAAAGTAAGGCGTAAGTACAATGAATGTATTCGATAGATATCAGTTTAGGGAAAATGGCAGTGAAATTAGCTTTATGCCCAATTACAACTTTCTTCGCACTTTAGTATGGTGGCTGGTGCTTGGAATTATTGCTGCACCTGTTATCTACCTTTGTATGAATTATATGTCGCGGGATAATTTTTTAATAGCTCTTATAGTATGGGTACTTTATATGGCCTATTTTGTCTTCAACTTAATATTCAGAATTCCTGTAAAATACATTTTTTATAAATCTGAAAAGAGTATTTACCGAAAAAATATTATCAACAGGAAGATTATGAATTTCGATGAGATGACTTATTTTGTAAAAGATGAAAGTGGAGGTTATTGTTATGCAATCGGGAAGAAGAAAAAGCAATTTATAAAGAATTACAGAGTAAGTAATTACTTTTCCAATTCAAAATCCTCGCAAAAAATAGAAGACGAATACTTAGAAAATATACTCTTTCCTATACTGAAATTGATGGGAATAGCAGTTGAAAATGAAAAATGATTTTACGAAAGTAAAATCATTTTTTTATAGAAACTTGTATAACTTTGTGAAAACTAATAACATGAATATCAATAAAAGCATATTGACACTACCTTTACTGGCAGTGTCCTTTTTAGGCTTGGCACAGAAGTTAAAAGTTTATCACAAAGACTGGATAGACTTCAACAAAAACGGGAAGAAGGATGTCTTTGAAGACAGAAAAGCTCCTATAGATAAAAGAGTTGAAAACCTGCTTTCCCAAATGACTCTGCAGGAAAAAGCCAACCAGACGGTAACCCTCTACGGATACGGAAGAATCTTAAAAGATGAGCAGCCAACATCCCAATGGAAAAATGAAGTTTGGGTGCATGGCCTTGCCAATATCGATGAAATGCTAAACAGCCTTCCTTATCACAAAAGTGCAGTTACAAAATATTCCTATCCTTACAGCAACCATACTGAAGCACTCAATAATATCCAGAAATGGTTTATAGAAGAAACGAGACTCGGAATTCCTGTTGATTTTACCAACGAAGGTATACACGGCCTTACTCATGACAGAGCAACACCATTTCCTGCACCTATTAATATCGGAAGTACATGGGATAAAGACCTGGTCGGAAGAATCGGAAATACTATAGGAAAAGAAGCTTATTATCTGGGATATACCAATGTGTATGCTCCTATATTAGATGTTTCAAGAGATCCGCGTTGGGGCAGGGTTGTAGAGACTTACGGCGAGGATCCGTTTATGATAGGGGAATATGGAAAACGTATGGTAAAGGGAATTCAGCAAAACGGAGTGGCCTCTACGCTCAAGCATTATGCTGTTTATTCTGTACCCAAAGGCGGAAGAGATGGCCTTGCCAGAACTGACCCGCATGTTGCGCCCAGAGAAATGCATACAATGTATCTCTATCCGTTTAAAGAAGTCATTCGTAAAGAACATCCGTTGGGAGTAATGGCGAGTTATAACGATTATGACGGTGTACCAATAATCAGCAGCAAATATTTTTTAACAGATCTGCTGCGCAAAGAATATGGATTCGATGGTTATGTAGTATCAGACAGCGATGCACTGGAATTTGTACATAGTAAACACCACGTAGCAAAAGACTATGAAGAGGGTATTCAGAAAGCGTTGGAGGCTGGATTGGATGTCCGGACTAATTTTACACAGCCAAAAGAATACCTCACACCATTGATGGAGGCTCTGGAATCTGGAAAAATAAAAGAAGAAGTATTAAATGAAAGGGTAAGGAGTGTACTAAAAACAAAGTTTAAACTGGGTTTATTCGATGAGCCTGTCCGGAGTTTTGCTAAAGAAGCTGACCGTAAGGTGCATATAAATGAAGATGAGGCTCTTTCTGCAGATGTTAACCGTCGCTCCGTTGTCTTACTTAAAAATGAAAAGCAAACATTACCTCTTGATGCAGGGAAAATAAAAAATATTCTGATTACAGGTCCATTGGCAGATGCAGTGAATTACACGACCAGCCGATACGGACCGTCCAATAATCCGGTGACGACCATTCGGAAGGGGATAGAGGATTATGCTTCGCTTCATCATATCAATACTTCATATACTAAAGGTATAGAAGTTATTGACGAAGGATGGCCGGAAACAGAAATTATCCCTGTGGAACCTACAGAAAAAGAAAAATCTGAAATAGCTAAAACAATAAGTATGGCGGAAAAATCAGATGTTATCGTTGCTGTAATGGGGGAAAGCGAAAGGGAAGTTGGAGAGAGCAGATCGCGAAGCAGCCTGAATCTTCCCGGAAAGCAAACTTACTTTCTACAGCAATTATACAAAACAGGAAAACCTATAGTTTTGGTTCTTGTGAACGGAAGACCTCTCACTATAAACTGGGAAAACAAATACCTGCCTGCCATTTTGGAAACCTGGTTTCTGGGTCCGCAAAGCGGAAAAATAGTTGCAGAAACTTTGTTTGGTGAAAATAATCCCGGTGGAAAGCTGCCCATTTCTTTTCCTAAATCGATTGGTCAGTTAGAAATGAACTTTCCCACGAAGCCTGCAGCACAGGCGGGACAGCCTGGAACCGGACCAAATGGCTCAGGCAGCAGCAGAGTTACAGGGTTTTTGTACCCGTTTGGCTATGGTCTTAGCTATACCAATTTTGAATTTACTGACTTTTCTCTGTCTTCAAAAAAAATAAAAGCCGGGGATGAACTGCATGTGAAACTAAAAATAACCAATGCTGGCAAAGTAAAAGGAGATGAAGTTGTACAATTGTACCTTTCGGATTTGGTATCTTCAGTTACAACCTACGAAATGGATCTTAGAGGATTTGAGAGAGTAACTCTGGAGCCTGGAGAAACAAAAGAAGTACAATTTACCCTCAACAAGGAACATATGCAGCTGCTTAATGATAAGATGGAGTGGGTTGTAGAGCCAGGAGAATTTCGTGTGAGTGTAGGAAGCTCTTCGGAAAATATTAAGTTTAAAGAAATATTTGAAGTTGAAGATTAATCTGTAGTATAAACAGGACAGTAAACGGACTAATAAAAAGCCTTGTCAAGGTTAATGCTTGATGGCTATACTCACCTTGACAAGGTTAAATAAGTTAATCCTAACTCACAAAAAAGGCCGGATATTTTCCGGCCTTTTAGTATTTATAAGATTTTGATTATCTGTTCAGAATTCTTTTTACAGCTTCTTTTACAGCTTCAGAATCAATTTTATATTTCTTCATTAGTTCTGCAGGTGTTGCAGATTCTCCGAAGCTATCGTTTACAGCAACAAACTCTTGTGGAGTAGGTCTTCTTCTTGCAAGCATACCTGCAACAGACTCTCCTAAACCTCCAAGGTAGTTGTGCTCTTCAGCAGTAACAAGTTTACCTGTTTTTTCTACTGATTTCAGGATGATTTCTTCATCTAAAGGTTTAATTGTATGGATGTTGATTACCTCACAAGATATACCTTCTTTTTCTAACTCGTCAGCAGCAACAAGAGATTCCCATACTAGGTGACCTGTAGCTACGATAGTTACATCTTTACCTTCCTGTAGAAGAATTCCTTTACCAATTTCGAAAGGCATATCTTCCGGAATAAATACCGGAACAGTTGGTCTACCGAAACGAAGGTATACAGGACCTTCATAATCAGCAATAGCAATAGTTGCAGCCTTTGTCTGGTTGTAGTCACATGGGTTGATCACTACCATACCTGGTAACATTTTCATCATCCCGATGTCTTCTAAAACCTGGTGAGTAGCACCATCTTCTCCTAATGTAAGACCAGCATGCGAAGCACAGATTTTTACATTTTTCCCGGAGTAAGCAATAGACTGACGGATTTGATCATATACTCTGGATGTAGAGAAGTTAGCGAAAGTTCCGGTAAAAGGAATTTTTCCGTTAATTGTTAAACCAGCTGCAATACCCATCATGTTAGCTTCAGCAATACCTATCTGGAAGAATCTTTCCGGAGCTTTCTCGATGAATTTTTCCATCTTCAAAGAGCCGATAAGGTCAGCGCATAAAGCAACTACATTTGGGTTTTTATCTGCAAGTTCAGCAAGCCCTGCTCCAAAGCCTGAACGTGTATCTTTTTTTTCTGTATAGGTGAATTTCATTTTTTTGTTTTGAAGAATTAATAGTCTGCTACCTCGTCTAATTGTAACTGATCCAAAGCTTTGCCTAGTTGCTCATCATTAGGAGCTTTTCCATGCCATGCGTGTGATCCCATCATATAGTCTACTCCGTAACCCATTTCCGTATGCAAAATAATAACAACAGGTTTTCCTTTTCCTGTTTCTTCTTTTGCTCTGCCCAGGATTCCGATTACTGACTCCAGGTTGTTACCGTTTTTCTCTTCCAGAACTTCCCATCCGAAAGCTTCTAACTTAGCATGAAGATTACCAAGGCTTAATACATCATCTGTATCACCATCAATTTGTCTTCCATTATAATCTATTGTAGCAATAATATTATCTACTTTCTTAGCAGCAGCATACATGAAAGCTTCCCATACCTGTCCTTCCTGAAGCTCACCATCTCCGTGCAATGTATATACAAGAGCTTTATCACCATCTAATTTCTTACCCTGTGCAGCACCAAGAGCAACAGAAAGCCCCTGTCCTAATGAACCGGAAGCAATTCTGATACCTGGCAAACCTTCATGAGTTGTTGGGTGGCCCTGTAATCTTGAATTTAATTTTCTGAAAGTATTCAGCTCTTCAACAGGGAAGAAGTCGAATCTTGCTAGTGTACTATAATATACAGGAGAAATATGTCCGTTGGACAAAAAGAAAAGATCTTCTCCTTTCCCTTCCATAGTAAATGGTAACTTGTAATTCATCACTTTACCGTATAATGCAGTAAAAAACTCAGTACAACCTAAAGAACCTCCAGGGTGGCCACTGTTTACAGCATGAACCATACGTACAATATCTCGGCGGATTTGTGTAGCGATGTTGCTTAATTCATCAATACTCTTAGTCATAATTAAATTTATTTCCGAGCAAAAATAAGGAAATTATATGGTTTTTGAGGAATGAGATTAGTCGTCTTCGATTTTTATTTTTCCAATATTTGCAGCTTTATATCCTATAGTCTGTATACAAGCCTTACCTGTACAATGATAAGCCTGAAGAGATTTGTCCTTTATGCTTCCTATTATAATATAAGGGATACGTTGTGATTGTTCGTCCAAATGTATACCAGCGAGAATAAAACGATCATTGTCTACCCATGCAGCATCATCTATCCATGCCGAGGATCCCATAAAGTAGATCCGGGAACTTTTGTGATTTTGCATATTGCCAAGGTCTACCTGAGAGTCTATGTCGTATGCTGCTATATACTTCTTTTTCTTTTCATCATAATAAACAGATGAACTGTACAAATCGATAAAATGTTTTTTATCCGGAGAGAAAATCAGCAGATCTTTATAGTTTTTCACGAATGCGGTAAATTCTCTGACAGGCTGATCTTCCTGAGAAATATTATCAAATCCGAAATTATTATGTGCTTTGAAATTTTGAACAGAAAACTCGGGAATAGAGGCTTTCCATGTTTTGAGTTGCTGGTCGAATAGCTTCCGGAAATCAGATAAATCCTGCGGTGCTTTTTGTGCAAAAACAAAAGAACTTAGTAGTACAAAAATAATCAGGTAATTTTTCATTCATATATGTTTATCTAAAAGTAATAAAAATAGAAAATCTGTACTGAGTATTGCAGAGGTTTTATAATTTGGATAATTAAAAATGAATCTTTGTTAATAAATTGGGGTTTAATTTGACTTTTAAAACCATTTATTAAATAAATACAATATATTCGTATAACAAATCGCAATAAATTATGAAAAAACTATTAATTTTTAGTGTATCTGCTTACTTGATGGCAGGTATCATTTCGTGTAAAGGTGTAGACAGTGCAACACCTGTAACAGAAGATCACTTAGCTCTGAATGCAGTAAATGCCCAGGTGGATAATACTGTAAATATTAAAACATTCGACAAAGTAAAAAATGCTTTTGGTGACGGACTTTCCCAAAGTGCTGAAGGAGCCTTTACATTTCCGGCTGATGTAACAACAATAAAGACGATTAAGATGTTTATTAAAAATGAATGTCCTAACAAGACTTGTGATGAGTGGGATCGTTATGCCAATGTTTATGTGAAAAATAAAACAACAGGGGAATGGTATGAAATAGGACGCTTTATTACTCCATATTGGGTGGGGACGGAAAAATTACCCCGCGGACTGGAAATAGACGTTACCGATTTCAAATCTTTACTGTCCGGAAATACAGAACTTAAAATTTATACGGAAACATGGCTGGCCAAAGGAAGAGAATACAGTGTAGATTTCGATTTTGTATATGGTACACCGGATTATAAATATTCAGCTGTCGTACCTGTAATCCAGTATAACAAATCATCTATTGACGGTGTTCCTTATGGTAAAGCACATACATTGGGTCTGAAAAAGAATATCCAGTTACCAACAAACACGGAAAAAGCTTATCTTAGAACTACTATTTCCGGATGGGGACATGCTAAACCATACGATGCAGGAAGCAGAGGCTGTGCAGAATGGTGCTTCAGAACACATACTATAGCGATAAATAATGCGAATACTTTCCAACATCAGTTGGGTGCTTTAGGATGTTCAGCCAACCCTATTAATAATCAGAGTCCGGGAAATTGGGCTCCTGACAGGGCAGGGTGGTGTCCGGGAATGGCAGTACCAACACGTATAGATGTGCTGAATAACTCATTAGTGGGTGGTACTTTCAGTTATGAATATAAGTTCCAGAACTGGACAAACAACGGAACCAATGGAGACGCTTTTTATGCAATTTCCAGTTTTGTAATTGCAAAAAGTAATACACCGATTACTACCCCGGTAGTTACAAACTAAAAAACAGAATATATTCATTTATAGATAAAACCGCCTTGGCAAGGAATCAATTACTTTTCGGGTACTTGAAAAACACCCCGCAGATGAAAATCTGCGGGGTGTATGTTTTTAGTAAGAAGTTACAGGTAAAGTTCCTCAGCTGATATTTCTATATCGTTTATGCTTGCATATCTTTTCTTCATCAGTCCGTTTTCATCAAACTCCCAGTTCTCATTTCCATAGGCACGAAACCATTTCCCTTCTTTATTTCTGTATTCATATTCAAATCTTACAGCGATCCGGTCTTCTGTATGAGCCCAATACTCTTTTTTCAGTTTATAATCCAGTTCATTTTCCCACTTCTGAGTAAGGAACTGTACAATTTCTTTTCGGCCGTTTATAAACAAATGTCTGTTTCTCCACTCACTATCCGGAGTATAGGCTAATGATACTTTTTCAGGATCTTGTGAATTCCATGCATCTTCTGCCATTTGTATTTTTTGTTTCGCTGTTTCCAATGTGAATGGCGGTACAGGTAGTTTCTTTTCCATTGTGTATATTTTAGATAAGGTTATTAATTATATTTTGTGAAGTTTTGATCAATTCATTGGAACGAAATAACTGACTTTCTATAATAGAACTTTCAAACAAAAGGTAGATGTGGTCCGCCTTTACTTTATCATCAAGCTGAGCTCTAAAAAAGTTCCGGAGGTCCTGTTTATGCTTCTGGATTATTTGTAAAATAGCTGTTTTGTCTGTTGGAATTTCTGACAATAGATTGAGAAAACTGCATCCTCTGAAGTTCTCCTTTTCATTCATTGCTATTAAAAAATCGAATGTTGATAAAATATTTTGTGTAGGTTCCGAAGATTTTGAAACAAACTTTTGTAGTTCACCAAACCAATAGTCGTGGCGGGAATTTAAAAATGCAGCACAGAGATCGTCCTTGGATTTAAAATGCTGATAAAAACTTGCCTTTGCAACCTTTGCTTCGCTGATGATCTGATTAATTCCTGTACTGTTATATCCCTGCTGGTGAAATAATATTGTTGCTGTATCCAGAATCCGTTCACGAGGTGAATTCATATCTAATCATTTTGAACAACAAATGTAGTTTAAATAAAATGAACAGACAAGTCTGTCTATTTATTTTGTAAACTTTTTTAATCCCAAGATTTCAGGCTATTCTATTAAACTATTGAATTCAGAAGGCTGGCCAGATTTGCTGTAAGATTTTTTCTGGAAAACTGCATCAGGTTTTCAGAATTCTGATTAACAGTATTATTCTTCCAGTTGTTATAATTTTGGAGAACAAACGATCTTATAGCTTCATGATCTTGGTAGGTAAAGTGATTACCTGCTTTAGTTTCATTAAGGATTTTTTCGACATCTGCCTTTTCCGGTCCTACAGAGAGAATAGGATTTTGTGTAGCCAGGTATTCAAATATTTTCCCCGGAATAATTCCGGCCGATTCTTGTTTCGGGAAATTGGTAATAAGCAGCATATCTGCATTTTCCATTTCCTTTACGGATTGTTCATGTGGAATATATCCAACAAGGTTCAGGTTATCTTTTAAGGGAGAACTTTGTAGATTTTCTAATATAATATCATCCACACGTCCTACAAATCGGAGTTCAAAATTTTGTGCAAAATCAGAATCTTCCTGAACGATATCGGATAAAACTTTCCATAGATTTTCAGGATTTCTTAGCTGTTCCAAAACACCGATATATGACAGTGTGAACTTTGAGTTTTTAACGGACTTTTTATTGAGCTCTTCTTTATCAAATCCATTAGTAATACAAGCAGAGTTAGCACCAGCTTTTCTAAAGTTTTCAGCATCGCCATAGCTGGTAGCCAGAGTAATATCAGCAGTCTGAAAAACTTCTTTTTCCAGTTTTCGGTGCTTCTGATCGGCCCATGGGGTAAGCTTCAGGTGTTTGTAATACGAAATTTCGGTCCAGGGATCACGAAAGTCTGCAATCCATTTAATAGCCGGAAAGTATTTTTTCAGACCTTTTCCTATCAAGTGTAGACTATGAGGAGGGCCTGTCGTTACAATAACATCTACAGGATTGGTTTCAAGGTATTTTTTCAGAAAAGAAATTGATGGATTAACCCAAAATTTTCGGGCATCCGGAATAAAGAAATTCCCACGAACAAAAATAGAAAGCTTAGATTTCCACGACTGGTTTTTTCCTACATCGAATTGTCCTGCTTTAAATTTTTTATTCTTCTTATTTAGCTTTTCAGCAAGCTGATAAGGCTCCCAGATTTTGTTCTGTATAATCTGTATATTCTTTGGAACATCTTTTACCAGACTTTCATCCAGTAAAGGATAAGACGGATTCTCCGGTGTATAAATAATGGGCTCCCAGTTGTTCTCCGGAAGATATTTGGCAAACTTTAGCCAACGTTGTACACCAGGTCCACCCGCAGGAGGCCAGTAATAAGTAATGATAAGAATTTTTTTCTGCTTCATAATTTTAACCGCATAAGTGGCAAAATAAAAAGTATATACTCAGAGCCTGAATTTATTAACCACATAGAATCATAGTTTTT
This sequence comes from Elizabethkingia sp. YR214, assembly GCF_003058195.1. GTDB lineage: Bacteria > Bacteroidota > Bacteroidia > Flavobacteriales > Weeksellaceae > Elizabethkingia. Next base: position 32,764 of record NZ_QBUH01000010.1, read on the forward strand.
ATAATGTAAATGAAGGTGTCCCAGACACTAATTTAGAGTACATAGCTAATGTGTAAAACTCATTTTCTGTGTAAACTTTCATTTATCCAATAACCTGACTATGTATCTATGTGGTTTATTAAAATTTAAATATACCTATAATGGTTTATTTTTCACTTTTGGTAGTTTGTTGTTCTTTACGCTGATAAAACCAAAATCCTAGTGCAGCTAATAAAATGAATAAACCTGCTGAGGCCAGTGAAATAGTTTTTCCTTTCTGGATAACTTCCGGTTCAAAAGCCATTCTGATCTCATGCTTTCCGGCAGGAACATGAACTGCACGTAGAAGATAATCTGCTTTTATATAGTCAGTTTCCTTTCCGTCGATATAGAATTTCCATCCATGTGGATAATAGATCTCAGACATTACTGCTAACTGAGGAGTTGCAGATGAGGTTTGGTATACAATCTCGTTTGGCTGGTATGTTTTAACCGTAATCTTTGCAGCAGGATCAGCCTGAAGAGTTTTTCCGTTAAGATACTTCTCATCTTCTTTTCCGACAACAGCCACCTTTTTATTATCAACTTTAGAAATAAGATCAATTTCTTCGTTTGGAGTACCAGCTATTTTTACTTCACTTACAAACCATGCAGGTCCGTTCGCAAATGGGTTTTCTTTTGGTTGTATTCCCGTTTTATCTGCTACTAATACATATTTGGTATTAAGCATATTCAGGATATTCGGATCTCCGCCACCATTGAAATATTTGTTGATAAGGTCGTCGTAACGTCTAAGTTTTGCCGCACTATAGCCACCTACAGAACTTACGAAGTATGAAGTATTTGTTTCATTGAACGGCCCTAATAAGGTATTGAAAACTCTGTAATGACTTTTATCTGCTTTAGCAATACTTTCCAAAGCCTGATTAACAGGAGCCTGTTGTAAAAGTCCTTCGATATAAGAATTACCATTGGATTTTGCCAGATAGCTTTCAGAAGCTTCAGTAATAAATGGATTTCTTGCGAACATTTTATCCGCAAAATTATCATTGTTCAGGTAGCGTTTGTTTACAGTCCAAAGGTCAAATAAACTGACCACACCGATAATAATTAATGCGATATTCTGATTCAGTTTTTGTTTCATTACCATAAACATAGCTCCAGCTGTAATCAACACATATAATATTGCTTTTATAGCATCGGTACGGAACATGGAATATCTTTCACCAACTAAATAATCAAGAAGGTATGACGGTAAATACTGTCCTTCTAAATCTGTATGTAACCCAAGAATGGTTTTACCAAAAAGAATTAAAATTAATGTGATCCCTACAACACTTCCCGTAGTGTAGGTAAGAACTTTCTGTTTATATTCAGCTGTTAACTTTTCATCTGTAAAGAAACGGTATAGTCCGATAATAGCAATAAAAGGGAAGAGTAATTCCACTACAACCAGAATTGAAGACGGAGCTCTGAATTTATTATATACTGGTACATAGTCTATAAATAAATCTGTTAATGGCATAAAGTTGCTTCCCCATGCCAACATAATGGTCAGCACTGATGCACCAAGAATCCACCATCTGTATTTAGGCCAAGCAAAGAAAAAGCCTAGTATAGCCAAAAATACCACTACAGCACCCTGATATGCGGGTCCTGAGGTTCCTGGTTGATCTCCCCAGTAAGTAAGACTTCCGGTAAGACCTTTCATCATATTATTAACCTCTTCCTGAGAGGTTGCATTTTCCTGTACCAGTTGTTGAAGTTTTTCGGTCATTTTATCACTTCCTTCTTCCTGACTGGCGCCACCCATCAATCTTGGGATAAACAGGTTTAGCGTTTCAGTGACTCCGTAGCTCCACATGGTAATGCTTTCTTTGTCCATACCCTGTATATCTTTCTGTCCACCAGAAGATTTCAGAATTTGTTTGCCACGGACAGTTTCTTTAACGTATTCAGCATTGGAAAGCATTCTCTGGCTGTTCATGCCTAAACCTAATACCATAGCAATCCCCACAACAGCTGTGGAAATAAAGAAATGTTTATAGTCCTTAGTCTTCAGAATAGCACGAAGGAGTTCCGAAAGGAAAAAGAAACCCAAAGCGATAAAAAGATAATAGGTCATCTGCGGGTGATTGGCCATGATTTGTAATGCCATAAACAAAGTTGTGGCTACAAATCCCCAGAAGTAATTTCTTCGGATATACACCAGAAGAATAGAGGCTACTAAAGGCGCAAAGTAGGCTATTGTATGTACCTTACCATTATGCCCTGCAGCTATAATAATACAGAAATAAGTAGAAAGTCCAAAGAATGTAGCCCCCAGAAGAGCATACTTCCAGTTGCGCAGTGCAACCATTCCCAAAAAGAAAAAGCCTGAAAAAAGCAGAAACAGATAATTGGCAGGTTTTGGCAGAAACATCAGTAGATCATCTACTTTTTTTACGATGTCTCCACTGAACTTTGCACCTGTCTGATAGGTAGGCATACCTCCAAACATAGCATCACTCCAGTAGGTTTCGTTGCCTGTTTTAGCACGGTATTCCAGCATTTCCTGTGCACCACCTCTGTAGTGAACAATATCAGGCTGGATAAGCTCTTTACCTGTTAAAATAGGATTGGCATAGAATACAGCCATTAGTATAAATAATACTAGGCTGATACCAATAAAAATACTATTCCTGTTGCTTATTTTCATTCGTATATTTTTGTTTATGGCTTTGCCACTGATTCTTTGTTTAATAGCACACTCATAATTTATCTGTTATAAATTATTTACGTGTTTCATCTTTAATTTCTTCGTATTCTACAGTTTCTGCATCCCAGTTAAGATTTTGTTTGTCTTTTTGCTGAGACTGGTCTTCTTGTTTTTTTTGTTTTTCGGACGCTTGTTGTCCGGTCATTCCCTGATAGAATGGCTGAAAAAATATTCTTTTCAGTATATTCCATACAAAAAAGATGATAATTACAATTAGAATGAATTCAAACAAATATTTGAACATTGCTTTTTGCTTAAGGGTTTATTTTAGTTGTTGAAACATTTTTCTGCGTTGCAGATTGCGTTTGTTTTCCGTCGCTTAAAGTTTGCGATTGGGTAGAGGTCATTGTAAGAGTAGATGATTTCATCCATCCTGTTTGTGTATCAAGCTTCAAAGATCCGTTTTGTATTCCCTGAAGACTGACTGTTTGGGTAACACCGTTTTGAGACTGCTTATCTGTCTTTTTAGGAATTCCGCCTTGTACCGTAATTTCAGCCACACCATTTTCTACTTTTGCTAAAGTAAAAGTTGTAGAGCTTTTTAGTTTTCCGTCCGGGCTTAGGTTATTACTTTCAGTAAAGCTCTGACCAACTTTTAATCCTTTTTCAGGGAAAAGGTTGATATTGGTTTTGAATTGAGCTTTCAAAGCTTCTTGATTAAACCCTTGCTTAAATCCTTCATTCAGTGCTTTACGCTGATTAGCATCTTTTACGGCACTGTTTACAGCAGTATTCACTTTAGCATAAATAGGTTCGAACCCTTCGAAAGAAATAATTTTTCCGGTTTCACTCATCTTCATTTTCAAAGTGTTCCCCATCAAAGCTTTATTTACTTTCCAAAAGATTTTCAGATTTTCATTTTTAGGCTCAGCTCCGTTTGTATCAACGCTAAGCGTTTGTCCCTGAACTGATCCTGTTTGCTTTTTAGAGATGAAATTTACATCCACATCATAAACTCCTTTGTCAAAGTTTGTCACTGTGAAAGTCATATCATCAGTAGTCTCATTGGTATTAGATTGAGTCTTGTCACCCATTGTCATGCTCTGAACATCTTTTTGTGACAAAACAAAAGGATAAGCCTTTCCTTTCTCTAATTTATATTTAAGGGTGTAAACACCAGCAGAATCAGAAATAGCAGGTTTTACCTCTGCTTTTGCTTCTGGTGAAGTTTCTGTTGTTGTTTCTGTTTTGTTACCCTCGGTTTTGGTTTCAGTCGTTTTTCCTTCCTTTTTACATGCAATCAGTGATAAACTTATTGCTGCAAAAGCTAATACTTTCTTCATTTCTTTGTAGTTTTTAGTGATTGATAATTCTCTGTCTTACGGCTTCATATAGAATAGCGCCACATGCGACAGATACATTAAGCGATTGTGTTTTTCCTTCAATAGGTAGTTTTATTTTTTCATCAGCATGATGTAGTACCTCTTTGGATATTCCTGTTTCTTCATTCCCCATAACAATACATACAGGTTCTGTAAAGTTTTCCTCATAAATAAGCTTCTGAGCTTTCTCTGTAGCTGCAAAAACTTTGATGCCCGACTGTTGAAGGAAGTCAACGGCATGAGCAAGATTTTTCTCTTTGCAAATTTTTACATTATAAAGTGCCCCGGCTGAAGTTTTAATAGCATCCGAATTAATAGGAGCAGCTCCTTTCTCCGGAATAATGATAGCGTCTACACCTACACATTCTGCAGTACGGCTTATCGCACCAAAGTTTCTTACATCGGTTAGACGATCCAGTATCAGAATGAAAGGAGTTTTGCCTTCTTCAAAAAGCCGTGGCAAAACATCTTCTATTTTATAAAAAGGAATATCTGATATAAATGCAACAACACCCTGGTGATTTTTCCGGGTAAAACGGTTTAGTTTTTCCACAGGAACATAATTAGCACGTAGGTTGTGCTGAGCCAAAAGTTTTTTTAGATCAGCAACTATAGGTCCCTGTAATCCATTTTGTACAAATACTTTGTCTACAGTTTTACCTGCTTCTATTGCTTCTATTACAGGTCTTAGCCCAAATATGAAATCGTCTTTTTTATCTTTATTTTCTTGCATTCAATATTCTTTTAAATATTATCCTCCTGCAAAGAGGAGACCTGTTTTCAAAATTAACCGTTTTTTATGGTATTTTTATGTTAATACATTTCTCCTATAATAGCTCTTTTCTGTGCCATTATATATCCAAGGTGTTGACCTTCATGTATATTATTGAAGAGTACTGCATCCTCAATATTTTTAAGATCCATTCCCAGGCTTGTGGAGTAATTCGTGTAATCCAGAAAGAAATTTTCGTCATAGTCATTCGCCATAATTCTGGAAGTTTCAGTAAGTAGAAAATTAAGATCTTCTATTTCTTCCTGCGATACATCCATGTTCGGCAACGTCCCTTTTTTATAAGTTTCAATCCAGTATTTATCTATTCTGAAAGGATTTCCGCTCAGGTAGTATATTAACAGTTGTTGTGTTGCCACACAATGTGCAATATTCCAATAGATATTGTTATTAAAGCCATCGGGAATCATCATCAAATCCTGGTGACTGGTTTTCTGAAGGACATCGGCAAGGTTTCTTCTAATAACGCGATGTGCTTTGAAAAGGTTATTCACTATTTATTCAGATTAATTTGCTCCAAAAGTAATCTAAATCGTGCAAATTGCCTAATTTTAAACGCTTAACTTTAACAAACTTTAACGATAAATAACGTTTAATTATGGTGGTTTTTGCAATGTTTTTGCAGAAATTTACCCACTAAAATTGAATTTAAGTCTATGTCAGAATATAATCAAGCAGAGGATATTAAAATTTTAATGGAAAAGGTGAAAGAGAAGAATTATTTTTTCTCTCTTTTGAAGTCGGAAGTCAACAAAGTCATTATAGGTCAGGAATATATGATTGATAGACTCCTTATAGGACTTTTAGGAAATGGACACGTTCTGTTGGAAGGGGTTCCGGGACTGGCAAAGACGTTGGCGATAAAAACATTGGCCGATGCTGTGCAGGGGCAGTACTCCAGAATTCAGTTTACACCAGATCTATTGCCTGCTGATGTAGTAGGGACTATGATCTATAATGTAAAAGACAACGACTTTTCAATTAAAAAAGGACCTGTATTTGCAAATTTTGTACTGGCTGATGAGATTAATCGTGCACCGGCAAAAGTGCAGTCTGCATTGTTGGAGGTAATGCAGGAAAAGCAAGTGACGATAGGAGATACAACGATGAAGTTACCAAAGCCATTTTTGGTATTGGCTACTCAAAACCCGATTGATCAGGAAGGAACCTATCTGTTGCCAGAAGCACAGTCCGACCGTTTTATGATGAAGTGTAGTATAGATTATCCTACATTTGAAGATGAGCGTAAGGTAATGCGTATGGTTTCTACATCAGATATTCCGCAAATTAACCCTATCATATCATTGGAGCAGATTGTTGAAGCTAAAGAACTTATCAACAAAATCTATTTGGACGAGAAGATAGAAAAATATATTCTGGATATGGTTTTTGCAACCCGTTATCCAGAACAATATGGATTATCAGATCTTAAAAACTACATTACTTTCGGAGCATCACCAAGGGCATCTATCAACCTAGCAATTGCTTCCAGAGCATTAGCATTTATCAGAGGGCGTGCATTCGTTATTCCGGAAGATGTAAAAGAAATATCGAAAGATGTATTACGCCACAGAATAGGATTAAGTTTTGAGGCTGAAGCTGAAGAAATGACGGCTGAGAAAATTATTGATGCTGTTTTGTCTAAAGTACAGGCTCCGTAATTATTTTATAAAATGAGTATTAAGATATGTATTGCCGGAGTTACAGGCTGGGCAGGTTCGGCGCTTAGTAAGGGAGTATTGCAGGAACCGGATATTACTCTGGTTTCAGGTATATCTAGGAGTAATGCCGGGAATAACCTTGCGAATATTCTTGATGTTACAACTCCTGAAATTCCGATTTTTAAAGATATTGAAGAAGCTCTGGAAGGACCTTCTTTTGATATTCTTTTTGAATTTACAAAACCAACGATTGCCAAACATAATGTTGTACAGGCTATAAAAGCCGGGAAGGACGTTATTGTAGGAACATCCGGATTGTCGGATAGTGACTATGAGGAAATCGAAGTATTGGCAAATCAGTACGGAGTATCGGTTTTAGCAGTTGGGAATTTTGCAATCACAGCTGTCTTGTTACAGAAGTTTTCGGTAATGGCAGCAAAGTATATTCCTAATTTTGAAATTATAGATTATGCCAGCCATTCAAAGCCAGATGCCCCAAGCGGAACGACTTTGGAATTGGTAAAAAAAATATCGGAAGTACAGACCTCTACAGATATTGTAAAAGATGAAGATATAATTGGCTATGCCAAGACAAGAGGTGAAAAAATAAACGGAGTCAGAGTACATTCAGTAAGACTTCCTAATTATATGATTTCTGTAGAATCTATTTTTGGATTAAATGATGAACGCTTAACTATTCGCCATGATTCTGGTATGGGAGCTGAACCTTATGTACAAGGTGCAATTCTGGCGATTAAAAAGATAAACACTTTTAAAGGCTTCAGAAGAGGTCTGGATAGTGTTTTGGATGAAGGATAACAATGGATATAAAAGATATTGTAAAAAAAGTAAAGCAGATAGAAATCCGGACTAAGAGAAGTACGGATGCTATGCTCATGGGGCAATATCATAGCGCTTTCAAAGGGCAGGGGATGACTTTTTCTGAAGTCAGACAATACCAGTTCGGTGATGATATCCGAAGAATTGACTGGAACAAAACAGCACGTTTCCGTGAGCCTTATGTAAAAGTAATGGAGGAGGAACGAGAGTTGACTGTAATGTTGATGGTTGATATTTCGGCTTCTATGAATTATGGTACCCATGCTTCATTGAAAAGAGAATACGTGGCCGAAATTTGTGCTACATTGGGATTTTCTGCAGTAACTAATAATGATAAGGTAGGACTTATCCTTTTCGCAGATAAGGTCTATAAAGTTATTCCGCCTAAAAAGGGAAGGCCACATGTATTGGCTATTATCAGTAGTATTCTGAATGCCGATTATATTCCGTCAAAAACCAATCTGGATGTTGCATTGGGCTATCTGATGAAAGCTTTTAAAAAGAAGAGTTATGTTTTTCTTCTTTCAGACTTCAACGATCAGTTTGATGTGAAGAGCCTTCGGGTTGTAGGGAATAAACATCAGCTTCTAGGTTTCGGGGTGTATGATGAAAAAGATATGCAGATTCCGGATATCGGATATGCTTTACTAAATGATGCTGAGACCGGAGAAAAAAAATGGGTAAATACATCCAGTGCAAGATGGCGGTATCAGTTTGCAGAGCAACAAAAACAAAAAATTAAAAATACAGAAGAAGCATTTGATAAAAGTGCTTCGGTATTCTTGAAACTCAATACAGGGCAGGATTATACCAAGCCATTGTATAATTATTTTCAGACACGATAAAATTGATGATGAAAAGAATTTTTTTATTCTGTTTTATAGCAATTAGCCTTTTAGGTTTTGGACAAACACTCTCCTCGCAATTGTCCGACAATACCCTGGTTTTGGGAGAGCAGGGAGAATTTAAGATTAATGTTAGTAATGTTACGGGACTAGATGTTCAGGCAGCTCCGAAAAATGAGATATTGCCTTTTCATTTCGAAATCCTTAGTGACAGCATTCAGCGTACCCCTAATCTCTATACAAGAACCATAAAATTCCAGATTTTCGAAGAAGGGAAATTTAAGATTCCACCAATCGAAATTAAAGCTGGGGATAAAGTACTGACTACAATACCTTACGAAGTAGAAGTGATAAACACTGCCAAAAAAGGTGAACAGATTAACGATATTATGAACAATAAAGACGTTGAACTGGGCTGGCAGGATTACTGGAGTCTGTATAAATTCTATATATGGATTGCATTAGTGGTTATTGCGATTATTGTCCTGATCTGGATGCTTGTTAAATGGGGAAGAGCTAAGAAATCTTCACCAACTGTAAAAACCAATTTCACGCTTCAGGAACTGGAAAAGCTAAGGGGTAAAAAGTATATTGAAAACAATGACTTCCGTAGCTTCTATATAGAGCTTATTGATATTACAAGAAACTTCCTGTCCGGCCAATATGGTTTTCCGGCGAAGGAATTGTTGACTGATGATCTTCTGGATTACATGAAGGGACAGAACAAAATATCAGAAGCCAATGAAAAAATTCTTGCTGAAGTCTTTGAACGTGGAGATTTAGCTAAATTTGCAAAGGTTATTCCTTCGCATACAGAAATGGAAGCCGATTTCAATAATATTAAAGAATTTGTGAAAAGGTCTTATAAAGACATAGAATTTGAAAATCTGAGAAAACATGTCTGATCTTTTTGCTCCTTTGGGTTTAAACTTCGAGTTTGAAAGCCCATGGCTTTTACTTTTATTTCTCTTATTTATTCCACTGTTGATAAGGGATCTTATCAGAGGGAAGAACGAAGGGGTTAAAGTTCCGACAACCGAAGGAATGTCACGTCCTTCCGGGATTGGTTTCTTATTTTTTATACTGAAGTGTACCAAGTATATCATTCTTTCATGTATTATATTAGCTCTGGCCCGTCCAAGAACTTTTACTGTAGCACAAGATCAGAATGATGGAAAAGGTATCGATATTATGCTGTCGGTAGATGTCTCTTTTAGTATGTTGTCTAAAGATTTGGAGCCGGACAGGCTGCGTGCTTTATCCAAAATAGCACAGAAATTCATAGGTGATAGGCCTGGAGACCGAATAGGATTAGTGGCTTATGCCGGAGAAGGATTTTTGAAGGTGCCTCTTACAACAGATCATGAAGCCGTAAAGCAAGAGATTTCAACTCTGAATCCAAATGAATTGTCGGCAGGTACAGCAATAGGAGAAGGATTGGCGGTTGCGGTTAATCACCTTAAAGATAGTAAAGCCAAAAGCAAAATTATTATTCTGATGACAGATGGGGTGCAGACTATCAAAAATAGTCTGGAGCCCGCTATTGCTGCTGAGTTGGCAGCTAATAATCATATTAAGGTTTACACGATCGGAATCGGAACAAATGGTTATGCTCTGACACCTACAGGGATTGATCCTTTTTTCGGTGATCTTATTTATACAGAGCAGAAAGTAGAAATTGATGAGCTGGCATTGCAAAATATAGCTTCAGTTACCGGAGGTAAATATTTCCGGGCAACTTCTAATGAAAGTCTTCAGCAGATATATGAAGAGATTAATCAGTTGGAGAAGTCGGATATCAAAGTAGCCAAGATGTACGATTATAAAGAATATTTCAGATATTTTCTGTGGATAGCACTTATCGTATTGCTTTTGGATGCTTTATGGAGATGGATAATGTATAAAATTTTGACGTAATGGACTGGACTTTTGAAAATTATAATTATCTGCTTCTGTTACTATTGGTGCCGCTGATGTGGCTGCTGATCGCTAATTTTATACGCTGGCGTGAAAAACGTAGAAAACTGTTTGCAGATTCTAGCTTTCATACCATTTTATTTGCTTCTAAAAGCAAGTATAAATATGTTTTCATTCCTCTTTATATTCTTGCTTTTACCTTTTTAATTCTTGCTTTTGCAGATTTGTTAGGGGGCAAAGAGGAGATGAAGGTAAGTCATAAGATTGCGAATGTAGTACTGTTGATGGATGTATCCAACTCGATGAATGCAGAAGATGTTCAGCCGGACAGCAGATTAGGTCGCGAGAAAAAGATCGTTCTGCAAACCCTGAAGAACATGAAGGATGAAAGAGTAGGTATTGTAGTTTTTGCAGGAAACGCTGTATCTATTATGCCGCTGACTACTGATTATGCCGCTGTTGAGACTTATATAAGCTCGATAGAAACAAGTATTATCGGGCAGCAGGGAACAGATTTTCTGGTGGCTATGCGTGAAGCAGCGAAAATGTATAAGAATACAGGAAAGAACGGTAGAAATGTAGTATTGATTAGTGATGGTGAAGATAATGAAGGACATGATAAGGAAGCTGCTGCTTTGGCCAAGAATCAGAACATTAAGATTACAGCTGTCGGAATAGGAACAGAACAGGGAGCTCCGGTTCCGGACTATATGTATGGACAGTTAATGGGGTATAAAAATACACCTTATGGTGAACCTGTAATTTCGAAACGAGAAACTCAGGCTCTGGTACAGATGTCCAACGGAACAGGAGGAACTTATATAGATGGAAACAACGATAATGCAGCAGCACAACTAATTAGTGCTCTGGATAAACTGAAAAGTGACACTGAAGTTACAACCAATTCCCAGTCTTCAATCCATTATTATCAGTGGTTTTTGGGGATTTCGTTTATTCTGTTTTTTATAATATATTTAACAAATCCAAAAAGAGATTTTAACATATAAAAGGCTAATTTTGTAGCGTATTAAAATGTTGAAAAAAAGCACTTTATTCATATTATTCGTATTTGCAACAGGGATTTTTTATGCTCAGGACTATAATGCTTTAGTTTATAAAGGAAATAGGAATTTTGAGAATAAGAAGTACGATGATGCTTCGGCTAAATATTTAGACGCCATAAAAAAGAATCCACAAGACTTTACGGCCCACTATAATCTGGGAAATTCATTGTACAAACAAAAGATGTACAAAGAGGCTCATGCTGAATATAAGAAGGCTGCGGAGTTAAGTAAAAATACAAATGATAAAATGGCTTCTCTGTATAATCAGGGAAATGCTATGATGCAGCAGAACAATCATGAAGAGGCTGCTAAATATTATAAGGAAGCTCTGAAATTGTCCCCTGCAGATTCTTCACTCCGCAAAAACTATGAAATTGCGATGCTGAAGGATAAAGAGAAAAAGCAGAAGAATGGTGGCGGTGGAAATGATCAGAATAATAAAAACCAACAAGGTAATCAAGGTCAGCAAGACAATAACCAGGGCGATAAAAAAGATAAACAAGGTGGCAATGACCAACAAAATAAAGGTCAGGGCGATGGGCAGGATCAGAATAAAAATGAAGGAAAAAACAAACTGCCAAAAGACGTAGAAAAAGAAATTCTTCGTCAGATGGGAGATAAAGAAAAAAATACATCGAAAAGAATACTTAATCAAAAAGCAAATAGTAGCCCTCTGAGCAACGAAAAAGACTGGTAATGAACCGGGTGTTTCTATACATATTATTTCTGTTAACTGGCCTGCAGATTCATGCGCAGGTTGAGGTTGACGTGGTTATGGACGAGAAACCTAGCTATAAAATTGGTCAGGAAATTCCTATTGTATTTATTGCAACCTCCAAATCTTCTCTTGATGTCCGGATGAAGTTGCCATATTTTGATCCTAAAAAGTACGATGTATCACTTCCTGCTACCAATACGGAGTATTTTCTGGATGACAAAGGGGTATCTCTAACGAGGTTTTCTGCTTTGGTTGTTGTAAAGCCTAAAGTGCCGGGTGCAATGAAAATTGGTAGTGCCCTGGCCAGAGTGGATAATGTAATGTATAAAAGTGACGCAAAAGATATTTTTGTTAAGAACGAAAAATACGTAGAAAACAGACCTCCTATCCGCAATAATAACGAAGTATATATCAAGACAAACGTTAGTGATAATGATGTCTATGTAAACCAAGCCACTATGGCTGTGGTAACTGCGTATAGCAGAAATATGAACAGTCTGGATAATGTTGAAGATGTTCAGCTTCCACCTGCACAAGGAGTCCGTTACTACAGAGTAGGGGACAGCAATGGTGAGGTAAACGATCATGAAGAAGAATTTTCCATGAGAATGGCTGTTTATCTTTTATTTCCGGAAGAAGCGGGAAGAGCTATAATTCCTCCTGCCAACGCTAAAGTAGTACAGGGTGGTAGTATAACAAAGATTAAGGCAAACAGTGTAAGCCTTAATGTAAAACCACTACCGGAAAATGCACCTGCAGATTTCCAGAATGCTGTTGGTAAATACGATGCAAAGGTTGCTGTGAAAACACCCGGAGATCTTGAAATAAACAAACCTGTTAGTGTTGAAGTAAAGCTGACTGGTGTAGGAAATCTGAAAGATGTACATTTGCCGAAATTTGCTAATTCTGAATATTACAGCGTATATAAACCAAAAGTAAATTACAATGTAAAACCTTCGGGCAGCAATGGATTTAAAGGAGAACTTACGGCCAACTATATTATAGTGCCTAAAAAACAGGGGAATATTCCGATTGCTTTAGAAGGCTTCTCTTACTTTGATCCGGAAGAAAAGAAATATAAACAAGTAGCTTTGTCTACAATACCATTATTTGTTCAGACACCCGAACAAATGGCATCCGACAGATCGACTGTAGAAAAAGTTATGGAAAATACTGCAAGTGTGCTCAACCAAAAAGTAAAATTACCAGTTATTGCTCAAGTAGATGCTGATCATAGTTTCATGCCGAAAAGCTCAGAAAATATTCCTGTATGGTTATTATTTGTAGCATTAGCATTTGTAGCATTCTTCCTTTATTTTTTCTATAAAATATACAGCTCCAACAAAACAGCTTCACCAACCGGGAAAAACTATTCTCCACACTTTAAGCCTGTAACTAATGTTGAGGACTCCGAAAAACAAATTCGTGAAGAAATGTCTGTAGATATTCCGGCGCATCTTCAATATCTGGATACACTGATTAAGCAGAAAGATTACTCTGGTTTCTTTAGCGCTTATGCAGAAATGAATGCTGATCTGGAACACGATATTGATATCCATCACAACATGACGGTATTGGATTATATTGAAGATACCTTTGGGAGAACTGATATGGAAGCATTCAAAGATGTACAAAGTCGCGTTGAACTGATGAAATTCTCTCCGTTTAAGGAAGATGATTCTATGAACGATTTACTACAGCAGATCTACTCCGCATATTCGAAAATTGAAAAATAAACAATTTTATTTTTATAATTTTGTACCATTAATTTTCTGTATGCTCGAAGATATTTCAATTAAAGAGATAATGACCTCCTTCATGGTTTTGTTTGCCGTAATAGATATTATTGGCTCAATTCCTGTTATTGTGGGTCTGAAACAAAAGTTTGGAAAGATTGAAGCGGAAAAAGCATCCATCGTAGCCGGATGTATTATGATCTCCTTTTTATTTATAGGTGATAAAATACTTAAACTGATCGGAGTGGATGTGAATTCATTTGCAATAGCCGGAGCTTTTGTGATTTTTATTATCGCTGTGGAAATGATTCTTGGAATAGAGATCAATAAACCCGGAAAAGTGAATTCGGCTTCTATTGTTCCGATTGCTTTTCCTTTAATTGCAGGTGCGGGTTCTCTAACGACAATTCTTTCACTTAGATCGGGCTTTCACGATATTAATATTATCCTGGGAATCATCCTGAATATTATCCTGATCTATGTGGTACTGAGGTCTGCAAACTGGATGGAGCAGAAGCTTGGGGATGCATCTTTGCAGGTTTTGCAAAAAATATTCGGAATTATTCTTTTAGCTATCTCTATTAAATTATTTACAGCTAACTTTGCACAGTTGATCAAGAGCTATATCAACTTTTAAATTTTTATTTTATGAAGACGTTTTATAAGGTATTTTTAGTATTGTTTATTGTTTTTATCGGTATCAATTTTTATGCAGTTCAGTGGAATCTGGGTGCTTTTAATGAAGAAAACGATAAGTTCTGGTTTTCAATCGCTGCTGCAGTTGTAGGGATAATTGTTGTTTTTATCATGGACTTCTGGAGCCGCCTAAGCACCAAGAAAGGTTAGTCGCTGCAATACAGCGTCAGCTTTCATCTCGGTTTCTTTCCATTCCTTTTCAGGCTCACTCAGAGCTGTAATTCCACCACCGGCATAAAGTAAAATACCGTTGCGGAAAAGTTGTGCGCACCGAAGATTTACATAGCAAGTCGTTTCATTATCTTGTTCTGTCTGTATATAACCGGCATAAAATGCTCTGTTATATTTTTCAGTATTTTTGATAATCTGAGAACACAAATCTTTAGGAACACCACATACCGCAGGAGTAGGGTGTAACTCTTTTATAAGAGTAGAAATATCTTGTCTGCTGACTACTGCTTTAAAATCGTTGCGCAGGTGTTTTATATTGCCTGATATGTGATCATATACAGGGCTGATTTCTACTTGTTGAGAATATCGGCTGAGTACAGATTGTATATAAGTGCTTACAGGTTTCTGTTCCTCTATTTCTTTTTCAGACCATTCCTCGGATACAGGAAGAGTTCCTGCGAGGCTCATTGTCTGAAAGTCTTCCGTATTTTTATTGTATTGACCCAACACTTCAGGTGTAGCACCTATCCACACTTCATTTTTATCTACAAAAAGGTGTATAAAAGCATTTGGGTAATCTTTACATAATTTCAGAAAGGTTTTACCCAGATCTATTGTTTCATGCTCCGGAGTATCAACCCATTTTTGTCGGGATATTACAACTTTGGGTAGTTGATTTTCTTTAATAATCCCGATTACATTTTCTATTCGGGCTAGATATTCATCCTTGGTTTCAGATGTGTCATGGTATTCCTGCTGAATGCTTTGGCTGGTAATATTCAGATTTAGAATTTCTTGTTCAGTAATTGACTGAAAAGAGCCATCGAATGTGATCTCCTTCAGATTGTCAAAAGAATGAAATTTGATTGTATTTTTAAGAGGCGTATCGCTGTTAAGAGTATAAAAAACCTCTTTAAAAGGAAATTTAAAAAGTATCACTTTTTTATTTTATGTTAATAAGGAATGCAAAGGTATAATCAGTAAAATAGAATAAAATAAACAACATACTTATTGCAGAACAAATCCGGAATAAGCATGTGAGTTTGTTATTTTATTATTGTACCATCACCTGACATTAATTACCACATTGGTCATCGTAGAATGGCAGATAAGGTCTCCTTTCTCGTCTCTTATTTCTATTTCGGTAAAGTGCTGAGTTCTTCCTTTGCGGATAAGTCTTGCAGTTCCGGTAACCATTCCTTCTTTTTTAGATTTAAGGTGATTACAGTTAAGGTTAGTTCCTACAGCTGCATTTACAGATCTGTCCAGTACAATATTGGACAGGCATGAACCTAAACTTTCAGCTAATGCAGCACTGGCTCCGCCATGCAGCATACCTAATGGCTGATGTACAACAGGTGTTACAGGCATTGTTGCTACCAGATAATCATCACCAACATCTGTAAATTTTATCTCCAGTGTCTGTAATAATGTATTTCTGTTCCAATCGTTTAATGCTTGTAGCTGCTCTTCCTTGGTCATCTTAGTAGATCTTAGGGTTGTAGTTTTCAGGATATTTAGCATTTATATCCTTGAAGTAGTTTTCAATTTCATCCATAACACTCTCAAAAGTTCTTGTAGTAAGATCTTCATAAGATATCATATGGCCTATTTTAATTGTTTTGTATTTGTAGTCTCCTGATGCCAATACAATTGGCACCTTAGCCTGCAATGCCATGTGGTAAAAACCAAGTTTCCACTTTTTAGCATAAGAACGGGAGCCTTCCGGAGTAATTACAAGACTGAAGTCTTCTTTCTCAAATTCTCTCGCAATAACATTAATAAGATCATTCTTCTGAGAGCGGTCTATACCAATAGCTCCGATAGATTTAATAATACCTCCGTAGAAAGCTTTGGTATGAGAGTCTTTAATGATTACTTTCAGGCGTTTGCCATATTTCCAGTATACCATAATTCCCAACAGATAATCCCAGTTGGAGGTGTGTGGAGCCTCTACCAGAATACAACGGTCCAGATTTTTAAGATCACCATCTAACTGAACTTTCCATCCAAGTAATTTAAGAAGAGTACTACCAATAAGTTTTTTCATTCCGGTTTGAATAAATAATTAAAACGATTGCAATAGCTGCAATCGTTTTACAAATATAAAGATTATGCTTATACTTTTAAAATAAGGTTGAAACAAAGTCCATAATTTTAAGGACTATTTCGAAAACAAACTGGATCATGACTTTGGATTTTGGTGTTAAATTTCTTTAAAACTAACACCACAAATTTAGAATTTTTTTTGAAAATTACCCAAAAAGTGGTGTTAATTTTTTTACAATAATTTAGATTATCTGGTTTTTATTTTAACCTCTTTTTTGCCGTTGCTGATGCTTACGTTCACTTCTTTAATAGAATCTTTGTCTATTTTAATTTTGTTATCGTCGTCAGATTTTCCGATTTTGATATCGTCAACAGCTACTTTTTTGCCGTTTACTATAATACTGTCCGGAGCATCTTCATTACCAGTGGTACTGATAGAGATGTTACCATTGAAGGTGTCATCATCGTCGTTATCCTTTTCGTTCAGGCTAACGTCAGCACCTGGTGCAGTTACTACTTTCATTTTTTTCGGTACTACAAGCTTGTATTCTATCCTGTAGTGACGGAATCTGTTGTCGTAGTTATAAGAGAAGTAATTTGGTAACAAAATTTTGTTATCGATAACTTCTACCGGAAGCTTCATTTGTAATGGTTTGTTATAACCGTTTGCAGATTTTTCTACAATTAGATATGGTGCAGCAACATCTTTTCTTTCAACATGTATATATGGATAAGTTTTTTCGAAGATTGTTTTCTTATCAGAATAGATATCGCTGATGTATGATTTGAAGTTCTCCGGAATAATAACCTTTTTGTTATCCAGTATTATACTGTCAGACTTAGTATTGATCGAGATGTTTTCTGTTTCTTCATTGTGTCCGTTGAATCTGAAATTAGTTTTAGATGCGGAGTAACCAATGAATCCGATAAGTACAATCCAGCATAGTACAAGTGTTCCGATAAGGTATCCCATATATTTTATCTTCAGATTCGGACTGAATAATTTCAGTGAAATCAGTGTAAAGATAATAGCAGGAATAAACATGCTTAGGAATCCGAAGAAGATAATTGCACTACCTGTTACACCATCATTAAAGTAAAAGTTGATGTTTTCAGGAATATCTATAGCCCCTTCTCCAAAAGACAATCCTCCAAATAATACTGCAATACTTCCTAAGAAAAATGATACTGCAATTGCTGAAGTGAATAGTCCAAAGATTATAGAAAGAGCCTTTAGAAAAGCATTTCCTACATCGTTTGCCTGTCCTTTATTGCTTTGATAAAACTGATTTACTTTTTCAGAAGAATCTGTTGCAAACTGTACGACTTTGTTGCTTTGTTCTTTCAGGTTGTCAAAATTAAGAGGTTTACCTCTCATTTTTAAGAAATCACCTGCAGTTTTTGCTTTAGGAACAACTATCCATAAGATAATATAGATAAGAGCTCCGAAACCTTTTGCAAAAAGTAATAGTACAAAAGCCAAACGAATCCATACAATGTCTACTCCAAGATAGCCGGCTAATCCTCCGGATACACCTCCGATCATTTTTGTTTCAGGATCACGGAATAGTTGTTTGTCTCTGCTGAAGCCACTTCCGCTGGCTCTGGAACTTCCGCTCTTTTCTTTGGAAGTATACTCCTGCTCTTGCTCGTCAATCTGTTCTGGCGTACCGATAAGGGCAATTATTGCCTCTACATCTTCATCGTTAACCACTTCACGTTTACCAAGTCTGGTTTTGAAGATCTCTACAATACGCATTTCTATATCCTGCATTACCTCATTAGCTTCTTCTGGTTCCATAGAACGACGAAGGGCAGCAAGGTAATCATTAAGCTTTATATAGGCATGTTCCTCGATTGTGAAGGAGAAACCTGCAAGTCCTATTGATAGTGTTTTATTCATTGTCTTGGCTTTTTGTTATTTGGTTAACGGAATCTGTTAATTCCGTCCATGTGTTTTGTAATTCGTTCAGGAATAATTTTCCTTTCTCAGTTATTTCATAATATTTTCGTGGGGGGCCGCTTGTAGACTCTTCCCAACGGTAGGAGAGAAATTCTCCGTTTTTCAGACGGGTTAGCAACGGATAAAGTGTGCCTTCCACAACATCTAGTTTTCCTTTTTTTAGCTCATCAATAAGATCTGATACATACATTTCTTTTTTATTGATAAGACTTAAAATACAGAACTCTAAGATGCCTTTTCGCATTTGCGCTTTGGTATTCTCTGTATTCATCTGTGTAATGGTTTGATTTTAAATTAATATTCAGAATAAACTCTCAGCTGATTTTAAGCCTACTCCGATTTTACATTACAAAGATATATAAATTAAATGGTATTATGCAATACAAAGTAGTAAAATAATTTTAATACTGGATGTAAGTATTTGTAAATCAGTGATAAAAATTTCAATTGTATTTTTGGAGTTATTTTAGATAAAGCAATTTTTAATGAGAATTGATGCTAAATAATGAAGCTTGTTTAAAAATAAATGTGAAATTTGATTGACTTTACTATATTAAATTGTAGTGATAATACGTTTAAGTTTAAAATAATATTAAATTTGAGAAAAAGAATTATGAAAAAAATGTTTTATTTGGCTTCTTTGCTAATAGGAGGGGCTGCTTTTGCACAAATCACAACAAACGAAATTAACGGAATAAAGGTGAATATGCCTTTAACAGAGCTGAATGCTAAGTTCAAACAGGATATTAAACCAAAAGTAGTAGAAAACTTTACAGATGAACCAGAGAACTTTACTCCGGTAACTATTAATGGAACAAAGTACAATATTATCTTTGTGAAGGACTTCTACAGTCCTGAGAAAACTTTAGTGTATTCTGTTGCTACAACTGATCCGAAGAGTAAAGGTAAAAATCCGATTGGAATAGGGAGTACATTAGCTGAACTAAAGAAGGCCTATGCTAAAGAATCAACAGATGCTACAGGCAATACTTTTACAGTTTATCAGAAAGATAAAGGCGAAAGAATCCTTATTTTCAAACTGAAGAATAATAAAGTTACCCGAATCTTTGCTTCTGTATTTGCAGCGGGTTAATACTACAAATATTCCTGTAATTTAACAGGTAGTCATCTAAAGGTACTAAACTTATTTAGTACCTTTGATAGATGAAATTAGAGAAAGAAATCCAGTTTATACTGGCTGTAGATGCACTAAAAAATGTGCAGCGCAGAAACTACAATGCAGATGATTCCCGCAGAGAAAATACAGCAGAACACAGCTGGCAAATCGTAATACTGGCACAAATCCTTTATCCATATGCTAAAAACAAAGAGCAGGTTGATTTACTAAGAGTCATCCGTATGCTTTCTATTCACGATTTGGTAGAGATAAACGCCGGAGACACATTTCTTTTTGATGAAGAAATGATGAAAGGTAAGTTTGAACGTGAGAAAATTGCAGCAAAACAGATTTTTGGAATTTTAAATGAACCTTTGCGATCTGAGTTTTATGATCTGTGGATAGAATTTGAAGGTGAAGAAACTCCTGATGCCATATTTGCTTGTGCTATAGACAGAATTATGCCTTTTATTCTTAATTCTAATACCAGCGGGAAAAGCTGGACAGAAGCAGGAATTACAGAAAATCAGGTGCGCAATATGTTGGAAAATGCAATTAAGCGTGCTTCAGATGAAATGGGAGAAGCTTTCGATATCCTGCTACAGAAAAGTATTGATGAGGGGATGTTGAAAAATTAATTTTCAATTTCGCAGGTTATGCAGGACTTTATAAAACAGATTAACTCTTACTATCCTTTGTCAGCAGAAACAACTGATGCACTTCTGGGGATATGTAAAGAGGACTATTTTAAAAAGAACGAGTTGCTGCAAAAATCCGGTGAAACAGCCAGATACTATTATTATTTAAAATCCGGTCTGGTGGGTTATTATACGATAGATGAAGACGGAGAGCAGGTTTATAAATTATTTTTTGCAGAAAAAAGCTTTCCTGCTGCCACGGTTTCTATTATTAAAAATGAGCCCGGAGATTTTAGTATTATAGCACTTGAAGATTGTACAGTCATAAAATACCCGGCAAAAGAGTATCGGAATTTGCTTACTAAACATCATGACCTGGCCATGCTTCATATCCGTTACCTGGAGCAAAACTGGGTGGTAAACAAAGAACCGCTAGAGATTTCTCTAAAGAATGAAACGGCAAAACAGCGTTATCTTAAACTACTGAAAGAACCAGATTTGTACAACAGGCTGAAGCAGCATCATATTGCATCTTATTTGGGGGTAACACCAACCCAGCTCAGTC
Source organism: Elizabethkingia sp. YR214 (assembly GCF_003058195.1). Taxonomy (GTDB): domain Bacteria; phylum Bacteroidota; class Bacteroidia; order Flavobacteriales; family Weeksellaceae; genus Elizabethkingia. The sequence continues at coordinate 53,593 of NZ_QBUH01000010.1, forward strand.
GCATAAGAAAAGAAATAAAAGATTAAAAGCATTTACATATGTAGATGCTTTTGTTTTTTTTACGCCTCAATTTTGTCTCATCAATTAATAATAAAAATTATGAAGGCATTATTTAATCTCACCCTTTTACTGGTATTCTCACATTCACTTTTTGCACAAAAAGTTATTCGTGAAAAGATATTCAGCACAAAGATGAAAAAAGAGATCAGCACCATTATTGTAACTCCGGATATTAGACCTCATCAGCAATACAAAACGGTGTATATTCTGCATGGTTATAGTGGGAGTCCGGAAAGAACTTTGAAGCAGGATATTCCAGATTTACAGGCTAAGGCAAAAGCCTATAATACCATTTATATTTTACCCGATGGCAATTACAACAGCTGGTATGTGGATAGTCCGGTGGATCAGAAATCACAATACAAAACTTTTATAGGTTCGGAATTGGTACAATATATTGATAGACACTATCCTACAAAAGCTGAAAAAATATCCAGAGGAATTTTAGGATGGAGTATGGGCGGCTTTGGATCCCTGTATATTGGGACTTCATTTTCGGAAACATTTGGGATTGTAGGCAGCTCTTGCGGGGCTTTGGATTTCCGGACTTTCAATGAAGGCTACAACAATTATCAGGTGGATAAAGTTTTAGGTCCTTTATCTTCTTTGGGCTCAGAATATATTTTGTCGGACAACACCGATAAAATGCTGAACACAGGACAATATTACATTCTGGACTGTGGAATAAATGATTTCTTTATCAGTAAAAATCAGAGTTTTCATCAGGAATTACTCAGTAAAAAAATTGAACATCTTTATATAGAATCCTTAGGAGAACATAACACCGAATACTGGAGTTGTGCTTTATCTAACCAATTATCATTGTTTGAAAACTATTTTAGTCATCAGTAAAAGCAAACCCTGTCAGGATTAATGATATGTAATCCTGACAAGTTTTTTAATTAGTATGTTGATTGACTTTGATTTTATACCAGAAATCAATAATCCATGCAAAGAGGGTATAGAAAATCAGAATACACGGGAAAATAACAAATACAGCAAGTAGAACATAACCTTGCTTCATTCCTTGTTCATCGACTACCCATTGGATAAAATCGTAAGAGAAAATGAAAACAAGGGATGTAAGTATCGCAATAATTAAAGAACCTAAAAGTACAGTATAATTAAATTTTTTAGAGTGTTTTCGTCTGCGGTTGAGTATCCATCTGATATGGAAATAGATCATAATCAGGAATCCAATTGTCATAATACCAATAGGCTGTAGAAAAAGTAAAATCTTGCCAAACACAGATACCTTTTTTGAAAATGTAATTTCCAGTTGTTCCTGTGTTATATCATTAATCTGTATTTTGTAATTTCCGTTTTGTTCTTTTTGAAGCTTGCTAATATTGGTGTTATTTATTTCCAGACCGGAAGGAAAGTGTAAATTAATTTCTATTGGTCCAAAGGATTTCCAGTAATTTGAAGGGTATAATGCATAGGCTATCTTAAACTCTCTTAATAGCCCATATATATTATATTCCGGGACACCTTCATATTCTACAACAATATTATTTTCTCCTTTTTGAAGATCAGCCTCAAAATAGATAAGTTCATTCAGATTAACATATTTTGGAGAATTCTGCTCAAATCTAATATCGTATAAATCTTCTCTATTCTGATCTTTGTGGATAAATGAAAACTGAGAAATGTTTTGGCTGGTGATTTTCGGAGTATTTATCTTTTTTCCATTAACCGATATCATGCTTTCAGAAGCCATGTTTTGTGCAATAAAAAGTAAAGGAAGTTTAGCTTCTTTTTCGGAATATATCTGGTAAGATACCTTATATCTTATTCTGTAAAATTCATAATAGTCATCATACTTATCTGAAGGTAATATAGTTAGATCCATTTTTTCACTCAATACCTTACAATCTTTACTTCCGAATATCGGTGAACTCGTTGTTCCGTCGGAATAGGGTTTTGCCATATTTCCGTAAATACGGATACATGTCATTAATACGAAAAGTAACAGGAAATATTTTGTAAGTAGTGTTGAATGGCGTTTCATAAAATTATTTCAGGGCTGAAAAATAGGCAGAATTTTTATATTTTTTGAAAAGTTACTGAACAAAGAAAAGCTAACAAACAAAAAAGCCCGTAAAAGGGCTTTCTGTTTTTAATATTACTGTTATTACTTCTACTGTGGGCAGATTACCGCAGGGCATTTGTATCCCGGGCAAAGAGGCTTAGGTATTTCTGGGCAACATTCATAGGTGCACCAGTTACCAGCACTACCGTTAATACTTTTCATCTGTTCTCTAGACAATGCTTTTTGGTTTTTAAGCTTTAAAGCGTTTACTTTTAATGTTTTCATTTTTCAGTGATTTTGGTTAAAAAAAATATTATAAAAGTCTAGTACATAATTGTACAATAGCAAGTTAAATATTTTTTCTCAAATGAAAAATACTGCTCAAATATGTCCGCTTATAGTGTTGTATCCGGCTTTTTGGGGCCATATATAGCCTCCGGATTATTACGCAGGAAATAAGCAAACATGCAATGGAATAATAACAATATAGCAAAAACGAGGGAGCATATATAAAATGCACCTCCAAAACCTAATGTAATAGATAAATCGCCTCCAAAGCCAACTTTATAATCTCCCAATCCATTCATTTGAGATTGGAAAGTCCAATAAAAGACGGATAAACATATTAATGCTATTGCAGAAAGCACAATATGGTAAATATATTTTTTCTTTATATTTTGAATAGCATGTAGAATGATTCCTAAAACCGCGGATAGCAATGGAATAATAATAAATGGATTTGGCGGAATATTGCCTTTGGAATTATCTGATTTGTCCATTGGGGAGTATCCGTTTTCATCAGAAGAGTTATCATTTCCGAAAGAACCAAAAGGAGAATCTTTTTTCAATGTTTCTTTCATTTGTCTGTTCATTTTTTCTTTGGAAATACCTGTTACCAAATCGGTTCCTTTAACAGATACTAGTGTTGTGCTTCCACACTTTACAAGAAAAAAAGGAAAGAAGAAGCATATAATAATTACACTGTAACTGGGAATAGGTAATAGATCTGAAATGACTTTTAATGGTTTCATAATTGGTATTTTGGTAAAAATAGGGATTTAGCTCAAATAATAAAAAATCCCTTGACAAAGCTGCTAAGGGATTGATATAAGTTGTATGTGATTTCGGAAATCCGAATTAGATTCTTTCTAACTCGTCTGCATTTATAGTAGTCTTAAATGTTCCGTAATTTACAATCACTTTATTTTTAGAGATTTTTTCGATAGTACCTACACTTGTACTTCCGGAGATCCGTACACGCTGACCTTCTTTTAGCCACAGCGCACGTTCTTTTTGTTTTTTCTCTTCCAGCTTTTCATTGGTTTCAGCGATTTTTTCCTTCACATCATCCTTTTTCAGCTGTTGGGTAATTTTCCGCTTTACTACTTTTAGTCTGTCATTGGTCGTCTTATCAGTTTCCTTGCGACGGTATTTTTCCTGTTCCAGAATTTTTACAAAATCTTTTACAATGTCTTTTCGGGACTTCCCATTTACATAGCCATCGATAAAAGATTCTACACGATTTCCAAACTGTAATTTGCGGTGCTCCTCCTCATATAGTTTCTGAAAGTTGAAGAGTTTTTGCTGAAGCTGCTCGTTTAGTTTTTGCAGATTATCGCGTTTGTCTTCTACAGATTCCTTTCTCTCGGTAAGATCAGATTTCAGTTTTTCAACCTCATATTTCTCTTGCTGCAGTTTTACAATTGTCTTATCAAGATTTACAATATCATGTTCTACCTTTTTCTGAGCATTTTTAATAATAAATCTTGGTATTTTATTTTTCTCAGCAACCTCGAATGTAAATGAACTTCCGGCCTGGCCAATTTCCAGTTTGTACATAGGTTCCAGAGTCTCTTCATCAAAGAGCATAGCTGCATTAATAGCATTTGGAAGTTGTTCCACAACCAGCTTGATGTTGGTGTAGTGAGTCGTAATAATGGCAAAGCTATTCTTGTCATAGAAGAATTCCAGAAAAGCCTCTGCTAAAGCACCACCAAGTTCAGGATCGGATCCTGTTCCGAATTCATCAATTAACAATAATGTATTATCATCTGCCTCACGGATAATACCTGCCATTTTCTTCAAACGCGAAGAATAGGTGGATAGATGATTTTCAATAGATTGATTATCTCCAATATCCGTACGTATTTTATCGAAGAAGAACATCTCCGATTTTGGATGTACAGGTACCAGGATTCCACTCTGAATCATTAATTGTAATAATCCTACAGTTTTTAATGTAATGGACTTTCCTCCTGCATTTGGTCCGGAGATACAGATAATTCTGTTTCTCTCGGAAAGTTCCAGTGTCTGTGAGTAGATAGGCTTTTGCTCTTCCTGATTTCTCATCCATAATAATGGGTGGAAAGCATTGATAAGTTTTAGTCTCTTCTCCTCATTAATTTCAGGAAGTATACCATTCACTTTATGTGCGAATCTGGCTTTTGCCTGTGTAAGATCAGTATCAAAAATATAAGCCTGGTATTCTTCCAGCAAAGGTTGGAACATAGCGATCTCTGCAGTAAGCTGGCGCAGAATTCTGTCTATTTCTTTTTTCTCTTCTTCTTCATTCTCACGGAGACGGAACTGATGTTTCACAACACTTTCCGGCTGTATATAAGTAATAGAACCCGTTTTGGATACTCCAAGTGTTCTGCCCGGTATTCTTTTCTTAAATCCTGACTTTACAGCTAATACTCTTTGATCGTCTATAATAGTTTCACGAATGTCATCCAATAGATCCGATTGTCCGTACATTGTTAATGCCCGGTTGAAATTTTCCTGAATGGCTTTTCTTGCATGGCTGATCTCTTTACGGATAATTTCCAAATCCGGAGAGGCATCAGACTTCACCTCACCATAGCGGTTAAATACATTATTAATCTTCTCAATAATTTCTTTAGTCAGTTCAATTTCCTGAGACTCACTAAAAAGTACAGGATAATATTCATTGAACTTTTTGAAGTAAACCACCAGTTTTCCTACCATCATCGAGATATTCTTTATCTTCATGAAAGATGCAGCATCCAGGCGATAATTTTCTATAGCCATTACCTTTAGTTCAGCTTCTATATCCTCATATTCATTGAAGGGGATTGCATTGTCATTCTCATATGACGATGCATATTCCGATACCTTAGTAAGACTTATTCTGGCCTCATCCAAAGGCATAGGCAGTATATGGGTAATCTGTTCTGCTATTTTCGGAGAAAATGCAAAAGGAGTGATTTGTTCTAAGAGTTGCGGAAATTCTAATTCCGATAAATTGTCTTTTGTTACTTGCACAATGCAAAGATAATCAATGATAAAAGAAATTTCACTAACTTGCTTCAAACTAATTAACCGAAAACCTCAATATGAGAAAATTATTTTTTTTCATAGCCTGTGTTGTATGTATCAGCATAAGTAAGGCCAATGAAATAGATCTTATTAAGCACAGGATTGCCGAATGGCACTGGGAGAAAGGAGTGGATAAAGCTGCAACAGTACGAAATGCACAAAAATGGCAGCAAACACTACAAGATAATCAGCAGTGGAAAGATGTAGATTATGTAGATCCATCTCCAAGTGTGTGGAAAGGCATAGACCACTTGAAGCGCATCCATGACATGACGGTTGCTTATACTGCACCGTGGAGCAGTCTGAAGAATAATCCGGAAGTTTTCAAAGCCATTGAAAATGCTCTTGTCTACTGGAACAGAAATAAGCCTAAAAACAAGAACTGGTGGTGGAATGAAATTGAGGCACCTAGGGTATTGGGTGTCATCCTTATTATGCTTAGTGAGAAGGATAATCAAAATAAGCTTTCCGGTGAGCTGTTTGCAAATCTGGTAAAGCAAATGGAATATAAACGCTATAAAGGCGATACAGGAGTAAATATGGCGGATTATGATACGCACATTTTCTACAGTGGATTAATCAATAATGATGAATCTCAAATCCAAAGCGGACTGAATAATATATTCTCTATTAGTAAGCCAACAGTAAAGGAAGGAATCCAGTTCGATAATTCTTATGCACAGCACGATATCATGCTGCATATCTTTGGCTATGGAACCGAATATCTGAAAGTAGAAACCTATATCGGTGCTATGGTTGCCGATACAAAATTTGCCATGAAAGGCGAACACTTACGAGTATTCACTGATTTTATCACTAAAACTTTAATTCCACAGATTCGTGGTCGCTATACCAATTCAACATCCTTTGGCAGACAAATTTCACGGGAAAGCTTTACTGATCTGGAGTGGCTGGTTCCTTATCTGGAAAGCCTTATTCTGATGGATAAAGCCAATACTCAGATTTATAAAGATGTTATATTACGTCTTAAAGGCAAGAAGAAACCGAATTATCATATTGCAGAACTTCAGAAACATTACTGGAATACTGATTTTTCGTTTTATCAGGATAAAAACTATCAGTTCTCAGTTAGGATGTCTTCTAAATTTACAGAACAGGCAGAGACCAATCTAAATGGAGAAAACAAACTTGGAGGTTACCGTTCTATAGGCTCTTATTCAATATTACAGGACGGGACAGAATATTTCAACATATACCCTGTGTGGGACTGGAAAAAGATTCCGGGAACAACCACTTTGGATCAATTACCGATTCCGGATACCTATTGCCTTACACCCGGAGTTTCTGGTTTTGCAGGCGGGGTAAGTAACGGTAAGATAGGTGCATCTGCATTTATGCAAAATCAGTTTGGTGTGAGCGCTGAAAAATCATGGTTTATGTTTGAAGGTGCAGTTATTTGCTTGGGCAATAATATTTCTGCTGAAAGAGAAGGGAAAGTCTTCACGACTGTGGAGCAAAGTTTTTTCAAAGATCAACTGGTTTATCAGAATAATGAAGAAACTAAAAAAGTTGCAGCCGGACAGCTTATGAATAATACTGGAGAGCAGGTACTTATTCATAATAATATAGCTTATCTTTTTCCACAAAAGACAAATCTAAATGTCAGTACACAGGTTCAGAATGGCCGTTGGAAAGACATTAACGATGTAGGAAGTAATGAAGAACAGAAAAATGCAGTATTTAAAGTGTGGATAAATCATGGTGAAAAAGCCGATAAAGCAGCTTATCAATATCTTATTATGCCTGGGATACACAAACCTGCAAAAGCAAGAAAACTGGCGAATAATTTTGTGATACTTAATCAGACAAATGTACAGGCTGTGTATAGTAAATCTGCTAATAAGCTAATGTTGGTTTTCTTCAGACCTTCGGAAACAGAGATTGAAGGAATAAAGATAAAAGCAGATCAGGCATGTATTATACTAATTGAAAATCCGGGATCCGGTAATCCGGAGCTATATGTAGCAGATCCTTCCCGGAAAGTAAAAGAGGTGAATATAGAATTAGGAACTGAAAAAATTAATATTCAGCTCCCAATTACATTAGATTATGCAGGTTCGTCCGTTCACTATAAAAAAACTAATCCATAATTATAACTCAACATGAAAAAACTCTTACTAATACTATGCTGCTTTGTTTTTGTGGGATTTTATAAAGCTGACGAGATAGAGGTAATAAAACAAAGAATTGCGGAATGGAACTGGTCTAATGATATTAACCGAACCGAGATAATCCGAGATGCACAGAAGTGGGAGCAGACACTACAGGCGGATCAACAATGGCAGGATGTAGACTATAAAAATCCTACACGTGCTATTTGGACAGCATTTCAGCACCTGAAAAGAGTAAAGGAGATGACCATTGCGTATACGGCTCCCTGGAGTTCATTGAGAAATGATGAGAAAACTTTCGAAGCTATTCAAAATGGATTGTTATTCTGGAATAGAGCCAAAATAAAGAATATTAACTGGTGGTGGAACGAGATAGAGGCTCCGAGAACTATTGGTGTAATATTGATTATGCTGGAACGAAATAATGGAAAACAGTTGCCCGGTGAACTTTTCAGTAGTTTGGTAAAACAGATGGATTATAAACGTACGAACGGTGTTACAGGTGTTAACCTTGCCGATTTTGATACCCATATTTTTTATAGTGGCTTGTTGAATAAGAATGAAGAAGAAATTCGGAAAGGATTAGAAAATATATTCTCAATTAATAAAGCAACGGTAAAAGAAGGAGTACAGTTTGATAACTCGTATGCCCAGCACGAAATTATGCTGCATATTTTTGGTTACGGAACAGAATACCTGAAAGTGGAAACTTACATCGGTGCTATGGTGGCTGATACCAAATTTGCGATGAAGGGGGAACAACTGAGAACTTTCAGCAACTTTATTGCGAGAACATTGATTCCGCAAATCAGAGGACGTTATACCAACTGGACATCATTCGGGCGACAGATTGCCCGTGAAGATTTTACAGATATGAAATGGCTGGCTCCTTATTTTGAAAAGCTAATCTTAATGGATAAGATGAATACAGGTGTTTATCAGGATGCAATTGAGAGGATTAATCAAAAGAAAAAACCAAATTTTCATATCGGAGAACTCCAAAAGCATTATTGGAATACAGATTTTACCTTTTACCAGAATCCTGTTTATCAGTTTTCTGTAAGAATGTCATCTAAATATACACAACAAGCGGAAACAGACCTAAATGGTGAAAACAAAAAAGGCGGAAACCGTTCTATTGGTTCTTATGCATTATTGCAGGATGGCACAGAATACTATAATATCTATCCTGTATGGGACTGGAAAAAAATCCCGGGAACGACTACGCTGGAAAATTCCCCTTTACCGGATACTAAATATTTAACTCCGGGAAAATCTGTATTTGCAGGCGGGGTAAGTGATGGTAAAACCGGAGTGTCTGCATTTTTGCAAGATCAGTTTGAAGTAAAAGCTCAAAAATCGTGGTTTATGTTTGGAAGAGAAGTTGTTTGTGTAAGTAGCCAGATTTCCACGGATAAAGATGATGAGGTGCTAACAACGGTAGAACAGAATTTCTTTAAAGATAAAGTTACTTATCGGAATTCTGTTGGTAAGTACGAAGTAAGAGAAGGGCAGTTGGTCAATAGCAATGATCAGCAGATCCTTTTACACCGGAATACAGCTTATATATTTCCGGAGAAAACTAATCTGACTATTTCTTCTCAGATACAAAAAGGAACCTGGAAAGAACTGACGGAACTGGGAAGTACAGAAGAAAAACAATCAGCTGTATTCAAATTATGGATTAACCATGGTAAAAAAGTGAGTAATGGCAGTTACCAGTATTTTATTGTACCCGGCATCCGCAATGTGAACAAAGCGAAGAAAATTGTTGCTGATTTTACCGTATGGAATCAGAAAGATGTACATGCAGTGTATCAAAAATCTTCTAAAAAGCTAATGTTGGTTTTCTTCAGACCGGCAGAGATTGAAGTGATGGGGCAGGCGATTAAGGCTGATCGTGCTTGTACGTTATTAATCGAAAATTTGGATGCACAAAGCCCTGAAGTTTTCGTTTCCGACCCTTCAAGAAAAGAAAAAGAAGTAAATTTGGGGATCGGAAAAGAGAATATTCATATTAATCTGCCTACCGACAGAGCTTTTGCTGGCTCTTCGGTACACTATAAAAATAAATAAGAAAAATGACGTGGTCTGAGGTTTTAGCTCCTATTAAAAGTTCTGAATACTTTGAAACCTTATGGAAAAAGGTGAATGAACAGTATAAAACACAAAAATGCTTTCCGCCGAAGAATCAGATCTTCCGGGCACTGGAGCTTACTCCGTTCGATAATGTAGAAGTGGTAATTATAGGGCAGGATCCTTATCATAACGATGGTCAGGCGAATGGTTTGTGCTTTTCCGTATCCGAAAGTGTAACTGCACCCCCTTCTCTAAAAAATATATTTACAGAGCTGAAAGATGATCTTGGTATTACCAGAACCAAAAAGGAACTGGATGACTGGGGACAGCAAGGGGTTTTGCTGCTTAATGCAACACTTACCGTACAGGCGCATCAACCCAATTCGCATAAAGACTTAGGATGGGAGAAATTCACAGACTATGTAATTCGTCAGATTTCTGAGAAAAAAGAAAATGTGGTTTTTGTACTCTGGGGAGCTTTTGCACAGAAAAAAGCTACGCTGATAGATACTTCAAAACATCATATTCTGGCATCGGCACACCCTTCGCCTTTTTCAGTATACAGAGGTTTTTATGGAAGCAAGCCTTTTTCTAAAATCAATGAATATCTGGAAACAAAAGGGAAGAAACCCATTGTCTGGGGATAGTAATCAGTAGTTTTCTGAACTTAATATATAAACCTCATAGATATTAGAAATCTATGAGGTTTTTTAATGCTTGATTAATAAGTTTTTTTCTTATTTATTTCCACTCTTCTAATGGTTGTACTTTAGTTTCGAAGCGTTTTTTCATTTTACCTTTTGGAATTAGTTGTACAGCAAAAGTACTTTTAGTATTGGCAGGCAACTCAGTTTCAAACCCTACAAGTACAGTTCCCGGATTAGGAGCGTCATAAGAATTTGTCGGGGCTGTGCTCCATGTTTTAAGTGTAATAGAAGTGGCGGAATTGACTTTTAAGAGTAACTTCTTATTATCTTTCTTTAATAAAATTTCAGTTGGAGAAATAATTTCTGCATCAGCAGGAGTCAGCATTCTCCAGCGCACTGTTGTAGGGGAACTTCCTGTCTGCACTTCATCCTGAATAAGTGCATAATCCTGATCTTTGAGTGCGACACCTCGGACAACCTTAGGAACTTTGTTTTTGTATATATCGGAAAGATCTGAGGTTGCGAAGCTGAAGTTTTTATTATCTGATTTTTTCAAAAATGTAGCTTTTCCTTTTGAATATTGTTGATCGTTGTCAAACGTAAGCATGTTATGAGACAGGCTGTTGTAACGGAAGACTGTCCAGCGTTGTGCATTTTGTCCATAACTCCAAAGGTCAATGTTCTTAGATTCAAGAGATTCATATTCTTGTTGTCCAAAGTCCATAGCCCATCGTATGCCATCGGAATCAAAAACAAAAGAACCTACATCCATATGTCCATGTTCAACACTGGGAGACCCTAGTTTGAAACCCAGGAATAAAGCCTTAGGATTTTTCCAGCTGCTGCGCATCATAACTACAGGATTATCACCCTCTCCGGACCAGAATAATTTTTCCGGGCGCTGAGGTGATAATTTTTGTATATCTTTTCCCCAAATAGGAATAAGAGGAAGAAAGCGATCAGAAGCAAGTTGTTTAGCTTTATCAGGATTTCTTATGTACTGAAGATCGTTCCATACCAATGACGGATTATTAAGATTTTTAGCGAACCAGAAAGTTGCGGAACTCATTTCCGGAGATGACATGCTGTCGGAATAATTAAAAGATAGTCCGGATGTACCCATTAAATGCTGGAAATATTCTGCTGTAGCTGTAAAGCCAGGAGCATGTCCTAAGCCATAATCACTTTTGGTTAATTTTTTCAGTACATCCAGAAATATAACATTGTACGTCGTTCCGTAAGCCCAATAAGAATAACCTTCCGGGTAAGTTCCGCTAGGCTCATATCTTTTCATAGGAACTTTGATAGATTCTATTGCTCGTGAAATAATTTGAGAAGCCATTGCCGGATCATTTTCATATACAGCCATAGCACCTAAAGAAACTCCGGCATTGCAGACCTGATTCCAATTGTTTTGTACTTTTAACCAGCTGTTGTATTTTTTATCCAGAGAAGGTTTTAATCCTTTTTCTATGATAGCATTTCTTATTTTCTCACGCGAGGTGTCCGACAATTTATCATACAGCCAATCGTAGCCTATAGATACAGCGAGTGTCATTTCTGCTACATCCAGAAAATGAACAGGGTTCCAATCTGTAAACGATGACAATTGTAACAGCTCTTTTTCAGCAGCATCAAAATACTTTTGTTCTTTAGTGGTACGGTATAAATAAGAAAGAACAAAAACTCTTCTCAATGCTTCTCTGGAAATATGTAACAGCCTTTTGCCTATTTTATTGTGCTCCAGCACAGGAAGGTTTATTATTGAATTTCCGGATTTTTTCAGGGCAAGATCTACCGTTTTTAAATCGGAATTGTGAGTAATAGCATTGATTAATGTTTTTTCTTCATCCTTTTGCATAAATAGCCGTGGATGAGAAACAGAAGTAATTATATCAAAGCTTTGCTGTGCATTTACACAGCCAAAAGACATTAACAATGTAAATACAATAGAAGTAATATATTTCATGATTAATTAGTTTAAAGTAAAAATAATTAAAAAGAAACGTGATACTCATTTTTAACGAAAACTATAGCGAAAACGTTTTCACTGATAAGTATTTACACTATAATACTGCCGTAGCTTTTGTCGCTTGCTGAAGGTGTCTTTCGTTGTGGTAAATAAAAAAGCGAAAAGTATCACCCAGTTTTAATTTTAAATGTTTGGAGATGCTGATAGAAACCTTGGTTTTGCTTAAGCTTACCGCTTTTGATTGCTCCAACAAGGTTAATGTTTGATGAAGTTGCTCAAGAAAATTATCCAGAGTAAAGCTATCCAGCTTACTGCCCAAGGGGTTCATGTTTTTGGGAGATTTCATTTTATTTAGCTTCTCTTTAGGCTTTATAAGATTAGTGAAATAGTTGCCTAGTATTCCGCTTTTGAATGTGTTTTCAGGAGGATAGGAAGAGTTTTTTATTCTATTTTCAATTTCCGGTAAATAGAAGTTACCATAACGGTTGAGATGTTCAATACATTCCAAGGCACTCCAACTTTCAGCAGAAGCTTTCTGATTTAGTTTGGTTTCTGTTTTCGATTTCAGCTCTTCTGTAATCTGGATATGCGATTGTACGAGTGTGGTTAATTCATTGTAAAACTGATCAAACTGAATTTTCATTTCTTATTTTTTAATACGATTTTGGATTAACACAAAGCCACAAAATAATTCATACTATACTAACTGTTTTTATGGCACAAAGATTTTATCTTACGATAAAAATTGTGATTTTAAGCAGGGAAATCAGAGATTTTCCCTTTGCGCCTTAAAAAAAGGATTAATATTCTAAGCTAAATTGTGCCATTGTGTTAATTGATCTAATGACTGTATATAGAAAAGAATAGTCCTACATGGGCTTTGATACTTTTAGCAAAATTCAGCAATTGGTTCTTTTAAATCCTTGATTGAGATCAAGATTTTTTAATGCGTGAGAGGGTCTCTGGGGTCATACGCAAGTAATTGGCAATATGCTTATTTGGAATCTGTTGGAAAACCTGTGGACTTCTTTTTAGCAGGCGATGGTAACGCTCGCGGGGAGATTGGGTGAGAAGGTCTATTTCTCTTTCGAACTGCTGCAGATTCAAATCTTCCAGAATACTATTCCATAGTTGAAGATGTTGCAAATCTTTACTAATTATTTGCATAAAGGAGCCTTTGGAAGCTACAAGAATTGTAGTCTTTTTTAGAGCCTGAATATAGAGTGGTGAAGGTTTATTACTTAAAAACGAATCAAGAGAAACAATAATGTTTCCTGAATAGCCAAAACGAACGTTGCGTTCTTCGGCATTGTCGGAAATAAAGATTCTTACACTGCCTTCCCGTATGAAGTAGATATTGGTATCAGTGCTGCCTGCCTCTTTCAGGTACTCATTTCTATTTAAAATAATAACCTTCTCAAACAGATTTTCATCTTTGAGAAGGCTATTAATATCTGGCTGGGATGACATTTATATTGTTAGTTTGTTTTCGAAACTTTTTCGACTCTTACGCTAATGTTGTAATCACTCTTTTTAAGCTCGATATTGGTGACTCTGTCTGGCTGAATGCTTTCCAAGGTGTACAGATATCCACCCAAAATCTGAGTTTTTGCATATTTTCTGTCCGGCATATCCTGGGTGTCCAGTATAAGAGTCTGATTATTTACTTTCAGCTTTATTCTGGCATTGCCAATCCATACGCATCTGGCATTCATAGGACAGCGGGAATCTTCCGGAACGTCCACAAATTTTATTTTTAACTTCTCCTTTTGCAGAGATTTTTCCTCACCCATTTTCAGGGTGATAACTGGTCCTTCTGTATAACTGGTATTAGATGTTGCTTTACAGGATGACAAAGCACTTAGTCCTAATAAAGCGGTGAAAAGATAAGCTTTCATATGATGTAATTTGGTTTGTTTAAAATAAATCAATTATTACTACAATAAGCATAGCACAGCCTACTACAAAACTAAACCCGGTTCCGTAAAGAAAACCGATTAAAGCTCCTTTAGTAGAGTTCCATGCTTTTTTATAATCTTTACGATCGTAGAGTAATTCACCAACAAAAACACCGATTAACATCCCGATTAAAAATCCGAATATTACCGGTATAAAAAACATACCCAATATAGTGCCAATAAATGAACCGATACTTCCCCAGCGGGTACCACCGTATTTTTTATTTGTTTTGGCAGGGATCACATAGTTGAGTATTGCCGAGAGGAGAGTCAGTATTCCGAAGATCCAGATATATCCCATGGACATATCGGAATTGGTGCCGAATTTATAAATCAGAAGTCCGGCATAACTAACAATAAGTCCGGGTAATACAGGTAGAAAAGTTCCTAGTATTCCAACGATCAGTAAAATAATACAAACAAATGCTATAAGCCCATCTTCCATATCGCAAATATCTGGTTTAAATGTAAGGAATTTAAAGAAAGTGAAAAATAAATTGTTAATTTTGTGTACTAAACGAAATTCACATTCCGCTACATGAACAATGATTTACAGGAAACAAGAGATTTTCTACAACAAATCAGTTATGACATTAATGTATTCTTTGCCAAGTACTTTGATGGCAGCGTTGCGTGGATATTTCAGGTAACCAGCAAGATTATAGTTCTTCTTGCATTTTACTTTATTGTAGACATAGGGATAAGGCTTTTCTTTAACTTTCTCTATAAGATTATAAAGAAAAATAAGTATCCGTTTGTAGAAGCCCTTTATCAGTCCAAATTTCCCCGCGCTATGGCACATGTTATTGCATTGGGACTCTGTAGTTTTGCACTGGACTCTATTTTCTATAAGAATATGCATCCGGCTACCAAATCTATACTGGATATAATCGTTCAGATTGGGCAGCTAATTGTAATTGGGAGTGCGGGACTTCGTTTGTATAAATCTGTAGAGATCTATTATATCCTGATCAAGGAAAATTATAAGCTTATTGCTTTCAAAGCAGTATCCCAAACACTAAAAATCTTCGGTGGTGTTATTTTGTTTTTTATTGCCATCAAGATTGTCTTCAAAATTAATAGTGGTACTATTCTGGGAAGTCTTGGGGCTATAACAGCTGTAATGGTATTGGTTTTCAGAGATACCATTTTGGGATTTGTTACCGGGATTCATGTGGCTACTTCCAAAAACCTGAAAGTGGGTGACTGGATAGGAATTCCGAAATACAATATTGAAGGGAATATCACAGATATTAGCCTGCTGACTACCAAAATTATAAATTTTGATAAAACAGTATCTACAATTCCTACCTACGATCTGATGTCTACGGAGATCCGGAATTATCAGGTAATGACTGAAGGTAACCTGAGAAGGATAAAGCGTTCCATGATTTTCAATATCAAATCCTTCCGGTTTCTGACCAAGGAAGATTATGAGAGATTGGAAAAAGTAAATCTAATCTCTGATTATATCATTACCAAAAAGAATGAGATTGATTCCGAAAAGCTGGATCTTCATAATGCAGATAATATGCTGAATGGTCAGCAGTTAACCAATATCGGAGTTTTTCGAAAATATGCTGAAAATTATCTGCGCAACAATCCCAACATAGAACAGAAAGAGATTATATTGGTACGCCAGCTGGAAATTACACCACAGGGAATGCCATTAGAAATATACTGTTTCACCATTTACTCTAATCTTGAAGATTACGAAAGAGTACAATCCGATATTTTCGATCATTTGTTAGTTGCTACACAAGACTTCGGTCTGGAAGTAATACAGGTGAACAAAGTTTAAGAAAGTAAATTACATACAATAAAAGAACATGACTAAATTAAGCGTCAATATTAATAAAATAGCAACATTGCGAAATGCGAGAGGGGGTGATGTACCGAGTGTAACACAAATAGCTGTTGATGCACAAAAATTTGGAGCACAAGGAATAACAATACATCCGAGACCGGATGAAAGACATATTACCAGGAAAGATGTTTATGATCTTAAACCTTTGGTAACCACAGAATTTAATATAGAAGGAAATCCGCACCGCTCATTTATCGATATGGTATTGGACGTGAAGCCAGAGCAGGTAACATTAGTACCGGATGCAGACGATGCAATAACTTCTAATGCTGGATGGGATTGTAAAACTCATCTGGATAAGCTAACTGATATTATTGCGGAATTTAAAAATGCGGGTATCAGAACTTCCATTTTTTTAGATCCGGATCCGGCGATGGTAGAATATGCCGCTAAAACAGGAACAGACAGAATAGAGTTGTATACCGAAGCTTATGCTACAAATTATCCAAAAGATAAAGAGGCCGCTATAAAGTCTTACTATGAAACAGCACTAAAAGCAACGGAATTTGGTTTAGGCATCAATGCCGGTCATGATCTAAGTCTTGATAACCTGAAATATTTTGCAGATAAGATTCCTAATTTATTGGAAGTTTCTATTGGACATGCACTAATTTCTGAAGCCTTATATTTGGGATTGGAAAATACAATTCAGTCTTATCTGAAGCGTTTAGCGCAGTGGTAGATTCTGAACACTGAAGGTTAGAATAATGTTGAGAATTTAAATTTTATTATTTAAAATTAAAGAAGTGGAAATTTTACATTCAAAAATATACGGACAAGATAAAACCGGAACACCATTATTGGTGTTTCATGGTTTATTTGGAATGCTGGACAACTGGGGATCTTTCGGACGAGAATTTGGCGAACTTATGCCGGTACACCTTATCGATCTTCGTAACCATGGGAAAAGTTTTCATTCCGAAGAGATGACGATAGATACAATGGTGAACGATATCCAGGCTTATATGGATCATTACAGAATGGAAAAAGTGTATCTGTTAGGACATTCTTTAGGAGGAAAAGTAGTGATGCAGTATGCGATCACCAATCCCGAAAAAGTAGAAAAGCTTATAGTAGCTGATATGGCACCAAAAGCATATCCGCCACATCATCAGGGGATTTTTAAAGCACTGAATAGTGTGGATTTGACTCAGGTAACCAGCAGACAAGAGGTAGAAGAAGAGCTGAAGAAATATATCCCGGAGATTGGTGTTATCCAATTCCTTCTGAAAAACCTGTATTGGACAGAAGATAAGAAACTAAACTGGAGGTTTAACCTTCGGGTACTTACGGATAAGTATACTACTTTTGTAACTAATGCTGTAAAGTATGGAGTTTATAACGGACCTGTTTTATTCTTAGCAGGAGCAAACTCCAATTATATATTACCACAGGATGGACTCCTGATCAGACAACAGTTTCCGGATTCTGAAGTCAAAAAAATCGCAAATGCCGGACATTGGGTACAAGCAGAAAACCCAAAAGATTTTAATGCGGCAGTAAAAGAATTTTTAACACAATAACATGGTTTTAGTTACCGGAGCAACAGGGATATTGGGAAGAGTCATTGTACTGAAACTTTTAGAAAAAGGATTCAGTGTAAAGGCCACGAAACGTCCGTCGAGTAATATAAACGATGTGAAGCATTCCTGGTATGCCTATACAGATAAGGTAGAAGAATATTTTAATAAAATCCAGTGGGTTGATACTGATTTTGATGATGCAAATTCTTTGCAGCACGCATTAGAAGGTGTTACAGAGGTGTATCACTGTGCCGCAAGAGTCAGCTTTAACCCTAAGTTCAGAAAAGAACTGTACCACACCAATATTGATGGTACCAAAAACCTGCTTTATGCCTGTGAAGGTTCTTTGGTAAATAAATTTTGTTTTATCAGTTCTATAGCTGTTTTAGACGGATTTAATGAAAATGGAGAATTAGATGAAGAGTCCGATTTTAAACATGCTTTGGAGCACTCTGCATATGCAAAGTCCAAACATTTTTCGGAAATGGAGGTATGGCGCGCTTCGGCAGAAGGACTAAACACCGTGATCCTGCTTCCGGGAATTATTCTGGGAACAGGAAATTGGGAGGCAAGTAGTGGCAAGCTATTTAGCTCTTTCGAAGTAACCCCTTACACATTTTCCGGCAGTTCTGCCTATGTAGATGGCAGAGATGTTGCGAATATTGCGATAGAGTTAATGGAAAAAAATATTTTTGGAGAACGCTTTATTACAGTAAGCGAAACCCGTACTTATAAGAGTTTCTCTGAAAAAGTACGCAGCAAATTAGGCCTTTCTGCTCCTAAGATTATTCCGGATGGTTTGTTACATTTTTCCAGAATTTTCGGAAAACTAGGTTTCCTTATTCCAACTCTTAAAATGCTCAATAAGGCCAATATAGAGGCAATAACGGCACATAATAAAATATCTAACAAAAAAATAAAGGACCAACTGGGATATCAGTTTATCCCGCTTGACGAAAGTATAGACTTTCACCTGAATAATTATATTAAAGACAAAAAACTGAAGTCTTAACGAATGAATTTAGCACAATCAATTATAACCCGAAACCTGGAAAAGCATGCGCTGAAGGCTGCTATTGGTTTTAAAAAAGAAAACCAATGGAAAGAACTTAGCTGGAAAAAATTTAGCGAAATGATTGCTAAAACAGCTAATGCACTTAAAGCAGCCGGGGTTCAGGAAAATGACAGAGTCGCTATTTATTCAGAAAATTCAGCTGAATGGATAATTTTTGATCTGGCTATATTATCTATAGGTGCTATTACTGTTCCTATTTATTCTACTAATAATGCGGAGCAAGCTGGATATATTATCAACGATTCACAGTCTAAAGTTATTCTGGCAGGTAATCAGGAGCAGTATAATGCTTGTTATGAGCTGTTACAGCGAAATGAGTACCTGAAAACGATTGTTGTTGCCAAGAATAAAGTAATCGGAAAAAAAGAGAATACTGTTTTTCTTCGTGAGTTTATTGCGGAGCAATCTTCTGTTTTTGAATTCTGTCCGAAAGAAGATGACGATACTGCTACGCTTATTTATACTTCCGGAACAACAGGAATACCAAAAGGTGTAATGATTACACATGGGAATTTTCGTAAAGAATTCGATGCTCATTTTGAATTTTTCAAATTCAAAAACTTTGAAGACGAACTTTCATTGGCCTTTCTTCCGCTAACACACGTTTTTGAGAGAAGCTGGTCGCTTCTAAGTTTGTATGGCGGTGCAAAAGTTTATTTTCTGGAAGATCCTAAAAATATTGCCCATGCATTAACGGAGGTAAAGCCGACGATGATGTGTACAGTTCCAAGGTTTTTCCAAAAAGTATACGCAGGTATTCATGATGTAGTAGAGAAAAGTTCTCCGACAAAGAAGAAAATCTTTAACTGGGCTGTAGGTGTTGGTAAGCAACATGCAGAACTAAGAAGAACTGAAAAAGAAATTCCTTTTGGATTAAAAGCCAAATACGGATTGGCAGATCTTCTGGTATTCAGTAAAATGAAAGAAAAATTGGGTGGAAGATTATGGTTTACACCTTGTGGTGGAGCCTCTATTTCACCTGAGGTTACAGAGTTTTTCGATGCTTTAGGACTTCATCTTACTGTAGGCTATGGTCTTACAGAGACTACGGCAACGCTTTCGCTTTTCCCTTTTACAAAATACAAGTATGGAAGCTGCGGTAAAATATTACCGGGAGTAGAGATAAGGATTGGAGCAGAAAGCGAGATTCAAGCCAGAGGAAGCGGTATTATGAAAGGCTACTTCAACAAACCCGAAGAAACAAAAGCTGTCTTTACAGAAGATGGATGGTTTAAAACAGGTGATGCCGGAAATATTGATGACCAAGGAAATCTTACAATTACAGAAAGAATAAAAGATTTATTAAAAACATCCAATGGAAAGTATATAGCACCTCAGCAGGTAGAAAATATATTATCCAATAACAATTATATCCAGCAGGTAATGGTAATTGCAGAAGGAAGACAGTTTGTTTCTGCTTTAATTGTACCAAATTTCGAATTTCTGAAAGGTGAGCTGAGTAAAATGAATATTCCTTTTACCAACTGGAGTGAGATTGTGAAAAATGAAGAGATTAATAAGCTGTACAAAGCTAAAATAGAAGAATTTCAGACTTCTTTGGCATCATTTGAGAAAGTAAAGAAATTTACACTGATGTCGGCAGAATTTGAAATCGGAAGTGGTGAGATAACGCCAACATTAAAGATTAAAAGAAAGGTTGTTTCAGAGAAATATAAAGACCTTATTGAACAGATGTACAGCTAAAATGAAGTAATTATGGAAAAAGAATTTTTAGGAAATACAAATTTTAATATCAGCAGTCAGACTGTTACAGAAAGCTGCCCTTCTAATATAGCATTGATTAAATACTGGGGAAAATATGAAAATCAGATTCCTGCCAATCCCAGTATCAGTTATACACTTAATCACTGCAGAACAAATACTACAATGGAATTTTCGGAAGGAGAGGGATTTTCTGTACAAACATTTTTAGCCGGAAATGAAGAGCAAAAGTTTGCAGAAAAAATTGAAAAATACTTTAAAAATATTGAACAGTATTTACCATGGATTCTGAAAGGTAAATATGTCATCAGAACCGAAAATACTTTCCCACATAGCTCAGGTATTGCAAGTTCGGCTTCAGGATTTGGTGCGATAGCAAAATGTCTGATGCAGTTGGATGCTACTTTTTCAGGGAGTATATCAGAAGAAGTATCACTGGAAAAAGCCTCGTTTTTAGCAAGACTGGGAAGCGGAAGCGCATGCCGTAGTTTATACAATGGACTGGTGGTATGGGGAAATACAAAAGAAGTAGAAGGAAGTTCTGATTTGTATGCGGTACAATATCCAAACGATGAAATTCACCCCGTTTTCAAAAATTTCAACGACTGGGTATTATTAATTCATGAAGGAGAGAAAAGTGTTTCTTCCACAGTAGGACATGGACTAATGAAAACAAATCCATATGCTGAAAGACGTTTTCAGGAAGCACATGAAAACTTTGCTACGCTTAAGAATATTCTGAAAACCGGAGATCTGGAAGGTTTTATAAAACTGACCGAACACGAAGCGCTTACCCTTCATGCAATGATGATGATGAGTGATCCTGCTTTTATATTAATGAAAACCGGAACTCTGGAAGTTATCAACAAAATATGGGACTTCCGCAGAATTACAGGGCTGCCATTGTTTTTCACACTGGATGCAGGAGCTAATGTTCATTTACTGTTCCCGAACGATATAGAAAGTGATAAAATAAAAATATTTATAAAGCAGGAGCTTTTACCGTTTACTCAAAATGGAGGAGTAGTGAAAGACGAAATGCACTTCTAAAACTGTTATCCAATGAAAAGAATAACGACTTTACTTTTTCTACTGGTTTGTTTTGGCTGGAATGCTCAGGTTGTAAAAGAACCTGAAAATACACCAAAAGAATGGTCTCAGAATTATGAACCATTCAGAATTGCAGGTAATCTGTATTACGTAGGAACTTATGATTTGGCTTCTTACCTAATCGTTACAGATAAAGGAAATATTCTGATCAATACAGGACTAACAGGCTCTCTTTCTACAATAAAAGAGAACATTGCTAAATTAGGATTCAATTATAAAGATATCAAGATTCTGCTTCTCACACAGGCTCATTATGACCATACAGGTGCATTAATGGACTTTAAAACAGAAACAGGTGCAAAATTTTATGCAGATGCTGCAGATGCAGATGTTCTGAGAACAGGCGGGCAGTCTGATTATGAAATGGGAAAATATGGTGCAACTTTTAAACCTATTATCCCGGATCGAACGTTGAAAAATCTGGATAAAATAAAATTAGGAAATACAACGCTTACGATGCTCCATCATCCTGGGCATACAAAAGGTTCCTGTAGTTTTGTGTTTAATACAAGAGATGGAAAAAGAAAATACAGAGTGCTTATAGCCAATATGCCTTCCGTAATTGTTGATAATAAATTTTCTGAAGTTACGGCATATCCAAATATTCAGTCCGATTATGCTTACACCTTTAAAGCCATGAAAAAGCTGGATTTTGATATTTGGGTAGCATCGCATGCAAGTCAGTTCGATCTGCATGAAAAACGTAAGGAAGGGGCTCCCTACAATCCACAATTGTTTATGGATAAACAAAGCTATTTCCAAAACCTTAATGATCTGGAGAAAAGCTATCTCGACAAAATTCAAAAAGATTCACAGGATAAATAATATGAAAACTATACCTTCCTTTTCTGCATTAATTAAGCAGAAATTTGATTATACCGACGTTTATTTTCAGGAGGTGAAAACTGAAAAAAATATTCGTCCGGAAGATTTAGGAAAAGCTTTCTTTACAAGCAACATTCCTTGGGTTAAAAAACTTTTTACACTGCGCAATAAGGTGGTTGCTGTATTTGGACTGAAAGGATCTGATAAGAAAAGTAAAATTATGCAACAGGCAGAACAGTCTGATTTTGCAGTGGGGGAAAAATTCGGATTGTTTAAAGTACTGGATAAAAAAGAGAAAGAAATTATTCTGGGAGAAGATGATAAGCATCTGGATTTTAAAGTATCCCTATGTTACAATAAACCAGAAAATAAAATCTACATTTCTACTGGTGTGCAATATCATAATTTCTTCGGAAGACTTTACTTTTTCTTTGTTAAACCTTTCCACAGATTAGTTGTAAGATCGATGCTGAACTCTATGGTAACAAGTTTTGGCTAATATTAATAGAATCTATAACTATCCTCCGCTACCAGATAAAAAAGGATGGAAAGAAACAATAACGGAAAGAAGACTTCTTCGCAAATTAAGGTTCAACTGTATGGATCAGTTCCCGGAAAAAGCAGTATTTAGAAAAACAAATATTCAAATCTGGTTTATTCTGATTGTGGCAGTAGTTATTATTCCTGCTGTACTAATGATGGATAAACAAAGTCAGAAATATGTATTAAGTATAAGGCTTTTTGTGGCAGCTATTTTTGTTATTGGAGCCCTTATAAGACTAATTCTAGGTTATATATTTCCTGAATTGACATTGAGTGATAAAGGTGTGAAAATCTTCGGTAGAGAACTAATTGTCTGGAATGATATCAAAAGAATCAAAACCGCCGGGCTATATGCCGGAAATATGCAGCTAATTATTATCAAGAAAAATAATAAAAGGATTACAGAAGACTTTAAGCATCTTAATACAAATAGCTATAATCTGGCATTGATAGTTCGCTCTTTTGCCAAGAAGTACAAAACAAGGGATGTTCTTTTGCCTCTAAAATAATACTAAACAATAAAACCTGCCCGAAAGCTTACAGGATGAAACCAAAAAACATCCCATAGTTTTCAGGCAAGTTTGTTTATTATAAATTACCGTTAACTTTTACCAGTCTTTAGAATATGGTGTATTGGAATATACCAGTTCATCTCCGTATAATTCTTTTGCGATAAGCTTAAGTGCTGGAAGCTGACCAGAAGTAAAGTTACTGCGGTTAGGATCCATTGCGAAGATCATATGACCTCCATAACCTTTTGTCACGATATTTCTCAATGCCTGAGCTGAGGCATATCTGCCCAGGTTAAATTCCTGAGAAGACATAATCATCCCTGACTTTGAAAGTCCCGGATAGTTACTTGCCAAGTCATAGCTATTACCATAATCATGAATAGCGTAGTCTACATAACTGCCAGCATTTACACCATCAACAGCAGTAGGGAAAGAAGATGTTCTGCTGTATACATATACAGTTACCAACTTATTTGGCATAGCTTGTTTAGTTTCGTAAGCCAGGCGCGCAGCGGCATTATTGGACGGTGTTACAAAGCCGGAAGGAGGTGGAGTTTGATATGCAGAATATTCATCATCGAAAAATACACCATCCAAATTATACAGATCACATGTATTCTTAAGCTCCTGCGCGAATGCTTTTGCCCGTGTTGTTGAAAGGTTGGCAATTCCCGATCTATCATGGTTTCCTAATATACTTAGTATAACTTTTATGCCTTTGTCCTGTAAAGGTTTCAGGTATTTTGAACGGTTGGTTAGTAGATGTTGTACATTGGGATTGTTGCTTACAAAAACTTTATCAGTAGCAGCATCATAATTGATATTAGCAGAAAACAAAACAACCATGTCTACCAATGGTTTTCCACTATTTTTTAATGTGAAATTCAGATTATTAAGAGGATTTGTGTCATTTACTTCTGTAAAACTGAATAATTTAATATTCGCTTTTGTTGTACCAGTTACCGCTGCTCTTACTGCAGCATTTGGTGAGATGTTACTATTTTCAGAAGAGAGTGAATTGTCTCGTGCACACGATGTCCACACAAGGGGGAAAGCCAGGAATACTAAAATATTATTCTTCAGGCTGGCCGAAAATTGGTTAATAAATTTTTTCATAGTGATATATTTTATGTTAATTTGGTTTTTATATTTTGACGGGTGTCATAATATTTATTCCCTTGTTTAGGAATTTTAATATAGATTTACAAGTGTTTAATGTAAAATTATAAATTAATCGTAATATTGAATCTGAATCAGTGTTAATTTTTTAATTAAAATAAATATTTGTTGAATTTGTAGTATCTATGTACGATGTGATTCTTGTAAATAATCAGAATTAATCATAAAAATTTTAAAATGCATATTCATCATATTGCTATTATTTGTTCGGACTATCAGGTTTCCAAAAAGTTTTATACAGATATTTTAGGACTCAATATTATCCGGGAAGTTTACCGTGAAGAAAGAAAATCTTATAAATTGGATCTTGCAATAGGAGATCTCTATGTTATAGAATTGTTTTCTTTTCCCGATCCACATAAGCGTCCGTCCAGACCAGAAGCCTGCGGTTTGAGACATCTAGCCTTTGCGGTAGAAGATATAAATTCCAAAAGAGAGGAATTAATAAAAAAAGGATTGGTATGTGAAGACATCCGGGTTGACGAATTTACCGGTAAAGAATTCTTTTTCACACAGGATCCGGATCAGTTACCGTTAGAATTTTATCAAATCTGATTTTCAGAGAAGCAGAATATTTCACTATTTTTGCAAAGAAAGAGCTATGAAATTATTCTATGTAATCCTGGGTGCTACTCCTGAAGGAAGAAATATCGAACAACACGACGTATTTTTCGGAATTGCAGAAACACTGGATGAGCTTATTCCTGAAATGAAAGAGTTTTGGAAAGAAGCTAAAATTCATATCGATTGTCATCAGGAAGTAAAATTTGCAGATGGTTACGAAGTGAAAATAGTGGAAAGAGGTACTCAGAAATCCGAAGATCAGTTATACTTTATTAATCTGGGAGGCTATAAGCCAGGCTTCTTCGAGGAATTTCATGAGCAACACCTGATGGTAGGAACTTCGATGGGTGAAATTGTGAAAAGAGTGAAGCAAACCGAGTTTTATCAACAAATGGGGTTTGAAGGAGCTGTAAGCCATATCGATGATAAACATGGTGTAGATATCGACGATATCTTTAATGTTAGCGATATTCTTCCGAAGAAAATGAAAGAAAAGTATACCATTGTTCTGGAAAAAAGTGACGCTGAAGTCCAGGAAAATGAAATGCATTTAGGCTATTTTAAACTTAAATAATATTATGCGCAGCAGCTTCATACTTATACTAGGACTAAGTTTTAATTTATTTTTCTCTCAGGTTTCAGAAACCGAAGCTGTGAAAGCGGGAGTTAATAAACTCTTTACAGCAATGAAGAACTCTGACTCGGCAGGTGTCAAATCAAGTTTTACCAAGCAGGCAATTTTACAGACTATAATGAAAAATGGAGAGGTAAAAACGGAAGATATTTCTGCGTTTGCCAGAACCATAGCAAAAACTGAAAAAAATACACTGGAAGAAAGAATCACTTTTTCAGCCATTCATATTGATGGAAATTTGGCATCTGTATGGACTCCGTATCAGTTTTATTTTCAAGGGAAATTCTCGCATTGTGGGGTAAACAGTTTTCAGATGATTAAAGAAAATGGAGACTGGAAAATACAGTATATTATAGATACCCGAAGAAAAGATGGCTGCATTCAGGATGGTAAAACTGAATCTGTAAAATAGAAATATCAATCTTCGCATTGAAGACTTAATATAAAAGTAAATCTAATAAAGTAAATAATGAAAATAGGAATTTTAGGAGGCGGACAGCTTGGAAGAATGTTGATCCAAAGTGCTCTGAAATACGATGACGAATTTTATACACTAGATCCGGCAGCCGATGCACCATGCCATAATATATCCTACTTTACGCAAGGGAACTTCAATGATTATCAGACAGTCCTGGATTTTGGAAAAGATAAAGATGTTGTAACTATTGAAATTGAACATGTAAATGCAGATGCACTGGAAACATTAGAAAACCAAGGTGTAAAAGTTGTTCCTAACTCAAGAATTATTAAAATCATTCAGCAAAAAATTCTTCAGAAAGAATTTTACAAAGAAAATAACATTCCAAGCCCGGATTTTCAGACCGTACAAAGTAAATCAGAAATAAGCTTTCCTCTTCCTTTTGTACAAAAAATGAATACAGGTGGCTATGATGGAAAAGGAGTACAGGTAATCCGTACAGAAGAAGATCTTCAAAAGTTGTGGGATGCTCCGTCTGTATTGGAAAGTCTGGTAGATATAGATAAAGAGCTGGCAGTAATTGTTGCCATAAATGAAGATGGTGAAACCAAAACTTTTCCGGTAACCGAAATGGTGGCAGATCCTAAACTTAATTTATTAGATTTCAATATCTGTCCGACGATACTAAGTGAAGATATACAAAATCAGATTTCAGCAATTACAGACAAATTTCTGCAGACAGTTAATTCTCCGGGTTTATTTGCTATCGAATTATTTTTGGATAAAGAAGGTAAAGTTTGGGTAAATGAAACTGCTCCAAGGTTGCACAATTCCGGACACCAGAGTCAGGAAGGAAATGCTAATTCCCAGTTCGAACAAATGTACAGAGTTGTAAAGAACCTGCCATTAGCAGATACAGATGCTGTTGCCTTTAGCGGAATGCTGAATTTGGTAGGAGCAGAAGGCTTTTCCGGAAAGGTAGTATATGCAGGGTTGGACGAAGTGCTGAGATTACCTAAAACATATATCCATTTGTATGGTAAAACTGAAACCAAACCGGGTAGAAAAATGGGACATATTAACGTATTAGCGAAATCCCGTGAAGAGCTGATGGAGAAGCTGGTGAAAATAAAAGAAATGGTGCAGGTAATTGCAGAATAATACAGAAAACTAAAGATTTGGAAAAAACACGTATCAATAAATACCTGTCAGAAGTAGGCTATTGTTCCAGAAGAGCAGCAGACAAACTACTGGAAGAAGGCAGAATTACGATAAACGGAAAGCTTCCGGAAATGGGGACTAAAGTTTCGGATGAGGACGAAATTTTTGTGGATGGAGTTTCTATTCGCAAAACGGATGAGGAGCATGTTTATATAGCTTTCAATAAGCCTGTGGGTATTGTTTGTACAACCGATACTAAGCGTGAGAAGAATAATATTATTGATTATATCAACCATCCTAAACGTATTTTTCCGATTGGACGACTGGATAAGCCGAGTGAAGGATTAATCTTACTGACATCGGATGGTGATATTGTTAATAAAATCCTGAGATCGAGAAATAATCACGGTAAAGAATATCTCGTAAGAGTAAACCAGCCAATAACATCTAAGTTTCTGGATAAAATGAGAAATGGAGTGCCTATTCTGGATACGGTTACTAAGAAATGTGAGGTAGAGCAGATTGATAATTTTACGTTTAGAATTGTTCTTACACAGGGGCTTAACCGTCAGATTAGGAGAATGTGCGAGTTTCTAGGGTATGAAGTTAAAAAGCTGAAACGTATCCGTATTATGAATATCAGACTGGATCTACCGATTGGTAAATGGAGGGATTTAAGCATACAGGAATTAGCAGCACTCAATAACCTGCTGGAAGATTCCCAAAAAACAATAGATTAATGATAAAAGAGCACTTGCGGAATTATGCCCAAGTGCTCTTTTTATAAATATAGCGAAGCAATTTGTGTCCTAAAACCAAAAGAAATTAAATATAATTTGTGTATTGGTGTTAATATGTTATGCCAATCTGCGTTCAGATTTTGGTTTATAGTTCGTAATGAATACACCACAGATAATCAAACATGCTGCTATAATAAACTTTGCAGAAATTTCTTCGTCCAAAAGCAGCCAACCCAGGAATATAGCAATAATTGTATTGATATAGGCCAGTATGGAAACCTGTATTGGGGTAATTTTTGTAAGTGCATAATGAAAAGCAAAAAAAGCAGTTACAGAGCCAAAAACAGCAAGATAAACCATAGCCGATATGCTTTTTAGTGTCCAGTTTCCAAAATTGTAATCGTCTGAAAATATGAAAGCCAGTATAATTTGTACAATTCCTGCAAAGGCGAATTGATAAAACAAATTCAGAGAAATATTACCACTCTGTATATTCATTTTTTTAGTGAAAATAGTCCCTGAAGCCCATCCGGAAATAGCACAAAACATCAGGATAATGCCATTCCTGTAGCTTGGATTAGCCAGATCTTTTAATCCGTCCCAGAAAATGAAGATAATTCCGCAAAAGCAAATCAGGATTCCTGTCATTGCCCGGAAACTGAATTTTTGCAATCCTACAGCAAGACTTCCCAGAAAAACAAGAATAGGAGCACAGGCACTAATCAGAGAAGCAAGACTACTCGTTACATTCTCTTCTGCAACTGTAGTTAGTCCATTAGCACCTATCAGCATAAGGGTTGAGAAAACAATTTGGTATTTTAAATTTTTCCAGCCAATCCATTTCAGTTCCTTACGGAACATAAGGATAGTTCCCATTATAATTGCTGCCAAAAGCTGACGTATACCTGCCACAAACCATCCGGGAATGCTTTCCACAGCAACGCGTATTCCCATAAAAGTAGTTCCCCAGACGATAGCCACCGTCAGAATAGCAAATAGTAATTTATAGTCTCTCAAAATGGATTGGAATAAAGTATTGCAAAGATATTATTAGTTTTTATATTTTAGCCTGTAGCAAGGAAATACAAATGCTGAAAAAATA
The DNA here is from genome assembly GCF_003058195.1 of Elizabethkingia sp. YR214. GTDB lineage: Bacteria > Bacteroidota > Bacteroidia > Flavobacteriales > Weeksellaceae > Elizabethkingia. The sequence continues at coordinate 82,787 of NZ_QBUH01000010.1, forward strand.
ATTTTATATGTGGAATCCTTTCCGGAAAAAAATAAAACAGAATAGGTGCAATTTTAATTTTCCCTATATACAGAAAGCTTTGGCAGAAAAAGATATTGAGTTGATGAATATGAATACTCTTGGCGATTCCTATGGCTTCTTTATTGTTAAAAAAGAAAATGTGGCACCTCTGCTCTATCTTTCCACTAAAATGGCTTTAGGAATAGAACAATTACGATAGGCTTTCCTTTCAATTTCATTATCTTTGACCATCTAAAAAAAGTAAACATGATCGGAATTATTATGGGAAGTCAGAGCGACTTACCAATTATGGAACAGGCAGCCAATTTCCTTAATGATTTAGGTATTCCGTATGAACTAACGGTTGTTTCTGCACACAGAACACCAGAACGTATGTTCGAATATGCTAAGTCTGCAAAACAGAGAGACCTGAAAGTAATTATTGCCGGAGCAGGAGGAGCAGCGCACCTTCCGGGAATGGTAGCAAGTTGTACAACCCTTCCGGTAATCGGAGTTCCAATTTTATCCAGTAATTCTATAGACGGATGGGATTCAGTATTGTCTATTCTGCAAATGCCGGGTGGTATTCCGGTAGCAACAGTTGCATTGAATGGAGCTTTAAATGCTGGTATCTTGGCCGCTAAAATAATAGGAAGTGCAGATGAGCAGGTTGCAGAAAAATTGCAGCAATATCAGGATACATTAAAAGATAAAGTTTTAGGAACTGTGGATGTAATTAAAGCACAGCATCCTAACCACTACGATCTGTAATTTTTTTGTCCTTTTTCAAAAAAAATAATTCAAATTGGACTTTTTAGCACGGTTCTTGTCTTTAAGGCCGGAAATATAAATTCTATGAAAAAAATACTTGCAGTTAGTAAACTATTTGTGGTCGGATTAGGACTTTTTGTTCTTCAGCAGTGTAATGTACAAAAGACAGCTAAAGGAGACAATGCCGAAACATTTGTGGTGGCCTCAAAACAAGTTGACTGTACTGGTGTAGGAAAGCAAAAATGCTATTTGGTAAAAGAAGGAGATGCTAAAATCTGGAGTTATATGTATCAGTCCGTTGAAGGGTTTACTTATGAGCCAGGATATGAATACGTATTGAAAGTGAAAAAAGAAAAAGTAGCTAATCCACCTGCGGATGCTTCTTCTATAAGATATATTCTGGAGAAAGTAGTTTCAAAAAAACAGAAAATATCAGAGGATTTACCTCAATAAACAGAAAAACAACATCAATAATTATGGCGTACTGTGTAAAATAGTATGCCATATTTTTTTCTTTTTAAACTCAACTCCCTAACTTCGTAGGGTTTTTTACAAAAACTAATATTTATGAGAGTTGGAGTTGAGGCGGCTTCTTATTATGTGCCGCATTTGTATTTGGAAATTAAAGATTTAGCAGAGAATAGAGGTATCGATCCATTAAAATTAGAAAAAGGACTCGGGCTTCATAAGATGGCTTTTCCGGATGTACATGAAGATGCTGCGACATTTGCTGCAGAAGCTTTGTTGAGGCTGATTAATGATTACAATATCAATCCGAAAGAAATATGCAGAGTATATCTGGGAACAGAAAGTGCTCTGGATGCTGCAAAACCTACGGCTACTCTTGCTGTACAAATGGTGGAACAGGCTTTAGAAGAAGAATATGGAAGCCGTAGTTTCAAAAACTGTGATGCCTTAGATATGACCTTTGCCTGTATTGGTGGGGTAGACGCTTTGCAAAATGCTATTGATTTTGTAAGAGTAAATCCTAATAAGAAAGCAGTTGTTATAGCATCAGACTATGCAAAATATGAATTGGCTTCAGGAGGTGAATATACACAAGGAGGTGGAGCTGTAGCTTTATTAGTCTCTTCCCAACCAGATTTGCTGGAGATAGAAAATCACTGGGGTGTAGGTATGGAAAGTGTTTTCGACTTTTTCAAGCCAAGAAGACATTATAAGAAAGAAGAACTGAATAATGCTCCGGAAAGTTTTCCTGATAAAATTGAAGTATTCTCCGATGAGCCTGTTTTCGACGGACAATATTCAAACGAATGTTTTAAAGACAGAATCCGTGAAGCTTACCAGCACTTTAAAGAAGAGAAAGGTGTTTCCGGAAATGCATTTGCAGACTGGAGATTCCTGATATTCCATTTGCCTTACGCATTTCACGGTAAAAGAATTTTCAGTGAGATTTTTGCAATGGAAAACAATTTGCCCTACGCAACAAATGACGATTTGAAGGCTGTTGCCGGGAGCGATGTTTATAAGGCACTTGTAAATGAAAAAATAGAAACATCCCAAAGGGCTTCCTCGGAAATAGGGAACATGTATACTGCTTCAGTATTTATGGCGTTACTTTCTGCACTGCAGGTTTCTTCTAATGATGGTGAAGATCTTAGCGGAAAGAAAGTAGGTTTCTTTGCTTACGGGAGTGGTTCCAAGTCAAAAGTTTTCGAAGCCACAATAGGCGCTAACTGGAAAAACATAGTTGAAAAGTGGAACCTGTTTGATCATCTTAAAGAGCGTCAGGCTATTGATTTCCCTACTTATGAAAAGCTTCACCGCAAACAGACTGAAAATTCTGTTGCAGCTGATAAAAAAGGATTTAAGCTGGATTATACAGAAACTGAAAATCCGGTTCTGAAAGGAGCTCGATATTATGAATATAAAAAATAGTTAAAGAAACCGCAGTATATCTGCGGTTTTTTATTTGTCTATACTGCAAAGTATTTATCTATATTTGTTAGGATATAGAAATATTATAGTTAAATTTTATTACTTCTGAATGAAATCAGCCCGCTATTACTCCTTAGATGTATTTCGTGGTGCCACGGTAGCACTAATGATTTTAGTAAATAATCCCGGAACTTGGTCTGCTATATATCCACCTTTAGAACATGCTAAATGGCATGGTTGTACTCCTACAGATCTGGTTTTTCCGTTTTTTCTTTTCGCAGTGGGAAATGCTATGACCTTTGTAATACCAAAGTTTCAGCAGCAGGATAGTTCTGTTTTCTGGAAGAAAGTAATTAAAAGAACATTATTAATCTTTGGTATAGGCCTGTTTCTTAACTGGTGCCCGTTTTTACAATGGGATCATGACAGCCTAAGCTTTATGAGCTGGAAAAGCTCTGAAGAAAGTGGAGTCCGTATTATGGGAGTTTTACAGAGAATTGCAATAGCCTATTTCTTTGCCTCGGTTATTGCCTATTATTTCAAAGAGAAAATGGTTTTATGGATTAGTGGTGCATTATTAATTATTTACTGGTTTCTCACATCATTATTGGGCGGAGCAGATCCATACAGTATAGAAGGTTTTATTGGTGTACCAATAGATCATAGCATACTGGGAATAGCACATGAATATAAAGGAGAAGGAGTTCCTTTTGATCCTGAAGGTTTATTCAGTACTATTCCTGCAATTCCACAGGTTTTATTTGGTTATCTGATTGGTAATTATATTCAGAAGAAGGGAAATATTCAGTGGTTTGGAAAAACTCTGAAAGAAAATAGTATCTACTCTATGCTGTCGGGGCTTTTTGTTCTGGGCATTATAGCAGTTTTTATTTCTTATGTATGGCAACTGGATTTCCCGTACAATAAGAAAATATGGAGCAGTTCCTATACTTTACTGACCACAGGGCTTGCTATAATAGTTCTGGGAATATTAATATGGTTTATAGAAATTCTTGAAATAAGAAATGGACTGATGAAGTTCTTTGATGTATTTGGAAAAAATCCTTTATTTATCTATGTTGTAAGTGGAGTAGTACCAAGGTTATTCAGTCTTATCAGAATTGAAAATGGTTTGGATGATAAAGGAAAAATCAAATATTTATCCCCATTGGGATGGTTTCACAAACATATATGTGATCCGATATCCTATTCACTAGAGTTTGGATCCTTTTTATATGCACTTATTTTTCTTGGATTCTGCTGGTTATTGGCCTATTGGCTGGATAAAAGGAAAATCTACATTAAAGTATAAGATATTAGTAAGCTCCTAATATTATAGAATCCTGAAATATTTTAGGAGTGATTCCCTCATGCTGCCGAAAAATTCGGGTAAAATAATTGGTGTCCGAAAAACCAGTCTGGAAAGCAACTTCTTTTATGCTTTCATGTCTGGCCAGAAGTTCTTTTGCTTTTTTTATGCGCTCCGCCAGAATAAATCTGTTAGGCGAAATTCCCAGCTCTTCTTTAAACATTTTGAAGAAATTAGATTTGCTTACATAGGCCATGTTTGCGATCTGATCTATTGTGAGCTTTTGGTGCAGATTCTTTTTTATAAATTCAATAGCAAATCCTATATGAGACTTACTTTTCATAAGGCACTTTTCAACAAGATTTCTGCCTTGTGTCTGCATCAATCGGATCAATAACTCTTTCAATGCAAAATCAGCCATAACATCCTTCTGAGGATTATCATCCATAGCTATGCGGATAATATTATTGGTTGTAAGTGCTAAAGCAGGAGTATTAAACAAATAGAATTCATCCATAGAAATATTCCAATTAGAAGCCTCATCCACTTTTGGGGTTCGGAAATTAAGTTCATTCAGAGAGTTTTCCACAAAGTCAGGATTAAAGCTTAGTGTAATACATTGGGATGGAGTTTTATCTGCCTCTGGAAAATCAATAATCATAGTTTCACCGGGAGCTACCAAAACACTTTCCCCGGGAAGGTATTCGAAATAATCCGTTTTTCCGTCCAGCTTCATTCGTTTTTTTCCCTGAAGCATTCCGGTAAAAGTAAGATTTTCAAAGTTCAGCTTCACATCAGAAGCACTTCTGTGGGTCTCATAAATACTGAACTCACAGTTTTGCATACCAAATGTTGTCTTATTTTCTATAAAATTAGAAAGCTGATCTTCTTGTAAGAGTGTAAGCGTATTTACTAAAGACTTTGCATTTTTCATGACTTCTTTTTTTACTGTGACTTATAAAAGTATTAAATAAAAATCAAACAGATCCATAAAGCACTGTTAATGAAATGATAAAATTATCCGGTGAAGATTATTTTGCTATAAAAATGGAATATTATGCTATGTGTTTGGTTTTAGAGTAGATAACTTCGGTTGAAGGAGATTTAAAAAAAATAATTATGAGTACTACAGAAGCTGTGCTTGCAGAAGACAAAGCACTAAAAAGACCTGAATTCAAGGCAAAATATGATAATTATATCGGTGGAAAATTTACGGCCCCTGTATTAGGTGGTTATTTCGATGTGGTTTCACCAATAGATGGAAAAGTTTTTACTAAAGTAGCACACTCTACTAAAGAAGATACTGCGCTGGCAGTTGATACAGCTTATGAAGCTTTTAAATCGTGGAAAAATACATCTGCAACAGAACGCAGCATTATGCTGAACAAAATTGCGGATCGCATAGAACAGAATCTGGATTATATTGCTGCTGTGGAAACAGTAGATAATGGAAAAGCTGTTCGGGAAACACTGGCTGCTGATATTCCGTTGGCAATAGATCATTTTAGATATTTTGCAAGTGTTATAAGAGCGGAAGAAGGTTCTCATAACGAACTAGATAAAGATACTGTTTCATTAATAGTGAATGAACCTTTAGGAGTTATCGCTCAGATTATTCCTTGGAATTTCCCGATTCTTATGGCGGTATGGAAACTGGCTCCGGCATTGGCTGCAGGAAACTGTGTAGTTCTGAAACCTGCAGAAAGTACACCTGTATCTATTATGGTTTTAATGGAGCTAATAGGAGATCTTATTCCTGCCGGAGTGGTCAATATTGTCAATGGTTTTGGTGCAGAACTAGGCCGTGTACTGGTTACGAATCCTAAAGTTTCTAAAGCAGCATTTACAGGATCTACAACAACAGGACGTATGGTAATGCAATATGCTACGGAAAACATTATTCCTGTAACATTGGAATTAGGAGGTAAGTCGCCAAATATATTCTTCAATTCAGTAATGGATGCTGATGATGAGTTCCTGGATAAAGCAATTGAAGGAGCAGTTCTGTTTGCTCTTAATCAGGGTGAGATTTGTACTTGCCCATCTAGATTATTGGTACAGGAGGATATCTATGATGAGTTTATAGAAAGAGTAATAGACCGTGTGAATAAGATTAAAGTTGGAAATCCATTAGATCCAACGGTAATGATGGGTGCACAAGCTTCCCAGATTCAGAAGGATAAAATATTGTCTTATATCAACCTTGGAAAAGAGGAAGGAGCGGAGGTTTTAACAGGGGGAGATGTGAATAATGTGGGAGAAGGACTGGAAGATGGTTTCTATATCCAGCCGACATTGTTCCGGGGAAATAATAAAATGAGAATTTTCCAGGAGGAGATTTTTGGACCAGTACTGGCTGTTACAACTTTTAAAGACGAAGAAGAAGCTATTGCTATTGCAAACGATACCATCTATGGACTAGGTGCCGGTGTGTGGACAAGGGATGCACATCAGTTGTACCGTATTCCGAGAGCTGTTGAGGCTGGTAGGGTATGGGTGAATCAGTATCATTCTTATCCAGCAGGAGCACCATTTGGAGGCTACAAACAATCCGGAATTGGAAGAGAAAATCATAAGATGATGCTCGATCATTACCGTCAGACCAAAAATATGTTGATATCCTATAATAAAAACAAATTAGGCTTTTTTTAAATAGTGTGTTTGAGCAACTAAACCTGAAGGATGATATAACGATTCTGAAAGGTTTAGTTGTTAATTATCCATCAGTATAATCCGGGTATGGTATAAGAAAAGAATAATGCATATCATTATTTTTTAATCGCCTGTTTCTGGTAACATAATGGTGCGATAGCTTATAGCATCTTAAACTCGCTTTTTGGAAACAAAGAAAGATCATTGATGTTTATGCATATCAAATTCAAGCTAAAATAAAAGTAAATATGATTTCCAGACTGGATATAACAGATAAGGCGCTGACCGTAGTAGAAGAATTAGGGCAAAAGCATGGGCCATTAATGTTTTATCAGGCCGGAGGCTGTTGCGAAGGAACACAGCCACAATGCTTTGAAAAAGGAGGCTTCTTTCCGAGAATGAATGATGTTCTCCTTGGGCATGTAAAAGAATATGAATTTTGGGTAGACAGAGATTTGTTTGAATACTGGCAGTATTCACATTTTACGTTAGATGTTCTGGATGGCTTTGGACCCGGTGGGTTTTCTCTGGAAACACCGTTGGGGAAAACTTTTAAAATACATTACAGATTATTTACTCCTGAAGAGCTGGAAAATCTGGAACCTATAAAGAGAAATGATATTTAAATTTAAAATAAAAAAGTGAGCTGTTAAGAGACTCACTTTTTATTTTATCATATTAGTTGGTTCCTTTACGCTTAGGCTCTTTTACCTCAGGCCAGGTTTGTCCTGCCGGCAAAGTACGTTTTTGTCTGCTTACAAGTTCCGGTTCTTCCGAAGCCATATAAGCCATAACTGCAGCCGCAATTACGTTATTTTTTACCTCATCGAACATAATTTTGTCATAAGTATCTCTATTGGTATGCCATGTATAACCAAAGTAGCCCCAGTTAAGAGAACTTAATGATATACCCGGTACACCAGCTGCTACAAAAGAAGCATGATCAGATCCGCCACCACCAGGCATCCCCGGGAACGAAGTTTCAATATGCTTACCTACATTTTTAGGAAGAGCTGCCATCCAACGGGTAAGGTAGTCATAAGAATCTACAAAGCCTTGTCCTTGGATATTTACAACACGGCCTGTTCCGTTGTCCTGATTAAATGCAACCTGTGTATTTTTAATAATTTCAGGATTATCCATTACGAATGCTCTGGAACCGTTTAGCCCTTGCTCTTCACTTCCCCAGTGTCCTATAATAATGGTTCTTTTGTTATTAGGGTAGAATTTTTTAAGGATTCTAGCAGCCTCCATCATAGTAATGGTACCAGTTCCGTTGTCAGTTGCTCCCTGTGCTCCGTCCCATGAATCGAAGTGAGCAGAAAGGATTACATATTCGTTTGGTTTTTCTTTTCCTTCAATTCTTGCAATTGTGTTGAAAGACTTAGCTGTTCCCAAGTTTTTAGATTGTGCATTTACTTTAATTGTTGGTTTTTTACCATTCAAAGCAAGACGATAAAGCATTCCGTAGTCTTCTACAGCAATATCTATCATTGGGATATTTTTGGTTTTAGCTCCAAAAATTCTGTTAGCCCCCATAATGCCAGTCCAGTTAGAAATGGCAATACCAGCTGCACCAGCTTTTTCTAATGCTTCAGGAAGGGTATTGTTATCATAACCAGTATTTTTAATTAAAGTTCTGAAATCTTCAGCATCTTTATCTCTTTGTGCTTTAAACTTCTCGTACAATTCCGGAGTAGCAAATTCTTTTAGCTGATAGTCAGGGCGGCCAGATCTTTGGTATTGTGCCATTAATACAAATTTACCCTTAATTCCTTTTAGCCATTCTGTAAACTCAGAAGGATTATTCACCTTAGGAAGTATTACCACCTCGGCATCTATTGCCTTTTTTGTAGCAGGAGACCATGCCAACTGCATAGATTCCAGACTTTTTACACGTGGCGAAGTCATTTCAACCTGTGTAATTCCTCTTTGCCAAGAAGCCCATTCGCCAAACTGTTGGTTTTGCGCATCGATTCCCCAGCCTTTATATTTTTCTACAGCCCAATCGTTAGCTTGCTTCATTGCAGGTGAACCTACCAAACGCGGGCCAATAACATCTAATAACTCAAATGCTAAATTCTCTAACTGAGAATTGTTATTAGCTTCATTTACAATGTTCTGAACTACAGGGTTTAATTTATCCTGTGAAGTTTGCTGGGCCGACCAGAATTGCGTTGAAATAACTAACGCAGAAAGCGTAATTTTTTTGTACATATTCATACTCTTTTCATTTATATATTTCGGAGTCTAAATTAACGAATAATAAAAGTTTTACCAAGTTTATAGTCTTTTGTTTTAAAATTATTTTTGATATGGTTGATAAATTATAGTTATTTTTGGCTAAAGTTTATAAAATAGATAAAAATAGTAGTAGTTTATGTTTCCAGTATTGTTTACCAATAGGTTAGTGCTTAACCGTATTGAAGACGCAGATGTTGAAAGTATTTTTTCTCTTCGTTCCGATAAAGAAGTGGCTCGTTACGTCAAAAGAGGACCTGACCATGATATCCAACAGGCTTATGATTTTATCCGGTTGGCCAGAGATCGATATGAAAATAAAAGTGCAATAAACTGGGCTATTCGCAAAAAAGAAAATCCGGAGTTAATTGGAGGTATATGCCTGTGGAAAATCTCTGCAGATTGTAAAACAGCAGAGATAGGTTATGATTTAAAGCCTCTCCACCATGGCAAAGGAATTATGTCAGAGGCTATGGTTGCAGTAATTGAATATGGTTTTTCAACACTTGGCATGGATAACATCGAAGCTTTCACAAGCCGATATAATGAAGCTTCCAAAAGCTTATTGTTAAAACATAATTTTATACCGAATCCTGAGCGTATTGATGAGGACAATATGGATAATCTTATTTTTGAGCTTAAAAGAAATCCTACTCTTCAACAGGCGGATTAAATTTCTCTCCCACCAGCCGTGTAACGACCATTGCTGCTACAGTATCTCCTGTTGAGTTAAGTATCGTTGCCAATGGGTCTACAAGTGTACCAATAATTATCACTGCCGGAATAGCTTCCTGCGGAAGGTTATACGCGGATATCATCAGCATTTCGCCAATGTAGCCTCCGTTGGGAATACCTCCGGCAACAACGCTTACAAAGACAGTGATTCCTAAGGCTATAATCAGGTTGTTGAAATCGAAGAAGTCCCATCCTAATAAGAGAAAAGCTACATATATTTTTACAATAGAAGAAATGGATGATCCGTTTTTATGAATGGTTGTTCCGATAGGGATTACAACATTGGCAACCGAATCGGGGATTCCAATTTTTCTCGCAGCATCCAGATTGGCCGGCATAGTTGCCAAACTGCTGCACGTACTGATAGCTGTAAATGAAGGTACAATATTATTCTTCCAGAAAAGTTTGATGCCCTTAGTCCCGTTAGCAACAAAAGCATACAAACTGAAAAATATAAAGAAGTAAACGATTCCAGCTCCGTAATACACGCCCAAAGGCTTTGCATAGAATCCGAAAAGCTGAGGTCCCAGTGTACCAACCTGGTAAGCAATATAAGCACCAAGCCCTATAGGTGCCGCTTTCATAATCAGTATTAATAATTCCTTCATCACTTCGTTTCCACCTGCCATAAACTTGCGGAAAGTTTCAGTTTTTTCAGGAGCAGACTTACGGATAGCAATCCCCAAAAGGAAAGAGAATATTAGCATGGCCAACATATTCTGTCGGGAAAGAAGCATATAAAATTCACCAACGGTAAAGAAACGTACAATTCGGTCACTCCAGGTTTCGGTACTGGTAATGTTTTCCGCAATTGTTACGGCTGCATCAGTTGAAGGCCTCGCAGTAGGGAAAAGATATACTGCTCCTATACTGAAAATAGCAGCAATAATAACAAAACACAGAAAAGTAAACATCATGGCGAAAAGTATTTTTCCCAATTTTCCTTTTTGTTCAATCGCCGATACAGAAGTTACAATGGCAAAGAATACCAAAGGAATAACGGTAACGAAAAGCAGATTAAGGAAAATGTCCCCAACAGGTTTAAGATAGTCTACAACATTTGGAAAAAAAATACCGATAATACTACCAACGGTAATACCTATCAGTAGGAGTATGATATTGGAATAACTCTGCCAGAAAGAGTGTTGAGTTGTTGTCATCCGAAAAATTATAAAAGTAAAAATACAAATTAATAGAATTCTTTTTTAACAAATAATTGGCCATACTTTTCTTTCAGATTCATTAAATTTGAGAAAACATATATTCTATGGCGTTTATTGATTATTATAAAACTCTGGGAGTCAATAAAAATGCAACCCAGGATGACATAAAAAAAGCTTATCGAAAACTTGCCCGAAAAATGCACCCGGATCTTAATCCGGATGATAAAGAAGCGCATCATAAATTTCAGGAACTGAATGAAGCTAATGAAGTGCTGAGTGATCCGGAAAAGCGTGCGAAGTATGACAAGTATGGTGAACACTGGAAAAATGGTGAAGAATACGAGAAGTATGAACAAGCCAGACAACAACAGCAAAATTCACAGCGGGCCTATTCATCGGGAGGCTTTTCGGGTTCTGATTTTGGTGAAGGCGAAGATTTCTCAGACTTTTTCCAATCTATGTTTGGTGGTGGTGGCGGTGGATTTAGTTCTTCTTCCAGAGGAAGAAGCTCTGGTAAGTTCAAAGGTCAGGATCTGCATGCAGAATTGCAGCTTTCTTTACATGAAGCAGCAGAAACACACCAGCGTACATTAGATATAAATAATAAAAAAGTAAGGATTACTATTCCTGCAGGTGTATACGACGGACAGCAGATAAAACTGAAGGGTTATGGTACAGAAGGACATAATGGCGGGCCAAACGGGGATTTGTATATCACATTTATTATTCCTGAAGATGCCCATCTTAAACGTTCAGGAGACGATCTGAAAACAACTGTAAAGATAGATATGTATACAGCTTTATTGGGAGGAGATGTTGAGCTAAAAACACTAAGCGGAAGTGTAAAACTGAAAGTGAAGCCTGAAACGGCTAATGCTTCTACAGTACGCCTGAAAGGAAAGGGATTCCCTGTTTATAAAAAGGAAGGACAATCCGGAGATCTGTATGTTACTTTTAATGTTCAGCTGCCAAAGAACCTTTCGGAAAAACAAAAAGAATTATTAAAAGAAATGCAAAAATCCTAAGTCATGGAAGAGAGAATTTCACGAGAAGAACTGATTAAACTTTATAATATAGAAATGTCATTTTTGGAGTCTCTGGAAGATTCCGGATTATTACATCTTCAGATAGAAAATGAAGTCAAATATGTTTCATACAACGATCTTCCGGCATTGGAGCGCTTTACCAACTGGCATTATGATTTGGATGTTAATATGCCCGGAATAGAGATTATCAGCAATCTGCTTCAGAAGATAGAAACGATGCAGCGGGAAAGAAGAAAGATGATTGAACAGTTTCATTTCAGAGGTATAGTCTGGGAAGATATAGAATTATAGGAAGTAAAAGTTTATAAAAAACCTTTTGAAGGTTAATAGCTAAGGTTTTATTAACCTTCAAAAGGTTCGTACTATATTAACAGAGTAAATCTAAATTCACGTTACATTAATGTGCTAACAGATAAAATTAATAAGAATCACTGTCGTGCAACGAGCGCTTTACCGTAATTTTGTTTTATGAATATTTATGACCTTGTAATTATTGGCGGAGGGCCTATAGGATTGGCATGTGCGTTGGAAGCTGAGAAAAAAAAACTTTCCTATATTATTCTGGAAAAAGGTACTATAGCTAATAGTCTTTATCATTATCCGTTATATATGCGTTTCTTTTCGTCGGCAGACAGGTTGGAAATAGACGGAGTTCCGTTTATTACAACTGCGCCCAAGCCAGGTCGGCAGGAAGCTCTGGAATATTATCAGGGTATTACAAGACAAAGAAATATCAATATCCGTCTTTATGAAAAAGTAACAGATGTAACTAAGGATGGTGAATTGTTTAAAGTAATTTCCTCTAAATCTGAATACACAGCCAAAAACGTTATTTTGGCAACAGGTTTTTATGATATTCCGAATCCAATTCAGGTAAAAGGAGAGGAGTTACCAAAGGTTCAGCATTATTATTCCGAGCCTTATCCATATGCAAAGCAGAAAGTTGTAGTCATTGGAGCCAGTAATTCTTCTGTAGATGCTGCTCTGGAAATCTACCGGAAAGGCGGTGATGTTACGATGATTGTGCGCGGACCGGAAATCGGGCGGAGGGTAAAATACTGGGTTCGTCCTGATATTGAAAACCGAATTGCTGAAGGTAGTATTAAAGCTTATTTTAATTCTGAACTTACAGAAATTAAAGAAGAAAGCGTGATCTTCAGAGATGGAGAAGGTAATATTCGCGAAATTGAAAATGATTTTGTTTTGGCTTTAACCGGTTATTTACCTGACTTTGATTTTCTTGGTAAGGCTGGTGTTTTGTTGGAAGGAGAAAGTATGGTTCCACATCATAATGATCATACAATGGAAACTAATATACCCGGACTTTATCTTGCAGGAGTAGTTTGCGGTGGGAAAAATACCCATTTATGGTTTATTGAAAACTCCAGAATTCATGCCCAGATTATTATGAATGCTATTGTAACCAAGAAACTAGGGGTTGCTTAAAAGAGAATATAATCCGGAATAGATAATTAATGTTTGCGGATTATTTAAAATATAATAGAGGGAGAGCGTCTTTTATAAAAAAGAAAGCTCTCCTTTTGTTTTAACTTATAATGTCTAAGGTAAATAAGCGGTCAAAATTCCTTGTTTGTGTAGATTTTGGTGTCTTGCGTAATACTAAATTTCTCAAACCAATCAGCAGCTTATTTTCCAGTTGTGCAATTTTTCCAATTTTCCAACTGGTATTTACTACATGATGCGCTTTTTCCTGTCTTATTAACGGATAATTTCTAAAGGTTATTTCCAGATTATTTTCTTCAAGTAGTTTGAATAATACATAGGCGTCTTCTATTGCCTGACATGCACCTTGTCCCATATTAGGTGTGGTAGCGTGTGCAGCGTCACCCAAAAGTATGACCTCATCTTTTTGCCATTCTGTAATGGGTTTTAGGTCTTGTAGGTTTGCTGTAAACCACTTTTCTTTAGGGGTATTGATAATCATTTCCCGAATAAAATCCGGAGCATCAGTAAGATATAAGCTCAGATCAGGATGCTTTTGATAAAGATCATCATTGACAAGAAAGTACCAGTAAACAATTCCTGCTGAAATTTCTACAAAACCAAACCTTTTTCCTTTCCCCCAACCTTCTGTCAATTCGTTTCTGTACTGGGTCGGCAGATTAAAATGTGTAACTCCCCGAAAACAAATTTGATTTGCATTTCTTAGCTGAGTGTCCGGGAAAAATATTTTTCTGATTTTTGAATGAATACCGTCAGCTCCTATTATAAATGCATGGTGTGCTTTTTCCTTATTTTCAAAGCTTAGTTCATAATCATTATTGCTTGTTTTTACAGCATTCGCAAGTCTGCTGTTTAGTATTATATTTTCCGGGCCGACTTCATTTACCAGAATGTGATGAAGATCTGCCCGGTGTATAGCAATACTGTTATGTCCATATTTTTGCTCAAAAGGGGAGAGTAGAGTTTCTGTGAGGGGTACTAATCCAAAGTCGGTCACATTAATGCTTTCTACTTTTTTTCCAACTTGTAATATTTTGCTTTCTATCTGCAACTGGTGGTATACCTGCATTGCGTTAATACCCAGAATAATTCCGGTACCAACAGGCTTTAATTCTTCAGCAGCTTCATAAACTTTGAATGGTATATTTCTTCTTTTCAGGGCCAAAGCTGTTGTTAGCCCTCCGATTCCGGCTCCTATAATGGCGACATCCATAATAATGTTGTATTAGATTAATACAGCAAATTTCGCTGCCAAAAATAGCAAAAACGTTCACTTATGTTAATAAAATACGGCTTCTAATCCGGGAAAGAGACTGTGTTGTAATTCCAAGATAGCTGGCTATATATTTTTGTGGTATTTTTTCAATAACCTTAGGTCTGTTCGTAATTAAATTCAGGTAGCGTTGTTCGTAAGTGTAAAATAGCAGTTCTTCAATTCTGCGTTTGGCTTCCAGAAAACAAACATCTGCAATCTGTTTGTAGAAGCTTATCCAAAATGGATCTTTATCCATTAGGAGGTGTAAGTGTTGCTTGCTTATTAACACAACCTCTGTTCCCATTGTTGTCTGTAATTGCCAGTTGGATTTTTTTCCATTAAGAAAGCATTCATAATCACCAAAAAAATCACCATCCACCTGCAATAAGAAGCTGATATCTTCCCCTTCCTGATTGATTGTGAAAGTTCTGAGTGCTCCTTTAATGATAAAGCCTAGCTGGTGAGACAATTCACCATGATGCATTAGGAAGCTTCCTTTTTTGTATTTAACAACTGAAGAGTCCTGCATCAGTTCTTGCAGGCGGTCAGCAGATAAATTTAGTTTTGTTGCCAGTACCTGCAGTTTTTCGTTCATAATTGTTGGTTATATTAAGGTTGCCAGTTAGTAAATCAGAAAAGGTTGATTAATCAGAATCTATGAACGAAGATAAGGCAGAAAAACGGATTATCCTTTTTTATGTATAGAAAATGGCTACCTTGTGAGGTAGCCATCTTTATTATTCTTTATTCTGATTCCTTATGGTTTGTAAGAATCTTTTAAAGTTACTGTTCTGTTGAAAACCAGTTTCTCATCAGAAGAATCGCGGTCCTTAGTAAAGTAACCAATTCTCTGGAACTGTAATGGTTCTCCGATTTCTACATCTTTAAGACTTGGCTCAGCAAAACCGTGAGCTGTATTTAATGACTCAGGATTAATGTACTGTAGGAAATCAGCGTCCTTCTCTGCATCCGGCTGTTCTACAGTAAACAAACGTTCATACATACGTGCCTCTACAGGAATAGCATGTGGTGCAGATACCCAGTGAAGAGTACCTTTTACCTTTCTTAAACTTTCCTCAGTGCCACTTCCAGATTTACTCTTTTCATCGTATGTAGCATAGATGGTAGTGATTTCACCATTTTCATCCTTTTCTACACGTTCTGCCTTGATAATGTAAGCAGATTTCAGACGAACTTCTCCACCTAGTTTCAGACGGAAAAATTTATTATTAGCTTCTTCTTTGAAGTCTTCTCTTTCAATGTATATTTCTCTGGAAAAAGGAATTTGTCTGGTTCCGGCATTTTCATCTTCCGGATTGTTCTCAGTTTCTACCCACTCTTCCTGTCCTTCCGGATAGTTTTCAATGATCAGTTTTACCGGATCTACAACAGCCATTACCCTTTTTGCCTTTTTGTTCAGGTCTTCGCGTACAAAGAATTCCAGTAACTGAATGTCGATAAGGTTTTCGCGTTTTGCAACACCAATACGCTCGATAAAGTTACGGATAGCTTCTGCAGTATAACCTTTTCTTCTCAATCCGGAAACAGTAGGCATTCTCGGGTCATCCCAGCCAGTGACTACATTTTCTGCAATAAGCTTTTGCAGCTTTCTCTTAGATGTAATCATATATGTAACATTCATTCTGGCAAATTCTCTTTGCTTTGGTGCTACTTTTTTTTCATCTCTTACCTGCTCCAGATACCAGTTGTATAATGGTCTGTGGTTTTCGAATTCCAAAGAACAAAGCGAGTGCGAGACTTGCTCCAGATAATCGGATTCACCATGTGCCCAGTCATACATTGGATAAATTTTCCATGTAGTTCCGGTTCTGTGATGTGGTTTATTCAGAATACGATACATAACAGGGTCACGCATGTTCATGTTTGGCGAAATCATATCGATTTTTGCACGAAGTGACATTGATCCGCTTTCGAACTCTCCGTTCTTCATTTTTTCAAACAAATCCAGAGACTCTTCTACAGGTCTGTTTCTGTATGGTGATTCTACTCCTGGTTCAGCAGGATTTTTACGTTGTTCTGTGATTACCTCAGAAGGCTGCTCATCTACATAAGCTTTTCCTTCTTTAATCATTTGTACCGCCCAGTCATATAGCTGTTGGAAATAGTCGGACGCATAAAGTTCCTTGTCCCATTTAAAGCCAAGCCACTCTACATCCTTCTTAATAGAATCTACAAATTCCTGCTCTTCCTTTTCAGGGTTAGTATCATCAAAACGCAGGTTAACCGGAGCATTATATTTTTCACCCAAACCAAAGTTAATACAAATAGCCTTCGTATGGCCAATGTGTAAATAACCATTTGGTTCCGGTGGGAAGCGGAAACGAATTTTGTCTTTTTCAAGACCGTTTGCCAAATCTTCCTCTATAATTTGCTCAATAAAATTGAGAGATTTTTTTTCTTCTTCCATTGAGATATATTCTAAGAGTGCAAATTTAACCATTTTAATCGGTTCTTCCGAATCTTTATAAAATGTCCGGTTATGAACATAGATGTATGAAAATGAACACTGAAATTCTGTTGTTTATTTTTAAATAGCTGTTAGTCATATAGTTGATTAGTTATTTTTTTCTGGTACTAGTTATGTGTAATTAATTGAAGAAAAATGTTTAGTTAAATTTTTTATCACTAAAAAATTAGTTTAAAAGAAAATTAGAATATATTTGTATTACTAAATTCTTAGTTATAAAAAATAATTGCAAAATAAAACTAGTTAATATGAAAAATAAGTCAGGTCTTTGGGCAGTTGTTATACTTAGTTCTGTAGGTCCATTAATGCATGCTCAGAATACTTCGGGAAAAGCTTCTGAGAAAGAAATACAAACCGTTAATCTTAGTGGTAAAAAGAAACTTGTAGAAAGAAAAATTGACCGTATGGTATTTAATGTGGAAAACTCTATTGCATCACAAGGGACAGATGGAATAGAAGCTTTAAGAAATACACCATTGGTAAAAGTAGATGATGCCAGCGGGATATCAATTGTTGGTAAAAGCAACGTATCGGTGATGATTAATGACAGAATTGTGCAAATGTCAGGATCAGAACTACTGAATTATTTGAGATCTGTAAGATCTGAAAATATTGCAAAAATAGAAGTGATAACTACACCTCCAGCTAAATATGATGCACAAGGCAATAGTGGTATTATTAATATAGTCCTGAAGAAAAATTCCAATCTGGGTTGGAGTGGAAGTCTAACCACCGGATATGTTAGAAAGTCACGTGACGGATTTACAAATAACATTGGTTTGAATTATCAGTCTGCTAAGATTAGTAGTTCCCTGAAACTAAGACATTATGATACCAAAAAGAATTCTACAGAACAAAACGAAATTATTGCAAATAAGGGACTCAAAAGCCTTGACAGGCGAGTTGATATGCCGAACGGACTTGGACTGAATTATAGTCTGGATTATAAAATTTCGGACAAAGCGAATGCCGGAATTGTATATGACTTTGGTTCCGGTCATATGAATATGGATATAAATAATAGTTCGGAATACTTTACAGGAAATAAGCAAGATTCTCTTCTGACCACTTATGCAGAGCACCGTCAGAAAATTCCTACCCATACTCTGAATGCTTATTATGATTTGAAATTGGATAGCCTTGGCAAGAAAATGTCGGTAGGTGGTAATTATTTTTCTAATATTCCGGTGAATAATATTGGCTTCCAGACAACCAATCACAATATAAACAATACAGAAAGTTACAGAAGCTATAGCAAGATCAATTATACTATATGGTCCGGACAGGTAGATTTTACCTTGCCTTATAAATTTGCCAATATAGAAACCGGAGCTAAAATGGCTTATTTTCAAAATACCTCAAATCTGGAGTATTTCAGAATGGTGAATGGTAACTCTGTTTTAATGCCGGAAGGAAATAACCTTTTTGAATATAAAGAGCAAAATTATGCCGGTTATTTTAGTATAGACAAGAAGATAAATGAACAGTGGTCTGCAAAAGCAGGAATACGTTATGAATATTCTGTAATCGATGGCTTTAATCCGACTTCAGGAGAAAGGAACAAATATGAATACGGCAGATTTTTCCCTACGGCATACATCGCTTATAAAGCAGATGATAATAATACTTTTACAGCTAATTATTCCAGAAGAATCAACAGACCTTTTTTCCGGGCGATCAATCCCTACAGATGGTATATTAATCCCTATTCTTTTGCAAAGGGAAACCCTTATCTGAGACCTTCCTATAATGATAATATAGAATTGGGTTATTCCTATAAAAATAAATTAACAGCTACATTTTATTATCAGCAGGTTAAAGACTCTTATTCGCAGCTTGTAACTTTTAATAACGGAATTAAAATTATTGATTATGCTAATATGTTCAATCAGACCAATTACGGAATGAATCTGGGGTATAACGATATTTTATTTAAATTCTGGGAAGTGAGTGCAAGTGCTAATCTGTATTACTCCGAAAGTAACGGAATTATCCCGGAAGTTATAGGACAAAAAGCATTTAATATATATTATAATATCAATAATACCTTTACGCTGAATACACAGAAAACTGTAGCTATGTTTGCTAATTTTGCCCAGCAATTTCCAGGAAGTTTCGGAAACGTCAGATTGGATGGGTATTCTATTGTGAGTTTAGGAGCCAAGCTGTTTTTAATGGATAAGAAATTACAGATTAGCATCTCAGTGGATGATATTTTCAAAAAAGCATTAAGTAAAGGTGAATCGGTTTATTCAGATTCTGTTATGAAATTCAGGAACTATTATGATTACAGAGGACTCAATCTTAGTGTGAATTATACATTCGGAAACAATAAGGTAAAAGGGGTCAGTCGTAATGTGAAATTTGATGAAAAAAGCAGGGCTAATTAAATATAATAGTTAAATAAAAGTTAAAAATCTCCAAAATGTGATTTAAATGTGTAATTTAACTAACACTAAATAAATCAAGATATTATGAGAAAATTACTTAAGAAAGACTTGAAAAAAGTCAACGGCGGTGGCCCACCTTTAGGAGGAATGGCATGTGTCTATTACGATCCGTATCTGAATAAGACAGTGGAGGGTATAACAGACGCGAATGGTGTTTGTCAATGTGTAGTATGTGAATATTAAATAATCTGTTATGAAAAAACTTCAAAGATCACATTTAAAAACAGTAAAAGGTGCCGGAAATGTTTGTGATGAATTTCCAAAAAAATATCAGCACGTTTCATGCAGTGAATATTTTAATATTCCGCCAAAGTATTCACATTGTGTACTAGTTGATGTAGAATGCTTTCCTGAATAATCAACCAAATCTTAATTATTATGAAAAAACTCAATCGTAGCTTACTAAAGCATGTAAGCGGTGGCGGTCGTGTTGCATATGCGTTCTGCCTTATTGATGAGCCTTGTCCACGTCCTCCGGGGTTAAGGAATGTTGGCTATTGTGAAGGTGATTATTGCTATTATAATACTCCGGATGGTCCTGGTAATCCTGGAGGTTGTAACGAACCTACAAGGCTTTGTTCTGCAGATGAAATAGGTTGTGGATGCGTGTATATATAAGTCTGCATCTGAAAATTAGCAGTATGGAAAATGGAGGCGGTGGTGGAACTTGTAATGAACCTACAAGGACTTGTGCAGAAAGAGAGACTGGCTGTGGTTATGTTCATTAATAACTGCGTCCTAAATTTTAGTATAAAAACCAAATAAAAATATCATTATGAAAAAGTTAGAAAGAAAATCATTAAAGGAACTGAAAGGAGGTAATCCTAAAAATTCACCAGACGGAAACTGCCCTCCGGGATGGGGATATTGTAGTGACGGTATGTGTTACAGTGCATCACAATACTGGATGTGCGAAGATAAGTAGTATTATCTCTGAAAACATATAGTTATTAAATCAAAAAATAGAATAAGATCAGTCTGCAAACCACAACTGGTCGCCCTCTAGTTTCAGACTAGAAGGTGTATTATTCGTAAATAAATCTCCGGTGCCCAAACCTTGTGGCATCGGATTCTTTTTTGTGTAGGTATACTGTGCAATAGCATTCAGTCCGATATTGCTCTCCAATGCTGAAGTTATCCACCAGCCGATATTTTGCTTTTCTGCTAATGCTATCCATTCGTCAGAACCAGATATTCCGCCAACTAATGAAGGCTTTAGAATGATATATTGTGGCTTTATAGTTTCCAGAAGTCTTTGTTTTTCTTCCGATTCCGTGATTCCGATAAGTTCTTCATCTAAGGCTATTGGAGTAAGAGTATTTGCACAAAGTAAAGCCATTTCTTGTAGATTACCGGCTTTTATAGGCTGTTCAATAGAATGTATATCCAGGGCAGCTAATTCTTCCAAAACAATTTTGGCTTTTTCGGCAGAAAAGGCACCGTTGGCATCTACGCGAAGCTCTAGCTGTTTTTGGGGAAATGTTTTACGAAGTTCTTCCACTACTTTTTTCTCTTCATCCCAGTTAATACCAATCTTTAGTTTAATACAATGAAATTTGTCCTGAAGTTTCAATGCAATCTGCTCTTTCATGAAATCTACATTCCCCATCCATATTAACCCATTGATGGTGATGCTTTTTTTGGCTTCTGTAAATTCTCCCGGAAAGTAAATATGACCACCATGTTTTAAATTAAGCATTGCCTGTTCATAACCAAACCATATAGATGGATAATGCAACAGTTGTTTCTGTAGAAAGCCGTGCTCACTATTGATGTTATCACATAGCCACTGCAGCTTTTCTTCATAATTGGGGACATCGTCATAACTCAGTCCACGGAAAATACCGCATTCTCCTGTTCCTTTCTTTTCTCCATCAGAAATATGTAAAAAGTAAGTTTCCTTTTCGGTTAATACGCCTCTGGAAGTTCCCCCCGGACGTTTGAAGATAAGATTATGACGTTGATATTCTGCCTGCATGATAATGAAATAATAAAAACCTCAGCTTTACTCAGTTAATTCTGATAAAGCTGAGGTTATATGTTTTAATAGAAAAAATTACTTTCTAGATAGTTGCCTCAATAGCATTTTTCATAAACTCTTCAGCCTTTGTTACCATAGCTGCGCTACCGCAGAAGAATGGTACACGCTGATGAAGCTCGGTTGGTTCTATTTCCATGATTCTTTTGAATCCGTCAGAAGCTTTTCCACCAGCCTGCTCTGCTAAAAATGCCATTGGATTACATTCATAAAGTAAGCGTAATTTTCCTTGTGGAGACTGCGATGTTGAAGGATAAATATAGATACCACCTTTCAACATGTTTCTGTGGAAATCGGCTACCAGTGAACCTATATAACGGGAAGTGTAAGGACGGTCTTCTTCTTCTTTCTGACAATATTTAAGGTAATCTTTCACACCCTGAGGGAATTTGACGTAGTTTCCTTCATTGATGGAATATATTTTTCCTTTTGTTGGGAATTTAATATTAGGATGAGACAGATAATAAGTACCCAGTGAAGGATCCAATGTAAATCCGTTAACTCCATTTCCGGTTGTATAAACAATCATAGTAGAAGATCCGTAGATAACATAACCTGCAGCAATCTG
The DNA here is from genome assembly GCF_003058195.1 of Elizabethkingia sp. YR214. GTDB lineage: Bacteria > Bacteroidota > Bacteroidia > Flavobacteriales > Weeksellaceae > Elizabethkingia. Next base: position 104,866 of record NZ_QBUH01000010.1, read on the forward strand.
ATTAATTCCTTTCTGAAGGAAATCTTTTGGCTGCACAGGAGTTCCCGGTTCGGTTACTCTTCTGTAAATAGAGAAAATAGTTCCGACAGAAACATTAACATCTATATTCGAAGAACCATCTAAAGGATCGATAAGTACCACATATTTGCTCATATGTGCATTTTCACTGGCTTTGATTTCTATGAAATCGTCATTTTCTTCGGATGCGATACCACAAACGACTTCACGCTGCGACAAAGAGTTGATAAAAATATCATTTGCCAGTACATCCAGTTTTTGCTGATCTTCGCCTTGTACGTTTGTATTCCCGGCATGTCCTATAATATTGGCAATTCCGGCTTTATTTACTTCACGGTTTACCATTTTAGAGGCCAGTCTTATGGCACTTAACAAACGGGACAATTCACCTGTCGAGTATCTGAAATCCTCCTGTTTTTCAATAATAAACTCTCCAAGTGTACGAAATGATTGTTCAGACATTATATATTGGGTTTAGATTTTTCCAAATTTCGGAAAAATATAGCACATATACATTTTTTTTATTTTTGATTGATTTTTAATACTTTTGACAAATTTTACAGCAAAAAATAAACAGAAAAATATTCAATAATTTATTAATACCTGAGAGTCAATGAAAGTTTTCAAATTTGGAGGTGCTTCGGTTAAGGATGCCGAAGGTGTAATGAATGTTGCCAGAGTATTGAAAAACCAAGGTTTTGAGCAATGTATGCTTATCGTTTCAGCAATGGGGAAAACAACAAATGCATTAGAAATTGTTGTGGAAAACTATTTTGCCAAGAAAGATTATAAAGCTGAAACTGCGAAGATAAAACAAAGCCACATTGACACAGCAAAGGGACTTTTTAAGGAAAATCATAAAATTTATGAGGAAATTGAAGAATTTTTCTACGATATAGAATCTTTTCTCAGAAGGAATAAATCGCCTAATTATAGCTTTGTTTATGATCAGGTGGTAAGCTGTGGTGAGATGATCTCTTCTAAAATATTATCAGAATATCTGGTACAGGAAAAACTAGCCAATACATGGTTAGATGCAAGAGATTATATCAAAACTGATGCAAGCTACAGAGAAGGAAATGTAGACTGGAAGCTTACAGAGGAAAATTTTAAGAAATTAAATTCTGGTGAATCTTTTGTTACACAGGGTTTCATTGGTTCCGATGATAATAACTTTACAGTAACACTTGGCCGTGAAGGTTCCGACTATTCAGCGGCTATTTTTGCTTACTGCCTGAATGCTGAACAAATGACCATCTGGAAAGATGTACCAGGTGTAATGACAGGAGATCCACGTAAATTTGAAGATGTGGAGCTACTGGATAATATTTCATATGAAGAAGCTATAGAAATGGCTTATTACGGAGCTTCGGTTATTCACCCGAAAACCCTGCAGCCACTAAAACAAAAATCTATTCCTTTCTTCGTAAAATCATTTGTAGAAGATGATAAACCGGGAACAAAAGTTTCCGAAGATGAAAACTATCCGAGAAAGGAAAGTTACATTCTGAAAGAAAACCAGACATTAATGACTATTGCTACACGTGACTTCTCTTTTATTGCGGAGGATCACATGAGCTATATTTTTGCTGAGTTGGCTAAATTTAAAATTAAAGTATCTTTAATTCAGAACACTGCAATCTCTCTGGCTTTATGTCTGGAAGATAAATTTAAAAATAGTGAAAAACTGAATGTAACATTAAACGAAAAATTCGACACATCATTAGTAACAGATGTTGCTCTCTTTACAATAAGAAATGCCAATATGAATGATGCTGAGAAATTTTACAAAGACAAAAATGTATTAATGGAGCAGCTTGCTGCCAATACATTGCAAATGGTAACGAAATAAGAAATAATGAGCTTAGTAAGCAGGGAAGACCTTATTAAGGCCGTCGGATTGGATAAAATCGGATTTCTGAAGAAACCGGTAGCATCCACTATGATGAATATTGTCCAAATCAATAAACTGAATAAACTATACGATAAATTAAAAGACAAGGAAGGAAAAGATTTTTTTGAATCTTATCTGAATGAACTGAATGTAAAATATCTGGTGTTTGCTGAAGATTTGGCTAAAGTACCAAAAACAGGACCTTTTATATTGGTGTCTAACCATCCGCTGGGGGCATTGGACGGAATCCTGATGACTAAGATTATTTCTGAAATCAGACCTGATTTCAAAATTATGGGGAACTTTCTGCTGTCTAAAATTCAGCCGATGAGCCCTTATGTAATTCCCGTAAACCCTTTTGAGGGACGTAAAGAAGCTTTCAGTAGTCTGAACGGTATGCGTGGTGCTATGAAGCATCTGGAAGAGGGGGGATGCTTTGGGGTATTTCCTGCAGGAGAAGTATCTAACAGAAACAACAGATACAACGAAATTTTGGATAAGGACTGGGAGTCTCCAATCCTTAAACTAATTCAGAGAATGAATGTACCGGTAATTCCGATGTACTTTCATGCTAAAAACAGCCGTATGTTTTACAATATGGCAAAAATTCATCCTGATCTGCAAACAGTAATGTTGCCTTCAGAGATGATGAACAAGCGCGAAAAGCCCATTAAAATAAGAATAGGGAAACCTATTTTACCTAAAATATTAAAAGAGTACGAAACACCTGAGGAATTAGGTGAGTTTTTGAAGAATAAGGTTTACATGATGAAATCTTATTTTGACAAAAGAAAGCGTGTAACGGATTATCTGAAAATACCAAACCTTAGCAGTAAATTTCAGCTGAACCAGGATGAACATGTTGTTCATAATATTATCTCTGAAACCAGTAAAGAGCATCTGGTTGATGAGATTAAACATCTGAGAAATATAGATGGGAAATTGCTTTTTGCAAACGGCGATTATGAGATCTATTTTGCCAATGCTGATGAGATTCCTTTTGTAATGAGGGAAATCGGCAGACAGAGAGAGCTTACCTTCCGTGATGTAGGAGAGGGGACAAATATGCCATTTGACCTGGATGAATACGATAAACATTACCACCATTTATTCCTTTGGGATAAAGGCGAAGAGAAACTTGCCGGTGCCTACCGTATGGCGTTAGGAGTGGAGGTGATGAAGAAATATGGTATTAACGGATTCTACACCAGCTCACTTTTCGATTTTGATCAGGAATTACAGCCTTTCTTCCGTAAGGTAATAGAAATGGGAAGGGCCTATGTAATGAAAGATTATCAACAAAAACCTTTGCCATTATTTTTATTGTGGAGAGGTATTGTCCATGTATGTCTTAGAAATCCGGAACATAAATTCCTGATGGGAGGTGTTAGTATCAGTAATAAATTCTCTGACTTCAGTAAAACGCTGATGATAGAATTTATGCGTTCTCATTATTATGACTCTGTAGTAGCACAATATATTCATCCTAAAAACGAATATAAAGTTAGACTTAAAGAGCGTGATAAGCTAATGTTCTTTGAAGGTCTGGATAATGACCTGAACAAGTTCGATAAGCTTATGGATGATTTTGAACCAGAGATGCGTATGCCTGTATTGATTAAAAAATACATCAAGCAAAATGCAAAGGTTATCTCTTTTAATGTAGACCCTAACTTCAATGATGCTATAGACGGGTTAATGTATATCCGGATCAGTGATCTTCCGGAAAGCACTATTAAGCCTGTTTTAGAGGAAATGAGTGAATATTATAAGAATTTGGGAGAAAAAAAATGTACTGATAATCAGTAATGTCATAAGTCTCTTCAAAAAAAGTAATAAAAAAACTTGCATGGTATATATAATGTGTGTACTTTTGCATCACTAAAAAACAACGAGATAATCGGGGTTTTGAAGTGAATGGTTTCTTAGCTCAGTTGGTAGAGCAATGGATTGAAAATCCATGTGTCCCTGGTTCGATTCCTGGAGAAACCACAAAAGCCACCTAACAAGGTGGCTTTTTTGTTTCTATTTTTACAAGCCCAAACTTTCTCGGAAATTCCATGCCAATATTGACGTTGTTTGAATTTACTAAGTTTCGGGAATAAAAAATTAATTGATCTTGTGATTAAAAAAATAAGAGAAATCATTTCCCCCTTTTAAATCTTATCAATATCTTTTACAAAAAGGTTCAGAACCATATAACAGGCTCAAAAAAAGCATTGTAATGATAATATACAATGCTTTCCGAACTATTATTTCAGTTGTTTTTAATATGCAACCATCAGTTTTCCAAATGATTATTCTTTAAAAACTCTCCTATCTTATTCCATTCAATTTGCCCGGCAATAGAATTAGAATTAGCATCAAAAACGTGTTCACCATAAGGAATTTCAACATAGGAAACAGGAAGCTTCAATTCTGCTGCTTTTTTTGCAAATTTTCTTGTAGCTTCTACATTTACAACATGATCTATTTCTCCAGCAATAATAAATGTAGGAGAAATACCTTTGGAAAGCTGATCTATTAAGTTCAGCTGTGCATAGCGCTGCGGAAATTCGGCAGGCGAACCTCCAAGATATTTTCTTGCTGCATCTTTGAGGTCGATATTCTTTTTCTCATCTATTTTCTGCCAGATTTCGGATAAACTTACAGGCGGATAAATAGCAATAACCCCTGCCGGAACAGGAGGTTGCAGAGAATCATAAGATTTGGCAAAACCTTTCCTCAATCCTAAATCTGCCTGCATCACCAAAGCTGCCCCCGCAGAACCTCCTACCAAAACTATTTTGTTCGGATCAACATTGAATTTTTTTGAGTTTTTCACAATGAATCCCATTGAAGTCACTACAGAATTAACAGCAGATTCCCAATTGTGACGATTTTCTTTTCCCAAAGGATAATCAATAGAGAAAACTACATACCCATGATCTTTAAACCAGTTGGCTGCATAACCAACCTGAGTCCTGTCTCCCTCGATAAAAGCTCCGCCATGAACAAGAATAACGGGAATTGCAGGTACTGAAGATTTTGTTTCCGGACGGAAAACATCTATATGCTGTTCCTCATTATAAATAGTAAGATAAGAATAGGTTTCTGTAGGTTTTACAGGCTCCTCATAACTTTTTAATCCCTGAATAAATGAAACTTTGGTATTGTATTTTTTAGCCGTTGAAAAAAGAACCGCAGTGAAAAAAATCTGTGTAATGAAAAAAAGAACCGAAAGGATTAAATTAACTCTCAATAATTTTCGCCAATATTTCCCAGACCGATAGAAAAAGAAACAGATAACGGTCAATACCAGACTTAAAACAACGAACTGAGAATTGAACTGCATGGCAAACGAACTGCTGTAACCGCTCAGAAGCATTGGTGCTTTTAGATACACTGAAATCATGGGAATAACTAATGATACCAGGATAATGAAGAGTAAAACTGTAAAGAAAATATTTAAAAGCTTTTTCATTGTATTAAAATTTATAGGTTACCGTAATATATCCGGAAGTCGGAGGAATAGCAATTGTGAAATAAGGAGTATTGTTGGCCTCCGCAGATGTATATTCCGCTTGAGTGAAATTTTCGAAGCCGGCGAGCTGCTGCTGGAGAGTTCCCGGTCTCTGGTAGCTCATCACCCCATATTTATTAAATACATTATTCACATTAACAAGCATGCTGAGATTTTCATTTAAATTATACCCTATTCCAAGGTCAAACTGAGAAAATCCCGGTAGTTTGTAAACATTGGTATTGCTCCCTTCTCTTTTACCCATATAGCTCCAGGTCACAAATCCGAATGCTTTACCGATTTTCAGATTAGGCGTTATATTGGCCATAATCTTTGGTGTATAGGCAATGGTAGTTCCTGAATATGAAAATACGGTATCATCAGACGGCCCGGGTGCACTTCCCAGATTCCATAAATACCCTTCCTTAACTTTCGGGTCCTGTAAAGTAAGCACCGCTCTGATACTGAAATTATCGGCAGGTCTGATATTGGTTTCCAATTCAATACCATAAGTTTCATTTTTATTATATAATACCGGAGTTGTATAAAACCCTCCTTTCCCGTCGTCTGCCAGAAAGCTGTAAGGAACATTGCTCAGCAAACTGTAAAAAGGCGTTATAAAAGCATCAAAATAATTTGTTTTAGCTTTAAAGCCCATTTCCACCTGCTGGGTTTTCCTGGATTGAGGGTTGAGTAGATCTATGGTTTCCGGCATGTTGGCTGCAAAGAATATATCAAGATCCGGAGACTTGCTGCCTTTGGAATATCTGGCATATACAGCAATATTATTATTAAACTTATAATTTACTGCTGCTGAATAGGAAAAGTTCTCCAGCTGTCTGCTATAGACAACATTGGTAAGCTTTGCTAATGCATTATTATTGTACAGGGGGTAAAGATTGCCGTCCGTTCCTCCGTTTTTATCCGAAAACAGATATGTTCTGGTATTATTTCCTTTGATCCATACTTTTTCATACCGTATTCCCCAGTCCAGAGTCAGGTGATCCGTTATATCCCAGGTATGCCCGAAAAATAGGGACCCCTGCTGCTGTTTAGCCTTGAATTCCAGCAAAGCTCCCGTATTGCCTGCTGCCTGTGCAAAGCCATCACCATTAGTAAGCTGATAGACGCCTGGTTTTGTAAAATCTAAAGTAGTAACACCCGTTAAGCTCAGTGTCATCATTCTCGGCCTGTTCTCTAAAGTTGTAAGTCCAATTCCGGTAATACCTGAAAAACGCCATACATCAGAATAACCGTAATACCCTCCAAAGGAGAAATTCATATTGTTCCATTTTTTATTGATGGTCAGCTGGCTCATGGATTCTTTCACTTTATTTTCATAAAAATTAAGCGTAGACATTAAAAATGAATTATTCTGAATAGACTGTCCCGGCAATTGATTTTTGGTTATCTGATAAACAGGCAACCCTCCGGCTCCCAAAGTGGAATTCACACTTGCAAGCTCCTGCCCTGTGAGAGCATCCTTAAAAGAATATGTTCCTATTCCCACCCCACCAATCAGAAAATAAGGCGTCATATCATCCAGCGATGTGAGAAAAGAGTTTCCTACACTATTCTGTACCACATCATTATCAGCATATTTACTGGCTAAGAGCAGTTTCCATTCATTTCCGAGGTTGTGATCCCAGTTTAATCCTACGGAACGGTATTTATTGCTAACCAGACGGCCTGAATTATAATCTATATTACCTCCGTGAATAAAATCCGGAGAATTATACTGTAATTTCGGAATCAGTAAAGATGAACTGCTGCTAAAGCCTTCTGCCGGTTCAGGATCTGTATAGTTTCTTGTAGGAATCAATTGGGCATAGCCATTTTTGTCATCAAGGTATTTTAGAAATACTTTTAAACTTCCTTTATTATATTTTTTTACAATGTTTGCTTTTATCTGCCCTCCATTATTAAACGGATATCCGGCATATCTTGCTCCTAAGTCGTATCGGTAAAATCCGCCAATATTAAAAAACCAGTTATCCCCCAAAGGTCCTCCAAAATTGGCATCAATCCTATGATATCCGGAATTATTAGCGCCCTGAATACCATATTTTGCCCGAATTTCTCCTCCGAATTTGTTTCCGCCCGTTTTGGAGATATAGTTGAATATCCCACCCGGTGCGTTGGCTGCAGTAATAGAAGCAGGTCCTCCTCTCACAGCATCAATTTGGGAAATGGTAGCATCTGCCCTCAGAAAAAAATCCGGTCCGTAATTAAAATAAGTTGTATTGGTCACCGGTAATCCATCTTCCTGCATAGATATATATTCATAAGCAAATGTTCCATCTGAGGATCCAGCACTTATTCCTCTTGAACTTACATTATTTCTGATCTCTCCCAATGATGAATTGACATATACACCGGGAACGTTTTTAAGCAGGTCTGCAGCACTGTTTGGAACCTGCTTTTCAATGATATCACTTTTCAGAACAGAGATGGCAATAGGAGCATTCATTCTTGTTCTTTTATCAAATACCCCGGTCATGATCACTTCATCAATATCTTTTGTTTTTGCTGTATCAGCTTTTTTTTTCTGTGCCGTCATATTGGAAGATGCTGCCAGAAAAACTATTGCAACAGTGATTTTTGTATTTATAAGTTTAGTCTTCATATTTTTAATCATTAATTTGTGCCATATTTTTTAAGCCATTCTGCCACATTACTGAATACAACCTGCTCATCTTTTGGTAGTTTCGTAATAAGATGCCCTGCTTCCGGAACTATTACCAGTTTGTATTCAGCACCTTTTGCTTTCAGTGCTTTTTCAAGGATATAAGCCTGCTGAACGGGAACCACTTCATCTTTATCACCATGAATAATCATAATAGGAATCTGATTGACAAATTTTACAGGACTGGTTTTAGCATAAGCTTCCGGGACTGCATCGCCGGGATTCCAGACTGTTTTATTTCCCGACATTTTATCCAGAACATCAAAAAGATTAACTGCTTTCACATATTGTAACGTCTGAACATCCGTAAAATCTACAGGACCACACATTTCTACTATGGTTTTGATCTGAGGATTTTTTGTGTAGGCATACATCATCGAAACATGGGCCCCGGAACTTCCTCCTGAAATTGAAAAACCATTTTTTCTGGTATTCCATTCCTGAGCATGGGCAGAAAGATATTTTACCACCTGATCGATATCGTCCAGAAGCTCCGGAAGATGAGTGTCTGTAAAATTTGCATAACGGTAATCCAGATTGGCAACAGCAATTCCCTGTGAAAGAAGATATTCCGAAATTTTACCATCGTACTTTCTATTACCCTGCGTCCAGGCCCCTCCGTGAATATTAACAAGAAATGCGGTTTTAGGATTTCTATTGGCCGGAAGGTAAATGTCCATCACATTTCTTTCATGCGGACCATATTTTATTTCGGTGAGTTTTTCTTCTTTCAGATTTACAGAAACAGTTTGGGGACTTTCCTTTTTTTGTATAGAGCAGCTTACTGCCAATAATCCAATGGACAGAACTGTAATTTTTAAATAATTCATTTCAGTTAGTTTTTAAGTTCTTTTTAAGTATTTTTCCTGTTGCACTTAAGGGCATTTCATCAATAAATTCTATGATTCTCGGATATTTATATCTGGCAATTCTTTCTTTTGTCCATAGTTTGATATCTTCTTCGGTAACCGTACTTTCCTTTTTTCTCACTACAAATGCTTTAACCTCTTCACCCAGTTTTTCATCTTCGATTCCGATAATGGCAACCATAGATATATCAGGATTCCTCATCATCACTTCTTCTACTTCACGCGGGTAAACATTCATTCCGCCCCTAATGATCATTTCCTTTTTACGGTCGACAATGAAGAAGAAACCGTCTTCATCCTTTACTGCAATATCCCCGGAAAACATCCATCCGTTTCTCAGCGCTTCCTCAGTTTCTTTAGGTTTTCTGTAATAAGATTTCATCACATTGGGACCACGATAGATCAGTTCTCCTTTTTCACCTGTCGGGAGTTCCTTGCAGCGATCATCTACAATCTTTACCTCAACACCCCAGATCGGAGTTCCGATAGAACCGGGCTTCCTGCCTATTTTCAATTGATTGAATGTCACTACCGGAGAACCTTCAGACATTCCGTAACCTTCGATAATCGGAACTCCGAAACGGCTTTCGAACTCATCGATGATTTTTACAGGAAGAGAAGCTCCACCGGAAATACAGATTCGCAGTTTTTTAATACTGCTCCTATTTTCTTCAGTATTCTCTTCATTCAGAAGTGCCCAGTACATGGAGGGAACCCCTGCAAAAATTCTGATATTAAAATGGGGAATAAGCCGGTAAACTTCTTTTGCATCAAATTTTGAAAGGAGAATAAGATGAAGTGATTTCCGGATTCCTGCAAGCATCATTACCGTTAAACCAAAAATGTGAAATAATGGTAAAACCACGAGTTGGGCTTCAAATGCAGCCGAAGCAATTATAGTTGTGCTGGCTTCTGCATTCGTAAAAAGATTAATGTGTGAAAGTTCTGCTCCTTTTGGCTTTCCTGTGGTTCCTGAAGTATAAATAATGACAGCTGTATCTTCTGATGAGGTAATATGAGATTCAAAGTCTGTTTCTTCATCTGCAATTAAATCATCAAAATTCTGAATATCTTCTGCTATGTTTCCTATGCTGATAAAGTCCCTGCATGTCCCGCTGCTATCAAAGCCTTCTTTTCCAAATTTTCCTACAGGCATTTCCGAAGTTCCGGCAAAACACAGAAGCATTTTACTTTCGGAATCGGAAAGCTGATAAGCAATCTCCTCAGGCTTAAGAAAAATACTAAGCGGAACTACGACGGCTCCGGTTTTTAATATTCCGAAAAAAATAATAGGGAACTGGGGAATATTAGGACAGAGCAAAGCAATCTTATCCCCATAACCGATTCCTTTCTTTGTAAATGCATTGGCTGCCTGACAAACTTTTTCATGGAAAACTTTATAATTGATAGTAGTTTCTCCAATAGTTAAAGCTGGTCTTTCAGGATCTCTTCTGGCACTTTCTTCCAATAAAATTGATAAGTTCAGCATAGTTTTGTTCATATTAAGTTAATATTGATATGAAAACTACCTTGTATAAAGGAAATTTCATATGAACTAATCTTAACTCCAAATTAATAATATGCTGAAAAGATGCTGACACGAAAAGGAAATTCCGTGATACGAAAAAGAAATTTTTTTCAGGTGTATAAAAATATAAATCTCTGTAAATGCCAGTATAACTAACATTTAGAGCATTCTATATAAAGGTGTTTAAATTTACAAACGTTCTTCGGAAGGAAGTTTGCCAAAATAACGGAAATAAAGCTGGGAAAAGTGCCCCCGGTTATTATAACCAATAAAATCGCTGATTTCTCCGACCGATTTTCCGGTTTCCAGAAGCATAGCTCTGGCTTTCTCCATTCTGGTTTTTATAATGTACTGGTGAATAGGAAATTGAGTGTAGTCTTTAAATCCTTTTTTCAGATCGCTGCTGTTGAGCCCGCAGTAACGGCTTATTTCTCTAATGGCCAGACTCTGAAATGCATTGGTATCTACAAAATCTTTTGCCAGTTTTATTTTGTCTTGGAATGCTTTTTTGTGTTCAAATGTTTTTTCATCAGAAAGCAGGTAATGAATCCAGTAGCTTAGGAATTCCAGGATTCTGCTTTCGAGGATGATACTGCATGAAGCATCATCAAACGGAGTATCGAAAATGGTTTTGAGCTTTTCCTGGCTCAGATAATTGCGTTGTGCATTTTCCAACTTCTCTTTCAGTAACCCGTTATCTTTTGAAAAAATACTTTTCGGAACAAAAATTCTCACACCGTCAATATCAGTAGTATTGTGTTCAAATTCTTTTTCGTTGTTAATGAAATTACTGCTGATTTTCCCTTCTTTATTGATCCGGAAATCCATCATTCCGTTATCTCCTACTTTATGGGGTGAATGAAAAATGGTTTCTTCCTGAAAGTTCCATTTTCCACGGAAAAAATGAAAATTCCTTTTATTGAAAAGAATTAACTTCCCATCTCCTAAATCCTCCGGCATCTCCAGAACTGTAGAGTTCAGGAAATCTTTTTCACAAAATCTGTAATCCTGAATCAGACCTTGTTTAAAACCATTCGGCTCCAGATAAGGAAGGAGTAATTCCATAAAACGGTAATTTATTAGGTGTAAGTTAATAAAATTCTAAAACATGACAAATGTCATAATTTTTACTTAAAGATCTTCTGTGTAAACTGATAAAGAGATCTTCTCCAGGTAAGCCATTCGTGGCGGGTTTCCGGGGATTTATATTCAAAATAAGAATAGTTATTCTGGTTTAAAAAATTCCTCAATACTTCATTGAATTTAAAAAACAATACATCTTCTTTTTCCCCTATTCCGATAAAGAAGTAAGGTTTTTTCTTAGATTTCAGTAAATTTTTTATGGGAAGCTCTTTAAAAGGATCAGCTTCAGTTCCTTCATAAATCACGGGGCTGAATGCTCCGATTGCTGAAAATGTCTCCGGGTGGGAAACTCCGATCAGCATAGCCTGATAACTGCCGCGGGAAAGTCCTGCAATAGCTCTCTTATCAGAAGTTTTATATTTCTTTTCAATATAGGGGATCAGCTCCTGAGTAACAATAATATCAAGATTTTTTGAAGACAGAACAGTTCTGGGATAGTTGTCCGGCATTTTTTCCTGCTCAGGATTCAATGCAACTCCATAATCCATCACTATAATCATTTCGTGAGCCTTTTTTTCTGCGAAAAGATTATCAAGGATATTAAGAATATAGCCCTGTTTTTCCCAGCCCGTAATATCTTCTCCAGTTCCGTGATACAGATATAAAACAGGCAGCTTTTTAGACCCGTAGCCCGGTGGGAGATATACTTTAAAGTTCCGCTTGCCCTTTGTTATTTTCGAATTCAGACTGTCATCGATAATTTTTCCGTGTTTTACATTTTTTTCCATGAAAAAATCTTCCCCGGAAGGAATTTCAATTCCACTGGTTGGTTGGCTGTACCCGAAATACAGCTGTGTATTGGGATCGTTTGTACGCTGCCCATCCACATTGAACCAATAATAATGAAAACCTATTTCCATAGGTGTCGTGGAGATAGTCCAGAAGCCATTCTTATCTTTGGAAACAGCGGATTTTATACTTTTCATTCCATCCCCACCATCTAAGGTTACAGATTTTGCCTCCGGAAAATAAACATGAAATTCTGCTTTCCTCTCCGAATCTATTTTCGGAAATTCTTTTCCGGGTAAAACTGTTGAAGAAGTCTTATACGTCTGGGAAAATAAGATAGATGAAAATAAAACTAGAATTAAAGATATTGTTTGTAAGTATTGCATTATTTTAGTTTTAAAGCATGAAGAATTTGTGTTCAGACAGCATTTGCAAGAACGGCTTTTAATCATTCCTGCTGATACTGTATTGTTCAGATCAATATTAGGGAAAATATTTTTTCTTAATCCGGATTTACAGGAAATTGTTCTTTTCGTGCCATTTATACCAACTTATAACTACTTTCCAGGTTTAAGAAACTGTTTCATCATTCTCAGTGTGATTTCCATATTTTCCGGCAGAGGCATTCCATGGGCATAACCTGCATAAACATGTAATTCAGTAAAGATACCTGCTTTTATCAGACGGTCTGCATAGGCCATTCCGCTGTCCCGCAAAGGATCTGCTCCCGCGACAAAAATTACAGCCGGAGGAAGGTTTGAAACATCTTTAATATTTCCGGGCAATACATATTTTTCTTTTGAATTTCCGTTTTTCCCGATGTAGAAATCTTTTAAAACCGGAAAATCATCACTTTTAAGACCGGGAATTCTTTTAAATTCAATAACAGACGGATAGTCCATCCCGAAATCACCAGGAGGAATTTCCAGAACCTGCAAACTGATTTCCGGGCCTTTTTCGTCTCTTGCATATTGTGCAAGGCTTCCGGATATTCCAGCTCCTGCACTGTTACCTCCAACTGCGATCAGTTTTCCATTTCCACCAATATTCTCTGCATTTTTGCTGGCCCATAACAAAGAAGCATAGGCATCATGAAGAGCTGCCGGAAAAGGGTTTTCCGGAGCGAAACGGTAATCTACACTAATAACTACAGCTTTTCCTTTCAATGCATAATCTGCACACCTCTGGTGATCCCATCTTGGTGTTCCATAAACGAAACCACCGCCGTGAAACCAAAGAAATATAGGAAGATTCTTTGCATTTCTGGGTTTATAGATTGTTACCGGAATCTCAGGATCTTTTATATTCAGCCCCGGGATTTTAGACTGGATGATCTCGATACTGTCTTTATTTTTCAGTTCCGGCCAAGACATTTCTGAGTGGGCTTTACGTTCTTTTTTTACCTCTTCAAGCGTAATATCCTTAATCGGAGTATTGATCATAGGCCCAAACTGAGGCAGCAATCTTTTCTCTGCTTCAGAAAGGGTAAGCGAATGATATTGCTGTGCAAATGCTAAACCCGAGATCAGGAAAAGTATTAAAAATGGCAGGTATTTTTTCATAATAATATCAATATTAAACTCTATTCTTTCAAAAGTAATATTATGCTTATCATGGGATGATACGAAAAGGAAATTTTGTGATACAGAAAAGAAATTTTTATAGTTGTCCTTTCAAATCCGATGACGATGGATTTTGTGTTTAGTTCTTGAACTGCTTCCGGAAGGCTGCAGCTGTTATTTCTTTATGTTTTTTGAACTGCCCGCTTAAATGTCTTTTATCTGAAAAATCTAAATCATCTGGAAGCTGTTGTACTGAATATTCACTATAGAGAAGTCTCTGCTCAATAATGTTCATTTTATACTGAGTGAGGTAACAAGTATTAAAGTAGGATTAATATATTCCTGAAGAAACCACAAAAGCCAACTGAACAGGGTAGTTTTTGTGGTTTATAATCTTTGTATTTAACTCTGATGATTTTACTAAAGAGCATTCTTTAGTATTTTTATTGCTAATGTTTTCACTTACAGCTAAATATTGAAAATCGGGTATATGTTCAAAGCTTATCTGATTAATTTGAAACAACTAATTGAAATAAAAGCTTGCATGATATGGATAATATGTGTATTTTCGCACCACTTTAAAAACGAAATAATACGTTTTATAGTAATGGTTTCTTAGCTCAGTTGGTAGAGCAATGGATTGAAAATCCATGTGTCCCTGGTTCGATTCCTGGAGAAACCACAAAAACCACCTTATTAGGTGGTTTTTTTGTTTATAAGTATGTTGGGGATAAGCCCCGAAAGTAGATAAAAAGGTGGTAAAATAGTAATATGTATCTTATTTAAAATAGTTCTAAATAAATTACTTTTATTTCACTTTTATATCTTAAAAATTAATACCTTAGCACTTAAATTAAATTAAATGGGAATAACCCTCAAGCCTATTGATGTTGTAGATGACATTTCTCAGGAAGATTTTCGCGAAAAATACCTGAAGCCGCGTAAGCCTGTGGTTATAAAAAATATGGCTAAAAAATGGCCCGCATACCAGAAGTGGACCATGGACTATGTGAAGGAAGTAGTAGGGGATGTAACAGTTCCTTTATACGATAGCTCTAAAGCAGACCCGGCGGCTCCTATTAATGCCTCGGCTGCTGAAATGAAATTTGGCGATTATATTGACCTTATTCAGCGTGAACCAACCGATCTTAGAATATTCTTCTTTGATCCGATAAAATTCGCTCCGAAATTACTTAATGATTATATATCACCTAAAGATCTGATGGGTGGCTTTCTTGATAAGTACCCAAGTATGTTCTTTGGAGGAAAAGGATCAGTAACTTTCCTGCATTATGATATCGATATGCCGCATATCTTCCATACGCATTTTAACGGAAGAAAGCATGTGATGCTTTTTGAATATAAATGGAAAGACCGTTTGTATCAGATCCCATACGCAACTTATGCACTGGAAGATTATGATATAGAAAATCCTGATTTCGAAAAATTCCCGGCATTAGACGGAATTGAAGGAATAGAATGTTTCCTGGAACATGGTGATACCCTGTTTATGCCTACCGGATGGTGGCACTGGATGAAGTATCTGGACGGATCTTTCTCTATTTCGCTTCGTGCATGGGATAAGAGCTGGGCAATAAAAGCACATTCTCTATGGAATCTTACTGTACAGCGTAAATTTGATAACTTTATGAAATCCAGATACAAAAAAAGGTATATGGATTGGAAAGAAAAGAAAGCGGTTGAAAGAGCAAATACCGCACTGAAAAAAGGATTACCTAAATAGTGTAAAAAAATATTGAAAACAAAGCCGGAAGATTTTCTTCCGGCTTTTTGATTTAATGTTATAATCTTATTTCTATTTTATATTCTTCATTAAATGAATTTTATCGAAATTTGAGACTCCAAAAAACAATCGATGAAAAGCAGTAGGCCAGAAGAAATAGTTGCTCAATTCAATCAGATTATTCAAAATAACCTGGATGAATTAATGAATGGAATTACAGATGAGTACTTGGATATTCATAAAATAGCAGATATGATACATATCAATGCTACACATTTAAGTAATACCATTAAAGAAAGAACCGGAAAATCACCTTGCGATATATGTAATGAAAAAACTGTTGATCTTATAAAAAAATTATTGGTAACAACTGATTTGTCAATTGCAACAATTGCCTTCAAGCTCACTTATGAGCCTACAAACTTTACAAAATATTTTAAGAAACATACCGGAATGCTTCCGTCTGTATACCGATCCGAATTTCGATAAGAAAATACTGAAACGTTCACCATATCGTGGATACTATACTTTGGTAATTTTGTGTTGTTAATTAAAAAAAAGAGAATGGCACAGAGTAAAATAGCTTTAATAACTGGTGGAAGCAGAGGTTTAGGAAGAAATACTGCTATAAAAATTGCACAAAAAGGAATCGATGTAATTATCACCTATTTCAGCAATGAAGAAAAAGCAAATGAAGTTGTTGAAGAAATACAAAAACTTGGAAGAAAAGCAAAAGCCCTAAAAATAGATACAAGTAATACAAAAGAATTTCAGGCTTTTGTAACTGAATTAAACCTGTATCTTCAAAGTGAATATGGTGTTGCTAAATTTGATTTTCTGATAAATAATGCAGGAACAGGAGGGCATACAGCATTTGTAGATGCAACAGAAGAAGAGTTTGATGCAATGGTAAATATTCACCTTAAAGGAGTTTATTTTCTTACACAGAAGCTTTTGCCTTATCTGAATGATGGTGGAAGTATTATCAACATATCTTCGGGGCTTGCGCGTTTCTCTCATCCAAATACTTCCATGTATGCAGGTGTAAAAGGTGCTATGGAAGTTGTTACCAGAATTTGGGCTCTTGAACTTGGACAAAGAAAGATAAGAGTGAATATTGTTGCTCCGGGTGCTGTGGGAACTGATTTTAATGGCGGAGCTGTTCGTGATAATGAAAAGGTGAATGAAACAGTTGCCGGAATCACAGCATTGGGAAGAGCCGGAGTTCCGGATGATATTGGCGGAGTAATAGCATTTTTATGCACCGAGGATGCACGCTGGATTAATGGGCAAAGAATTGAAGTTTCCGGAGGGATGCATTTGTAAGAAATGAATATTTTAGAAAAAACAGGCAGTTTTATTAATAAAACTGCCTGTTTTTTAATTTATATAATTCCATAAGATGTTTTTTAATAGGATTTTATAAATTTATTTAAATTGCATCATCAACTTTTTAATATTTAGTGTAAATGTTTGAAAAACTAATTGACAGCTTCGAGAAACTTTGTTTACAGATTATTATTGAGATATTACTGGTTCCGGTAACTATTTTTAAACTGTTTCAGAAATCTGCCCGGTGTTATGATCTTTCAGTACACGAAATGGAGAAAGAGGAAACGGAACGTTTTAAAGATTATCTTTCACCCATAAAATTGTCAGTATACACATCTGTTATTGTTTCAATACTGTTAATGGATTATGGTGGCGAACAAAATTTTGTTTCCAGAATTAAAGGGGTAAGTATGGTGGAGAAGGCACTATTTATTTTCCTGATCAATAATTTCACAGCCGTTTTATTTAGTGTTATTCTGCTTTGGTATAAAAGAGAGAAAGTTAATACTACAACATTCCGGACACTTTTATTTTCTTTTATATATACCACTGTTTATACATCAACACCCGCCTTTTTATTTACTTTCTCCATGATGTTTCTGGGGCAGACCGTAAATATAGACGAGTATGTACAACACTTCAATCTGACTGGCAGTGTAGGAATAAGGGAATATGTATTTCTTATTATTTGTTTAATAACTATAGTTATTGGGGGAATGGGTCTGATCAAGTTAGTCCGTGCTCTGCATCATATTCTTAAAGAAAACTTCCGGTACCATCCGTATATCGTCTGGTTTTTTACTTTACTGTTCTTTTTAATTCAGTTATTTTATACAATGGAATTTGTGGGATAAATTATTCCCGGAAGTATCAAACGGAACTATTATATTTTATTCATACTGACATTCGGAATGTCATAAATAATCAGAAATTGTATTTTTGTAAAGAATATACAAGTACGAAGTGATCTTAAATGATGGAATTTATGTGTTTTAGCCAAGAAATTGACCCTATTGATTTCTTAACTAAAACACTTTCTTTTTTGTCATTATAAGAGGACTTGAAATATTGCTTCATATATTATATATAGCAGTTTACAAAACTTGTTTTTTCAAAAAAGATTAAAAATAAAATACAAATAAATGATAGAAAAACTACTTGTGAAATCTGTAATAACCGGTGGTGTGTTGCTCTCTTTGCTCTCGTGCAGAAGTTCGGGAGAGGCAATTGCTACAGGCGAAACCAATGTAAGAATCAATCTTTTAGGCAGTGGATTCAGTCAGGAAGGAACTTTAGGGGGACAGGCCGCAACAAACCATTTGAAACTAAATGATACCAAACAACAACAGGAGCTGGCGATCAATGATGACTATAAATTGGTTGCAGTTCTGTCTCCGGATAATTCTCAGCCATTAACTGCTTCTCTGGCTTCCCTGAAAGCTGCTACACCTCCTCTTAAGGATACTAATAACCTTGGTTATGGCATTAAGTACAAAGTTGTTGTATATGACGGAAATGGCCGTTATGTAACCGAAAAAGATTATGTGAGCGGGGATGAACGAAATGCGGCTCCTGTTACCGGGCTCAATGGCGGCTCTACGTATACATTTGTGGTTTATTCGACGGGCTCAAAAACCATTGTGCCTTCTGTCACTTATCCGGATCAGGCTAATAAGACATTGGCAACAGCTTCTGTAGAAGAGGTACCGGGAAACAGCGATCTTATGTATTTTTCCAAAACAATGGAGATTACGGGAAATAATACCAATTATCTGGATGTTGTATTTTCTCATCAGTTTAGTCAGGTAACTGTCTATCTGGATGCTACACCGACACAGTGGTATAATATTACGAATCTGGAAGAAGTTAGCATATCTCCACATTATGATAAAGCAAAAATGCTAATGGCAGATGGCAGCATAACGCCGGAGCAACCGGCTGCAAAGGGAAGCATTGTTTCTTTTCCGCTCCTAAGTGCCAAAAGTGTAAAAGCTGATCCGGTCTATATCAATACCAACAAAGTGACTGATGGTATTTTCAGAATTAAAACTATCCTTATGACGCATCAGAATGATGCACCTGTAAGCTTGCAGAATATTGCCCTAAATGATCTGAAAATAACTCCGGGAGTGAAATATAATCTGAAAATTACGCTTCAGCCTAATGATAAATACCTTTTTTACCGGGGGTATCAGGCAGTGCGTCTAAGTGGTATGATCTGGATGCGCCATAATCTTGGGGCAGATATGATGGCAAATCCGGATGTTCCTGCGCAACAGATTAATGGAGACTATTATCAGTTTGGTAAGAAAATGTCTGCAGCCAATGTAACTACACCGCCAAATTCAATTTCGAAATGGGATATTAGCAGCGCTCCAAACGATGCCTGGAATTCAGGTAGCTTCTTGGTGGCTGTAAAAACGGCTAACGATCCATGTCCGGATGGATGGCGTTTGCCTACTAACAGAGAAATAAATACTTTGGATAAAGGGACGAATAAATCGACTATAGGAACAGTGCAGAATTCAGCAACCAATTATTCTGCGGCAAAAGTTCTTACCAGTGTTTTTGATCCGAGTATTAAGATGACGGTTCCTTTTAGTGGCTATAGAAGTGCGTCAGACGGAACTTTGCTCTCGAGAGGTGAGAGAGGTGGATTCTGGAGCGCTACGCCTAATTTTAGTAACACGACACAGGCAGTACAATGGACACTTTACGATATGCATCCCGTTAATAATAATTATCCGTGGGCTACAAGGTCTGAAGCGGTATCTGTACGCTGTATAGCTACCTTTCCACTGGATAGGTAAAATTGAACTATTATAAATTTTATCGTCGATTTTACTTACTAGATAATTTTTTTAATAGAATAATTGAAATTTATATATTTACAGAAAATAATACCATTAAATATATATTTTATACATGAAAAAATATCTTTTACTTATTCCATTTTTGTTACTAGGCTGCAGTTTTAATAGAACTTATAGAAATAGAGCAGAAGATAAAGAAGAAGCTGAAAAAGTAGTGAGTAAACTTTATTATACACTTCAGAATGGAGATTTACAAAAAGCCTCAAAGTTTTTTAGTGGGAAATTTTTTCAGGTAACTGACAAAAATAAGTTTAACAGATTGTTTAAAAAAATGGATGAATATGGAAAGGTATCAGACTATAATTTATCTAAATGGGAAACTTTTGTCGTAGAGGGAACTAATTCGAAAGCTGAGTATGTTTTGACTTATGATGTGAAAAGAGACAGTACGAAAATGCAGGAGGTTTTTAGTATGGAGAAAGAAAATGATAGTATTAAAATAGTTGGTTATAGAGTCAATTACGACTTTCTTTTAGATAAATAGATAGGGTACTTCTATATTTCTCCTTTGTTATAGCATCTTATTTACATTATCGTAACTATAAAGCCTTTTAATAAAACAAGCTGCCTGAAAAGACAGCTTGTGAGATATTTTATCAGTCACGGGCCGGAGGCTCGCGCTAGCGGGGAGAGTTTTTTTATGTTTTAATATTTTTCAATAATATAATTTCCGGCATAATCATTAAAGCTTATCAGATAGCCTTCCAAGAACATTTTGTATAATATGGTTTGTGTATCATCAGTCGAAAGACTTTTAGGATAAAAATAATACTTTTCTTTACTTTCGTTTTGTTCAAAGTACTTTCGTATAATGGCCTTTGATGATAGCTTCATAATATTAGGGTTCACAGTAAAGGACTGATACTCGTATTTAGTAGCGATTGCAGATTTTAATTTAAATCTTTGATTTAAAACGTTATCTAAAAAAGTATAAAAATCTTTAGATTTATCTTCATAATTGCTATACCAATCATACAACTCTAGCACATTAGTTACAAATATCTTATTATTATCTAAACATACGTATAAATGGTTCGTTGCATTATCAGGGATATTTAAAATATTCTTATTATCAGTTTTCGCCAATTTCCTTACAAAACCTTCACTCACTATTTTCTTCTGGCATGCAATTAAGAGTAAGGAGATTATAATAAGAACCGATATATAGTTAATAATTCTCATATTTTTGTAATATATAAATTTGATATACGCAGGTGTGAGCGTCTCACTCGTATCAATGTAAATATAACATATTAATAAAAACAAGCTGCCCGAAAAGGCAGCTTGATAAGTATTTTTGTATTTGTTACGAGCCAGAGGCCCGCGCTAGCGGGGGTTAATCAATAGTATTTATCTTATTGATTCTGAAGCTTCCACTATAATCATCAAAAGTGATGTGGAAATTGGATAAATATAATTTGTATAAGATGGTGTATCTTATATTTAAAGAATAATCTCCAGGATAGAATAAAAAAATATCTTTATGTTTTTCTAAATATTTTTTTTCAACATCTGAAACGCTGTTTTTTATAACATCATCATCTATCTGAAAAATAGTATATTTTCTTTTATCAGATATTTGATCAAATTTTAATACCGACTCTTGACAAAGAAGAGGTTTTAAAAAAGAATAATATGTATTGTATTCTTTTTTATAGTTATCAACATAAATATTATGTAATTCTAATCCATTAGTTGCATATAGATTACCGTTGTTTAATTTTACAAATACTAATTGAATTGCAGCAGAAGGGGTAGCGGAAATTACATTTGTTTTATTTTGCTTGTCAATTTTAGAAATTTCTCTAATAAATGTGTCATTAATTTTGCAATCATCTTTTTTTATACATGAGTTAAGAACTAGTATAAAGATACTGTAAACCCATATTTTTTTTGCAAAAAATAATTTGATATGCTTTTTCATATGTTTAATTATTGCTTTCCATTTTATTGTTTCTTCCTTTGAGTAAAAGCGAGCTAGGCAAAATATAATTATCAGGATTAGGGTTTATTTTTTTTTCCACCCTGTAAGTACCCCATATTTCAGACAGCTATTAATTGAGTATTTTTCTTTTCAGCAGCTAACATTTTATACTTATACTCAATAGGCGTAAGATTGCC
>NZ_QBUH01000011.1 GCF_003058195.1 Elizabethkingia sp. YR214
TGTGTCTCTGTGAATCTTGTCTTTTTCATCTTTTACAGTTTAAAATTAATAAATTTCTCTATTTTTAAACTGTCTGGTTTTTAGGGACACTTACAATTTATCCCGTAATTCGGAATCAGTGCACTGGATGATTTGCTTCTCGATCAATCCTTTTTTTTCTATAATCTGTAACCATGGCGGTGTCATTACACTGTAGGAAACAATCTGTGCCCTGTAATATTTGTTAAGGTCTTTTTCCATCCTTAACCCAAACGGGGTAGAGGAAAGGATAAACGCATAGAAAAATAACCCCATTGGAGCCATACTCAGGATAAGTGCAAGTACTATAGCTCCTAAAAATAATTTGGCCAGTATATTTTTCCAAAAGACTATAATAACTGTAATACTTCCCAGAAACCATAACCAGAAAAGAATAATATCTGCATAATAACCCCGCAAGCTTATTTTATAAAGAGCATAGACCATAATGTCCGTTACCAGAAGTAGAGAAAGAATAAAATAAATGATTAACAGTTTCTTTTTCATGAGGTAATCAGGCTTTATTTTTGTGCTTTTTGTATATAATATGCAATATCATAGCAGCGATAAATATCCCGATCAGCCAGCAGCCAATGAATTGAAAGAATACCAGTGTAAATTCTGCTGTATCACCTATGCAGTCTATTGTATAACCCCATATTGTGGTAGCTTCTTCTCCCTCATAAGCATTTTTGCATGCATAATATTCCGGCAAAACCAGTAAAAAGTCAAAAGCCAGCAATATTACTCCTATTATAAAAAGTATATTTCTAAGAATTCTAAGAATTTTCAAGGGTTGTACTATTCAGGTATAGTATATCTTACTGGGCACTATATTTTTTGCGCAATGCATAGTCGAAAGGAATCTGCATAGAAAGATCTTTTGCTTCCCATCTGGAACCTTCCGAAGTCTGGTAAAAATCGTAAGAATTTTTAAGAAAATTTTTACCATCAGGAGCTTCCTGCCAGTCTTTTTTATCACGGTTATAAAGAAGTATCATGCAGCTTACACAATTGAAATTTCCTTCAGTATTAGAATTTACATAACATTTGCCCACTTTTATATTGAGCTTCTGGTTGATAATAACATCTGTTAACTGGTCTCTTGTAAACCTAATTAACGCGGATTGGGAATCCTCGTCATCAGGCTTGTTTTTTGCGACAATTAGATTTTCGAATTTAGCTTTTTTTATCTTTTCTATTTCTTGAGCTTTTACAGCAGGTGTTGCAAAATTAGTATCTACAGGATAGATATCATCCTCCTGTTGTGCCTGTACCACTTCGGTTACATAATTGGCAGGAACAGGTTTTTCGGCTAATAATTTTTGATTTATTTCGTAATTCTCCCAGTCGGCTTTAGAATAGGTTACATACTGCTGGATTTTATACAGTAAGCTTTCGTTGGGGGAAACTTTTATAAAGTTGGCTGCCACTAAGAATATTCCGGACAGAATAATTACAGAAACAATAATTTTTAGCGTTTTTTTCATAAAGACTTGTTGTAGTATAATATTGGATTTTTTATTCAGCAGAGTTGGCTTTCTCTGCACCGGTTTCGGACAAAGGTTTTTTACTTATTTGTTTCCCGGATTTGTCATAGGTAGATAGCCATAACTCCCCGTTAACACTAGTTACGACTTCTTTTTTCTGAACTTGTCCATTTTCATAATAGTCTTTTACCTCATTTCCTTCTTTGTTTTTATAAGAACTGGTACTAAGCTTCCCTTTGTAGTAACGGTCGTCATAACGGATATTATTCTTTGTATACTGTTTGTTTTCAGGGGTTCCGTCTTCATTATAACTTTCGAAGAGGTTTACTCCGGTAACTTCTTTTTTATTTCCATTGGGATAAAAAGAGGTATAACTTACAGTGATATCATTTTCAATTCCGGTCAATGTGCCATTTTCAGAATATTGTTTTGAAATACCACGGCCGAAATATTTGTTTTTATCCAAAGATACCCAGCCTTCATATTTCAGAGCTTTATTAGGATGGTAGCCTTTGAAATATGCTTTTTCTTTATCTCTGCGGGCATCGAGTGCTAAGTTGGTGTCATTATACATATTGTAAGCAGTAATATGTGAATTTTCAATTGTAAAATTAAATTTTACCTGTTCTTCAGTTTCTGTTACAGTACCATTGATCAGACCTTTTTTGATGCTAATATTAGCCTTTTGTTTGCTGTTATCAATACTGTAATGTCCATCCGTTAAAGCTATTGTCCTCTTATCAGAATCTTTTAAAGTCACTGTATTTATAAATACATTTCCGGTATCTCCGGAGGTTGGAAGATCTATTTTGATGTTTTCCAGCTTCTGCTGGGCAAAAGCAACATTAGCAGTCAGTATACATAGAGTGAATAATCCTGTTTTCATTTGTTTATTTTTATTTACGGATAAATATAATTATTTTATTTGAGGGGGTGATTTAAAAGATTGGATTGATAGAGCTGTAAATTCAGGAGTTAAAGAAATTTATCATTTTGCTAAAAGCCAGTGCAGAATATGATTCCATAGAAAATACAATCAGCCTACCTTGGAGTAATGGCCCAGTGGAAGGATTTGTTAATAAGCTTAAAATAATAAAAAGACAAATGTATGGTAAAGCAAATTTTGAATTGTTGAGGAAACGGATGATACTAAATACTAATTAACCACCAAAAGTGAGGAAGAACCAATTTCTATAAATTCTATACATATAGCATGCTATACATTGCTACTACATATTTACAAATTATGAAAAATGCTGTTAATTTGGTTTGGAAATTGTTATTATTCATAAAAAATACATTCCTATGATGAAACTAAGTAATTTACCTAAATTGTTAGTATTTTTAATAATAACTGTTGTATCAATTTTTAATTCTTGTGCTAGCAAGATTGGTCAAGAAAAAATTATTTTTCAAGATAACAATGATGACAAATAAGTTAGAGGTTCTATTGTAGCCTATAATATATACAAGAATAATATTTATCTGGATAAGACTTTTCCAATGCCAGATGATACCTCAGCCTATATAAAAAAAGAAATTTGGGAGAAAGAACAAAAAGCCATTGATGACCATAAGAAAAGATTTAAGTTATTTACAGACCTTATTCCTACAGAATATCGAAAAGAAATAACACGTCTCACAATTTTTTATCCGGAACAAGGATCCGATGTGTATGCCTATATGGGTGACCGCAAAGAAAATTCATTAAGTCAATTTTCTTTAGGGCTTTCTTATAATCCAAAACCAGTTAAGAGTAATAAAGTCAATACATTAGTTATGATTATACCACCTATTCTATGATTCATGAATTTGGGCATTATATAACAAAAAATAAAACACAGTTGTATTTAAGCTATCTTCCTGAAAGTGATAATTATGTAAGTGGTTATAAAGAAAGCTCATTTATTAAGCAAATGGTGAATATTTCTTGGAAGAAGATTCCATTAGAATTAGCAACGTCTATGAATCCAAGTAAAATTTTTAATGCCTTACCAGGAGAGTTTGTAAGTGTTTATGCCTGTTCATCAATTGATGAAGATGGAGCTGAAACCTTTACTCATGTTGTGCTATTAAATTATAAGCCTGAAGCTGTAGATGGGAAGAGTAAAAAAATACTTCTTTTCTATAAAAATCCGGAGATGGTAAAATTAAGATCCGGAATTAGACAAAATTTACAAAAACTAGGGATTACACCAGATAAGCCTAATATGTAGTTTGAATAACTAGATGAAAAAGTGACCTATTCGATGGTCTGCTTAATAAGAGAATAACAATCCAAAATGTACTTAATTACTTGCGTATTGTATCGTTTGTAACTCAAGGCTCTTTTGCCAGCATTATCTAATCTTTGATTTCAATCTTCTTAGAAAGATTTATAACTTTTTCTAATGTAAACAAAGGGAATACTGTAATGATTACTATTTAACAAATGATAAATTTTATCTTGTTTATTCTTGATAATTTTGCACCGTTTTAAAGTACCAAATATGTCAAATCAGATTACAAACAAATCTTTATCCTTAGCAAAAATAATCCCTGTAAGCGTTAGGATCCGCTTAGCAGCTGCGTGGTTAATTACAATTGGATTTATTGTTTTTGGACATTCATTTCTAAATGATGCCATGTCATCAACCATTGCTGCACTTGCTTTCTTTATCCTATTATTTACTATCGTTGGAGCTGCATTTGGTGTTGTAAAAGAAGCGGATAAACTTGCTGAAAAATTGGGAGAACCTTATGGGACACTTATTCTAACATTGTCCATCGTTTCAATTGAGGTGATTTTGATTTCTGCAGTGATACTTGGCCCCGGAGAAAATCCAACCATTGGTAAGGATTCTATTTTTTCAGTGATGATGATAATTATGAATCTTGTTATTGGATTATGTATTTTATTTGGTGGGCTGAAATTTGGAGAACAGGAATACAATGCTCAAGGAACAATCTCTTATTTGGGAATGATAATTATGCTTGGTGGCCTCGGAATGATATTGCCTAATTTCATTGAAGGCGAAGGTGGTGGAATGTTTAGTGGTACACAAGCTATTGTCCTTTCATCATTAATTATTATTTTATATGGCATATTTCTGGTTCTACAAATGAAAGGCTACAAACATCTTTATATGCAACCCAGGTCAGGTAGTATGGAAATTCCTTTTGAAGAAAGATTATCTGTAAATGAAGGAGGAGATGGTCATCATGTGAATAATGAAGGTAATAAAAAAGAGCTATGGATTCGTTCTCTTATTTTGATACTAATGATCTTACCTATTGTATTGCTTTCTCATAATATGGCGGTGGTTGTGGATTTTGGTATCAAAGCAGCCAATTTACCACCATTACTGGGGGGGGTACTGATTGCATTTATTGTATTTACACCAGAATCAATAACTGCTGTAAAAGCAGCATTAAATAATGAATTTCAACGGGCCATAAATCTTTGCCATGGTGCTTTTGTCTCCACAGTAGGTCTTACCATTCCATCTATCTTGATCATTGGGCTGATAATGGGAAAAACGGTATTGTTTGGCATGTCTCCCACAGAAACTATTCTTTTTATCATCACACTGCTTTTAAGTGTAATGACATTCCTGGGAAAGCGTACCACGCCAATGGTGGGAGTTATGCACCTCGTGCTGTTTGCTGTATTCATCATGTTGATTTTTAATCCTTAAAGTAATTAAAAGCTTTAAACATAAAAATGTTGGATACATAGTGTGGTCACTTGGTTCTTATGTGAAAGCCTTTAGATACTGTTTTCATAATTCTTTACCATACTACAGATGATTCTCCCTGTGTACAAAACAGAATACGTGAACAAGCACCATTTAAAAACTCAAAAATAATGTTAAAATAGACAGATGAACTATTCTATGTCTTCTTATGATTCTTGTTCAGATCATATCTGCATACAAAAAGTTATGTAGAAATATTAAATACTGGTTAATCAGATAATTTCATTGAAACCGGATGTTGAAATCATAATTCATTTAATGAATAGACCTGATAATGTCAGAATTAATAATGAAATTGATATTAAAAAACATAAAATACTAATGAATAAAAAAATTGTAATTATTGGAGGAGGGTTTGCCGGGCTTAACTTCATAAAAAATAGTAAAAGTAAGGATTATCATATTACACTTGTAGACAGGAATAATTATACTTTTTTTCCACCCCTTTTATATCAGGTTGCTACAAGCTTTTTAGAGCCTTCCAGTATAAGTTATCCATTTAGAAAAATGCTGAGAAAAAAAAACAATGTAAACTTTAAGCTGGGTGAAATTGTAAGAATAATTCCTGAAAGAAAGCAAATCATATTGACGACAGGAGAACTAGATTATGATTATCTTATATTGGCAACAGGAACGGAAACTAATTATTTCGGAATAGAAAATGTTCGTAAAAAAGCTATACCAATGAAAACGGTTAATGATTCTTTGGAAATGCGGAATCATCTATTGAAACAACTTGAACATGCAACAATGTTTGTTGATAATCATGAAATTTTAAGAAAAAAACTAAATATTGTTGTAGCTGGTGGGGGACCTACTGGTGTTGAAATTTCAGGTATGCTGGCTGAGATGCAAACCATATTTCGGAAGGACTATCCTGAATTTAATGCAGTGAAACTACAAAGTTCTATCTATTTGGTGGATGGAGCGGCTCAATTATTATCGCCTATGAGTAAAAAATCACAGGAGAATACCTTTAAGGCTTTAGAAAAAATGGGAGTAAAGATTATTCTTAATGCTCAAGTTCTTAATTATGAAAATGATAAAGTCGTATTAAGTAATGGCGAAGTCATTGAAACTGAAAATCTAATATGGGCAGCAGGTATTACTTCACAAATCTTTGTGGGATTGCCTGAGAACTGTTATGGAAAAGGTAAAAGATTATTAGTAGATACCTATAATAAAATTGAGGTACTTGCTGATATCTATGCTATAGGGGATACATGTATACAGATGGCGGATTCTAATTTCCCCTTGGGACATCCACAAGTTGCGCAAGTAGCATTACAGCAAGGAAAAACGCTTGCTAGAAATTTAGATAATCTATTAGAAAAAAAGCCTCTTTCTCCATTTATATATAAAGACAAAGGTTCAATGGCAATTATTAGCCATAACAAAGCTGTAGTTGATCTTCCTGGAGGAGTTCATTTTAAAGGAACTATTGCCTGGTTGATTTGGTTATTTATTCACCTGATGTCACTTGTTCATTATAGAAATAGAATTACCACACTATATAACTGGGTAGTTGCTTATTTTACAAAAGATCAGGCTCTAAGAATGATTATTAGGCCAAAGAATCTCAATTTTAAGAGTTGATATTTTGGATAATTTTATATTGGTCCGTATTCAGATAGCCATTTCTCTAGACTTTTTTTAATACTAAGTAAAGCTTCATTTATTATGAGGTATTTATTCGTTTATTTTCACATCTCTATTGGTTGATACTTTTAAGCCTATATAAGTTATCCAGAGAGCGAGGTACCAATGACTTAGGTATATGGTTATCTCCGTATCCCGATACAACAGAGGTTAATTATTTAAAAGATCTCGTTGGTCAGTATAAACATTACCTGCGTTTTAATAGTATATAACAACAGCTTGAAATGGATACTATTATTGAAATCCGAGATTGTATTTTCCTTATTTCATAAATGGTGAACTCCGCTATGTAGGCAATTTTGAAGGTCCACCTACTTTTAGAGATAAAGAAGGTAATATTTTAGAAGGTTAGCATTAAGTATGATGGAATATGCTCAATATATACTTGATAAAACTTGTGAACATTTAGAAAGGATCAATTACACTTTTGCTAAGAATGAGACTACTCTAGAATATATTGCGATTCTACAATCATCTCTTCTCACGAGAATTTTGCTTATTGGTTAAATGAAGATTTGCACCAGCTTGCCCTTCCTTTCCTTAAAGCTTATATTCCATCTCAGAAAAAAAAGTAAATCCTACTCTTTATCGGAATTTCGAATTTTCCATACCAAAAATTGCAGATCTCATCGATAAAAGGCTTACTGAATTAGACTTGGAAGAATTTACCATTAAAACTTTCTTATTAAACAGGAATATTTCTGGAGTACCGTTTGAAAAAGAAATTCCTGAAAAACAAAGTAAAGAAGATGTTAAAAATAGTCATGTTGCCAAAATTAAGGTTAATGGCTCTTTGCAAGCGCTAGGTTTCATTTTTACTGAACTTATTGAAAAAGGATATATAGATCCAATTCGAAAAACCGGAAAAATTAATGTTCAAGGTACAGCATAGTTTTTACTCGATCATTTCGAGTTTACAAAAGATATGGAACAACCTTCTTTAGAAAGTTTACGACAATCACTTTTTAGTCAGAATAAATTTAGCATGGATAAACAAAATTTGTTTAAGATTCCTGGACCTAACCAAATTGAAAAATAACTCCTTTTTATCATTTCCAAATATCAATCAATTCCATAAATCTATTGCAATAATATATTTTAATAGATATTATCCTTAACGTGTTTTATATCCCCATTCCGTGGGCTAACCTTACGTATCTATTTTGTCGTTAAACATAAAAGTCCCGGCTTTTTCCTCCGGTAGGATCGGTGTAGGACATGCTTTTTTTTCTCGTTGCTGTTTTTTAACATAAACTTATTATTGTCAGCAAATCAACGTTGAGATGCATGAATTATAAACTAACTAAATTACTTAAAACATGGAAAAAAAAAATTGCAGGGTATTTCTGTACCTTTGCCTGGTTCTCCTAGGAACAGATTCATTTGCCCAGAACAGATTCAAGATTGGTTTAGATGCAGGCTATACCCATACAGTGATGCATGCCAATCTTTCTAATCGAATAGATTCTCAGTACAAAGGTCGCTATGGTTTTGGAGCTAATCTCTCTGGAGAATATATGATCTGGAACTCGCTTTTTGTTTCTACAGGCGTATCATTTCTTCAGAAGAATTATAGTTATAACAGAACAGGAAGCCGTTCTGAAGGATATACTAACTACACGAATAATTTTCTGGCGTTCCCTTTAATGATCGGTACTTATGTGCTAAACAATCCCCATGAAAATACAGGCGTATGGATCAAGCTTGCAGGAGGGATGTTCACAGAATACTGGTTGAGCCAAAAGTACGATGGACAATATCCGGTTTTTACGGAATTACAATGGGATAACAATTTTCCTTATACCAAAGTATCAGGTACCTATGATTTCAAAAAGAATGAAAACCAGTATAAGCGTTTTGGTTATGGACTCCAAGGGCAGGCTCAACTGGGATATTCCTTTAAAAAGTTTGATGTATACAGTGCTTTTAATTATCAATATGGTTTATCTGATATTAACAAAACTGAACAGGAGAAAAGCAGTAAGGAGTATAGCCGGTCTTATATGATTTCTCTAGGTGCCTCTTATAAATTTGATTAATATCTGTTTAACACAAAAAAATATTTTGAAATGAAAAATTTAAATCAATATCTAGTTTTAATCTTAGGACTTTTTCTGACTATAGGAATATTGAATTCCTGTGTAAAGGAAGATGAAGTTTCCATAACAGAACCATCTCGTTATACCCAAAGTGATGTGAAATCATATGGTGATCTTTTTAAAGTTTTCTGGACAGTAATGGATCGGAACTATAACTATTTTTATGAGCAGAAAAGGCAAGATGGACTGGATTGGAATGCAGTATATAAAGAGTATTATCCAAAGTTTTTGGCATTAAAAACATATAACAAGGACACTCAATTTAACGACCAGGATATCCAGGAGGATAGAAAAAAAGCAATCCAATATTTTACAGATATTATAGATCCTATTATTGACAGGCATTTTACGTTTTCCGTATTTCTACCATCATCTAAAGGAAGTGCTAATACTCAGGTGAGCTTTAATGGAGGAATGAAAACTAAGAAAAATAATATATATGATTTTTATGATAAGCGAGTATATATGCTGGACAAATTACAAAATGGATATGACACTAACACAAATGTCCCTGGGTTGGGAGCATTCATTTTAATGGGGGGAGCTTTAAAATCAAATCCGGATATTCATTATATTTCCTTTAATGCATTTGCTGTAGTTGCTTCCCAAATTAATTTACAGGACAAATACGCTATTCCTACCCCTGATGATAAAAGTTTATTAACAATTGCAGAGATAGATGCTTCAAAAGAACTAAATATGATTAAAGATCTTAGCGAAAGAGAAAAAGGAAGAGCTGAGGTGGTAGGTATTTTGAAACAATATCAAGCGAGCTTAATTTCTGTTGCACCAGAAATAAATAATTTTAATGATCAGGTTAGTATATTTAAAACAACTGAAGTTGTCTCGGATACATTTTTAAATGTTACAAACAAAATCTATCCGAACGTTGAAAAATTGGTGGATATTGATCCTGCCTCTTTTCTTAATGTGCTTAAAGTAGCGTTAGCAGACCCTAGTCGACGCCCTCTTCTAGTTTGGTTTTTTACACGTATGAACGCGGGGGCCTACGCTAGTATGTATAAGTTTCGGGTTGATGTGGAAAAGATTCTTGTAAATGGCCCTTTTTATCAAAAGTTTTTAAATCCTTTACATAAAGGAAATATTAAAAAACTTATTATTGATCTCAGAGGAAATGGAGGTGGCGCCGTTATTGACTTCCGTTTTTTTGTAGAGCGTTTTGTGACTAAAAATACAGTATGGGGATATCAGAGAACCAAACAGGGCAATGGTCGGTTTAATTATACGCCATGGGTACCAATGCAAGCGAAACCGCATCAATTTGCTCTTCCTGCTAATATACCAATTGTAATCTTAACGGATAAAGGAAGTGTCAGTATGTCTGAAATGTCAACCATGATGCTGAAAAGCCAAGGACCTCAGGTAATTTCTATCGGAGACTTCAGCTACGGAGGAACTGCGGGCTTAGGTAACTCTGATGATTTTAATAGTGGAAGTAGGGATTTTATCCCGGATGTAATGAGCTTTTATATGCCATTAATGGCAACAAAAGATATAAATGGAAATGTTATTGAAGGAATAGGTGTAAAACCGGATATCTATGTAACACCGCCTACAGATGCAGAAGTCGAAGCGTTGAGAAGTTCACCATCAACTTTTACTGATAGGGTTATGGTTGAAGCTGTAAAATACTTATCGTCTAAATAATGATACAAAAATGATATCTACTAAATAGAAAGCTACTCTTATTAACTACTAACTTACTTTCTATAAATAATTGTCTTTTTTTATTATGA
Source organism: Elizabethkingia sp. YR214 (assembly GCF_003058195.1). GTDB lineage: Bacteria > Bacteroidota > Bacteroidia > Flavobacteriales > Weeksellaceae > Elizabethkingia. The sequence goes on from NZ_QBUH01000011.1 coordinate 10,761, forward strand.
AAAGACCAATTTGGATTGGACGGGTAATTATTTTATTACCCGTCTTTTTATTTTAGACAATACCCTTTTGAGAAAATAAGTTTGGTAAAGTCAATTTCTATCGCGGTTTTGCTAATGTAAAAGCTCTCGCCTTACTTTACTCGCTACTGAATAGGAGCTGTATATCTTGATTTCTCTGCCAGTCAAATTCCAGCTATGTCATACTCCAGAGTTTTATTTTATGGTTTTCAACAGGATACATTGTTAACCTTTTTGTCCCCAACCTTTCATAAAAACTATTAATCATATTATCATTGTCTTTTTTCAAAAAAAGGAATTAAATCTGATAATTGTTTATGGGAAGTATAAATTTGTAGGTAGCAATTTAATGATTCAAACAATATTGTAATTGTTCTTTATCCAATTGATTTTCCCAATTTGCAACGACAAGAATTGCAAAAGAATTTCCTATAAAATTTGTTAAAGATCTACATTCGCTCATAAATTTATCTATTCCTAAAATGAGAGTCATTCCGGTAAAGCAAAGAAGTAATATAGAAAGTTCCAATTATGTAAAGCAATCGATTAAATACCAACTGGAAGCAAAAATTAATACAACCTCAAAATAATGCTACAACAGTCTATAAAATACAAAACCAACCATGCAGTTCATTATTTATTTTCATTAATATATAATATACTGGTTAGTTGCAAAATAATTCTGGGATATAAGTGTAAAACTCATTCAACGGAGTATATTAACTTTTAGTCTTTAGCTTAAACTTCATCATTCTCTCATTCGTTTTTACATTTATTAGTATAACTTAACCCGTTGTGCATTATGAATTAAAAAATAAAAAATTTTATTTTGTATACTATTATCTAGTGTTCATATATTTGTGGTAGGTTTTGGTATCTATTCTTTAGGAATTAATATAAATTATTGTTCTAAGAATACTAAAAAATAAGATTTGCATATTGATTCTTTTCCTAAATTGCATATAAAAAATAAAACACGCTTGTCATGAGAAAAATAACATTTTATTTTCTGTTTTTATTGATATTCCTCAACTCGTGTGGTTCTACTTATATGGGAGATCAATATGCAGTTACAGCTCAAGTTGATGTATTCTATTCAGAAAAAGACATTAAAAAGCCATACAAAACAATTGGTCATATTTCTACATTGGAAAGAATAGATACTGATACTACAAAAGAAGCAATACTTAATAAAGCAAAAAAAATAGGTGCTGATGCTGTAGTAATCTTAGGATTAATTAATATGAAATCAGGAAGACATTCAGATACTTTTCGACAGGCCCAAGCCATTAAATATATAGATAAATAGAATATCTATATAAAGAAAAACATAAAGTATTCTTTTTTGTAAATGGAAACTTCGCATGAACAATAAATAATAATATAACCTGTTGTGCATTTTAAATAATACTGACTTTTAAGTTATTGATATTTCTATTGTTTAGTTTATTAATGAATTGGACAACGGTCAGGGCTGTTATTTTAGCTAATAATCTGGTTTTAAATCCTTCAAAACTCTTTGCGTAATTACGTCTAATCATAAACTGGTCGCAAAGCTGGGAGAAGAGTGTTTCAGTTCTTTTGCGCCTATTTTTGAAAAGATAAAACTGCGGTTTATAATCCTTTTGATTAACTCTTTTTGGAGTTTCCAATTCAATGTGTGCGTAATTAAACAAATCAATTTGCATTTCAGACGACAAATATCCCTTGTCACCAAGTAATGTACAATCTGATAATTGTTCTCTAATAGCTTTCAAATAATGAATATCATGAACAGAAGCAGGGCTCAAGTATACACTCTGAAAACTGTCGAACATGATACAACAATAAAGGCTTTTATGTCCGAGTTTTCTGAATTTGCAGAAAGTTCTCAATTTCTAGTTACCGAATACGTACTTAGTGTGTAGTATTTATTCGTTCGAAACATGCTATATGGCGTAAGGAACCGTGTGATTTTTCTATCAGGAGATAATGAAGATGCAAAAAAAGTGGGTAATGGAGATGCTGGAAAGAATGTATTTTGCAGGAATTGATTTAGGGGGACTTACTGGGAGTGCCATTCAGTAGGCTGGGGATCCCTTAATTACCAGAAAAATTATCAGGTTAGCAAAGTAAAAGCGGCCTATCCTTCAAGATAAATATGAACGAATTTGTAGGATATTTTAAAAAATTATGTAGCAAAATAGACAAACTTATTTATGTAGCTATAGTATCTTTTACCTGTAGAACTCGCTTCCAAGGCTATTAAACAAACCTGGAAGCGAGTTAGGTTATTAAGAAATACTTATACCTCCGTCTATCGGAAGAAGGACACCTGTTGCCCAATCCGAATCGGAATCCAAAAAGAATACTGCTGCTGCAACAATATCCTGAATCCGTCCTCTTCGTTGCAAAGGAATAGCGGCCCTTTCGCCTTCATTGGCAATGCGAATTGTTTCCTCATCAAAACCAGCTGATTTTAATATGTCAGTATCTGTGGGACCAGGTGCTATCGCATTTACACGTATTCCAAGCGGAGCGAGCTCAAGTGCCCATATCTTTGTAAGCATATTTAGGGATGCTTTTGCAGCCCCGTAAGCGCTGCTATTGGGGTATGCTTTTATTCCGCCGCTACTGCTGGTATTTAAAATTTGACCTTTTGCTGCAGTTAGGAAGTCAAGGCATGCTGACGCCAGTAAAGTTGGTCCCAATACATGAGATCTAAACATATCCTGCATGGATTCGCTACTAATGTTCTGTAATGGACCAATGGTTATATTTCCTGCGTTATTCACAAGGATGTTCAGCTTTCCCTGCCAATTTTCTTTTACAAAAGCAGCTATGGGTAAATGATCATCTTCTTTTGCGCTGTCAAATACCATTATATTTATTCCTGGCATTTTCAAAGCGACCTGTTCGAGCTTGGCAATGTTTCGACCAGTGATTAACACTTTCCATCCCTTTTCATAGAAATAATTTGCTATTCCGAGACCTATTCCGGATGAACCACCGGTTATAATTATACTTTTATCCATATTTTTTTTTACAAAGGAATGTAGAAATCAATTAAAAAACAATAACTTACGTCTCCGTAAGAAGCTTACCCTGAGGTAGGTATAGCTGATATTCAGCTACTTATTTTTTTAAAAAAATGAAATGGCATACAATAGAAAACCAACATTAGAATGTGAAACAAATCCCAGCGCCGATTGTGCTGTGGAAGCAGCAATGGCAGTACTTAGTGGTAAATGGAAGCTTAAAATTTACAAGATGCTCCGATCAAATGACGCGCTGCGATTTCATGAGATAAAAACTGAAATAGGTGCTATTTCGGATAAAACGCTTACCGCGCAGTTAAAGGAAATGGAAGAAGATAATCTGCTGACTAGGACTGTTTATCCTAAAGTGCCACCACGTGTAGAATATAACCTTACTCCACTTGGAAAGAAACTGAATAATGTTCTCTTTGCTCTTGATCAGTGGGGTCGAGCTTATGTATATGAAATGCGGGGAGGCATATTGCCTGAGCTTGATTAAGTGCTTATTTATTATGTAATGGTTAAAGATGCATTGAAAACATTGAAGACTTAAATTAAATATAGTAAGAGCCTTCAAGATGAGCGTTTTAGAAACTGTAATCTGAGCTTTTTAGAAAGTTGAATTTTGTTTTCGGAAATTTGAATTGAAAGATAAAGATTATGGGTATTTTAAAACTAGGTAGGGAATAGGCCCAAGGAGAGTTATTTTCTGCTAAAATCGTGTGGATGTTCAGTCTTATTATTAATAAGGGTTTAAAATTTCAACAATACTACGATATCCTGGGTGATAGGAGGGTGTATATTTGATGTAATTGTAATTCTGTAGCTCCTTAAAATATTTGTGATAGGTGGGGGCAGTATTTATATGTGACATTGTCATGAGTTTACTTCTGCTAACCCGTATAATTTTATCCTCATTTTGTCGGTATGCTAATCGGGCAATAGCAAGGAGTAAGCTGATATGCCAAACAGTAAGACGAGGATCATGACAAACATTGTCAAGGTAAATCAATCCTTTTTTTGCTATATCAGTTTTCATCTTCAAACAATTTTTGTAAATCAGTTTTATTGTAATAATAAGAGCCCAGGATCTTTTTGTGACGAATTTTGCCTGTTATTCTTAAATTCTGCAATGTTGCAGGAGAAATATCCATCATTTTCCGGATAGCCTTGCTGCGTAGCCAATCCAATTCGCCCTTTGATTGATTAAGATTACTCTCCAATAACCGTTCGATATCGGCGAGTATTCTAATTCTGAATATTTCCAGGTCTTGTTTTGATAATATTTCCATATCTTAAATTTTGTATGGATCAAAAATCTATACGAATTATAATGGGACAGGAGAATGTTCTTCCCGGTGCTTATTTTTGCCTAATATTTCCGTAGAGCGAACTTGGCAAGATTATTCTCGAATTACTCAAATGATGTTGAATGGATTCGGATTTTATTTTGCGGAATTTCAATTGATTAATATTGTAAAAAAGTTAGATTCCTGTTAATATGTAGCTTTTTGCACACCTTCTCCTGCCCAACAGATTTCTGATGGTACATTCTGCCATATTTAATTAGGTAGACCTTTCATCAATTAAATCAGTAATTTTAGTTATCGATAATTTAAAATTCCGATACAGAAAAGCATTTACTCTTTTTCTGATATTGGAATGTATGCTTTAAGGACATGAAGAGCTAGTTGGTTAAGATGGTTGCTTACTTGATGAAACCTGGTACTTCATTTTAAAGTATGAATTTATTTCATACAACTATGATATATAGGTTCTTATAGATAATTCAAATGATTTTCTTCGGTACAATTATTGCTCATTACCTTCGAAGCTGTATGAATTAAGATTTTCACAAAAAATGAAGATCGAAAAACTGAGCAGAGCCAATCAATCACACACACACATTAATATGAAATTACACTATCTCATCCTTTCCACCATGTCTATACTGGCTTTATTTCTTGTCGGTTGTAGTAGAGATAAATCTGATGAGTCCAATGAAACAGAAATGCCTGATATTCCCGTATCTGAAATATATGTGTCAGGTTATGAAAATGGAGCCGCAAAATATTGGAAAAATGGAACGGTTACTAATCTTGCAAGTGCACCAGGCAATAGGGGATATGCCACAGGGATTACTGTTTCAGGCAATGATATCTATGTAGCGGGATGGGAAGATATTCCTGGTGGAAGAAAACTCCAATACTGGAAAAATGGTATTGGAAAACAACTGGCTGTTGGTGATCATAATACATTGACAGGAGGGATTGCTGTAAGTGGTAATGATGTTTACGTCACAGGAGCACAAACCGATGCTAACGGGACTAAAGTTGGGAAGTATTGGAAAAATGGTGTGGCGACCAATCTTTCTGATGGTACTCTGGGCCATCATACCAATGCAGGTGGAATAGTTGTAGTAGGGAACGACGTCTATATAGCTGGAGGTGAATTTAACGGAAGCCGGGGTGTTGCCAAGTATTGGAAAAATGGAGTAGCTGTACCCCTTACCGATGGTACCAAATCAGCACATGCCTATGCCATTGCTGTTGATGGCAATGATATTTATGTTGCAGGATATGAAGCTAAAACAATTGATGGTGGAAGTACTCCAGTTGCTAAATATTGGAAAAATGGCGTAGCGGTATCACTTACTGACGGAGCAAATTATAATATCGCAACTGGCATTGCCATTTCAGGTAACAACGTATATGTTTGCGGATACCAAAATAATGGAAGTAGTGGAAACATAGGCAAATATTGGAAAAATGGTGTGGCTAAAGATCTTACCAACGGTTCTCAAAATTCCCAAGCTAATGCGATTGCCCTTTCCGGAGGCACGGTATATATTGCCGGCAATGATGGCAACTTCGTAACTTATTGGAAAAACGGTGTTGCAACCCACCTGTCTAATAGTGCAAGTAGCAGTTCTGAGGGCCTGGCCATTTTTTTGAAAAAATAGAAATTGAATTTCGGTGCTTTTTAAATTTTTAGATGAGTGGACTTTTCAAAGGCCCGGTAGAAAGATGCCTTCGAACTAAAATCAGCCTGTTGGATGGAATATTTATTCGTACTGCCTATCTGGTAGTTCCACATAGAGTGGAGTATTCTTTATCTGCAAAAGGAGAATCGCTTAGACAAATTATTGATTTGTTATCCGTTTGGAGTATGGAAAATGTAGCAATTGCGGAACAGATAAAATGAGATTTAATTTAATGTCTTTTTGCTATGTATTATTTTAGGCTGATGACCTACTATCTATCGACACAGATCTTATTCACAAATGCACCGTAGGTAACACGTTTTGTGCAGGCGGGTTGACGTATAAAATTAAGTCTTTGGAATCCTGCGGTTATTTTAGATACACGATTCTAGCCAAACTGCTCCATACAAAGAATATTATCAAAGCAAGGCTAAACATAAAATACCTGACCAAATAATTTGATGAATGCCGAAATGTACAATCTAAAACCCCCAATACATCGGTCAAAAGAATATATTTAAATCCCGAAGATTTTGGGATGACTCAAATAGGATATTTGGGTACCTTTCAGGAGAAATCAAGAGCTAAAATATGGGATATACTATTGAGAGAAATCGAAATATGATCATAGGGATAAAACAATCTTAACGTAGAAACTATTTATGAGTAGAACAACATTATTGATGTGATGACAAAGAAACTGTTAACAGGAATATTATTATTCTTAAGCGCCATGATCATATGGCCTGTCTTAGCCCAGAATCGGACCTCGCTGACTAAAAAATCTACGGAAGTTTATTCAACAGGAATGAAACAATATGAGAAGGGAAATTATACTGAAGCCATAAAAATGTTTTCGGCAGCGTTAAAGTTGAATCCTGCGGATACGATTTATTATAGTCTTGCCTCCGCTTATTATGCCATCCGAGATTATGAAAATGCAGTGCAGGCCCTGAATGCCGGAATCGGATTGAAGCCCAGGCAGGTAGATTCTTATTATCATCTCAGGGCTTCTGCGTACGCCGCTTTAAATGAGTCCAAAAAAGCAATAAATGATCTTTCTTTAGTCATTTCCCGAAATCCGGATTGTCATACCTGTTATAGCTTCCGGGGGAATATCTATTTTTTAAGCAAACAGCCGGATTCGGCATTTGCTGATTTCAATATGGCCATTCAATTGGCTGGGGATAAAAATGTATCCGCTTACCTGGGTAGGGGTACGATCAACCTCATCAGAAACAATTACGATGCCGGGATTGAAGACCTCACAAAGGTGATCTCACTGGATCCGAAAAATAGCCAGGCTTATCAGGCCCGTGCTGCAGCCTATTACAGTAAAGATAATTATGAAGCTGCCATTAAGGACTTTGGAAAAGTGATGGAATTAGAGCCTGGATTGGAGGATGCGGTATACAACCGCGGGGCCGTTTATTACAAAAATAAACAGTATCAATTGGCCGTTGATGATTTTACCAAAGCCATTTCTTTAAAACCGGAGCTGGCCCGACATTATCGAGGAAGGGGAAAAGCATATACAGAGTTGAATATGAATCAATTGGCCGTTGATGATTTTAACAAGGCAATATTACTTGATCCCGAATATCAGGAAGCTTATCAGGGCAGGGCTGAAGTTTATAAACGAATGGGGAAAGTAGCATTGGCTGATGCTGATTTCGAAAAAGCGAAAGGACTGACTGCAAAAGATCCTGTGGAGCATTAACGGTGTCTTCTGAACGAGAAGCTGTTTATGGGAGAGTTGCAATAAAAGGTAATTACAACTGCAATATCTATCGGTGAAATCCATAGTATCCCGGTATCAGCTATAATTTACTGTGCTAAGTCCGTCAACTTTGGTCATACCTCGTTGGTGGATCATATAAGGGGCAGCCAAATTTCAGCATTACGTCAATGATCCTGTTCATGTCGTCTCCCGTCATTCCATAACAATCGAACCGGACAAATTGAGAAGTAGATTCCATTATTAATGCTCCCTTACCATTGGGATTTTCCCAACTGCGATCGCTGTCTTCCATTTCCCATTCCCGGAATTCATCAGCAATCTCCTGGTGGATTTGTTCTATAGGCAATTCTTCCAGGCCTTCAATTATTTCTCCATTGGAACCTTTTTTATAGACCTCCTGATTATTGAGGTAAATCCCTTTTTTATATATCCAGAAATTAAGATCATAACCCATATGTCATTATTTGATGTGTTGTTTGTCTTACATGTATACAAATATATGTTAAAAATAAAGAGTTAAAATATAAAGATGGATGATAAAATAAGAGTTAGATACCTCATAGATATTAATTTATAAATAAGACAACTGTATGGAGAGTTTTATTACAAAGAAACTTTATGAATCTAATCAAAAAATATAATTCCGTTACAAGATGTACCTGTAACGGAATATATTTAGTAGTTTTAAAAAATCAGTGTGATAACTGTTTCTAATCTTTTGGAGAGTGGAAAATCATAATAAAATACTATCCGGATAATGTTTTATGGTTTCTGTTTTAATTTTTTGCCTACCTCTTGTAATGTGTCTATACTAGGTAACGGAACATTACCATTGCCGTCTGGGCCTATATTCAACAGAAGATTACCACCCTTATTATTAATGTCATTAAGCTTATTTATGATGTTTTCTGGGCTTTTCCAATTATTATCAGATTTCTTATATCCCCATGAATTATTCATTGTATAGCAGGCTTCCCAGTCATAATCGGGAGTAGACTCCGGATGTTCCTGCTCTGGTGTACCAAAATCTTTTTTAAACTGATCCGTTTTAGCAACGCGATTGTTAATAATGATAGATGGTTTAAGAGATCTTATATATTGATATAAATCTTTTCCGGATTCCATATCCCACCAACTTGCCCAGCTTCCATCAAACCAGATGACTTCAGTATTGTACTTGTCTATAAGTTCTTTGATCTGGTTTTTTATATAGGTGACATATTCCGCTTTTTTTTCAGGTTTCATGCTGATTTGCCCCCAGTGATCTGCAATGTTTTTTGTATTAGGATTCCGGTATTGTGAGTCATGGTGCCAGTCAATAATGCTATAGTAAGTGCCAAATTTTATTCCGTATTTTTTACAGGCATCGGCAAACTCTTTCAGAATATCCCGTCCTTTCATAGGAGATGATGCAATGTCGAAATCTGTATAAGCAGAATCCCACAGGCAAAACCCCTCATGGTGCTTAGTTGTAATAACAAGGTATTTCATTCCGGCATCTTTAGCCAGTTTCACAATTTTATCGGGATTCAGATCTTTAGGATTCCATGTTTTTATGAGTTTTGCGTATTCATTACTTGGAATATCCAGGTCTGCTTGTATCCATTCGGCGTAACCGCCTCCTGGCTTCCCTTTATACTCACCGCCTAACTGGCTGTATAAACCAAAATGGATAAACATGCCGAATTTGGCTTCTTTAAACCATTTCATTCTCTTATCGAAATCCTGCTTTGATTCATTCAGGTATATAACCTGTGCTTTTAGTAATCCAGAGATGCACATTAATAATGCGAAAATCAGGATAAAATTTGTTTTTTTCATGGTGTGTATTTATTAGTTTTTATAGATTTTTCACATGTAATTGCCTGTAAATGTGTACGATGATTAAAGGTAAACAAAAAATATAAACAGGATTGATAATAAAAATTATTATACCAAATTTCAGGTACTACATATATCCTACAGAGGCATTTTATAGTTTTTATTTTGATTGCACATCTCACATGATAGGCACTTTAAATCACTCGTGAGTGTAAATGAGTGTAAGTCTATTGCTGAATTCTCATGTGTAATAAATACGTTTGTCTAAATTAATGAGGGATACTTTCAACTAATTATCATAGAAGAGGACTAAAAAATGAAAATGAGCAAAGGCTATTTTTCAAAAACTGTAAAAGGTATATATGAGAAAATTTCTTTCTGGGGGATTGATCATAATGCCAGTGAAATTGAAAAAGATTTTACCATTTTAATTAATCAATATCTTGCTTTACTAACACTTATTTTTTTTTCACATGGGATTGCTATTTATACTTTTATAGCCTTTACTGTTGATAGTCTCTTTTTACTCTCAATATCCTTGTTATTTGCACTTTCTTATGCTATAAAAGAATACAGAAAGAACAAGTACGTTATCCTCGTCACTTTCATATTACTCAACTTTATTATAACCTATTATTCATCCTTTTGTGGTGTTGAGAGTTGTGTTTTTTTATTTTATTTTCCATTATTTTTGGCTATCCCCTTTTTTTTAAATTACCCTAGAAATAAAACTGAAATTTTTATTATTTCCATTATAATATTAGGGAGTTTGTATTTATCTGCTATCTATAATTTTAACCTTATACCACAGTCGGATCTTGTTGTAAAATATCACTATCAAAACAAGTTATTGATAATGAACATTACATTTAGTTTACTGATATTCAGAATAACCTATTATTTTGTTGGTGAAAAAAAGAGAGAAGATTATATGCTGGTTGATTTTAACGTTACTAAAGATCAGTATATTAAAGATTTACAGATTAAGATTGAGACTTTAGAAGAACAACACAAGAAAGAAAAATTATCAGAAGCCGATATCAGCGAAATGATAAGTCTGGCACAGACCAATGATTCCATTTTTATCGAACGTTTTGATTTGTATTTTCCTAGTTTCTTTGATACCATAAGAAGTGTATCAAAAACAACACTTACTGTGTCAGATTTATATTTATGTGCAATGCTAAAACTTAATTTTAGTAATAAACAAATTGCCTTATATAGTAATTCTACAGTTAAATCAGTCGAAAGCAAAAAGTATAGGTTAAGAAAAAAAATTGAAATTCCTGCTGATCAGGATTTCACTATTTGGATAACATCTGTATAAAGTTTTTAAGTATTATTAAAATTTAATTTCAGACAGTAAATTATTACTGTAATATTTCAGAATATACTTTTATATTTAATTATATATATGTAATATTTATATTATTACTTTCATTTCCATTTTAATCATTGTCCGTAAAAAATATGCAAAACAGAATTATTGATGAAGAAGAAAGTATTCATAGCCTATATGTAAGTTTGATCAACAAATATTTGTACTTCCTGTTTTGTGTATTTCTTGTTTTCTTCTTATTTCTTGTATTTTTTTTAAACAATATATCAACATCCTTATCCTTCATTTTTATTTCATTGAATTTCCTTTTAATTGGAAAAATTAAGAAATCAGGATATTCTCCAAAAGTGTTAAATACACTAGTGAGTATTGTCGTTATAGCTCTTACTTTTCATATCAGTTTTTTCCATGTTTATAATTACAGAGATGTTGGAGATGAGTATTTCTATTTTTCTTTACTCTTTGTACTTCCTTTTTTATTTGATTATAAACTCACAAAAAACATTGTTTATGTTTTACTATTAGTTATTTTATTAAATTTTGCTGTTGTTGAGTCTTTTGATTTAAATTTTATTCCAAGAAATAAGTTTTTAGCAGGCAAAGATTATAAAGTATTAAAAATTGTAAACATTATATTTTCAGTAACAATAATTTTTTTTCATATTGTTTTTATTGCTGAAAAAGACCGTAAAATAAAGTACCTTATAAGAAGCATTAATTCAAATAATTTGAGGATTTCAGATTTAATTGCTGCTAATAAAGAGCTAAACAAAAAAGTCATTCTTATTGATGATCTTATGCAGAATAAGGTTAAAGAAATTATTGATCTGGCTGAACAAAAATCACCTCTTTTTCTGGAAAAATTTCAATTATTTTTTCCTGATTTCATACCTGCACTTCTTAGAATCAATCCGGATCTTGTTTCGTCTGAACTGCAAATGTGTGCATTGATAAAACTAGAATTCAGAACAAAAGATATAGCAGTATGTACCGATTCTACAGTAAAATCTGTTGAGAGCAGAAAATACAGAGTAAAGAAGAAACTAAATATACCAAGCAATGTAAATATTGATTGTTTTTTAAATCAGTTGTAATTCATAAAATACTCTTCAAATCTCATTACAACGTGTTGTTGTGTCTGAGAGAAGAAAATATATGATATATAATTTCTTCACGACGTTCTTATCTGTTCATGATGATATTTTATTCCTTTCCTTTTTGCTGAAATATACCTTTTTGCACTCGTGAGTGAATGTAAGGGTGTGTAAATGATATCTGGCTGGTTAATGGATATAACTTTGTACAGCAATACGATACAGGATGTTAAGTACCTGTTCTAAAAAACTCAAAAACACAATAGATTCTCCTCTTATAATAGTAATTCTCTGTATTGTATAGTACCGATAATATACTAACAGTTTGCTGAAAACCTTTAAAGAATATAAATACAATGAGAAAAAATGACAAACAATTGATGAATCAAACTGAAAAAAAAGATTATAGACCTCCTGTTATAGATGTTTTGTATGTGACAATGGAACAGGGGATTGCAAGTTCTTCGGCACAGATTGTTCCTGGTGGCTCCACCAATACACCAACCATTACAGACTGGGACGAAAAAAAAGATGAACAAAACTGGGAATTTTAAAAATACAACAAATACGATCGATTATGAATAATACAACTACATATGGAAGCTGTAGCAAGATATTCTCAGCATTGTTCTCGGCCTTACTTTTAATGTTCTCTGTAGCAAGTTGTTCACCAGATAATAATGGGGCCACATCTGCAGGAAGTGAAGGAATGAAAATGGTGATAAAGGTAGATGGAGTAATAGGTACGGAGGTGGTCCAACCCGTTAGTAAAATGGCAGTAGCATCAGTAAATAGTAGCATGTCCCTTACAGGAAATACCTCCGGACTAAATACAGTTAGTGGATTTATTGCAGATGCCAAAGCGGAACAAGTACCTATGGACGCAACAACAGGTAATCAGATCCTGAGGTCTGCAGTTGCAAGCACTGGTAATTTGAATAATAATCTTATAGCAGCAACACAACCAATGCCGGCAGGTTATACTTACCGTATATTAATCTATGATAAAGCTACAGGATTATTATGGAAAACTTTGCAGGCTACTTCCGGAACACCAGTATCTCTGGATGCGGTAAAAGGAGGTACCTATACGTGGTATGCATACTCTTACAATAATAATGAGGCTATACCAGAACCTGCAAATACAGCAAACCCTGCAATAGATACGGCAATAGATAAAGATTTACTCTACGCGACAGGAGAGGTAGTAGTTGCTAAGACACCTCAAAATCAGCAAGACACTTATAATGTAGCCATTACATTTCAGCACAAAGTAGCGCAGGTTAGTGTTAAAGTGGATGCTTCAATATTAGCAGAATATGCAACCATTAACAGTTTCAAGGCAAGTTTTGCACAAAATAATTATCTGAAAAAGGGAACTTTTGATATTAAGGGAGGCAGTATAAGTAATTTACAGGTAATTCCGACAACGGATATTTTCACAACGCTATCACCTACAAATGTATGGGAAGCTAATTATTACACTGCGGATCCTGCAACTTTAACCTCATATAAAGTGAATATAGATGATCTTCAGGTTCACTTCACTGATGCTGCACCCGCTGTTGCAGACAGAAACCTGGCAACTTACAACGGAGCTGCGAATAAGCCTTCATTCACTTACAATTTTACCTCTCCAGCTTCCGGGCAGCAATTATTGGGAGTTGCCAATCTATGGTATATGCTTACTTCAAAAAGAATTCTGCATATTTCAAATAATACAAGTTATGGTTATGCTTTGGAACAGGGGCGCTCATGGGCCTTTTTGAATGCTAAAGAAAATTTCGGGAATCTGTCTACAAGTTTAGTGAAAATGGCACCGTGGACACCTGGTGGGGGCGCCTGGATTGGAGGTAATGCCACCGATGATAAATCAGAAAACTGGGTAAACTATAGTGCCAGTACCACCGGTGATAATAATATTATCAATAAAATTAATCCTGCAGATGCATCCAAAAAGCCGGATATTATAATTCTGGGATATGATGTTCTTTATATCAGACCAGCTGTGGCCACTGCTTTAATGGACTATATTAACAATAACGGAATCGTAATAATGTTGCTTCAGGACAGTGTAGGTACTGAAAACAGAAGCTTCTTTAATAGTTTGTTCGGAGTATCAAATATTACTTTGGACTCCAATGGTAGTGCCGGAGCAATGTATCCTTTAGTTGGAACAGATCCTAATGATAAAATACTGAATGGCCAGGTAGGAGATGCACGTGGACAATACTGGGGAGAAGATGCAGGTACAACTCTTGGAATTGTAAATGTTCCGTTAAGCCAGGTAACCGTATATTCCTATGGACAGGCAATTAACAGAACGGGTTCTAATTCAGGTATTACAATGTTTAAGCACAATACTAAAAACTTTTTCTATATAGGAGATGGAGGCTTTGTTTCCAACGGGGATCTTACTTCGGCCGTTATATGTCCTTTTAATTATGATGCGACAACTAAAAGACCATTACCAAAACCATACGGAGATGGAGGAAATGGCTATACTGCTCGGAGTAAGAGTGCGTATAACAGTGTTGTAATGGGGAATATCATGGTATGGGCTGCAAGAACTTCTGAATTTAATGGCTTTAAACCATGGAAATATGCAGCTCCTCCAACTCCGTAAATGGATAATTAGAATATCAACTAAAAAATCATCATTCATTTGTTTGTAAAACTGTTAACTAATTTCCGAATGGTAGTTAAATAACAATATTGTCATCACTTTTTTGTTTGTTAACAAGTTTTATCGGGTAGTCCTAAAAGGGTTACCCGATTTTTTGATTTAGGCATTATTCATTATTTCTGCTTTCTGTATTCTCCCGGGGTTATACCTCTGTGCTTTTTAAAAAGTTTTGAAAGATGGCTTTCGTCACTAAACTGTAATTCATAAGCAATTTCGCTCAGGCGGATACTACTGTGTCTCAGATAGTTTTCTACAAGCTTCAAACGATAATCCAGTAAATAGTCCTGATAAGAGATACCTGTCTGCTGCTTGAAATACTCACCAAAATAATTTTCGGAAATTCGGAAGTTATCAGCAATTATTGGGATCCGAAGTTTTTCTTTGTCCTTTATGTGTTGCTGGATATAAGTGATGATTTTCATAATAGAAAATGCTTTTCGGTTTTTTTCTATATCAGACGTTTCACTTTTAATGATATTTCGGGTAATAAGATTCAGTAGAATAGAAATGCTGTTTCTGATGATGAGATAGTCCTCCGTTTTGTTTCTGTATTCTCGGGCTATTTGCAGAATAAGAATTTCCGCAAAAGACTCATCATTTTTATTACGGAATACGCATCCTGCACGCGAGTGATGGTTGTTGCTGATGTACTGTAGTTTATATAGATTTTCACAACTTTCTATACGGTCAGCTTCGAGGCGTATTTTGTCGATAAACTCAACAGGGCACTGAATGGCTATCAGTTCTGCATTTGCACTTTTGAAATGGTAAATCTGGTGCTGAGGAATTATAATGAGCTTTCCTTTTGCGAAATTTATTTTATGCTCCTCGTAAGAGAGCTCTCCTTCACCTTTCCCAATATAAACAAAACTAAGAAAAGCCTGAGTCCGAAATTGAATGGATTCATTAACTAGTTTTAATTCTTTTACCGTAATATTTTCTATATGTAGGTTTTTCATATCCGGGCACTATATATTCCTCCAAAAGTACAATTTTAACCGTATTAAAAGCGGGTATTTTTGTGTCAAAAAAATGTATACTTATTCGAAAAGATGGCAGGCACTAGGTTTTTTGGTTGCAGGGGCTTTTTTGTCGCCATTGGATTATTTTATTGTTAATATGGCTTTGCCAGCTATACAAAAGGCTTTTAATGCAAGTGATCAGCAATTGCAGTTAGTTGTTGCTATTTATGGGCTAACTTATGCTGCGTTGGTTGTATGTGGCGGAAGATTGGGGGATATCTACGGAAGAAAGAAAATATTTATTCTCGGATTGTATATTTTCCTGTTTTCCTCTATAGCCTGTGCTTTCTCACCTGATATTTCTGCGCTTATTACCGCCAGACTTTTTCAGGGAGTGGGAGCTTCCCTTTTGGCTCCACAGGTACTGGCGTCTGTTCGGGTATTATTCAGTAGTACCGAGCAGCCAAAGGCAGTAAGTATTTTTAGCGCTGTATTTGGCTTAGCTTCCGTTGCAGGACAGTTATTGGGGGGACTTCTGCTTAATCTGCATTGGGCTGGACTTTCATGGGAAATGGTGTTTTTAGTAAATGTCCCGGTTACCATTGTTTGCATTACAGGTATTCATTTTACTATGGATAATAATAGAGAATCAAAATTATTGGGTATTGATTATAAAGGAGCATTGCTGCTCATTCTTGCCTTGTTATTCTTTATTTGCTCACTTATTTTTGGAAGAGAATACCATTGGGTATGGTGGATCTTTTGCACTATGGTGGCAGGATTAGGACTTCTTGTAGTATTTTTTAGATATGAAGTGAGAAGGCATCGGCAGAATAAATCAGTTCTTATAGATCCAAGTTTGTTAATGGATAAACAATTTTCACTAAGTCTTCCGGTTATATTTTTCTACAACTTTACAGCGGGTTTATTTATTTGCTATCCATACTATTTACAACAATTTCTGCATTATTCGCCAATGGATACAGGGCTAGCTATTGTTCCTTACGGATTGGCATTTTTCCTTGGTCCCTTAATTTCTCAAAGAGTAAAAATTCCTGTCAATACTTTAATTTATATAGGTTTGGGATTACTTATAGTAGGTTTTTCAACGAGTTCAATGCTCTTTTATCTATGGCAGAAACCTTCATTGGCAACGAATATTTCATTGTTTCTGGCAGGGTTTGGGCATGGTGTTATTATGCCGGTTATGATGCGAACCGCTATTGCACTGGTGAATAAAGAAAGGGCAGGGCAGGCCTCTGCTTTGGTAAGTATCAGCATGCAGGTTGGTGGGGTAACTGGTGGAGCTATTATCGGAACCATATTTTTTAGTACAATAGATATCCTAAGCTTTCCAAAAGCTTTTGCATTGGCCATTTTAATGATTGCTTTATTTCAGGTTACCGGACTCTATATTAATGCTAAGCTGACAAAATATATCAAGAAATAACAACTAAATATTATAATAAGATGAATAACAAAGAAAAAATCGTTGCGGAACTAAACGGGTTCTGCGAAAATATCGAAAAATGGTTCAGAGGAGAAGAATACCAGGAAACACTTTATAATAAAATACTTTCAGGATTTTCCCAAGATTTCAGGATGGTTAATGGTGATGGTAATACTGTATCATTTCATATGTTTTCCGATTGGTTGCCTACTGTATACGGGAAGTTTCCGACACGGACTGTTGCTCTGGAAAATATAGATATTCAGTATTCCGACAGACATGGTATAGCAACCTATACCGAAATACAAATTACCGGAGATATAACTAATCAGAGAAAGGCATCTGCTGTTTTCCTTTTAGAGGAGGATAAAGCATTGTGGTTGCATCTTATTGAAGAGTGGATTTGATTCATTGCTAGATGAATAAATTGATAAAGCCCTCAACAGAGGGCTTTATTTATAAATAGAATTGAAATTTTATTGAATACTATACCAGGACTCCGTTTTTAGAAGTGATACCTTCAGGTAGATCATCTTTATTCTCACCAATCATCTGGAGCATGTCTATTTCAATGGTTCTACAGATGGAAAGCATCGGAATGTCAAACATTAGCCCGGCGAAAGGATTCTCGGAATAATCACCTACCAATTCCATTACAATATAAATCCAGCCAATTACCACACAAAAAGGAATACTGAGTAATATACCCCAGTTTCCAAGCTTGGCAAACTCATTTACAAGTCCCAGTGGCAACAACATCATAAATATAATATTGAAGATAAAAGCAGTACTGGCAAACTGCCTTGGGGAAGGGAACTTTTTAATTCTTTCAGCTTGTCCCTGATAGTCGTAAAACAGATTCAGGCATTCCTGAAGTTGCATCTGGTTGAAATCTGAAATATCCTTGCTGTTTTTTAGTTCATTGACCTCCTTAGCCTGTTGGGATATCAGATAGGTGGCAAAGTTTTTATACTCCGATTGTAATGCGACTTCTTCTTCAGAAAGATATTTGTTTAAGAAAATAGGTGTTCTTCCATAATCCGGGAATCCGGCCTTAATAATTCTGTTACGTCTTTGGTCTACATTAACGCCATGTTTCTCAATACTGATGTGTTCCCATTCTGTAGGAACAAGAAGCTGCTCCCGAAAAGTATACAGCCATGCAATATGGCGATAGGCTAATTTTTTTCTTTTTTTCTCCAGTTGCAGATCGCTTTCATCTGCGGTATTAAAGGCATAAAGCATGGAGGTGAAAGAACGGCTGGAGTTAACAATACCACCCCATATTTTTCTTGCTTCCCACAACCTGTCATATGCCTGATTGTTTTTAAAGCCTACATAGAATGCCTCGGCAGTACCAATAAGTGCTACAGGTACCCACGGAATAACCATCCATTGCCATTTAAAAAAATAAAAAAGTGCAGCTACCAGAGTACACCATACTGTAAGTATAATAACATGGAGCCCTGAGAGGTTAAGAATTTGTTTATAATTAATGTATTTGGTTGTAATCATAAAGATAAATGTGTATTGGTGTAAACAAAATAAATACCAAAATAGTGAAATTATGGTGAGTTAATAGCTATAAATTGTACATCATTCAGGTTGTCAGATTATAATAGTTTACAAATTAAAATTAGAAATTATAATCATACACTACTAAATATATTTTGTTAATATTTAGGGAAATTCTTCTGATATCATTAACTAACTCCAAAGAATAAATATTAAATTATTTTCTATCTTTGGATTTCCTAAAATCAACATCAATGAACTTATTAAACATTTTGCCCGTGTGGTATGGTGACGGTATTGGAAACAACCGTAAACGCCCAATGTTGAGCGTTAGGACACCTAAGCCGTTCGGGCTTTATTATTCCTAAAATCAATATTATGACACCAATGAAAACCGCCGTTACTCTAAACGGTAAAGAAATTGACCTTGCAAGTTATTTTGAAACTTTAAGCCGGGGTCCTAATAACTCAAGCTTTCATATCAAAATGGAGATCAGTAGCTATGAGGAAATAGGCTATCTGCAACACTCTATTTTATCGGTATGCAGACAGGCTTTAGAAGCGAGCGAGCAAATCGCAGACGGCTTGGACTTTTCCCGTTTGCTGGAACTTGTGCAAAAGCTTATTCCGCATACTGAATTAGAATTACTAAGTAGAATTCAACGATCTATATTGTGAAAAAATGAAATTTAATAATTGAAGACTTCTTGTAAATCATCGGCAGGAAGTTTTCAATTAAATCAAGTAGATAGAGCTACATGTATTTTATATGCTATAAATGTATATGTAGTTAAAAAAAAATATAATATTTTCTAAATACTAAATTAATATTATATTTAAAAAGGTATGTTTTATGACATATTTAAACTATGGTAAGTATTATTTAAATGAAGAATTAGAGATTCCTTATTTTATTTCTGAGCTTAAGATTATTTTAAACTGATAGAAATATAGAAAATTTAATATCGTTTTTTGCTGTCAGTTGTTGATTACTAATTATTCAATGGATGCTTCCAAAACAATATTTGCAATATAAAATAATAATGAAAGTGCTTTATAGCTATTAATAGGATTTTCTCCATAATCATAGCTCTGGCCATGTAATATATCGTGTCTATTAATTCCGATAGGGTTATCAAAATCTTGTACTTTTCTATTTGAGGAAATTATTTTTAACGGATTAAGAAGGTTTTCCATTAAATCTGTACCAATATAGTTTTCTGCAAAACTGATTAAAAGAATAATTTATATATAGCATCCTTAATTTAGGAATAAAGATGTTGATGAAATAAAAAAAAATTAAAGAATTTTAGATTATAAAATAAAGTGGCTTAAACATCGCTTAGGCCTTTTCCATACTCACTTTTTGTCTTATTGCATGATGAGCAGTTAATGGGCATAAAAAAGAGAAAAACGTATTTCTTGATGTATGTTAATGAAACCGCAATCAGGTTTTTCTATTTTTGTCTCCGAAAAACAACAGAATTTATAAATAGTATAATAATATGAAAAAAATTAGTGTATTAGCATTAGTAGGAGTAGGATTGCTTGCAGCATCATGTAACAAAGCAAAAACGGATACATCAGTAGCTTCTGAGCAGTCAGTTGCAGAAAGCAAAGGAGAAAAGTTGGCAGTAGATACAGTAGCATCTGTAGTAAACTGGAAAGCTTTCCATAAAGGAGGATTTGCACCTCGTTGGGGAACTCTTAATGTAAAATCAGGAGATCTGAGCATTGAAGGTGGACAGGTTGCTGCTGGTAACTTTATTATTGATATGACTTCTATTAAAGTAGATCCGGCTTCAGTAACAGAAGCAGATAAAAAGCCAGCAGAACTTGAAGCTCACTTGAAGAATCCTGACTTCTTTAATGTAGAGAAAAATCCTGTTTCTGATTTCAAAATTACAAGCGTAGCAGATTTGAAGGAAACTCCAAAAGATGCTGTTGCAGGAGCTAATAAAATAATAAGCGGAAATCTTACTTTGTTAGGAAAAACTATGAACGTTACTTTCCCTGCTAAAGTAGATGTTACTGCTGATGCTGCGGCTATTCAGGCTAAATTTATTGTAAACAGAACAGACTGGGGAATTAAATTCGGTACTACTGAATCAGATCCGGCTGAATGGATGATCAGCAAAGACATCGAAATCGCAATTGATGTAAAAGCTAAAAAATAAGTTATTATATTTATTTAAAATTTTATACAACAAAAAAGGCTTAAACATTGTTTAAGCCTTTTTCTTTTTATAGAGCTGCTGCTTTGCAATTCTATCATTGTATAATATTTAATTACAATGTTCTTGTTCTATTAGATGTTCGGGTACTATACATCTTCCATTACAATTGATCTGATTTTTTGGACAGACATTATCTCCAGCTTTAATTTCTTTTAACTCTTTTTTAATTGGTTGATATGTAAATGTATATATAATTCCTTTTACTGTGATTTAACATAAAAAATATTTTGAAATAGATAGAATAACCAATAAAGCATTAAATAAGCGACTCTATCCGGATAATAAAGAAGATCCTGCAAACAGTCATTTGCAGGATCTGTGTCTTTAAAGTAAGAGATCTGTGACTAATGAAGCAAAAATCTTCTTTAAAGAAGTGAAAAAATGATATATATGTACTTTTCTGACAACATGAAATCTGTCTGTTCTTATTTTAGTTTTTTTCCTCTCATATGCTTGTCATCTCCTTCATCCGAAAAACGACTTTCCCTGTCATGAGCCGGCTTCAAGCCTCCAAATTGCCAGCTGAAAGTAAGCGTTGCAGCTCTGTTATAATATCTGTTTATACTTGTACTCTGGAAAGTGGGTGCAAATGCATACACATTTTCTCTAAATGCTTTCTGAAAAGGATTGATAATAGCAAGGGTAAGGCTCGCTTTATTGTCCAGAAGTTGTTTACTTATTGCAAAACGGTAAGAATAATTAGCAGAATTTTTTCCCTGAAGTGTAATAAATCCGTTTCCGTAATCCCCCGATATACTTAGACTTAAATTATCTGGTAGTGATACGGTATTGCTCAAACTTGTGGTGAAAAAAGTTCCGGTATTGTTCAACCCTAAAGATTTACTACGGAACTGAAGATAAAAAACTTCGACATTGGCATTTACAGTCCATTTTTTTACAGGACTAAAAATTGTACTGATATTAGCTCCCAAACGGTTATTCTCTCCAATATTTGAAGGTGTGGTATAAGATATTCCGTCCTTATTAACTATGGTAACCGGCTCAATAGAGTTTTTGTTGAAATTGTAATATACACTACTCGTTAATGATGCTTTCTTAATAGTTGTAAACACATGGGAAAGTTCTATATTCCTGGTTTGCTCAGGCTCCAGATAAGGATTTCCGGAAGTAATATTCAGCGGGTCACTGGCATTGCTATATGGATTGAGATCCATAATCCACGGACGTCGTATCCTTTCTGTATAATTGAATTTAAGTTCATGGTTTTCATTAAGCTTTTTTACAATCAGTAAATTTGGAATCCAATTTGTAAAGTTTCTTTTAAAAGGAGATCCGGACTGGAAATTAGCATTTACAAATGTCTTCTCCAATCTTATTCCGGGACGGAAAGTCCAATCGTTATCCGTTTCGAAATTCAATGTCATATAGGCTGAAAATACATCCTGTATATACTTTATATTACCTAAACGTGAAGGATCTACGGGAATATGACTGTTAATAACTTCATACGAGCTTTGGGATCTGTTTTTATAATAACGAACCCCGGTCTCCAACAGGATCTTTCCGGAAGTGTTTAACGGCTGAGCGTAATCCGCCTGTATGCTCCATTCTTTCTCAGACCCTCTGTTGGGACCGGTTTCGCGGAAAGCCAGTTTACCGTCCATTTTATATTGTTCAGTCAGATAGTCTGAGAGCTCAGTAGAGTAGGATGTTTGTGCTACCAGTTGCAATTCCTGTCCTTCGGGGCGGAATTTTTTCTGGTAGTTTACAACCCATTCTTTGTAATCGAATCTTCCGGATTGTTTTATTTTCTGGAGGTATTCATCTGTAACTGAGTTATTGTTATAGCGATTGTACAGGTTTCCATTTTGTGGCAAGGATCCTTTCCAATAAGAGAAGCTGGTTTCTATAGTCTGAAGGGAATCCGGCTGATATTTAACGGTAAGTCCTGCCGAACCGCCTTTGTCGGTCTGAAGAGAATTTTTCTTCTGAAAAAGATGACTTGTTTGCTGCTGACCAGACAGAGATATACGTTCCATTTCAGCAGTTGATTCTTCACGCTCTTCACTATAGTTGCCCATAGCCGAAATAGTAAATTTTCCCGTTGCAATATTCAAAGCAAGATTTCCGGATTGTTCCAGATTTCCTCCGGATAAATCGAGTGACCCACTGGTTCCTTTCAGCTTTTTCTTTGTGATAATATTAATGACACCACCGGCGCCTTCGGCTTCATATTTTGCTGATGGATTTGTAATTACTTCCACTGAAACAATAGAGCTGGCCGGAATCATTTTCAGCGCTTCTTTTAGATTTTTGGCCATTATTCCTGAAGGAATACCATTAATCAGAACTTTAATATTAGAGTTACCTCTCAGCTTAAGTTCTCCGTTGGCTCCTACTGTAAGCATCGGTGCTTTACGAAGGACATCTGTTGCATTTCCCGATTTGTTACTAATATCGGAATCTGCATTGTAGACTATTTTGTCTTTTCCATTTTGGATAAGAGGTTTCTTTCTGCTTCCCGCAATTACAACTCCTTTAATGTTGCTGCTCTTTTCTTCTAAAGAGATTCTTCCGAGATCAAGGTCTTCATTTTCCAGACTTGTGGTTTCATAAGTATAGTCATTATAGCCTAAATAGCTGATTTTAATGTTTATTTTCAAGTGTTTGGGAATCGAAGCTGAAAATGAACCATCTGCAGATGAGGTAATGGTGTGCAATACTTTTCCGGTTTCAGATTTTAAAACAATAACAGAACCTGAAAGTGCTTTATTATCCGCACTGTTGACTACAATACCTTTTATCTTTACAACTTTCTCTGGTGTTGTTTGTGAGAATAGTTTGCCGGGAGTTACTACAAAGCCTAATATCAGACAGTACCACCAAAATATCTTTATCGTTTTCATAATGCCTTGTTTTAGAACTGCAAAGCAATCACAAAGCCCATAGAAACTGAAATTTAAATGATGAATCGTCTGATAAACGTGTTGTAATGTGTTTGTCATTTAGTATTTGCATATTCCGTGAAAATGAATCTACTTTGCTGTATAATAAAAGGTTAATGGCTAAGGCAGAAAAATGGTATAAGAAGCGATATTTCGACGAAATAATTTTCTTTGGCGCAATATTCATATTGACGATGGTTCCGGATTTCA
This sequence comes from Elizabethkingia sp. YR214, assembly GCF_003058195.1. Lineage (GTDB taxonomy): Bacteria > Bacteroidota > Bacteroidia > Flavobacteriales > Weeksellaceae > Elizabethkingia. The sequence goes on from NZ_QBUH01000011.1 coordinate 34,740, forward strand.
TCAAACCCGTCTCTATGATGTACCTTGTCAAGAATATGGTTTTCCTTGCATTGCTTTATGGCCAGGCTATCTTACATCGTTATTTTATATTTCCTTTTTTTATAACCGGACAATATGTGCGCTATTATCTTAGTGGTACATTGTTTATTATTCTGGGGGCAATATTACTATTAGCAGTTGACTATTACTGGATAGATCCTGAATATTACAAAACTGCAGATGTAATACTTTTTAAGGATTTTTTGTATAATGTTGTTCTGTGTTCAATTAGTATAGCTGCATTCCTCTCATTATTTCTGATACGTAATTATTCCAGGGAGCTTGAAAAGAAAAATAAAGCCCAGCTGATGCTAAGTGAGATGAACATCAAATATCTTCATGCTCAGCTTAATCCACATTTTTTCTTTAATATGCTCAATAATCTTTATGGCGTTAGCCTGGCGGAACCATCCAGAACTCCGGAACTCATCCTGAAGCTTTCTGATTTAATGCGGTATCAGCTGGAAAATGCAAATAAGGATATTGTAAATCTAAAAGAAGAGCTTTCTTTTATCCGAAATTATATTGCTATGGAAAAGGAGCGGGTAGGTAAACGCTGTGTGATAGAATATAATATTGAGGATAAAGAAATGAATGCTCATAATTACCAGATTGCTCCTCTAATACTTATTACTTTGGTAGAAAATGCTTTTAAACATAGTTTGACCACTGAGCGGGAATGGTTTGTTAAGATAGTAGTTCAACTTGAAAACGGAGTCCTCAGAATGAGTGTGCATAATTCTATGCCGGATCAAAGTCTTAAAACAAGTTCTACTGGTATTGGCTTACTTAATATTCGTGAACGCCTGGAACTTCTCTATAGTGAACATTATATGTTGGATATTTTAGAAGAATCTGAGGAGTATCAGACTAATTTGGTTTTAAGTTTAAAATATTATAATCATGAGTAAAATTCTTAAATGCATTATTATTGATGATGAAGAAGGTGCTCATCTGGTACTTCGTCACTACATTAAAGATTTGAAACAGCTGCAGCTAAAGGAATCTTTTTATAATCCTGTTGAAGCTATGGATTATATGTACAGTAATCCTGTCGATCTCGTTTTTTTAGATATTAACATGCCAGGAATGAGTGGTTTACAGATGCTGAAAGCACTTCGGAATCCACCTTTTGTTATTCTAACCACTGCTTATAAAGAGTATGCCTTGGAAAGTTATGAATACAGGGTTGTAGATTATCTGGTAAAACCAATTGATCTTGCCAGATTTATGGCAGCGATAGAAAATGTTTTTTTCAGGCTTCCACAACCTGTTGAATCATCAAAGGCCCCGGAAAGCGAATTGATTTTGCAAGAGCCTTTTATCATCCTAAAAGTTGACGGTAATGTAATTAAAGTCAGTTATGATGAAATTGCACATATCCAAAGTTGGGGCAATTATGTGAAAGTTTTTACTACGAATGGCCACTACCTAAGCCTTACAACAACCACAGAAACAGAGCAGAAGCTGGATAAAAAACTGTTTATGAGAATTCATAAATCATATATTATAGCGCTGAAACGCATCAGTAAAATTTCAGGTGGTCAGGTAGAACTAGATACAGGAATTGTTTTGCCTATAGGTAATACTTATCGACGGGAGCTTCTTGAATATTTTCAGTAAGAACTCCTTTAATCAACAACTAGTGTTTAGATAATCTGAACTCTTTCCCTATCTCTGTTTTCTTTGCATCATTTTTTATGTTGTGAAATATCCTGTACATGTGTAATAAAATGTTTAATACTCCTGCCGAAGGTGGGGTTAAAAAACAAACTTATTCTAAGAGATTAATTCTTACAAAAAATAACTTTTTGATTTGCTTTTTTTGCCATTCATATTAATTGCTGTATCAAGAAATGGTGGATATTATTTACTATATATTGAGAATAATCAATTAGTAAAATCTTATTTTAATACATATATCGTTGTAATGTATTTATTTTTAATACAATAAGATAATATTTGTAAATTTGCAGTCGTTTTTTTAATTATTAAAACTGCTGATTTTTAAATAGTTATATATTATTTATTGTTTGAAAATTGCTTTTATTAAATTAAGATGTATAATGTAATAGGCTATTTTGTTTATTATCATTAAAGAAAATAAAGAAAGATTAAAATGTATATAAATGAATGATTTGAAAAAACAGGAGTATATAACTCCAAGAGTAAGCTTGCTTCTTATGGAAATGGAGCAGGGGATAGCTGCAGGATCTGCCAGAGTATTACCCTCAAATTCTGGTGGACAGGTTCAGGAAGAATGGACAACAGATCCGGATGATAACCGAACAATTGAATGGTAAGTAAACTTTTTGACTATGATGTAAATCTATTAATTCACAAACAAATGAGAAATTTCAAACGAACTACTACAATTGTAGGGCTATCATATTTATTTTTGGTAACTTCATGCAGAAGTACTGATAATATATTGGATAATCCCAGAGATAATTTAATTACCAATGGTTCTGCTGCTTTAAAATTCAATCTTTCCGAAGATGATTATACAACCGAGACTATTGACCCAACGGCTTCTCTTCAACATAAGGTGTCTCTTTCAACAATAAAGGTACAGGAGATAAAATTCATGAGTGATGATCAACCTTTTATTGCTACGCTTACTCCTGTTTCCTCTATATCTAAACAAGCTGGTATAAAAAACACTTTGGCTGATGTTGTAAATAATCCATTAAAAGGCCCTAATGTAAAATATAGAGTTATTGCCTACAGAAGAACTGATGGAACCAAAGCTGCTACCAAAGTATATACAATAGATGCTGCCGGGAACTCTACTCCCGACGATGGCATTGCAATGACACTGGATGGTGATACAGAAACAGTTAACAAATATGATTTTGTAGTATTGTCCTATAATTCTTCAACGGCTCCGGCAGATATTTCAGGCAATCTTTCATCTGCTGTTTTAACTCCTGTTTCCGGAAATAATGATTTGATGTATTTCAGAGCTAATAATATAAGAGTTACAAAAGGAGATAATCTTCTAAGTGTTGTTTTAAAGCATAAATTCAGTCAGATTACAACCATTGTTGATGCCTCGGATGTTGCGTCTGGAAATGGAATTAAAGTAATTGATACTCCGATTGTGACTAATCAGCGTGCCACAGGAAATAGTATAAAGCTATCCGATGGGGTTGTTACCTACGGAGCAACGGGGAGTTCTAAAGCAGTGGATTTTAGTGGGAACCCTACTACAAATCCTATATGGACGAGTAAACCTCTGTTGATTGCTAATCCAGGGATTGCAGCAAGCGATATGGCTACTTTAACGTTTAACTCTATGACAGTTGGTACAAAGGTGAAAACAAATATATCGGTTCCTAATCTTGTCATTAGCCCGGAAGTTAGGTATAATCTTAATTTAAAATTTGCTTGTACAGCTATTTCTACGCCGTCATATGATTTCAATATGTATGAACCTGCTACATCTACTAAAGATAGAATTTCGCAGGGTTTTGCCTTTCCGGCAGCAAATGCAGGTTTTACTTTTGAGGTTTACGAATTGGATAATTCCTTTAATCTTAAAATTAATGGTGTAGATTTGGCGAATCAGGAGATTCAGTTTGAATCGGGAATTAGTGGCTTACCTCAGAATATTCGTTTTAAATCGGATAAAACTTTATGGGGGGCATCCGGAAATTCACAGATATATAATATAAATGGATCTACAACAAATCCTAAGACAGCAGTTGTCAGAATAAAAATAGGACCAGATGGATCTGTATCGATGATGGGAAGAAGAAACTTGTCCAGCCCATTGGAGCTTTTAGAGCTATTTGGTGGCGCTCAGTTCAACAGGATTACCTGGAAATCTGATACAACTAATGATGTTGTTGCAACAATGAAGGTTACCAGATTAACACAGTTAGTTGGTTATGGAGAAGGACGGAAGGTTGTTCCGTGTCCATAGTTGTTTATAAATAGTTAATGATAGATAAAAATCGAATATCAGATATAATTACTACCTGATATTCGATTTTTTGATTTTGTACAGTTATGAATCTTAGATTAAATCACTTAGATTATCGGAGATTTTAACATATGGATAGACAAGAAGTTCTTCTCTTGTAGTGATGCCGTTTAGAGCTCCGTAAAAATCGACCCCAATTGCCTGTGCCGTTTTTGCATCGATGATGCTGTCACCTATATATAAACACTTTTCCAAATCTGATTGTAGGCTATTGATTGCTAAAACCAATCCGGCAGGATCCGGTTTATGTGCAGTCACATCTTCAGCTCCTATAATAATGTCAAAGAATCCCTTTGAGAACTCTTTATCTACAAATTCCATGATACGATAACGATACTTCGTAGATACAATGCCTATTTTAGCGCCACGCTCCTTTAATGTATTCAAAACAGATAAAGTTTCTGGAAAAAGTACAGTATTGGCTGTCATCCAGTCATCGGCCTTTTTTACATATTCTTTTGTGTATGAAGTAAGTGTTTCTTTATCTGTAATGCTTGTCAGTATACTAAAAGATTCTTCTAATGTTTTTCCGATCGTGAGTTTTATTTGATGATCACTTACATCATGATATCCATGGTTTTCCAAAACATAACGAAAACACATAATAATCCCTTTGGAAGAATCAGCCAGGGTATAATCGAAATCAAAAATATAAGCGTTGTATTTGTTCATCACGGAGAATCTTTTTAATTATATGATTTAGCGAATAAAGTTGTAATAGCTATCACAAAGATAATGACTTGATATAAGAAAATAGCTGACAAATGCTTAATATGAAGCGACAACAACAACAACAACAACAATTCTTAGATTCAGTACGAAATATGTGTTTTAAATTGCCATTTTTTGTAATTTAGTTTTTAGTGAATTAAGACTAAATAATATCAGAAGTTCCCATTTTAATAAGGTTAATAAATGATTGAAATAATAAGATATTTTCATCAGGCAGGACATCCTGAGCCAAGACGGGTCGTGAAGTATACCTTGTTTTGGTGTAAAGAGGGAAGTGCAGAAATCCTGATTGATGAAAATATTTTTATACTGAAAGCTTCACAATTGGTTACCATAACTTCCGGACAGTTTCATCAGTTAATCTCTGTAGAAGGAGAACTTATGGCTCTTGAATTTACTTTGGATTTTTTCTCTAAAAGCGACAGCGATATTGAGCTGATTTTCCATAATGGACTTTTCTGTCATTTTGGAATGAATGAAGTCATCAGTATTCATCATCCTGTATTTTTCACTGAAACACTTAGCCTGATTGAAAAAGAATTAGATGAAAAACCTTATCAGTACCTTATTTCTACTCATTCTATGGTCGAACTTTTATTGGTGGAAATTAACCGGAGCAAAATTGCTAATGGAGGTGAAATATGGAAACCCGATGCTTTGTTTTTGAATTTCCTGGAAAGTGTCCGAAATCATTTTTCTGAAAACTATCCTGTCTCCCGATTTGCAGATCTTCTGGGTACTACAGAAGCTAAATTGAATGAAGTTTCAAAGCTTCATACCAATAAAACAGCTCAAAATGTAATTTACAGTCTCATTATTTCTGAAGCAAAAAGATTGTTACTGTATGAAAAATTGAGCGTAAAGGAAATTGCTTATCAGCTTGGTTTTAATGATCCTTTTTATTTCTCTAATTTCTTCAAGAAGCATACTTCCCTTTCTCCAAAAGACTATCAAAAGGCAATCCGGAATTAACCTATGGAATAGATGTAACTAAACCTTATATCTACTTCTTTCCGGTGTTTATACAGATCCGGTGGATATATTCTTATTACAAAAATTCGCATCATCTTCAAATATTATATGCTTTTCTAAGAATTGTCTATTCTTTAGGAATACACTTTCCCAGAACTTTGTACCTGTCATTAAGAACTAAAAATTACTCTTATGAAAGTGAGACAAGATATCGCTGTTTTTCTACTGAGAATAGCACTGGCAGTGGGATTTTTATCCGCTGTATCAAGCAGATTAAACCTTTGGGGAGCACAGTCTTCGGGATGGAACAAATTTGTCCAGTATACGGCTGAAGTAAATTCGTTTTTACCTCATTCGTGGATTCCATGTCTTTCAGTACTATGTACCCTTGCAGAATCTTCCATTGGGATCTTACTTCTCATAGGTTATCGGGTACATAAAACTGCTTTATGTGCTGCAGTTCTCACTATTCTATTTGGCATTGCAATGAGTATTTCCTTTGGTTGTAAAGAGCCATTGGACTATTCTGTTTTTGTATTCAGTGCCGGGGCATTCTTGCTGAGTACTTTTTCTCATTATTTATGGTCCTTGGATCAGCTTTTACATCAATAACAATTTAACATTCAATATCATGAACACAAACATCTATGACTACATTGTAAAGACAGAAAAAAAAGACTGGCACCCTTTAATTGAAAAAGGAATTCATTATGAAGGTATTTTTGTGAAATCCTTAAAATTTGATCCTGAGAAAAACCGCTCTACAACAATCCTTTTAAAATTTGAGCCGGGAGCAAGTTATCCCTATCACAATCATCCTGCAGGTGAAGAACTCTTTATAATGGAGGGAAAAGCTACTATTGCAGGAGCAGAGTTGGAAAAAGGTGATTATTTGTATACGCCGTCTAATTTCAAGCATTCTGTAAAATCAGAGAATGGATGTATGATTATGTTTATAGTTCCGGAAGAAGTGGAGATTCTTTAATCCGATTATCTATTTATGATAAAAGCCCGTGATAATAATTTGATCACGGGCTTTATTGTTGCCGATTTATTCTTAGAATAATCTGTTGTGCAGTGATCTTAGTGCTTCAATTTTATAACTTGTCGGAACTAATAATGAAATATTATTTTCACTCCCACCATAAGAAATCATTCGTACCGGAATATGCTTTACAGCTTCAGAAACTATAGTTGCCAGTCCATGATTGTTTTTTTTGAAATCACCAACAATACAAATGATAGATTGATCATAATCAGTGTCTACAGTTCCGAAAGTTTCTAATTTTTTTATTATATCTGAAAGAAACTCAGTCTGGTCGATCGTCAGAGAAACTGCTACCTCAGAGGTAGTAATCATATCAATTGGAGTTTTATGGGTTTCAAAAACTTCAAAAATTTTCCTCAAAAATCCATAAGCCATTAACATTCTGGAAGACTGAATACGAATTGCAGTAATATTATCTTTGGCAGCAATAGCTACAATTTGATTTAGATTTTTTGTCTCTCCCGAAATCAATGTTCCCGATGCACTGAGATTCATGGTGTCCAATAACCGAACGGGTACATTATATTTTCTTGCCGGAAAGACACTTTGAGGGTGCAGAATCTTTGCTCCGAAATAAGACAGTTCGGCAGCTTCATCAAAATTTAGATGGGCAATAGGTTTAGTGTTTGGTACATAGCGGGGATCATTATTATGAAACCCGTCAATATCTGTCCAAATCTGAATTTCTTCCACCTGTAACGCAGCTCCTAATAAGGATGCTGTATAGTCTGAGCCTCCTCTTCTCAAATTATCAATTTCACCTTGTGCATTTCGGCAAATATATCCTTGGGTTATAAATAATTTTTCATCAGGGAATTTTGCCATTTCAGTAGTGGCATGTTCTCTTATGTATTCTATATCAGGTTCACTTTCTTTATCAATAAGCATAAAGTCTAATGCTGATAATAATACTGAAGAAATACCTTTTTCTTTTAGATGCAGATGAAATATAGTTGTGGAAATAATCTCACCCTGAGCTAAGATAATACGCTCTTCTTTAGTAGTGAAATTTGCACTGTCAAACCTATACAATAACTGAAACACATTATCGATAAAAGCCAATGCTTCTAAAACTCCTGACTCTGTTTTGAATAGTTCTTTTACAAATTTTTTATATTTATCGTAAAGTATATCAATATGTTTTTGAGCAACTTTGTCTTCTTTTTTGGCATATAGCTCGGATAATGTAACGAGATCGTTTGTGGTTCCGGAAACGGCAGACAATACAACCAGATGTTTATCTGCAGCCTGAGATCTGATAATAGGTAATAGTTGTTCAATTCTTTCCGGGCTTCCTACTGATGTTCCTCCAAATTTTAATACTTTCATAAATATATTTAAATTGTTAATGATTATAAGCAAAAAAAAGAGCTTGTCGTGATGACAAGCTCCTTATATATTTCAATTCTAACCAAAGGAAAATGACTCACGAAGTTCTACGCAAGTTCTGTTTCTTTCCCTTTTTTAAGTTAGACAATATCATTTCTTATTTTTTGTATTGGCAAATATAGCTTTTTTTTTGATTCGCGCATTATGTGTCTCATAGAAATTAACCAACTGATTTTACAATTGCCATAGGTGATAGATATAAGTTTACTACACAAATTCTGTTATCTGTAAATAGATGAAAAATCGCTCTACAACAATCCTTTTAAAGTTTGAGCAGGAAACAAGTTATCCACATCGCAATCATCCTACAGTCGATGAACTTTTTATAATGGAAGGTAAAGCTACTATTACAGGCGTAGAGTTAGAAAAAGGTGATTATTTATATACGACTGGATAAACTGTAATAAAAAGACCCGAATGATAATCGTACTATTGAATGGTAATTAAATTTCAATATATGATGTAATTCTATTAATTCACAAACAAATGAGAAATTTCAAAAAACAACTACAATTGTTGGATTATCATATTTATTTCTGGTAGCTTCATGCAGAAGTACGGATAATATAGCAGATAATCCCGGAGATAATTTAATTACCAATGGTTCAGCAGTTTTAAATTTCAAGCTTTCTGAAAGCAACTTTACAACAGAAACTATTGAACCATCGGCATCCCTTAACCATGAAAGTGCAATTTACAGCGGCAAAGAACAGGAGGTGAGATTTATGAGTGATGATCAACCTTTTATAGCTACCCTTACTCCTGTTTCTTCATTAGCCAAACAAACTAATGTAAAAAATACAATAGCAGATACTAACCCTTTAAAGGGATTTAATGTAAAGTATAGCGTTATAGCTTACAGAAGAAGTGATGGTAGTAAAGCTGCTACTAAAGTCTATACAATAGATGCTGTCGGAAACTCTACTCCGGATGATGGTACTTCGATGAGCTTAGATGGTGACACAGAAATGGTTCACAAATATGATTTTGTTGTTCTGTCTTATAATTCATCAACAGCACCTGCGGATATTACCGTAGCCTTTCTTCGGCAATTTTAACACCTGTTTCAGGTAATGATGATTTGATGTATTTCAGAGCTGATAATGTTAGGGTTGGAAAAGGTAATAACCTTTTAAGTGTTATATTAAAACATAAGTTTAGTCAGATTACAACGGTTGTTGATGCAACGGCTGTTGCTTCTGGAAATGGTATTAAAGCAATTGATACACCTGTTATCACCAATCAGCATGCCACAGGAAATAGTATAAAACTTTTTACTGGTGTTATTACCTATAGGACGGCTGGAGTAACCAAGTCGCTGGATTTCACCGAAAATTCTACTTCAAATCCTATATGGAGAAGTAAGCCATTCTTAATGGCAAATCCAGGTGCTGCAGCAAGTGATATGGCTACTTTAACTTTTAGTTCTTTGACAGTTGGAACGAAAGTGAAACAAATATATCAGGTCCAAATCTTGTAATTAGCCCGGAGGTTAGGTATAATCTTATTTAAAATTTGCTTGTACAGCTATCTCTACACCCTCATATGATTTCAGCATGTATGAACCTGCGACTTCTAGTAAAGACAGAATATCACAAGGCTTTACTTTTCTGCCAGCAAACGCTGGTTTTACGTTTGAAGTTTACGAGCTCGATAATTCATTTAATCTAAACATCAATGGTGTAGATCTGGCAAATCAGGAAATTCAGTTTGAGTCCGGGATTAGTGGACTACCTCAGAATATTCGTTTTGAATCGGATAAAACTCTATGAGAATCTTCGGGAAATTCACAGATCTATAATATAAATGGTTCTACAACAAATCCTAAGACAACTGTATCAGAATAAAATAGGCCTAGATGGGTCTGTATCTATTATGGGAAGGAGGAATTTATCCAGTCGATTGGAATTATTAGAGCTTTTTGGCGGAACTCAGTTTAATAGGATTACCTGGAAGTTTGATACAACTAGCGATGTAATAGCTACAATGAAGGTTACAAGATTAACCCTGTTAGTCGGTTATGGAGAAGGGCGAAAAATTGTACCATGTCCATAATTTAATTAAGGTTGCTAATTATAATAAACGAGTGTAAGAGATTTCTTACACTCGCTCTTTATTTACAGAGCCGATATACATTGTTATGACTTTAGATAAGATTAGTTTTAGATCTAAAAATACTTTGCAAAAAATGAATACTATTTCTGTTTATACTAAAGGAAGGATATCATAAACATATTGTAAATACTAAGTTAGTAAATTATCCAAATAGTAGTGGAAATAGGATGTTAGCATTGTGTTTGTGAGTTTAAAAGCAACGAATACCAAATTATTAACACTTAAAAATTATAAATTATGGGCATACTAACGTGGATTATATTCGGATTAATTACAAGAACAATTGCGAAAGCTATTCACTCAGAACCAGACCCAGGAGGCTGGATTTCAACAATTATTATCGGTATTATTGACGCAGTTGTTGGATAGGTTCTTAAATCACTGCATATGATTTACCCTTGTATATGTCTCTCTGATAAATTACTTATTGAATATCTATAAAAAAAGCACTATATTTGCAAACCTTTAAACGGGTGTGTAGCTCAATTGGATAGAGCGTTAGATTACGGCTCTAAAGGTTGGGGGTTCGACTCCTCCCACGCTCACTCGATAAGCGAAAACTAAATTAGTTTTCGCTTTTTTATTTTTTCATCGGATTTAATTGCTTTCACTCTTTCTGTCATATCAATTTTTCATTCCCTATTTTTGTAATTAAATCACCTTTTTTAATAAAGAGATTGTTTCTAGCGTCTTATTATTATGATAATTCAAAATATTTTTATTTAAAATTTTAATAATATATACTTTATATAGATGCTTTCTAATCTCAACCAGATTTTATAATTGGTTTAAAGCAATAAAAATGCACAAAATATCATTACAAAATCATATAGCTGCAATACTAGTTTGATGAATGTAGGGTACATGTAGTATATTGTTTAATCACATTTTACAGAAGATAAAGGAGAAAGCTTATTACTTTTACTCCATAAACTTAGCCTTTAAATTAGATTTGATTATAACATAAAATCACTGTAATTAAGAGACCCGGTAAATGAGTGGGTACTGAACTCTTAATATTTGCAAATTAATTAAAAGATATTTAAAAATTTCGGATAGGTATGAGGGACATTATGGAGTATTGCAAAAGTATGGAATGAAAGAAGCTTCAAAAGCATTTCGATGCCAATTACCTACAGTTTTAAATTTTTGGAGAAAGAATCTTTATCTTAAGAAATAATTAGTAAAGTATGTTATTTATACAATCAAAAACAATTCTCCATCATTCTATATATCATGTATAAATAAATGTCTTAAGAGCAATAAGGAATATTCATTTAAAATAAATAAGAAACTAACTGGAATGAAATATTTTAAAATTATAATTCTGTCGATTGGGCTAGTAGCTGTAAATTGTTCGACGCAAAATATAGGTACTAAGAGTACAAAAAAAATATATGATAGTAAACATGAAGAAGCACTCCTCAATGTAAAATATGGCCTATATAAAAGAAATGTTATGGATGTTTATCTCCCTGCTAACAGAAGTATCCAAACCGCATTTTTGATTAGTATCCACGGAGGAGCATGGACAACGGGAGATAAAAGACAATTGACAGAGCTTTCTAAATATCTTCTTTCACAGGGGATTGCGGTAGCGAATCTAAATTACCGTTATGCAAACTCTACAGATACTCATCTTCCTGAGCTTTTAGATGATATAGAGAATGTTGTAAAATATCTTGCATCCCACTCTAAAGAATGGAATATCAGAAACGAAGGTTTTTCAATTTTAGGAGGTAGTTCAGGTGCGCATGTTTCAATGATGTATGCCTATACAAGAAATCCTCAGATTAAAAGCATAGTAGACATATGTGGCCCTACAGATTTTACAAATATACAAACCTTGGAGAAAATAAGGGCTAATCTTTTTGGAGGTCTCCTCTTTAAAACCCTGAATAAAATGTCAGAAAACAAAGTCGTCTGGAAACCTGGAAACGAAATACCGGAAGCTTATATAATGAGCAGTCCCGCAAAATTTGTAAGACAAATTCCTATTATGATTGTTCATGGGGATAAGGATAATATTGTTCCCATTGAACAGGCTTATACCCTCGAAAATGAACTTAAAACAATAAATGTCCAAAATAAATTGATCGTAGTTTCTGGAGCAAGACATAATCCTTTAAAACGTACAAAAGATAAGCAGTCTATATTTGCTGATATAGTTAGATGGCTTAAAGAATATGGTGTAAATTAATTGGGTTTATTGATAGATTTCCCTCTGTTTTTATTTTCATATATTTTTTTATTGTAATAGTTGTCCTTCTTATATGAGTATTGAATTATACTGTGGATTTATTGACTTTAGCACTATTTATATTTGGTTGGTGTAAAATGTTTTTCAATTGATCTAATGGTCTCACATGGTCCAATGAAGATACTGGAGTTTGTACTAAAGGGTCTTTTCACGAGTGTTATAGGTGAAAGTTTTTTAATTTTAATGAGATGTCGGGTATATGTAGGATTTTTATTTTTGTAATTAATATTAAAATTATTCAATTTTGCAAAGCAATTAGTAATAAATATAAGAAGTGTTTATGTGTGTTGGTTGTCAAGAATAAACAATGAATTACTATAAAATAAACAAAATTCTAAAATGTCCCGTAAATAATTGATTTTTTATAGTTAAAATAGAAATACATAAGTGTGAAAGTGTATAATAAGCTTTCATCTTTGTATTTATTTTTTTGTAAAATAAGTCTTTATGACTTTCCGGTCGATTTTATGCCCAATATTAAATCGACCGGTTTTTTCGGGAATAAGCTAATCATGGACGCTATACTTGTCTATATTTTAAATAGTTTAAGTTAAATAAATCCATTGATAATGGGTATGGAAAAGTCTTATGAGATTGCTATCAACTATTCTCATTCATAAATTAATTCTATAGATAGTCTACCATAAAGATAATTAGAGATATCGATTTAGATAATGAGAGTGTAAGGTTTTCACTCAAAGGTATACAAGTAATTGTATTTTCATACAGCAGTTCTACTGTCAGACTCTCGAGATGTATTTGACGTTATTTCTTTTAGATGCATTGATTTGTGCACCTGACTTAGGATAGCTTTAATTTTTTTTAAATATTTTTTCTTTACTTCTGTTAATTTACCGTAATATTCATGAAAGGTGGCCATTGGTTTTATTAGAATTTTTACTAAAGCTGCTTCTATTTAATTTTTCCCTAAATGCCTAACAGATTAGATAATCTGTTGCTAATCAAATTATTGTTGAGTTGTAGCATCTATGTATGATGCTAATTTTATTATTGTCTCGAAATAAGTATTGAGCTTTGCCTTATAGTTTGTATCAGCTTTAGGCTTTATTATTTAAACAGAATAAATTTCACAAATGATTAATATGGAAGATAATAACAAAAAACAAACAACAAAGAAGTTGCATGAGAAAAAAGATTATATGCCACCTCTAATAAGTCTTAGTTTTATAGAAATGGAGGGAAGCTTTTTAGCAGCTTCTGCAGTTATTATTACAACAGATGTTAATAGCCAGATAACCGGTGAATGGAACACAGGCACTGATATGACTGATGATCTTAGCTGGTAAAATAAGTAAAGACTAATATTTTTAATTAACAAATAGGATTAAGATGTTAAAAAGAATTTTTACAATTATAGACCCCATTATAAGAGAGAGTGCTACATTGCTATTTGTATTTTTTATGTTAATTTCATGTCGTAGTACCGATACTGATCACTCTAATACAGATAATACTAATGCAGTGGTTAAAATAAATGTGCAAGGCGAGATGTTTGATCGTGTACAAAATATAGAGAATCAAGCGGCAGTTTCAGTAGTTAAGCCGGATTCTTCATTACTGATTTTTCAAGATGAAATTCCATTTAATGATGATTTTACGCTAATTGCTAGAGTATCATCTGATGTCTTACCCGTTCAAAAAGCTACTGTATCATTATCAAATATAAGTTCGGTGCAGGCTGATACTGATGTAAGTACTATCCCCTTAGGAATCAGATATAAGCTAATAGTATATAAAGCAACAGGAGAATATATTACAGAGAGAAATTATATATACGGTCAGGAAAGCAGTACACAGGCTCTTAATCTGGACGGAGGAAACAATTATACATTTGTTGTGTATTCTGTTAACAGCCCAGCGACCCTTCCGGTCGTTACATTCACGAACTCTCAGAATAAAACTCTTTCTACTTCGATTATTTCAGGACTAAGTGGGATTTCGGACTTTATGTATTTCAAGAAAGAGATGCAGTTGGTTGGTAATCAGCCTAACTATCTAAATGTGGTATTTAATCATAAATTCAGTCAGATTATTACACATATTGATGCTTCCCTAAGTGGATATAATGTTAGTGCCACAGATCTTTCCTATGATTCCCATTTTCCTACAGCTGGTATAAAACTTGAGGATGCAGCTATAACACGTACTGGTACTGTGGGGCGTTCTAATATTATTTTTCAGACACTTAATTTGTCTACTATTGTTAGTAATCCAACAATTATAAACGGAAATACTTCTACAGGCTCTCTTGTCATAAATTCTATAACTATTGGGAGTATAGTGCGCACTAAACTCACTGCATTTGCAAATAAATTAATGATCACCCCTGGTGTAAAGTATAATGTAACATTAAACATTGTGCCCACAGATACCTACCTTGATTATATGGGGCAGAAGGCCGTTCGTATTAATGGAGAAATATGGATGCGTCACAATCTTGGAGCAGATACCAATCTTAATCCGGATCAAGATCCTTCAGTTCAGGGACTTCATGGAAATTACTACCAATGGGGAGAAATCCAAGAAGTAGCCAATGCCTATACAGCATCAGAAGCTATTTCTGGGTGGAGAGGAACAGGGTATCCGTGGAAAGCTAACAATGCATGGAATAGTGGAACAGAAACTTCTCCTGTAAAGGTAATGGCTAATGACCCGTGTCCTAATGGTTTTCGTATTCCGACTAAAACAGAATATGATGCACTTATAGCTTCTACTGTACAAGGAAATGTAGGGATATGGAGTAAAGGAGAGACCAATTTTTCAGCAGCAAAAGTATTTGTAAGTAAACGAAATAAAAATGTTCATTTGACTTTTCCCGCAGCTGGATTCCGTGATGCCTATGCAGGTTCACTTTTTGATTCTTCATATAAGATTCGGGGTGAAGGTGGATATTACAGAACAAGTACAGCGAATTATGAGATGAGTATTTATGCAGGGCAGGTAGTTTTATATTCAGATGCATATAAATCTTGGGGGGAATCGATTCGTTGTATTGCTGTTTAATCGAAACTATCAACCTATAATTTCTGTTGAATATGTTTTTATACAACAGAAATTATAGGTTGGAAAAGAATCAGTATTTCTAGGAATTTAGATATAAGGTTATTTTGTGGTTAGTGCTCTATCAGCTTATCATATGAAAAAAAAAGTGTCAATGTAGCACTCCTGTCTTTTTTTGTTCATTATAATTTAAGCTAGATAAGATTTAAGTAGGGTGCTATCTTTGCCTTAGATCAATTTAGTTTATACAATTTTGTATTGTATAATTGATGTTTGTAAAAAGAAAAAGCCACTATAATATAATCATCATATTTTATTTGTTTGTATAAACTAAAACTTAAGTGTTTTGGCAGGTAATTAATTGGTGTGATAATTACCTGCATTTATTTGGGCTTGTTATAATAATAATGGTTTTCTAAAAGTTTTTTACTTTTTCTTACAAGTACCAGCCCTTTGCTAATAACAAGTTTGTATCTTAAAGTAAGATTTGTTTTATTTCTCTATGCCTATCCTTATATAAGGTATAGGATATTTCCCTCGTTATTTTTTAATTCATTGACTGTCAGTAATGTAGGGTCTATGTATGGTGTATGGTTTTGCATATGTTTCAAATATATTATTGATTTTTGCGGCTATTATAATTAAGTATTCAAGTAGTATATGGGTTTGAAACTTTAAAATATAACATTAAGAAACAACACAACATGATGAAACTAAAGCAAAACACAGACTTATTGAAAAGGAAAAAAGTATATCTCGCACCTAAAGTGGAAACAATCCTTGTCGAAACAGGTAAAGATGATTACATTTCATATTTTGCATCCGTAAAATTGGCTACTTGCAATAATCAAGAAAACAGTAAACAAAATCCGATATCCAAAAGGATTTTGTAAACCAATTTCAACTATTGGTGATATCAGGATCGTAAGTTTTATTTGTACTTGCACTGCATAAACAAGTATCCGGATTATATGAGCCAACTAAGCTACTACGCTTTGGTAATTCTCCTGTATACGGATATATGGTGTAATTGAGGTTTTCTTAAGAAAAAATAGATGTTTTTATTATTAATGAACGCTTTCAGGGTTGATAATTTGATAATTCTATTTTTTAAACTCAATGGTCATTTTACAGTCAATTATTTACATACCTGTATAACTATTACAATTACAAACAAAGCTGTAAATTTTAATTCTTTTTATTGAAAAATGATGCCCAACATATTTAATATTTGGATAATTATTATAAAATATATTGTACCTATAATTAGTATACTTTTACTATTTTCATGTCATTCTGTTTCTGAAGAAGAATCTTTCAAGACTTTTGATTACCCTCTTATCAAACAAAATGAGCAAATACGTTTGTCTGGGGATTATAAAAGCATTACTGAACTCAATTTAAGATATTATAAAAGTGCTCATAAGAAAGGTTATGAGGACGGCAAGGCCATTTGCTATATTAATCTGGCATTTGTAAATAGTGTAGTTGGTAATTACAGGCAAGCATTATTTTTATTGGAAAAGGCGGACAAAATTGTTAATAAATCTAAAAATAACCTGCATAAAGCCTGGTTGTATGATGGGTACAGTGATCTTAATTATTTTCTGGGCCTTTACAATAATGCGCTGAGTTATAATACCCGTGCATTTTCTGCTCTCGAAAAAATAAATAATAACAATATAAAGAGAGAGTACCTTTCTCAATTTTATATTAAAAGAGGACAGGTTTTATTTGAAAGCCCTGACTATAATAAAGCTTTGTCTAATTTCCATAAAGCCTTAAAAATAAAAAAGCAGGCCTATACGGCGGGGTGGCTTGTAAATTCTTATGTGAAAATTAATAAACGGGATTCTGCCTTATATTATTTAAAACAAGCACATTATATGATGGGAAGAGAAAAAATAACCCATTATAATATCCTTGGTAGTGTGATCTATTTTTTTTCCGGTAATTATTATAGCTTGATTGGGCATTACAAAGATGCAGAGAATGCTTATATAAAAGGGTTGGAAATCAATGCTATGACAAGAAATATTTACAAGCCATATTTTAGTATGGAGGTTTATAAGGCTATGGCGGAGGTGTATCATAAAGCTGTTAATCCGGAAAAAGAACATTTTTACAGAACGCTATATAGTTATAATAAAGAACATTTTTACGAAAAACAAAAGGGAGCGATTAATCTGGCTACTGAAGAGTTTATTTCTGAGGCTAAAGAAAGTGAACAGTATGAGAAATATAAAATGTACTGGTTTGCCGGATTACTAGTTGTTATTACGCTGATTATAAATATTTATACCTTTAAAAAAATAAGGAATTTAAAGAGGAAAAAAATGCTTCTGCAGCATAGGACACAAAATTTGGAACGGCAAATGGACCAAAATAGATTTATTGAAATTATTGAGCTCGCGAAAAAAAATGACTCTGCATTTTTAGTTAAATTTGAAGAAGTATATCCCGATTTTACCCCCAGTTTAAAAAAAATAAATCCGGAAATTGAATATTCTGAGATTGCTTTTTGTGCCATGATCAGATTAAATTTTACTTCAAAAGAAATTGCAACCTATACTTATATACAACATGCTTCTGTACAACAGCGCAAAAGACGGATCAGGAAAAAACTTAATATTCCAAGTGATGTCGATTTATATCAGTTTTTTAACAATTTATAATTTTGCCCTTTTCAAAATAGGTGTTATTGTATTGTTAAATTCTTTATGTTATTATTAATATTATTTCAAGAACTAAAGAAATATTCGGATTTTTCTTTATTGCAAGAATGTGTAAGTCGTTGATAAATCTTTATAGAAATACGGCTGATCCAGTAAGGAAAAACAATACAAGGATTGTTATTATGCAGAAATGGACAAGTTGTAAAGTGCTCGAAAATATACCGTTAATATTGCTGCTGCATAGTTTTAACAACGTCAAAAAGAGAGTAAAAGGCAGAAGCAAAAATTTGGCTTTATATTGCTATACTTAGTATGGTTGTGGGATTAATATCTGAAAATAAGAGGCCTAAGATAAAAAAACAGTCATTACAAACCCACAGAACCAAATTAACAGAGCGTGTGAGCAGGAATTTGTTTAACAAAACAGCTGGCTGGCTAAAGCTTTTGATCCTGAGTTTTACTATGATTTCAGGAATTAAATCCTGAGTTTATTCAAAATTAAAAATACTTAATCCTAGTTTGGAAGTCTCGGAAATTAGCATCTGGCTGAATTTTACTTCTATAGAAATTGCAAATATCATGGATACCCAACATGCTTTTATACAGCAATGGAAAGGAAGAATCATAAAATAATTAATATTCCAAGTGATGTGAATCTGTATCAGATTTTTGTAGTTTGCAATTTTAGTATATTTTATTTAATCATTTTTTAATAATAGTTAATTGTTATTATTTTGCTGGTATTTACAATTTATTTGTATTAAATTTATGTTATCAATAAGCAATAATTAATTGTAGATATGTCAGGTGTTAAAATGCTAAACTTGAAAGGTTTTACAATGATATTCGTTGTATTTCTGTTTTTTTCCTGTGAGCCTTCCTCCCAGGACAAGTATCTTAAAAGCTTTGATATTCCACTATTGGAGCAAAATAATAAAATTCGCTTATCCGGTGATTACAGGGATTTTACAGTGTTGAATACCAAATATTATAAGGAAGCTCAGAAAAAAAAATATGAAGACGGAAAAGCCCTCTGCTACATCAACTTATCATTTATCAATAGTGCATCTGGTAATTCCAAACAAGCTTTATTTTTGTTAGAAAAGGCTAAAGAAATTCTTAAGCAGTCTAACAATAAACTTCATATTGCATTGTTGAATCATGGTTATGCTGATCTCAACTTTTTTCTTCAGCTTTATAACAGTGCTCTTAATTATAATACTCTGGCATTACAGGCTATTGAAGAGGTTGATAATGATAAGATAAAAGAAGAATATCTCTCCGAGTTTTATATCCAAAGAGGTGAAATTTTGTTCGAAGCTACTAATTACAAGGAGGCATTAAAAAATTTTCATAAGGCTGAAAAAATAAAAAAACAGGCTTATACAGAAGGGTGGCTCACTAATGTATATATTCAGGTTAATAAACTGGATTCTGCTTTTTATTATCTTAAGCAGTCGCATCAGAGCATGTTAAAAGAAAAAGAGATTATTCATAGTACCACGGGAGCCGTTGTTTATTTTTTTTCCGGCAATTATTATAATGTGGTCCAAAATTACCCAGAAGCTGAAACATTGTATTTAAAAGCTTTGAAAATAAATTCAGAAGTGAAAACTGTTTACAGCCCGTTCTTTGATATGGTTATGTATGATATTATGGCAGATATGTATAAGAAAGCAGGTGATAAGGAAAGGGAGAGCCATTACAAATCTTTATATCGGGATACTAATGAGCATTTTTATAAACAACAAAAAGAAGTCGTTAATCTCGCCACTGAAAAATTTATCACTGATATTCAAAACAGTGAAAGAGCAGAAAGAAGAAAAATGTGGTTGTTTATAGGTTTTTTAGTAGCAGGAGTTGTGGGGCTGGTAGTGTTTACTTATATTAAAATCAGGCATTTGAAATTTAAAAAACAAGTATTACATATTAAGACCAATAAGTTAAAGGAGCAAATAGAAAATAATCTATTTAATGAGGTAATTGAATTGGCGAAAACCAATGATTCAATGTTTTTATCAAGATTTCAGGAGCTATATCCGGAATTTATTCAGAAACTAAAATCCCTGAGCCCTGAACTCGAGACTTCAGAAATGACTTTCTGTGCAATGATCAAACTGAATTTTACTTCTAAAGAAATTGCCAATTATACTTTTGTACAACATGCTTCTGTACAACAACGAAAAAGAAGAATTAGAAAAAAGTTCGCAATTCCTAGTGATGCAGATCTTTATCAATTTTTTTCTGGCCTTTAATTTTCTCTTTTATCTAATTCTGTATTTTTTTAGTCTTCCCTTATCATGAAATACAAAAATCTTGTTTGTTTCTCTATACAGGGAAGCTTTGGTGTATAGCAGTTATGTGTAATTAAAGTAGCTGGATAATCTCAGTTAGAATTTAAGCATTAGTATATTACTTAGCTTTTAGTCTTTGGAAAAAATTAATTGAGGATCATGATTCAGCTAATCGGAATAATGAAATTTTAAATAGCTTTAATGATTGTTCATGATGTCTCATTTATAAAGCGATTTGTAAGGGTTGAAATGCTGTGAAAAAGTCTAAATAGCAATGTAGGGCTCGTGTAGGGTGTTGTTTTTAGGTGAATTGGATTATTTTGTCCAATATTTGCAAATCAAATTAAAAAAACACAAAGAGATGAAAAATTTAAAATTTCGTAATACCCAAAAGTACTAAGGCCAGAGTCAAGTTCTGTAGTATTTGTATAGTGTAAGGTTATATCAAAACCATAGAAAATTCCAGAGTCCAACGACCTTGG
The DNA here is from genome assembly GCF_003058195.1 of Elizabethkingia sp. YR214. Classification (GTDB taxonomy): domain Bacteria; phylum Bacteroidota; class Bacteroidia; order Flavobacteriales; family Weeksellaceae; genus Elizabethkingia. Next base: position 55,755 of record NZ_QBUH01000011.1, read on the forward strand.
TATTTACCATAAAAAAACAGCAAGTTTAGATAACATCCATTGGGCTTCTAGATTACAGGTTAGACAATGCCCATAGGACTCATCGTTAGTTGTTATTTGTTTGTGAAATAAGCCTTACTGGCTTTCCGGACGGTTCATCAGATTGGTATAAATCGTCCGGTTTTTTCAGAATACACATTTAATTAGATATCAGTAGACATTTTATAATTCTATCCCTGTTTGTGATTATAATAATTTAAGAAAATCATACTTGATGAAATCATTAACAGGGATAATTTTTTAACAAAATAAAATTATGTTAATTAATAATTTTGCTATTTCTATTAAGGGATGTTATTTCCCTCTTATAAGTGGCATATTATCTTTATTTGTTGGGTTTATCATTTTATTTGTTCCAGCAATATCTAAGATAATGTTCAGTTTGAGCATTGTATCCTCTGCATTGTTACTCATTACATTTTCTTTGATTAATCGTAGCATCATTAATTTGTGGAGTTGGTATGTTGCTTATGGGGTGATGATCCTTTTAATGGGAGGTTATTTTATAGTGCATGCAGAGGATTCTTATATACCATTTGTAATGGGGTTCGTTTTGCTTTTCCGTTTTATACTTTTAGTAGGAATAGCTGTGGATATAAGAGAAGTAAGAGCCAGGGGTTGGAAAAAACTGATGTTAATGGGAAGTATGGGGGGGCTCCTTTCCTTTTTTATCATTCTTAATTTGAACAGTACTTTTTTAGTACTGCTCACATTTATCTGCCTTGGTGTAAGTTCTATGTTATTGTCATGGGTTTTGAGAAAAATGAGAAGGTTTCAGAAGTTACAACAATTTCAAGCATTATCATTATAGAAGTCTAAGAAGATGTATAACATTATTTTATAATATCCTTAATTGATGGAATAGTTACAGTATTTCATTTTTTTTTAATGAATCCAAATAATTATCAAGCGTATAAAATAAACAACTTTAAAACTATTGGTTATGTTAGATGATAAGAAAACAGAACCTATTCTTCAAATAAAAAAAGAATACGTAAAACCTTTAATAAAATTATTATGGGTGGAAATGGAAAATGGGATTGCAGCTCAATCTGCAAGTCTGAACCCTGGTGATATTAATTCACCAGGCACTCCCAAGGTTGAAGACTGGAATGATGGCGGAAGCCTTGGAAATAAAGATTTTGATCTATAGATTTTTAAAAATAATCACATTAAATATACAAAGATGAATATCATTTTATCTACTAATGTAATAAAGTCAACAAGATCTTTATTACTGGTCTGTACTATTTTTATAAGTATTATTTCTTGCTCTTCCAGAGATGAAGACCCCACTACGAATTCTAAAAATAGTATAATTCCTGAAGGTACGATGCTGATTGTTAATATTGAAGGAATAGCAGAAGACAATAATGTAATACCTCTTGCCAGTGCTTCTCTTAATACGGAAAAATCAAATACCCTTACAGGTAAAACTATTATTGCCAAGGAAAAAATGGTTTCTGTAGGAAATTTCGATGCACTTGTAAGTGCGGAAGGAGGAATGAGGGTTGAAAACAATGCAAATGCAATGGCTTATCAGCCTTCTAATTTGCTACCTATAGCCGCGTTAACTCAATCACCTGTTGCATCTGGAATTCAGTATCGTATACTTATTTATGATGCTACAGGGACTCAATTAATATCAAATACACCGGCTTTGTCGGGCACTAATCCAAATATCAAAGTAGATGCCGGTAAAAGATATCAATGGTATGCTTTCTCAACCAATGAAAATTCGGTTCCGGATATTAATGCACAAGGTGTCGTTAGTGGAAATAATCTTTCCAACAAAGATGTATTATACAGTCAGGGGATTATTGACACACAGTATGGACAAAACTATCTTAATGTTGTATTCAAACGCAATACTGCACGAATTGCACTGGATCTGGATACCAGAGGTATGTTTGGTACAATCAATAATACAACTTCAGTAGAATTGGGTACAGGTACAGGAAGTGGTTTTACCAGTATTATTCAAACTGGTGATCTTAATATATTTACGGGTCAGTACTCAAATCTGCAAAATATTAGCCCAATTACCGGAAGCAGTATGACAAATAAAGCCGGAGCCGGTGGTGCAGCAGGTGCAACAAAAACAGCTGTATTTTATACCGTAAGAACGACAAATATTCCCGTGAATAATCTCAGATTCAGGTTAAATCAGCTGGATATTACGATGGATAATAGTAGTACAAGAAGTTTTAGCAATAGTATTATCCCGTATAATAACACAGCCCTGACTCCGGCATTGGGAAATAATTATTCGCTGAATGCCCGTTTAATAGAATCCGGAATAAGAGTTAAAGGACTATTATGGGGACGCACGAACTTACTCTATTCATCATCGCAAAGTGATGCTTACAGATTTAGAGTAGATAACGAATATTCACAGCCGGATATGAATACCGAATACTGGAATTGGATGTCTGCTACACCTACAGGGGCTTCATCGGATAATGTTGACCCTTGTTCCAAAGTTTACCCGGCGGGCGAATGGAGAATGCCAACAAGTGCAGAATTCAGCAGCCTTGGACAACCTGATGATAAAAAGGAAAACTATGGTTTATTTTTAGGCGCAACATTTAGTGCCGTGTATAATCTGGATGCAGGAAACAGTCTTAATACTTCCTATCCGGTAAATTCTCAAAATTTATTTGTCGCATTTTATGGCTACAGAACAAAATCAATATTTGGTAACACGGTAATCTCCGATTCACCTGGTGGACTTCTTGGGGGGGCTTTAGGATCCGGATCTGGTTATTACTGGTCTTCTACGCAAGTTAATGCCAGTAATGCGAACTATTGGTACATGAATTATACCCGGCTTCTTATCCTTGCAAACTGGAGTACTGCAGATATCAGATCCGGAGCGAAATCTGATGGGCGTATGGTTCGTTGTGTAAGATCGGTACAAGCATCTAATACTTAAAAATAAAATAAAAGAAATAAGAGGTATTATTTTTGACAGAAATACTTAAATCTGATCAAATAGAAAAAATTATTATCATTTGTTTTTATAGGCGGGCAACACAATTGTTTTTGTTGTCCGCTTTTTTTTGTCATGGCTATCCATTTTAACAAGTAAAAAAAACACATAATTAAATTTTAGGGTGTAATTATAGACCTATAATATAAGTATCAAAGGATGGTTCATATATATTCTATTGAAAAATATAAAAATATTGTGTGAAAGTGAGCCTGAAAAGAGCGTTATTATGATGTAGGGTCCGTGTATGGTGTTAGTATTGTGTGTTTTATGCCTTTTTTTTTGATATTTGCAGCGTTAAAATAAAACAACACAAAAAGATGAAAATTAATTTTTGCAACATAAAAAAGTGCAAAGGCTCCGAAATATCTGTTAGGTATTTTATCAAAAACAGATTACAAATTACTCTTAAGAAATAACCAAAATTTTGAAGAAAGCCCGGAATTAATATTTATTCATTTCCAGCATTAAACTTTTTTTCAAGTTTAACTTCTGGGAAGTACATAAATATTTTTTAGATGCTCTACAAGTATACTTTATAAAGGAGTATATAATCTCCTATGGCTTTACTTCAAATCCCTCCGCAATTATTTACATAAAGATGAACTATAAATTGACAATTATGAGAAATGATGAAAAAAAACAAATTCTATTTCAGACTGAAAAAAAGAAATATGTTTCGCCTGAAATAGATGTAATACGAATAGAAATGGAGAGTGGAATTGCTGCCGCATCCGCTTCTGTTACTCCCGTTACGGTAAATGGTGCAGCTGATCAGGTACCTACAGACTGGGAAGGAACAGATGATACGACAATTAATACTGGATTTTAAAACTTTAATAAAGATGAAAAAAATATTTATTGCAAGTATATACTTGGTGTTGGGAACCACTGGTCTTTTGTTAACTTCATGTCGCAGTACTGATACAGAGAGTAATCTGGTAAGTGGTGCTCCTACTGCTGTTAATTTTAATTTGACAGGTACGGAATTTTCAGGCGGAACAGCAACTGCCCAGGCATCTGTAGAGGGAAAGGGAGTTGCATTTACTGAAGCTTCTGTTCAGAAACAAACTGTAATGGTTGATCCCAGTACAGTGATCGTTGCAGAATTATCACCGGTTTCAGGTAGTATAAAATCTTCCACGCAGGCTTCTGTAGGGAAAGCTGCATTAGCTGCTGTACCTGGCAATGCTTTAGGAGCGGGTATTCAATTCCGTGTTATCGCCTATAATCAGGCTGATGGTTCTTTTCAGGCTTTTCAGGATTATACGGTAGGGCAACAGGCTGTACCGATGATGCTGAATGTGGGAGCGACTTATACCATGGTCGTTTACTCTTATGGAACTATGACATTACCAGCTATTACATCAGGAGAAAAAACAAGTATCAATAATGCACAGGTAAACTATGATGATGCAAACCGGGATTTTATGTATTACAATCAAAGCAATTATATTCCTGTAAAAGGATCTAATGTTTTAAATATTACATTAAGGCATAAAGTTGCTCAGATCACTACCATTATAAATTCAAACGGAATGGGGAATATAGCATCAGTTGCAAATGCTGTTCTTACCCCGCATTATAGTAATGGTACAATTCCTTTATCCAGTGGGGTAATGACGGGAAGAAGTACCTTAACTGCAGGAGTACCTCTTCAGTTTTCCAATACCTCTCCTACCACTAGTGTTGCTGCGCCTGTATTTATCAATGCAGATACCGGTGGTAACAAAACAGGATCTTTCTCGGCAGATATAAGCCTTGGAAGTACAACTGTAACTAAAAATCTTGCAAACACATTTAAAATTACACCAGGTTATAAAAGTAATTTAACAATTAATATAGAAAAATGTGGTGCCATGGTCAATGGGGTATGGCGTACGTTTATGTGCCATAATCTGGGGGCAGAAATTGCTGCAGATCCTTTTACACCGGCGGCAGCTATACATGGAGCCAAATACCAGTGGGGTGCTCAGACAGGAGAAGCCGGAAGATATGTATCTCAGACTGATGATCAGTCCATGACATCTGTAAGTGGTTGGAATACAACAATGAATACTGATAATAGTTTATGGGGAGATACTACTAAAGGACCTAATGATCCTTGTCCGAGTGGATTTAGACTGCCTGCACAGACTGAATGGGCTGCAGTTATTAATGAAAATACAGGGGCACGTGTAGGAAATTGGGTTTTTAATGTAACTACATATGGTTCAGCATATTACTTTAGCTCGGCATCAAGGCCTAATAGTCTTATGTTACCAGCGGCAGGGTACCGCCCTGACGGACTTATTTTGTCACGTGGAAAAGAGGCTAATTATTGGAGTGGAACAACACTGGATGGGATAAATTCTAAGAGGTTGAGTATTACTGGATTCACTGTAACAGCCGATACAAATTTCAATGGACAACCTAGAACAGATGGACTTAGCGTTCGTTGTATTTCTGTCAACTAAAAGAAGATATGATATGAGAGTATAATTCATACTAATTATGCTCTGGGTGTTATGTTCCTGTAAAAACATGACCACCGTTATTCTTATATACAATACAAACAAAGAACAATGATGTATAGTAAAATCAAAATAATGTTGATGTTGTTTTTAGCAGGCTTAGGTCTCATGAAAGGACAAAATATAGAGATGTATTTTCCTTATTTAACAGGGAAGTCTTATGAGTTTATTATTTTTCAGGGAGCTGAACAAAAGGTTATTATGAAAGGAATAATTCCCAGAGAAGGAAAGTTTAGGCTCACAATCCCGAAAGAGTATGCACCTTATACCGGAATGAGCCGTTGGCTGATCACAGGAACTAAAGAAGGCGGGGGATTGGATATGTTTATTCCGGGAAAGGATTTTTCAGTATCCAATGAAGCTCCGGTTCCTGATGAACAAAATATCATATATTCAGGGAATACCGGGAATAAGGATTTAAACGAGCTGTATAGGGCTCAGAATAACATCATGCGACGTTATGAGATTATGCAGCAGGCAATAAAACTCTATTCTCAAAGCGATATAAACTACAACGTTTTTAAAGAAGAAGCCGGGAAGCAACAAAAAACCTATGAAAGGTTTCAGAATAACCTAAAAGAAAAATCGGACTACATAAGCCATTTTGTCCCTATTCTGAATCTTCCGGACGGTAAAGGTACCCGGCTTTTTGAAAAAGAGGAGGATAGGGTTGATCATATTGCCCGATATATTGCTGAAGAGCTAGACTGGGAAGTCTTATATACATCCGGTTATTGGAACAGGATTGTAGATACATGGGTAAGTATTCATTTGCAGTTATTAAAAGATAAAGATAGATTTACCAGGGAGTTTAAAAAAATCAGTTCACGAATAAGTACACCAAAAAACTATACGGGATTTGTTGAAAGAGTCGCTTATAACTTAAATCTGTATGGAGAAGATGAATATATTGGTGCTATTGCACCTCAAGTGTCTTCATCGGATAAAATAACTAGTTATAAAGGCCCTTTGGCAGTTTTCATTAAAGGTGTTATTGGTTCAGAAGCTCCGGATCTTGTACTATCCGGGTATGTAACAGGAGCAGGTGAAGTTTCTAAAACTTCCCGTCTTAAGATGGATAAGCAAATGAATGAGATGTTTGATAGTAGCCTTATAGTTTTTTATCAATCGGATTGTAAAAGCTGTACAGACTTTTTACAACAACTATCCGAACATTATGCTGATCTCAGAGCAAAGAGCATCCGTGTTATTGCAATTTCTGCAGACCGAGATAGTGAAGTGTTCAAAAGTAAAGCACAATCATTCCCGTGGAAAGATAATACTTACTGTAATTACAAAGGAGTGGAAGGTGATAATTTTCAAAATTATGGTGTATCTGGAGCTCCCACTTTGGTATGGGTTGATAATAATGGTAAAATTCTCTCCAGGGGTAGTTCTTTTAGTCTTTTAAGCAACACAAATTAATAGCTAATAAAAAAGTAAAGCATTCACTTATTAATTAATCTATATTTAAGCTGCTAATATTTTTATGAAGTAGTATCTTCATCATAATTTTGTTTCTATATTAGCAGTTGACGGATAATTCTAATAAATAAGAGTTATCCGTCTTTTATCCTTCAATGAAATATTTTTTTATTATTTATATCAGGATACTTAACTTTTATTTTCCTATGGAACTGATGAATTGAGATTCTTGCAGTTCTGTATCTGTTCTTATTAATCAAATCAAGGATTAGAGATTCTATTACTTCTTAATCTCCCAAAGAGTTTTTCCGTATTTCATTTAGGAATTGTTATTAATTAAATATTTTAAAAATAAAAAAATTAACAAGAAATAATACTTAATAAATATTGCATCAAGTGATATTTATTACTATAAAACTATCTATGATGAAACAAAGCAATTTGCCACAATTATTATTATTATTATTAACAGTAACTACTACATCAATTTTTAATTCTTGTACCAGAGAGACTATTGAAGAGAAAATTATTTTTCCAAATAGTTATGATGATAGAGAAAGTAAGAATACTATTGTAGCATATAATATATTCAACGATAATATTTATCTGAATAAAACTTTTCCAATGCCAAGTAATGCACCAACGTATATAAAAAAAGAAATCTGGGAGAAAGAACAAAAAGCAATTGAAGAACATAAGAAAAGATTTAAATTATTTACAGACATTATTCCTGCAGAATATCGAAAAGAAATAACACAGTTCACTGTTTTCTATCCGGAAGAAGGATCCAATGTATATGCTTATATGGGAGATCGTAAAGAAAACTCTTTAAGTCAATTTTCTTTGGGGCTAGCTTATGATATAAATAAAGGTAAGAAGCAGATTCCTTCCTTTTCTGCATCAGATGATAAACTCAATACATTAGGTTATGATATGGCAACTTATGTGATGATTCATGAGTTTGGACATTATATAACAAAAAATAAAACACAGCTGTATTTGATTTATCTTCCTGAAAGCGATAACTATGTAAGCAATTATAAAGAGAGCTCATTTATTAAGCAAATGGTAAATATTTCTTGGAAGAAAATTCCATTAGAATTAGCGATGTCTATGAATCCAAGTAAAATTTTTAATGCCTTTCCAAAGGAGTTTGTAAGTGCATATGCGTGTTCATCAATGGATGAGGATGGCGCCGAGACATTTACTCATTTTGTGTTATTAAATAATAAACCTGAAGATATAGATGGGAAGAGTAAAAAAATGCTTCTTTTCTATAAAGATCCGGAGATGGTAAAACTAAGAAGCGGAATCAGACAAAATTTACAAAAACTAGGGATTGTACCAGGTAAGCCAAATATGTAATTTTGAAAGCTGAACATACTTACATCGAGTGATTCTTTATGTCTGGAATCAATCGAAACTAAACAATTATATTTCTTATCACTATAGAAGCTTTACCTTCATTATGAGGTACTAAAGCAGTTATTTACACATAAGCTTGCTATGGAGTATTCCCCAAACAAGGAATAGGGGCAGTAGGATCTGGAAGCATTAAAAACAGCATTGACTTATAACTTTAGCTTTCCTGCCGATAGATCTAGATCTTCTTTTATAGGTTTCTATTAGATTTTTCTGGTCATATGGGATCTGTAAACTATTAAAAAAGTAAAACTATAGAATAGAACCATTAGATCAGTGAAGAGTAAGACTAATTACGTTTTATCTTTAATGAAAATAAGACATACTGCGGGATATCTATAATTATAGGAATATTAAATATAAGATCATGTAATAAAGCTGCATGATCTTATATTTTTATAAGTGTTTTACACGATGTGTATATATAAGGATTACCATTATTTTAATTCTATTGATCCGATAGAGTCCCAAATAGGTAATTCATGAGTGTAGGGTATATGTAATACAGATTTAATAGTGTTTTTACAAGAGATTCTATATGCCGGCTCTTATTTTTTTATGATCTTCGTGAAAACATTTTATTAAAATGTTCAATACAAAAATGCAATCAATGTATTTTAAATAATATGGTTGTGAATAACCATTGCAATTAAGATCTGGTAATTATAAACGTATGTTTATTATGATTTTCATAATATATTATTTGTTGAGAGTTTTATTATCAGGATAGTACTAAATAATATACAGTTAGTTTTTATTTTTACCAGATTTTTATTGCTTTATATTGAATGGTATTAAATTAAGCTTATATAACTATATCATTAAATAAGTTGTTGCATAATTGTACAATGGGCTATTATTTATGTAAAAGACATCCTTTTTAAAAAACACTAGAAATGGTTGTTGATAATATTGAAAATCATTGTTTTCCACATGATATTCATCAAACAACATGACCTACAGCCTATACAAAGGCGGTAAATAAGTGTATTGAAGAAAATCCGGATGTTCCCTAAAGGATTTTAATGGTATTGAATTCCGTGGTTTTCCAATCTTTAAACCAGATATTTTAAATGTATTTTGAAATACCCGTAATATTATTTGTTCTACAGAATGTATTGTCCTTTTACTACGGGGGATAACATCTCTATCGTCTTTAAAAGAATATGGAATGATAGTTGAAAATAATATAATGTTGTAATACCTGTTTAAAATTGTTTAAATGGTTACTGTAATCTCATGATCATGAAAAGAATTAAAAATACTTTTCTTTGCTTCACTTAAGGTTTCATCGGTACGGTAAATACTACACCAGAATTTTACAAGTAGCCCGTAATTGTCTTTTGATAAGGTGGTATAGTAAATCTGGAATGCGCGGTTTGTGTGTATTGTTTTAACTTTATTTAGTGCCTGATGAACTATCTGGTTAATATTTTCAGGTGTTGAATCTCCGCTCAGCTTAAAGCTGATTTCCACTTGTTGTAAATTATCTGTATAGGTCCAGTTGGTGATATTTTGGGAGAGCAGACTGCCATTTGGGATAATAATTTCAGAACCATTGGGTGCACTTATTTTTGTGGTACGAAGATCCACTGACTTTACTCTTCCGCGTTGGGAATTGAGCTCAATAATATCTCCTACCTGTATAGCCTTATCGAATATGAGAATAATTCCAGAGACAAAATTGCTTACAATTCCCTGAAGTCCGAGTCCAACACCTACGCCCAGAGCTCCGATCATAATACTTATTTTATCCAGAGGAATCCCAGAGGCCAGAATAGCCAGAAGATATCCTCCTATTAGTAATATTAACCTAATAATCATAAGTCTGGAGTGGTGCTTTTTATTCACATTTTCTTCGTCTTCATCTTCAATTTCGCCAAAGAAATATGCAATATATTTTTGTAATAAATGAGCAGTCCATACTAATGCAATAAATAAAAGGACATTGCCTGGTGTAAAAGTAAATTCTCCAATATGGATTTTGTAGGAGAGTATAGTATTAAAGGCAGTGCGAATTCCTCTCCATATGTTCAGATTAGAAGACATGACAATAAACCACATACAGCCGGTAATCAGTATAAAAGGTATTTTAAGATTATTTGAGAGGCTCTTATAGTCAAAAATTTTAGAAGTACCTCTCTGTACGCGTGTTCTGTATATCTGGAGCAGAATGATTTCAATAATAATTTTTAGCAGTACATTTAGCGCAATTACTTCTGTGAGTGCCACTGTTGCACTAAGGCTTAGTACATGGGCAAGAGAGACCCTGCCAAGGAAATTAAAAATGACTGATAAAATGCACAGTCCGATAAAGATTTTTCCTGCCCATCTGAAAAACCTGAGTTTAAAGAGGGTATTGTCTGTATTTTTTAATTGAGAGATAATATAATATATAGATGTACAGTTGATCAGAAGAAGTAAAAAACGTTCTATAAAACTTACAGAGACAAATAAATTAATAAAACTGAGTGCTGCAAAAAGAACAGTGAGAAAGAGCCAGTTATACAGATTGGATTTTTTCCAGTTTTTATGAAACAGCAAGCCAATGCTTATCAGTAATGTAAAGTACAGAAGTGATGTGAAAATAGCTGGCGCCTGTAAACTGTATAGAATAAAAATATGTAATCCTATAATAAATAGGTTAATCCATGTACCTTTATTGAGAAACTGAAAATTGAGTTTTTTCAGGTTATGAATATATCCTGTTTTTTCTAGGTATTTGAGATTATTGTTGATATAAAGTCCCAAAATAAGCATTAAAAATACCAGGACAATTATTCCCCCGCGTATATAATTAAGATAGTATAGGGTTACATCTTTTTCTAGGGCTATTTTTTCAGAGAAATTAGCCGGCATATCTATTTTCTTTACTGTTCTATTTGTGCTCCAAAGATAAGGGTATTCTCTTGTGATATGGCTTAACTCGGACTTCTTTAGTCTATCTTCCACAGTTTGTAATGCATAAAATATACTGGTTTTGTTCTCAAGGATTATCCTCTTTTTTTCATTGAGGAGCTGTGTGTGCTCGGTAAGGAGTTTTATTGTTTTACCACTTTTTTCAATAAGCACCTGAATTTCTTTTCGGAAGTGTTCCTGTGCAAGAGTATCATTTTTAAGTTTTAAAACATTTTTATTTTTTGCTAAATCCAAAATATGTTTTTTTACACCATCGATTATGCTATCCTGTTTGACAATAAATTTACTCTGATCATCCAGGCTATTTTCCAAATCCTGCAGCATAGTATAATACATTTGTTGATTCCGAACATTAAGGTTGGCGACCTTTACACTTTTGAGGATAATATTTAGCTTTTTAGTGGTTTGCTCAATATTATTGAACATAAGATATACATCTGCTGTAAATTCGGATTTGATATAAGCAGACTCAAACACTTCATTTATTTTTTCAATAGTAAGTAGGTATTCACTATCTACATTTTCATGATTGAAGAGATTCCTTTCGTTCTGGGACGGTGTATGTTGAGCTGGTAAACTTTGAAACCATAAGGTTGTAAAGAAGAATATGAATAAAAAGCTATGTTTTAACATCTTGATTAACGGTTAATGTAATAATTAAATTGCTCCTAAAAGTAAAAGGTATGTTTTGAATATATGCTGCGAAGTACTATTAAGTTCAGAGGAGAAAAGATAAAAAGGAATACTATGTTTTTTGAATATTCAATAAACCTATTAAAATCATTTATTATAAATGAAAATCTTATAAATTATTTGCTATTTAAGAGAGTTTGAGGTTTAACTTAGAGTAAAAAGTGTATTTTAGAGGTGGCAAAGCTAGTATAAAAATGTTCTAAAACTTAAAAATGAAACCCTACTTGCATGCTACGTGTTTGTAATTATCGTATTGATGAAAGTTAGCGGGATCTTTTACAATTTATCTACAATTAGATGAATGTAATATATTAAGGGATAACAATATGACTATAATGCTAAACTCCTACTTCAAAATGCATTTACTCTTGATGAAAGATTTAAAGAGCCCTAGGAATCAATTAAACAAAGTTTTTTTATTTCTTATCCTATTCAGAAAAAGAATGCATATAAATGTTAAAAATATGAATTCCTGATTTTATTAAAACATAGGACTTATGTAGGGCCTTTATTTTTGTGATCAATGTTGAAATTAATCAATTTTACAGCCAATAAATATTGAGCAAGATAGAGTGAAACTTATAAAGTTCTGAAAGTGTTTTTCTATCCGGTAATTGTCACGAATAAATAATGGATATATAAAACAAAAAGATTTATAAAAAACATATAAATAATTGTTTATTAAATACTTGCTGTAGAAATCAATAGGTTTGAAAATGTTTAATCATTATTTTCATTATTGTGTACGTTTGTTTGTGAAATAAGTCTTTATGGCTTTCCGGTCGATTTTCGTCTCTATTTTAAGTCGGCCAGTTTTTTCAGGAAAGATTATCAGAGAGGTATCTTTACGTGCTGTTTTATAATGTATTAAAAAGGAATGATGTAAATAAATTGCCTTATAGAATATAAGAAAGCACTCTAAAGACTTTTAAACGATATGAAAAACAGATTTCTGGACATTGAGCTTAGGTAGATGTTAAGTCCCTTACTTTCTTTGATCAATCTGATAAGGAAATTAAACGTTACCAATATATATGGCAATAGATGCCACACGACCAAGAGTATTAGACTATTCTGTCTGTAAGAGCTGATCGTCACAAGGATAAAGCTTTAGTAGAGAATGGTGTATGTATTTTGTGTTTGTCAAGTGCCGTAATGGTATTGAATCGCTGGTCATCTGTTAGAATTACGATTGCATTATAAGGTCTTACCTCCTGGGCTTTAACGACTAATCCGGCCAATACTAGGTCTATATAATGTTTTAATGATGCAGGTTTTCATATGGTAGTTTTAAAAGTTTATCAAGAATATTAATTAAAATGAGTTTAGTTTAAACAACGAAAAATAATTCATTTATTGAGTTGTTAAAGTAAGGTTTATTGGTTAGGTCCCTTTACAAAATTTATCCTATAACAAAACTTCTGCTAAGAATAATGTTTGATTTGATATTAATGATGCTAAATATCAACTGATTACATTAGGTGTGAAATCTATTTTCATGTTTTAGAATTATTTTTTTTATAAAATTCAAAAAAAAAAAGTAATTAAAAATTACATTAACACCATACAGATACCCTACACGATATTAAAAATACAGAGTTTAATGGTATATGTTTAATTTACAATAAAAAAATAACGAATAAATTAAAATAAAAATTAATTTAGATGTATTAATAAAAATACAATAAATTTCATATTTTAATATTATTTAGTCAAATGTTATTTTTTTTTATTACAGTTAAAACAAGTGAAAATGCAAAATAATAAAGGAGTTAAATCTAATTAATGTAGTTAGAATCAATAAATAATTTACTAAAAATGCACACCATGAAAAAACTATTTTTCATTTTGTTATGTTTCCTTACCGGAGTTTTAATCTATGCCCAGAGGACAGTTACAGGCATTGTTACAGGAGAGGATAACTTTCCGTTAGCCGGCGTAACAATCACTGAAAAAGGAACAAACAACAAAATCACTTCTGACCAGGAAGGGAAATTCAGTATTACAGCTTCTGGAGAGAATGTTGTTCTAACAATTTCTAAGTCTGGATTCAAATCTCGGGAGATTCCAACAGACGGAAAAATAACAATCAGTATCACACTCTTTTCTGTCACTCCTGAGAAAGCACAACAAATTAACGAGGTAGTCATAACTGCATTAGGAATCAAAAAAGAATCCCGGGCCCTTACGTACAATGTACAGAAAGTAAGCGGAGCTGAAATTGTCGATGGTGGGCAGGGAAATATCCTTAACAGCCTTTCGGGCAAAGTTGCTGGGGTAGATATTAAATCTTCTGCATCTGGTATTGGAGCGGAGTCCAGGGTTGTTCTTAGAGGAACAACATCCATTACACAAAACAATAATGCCTTGTATGTTGTAGACGGAATTCCTATGCCCAATCTTTCTTTTGCTGCTCCACAAACCTCAGATTTTTATAGTGGTCGTGGAGCATCTTTTGGTGGAATTGCTATGCTAAATCCGGAAGATGTTGAAAATATTTCTGTTCTTACCGGAGCAGCTTCGGCAGCATTATATGGCAGCAGTGCAGCCAACGGGGTGATTCTTATCACCACTAAAAAAGGGCAGAGTGGAAAACCAAGAATATCTTTCACTAATACTTTAAGCGTCATGGATCCGTTTATACTGCCTCGTTTTCAGAAAAGCTATGGTGCCAACGCAGGCGGAAGTATGTTTAGTTGGGGAGATAAACTAACGACACCCCCCATGTATAATCCTGCTAATTTTTACCAAACAGGAGCCAATTACACAACCGCAATTGGAGTAAGTGGTGGTTCTGAAAATAATACATTCTACGTTTCCGCCTCCAGGCAGGATGCAGACGGAATTATTCCTGAGAACAAATTCAGCCGTTATAATTTCACAGCCAGTAACTCCGCATCCTTATTCAACAAAAGAGCAACATTGGATTTATCATTCAATTACATCAATCAGAACGACCAGAACATGACGACTCAGGGCTTATACTACAATCCTATAGTTCCTATTTATCTAATGCCTGCAACTACAGATATAGGAAAATATAAAATATATGAGCGCTATAATCCAGAAAGAAATTTCGAAACACAATATTGGGATTATGGGGATCAGGGAATAGCTTTACAAAATCCTTACTGGACAGCAAACCGGAATATATTTACCAATAAGATAAACCGTTATATCATTACAGGAGCTTTAAAAATCAATATTGCGGAAGGAATAAATGTTACGGGACGGATGAATTTTGACAATTCAGCTATGAATTCCGAAACCAAATTATATGCCTCTACATACGGTTTATTTGCAGGATCTCTTGGTGCCTATATGAGAAACCCTCAAAACAATCAACAAATCTATGGTGATATTATTGCCAATATGGATCGTCGTTTCGGAAAATTTGGAATCAATGCCAATGTAGGAGCTGCTATTACTGACAATCAGTATGAAACCTTTACTGTAGGAGGGAACCTTTCACAATTAGCCAATCTTTTCACGTTAAAAAATACGGTTACAACCACTCCTCCATACGAGGCAAAATCCCGCGACCAGACACAATCTGTTTTTACAAGCGCTACTGTAGACTATAACAAATTAGTCTACTTAGATCTTACCGGAAGATACGACTGGCCTTCCCGACTATACGGAAGCACCAAAAGTTACTACTTCTATCCTGCTGTAGGTCTTTCTGCAATTGTTACCGATATTTTCAAAATTAAATCAGATATTTTATCTTATTTAAAAATAAGAGGTTCCTATAGTGAAGTTGGTAACAGTCCGCCGGGAGGCACTACAGTTCTTACATTTCCTTTTGTAGGAAGCAATATCGGAACTACAGGAACAAGACCTTCCAACAGTATCCAGCCCGAACGCACTCGTTCCTCAGAAGTGGGGATCAATGCCCGATTTCTGAAAAATAAATTAGAGCTTACTGCTACAGCCTATACTTCTTCAACTTTTAATCAATTATTCAAACCTACTTTTTCAGGAACATCACTTTTCAGTTCCATATATGTGAATGCCGGTCAGGTAGACAACAGAGGTATTGAAGCTTCTTTAGCATGGGAAAGCCCTATATTCAACAGAGATCTGAGATGGAGATCGCAGGCCACTTTTTCATTAAACAGAAACAAAGTTGTCAGCTTGCTCAAAGATTATTACGACCCATACAGTGGTTCTACACTGACTATGGACAAACTTAATATGGGTGGCACCGGAAGCTATCGCACTGTCCTTACAGAAGGTGGCACTATGGGAGATATTTATGTCAACACCTTAAAAAAAGATTTTCAGGGGAATGTTTATGTAGATGCTAATTCAGGACAAATTGAAGCCGATCCTGACAATTTCATCAAGGCTGGGACCTCACTCGCAAAGTATCGTTTGGGATGGAGAAATGAATTCAAATATAAAGATTTCACATTCGCATTTCTTATAAACGCCCGGGTGGGTGGTGTCGGGGTATCACAGACACAGGCTGTTATGGACTTCTTCGGTGTATCTGAATCCAGTGCAATGGCACGGGAAAATGGTGGTGTGTTGATAAACGATGGTAAAGTAGATGCTCAGAAATTCTATCAGGTAGTAGGAAGTCCACAAGCAGGTGTTGGTGCCTATTATGTATACAGCATGACCAATGTAAGATTAGCTGAGGTATCTCTTTCCTATAGATTGCGTACACCGTGGATAAAATTTATTAACAATGTTATTATAAATGTGAGTGGGCGAAATTTATTTATGTTCTACAATAAAGCACCTTTCGATCCTGAAAATACAGCATCCGTAGGCACTTATTATCAGGGAATAGATTATTTCATGCAGCCCAGTCTTAGAAGTATAAGCTGTTCACTAAGATTAGAATTCTAATACAAACCACAAAAACAAAACTAAAGATGAAATTACCTATAAAAAATATAATTTTAGTGGGCATGGCAAGCGTAGCCTGTGCTTGTACCAATCGATATGCAGACTTCAATACCGATCCCACACAGCCTACTGAAGATATGCTACAACGTGACTATTATCAGCTAGGAGCATTCTTTCTTCAGATGCAAAAGAATGTGTTTCCTGCGGGAAGTAATGGCACCGATGAAGTAAATCAATACCAACTTACAGACAACCTACAAGGGGATATTTATTCTGGTTATATGGGCGTTAGTAATACTTGGAATGGTGGACAGAATAATTCTACCTACGGACTGGTACCCAGCTGGTACGAAGAAATGTTTAAGCGTGCCTATCTGGGGAATTTCGCAGGATGGACCCAAATAAAAGACAGAGCAAGCACACCAGAAACAGTAGCATTAGCAGACATTATAAAAGTAGCAGGTTTTCACAGAGCGACTGATACTTATGGCCCGCTTCCTTATTCAGGTATAAAAGCAGGTGTTGTCAGTACCAAATACGATTCGCAACAAGCGATTTATGATTCCTTTTTCAAAGAACTGGACAATGCAATTAATGTATTAACAACTTTTTCTCAGAATTTTCCAAATTCAAAAATTCTTGGCAATTATGATTTAATTTATCAGGGTGACATCCGTAAATGGATTCAGTTTGCCAATTCACTGAAACTGAGACTTGCATTAAGAATTGTGTACGCTGATCCGGCAAAAGCAAAATTATACGCAGAATCAGCAGTCAATCATCAGATAGGAGTTATAAAAACTGCCGATGCAAGTGCTGCCATTAAATCTTCTCCAACAAACTTCATCAGGAATCCTATTTCAGCTATATGCTACCAATATGATGATGTTCGGATGGGCGCGAATATGGAGTCCTTTCTAAAAGGTTATAAAGACCCCAGAATATCGTCTTATTTCAATCAGGTGACTATTGGAGGAACAACAGGCTATTTTGGAATAAGAAACGGAATCCAGATTAGCAACAAAGCATTGTACACCCCTTTTTCTACCATAAAACTTGAGGAAAACAGCCCCTTACCATGGCTAACAGCGGCGGAAACATATTTTGCAAGGGCAGAAGGTGCATTAAGAGGATGGAATATGGGTGGCGCAGCCAAAGATCTCTATGAAACCGGCATACGTACCTCTTTTCAGCAGGCTGGAGCTAGCGGTGCTGATAATTATCTTAATGACAGCAGCAGTACGGCAGCAGCATACAGAGACCCTGTAAGCTCGTCCAATAACGTCAATACCGGAAGTACACTTCTTAGTACCGTAACGATTAAATGGGCTGAAACCGATAGTTTTGAAAAGAAACTGGAGCGTATCATCACGCAGAAATGGATTGCTGTATTTCCTAATGGACAAGAGGCTTGGAGTGAGTTCCGCCGGACTGGGTATCCTAAAATTTTCCCTGTTGTTGTGAACTATAGTGGCGGAACGATAGATACATCGAAACAAATCCGCAGAATGCCTTTTCCTAATTCGGAATACAGAGACAATCCGCAGGGAGTTGCTTCGGGTGTTACTGCCTTGGGCGGCTCGGACAATGGAGGAACCCGATTATGGTGGGATAAAAAAAATTAAGCTAACCTGAAAAAATTAAAAAAATGAAAGACGTTCGTATTATACCTATAATTCTCACAATATTGATCAGTTGTGTTCTGATACTTTTCGGTTGCACAGCTGAAAACAGACCTGAACCTGAAAATGTAGATTCAGTACCCAAAAATTCTGATGAATACCATGCTAACCTCAGGGCCTATAAAAAATCACCTCATCAGAT
Source organism: Elizabethkingia sp. YR214 (assembly GCF_003058195.1). GTDB lineage: Bacteria > Bacteroidota > Bacteroidia > Flavobacteriales > Weeksellaceae > Elizabethkingia. Next base: position 74,442 of record NZ_QBUH01000011.1, read on the forward strand.
TGCATTTGGCTGGTATGGACCGTCGGGGCTTTCCAATCTGGAAGCTTCCATGCAAAACCGATGGAAAGGAATACCTGATAGTTTAGATATTATAAGTATGTGGGGCGGATTTCCAGAGAAAGATTCTCCAGGATACAAAGAAATGAAATTTGTGCAGGAAGTAAAAGGTACCAAAATTGTACGAGTCGAATTCACGGATGAAGCTTTTTTCGACAAAATTATAAAAGGTTTTAAAGCTACCTACTTCGATGGTCAAACCAAAGGCAAACTAAAAGAAGGCTTTGATAAAGTAGCTAAAATATTATATGAAGAGATTGTAACTAATGGGTTAGACGGTATAGACTTTGATCATGAACCTTATGTTTGTGGCTGTAATACCTGGAACATCACCAAGAATGAAGATGACTTTGGACTTTTTATAGAAGCTATGGGTAAGTATTTCGGACGTGTTGCAGGAACCGGAAAAATGTTATTAATAGACGGAGAAGTCAATTTAGTTCCCACTGATGCCGGTAAGTATATTGATTACGCTGTCGCACAGGCATACGGAACATCATCTCCACAAAACCTGCAAGATAGATACGATAATATTTCGTCCTGGTGTCCCCCTGAGAGATTCATTGTTACTGAAGATTTTGAAAAATATTGGAAAACAGGAGGGGCAAATTATGAAGATCCCATCAATGGTTTGGTTCCTTCCTTATACGGAATGGCCTACTGGAATCCTACACAGGGGGCAAAAGGTGGTGCCGGCTCTTACCATATAGAATATGATTACGGAAACTATCCCGGATATAAATATACCCGTAAAATGATACAGATTATGAATCCTGCTCCAAAATCTAAATAAAATAAATTTACTATGGAAAATCTCCTTAAATATATAAGTATTGTCTTGTGTCTTCTTTTCTGTTATGCATGTACCAATGATGAAATACCTGTTTCTGAAAATGCAATTTACTTTGAAGGCAATTTAGGTAAAGATGTTATTAATGTCAATATAGAGGACAGTGATTTAAACGTACCTATTTCCATACGGACAGCTAAGCCTGTAGACAATGAAATACAAGCATCTGTTCGGATAGATGAAAGCACAGTAGATGATTACAATAAGAGAAATGGTACTCAGTATACAGCACTGCCTGCAGATTATTATACACTTCAGGATAGTAAATATACTATAGAAAAGGGAAAGTATATTTCCAATATAGGAATATTAAAAATAAAAAGTCTTACCGGTTTACTAACCAATAAGAAATATATAGTACCTATTACAATAATAAACACTACCAATATTCCATTACTTAGGGCCTCCAAATCATTATATGTAGTTACCAATCGTACGATTACTACCAAAGCTGCTTCACTTACTAACAATTACTTTAAAGTAGATTTTTCTAAAAATAATGAGGGATTAAATGCTATGACCAAACTTACATTTGAATCAAGAGTCCTCATAAATAATTTTCAGAATAACTATCCTTTTATATGCTCTGTAATGGGAATTGAGGAAACCTTTTTAATTCGCTTCGGAAATGTCAACATATTACCATCCCAACTACATGTGGGAGGCGGAAATACTTCTGTCACAGTGCCCGCCCCCTTCTCCACAGGGATTTGGTACCATATTGCGGCAGTGTATGATGGCAGTCAGTTAAGAGTTTATGTAAACGGAGAATTAGTTGCATCCAAAAATGCAGTACGTACCATAGACCTCACTAACATGTGGGCAGGAGGTTTCCATATTGGATATTCAGCAGATGGGCGTCTGCTAGACGGGGCAATTAGTGAAGCCAGGGTGTGGTCCCGCGCATTATCACAAAACGAAATCGCCAATGGTGTATGTGGTGTTGATCCTAAATCAGAAGGTCTCATAAGTTATTGGAAGTTCAATGAAAGCGATGGTAAGGTTGTAAAAGACTTATCAGATAACGGACACGACGCAATAGCTAATACTTCCATTACATGGGTACAAGGAGTAAAATGTAGCAATTAAAAATGATATTTATTTATGAAAAAACTGATAAAATATATAAATTTTATATTATTGTCATTTATCATCCTGGCTTGTACCAGTGATGAAATGATAACCTCTCCTAATGCAATCTACTTTGAGGGGGCCTCCGGAACCAATATTACCAATATCTCCATAGACAAGAGCGGAGCCCTGATACCCATTACGGTTAGAGCAGCCAAACCTATGGATACTAAAGCCAGCGTGGCTGTACAAATAGACTCCAAAGCTTTGGAACAATATAACAAGGAGAATGGTACGATTTACCAGATGCTACCTTTAAATTATTATACATTTAACAATAATTCCTTTACAATAGAAAAAGGGAAATATATCTCTGACCACTATCAGTTATCCATAAAAGATATTGCTAATTTGCCGGAGATTAACAAATATGCTCTTGCCATTATGATTATAGGTACAGAGGGGAATTCTCCTGCTTTGAATGCTGCAAAAACCTATTATATATTAATGGATCGGGTATTATATACTTCTGTAGCAGAACTTGGATTCAATAATTCTATTGATGCAAAATATAAAACACCTTATAAAGGCCTAAGAACATGGACAATGGAATGGAGGGTTAAAGCTGCAGATCTTAATGGTAATAATCAAAAACTAATATATTCTTACCCAACCGAAGTATATACCAGATTTGAAAAAGTAATAGAAAAACCCGATTTATTACAAGTAAGAATAGGAGGGGTTGAGTTATTACCTCAGCAAAGCTCACAATCAAACCGCTGGTATCACCTTGCACTTGTATAATGGAAGCTCTATTATATGGTATATGGGGTCCTAGCCATGACAAATGCATTGTCAGCTTCTTTTGATTTTAAATCTATTGGTTTTGGAGGTAATTATGGGACAAAATAGGTTAATGAAATTCGTTTCTGGAATATTGTAAGTTCGTCTGCGGAGATAAGAAATAATATGTATGCTATAGACCCTGCAACACCAGGTCTGGAGGGTTACTGGAAGTGTAATGATGGAAGGTACTACAGTTAAAGACTACTCTAGAAACGGAAATGATATGATTGCGGGAAGTAATTTTAAATGGATACCAGATGTGCGGATGCTTGCTGAATAATACTTACATGATCTGTAAATGTCTGATAAAAAATAATAAATATGAAATTTTTGTAACCAACAAATATTAAAAAACAATAAAAAAGTACACTATGAAAGCATATAAAATAAATATATACAGCATTCTTTTCATATCCCTGTGGAGTTTTCTGTTATTTTCCTGTCGCGAAGATGATACTACAGTTGCATCCTCTAAAGACGCTCTGCAAATTTATTTACAAGCCAATAATAACAAAGATCAGGTATTAATAAGTACCCCTATTCTTATATTACAGGGAAAGTTTCTTGCAGATAACAACGATTTGTTTTTTGCTGTTGCTACCAGAGAAGTCACAAGCAATACACAGCTAACCATAACTGCTGAGTCCGACACTTCTTTTATTGAAGCATACAAAAAGCAATATGGAAAAACACTTCCCTTATTACCATCAGGTGCTTACAGTATTCAGGAGACTATTAATATTCCTGCAGGAAAAAGCATGTCAGATAAAATGCTTTCATTAACATGGAAGGATCCTTCTTTAATAAAGGATAAAAATGCAACCTATCTGCTTCCAGTATCTATAAAAAGTATGGATAACAAAAATGCAACACTTACTTCTAACAGAAACACCATTTTTATAGAAGTAAAATTTAGTGAAGTATCCTATAGCTTTAAAACCCTAGCAGGTAAAACCACAGATGATGTAATATTTAAGAAAGCAGGAAACATTGTCCTAATTAACGGTGCAAATCCAAAACTATCAGTTTCATTGAATAGTATTATAAATACCGAGACATTAATAAAAGTGGGTGTAGACAATTCTCTTATTGGAGCCTATAACAATACCAATGGAACTCAATTCCAAATGTTACCGGAAAATACATATAAACTAAGTACCGCTTCGCTTAACATAGCGAAAGGTAAAACTTTGTCTAACGAATTAGAAATACAATTTACAGACGCTATGGCCCAATTAGATACTCAGAAACAATATTTATTACCTGTAAAATCAAGCATGCAATCAGGCCTGCCTACTACCAATGATATTGTTTATTTAAAAATAAATATTTTTATAACCAATTTCAATTCCGGCACGCCTGTTGTTGGCAGCACTATAGACCGTAGCAACTGGTCTGTCACAACAAGTTCAGAATACCAGCCAGAATACAATGCATCAATGATGCTGGATGGAGATACCAATACAGGATGGCTTTCAGGCCTTAACTCATCAGCAGTTACTTTAGATATGGGTACTATCCATACCTTAAAAGGTTTCTCATTGACACCAACTTATTTCAATGGTTCTTATGCATTATTTTCTCAAAATTTTACAGTATATACAAGTGATGATGGTATCAACTGGACCAAACAGGGGGCTTATGAAAACAATGAAAATATAGGAGGATCTCCGCAGGCCCCTTATATCGGATGGATATCTTTTATAGAACCTGTAAGGACACGTTATGTAAAATTTGATAATATTTCATCACTCCAAGGCATAGGAGAATTTAATGCAATAGAATAAAAATAACGAGCACTTTTTTACCTTTTATATGGTAGAGTGCTTTCTGATGGAAGTTCTGTTTTAAACAGGCTTCTATCTTGAATCTAACATTTGGCAATTTCATGGGTGGTTTCATTTAGAAATATTTGCTAATAATTATTTAACAATAACCATATTATTACATATATGAAAAAAATAATATTCATTTTTAGTACACTTATCTTTTTAAACAGTTGTTCAGCAACTATAAATTCAACTTTTAGTGATTCAGGAAAACCATTAACTATTAATGATAAAGTTGCATTTCTTGATGTAAATCACAAAGTTCCAGATGGTGCTAGAAAATTGGGAACAACTAAATTTGGCGACTCAGGATTTTCTACAGACTGTGATTTTAATTCCAACTTAATAAAGGCACGTCAACTAGCTAGAGAGAACGGAGCTAATATTGTAAAGGTTACAGAGAAAAAAGAACCTGGTTTATGGAGTACATGTTATAGAATAAAAGTTGAATTTTATTACTATGAGGGTAATGTCACTACTTTACCCCAATATCAATTGCAAATTAATTAAACTATATTATATGAAAAAACATTATTTTGTTTTAGCCTTTTCGGCTTTATTTTTAACAACAAGCTGTGCTACAATTATTTCGGGAAGTAAACAAGGAGTAAATTTCACAAGTATTCCAAGTGAAGCAACTGTATATATTGATGAAGTTGAAGTAGGTAAAACTCCTTTTGAGACAAAGCTTGAAAGAAAGAGAGAATATAGTGTTATGATTAAATTGGATGGTTATCAGCCCTATGAAACTAAACTTACAAAAAAGTTTAATGCATGGTATCTAGCTAATATTTTATTTGGTGGAATTATAGGTTTGGTTATAGATCCTATTACCGGAGCTATTTATAATTTAACGCCTAAGCAGATTAATGCTCAGTTAGCACAAGGAACCGTTTTTAAAACTTCCAAAAATGGGATTAATATTGCTGTATCTTTGAAGGTTGATGAAAACTGGAAAAAAGTTGGACAGTTGGTAAAACTGTAACCAAAGATACTTTTGTAAAGTTTATATTTTATAAGAGCCTCAGTAAATCTGGGGCTTATATTTTTTTTATGTATAGAGAATATAAGTATTTTAGAATGTATGGGTATAATTGATTGTTGAAGGAGCTGTCACATGGAAATCATCATGATTAGTTCACTCTGTTTTTCTCTTCAAATTTTGCATTCTTATCAGCACCTTTTACTTTGCTGTTTCCAAATTTATAGCCAACACTAAGTATAAAGTCTCTGTAATCATAATAATTTTCATTTTTCACAATAAAGTTACTGTACACTGCTTCACCTTTACTATTAGCCTCTGTATCAAGACCTGTTATTGAACTAAAGGGCTTTCAGAAAGTGCATTTGAAGCCGGGAGAATCAAAAAATATTGTAATAGAGCTTCCTGTAAAAGAACTTAAGTTCTTAGATGAAAAAATGAACTGGATCGTTGAAAAAGGGACCTACAGAGTCATGATCGAAATTCGTCAAAGAATCTACCTTTAAAACAAAATATTGAAATAGACTAGTAGCTCTGGGATGATTTCTAATTTTGAAGAATGGTATTTTATTATCACTAATGAGGATGGCTAAATCGCTTCGTAGAAAAAGGATATAGGAAAAAACAGCTAAATTTTAAAACTCCTTAATTATTAAATGATTAACTTGTAGACAAATATGAAATATGTCTAAGAGAAAAAATAAAACGGATAATATTCCAGACAATTTAGGTAACAACAATAAGAAAACAGACTTAGAAAGAGCTAAAATAGTCTTGGAAAAGGCAAAGGCATTAAAGGCCCCTATAAAACATCTTACATCATCAGATAGTGCATTCGGAAGATCTTTAGAAGAGAAAAAGAAGGATAATGATTGAATAACAGGTTTTGTAGTATAAATTGAATTAGTCAACACTTAATCTGATAGTTATAATCAAGATTAATTAGCTTTAAAACAGATTAAGTATTATGACTACTTATTAAAAACAAGTTAGGTGTATTTGAATTAGCACAACATTTGGAAAACATATCCAAGTAAGGTATTACCATATTCCCGGGATAGTTTTTATAGACTTAAAGAACTGTATGAAGGGATCGGAGGATTTGTCTTACAGAAAATTTCCAGAAGAAAATCTGTGTTAAAGAATTGTGTACACTGGTCGATTGAGAAAGCTTTTATTTTACTTAGAATTTTTACTGCCAGAGAAGCTGATACTGCGGAATAAGAGAACAGTATGAATATCAGTTATATTTGCTATTGAAGGTATTTATCATACCAAAACAAAAGCTGAAAGCCCACAAGCCTATGGTATTTGTGAATATTTTCACATAGCCATAGAGGTGAGTGTTAAATGGTTACCTTCAGAAAGAAAATTTACAGAAGTATTTAAGAATTTTAATTGGATCTATTTTAACTGTGATATATGTAAGTTTATTATATAAAAGCATAATATTATAGACGAGTAATTATCCATCTTTGTATATGAAATGTTTAAATTATATTAAACAGGCTAATGATGGAAATCTGATAAAGTAATAATTACAATAAGACTATAAAAGACCTCAGGTATTATTAAAAACAAAATTCATTACCATTAGTAATTAGGGCTATTAGAAAGCAGTAAATATGTTTTCGAAAAGTTTTAATAAGTGGGATAGGAACTTTAGTTCCTATCCCTTTATTGTCAAAACAGTTGATAGTTCCATTATTGGCTGATATAAACTATCTGATATTTTTATAAAATCTAAGTTAAATTACAATGAGAAGTACATTAAATTATCATAGAAAGAGAGCCGGAGTAAACCGGCAGAAACGCAGTATAATACAGGACAATACGTCACAGCTCTCAGCCTTATTTTATATTCAAAATGCGAATACGGTTTTAAGAAAAGATTTGACAGATATACTGGAAGCATTAAAAGAATTAGAAAACCTGAATAAACAAGCGAAAGTGATATTGAATCTTCATTGTTCTACAGAGGTTGACCGACAGTGTGAAGATGCCTTATTACGTATAAGTTATAATCTTGCTTATGTTGAAGAGCAAATTTTTTACATAAAAGAAAATATTGTAGAAAAGAACAGGCTAAATTCATATATATTCTGGCATCAAAACCAGCATTTTATAGAGAAAATTACTATAGATTATAAACATATTGAAACACTTGGTTTTCAAATTCTTCCTAAAGAGGAAAAACTATACTGGAGAATTAATATATGTGATATTCAGGACGAGTTTTTTACATTAATTATAGCTCTTATAAACGTTTGTATGGGCGAACTGAAGTATATTGAGGAGCAAACGCCAGCCAGAATTAGTAACACCACCGCTAATATTATGCACAATATTCCCGTAAACTATACTCTTGAGCAGGCAAAGAAATACGAGAAAGAGTACTTAAAAGCATTACTGATCTATAAAGCTGAATTCAATAAAAAAAGAAATCTATGGGACAGGCTCTTAGATATATTAGCAGGAGGAACACATCAGTCGCCTAAAGAACATGTTATGTTAGACAGATGGATCAATGGGAATGATGAAAGGTAATATCCTATTTTATTTATTATATTGTTTTTTTAAAATTCATTTACTTACACTATGTAAGTAAATGAATTGTTTCTTTTATAAAAGTACAAGTATAGTATTTTATAGCCTTAATTATATGATGATGACTACAAGGTCTGGTGCATTCTAAATTAAATGTTTTCCTGTACCTTCTCCAAACAAAGTCTTGCCATAAGATAACTGACAGTAGATTCTGCTCCTTGATTGAGGTTGACATTGTGCTGCTCAAGACCATCGTAACAACCTCCTGTAGCAGGATTGTATATAATTTGATTCAGATGATTTTGTCCCAGGAACCAATTCATGGCATTCTGCATCAAATGAAGATATTGCGGATTATGAGAAACCTTATAGAATGCAGATAACGCTAAAACGGTATAGGCAATATCTATAGGTTGTTCACCTCCATTAATGGGGGTGTTTTTACTGTGTTTATGAAGCCAGCCTTTGTTTGAGATTACTTTAATATTAGAACCTATAATAATTTTTGATAAAAGAAAATGAAAAGCTTCAAAAGCGATATGTTTATATTTCTCGTTTCCTGTTGCTTGCCATGCACATAGTAAAGCTTCTGGCAGAACACTGTTAGCATAGGTTAAATAACGCTCAAACCATTGCCAGTCACTATCCCTGGCTTCTTTTTGGTATAATTTTAACAATTTATTAGCCAATTTTTTTATGACAGGTACATTGTGAATCGATTTTTGGTAGTATAAGCCTTTTATAATAAATGCAATTGCCCTTGGCGATGTAATTTTACGGATATAAAGAATACTTTTCTGCAGTATTTTCTCTGCCCGAACAGAAAATTCTTCGGGTAAATTTTCTTTCTGGGAAATAAGGAAGCCTAATGCCCAAATCGCTCTACCGTTAGAATCTTCGAGATTAGATTTATAATTCTGAGGGGTAAACTTTCTTTCTTTATCTACATAATTAAGAAAGCTACCATCATGCATTTGGCAGAAATCAATAAAATTTAAATAAACAGCTATTAATTTCAGGTCAGCCGGATCATTACTGTACATATAGTGTTGGCACATGGCAATCATTGCCCTGGCATTATCATCCAGTGTATATCCGGAATCCATATCAGGGCGATTCAGTATAGAGAACTGAAGCATGGCAAAATCTGTAGTTAACTGCCGAAAATGTTCAAGATTAATCTCAGGTAGAGTATAATGAAGCTCTATTTCTCCTTTTCCGTAAGCCTGAAATAAATGTGCATGGAGAAGAGAAGAATTCTCCCAGGCTGTAGGGGCCATTTTTTCTAAAGCTTTAGTTCTCAATTTTTCCTGTATGGTTTTATCTTTCAGTATAATGTTTACTGCCCACGCTAATTGTTGTGGAGATTCAAAATCTATAATAAGGCCACTCCCATCTTTCAATACTTCTAGTGCATGCGGAATAGGGGTAGATACAATGGGACATCCAGAACTGATGGCATAGGAAAAAGTACCGCTTACCGCCTGGTTTCTATCTTTAGAAGTGAAAAGATAAACATCGGTTAACTGAAGATATTCTAATAATTCTCCTAGGGGCAAATAGGAATTAATAAACGCTACATGATTTTCAATATCAAGCTTTTTAATAAGGTCTTTTAGATAATTTCTGTATTCTTCACCATGAGTTTTAATAATCATAGGGTGTGTTTTACCTATAATCAAAAAAATAACATCGGGGTGTTGCGAGATAATTTGGGGAAGTGCCTTTAATGTTGTTTCAATATTTTTTCCGGGTCCCAGAAGACCAAAGGTCGAGAGTACTTTTTTATGGGTAAGGTGGTATTTTGATTTTAATACAATTTTATCGTTATAGGCTAATAAATGGGTGCCATGTGGAATGATTTTGATTTTTTCTGGTGTAATGCCATAGTCATGAATCAAAATTTGAGAAGAAATACTTGTCATCACTATAATAGAGGCTGAAAGGTTAACAATCTGCTGTACTTTTTCTTTTAAATTTTTATCTGGTTTTGGAAGCACAGTATGAAAAGTTACAATTACTTCTTTTTCTAAAATCTTGAGAAAAACAGATAATCCTATGTTGGTGTCGGTAAAGAAACCGAATTCATGTTGCAATAAAACAAGTTTAATCAAGGGATCTTCATTTATTCTATTGGCCAGTTCTATATAAGAATCCGGATCGAATGTCTTGAGGATGTGGATAGCTTCTTCCGGATAGTGATAATGTTCCTGATTAGATTCCAAAGGAAAAACAGAGACTTGAAAAGAAGTTGGGAATTGAATTCTAAGTGTGTTAACCAGGTCCTGTGAGTATGTGGCAATACCACATACTTTTGGCGGAAAAGTACTAATAAAGGCAATCTTCGGCAGATATTTGTTTTTATAATGTATTGTGTTTTTATATAAGTTTTCGGATTGCCCTGTAATAGTATTATTTTGCATAATTAAATCGTTATTACTTTCCATTTTATTCCGGGATAATATTTAATTTATTTATAATGAAGAATAGTGCTGTAGTTCTTTTATGAGCTCTGATAGCTGAACTGAGACAACTGCAATGCGCTGGTCTGCTGCTCCGTAATATATATAGAGCGTGTCATTCTCTACAAGGGTTCCTGTTGGAAAGCAAACATTATTAACCTCCCCTTTTAGTTCCCATTTTTTTTCCGGTTGAAAAAGGGGATAGGGAAGTCTTGCAATTTCTTTTTTTGGGTCTTCCAAATCCAGCATGGCGGCGCATGCAGTATATACATAACCATCTATAGAATCATATACACCATGGTAAATAATAAGCCAACCTTCAGATGTTTCTACGGGGGGACAACCGCTTCCGATATAACTTATTTCATGGGCATATACAGGAGAAAGTACAATATGATCATTGAAATGAAGGAAATAATCTTTCCAAAAATCAGGAGTCAGTGCTTCCAGATTTTTAATGCCTGCAACCATCTGAATATCTGGCCGTATACGGTGGAGAAAATAGAGATTCCCATTAATTCTTCTGGGAAAAAAAACAAGATTTTTGCTCCACAGATAAACGTTATTCTTATCAGTTTGATGACTGATCTGGAATTGATTATAACGAATATACTTTTCATGAAGATTAGTTTTGTCTTCTGAGAAGAGTTTAAATTCTTCAAAAGTAATCTTGGGAGAAATGATTCCTATTTTTTTCCATTTTTTTAAATCCGTAGAAGTAGCTAAGGCTCCAAGAGCATTAATTCCATCGTAAGCGGTATAAGTAAGGTAAAACAGATTGTCAATCTTTACCAGACGAGGGTCTTCTACTCCTTGTTTTTCATAATCATATTCAGGTATCAAAACAGGAACGTCTTTTCGTTTTTTTATATGCAGTGGACCAGACAATTGGCAGTAGCCTATGCTTGAAAAATTTCCTTTAGCCACAGCACGGTAAAATAGATGTATTATTTTATTATCTTTTATTACAGCAGGATTTAAAACACCTTCATTTTCAAAACTATAATCTGTTTTCTTTAAAAGAATTCCTTCTTTTTTTATGTTTAACTTTTTCATTCAGGTATCAAGACGCCTTCTTTCATTTTCTTTATCAATTCTTTTGGCAATTTTGTCTTTACGCTTCTCCTTTGTTGATTTTGAGGGGGCCGTTTTATCCTGACTGTCAGATTTCTTTTTTCCGTTTCTCTCTTTTGACATGGTATATACTTTATTTGATTAGGTGTAAAGGTCAGGCTTTAAAAAGCAGCTGCTTTATAAACGTCTTATAATTTGTTATATAAATCATAGGTATTTAAAGTATAAACACTAACTTTGAAAATAGAGATATCATAAAATATTGATTCTTAGTAATATAAAATAGCTGTAGGAAATGTGATGAAGTTGTATATAAAGTATATGGTAAGCTTGCGCTGCAAGATGGTCGTTCATCAGGAACTCGAGAACTTAGGGATAAAAAATGCTGTCGTAGATCTTGGGATGGTAGAGTTATGGGATGATATATCTCTTTCACAAAGAACAATGCTGAGAGAAAATCTCCTGAAAACAGGCCTTGAACTCTTAGATGACAAAAAAAGTATCCTTATTGAAAAGATCAAGAATGTTGTTACGCAGATGATTCATTATACAGATGAATTTCCAAAAGAAAACTTTTCAGACTACATTAGCGAAAAATTAGGCTATGATTATACTTACCTGGCCAATACATTTTCTGAAGTAAAGGGAATAACCTTACAGCATTTCATTATTATCAACAAAGTAGAAAAGATAAAAGAGCTCTTGCTTTATGATGAACTCAATCTCACAGAAATTTCTTATAAGCTCAATTATAGCAGTGTTGCCCATCTTTCGAATCAATTTAAAAAAATAACAGGTCTTTCTCCCTCATTTTACAAAAAACTTAAGCTTCGGCGTTTAAAAAATCTTGAAGATTTATAAAGATGTGATATATGTAAGTTTATTATATTCAGGTATAATGATTGAGTGAATTAAATAGCTCACCTTTACTCAGTAATAATTCTGTTACACCTAAAAAAATAGCATTATGGATAACAACCAAAATAAAAACCTTGGCAATTTTAGAATAAAAGGTAATTGGGCTGAACAGGCCAGAGGACTTAAGAAAAAATTTGCAGAGCTAAAAGATTCTGATCTTCAGTTTGAAGAAGGAAAAGAAGATGAATTACTCAGAAAGTTGGGGCAAAAATTAAATAAAAATCGTGAGGAAACTATTGATATCATTAATAAAGCACTTGTATTGTAGGTTGATCAATTAAAATATAAAAAATAATTGATCTGCTATAAAGAGTCTTAGTAAACAGAACAGGTGCCTACAAGGAGCCTGTTCTGTTAGTTTAATATGAACTTATACCAAAGGGTGGAGTTTACTTTATGTTTTATCAAAGACATTCTGAATAGCAATAAGCATTATTAACACACGATAAAAGAATATACATAATCAAATAATATTTTTATGATGAAAAATACAACGCTTTACCTGTTTAAAAATAGTGTAACTAAAAAAATACCTTTATTTAAAGGTTATTATGAACTGACTTCACTTAATGATATTATGGCTTCTGAATTTTTTGATATAGAGATGGTTACCGAATGTATCGTAGAGGTGCCGGATGATTTTGAATTTGAGGATTATTTGCAAGATGAACTTATAAAATGGTGCGAGGAATCAAAGAGTACAATTGATCATAACTTCATTGTCACATGTAATGATTATGATGTTATTTAGTTTAAGAAAATTTAAAGAGCTAATATCCTGCAGTTGCTTAGAAACAGGGAAAGTACTTGATGTCCTATGAAAAATAAAATATACCTTTTAGGATGGACAATCATTCTGCCTGTAATGGCATGGTTGGTTTATTTGTTTCATAATAGTTTTACCGGGCATATTTATTCTCTGATTCTTGTATTTTTTCTCATAAGTTCGGTTTTAGCAGCTGTATATCATTCTGAGATTATTGCCTATAGGGTAGGGGAACCCTACGGAACCCTTCTTTTAGCTTTTGCCATAACGATTATTGAGGCAGCACTTATTATATCTATTATGCTTAGCAGCAAGGGGCTAGAAAGCATATCTCTGGCAAGGGATACTGTTTTTGCAGCCGTTATGATTATTCTTACCGGAATTATAGGTGTGTGTATTATAGTAGGTTCATTGAAATACAGAGAACAGGTATTTACCTTACAGGGTGTTAGTACTGCTTTAATAACGCTTACCTCTATTGTTGTTTTTATCTTAATTCTGCCCAACTATACCATAAGCCATACAGGAGGAGAATATACTCCATACCAGTTAATATTTATTTCTTTAATATGTCTGGCTTTGTATATGGGTTTTACGATGATACAAACGGTAAGGCATCGCGCTTATTTTATAGCACCCATACCGAATAAAAGTTCCGATTTTATTGAAGATGATGTCCCACTGGAAAAGCCCTCCAGAAAGGTGATGTATTTTAGTATTATGCTTTTATTGTTATGTCTTGGAATCGTCGTGCTTCTGGCCAAATACCTCTCAAAAGATGTCGATACACTGGTCATAGGACTAGGGGCCCCAAAGTCGTTAGTAGGGATTATTATTGCCGGAATAGTTCTTCTTCCGGAAGGAATTGCGGCTATCAGGGCAGCATACAATAACCGAATTCAAACGAGTCTTAATTTAGCTTTAGGTTCAGCTCTGGCAAGTATTGGGTTGAGTATTCCTTTCATCGCTTTTGTCTCTGTAATAGCTGATATGAGAATGATGTTAGGCATCAGCATTAAATCAATACTGCTTTTAGGATTGTCTTTATTTATTATTACAGTTTCCCTAGCAACAGGCCGTACCAATATTATGCAGGGATTTGTATTGATTGCCATTTTTATACTTTACCTGTTCACTACACTTGAACCCTAAAAATTATAATAATTCTGCGGATTAGTTCTTCTGATTCTCATCTGTTTTAAGTTCGTTTCCAATCTGATCTGTCTGAGTTAGCGGGAGGTTATAATTTTCTTTAATATAACGTAGGATTAGGGTATCGGTTTGATGATTGAGTTTTCTTATAAAAAGATGATTGCCCTGCTTTAGCTTATTGATATAAATCTCTGGATTTTGTTTTGTTACCTTTGACAATTTAATAAGCATTCTTTTGTCATCATTTACCGCAATATCATGAAATGTTGTATTCATTAAGACTGTTTGGAAGAAAGAGTCTCCGGGCAGAAAAGTATGAAGATAAAAATTTTTAAATTTCACAACCTTATCGTTACCACACATAAAAGCACAGGTATCGCGTGTGAAAATAAACCACTTTCCGCCAATATAAGGCGTTATTCCTTTCATAAACTCTCTTTTATAAATCAGAGAAGATATCTTATAAGCCAATTCTGTAAAATGATTTTGGATTCTTTGAAGCGTATCGGGCCTGTAAAATTTCTGATCGTAATAGAAAATAAAGTTTTTATTCGTGTTTTCAGAGAGAAACTGGCGAATAATATTTTGATTTTTTAAGGGATAATCATCGCCACTGAGATTAATAAAAAAATCCCAATCAGCACTTACGTTAAGAAGGTATTCCATGGCATTGAGCTCAGCTTGTATCATGCTAAATCCTCCAGGATTAATGTTCATACTTTGTAAAACATAAGCATTTGGAAACTGTATGAGAAATTGTTGAATTTCTTCTGTAAATTCTGATTTTGCTTTTCTGTCAATATGGATAAGGTAGAATTGATCTCTTGTATAAATTTGATGAAAGAGTTTTTTGAAAACTTCTGGTTCATGATGTACCATAATGAAATAGGCAATTCTTATCAAAGGTGGAGGAGAGGTGGTTGCCAGCTGAGATTGTGTTTTGGGAAAATAAGTATACATTATCAGAGGATTAAAATTATCCGCTAAATGCAAACAATTTGTTTCGTGCACGAAATCTATGAATAAATTTTTGATAATCAGTTAATTAAATATGGTGTTGTTCTGAAAGTTTATTGTACATTTGCAACACAATAAATAACAGGCCTCTGCCTTTGCCTTCTGTCACAGTTTAAAATACCCCCTTTTTTTCTTTTTCAGTAACTAGCTTTTCCAGCCGCCAAATTTTAACTTTTTAAATCTTTATGGATGAATATGAGTTTAGGTAGTAAGAGCTATATCAATAAGCAGTTACATAATACGCAGGATTATAAACTTTTATTTCCTTATTTAAGGACTGTTGTTTATGAATTTTATTCAGGATTTTATGGAAAACCTGATTCACTAAAAGCCTGAAAAAGGCAATTTCAAAACAATGAATTTTAAAAGTTTAAATTTAATAAATCCTATTATCCGCGCCATAACTGAAGCCGGATATTCAAAACCCACTGATATCCAAAATATGGCGATACCACATATTCTTGAGGGAAAAGATATTATTGGCTGTGCACAGACCGGAACCGGAAAAACAGCAGCATTTGCAATGCCTGTTCTCCAGTTACTTAAAAAGAAAAATCCGGAACATAAAGAAGTCCGAACACTCATTCTAACCCCCACACGGGAACTGGCAATACAGATTGAGGAAAACTTTAAGGTTTATAGTAAATATCTGCCACTATCACAGCTTTGTGTTTTCGGCGGTGTCGGCAAGGGAAGCCAGATTGCAGCCTTAAGAAAAAGAGTAGACGTATTGATTGCCACACCGGGAAGACTTTTAGACTTGTGTAGCGATGGACATGTAAATCTTTCCAAAATTGAAGTTCTGGTTCTGGATGAAGCAGACAGAATGCTTGACATGGGTTTTGTGAATGATGTGAAAAAGATTCTTAGGCTAACACCCTCAAAGAAACAAACGCTGTTTTTCTCTGCAACTATGCCTGTTTCTATACGGAAATTTGCAAATACAATTGTTAAGAATCCAGTAGAAGTATCGGTAACACCTGTTTCGTCAACTGCGAAAACTATAGAGCAGTCAGTATATTTTGTAGACAAGAACAGAAAAACAGATTTACTTATCAATCTCTTGGAAGACTCTAGCATTAACCGGCTATTGGTTTTTACTCGAACCAAACACGGAGCTGACCGATTGGTAAAACAACTGGGACACACAGGAATCTTTGCCGCAGCAATTCATGGAAACAAATCCCAACAAGCTAGGCAAAAAGCACTTGAAGACTTTAAAAAGAGTAAGGTTCGTGTTTTAATCGCCACTGATATTGCGGCACGTGGAATCGATATCGATGAACTTTCTTTCGTTATCAATTATGAACTCCCGAATGTCCCGGAAACATATGTTCACCGAATAGGCAGAACAGGAAGAGCCGGAATGGAAGGAAAAGCAGTTTCTTTTTGCGACGAGGATGAACGTTCTGATTTAAAAAATATTCAAAAGCTCATTGGCTTTACAATGCCTGTCGGAAATCAGGCTGGCTTACACTAAGAAATATTGAATTAATGAACGGAATAAAGATATTCCCTCATTAATCATCATTTATACAATAACAATTTTTTAATAACAATTACAATGCAACAAGGCACCGTAAAATTTTTCAATGAAGCAAAAGGCTTCGGATTTATTTCTCCTAATAATGGAGGAGAAGACATTTTTGTACATTCTACAGGTTTAACATCCAACAATATTCGCGAAAACGATGCTGTTGTATATGAAGTAGAACGTGGAAAAAAAGGTTTAAATGCTGTCAATGTAAAATTGGCATAATCTAAGTCGTATATTATTTTTTATTTTCGATATACAATAGGCCTCTCGTACAGTACGGGAGGTTTTTTATCTATTTTACAAAAATTGTATTTAAATATACTCTTTGCCACATATCTTTACGTAATATAAATTAAAATGATACCATGATTACAATCAATAATTTTGAAGAATATAAATCGCTGGAAGGTGTCATGGTGGGCAGCTCTTCCTGGCATATCATAGATCAGCAACAGATCAATCAGTTTGCTGATGCAACACTAGATCATCAGTGGATTCATGTTGATCCTCAGAAGGCTGAAAGTGAAGGCCCTTATAAATCAACAATTGCGCACGGCTATTTAACCCTATCCCTTATTCCTTATCTGTGGAAACAAATTGCAGAAGTAAGGAATGTTACTATGGAGATTAATTACGGGATAGAAAACCTTAGGTTTGGACTTCCTGTAAAAGTTAACGCTGAAGTTTCTTTGCAGGCTACTATAAAATCTGTCAATAATCTTAGGGGAACGGTCAAAGTTACTATCGAAGCTAAGCTTCTGATTAAAGATGAGGCTAAACCAGCTTATATTGGCGATGTGGTTTTTCTCTACCATTTTAAATAATGCCTATATATAAATATGAATTTCCAAAATTAATAGAGAGCTTTAAACAGTCAGAGAACTTTTGTTTTTTTAGTGGATTAATTCTTGAGTTTTGATTATGTTGTTGAATAAGAGTTCTATATATGTGCTTGAATTAATGAGTAAAAACATAAACTTTAATTTACCCAATAAAAGTTTAAGCTTAAATTTCAGCATAGAATCGCTTCCTTTAATATCTATTCTGCAAAGCTCAAAAGGATTAGTATTATAAATATGATTTATTTTATTTCCTATTCTGACTGCAAAATGAATGTCATTTTGTTTTAGCATAGAGATAAATTCTTTTTTGCTTTTCTTCTCTCTTATATGTTTCCCATAAGGATAAGCAAAAACTTTTGAATAATTAATCTGATTTTTTTTCAATATTTCAATATTGGTTTTAATATCTGCATCTGCCTGTTGAGGTGACAGGGTTCTGAAATTTCTGTGAAAGTGACTATGTAAACCAATTTCAATAAGATCAGAAGGAAGACTTCTTATTTCGTCAAAACTCATCATAGTATTATCATTATATCCATTTTCAATAAAGAAAGTAGGAATAAATATAACTGCTTTTAAAGAATGTTTTTTTAATAATTTCGGGAGATATTCATAATTATTTCTATAGCCATCATCAAATGATATAATAATTTTTTTCTTAGTAGATGCATGTATTTCGTTGAAAAAAATTGGAAGATATTTCTTTTTACTTAAGTATTCAAATTGCTTTTCCAAAGCATTTATTTCTACAGTTAAACTATCCTGAGTGTGTTTTCCAATCTTATGATACATCAGTATGATTAACCTTTCTTTCGGAGAAAGGAAGAGGTGAATTCGAAAATAAATGATCAAAAATTGAAGAATTAAAACTAATATAATATAGATCATCAGAAGTTTAATTTTTTAATTTTTCATAAAGTTTAAGATACTTAAGAAAAGTATAATATGATAAGGTTACTGAACAATAATAACCTACCATACCATCAATCCATCCATGCCTAATAAAATATGTTTTTATAAATGTAAATACAGGCCCCATAACTATTTTAAAGAGGCTTATTCTTTTTCCGTCTATTAGCATTTTTTCTGCCATCATTTGAGAATACAGGTTTATCTTCTCTATATGATGATGAATATTTTTATATGTATAGTGTGATATCTTTCCAGATATCGTTCCTATGTCCTTATTGGTTAAAAACTTCTCATGGACTATATCATCTGAATATTTACCTGCTTCTTTTTTAAAAAGTCTTTCTCTGTAAACATTTCCCCAACCGCCGTAACGAATCGAACTTCCAAAAAGAATATTATCCAGTTTAATTTTATATACATCATGTTTTGATGAGTTTTTTTGTGTAATTTCAAAAATCTGATTTATAAGCTCTTGGTCAGGAATTTCATCCGCATCTAAAAAAAGAATCCATTTTCCGGAACATAAATCTAAAGTGTAATTTTTTTGGGAACCATATCCTTCAAATTTTTTTTCGTAGAATTTAACTTTTGAATAGCCCAGGCATATCTCCTTTGTATTGTCTGTTGAAAAGCTATCTACAATAATAACCTCGTCAGCTATATGGTGTACTGCGTTTAAAAAACGTTTTATATTGCTATTTTCATTATAAACAATAGAAGCTACTGTAAGATTCATCATATCTCTTATTAATTAAAAGCTCTGTTAAAAAGAATGAATAATTGATTGAAGTATTTTGATATCCTTCGGCTATGAAATATCATAATTAAGGTGAATTATTTGTAATTCACCTTAATTTTTTTCATTCTATTTTTTTTGAATACTTAGAAACTGAAATGTATTATGGTCTTTTTAATCTAAATCCTTCAGTTGCTTTATCATTGGAAGGATCATATGAGGTAATCTCTAAGGTGTTACTGTTCATGCTCACTACTTTATAATAAATTTTCTTTCCGGTGGTCGTTGTAACAACTATTCTGTCAGTACCTTCATATACATATTTACCCGATACGTTCTGATCTAAATAAGTAGTAAGATAGGACATATCTTTATCGAATTCCATGTAGTAAGTATCTTTGCTATGATCTACAACCTTTCCTAGAGAATCAATATATGCCATTATTTGCCAGTTTCCTGTAACGTTATATTTTGTTGTTTGATGTTCTTCATCTCTTTTAGATGAACATGATGTTGTAACAACTCCTAATGTTGCTATAGCAATTGCTAAAATTTTAATTGTTTTTTTCATAATAATTTATTTTAAGTTTATTTTTTAATAGTTTATTTAAGTGTTAAAAAGATTCTCTTACAAAGGAATTGAAAAGAATAGAAAACATAAAAAGAGAGGCCCCTCAAGAACCCCTCTTTCATGTAATGTGTTGTATTTTAGTTTAATTTAATGCATTTATTGTTGGCTGTTTATTCTATAAACTTTGTAAGCCATAACTTTAAATCCTCATCAGGAGATAATTTTAATCTTTTCCTTATATTATACCTATTGTTCTCTATAGTTTTGGTTGCTTTAAAAGTATATGAGGCAATTTCTTTAGTTGTAAAGCCAAGATAGATATAAGCACAAAAAGCAAGTTCCGATGCTTTTAGATTTGTATTTACTTGTAAAATATTTTTGGTGAACTCTGGATAAATTTCCTGAAAACGAACCCAGAAATGTGGAGAATTACTTTGAGCCAAATCAATGATTTCATTAAAAGCATCATTTTTTTGTAACTGAAGTTTTTTGATTTCACTATTCTTAACCAATAGCTCTTCTTCTTTTTCAATAATCTGATTCTTGTGTATATTATGTTTTAAGTTGGTAATAGCTTTTTGTTTCTTTTGATAATAAATCGCGGTAATAAATAACAATATAAAGAATGCAACTATAAATGTAACCTTTATATTGCTTTTATAAGTTATGGAGGCCTTTTCTGTTATGTGATCCTGCTCTATATTATCCAGTAGTGTGTGTATACGTTTCTGACTTACCTTTTCATCAAATATTCTGTATTGATCTGCTAATCTAAAATATTCCTCTTCTTTGTCCTTACTACCAAGTATTTTATAGGTTTTTGATATTTTCATAGTCAGAGCAACTGCAGTATTTGTATTTCTCAAAAACTTCTTCTTATTACTAAAAGAGACTAAATAAAAATCAAGTGCTTTTTGGTAGTTTTTGGTTTCAAAATAATAATCTCCATATAATTCTAAAAAAAGGGTTGTATATAGATTTCCTTCAGATAGTGCTTGATTATAGGCCTTTTGTATATAAGGATAGGCGGCGGAAGCATTATGCTGTGCCATATAAATAATGGCTTTGTAATAATAAATATATGCTTTGTATCTAATTGCTTCTCTTGCTAAAAAATAATCACGTTGTGGTATCTTTTCTACCAAAGAAATTGACTTATCTGCATGTATATGTGCAGATTTGTAATCATTTATTTCTGTATAATAATCAGCAAGTGCGGAGTAGTTAATGGACTGTAAGAGTATTGATTGAGTCTGGTCAATAGAAGCTAATTGTTTCAATGTATTAGTGTCCTCAATTCGCTGTTTTTCAAATAGAAGCATGCGAGAATAATACATTGAATTTAAATTTCCGTAGAGGGCGATTAGATAATAACTTTGCTTTGTGGCATCTTCTTTAATTCCTTTTTTTATATAAATATTCGCTTCTTTAAACTCCCCATAAAACAGTAAGCTTCTTGCAATATAATAATAAGCCTGAGATTTTTTTGATGAATTTTTGAGCTCTTCAGCACTTAGACTGGCCATTTTTGCATACTCCAACGATTTGAGGGGGTCTTTCCAGATATAAAAATCTGCAGAATTAATTAATTCATCGACCTTTTGAAGTTCCTTAGTATTCTGACAAAAGAAAATAGAAATCTGAAAAAAATAAAAAATAAAAATAAAAGCTTTCTTCATTTGTTTGACGTAGTAAATAATTATTTATATATAGATATTATTAAAACATTTATTTTAATTCTTATAGTGTAATAACGGATGAAAATGCAAAATCAGAATAACAGAATTTGAGTGTATCCTATTGATTTGTAGCTTTATGTATTTTTTTATGTGAATTGTTTAAAAGTACAAAATTAAATTATATAACATATTATATATTTATTGATATTCAAATATAAATGCTTTTATATTGCTTTGAATATAAAAGTAATTATAACTTTTTTTTGGATTATTATATTGGTTTACAGATTAATACATTCTTATTATGTCTCTTTTTTGAGAATTATAATAAAGAGCCTGATATGCATTATATTCTATTTGGATAAATGATATTTTTTAGAATTCAATTTATTGATATTCAACTATTTGTGAATTTTATTTAACTGTGCTGTAAGAATAGAGGGTATAATGAGGGGATTATCTGCTTAGTTGTTAGAAAGTGATTAAGTTTCTTTGTTTGAGATTATTAAAATACTTTTTATGACACTAAAACAATTATTTCAAAATATTTCTGGACTGATAGTATTATTTATAATACTTGGATGCAGAAATGATTCAGTAGTTAATAATGAGGCTCCACATAAGCCTAATGTCCCTGGTACGCCCCATATTCCCGGTCATACTAGTGAAGATATGCTTAACGTGATTTATTTTCTACCTAAAGGAAGTGAGCCTGTTTCTGGTTATCTTAACAGAATAAGCAATATTTTACTAGATGCCCAAAAATATTATGGTAAATGGATGGAACAGTGGGGGTATGGTAATGAGACTTTCAGACTTAATAAAAGAGGACCGTCGATAGTCAATATTATTGTAATTAACGGAGAGAAAACAAAAGATTTTTATGTTTATGATATTCATAACGATCGTGGTGTAAGTACACAGATCAGAACTGAGGTTCTAAACTATTTTAAATTGCATCCTAATGAAAAGCACGGAAGTTATAATCTGATTATTTTGCCTGCTATTACACCTCCGACTCTTAATGGAGAAAATGCTGCTGCTACTCATGGTGGAGTTCCTTTCTATGGTTCTAATCGATGGTGTTATGCAGTAGATTATCAGGGACTTGATCTAAGGAACCTTGGTAAGGATGATGCGCAGGGAAAATTGGCAACATACTTAATTGGAGGTATGCTCCATGAATTAGGACATGGCCTAGGTCTATACCATAATATTGGACGCTCAGATGAGAAATCGAGTTTTGGTGAAGGGCTTATGGGGTATGGTGCACTTCGCTATGGGACAACTCATCCTACATATTTAACCTCTGCAGATGCTGCAATCTTAAGTGTTAATCCTACTATAAATACTCAGTTAAGATCGGACTGGCTTAAAGATCCAAATTTTCACCTGCCAAAAATATCTTTATCAGTAAATAATAATGGAATATTACTGTCCGGGGTATTTTCAACAGATAAAACAGTTAAGGCTATTACCGTTAATTTTAATACTATTTTAAAAGGTGGTGAAAATGATCCGCAGCAAGAACAGGAAAGACAGGGATATGGTTCAGTAGGGCTAGGGGAAAAGTATACAAATAATACAGATTATGGAAGATTCAGTATTCTTATGCCTAATAAGGCTTTGTATAATAATACTTGGCTAGATGGTGAGCCTTTTAGAATAACAATAAGGTTTATTCACGAAAATGGTGTTGTTACTAAGAAAGTGTTTGATATAAATCTTTATAGGGGAATGAACGAATCCCATGTATTTGATCATAACTCTTATTCTGCAAAAGTACAGGATGATCTCATGTATGAATAGGTGTAGTGATCTTTTATCTGTTGATATCTAATTATTTAATCAGGGAGAGGGGGTGATGAGGGGTAGGGGAATTCCTCTGAATCTTCTTTTTTATTTCTTTTGTGGATAATTTTTAGCAATAAACCTAATTTAAAATGAATGCAATAGTAAAGTTTTTTAGTTATTCGTTAGTGATAATCGGATTGAGTTCTTGTATGACAGTTCCTTCTTCTGCATATGATGCTCCATTAGAACCGGGACAAACTGTTTTCCAACGACAGAATAATGTGCGCACTCATAACAATACCTACTATAACAACCGCACCTACAATACGCGTAGTCGTACGAACAATATTCCAGAACCAGGCCAGTTGGAAATGAGGTCTGAGAATCAGAGAAATTATAATAACCGTAATTATAATACACGTACGAATGATATACCGGAGCCTGGTCAGTTGGAGATGAGAACTCAAAATGAGAACAATAATAATATACCGGAACCTGGTCAAACTGAAATGAAAACTCAAAATGAAACGAATAATAGTATTCCAGAACCAGGTCAGACGGAAATGAAAGAAGAAGACTAAAAATCATTAAAGGTAATTATTTAAGCAGACTACTAAATCCACTGTGCTTCCTTCTAGCTCTTATCTTTATGTTTTGAAGTCCGTTGATAAAGATAGTCTATCCGTATTTTCAAAAGAATATATGGGGAAGTATTCAAACAAGGGGGATATGGATGTTATAGGTGTTATTTCTTTTGAACTATCAAAATCAGGTCATAAAATAGAAGGTATTGCAAACTATAAAACAAGAGATCATCAATTAGATTCTGGTGTATTATCGGTTTAATGGATATACCAAAGATCATAAAGCTTACATACACTTTCGAGATCAAAAAGGTGGAAGCGTAGCTGATGGTATTCTAGGTAAAGAAGTGGAGCATATTATTTTAAGACAGATGACAAAATCTGATATTGTTCCGATTAAGGCAGTATTATATAAATTATAAAATGAAAATCCATGTTACATCAAATTAAGCATTCACAAAAAATGTATCGAATTGTTAATAATATTTTTTTACTGGTAATATTTATGCAGATTTATAGCTGTGCACCTTCTGTCAATTACATCGGGAAAAAGTATAGCCCCACTCAAAATATTGATATTTTTATGGATACCAGAGATATAAAAAAGAATTATGAGGTTATAGGAAAGGTTGATGGAATTTCCGGTATACTGGGTTCTAAATATGAAGATATCCAAACGAAAATTATTCAAACAGCTAAAAAAGAGGGGGCTTTAACTGATAGTAGCAGTATTATGCCGGTTAAACATACAGATACAATCAAGGTTGAAAATGATAAGGTTGTGATTCCTAATTTTAAAATTGTCGTTAATCTTTCAGATGCTGCAGTTAAAAAATTGCAATCGGGAAAAGAATCTATTATAGCATCCTTGTTTTTCTATGGAAATACAGCAGATGAGAAAACTTTACCTCCGGATATTAAGAAAGAAATAGGGCCTAATGGTTTAAAGCTCGGTGATTTTAATATTGAAGAAAAAGATATTCATCAGTCAAATGAAATTGAGGTTAAGAATATTTCTATTCCCAAAAAGCTGTATAACTTTATTGTAGATAAAAAGATCCTTCTTAATATTAATGTTTTTAGCGGAAGGAGAGCATTTAAAGATAATGTATTGGAAATGGAATTTTTTGATTCTGAATTAAATGAAATTACATCCAAAGGAAATGTAATTAATTTAAACGGACGCCTTATAACAGAATCTGAATAAAAAAGAAGTTTATTGCTTCAATAAAAAAACTCATACTATTATGTGGAACTAATTAGAACTAAAGCTACATATATCTTTTATATCTTTCTCTAGTGTGAGTAATGCAGGTTGTAAAACCTGCATTTTTATTTTGAGTGCGGTATGTTTTCAATATTGAAAGCAATTGATGTTAAAAATATAATAGTGTACAAACCTGTTTAAATGCTTAAAAATATGCAGTCAGCTTAAGGCCGGGTGAAATGTAAGAAATATTTGCACGGGGTGCAGAATTCATCTTCTCAATTATATTGGAAGAATCTGTAAAATAATACCTGATTTTAGAGCTGGTAAAACGGAAATCGTTGTATGCTGTAATACCCAACTGTGGCGTTATTTTGTAGGTTAAGGATATTCCGGAGCCCATCATAAGACTTTTAGATGGGCGGTAGGTTGCTATCCTGTAATACTGTTGTGTTGCTGTGGGATCATCATCTTTTAAGAATACTTTACCATTGGCAGCCTTGGAATATCCGGCAGTAGCTTTTAGCATTACTTGCCATTTATCTGTAAGGTCATAGGCAAAATATGGTCCTATCATTGCATTTAGAAAGCCCAGAGATTCAGTCTTTACATCCAGCGTTTCCAAATCCGGATCTTCGGTTTTCAGATGCAGTGCTCTTACAGGGAATGTACTGATATTTAAATCGGCACCGACACCCCAATTTTTACTGAAGAAGTATGCTCCCTCCAAACCAGCTTCAAAACCTACTGTTTTTCTGTCACTCAGGCCAGATTCTCTCAGGAAGTTAGACATAGAAATTGTTGCTCCTGATTTCAGAGCCAGGAAAGATGGGTTTTCGTTGCCTTCAATTTTGGAAAGCAATCCCATGTTATCTCCTTTATTTTTGAATATTTTATCGATAAAGAAATAACCTAATTCTGTAGAAAGAATACCGATACCAGCACCCGCAAGAATATCAGGTAACCAGTGTCTGTTATTTAGAGCACGGCCTAAGCCTGTAAATGTTGCAGCACTATATCCTGCAATACTATAAGCAGGATTTACCAATCCATATTCTTTGTCCAGAAAGGCTGCATTGGTGAAAGCCATTGCAGCATGCCCTGATGGAAAAGAATTTCTTTTTGAGCCATCCGGACGCTCTACTTTTGCTGTATATTTTATAGAGTTAACCAAAATTGCCATAATCGCAAGACTGGTTGCATAAGAAAGAGTAGCCCTTCCTATATTATTACGTCCCTTTACACCTGCCAGTTTTAGCCCATATACTGCCAATGCTGGTGTATATTGTAAATAGTCATCATAAGGAACCTTAAAATTGGGAAGATACCTGTTTCTGTTCTCACGTATTTGTTCCTTTTGTCCCCATGTAGCTGCGGAAGCTACAAATAAAATACTTGGAGCAATAGACTTTTTCACCCATTCTTTCTGAATGAATTTTTGATGCTCTTCCAATGCAGAAGATGTATAACATATTAGAGATTTTGCTGGAACTACTGTATCGATTTTTATAGTATCAGATTGAGCCTTGGATAGAGTAAATAAAACAATAACAGCCAGTAGATAGACTTTTTTCATTTATTAAGCTTTATTCTGTGAAGGAATAAGCCACAAATAAAATCATATATATAATAAGAAATAACAGCTTAGAAAAGAAAGAGTATTGGTTGAGGGGTATTTATTTAAATGTTCCCAGATTCATCTGTGCTGTATCCTGCTATTTTTGGAATAATATTAAAAAAATGTTATTTCATCAACCGTGACATTTGATAACTTTAACCCTAAATAAAAAATATAATTATGAAAAATATATTAATCTTAGTTTTTGTAAGTATTGCATTGAATATAACTGCACAAGTACCATTTCAAATAAACAAGAATGGACATATAATTGTAAAAGCTAAAATAAACAATATTGAAGGTAACTTTATTCTGGATACCGGGGCAGGTATAAATGTAATATTCAAAAATTTTTCAAAGAAGTTAAGCAATACTAAAACACCAAATTTCTTCGTCGGGCACAGAGCAACCGGAGAGCCTATAGAAGCTGATTTATATAATGCTAATAGTCTTGAGATTGGTACGAAAAAGTTCCCAAACCAACAATACACTATAATTGATTTAGATTTTGGTGATATAGATGGATTGATTTCTTTACAACCATTTAGAAATACTCCTGTGACAATAGATTATAATACACAAAACATTTATTTTAATAAAAAGACAAAATCAAGAAAATATATTGATATTCAATTAGCAGATGAAGCTGGGAAGTCTCTTGATATTTTCACTTGGGTAAAACTTAATAATAAAATTAATATACAAGTAGAGCTAGATAGTGGTTCGGGAAAGGATTCATATTGGTTTAGTTCAAAATTATTTGATTATTTGTCCGTTAACAAGGATGCTTTTGAAAAAAAAGCAATAAAAAGTGAATTTAATCCTAAAGTGCAGAATTACTTTTATATAGGAAAGTATAGTGATTTATCAACGATAAATAATATTTCTTTAGTAAAAGATTTTAATGTTGTGTTCGTAGATGGTTTGATTTACGAAGGGAAAACTAGTATAAACTGGCTAGGAAAGGTGCTTACAATTGATATATCTAAAAAGAAAATATTTATTGAAGACTAAATGCACTGCTGAGTTACAATTGTTGTAATACGCGACTATATGTGGACTGAATTGATTCTTTTAAGAGATTCCCAAACCAATCCCTTTTAATCATCTGTTGCTATGTCAGGCCAGTCGCTCAATTATAAATATTTGTAATTATTAAAAAAATCTTATTAAAGACTGCTAATATAATCATACGATATATGGGGAAGAAAAATGGCATTGTAATATTGTTAATAATTTATTAAAACAATTGTTTTGTTTATTAATAAATTAATGAATTAGTACTAATGGCATCATGTTTGTAATTTTAGTAATAACAAACACTAATTTATTAACACTTAAAAATTACAATTATGGGTATTTTAACATGGATTATATTCGGACTCATTGCAGGAGCAATTGCAAAAGCTATTCATCCAGGATCTGATCCGGGAGGCTGGATTGCAACAATTATTATTGGTATTATCGGTGCAGTGGTCGGAGGCTGGCTAGGCTCTATGATTTTCGGCGTAGATGTTACCGGTTTTAATATTTCAAGTTTTTTAGTAGCCATCGGAGGAGCTGTTTTATGCTTAGCCGTCTACAGTGCGATAAAAAAGTAAATGAAAATAGATTATTTTAGTTTAACCAGAATTAATTCTGGTAGTATGACAAAGCCTTAGGATTCTAGGGCTTTGTTCTTTATTAATTCTGCTTTGATTTCATGTTTTTTCCATCAAAGATATGAAGCCTGCGGAAAACAAATCCTGAAATAATAGTCAGGATACCAATCGTTAAAAATGTATACCTAAATGCATTATGTACATCTCCTTTAATTAAAGCAGAGTTTTCAAATAGTTTTAATACAATCAAACCGAATGTAATTCCGAATCCTATTGCCAGTTGCTGGTTTACAGATAGTAAAGAATTTCCGCTACTGGTCTGAAAGTTTCTGAGATCAGCAATCGAAATGGTGTTCATTGAAGTAAACTGAATAGAATTGAAAAATCCTAAAACTGCGATAATAGGGATAAACCAGTATATGGAAGTATTGATACCGGGAATTGCCAAAACGCATATCAATGTTCCTATAATAAATGTATTGATCATTAATGTTTTACGATAACCAAAGGTATCTAAGATCTTTATCACATAAGATTTAGCAAAGATTGCCGTAATAGCCATTGGTGTAATAATCCATCCCGAAGTAACTGCTGATTGTTTATAGGCGATTTGAATCATTAGAGGAAGTAGTAAAGGAACAGAGCTTATTCCTAATCTTGTAGCCATATTACCTATGATTCCAACACGGAATGTTCTTACCTTGAAGAGGTTTAAAGGAAATATAGGATTCTCATCCCGTTTTGCATGCCAATAGTAATAGTACAGAAAAAGAAAGCCTAAAATAAAAATAAATAAAACCGGAGTGGTGTTCTGAAGATCTCCAAAAAGTTCCAATGAAACAGAGAGCAGGAGAGATGCAGAAGCAAAAATCAAAAATCCCTTTAAATCAAAATCCAGACTCTCTGCTTTATAATCGGGCATAAACTTTGACCCCAGAATAATACCGATGATTCCGATAGGAATATTAATTAAGAATATCCAATGCCAGGAAAAGTAATCTACCAGATATCCACCCACTAAGGGTCCTAAAACAGGACCTATCAGAGCTGGTATAATAGCAAAATTCATTGCTTTTAATAATTCATTTTTATCAAATGTTTTGATTAATGCTAATTTTCCTACAGGTGTCATTAAGCTTCCACCAATTCCCTGAATTACCCGGGAAATGACCAGTTGAGTAAGATTTTGAGATAAGACACAAAACAAAGATCCTACACTAAAGAGTATAAGTGAAGAGATAAATACTTTTTTAGTTCCGAACTTATCCGCTAAAAAACCACTCACCGGCATAAAAACAGCTAATGTTAAAACGTAGCTGATAATGGCATTCTGCATATTAAGGGGAGATTCCTGCAGATCTTTTGCTATAGAGGGGAGTGATGTGTTTAGAATGGTGGAGTCCAGCATTTGCATAAAGATTGCAGTTGCAAGAATAACCGGTAATATTTTTTTTGTAGCGCTTACAGATAGATTTACTTCTGACATTTTCAGGAGAATGGATATTTAATTCAGTTTGGCTTAACTTCAATTGTGCTGTTCAAAGTTAGCTTATAGTTTCTGGAAAAACTTATAATTAATATGCATTTTTACTATATCTTATTTATCGTATCATATATCAGATTTACCTTACTTATCCTTAAATTTTATTTTTAATATATAATTAAATAAAATTTTACATTTTTTAACATATCCCTTCTTGCAATTTTTTTTCTGCCTTCTTATTTTTGTTCCAACCAATTAAAATCATTACTTCATTGTACTATAAATAATTAACATTCAGGTTATTTAAGGCCATAATTTTTATGTTTATTTTGTAGCTCATTTGTCAATTAGTTAAGTCCAATGTCTAATTATTTATAGTATCTAGCCCCGGAACTATTCCGGGGTTTTGTTTTTTTAAATTTGAAACGAACATTGATTTCTATCAAATAAAACTATTGAAAAACTACTTAACTGACCCCGAACTTCGGGGTCTTTTCTTTTAATATCCCTATTAAAGGCAATTATAGACAAAATATACTGAAAGCCTTCCAAATTACTCTTTAAATATGATTTCCTCATTATTTTAACCGTAGCTATTATTTACATGCTATGGAAAACAAAAAGGATTCTAAAGAAAAAGAATTACACCAGCAAACCAGTATAAAAAAGACAGGTGATACTTTACTCGTATTACACCACGATACTGATACTATTAAACTTGTTCAGGGAATTGATCACAACGGAAATCTTAAAGATATTTCACTTAGTCACGACCCTTGTGAAATGCCTATTCTTATAGATGAGGAAAATCAGGATTTTGTCAACTTCTACTGTGATTTTTATTTCCAGCTTAAACATCCTGAAGAATTCTCATTTTTCAAGGTTAGTGAATATGAAGCTGTTCAAACCGGAAAAGATTTACAACAGTATATCGATCATGCCAGACCTGAAGATTATAAAAATTTATCACAGTATGAGATTAACATCAATACGGTACAGAATATAAAGAGCCTGACAAGCAGTGATACCCATACAAAAACAGCAAAGGAGCGCTATCTGTATAATCTTAAAGACATTGATTGGTATACGATGGAAAAGCTTGGACTTAGTCAGCAATTACTAGAGAATAGAGGCATTTTAGTCCCTTTACTCAAAGGTCTTAAAACCTCTGTATTAATTCCTATTAGCATAAGAATGGGAGATACCCACATCAGAACTGATGCCAGAATAGTTCTTCGGGCTAATACTTCCGGATTACTCGAGCCTATTATTTACCCCGTCAGAAAAGCGCCTAATTTCAAAGAAAGTTTCTTTGGCCATTATTTCACGAAAGAGGATCAGCGCAATCTCACCACTACTGGAAATATGGGAAGGGTAGTGGATCTAATCCATCCGGTAACAAATGAAGTCATTCCTTCTCTTATCAGTATAGACCGGTTAACCCGTGAATTCTTCTCTTACAGAATAGAGAATATTAGAATACCTCAAACTATAGGCGGAATTCAACTCTCCAAAGAGCAGGAAGAGATACTAAAATCCGGCAGGGTTTTATTTCTGGAAAATATACTCTCCCGAAGAGGCAACCTCTTCAACGCCAGTCTTCAGTTCAATGCTGAAAGAGGTTATGTAGAGTTTCTGTTCAATAAGGATTTAAAAGAATTTAAACTCCATAGTTTATTTCAAAACAATACAACTTTAAAACCACCCTTCGATGTGGTCAGATTATACTTTTGTTCAATTTCGCGGCATATATTCATGGAACGTCTTTTTTCAAATCTATCTGAAATTTTCTGACCCTCTTCATCCACGCCAACCGATACAATATGGATATGAGAACGTTCAATATCTGAATGTTTAAATACAACAAAAGGCTGATTTCCATAACCCATTTTCTGCATATAGTCCTCGGCTATGTTTTTAAACATTTCCTCACTTACATGATCTCTAGGATCCGGGTTAAGGGAAATATGAACTGCGATTTTTTCTGTATTGCGATTGGCCATTATATAGGGCTGAAAAGATCTGGCCAGTTGGCTCACAGAATAATGACCATCATGAGTTTCAATCATTTTATGAGTTAAGATGATCTTGGCGTTTTTTTCTTCTACTTTAAGTTGATTGTAAGCTAAAGCGCCATATAAGTTTGTGCTTCTGCCAATTTTTGCAATCATTTTTAGGGTTGTTTTATGATATGCTTTTTCTCAAATTCTTCAGTTAGCTGAATAATCTTTTGACATAAAACGACCATCTCAATCGTCTGTTTTTCCAATTTAAAAAGAAATGCACTGGCTTTTTTCTCTGAAAAATTCCGATAAAGAAGTTTAACTATTTGATTATAATTGACTCCTACCGCGCGAAACTGACTGTGAAATGTTGTCAGGCGCATATAAAAATCAACGGTTCCTTTATCAATTTTCACAGTTTTTATTTCCTTTCCAAATAATAAAGCTTTGATAAACTTGGCTTTATTAGGCATGCCTGAGTCTTTATAAAGCGATAAGAGTTTTTCATTTTCCTCATCGGTGAGGCGAAAGACATGACGATGGATAATGCGGATAATTTTGACTTTCAATACGATGAAAATAAGAACATCGTTAGTGAAATTCAGCAGGAAGAATCGGAAGAAAATTTCAGTATGACACCGGATTGGGATCAGGAGGAAGAAGAGTTTAAAGAGGAGGCGGAATTTAGTAATTATGATGGTTTAGCCCAAGGGGTTACCTTTGAAGAATTAGGAACAGCGGGGATGCTTCTACAAAAAGATAAATTAGAACTATCTCAAAAACAAACAGCAGCTGACATAGTTCAAAAAATACATGGAACCACATTATTTGATTTACTAATAAATTCCGTTGAAGATGCATCCCGAAAGGTCTCAGAACTTTTATATAACATAAGTTTAACTGAAACAAAAACCGATTCTTCCGTTTTATTGCTGAAAAATAATTACAAAGATTTCGATATTCAGGACTTTATCTGAAGACTAAAAAGGGATTATAATAATCCCTCATCCTGAAAAGAAAGATATCCCTCAGAAGTTACAATCAGGTGATCAAGAACCTGTATCTCAAGTAATTTTCCACCGTTTTTAATCTTTTCAGTCAACTGAATATCCTGAGTACTGGGTTTAAGATTCCCCGAGGGGTGGTTGTGTGATAATATTATTGCTGATGCATTTGCTTTGAGAGCTGCTGAATAGATGAGTTTTGGATCAACAAATGTTGCATTTACTCCTCCTGTTGATACCAGATAAATTCCCAGTACTTTATTGGCGTTATTCATCAGCAGTATTTTAAACTGTTCTACAAATTCAATACTATCATGATCCCAATTTTTTATGATTATTTCATAGGCATCTTTAGAACATGAAATAGTTGGTCTTAGTGATGCTTTTACAACATTTCTGTAGATAAGCTGAACTTCTGAAATATTGTACAATTCCTGATTTTTAACTTTAGGTTCCATAATTGTTCATTTTAAAGGTTAAAGAATAAATTATGGTGCGCCATACGGCTTATAGTGATCAAGTGCAAAAAGTAACGGAATAAATGATGGCTTACGAAGCGGGAAAAGTTTATGCCGGAATTTTTCAGCACGCTTCAGAGCCATAAGCCGAAATTTGTACAGGAATTAAGGATTCTCTCCCTACTATTATAATTTAATGAAATTCTATTTTAAAATATCGAAGAATATCTTTGTAATGATCCTGAGCTGTCAGACAAGTGTCCAGTAAATATTCTTTTATATGAGTCCATTCTTGTAACCCTCTATAGTAGAAAAGTTTTAAATCTTCATCTATAATAAAAGGTACAATATTATTGGCGAGACATTCTTTGAAGATTATGAGCCGGCCAACGCGTCCATTTCCATCCTGAAAAGGATGAATTATTTCAAATTGATAATGAAAATCAATAATATC
Organism: Elizabethkingia sp. YR214; assembly: GCF_003058195.1. GTDB lineage: Bacteria > Bacteroidota > Bacteroidia > Flavobacteriales > Weeksellaceae > Elizabethkingia. The sequence continues at coordinate 108,496 of NZ_QBUH01000011.1, forward strand.
TTCAAAAGTTTTATTTCTTATAAGGTGGTAATTGGCAAGTAATTCTTTCATTTGTGCAGATACCTCTTCGGGCGAACAGGTCGCATTACCGCCAACTTCATTCGGAAGTTTTTTATAACTTCCAACATTAAACCAATCCTTGCGGCTATCAGATGTTCCCGATTTTAATAAAAAATGTAATTCTTTAATGAAGGATTCTGTTAATTTGGTTTTTGCTTTATCAATAACTAAATCAATACAACGGAAGTGATTAGTGGTTTCGATAATATCATCGACATTAACGCTCTCCTCAGTTACTCCAATGGTATTAGTTTCATAAATATATCGGGTCTGATCATGTGTTAATTTACTCCCTTCAATACGATTTGAATTATAAGTCAGATCAATTTGTGTTCTATGATAAATTCCCCCCTTAAGTTTCATTTCTTTTTGCTCTATTAGATGATTAAGTAAAATATTATTACTTAATTTTTTCTTATTTGCTTTTGCAGGTAGTAATGCATCAAATGGAATATTCCAGGTTTTTCCAGTCAGAAAAGCTCCTTTTATTTTTCCATTTGCACAATAGTTTCGTATAGTTCGCTGGGGAATATTCCATTTTTTTGCAAATTCACTGACTGAAATATAGTTCATGATATTAATTGTTATTACCGTTATCGGCAAATTTAATGCAAAATTAATTAATAAAAATGTTTTTTCTTGCCGATAAGGGCGTTTCTAATATTATCCGTTTGTTTTTATCCTACAGGCCATCAATGGTAAAAAGCTACCCATAAGTGACACTTTATCACAGCCCATCTTGTTCTTTTTCATTTTTGTATCAAAGTCCCACACCTGGTGGGAACTACGAATAATAAATCATTTAGATTATGGAAAAACAATTAAAGAAGATTTTGATTACAGGACTGATGCTGTTTACTATTTTACCAGCATTCGGTCACCCAGTGGCTCACCAGGTATATCAGTGTATATCTCTGGCTGCCGGTTTCAGATATGTTTAGTTCGATGCTGGCTAAGATACAGTCACTAATATTGGAAAGGGATATTGAAATGCTGGTAGATCCGGATTTTATACCGGATACTTCTAATACGGTATACATTATTTATATGATTATTGGTATAGTAGGATATTTTACGATTCCTACTGTGACTGGTTGGATTATTCAGGCCGGAGGTGCCGGAAACTTTTTACGCAATATCAATCAGACAGGCCGTAAAACCGGAAATATTGCAGGCGCCGGTGCCGGATCTGTGACCGGAAATATCAGCGGACAGCTCATGAAAGACCATAATGATTAATTATTAAGCAATGGAATTTAAAACATTAAGAAATATAGAGAACAGTTTTAAGCAGATCAGACTTTATACGATTGTATTTGCTTTGTTATGCATCTGTATTGTCGGATTTACCATCTGGAAATCTTACAACTTTGCAGAATTGCAGCGCCAGAAAATTTATGTTCTGGATAATGGAAAATCATTAATGCTGGCTTTGTCACAAGATGTTAGCAGAAACCGTCCGGTTGAAGCAAGGGAACATGTCAGGCGTTTCCATGAACTCTTTTTCACATTGGCTCCTGATAAAAATGCTATCGAAAGCAATATGAAGCGCGCTTTTTTTCTGGCTGATCAGTCTGCTTTTGACTACTATAAAGACCTTATGGAAAAAGGCTATTACAATCGCATTATATCGGGAAATGTTCAACAGCGTATTGAGGTTGACAGCGTGGTCTGTAACTTTAATAATTACCCATATGCGGTCAATACTTACGCTACACAGTTCATTATCCGTTCAAGCAATATCACCAGACGTAACTTAAAAACTACCTGTTTTTTAGTTAATTCCGTCAGATCAGATACTAATCCGCAGGGATTTAACATGGAAAAGTTCAGTGTGGTAGAGAATAAAGACATTGAAGTTGTTGACCGGTAAAATCCTACATGATGAAAAGTATTTACATCTCCCTATCCAAGGGACTAAAGGAGCTTGATCAGCGCTGGCTGAATTTATCTGTACAGAAACAGCAAAAATATCTTATCTGTTTCTTTTTCTTATATCTTCTCTTAACCATTATGGTTATAATACAGATCTGCAAAGATTTAAGGATGCAGAAAAATAAGATATCCATTGAGCCTGTAAAGAGTAAAGATACATTGAGAATCAGACCTTCTAATTTATCTGGGGACAACATTTCCTTAATCTTTAAAAATAATAATGATGGAAAAAAATGATCATAAAACTGTTAATATTCTTACCCATAATCCAAATGCTAAAAATTTAGAAAATCAGTCAGAAGCAAAAACTCAAAGTAGAATGGAAAAGCTGAAAAAGCCAGTTATTTTTACTTTGATGGGAATTGTTTTCCTTGGATCTTTATATCTTGTATTTAAGCCCACTTCAGACAAAAGTATAAAAGAGCAGAAAGGACTTAATGAGTTTGTACCTGATGCTTCAGGTTCTTTAATGCAGTCTGACAAACAGAAAGCTTATGAACAGGCCTTATTTGAACAAAAGAAACAAGAGGAAAAAAATACCCTGACGACCTTATCCGACTACTGGAATGACGGCAAAGGTATAAATTCAAATCAGGATCAAATAACAGAGACTCTTAACAAAAACAAATCCTATGATCTTGAGAAAAGTAAAAATACTGCTTTAAGTACGTATCATAATGCTCAAAACACTTTAAATTCATTCTACAAAGAAGACCGAAATTATGAAGCAGAACAATTAAAAAAAGAATTGATAATACTAAAGAAGGAGCTGGCAGACAAGGAGTCAAAGCCGGTTAATACCATGCAGAACCAAATTATGCTTATGGAGAAATCTTATGAGATGGCTTCGCGTTATTTTCCTTCAGTTAAAGCTTCGGAAGTAAAGGAGAAAACGGAGACAAAATCAATAGATACTCTGGAGAAAACGATCTCTAATAAGCAAGCTGGAATAAAACCGCTTTTGTCTGTAAGGAAAAATACAGTTTCAACTTTATACAGAACTCTATCTGATACTGAGCAACCAATACATCAGAGAGACTACGCAAATCAGAGACTTTTCAATATTGGAGAAGAGGAGAGGAATATACAGATAAAAAACAGTATTTCGGCATGTATTCATAAATCACAACGGGTTATTCCTGGAGATCTGATTGTTCTTCGTTTTTTGGAGCCTGTTGAAATTGACGGGTTTAAAATTCCCAGAGGACATATTCTCTCTGGAACAGTTCAATTTCAGAGTAACCGTTTACAAATCCTTATTCATTCAATAGCTTATAATGGAAATATTATCCCTGTTGATATTCAGGTTTATGATCTCGATGGACAGGAAGGACTATTTACTGCCTACTCTCCTGAGAAAAGCGCACTAAAAGAAATTATTTCCAATATGGGAACTAATACCGGAACGAGCATCAGTTTAAGCTCAACAGCAGGACAACAGATTGCTTCAGATATGAGTAAAAGCTTGGTACAAGGGCTTTCAGGATATTTTTCCAAGAAAGTTAAAACACCCAAAGTTATGCTTAATGCAGGTCATAAAGTATGGCTTGTTTCAAAAAAATAGATATTCATTTAATAAATTTAAAATCAATGAAAAAATGTATTAAGTATACAGCAGTAATTTTCTTCGTTATTTCAATAGCAGCAAAGATATATGCTCAGCAGACAATCAATAATCATCAGTTCACAGATTCCATAACCTCTAACGCCAAAAAGGAAGTATCATTACTGGATAAAGCTAAAATAGAACCTTACTGGCTAACGGTTACTTATGAAAAAACAAGTCATTTAATTTTTCCTTCTAAAATCCGGTATGTGGATTTAGGCAGTGAATACTTAATTGCAGGTAAAGCAGATGGAGTGGAGAATGTTTTACGTATAAAGGCAGCAGTCCAAAATTTTGAACCGGAAACTAATTTTTCTGTCATCACCGAAGATGGCAGGTTCTATAATTTTGATGTATTCTACAGTTCAGCACCTGCTGTTCTTACGTATGATTTATTAAAAATGAAGCAGACTGAACAACAAAAAGTAAGTGAAACTTTGTTTGATGAAATGGAAGGCTATTCACCATCTTTTGCAGAATTAATTTTGGAAACAATCTACCAGCAAAACAAAAAGATTGTCAAAAATATTGATTCAGATCGTTACGGAATAGAATTTTCGCTCAATGCTATATATGTACATCAGGGTAAATTATACTTTCATATAACATTAAACAACAAAAGCAGTCTCCCATTTATTATAGATTCTATTACTTTTAGTATTGTCAATAAGAAAAAAGCTAAGAAAATTATTCTGCAGGATCAGACACTTTCACCTCTTCGTACCTATAAAGCTTTAGATAAAGTTCCGGAAAAATCTGAGTATAATAATGTGTTTATGCTGGATCAATTTACACTAACAAAAGATAAACTTCTGCTAATCGAAATCTTTGAAAAAAATGGTGAAAGAAATCAGTTATTAAGAGTTAAAAATGCAGCTATTATAGATGCTAAAATTTTTGATTTTGACTTATGATATTTTAATTTTTTTTAAATAATATAAGTATTTAAAAAGATAACTGAATTAATTCAGTTATCTTTTTCTTATCGGTACCATAGATCCATAGATGATTTCTTGTTGTTCATTTTTTTTACGGTCAACAAGTTGCAAATGTTTGTTTAAAATTGTGAATTTGTTTAAAGTTTCCTAATAATGATGAAACAAAAAGCAATTAGATGTAAATCTCTCCAGTGTTTTTGTTTCGTTTCATATTGGATCAAGAGTGCTTTAAAGCCGCTTAACTAAGCATTCATCCACTCAATCACGAATCTTCTTTTGTAAAGCTTTTCATCAAATATTTCTTCTCTATCTGAAATATTTCCATTTCTTTTATTGAAATTGGCAAACAGATCTTTTTTTACACAAAAATTTCTCAGCTCCTGGGCATCAAAACCTGTATCATCATTAAGAAAGAGGTGATCTGTTCGAATATTGGATTTCTTAATATCTTCCAACATTGTATCTAATTGTTTGTCAATTTCAAAGACATTATGATGATGTCCACAAATAGCATCTGAGCAGCTTAGCGGAAGTCTATTGCTGTCAAAAATAAAAAGCATATTATTCGTCTTTCTTTCCTCTCTGATAATCAACATTTTCACTGCCTATTTTCGTCGGGGCATGAAAGCCATCCAATTGAATGCGGCTCATATCCAAAAGTATTTTGTGCTTTCTAAGAGCTTTTGCTTAATCCTTTCTCAGCTTCCGTTTTTGTTCCATCTTGCAAAATGTTGGTATACACTGTTCCAGCTATATTCCACTTCAAAAAACTGTTTCACAGGGAGTTCTCGCCATTGGCAGTCTTTCTGCAGACGATGGAGGATCGCTTCTACAACCTGTTCCAATAATACTTTGGCGTTATTTTTCTTTTCTCCCAATGATAAATACGGACAAATCTCTTTTTATAATATCTTTACTTAACAAACTTTTTTTGAAAGAATAACACAACTTTTTTACAAAGGTTTCATTCTTTCTTTTACTTTAAACAAGTTCAGTATCAAAGGATGGTTCATATATTCTATTGAAAAATATAAAAATATTGTGTAAAAATGAGCCTAAAAAGGGTGTTGTTGTAATGTAGGGTCTGTGTATGGTGTTAGTATTATGTGTTTTATGCTTGTATTTTTAAAATTTGCAGTGTTAAAATAAAAACAACATAAAAAAGTGCAAAGGCTCCGAAATATCTGTTAGGTATTTTATCAAAAACGGATTACAAATCCCTCTTAAGAAACAATCAAAATTTTGAAAAAAGCCCGGAATTAATATTTATTCATTTCCAGCATTAAACTTTTTTTCAAGTTTAACTTCTGGGAAGTACATAAGTATTTTTTAGATGCTCTATAAGTATACTTTTAAAGGAGCATATAATCTCCTATGGCTTTACTTCAAATCCCTCCGCAATTATTTACATAAAGATGAACTATAAAATTGACAATTATGAGAAATGATGAAAAAAAACAAATTCTATTTCAGACTGAAAAAAAGAAATATGTTTCGCCTGAAATAGATGTAATACGAATAGAAATGGAGAGTGGAATTGCTGCCGCATCCGCTTCTGTTACTCCCGTTACGGTAAATGGTGCAGCTGATCAGGTACCTACAGACTGGGAAGGAACAGATGATACGACAATTAATACTGGATTTTAAAACTTTAATAAAGATGAAAAAAATATTTATTGCAAGTATATACTTGGTGTTGGGAACCACTGGTCTTTTGTTAACTTCATGTCGCAGTACTGATACAGAGAGTAATCTGGTAAGTGGTGCTCCTACTGCTGTTAATTTTAATTTGACAGGTACGGAATTTTCAGGCGGAACAGCAACTGCCCAGGCATCTGTAGAGGGAAAGGGAGTTGCATTTACTGAAGCTTCTGTTCAGAAACAAACTGTAATGGTTGATCCCAGTACAGTGATCGTTGCAGAATTATCACCGGTTTCAGGTAGTATAAAATCTTCCACGCAGGCTTCTGTAGGGAAAGCTGCATTAGCTGCTGTACCTGGCAATGCTTTAGGAGCGGGTATTCAATTCCGTGTTATCGCCTATAATCAGGCTGATGGTTCTTTTCAGGCTTTTCAGGATTATACGGTAGGGCAACAGGCTGTACCGATGATGCTGAATGTGGGAGCGACTTATACCATGGTCGTTTACTCTTATGGAACTATGACATTACCAGCTATTACATCAGGAGAAAAAACAAGTATCAATAATGCACAGGTAAACTATGATGATGCAAACCGGGATTTTATGTATTACAATCAAAGCAATTATATTCCTGTAAAAGGATCTAATATTTTAAATATTACATTAAGGCATAAAATTGCTCAGATCACCACCATTATAAGTTCAAACGGAATGGCGAATATAGCATCAGTTACAAATGCTGTTCTTACCCCGCATTATAGTAATGGTACAATTCCTTTATCCAGTGGGGTAATGACGGGAAGAAGTACCTTAACCACAGGAGTACCTCTTCAGTTTTCCAATACCACGTCTACAACCAGTGTTGCAGCACCTGTATTTATCAATGCAGATACCGGAGGTAATAAAACAGGATCTTTCTCGGCAGATATAAGCCTTGGAAGTACAATTGTAACTAGAAACCTGGCAAACACATTTAAAATTACACCAGGTTATAAAAGTAATTTAACAATTAATATAGAAAAATGTGGTGCCATGGTCAATGGGGTATGGAGTGTATTTATGTGCCATAATCTGGAGGCAGATACTACTGCAGATCCTTTTACACCGGCGGCGGCTATACATGGAGCCAAATACCAGTGGGGTGCTCAGACAGGAGAAGCCGGAAGATATGTGTCTCAGGCTGATGATCAGTCTAGATCTGGAATAATATTGGGTTGGAATACAACTGCAAAACCCAATGGTTCTTGGAGTGATTCCAGTAAGACATCTAACGATCCTTGCCCGACAGGTTACCGTATACCTACCTTAGCCCAGTGGCAGGCTGTTATAGCTAATAATAATATAGAGCGGGTAGGTTCTTGGGCTAATACTGATATAAATTATACCACTGCACTTTATTTTATAAATCCTTCAAATGTCCGTACATTAATGCTTCCTGCTGCTGGTTTTCGTAACTTCCCGAGTGGAGTGTTAGGTAGTAGAGGTTTAGCCGGCTTCTATTGGAGTTCTAGTGAAACTTCTTCTTCTTCTAGCGCTAATTTCTTTGCCTTTAATAGCAGTAGTGTGAATATGCGGATTGGTCCTCGTACGTATGGCTTTCCTGTTCGCTGTATTGCAGAATAGATTCTATATTATTATCTAACCTGAGTTCGAGAGGTAAATATATAATGAGAGAATCTTGCAATTATCTTTCAAAAATTATTTTAAGGTATTCAATACCATTCTGTTCCATATTTTCCATATTCTGTCTTGTCCTGAAATAGCTTTACATTAAGCTTTTTAAAATAACAAAAAAATCAAAACCAACATCATTCTAGTCCATTAAACAGAGAGCCTTATAAAAGACGGGAGGAATCAGAGATCATCAGGATCCTTACAGAGATAGATAAAGGTCTAATTAGCAAACTTGGAGCCTGTAAAAAGTATGGGCTCAATCGGAACACACTGCGTCTTTGGATTACCAAACTGTCCATTCGTACCTTAGAAGGCAAAATCTCTAATACTTTCTTTACTGACATGGAAGTAAATAGCAAGAATAGGGCTCTTCAAAAAAGGATTCATGAATTATCCAAATCTCTGGATTATGCAAAACTGAAAATTGCAAGCCTAGAAACGATGATTAAAGTTGCAGAAGAAGATTTGAAAATCAAAATAGGAAAAAAGTCTGGTACCAAACCGCCAAAAGATTAAGGCAAATTTACCCCAATAAGTCTCTCAGGGAGATTTGTATGCTGTTTGGTGTCACAAGACAAGCTTATTACGAAGCGCAGCAAAGAGAGAAACAAACGAGTATAGCCCATATGATTGTGCTGTGCCTGGTTAAAAAAATTCGCGATGAGATGCCTATGTTGGGTACAAGGAAGCTTTTGTCCAAGCTCTCTCCTCATCTTGAAGAACACGGAATAAAGATGGGTAAGGATCAATTATTTACTTTATTACGATTCCATGGCTTACTTATTCGAAAAGGCAAGAGAATGGTTAAAACGACTGATTCGCATCATTGGCTTAAAAAATATCCCAATCTGATTAAAGGGCTTTCTTTACTGGCTTCAGAACAATTATGGGTAAGTGATATAACTTATATCGAACTTTGGATGGATTTAGCTATTTAAGCTTAATTACCGATGTATATTCCAGGAAAATTGTTGGTCATGCATTACATCCAACATTAGAAGCAGCTGGATGTATCGAAGCATTAATAATAGCTGTATCAGAAAGAAAAAAGGAATCTAGTTTTACTCTTATCCATCATTCCGATCGGGGTATACAGTATTGTTCCAGAGGGTATATTGAAATTCTTCAGAGAGAAAGTATTGCTATCAGTATGACACAAACAGGAAACCCTTATGAAAATGCTTTAGCAGAGAGAATGAATGGGATAATAAAAAATGAGTTTTTTCCAAAACGGATTTATCAAAATCATAAGGAAGCTATTGGCAGAATAGTGTAAACTTATAATAACAGCCGTCCACATTCAAGTTTGGATTATCTGACACCCAATAAAGCTCATGCCTATGTTGGAGTGATAAAAAAACGATGGAAACAGTATAAAAGAAATCCTGCTACAAAATAGTCGAAAAAAACATCAATTATTACTTATTATTGTATAATGATTTTACAAATAACTAAACAGTATTGTAAACTAAAAATAGAATTAATGTTAAATCCTGTAAGGTAATTTCAGGACGAGACACCTTATAGTTTCATTAAGGTAAATGGAGCATTACTGTTTCGTGAAATTGGACATACTCTTCGTACCGTTATATAATTATTTAAAAAGAAAATTATTGAAGTATTTTGTCTTGGGATGACTTTGTATTTTATCCCATTTTCGCTTGAGGACAGTACTATTAATTAAATCAAAAACATCAGTATTAGATTGATAAATTAATCCGTCTTTAGTAATTTGAAAATTATACTTCATAACTAGTATAAAATAATTTTGCGATGTAAATTAACAATGAATAGCGAATTAATCCTATGAAATCATACATGTAGGATGCGTGTAACCGTTAACATATAGTGTTTTACAAGAAAAAAAAGAAGCTTTTTAAAAAAAACTAATTTAGATTTACAAAAACAATGATATTATTTATGATAATAATCTGAAGAAATTTTTCAATGATACGTTTTATTAAGATTATGAAAAGGCTTATGTAGATAGTGATTAATGATTCTTTTGGACTATTTTAATAATAAAAAAAATATTTGATATAAATCATATTGTTTAACCAAATACCTTAATTATTATGAAAAAAAAAATTATTTTACTATTACTGACAGGAGTACTTTTGACTTCCTGCAACAGAGAAAATGAAACAATTGCTCCAGAGCAATCAGTAACTGATGAAGCTTTTATGGCACCAACATCAGAATTATTGTGTAACTATGTTGATAGTTATTGGCCATTTTCAGCCGTTTTAAAATCAGGATTAAAAACAGTGGCTGACACTAATTTTATGCTATCTGAAATAAAAAAGAATGCTTCATTATGGGGGGAAATAACACCTCCTCTTAAATTTGTATATGCTCCACGTGATCCTGAGGGTACTTACAACGCCGCTTCATATGCAGATGGGAAAATCTATTATGGCTACGAAATTTATTATGACGCGAAGTCAAAAAGTGCAGATAATATTGTTAATGCAATGATCTTAGCTCATGAATATGGACATCAATTGCAATATAAATATGCTCTTCCTTCTGTTAAAGAAGAGACAGTTCGTTCAACAGACTTAGAGGCCGACGGGTTTGCTGGTTATTATTTAAGAAAACCTGCTGGTTTCAATAAATCAAATTTTTCTCAGATTGCAGCAGCTTATGAGTTTGCAGCAGCTATTGGTGATAATCAAATAACATCAAAGGGACATCATGGAACTCCCGCTCAAAGAAGGACCGCTGTTCGATTAGGTTTTTTATTAGGTGAATTTACCTTGACTGCCAAAGATTTTGATTCTCAATTCTTTCATTACTATTCCAGTGTTTTGAATGGAACGGATCCTGATCTAACCCCAAGCTCTGCAAGTACTTTTAAATTTAATCAGGAAATTGACAGGAAAATACAAGCACATATGAGTGAATTAAAGGATATTTATACAGAGAAGATATCTGCAGAACAATTTAAAACTATAAACACAAATTAATTATTTTATTAAGTTTAGGAGCTGGCTCTATGAGCCAGTTTTCTCTTTTTCACTTGTTAAAATAAATCAAGGATCATTACAGTAACAAGGATAATGGTAAGTATAAAATTAATGATCAAAATCTTAGGGCGACTAAGTGTATTATCTTATTATCCAACAACATTCTGTTTATTGTATTTAGTATACTTTCCATACTTACTTTTTTTGAACCTAAAATATAAACCACAATCAATGAGTTAATTGTTCTCTTTTACAAGAGAATATTATAAATTTACCTTTAAAAACATTAGTAAAATGATTAATCTAAGCAGAATAGATTTAAGAAGTGACACCCTCACACTTCCTACAAGAGGGATGAAAGAAGCGATGGCTAATGCAGCTCTAGGAGATGATGTATATGGTGAAGATCCTACGGTTAATCAACTGGAAAAGAAAGTAGCTGCAATGTTCGGAATGGAAGCTGCTCTTTTCTGCCCTACAGGTACAATGACTAACCAATTGGGAATAAAAGTACATACACAGCCCGG
>NZ_QBUH01000012.1 GCF_003058195.1 Elizabethkingia sp. YR214
GGCAATCTTACGCCTATTGAGTATAAGTATAAAATGTTAGCTGCTGAAAAGAAAAATACTCAATTAATAGCTGTCTGAAATATGGGGTACTTACATACATCCATAATAGATAAAATAAGTTGAGTTATATGTTTTTGATATGTATAACCACTAAAAGCATTTTTCATTTATATACTTTAATATTTTAAATCACAAGGGGAGGATATTAAATGAAGATAGTAAATATAATATTAACTCTACTAAAATTGTATATTAAAAAAATTAACTTCGTACTTTGTACGAGCTTGAACTACCTTACTTACTACCCCCACCCAGTTCCAAAAAAGATAAACTCCCCCTCCTTATTAAGGATGATATTAATTTTTTTCAGGTGAAAATTGAAATTCTTTAATTTTTAGATGATCTTTTCTTTTATTCATAGACTCTTTATCTATAAGCTTATTGCCATATATGTCTTAAGAAAGACAAGTTGTGTTCTATTGATACTTTTTTAGCAAATCAAATCTGCTTTTCCTAAATCATACTATTGGTTCTTGTATCTAATAAATAGCTTTTTTAATTCAACATACACTAGACACCCTCACTTATTAGTGCAGATATAGAGTCTGTACTCTGGCTTTATTAGTATGATAAGTTAGAGGTATTATAACTCAAAAGCTTTAAAAATGGTAAGAATTATTGGTTACATCACAAGACAAAAAGAAGATGGTACTTTGTTTAATGTGCTACAGGTACAAGGAGGAATTGAAATGATTAAAAGCAAAGATACAGGGCAGTTCTATGCTACTGCAAAAAGAGCTACAGTTACTTGTACTTTTGATAAAGAAACATGTAAAAGTATTATTGGTACTGAGATGTCAGGTAGAATAGTAAAGATTGAAACTGAACCTTATGTTTATGTAATTAAGGAAACTGGAGAAGAAATTACTTTGCATCATAGGTATACTTATTTGCCTGATGGGGTAGAAAGTGATGAAGAGAAACTTGCAAAACAGCTTGAAGAAGCATTTGCTTAATTTAATATCCTAGAGTATAGACTTTAAAAGTTTATATTCTAGGTTTTTCTTTTGCATGATATAGTTTAATATACCTACCCACTCAAGGTAAATCCCTTAGTAAGAAAAATCCTAGATATAATATTATAGCCAAATTCAGTATTTTTATCAAAAAAAGGATGAGTACTGATACATTAATTTTTTTTGAACAATATTGTGGGAAAATTAATATTATAGATGCTTTAAATGTAATAATCAATACTAAGGGTATTGCTTCTTTGGATGATTCTGAAAGTTTTTGCTTCTCTCCAAGAGAATTTAGTACAGAAGAATTTGAGAGGATTTTATATGAAAACTTAGATTATAATTCATTAAGAAAAATAGATGAGATACGAGATGATTTAAGAAAGCTATATCATAATAAACAATTATTGTATGTCTTACCAATACTAAGAAAAGTGTTAGATGAATTTTCTGAAAAAATAGTGTTTAGCAATTATAAGCCAGTAATAATAACTGAGGATAATAGAATATTGATTTCTCAATTTAATAATATGGAAGTTATTTTTAGTAATCTCACACAAGCTATTTATATTTTATTTTGCCAGAACCCTAATGGAATTAATATAAAAGAGTTTGATAAGTATAAATATAAATTAATGGAGATATACTTTGATATTTCTGAATTTTCAGATCTTGCTATTATGACAAATTCTATTGAAGAACTAGTTTCTCCTAATAATAGAGCTATTTATACACACATCTCTAGAATAAAAGCTACACTTTATCAAGTTATGGACAAGAAATATGCAGACAATTATATTATAACGTCAGATAATTTTGGCTCTGATTATAAGTATATTCCAATCCTAAAAGCCAATTAAGCCCAATTAATAAGAGTGTAATATTTTAGTTGCAAATTTGCAACTATCTGAAATAGTTTCTTTTTCATAATATATTTGCTATATAAATATTATAGTTATGAAAAAGACATTTTTATTATTAGGGCTATTTGCAGGAGCAGTATTAGTATTTTGTCAAAAGGTGAAGCTTCAGAGTGGATACTACAAACCCAGTACAGGAACTTATGTAGAACCACATTATAAAACAGAAAAAAACAATACTAACTGGGATAATATGTCAACAAAAGGAAATTATAACCAGTATAATAATACTTCTGGAACTAGAGCTAAAGATTACTCTTCAGAAGCTTATAATTATGGGAGTGGACAAAGTATACAAACTGGATCTAAGGGAGGACAATACTATATAAATAGTAATGGCAATAAAACTTATGTTCCTAAAAGATAATTATACATCCAGTAATTCTTTTAAGGTAATTTCCAAAGCATTAGCAATTCTTTGAAGTGTGAGGAGTGTAGGATTGGTTCTTCCAGCTTCTATTCTAGATATATTGGTAGGATCAATATTACCTTCCATTCTACCAACTAAGTCAACCTGAGAAATACCTTTTTGTATTCTCAGTTCTTTAATTCTTTTTCCAACCTGTGTTAAAATTTCAGATTTTTCCAACTTGACATATTTGACAAGTCAAAGAAACCTAATATATTTACAGATTATAATGCCATATATGGCAAGTGTTTAATTTAAAATAATATTTATGAAAAATATCTTTATGTTATTAGTGTTTACTTCTATTACAGCTTTTGCACAAACAAATTTTGATAAAGGATTTAAAGCAGGCTACAATGAAGGTTACTGCTATGATAAAGGAATTGGATGTATCCCTCCATTAAGTCCATTACCACCACTTCCTAAGATTGAAGAGAATTCTAATTCTTATCAAGATGGTTATAATAGGGGGTTTCAAAAAGGTTTAGAGGAGCAAAAATCAAAAGAGAATTTAAATCAATCAAGTATAGATAGGCAACGATATCAGACTTATCAACCCAAATTTGATACAGATTATATATATCAACCTAATTATGACCTTATGCAAAAAGTTTTAGAAAAAAAACAACAAGATTATGCTCAAGCTGAACAACTTTATTATGAGTTTTTCAAATATATTTATAATTATAGCAGTAGTTTATCAAAAGAGATTTTAGATAAATACAGGGGTAATTTCATTGAGTATAGTGATAATTATATTAAAAGAAATAATCCTCAGACATATGCTGATTATAAAAAATTGATAAATCAATTAGTAAAAGACTTTCAAGAAGGAGTTTTATTAACTGAAGAAAGAGAAGCTAAAAATGCTGAAATAGAATAAATTCTAAGAAATTAAATAATAAAATGATAGAGGGAGAATTACCTAAACCTTATTACAAAGGATTAGTAAAAGTTTATACACATGCAGAATTATATGACGAACCAGATATGGTAAATGGTAAGGTGATATATTCTATTCAGGATGGAAAAGTTAAAATTCTTGAAAGACTAATAGAAGGGAAATATTATAAAGTTAGTGTTGGCAATTATATTGGGTTTATCCACATGGGAAGTATAATTACTTAGTATTATCAATGAAAATTTAATCAAATGAAACAAATTTTATTTTTACTATTACTAGGACTTAGTATAAAGATGCATTCTCAAGAATACATAAATATAGGCTCAACAAAACAGAATGTTAAAGATGTTCAAGGGGAACCTGTAAGTATAGAATCATATGAAGGTTTAGGAGAGGAGATTTGGGGTTATGGTGAATCAGGAATTGCTTCTGTTACTTTTAAAAATGGAAAAGTAAAGTCCTTTAGGAATTATCAAAATATTCTAAGAATTGGAGATATTAAATATACCCCCTCAAAATCTAAGAAAGAATCAGATAATGATATCATAAAACAAATATTTAAGAGAGCAGGTAATTATCCTCCTTCACAAGAAGCTAATTTAACTAAGGGAACTAAATCACCTTCAGGGCTAGGCTTTAGAGCTGGTTCTGAGAGTGCTACTTTATCTCCAGATTTATCTCCAAAAACAAGAAAATTAGCTATAGAACTAAATTGGGACCCAAACTCCATGACTAGTGAAGAAATGGAAAAAGCTGCAAGTGAAATTCTGTTTGAAAGAAATATGAGAAGCTTATTTATTTTTCTTGGGATTAGCTTAGTGGCAATATTGGTATACTTTAAGTATTTTAGAAAAAAGCTAAATAAGTAATTAATTTGTAGGGGCTGTCTCAAAAGGACAGTCTCTTTTTTTATACACAAGAATTATGGAAAGCTTTCATTATCCCTTTATACTAGGAGAGAATTATGAAAAATGGGAGTTTGATTTAGAAGTTCTGGATAAGGAAAGAATAAAAGGTTGTGATAGTTATATATATCTAAAGCCTATTTTTATTTCTAATATAAAAGTAAACAAAGTGGAGTTAGTTTTCTCATTAGATATACTTATAGGAGTGTACTATATATTTCATAAACAATCCTTTATAGAAATATTGAGAAATAAGGAAGTAATTAAAGATTATAATATAGATGGAAAGAAGCATATGTTGTACTATCAGATTCTAATGTAACTTTTGGCTTTAATTTTCAAAAAAACAAGGCTCTTTCGAGCCTTATTTTACATTTTAGGATTAATTTGAATTATTGTTTTTATAAATTCTATACCTTTTTCTGAAACTAGGCAAGAAGAAGAGCCAAATGAATAATTTTTTGCAATATGAATCGTGTTAATTATTGGTTTAAAATATCCTTGATCAATAAACTCTTGTTTTGGATGATTATTTTCATTGAGTATTTTTTTCTCTCTTAATAATTTGAAAATTTTGATTCTGCCAAAATTTTTGATGTTTATTTTTTTTGCAACCTCAGTCATTTTATAATATTCCTTTTTTTGTTCATTATCTACGTATCCGTACATGTTTTTCTTTTTATTATTTTGTAGCACTTTGGCACTTTAGGCTTTTATCGGTGGAGCTAGATAGAATAAGGTAGCTTTTAGAGTTGCTTTTCTGATGGTAAATTTTATATTCTCTTGCTGTAGCATATTTATCACACCACTTTCTAAACATATTAATTGTGAGAGATCTTGTTTCTAATGTGTGAAGAGCTTTGTATGCTTGGAATAATTTTATTTTTTCTTCTCTGTATTCATACGAATCCCCAGTGAATTTTACGTTTGAATCCATAAATTCAACAAATGATATATCAGTTTCTGAGATAAGCTTATTTTCTATTAGGTTTATTGGTGGACTATACTGAATTCCATATTTTAAAAATTTTTGGCAGTACTTTAACATAGTTATATAAAATAGATTCCATTGATTTGGTGTCCATTCTGAAAAAAAGGTACAACCAAATTCATCCCTTATGGACCTCCCTCTATAATATGGTGCTATTTCAATTTCAATTTTACGTCTCTCCTCTGAATTTCCACCACTGCCACTTAACATATAATTTGTTGTGATGAGTAGTTTTGGAGATAATTCAAAAGGAATTGTGAAAGACTGCTTTCCTTTTTTTTCAACCACCATACCACCAGTAATTACAGAAAAGAATGTTTCAAATAGAGTTTCAGAACTAATGTCATCAATGATCATTAGTCTGCTTCCTAAACTGATATCTTGGTAAAAGAATCTATTACTTTTGGTTGTTAATGTTCTCCCGTCTTTTACTACACTATTAATCATGGTTTTTAACGCATCTGATATTAGTGTTTTTCCTGTTCCTCCTTGGGCTCCTCCTTCATAATCTATTTCCTCATCTACTAAAATAACAGCTTTTGTAAGTGAGGGATCTTTGTAGCTGTGTAGTAAGTAGCCTATAGTTGACGTTAGATAATTGTATCGTTCAGAATTATTATTTGTGGCATTTTGTAAAAAAGTATCAAACATTGCTGTTTCTTCACTCTGTAAATCACGTAAATCTATATTATGCTGGATTATTTGTTCTCTAAAAATATAACCAGAATATTCTTCGTAAGGAATTAATCTTATTTGATTTTTTGTAACCTCCACAACTCCATTTATAAAGAAGAAATAAGAAATATCTTTTGTTGCTGTATTTAATTTTACCTCGCTAATTCTTTGCATAGCAGTATCTAGTTTTGATGTTAAATAAATACCTTCTAAAAATTGTTCCCAAACTTCTGGTTGTTGATCTATTTCAAGGAGTTGATATTTGATGGCTTCCATCATATCTTCCTGATCAGAATTTATTAGTATACTGTTTTTATGTATTCTTACTAGTTCATAGCCTCCATTAGGCATTCTTAGTCTTCTAAAACCTAAGCTTTCCAGAAATTTTAAGACTTTGGCAATTTTAAATTCAATATGAACCTGATTTCCATTGTAGCTTATGCTGTAAAAATTTTGCTCTGGAATTATTGCTGTGGAGGTTGAGTTATTTTGAGAATTGTTCTGTATAATAAGTGTTGATTTTGCCTGATTCTCTTTTTCTACTGATGCAGGTATTGTTCCTTGTTCTTCTATTTTCATAAATTTTATATTTTTTTTTAAGAATGGCTTCTAAACATGAAGCCATTCATATTTTAATTATTTTTTTGCTCTACTATATTTTTTGCCTAGGTTGGACAGGTATATCTGGGAAGTTTCTTCTTTTGTTTTTTGCTTGCCACTCATGATCCATTCATCTAATTCTGATTTTTTGAAAAATATTAACTTCCCTGTTGGTTTGTAATGAGGGATTGTTTTGGAACTTGTTAACTTGTAGAGATAAGACCTACTTGTTTGTAGGTAGATAGCTGCCTCCTCAAAATTTAATATCTCTTTTACTGAGAGGCTTAATGTGTTGATTTTTTCATCCATTTCTTGTAATGCAAAAATGATTTCTTCATTTGCCATGATTCTTTTTTTTTAAATTAATCTTGTTTTGGCTTCTCCAAAACTTGCGCTGCAAAAGTCTTAGGATTAAATCTTTACATATGTTTACTTTACCAGTACCTTTGGGTAAAGGTATTTTGAGGGGTTATTTTGCAAAAAAAAACCACTCTAAAAATAGAGTGGCTGTATATGAAAATATAAATTGTATATTTAGTTTGCTTCCATAAACGTATCAATAATCGTATCTAACCTTTCCTTCTGAGTAGGATTTGCTGATGCCATGCTTTTGGATTGCTTTATATTATTGAGAGGATTACCATTATGATCTCTAAATACATATTCAATTTTTTTATTAAAATCATTTGGCTCTTCCATTAAGTCACTTCTTTCGATTAATTGTTGTAGAAAATAAATAAGAGAGGTTTTAGAACACTTTTTGTTTTTAGCTATTATCATCCAATTTATTCCTCTTATAATTTCTCTTTGAGAGAAGCCGTTTATAAAATCTTCTTTTGTTGCATTTATAAGTGGCGGGGCTTCCATAAGTAGATTATAAAGCTTAGTGAGTTGTTGTTCGGTGTCTGAAGGATTTACTAAATCCCATTTAAATGATAGAGAAGAATAATTAGTAATAAGAGGGGCTGTAGTTTGTATAGAGGGAGAAGGGTTTTGGTTATTAAGAGTAATAGAGGGGTTAGGTAAATTTTCAAGAATGAAAAATTCTAATGTTTTTATTTTGTCTGCTACAAAAGGATAGTTTTTGTAATAATTAGAGCTTTTCTTTTGTAATTTGCTTAAGCGTAATTTTAGTAGCTGTAAATATTGAGTAGGATCTATTCCGTTTGCAACTATTCTGATAATTTCATCTGAGATTTCTTTTTTTGAATTATTTAATTGAGAATTTATTTCATTTTCTAATGATTCATAAAAAGTGGAAACTACAGTTTCTGTATCTTTAATTGGTTTTCCATTGTCTAATGTAGAATAGTAAAGAGGAAGTACAGCAGTTACAATACCTTTTTCTTTATCAACCTGCGTAATATAGTGGTCATAATAATTTGTAATTGAATTAATCCAATTTTGTTTTTTTGATTCAGACTGGTCAGAATCTAAGAGATACTCAAAATATTGTAGTGGATTGTTCATGGCTCAAAAATAATGAAAAAGAGATTATGGAATTAGAAGAAAAAGTTAGACCTATGTATGACCTAAAAAATAAAAAAAGCACCTACATTACTGTAAGTGCTTGATATTAAGAGTGGCCCCACTTGGGCTCGAACCAAGGACTTGCTGATTATGAGTCAGCTACTCTAACCAACTGAGTTATAGGGCCTAAAACTCAGGGCTTAAAAGCCTTTGTTTTTTATTGGTGTGCAAATGTAATAAAAAATTAGGAAACACCAAACTTTTAGCGCTTTTCTTGGCACAATTCTATCAGTACTCCGTTGGTGGATTTTGGGTGTAAGAATACAACAATCTTATTATCAGCACCATCCTTTGGTTCTTCGGAAATAAATTCAAAACCTTCTTTTTTTAATCTTTCTATTTCTGCATAGATATCATCTACTCCAAAGGCGATATGATGGACACCTTCTCCCTTTTTTTCTATGAATTTTGAGATAGGACTATCTTCGCGTGTGCTTTCCAGTAATTCGATTTTGCTCTCGCCAATCTGGTAAAAGCTTGTTTTTACCCCTTCGCGTTCTACTTCCTCCATTTTATAAGCTTCTTTACCTATAAGTTTAGCGAAAAGAGAGTCTGAAGTTTCCAAACTTTTCACGGCAATACCGAGATGTTCAATTTTGTCCAGCATAAGTTTTTGTTATTTTGCTATAATTGTTGCTATAAGGGAGTCGGGCTTATTCATAAATAAGAAACACTCCAATTCAAACAAAAGTAGTAAATTTGCAGCATTATGGAGAGTAACAGACAAAGGAAAGTAGCACAACTTATACAGGAAGACTTAGCAGAACTTTTTCGCCAACAGGCTGCCAACGCAGGACAAAACCTGTTAATTACTGTTTCCGGTGTACGGGTAACAGCGGATTTGGGAGTAGCTAAAGTGTACCTAAGTATTTTTCCGCCGGAGCTGAGAAAGAATATTATGAAAGAGATTGAAGAAAATAAAGCTGTTTACCGCAACTTTATAGGACAAAAGATGGGGAAGCAGGTTCGTATTATTCCTCAGCTAAGTTTCTTTCTGGATACTTCGCTGGATGATGCAGAACGTATAGAAAAAGAATTAAAAGGCGAAGGCGATAATCCTGTTTTATAAGAGTTGAAATCTACTCCGTTTTATATTGCACAACGTTATCTGATTTCTAAGAAAGGAAGTCAGGCAGTAAGTTTTATTACAAGTCTGTCCGCATTTGCTATGATGGTGGCTGTGGCGGCAATGTTTATTATTGTTTCTGTTTTTTCTGGGCTTATCGAGCTTAATAAGAAAATGATTTCGGATATCCATGCCGATCTTACATTGTCTCCGGAAAAAGGAAAAGTAATTCCGAATATTGCTAAAGTTACCGGTATCTTATCAAAAGAGCAGGAGATAGCTCACTTTTCCAAAGTGATAGAAGAGAAAGCCTACATTAACTACAAAGGAAACGGAGAAATTGTTTATCTGAGGGGTGTAGACTCTGCTTATACGAAAGTAAATCCTATAGATTCGACGGTGTTTTACGGAAAATATCCGTCTTTCAAATATTCTAACGAAGTTATAATGGAAACCCAGCTGAACAACAGACTGGAAATTCCCGTAGCTTCTGAAGATGATTATGCCCAAATTCTGATGCCACGCCCAGGTGTAGGGCTTATTAGTAAAGAAGCTGATATCTTCAACAAAAAGAACTTTTTTACAACAGGTGTATTTACCAATAGCCAGATGGGAAGTTATATCGTAGCTCCACTGGAGTTGTCTGCAGAGTTGCTTGGAATGCCTAAAAATACAGCTTATTCAGTTGTTATAAAGCTGAAAGATCCTGCAAAAGCCAATGAGGTAAGAAATCGCCTTATGGAAAAACTGGGAAGTGGCCTGGAAATGAAAACCAAAGCAGAAGAAAATGCTGCTTTCTGGAAGATGATCAACACCGAAAAACTGATGATCTATCTGATTTTTGGGTTGGTAATTTTTATTACAACTTTCAACCTAGCAGGAGCCATTATCATTATTCAGCTGGATAAAAAAGAACAGGCAAAATCCCTTATTTCAATGGGGATGTCTATGGCCAAACTAAGAAGTGTCTACTTCAATACCGGAATACTTATTGTGATATTCGGAGTATCGGTAGGATTAGTTGTAGGTTCACTTATCTGCTATTTGCAGCAACATTTTGGTTTCTTTAAAGCCACAGCAGCATTGCCTTTTCCTGTAAAGATTGAATGGCAGAATTATCTTATTGTAGCTGCTACAGCGCTTTTATTTGGGATAATTATTTCCTGGATATTCTCCAGAGGGAGCAAACGCCAGCTAAGAAGCTAAAATATCCTTTTATATAATCCGTAAGTTTTAAGAATTTTAAAACTGATTAGAATCAACTATTAACTTTAAAAATAGTGTTTCGTTATTCCCTGTGTTTTCCCTAACTTTGATGTATGGAAAAACCTGTGAAACTAGGATTAATCGGTAAAAACATTTCTTATTCATTCTCCAAGCAACATTTTGAACAGAAATTCAAAAAGCTTATGCTTCCTACTCACACTTACGATTTATTCGATCTGCAGCAGATTGATGAAATTGCTAAGCTGTTAGAAGATACAGATGTGAGAGGTTTTAATGTTACCATTCCTTATAAAGAACAGGTTATATCTTTTCTGGATGAATTAAGTGATGAGGCGAGAGAGATAGGTGCTGTAAATACTGTAAAGGTTCTTACTGATGGTAAAAGAAAAGGCTTCAATACAGATGCTTTTGGCTTTGAGAAAACTTTACTTGCTCATAAAAAAGATTATCATACATCGGCTCTTATTTTAGGAGACGGGGGAGCTGCAAAGGCAGTGAAATATGTATTGGATAAGCATAATATTGCTCATAAAACAGTTTCCAGGAAATCGGAACTGAATTTTGATAAGCTTACTCCGGAAATTGTAAAAGAGCATACATTAATTATTCAGACCACTCCGGTTGGTACTTTTCCAAATGTTGAAGACTGCCTTGTATTTCCGTTCGAGGGACTTTCCGAACAACACCTGATCATCGATTTAATCTACAATCCCAACTATACCAAATTCATAAAAAATGCTGCCGAAAAAGGAGCAAAAACAGTTAATGGCTATTATATGCTTGAACAACAGGCAGAAAAAGCATGGGAAATTTGGAATTTAGACTAAAAATACAATAAATTTATAGCAATTAAAGGTAATGGAAACATTACGTATTTTTAAAATAGACTTGTTATGGCTTCAATAGACAACAATCAGAATGAAGAATTAAAGGCGAATCAATCAACTGAACATCCTGAACAGGCTGGTCCGGCTGCAGAGCATCATGAACATACTGCAGACCACGACGAGGAAACTGATCATGATTTTCATGCTGAAGATTACACGCATTTGTCTATGGAAGACATAGCTAAGGAAGCCGAAAATATTGTAAACTCTGCAAATGCAGGTGCACAGACTAAAAAATTCGGAGAACTTCGTGATGCTTTCAATGCAGCTTGGGACGAAGAATTAAAAGATAAAAAGGAAGCATATATTGCGGATGGAGGTGATCCTGATAATTTTGAATATCAGTCGCCGCTAAGGTCCAAATTCAATGCGCTTTCCAATATTTTTAAGGAAAAACAGGATAGCTATCACAAAGAAGTAGAGAAGGAGCAGGCAGAAAACTTGTTACAGAGACGTTCTATTATTGAAAAGCTTAAACATCTGTATACCAATACCGAAGCGGGAACCAATCTTTTTAAAGCAATAAGAGAAGTTAAAGATGAGTGGCAGAAAGCTGGACAAGTAGCAAAGTCTGAATTTAAAACACTTAGCAATGACTATTTCCACCATCTGAATCAGTTTTATCAGATGCTGGACTTGAATAAAGAATACCGTGAGCAGGAATATGCTCATAATCTGGAGAAAAGACAGCATATTATTGCACGTGCAAAGGAACTGAAAGATGAGCCTGTAGTACAGAAAGCATTAAATGAACTCCAGTATCTTCATAAATTATGGAAAGAAGAAGCAGAGCCTGTAGCTGAAGAATTCAGAGACAGTACCTGGGACGAGTTTAAAGAAATTTCCAATGTTATCCACCAGAGAAAAGCAGAATTATTTGCACAGATCGAAGCTGATCAGAAAATCAATCTGGAGAAGAAAAATGAAATTATAGAAAAACTTAAAAAACTTTCTAATCCTGAAAAGGAACCAGCACATTCTTACTGGCAGTCAGCTATTAAAAAAGTAGAGGAACTAAGAAATGAATTTATTTCATTAGGAAGTGTCCCGAAAAAGCTTTCTAATCAGAACTGGACAGATTTTAAAGAAACACTTCGTGCATTTAATGCTTCAAAAAACAATTTCTATAAAGGACTAAAAAAGAATCAACAGGAGAATCTTGAAAGAAAACTACAGTTGATTCAGACAGCAAAAGACAATCAGGATTCTGAAGATTGGGATACTGCAGTACCTTTATTTAAAAAACTTCAGGAAGAATGGAAAGCTGTTGGTCATGTACCAAGAAGCCAGTCTAACAGAGTATGGGACGAGTTCCGTGATGCATGTAATCATTTCTTTGCCAAATTCCGTGAGAAAGGTGATGGCGCTACAGACGATTGGAGAGCTAATTACAAAAAGAAAAAAGCACTTCTGGATGAACTTAAGGATATTGAGGAGGGAGAAAATAGTGCTGAAGTAATCAACAGAATTAAAAACGAATGGAATGCCATTGGTAAAGTTCCACGTGATAAAATCAGCATTAATACTGAATTTAATAAAGCGCTTAGAAGTAAGATGAGGCTGAACAGAATGAAAGATTACGAGCTTTCAGATGGGAACCTTTCCGAAACACAACTTACAGACAAAGCACGTAAGATTAAAAATCAGATTTCGGATATGGAATCAGAAGTCTCCAAATTGGAAAATAACCTGGCCTTCTTTAGTAATCCAACAAGAGAAAATCCTTTGCTAAAAGCTACTTATGATAGTCTGGATGCTAAAAAAGAAGAACTGGAAGGACTTCGCTCCAAATTACATCAGATTATAACAGAGCACGATCATCCAAAAGCAGATACCTCTGAGGAAAAAGAGGAGAAGCCGACAGAAGAGTAAGATCACTAAAAATATAACTGTCCAACATTGATGTTTCTGTCGATGTTGGATTTTTTATTAGATATGGAAGAACATCACATTTACATGCAGCGTGCACTGCAGCTGGCAAAAAAAGCTTTAGGGAATACCTATCCTAATCCGCTGGTGGGCAGTGTTATTGTATCCAACGGCCAGATAATAGGTGAGGGGTGGCATCATAAAGCAGGAGAACCTCACGCAGAGATCAACGCAATTAATTCTGTAGAGAATAAAGAACTACTGAAAGATAGCACAATATATGTAACGCTGGAGCCTTGTGCACATTACGGGAAAACACCTCCTTGTGCTGTAAAGATTGTAGAGTTGGGAATTCCCAGAGTTGTAATAGGTTCCATGGATCCGCATGACAAAGTAAATGGAAAGGGAAAAGCAATTCTTGAAGCTGCCGGAACAGAAGTGATAACGGGGATTTTGGAAGCAGAATGTGATGAGTTGAATAAGCGTTTTTTTACTTATCATCGTGAGCAGCGTCCATATGTTATCCTAAAATGGGCTGAGTCCACAGACGGGTTTATGGATAAGGATTTTCAACCGTACGCTATTAGTAATAAACTTTCTCAGCAAAGGAATCACCAGCTTCGTGCAGATGAGCAGGCTATTCTGGTAGGTACAAAAACAGTATTGAATGATAATCCCGGTCTTACGGTAAGAGAAGTAAGTGGGAATAATCCAGTACGTATTATTTTAGACAGAGAATTGAAAGTGCCTGTGGATTATAAGGTATTCAACAATGAGGTTGTAACTTTTATCATAAATGAAATAGAAGAAAAAACGGAAGGTAATATCCATTGGTTGAAAGCTGATTTTGGAGAAAATTTCCTGTCTGATCTTATGCATATTTTATATAAACATCAGATACAATCTGTTATTATAGAAGGCGGTGCTTATACCCTGAATCAGTTTATAGAAAAGAATTTATGGGATGAAGCCTGGGTATTCAGAGCAGAGAATCTGTTCCTGAATAACGGAACCAAAGCACCAAAACTTCAGCAGGAAATTCAAACTATTGAACAACTAAGAGATAATCAGTTAAAGATTTACAGAAACAAATAATATTGGAATCCAATTACAGTTATAATACGATCGCCAAACCAATTTTAGATATTACTCTGAAAGAAAAAGGGAGTAAATTCATTTCTTATGCTTATCCGGTTCTGGATGAAGATGATGTAAAAAAGCGACTGGAAGAAGTCAGAACTTTGCATCCTAAAGCAACACATCACTGTTATGCTTTCAGATTAGGACTGAAAGGGGAGAATTACCGTGCGAATGATGACGGAGAACCTTCCGGAAGTGCAGGATTGCCAATCTATAACCAGCTATTGGGACACGATGTAACCAATATATTATTAGTTGTAGTACGCTACTATGGTGGTACTAAGCTTGGCGTTGGCGGGCTGGTGAAAATCTACAAAGAATCAGCTAAAGAGCTACTTAGCTTTGCAGAAATGATCACTAAGGAACTCGAAAAGATATTGACTCTGGAGTTCGATTTCAGCCACCAGAATCAGGTATTTACTATTCTGAATAAATACAATGCTAAAGTACTGGAATTTGACTCCGGTGCCTATGGTAAAATAAAAGCTTTGGTAAAACTAAAAGATGAAGACGAAATTCAGGAAGCTTTATCCGGTATTCTAAGAGGGAGATAACTATTAGTACATCTTCTCAAATATAATTTTGATGTTTAAAGCCTTCCAGCTTTTAGTACTGAAATCATAATATTCTTTTATAACAGAAGTTTGCAGATGTTTAGAATTAATTATCTTGATTTGTGTTTCAATGTGTACAGTCTTATTATATTCTACATTGTCTATAGTTCCATTCTCTATGTACTTGTTTTCCATCAAATTAAAAGTTCCTAGCTTCAATTCCACTTCTGACATTAGACCAAATCTACTGAAACTTTGTATATAACCTTCAGGACTGAAAGGATAGTCATAGGTGATGTGTGTTTTAGGTAAAAATATAGAAATAACTTTTTTGTTATTATTGAGCTGGTTTTGGTTGATATCTAAAAATGTCTCATTGTTTTTTAGAATATCAATTTCATCAACAAGTTCATTCGACAAAATTTTATCGTTGTTTAAATCTACTGCGATATCTGATTTGTAAGAAATAATCTTGTAAGATCCTGTATACTTTTGGAATTCTTCAGAATAAGATGAGTTTTCATCACGTTGGCTGCATCCTGCTAAAATAAGAGGAATAAAAAGTAGATTTAAAAATTTCATGATTTTTGTGTCTGAATTAATAAATAATTAAGTCACTAATTTATGAAAAAATACAAAATACAGCTAGAAGATATTGATAATAGTAATTTTTCTATGTGACCTTACTTTCCCTGAATATCCTTCTCCAGTTAAAATACCCCGAAACAGCTACACTGAATAAGATAACACTTAATATAGCATACAGATAAAGAGATTTGTGTACCATCAAAGGTATTGAGATCAGGTTACTTACATTTAGCAGTATCCAGTTTTCAATTTTACGTTTAGCCATCAGCCACATACCTGCCCATGCAAAAGCACTTACGCTGGCATCCCATACAGGAACATCCGAATTGGTGAAATGGGTAAGAGCGAAATAGAAAATCCCAAAACTAAAAATAACAATACCTGCAGTTTTTAGTTTATCTGTATTGTCTGTATAAGAAATCGGTGTTTCGTGTCGGGCTTTTCCATACTTCCAGTAAAGCCAGCCATAGATACTCATCACAAGATAATAAAGGTTGAGTGTGAACTCGGCATATAGCTTGGCATTAAACATCACGATTAGTGTAAGGATAATACTTACGACACCAAAGAGATAATTTATCGGATTATTTTGTCGTGATAAAACGACCTGAAAAATTGAAAGAATAACACCTAGCCATTCTATCCATGTTGTTTGTAGAATAATTTCCTGCATCATTGTAATAAATCATTTTGATGAGGAGATGACAGATCCCTACGCCGGCATTATCCGGATCAGGTGCGGAAAAACTTCCTGGGTATCATCTCAGCCACTAGTGGCACCCCATTGACAGGTGCAAATATAAAAGTTTTACTGTTATTAGTATGTTGTTGTTCGTCTTTAACTAAAAGGTTTAAGAACTTATTGTTACAATATTAGGTAGTGTATAAAGATTAAAAGACCAATGTCTATTATCTTATTTCTTACGTCTTATATCTTGTTATCTCTTGATATTAACTTCATACTTTATATCTCATATCTTTTCCTTATTTTTGCAACTTACCAAAGAATAGATTTAATTATGTTCAATAGTTTACAGGACAAACTAGATAAAGCTTTACAAAATATCCAGGGACGCGGTAAGATTACCGAGATTAATGTTGCCGAAACCGTTAAAGAAATTCGTCGTGCATTAGTAGATGCCGATGTTAACTTTAAGGTAGCAAAAGATCTTACAAAAAGAGTTCAGGATAAAGCTTTAGGACAAAATGTTTTAACATCCATTACTCCGGGACAATTGATGACAAAAATTGTTCACGATGAATTAGTGGATTTAATGGGAGGAACCAATGAAGGACTTAATCTTTCCGAAAAACCAACAATTATACTAATTGCAGGTTTACAAGGTTCTGGTAAAACAACATTCTCCGGGAAATTAGCAAATTTCCTGAAGAAGAAAAAGAGCAAAAACCCTTTATTGGTAGCATGTGACGTTTATCGTCCTGCTGCGATTGATCAGCTAAAAGTATTAGGTGGTCAGACAGGAGTTCCTGTATATACTGAAGAAGGTAACCTTAATCCGGTTCAGATTTCTCAGAATGCAATAGAATTTGCGAAGCAAAACAAGCACGATGTTATCATTATAGATACCGCAGGGCGTTTGGCTATCGACGAAGAGATGATGAACGAAATTCGTAACGTTCACCAGTCTGTAAAACCTACAGAAACTCTTTTCGTAGTTGACTCCATGACGGGGCAGGATGCTGTAAATACAGCAAAAGCCTTCAACGATGTCCTTAATTATAACGGTGTAGTTCTTACAAAATTAGATGGTGATACCCGTGGTGGTGCAGCATTAACAATCCGTTCGGTAGTAGAAAAACCAATTAAGTTCATTTCTACCGGTGAGAAAATGGATGCTCTGGATATTTTCTATCCGGAAAGGATGGCAGACAGAATCCTGGGGATGGGGGACGTTGTTTCCTTAGTAGAAAGAGCTCAAGAACAATTTGATGAAGAGGAAGCTAAAAAACTACACAAGAAAATTGCTAAGAACGAATTTGGCTTCGACGATTTCTTAAAGCAGATTCAGCAGATTAAAAAAATGGGTAACATGAAAGACCTTTTAGGAATGTTACCGGGAGTTGGAAAAGCTATAAAAGATGTGGATATCAACGATGATGCTTTTAAGCATATTGAAGCGATTATCCAGTCCATGACGCCGGAGGAAAGAAGAAGACCAAGCACTATTAATATGTCCAGAAAGCAACGTATTGCCAGAGGAGCAGGGCGTAAACTTGAGGATGTAAACGCTCTAATGAAGCAGTTCGAGCAAATGGGTAAAATGATGAAGATGATGCAAGGACCTCAAGGAAAACAATTAATGGCTATGATGGGCAAAGGTATGCCAGGAATGGGCGGTGGAATGCCTGGGTTTGGTAAATAAAACAGCAAATAATTAATTATTAAATAATAAACACAAGTATTAAAATTATGGAAGAGACAACACAACAAAACTACAATCAACAAGTACCTTATAAGTCTGAGAAGAAAGTTGTAGCTGGAGTTTTAGGTATTCTATTAGGAGGATTTGGAGTACATAAATTCTATTTAGGATATACTAAAGCAGGTGTTATACAACTTGTAGGAACATTTGTTACATGCGGTATTGCAAGTGTTATTGGTCTTGTAGAAGGTATTATCTATTTGACTAAATCTGATGAGGAGTTCGACAGAACTTATGTTCAAGGTAAAAAAGAGTGGTTCTAGTTCAATCTTACACTTAAAAATAACAAAATAGCCTGAGGTTTTCCTCAGGCTATTTTGTTTTCAGTATTTCTTCAATTTGTTGTAATTCGTTTTGAGAGAAATCGAGATTGTTGATACTTTCCAGATTTTGTTGCAATTGCTCAACCGAACTGGCTCCTATAAGTACAGATGTTACTCTTTTGTCTTTTAATAACCATGCAATAGCCATTTGCGCCAGTGTTTGTTCTCTTTCCTGTGCCAGATTATTCAGAGCCGTAATTTGTTGTAATTTTTCCTCTGTAATATCATTTTTCTGCAAAAAGCCGTGGCTTTTTGCTGCACGCGAATTTTCCGGAATACCTTTTAAATAACGATCTGTTAATAATCCCTGAGCTAAAGGGGAGAAAGCAATACAACCTATACCGTTATCTTCCAATACATCTAGTAGACCTTCCTCTGCCCATCGTACAAACATGGAGTATTTAGGCTGATGAATAAGACATGGTGTGCCTAATTCTCTTAATATGCTTGCAGCTTGCTGTGTTTGTTCAGCATTATAGTTAGATATTCCTGCATATAAAGCCCTTCCGCTGCGTACTGCAAAATCCAGAGCCTGCATGGTTTCCTCTATTGGTGTTTCAGGATCCGGGCGGTGAGAATAGAAGACGTCTACATAATCCAGATTCATACGCTTCAGGCTCTGATCCAGACTGGATATAAGATATTTTCTAGAACCCCAGTCGCCATAAGGCCCATCCCACATGGTATAACCAGCTTTAGTAGAAATGAACAGTTGATCTCTGAGAAAACCATTGAAATTTCTGCTAACGATCTTTCCGAAGTTTTCTTCAGCAGATCCGGGTACAGGACCATAATTATTTGCCAGATCAAAATGAGTGATTCCTTTATCAAAAGCAGTTTTGATAATAGCTTCAGCTGTAGAGAAGACATCTACAGATCCGAAGTTATGCCATAATCCCAATGATATTGCGGGAAGTAACACACCGCTTCTGCCACATCTGTTATATTTCATCGTTATTTTTTTATCAAAGTTATGTTTTTTTGGTCTACTCTCATAAGGTTGTATATAATCATTTCAGCAAGGTATAGCCTCTTTCTCTTATCAGGCCCAATAAATATTTATAAGCTAGGGAGGACTTTAATGCATTTGATTTGTTTCTATTCTCAAATTATCTTTCACTTTTTAAATTAAAAATCTATATTTGCACTCTAAAATTATCAAGAACCCCAAAAATTTGGGTAGCAACCTGCAACAATAAGCAAGGTGCTGAAATCGATAAGCCGTTTCCGGAAAAAATGTTGAAATCATCCCTATTTTCTGAAAGTGTGCTGATCAAAATAATTAAAAAATTAGATTGAATGACGACACAAAAGAGCAAATCTTTACGATCATTAATACCATTTCTTATCTTTATTCTGGTATTCCTGGGAGCCGGAATTTATTATAATGATTTTTACGCATTGCCATCACCTATAGCCATTGTTGTAGGAATAATTGCAGCCTTCATTATAATTAAAGGAACCATCAAAGAGAAAACATCTACCTTTCTGGAGGGTTGTGGAGACAGGAATATTCTTACCATGTGTATTATTTATATACT
Organism: Elizabethkingia sp. YR214; assembly: GCF_003058195.1. Classification (GTDB taxonomy): domain Bacteria; phylum Bacteroidota; class Bacteroidia; order Flavobacteriales; family Weeksellaceae; genus Elizabethkingia. The sequence continues at coordinate 19,593 of NZ_QBUH01000012.1, forward strand.
GGCTGGAGCCTTCGCTACAGTATCCAAATCAATAGGAAGTGTAGATGCTATTGTAAATATTGGGATCAATAACCTTTCTCCACAATATTATCCGGCAGGTATTTTCTTTGTAGCTTCCTTCTTGTCAATTGCTTCCGGAACATCAGTCGGAACAATTGTAGCATTAGGTCCCATTGCAGTTGGACTTTCCAATGCCGGAGGTTGCGATATCAATGTTGTTGGAGCAGCCTTATTAGGAGGTGCCATGTTTGGAGATAACCTATCCATTATTTCGGATACCACTATTGCTGCCACTCAGATTTTAGGTTGCGACATGCGGGATAAATTCCGTAATAATATAGGCTTCGCTTTACCAGCAGCTATTATAGCATTCTTTATTTATATTTATGTAGGAGCAGGGACTAATGAAGTTGCACATGCTGCTGCTCCTGTTAGTTTATCCTCCGCTGTGTTGATCATTCCTTACCTTGCCGTTATTATACTGGCATTTTTTGGTCTGGATGTGTTTTTTGTACTGATTATTGGTATTGTACTAAGCGGTATTTTTGGTTTTATCTACCACGATTTCAGCTTTCTGGATTTTGGTAAAAAAGTATATGAAGGTTTTACAAGTATGACCGAGATATTCCTGCTATCCTTACTTACAGGTGGACTGGCTGCTATGGTTGAAAAAGCAGGAGGTATCGATAACCTTCTAAAACTGATAAGAAGTAAAATAAACGGACCAAAATCCGCTTTATTAGGAATCGGAACCTTTGTAGGAGTAACCGATGCAGCAACAGCAAATAACACTATTTCTATTGTTATTACCGGAAAGGTGTCCAAAAAAATTACTGAAGAATATAAGATCAGACCAAGAGTAACAGCCTCTATTCTGGATACATTCTCCTGTTTTGTACAAGGGATTATTCCTTATGGTGCGCAAGTGCTTATCCTTACTGGTTATAGTAAAAATACGATTAGCTATCCGGACTTACTAAAGAACAGTTTCTACCTTTTCTTACTCCTCATAGCCGTGTTTATTTATATTTATGTCGGGAATATCAAGGAAGACAAAGTAGATACGGATAATTTAAATATTGCAAAAAATTAACATTGATTCATACCAACGGAATATTTTTTTTCTTAACTTTAAGATGTTGAAAATAAGAAAGTGAAATTATTCATCGACATAATTGTATCTGAGAATATAAATTTTGAAAAAAATTAAGGTTTGCACGTCGGCAAACCTTTTTTATTTTGTTGAACCAAAAAAAATGAGATGTTTTGATCTGGAAGTGCAGCCTGTACAGGTTGCACTTTTCTTTAGTATTTTCATTAACTTGTGACTTCTTAAAATTATGCCCAATGTCCGTTTACGAATTAGATAAAACTTTTGAAAAAATCAATTTCAAAGATGCTCCTTTTCCAAAAGGTGATTATGAGTTTTGCAGCTTTAATAATTGTGATTTTTCCGAAACAGATTTATTCTCAATCTCATTTATGGAATGCCAATTTGTGAACTGTAATTTTAGTCTTACAAAATTTGGTAGAACAAGTTTCAAGGATGTAAAGTTTAATGACTGTAAGCTCATGGGGCTGCATTTTGAAAACTGCAATCCTTTTGGTTTGTCTTTTCGTTTTGAAGACTGTCAGATCTTGCACTCATCTTTTTATCAGCAAAATATTGCCAAAACGCTGTTTAAAAACTGCAGAATTATAGAAACTGATTTTAGTGATACAAACCTTTCCTATGTTGTTTTTGATAATAGTGATCTGTCAGGATCTGTATTTTCAGGAAGCATATTAGAGCGAACAGATTTCCGGACAGCGAAATACTTTTCTGTTGATCTGTCAAAAAATAAAGTTAAGAAAGCAAAATTTTCAGCACAAAATCTTGCTGGCTTATTGGATAACTACGATCTGGAAATTGATTCTTGAGAAAGCTTTGCTTATCTTTGTTACAAACAGATTATTTATGGAACATCAATTTTTCAGAAAACTGGATGAAGGACAAATAGAAGAAATGGTAACAATGATGCGTGAATTTTATGCAATCGATCAATACCCTTTTAACGAAGATCTTACCAGATCTAACTTCCACCAGTTTGTACGAAACCCGGATTTGGGAAGTGCTTTTGTTATGTACAACGAAGGAAATGAGGTGATTGGATATGTAATCCTGACTTATATATTCAGTTTTGAGTTCGGAGGAAGAATAGCTTTTCTGGATGAACTTTTCCTGAATGAGAAAGCAAGAGGTAAAGGTTATGGAAAGCTGGCTGTAGACTTTGTAAAAGATTTTGCCAAAGAGCAGGGGCTAAAAGTAGTAATGCTGGAAATTGAAAGACATAACAAAAATGCACTGTTATTATACCTGAATAAAGGATTCAAAGAGCATTACCGCAATCTGATGATTTATTCACCACAAAATTAATACTTGTATCTTTTATATAATAGATTGTCTAAATCCCTACTAAAGGGATTTTTTTATGGCGTATGATTTAAATTTGCAGCATGGAAAATAGCATACAAAAAGGATTATCCCGATTACAGATTTTGATTATGGCCATTACCGCTGGTGTTAGTGTAGCCAGTTTGTATTATGTACAGCCTATTCTGGATGAGGTATCCAAATCTTTACATAAATCCGAAAATGAGGTTGGGCTTCTTCCGGCTTTGGCTCAGGCTGGCTATGGTTTGGGGCTTTTTTTCATTACACCCTATGGTGATAAGATGGACCGGAAAAAATTAATCCTGGTGATGCTTTTTGTCCTGGTTCTTGCATTATTTGGAATGGCACTGATCCATAATCTTTATGGTATTTATTTTATGAGTCTGATTATAGGTGCAATGGGAGCTGCTGCTCAGGTTGTAATGCCTATGGCAGCAACTTTGGCAACCGAAAATAAAGGTAAAATAGTGGGAATGGTTTTTACCGGGCTACTATCCGGAATCCTTCTGGCCAGAGTTGTCAGCGGCTATAGTGCTAGGTTATGGGGATGGCAGTCTATCTATATGATATCAGCTTTTGTCATAATGGTCATGATGCTTTTAGTATATTTTACCCTTCCCAATGTAGGGACACAATTTAGCGGAACCTATGGGGAGTTACTGAAAAGCACCGTTGCGCAGTACAAGCGTTTCCCAAAGTTGAGAAGATTATCCATTATAGGAGCATTGGTATTTGGTGTTTTTTGCTCATTCTGGACCACAATTACATTTCACCTTACCGGAGAACCATTTTTCCTAAAAAGTGATAAAATAGGACTATTAGGTATCGTTGCACTGGGTGGAGCTTTGTTAGCTCCAATTGTTGGGAGGATGGCTGACAAAGGAAGCCCTGCCCGTGGAATTCTATACAGTATTCTGGTTGTAGTAGCTTCAGTGATTCTGATGATGGTATTTCCATCGAATATATGGATGATTGTATTCTCTGTATTTATAATGGATGTTGGTGTACAGGCCATGCAGATTACCAATATTGCGACAATCTATACATTGGACGAATCAGCCAACAGTCGGATCAACACGGTTTACATGACATGTTATTTCATTGGTGGAGCTTTAGGAACAGTTTTAGGAGTCAACTGCTGGCATTATGGCGGCTGGAACTTTGTGTTGATCCAGTTCATGGTTTTTCTTATAGCAGCAGTTTGTATAGCCATTGTTAACATTAACCCAGAAAAATATAAGTTGAGATAAAAAAATATATATAACTTTGTCAGGGTCATGAAGAAAACCATTCTCATATTATTAGCATTTTTCTACTCTGCGGTATCCTCCGGTGCAGTAGTGAAAATGCATTACTGTGTAGAGGAGGTTATGACTTGTGGTATGAATCATACACCACCGGTTTCTTCACCCGACGAATGCAAAGCTGTAAAGACTCCGGATTGCTGTAAAACAAAACTGGAGCTTGTAAAAACCGATGTAGCTAAAAATGCAGAATTGCTACAGTTACAACTGGCTTCATCATTTGCATTGTTGCCTGAGGTTTCTTTTATTAGTCAGAATGTATTATTTTCTGAAGAAGAGAAAGGATATGATTATCTAAGCAATGCACCGCCAGAGCTACGGCAACTTCCTATTTTTATACTGAACTGTAATTTTAGATTATAGAATTTGATTAAAATAGCTGTTTCTTAGTTGAAGCAGTATCCAATAATGCTATGTGTGCATAGCTGTTTTTTAATTCAAATTTTATAAAAATCTAAATTCAACAGACATGAAAAAATTATTTTTAAGCCTTTTATTTTCGGCTACTTCTATCACTGCTTTTGCTCAAAAGTCAAACACTCAGATTGAAAAACTTTACGATAATTATATAGCTATAAAGAATGCCTTAACTCAGGATGATACTGCAAAAGCTTCTGCTGCAGCAAAAGTATTCTTACAATCTGCATCTGCAGTTGATTTTAAAGTTCTGTCAGAAGATAATGTAAATAAACTGAGAAAAGATGCAGGCGCTATTATAGAAGCAAAAAATATATCAACACAAAGAAATTATTTTTTCAATCTTTCCGATAACATGGCTGCAATAGCCAATTATTTCAAAGTTTCCTCAACTCCAGTTTATGTACAATATTGCCCTATGGCAAAAGGGCAATGGTTAAGTGATGAAAAGGAGATTAAAAATCCTTATTATGGCAACTCTATGCTTACTTGTGGTTCAGTAAAATCTGAAATTAAAAAGTAAACCGATGAGGAAATTATTGATGATATTGTTTGTGTCAGGCTTTAGCCTTTCACAGGCACAGCATCAGCATGAAGGAAATACCGGACAAAAAGCCAACTTACAACAAAGTGCTACAGTACAGAAATATACCTGTCCTATGCATCCTGAAGTGATAAGCGATAAACCCGGAAAATGCCCTAAATGCGGAATGGAGCTGGTACCTATGAAAGAAGAAAAGAGGATACAGGAAGATTTGGACCTGAAAAGGAATCCTAAGAATGGGCTGGTGAATTTTGAAGGCAAGATTGTGCGTTACGATCTCTATGTAAGTGATTCCATGGTGAATTATACCGGGAAACATGGTCATGCTTACGCCATTAATGGTCAGCTTCCTGCTCCGACACTCTATTTTACAGAAGGAGATACAGCAGAAATACATGTGCATAACAGACTGAAAAAAGAAAATACAGCACTCCACTGGCATGGTGTAATGCTTGAAAACAAAGAAGATGGTATTCCTTTTCTTACCCAGAAACCCATAAAACCTGGTGAAACCTATGTCTACAGGTTTAAAATCTCACAGAACGGTACATACTGGTATCATTCCCATGAGGGATTGCAGGAGCAAATGGGGATGTATGGGATGCTGGTTTTCCGGAAAAGAGGCGAAACCGAAGCAGATCGAAAGGTTCAGGCAGATATTCCTGTAATGCTGAGTGAATGGACGGATGAACATCCACATCAGGTAATGCGCAGGCTGCAGATGGGCGTAGCCGACTGGTATGCGATAAAAAAGAAATCGGTACAAAGTTACTCCGAGGCTATTGCTTCCGGAAATTTCTTTACCAAACTGAAAAACGAATGGAAGCGAATGGAGGCTATGGATATCAGCGATGTCTATTATGATAAATTCTTGCTAAACGGACAGCCTTCGACTTCTTATAAAAACCTCAAGGCAGGTGACAAGGTAAGATTGAGAATTGCGAATGGGGGGGCTTCTTCTTATTTTTGGCTGACGTACGCTGGCGGAAAAATGACAGTAGTAGGAAATGATGGTAACGATGTAGAACCTGTAGAGGTTGATAAATTGATCGTCGGAATTTCTGAAACGTATGATGTAGAGGTGACAATTCCTGAGAATAAAAGTTTTGAATTTCGGGCAACTTCTGAAGACAGAACCGGACATTCATCATTATGGCTGGGTGAAGGAGAAAAAGTTGAAGCTCCGGAACTAAAAAGACTGATGCTTTTTGAAGGAATGAAAAGTATGAATAACATGATGAAGATGAACGGGGATATGAAGCCAATGAACATGAAAATGGGATTACAAAAGATGGATGCTAATTCAGTAATGTATCCTGAAGTACCCGAAGAAGAAAGGAAAGCTACAATGCAGCATCTGAAAGACATGATGAATCCTCCGAAAAAGCTTAAACCTAAAAAAGAAAATCATTCAGGAAATGATATGCCGCTAAAGCTCTCTGACTCCAAAGCAGATGAACATGCCGGACATGATATGGGGAATAAAAATGAAGATGCTCCGTTACAACTTTCAGATTCTAAAGCAGACGAACATGCTGGTCATAATATGGCTGATATGTCAAAAGAAAAACCTGTTATCCTGAATTATGATATGCTGGCATCTACAGAAATGACATCATTACCTGCTGATGCTCCTGTAAAAGAGCTGAAATTTACATTGGAAGGGAATATGCGTCGTTATGTATGGTCGCTGGATAATAAAACAGTTATAGAAACTGATAAAATTAAGATCAAGCGTGGAGAAATAGTTCGTATTACCTTATATAACAACTCCATGATGCGTCATCCGATGCATCTTCACGGACATGATTTCAGAGTAATCAATAGCAAAGGAGATTATGCTCCGTTGAAAAATGTACTGGATCTTATGCCTATGGAGACCGTAACAATAGAGTTTCCTGCAAATCAGGATGGAGACTGGTTCTTCCACTGTCATATATTATACCACATGATGGCCGGAATGGGAAGGATTTTCAGTTATGAAGATTCAAAACCTAATCCCAATCTTACCAATCCTAAGAAAGACTGGAAGGATTTCCTGAAAGATAATCATATGTGGGCTAATACTGCTACTGTAGCATTGGAATCAAGAAGTTCACATGTCGCTGTAAGAGCAGGAGATGCCCGTTATGAGTTACAAGGAGAATTGCATACCGGATATACCAAAACAAATGGTTATGAAGCTGAGGTTAGATTTGGACGTTATTTAGGTAAATTCCAATGGCTATATCCGTATGTTGGCTTCCAGACCCGAAGTAGGGACAATGAACCTGGAGATGCGAGAAGAACAATGTTCAATCAGTTGGCACAGCATAATAACCGACATGTTTTCACCGCTGGTTTCCAATATATTCTGCCGTGGTTGGTAACAGCAGATGCAAGTGTGGATCAGAATGGTAAGGTAAGATTAGTATTACAACGTGAGGATATTCCGATAACGCCGAGAATCAGAGGTAATTTTATGGTGAATACAGACCGGGAATACCGATTGGGGCTTAGTTATATTCTTCAGAAATGGTTGCAGCTATCCTCACATTATGATAGTGATATGGGATGGAGCGCAGGTTTAACTTTTGTTTACTAACTCTGATTACCAGGGTGTAAAACAACTGAGAATAAAATATATAAAACCGATAATTATTTGATATTTCAAAATAGTTATCGGTTTTTTTGTAATAATTATTTATCTTCGGGAAAAATTATTGTTTATGAAGAAAATTGTATTGGCTGTAGGGTCGGCACTTGTTCTTTTTTCATGTGCTGTACAGAACCCTCAGAAAGTATATGAAAGTTCCCTGAAAAGTATTTCGGCTGAGAACCTGAAACGAGACTTGTATATTATTGCAAGTGATGAAATGCAGGGAAGGGACACTGGCTCTCCGGGACAGAAGAAAGCTGGTGAATACATGATAAACCAATACAAAAAGAACGGGATAGGACATCCACCCAGCATGAGTTCTTATTATCAGAAAGTTCCTTCAGAATACATGAGCAAAAGAAAAAAGATCAACGATTCTGAAAATATTCTTGCTTACATCGAAGGATCAGAAAAGCCAAACGAAATTATTGTAGTTTCTGCACACTATGACCATGTAGGAATGAACAATGGCCAGATTTATAATGGTGCTGATGATGACGGATCCGGAACTGTTGGTGTTATGGCAATTGCTGAAGCTTTTCACAAAGCTAAAAAAGCAGGCCATGGACCAAAGCGTTCTATTTTATTCCTTCACGTAACCGGAGAAGAGAAAGGTCTTTTCGGATCAAGCTATTATTCCGATAATCCAATTTTCCCGTTGGCTAATACTGTGGCAGATTTGAATATCGACATGATAGGAAGAGTAGACCCATTGCATAAAGATAACCCGAACTTTGTATATGTAGTAGGTTCAGAAATGCTAAGTTCCCAGTTGAAAGAAGCTGTGGAGAAAGCTAATAAAGCAACACACAACCTGTATCTGGATTATAAATATGATGATCCGAAAGATCCGGACAGAATCTATTACCGTTCAGACCACTATAATTTTGCAAAGCACAATATTCCGATTGCTTTCTTCTTCGATGGTATCCACGAAGATTATCATAAGCCTACAGATACACCAGATAAAATAGATTATCCGTTGTTGATGAAGAGAACTCAGTTAGTATTCACTATAGCATGGGATTTGGCAAACAGACCAGACAGAATTGTTGTAGATAAAAAATAATGTTAATATAAAAACATCTGTTTTTATGAAGTGGCCGGAGGATTTATTTCTCCGGCTTTTTGTTTCGGCTAAAAGTGGAAAAGATTACCAGATTAAGAAAGTAAGGAATACCCTGATAGTACTTTTCTGTTATTGTATCGTGTTGCTTTTATGATGAAATATTATCAATAATTTAAGAACGTTATTGTGGAAATGTTAGTAAATAATGCCTTTTATTTTATGTAAAATTCTTATTTTTAAGCAATTATAAAATATAGCCTTATGGAAATAGTGTTAGTAAATAATAACGTTTCCGGTATCGGAGATAACTTCAGTGATGCAAAGTTTTATTTCGAAAATATCCGAAAGGAACTTTATCAGAAACTATCCGATTACTATGGAAAAGTGAGTCTATGTTTGATGCCTAACTTCAAGTTTAGTATCAATATCGAAAAATGTGACAATATTGAAGAGGTAAAGAAGATTATTCACGATATGCCGAAGAATCTTCAGGAATGGATTTTTAAAAAATAGAAATAGAATTAAATGACAATTAAAGCCTCCGTAAGGAGGCTTTTTTAGTTTATATTCTGTCGAACTAGTCCGGAATATTTTATAATATTCTTGCCTGAAAATCAAAATATTGGATTTCTGTGCCTATTTTAGGTGAGTATACTGCCTGAAAATCAGGCGAAAAATGCCATTGTATCGGGGTGAAATAAATTATTTACTGCATAGATACAAAATATCAATAATGCCCTTACAGACGAAGATCCGGCTTTTGGTTCGCTTTAAAATATAAATAATTTCCAGCTCCGAACTGAAATATTTACAAATGATAGGCAAAATTTTCTATATTTAGAACAGGAACAAATTCTTTTGTTTCTAATATCAACCGGAATTGGTTACACTTAGATGTGTATTAAAAGGGAATCGTGTGAAAATCACGAACTGTCGCGCAACTGTAAGTAACAATACATAAGGTTATTATCAACAATAAGTTCACTGTTCATTCAACAGAATGGGAAGAACGATGATAACTGTTACAAGTCAGGAGACCTGCCTTTTTTCGAATTGACGATGCTTTCGCGGTCTGAAGCTTATAGTCAGGTATGATACGTATTTTGTTTTTTGATAATAGTAAAAAAGAAGCATATTCTGGTATTACCCAACATTATTATCATTTCACAGGAATGATATACACAGAGTCATCTTATCTTCTGTAGTATATCCCGTATTCTGATCCTCTTAGTATTCCCCGTAAAAGTTTTTAGAAAGCTTACAAAGAATGTAATTCTGGTTTTTAATCGGACTAACTGACTTTGAAATTCTGATGTCCCAAAGGATAGAAAGCAACAGGCTTTACAGATAGAAAAACATGAAATTAACAATAGTATTGAAATGAGTAAAAATGCGAGTTTAGGATCTCCCGGTTTACGATTCCGGGAGGCAATGCAAAAAGAAAATCCTCTTCAGATCGTAGGTGCTGTTAATGCTAACCATGCATTACTAGCCCAGCAGGCAGGTTTTAATGCAATATACCTTTCAGGAGGTGGAGTAGCAGCGGGTTCACTAGGAGTTCCGGATCTGGGTATTACAACATTGGATGATGTACTTACAGACATTCAGCGTATTACAAATGTTTGCGATCTGCCTTTATTGGTAGATGTTGATACCGGTTTCGGTCCATCTGCCTTTAATATTGCCCGTACAGTAACTTCCTTGATTAAAGCCGGAGCAGCTGCTTTACACATTGAAGACCAGGTTGGTGCGAAACGTTGTGGTCATCGTCCGGGTAAAGAACTGGTAAGCAAAGAGGAAATGTCGGACAGGCTGAAAGCAGCAACAGATGCCCGCACAGACGACAATTTTGTGATCGGTGCCCGCACAGATGCTTTCGCTAATGAAGGGCTGGAAAAAACATTGGAACGTGCTGTAGCTTATAAAGAGGCAGGGGCCGACTTTATTTTTGCAGAAGCTGTTCCTGATCTTGGTGTTTATCAAAAATTCGTAGATGCTACAGGTATTCCTGTATTGGCAAATATTACCGAATTCGGGATGATTAAAATGTACACTGTGGACGAGCTGAAAGCTGCCGGGGTAGGGCTGGTATTATATCCGCTGTCTGCCTTCCGCGCTGCAAACAAGGCAGCCCTCAATGTATATGAACATATCCGCAAAGATGGTACACAGGCCAATGTATTGGATACGATGCAAACGAGAGAAGAACTGTATGCCAGTATTGGCTACTACGATTATGAGCAAAAATTAGATAAACTGTTTAAAACAAACCAAGATGTCAAGTAACGAAGGAACTTTCAAACCTAAAAAAAGTGTAGCTCTTTCGGGAGTAGTGGCAGGAAATACAGCGCTTTGCAGCGTCGGCAAAAGCGGAAACGATTTACATTACAGAGGTTATAATATTCTTGATCTGGCCGTGAAAGCTCAGTTCGAAGAAGTTGCTTACCTGCTTATATACGGCCAGCTGCCTACAGAAGCACAATTGAAAAATTATAAATCTAAGCTAAAATCACTGAGAGGCCTGCCTAACTCCGTTAGAAACATTCTGAAAAGTATTCCTGCGGCTGCACATCCGATGGATGTAATGCGTTCTATGGTTTCGGCTATTGGAAGTATACAACCGGAGAAAGACGATCATAATGTGGCAGGAGCAAGAGATATTGCTGACAAATTATTAGCTTCCTTCAGTTCAGGCTTATTATACTGGTATCATTACAGCCATAACGGGAAAGAAATAGAAGTAAATACTGATGATGATACAATTGGCGGTCACTTTCTGCATTTGTTACATGGTAAAGTGCCTTCTGAATCCTGGGTAAAAGCCATGCAGATTTCACTTAACCTGTATGCTGAACACGAATTTAATGCATCTACTTTTACAAGTAGGGTTATTGCCGGAACAGGTTCAGACTTTTATTCTGCTATTACAGGAGCAATTGGAGCGTTAAGAGGCCCGAAACATGGCGGGGCTAATGAGGTTGCTTTTGAAATACAAAGCAGGTATAACTCTCCGGATGAAGCTGAAGCAGATATCCGCCAACGGATCACTAATAAGGAAGTGATCATAGGTTTTGGTCATCCTGTTTATACAATATCAGATCCAAGAAATGTAGTTATCAAGGAAGTTGCAAGAGAGCTTTCCGAAGAGTCAGGCGATATGTTGCTATTTAATATTGCCGAAAGACTGGAAGCAGTAATGTGGGAAGAAAAGAAAATGTTTCCCAATCTGGATTGGTTCTCGGCAGTATCATACCATCAGATGGGAGTACCAACATTAATGTTTACACCATTGTTTGTTATTTCCAGAGTTACAGGATGGAGTGCTCATATCATAGAGCAAAGACAAGATGGAAAAATAATCAGGCCAAGTGCTAATTACATTGGACCAGAGAATAAAGAATTTGTCTCTATTACAGACAGAAAGTAAACCTACTAAACCCTTTAAGTAATAAATAACATTCAATTTTAAACTACAATGAGTCATATATCAAACGAAAGACCGCAACCAGATCATGTTTTAACAGCTATTGCGGATTATGTACTGAACTACGAAATAAAGAATGATTTAGCCTGGAAAACCGCACACTATTGTCTATTGGACACGATAGGATGTGGCTTGGAGGCATTAACATATCCGGCATGTACCAAATTGCTGGGCCCAATTGTAAAAGGAACCATTGTACCCAATGGCGCTAAAGTACCGGGAACACAGTTTCAGCTGGACCCGGTTCAGGCTGCTTTTAATATAGGTGCAATTATTCGCTGGTTAGATTTTAATGATACCTGGCTGGCCGCTGAATGGGGACATCCTTCCGATAACCTGGGTGGAATTCTGGCAACGGCAGACTGGTTGTCGAGAACCAATATAGCAGAAGGTAAAAAGCCTCTGAAAATAAAACAGGTATTGGAAGCCATGATTATGGCACATGAGATTCAAGGGATAATTGCTTTAGAGAATTCATTTAATAAAGTTGGTCTGGATCATGTGTTGTTAGTGAAATTGGCTTCCACAGCTGTTGTCGGAAAACTGATTGGCCTTACCAGAGACGAACTGATTAATGCTGTTTCACTTGCATTTGTAGATGGGCAGTCTCTAAGAACATACCGACATGCACCTAATACAGGGAGTCGTAAATCCTGGGCAGCAGGTGATGCTACTTCCAGAGCAGTCCGTCTGGCATTAATTGCCAAAACAGGGGAAATGGGCTATCCCTCTGTTCTGACCGCAAAAACATGGGGGTTTTATGATGTTTCCTTCAAGGGAAATGAGTTTAAATTCCAGAGAGAATATGGTTCTTATGTTATGGAAAATGTATTATTCAAAATTTCTTTCCCTGCAGAATTCCACTCTCAGACAGCTGTAGAAGTGGCCATGACACTTCATAAAAAGCTGAACGAATTAGGAAAAACAACTGCAGATATCCGCAAAATTACAATCCGCACACATGAAGCTGCTATCCGTATTATTGATAAAAAAGGACCTCTGAATAATCCGGCAGACCGCGATCATTGTCTTCAGTATATGATTGCTGTACCTCTTATCTTCGGAAGGCTTACGGCAGCAGATTATGAAGACAACATAGCATCTGATGAAAGAATAGATATTCTGCGAGGCAAAATGGAATGTGTAGAAGATGTACAGTTTACTAAAGATTATCATGATCCTGAAAAACGTTCCATAGCCAATGCACTTACTGTTGAACTAAATGACGGAACGATACTGGACGAAATAATTGTTGAATATCCTATCGGGCACAAACGCAGAAGAGAAGAAGGTATTCCGGAGCTGATTAAAAAATATAAAGTTAATCTGGCTCGTATTTTCCCTGAAAAACAACAGCGGATTTTACTGGAAAAATCACTGGATTACAATACACTGGTGAATCTTGACGTAAACGAATTTGTCGATTTACTAGTGATTTAAACTATACTGAACGGAAAGTTAAGGACCGTTCTGGTAACCTTAGCTTTCCGTTTTTATACCATTTACACCAATCCTATTTATAATGTCAGAAAAAATAAAAATATTAATAAACGGTGCTTTTACAGAAAGTAAAACTACCGAATACTTACCTGTGGAAAACCCGGCAACACAAGAAACTATTGCTGAGGTTCCGCTAACCTTGTTGTCTGAGATAGATGAAGCTATTGAAACAGCATCTGCAGCCTTTAAAATATGGAAGGAAGTTGCTACTCCTGAGCGGGCACGGCTTTTTCTTAAATATCAGCAACTCCTGAAAGAACATCAGAAAGAACTTGCAGAAATACTTTCCAAAGAAAACGGTAAAACCTTTGCCGATGCAATGGGAGATGTATGGCGCGGTATAGAGGTGGTAGAGCATGCTTGCAATATTCCTACACTGATGATGGGGGAGACAGTAGAAAATGTAGCCAGAGCAGTAGATACTTATAGTTACGTACAGCCATTAGGCGTATGTGCAGGTATTACACCATTCAACTTTCCGGCAATGATTCCGTTATGGATGTTTCCTATGGCTATTGCCTGTGGAAATACTTTTATCCTAAAGCCATCGGAACAGACACCTATGACTTCTGTGAGAATGGCAGAGCTATTCTATGAAGCAGGCTTCCCGAAAGGTATACTGAATATTGTTCATGGTGCCAAAGATCAGGTGAATCATCTTCTGAACCATCCTGATATAAGGGCTATTTCTTTTGTAGGATCGGTTCCTGTTGCAGAGCATGTTTATAGAACAGGAACGCATAACCTGAAGCGGGTACAGGCTTTTGGTGGGGCTAAAAACCATATGGTTGTAATGCCTGATGCCAACAAAGAGCAGGTTATTAATAATCTGGTTGGGGCTTCTTGTGGAGCAGCTGGACAACGCTGTATGGCAATTAGTGTAGCTGTTTTGGTGGGTGAGGCTCAGAACTGGACCGATGATATCAAAAAAGCATTAAGCAATATTAAACCTGGTGTGTGGTCCGATGACTCTGCAGCTTATGGTCCGCTGATCAACAAACAATCTAAAGAAAAGGTTCTGAGGCTTATCCAGAGTGCATACAATCAGGGTGCAGAAGTATTGCTGGATGGCAGTGTCTGTACTGTAGAAGGTTATGAGAACGGATATTTTGTAGGGCCGACTTTGTTTAGTAATGTTTCGGTAGATATGGATATTTACAAAGAAGAAATTTTTGGGCCCGCATTGTTGCTGTTAAAGGCTGATACATTGGATGAGGCTATAAAGATTATTAATGCCAATCCTTATGGTAACGGAACCTCTATTTTTACTAATTCCGGAGCAGCAGCCCGGAAGTTTCAGCATGAAATAGAAGTTGGACAGATCGGGATTAATCTTCCGATACCGGTTCCTTTACCATTCTTTTCTTTTACAGGCTGGCGCAAATCGTTTTTCGGAGATCTGCATTCCTACGGAAAGCAAGGAGTGCGGTTTTATACAGAGACCAAGACAATTACTGCACGCTGGTTCGAGGAGGATGTACCGGGAGGCAATGTAAACATGACTATAGCTTTAAAATAATGAGCTGAACATATATTCAGTATTCAATTTTTAACCGAATAAGATATGCAGTTTAACTTAAACGAAAACCAGTATGCCTTTCAGGAGGCAGCAAGGAGTTTTGCCCATAAAGAGTTAGCACCGTATGCTTCGGAATGGGATGCTAAAAAGATATTTCCCAGAGAAGCTATTTTAAAAGCCGGAGAGCTGGGATTTTGTGGCATTTATACAAGCGAGGAAAGTGGTGGTTTAGGTCTTTCGAGACTGGATGCTGCTATTATATTTGAAGAACTGGCAGCAGCATGCCCGTCTACTACAGCCTATATTACTATTCATAATATGGTTTCGTGGATGATTGATAAATACGGAAAAGAAGAAATCCGGAAAGAATTGTGTCCAAAATTATCAACAGGAGATCTTCTGGGATCATATTGTCTTACCGAACCTGGATCCGGATCGGATGCAGCAAGTCTCAAGACAACAGCTGTAAAGAAAGGCGATAAATATCTGATAACTGGTACAAAAGCATTTATTTCCGGAGCCGGAGAAAGTGATGTGCTTATTGTAATGGTACGCACAGGAGATGCTTCTTCAAAAGGAATTAGCGCTTTTGTTGTTTCTGCGAAAAGCCCGGGAATAAGCTTTGGTGAAAATGAAAAAAAACTGGGCTGGAATACGCAACCAACACGATTTATATTTTTAGATCAGGTAGAGGTGGACGAAAGTCATCTTTTGGGAACATTGGGCGAAGGTTTTAAAATTGCCCTGAAAGGATTGGACGGCGGGCGTATCAATATTGGAACGTGTTCTGTAGGAGCTGCTCAGGGAGCTATTAACCAGGCACAACGTTATATGCACGAGAGACAACAGTTCGGGAAATCTTTAGCACAGTTCCAGTCATTACAATTTAAGATTGCTGATATGGTAACAGAATTAGTTGCAGCCCGGCAGATGATTCATCTGGCAGCATTTAAGCTGGATTCCAATGACCCTAATGCTACTACATACTGCGCAATGGCTAAAAGATTGGCTACCGATATGTGTTTTAATATCTGTAACGAGGCTTTACAGATTCTGGGCGGATATGGCTGTACGCAGGATTTTCCTGTGGAAAGGTTAATGCGCGATGCAAGAGTACATCAAGTAGTAGAGGGAACAAATGAAATTATGAAACTGGTAATCTCCAGAAAAATACTGGAGGAAGGAGCTACGCTCCAGATCAGATAAAGCTTAACTTTATATTCACTTCATTTTCACTTAAAAATATGGATTTAATACTTACAGAAATAAAAAATAAAGTCGGGTTTATTACACTTAATTCAGAAAAGACCCTTAATTCTCTTTCACTTCCGATGATAGAACAATTGGGTGCTGCTCTGAAAAAGTGGGAACTGTCCGATGAGGTTGCCTGTATCTTTTTGCAGGGAGCAGGGGAGAAGGCCTTTTGTGCCGGAGGCGATGTGAGAAAACTTTATGATGCAATTGTGGAACAAAAGGCGATTGATCCAAATAGAGTTCCGCAAGAATGCCTTGATTTTTTCTCTAAAGAATACAAAGTAGATTATGCTATTCATACGTATCCCAAGCCTGTAATTGTATGGGGAAGTGGTATTGTAATGGGTGGCGGAATAGGTCTGATGGTAGGAGCTTCTCATCGTATTGTTACAGAGAAAAGTAAACTGGCCATGCCTGAAATTACAATAGGTTTGTACCCAGATGTCGGTGGAACCTGGTTTTTAAACAGAATGCCTTTCGCTTATGGTTTGTATTCTGGTTTAACGGGGGCCAGACTGGATGGTGCGGACTGTAGATTTCTGGGGCTGGCAGACTATTATGTAGAGTCTGCCTCAAAACAGGATCTTGTAAAAGCTTTGGAACAGGCAGACTGGAGTGGTGGACGTTATAAAACAGTTTCTGAGGTACTCGAAAAATTTTCGGCCCGCATTAAAATGCCTGAATCTAAAGCTGCTGCCCGTGAGTTGTTCATCCGTAAGTTTGAAGGGGTAAACACCTTGAAAGAATTTGCTGATATTTTAACAGCACATCAGGGAGAAGATGAATGGATAGATACGGGGATCAAAACATTTAAATCGGGCTCTCCGAGTTCGGCTGCTATCATTTTCAGACAGTTGAAGCTGGGAGTTAAGCTGAGTCTGGAGGAAGTATTTCGCTCAGAACTCAACCTATCATGTCAATGTTGTATACATCCGGATTTTGCGGAAGGAGTACGTGCTCTATTGGTAGATAAGGATCAGTCTCCAAAATGGGTTCCGGCAACGCAGGATGAAATTACTGAAGAATGGGTAGGTGGTTATTTTTCTCCCATCTGGAATGTGGAAGAGCATCCTTTGAAGAATTTAAGTATAAATTAATTGATGATCATGAAGAAAATCGCATTTATAGGATTAGGAAATATGGGTGGGCCTATGGCTGCAAACCTGGTAAGAAAAGGTTATGAGGTTAAAGGTTTTGATCTTTCAGCAGATGCCTTGAATCATTTAAAAGAAGCCGGAGGCCATGTTGCTGCATCTTCGATAGAAGCTATTAAAGATGCAGATGTAGTTATTACAATGTTGCCTTCAGGTAAACATGTTTCCGATTTGTATTCCGATGAATTCATAAATAATCTGAGGTCTGGTGCGCTTCTGATAGACAGCAGTACAATTGATGCTGTTACTGCCAGAACGGTTGCCGATAAAGTACAGCTAAAAGGTTGTAGCATGATAGATGCTCCTGTTTCGGGAGGAACGAGTGGCGCAAAAGCCGGGACGTTAACTTTTATTGTTGGCGGAACACAGGAAAACTTTGAAAAAGCAAAGCCCATACTGGAATGTATGGGGAAAAATATTTTCCATGCCGGAGAATCCGGAGCTGGGCAGGTTGCTAAAATGTGTAATAATATGCTTCTGGCAGTTCATATGATAGGAACTTCAGAGGCTATTAATTTAGGGGTAAGACAAGGACTGGATGCTAAAGTACTGAGTGAGATCATGAAGAAGAGCTCAGGTGGGAACTGGTCTCTGGAAGTCTACAATCCTTATCCGGGAGTTATGGAGAATGCACCCGCATCAAAAGATTATGCAGGTGGTTTTGCTGTAGATCTTATGGCAAAAGATCTTGGCCTGGCAACGGCAGCAGGATTGGAAACAAAAACAGCCACTCCGCTGGGAAGTACAGCATTAAACCTGTACCGAATGTGGAGCGATGCAGGTAACGGAAAAATAGATTTCTCCAGTATTATTCAGTTTCTCAACAAACAATAACGACTATGGATTTCGAAACATTAATTTATACACAGGACGGATATACTGGCATATTAACGATTAACCGTCCACAGGCTTTGAATGCTCTAAATGCAGATATATTAAAAGAACTGAAGGTATTTACAGATTATATTAAAACAAATAAAGAGATACGGGCTCTTATAATTACCGGGGCTGGTGATAAAGCTTTTGTAGCCGGAGCAGATATAAAAGCAATGCAGGAAATGACCCCCGAAGAGGCAGAAAAATTTTCGGTTACTGCTCAGACAGTATTTAATGCAATCGAGGCATTACCTTTCGCTGTTATAGCTGCAGTAAATGGATTTGCATTGGGTGGAGGTTGTGAACTTGCATTGGCATGTGATATAATTCTGGCAAGTGAAAAAGCCAGATTTGGTTTGCCAGAAGTTACGCTGGGACTTTTACCCTGCTTTGGTGGAACGCAGCGTCTGCCCAGAGCAATAGGATTGTACAAAGCAAAAGAAATAGTTTTCTCTGGTGAGTTCTATACAGCTGAAAGTTGCCAAGAATTTGGTTTTGTCAATCGTGTAATTGCTCCGGAAAAACTACTGGATGAAGCCTGTAAACTGGCTGTAACTATTGCCTCCAGAGGTCCTGCTGCAGTAGCGAAAGCTAAGCAGTCCCTAAATACAGGAGTTGAAATACATATTACTGACGGCCTGAAACAGGAAGCTTACCTGTTTGGAGAACTCTTCGATACAGAAGATCACAATGAAGGCATTGGGGCCTTTGTTGAAAAACGTACTCCTGATTTTAAGGGGAAATAAAGATTATATATTAATATATGAGTTTGATAAGAGAGAAACTGGTATTGCCGGAAGAAGGTAAAAAACTATTATTACATTCTTGTTGTGCGCCATGTTCAGGAGAGGTGATGGAAGCAATTATTGCTTCGGGTATAGAGTTTACAATATTCTTTTACAATCCAAATATTCATCCCCAAAAGGAATATGTTTTGCGAAAAGAAGAAAATATACGCTTTGCAGAAAAGTATAATATCCCTTTTGTAGATGCAGATTATGATGTAGATAATTGGTTTTCCCGGGCAAAAGGAATGGAATGGGAACCTGAAAAAGGAATACGTTGTACGATGTGTTTTGATATGCGTTTTGAGCGTACCGCATTATATGCTTATGAAAATGGATTTGATATAATATCCAGTTCTTTAGGGATTTCCAGGTGGAAGAATATGGAACAAATTAATGATTGTGGTATGCGGGCTGCCGGCCATTATGATGGCATCATCTACTGGACATATAATTGGAGAAAGAAAGGTGGTTCGGCAAGAATGCTGGAAATTAGTAAGCAGGAGCAGTTTTATATGCAGGAATATTGTGGCTGTGCCTATTCTTTACGAGATACCAACAAATGGAGAATGGAAAATGGACGGGAGAAAATAAAACTAGGTGAAAAATATTATGGTACTCACGAAGGAGGATAACAAAAATCTAAAGCTATCACTTCAAGGATAATATTGAGAAACAAGAAAAATGAAAAGGCAGTATCACATGATACTGCCTTTTGTGTTTTTTAGCGTCTAAAATCTTCTTCTAAGAATTTTGAGCTACAAATTTTTTATAATTATCTTCATTCTTGAAATAGGCAACTTCACCATTGTCGCCCACCATTACAATATATGCATTTGCCTTGTCTATTTTTTCTCCACTAAATGGATCAGTAGCTTCTCTTACACTTTTATCTTTCGGAATACGTTCTACACACATTTCGCAACAGCCATAATAAGTTTTGCCATCATGGGGAACTTCTATTTGCTTCTTTCCCATATAAGCATCGTTCACCATGCATACTGTTTCATTTGGTACTTTGTCCCCCTTGGCATATCTACCGTCGGACGGAGTTGCCGTCATCTGTTCTGCCATCGCCTGAGTATTATTCTTAGGTTTATCAGTGTTGCATGCATATATTATAACAGAACTGAAAATAATAAGAGATGTATTTCTGAGCATTGCTTTCATGGCTAATATTATTTAATAAGAATTATCCCCAAAATTAAGTTTAATGCTTCAGTATATTTTATCAAATTCTGGTAAAAGTTTATATGAAAGTAAAAAAAATATGCAGGAATGTTTCTTTATTTTTTTTACTGCTTTTTTTATTGAAAATAATTTATAACTATTTGTAATAAAACTATTTATTTATTAATATATTGATTTATTATTAATTTGAATATAAAAGTAATTTCATATCGATTTAAATATCCAATAGATTAATTTTATATATTTTGGCTGTTTTTCGTTAATTATATCTGTTTAGTTGTTTGTTAATAGATGTTAAACTTCTTTTTTTCTTTTAACCCCTTTTATAAAAGTTTATCTAAGCTTAAAGAAAACTTAAAGAAAACTAATAGTAAATTAATAAACCTTAATTAGTATGTCTATACAAAAAAACATCTTTCAGACATTTAAAACTAAGAAGCTTCCTCTGCTCACGAGATTTCATATTTGGAAAATTAAAAGGCTGAATCCTGATTACTCTTACCATTTGTACGATGATGATGATATCGACAAATTTCTGCAGGAAGAATTTCCACCACGGTATTTCGAAGCTTATAAACGTTTAACAATCGGAGCTGCGAAAGCAGATTTTTTTCGTTATGCTATTCTCTATAAGAAAGGAGGGGTATATCTTGATATAGATAGTGGTATATCGAAGCCTCTTAAAGCGCTAATAAGACCTGATGATGTTGCTGTGCTGAGCAGAGAGCGCCATCCTCAGTTTTTTGTGCAGTGGGCATTGGTCTATGAAAAAGGACATCCTTTTTTGGCAAAAGTTTTAGAGCATATTGTTGATAATATTGAAAATCACAGGTATCCAAATGATATTCATAAAACAACGGGACCTACTGCCTATACAACAGGAATTGAGGCGAGCCTAAAAGAAAATCCTGAGACTCCGTACAGAGTTTTTGAAGGAATAGAATTTAGGGGATATTTAAAATTTAAATATAAGCTAGGAAAGTTTTTTCTATATTCAAGCAGGGCCGAACATTGGAAACAAAAGCAACTTACAATGGATATTATAGATCCACGAATGCTTAATATTTAAATATAATATTCAATTAACTTATAAACCGCAGAATAAGATTAGCTTTGCGTAAATCATCAAAACAATTTTATGAAAGCAAAGTTTTTATTCATTGCTATTTTAGCAATTTTCACAATTTTTACGGGATGTAGTAACGATGACAGCCGGGCAGATTTAAATGGTTCTGCGGAGGCTAAAGCTCAGATTGCAGCTGCTTCTGATATTTACCAACTTACCAATGAAGATGTTGTTGTAGACTATGTAAAAAAGAACAAAAAATTACCTAACTACTATGTTACCAAAAGTGTGGCTCAAAAGGCTGGTTGGGTAGCTTCAAAAGGAAATCTTTGTACGGTATTACCAGGGAAAGCTATCGGTGGAGATGTCTTTGGGAACAGAGAAGGTCTTTTGCCAAAAAAGACAAACAGAACCTATTACGAAGCAGACCTTAACTACAACTGCGGAAACAGAAATGCAGACCGTCTGATTATGAGTAATGATGGACTTGTATATGTAACAAAAGACCATTATCAGACTTTTACACAGAAGTAAATAACAATTCTAATAAAGTAAAAACCTTTACCATTTTGGTGAAGGTTTTTTATTTCTATGCAAATGCCAGGAAATTTATATAAACTAAATTATGCTTAGCTTGCAGTATGAAGTTAGTCTCAGGGATTTATATTTTTTACTGTTCGGTAACCAAAGATGTATTTATAGATGCATCGGTTATTGTACGACAGAAAATAAAACACCATATCCGTATGCTAAAAGCAGGAGCGCATTCTAATAAGGAACTTCAGGATTTGTATAATACCTATGGTGAAACTACTATACATTTCGAAATTGTTGACCGGAGTGAGGAACAATATCATGCTGAAAAGCTAAGGGAAATTCAGGTAGAGTTAAATGCAAAAAAACTATAGGGACTATTTAAAATAAAGAATTTATAGTCCACTTTTCTTGAGAAGGCAGACTTATTGGGATAATGGAATCTTTTCTGAAAATATAGAGAATATAATCGCCTTTGTTTTTTGATACAGAATCACCTACTTTTAAATTAAACATCCAGGTTGATACTTTACCATCATTCCAAGAAACTGCAAGATCTCTTGGCTGTGATGGAAAGGGTGCAATTTTTATAACTTTGGCGTGTTTTTCTAATATAAGCGTAATATGGTCGTGTCTCCTTTCATCTGTAGAACAAAAATATACGATAGATGATATTATTAAAACTAGTATAAATAAAAAAAAATATAATAATGGTTTAGCAGCGTATTTATCAACAAGCATTAATTCATCATCGTTTTTCATAGTAAAACAGTTTTATTATGTTGAGATATATTAAATCAAAAAAGCAGATAAATATTTATCTGCTTTTTTATTGTTTTTAGAATTGATAGCCTAAACCAAGGAGAAGCATGCTTGGTCTGTTGTCGTAGTTTATAGCTTTACCACTCGTTTTATTGATGAATTTACGTTCGTCTCTGGAAAAAGAACCTTCATACCTGGCGTTTACAATGATTTTAGAGATTTTTACATTTGCTCCGAATTGATATCCTACAGATAATTTTCCGGATCCATCAACTTCAAAATTTCCGGAATCTTTATTATTGGACAGGTTAGTAGATAATACAGGCCCGGCAAAAACACTTACAGGTCCAATAACGTCAATACCTGCCAGTATCGGAATATCTATTCTCTGGCTCTTTGCTGAAATCTCAAAAATATCTCTGTTATCATAATCTACATAGGTAACTTTACTTTTAAAGTTTGTATAGTAGATCTCAGGCATTAAAAATATCGGAGTAGCAGGTAGTTTAAATTTTGTAGAAAGTCCAATATTAAAACCGGCTACATCTTTTGGATTGGTAAAAGCATTTTTTGCCGTAGTACCGATGGCATTCCAGTTGGAGGATGAGGTGTTGAATAGAGCATTAACTCTTACTCCGATGCTGACCTGAGCCTGAACTGCCATTCCGAAACATATCATTAATGGGATAAATATTTTTCTCATAATTATAACTGATTTATTACTTTAAATACGAAGTTTTATTTTCAACAGCAGGGAATCTTTTGAGAGCATTACTAAAAATTAAATCTATTTTTTTAAGGTATAAATTTTTCAGTAAAATTTACAGGTAATTCTAAATTGAAAATCAGGGCGTAAGCATGCAAATATTGTTCCTAAATAGCCTGTAATAGTCCATTTGTTCTTAGATTTTAAAACAATTATAAATTAGAGTTGCATGAATTTTATATTATTAAGAAATTAAAAATAAATATTAAATTGAGAGTGAAAATAAGTTTAAAGTTTATGCTGTATATATAACTAAGACAATAGCAAATTTCAAATCCAGATGAGAGTATTATTATTTACTGTTTTTTCGTTCTACATTTATTGCAATGGACAGGAGTACCAAAAAGATATAATTGATTTAAAAACCTTAGATCTGAAGACAATAAATGCAGAAAAATTCTATATTAACTCGAATAAAGAAGAAAATCTGAAAATTTCAAACAATAAGCAATATGTTAAGGTCAGTGATTTTGACAATGGATTGATTGAATTTCAGGTGGTTAAATATTCAAATAAAAATATTGTAGCTAAATTTGATGAGACTAATTTTTCTACTATAAATGCGATAGCCTCAAAAGGAGGAAAATTAATGATAATCAATTCTGAAGCATATCTTAAGCCTGAAGAGGTTAATAAATTGTATACTAATTTAATTCGTTTCTATGGTGATGAAACAAAAGTCGACTTAAAAGGATATGGTAAATACTCAAATATTTATACTTATACTTGGAGTACTAAGGACAGGGTGATTAAATTAGTTTCAATTTTCAATCCTAAAAGTCCTGAGAGCCTTAGAGAAATAAATGAGAAAATTCCGGATCAGGACCTAAAGATTGTAAACGAAAGACCAAAAACGATATTATTTATCTGTAATAAAGAGAATTTAGGTGATGTTATTAAATTAGACAATCCACATAATAATTGGCCAAAGTTTAAATGAAATCTACTGCAGAAGGATTAGAAAGAAAGAGTAAAACATTTTTATAACCCAATATAATTTAGAAATTAAAACAACAATTTCCAAAGCGATTTTCTTTTAAAAAGATGTCTGGATTCCTGTAGGTATTCATCCATTATTCGTGGTTTTCTTGAAATTAAGCTTGCTATGGTATCACTTTCCGGTTCAGGAACTTTAATTGCCAGATCATCAAGTTCAATAATATGCGAGGCCAGCCATTCCGGTAGCTTTGCTTTCTTTGTTAATTGACTGAATAATTCATCCGGTGTAATGTTTATATATTCGATTTTCTGGCCTGTTACATGGGATAGTTTTTCTGCCATTTCTATATTTGTAATAGCTTGTGACCCTGCCAGGATAACCGAACTTTGTTTTACCTCTTTAGTTGTTAATAAATAATTTACAGCTATCTCCGCCACATCGCGGCTATCAATATAGTTTCTTTTAGCATTGTCTAATGATCCGTAAATTTTCCCAAAATGCTGAATTGTAAATGTATTACGTTCCCAATTTTGCATAAATGAATGTGGTTTCAGACAACAAAATTCATCTATATTACGCATAAGGTAATTATCTATTGTGCTATGCCACTGGCTGACTTTTACAATGGATAATGGCTGTACTGCGGGCGCAGATAGTTTGACAATTCTTTTGATACCACATTGTCTGGCTGCATTGATTATGTTAATTTCATTTTCAATTTGATCCGGAGATGTAGCCGTCAGAAGAAATAAAGCGTCCGCTCCGGAGCATACTTCTTTAAGCTGTTTTATAGAGTGAAGACTAGCGCTTACATAAGTGATGTTTGATGAGATTGGTACGGGGTAGATGCGTTCAGGATTTCTAAGAACTCCTCGTGCAATACAGTCGCGACCTTTTAGTTGCTGCATTACTTCTCTTCCGATGGTACCTGTACATCCAAAGACAACGATAACAGGTTTAATATTGTTCATCTTTATAATCTTTTATCTGTTGACGGATTGTTATTATTGCTGCGCCCAGAAAAGCTGAAAAAGTTATATTGAATCGCTCTGATGGAAGGTTAGTGATGAAGGTGAAAGCTAGTCCCAAGGCCATCATCAATAATATGATTAACAAAGATCTTATCGATTTGTTCCGTGCTAAAATTAGTCTCAATCTAAACTGCCATAATATAATAAAACTTAATATTGTGGATAGTAATGAAGACATGCCTATAGTTGTGTAGCTTGCTGCCATAAGTTCGGTCTTCTGAAAAAAGTAACCTGATAAAAAAGACATCAGAGCAGGAAATATATAGGAAGGTAGTGCTGCAGCAATCATAGATTGGATACTAAAACCTGAGGAAATATAGTTTTTCTCTTTCATGATATTCATGTAATTTTTCCGTTGCTTATTTATTTCTTGCCAATACGATAGGTGAGTGTTACTTTTCCATAAGCCATGTTGGAAACAGAAAAATTGTTTACAGTTTTCTGATTTATGTCAAATAGCTCATAGCTGTTGAAAAGTCCTGCCCCTCCTTGTAACTGTAACCAGATTCCCCCTGCAATACGTTGATTTAGCTGTAGCCCGCCATGAATGGTAGAGAACTGAGCATAGTCGGCTTCTTTGCCATTATAGCCGCGAAAGCTTTTTAGTTTAAACCTTGTCCAGTCTATCGAACCAGCCAGGCCTATTTGGGTATTCGGACTTACATTATAGAGTACATTTAGTCTTGGCCAGTAAAACTGTGCCAGCCATTTATTATCTGTACTTCTGTAGTCGATTGATATTCCGGGAGTAATTAAAGTTTCTCCGAAAGAGTGGAGAGCATGGACACCAACGCCGATTTCGAAATTTGATTCGGGGCCAAATTTTTTAGACACACCAAGGATGCCGTCGAGAACTAAATTATCGAAAGAAACGGACTTTTCTCCTGCAAGTGCCGGCATGGCTATCGCCAGAATAGACCATTTTTCTGAAATAGGATGTCGGATAATTATGGTTGGTTTTATTTCCTGAATTCTTTTAAGTCGGTTTGGATCATCTATGGTATTGTTATCATAATTAAAATCCATCAGACGGTAATTCAGATTTCCAAAAATGCTTGTCTTTCCTATTTTAACCTGGGGTATAGGTATCCATGCATCATACGTATTCAGTCTAAATTTATTTTCCGGATCCGGACTTTCTGGCGGTAAATCTTTAAATGTTGCTTTGCTATGGCTTGTGACTGATATCCCGCCAATATCCTGAATAATCTGGGCATAAATTTTACCTGAAAAGAAAAAGGTAAAAAGAACAACTAAACCAAAATATAACCATTTGGATGTTATACTTTGTGTGTCATAGAAGGGAGATTTGTGATCTCTTTTTTTTAGAATTACGAATGTTTTCATTTTCTCTGTATTTAATGATACAAAGATGGGCTGAAAACAAAGGCAGCTTTAAAACTAAACCACGCTTTACCCGGACAAATCTTGCATAAAAGCTGTCCGATATTCTGAAGGTGTTTCTCCGGTTATCTTTTTGAAGAGGCGTCCAAAATAACTAGGATCACCATAATTAAGCTCAAAAGCAATTTCGGATATACTCTTTGTCAGGTCTTGTAAAAGCAACTGGCTTTGCAGTATATTAACTTTATTAATCCATTCTTTTGGTCCCTCGCCAATAGTTTCTTTTATACATCTGTGAAGGTAGTTTTCGGAAACAGATAAAGCATCGGCATAAAAAAGTATCGATTTATGCTCCAGATAGTTTTTGTAAACCAGCTCTTTAAAATTGAAAGTGATCTCAGCACTTCGATTCATATTTTTATTGAGCTCTTTGGCCGAGGTAAATATTTTCTGGAGACCGGCCTGGAAAAGAGAATAGCAGATACCAAGGTTTGGATCCGGTTGATAAATCTCGATTGTTAATAACTCAAATAAAGAATCAAGCCATATACTGTTTTCCTTTGGCAGGTGAATAACCACATTTGCGGAAAAAAGCTTAATCAATTCCTGTTTGGACAAAAGTTGGTTTAGTGTTTGATCCTCGAATAAGATCATATGTCCGGCAGCATCAGGGCTTACCTCTACCAGCGAAGTTACGTTTCCCTGTCTGACAAATAAGATTTCATTCTCTTTTATTGAGACCAGATTAGCATCTACCTGCTGTTTTGCATTTCCTTTGGTAATGTGAACTATGAAATTGAATTCGGGTCTGTGTAGTGGCGTGGGAACTTTGATAAAACCAGATGTCTTGGCTATATCATGTACCTGAATAGGTGTTTTTAAAATTGCAAAGTCAGAAGATATCTCCGGCATATATTGCCCTCTAAAATCTGTCGGAGTTATTCTCTTTATTTTTGCCATGGCACAAAGTTAATAGCATATTCAATAAGTTTTGAAATAAAGCTATTTTTTAATGAAAGATAAATAGTTATTAGTTAAGATAATATTTTATGAAGACAACAAATATTCTATACTCGATTAATAAATGGATATTTATTATAGCTAATTCTTGAAATACTAATACTTATGAGTATAAAATATTTATGAGATAATAAATATCAAGAAAATACGTTTGTAATTACAAATTAAGCATCAGATTCATCATGTTATGCTTAGTATGGTTTTTGATATTAACGATGATATATCTATAACAAAAAATTATATTCAATGGCTTGACCTCTCCTTTTTTCAATATTTAAATTAACTTGTTATGAAAAAGCTATTGACTACTATTGGATTAATGTCACTTAGTACATTAACCTTTATTTCCTGTTCTAATAATGATAGTTCGGGTAGTGATACTGCTCAAATGCAAATTCGTCTTACGGATGCACCTGCAGACTATGAACAGATAAATCTTGATATTAAATCGATCGAATATCAGACTGGTGGAGATTCCTGGAAAACATTTACTCTTAGTAAATCCGGAGTTATCAATCTTTTAGATTTAAGAAACGGAGTGGATGTATTATTAGGAGATAATTCCTTACCAGTAGGAACGGTTTCTCAGCTAAGGCTGGTATTGGGGAACAATAATACAATCCGAGTAAATGGGATTACCTCTCCATTGGAAACACCTTCTGCCCAACAGAGTGGACTAAAGCTTAATGTACATTATACTTTAGAAGCGGGAAAAGTATATAAGATTTGGATAGATTTTGATGCTGCTAAATCTATTGTTAAAACAGGTAACGGATCTTACAGTTTAAAACCAGTGATTCGTACTTTCACAGAACTAACCAATGGAATGATTGAAGGAAATGTAGGACCTAAAGAAGCTAAGGCTACAGTATACACATTGAAAGGTACGGATACCATTGCTTCAGCTATTCCTAATATGGATGGCTATTTTAAAATGCAGGGACTTCCTTCCGGAAGTTATGATGTTAACTTCAGTACTGATAAAACGACTGGCTATAAGGATGCTACTATAAATAATGTAAATGTCACTTTTGGAAATATTACAAAAGTACCAAATGTGGTGTTGACAAAATAGTAGATTCAATAAGTATATCTTTATAAAAGGCTATATCTACACGATATAGCCTTTTATATAAAGTATTAAGCTATGATTTTGCTATATTTTATAGTTTATCAATTCTTTTTGAATAGTCCTGCCATTAAGTTTGAACCAATCGAGCCTTCAGCTAATTGCAGGTAATTACGCTTACTTTGATCTTTTTCAATTTTTATAGTTCCGGTGGTTTGTACATTTTTTATTTCCAGAAAATCTGTTGCAGTTGCATCGCTATCGCTTAATGGGCCGCTTCCATATCCCGCTAGTTTGTTATAACCGGTAAAAATACAATCAGAAGCTTTATATCGGTTTTTACTTCCTTTTTCTCTGATCCATACTGTATTGGTACTTGCTATGATGTTGTGGTGAAAATCAAAATTGTCTCCGTTGGTTCCTTGTGTAGTCCAGACACCACAAAAGTAACCGCCATATACAAGTGAATAGCGCATGGCACTGCGACTACCAGTTCTACCATCGTTTTTCCAAAAAACAACCGGAATTTTACAATTAAAAAAGACGCAATGATCGATTACCAGACCGTAGCCATTGGCTATAACTCCTACGTGCAATGGTAATACATCTGCATTTCCGGTAAACAGGCATTGTGTAACAAGTAAATCGTCCAAGTTTTTTCCATCCCGCCAGATAGGATAAGAGCGACGAAGATTAGTGCCATCTATATACGAGTAATCCGGGCTGCCAGTAAAACGTAGGCCTTCAATGGTAACATGGCTCACTTCTGGTTGTATACCTTTAGCTTCTTCTCCGCCCACACCTGGTTCAAGAGGGACTGCAGTTACTACAACCGGCATTTTTTGAGGAGTCCATTCTGAATCGTCGGGCATAACATCTGCACGAATGATAAGACGGTTTTTCAAAGTATACTTGTCATTGTTGAACACAACAGTTTGAGTTAATAAGTGTACTCCCTCGGAAAGAAAAATTGTCGTTGCTTCCGGTTCTTTATTTAAGTTTACACGTTTTGCTGCCTCCATAACTGTCTTTAGCGGTTGTGTCCTTGTTCCGGAATTACTGTCATTACCGGTCTTGGGGTTAACGTGTAATTGTTCCGCCTGTACGAAGAGTATGCTCATTACCAACAATAGAAAACTAAATGTGTATTTTTTCATATTCCTTTTTTTTGTAAAATTAGTTACAAGCCTAATTTCTAAAAAGGTCATTTTATCTTTAAAAAGGTCATTTATATTTTCTTTCGGTACTGTTGGGGAGTGATACCTGTAAGCTTTTTAAAGAAACGATTAAAATTGGATGGATCCGAAAATCCAAATTCATAGGAGATTTCTTTTACAGACTTGTTTTGATAAAGCTGTTTTTTTATTTCTGAAATCATCTTGTAATGGATCATTTGCTGAGTAGATAACCCACTAAACTGCCGGCAAATTTTATTAAGAAATCCAGCGCTGATATTAAGTGCTTTTGAATAAGCTTCAACACTTCGGTCGTCTATAAATTTCTTTTCTAATAAAGATCTAAATCTGTAAAAATCCGAATGAACATAGGTATCCCTAGGGACGTTATGAATATCTGCATAGTATCGATTGAGGATGACAAGTAATTGATATAAAAGAGACCTGATTAAATGATTGCTATCATTTTGAAGTTGACCAAATTCCTGTTCTATTTCCTGCACAAGTTCCAGGCATTTTCCAAATGATTCCTCCGGTATATGCATTTCAGTAGGATGTGAATATTGATGAAAATACTGAAAACGATATAGGAATAGTTCGTCTGAGAAAAAGAGATGAATAAAGTCTTTATCAAAGAACAGTGTGTAGCCTTTAACTTTTTCTTCAATTTCCCAGCAACGCACCTGCCCGGGACTAGTAAAAATAATAGTTTGCGGAGCTATCAATATCTTATTTTCCCCCAGTGTAAATGTTCCGGTTCCTTCTTCGATGAAAATTACTTCGTAAAAACTAAGTTGATGCAACGTATTGTCTAATACATAATTATTCAGTGTTTCGATACGCCCGATATCCAACAGTAATTCTAATCCATACTTACATGGAAGAAAGTGATACGTTTTAATTTTTGTCACGGATGCTATTTTTGTTTACTCTAAATATGAGTAAAAATACAAATTTCCGTTGTCTGTATTATTGATGAATCATGAATTAAGATTGCAAAATAAGAAGATGTCTTCGGTGTACATCGTCTTCTAAAATCTGTTGGAAATTTTCCCCTTTATTTTGGGTATAGTATAAAGTTAACATCATATACCACACAATGTTATACATGTTTTGTAAAGTGAAAAATGTCTGTTTCTTTTGTGACTAAACCTCGATCTATTTTAAAATTTGAAAATATGTGGTAAAAATTCGACAGAAATGTAGTATTATGTGTAATTTTATTCCTTTGTTCCTGAAGTATATTTATTGAATGTAAAAGCATCAAAAGATAGAGTTGAGGTACTATTGTGAAGTTGGTGAAATTGCTGCTCGAAACAAGTTTTTAAAACAGTGACGCGTGATGTGACTTTCGCTTTTGCATAAATTAATAAAAGATAAAATGTATGAATTATAAACTTGAACTTAACACACAAGGATCAGGTTCTAGTCTTGTTTTTAACAATATTGTATTTGATTCGTTCAAGGTTAATATTGTTGAAAGACATATTGGGTCAACACGTTCTGATTTAAAATTTAACCATGTGTTATTTAAAGTTAGAACATTAGATGATGCTATTATTAAAACTAAAAATGGCAATAATCGAATTATGATAAAAGGAGAGGAGTTGGTTACCTATCAGAAGTTAGTGAAAATACTAGGTTCATACGAGTATAGAAACAAACTTATTAACAGGAAGGTAGTTGATGAGGATTATGTTCACTTTATTTTGCGTCTGGTTATTTTGAATTACGAACTCAACTAAGACATCATTGATAAATTTTCACAATTAATTAATATTGCTGCAACCGTGATGCTTCACGGAGTATGTCATTCATAGTCTTTAAGATTGCAATTTGTGATCTTAGAGATTTTTGTTTGTTATACTTTATACCTACCTGCCAGGAATTTATCTATAGAATAGGTCAATATTAGTGTGTCAAAGTAAAAATAGTCAAATTAGAATTTTCTGTAGACGATTCTGCTGATTTTATAAAATTAGACTTTTGCAGAAGGTTGATTGAATTTTTATTCTTATAGTGTGTGAAAGCAAGAATTTTTTTGAATTTTAATGTGTGAAATACATAGTCAGTTACTGCTTGAATCGCTTCTGTCATTATTCCTTGTCCCTGGAATTCAGTCATTAGTTCATATCCAATTTCACAACTGCTATTTTCGCTTGAAAGGTCAAATAAGCTTACGGTACCTGCAAGTGTATTTGTTTTAGTCAAGGTGATTGCCCAATAAAAAGAATTGCCTTTTTCAAAATTGCCATTGACACTGTTGATGAAATTTATCGCATCTTCTTTTGTCTTGCAGATTTGCCGGTCAAGGAACTCGTTAATTTTGGGGTCAGAACGCAAAGCAAAAATATCTTGCCAATCATCAATCGATAATTGCCTAAGAGTTAATCTTTCGGTTTTCAAAACTGGAAAAGCCGCTGAATTCATACCTGTCATTAACTTATATTTATTGAGTCTGAAGTATTATTAAAATATTGAATCTCAATGATTAATTACACAAAAACGAATATACAAAAAACATAGTTAATCTGTGTTCATATTTAAATTTCGTTTTTAGCCAAATGATTTATTCGGCGGGTTTCTTTTACCATTCTATCCAAGGATCAGGTAACTTTCTTTCAATAGATTAGTGTTAAAGGCATAAAAATCACTCTCCCCACAAAACAATCTCAACTGAAATCTTCCAATCATTTCCTAATATTCATTCCCAAAGCTGGTGAAAAGATTAATTATGCTAATGGCTTTGCATTTCTAATGAAAAGATATGATGAGCTTTATAAAACTAACTTATCAGGCATTAGCAAAATGCTATTTTAGGTAACCTAACCGCTTCTACTAGTAAAACTGCTTCGGTTTTCCAGAATAAAGGTGTTTATGTTGAATTTGCTGTCAGATCCTAAACGATTACAGAAGAAAATGGTGATAAATGGGTAGTTTTTCCAAAAGTTGAGGGAAATAAAGTTGTAAGCCTTGTTGCGACAGTTCTTAGCCAAAAAGAAACCTATTTTAGTTATCATACAATAAACGAAGGAGATGAGCTATATAAAAGAAATTTAAATCACTTTCAGGAAGTTCTGGCTAGATACCAAAAACAAAGAGTAACTTTAGCATTAAATGCAAGTATAAAACCAATAGCAGGTTCTGGTTGCTCTAGTGGCAATTTTGGGTATGACAATTATTATATTCCAAAGGTTGTTATCGATGTACCTCCAAGAGGTGGCGGCGGTGGAACATCATATCCTGGTGGCGGTAATGGTAGTGGAAGTCTTCCATATGAATTATGTGATCCTGGAGTTGATCAGGGGGTAGGTAGTTCACCTGCTCCAAATGTTAATCAAGAAATTATTAATAAACTTCAAGACTATCTTCGTGCACAAAAATTTGTAGAACAGCTACTTGATCTTAATAGCAGTCTTTCTAATCTTATACAGTTGGGGGAGATATGAAATTTAAATTTATTTCAGGTGATCACTAAGCATATTTACCGCTTATTAGTATGGTAGCTGATGCTATTCAAGCTTATAATCCTAATTTCCCTAGAAGGCTAGCAAATAATCTGGCTATTGGGGGATTGACAAATGGGGTTGATGAAGGAATTGGAACTTGAAAAAAACGAAAGGGAATCTAAACTGCTGCTGGGACTAAATGCTCAAAACCATAAATATTATGAGAAGTAAAATTTTGTTAACATTAGCTTTGGCTTTCTATAGTTTTTCTACTTTTTGGACAAGGGTAGAAATCAGAACATAAATATAAAAAGTTGTTTTTTATAGAAGACTTTTCCAAAAGTAAGAATCATAGTGTAAAGTATGATTTAATTAAGGATAAAATTATGAAATCTCCTAAAATTGAGGATATTTCTTTCAAAGATAATGAAACTGAAAAGGAAATAAAAAAAACGTTAAAATATGGTATTATAAAAAAGTTGGAAATGACTATTTCATACCTGACCATTGTTTAACAGAATTTTTTAAACTCAGGGATTATAAGTATCCTTTAATTGTAGATTATGGGACAATCAATATAAAAGAAAATCCTTTTTCAATAAAGGAGATGTCTCAATTTTATAAAGAAAATTACTCTGCTAACAAGGAGTTATTTCCAATGGACACTAGTAATTTAGCTTTTCACCTTGTAGGACTGGATTATACTCTAATTAGAAATTATCTTTCCAAGCAGTATATGCTGAAGAATCAAATAGCTTACCAGTTTTGGACTTTTGATAGCTGGAATGTAACCGATAATTACAATGTCGACAGGGGTATAGATCGCTTTGTTTATATTCCTGAAAAGGGTATTGTGGGTGGTTCTTATGACTTTTATTTTGAGTTTAATGGAAGAAGATGAATTATTATATCATATAAGAATCTTTGGGATAATATTATTAACGAAAAAGTAATGATTTCTGAAGAGTTGAAATAACAACATAAAGGCTTGGATTTAAAATCTGAGCCTTTTTTTGCCTGTTTTTAGACTCACAGGAACAAATTTCGAACTCTTTGCTTCAAGATTTAAGGAAATTTGCTTCAATATTATATTAGCCATATGGAATACTGTAAACTGTAATCGAATCAATTTGCCATTCGCCTTTTTGCATGGAAAGCAGGTAGCTATAAGTCATATTACAATGTGACAAGTACATACGTACATTGGTAGCATTATTTTTCAATAGCTTTTCGGTGATCCTGATATTGTCAATATTTTTTATATCTTCAAAAAAATCTTCCTGAGTCAGGAAGAAACGATCATACTGAAATCCTTCAGGCGGTCCTTCATACTGAGGATTTTCCTTAAAATATGTATCGGCGTCCTCAAACTGTTGTCTTTGTACTTCCAGATATTCTTCAGAAAAAAAACAGGTACTGGATAGCTCAGCTATATATTTTTCCACTTCTCTAAAGTTAATCGAATAGAGTGAAGGTATTGTTTTTTCTTTTGGATCGGAAATTCCGGTATTGATGGCATTTGATTCCAGCCTAGATAATTTTTCCCAATTCTCTCCATACCACTTTACAAAACTGCGAATGGTCTCTGAAGCTGTTCTTTGCTCGGGCGTTTGAGATGCCGCTCGGATTGTGAAAGATATCAAACAAATGAATAATAATAACGGTTTTTTCATAAAATATTTTATAATGTAATGACTTTTTATTAATGAATATTACAAACCGGGACACTTGTAAATCTCTCCAATATCTAATGTTTTGGTAATTGTTTTAAGTCCATATCTCATGTCATTTTTACTGATAAAAGTTTTTTTTGGACAAATGGTTTTCCCGTTTTCTATTTGCTTGATTAGCTGGTTTTCTACAAAATATTGTCTGATGTCTTCGCGGTACTGTCTATTCATTTCATTGTTATAATACCGTTTGGTTTCGGACGAAAAAATCAGATGCCCATTTTTATAATAGTATTCATAGTGCCATGAACCAGATGCCTTATCATCATCGCCCGTGCCAATGTCCGTTACCTTTCTCACCTCACCATTTTCATGATATATTGTAATGATGGCCTGAGTTACTCCGCAATTATTCCTATATGCATACGGTCTTGCTTCAAGCTTTGATGTGTATATGCTTTCTACTTCTTTGCTTATTTGTTGTACCCTGTTGTCCATTGTTTGCGCATATCCGCTTATGGCGAATGAGGTAAACAGAACAAAAACCAGATGTCGTATTTTTAAAATTTCCATTATACGCTGTAATTAGCTTATAGGTTAAGGAGCCTGTGTATTTGCAGCATCTATACTATCCAACCGGGACTGAAATTTTTCCCACCAGCCTGCTCCATGTTCTTTTTCCAGTGCTTTAATCATTAATTTATTGTAGTGCTTTATTCCATTAATCTTTTCCAAGGCCACTTCGCAACCGGCCGGTTCAAATTCAAAGCCATAGGCTTTGGCCAATGCCTGCTTCTGATCAAAATTGGGAGGCAGCTCTCCTATTTCAATAATCCGGATCTTTCCTTGTTTTATTTCCTGTTTTGCAGTAAAGTGATTATGGGGGGTAAATATACCGAAAGCAAGGCGCAGGGCAATATAAACTCCTGCCATAAACATCAACAGACATATCCAGAATACTACTTTCTTTTTATGTTTTTTCATCGTTCAATCTTTTATAAATAACTGTTTCATTTGTTTCAAACGCAGGGAAAGCAACCGCCATAAACCAGTCTTTCTTAAAATGCTGCAACCGTTGCGATGCGGTTTCCATAAACTTCATGTATCCTTCGGCTTGATCATTAATTGAAATTAAAGTTTCTTTTAAATGAATTTCTATCATGATGCAATCTACTGTTAACAGGTCTTTTTTATAAGTGCTGATTAAAACAATATCATCCCAACGAATCGTCTTGATCTCTTCCACAAACCGTATGGTAAAAGAACTGTTATCATATGAAAAAATACCGTCTTCATCCAATGAAGATTTTGGTGATGCATCTCTAAATTGTTCAATGGCATCCTCAGCATTGAATGTATCGCTGAACCATATTCCGGGATGTTCTACACAAACAGCAGTAAAAATAATTATCGACAAACTGACCAGCAACATCAGCAGTCCTATAGTATCCTTATTTTCAACAACCGTTGCCAATCCTGCTATTAAAAAAAGGATGCAGACAACAAACGCCGCAAAGGCTACTGTGGAAGAAAAAGGTAGTCGGAAAATCCGGTCCTGCTTGCGGATTTTTTTATGATCTCTAAATTCTACTTTTTTACTCAGCAAAAAGCAGGCAAATAAAATAGCCGGTATTCCAGATAACAAGATGAGTATGATATTTAGATCCCACTTTTGCCCTGTTGCCACCATACCAAATATCCCTGTACCTGCAACAGATATACAGATAAGAAGAAGATAGTTGATTAATTGTTTTGAAACAGGGACTTTCATGCTTTGTCTTTTTACTGATGTTCATTTTTTCTTATCGATTGTATCAAAATACTATACCACACCAGGCATATAATTTCTTTATTCTTTTGTCAATGGCTCATTTTCACCTATACTATTTTTTGTTTTCACACTCTTTCAGCACTTTCAAATGGTCGCAGGCTTTTGGGCTGCCTAAGCTACAGGCTTTCTCCAGCAAAAGTTTTGCCTTACTTTCATCGATGGGCATTCCCTCACCTTCGTAATACATCACGGCCAAGTTAATCATGGCCTCAGTATTTCCCCTTTCCATTGCTCTTTTAAACCACTCTTTTGCTTTTGCATAATCTTTTGCTACACCACGCCCCAGATAATATAGCCCGCCTATTTGCCTCATGGCTTCGGCGTTTCCCAGGCTCGCACTTTTTAAATACCATTCCCGCGCTTTTGAATAATTCTGTGGCCCGCCATATCCGTAATAGTATAACTCGCCCAGATTGTACATCCCTTCGATATCTCCGTGGCGAGCAGCTTTCCCGTACCATGTCTTAGCTTTTTGGTAATCCTTGGGTACTCCTTGTCCTTCGGCATAGATATAACCCAACATAACCATTGCAGCAGTATGGTCTTTATCGGCAGATTTTTGAAACCAGCTTTCTGCCATTGGGCCGCTTTGCACTGTACCCTGCCCCAGAAAATGTATCATACCGAGATTATACATAGCTTCAGCATTTCCTTTTTGGGCGGCTTTCTCTGTCCATTCTTTGGCCTTAATATCATTGCGATCAATACCAACGCCCTGGTTGTAAATACCCGCCAGATTTAACAT
Organism: Elizabethkingia sp. YR214; assembly: GCF_003058195.1. Lineage (GTDB taxonomy): Bacteria > Bacteroidota > Bacteroidia > Flavobacteriales > Weeksellaceae > Elizabethkingia. The sequence goes on from NZ_QBUH01000012.1 coordinate 57,164, forward strand.
CGCTTTAACTACACCCTTTTCAGCAGCTTTTTCAATCCATTTCCGGGCTTCAATTTCGTTGCGGGTAACACCCTGTCCTTCAAAATATATTTTTGCCAGCGACATCATAGCTACGGTATCTCCTTTTTCTGCCTTTTGTGTAAGCAGTTCGAGACTTGTTGATTGTGCATTAGCCAACGAGCAATGCAGCAGTAATGCAAAAAATATCCGGCTTATCTTTTTGACCACAACGTCTGTTTTACCATTGTTTTTTATTTTTAACATAACCGCATTCGTTTGAGGGCCGCATTACTCTTGTCGCTTATTCATCTGTTCCCGAATCCAATCATTAAATGTATTGTTATTAACATCAACAATATTAGTGCCCTTATCCGGTATCTGAACCTGAAATTCTTTTTCAACCCATTCTCTGAACCTGAAGTTAATGCCTGCATCTTTTTCCTGCCCTATTGCCACATTCCACTCTTCTATGGTACTATTCAAATTAGCAAATCCAATTTCATCATATCCTACGGCCAATAGCCTCAGAAAGTCTATAAAGTTTTCTGCCAGAATGTATAATTGCTCACCCTCAGATCCTAAATGAACTATTTTTTGATTGTTTTCATCATCAATCCAAAACGCGTATAACGAACCGTCTCCACCAGCTCCAAATATCCCGAACCGGTCCGATACATCATTAAAACCAAGCCAGTACTGCATTGTGGCTCCATCGTCGGCCCTTAATTCAAAATATCCGCTGATGGGATATCCATTTACATCTGTCCAATTGCAGAATTTTTCAAGTGCCACCGGAATAGTTATCCGGCCTGGTATTCCTTTTGCTATTTTTTTATACGTATCCATTTTTACAAAATTTATTAATTGTTTGCTGTAGGATTTTATGTCTGTTTAACTTAAAATCAGCATTACTATTCCATTAAATCCTTTAATAGTTCATCATTTATTATTTTTCGTTGTTTTTCTCAGGGCTTGCAATAAAAAATTTTGCCATACCGGGGGGAATATAATTTCCTTATTCTTTAGCCAGTGATGTAGTACAGGTTCTATTATTGTATTTTTTTGTAACGGACTGATGCGTTCTGTTGCTGCAATTTTTTCGATTTGCCCGATCATGTTTGCTGCTTTTTCTGGGTCGCCTTGTTCCATATAAATTTTAGCAAAGGCTATTAATGTAGTTATTTTGCTATCGAATAGCACATGCTTCGGTACAATCCCTTTTTCACCTTCCCCGTTTTCTAAAAGATATATTATTTTTTGAGGATCTTGTCCAGAAAACTTTTTTGGAAATTGATCTAACAGAAAATCGAAATAGCCGGTTATTTCTAATCCTGCGATCAAGTTTTCTAAGTGGCTCTTAATTAGCTTTTTTGATTGCTTTATATCGAATTTCCAACTGCCCCAACTACCTAAATGTATATTTTTCTGTGTAAATTCATCAGGCAGCCAGCCAGATGTATCATAATAAAAATGCCAATTCTCAGGTAAAAGATCAGGGAACTTTTGTTGCCATTTTAAAATAAGGCTGTGCTGTAGAGCCTGCTTGCAAAAAAGCGTTTTTTCCTTTACGTCTAACTCGAGCATTATGAACTGCCGATGGCCAGGACCTCCATATTGTTCATCGCTAATATCTTTATACCAAAGCCAGCTTTTGGCTTTTTCAATTTCAAGATATTTCCAGTGTAAAGGGGCAAAATGTGCATTAACAACAGGATAGATAAGATTGATTTTTTCAGGGCCTTTTTCAATGGTCTGTTTGTCCTTTTTGTATATGGTATGTAATTTTTCAGCGCTTTTAGAAAGCTCTAGCAGGTAGCGGACAATATAGGTTTTTTCAATTTCCGTTGTCCTAAAAAGGCTGGCTTTTAATCCGGGAAAAGACAGGTAATCGTCACTGTTTTTGCGCTTTTTTTGTTTGTCGAGCCTGTATCGTTGGGCAATGGCACGAATTTCAATAAAGCTTTGGTTTGCCAGTAAACCTTCAAAGGTGTTTGAAATGCTTTCTTCGTTGCCAAAATCTCCCTGTAAAAGCGAGTTTACAAAAAAACTGTACCATTGTTTTAATAAACCCATTTCCTGTTGTGTTTCGGCCTCAGTCAGTACGGCAACAGCGGTTTGCACCGCACACATTTTTTGAGGTGGTAACTGATCTGCTCTCTGTAAAACATTTTGCTTGCATAAACGCTTCCAGCCTTCCTCTCCAGCATCGCAATACAGGTACATTATGCCTTTTTCGCGTTCTGCATAGGCAATCGTATTTTGAGCTTCGTCGTATATCCAACCACCATCATCAGGAAGTTGCGCTTCGGTTATGCCCAGCTGGAAATATTGGGCTATGGGAATTTTATAGACAAAATGGTTTTTCAATAAAATATCCATCACCCTGAAATGGGTATAACCGGTATCGAACATCGCCTGTATATTATACAGGTTATATAAAATACTGCGCTTTGTGCCTAAATCGTATTTTGAAGACCTGTCGACCAGATAAACGGTTTCTTCAACAAGGTCTTCTATTTCATGCATGGACATAGTTAAATTTTTTGATTATCCATTGTTTACTGCTTTGGACTAAATATTCTTCATTTTTTTAATGCTGCTTTCCCTTGCCAATACCGTATTTCTTTATTAATATCCATTTTTAATTTCACGCCTGGCATTTCCTCACTCCACCGATCGTTTGTTTCCTGCAGGCTGTTTGCTATCCACCGCGCAAAAGGTATTTTTTTTCCGGTCAGAAAGAAATCAGGACTACACTGATACATTTCCCAGGTATCTTTATCCACCAGAAATGTATAGTTCGTATTTCCTAAAGTTTTCCGGTAACCCTGCACATAATAGTAAGGAAAACCTGTCTGAGGGCAGAGGGTAATCTCAAAATGAAGTTTTTTCTGTTCGACCTCTGCATATAAGGCTTCTGTCAAATGAGTATATGATAATGCTTCTATATTATTCAGGCTATCCACTATCTTCTGTCCAGTAGCAGTATAGACAAAAGGATAAGGCAAATAACCTCCTTCAGCAAGCCTGTAATCTTTTTTGCTTCTGGCAACTTTATAAGGCTTTACAATTTCACCTTTGAGATTGATATAACCAGTATGTGCAGTATCGGTAAGTGCACGGTAATCTACAAAACCAGGTATAGCTACCTGTTCCCAACGGCCAATGTATACTTTGGCATAACCATAATTAAAAGGTTCGGCAAATTCCCATTGTGCTGATGTTAATTTATTGCCCAGACCATCTACATAACCCAATTTGCCGTTTTCTACATATAGCCGGTAGCCTTCAGAAAAAGCTTGTGGAGTTACAAAATAGTAGCCGGTATATTGCCGTGCGGTATATCCTGCAATATAGTACAGAAGTTTTCCCTCCCTGCTGTAAACCTCCCCGGCAGGTATTCGTTGGCCTTCCCTATCGGCAGTTGAGCCTTTGGAAAGTCCAAAGAACTGGATAACCGGTCCTGTAATAGGCTTTTCAAAATCATAACGGGCCTCGGGGATAAGGCTGTCTTTATTATGATAAAAAATACGTGAAGTATGCTTGCCTGATGATTTTCCGAAATAAAACTCGTCAATATCGGAGCTGTTTAGCGCAGGGTGTATGGCTGGAATGATCATGTTGCCCCTGCCATCTTTTACGCCTACATAGGTGGTATCGGCATTGGGAAAATAATACAGCGCCTCAACATCTTTTTTCCGCTGACAGCCCGTCAATAAGACTATGCCGGTAATTAAAAACAGAGCGTATTTCATTGCTGTTCGTTTAAAATTTCATACCATTACATCAGAATCAGGATTGCTACCCTGCTGAAATCCTTTTATCGTATTGTGCTGGTTTTTCCTTGTTTCAAATGCCACAAATTCTTCGCAGCCTTTTTGAATAACTTCAGGCAAAATATCCGGTTTATTTTTATGCCAGCTGATTTTTTTTATGGGCCAGTCGCATTCATCAGCATACGCTTTATGTCCTTTCAGTTTTTCGCTGGTGAGTTTAAAATCATTGCTCCAATAGGCGTGGCCCAATCTGAAATTATTGTAGTAATTATCGATATCATCAAAGAGAGCATGGATATAGGCTGATGATTTCAGAATATTTTTCCAGGCGGTTTCTTCTGAGATAAGCCCGGCCATAAATGAAGTGCGGGAAAGTTCTATAATACGGTTCAGATCAAATCCCCAAAACAATTGGGGTGGTCTGTTATCTCTTTGTTGCCAACAGGCTTGCGCATAATCTTCAGGGAGCTGTGTAAGTTCTGCTATTCGGCTAATCATTTTTTGCCGGGCATTTACCTCCATCAGTGTTTTGTCCGCGGCAAAAAACCTGCTGTGCATCCCATTAAAGAGCCTCTCAATTATTTCATTGTATGACTGTTCCGACAATACTCCCCAGCATTGATCATTGCCCATAAGCCGCTCTTCTTTGGTGGTGACTAGAAAAGTTTTAAAATCAGCTGGCCTTACCCCTCTTACTTCACATGGCCAGTATTCCAAGGTTTCCATCCATTCCCCATATTGATAACCATCAGGCGCATCAAGCTGCAAAGCTTCCCGTTTCTCCTCTGATAACCATTGGGCTTCATAACATTTGTAATATTTTCTTTGTTCAGTTATTCTCCTACGGGTAATTTTCTGAACAAAAAATCTGCCCAGCAATGCTCCAAAAGCCAATGCCAGCAAAAGACCCACGTAGTACATCCAGGTTTCTATCTTATCAATTTCCTTTAACCTGTTAAGTACTGCATAGGTGATAATGGCAGGAATACATGCCAGTACAAAAAAAGCCCATCCCGAAGCCGCTGCATTCCCATCATTGGGATTATACCGAGGTTGTACATCTTTTTCTCCCGGATGGTTCTGAATAAGTTCTTTCATTAATATCTGAGTTTTGTATAAGATTCTTTAACGGGTTAGGAAATAAGTTTGGGTATAGGTTGTATTTCCTTGAGTAGCCGTATTTTTAAAAGTGAACTTCTTATCTGTCAGCTCGATGATTGTCTGTTTCATATTCCATAAAATCAGGACATTGTCTGTCAGAACTTCATAGGAATATTCTTCTTCGCCTTCAGCATTTGTTTTCACTTTACCATTAGCGAAAAATTCGAAGTAAACGTTTTTCGGATCATTGTTGATTATTTCAGGAGGGTTGTTTCCTACTTGTTCTTCTTCTATAAACTCTACCAGATTCCAATAGCCCAGAATTTTTTGCTGCATGATTTGTACTGTATTATTTTCTTCATCTACAGAATTATCTTTGTCACAGCTAATAGTCAATGTCAAACCCGCAATCAGCAATATCAGTAGGGCTGAAAATTTACTTGCTTTCATATATATATGTTTTTATTTGTTAATAATATTTCTCTACACATTTATCCGCACTTGTGCATTCAAAATAAAGTTCTGTTTTATAGAGCCACTAGCCCCTTCAGGATTACCCCCATGCAAGCGTGCAATTCTTAAAATCAAGCCGCTTCAAGTCGGCTTCTGGTATCAGTACGCTGAATACACCATCATCGTTAAAGCCATTCTCTCCTATCTGGTGCAAAAGTATCTTATCCGAAAATGTGATTTCCTTTATTTCTTTTTTCATCATATTGGCAATGTATATAAATACCGAATATTTTTGATGTGTTTGTCCCGGCAAAATAATTCCAGATCAAACCGTCTTCATTGGCATCTTCCTTCTCTTATTCATTCTTTGCCCGGCGGAAACGTTCTTTAAACGACTCTTTATCTACGGAAATTTTATCGATCAAAACTCCCAGGAAAAGATGGTCGATCTCAAAATATCCTCTCCATTGGCTATGCTTATATCACCTGCTTAAATTAAAAGTCTGCTTCAGCGTATAGGCTTTTTTGACTTCTATCAATTCAAAAACCAGCTTATTTTTAGTAAGTTCTTTTATCGTACAGACATTGTCGCTGACTCTGAGTATGGTCTGATTTTCAATGCTGTAAGGTTCAACGATTTCACCACTTTCATTCCTGTTATAATACAGGTTTCCGTCCGTGCGAAAGTCAAAATAATCTCCTTAAATCCCTGGTTTAGTAATGACCTCCACCGGAAGAGATGGTCGGATCGTTTTAGTTACTTCTGAATCCAGTTTCCATTTGCCTAATATTTTGGATTTAACCGTGGCTGTGGAATTTTCCACCATAGATTCATCTTTTGAACATCCTGTTATCATAATGATCGATAATGATGCTAAGAGGATGAAGTATATTATCTTTTTCATTCTATTATAGTTTTAAATTCCTACCAAGCAGTATCAAATTTCTAATCAATTCTCTTGCCGGGCGATTATTACTGGCGGATAAATCTTTATTCAACATCACTTTTACTACTCAATAAGGTACTTTAAAGAAAGAATATAATACTTATCTTCATCAGGACGGTAATGGTCAGTATCTTCCACCTCTTCATTGGTAACAGAATAATCAATAACAGTCTGTAGAATCCCTAATTTTTCGCCCATTAAAGCCGCTACTTTTTCGGCGCGCTCCTTTCCATTAGTTAGAGCCGCAGCTATTATTCTGGAAAAATCCTTTACCGGTAGGTAAGTGACACGGCGGGCAATAATAGAAACGCTGCCTGATTTATTATCGATAAGTTGATTAAGCGCCATTATTTCTTCTGACGAGGCTGTTTCAACGCTATATGTAGTACCATTAGTACCATAACTTCCATACTGAACCAATGCATACGAAAGTTTGTTTTCCTTAAACCTCCCGGTATCAAATCCCGCTGCTTTGGCTTTATCTAAAAAAGTTTTTTTTAACTGATCTAACGACCTCTTCTCTTCGCTATCGGATGAATCTTCGGTTATCACAATATCAATGATGTAGGTTTTAACAGTTCGCTCTATCTTTGCCATACCTCTAACCTCTATAAAGGGTTTTTCCATACTTTGGCCAACAACGTTGGAGATCATTGACAATAAAAACAAAAATATGAGAATAATTTTCATAATATTTTTTTATGATATTGGAACCCTATTGAAGGAAACTAAATTTATTTTCAAAAAACTGCCCTATTAATGGCACAGGCTTCTCCACATCGTTTACTACATTGATAATGCCTAAAACCAGCAGGATCAACGGAACAAGCGATAATAATGAAAAAATGATTGATAATGACGGAACAACCGACATCAAAACACCTGCAATAATGGAAACAATGACACTAGTAATAAATACGCCAAGGCTCTGTTCCAGATGGTAGTTTACAAAAGCTTCTTTGTCATGCTGTTTTTTATAGGAAAAATAAGCTACCAACCAGCCAATGATGGTAATATAAGAAAGGATTGCTAAATTTTTATTGTTCATAATATTATAAAATATTTGTGTAATACAAAGATCTCATCCTAACTTCATATTTTCCAACAATTAAACCTCTACAAAGCATCTACAAAGACATAAAAGTATACTATAAAGCATCTACACCTTTTATTTGCCAATCTATATCGAACGGAAAAAAATCACTTGGTTATATAAATAAATTGTATTTTTATATAACCCTAAATTGCTAAATTCAATTAAATTAATACCGGTACCGTATTATGAAGTATTATTTAAGACTTACTGTTGCGTTACTATGTATTGCTGGCATTCATAACGTCCGTTCACAGTCTAATGTAAAAGATTCCCTGAAAAATCTCTTGCGTACCCCGGGCTTAAACCCGGAAAAAAGAGCAATGACACTTTCCCATCTTGGCCGTACCATATACGAGGAAGATCTGCCAGCTGCCCTAAAGGTTACAAGTGAAGCCGCTCGGCTAAGCAGTAAATTCTCTGATGGCCAATACAGTGCTTTTGCTCAGGCAACACTGGCCTATCTGAATGTACAGCAGGACAGTCTTGTACTGGCACAAAAAAATATTGACAGCGCCTTAACCTATACGGTGAAATCTACCAACAGAGTTGTTAATGGCTATGTCTGGCTCCGAAAAGGATGGTTGGAATACATTGTTAATAATCCTACTGGATCTACGGCCAGTTTGTTTAAAGCACTTCATCTGCTTCAGGGCCAAAAAGCACATGCTTATCAGAGCCTGGCGTATCATTATTTAGCAAGTATTTATGCAGACCTAAAGGATCATAAAAATTTAAAGAAATATACCCGATTAAGCCTGAACTCTGCTTATCAATCTGGGGATCCTGATGTTATCTGCAATGCCTATCTTGCTATGGGATCTTCATTCTTACAGGATTTTAGAAAGGAATCTTCTCAAAAAAAAATATTGGATTCCGCTATGTTCTATAACCAGCAGGTATTGCAGCTTTCCAAGGCCCAGCCTAAACGGATAGTAAATCACATCAATATTGCGGCAGCGGCTTTAAATATGGCTAATATCTACTGGGAATTCTATCCCATACATTATAAAAAAAAAGCTGAAGAGTATATTGATATCGCTTTAAAAATTGCTCGGAAAACGAAGCATGAAGAGGTTATAGCCAACTGTTACGGTATATTAAGTGAATATTCCATAACGGAGGGCAATTATGCAAAAGCTGAGAAATTGTTTCTTTTGGGATTTGCCGAGGTAGAAAAAAGTGCAGGTGGCAGTATTGCGGTGAAAGCTTCCATGATGAAAGGACTTGCAACAGTAGCTGAGAAAAGTGGTGCCCCGATAAAGGCGTTGAACTATTACAAACAGTATATGCATTACGAACGGGAAGTATATGATGCGGCAAAACTATCTATAGTACAAAAGCTGGAAGTACAATATGAAGCAAAAAAGAAAGAAAGGGAACTTGAAGTACTACAGGAACGGGCAACTTTTAATCGAAAACTTAATTTTGTTTTTTTCAGCTTGATAATAGTCATCATATTTTTATTGGTTTTTCTCTTCCGTTCCTATCATTTTCGGTTAAAATCTTCTATCCAACAGCAAAAACTGCAAACTCAAGATGCTGCACGCCTTAAGGCTGAGCAGCAACTGTTACAAGAAAGACAGGAAAGGTTAAAAAAAGAATTATTAGCTGGTAATTTACAGGTAGAACAAAAGAATGAACTCTTACAGTCGATGAGAGAGAAACTAACTGCTCAGCCAGAGAATGAAATGTTCAAAAACCAAATGGAGCGTATATTAAAAGAAGACCAACGAATGGATGAGGATTTTGAACATGCAAAGGCAAATTTGGCAAGCATAGACCCAATTTTTTTTAACCGGCTACAACAACTAGCCGACAATAAGCTGACCCGGCTGGATCTTAGACATTGTTCATATATACTCATGGGATTTTCTAATAAGGAAATTGCCAGTCGTTTAGGTGTAGACCCTAAAAGCATTATCATGGCAAGGTATAGAATAAAAATAAAACTAAAACTGGGAAAAGAAGATAGTCTTGATCTTTTGATACAAAGGTTGAGCTAAACCAGATTTAGATCATTACTCACAAGATTAAAATCCGGATCTATAAGGGGATGAATTTATAGCCATCGGGTTGACAGGACATTATATGTACTATAACAATAGATTCGCTACAAACTAAGATAGAGTTTTCTTAGCTATAGAAGATACCGGAAATAAAAAGAGGAGACCTTTTGGATCTCCCTTTCCATATATATAAGTCTATTGCTGGCAGGTTGCTCCCCAGTAGAGACTACTTCTCCTTGGGCTTTGAGTCTAAATTAGTATTTTTTTGTCTTATGTAACTTAAATACGTATAATTTCTGGGCAATATTTCTTCATTTGAATCCCAAATTTCGTGGTATCATCTGGCTGAATAGGAATAAGATGCTCCAACGACTATAATCTTTCTCAAGGTGTTTTTCCATTCAAAGAATAGTTTGCCTTTTCTTATTGTAAAATTCCTGCTATTCAGTTACTAAAGCATTTAAATTAAGATCTGGGTCAGATAAATCCACTAGTGACCAGAATTCGGATTTGTCAGTTGTTGGATTCTTTCTACTTTATCATTTAAATGAGGGGGATCTGTTGGCTTGATGGGGCTTTATTTGATAAAAGGTTCATGCAATTCATATTGAAAGGAATAATTAAAAAATTCCGTTCCCCAATCAGTTTGAATGTACTGTATAGGAAAATAGAATGTATCCAAAATTTCATCTAAAAAATGTATCGTACTTTCTGTTTTTTTGTTAGAATATACACTATAGATTTCTCTATACATTAATGTTTTCCAATCGGGAACTCCTAATCCCCTTTGGCAACTAATATAGGTATCTTCTAATTTTTTTTCAATAGTTCTCTGTTTTGTAATAAAAGTATTTTAAATTGGTGTTACATTGCTCTTAATTCCCTATTAGTTTCATTGGAAAATATTTCATTAATATTGTATGCTGCGAAATGGTGATTTGCCTTATTATACTTACTCTCACTTCAGTTGGTTAATCGCTCTATACGACACTGAAAACTTAGAGGCTTTGTACGCATTAATTCTGTAATTAGCCAACATTCATGATCAACTTGGTCAAAATAGGAATTGAAAGTCTGATCATCCGCGTTTGTAGGGTAGCTAATACATTTTCCTATATTACAATCACTGCAACTTGATACTAAATTCGAGAGGGTAATTGAATAACCTGGATATTCACTTTTGGATAAAAAATGAACTAGAGTTTTGACTGTTTTAATAGTACAATAATGACAAATATTGTGTAGAGAAGAGGATAATATTGTATCATATTATTAATCTACCATTTCCGGATGGAATAAAATTCTCTATTGCAATGCTGTTTTCTCTGCAGGAATTGACAGCAAATAAAATAGCACATCCATTAAGGATACGGGAAATAATCTTTTTCATAAATACTCGGTATTTTAGTGTTTGATTCAAAAGTGTAACAAAGCTAACATTTCATAGTGTTAACTTTAAATGATAACCCTATATACAACACCATATATAGATTCTATATCTTTATTAAGTATAATTACCGCGTGGCAATAAACAATTCCTTTTGCTATAGTAGTTTCAGTATATTAAGATAGTCAATAAAAAAACACCATCCCGATGATAGTGTTTTTTGAAGTTACATTTTAATTATTTGTAGAGATTTTTCTTATTTCTTTATATAGTTTCTCATCAAAAGCTTACTTATTTATTCTTTTTTGAATTGTTATTGCCCTTCCAATACCAAGAGGACGAAGGACTATGATTCATCGTTATGAATTTATTAAGACAAAGCATTAAATATTAAGGTCTATTTTAGATGAATAAATACGGCCAGGATCTCCAAATAAAGCAATACTTTCAATCATAATACCTAGATTATTCTTTACGTTCCCATTATAGACCTCCTTTCCATTTAGGGTAACAACAATAGGTTTTGTAAAATCTACTTTATCAACATAGAGGCTTATTTTTCCGGAAACAGTTCC
>NZ_QBUH01000013.1 GCF_003058195.1 Elizabethkingia sp. YR214
GGCAATCTTACGCCTATTGAGTATAAGTATAAAATGTTAGCTGCTGAAAAGAAAAATACTCAATTAATAGCTGTCTGAAATATGGGGTACTTACACTGCCGTTTTAATGCAGAAACAATTTGCGTTTCTGTGAATCTTGTCTTTTTCATCTTTTTACAGTTTAAAATTAATAAATTTTCTATTTTTAAACTGTCTGGTTTTTAGGGATACTTACAAAACCTTGACGTAAGTATCCGAAATTCTAAAAATCTGATTTTAGAGAAATAAACTGAAAGTAGCATTACACTAACCCTGTTTTATGGTGGCCCCAATACAACGCTCACTTTTAACAAGGCTACCGGAAAGCTTATTAGGTTTGATAAATAATCCTTAAAATAGGATTAGTGTAAGGTTTGTATTGATAACTTTTACTTTCCTCCAGCATTGAAGCTATCGAATAGTTGCTTCATCTCTTTTGCTTTTTCAGGAAGTTTAGCCACCAGGTTTACACTTTCTTTAGGATCTTCATCCAGATTAAATAGCTCTATAGTAGCTGGTACTACCTCTCCTGTTCGGGGATGTTTAAGGTCCGGGACTTCTCTGTATTTCCAGTTACCATATTTTACAGCTTCCGGTTTTGTACTGCCGTTTACAATAAAGATTGGGCGATGGTTATATTCAGATTCTTTTACTTTATTTTCCAAAAGCTGACTAATATCCTGCCCATCCAGTTCTCTATTCTTTGGCAAAGAACTGTTTGTCCACTTGGCAATTGTCGGTAGTAAATCCAGATTGCTTATTGCACTCGTTAAAACTGTCCCAGACTTAATTTTATTTTTCCAATATGCAATAAACGGAACACGGGCTCCACCTTCATACGACCAGGCTTTAGAACCTCTGAAAATTCCGGCACTTCCGACATGGGAAGCTATAGTGACACCGTCCCCTTCCATTCTTTCGGGGAAATTTGTCCATGGTCCGTTATCACTTGAGAAAACAAAAATAGTATTGTCAGCCATTCCTTTTTCTTCCAATACTTTCCATATAGCTGCTAATCCCTCATCCATTTCTGTAATTACAGCCCCAAGCGCTCCACCTTGTTTATTCTTTGAGGTAGAAGACTGTGCAGCATAGTACACTGGCAAATGCGGCATATTATGTGCCAGATATAGGAAGAATGGTTTATCTTTTTTCTGCTGTCGGATATAATTAATTGATTCTTTTGTATACAAACGGGTTAGTAATGAATCCGCAGGCTTTTCTATTTCTGCCTTTGTATTTCTGAACATTCTAATCGGAATGTCTGTATTTACGTAAGGAGCCTTATAATCATGACTGTATAATATTCCATAGTAAAAATCGAATCCCTGCCCATTAGGTTTATTTTCATCTTTCTGATCTCCAAGATGCCATTTACCAACCATTCCAGTGTTATAACCATTCGATTTTAGCATTTCAGCAATTGTTACTTCTTCATCCGGTAGTCCCTGTTTAGATCCCGGCGCTATAGGCCATGGCAAATCGTAACGGGATGCGTAACGCCCTGTAAGCAAAGAAGCTCTGGAAGGCGTACAAGTAGGACTGCTGACAACATAATTAGTTGCCATTAATCCATTTCTTGACATCTGATCCAAAAAGGGTGTTTTAATAACAGGATTTCCGTATGCCCCGATATCTGCATACCCCATATCATCTGTCAGTACAACAATAATGTTAGGCTGCTTCTGAGCTTTGGCATTGGAGAATGAGACAGTAAAAAGAAAGATTAAGGCACAACGTACAGTATTCTTCATGATTAAATATTTGTTTTCTGATGGTTATTAGTCATTTTAAAACAAATATATAACATAACTTCTCTATACAAAATTCTTTCAGAATTTTACTCAAAATGATGATTTATTTACAATACAACAGGTAATAGGAGTATTTTATAAGAGAAAATATGGTGTTTATTTACTGTATAAATATCACATCAATATTAAGAGATACAAAATATAGCCACTATAAAATTTCAAAAAAATACAAATTACGAACCTAACTCTAACTGATTTTTCACCAAATTAAAATAATCAGATTTATTATCAACTAATTGGCTATGGCTACCTTGCTCAACAATTTCACCATTTCTAAGAACGATTATCTGATCCGCATTTTTCACAGTAGAAAGTCTGTGTGCAACAATAATAACCGTTTTTCCTTTAAAAAAAGACTGAAGATTTTCGTGAATTATTTTCTCATTTTCAGCATCCAATGCAGATGTTGCTTCATCAAATAATATAAAATGAGGATTTTTATAAACAGCTCTGGAAATCAAAATACGTTGTTTTTGCCCACCAGAAATACCATTACCAGAAGCGCCTATTTTAGTATTCAGCCCTAAAGGTAATTCTTCTATAAAACTTTTGATATTAGCAGTTTGTAAAGATTTATTAAGTTTTTCATAATCAATATCTTCGTCACCAGTAGCAATATTTCTTTCTATCGTATCTGAAAATATAAACCCGTCCTGCATAACTACACCACAATTCTTACGCAAATCTTTTGGAGAAATATCTTTTATATTAAGATGATTAAAATAGATGTCTCCTTCAACAGGTTCATAAAATTTTAACAGCATTTTCATGAGAGTGGTTTTACCACTTCCACTAGCCCCAACAATAGCTGTAATTTTACCTTCTGGAATAGAAAGATTTATATTTTTTAGGACAAATGGAGATTGTGGGCCTTCATATTGAAAAGATACATTCTTAAAGTAAATACCTTTTTCAATACCATTTTGTTCTGTGTATTTTGGACTTAATAATAAAACATGCTGTTCTTGTTCTTCTTCTGAATGATTTTGCACTTCATTAAGACGAGTTAAACTAAGCCTAGCATCCTGTAATGAACGAAAGAAATTAATAAGCTGATTTACCGGAGAATTCATCTGTCCAATAATATAAGAAACGCTTAGTAGAGCTCCTAATGTCATATGCCCCTTTACCACAAAAGAAGCTGCAAGAAAAGTGACAATAATATTTTTAAACTGATTAATAAACTCAAAACCAGAAAGCTGGATTTGGTCCAATTTTAATATGCGAATATTAATTTTAAATAATTTTTGTTGTATTAATTCCCACTCTCGTCGTTTAAAATCTTCAAATTGATTAAGTTTCATTTCCGAAACACCATTGATCATTTCATAAATAGATTCCTGATTTTCACTGCGCTGCTGAAAACGAAAATAATCTAGTATTTTTCTTTTCTTCATCCAAAACAAAGACCATATAATTGAAACAATCGTTAAAGAAATATATGTTAACAATATGCGAAAATCATAATACCATAATACTCCAAAAAAAACAGAAAATGTAATCACAGAAAATAATGTAAGAAGACTCTGTGAAGTAAGAAAATTTTCAATACGTTCATGATCTTGAATGCGTTGATTAAAATCACCCATTAGTTTTGTATCAAAAAATTTTATCGGCAATCTCAAGAGTTTTTTCAAAAAATCTGAAATAATTTGGATATTAATTTTAGTCCCAACCACCAACATAATCCAATTTCGGAAGATTCCGAATATAATATTACCAAAAAAGAATGCCAATTGTGCTAGTAAAATATAAATGATAATAGAAATATTCTTTTGAGTAACTCCATCATCAATAAGCTTTTGAGTTAGTATAGGAAAAATTAAAGTAGTAATTGTTCCCAATAATAAAAGGAGGAACAACTTCAACATTTGCTTTTTATAAGGTTTTAGATATTCTAATAAATATTTTGCAGATAATTTTTGCTCTTTAGGTGGTTTTTGCTCATAAAACATTCCCGTTGGCTCCAGAAAAAGTGCAACTCCTTTATCTTCATTTGAAATCCATGATCTTGTAAACCTTTCTTCAGATAAAGAAATAAAACCATGTCCCGGGTCTGCAATTTTGAAAATTAATTCACCTGTAAAAAAATTCCTGGAAATTTTATAAAGAACAACAAAATGATTTTGATTCCAATGAAGTATACACGGGAGAAGTTCTTTATCAAAATCTTCCGTTTGTAATTTAGCAGCAATAGTTCTAAAGCCTATTTTTTCTGCTGCCGCACTTATCCCCAACAATGACACCCCCTCACGGGTAATAAAACTTTTATCACGCAAATACTGTAACCCGAAATCCTTCCCATAGTGCGAAGCAACCATAGCAAGACATGCCGGTCCACAATCCATTTGATCATGTTGGGGATAGAAATTAAACATTAAAAATTATTTTTTGTTCAAAAACTCTTTTAACAATTTCTTTCTTCTTATCCTCATCAAAATCATTAACACAATAATCTTTACCTAAATTTTCATATGCAACCTGGCTACAACCTCCACCACAAACAGGCAATATAGAACATGTTTGACATGGCTTATTTTGAAATTTCGCATTTTGTCTGATAAATTTCTTCTCATTCCATGTTATTGTTCCATTTTGCTCTAACTGTCCTAACTTTGATTTTGATTCAAAATCTCTCGCAGAACATTTAAATACATCTCCATTATAATTTATAAAAGCTTGATTGTATTTATCAGCATAACAAGATCCTCTTACCGAATCAAAAACAGCTCCATCTACATAGAAATCAGAATTTTTGTACTTATCTATATAATGTCTTACATCATACTCTAAAGAGCTTTCTAATTGCCATACTTTATGAAATGTAAATTTCAAATATTTCTTGATATTTTGTGGCTCTTTTTGAAAAAGAGACATAATTTTATCAATATCATTAATATTTTGTTCTGTACAATTAACTCTTACAACTACATTAATTTGATTCTCTGCTAATAAAATAATATTCTTAATTATTTTATCAAAGGATCCTTTAGTTTCTGAAATATATCTTATTTTATCATGATTATCTTTATAACCATCAAGTGTTATTTGTATTTCTTGTAAAGTATATTTTTTTAGAAAATCAATCTTCTTTTGATCAAATAGCAAACCATTAGTTGTAAATCCCGTTATTAGATTAATACCCGATAACTCTGTAATCTTTTTTGCTCCTTCTAAAATTGGAACAACAACTTTATCAAAATATAATAAAGGCTCACCTCCAAACCATGAAATTGCAAAATCTTCTATTTTATTATTCTGAGATATAATGTTCTCAATAAATTGAATAGTTTTCTCTATGTTCACATTATCCATTTTAGAATCCTTTATATGTGTTTCATAGCAGTACCAACACTTAAAATTACAATTCATTGTAGGATTAATAAATAAAAGATATTGATTTTCATTATCATCTACTTCTCTACTAATAGAGACTACTTCCTGAAATTCATTCTTTTCATCATCAACAATATATCCTTCCTCAGCTAAAAACTCATAAAAATCTGGGTGTATTTCTTGTAATTCATCAATATTATTTTCTCTGTTTGCTGCTAATAATAATTCTTTTAAATCATTTTCCAAAACAACAAACTTGTCATTTAATAAATTATAGCATACATTTTGATTATTGTAAACAATAAAATTGTTGTAAACACTAGTTTTCATAAATTAAAGATTTAGGTTAAATGAAAAGGATGGCCTGTCTTGTTAAAGATCAAACAAGCCATCCATAATTAATATAATAATTTTAACTTACCTCAGTAGGGCTACAATTAGCTCCCCCTGTGTTAGTACAGTTGCAATTATTACCAACAATACTGCTAGAAGTTGGTCCAAAAGAAAAACTTTTTGAGAAACCTCCTTTTAATTGTCCTTTTTCTGCTTCCTTTAGAGTTTCCATTTTTTTTACTAACTCTTGGAATTTTTGATTTTTTGTTTCCATTGTAATTTGATTTAGAAAATTAAAAAATTAACATTTGCTTTAATAAAAGCTATATTTAAACATTTAGAACTTAATATGTGCACCTATTTAGTATCTTAAATGAAAAAATAATTCTGATTTTTTATAATCTCCCTCTACTATCATTATCTGATTTTACTGAACCAGCTTTAATTTTATTCTTATTATCTAATGTATATTGAACAGATATAAGAAAACCTCTTGTTTGCCACTTTTGATAAAAATCAAAATCAAAATCTTTGTAATGGGAAATATTTTTATCTCTTTCGGTATTAAATAAATCCACTACTTTAAAAATGACTAATAAATTTCCAGCCATCAAAGTTTTTCTTATAGATATGTCCATTCTATATCTATTTGCTCCGGTAACATTCCTGTATTGATATTGATGGGAATAATTACTAGCAAGCTCAAACAAAAATGTTTTAGAAAGTTTCATTTGGAGGTATGTATTATTATAAAATGAAGCTCCTTTATTATTAATACCATCATTAGCATGAAATGAATTATAATAAATCCCACTAGAAATATTAGTAGTAAGCCATTTTGTTATATTCCCATTATAAGAATGGTCTATACCTATTTCATAATATTTTCCAAAATTTTGTGGTTGAAAAAAATTAATTAAATCTTTATTTGTAAAATATACACCTTGGATTGTATTAATTGTTTTATTACCATATACCGAAAAGGAATGCTTTTTTATATTATATCCAAGTTCTAATTGATCCACATACAAGGGTTGTAAATTTGGATTTCCAATTTCATAGAGAAAATCATTCTGTTTAATAACAAAGGGATTTAAATCTCTAAATGAAGGTCTAGTAATACTTCTTTTATAACTAAAAGAAAGGCTTTTTTCATTTTTTAAATCATACTTATAATAGAGACTTGGAAAAAGCTTAGTATAGTTTTGTTTTAATTCTTCGTTATTAAGATTATTATAACCTTTTATATTAGTATTTTCTATACGAATACCTGTTTTTATAAAGTGTCTACCGAAGATTTTGCTTATAGAAATATAACCAGCCAGAATATTTTCACGGTTATTGAAATCTTGTTTTTGATTTAAATCTTCATTCCATTGATCATTATTAAAATAATCAACCTTGAGTAAATTATCTCTTTTTACGCTACCAAATTTTCCTCCGGCATTCAACTCCCAATTTTTTTTAATTTTTTGAGTCCAATCTAATTGTCCAGTATAGTAATTTGAAACAGAATTAGTATTATAGAGATAATGACTATTCAACGAAGAATTTAATAAATATTTAGAATAAACATCATTAAAAGGCTCAGTATTATTTCGTCCAATATCTCCAATAAATTTCAAATTACTCCCTAAATTATCTAATTTCAATACATAGTTGGTTGTGATATACCACAAATTAGAAGGCGTCCTAGAGGAGGAAATATTTTTACTACTTATTGTTTGATCATTACCATTATAAATATCAAGATTATGATTACCCTCAAATATTCTATTATTTTTATTATAATAAGCTTCAATACCAAATGTATTATTATCATTAGGATAAAAAATACTACCTAAACGAAGTCCTAAATTATTATTAGAAAATTTCGAATCTCCATTATTGATATTTTTTTGACCATTATTATAATTGAATATTCCTGTTGACCTACCATAATTTTGATTTTCAGTATAAGAAACATCTGAATATAAGTTCCATTTCTCATTTCCATAATTCAAATTTAACCCACTGTTATACTGAATCGCATTTTCCTTTCGAAAAGCATAAGACATTTTGTTAATTGAACGAAAACCTTTAGGATTATTCTTTAAAACAATATTTATAACTCCTCCTGTACCAGACGCATCTTGATCAGCGGAACCTATATCTTGAATTTCAATTCTTTTAATATCTTCTGAACTTAGTCCAGAAAGATAATTATTGAGATCATTTCCGCTTAAGTTTATTTTTTGGCCATTAATAAGTATTGTTACACTTTTATTTTTCAGTAATACAATTCCTTCCGAGTTTATGCTTAATTTTGGGCTCTTTTGTAATATTTCCAGCCCATTATTTCCTTTAGACAAAACACTATTCTCAACATTAAAATAGGTTTTGTCTCCTATTTGTTGCACAATCTTTTTGCCTATAATAACTTCTCGAATTGTTTTTTCATTATTTTCAGTAATACGAATGTTTCTTATAATGTCTCCGCTAATATTAAGGTTACTAACAAAAACACTGCTACCATTTTCTAAAACTTCTAATAAATAATACCCTTTTTCAGGTATTTTTAATCTAAAAAAACCATTTTCATCAGAAATAACAGTCCTCTTTAAATTACCTTTAGTAGCTATTATTTCAGCATAAGAAATGACAACACTATCTTTTCCTAAAATTTTCCCGGAAATACTTTGAGCATAAGAAAAAGCTCCAATTAATAAGAAAAATAATATATGAAAATAGCTTTTCATTAAAAAAATAATTTGTGACCCATTGCTAAAGTAAAAATTATTTTGAAACAAAATGATTTTAAAACAATTAACCATGCTATTTACACTGAATATAAATTAATTATAATTAATTTATATTCAGTTATTTTACAATTATATACATTTACTTAATCACTTATTTTGGCGGTCTCACAATACTTTAATAAAAGTGTAGAATCCTATAAAATTGACCATCTTAATCTTGCGAAAAAAATTACCTTTCATTAAATAATAAAAACAAATAGTTGATTACACATAGTTTTATTCTGTAAACAAAAAATCAATTTTTAATACGAACAAAAACTCCTCTATAGTCTAGACTGCAGAGGAGTTATATTTTAAAATGTTTCTTTGATTATGATTCTTTCACTGCCAATTCACGAGTCAGCCAGCCACTTTTACTTGCTGTGGCAATAGCGTATGGTGTGATCCAGAAAAGCGTAAAGGCATAGAAAATACTATAGGTATATGCCCAGAAGGCCTCGGGTGTATTTTTATTTCTCTTCGCAAAGAAGAAAGCCTGAACACTTGAGAAAATGAGTATTCCCAATAATGTTGAACTAATAAATAACATCGTATGATTGATAATAAACCATAACATCAGTAACATTAATGGATAAGACATTACAAGTTTTAGCCACTGCATGCACAATAATACTCTGGTTCCTACTTTTGGTCCTTCACGGAAATCACCAAAAGCAAACTTGCTCATCATTATATTTTCACGCACATTACTACGTTCCCAACGAATAAACATCTTATACAGGTTTTTATATCGTTTAGGGATGTTAGTATATACATAAGCATTTCTCTGAAATAAGATATGATAACCTTGCTTCAGGATCATATTTGTCATGGCTCTGTCCTCACCTATATCAGACGGACGTCCCATAAATGTCTGGTTCACCCATTCATCCAAACAATTCATTACCTGTTCTCTGCGGTATGCTGCCAAAGCTCCCGGAGTACACATTACGGATCCCAACATACTCTGTGCAGAACGCACAAATTCAAAGCTGAATACAAAGTTTACATTAAGCATTCTCGGAATCAATTCTTTCTCATTGTTCAGTACACGTACATTACCTGCTACTCCACCACATTTTTCATTTACCACAAACGGGCTTGTCATATTACGGAGTGTATCTTTTTTCACAATAGAATCACTATCTACGGTAATAAATATCTCCCCCGTACCTAACTGGAATCCACGGTGTAAAGCATGTCTTTTACCCATATTTCGGGGCTGCTGATAGGCCATTACTCTGTCACCCAATTCTTCCTTAGCCTTCTTAATCCATGCCCAGGTATCGTCTTTACTGCCATCATCTATAGCTATAATCTGTACTTTTTCCTCCGGATAGTCGCTAATTGCCAAACTATGAAGTGTTTCGTATACCAGTTTCCCTTCATTATATGCCGGAACAATAATAGTACACGTAGGCAATTGATCGTCCGATACAGAAGCAATAGGTTTATAACGAATGTATAAAACAAGTAAATAGACAAGGAAGCATACTGCAACACTCAAAAGGAATAGCCCTATTCCAATGATTACCATACCAAAGGAGCTGTTCATTTGTTGCCAGTGCAGATGTTCAAACTCTGGTTGTAATAGATATACAGCATATATTGAGCTGAACAACAATATAAACGTCACTGCAAGGATACCATATTCTATAGTTCCGAACCTCCCCTTTTTGATGGGTACAAAATCTTCTTTCTGGCGAATTAATGCTGATTTTGGTACAACATTCTTCTTAACATGTAGTGTTTGTGTTTCTTTCATACATTCTATAAAAAAATTCCTTACTGGTATTCCTATTCTTTTGATTAGCCGGAATATCAGTATCCAATAATTTATTATTTCAACTTTTGAAATTGGAAGCAAGGTTTCCAAAAAAGAACCTGCGCACTCTTATTTTGTTGGAAAAGCCCTATTCTGAAACAGAATCATAAGGTTTAAACTTTTAACAAAACAGAAGAGAATAGTTTTATATCATGTATTAATTGATCAGTATTATCATATAGGAGACCAAAGTACGATCAGAACCCATACATTATGATAACGTTATTTTTCGTTTTTTATTACTGCTCTAATGAAAACTTTGTGCCATTTTAGCTTGGTTATCAATATTTTCGGAATATTAAAAATATTTCACATACCAATAACAATTGGACATATAGGTATTATTTTAAAGATTATCAGAGGATTAAGATTCTATTTCTTTTCAAATTTTTACTTTATTTTTTTTGAAAAATCAGAAAATATAGCTCTCCATAATTAAAGACAAAAATTATAATAGTGATAATATTATGCTAACTACAATAAGCGTTGCATCATTCCAAAGCAACTGAACCCGTTACATTTCTAATGTTAAATTTAAATAGCTTAAAAAAAGAAACATCGGTTGTATCCGATATAAAAGCAAAGCTGGACAGAGATATCATAGATGCAAGACTATAAATATTCCTCTTCTCTAAAAAGTAAAAAACATATATTTTAAAGGCCCTCTGTAATTTCGATTATCAGGGGATTTTTATTTATACACCATTCAGATTAGATTGAAATTCTTTAAATTTTCTTCCATACTCGCATAGGTTCATGGATATCAACTTATTCATTCAATGCCGCAGGCTTAATATTGTTTTCATTCCCATTCCTAGCTTATTCTATATGAAGATCAAACAGTAGCATATCGTTTTTATTCTCTGAAATATAACGGTAATCCCCGACTGGTATGAGAACTGTCATATTTTATGATCATTTATTATTTTTAAATTTGTATAATTCTTAATTAGAATAAATAAAAATAAAATGATACGAAAGTATACACCTATACTCTTCCTTTTCTCTTTTTCTATTGTATATGCACGTTATGATGATCTGAAAACAATACAGTCCTCTAACAAAATAACCGATGAAAGAATCTCGGAAGCGCAAAATAAACTAAAAAAACACTTGTTTAATGCCAGTTTACAAAATATTTATTCTGTGCGTGCTTTATCTATTCCTCGCCAATATAAGGACACTATTGTAAAGCCTAATAGAAAATCAGGCGAGGCAAAAGACATACAGGAAGTCACATTGGTAAAAAGTAAAAATATCAACGACATCGATATCCGAAAAATAGCGGGCTCTATTACCACTATCGATATGAAAAAATTTGAAGGACGTTCGGAAATGGATCTTATGCGGATGCTACAGGGGGCTGTCCCCGGCCTTTACATTGAATACAATGGTATATTGGGAAGCAGACCCAAAATTGAGATCCGCGGAACACAATCATTCTCCGGCCAGGCAAGGGCTAATGAGCCATTATTTGTGTTGGATGGGATGATTATTTCTTCCGAAACATTCCTAACCCTCAATCCAATGGATTTCTCAACCATCAAAGTTTTAAAGGATGCTGCCGCATCAGCACTATATGGTATAAAAGCAGCCAATGGTGTTATAGAAATTACTTCTAAAAAAGGATATAAAGGCAAGCCCATTATCAGCCTCAATATAAAACAGGGAATTACAACCAGAGGTCCCAGAGGTGTGGAAATGATGAATTCTGCGGAGAAACTGGAATTGGAAAGGCGCTTGAAAGTAACATCAACACCGGGATATATGAACTCTGAAGAATATATAAGAGAAAACTATAATAATGCCCCAAATCTGGAAGCTTTGATCTTAAATGGTAAAAAAAATCTGGACTCTTTAAAAATGATCAATACCGACTGGTTCAAGGAACTAATCAGACCCAATCAGTTTAGTTCTTATAATCTAAGTGTAAGAGGAGGCACAGACAAGAATGCTTATTATTACTCCTTAAACTATGGTAACCGTGGTGGAAAATTACCCGGCAACGACATTAATAATATCACAGCAAGAGCAAATATAGATTATGTAGTTACACCTAAATTCAGTTTATCTCTGAATACCTCTGCCGGAATTTCAAGAACCAATACCCAGAACGGAACCAAAGAAGATCCTTCTGCTCTGGCCTATGCTTTAAACCCTTATGAGACTCGATTATCTGAAAAGAATAGAAAAAAAATAAACCTGACTTCGTATCCGGATTATGCATTCAGTGATCTTATAAATCAGTATACGCGCAGAGAAGTATCTAACAGAGTAAGCAGTTCTCTTATTTTTAATTGGAAATTGTTGAATGATCTTAGCATATCAGGTGTTACCGGAGCAGATTATGTAACGAGTGAGAACAAAACTATAATTCCACCAGAAGCTGTTTCCGAACGACAGTATAGTGAAGATGCGAGAGGAAGTCTCACCGAAGAAAAAGCCACTGAGTTTATCTATTCCTCTAACATCAGAGCTACATATACCAAGAAACTGGGCGATCATGATATTACATTAGGTGCCAATATCGATTATTTACTCAACAGAAGAAAGGTTGTTGGCATCAACGGCTATGGAATACCATCGGGTATGGCATCTGTCCCTGTCATCAATCAGGCATTGGAAGGTAACCGAAAAACAACAGTTTTCGGAGGCAATACAAAAGACATACAGCTAGGTTTTGGTGCAGCTTTGGGCTATTCTTTCCGCAACATTTACGATTTGTATGCCAGCTACAAAAGGGATGGTTCTTCTCTCCTTCCGTCTGATAAAAGATGGAATACTGCCTGGTCTGCAGGATTTGGATGGCAGTTTAAGGAATATGAATTTCTGAAAAACTCAAAATTCATCTCCGATCTAAAACTAAGAGCTTCAATGGGAATTACCGCCAGTATGGCGGGTATTACAATCGGAGATATTGTTCCGACTTACAGGTACAACAACCTTTTTTACGGTTCCGGAAGATTATTACCCTCACAGCAGCTTCCTAACAGAAATCTGAATCCACAGCAGTCACATTCATACAATGCAGGGCTGGATATTGGTATTTTTAAGCGGTTTACATTAACTACCAATTTCTACAAAATCCTGAACAAACAAGCTCTTTTGGATGTAGAAATAGCACCCAGCAACGGCTTTACCAGCTATAAGAAAAACATTGGTGTATTGGAGAACAAAGGAATTGAAATAATGTTTTCCGGAGATATTATAAGAGGTCCCAATTTTCAGTGGAACAGTGCCCTCACTTTTTCTGCCAACTTTAATAAAGTAAAACAGCTTTACGGAGCAGAGAAAATTTATCAGAATGGAGAAGCCCTTATCCCCTCTTATGAAGTAGGACAGCCTTTAGGAATTATCTACGGATTACAGTCATTGGGAATACATCCTCTGGACGGAACCTACAGATATAAAGCCAATGATGGAAGAGAACTAACATACAGAGATAAAAGCAGTCTTACCCGTGCAGATTTCATGAGCCTGGGCTATAGCACACCTCCCTACAATGGAATGTTTTCCAATGTTATTACTTACAAAAACCTGTCTTTGGCTTTTGATCTGTATTATGCACTGAAGGGCGTAAAACAATACTCAACTTCATTTATTCGTGACAGAAGTGATATTCGTTATAATGCTTTTAAAGGTCAGCTGGAACAAATGTGGTTTAACGAAGGCGATGAAGGAAAGATTTATCCTTCTGCCAACAGGCCTACAGAAGCTGCTGAAATGGAGAAGCTTTTCGCAACAACAGACAGCGTATACAGATCCGATTTTATTTCTCTCAACAATATTCAGCTTACATATACTGTAGATACCAATGCAATACAGGAGCTTTCTAAAACAATACGCTCACTTAGTCTTAGTCTGCAGGCTGAAAATATCTACACTTATTACTTCGTGAAAAACAGGAACACAATCAATGACATCAAGCAACCTGTTTTTACCCTTAGCCTAAACGTCTCTTTTTAATTCAATATGAAAAAAATTACCTGCATAGCATCATTATTGGTCTTACTAAATGCCTGTAGCCTCGATAATACCTCCGAGGATTTTGTATCGGGAGAAAATGTTATAAATACTGTCAGCAGGGCCAAAGAAGTTCTGAACACAGCCTATTCCGAATTTCCGAAAGATAAAACTTTTCTCAGCATTTACACCGAGGATTTTGTTCCTACCTGGTATATCTCCCAAAGTAAATATGAACCTGTGGAAAAGATATACTACTGGGACAGACTGGTTATTAAAAATAATGCGGAAAATCTCTGGCAGCAATATTATAAATCTTTGTTCGAAATCAATACCGCTTTGGAAGCTCTGGATCATAATATTTCTGATAGGAACTCCGATGAGGCTAAAAAAGTAAAAGGAAGAGCATTAGGATTGAAGGCTGCAATATACTATGAGCTGTTATTATTATTCTCTGACCGTTACGCAGGTTCTGCCATACCGGGAATTGTTCTGAAAGACAAAACAATTTATGAGGATAAAGAACGCTCTGGTTATAAAGAAACATTGGTTGAAATCAATAAATTATGCGATACAGCATTGTCTCTGCTCCCAAAAGATGAAGGCAGTACTAACAAGAAGGAGTACTTCGGTTATTACGCCGTAAAACTACTGAAAGCCAAAACAGCATTACTGGAAGGATCTTATCAGAATGTCATTACTCTGGCCAATGAACTTATTACACAAAGCGGAAAATCGCTCATAGATTTCAATCAAGCCTCTTATCAGCAGATTTGGAACTCTCCTTCTTCATCTCCCGAGGTTTTGATGAATTTCAGTTATAATGAACAGCCTTATAAAAACCTAAACTACAACTATGAAAAAGGAGATTTTATAAGATTACATTCCAAATTTACTTTTGCGGAAGCTGATGTACGAGGCAAAGTTTCGGCTATTACTATACCTGATATTCCTGGTGTTTTTATAGGAAAGTACAGGGCTGATATCCGCGACAATAAAAACAAAAATATAGTACAGTCCAGATTTACTGAAGTTTACTTTTTGCTAATAGAGGCTTATTTAAAAAACAATCAGCTTCCGCAGGCGGCTAAGCTGCTCAATGATTTTCTTAAAAGCAGAAATGCAGGTACTGTCGATGCTTCTCTATCCAATAAGCAGCTTTTTGAAAGATTCAGATATGAAAAACAGAAAGAGTTTCTGGGAGAGCCAGAAAATTTCTTTGACCTGAAAAGATGGCAAACAGACATCAAAAGATATAAAACGGATGATGAAAAACAATACTCCGTAATATCTAAATCCGACTACCGATGGACATTTCCTATTCCGTTTAATGAAACAAAAAATAATAAAGTCTCCCAGAACAAAGGTTGGGAATAACTGATATGACAATGAAACACTATTATAGATTTAATTTTTCTACCAGACTCATTCTGTTCTTTATACTAATAACAGGAATGAGTTCCTGTATGCCGGATGACGAAAGAAGCACATACAGAGGTGAAAACAAAATAAGTTTTTCACTGAATAAAACCCAGATTGAAGACCAGTCCAATGATTATATCGTGGTAAAGATCATGTTGGTAAAAACTTTGAAAAAGGATCTGATTATTGAACTCAATCTTCAGAATGCTGATAATACCATGAAACTGGATCATCCCAAGGTAGTATTACCTGCAGGACAAAAAACTGCCACAGTACAGATAAAACCAAGTAATCTGCTGCCTCTTGACGAAAGTAAGACAATTCAGTTAGCAGGAACAACATCCGACAGCCAGGTAAGTGTAGAGAATATTTCTTTCGAGTTTAAAAAAGGAGCCGATATTCCTGTACTCACCAAGCGACAAAAAGAGCTTCTTGAGATTTATCGAAAAAAAGGTCTTAATCTTTATCCTTTTATTGGTGTTACAGAAGTAGAGGGCAATGTAACATTTCCTGCCGGAGGTAGAATTGAACCTTTTACAGAAGGCTTCAAGGAAAAAATTACAGGCAAAACCATTATTACCCTCAGCGACAATGCTACTGAGGACAAACCTCTGTTAAAAATGCAAAGAAATGCAATGGGGATACAAACGCTGTTGTTGAAATTATATCGAAAAATGACCATTGAGAATACTTTCTTTCTAGACCCGCTTGGTGCACCAAACTTCAAAATGCTAAAAGACATCAAGGAAAATGGAATTTCTTATTATTCTATGATGGAAAATATGGAAAGACATGACTTTATTGTCACTCTGGACAACATAGCACTAAATTTTAATTCCGATGAAATTGATTTTGTTTCAGAAAGATCCAATGAATTTCAATCAAAAGAAGAAGGTCTTATAGTTGTAAATTTTGACTATAATTTTTCTATTTGGAATTCACTTTATAAAAAAATTAAACAAGACTTTAGCCTTCAGGATATCAGTTTGGAATTTGGTGATGGTACAATTAATCCTTATAGATATATGAATATATCGACTATATCTCATGATGACTGGGGTAATGGTAACTGGAGACCTGCAAAAGCAACAATTAACAGAAAGGATAATACACTGCATTTTTCCTTTCCAATGGACTTTGATAATTCAGATGACTATATGCTGGCCAGTGTTGTTTATAAAGAAAAAAATGTAGCACAATGAGGTATGGTTTATTAGCAATGGGACTTCTTAGCTTTATTACAACAGAAGCTCAGATAACATTTCCAGACAATTTGGGGATTACAGACCGAAAGATTCGGGAAGATGGTCTTCATTATATTATTCATCCTGTAAAAGGCGATTCCCGAACAGAGATCAGGCTTATTATAGATGCCGGAAGCCTTATGGAAAATCCTGATCAGGCAGGTGTTGCTCATTTTTTGGAGCATCTGGTTTTTAAGAAGACCTTATTTGGAAGTCTGGATAAATTGGGTGTAAAACTGGAAAGAGACTTTAACGCCTCCACCCATTATGAATCTACAATTTATAAAATTTCAGTACCCAATACATCCGAAAACATTGGAATGTGTCTGGAAATTTTCAGAAAAAATATTTTCGCAGATTTATTCAGCAATGTCAGCAATGACGATATTGAAAAAGAAAAAAATGTAATTATTCAGGAACTTCGGGACAGAGGAAATGAAGGTCCTTTTTACCATGAAAAAATAGGAAACAGCATTTTCAGAAACAAACTTCCGGGAGGCACAGAAGCTGATATCCGAAAGATAAACAAAGCGTCATTGGAAAGCTATTTTAGAAAATGGTATACAACAGCCAATGCTCATATTGTAATTATAGGTGATATAGATACATCTGCAACAGAGAAAAAGATAACAACATTATTTCAGGGTAAAGACTCTGCAGGTAGTGAGACTACTCCTTATTCTCAGATAGATTACGCTTCATTGATCCCTACACAAAGCATTTTTTCTCTGCAACAGGGAAAGCAAAAAAACATTAACGCCGAACGGATAATTGCTGTACAACGAAAACCTGAAGATTTAAAAACTACGCTGATACAAAAACTCTACAGCGAATTGATCCGTCAAGGTATTAAAGATGCAGGGCTACAAAATGTAACATTCTTTGATGACTGGTATATGGGAAACATTTTCCATTCAGGCTTTGAAATCAGGAGTAAGGATAAAGCAGATTTACTAAAAACCTATGAACAACTTGGGGTCCTTTCTGAGCAAGTAAAAAAAACAGAAATTCAGCAGGAGTTGTTCGATACCATAAAGCAAAAAGTAATTAAAGATACTTTTTCTCCATTACCAGCCAGTACTAAAGATATTGCTGCTTATTATGAAGATATAATCGGCAGGCATAAGTATATCTTTCCTTCCGAAAGCAGATTTCTAGTGCAAAAAATTATGGATGAACTAAAAGAAGGAGAAATAAGATCATATCCTTTTTTGCTACCTGAAGGGCCGCATTTCAATCTGATCCAGACAACTATAGGTCAATCTGAAATCACAGAACAGGAACTCAACAATAGCTTCCAGGCAGGAATAAAGTCCGGATTGACAATACAACACCAGGAAGCTGCAAAAAAAGAGATTGTAAAAGAAGCTCCTCTAATCCATTATAAAATTGAATCTCCTAAAAAACTTTTTGCCGAAGTCATCAGTGAAAAACAATTAAATCAGCTGAATGTCTCTCTAATAAAACTTTCCAACGGAATTGATGTGATACTGGCACCAGATAGCAAAGCAGACAAAAACACGATTATATACTACGGAAGAGGCGGTTTTTCGCAGCTTTCGGATTACGAATATCCATTGTATAAGGACCTGAATTACTATTCAAATCAGATTGGGATTAAACCCTATAAATACAATATTCTTTCTAATATCTTATCTCAGAATAACATCTCATATTCTTCCTATATTGGCAGTTATGCTAATGAGATCAGGATAGCTGCTCCGGATGATAACATAGAATTGGCATTCAAATTATTGTATCATTTAGTATACAATTATATATTGCCTGTCGGGGATTTTAAAGAAGATATTAAACTAAAACTACTGGAAGACGACACGGAAGAACAGGTTTCGGAAAATGAATACGCCAGATTTCAGCAGGCAGAAGAATTGTTTCTGGGCAACTACAGAAAAACTGAAAATAAAAAGCTCACAAAACAGGAACTGAAAAAACTCGATATTAAAAAGCTATTTTTATTTTATGATCAGATCTTCCGGAATACCAACAACCGTGCTGTTTTGATTTCCGGAAACTTCAATATACATCAGGCAAAGGATTTAGTTATTAAATATTTCGGAGCCTATAAACCCATTCATCAGCCACTGCAATGGCAATCAAATAGCTCTCCTGCTGTTTTGAATGAAGATTTTACACCTGAAAATCAGACAAGAAAAGACGTTGCACTGATGACCAAGTCGTCCATTGTTCCCTCTGCAAAAAATATATTTGCTATACAAGTTGCAAAGGAATTATTGCAGTCCTGTTTTTTTGAAACTGCAAGAAACAAGTATGGAAAAGTTTACTCACCATCTGTGAGTTCTGAGTACAAAACCTATCCTACTCCTTCGGTTTCTTTTATTATAAAATTCCGGAGCGAAAAGGAGGATATTCCGTTCCTGAAAAATCTGTTTTTAAATATTGTGGAAGAATTAAAAAACAATCCCCTGGATTCCGGAAAACTTGAAAATAGTAAAAAAGCTTTACTTATTTCCATGGCTGAAAAAATAACGGATCCTTATTTGAAAGAGAAAGAAGTAATTCAGAATTATTTGGATCAGCTTACTATTGAGGATTTGGAGAATTACGAGTCTCTAATCAACTCCATTATAGCGGATGATATTCAAGCTATCTTAGCCCCAATTAAAAGCGTAGATGCTCAGCTTATTCAGTAGCAGGTTATAAAAAACTCACAGGTCTTGAAGATTCTGTGAGTTTTTAGATTACTTATTCAGTTGACTATAAAAGCGATCAGCTCTAATAGGTCTTAGTCATATCTGCAGGAACAATAAGGTTAAAATCTGTTGGTATATAATCTTTTTCAGGAACAGATAATTTTGGATTCTCTGATTCAAAAACAGAAATAACGGCAATTTTAAGATTGGAATTTTTTTGTTTCAAATACCAGTAAATACCGCCATACTCCTTGCTGTGGTAGTTTCCATTGTAATGAATGAATGTCTTTCCCGGTTCTAAACTTTTGAAAATAGATTCTGCCATTGTAGCATCTTTCAAAGCCTGAGCAGAAATAAAATTCATTACTTTCAGATCATCTGCATGATCTCCCATCATCGTCTTCATTTCCTTATACCCCGGGGTATCCAATGTTACTTTGATTGGTAAATCTGCAATATATTTTTTTTCCTGAGCATTTAGTGTATTCAATGATTCCAGACCTTGTTTGGCTACCTGGGATGCATATTTTCTCGGAACATTTCCCGCTACAAATCTTAAGTTTTTAGTTTTTGCGAAATCCAGAAGAGGTTTGTAATCTGTGGTATAATTATTCCATAAACGGACAGAATCCTTCATATTTTTAGAATCCAGCTTTCCTGCCAGGTAATGGTCCAGTTGCTGCTGATTGTCTCTTTCGAACATCTCTGCTCCCAGAACCAATTGTTTATTTTTCTGTTCATACAGGCCTTCTGTAAACTTCAGTTGTAACCAGTGAACAATAGAATTATTATGCAGTTCACCGAATAAAACCACATCATAACCGGAAAGTTGTCTGACAATTTTCTCGGGTTTTACAACCTTTCCTTTCTTATTATAGAATTTATAAGCGTCAAACTGTTGCGCTTTTATTCCACTAATACATACTATAGCAAAGGCAAAAAGTAGTTTTCTCATCTTTAAATAAAAGTATAATTGAAATACCAATTTACAATAAAAAAGGCCGTTTTGAAATGCAATGATTCGTAACGGCCTCAACATTTAAATTTAGCTTAGTTATTTTATTTTTCCAGTTCCGCAACAAGGTCTTTCCATTCCTGTAATTCCGGAATTCCTGGTTTTCTCTTTCCGAAAAACTGTACAATGAACTCTCCGTCTTTATTGAAGACCTCAACAGCATGAACCAGCCCATCTTCTGTAGGCTTTTTCACTATCCATGCTTCAGCAATTTTTTCTGTATCCAAGTGAAGATTGAAATCAGGATCCATTACATTGATCCAGCTATTGTACCACAATACTTTGTTTACTTCTCCAGTATGGATTTGGATAATTCCACGATTTCCTACAAAAACCATTATCGGAAGTTTTCTTTCAGATGCGGTCTCAAGTAAAGCTACAACTTTAGCAGGATCAACTTTTTTCACAAATTCATCCGAAGCCAGACGTAATGCCTGTGTTCTTGTTACACCATACTTTCTTGTCATAGCAAAGAAGTCATGAGTATCTTTCAGCTCCGACCACTCTTTACGAAAAGCTTCTACATCAATCTCAGCATCTGGTTTCTCGGCAGCCTTCGGTGCTAATGCCTCAAATACAAATTCCTGAGTCTGAATATCAGCTTTGTATTTATCTGTAATGGTATCGAAAGCATCTGCATTACTGTCTTTCGTTAAATATATTTTGTGAAGTGCCAGTCCGTCTTTTCCAAAGAACTGTAAACTCTTCTTATCTCCTTCTACAACCGCAAAAGCATGCTTCCACGAATTCAGGAATATTCTAAGATCAATATCCTCTCCAACAAATAATTGTGCATGTGGACTACTGAAATCACCATTCAGATAAGTTCCTTTTCTTTCATGTACACATTCGTTGTTTCTGGTTAAAGCCATTACTTTTCCAAGCTGTTCAGTATCGGTTAAAATTCCTGAGAAATCAGGATTCAAGACCGTAACACCTTCACCTATACCGGTTACCAGTAAATCGGCTTCGCTAACCCCTAATTGTTCTGCTGCATTTCTGATTCTAAGATGTGGAGTCTCTGCTTTCAGATTAGTCCACTTTTCTTTTAAATCTCCGGCTATTGTATTCATTATATTATTTTTTTAAGGTTAATATTGTATAGTTTCTTTTAACAGGACCTTCCCCGGTTTTACCAGGTATCCATTCTTCTTTTTGCGTTAGTTTAATTTGTACAAATCTACTTTTACGGATTAGTACTTCTGCATCTTCATTATTATACAGCTGGAAGCCATATTGTGTAAAGGCAAGCCCTTCCATAAAATCTTTTTGTCCAAAGGTGAGAACAAAAGTTCCGTTGTTTCTCAGTACTCTGTAAATCTCGTCTAAGAAAGCTTCCGGTTCTTTCCAAAAGTACAAGGTATTTACTGTGAAAATTTTATCAAAACTTTGCTCAACAAAGGGTATGTTCTGTCCGTCGTAAACAAAGAATTGTGACTGATTTTCAAATTTTATATTTTTTCGCAGTGCCTGATCTCTCATTGTTTCGGAAATATCCAATCCCGTATAATTAAGATCATCTGCCAATTTTAGTAATTGTTCCAAATGTCCGGCATTGCCATGTCCTACCTCCAATATTCTGTCGGAATCGTCAAGCTCTAGAGCTGCAATACTTTCCATTGTCATGGAAATATTGGTTGTATCCATCATCTCAGCGATTTCTATTCCTTTATCGCCCTCCGGATTGGCCAGATTTTTTGCCAGTAATTTCAGATCTTCTGTATTCATAGTTATCCAAAAATTATCATTGGTGTTTCGTTTACCGGATTTTTACATATCGTACACGGGAAGTTATAAGTATCGCTTATTCTTTCCTTTGTAAATACCTCATCGGGATTTCCATATGCAGCCACTCTACCGTTTTTCATCAATAGAATTTTATCAGCAAACTGTGCTGCCAGATTCAGATCATGTAAGACTACTATTACCGAATTGGTCTTTCGCGTGAAATTCTTCATACTCTCCAATGCGCGGTACTGGTATTTTATATCCAGATTATTCAGCGGCTCATCCAGAAACAGAAGTTTATGGACAACATCATTTTCAAGCTGAGCCATTACCCGTGAAAGGTGTACTCTTTGTTTTTCACCTCCGGATAAAGTGTTATAATCTCTGTCTTTAAGATGAACAATATCGGTTTCCAACAGCATCTTACTCATAGCGTCCCAGTCTTCTTTTCTAGGTTGTCCATCAAAATATGGATAGCGCCCCATCATCACGACATCTTTTACCTTCAGAGGAATGTCCGTGCTGTTATGTTGTGAAAATTTGGCTTTGTGCTTCGATAATTCGTGTATTCCCCAGTCTGTAATCTGCTTATTTTTAAATAAAATCTGTTGTTTTTTATCTTGCTTAATCTCGTTTGCCAAAACACTCAATAAGCTCGACTTCCCTGCTCCATTAGGTCCCACAATTGCTAAAAACTCTCCATACTCTACAGACACATCTACGCCGTCCAGAATATGAAATTTCTTGTGCAGGTAATTTATACGATGTGCTTTTATCATTATAAAGACTTTTTATGTTTCATTAAAATTGCAATAAAAATGGGGCCACCCATTAATGCGGTTAATATTCCAATTGGCAGTTCCGAAGGTGCTACTATACTTCTGCTGAAAGTATCCGCTACCAATAACAGGACAGCTCCGAATATTGCCGACAAAGGCAATATAAAATAGTAATTGGATCTAAAAAGTAATCTGAGTATGTAAGGAACAATTAGTCCTACAAATCCGATAGCTCCGGAGAAAGCAACACAGGTACCAACCATAAGTGCTGTAATTACTACAATCTGTTTTTTTAATTTCTCTACATTTATTCCTAAATGTTGTGCATCTTTTTCTCCTAACATCATCGCATTCAGTGCTTTTCCTTTTGGCATTAATATAAAATAAGAAATAAGCAAAACAGCTAACAAAACAAGATTCTTGGTCCAGGTAGCTGCTGCCAGACTTCCCAAATTCCAGAAAGTAAGGTCTCTAAGCTGGTCATCCTTCGATATATAAATAAGGAAACCGGTAATAGAGAAACCTATTGCTGTAATAGCCACACCTGTAAGAAGCATCATCACAATATTGGTTTTCCCGCCGCTTGTAGATATTTTGTATACCAAAAGCATAGAAAATAAAGCACCGACAAATGCCGATAAACCAACCAGTGAGAATTGTACTGCTTCCGGCAGGTAAGCCCTGAAGCTACTGCCCAGGATTATAGCTATTGCTGCCATAAGCGTAGCTCCGGATGTAAGTCCTATCAGATCTCCTGTTGCCAGGGGATTTTTGAATAGTCCCTGTAATGCTGTTCCCGATACTGCCAACATACTTCCTATTAATATTGCCATTATTATCCGGGAAAATCTTACATCCCAAATAATATATTTATCACTGAGTGAAAGGCTTTTGTCCTGTGTGATTACTTTATATAATACTGCAAACGGAGAATGTCCTCCAAAATCATATACCCCAACATAGAGGGCAATTACTACAAGTGCAACGAGTAAAAGCCCACCCGAAATAAGATAAAAATATAATTTATTTTGTGTTTTCAATTAGCAGTTTGTTTAGTTCTACTACTGCTTCCCCTAGTCTTGGGCCAAAGCTCGATGCTAAACCGCCGTCCATAGAAATAATCTTCTTGTCCTTCCCGGCATTGGTTTGTGCAACTCCCGGCATTTTTAATACGGCTTCATTTCCTCCTGCTCCTGCTAATCCGCTTTTGAATAAGAATAAAATATCCGGATTGGCTTTTACAACAGCTTCAGGAGTAAGGGGTTTAAAATCGTCAAATTCATTAATCGCATTTTCACCACCAGCCAATGTGATAAGCTTTTCCATTGGAGTATTTTTCCCGGCTACCATCAGGTTATTTCCTCTTGCATAGATAAATAATACCTTAGGCTTTTTTGCTAAAGATTGTACCTGCTTCATATCTGCATCGATCTTATCATTTAGCTTCTGATAATCTGTATTACCTACAGCTTTGGCAACCTGTTCTATTAATTTTTTGGTTCCGTCTACAGAAAATTCCTGCTGAAAAATATCTGCTTTAATACCTGAAGATTTTATTTTACTTAATAATTCAGGATTCAAGTCTTTATCTGAGGCCAGAATTAAAGTTGGATTAAGTGCCATGATAGGCTCAATCGTCATACTTCTTACGTGCCCCAAATCTTTAGCGGTTGCTTTTAGTGTTTCAGGATATGTACTGGTAACATCAGCTCCTACAATTTCACTTTCATGTCCTAGTGCACTTACGACCTCAGTAATTCCGCCACTTAAGCTTACTATCTTATTTTCAGATTTCGGGTTTTCCGAGGTCTGTTCAGTTGCTCCACTGCTAAGCTTATCGGTTTCTTTCTTACAAGAATACAGGGCAAGCACTACGGATGCCATTAATATTGCTTTTTTCATACAGATTTAATTTTGTTCCTGTCAAATTTTAATCTTCATACTGAACTCTTTGTTCATTTATATGATTTTACAATATTACACTTTTATTTAGAATTAATAAAAATAATATTTAATGATAAATTTCAGCCAACAAAAAAAGCGGTCCCAATGGAACCGCTTTTTATAGTATTTTAATGTATTACCCTTCTATACTTGGGATGTTTACCACTTCGTTAGTATCTTTTTCATAATCAATACCCGGAACATCAAATCCAAATAACTGGAAAAATTCTTTACGATAACCTTCGATATCACTAATTTCTCCTAAGTTTTCTGTAGAAATAGTTTCCCAAAGAGCTGCAACTTCTTTTTGTACGTCTTCACGCATTTCCCAGTCGTCGATACGGATTCTGCCTTTATCGTCTAACAAAACTTCTCCGTTATCAGTATATAATCTGTCTGCAAAAAGTCTTTGCATCTGTTCTATTGTACCTTCGTGAATACCTTTTTCTTTCATTACTTTGTAAAGTAAAGAAATATAAAGCGGTACCACAGGAATTGCTGAACTAGATTGTGTAACCAAAGCTTTGTTAACAGATACATAAGAAATACCGTTAAGGTCTTTCAGCATATCGTTAATTGCTGTTACAGAACCTTCCAGATCATTTTTAGCCTGCCCGATAGTTCCGTTTCTGTAGATAGGGAAAGTTAACTCAGGGCCAATATAAGAATATGCAACAGTCTTAACTCCATCAGCCAGAACACCAGCGTTCTTAAGATCTTCGATCCAGAATTTCCAGTCTTCACCACCCATTACAGCGATAGTATTCTGAATATCTTCATCTTTATCTACCGGTTGGATGCTGATATCTGAAACAACACCTGTATGGAAATCTACTGTTTTGTTAGTAAAAGCTTCTCCGATTGGCTTTAATACTGAAGCATAAGCTACCCCAGTTTTAGGATGCGTACGTCTTGGAGATGCCAAACTGTATATTACAAGATCAACCTGACCTAAATCTTTTTTAATAAGCTCAATTGTCTGTTGCTTTATCTCATCGGAGAAAGCATCACCATTAATACTTTTAGCATATAATCCTGCTGCTGCGGCTTCTTTCTCGAAAGCTGCAGAGTTATACCATCCGGCTGTAGCCAGCTTACCTTCTGATGGTGCTTTTTCGAAGAAAACACCTACAGTAGCTGCACCAGAACCAAAAGCTGCAGAAATTCTGGAAGATAAACCGAAACCTGTGGAAGCACCAATTACCAATACTTTTTTAGGACCGTTTTTAATCTCACCTTTAGATTTCACATAATCAATCTGACTTTTAACATTCTGTAAAGCTCCTTCAGGGTGTGCTGTAAGGCAGATAAACCCTCTAACACGTGGTTGTATGATCATAGTTCTTAATTTTCAATTCTATTTACTGAATACAAATGTAGTGAGACATGACAAAATGCACAAATAATCTGTTAAATCGTGGTTTGTTTTTAGCTATTTTCTTAGAAAAAGGTGAATCAGAAGGGATTGGAAAAGTCTTTTTTCGAAAATTTAATCTGTTATTTTCTCTAAGCTTCAAAGAATATTAAGATATCGACAGGCTCAGCATGACACCTTTAAAATGAAGACATTTAAGATTAGTAATGCTACTCTGAGTAAAGTTTGTAGTGAGCTTGACGAACTATCGAAGAGTATTAACGCGAATATTCTAAAATTATTTTCCTGTAGTAAAATCTATAAGATATGCCTTCAGTGGAAGATCATTCATGGAGCGGAATCCTTCATCAATAAGCATTTGATAGCGCTGATTGGGTTTTAAGTTTACAATTTGTACTCTTAATGTTTTTTTATCTTCAGAATAACCCAATAGTCTCTCTATTTTCATTGCATTTTCTTCTCCTAATGGTCCAAAATTGAAATTGGTAAAAAACATCATAGGCTCTGAAAATGTCAGAGTAAT
The DNA here is from genome assembly GCF_003058195.1 of Elizabethkingia sp. YR214. GTDB lineage: Bacteria > Bacteroidota > Bacteroidia > Flavobacteriales > Weeksellaceae > Elizabethkingia. The sequence goes on from NZ_QBUH01000013.1 coordinate 26,772, forward strand.
GATTTTGGTATTTGGATTTACATTTTTGCTTCCATTCTCAAATTCTTTAATCCCGATCACTGTGGGCCTGTTGGCTTCATATCCACTGATGTACTGAGCCACTGGCTTATCGAAATATGCAGATTTATCTACAAAATTTTGTAAAATTGCTTCATTATTGTAATCCAATTCAATCATATATTTGATTGCAGTTTTTTTATCCGATTCGCTTTCATAGTATTTTTTAGCAATCTCATTTCCAACAAAATAACCTAAATCTGCAATACCAAAACGGTTATTGGATGAATTCCATATCCAGTTGGAAGCCGTATTAACAAGAGGAGTAAACATTTCTTTTACAAAAAGATTCTTAATTTCAGCCTCATGTGCATATCCATAAGCCATTGCCGCAACAGAAGATTTTTTATTCAAAGATAAATTTGACACAAATTCTGCAACGCCTTCCATCACAACCTGACTCAACAAATTGTTTCCGATAGTCGATTTTTGTTGTGTATGTACATATTCATGTGCTGTTAAAGAAGCAAAAAAATTAATCGGATTACCTGCGAAATATGCTTTTAGCTGCGGGTGACTTGTAGACATTTCAGAAATATCTACATCTTTATCTGCTAGTGCACTCTCAGTTCCTATCAAAACATTTCCGCCCATTGTTGTACCATTTGTTCTCAGCAGACCTATTGTAAAATATACATTTGCCGGTTTTGCCTCAGGATAAATTTTCTTCAGGGCAGCAATACTTTTTTCTACATTTTTAGCCTGAATTTTAGCTTTCAAAGTACGAGGTCTTATGGATGTCCAGAATTTTGGATATTTTCCAATAGTATAAACATATTCTTCAGCAGTATATCTTCTGGCTTTCATGATATTGTGTAGACCTGGAGTTCCTTTTTCTATGTATAACGTTTGGATAAGATTCATTTTTTGTAGTGAGTCTTTTTCTGCAACGATTTTATCATAAGCATTCCAAAAATTGGTAACATCTGATGTGAATACTTTTTGGCTAAATAGCAATACAGGTGTGCAAGCTGTGATGAGGAATAATTTTATTTTCATATGTTATTTTGACAGCTTTTAATTGATGTTTATTGATATTATTTTACTTTTTATCTGTTATATATTTTCCATAGTTCTTCCTGCAACATTACATCATAACGGCTTTTAATCAGGTTGTAATTAGCCTGAAGCCAGTTATTACGAACCACAAAGAAGGTATAAGCATCCATTAGTCCTTCTTTGTATTTTTCTTCCGATTTGTCAAAAGAAAGCTTTTGGTTTTCAAAATTTTGCTGCAAAAGTCTGTATTTCTCTTCCGAGTTCTGGTACTGAATCTTAATAGACTTTAGTGCAGCAACCAGATTACTGACTGTTTTTTCTTTTTCCAGATCGGCATTGATTTTATTAAGTTTTGCAATTTCTACATTAGATTTTACCTGAAGCTTGTTGAAAACCGGAATGCTTAGATTAAAATATACCTGCTGATTTTTGTTCTGATTAAATTGATCTGAAAACGGCGTAACAGTCTGATTTCCACCTAATACTTTATTATAAAAAGTGGACCACGAGTATTGCCCGTTAAGCGTTGGCAGGTAGCCACTTCTCTCAACTCTGATTTTCTCTGCAGAAACCTGAATTTCTTTTGCAGCAGCCAGATATGCAGGATTCTTTTCCAGCATTTCTTTTACAAAGTTTTCGTCTGAAAAGGCCAGAACAGAAGATGTATCCGATGTGTTCTGAACAAAATCTATATTATCCGTAGTAATGGCTAATGCATTGAGTAGATTATTTTTGGAAATTTCTTTCTGATTTTTGGCGGATACCCATTGCTCCTGCAAAGTTCCCATATTGGCTTTTATATCATATACATCACTTTTAGGTCTGTTCCCTATTTCCACTTCTTTTTCTGTCCTTTTAATTTGTTCTTCTACTCCATCCAGCTGAGTTTTCAGTACTCCAAACCAAGCTTTGTCATTCTGATACTGGAAGAACAACTGGATAACATTCAATGCAATATCATTTTGTATAGCTTTCAAGCGGTAATCCGAGCTTTCTTTATTCATTTTGCTCAGCGAAATATTCATAAAATTTCTCCAGTTGAATAATTCCCAATTAGCTGTTGCTGAGAATTGTGTAGTTCCTACATTCAGTGCTTCTCTTTGGTTGGTTCCCGGATTAATAGTCGAACCAAAGCTATAGTTCTGGCTGGTATTAGCTGAAACGGAAGGCAGCAACATTCCTTTGGATGCGATGATTTCCTGTTTTCGCTGGTCTACCTTCAGAATACTTTGCTGCACTGTAGGATGTTTGCTTATAGCATAATCTACTGTTTTTTGCAGATCCCATTCTTCAGTCTGCTGAGAAAACATAAAGGCTGATATACTAAGAAAAATAAGTTTTTTAAACATGATGGTTGGTTTATTAATAATCAATAGGTCAATGGGTGAATAGTGAATTTTCTAATTTCTAACTTCTATTTAGCTTCAGACTTAGTATCATTCATATTTCAGGTATTTTATCAGTTCTACTTTTGTTGCTCTGTAGGCCTTAATACTTACCACAAGGAAAGTCAGCAGTAAAAGGAGTATTAAACTTATAATATAAGGCCACCACGGCATCTCAATACGGTAAACAAAATCTTTCAGCCATTCATTCATAAAATAATAACTGATCGGTATACTGATGAGCACTGCTATTGTGGTTATCCATAGAAACTTCTGAGTCAGATCTTTTATCAGAATTCCGTTTGAAGCGCCCATTGTTTTTTTAATGGCCACATCTTTCAGTTTTTGTTCAATCATCAGGCTGGATAATGCAAATAATCCTAAAAGAGCTACAGCTAATACTACAGAATTGAGAATGGAAAATAATAAACGCTGCTTTTTGTATTTGTCAAAAGTTCTGGCAAAGTTTTTATTGACAAAATCACCTTCAAAAGGATAACCTGGCTCTACTTCTGTTTCCCAGTATTTTTTAATATGGGCTATGTTTTCTGCTATATTATCACCAGAAAGTTTGATTTGTAAATTGTTCATCTGATTTCTGGACCAATATCTCTGATAGTTAAAGAACATCATCGGAAAAACATCATATTGTACACTTCCGTAATGAAAATTCTTTACAACACCTATAATAAGCATATTGTTACTTTTATCATCCATTCCGCTGGAGATTTCTTTGCCTATTGCCTCCGCAGGGCTCCAGTTCATTTTCTTCACAAAAGACTCATTTACTATTAGTCCACGTGCAGTATCTGTCGCCATCTTAGGATTTATCTCGCGACCTGCAATAAATTTTATTTTATAAAATTTAAAATAATTAAAGTCAATAGCTCCGATTCCTGCAGATGTTGATTTTGTAGAATCTTTTTTATATTTAGCACCCGATGAACTTGTAATACCACCGCCCATTGTATGTGATGATCCTGTAATATCTATTACTCCGGGGAAATGTTTTATTTTATCTCTGTAGCGTTCATATTTTCTCTGATTGTAATCATCATCTATAAAGTTAGTTTTTTTAAAATTTATCTGAAAAACCTGATCTCCACTGAAACCTAAATCCTTATCCATCATATAATTTACCTGCGTATAAATAATCAATGAGGAAATAATAAAAAACGAGGAAATAATCAGCTGCAATGATAAGATCGCATTACGCAGCCAAATTCCATGTCTGCTTCGGGCAAAATTTCCCTTAAGTGTTTGAATAGGCTTAAAATTAGAAAGATATAATGCCGGAATAATTCCGGAGAAAAATGCAAAAAATACAACAATACATAATGTATACAGATATACATGAACCCCTTCAACCCTGATTTCTTTCTTCAGAAATTTGCCATATACAGGCAATAATAGCTCCAATAAAACCAGAGAAATAATAAATGCTATGATATAGACAATAAAGGCCTCCAATAAAAATTGCATTACTAATTTTCCTTTAGAACTTCCTAATGCTTTTCGTACGCCTACCTCTTTAGCTCTTTGTGAGGCCTGTGCTGTATTGAGATTGATAAAATTGATACCGGAAAGAACTAAAATAAGCCCTGCTAATGTCATCAGAATTATAATAGATTTCTGATCACCTTTTATAATCCCCGAGCCCTTGGCTTCAAGTTTCATATCACGAACATTAGTCAAATGAACTTTAATAGGATCTCTATCATCTGCCCATCCATATTTACTTCTGTCTGCTCTTTCGTTATCGTCATCCCATTTGGATAATTTTTCTTCGAGTTTAGCAATATCTGTATTGGGCTTCACCCTGAAAAATCCATGAAAACTATAATTTGTCCAATTGTCGTTATTATCAATATTGGATTGTCTAACTATAAAACCACTTCTGAATATTGTATTTTCCGCATCAGCAGGGTTCTTGTAAATGGCTTGCACCACATATTTACTTCCATCATTATCTGCCACTACAACTGTTCCGATACTGTTCAGGTAATCTTTACCAAATAAAGCCTTGGCTGTTTCTTCGGAAAGCGCTGTGGAATGTCTATCTACTAAAATATTATTGTAACTACCTGCTACTTTAGGAAGCTGTATTACTTTAAAAAAATCTTCACTTGCAGCAATTGGTATAGTATAAACAGAACGTCCCTCAGCTATCAGTTTAGTTTTATCTTCGTCTCCTATATTGGCAACTACGGAATAATTCTCTATCTCCGGAAACATTTTCGGAGCAGTATATAATAATGGATAATTGATATTAGAGACATAATTATTTTTACTGGTCTGTAATTCTACAAAATAAATATTTTCTTTATTCGGCACCCATTTTTCATAGGATTTTTCATCCTGCCAATTCAGAAATACCAGCAGAAAAATTGTTAACCCGATAGATAATCCTAACAAGTTAATAATTGTTGTCAGCCAATTTTTATAATAATTGCTAAACGCTATTTTAATCCAGTTGTGTAACATCGCTTTTCAATTAATAGTTAATTTTTAATATGAGTTAATTTGGTCAATTGGTGAGTAAGCTTATTTTCGTAATTCTAATTTCTAACCTCCAAATTCTAACTTCATACTTAGTATCATTCGTATTTCAGGTATTTTACCAGTTCTACTTTTGTTGCTCTGTAAGCTTTAATACTTACTACAAGAAAAGTTAGTAGCAAGAGGATAACTAAACTAAGAACATAAGGCCACCATGGCATTTCAATACGATAGGCAAAATCCTTCAGCCATTCGTTCATAAAATAATAACTTATTGGTAAGCTTATTACTACCGCTACTAGTGTTATCCACATAAATCTTTTCGTGAGATCTTTTATGAGTACGCCGTCTGATGCCCCTAATGTCTTTTTAATAGCTACATCTTTTAGCTTTTGTTCGATGATCAGACTGGACAATGCAAACAATCCAAGAAGTGCAACGATCAGTACTGTTCCGTTTAATATGGAGAATAAAGTTTTTTGCTTTTTATATTTTGTAAAGCTTGCAGCAAATTGCTTATCTACGAAATAATAGTTAAACGGATATCCGGGTTCTCCCTTGCTAATCCAATATTCCCTCAGACGACTTAGTGTTTCCGGGATGTTATCTTCAGAAATTTTAACCAGAATACTGCGTATATAATATCTTTTCCACCCGGATTCTTTATAATGAAAGAAAGTGATTGGCGGAACCTCGTTTGCTACTCCCCACACATTATAATCCTTGGCAACACCAACAATTTTATAAGTTCTGTTTATATCTTCAAATCCGGGACGGACTTCTTTGCCAATTGCTTCTTTAGAAGTCCAGTTCATTCTTCTTGCAAAAGCCTCATTCACAACCAATGTATTTATCGTATCCGATGCATATTTTGGTGTTATATTACGCCCCTCTATAATAGGAACTTCAGAAAAAGAAAGAAAATTGTAATCCATAGCACCATGGTGAGCCAGGATACTTTTTTCATAATAATCTATACTGGAAGAAGTTCCTGAAGTTGTCGGCAGCGCTTCTCCATAGGAAATATCCAGTACTCCCTGTATGTTTTTCAACTCTTCTCTAAGTTTTTCATACTTTAGCCATGGCATTTTAGAAGCCTGATTCATGCTTATTCGCAGAACCTGCTTTCCGTTGAATCCAAGTTCTTTTTCCATCATATAGGCTACTTGTTTATAAATAATAAACCCGCTGATCATAAAAAATGATGAAATAACAAATTGTAACCCCAGAATTCCGTTACGTAACAAGACTCCATGTCTGCTCCGGCTGAAATTACTTTTCAGAGTATAAATAGGTTGAAAACCGGATAGATAAACCGCTGGTATTATTCCGGAAACAAAAGAAATTACAATAATCATAAGCCCGGAATACAAATACGTATCCCATACGTTCATTGACATTTCTTTATCAAGAAATTTATTAAAGAATGGCAAAATAATTTCTACCAATACCAAAGACAGGCAATAAGCTAATCCACATAATAGAAAAGTTTCTATCAGAAACTGAATAATCAGCTGTTTTTTGTTACTCCCCAAAGCCTTTCTTACCCCTACCTCTTTTGCTCTTTGAGTGGCTTGTGCCGTGGTAATATTAACAAAGTTAAATACGGAAAGGATAATGATTAAAACTGAAAGCCAGAATAAAATCAGGATTGTTTTGTAGTCACTCTTTTTATAGAAGAAATTTCCTTTAGCATGCAGCTTAGTTTTATCCAAAGGCGTTAGCTCAAATCCATTAGGTCCATAAGTTTCAATAGCCTGCTTTGTAGTCAGCCCGCCATAACTTTGGGAGTTATAACGAATCTCTATTATCTCCTTTTGATAAATTTGTTTTCCAACCTGTACAGGATCAGCACCTTTTTTTAGTTTTATCAGTGCCTGATAGTTATTATTACCCCATTCCGCATCATTTTCTTCTTCTAATCTTTTTTTTGCTTTTACGGCGTCTTCCGACAATATTACATAATCAGGCTTTACAACTGTATTTGTTTTTGGATTCTCGTAAACGGTCGTTACAAGATAAATTGAATCTTCGATAGCAACCTTTTTTCCCAAAGCATTTAGTTTTCCGAAGAGTTTAGTACTCAAATCTGAAGATAATGCTATTTTATGCAGATCAGTTAATGCATTTTTATAACTTCCGGAGTGTAACTTAAAAGGGAAAAAGTTGAAAAAGTGTTCAGTAGACGTGATTCCGTTTGTACTGAATGTTGATTTTCCGTCCGGAGCTTCAATTCTTCCGCCCTCGTCACCGGACACTAATACATAATCTTCAACTTCAGGAATAAACTTCTCTGCATAATAAGGAATAGGCTGTGATATATTATTATTCCACCAGTCTCCGTTTTTATTATAAGCTTGTAAATAATAAATATTTTTTCTTTCAGGATTCCATGTTTCATAAGAAGATTCATCATGCCAGTGCATCAAAATAAGCATAAAGCCTGTAAACCCTATAGTCAATCCAAAAAGATTGATTATAGTAGACTGCCAGTTCTTTTTATAATTTGTAAATGCTATTTTAATCCAGTTGCGTAACATCGCTTTTCCAATTTTGTGAATAGTCAATTTTCGTAATTCTAAATTCTAACCTCTAAATTCTAACTTCATACTTAGTATCATTCATATTTCAGATATTTTACCAGTTCTACTTTTGTTGCTCTGTAAGCTTTAATACTTACTACAAGAAAAGTTAGCAGCAAAAGGATAACTAAACTCAGAATATAGGGCCACCATAGCATTTCAATGCGGTAGGCAAAATCTTTCAGCCATTCGTTCATGAAATAATAGCTTATCGGTATGCTTATTAACACTGCTATTGCTGCAATCCACAGAAATTTCTTCGTCAGATCTTTTATAAGTACTCCGTCTGATGCTCCTAATGTCTTTTTAATAGCTACATCTTTTAATTTTTGTTCGATAATCAGACTGGACAATGCAAATAATCCTAAAAGTGCAACAACTAAAACAACTGAATTAAGAATTGAAAATAATAGGCGTTGCTTTTTGTATTTGTCAAAAGTCTTGGCAAAATTTTTATTGACAAAATTGCCTTCAAAAGGATAGCCGGGCTCTACTTCTGTTTCCCAATATTTTTTGATGCGTTCTATATTTTGAGAAATATTGTCACCGGAAAGTTTGATCTGCAAATTATTCATTTGGTTCTTAGTCCAGTACCTTTGATAATTAAAAAACATAACCGGAGAAATTTCATTTTTAACTCCGCCATAATGAAAATCCTTCACCACTCCTATAATCAACAAATTATTACTTCTTTCAGATAATCCGCTTGACATTTCTTTACCAATAGCTTCTGATGGTTTCCAGCCCATACTTTTCACAAAAGCTTCATTAACAACCAGCCCTCTTGCTGTATCTGTAGTCAATTTGGGATTAATATCCCTGCCCGCAACTAATTTTAGTTTGTAAAAATTGAAATAATTAAAATCTATAGCTCCGATTCCGGCGGATGTCGTTTTTGTAGAATCTCTTTTATCTTTTGCTCCTGCAAAATTTCTTATACCATTCCCTATACTCTGTGATGAGCCGGTAATATCCAATACGCCGGGAAAATGCTTTATTCGGTCTCTGTATAATTCGTATTTTCTCTGATTATAATTACCATTCTTAAAACTGGTCTTTTTAAAGCTGATCTCAAATACCTGATCTCCGTTAAAACCTAAATCTTTATCCATCATATAGTTCACCTGTTTATAAATAATCAATGATGAGATAATAAAAAATGATGAAATGATAAGTTGTAATGACAAAATAAGATTTCGTAACCAGATACCATGTCTGCTGCCTGCAAAGTTTCCTTTCAGCGTTTGAATAGGTTTAAATCCGGAAAGATAAAGTGCCGGGATAATACCAGAAATAATTGCAAAAGCAAACACAATAAAAGTTGCATATAAATAGACTTCACATCCCTGTATTTTAATCTCTTTTCCCAAATACTTTCCGTACGTTGGTAACAGCAGTTCCAGTATCACCATAGAGATCACAAATGCTGTAACATAAATGATGAGAGTTTCAAATAAAAACTGAACTATTAATTTTCTTTTAGAACTTCCCAAAGCCTTCCGTACGCCTACTTCTTTAGCTCGTTGTGAAGCCTGTGCTGTATTAAGGTTAATAAAATTAATTCCGGAAAGAACTAAAATAAGACCTGATAATGACACCAGAATAATAATAGACTTTTTATCACCCTTCATTAGTCCCCATCCTTTAGCATCGAGCTTCATATTTCTAATATTAGTCAAATGAGCTTTGATATGATCTCCGCTATCTGCCCATCCATTTTTTCGATTCTCAATTCTTTCGTGATCATCGTCCCATTTGGAAAGCTTTTCTTCCAGTTTAGCTACATCTGTATTAGGTTTTACTTTAAAGAAACCATAATAGCTATAGTTGGTCCAGGTCTCCTTACTATCATTAACAGAAGAATCACGGATTACAAATCCACCCCGAAATATTGTGTTTTCCGATTCTTCGGGATTCTTATAAATTGCATGTACAACATATTTGCTGCCTTCATTATCCAGCACAACTGTTTTCCCAATACTATGAAGGTAATCCTTCCCAAAAAGCTGCCTGGCGGTGTCTTCGGAAAGGGCAATAGATGTATTATCTACAAGGATATTTTCATAGCTCCCCGCTACTTTGGGAAATTGTAATACTTTAAAGAAGTTTTCGGTTGCAAAAATGGGAGTAGTATAAACGGAATGCCCATCTGTGGTCAGTTTATTTTTCACGTCCATCCATATATTGACTATTGTGGATGTTTCTATTTCCGGAAATGCCTTAGGAGAAGTATATAAAAGCGGATAGTTGACCTGGGAAACATAGCTATCCTTTCCGTTTTGCAATTCTATTAAATATACATTTTCACTATTCGGCACCCATTTCTCATAAGATTTTTCATCCTGCCAGTTGAGAAATACTAACAAAAATATTGTCAGCCCGACAGATAACCCTATAAGATTAATAAGGGTTGTCAGCCAGTTTTTTTTATAATTTGTAAATGCTATTTTAATCCAGTTGCGTAACATCGCTTTTCTAATTTTGTGAATAGTTAATTTTCTTAATTCTAAATTCTAACTTGGCACTTAGCATCATTCGTATTTCAAATACTTTATCAGTTCTACTTTTGTTGCTCTGTAGGCTTTGATACTTACCACAAGAATTGTCAGCAATAAAAGAATTGCCAGGCTTAAAACATATGGCCACCATGGCATTTCTATACGGTAAGCAAAACTTTTCAGCCATTCATTCATAAAATAATAGCTTATGGGTATACTTATTAATACTGCTATTAGTGTTATCCACAGGAATTTTTTGGTCAGATCTTTTATCAGTATACCGTCTGATGCTCCTAATGTTTTCTTAATGGCTACATCCTTCAGCTTTTGTTCTATCATTAAGCTAGACAGTGCAAATAGTCCTAAAAGAGCCACTAGCAAAACAATTGCATTCAGAATTGAAAATAAAGAGCGTTGTTTCTCATATTTCTCAAAAGTTCTGGCAAATTGTTTATTGATAAATTCTCCACGGAACGGATATCCTGGTTCAACTTCTGTTTCCCAATATTTTCTGATTCTGGCCAGGTTTTCATTAATATTTTCACCAGATAATTTGATTTGTAAGCCGATTAAATTATTTCTGGTCCAGTACCTGTCATAATTAAAAAACATAATTGGTTCAATTTTATACTGTACATCATCAAAATTCATATCCTTTACAACGCCTATTATGACGAGGCTTTTTGTTTTATCATGTATACCACTCACCATTTCTTTACCAATGGCCTCCTCACTATTCCATCCGATTTTTTTGACAAAAGCTTCATTTACCACAATCCCCCGTACTGTGTCAGTTGTTAGTTGTGGATTAAAATCTCTCCCGGAAAGAAATTTTATTTTATAAAACTTCATGAAATTCAAATCTATAGCACCTACACCAGCATCTACAGACTTTGTGGAATCTCTTTTATATTTAGCGCCTGTTGTACTGTTAATTCCATTTCCGAATGTCTGAGAAGACCCTGTAACATCAATAACACCAGGGAAATGTTTTATCTTCTCACTGTACAACTGGTATTTATGCATGTTGTAATTATTTCCCCACGATATTTTATTAAAATTAAGCTGGTAAACCTGCTCACCATGAAAGCCTAAGTCTTTTTGCATCATATGGTCAACCTGTTTATAGACAACGAACGAGGATATAATAAAAAATGAGGAAATAATAATCTGCAGGGTCAAAATAGAATTACGTAACCAAATACCATGTTTACTTCTGGAAAAGTTCCCTTTAAGTGTCTGGATTGGTCTAAATCCGGAAAGATATACAGCAGGTACAATTCCTGAAATAAATGCAAATCCGAAAATAATCAGTATTGTATACAGGTAGATAATAAGATCTCCCATTCTTATCGTTTTATTCAGAAATTTACCATAGAGTGGCAGTAAAAATTCTAACAGGATCATTGATATAAAGAACGCTGTGATATAAATGATATAGGTTTCCAACAAAAACTGTATAATCAATTGTCCTTTGGAGCTTCCAAAAGATTTTCGCAGACCTACTTCTTTTGCTCTTTGTGATGCCTGAGCTGTATTGAGATTGATAAAATTAATAGCAGAAAGTATCAGAATAAGCCCTGATAAGGATAACAGTATAAGAATTGTTTTTTTATCTGTTCCTTCGAGCCCTCCACTTTTTGCATCCAGCCTCATTTTTTTTATGTTTACCAGACGTATTTCAATAGGTTTTTTCATTTCCGGCCAGCCGGACTGTTTAAGCTCAATATTTTGTTGTTTCGTTTGTATTGCTGATAGTTTATTCTCCAGTTCCGAAATATTTGTACCTGGCTTCACACGGAAAAACCCAAAAAAACTGTTATTACTCCAGATATTCTTATTAGAATCTATATTAGAACTTCTAACTACATAACCAGGTCTGAAAATAGTATTTTCATCTTCTGCAGGTAGTTTATAAATGGCCTGAACAACAACTTTTTTACCATTTTCATCTTTTGTTACTGTTTTTCCGATGCTTTCTCTATAACTATCCCCGAAAAGCTGTTTTGCAACGTTTTCGGATAATGCTATTGAATTTTCATCCACAAAAAGATTATTATAACTACCCGCTACGAGAGGAAAAGGAAGAACTTTAAAGAAATCTTCAGATACCTCAGCAGGGCTGTCATAGCTGGAACGGTCATCAGCCAAAAGTCGAACTTTGTCATGTTTCCAGTAATTGATTACTGAAAAGTTCTGAATTTCCGGGAACATTTTTGTGGATACTTCCAGAAACGGATAGCTACATACAGCATTAAAATCTTTATGATTAAAAACTCTTTCTGCATAATATACATTATCTCCTTCAGGCACCCATTTTTCATAGGATTTTTCGTCCTGCCAATTGAGGAATACCAACAGAAATACGGTTAGCCCCACAGATAATCCCAAAAGGTTGATAAGTGTAGTAAGCCAATTCTTTTTGTAATTAGTGAATGCTATTTTAATCCAGTTGCGTAACATAATTTTTCAATTTGGTAAATTGGTCAATAAGTGAATAGTTAATTTTCGTAATTCTAACTTCTAATTTCTAAACTCTAACTTCTTACTTAGCATCATTCGTATTTCAGGTATTTTACCAGTTCTACTTTGGTAGCACGGTATGCTTTAATACTTACAACAAAGAAGGTTAACAACAGTAGAATTACGAAACTCAAAGCATATGGCCACCATGGCATTTCTATACGGTAGGCAAAGTCTTTCAGCCATTCGTTCATAAAATAATAACTCACCGGCATACTAATTAGTACAGCTAATGCTGCAAGCCATAAGTATCTCTTGGTAAGATCTCTTATCAATGTGCTATCCGATGCTCCCATTGTTTTTTTAATAGCCACCTCTTTTAATTTCTGATCAATCATCAGGCTGGACAGAGCAAAGAGTCCTGATAATGCTACAACCAAAACCACAGAGTTCAGGACAGAAAACAGAAGTTTTTGTTTTTCATATTTAGCAAATGTCCTTGCAAAAGATTTGTCTATAAATGTATACTCAAATGGATATCCCGGTTCTGCTTTTGTATTCCAGAATTCTTCAATACGTTTTATAGTCCCGTTAATATCATTACCTGCAAGCTTGATTTGCAAACCTGTCAGACTATTTTTAATATAGGTTCTGTCGTAATTATAAAATAATATTGGATCTATAGGCTTGTCTACACCCGTTACATAAAAATCTTTAACAACACCTAGAATTTTATATTTTTTCTTGCCATCCCAGCCCGGGTATACTTCTTTTCCTAATGCCTGTTGATTGTTCCACCCCATCATTTTTACAAATGTTTCGTTGGCTACAGCTCCGGAAATCGTATCTGATGTTTTACGAATATCAATATTTCTTCCGGATGCAAATTTTATTTTATAAAACTGAAAATAATTATAATCTACCCCGCCATTACCTACATTATTAATATTTTTAGTAGTGTCCAGAACATTTTTCACAGATGACGAATTTCTTACACCATTACCTAATGAAAGAACAGATCCTGTAATATCCTGAACTCCGGATATTTTGGATATTTCTGTCTTAAGTCTAAGGTATTTTTTATAATTATAATCGTCTTTGTAATTGGTCTTTTTAAAATCTATCTGAACAACCTGATCTCCCTTGAATCCCAGATCCTTATTTAACATATATTGAACCTGACTATGAATAATAAAAGAGCAAACAATAAAGAATGAAGAAATAATCAGCTGCAGTGTAAGGATAGAGTTCCTTAACCATACACCATGTTTACTTCTGGAGAAATTTCCCTTTAATGTATTAATAGGTTGGAATTTCGATAAATAAAGAGCTGGTATAATACCGGATAAAAATATAAACAGAAGTAATAAAAGTGCTGAATAGAAAATAACATTGGTATTATCCATACTTATTTCTTTTCCTAAAAACTTGTTGTAAGAAGGAAGTAAAAATTCTATTGCAACGAAAGATAATAAATAGGCTACAATACAGATTATTGCATTCTCAAACAGAAACTGAAGAATAACTCCAAATCTGGAGTCTCCTATGGCTTTTCTTACTCCTATTTCTTTCGCTCGTTGAGAAGCCTGAGCTGTTTTCAGGTTAATCAGATTAATTCCGGATAATGTAAGAATAAGAGTTGAAAGCCCCAATAAGATCAGAATAGACTTCTTATCTCCTTTTTCAATTCCTTCGCTCTTAGCATCCAACTTCATAGAAGTTAAAGGAATAAGAGAAACTATTGTTTTATCTTTTTCATCATACTTTTCTCCATCTTTTTCTGAGGATTTTCTTTCTTCTACAGACATCTGATCTGTAAGCTTTCTTTCCAGATTTTTGATATCAGTTCCCGGTTTTACTTTAAAAAAACCTACATAGCTGTAATTACTCCAATTCGTTGAGTTATTAAGTCCTCTTGTTCTGACTATATAATCAGATTTGAATACGCTATTCTGATCGGTGTATCTATATACTACACTAACGACATACGACTTATCATCATTATCTTTTTTTATTACCTTACCTATACAGTTCTTATATTCCGCACCGAAAAGCATCTTTGCAGTTTTTTCGGAAAGAGCAATTTTACTTTCATCACTAATAGCATTTTTAAAGCTCCCTGCTATTGCTTCATGAGGAAAAAATTCAAAATAAGAGTCTATTGCACTGGCTTCTGTGGCATAAGCAGATTTGTCTTTGTAAATTATTTTATACTTTCCACCCCAAATACCAGCTATAGTATAATCCTCAATCTCACTGAATTTTTCTTTGGAAACATATAAGGCTGGATAGCTTGAGACTGCTATATCTCCAAAAATGGCATTATGATTCTCTACAAAATAGATATTCTCCTTACCCGGCACCCATTTTTCATAACTTTTTTCGTCCTGCCAGTTTAGAAATATCAAAATGAAAACAGTGAACCCAATAGTTAACCCTAAAAGATTAATCATGGTAGAAATCCAGTTTCTTTTATAATTCGTAAATGCTATTTTCAGCCAGTTCTTTAACATAATTTCTTAATTCGGTAATAGGACAATCAGTGAATTGGTCAATGGATCAATAGGTGAATGGTCAATTTTTGTAATTCTAATTTCTAACCTCTAACTTCTTACTTAGCATCATTCGTATTTCAGGTATTTTACCAGTTCTACTTTTGTTGCTCTATAAGCTTTTATACTCACCACCAGAAAGGTCAGTAGTACAAGAATGACTAAGCTCAAAATATACGGCCACCATGGCATTTCTATACGATAGGCAAAGTCTTTTAGCCATTCGTTCATAAAATAGTAACTCACTGGGATACTTATTAGTACGGCCAATGTGGTAATCCACAGAAACTTTTGGGTCAGGTCTTTTATCAGTACACTATCTGATGCCCCCAATGTTTTTTTAATGGCCACATCTTTCAGCTTCTGATCAATCATTAAAGAAGACAAAGCAAACAGCCCTAATAGTGCCACAATAAGTACCATCGCGTTGAGAATTGTAAACAATAACCTTTGCTTTTTGTAACTATCATAAGTTTTAGCAAATTGCTTATTCAGGAACTGATACTGAAACGGATATCCCGGTTCTATCTCCTTCTGCCAATACTCCTGAATGTTACTTATAGTTTCCGGCATATTATCACCAGAAAGCTTTACCATAATATTATTAATATTACTTTTATTCCAGTTACGTCCATAGTTGAAGTAAACAACAGGAGCTATTTTGCTGGCTACACTTTCCTGATTATAATCTTGTGCTACACCTACAATTTTATATTTTATACTATCAAATCCCGGGCGCACTTCTTTTCCTATAGCTTCTTTTGGTGTCCAGCCCATCTCTTTGATAAAAGCCTGGTTCACAATTGTAGAGGTTAATGTGTCTGAAGATAATTTTGGATCAAAATCCCGACCTTCTAATATTTTGATTTTGAAGAACTTGAAAAAGTTAAGATCTATCGAGCCATGATTTGCCAAAATACTTTTATCTAAGGAATTAACATTAGAATTTCCGGCACTTCCCATTCCCATACGTTGTTTGGTATAGGTAACACCTTCTACTCCTTTTATTTTAAGAAGCTGCTGTCTGAGCAACTCATATTTTTGATAGGGTTTATCAACTTGTTTTTGAAAATCGATATTAATGACCTGATCACCATTAAATCCAAGATCTTTATTCAGCATATAATTAACCTGAGTATAAATAACTAATGTTGAAATAATAAAAAAGGATGAAATTACAAGCTGTAATGTCAAGATTCCGTTTCGCAGCCAGATACCATGCTTACTGCGGGAAAAATTACCTTTAAGCGTATTAATAGGTTTGAAATTAGCCAGATAAACAGCCGGAATAAGTCCGGAAATTACTGTTGTAATAAGAAGCATGCTGAATGAGTAAACAAAAACATTAGCATTAGATAATGTAATTTCTTTACCCAAAAACTTATTATAAGCTGGTAATAATATTTCAGCAAGAGCCGTTGCCAACAAATAAGCAGTCATACATATGAGTAATGTTTCCAGTAAAAACTGACCTGTTAACTGCCAGGTTGTTCCGCCCATTACCCGGCGTACACCTACTTCTTTAGCCCGTTGCGAAGCTTGTGCAGTTTTTAAATTAATAAAGTTAATAGCAGACAATAATACAATGACAACAGAAAGCCCCAACAGGGTATAGATGTTCTTTTTATCTACTTTTTGAAAACCTCCGCCTTTAGCCTCCAGCTTCATCTGATCGAGTCTGGTAATAAAAAGTTCGGCTTTACCACCAATAGCAGCTTCATACTCCTGTAATGTCTTCTTCATGATCTTCATATCTCTGGCAACTTTGTACTGACAAACTATTTTATTAAGATCTTCATTTACTTTCGTAATGTCCGCATTAGGCTTTATCATAAAAAAGCCAACATAATTATAATCGCCCCAGTTGTCTTCATTTCCGTTAAGAAAACCATCTCTAACAAGTAGCCCTGGCTTAAAAACTGAATTTTCTTTTGGTAGTTCATATACCGCAGAAACCACATATTTATTTTGGTCAGATACTATAGTTTTGCCAATTGCATCCTGATAATTATTACCAAAAAGTTGTTGAGCTATT
The DNA here is from genome assembly GCF_003058195.1 of Elizabethkingia sp. YR214. Classification (GTDB taxonomy): domain Bacteria; phylum Bacteroidota; class Bacteroidia; order Flavobacteriales; family Weeksellaceae; genus Elizabethkingia. The sequence continues at coordinate 43,842 of NZ_QBUH01000013.1, forward strand.
TCAGTGGAGATGGCTGCTACATTTGTATTTTTGAAGATATCTTTATAGGATCCAGCTATTTTTTTAAAAGGAAAGAACTTGAAAAAATTATCTGATGTTGTATACTTTACAGGATTGGAAATTTTAGAACCAAAACTAACGCGCTCAGCATTTTGAAAAGGATTTATCAAGAGGTAATCTTCAATCCCATTTACTTTTTCTTTCCCATAGCGCATCTGTCCCTGGGTAGAAGAACTCCAGACACCAAAATTTTTTCCCATTCCGTTTTCAAGAAAATAAACATTTTCTTTCTGAGGGTTCCAGGCTTCATAGGATTTCTCATCCTGCCAGTGCATCAGAATAAGCATAAAACCAGTAAGCCCAATCGTTAAACCAAACAGGTTGATTACTGTAGAAAGCCAGTTCTTTTTGTATTGTGTAAATGCTATTTTCAGCCAGTTCTTTAACATAATTTCTTAATTCGGTAATGGAACAATCAGTGAATGAATCAATAGGTGAATGAGTGAATGGTCAATTTTGTAATTCTAACCTCTAATTTCTAACCTCTAAATTCTAATTTCGTACTTAGCATTATTCGTATTTCAGGTATTTTACCAGCTCTACTTTGGTAGCACGGTATGCCTTTATACTCACCACCAGGAATGTTAGTAACAACAGAATTACCAAGCTCAGAATATATGGCCACCATGGCATTTCTATACGATAAGCAAAGTCTTTCAGCCATTCGTTCATAAAGTAGTAGCTAATCGGAATACTAACTAAAACTGCTATCAGTGTTATCCAAAGAAATTTCTTAGTCAGATCTTTTATGAGTACAGTACCTGAAGCGCCTAATGTTTTTTTAATAGCCACATCCTTCAGTTTTTGTTCAATCATTAAAGACGACAGAGCAAAAAGCCCCAGTAGCGCTACTATTAAAACCAATGTATTTAGTATTGTAAAAAGTGTTTGTTGCTTTTGATATTTTACAAAGGTTTTCGCAAACTTTTTATTAATGAATTCACCATTAAACGGGTAGCCGGGTTCTATATGTTTTTCCCAATATGCTTTTACTCTTTCCTGAGCAGCTAACATATTATTCGGATCGAATTCTAAAATAACTCTATTCAGATTATAGCGCTTCCAGTCGGTATCTTTATAATGAAAAAATATTATAGGCTCAATTTCAGACCTAGGATTAAACACATTAAAGTCTTTAACTATTCCTACAATATTATACTTTATAGTATCGAAGCCCGGGGAAACCTGATTGTTAAATGCTTCATTATTTTTCCATCCGAATTTCCGTACAAATGCTTCATTAACGATTGCCGAATTAATAGTATCCGATGATAGCTTCGGAGAAAAGAATCTACCTGCAAGCAACTTTACTTTCATGGCTTCTAAAAATCCAAAATCCAAAGAGCAATGCTGTGCCTCAATCGACTCGTTATGCCAGTCTACATTGGAAGAATTACGTCCATTAAAGCCGGGCACTGCTTCACCAAAAGTCACACTTTTAACGCCTTCAATTTTTTTCAGTTCGAATTTTAGAAGCTCATATTTCATCCATGGCTTTTTAGAATCCTGATTAAAATTGATCGTATATAACTGAGAACCATCAAACCCCAAATCTTTGTTCATTATATAGGTAACCTGATCATTGATAATAAAGCTGCCAATAATGAAGAATGAGGAAATAACCAACTGTAATCCTAAAATTGAATTTCTGAGCCAAATACCATTTTTACTGCGTGCAAAATTTCCTTTTAGTGTATCTATGGCTTTAAAGTTAGACAGGTATAAAGCCGGAATAATCCCTGATATTAAAGAAATCGCAATAACAATAATTGCCGAATATAAATAAAAGCCATTTTGGAAATAAATTTCTTTGTTTATAAACTTACCAAAAAATGGTAATACAGCTTCTGTAAGCGCCAAAGAAAGCAAATAAGCAGCAAAGGTGATTATAAAGGTTTCCAACAGAAACTGACCAATCAACTGTAATTTGCTACTTCCCAAGGCTTTCCTTACTCCGACTTCTTTAGCCCTTTGTGATGCCTGTGCCGTTTTAAGATTAATAAAATTAATGGCAGACATTAGCAGTAACAAAACTGATAAGCTGAAAAGAATAAGAATAAGCTTATAATCCCCACCACCAAACCACGAAGCTTTGGCATGTAATTTCATTTTATCCAATCGGGTAAATTCTACATCATTAGGTCCGTAGAGTTCCAGATAATTCTCTGCACTCATACCTTTATCATGAGATACTTTCGCCCGATACTCAAAGATATCCTTTACTACCTTCTGGCGTACAGTTTCAGGTGAAGAATCATTTTTTAATAAAAGGAAACACCCGTAGCTATTATTTCCCCATCCGTCTCCCGGATCTTTCACAGAATTGGCATACTGCTTTGAAAGAAAGAGAAAATCAGGATTGATTTCCGTATTATCTTTCGGGAGTTCATAAACTGCCGTTACAACAAATGGATTATTTTCATAGGTCAAAGTTTTTCCAACAGCATTTGTCGTTCCAAAAAGCTTCTGACTAACAGTATTCGATATCGCTATAGAATTCGTTTCCAGCAAAGCATTTCCCCCGTTCCCGGATAAAATCTTAAAGGGAAATAGCTTAAAAAAAGATGGTGATACAGACATCCCCCCTTCAATGTATGCAGATTTATTATCTGAAGTTGCTATTCCTGCATATCCCGAACCATTAATCAGTACATAGTCTTCAATTTCAGGAATTACATCTTTCGCACGCTTAGCTACCAGATATGAAGTATTATTGCCATAGATATTATCTTTTTTATAATAACCCTGAAAAAAATAAATCTGTTCCTTTTTAGGATTCCAATTTTCAAAAGATTCTTCATCCTCCCAATGCATAAGAATAAGCATAAAACTGCTAAGTCCTATGGCCAAACCAAAAAGATTAATGACAGTGGAAAGCCAGTTCTTTTTATAGTTGGTAAAAGCTATTTTCAGCCAGTTACGAAGCATGATTTTATGGTTTATTAGTTGATAGGTAATTTGGTGAATAGATAAATGGTCAATGGTGAATTTTCTAACCTCTGACTTCTAAATTCTAGTTTCTAATTTCTAACTCAATATTATTCTCCGGTTACGGCATAATCTTCCGGCTTGGCCTTATCAAAAACGTCTGTTCTCTTTACAGCATGTTCTTCATTAAATATTTCACCATCTTTCATATTTACAATACGAGAAGAGAAGCTTGCATCGTAAGATGAGTGAGTCACCATTACAATAGTCGATCCCTCGCGGTGAAGTTCAGCTAAAAGATTCATCACCTCATTTCCGTTGGTACTATCCAGATTTCCTGTTGGCTCATCTGCAAGGATAAGTTTGGGTCTGGTAACCAGAGCTCTTGCTACAGCTACTCTTTGCTGTTGTCCTCCGGAAAGTTGCTGCGGATAGTGTTTTGCACGGTGTCTGATGTTTATTTTTTCCATAATCTCTTCTACTCTCTTTTTTCTTTCAGAAGAAGAAACTCCATTATAGATCAATGGTAATTCAATATTTTCGTAAACCGTTAGTTCATCAATCAGATTAAAGTTCTGGAAAATGAATCCTATATTTTGTTTTCTTACGTCTGATTTTTTTCTTTCGGATAAACGTGTTGTTTCCAGTTCATTGAACTGATAAGATCCTGATGTAGAGAAATCCAGCAATCCCAAAATATTTAGTAAAGTAGATTTTCCACATCCAGAAGGTCCCATAATTGCAAGGAACTCTCCTTTTTTTATGGTAAGGTCTACCTGATTAAGAGCTGTAGTCTGTACATCTTCTGTTCGGTATACTTTGGATAGTTTTTCTATTGTTATCATAATTACGATTAATATTTAAAATTATTAGTTCTAAAGTTCTAATTTAAAATCTGTGGTTAATACCGATTATAATGCTTCTACTTTGCCCCCTGAGCTTTTGCGCACATTCAGTCTGATACCAGATGGGCTTTTATAATAAATTTTTGCTCCGGAAGATGCAGCAGCTGTAAGCTCATCGGTTACTCCTATTTTGATTTTACCTGCGGATGAAGCCTGTGCTTTTACATTACCACTTCTAAGATCCGATCCGTTAAAGTCTGCGGAACTTGAAGCATCAACCCTTACCTCATTTGCCCTACCATTGATATTGATTGTTGCAGCACTCGAAATATCTGCATTCACAGACTGAGCATTTGCACTTCCCGTAAAAGTAGAGGCACTGCTAAGGTTCAGGTTCAGACGATCTGCTTTAATATTTTCATATTGTATTTTTCCGGCACTGGAAACATCCACATTGAGTGTAGAAGTACTGAACTGATCTTTTACTACAATTTTACCAGCGCTGCTCGCTTTAAGATCATTAAGGTTTTTTGCATAGACAACAACTGTTGTATTGGCATTTCTAAGACCGTTATTCCCTCTTGGAATTTCGTAATACACATTCAGAACCCCACCTCTGTTTTCAACTCGCAAAAATTCCATGTAATTACTTGTAGCTACTGCTTTTTCAACATCTGATTTTACAACTTCTACTTTTATAGCCATCGAAGTTTTTACTCCACTGAAGTTTTGTACATTAAAAGTCTTCGTTTCCGATACGGTACTTTCAACAGCTTGTTCTATATATGAAGAGCTTCTGCCGGTATAACCATCGTCACTTGCTTTTACAATAACACAGGATGTTACGATACTGCCTGCGATCACTAAGGGTAAAAGAATCTTTTTCATATTATTATTTTTTATTTAGTTTTAAATTTTATGGTATAATCCTGTAATGGATATCCTTCTGCAGATTCAAAATTTCCGCCCACCAGAATAAACTCATATTCTTTATTAGGTTTTAAATCTACCGGAATTTTTAATCCTTTATTATTATTGATGTATATAGATTTCCCACTAATGGGTACAGCATCACGTCCTAATTCTCCCCAATGTATGGATAAGCCTTTACCTGAAAGCGGTTGATCAAATTCTACAACAAGTTCTTTTATCGAGATATCTACATCATTTTTCCCATTAATATCAGGACCTAATGATTTTACTTTGGGCTGTTTTGCAACAAAATCGCTCATAACTTTATCCATATTCTGCCCTATATTCTGAAAAAAAGAAACTATGCGCGGATAGAAAGCTTCCAGATTAGGATATTGTTTTCTGCTAGCCTGATATTCCTCTAAAAGCTTTACTAAATCTGGTGTCCAGATAAAACTTCTGGAAATCTGCTCTTTCATTTCACTATTAATTTCAACTTGTGAAAAATAATTTTCCTTCATATAAACCAGGACAGCCGCTCTTACAATTGACTCATTAATGATGGTTTCCCATGAACTGTAAGCCTGATCTGCCATTGGTTTCTTTACTGCTTCATGGATTTTCTCACCTGCATTCTGTAATTGATTTTTATAATCTTTAGTCTCTAAAATATAATTTACAAAGGAATGGTTAAATTCATGAATTAAAGTAGGTGCGTAACTACTGGAAAAATTTACTTTTCTTCCATTAAATTTACCCCCACTAACAATAGCATATACTATATCTTTCCCCTTTTCCGGCGACACTCTTGGTCCATAGTTTCCACCACCGTTTCCATAACCTAATACTATTTTGTAATCCTCGTTGGGCTCTTTACCATAAAATTTTACGTACCAGTCCTGCTGAAACTTTGTTAAAATGGAATCCGAATATGCTTTAGCAGCCTGTTTATAATCGGTTTGATGAGATTGGAAGAAGTTATGATACTTACTGTTTTTGTAAAAACTGTTTAGTCCTTTTAAGAATACAGGAAGATCTACCGTTTTCCATCTTTTCTCAACCGTATTATTTCTTTCCTTTACCAGATTAATCTTTTGATCTTTTATTTTCAGATGTACCGCCATAGACATTACTGCATCGTAGCCTATACCGTTTTCGTTTCTTATATTTTTTAGGGTTGACAAAAACGGATCGTTTTTCACCGGAGCAAAATATTTTTCGATATCCTGAACATATAATTCATTATTTCGGTCAGAATATTCTCTGGCTTCTATAAGTCGGAATAAAGTACTCATTAACTCTACTCTTTCATCTACATAAGGTTGTATTCTCTGTTGACCAAAAACCTGAGTTCCGGCGAAAGCAGCAATTAAAAAATATTTGTTTATTTGAGTTTTCATGTTAGTTTTTGATATCTAGTATTTCATATTTTTTGTAATCGGAGTAATCCGACACAATTACTTGCTCTCCTTCTTTTAGTCCGGATAAAACTTCATAATACAATGGATTTTCTCTTCCCAGACTGATGTTCTTACGGACTGCTTTTCCTTTCTCCGCAACAAAGATCCACTTTCCGTTGGTATCTTTAAAGAAGTTTCCTTTAGGAATCATAAGACTTTGCGTATCAGCAGAAAGTTTAAGCTTCACTCCAAAGGTCATTCCTATTTTCAGATCATCCGGTTTGTTATTATCCGCAAAATTAAGTTCCGCCAAAAACTGTCCCTGTACTACTTCCGGCAATACTTTGGATACAATAACATTGTATTCCTTACCATTGCTTTCCAAGGTTCCTTTAATTCCTGCATGCAGTTTATTGATATAGTACTCGTCGATTTTAGCAACCAGCTTGTAACCACCCATCAAATCTACCTTTCCAATACTTTGTCCGGTAGTAAGGCTTTGTCCCAATGAAATACTAAAAGAAGACAAGCGCCCTGTAGCCGGAGACATAATGAGGAAGTTATTCTTATTATTTCTCAGTACATCCAGGCTTTTTTCCATTTGTGCAATGGAGTTATTAACTGCAGCAATCTGCGAAGCCCTGGAATGTTTTTCATTCACAATACTCTGTTCTACTATTTGTTTTCTTTTTTGTTGGTAAGCCAGATTCTGACGTGCCATATCATAATCTGTTTTCTTACCTATTTCAGCATCGTATAGTCTTTTTTGCAGATTGTAGTTTTGCTGTGCTGTATTATAATCGTTCTGTGCCTGAAGTATCTCTTTATCTTGCGTAAATTCTTGATTTTTAAGCTCCAACAGGGTATTTCTCATCTGGCTGATCTGTTGCATAATTCCTGTTTCCTGACTCATAAAATTGAATTCAGTATTCGGATTATACACTCTTGCCAAAGGTTCTCCTTTTGTTACCATTTTTCCATCCTCTGCAAAGATTTCTTTTACAGCTCCACCTTCCATTACATTCACCAGAGAAGAGTTCAATGACTGTGTCTGTGCTGTAATCATCATCATATCTTCAAACTTCCCTTTAGTCACTTTATCCACCTGTAAATCTTCTGCTTTTACATTAAAAGTTTTTTTCTGACGAAAAAAATACCCCAGAAATAACCCCAGAATTACCACTCCGGCAAGTGCTAAAAGAATAATTTTGAGTTTAGATCTTTTTTTCTCTATTTTCGTATCCATTACAGCTATTTGATTTTCAATAATATACACGACAAATATGCCACAAAAAGAATTCGTCGGTAAAAGTCTGAAAATTAAACAGTAAAGATTTTAAGTCAAAATAAAAGTGTCCGAAATCGAACACTAAGTGTACAAAATTGAACACCCATGCGAAAGAAAACAGCCAAAATATTAATTGTTGACGATGATGAAGACATTCTTTTCTCTGCAAAAGTATGGCTGAAAAAATTTTTTACCGATGTAAAAACACTAAACAATCCAAAGAAAATTCTTCCTGCACTTACCGAAGAAGTCTTCGATGTTATACTTCTGGATATGAATTTCCGGAAAGGCTTCGAAAACGGACAGGATGGATTATACTGGATGAATGAGGTTAAAGAAGTATCTCCTGACATTCCTATTATATTAATGACGGCTTATGGAGAAGTAGAACTAGCAGTAGAAGCATTAAAATTAGGTGCTTCGGACTTCATTCTGAAACCCTGGAATAATGAGAAACTCTATGCTTCGGTTAATCTTGCGGTAGATGTTTCGCGTAAGAACAAAAAGCTGCATCAATGGGAAAGCATTCAGCAAACAGATCAGAATTATATTCTGGAAAGTAATTCGGGGGCAGTACAGCACATTCTTCATACTATAGACAAAATTGCACCTACCGATGCCAATGTTTTGTTATTGGGAGAGAATGGTACCGGAAAATATGTTCTGGCCGAACAGCTCCACAGAAAGTCCCCACGCAGCAAAGAACCTTTTGTACATATTGACCTGGGAAGTCTGCCCGAAGGTCTTTTTGAAGCAGAACTCTTTGGCTATAAAAAAGGCGCTTTTACAGATGCAATTGCTGACACTGCAGGGAAAATAGAAAATGCCCAAGGTGGTACTGTTTTTCTGGATGAAATCGGAAACTTACCGCTTCATCTCCAGGCTAAACTGCTTACCCTTATTCAGAATAAAAAATTATCCCGTATCGGAGAAACCAGAGAGCGGCAACTGGATGTTCGCTTTATTTTTGCAACCAATGAAAACCTTCAGCAGAAGGTAAGCGAATTTTTGTTCAGAAAGGATCTTTATTTCAGAATCAATACTGTGGAGATCACCATTCCGCCTTTACGGGAACGTTTGGAAGACATGCCATTGTTTGCACAATATTTCCTTGCGAAATACCAGTACAAATACCACAAAACCTTATCTCTTTCCGAAGAAGACATAAAAGAATTATGCAGCTACAGCTGGCCGGGTAATATCCGTGAGCTGGAACATGCTATGGAAAGAAGTGTTATCCTTTCCGATCACGGAATATTACAGCTTTCCTTACCCAAACCTATGGAAAATACATCACAAGGATTACCAGATGTACTGAATATTGAAGAAATGGAAGAAATCCTGATCAAGAAAGCCTTGAAAAAACATCAGGGTAATATATCTTCTGCAGCAGAAGATTTGGGACTTTCGCGTGCAGCATTATATCGCAGAATGGAAAAATTCGGAATCTGATGAAAACAAAATTTTATATTATTCAGATAGCTATTTTATTGCTAGGACTTGTTTTTGGTATATTGGCTTTTGATTGTTATGAGTCGGAAAAATGGATTACAGCACTACTTTTTCTTTTTCTTTCAGCTTTCATGATTATCTTGAATATCCGCAATGCCCAACAATCCGGAAAAGAAACAGAACAAATTCTGCAGGCAATCCATCATAAAGATTTTTCTTTATTTCCAGATAAAAAACAACATGATCCGCTAAAGCAAAAAGCTGTTAATCTTTACTATCAGGAGAAAGAAAAAAATACCGATTTATTGTCGTTCAAGGTTCTGTACGAAAACATCTTGAATCAGCTGGACATAGGTATAATGATACTAAAAGAGAATGCTAATGATTGGGAGGTATTCTACTCTAATCCTAAGTTTATTGAAATTCTGAAAGTTCCGAAATACAACAGATGGAGTTTATATGAGGAAAAGAGTCCGGAGTTTTTCAGTCTTATAAAAGATACTGGCTACAGAGAAAGTCAGGATTTTATGGAGGTTTCCATCAACCAGGCAGGATTTCAGACCTACTCTATACGAACAACCCGCCTGGAAACGCCACGCGAAGATTTTTGCATTATTTCTCTGGAATCTGTTCAGAAGATTATAGAACGAAAAGAAAAAATGGCGTGGAATAACCTGATGAAAGTTATTTCCCATGAATTACTGAATACCCTGACCCCTATCAATAGTCTGATACGGAATATGGAATACATCACCGATCAGGAAGAAATTTCCGGAGACGATCAGGAAGAAATAAAAGAGAGTCTCAAGATTGTGAATAACAAGTCCGAGCAACTACTCAACTTTATAAACAACTACCGACAGGTTGCAGAGCTTCCTAAGCCCAAACTTCAGAAAATATCCATTAGACCTGTTATAGAAAAAGTACTGAGACTAATGGAAAGCGAGTTTCAGAATAAGAACATAACACTTACAACCAGTATCAAAGATTATATGATAATGGCTGATGAAAAAATGCTGGAACGAAGTCTTATCAATCTTCTTACAAATGCCCTGCATGCCGTTGAGGATTTGGATAACGGAAAAATAAGAATATCCACCGACCAGCAGAATACCAGAACTGTTATTCAGGTAGAAGACAATGGTATTGGTATCAGTGAGCAGATATCGGATAAAATATTTCTGCCCTTCTTCACCACAAGAAACAGTGGTTCTGGTATTGGACTTACCCTAACCAAAAGCATTATGGAAGCCCATAATGGTTATATTAATTTCCGTAAACAACAACAGGGCAGTGTTTTCGAGCTTTGGTTTACCTAGCTATCCCATAAAAGAATAAACTTAAAAAATTCAAATGAAAAAAATAGTTTTAAACTTAGCGGTTAGTCTGGATGGCTTTATTGAAGGCCCCAATGGAGAAACTGACTGGTGTATTATGGATGATGACATGGGCTTTGAAGATTTTCTCCAAAGCATTGACACTATATTTTATGGCAGAGTAAGTTATGATGCCTGGGGTACCTATCAACCTAAATCAGATGCTGATATTTCAGAAAAAAACATATGGAACGAAATTCACTCAAAACAAAAGTTTGTCTTCTCTCATCAGGACAAGTCAGATGAAAATGCAAAATTTATTACCACCGATATAATTAATAAGGTTAACGAAATCAAGAAGCAGAATGGTAAAAATATATGGCTATACGGAGGAGCCAATCTTATAAAAACATTTATCAGCCTGGGGTTTATTGATCTTTATAAAATATCTTTACATCCTATTGTATTGGGAAATGGGAAGCCATTATTTGAAAATTTGAAAAGCAGGATTGGATTTAAATTATTAGACACCCGTATGTTTAAATCGGGAGTTATAGAACTTACTTATCAGCCTGAATAAACTTTTAGATACGGAACAACTATAAATAATTCAAAAAAAGTTATTTATTAATATAAACTTAATTTCATTCATTCTGTTTTCTAAAACAGAATGTTTTTATTATAAATATTTAGTTTTTATAGTTTTAACTATTATTAACCTTAAACTATTAAAACTTAAAATTAACTTAAAAATCTCGTAACATAGGTCTCTTACTTTTGCCGCTAAAAATAGAGACCATGAATAAGAATGTCAAAAGCCTTATGGCTCTGGTTCTTACGGGATGTATTACACAGGCCGCTTTTTCCCAAAAGACCAAAGACACAGTAAAAACCAAAGTCATTGACGAGGTTGTCGTAACAGCATTAGGTATCAAAAGAATGAATAAATCTTTGGGATATGCTGCTGAAAACAAAGATTCAAAAATATTTGAAGACACTCAAAACAACAACTGGGCAAATGCTTTGGAAGGAAAAGTAGCCGGTCTAAAAATTCAGACCGCAGGTGCAGGCCCCCTAGGAAGTGCCAGAATCACATTACGTGGTGAAAAGTCTTTTGACATGGATAGCAATAACGCTCTTATTGTTATCGACGGAGTTCCCATGGGAAACAATACAACAGGTACCGGTGCATCTGCTTATGGAGCCGGTGCTGGTGGAGATCTTCCGATTGATTATGGAAATGGCATCAACAGCATTAACCCCGACGACATTGCCTCTGTTACTATATTAAAAGGCGCATCGGCTGCTGCATTGTATGGCTCCAGAGCAGCAAACGGGGCTATTATGATTACGACCAAATCTGGTGCAGGAAGTAAAAAATTAAGAGTTTCATTTTCATCCGATACCAGTTTCGACACGGTTCTGAAGTGGCCGGACTATCAGTATGAATATGGACAGGGAACCTTGAATAAAGATAAAAGCGGAAAATTTTATTATTCATATGGAGCTTCTGAAGATGGCGTAAATACAGGAAGTACCAGTAGCGCATTCGGTCCTAAATTTAATGATCAATATTATTTTCAATACGATCCTAATGTTATTGGCCAGAGTCTTGAACGACAGCTTTGGAGACCCTATAAAAATAATATCAAGGGCTTCTGGCAAGCCGGAGAAACTTATTCCAATACACTTTCGTTAGAGAATTCGAATGACAAAACCAGTTTCAGAACTTCATTAGGATATGTAAAAAATAACTGGATGATGCCTAATACCGGCTTTGATCGCTTTAATTTTTCAACATCACTAACCCACCAGCTCAATGAGAAATTAAAAATTACAACTAAGGTTATGTACTCTAAAATGATGAGTGATAATCTTCCTGCAACCGGATATAATAATCAGTCTATTTCTTATTTTATGATTTTCCAGAATCCTAATGTGGATCTGGCGTGGTACCGCCCAATATGGAGACCAGGGAAAGAAGGCATAGATCAGATACATCCATTCAGTTCTTACATAGACAATCCCTACATGATTGCTTATGAAATGCTGAACAGTGCCAATAATAATCAGCTTAACGCTAATATAACTTTGAATTATAAGATCAATCGTAGTTTCGATGTCATGTTCCGTTCCGGACTTGAATGGCAAAATGATATCCGTACCCAACGCAGACCTTTTAGCAGCGCTAACTATCCACAAGGTTATTACAGAGAAGAACATATCACCAATCAGGAATACAATAATGATATTCTCTTCAGCTATAAAAACAATCAGAAAGATAGTAAAATAGGCATCAGTGCATCATTAGGAGGAAATATCAGGTATAATGAATACCGTTATGAAATGACACGCGCCACAGGATTGAGAAAACCGAATATATACACCCTTTCCAACGGACTTTCTTTGTTCAGCGCTATCCCTTCGCCTAAAGACAGACAGGAAAACAGTATTTATGGTTTAGTCTCCTTGAACTATGGAAAATATGTTTATTTGGATCTTACTGCCAGAAATGACTGGACCAGTACACTAAGAAAAGGAAACAACTCTTTCTTCTACCCTTCTGCCAGTACCAGCTTTATCCTTTCTGATATATTCGGTATAAAAAATACTTTCGATTTCTGGAAATTAAGACTGTCTGTAGCAGGGGTTGGAAATGGTACCAAACCTTACAGACTGGACAAATATTATAGTATAGGAGAAATATCAGGATCAGTAATAGCACCCAATACACTGAACAATACCAATCTTCTTCCTGAGAAAAATACCAACTACGAAGGAGGTATGGATTTCTCCATGTTCAAAAACAGATTAGGCATTAATTTCACATTCTATAAAAATATTACAAAAAACCAGATTGTTGAAATTCCAGCTCTTACTGAAAGTGGATTCAGATCACGCTTTATCAACTCAGGAAGTGTAGAAAACAAAGGTCTGGAAATTACGCTTAATGCTACCCCTATAAAAAAACCAAACTTTACATGGAACATTAATGCCAACTGGTCTGCTAACAGGAACAAGGTACTAAGTCTCCCTGCTGAATTTGAAGGAAATCCATATACAGTTGCTTCTGTAGGAGATGTTCTATTCTACCAGGTTCGCGTTGGAGGATCCCTTGGTGATATGTATGGTTACAAACTAAAACGTGCTCCGGATGGACAGGTAATTTATGATCCTACTACCGGATTACCTGCCAGACCTTCGGATATTGAATATGTAGGAAATGCATTCCCGGAATGGAGAGCCGGACTTCAGAACGAATTTAGAATTAAAAATTTCCGTATAAGCTTCTCGTTCGATGGTCAGTACAAAGGGATGGCATATTCCCAGTCTCATCACAAAATGACTGAGCAAGGGAAATTAGGACATACTTTATGGGGAAGAGAAAACCCGGACGGTATGGTTATTGGCGAAGGCGTAATACAAAATGCTAACGGCAGCTACTCTCCGAACACTAAAAAAGTTCTGTTAACCAATTATTATGGAGACTATTACCGCCGCGCCAATGTAGAAACCAATTCATTCGATACTTCTTTCATTAAGCTTAGAGATGCAAGAGTATCTTATACCTTCTCAGATGCCAGCATTGGAAAGCTAAAACTAAAAGAACTTACAGTTGCAGTATATGGTAAGAACCTATGGATGTGGACTAAATTCCCATTATTCGATCCGGAAGCTGCTACACTAAACAACAGCACCATTACTCCCGGAGCAGAGGTAGGACAATTACCTTCTGCCAGAACAATTGGTATGCAGCTTAATGTTAAATTCTAATTCTTTACTTCATGAAATCTTATTTTAAATTTATAATACCCCTAAGCCTTTCTCTGATCGCCGGTTCATGCAGCCGAAATTTTGAACAAATCAATACCGATGACAGCAGAATAAAAGATCCGACTTCCGGAAGTTTATTGAATCCGGTATTATACAACATGTCATCGTATGGCTACAACAGAGCCAATGATTTTACATTTGACCTGATGCAGGTTTCCGTTGACTTTCCAAACGAAGGCAATATTATAAGCCGGTATTATATGACCGACAAAACCGGGCAAGGTATGTGGAACACTTCTTATCTATGGTTGAAGCAGGTACGGGATATGATGGATATAGCCAGACAGGAAGGTGATAATAACAATCTGGCAATCGGAACAATTCTTAATGCATGGATCTATGCTAATCTTACAGACAGCTTTGGTGATATTCCTATGACACAGGCTTCCCAATTGGATACAGGTGTAAAACAGCCAGTATTCGACAGACAAAAAGATATCTACATCAGCCTGCTAGATCAGCTAAACCAAGCCAATAGTTTACTGGATGTAAAAAAGAAACTTGCCGAATCTGATATTCTGTATAAAGGCGAAGCTTCTGTAGATGGTATTATAAAATGGAAAAAATTTGCCAACAGTCTTTCTCTTCGATTGCTAACCAGAATTTCTGCTAAAAACGGAGAAATCAATGTTCATGAGAGAATCAGAAAAATAGTAAATGATCCGGTCAACTATCCTGTTTTCTCTTCTAATGCAGACAATGCCGCTCTTGACATTTCCGGTATAGCACCATTCCTCCCTCCTATTGCACGCCCTCAGGATTTTACAACAGCAAGGGCTGCCGGAGAATTCTTCGTCAATACTTTGTTGGACAATAAGGACCCAAGAATTCCTGTTTTCCTGACAAAAGCAAAGGATCTGAAAAATAAGGATATTGGATACAAAGGTGCTCCTGCAGGTTATCCTTTGGGTACTTATTTCGATTACCAACCTTCCCAGCTTAGCCAGAATTTAGCCAAAGCGCCTATGAGATTATTTATGATGACCTATTCCGAGGTACAGTTTATTATGGCTGAACTTTCTTATAAAGGCATTGTTACCGGAAACACAAAATCTTATTACGAAGCAGGCGTGAAAGCCAATCTGGAGCAATGGGGAACCGAAGTACCTGCCAGTTATTTCAGTAACCCAAAGGTAGCCTTTAATAATAGCTTCGAGCAGATTATGCTGCAAAAATATGTTGCCCTGTTTTTTATAGATCATCAACAATGGTTTGAACAACGCAGAACCGGGCTACCTAAACTTCCGAATAATGGCGGACTGCAAAATGAAGGCAAATTGCCTCAACGGTATATGTATACTACCCAATCCAGAGTACTAAATTCCGAGAATTATCAAAAAGCTGTACAACAGATGGGCGGAGACGATATCAACATCAAAGTATGGTGGAATAAGTAAAACTATAAATCATAAAATAAGATGAAAATTCAGTTATTATCAGCTATTTTACTTTGCGGAGTATTATCTGCACAGAACATTGCAAAAGGTTATGTTTTTGAAGACAAAAACAACAACGGGATAAAAGACACCGGTGAATCCGGAATTTCCAATATTGCGGTATCCAATGGCATTCAGGTTGTGTTGACGGACAGTAAAGGTGCATATCAGCTGCCTGCGGGTGAAGAAAATATATTTTTTGTTATCAAACCATCTGGCTATCATACTCCGTTAAATGGTAATAATACCCCAAAGTTTTACTACCATCACAACCCGAAAGGCGCTCCGGCACAGTTCAAATACAAAGGAATAGGCCCAACAGGAAATCTTCCGGGAGAAATTAATTTCCCGTTGGTAAAATCAGAAGACAAAAAAGACTTCAATATTATCGTATTCGGAGACCCGCAACCTTACACCCAAAAGCAAATTGAATATTTCAAAAGAGGAATTGTACAGGAAATCAAAAACCTGAAAGAAATCCAGAATTACACTTTTGGGATCAGCCTTGGCGATCTTGTCGGAGATGATCTAAGTCTTCAGCCACATTATGCTGATGCTGTAAAGGAAATTGGACTTCCATGGTACAATGTAATGGGAAATCACGATATGAACTACGACGCTACAACAGACGAACAATCCGATGTAACATTCAAAAAGAACTTTGGCCCAAACAATTATGCATTCAACTACGGGAATGTTCACTTTATTGTATTGGATGATATTCTTTATCCTGATCCTCGGGATGGAAAGGGATATTGGGGTGGACTTCGTTCGGAGCAGCTAAGCTTTATAGAAAATGATCTAAAACTGGTGGATAAAAACAAACTTGTGGTTATTTCCTTCCATATTCCTATGATCTATGATGAGGAAAATTTCCGAAATGCAGATCGCGAGAAGCTATTTAATCTTTTGAAGCCTTTTAAAAAATCATTCTTAATGTCTGCCCACACTCATATCCAACAGCAACTAACCTATGGAAAAGAGCAAGGTTGGAATCAAGAGCATAAATTATATGAATTTAATGCCGGAACTACCGCTGGTGATTGGTATTCCGGTACGGCAGACGAATTGGGTGTACCTGCATCTACAATGCGAGATGGAACTCCAAGAGGTTATGCCTTTATTCACTTTAGTGATACAGATTATAAAATCAAATACAAGGTTGCCGGAAAACCAAATGACTATCAGATTTCCATATTTGCACCAAAGGTTATCCCATATCCGGGGAAAACATTAGCACAGATTGTCGCTAACTTCTTTATGGGAGCTCCTAATGATAAGGTAGAATTCCAGATTGATAATAGCGATTGGAAACCCATGCGCTATCTTAAAGATTATGACCCTAAATATGTAACAGAAGTTCTGAAATGGGATATTAATCCACAATTACTGGAAGGCAGAAGACCTTCTAATCCGGAATTCTCTACCCATCTATGGAACGCTGAGTTTCCTAAAAAACTGGAAAAAGGACAGCATAAGATTAACATCCGTGCAACAGATCGTTTCGGACAGTCTTTTCAGGCAACTGAAACCTTCCGTGTAGAGGATGCGAGAATGATTCCTTAATCAATTTTAAACATTTTACTTTTACTTTATTTTGGACAGCACAGGCTCTTAGCCTGTGTTGTTATTTTTATAAAACGATTAAAAATTATGTTTTAAATTTAGACTTACAAAAATAACAACAATGGAAAATAATAACCGTTACGCAAAAGCAGAAATGTTGATCAGAAAACCTATTGCTGATGTTTATGAAGCTTTTATAAACCCTGAAATAACGACTAAGTTCTGGTTCACTAAAAGTTCCGGAAGGCTCGATGAAAACAAAAATATTACCTGGACATGGGAAATGTACAACGTTGATGTTGATGTAGAAGTAATGGAGCTTCAGCCTAATCAGAAAATATCAATACTATGGGGGAATTATGAAGAAAAGACTCCGGTTGTTTGGACCTTCTCTGAACATGGAGGTGATACTTTTGTTTCTGTAATCAACAGCAATTTTACAGGTGATGAAGACACCGTTATCTCGGCTGTCCGTGACTCTACAGAAGGCTTCACTTTAGTACTTGCCGGCCTGAAAGCTTATTTGGAACACGGAATTGAGCTAAATCTTGTAAAAGACAGATTTCCAAAATAATTCTTCAGGCCCTGTAGTTCAACGGATAGAATAGAAGTTTCCTAAACTTTAGATAGCAGTTCGATTCTGCTCGGGGCTACTTCTAGGGGCAAATCTAAAAAGAAAGATTTGTCCCTTTTTTTATTTTGTTGCAAACCCCTGTATTTAGAAAGTAAAAGACTCTATAATATTAGAAGTTTGGATTCTTTATTTTTTTAAGTACTATAAATTCAGATTAAATCATTTAGGAGAAATTACTAAAATAAGCGAATAATTATGATTACCCGTTCCATCTATATTGGCAATCCTGCTTATCTTAAACTCAAAGATGAGCAGATGTATATACTCTGTCTGGAAACTAAAAGGTAAAATTCCGTTAGAGGATTTGGGATTACTAATGTTGGATCATTTTCAGATTAAAATTTCACATAAATTGATTCAAAAAATGATGGAGAACAGTGTTGTAGCTGTAATAGTCATCACTTACCACATGGAATAGAGCTTCCGTTGTACGGCCAAACTGAACATTCGGATCAGGTTAAAGGCCAGTTAGAAGCACGTGAGCCACTAAAAAAAACAATTGTGAAAACAAACAGTAGAATGTAAGATTGAAAATCAGAAAGAAGTGCTGAGACGTTCGGAAAACTATTATGAACCTATGACAAATTATCAAAATAATATAAAAAGTGATGATTTTACTAATATGGAGGATATTGCAGCTCAGCATTACTGGAAATATATTATTGATATTGGTTTTTTACGGAAAAGATTTGGAGATTCTCCCAACCAATTTTTTAATTTTGGCTATTCGGTTTTGAGCATAAAAAAAATACCCAGTCTAAAATGAATAGGAATTAAAGAAAAATTTTAAGGTTAAGTGAGAAATCAATTTTTTAATGATATAGATTTATTGTTTATATGTGCTTATCGAACTACAATCCTAGTTTAGAATGTTTTTTTGTCTTTAAATCAAAATAAAATTCTAAAAACTTAAAATCAAATGGTATCGGTTGTTTTGTTTTTTTTTTAATTTTTATTGCCTGTAGGATGCAAGTAGCATCAGTTTTTTATAGTTTATTAGGGTTATGTTTATAAATTCGGATTAACTAAAATCAAAAAAATAAAATGAAAAAAGAACTAAAAACCATTTTTTCTGTAGCGTTATTATGTATTATTAGCAGTTGTAATAATGATGATTTGCAACCTAAAAACAAACTACAGACAGCAAATCAAAAATTCCAGAATGTTAATGCTACATATGTTGTAGATTACTTTAAAAGAAATTTAGAATCTGAAAATTTAGAAGTAATCGAACAATCTTA
>NZ_QBUH01000014.1 GCF_003058195.1 Elizabethkingia sp. YR214
TTGTAGTTAATAATAGGGTTGTAATTCTGAGCTTTAATAACTCCAAATGAAGCTATCATAATAGCTATTGCTGTAATATATTTTATAGTTTTCATTTTTTTATTGTTTTTAATTCTTTTTCCAGCTGCTGTACTTTTTTTTGTTGTTCTTTAATTAGTTTATTCTGTTCGATGGCATATAATGTCAGCTCTTCGATCTTTTGAAGTAACAGTTTCTGACTTTCACCAAGAGATAAGCCGTTGTCTATGACTTCTTTTGCACTGGGAATATTTGGAAGGTGGCCTTTTTCCTGAATATGTTTTTCGACTTCTTCAAGAGCTGACAATTGATAGTCACTTTGGAATACAAAATCTGCCCATCCGGCCATATCAACTTTTACCTCTTTAGCATGTACAGTTCCGTTAACATCCAGTTTATTTTGTGGATTAATAGTTCCGATACCTACATTTCCGTTTACATTTTCAGAAATAATTTTAACCCAGTCTGTCCAGCTATTTGAGTATCTTCCTCTAAAATAAATTCCTGAATTAATTGAAGCTGGAGATGAGTAGGGAATTGCCATTTGAGTAATATTTCCATTCCCGTTTTTACTTGCAAATTCAAAGTTGAAAGTATGAAAATACACAGCTCCTGCTCGGGTAATACCGTTTTGCGCTGTCCCGAGTAAAAGTGTTGCCCCTGAACCTGATTTTGTGTTTGAAACATCATTGAAATCCAGAACGCCTGAAGTAGAGGCAGCACCAAAACCTCCCTGAATAAGTCCGTTAACATCAAGCTTTTGAGAGGGAGTATTAGTGCCAATCCCAACATAAGATGTAGCTGGATTTGTAGTGCTTTGGACAAGTCCTGATGGTGTGGCTATCTGTGAAAAAGACAGAATAGGTATTAACGATAGGGATAATAATATTTTTTTCATAATGTTTTGTTTTTAAGATTAATAATTGATTTTATTGTTTTGGACAAAGATCATTGCTGGCGACGCCAAAACTTGACGTATTAAAAAAAGTTTTAGCTTTTTGTTTTTTTGAAAGGATAGTAATAAGAATTATAAAAGGTTCAGTTATAAGGGCTAGCTTCTAATCTCTAATAGAAGAGAGAGCAGGTGATGAAAGCACCAACCTGCTTCTTTCTCTCTTAATTTTAATATTTTGTACTTCTAACTTCCGACTTCGTATTTAATTCTTATATCGGTACTGATACTCTTTCAGTAAGTTTCCGTTTACATCTTTTACGGATTCCAGTCTGTTAGCCGAATCATACTTGTAGATTTCGCGTATCCCTGAAGATGGCGTGATGCTGGTTACACCAATCAGTGGATTATAAGTATAAGTAGTGATCTGATAAGTGGATAATGCAGTATTGTTTCTGAAAAGATCCAATGCTCCGATTAAAGCCTGTTCAGACTGATCAGTTCCTTGTGTATTATCTGCATCCGAAGCGGCAATAATAGCAGATACATAAGCAGAAACCTGATTGTAAGCAGCGCCTTCTATTTTTGCAATAGGTTGTGTCTGACCATAACCCCAGATAACCGTTACCGGCTTTCCTTTTACTGAGTACTGAAGAATATTTCCTTTGTTGTCATACAGATCATAGGTGATTTCAGCCTTAGCAATTGTCGGGTTTTGTAGATCCTTGCTTTGAACGGACTTTGGAAGTGGCAATCCTGAAGTTTCTGTATTAGCTTCTGTTTGACTGGTTGGATACTTGGTTTCAATATTAGATAAAGTTTTATTCACACTACCCTCAATTTTTGACGAAGTAGTTTGTAGTGGAACCCCGATTATGTTCTTATCAATTAGATACTGATTGTTTTTTTCGTGGGCATACTGGTATGTAGTGTTAAGGGATGTGCCATCAGAACTGTTCATTTTTGTTCCCGTTAATCTGTTATGCACTGGATTATCATACGTATTTGAGGTTGTTGTTATTAATTTTCTGTAGGAGGTATCATCTTGTACATTTACAGGAACATTGTCAAAATACTCTTTGGTAGCTGTACTTACTAGATTTCCATAATATGATGCCAGAGGATAGTATCCAATTAAAAAGTTTGACGTTGTTGTACCTGGTTGAACTCCTGATGGAAAGGTTAACTTTTCATAAACCTCAGTTCCTATCAAATTATAGATTTCTTTATTGGTTGTCTTGGAATAGGTATTATTGACCACTTGCTTTACAAAGAGGCTATTTCCTTCTCTCCTGAAGATTCTGTTTTGAAGTAACTGTCCGTTATATTTTTGAAAATATTGTTTTTTTCCTTCCAACGTCTGTTCCAGCAAATGAGTTAAAGAAGAAAAATCCGGGGTACTGCCATCTGCATTTTGTGGAAAATCTGAAGGAGTTACCAGAAACGCTATACTGTTAACATTTCCATTATCAAAAACTTTTTCTTCTCCACCTTTTTCAAAATTGTCTCCCCCATAACTCACAACAACATTATTATATGAGATATCATTGTAATTAATATCATCCAAATAAAGCATACTGTTAGGAGAAGATTTTAAATAATAATATGTAGCGCTTAGCATACCCCCTGTTGAACAGGATGAAGGCTGTACAAATTTAGCCTGAGACTTGATATCTACGAAGTAAGGTTTATAAATATCTCTTAAATTCATAATATCACCAATTCTATTATAATCAGTATAATAATATCTTTTTGTATTGATAGAAGAATTGTCTGTAGTATCATATTGCCTTTTTAACCTTAGTCCTGCATCTTCAGTGGTTGTATAACCATTGGGATAGGGTTCTACAGTAAGTATGCCCTCACATTCTTTACAATAAGCTCCAATCCTTAATACAATTCTGTAATTCACAGTTTTATCAATATCTAATGGAAAATCCACTGCTAAAGCATCATTCGTTTTTGGAATATTATAGGTTCGAGTAAACAATAGCTGATTAGTATCTCTATTGAAAACTTCTGCAATAAATTCTCCCTTTTGGACAGTGATTTGATCAATAAATGATGACATATCTATTTTTACATTTATTGATGCAGAATCGACTGTAGCCCCATTAATATCCAAATATGCCTGAGTATTTCCATTATATGAAACCCCAATACTTTGAGGAGCCTCATAAGTTTTTGTTTTAGCAATGATGGATTCATATTCAAAAACAGATTTTCCTTTACTCGGATAAGTAATAGATTTTAAAGTTCCTTTTTGGGCATTTATAAAACTAGGTCTCCGGTCAGCATCGCCGCTAATTTTTGCTATTTTCGCACCCATATACCACGCATAAATAGTATTCCCAAAAAGATCCGTATTGGGAAGTAAGGTCAAATTATTGATACCATTATAATACCCCAGATAATCCACACTATTACTTAGTCTTTTAGGTAATCCTTGTGGATCATTATACTCCAGTAGATACTCATCTTTTTTTGTTGTCAGTCCATTTTGATAGGTATAGCTTTCTATTTTTTCTAAGAAAAATCTTTCTTCTACTGCTGTAAAAGTCTGAATCAAATAATTAAATCTGAATTCACTTTTCAAATCTCCTTTATAATAGATTTTAAAATTATTAAGTTTGCTTGTACCCGGAGAAGATGGACTTCTGTCAAAAACAATTTCGGTATCATCTGTATAGATCTTATTTAGTGTAATGGGAGTTTTTATAGTAAACATCTGGTTATTTTCTACTATTCCATTATCACTTCCAAGTTGTGGACAGTTAGGATCGTCCGTCACATGCATTAATCTTGACTGTACCTTTTCTGAAGTGTATGATTTTGCAGAACCAACAGAATATTGATAGTTAACTTCATTTCCTTTTGTATCTACAATTTTAGTTAAAAAGAAACTGGTAACAGCTCTTGTAGCCATATTAAGTTTATTTCCGGTTTCTTCCTGTGCATTTACTCCGCCAAAATAGTATTTAATGCCAGAATTGTCTGTGACAACAAACTGATACCAGTCATTAAAGTTATTATTAAATTCTACTTTGCAGCTCTTGTTATCAGTAATCAGTACCGGCTTGTAGTTCTTGTCCAAATAAAAACTGCCAGAATTACCAGGATAAGTGAAGTTAAAATAATCAACCTCCAGATCAATAGTGTTTTGAGTAATTAGTCTATTAAGTTCAGTTGCTCCCGAAGTACCATCTGGAGTATTTAATGCTACTAATTCACTATAAGAGTCAAAATATTTTCGTTCCCCGGCTAGTTCGTCTGCAGCATCATTGATTGTTCTGTTGATTAGACCTCCTGTTTCCAGCACCCAGCTCATTCCAACATCATTAGGAATATCATTGACTTTAACGCCTAGTTTAGAATAATTCAAGGTTATAGGAATATTTATATCTCCGTATTTTAATGTATGTAATGGTATGGAAAGATTTTGCATACCACGGAATTCATTGGCAGGAACATTTCCAAACTGGGTTCTGTAAAAAGATTCCGGACTGGGTTTAATAGTCTCCGGTAAATTATAATTGGGCTCTGTTCCGCCAGAAAGTGCCTTGGGAACAATTTGAGGTGTATATAGTAAGCTGGTAAATAAACAAAGCATACTGTATATATTTTTCATAATATTTATTTTTAGGATTAATAATTGGTTAGATTTGTTTTAGGTTGTTTCTAAGGAGACCTATTTTTGGAATTTTTTAATGGTTTCATAATATTTTATTTTTTAGTGTTTCTCTTTCTGGTACAAAGATCATGGCCCGTGGCGACAGAACTTGACGTATTAAAAAAGACTTTCAGTTTTTTTTTCGTAGTGTTGAGAAGTTTATTTGTTAAATAAGGTTTTAATCTGCCCTTCAAGTTTTTGGATTCTTTCCTGTTGTGCTTTGTTCTGTTTATTCTGCTCAATAGAATAAAGTGTCAACTCCTCAATTTTCTGTAAAAGTTTAATCTGAAAATCGCCGATGTTTACACCTTCTTTTTGCATTTCAGCAGCTGAGGCAATCTCTGGTAGGTGTTTCTTTTCCTTAATGTGTTTTTCTATACTGGCTAGGTCGGGGAGTTGATACGAATCTTCAAAAACAAAATCTGCGGTAGGAGTGGTGGTGACTTTAATTTCTTTAGCCTCGAGCTTGTTAGTAACTGATACGTTACCCCCTGCTGCAATATTTAGTGCTTTCGTTGGCTTACCTGTAGCATCTACAGTAGTAAACAAAATCTGATTGTCCAGTAACCTCATGTAAGAGCCTCCTCTTAACAGATCAAATCGTGTAAAGGGAGTTTGTGAAGCTATATCCCAGTGTTTAATGTTATTCCCAATTCCCACACCATTGTACGTAAGACCAGGTTCTGACGCCCACAAATTTAAATAGGCTGGTACATCAGTACCATTACCAATTGAATGTAATAAAAGATTTGTATCTCCATGGGCTCCATAAATATTGAGTTTCGCCTGAGGAGAAGATGTACCTATCCCTATGTTCCCATTATAATTCAGACGCATCTTTTCCTGACCATTGATTCTGAAACCTAAACCTAAAATATCCTTATCCCCTCCTCTAATCATACCTATATCTGCATTTTCATTATACCAAGTAAACATTAATGAAGATGCTAATGAATAAGCAGGATTTGAATTGAGTACTGGTTGATAGAATTTTATTGTTTTAGGTTCATTATTAAAGCTGACTACCAATTTTTGATCTGGGGTTGTTGTTCCAATCCCTATATTTTTGGTTTCGGGATTAGTAGTTGACTGTATTTGCCCTAAAGGTGTTGTTAATTGGGCAAAATATAAACTAGGGACTGCAAATAGTAAAATGCTTAATTTTTTCATAATATTTTAAATTTTAAAAGGCTAATAATTGATTCATTTGTTTCATTGTGGTTTACGGTGGTTTTGTGATGTAGTGTTTCATAGATTTTAAGTCTGTAAGATTATTAAGATTATGAGGCTAATGGGTTTGAGGATATGAGACAGGAAGTGATATTTATTTCTAATATCTGACTGCTGACTTTTCTTTATGGGGCAAAGATGAAGGCTCGTGGCGACAAAACTTGACGCATTATATTTTAGTTAGGAATTTTTTAATTGAGTAATAGTATTTTACTGTTTTCGGGTACTGTATAATCCCCGGGATTTATTTCTTGCAGATTTAATAAACAGTTAAAAGGAGCCACAATGAAAATATATAACTTTGACCAAACGTTAGCCAGCCATGTTATATATTATAATGGTAGTAATGCTTCAGGCGCTGATTACGCTTGCATTATTAATGTGTTTAATAAAAAACAGAAAGTCTCTGCTCAATATGCTATTGCTCTATATTCTGGTAGTAGTACTGGACATGGGGTATGAATATTTTATTATTCAGAGATTTGGATACGAATGGGTGATGTATGAAATTCCGGGAAGCCTGCGCGTTTTTAAAGGCTTAATTTTTCTTTATGCTACAGCAGATCTTATTAATGCCCGCTGGCGGGACAAGCTGAAGTATCTTATACCACCTTTGTCTTTAGTCGTGGTGCATCATACGGTAGTGATATCAGCGAAATTGCTCGATCTTTCGTGGGCAGATGCTGCGATAGCCTTTTACAAAGCTTATTTCATTTACTATACTTATTACTGGATTCTATGTCTCGCTTTGTCTATTTTTCTTCTGGTGAAGCATCGGAAAACTGTTAATCATGCTATAGCTAATAACTTCAGATATCTTTTGTGCTATATTCTTGCCAGTATTCTCATTTTATATGCTATATCTTATTCTTCATCAGATAGAATGCAATATCAGAAGGTTTATATACTGATGTTTCTTATTCAGTTCGGGTGGATATTGTACGTTTATATTTTAACGTACCAGTTCCGGCTGAAAGAAGAACGCGAAATTATTCAGCAATCTGCTGAATCCAAGGAGACATACCAGTATAAAGATCTTTCAAAAATAGATTTCGATTCGTTACAGAAAGCTATAGAGTATTTTTATAAAGAGAGTAATGTTTATCTTGATGAGGAATTTACGCTGAGTCAGCTGGCAGATCATCTGGAAATTAGTAAAGCAGATCTTAGTATAACCTTTAATAAGTATCTGAATTCCAACTTTCATGAGTATACCAACAGAAACCGCATTATGCACTTTAAACAAATCCTGACACAGGATCCTTCAGTGAATGTTACCGATCTTGCTTTTCAGTGTGGTTTCAAATCCAAATCCACTTTTTACAAATATTTTAAGAGAGAATTTAACTGTCTCCCTTCAGAATATTTACCTGGTTTACAATAATTTAATATTTGTAATTTACTGACAATCAATATTTTGTTTTTGATGTTTCCGAATTTTAGTTGTTTAAAGTTTTAATGAACTAAAACTTTTTGGGGGACAGACATCTTTGTACAAAATTTTACGAAGATGACACGAAAAAGACTTTTGATAACGAAAGCTGCATTTTTCTTTTTAGGCTCTTTTGCTTTTGCCCAGACCTCCGTCAGCGGAACTGTGACAGATAATGAAGGTAACCTTCCCAATGCCCTTGTATATATTGAGAACAGGCAGGAGCGTATAACCTCTAATATAGATGGTTCCTTTATTCTGAATAATATTCCGGACGGATCATACAAACTGATTATAGAATATAAAGGCTATGATAATCTTTCTGTTCCTTTTACAATTTCAGGAACTGTCCCGGTAAGTTTGGGACTGATTAAGTTAGGCGGTACAAAAGTTAAAGAGAATAATATTCAGGGAGTTGTTGTTACCAGTGTATACAAAGCTTCTCAGGCCAGGGCTATTACCATGAAAAAGAATTCCAATACGATTACAGAAGTTCTTTCTGCAGATGCTATTGGGAAACTGCCGGACCGTAATGCTGCAGATGCTGTACAGCGAATGCAGGGTGTATCTATTGAACGGGATATGGGGGAGGGGCGTTTTGTTGCTGTAAGAGGAACACCTATACAATGGACTGCCTCTACGCTCAATGGAAACAGAATGCCGAGTGCCAGCGGAGACAATGCTAACCGTGGAATACAAATGGATATTTTTCCGTCCGAACTAATCCAGAATGTACGTTTATCCAAAGCACTTACGCCAGATCTTGATGGTGATGCTATCGGAGGACATGTAGATTTTATTACCAAAACATCACCTAATAAAGAAGTTTTAGCAGTAAGTGCAGCCAGCGGATACGTTAATATGGCTAAAGCTCCAACTTATAATGCTTCCGTGGTCTATGGGAATAAGATTACCAGTAAACTGAAATTTATTACTTCTGCTGTAATCTGGGAACGCTCCACAGCAATAGACCAGATGCGAAACATTTTCAATTACGGACTTGCTGATAAGACCGCTTCTTATTCTGTTAATCAGTTGCAGCTTCGGGATTATCTGGCCAACAGAAGAACACTAGGTTTTAATATGGGAATGGACTATGAGATCAACAGCCGGAATAAACTATATGTAAGAGGGTTATATAGCCAGTATAAAGACGGACAGTCTGTGCGGGAAACTTATTTCAATTTTGATAATAAGAATGTGACACTTCAGGCCAGACATGCAGATTATCTTACGGATTTGTACTCTATGGAATTAGGCGGGAGTCATCAGGCTGGTCAGCGTATGGAAATTACCTGGTCGTTATCAAAAGCACGCTCAGAATTCAGATTCGACTCACCGAAGAATCTGGAGAAATCGGAGCGGGGATATCCTATCGTTAATTTCATCCAGCCAATGACGTACGGAAATCTCTCTGCGGATGGCAGGAAATATATGGCGATGGATGCGCCGGACGGTATAGGGGACACGGGTGATTATACATTACCGCATCAACAAATGCCAATAGCAGCAGATCAGTTAAAGCTAAATCAGGTAATCCTTAGTCAGAATCACAACAGCGAAACAGATTTAAGAGGGCAAATAGATGTAAAGTATAAGGTATCGGATAATTTTGAATTAAAGTTCGGAACAAAATACGCAAATAAAGAAAAAGTAGTAGATGCCAGTGTATTGGTCTGGATGCCCAAATCTTCATTGGGAATTCCGGGTAACCCTGTTACTTATATGAATCAGCTGGAGCGTGAAGGATTTCCATACAAAGGAGGTTTTATGAATCCCCTGGGGAATCCTTATAATACTGTTATTATCGATCAGATTACCAATGGGCAGATCGACAATATGTATGATGCTGCAACACAAAACCGTCTGGGGCTGATGCAGGTAAGCAAGAAAGACAGCAACTCCAACCTGACAAGCTCTTACCGCGGAACTGAAAAAGTCTGGGGAACTTATATTATGGGAACCTGGAAAATTACAGACAATTTTCAGTTGTTGGGGGGAATTAGAAATGAATATAATGATATTACATTCTGGGGAAAGAAAGTTGTTGCAGATAAAGCGGAGGATATAAAAGATAGTAAAACTTATAATGTAGTCCTTCCGATGGTCAATGTAAAATGGAATCTTAGCAAAGACCGTATCCTTCGGGCAGCTTATACCCGTTCGTTCGCAAGACCGGACTTCAATGATCTTAATCCGGGAACAATTATAAACGACATTACCAATACAGTCAATCAGGGAAATACCAGGCTGGAACCTACATTTTCCAACAACTTTGATCTGATGTTTGAAAACTATTTTGGTAAGCTGGACCTTTTTACAGCTGGAGTTTTTTATAAAGATATTACCAATCTTATTTACAAAGATCAATCTATTGTGGATATCGGCGGGAGGCCATATACATTTACTTCGCCCAAAAACCTGGAAGGAGCCAGCCTTTTTGGTTTTGAAGCAGGAATATCCAAACGTTTTGAAGGCCTTCCCGGATTTTTAAAGAACCTCGGTTTTGAAGGAAATTATACCTATATCACATCCAAAATGAGGATGCCTGTATATGAAAACGGAAAACAGACGGGTACTATGACAGCCACTATTCCTAATCAGGCCAAGCATATTTTCAATGCAATATTGTTTTACGAAACCAGCAAATTGATGCTTCGTCTTGCGGGAAATTATAAAGGCAATTATGTTAGCGAAGTGAGAACTGCAGCAGGCCCGGATCATTACCAATATTTTGATAAAAACTTTACGGTAGACGCTTCTGCTTCATACAGCATTAATAAAAATATTCGCCTGTTTGTAGAGCTTAATAATATTTTCAACGAACCCAACCGCTATTATATGGGAGTAAAGAGCCGTGTTGAAAACATCTCTTATTCAGGAATCAGAGGACAAATGGGGATCAATTTCAATTTTTAGTCAGAAACAATTTTATTTATATGAAAAAGTATATATACACCGCTGCATTTTGTATGGCGGCGCTAATACAGGCACAGGACAAATGCCAAAATCTGAAAATTAACCAGATACAGGTTGTCGGAACACATAATTCGTATGCACAACCGGTAGATCCTAAAGTACTGGATATGGCATCACCAATTATTAGCGGATTGATGCAAAAATTTGGCAGTACGATGTCCGAAGAACAAAAAGCAAAGTTTAAAGAATACCATCCGTATGATTTTGATATAAAAGAAGGACTTAACTATAATCATCCGGATTTTACAGAGCAGCTGAATGCTAATCTGCGTGGTCTGGAGCTTGATGTATACTATGATCCGGATGGCGGCAGATTCAGTACTCCGGCTACTTATCAGATACTAAAAGAAAAAGGTATTACTAATTTGGCTCCTCACAATACAAAAGGACTGAATCAGCCCGGATTCAAGGTTTTACACATGGCCGATATTGATTTCAGATCACATTATCCAACCCTCAAAGATGCGCTTATAGCACTGCGCAGCTGGTCCGATGCTCATTCCGGTCATACCCCAGTTTTTATTATGGTCGAAGCCAAGGATTCAGGGTTTCCGATTTTTCCTAACAGTACCAAGGTTTTACCTTTCGATAAGAAAGCCTATGACGATCTGGATAAAGAAATCTTGCAGTACCTGGGTAAAGATAAGATTATCACTCCTGCAAGTATTCAGGGTAAATATGCAAGTCTGAAAGAAGCTGTAACTCACAATAACTGGCCAAAACTAAGCGACAGCAAAGGTAAGTTTATCTTTATGTTGCTACCCGGAAGCGCGGGGACACTTTCGTCTAAGAATAATCCATACCTGATAAACGGAACTCTTCAGAATCGTGTTATGTTCCTGAATAGTGAACCGGATGATGATTTTGCAGCTTTCATACTATTAGACAACGCTATTGTAAGACAAAAAGAAATTCAGGAAATGGTTAAAAAAGGGTTTATGGTAAGGACGAGATCAGATATAGAAACTTATGAAGCCAAAATGAATGATTTTACACGTTCCAAAGCTGCTTTTAGTAGTGGCGCACAGGTTATCTCTACAGATTTTTTTCGTCCCGGAAATACATATGGAACTTCCTATTTTGTACAACCGCCAAAAGGAGCGGGGTATATTAACAATTCAATCAATTCTTCATGCAGATAGATTTTTAATTCTGATATACCGAACCAGCAGCCCCATAGAGCTGCTGGTTCTATAATATGAATGCATACTATTTTAGATGATGCTATACCAATGTTAAGGTAGTATGAAGAAATAATTAAATATGTGTTGGTAAACAATTGCAGATCAGTATTCTAATTATTTTTGCGGGAAAGTTTTTCAAAGAGACTTATATACCAATCACAATTAATATTATAATATGAATTATCTCAATTGCAAACCTTATTGGTTTTTGTCATTACTAACTCTTATGTTTTTTGTTTCCTGCCGACAAGAGCAAACTTTGTTCAGAGATCATGATGCAGAAGCCAAAAACATTCAGAAATTCAATGAATTTTCCCGACTTGGAGGAAGCCAGATAAAAGTACTCAGTTATAATACCTTTCTGTTGAGAGATATTGCTGTAGCCTCTACAACTCAATGGTCGCAAAATACAAGAGCCGAAAAATTGGGTGATGCAGACTTTATCAAAAACTATGATGTTCTTTTATTACAAGAGTGTTTTGACAATACAGCCTGTACAAGTCTGCGTAAAAAACTATCCATCAATTATCCTTATCTGACACCGGTTTTGGGACAGACTAAACAAGGGTGGAACAATACACTTGGTGACTGGCGCGAGATTATATCCGGTGGATTTGAGAACGGGGGAGTAATGGTGGCCAGCAAACATCCTATTGAATATATGGATCAGTATATCTTTCCTAAAGGATGTGATGCCGATGGTCTGGCGCTGAAAGGTTTTGTATATGTCCGCATACTGAAAGATAATAAGCCTGTACATTTTATAGCTACCCATTTGCAGTCTACACAACCTGGATGCAAAGGAAGTGAGGTACAAATCCGGGAAAATCAGTTAAAGACCATAAAAACCTATGTAGACAATCTGAAAATTCCAAAGGATGAAATGTTAATCTATGGTGGAGATTTCAATATCATTAAAGATACACCTGAATACCCGAAGATGTTGAGCCTGTTGAATGTTTCTGCACCCAACTATAAAGGACTTCCTTCTACTTGGGATACAAAGACCAATACTATGGCTGCTTATCATTATCCATATCCGGCGAATAAGCAGGAATATCTCGATTATATTTTTGTATCCAGTGAACATTTAGCCCCTCCTGTATGGCAGAATGTTGTTTTCGATCCTGTAAGTCCGAATCTGATGACCTATACCAATCTTACACAGGACAAATATTACTGGACAGATTATTCCGATCATTATCCTGTAGAAGGGAATATTTATTCGGATGAAACAACTCCTAAAAGTAGTCTGAAGTTCAGAAAGTATGATAAAGTATCATTAAAGTCCGTAAAAACAGGTAAATATATTTCAACAAATCTATCAAAAACGGATGATTGGTTAAAGGTTTTAAGAAGCGTACCGGATGAAAACACCTGGTTTAATCTGGTGAATATTGATGGTGGTAATTATTTTGATTTGAAAGCAGGAAAAGTCCGTGTAGAAACCAGTGAACGTATTAATAATTTCTGGTATTGGGAATTGCTAAATGGTGGTGCTTATTACTACTTTCCAAAGTTTGGGAAATCACTCAAAAACCTGGAACTGGTGCTGATTAAAAAGAAAGACGGAAATACTTCGGCTAGTATTGAAGATGGAGATATTGTAGCTTTCAAGGATTATACATCAGCCGGGAATGCTTATTATCTTCAGGTATATAGTAAAAGTGGAACAGACTGGCTTTATCTGAATGGTACTTCTGCCGGAAGCTCGGAGCAATTCGAAGTTAAGTTTAATAACACTTCCGTTAACTGGTAAATATTCGGAACAGAATAAATAATCATAATTCAGCCAACAATCTTCAGAGGTTGTTGGCTGCTTTTTTTAAGAGGCGTGTACTACAGCCATAATCCGAATATGTTTTATCAATAATTAGAATTAATATTTCGTTAATGATACTTAGTTGCATTAAGTAAAACATTAATTATTTTTGCAGAGACAAAAATGTTTGATACACAAAATCAGAAAAAATGAAAACAGATAAATTATTTGATGTTATTATCATTGGTGGAAGCTATGCTGGATTATCTTCTGCGATGAGCTTGGGACGCTCCCTGCGAAATGTATTAATAATAGATAGCGGGAAGCCTTGCAACCGTCAAACTCCACATTCGCATAACTTTCTGACTCATGATGGTAAAACACCTCAGGAGATATCCCGGATTGCCAGAGAGGATGTAGAGCAATATCCTACTGTAGATTTTTATGAAGGAGAAGCTGTAAAAGGGGAGAAAACAGATGCCGGATT
The DNA here is from genome assembly GCF_003058195.1 of Elizabethkingia sp. YR214. Taxonomy (GTDB): domain Bacteria; phylum Bacteroidota; class Bacteroidia; order Flavobacteriales; family Weeksellaceae; genus Elizabethkingia. The sequence goes on from NZ_QBUH01000014.1 coordinate 13,655, forward strand.
TGTAATAACAACAAATACAGGAGAGAAATTCCGTAGCCGAAAACTTATTTTAGCAGCCGGAATCAAGGATATAATGCCTGATATCAAAGGCTTTTCTGAATCATGGGGGATTTCTGTAATCCATTGCCCTTATTGTCATGGGTACGAATATCGTAATGAAAAAACAGGAATTCTGGCCAATGGAGACAGAGCTGTTCACATGGCTTCTTTGATAAATAACCTCACTAAGGATCTTACAATTTTAACATCTGGTACTGCAGAGTTTGATACGGAACAAAAAGCAAAACTTGAAAAACATAATATTCCGATTATAGAAAAAAAGGTTGCTGAGGTAGAGCACCAAAACGGACAGATTAGTCATATTATTTTTGAAGATGGAACGTGCATGGACTTCGAGGCTGTATATGCTGCCATTCCGTTTATACAGAATTGTGATATTGCAGAACAACTGGGATGTATGCTAACTGAGCATGGCTATATCCAGGTCGATAATATGCAAAAAACAAATATTCCGGGTGTATTTGCTTGTGGTGATAGTACTTCGGTGATGCGTTCTGTAGCCCTTGCAATAAGTTCAGGTAATTTGACTGGAGCTATGGTGAATATGGAGCTGGTGAGCGAGACATTTGTATAGTTTTAGAATTGTTATTTTAAAGTATGAGACATAAAAAAGCTGCCTGAAAAGGCAGCTTTGAAATATGTTTAACGAAACTCATGTTATAAACTGGTTCTGAAAAACGTATTATTGTTTTCGATTATCGAATTATTGGAATTCCTTTTAAACTTAAAATATAGCTTTCTGGATGATGTTCTTTGCCATAAATTATTAGTGTTATTCTGACTGCCAGGAGGATTGAAAGTATTGGTTACATCGTAATTTATAATCTCAAAAATATATTCCGAAGAAGTGCTTTTAATAACATTAACCATAGATTTATTTCCGTTTACAAAACCATAGCTGAATCGTGAACCTCCTGTTGTCAATATAAAATCATGTTCGAAAAACTGATATTTAATACCATCATTACCACTCCATTCTCCTTTTATCCACTCAGGCGGATTGAATGAAGCCGGTGTATCTCTGTTTTCGCAGCTGCTAAGTGAAAGTATAATTAAAGGTAGTAGTAGGAATAATTTTGTGAATTTGGTGTTTATATTTAGAAAAGCTGTGTTCATTTAGTATATTTTTGACTGTTTTATTTTGATAATAATGTTTTAGAGTACTCCAGTTCCGGATCTTTTTGTTCCTTCATCGAACTCAAGAAATAATCTGTTTTCAGTGTGTGATCAGGAATTACACCCGTACATTTGGTAATATTATCTCCCTCGCTGCTGTTAAAGAAAATCTCCGTTCTCGGAATTGAAAGTGTACTTTTTGTATTAGGTAGTTTGTAAGTAAGAAACCATGCTGCAGTTGTAAAATTGCTGCAAGATCCTGTTTCTTTTCCCACTACATTTCCTCTTTTTTCACTTTTAAAAAGAGAAGCGAAATATGTTGCAGCCGAAAACGTACGGTTATTAATCATCAAAATTACTTTTCCATCGAAGAATAAACCATCACGGGGATAACTTTTAATATAGGTATCGTCTAATCTCGTATTCCCAAAATAATAATCACCTTTATCGGACTTGTCGAATCTTTGGTGCATAAAATTGTTTTCATTGCGGATATCACTATCAGAGAAATATCGATCCGTCTGAGGATCTACCAAGTAATCCTTGTAATTGATATCCACTACTTTTGTTCCGTATTTATAGGAATTGTTGAATAATTTCTCTTTAGAAAGGAAAGAATATAGTAACGGAACATTACTGATAGAACCGCCAGAATTATCACGAATGTCAAGTATCAGATTTTTAGTCTTCAGGTTTTTCATATCCTGGAAATACTTCTTCAGCCTTTCATAGAAGTAACTTTCGTTGAACGAAAACGACTTTACAGCCAGATAATAAGTATCCGGATTTAGTTGATAGCCATAGACACCACTTCCGGAAGTTACATCTATAGGCAGTACCGCATGTCTGGATTCATAGTTGAATTCAGGATAGTTAATGCCTTTTAGCTCGATGGTCTTTTGTTCACCGGAAGGAGTCTCATATTTTATCTGATACGTCTTTGCATTAGTATAAGAAATAATAGATGACATGTCCAGGTCTTCAACTTTTATGCTGCCATCTGCCTGTCTTGAAGCCTTGCTGAAGAGGTCACTGATCTTTTTATTATTTACTTCCAGTATGCGGCTTCCAGCCTCTACACCGTATTTGTTATTACTGTTGATATATGTATTGCCGTTTTGAACATAGGTTGCCAACGGAAAAAAGGAAGTTTTGCTTACATAATCTTCCATATAATTAGATTCCATGCCCATTGAGCTATGCCCGTCCCCCAGTACTTTAGTCGGGGTATTCATATAAAAGCCAATATAGGTCGGATTCTTCTCTATTTCTTTGCGTAGAGAATCCAGCTTTTTGCCCAATATTTCCTTGCTGTGAAAGCGATAAGGATTAGGGTGCTGCTGTTTAATAATATCTACAGCGATGTCAAAATCTTTAAGATAAGCGTCTTTGCTTATTTCCGAAATAGAATACTGTGAAAAGCCTACTATACTGATCAACAACATAGGTAAAATAAGTACTTTCTTCGTCATAAATTATATTTAGTATTAATATTATATCTCAAAAAAATAAAATCGATTTCCTGATGTCAAAGACATTAATGGATCGTTTTAGGGCGATAACAGAATGATTTTTGGTTGTGTTTTTTACCAGAATCCCTTAAAAATCGGGGCAAATCTATAAAAATTATATACAGTTTCAGAATGACTTTTTTCATGTTAACAAAAAATTATGAACTGGTGTTTTAATATTTAGTACTGTATTACAGTTTGTTATAAGGTCTGTTTAATTTTCTGTATTAATAAATTTTAACACTAATTAGATTAAATAAAAATAATTAGATTATTTTCTTTATAGATAAAGAGCTAAGGTTTAATTTTGTTATTTGTAATAATTATAAATAATGAAGTCATATCAGCGTGTTTTTATCTTTCTTATCATGGTAGTGTCGACCTCCCTTATCAGGGCACAAGATTCGGGTTTTTGGATTCAGGGTGTTGTACAGGATCATACTAAACAGGGGCTAAACGGAGTAAATGTTTTTGTTGAAAATACAAAAATTAAAACACAAACCGACCAAAATGGAAATTTTAGAATTGCTTACAAGAGGGGGGAGGCAACATTGGTATTTAGCCTGGAGGGCTATAAAAAGTCCAGAAAGAAAGTTAGTTTTAGTAGCGAAGCTTCTGATTTAATAATTCAGCTGGCCGATGATCAGTCGGTTGTAAAGGAAGTTACAGTACATGGTAAAGGAAAAGTAAAAGCACTGCAGGACGGTGCTTTCACTGTTAATGCTATAGACGTTGCCAAGCTTGCCAATACTACAGCAGATCTTAATCAGGTTCTGAACAGAACTACGGGGATTAAAGTTCGCCAGCAAGGTGGGGTGGGTTCAGATTACAATTTCTCTATCAACGGTATGTCTGGTAAAGCGGTGAAATTCTTTATAGACGGAGTTCCTTTAGAAATGTTGGGAAAAGGTGTAGACCTGAGTACACTGCCTGTAAATATGGCAGACCGCGTAGAGATTTATAAAGGCGTGGTTCCGGTTCATCTGAGTACAGATGCTATGGGGGGAGCTGTAAATATTATAAGCCCTTCGGCAAGTAAAAATTACCTGGATGCAGGTATCAGCATCGGATCTTTTAATACCCAGCGTATCAACCTGAATGGACAGATCAAAGATGATAAGACTGGCATTATCCTGCGTATCAATAGTTTTTATAACCATTCGGACAATAACTATCTGATGAAGGATATGAAAATATGGAATGCAGCCAAAAACGAATACGAGCTCAGAAATGTAAAACGCTTTAACGACAGATATCAATCCGTTTTTGGTATGGCTGAGGTTGGAATCGAAAACAAAAGCTGGGCAGATTCCTTCTTTGTAGGAATGTCTCAATCCCTTTTCGATAAACAGATACAGACCGGTTCCAATCAGGAAGTAGTGTATGGTGGAGTAAAGCAAAATGGAGAGGCTTATAATTACTTTATGAAATATAAAAAGGCCAATCTTTTTAATGATCGTCTGGACCTGAATGTTTATGCAGGTTTCTCTAAAAGTATTCAGAAAGCAACAGATACCCTTATGCGTAAGTATAGCTGGGATGGTAGCTTTGAGCCCTCCGCTTCGAGTGAAAAAGGTGGCAAAAGTATAATGATGCAGTATGAAGACCGTGTTTATTCACAATTGGGAGCTACTTACAGAATTGCAGAACATCATAAGCTTATTTTTAATTATGTACTCGATTATATTAAGAATACTACATTTAATTCGCTTGATGAAAAGAAAGAAAATATTGATCCGGCTAAGATGACAAAACAAATTGTGTCTATGGCTTATCAGCAAGATTTTTTCAACAAACACTGGACGAACGTCTTTTTTGGTAAATATTATCGGGTAGGACTTCAGAAAATGGTTTTTGACCAGGCGACCAGAACTGATAATCCGGTAAAAGATAATTTCAGTAGTTGGGGTTACGGTTTTGCAACAACTGTGAAAATTCTGAGAGGACTGGGCGCAAAAGGATCTTTTGAGCGTTCCTATCGTTTGGTAGAGCCTCAGGAAATCTTTGGAGATGGTGTTGCTGTCACAAGTAACATGAATGTGAAACCTGAAACCAGCAATAATGTAAATGTTGGATTATATTACAATCACCAATGGGGAGCGCATGCATTCAGAGTAGAAGGTGCCGGATATATACGCGATACGAAAGACTTTATCTATACTGTTCCAAACCTTTTTAACAGCACCTTTAAATACGAAAACCTGTCCAATATCTTTACAAGAGGACTGGAAGGAGAGCTTAGTTACCAATACAAAAGGCTCCTGAATGTATTGATGAATGTAAGCTATAACAAAGCTTATGATAATACTAAATTTGCCAATAACAGTGAAGATGTTGTTTCGGCAACCTATAAAAAAGATGTTCCCAACCAACCCTGGTTATTTGGTAATGTAAATATAAGTTTGGGGAAAGACAACTGGCTGCAGAAAGACAGTCGGGTAGAGTTGTACTACGGATTACAAATGACCGAATGGTTCTACAAGAACTGGCAATCCTATGGTAATCCACGGAATATTCCGATTATCCCAAGACAAACCCTGCATAACATAGGTATCAGCTATTCCATGAAAAACGGAAGATACAATCTGGCATTCGATGTTACCAACCTTGGCGATGCACTGGCGTATGACAATTTCAAACTTCAGAAACAGGGACGTGCTTTCTATGTAAAATTCAGATACCTACTTAAGTAAAAACTATGATACAATATTTCAGAAACAGCATATTTTTAATACTCGCGTCTTTAATCATTATCAGCTGTGAGCGTGAACCTGGGTCCGGAAGTACCGGAAGCGGTGAAAAAGACTATAAATATTTCCTGCTTTCAGCTTTAGGAAGCTGGCCGAATACCGTACACTATATGACGGCTACCAATGACCTTACAAAAGGTGAAATGGATATTACCAAAGAAGGGGACGAAATCAATTCCAAAGGAACCTACTCTTATATTGTGAAGAACGGGTTTATATACAATTACAAAACCGATCAGGGAGTATTTAAAAAGTTTAAATATACCCAAGACAGGCTTACAACGGTAAAAGAAGTTCCATATACTTATATCAGCGATATTTCCGGTTATACCTGGATAGATGCAGATACTTTGCTATTGACAGGTGAAACAGGTGATGGTCAGCATATACGTTACACTATTTTTAGAGCATCCGATCTTAGTGTTATACGTCAGGGAGAGATTGAAGGATTTCCGCCATTCCCGAGTGGATACAATTTCTTGATGTCGGGTGCTGTCACGTATATAGATGGACAGGTCTATTTACAATATAGTTTCCGTGATGGTAAATGGTTGACACCGCAATACTATAACCTTGCGGTAATAGACTACAAAACCTTCAAAGTAAAGAATTCTGTAAGCGATAGCCGAAGTGTTGGGGTATCTAATGGTTCTCCATATTTCAGGACTGCTTTTACAAAAGATAAAGAAGCTTTTTATTATACTTGCTTTCCTCGTACAGGTGCAGGAACAGGCAAAATTTCACTACTCAGAGCGCTTAAAGGCGCAACTGAACCGGATGCCGGTTACGAGCTTAATCTTACGGAGCTTGTTGGCGGGAAGTCTCTGGAAACTGCAATAGACTATATTGGTAATAACAAAATAGTAATTTTGTATCGGGATCCGGCATTAGGAAACAGTTATAACGGTCGCTATGCTATTGTTGATATTGAAACCAGACAATTGGTTCGTGTATTGGATGAATTGCCAGGTGATGAACCTTATGAACAAGGCTTTTTCGTTCAGGATAAAAAACTATATATTGCTCTAAATGCTAGCAAAGGCGGTAACTATGTATGGATTTATGACCCACAGACAGATAAGACGTCCAAAGGGATGAAGCTTCCGGATCGTATTTCCGGCTTTGCCCGCTTCGATAAATTCTATGATTAATTTCTAAAATAGGAATTTATAAAATATGGTATATATTCTAATTAAATAGAATTTATACTCAATTAAAAAACTGTTTTCAAAATTATTGAGAACAGTTTTTTTGTTTCTATGAGAAAAGTAAACTCTTCAACTCAGTTCAGAGTGACAAGATCACCTAATTAAAAATGACCGGAAGAACTCTCCGGTCATTTACAGCTATCAGATAGCTTTTTATGATGTGGTGATTTAAAGCTTGTAATTGAATGAAAGTGTTACCACCCGGCTATCCAGATTGTATTTTTGTCGGATTGTAGAACTAAAATTATTCCCGGTTACACGATAGTTATTTGTTTTTAATAAGTCTGTTACCGCTAGTTTTACCGTCGCTTTATCTTTCCATAATGTCTTAGAAACTCCCAATGTCAGGTCAAAGTAAGCATCGCGGATAAACAAGCCAATATTTGATTTAGAAAAATATTGAGCATTAGCCTCTGCTTTTACACCCTTTGCAATACTGAAACTGTTTTGTGCATTTAATGTAAATGCCAATTGTGAGCTGTTTACAGAGTAGTTCTGGTAATTGCCTTTATACTCATTGTTGAATACATTAAGCATTGAGGTTAGCGACCACCAGTTTAAAAGCTTTGTAGTGGCTGTAATGTTGGCACCATATACATAAGACTTGTTCAGGTTGTCCTGAGTCTTAACCAGAATTCCGGTGTCCGGCTGGTAGTTGTAGACTTCCGTCATTACATCATTTGTAACGCTAAAGTAAGCCGATGCTATAATGTATTTTCCCCAGGTATAACCTAATTCTGTTGCATGTGTAAATTCCGGATTCAGATTTGGATTCCCTTGCCAGTAGTTAAATGGATCATCATAAAAACGGAATGGGTTCAGGTCGAAGTGGCTTGGTCTGTTGATTCTTTTACTGTATGATGCGTAGAATCCATGCTTATCATTCATCTGGTATTTAATCGATGCACTTGGGAACAGATTGGTATAATCCCTTTTTCGCTGCTCCTGGGAAGTTTTCTGATTAATATCCGTGTGTGTCATTTCCGCCCTCAATCCTAGTTGGAATGTCCATTTGGTTAGATTTAGCTTGTAGTTAGCATATAATGCATGTATTTGCTCTTTGTAAACATATTCATTACTTGCTTTATCATCGTTTATCCATTCTTCACCCTGCTGTATAAAATATTCAGAAGGATTTTTATTAGACTTTACAGTGGATTTTAGCCCTGTTTCCAGGTTATGCATTTCACTGAAAGGTAATGTGAAATCAACTTTAGCATTAAAAACTTTCAGGCGGGAAGCAATGCTGCCCCTTCTGTTGTTAAACTTCTCTGTTCCCTGATTTACCAACGCGTCTGAAAGCTGATTCTGACGGGAAGTGAAACGCGAGGTTTCGTATTCCAGATCAACATCTACTTTATAATCTTTATCGTTGAAGATGTGTGTACCTTTTAGATTATAGGTGTAATCGTACCAGTTCTCTTTGCTTTTGTTATCCGATAGTACATGAGCAAACAAATTATCAACAGGCTGATATATTTTGTTTTCACCTCTCGAAAAATCTTCATATCGTCCTATTTTAGCATCGAATAAAGCACCAATAGTCATCTTGTCGCTGAATGCGTAATCAGCACCAAATTTAAAATTATTGGAAGTTAAAGGTTCATTGGTTATTGAATTCTGATCTGTTCTCCGTGTCATCTGCTGAGGTTGTTTTTCATCGAAGAAAACCTGACTAAAGTTTCGCTTTTCTTCCTCGCCTCGGAAAGTATAGCTGTAATCTCCATATAGAGATAACTTTTTATGTGTATAATTTAGGCTTAGTCCGGTATTAATTCTGTTTTTTCGACCTCTTCCGCCGTTCAGATAATAGTTACCACTAAGCCCTTCCAGAGAACTTTTTTTCAGTATAATATTAATAATACCTGCATTTCCGGCAGCATCATATTTGGAAGAAGGATTAGCAATAATTTCAATATTCTTTACCAGTGTAGAGTTTGTAGAACGCAACAGATTGGCCAGTTCCTTAGTCGATAGAGAGCTCAGTTTACCGTTAATCATTACACTAACTCCCTTTTTACCGCGTAAAGATAGCTCGCCTTCCTGCGAAACCACTACACCTGGTGTTTTTCCTAATAACTCCAGTACAGTGGTACCGTCAGATAGTACACTGTTTTCTACATTAAAAATCATTTTATCAGCCTTTTGCTGGAAGACCGCTTTGCTGCCTTTTACTATAACGCCGCTAATTTCTGCTGTTTTTTCAGTCTGTAAAGAATCGTTTTGACTTTCCGTCTGCCCGTAGGCATTCAGGCTAGCCATTAGAGGTAACCATATATAGTGTTTCTTCATGATAATGGATTTAGGTTGTTGTTTTCTTTTTATTTCTCCGGCCCCACCAAATCATAAATCCGGTTATTGGCAATGAAGCACAGAATAAGCTCATGATAAAAGCCAATATTTTTCCTGGCATTCCGAAGAATGCTCCTACATGCAAATCATAAGTAGCATCGGTAGCTTTCTGAGCCATTAATTTATCCTCATGAGGACGATTAAACAGAAGCTTCCCTGAGTGTTCATCGAAAATCATCAGAGACGAATCACCATAAGTAAATTCTTTTTCTTTTATCCGGATGCTTAGGTTATCATGCTTGTGATCGGCTTCGGCGTGATCTTCCAGATCTATTCCAAAAGAATGCGCTTTCGGATAATGAGTTTTGACCTGCTCTATAATGCGGTCTATAGTAGTGATTCTTTCTGCAGATTCTGGTGCGGTTGTTTTGTACTGACTGTAATCTGGCGTAGCAGAGGAAAAGCCGTTGAGTAATACATATACCCACATTTGGGTAATACGGAACGAATACATAATACCGGTAATGGCAACAATAATAGCGAGGAAAGAGGCATAGAAACCAAGGATGTTGTGTACGTCGTAGTTTTTGCGCCGCCAGCCTTTTACTTTTTCCCAGCGGAACCAAAGACGCTGTTTGCGCATTTTTTTATTCTTCGGCCACCACAGGATAATACCTGTAACAAGCATTATCACAAATATAATAGTGGAAACACCTACAATTGTACCGCCAATGTTATTGTTCAATAGCAATGAACGATGTAATTCCATGCAGATAAAAAAAGGATTTTTCTTTATGTCATATATCGCCAGTACCTTGCCTGTATATTGGTTTACGTAAATGTTTTTGTAAACAAGAATGCTGTTGAAAAAATTCCAACCATCAGGATTCCCTTTAACCAAACCAAATTCATAGGATCGGGCAGGGTCTATAGGAATAGTAACCTCCTCTGTTTTTATGATTTCGTTTTTCAGTTGAGCGTTAACGATATCTTTTAATTCGTGTATTGGGATTGGTTTCTTGTGCTGGATATCTTTTTCTCCATGAAAGATGTGTTCTTTTCGCATTACAGCAGTAATGTCTTCATTGAAAACGAAAAATGCGCCAGAAAGAGAAACAATGAGTACTATAATGCCGGTGATAAGGCCGAGCCACAAGTGGGCTTTCAGAATATATTTCTTAAATCTACCTTTAGATTTCTTTTTATCTGGCTGTTGCATTCTTTATAGCTATTTAGTCTTATTAAAAATAAATAAACGACAAATATAGCTTTATTTGTAATAATTCTAAACAGAGTGAGAACTTTATTTTGCCTGAAAAACCTGATTTTTATTAGGCTTAAAGGATAAGAGAGGGAAGTTGTTTGCAGTAATTAAGAAATAGAAAAGGATGCTTTAGCATCCTTTTTTAAAATTCAGTACATTCAGGTAAATATTCCATTTCAGTTGTTTTCTGGCAAACCCCAAAGCAACATGCATAATTCCCACCGGGTCTACAGTCATTGGATGTGTGGCATTGTCCTCTTTCACCACTTCCCTTAATACCTTTTAAATCTTTTTTTGATAACTTTTTCATAATAAATTATTTATTTGGTCTGTAAATATAAAGACAATTCTCTATATAGTGATTTAATATGATGAAATAATTGAAAAAATAAAGATTTTAGCATTTAATTCTATCCAGATCGTCAACAGCTTTTTGCATATCGTCGACACTTGTATAGTTATCAAAGCACAAACCATAACTAACACCACAAGAAGCTGTATGATTATACCACATACTGCATGCTGCACTACCTTTTATATTTTTAAGATCATTTCTTGAAAGTTGTCGTAATTTTTTCATAATAAAATTTTTTTGATTCAGCTTTCAAATTATAGATATATTCATCAATCAACAAATAAATAAGCCAATACTTTTCCCCTAAAGAGTAGCTGACTCATAATCAGCAAACCTCTAAAAGCTGGAGATTATAACTAACATACTTGTAATCTGCTGATTTAATATGACTTTTAAATGTGCTTCAGCCCAAATCAGAGAAATATTTAGGTTCTCATTTATAAGCTAATTATATTAAAGAGGCTTTGCCTTTTCCAGCAAAGCCCCCTAAAATCTATCTTAGTATAATGTCAAAATTTTCAGACAATGTAGTTCTGATATGTTCCTGTTTTTCATTAATTTCATCATTTAGTAAAGTTCTTTCATTAGACCTGTACATAATGCGATAAGCTAAAGATGTTTTGTCTTCTTTGCAAAACTTATCCAGTAGATCAATGCTTTCAACAAGATCATTACCCTCTTCCCGTATAATTTCACAGAAATTGTTGAACTCATTCCAGTTGCCTTCTTTATTTTCAGTATATCCATTAACCCAGAATGATATGTCTTTATAAATCGGTGGATATTTTGAATATTGCTGAAATTCAATAAGACCGTTTTCGAATTGCGAAATAAAACGCAAGTCCTCTGTCCATAAATATCGTATATCGGGAATATTACAGTAGGAGAGTAATAAGCGGTCCAGGCCTAATCCAAAAGCCCAGCCGGTACCTTCTATATTGCAGTTTTTCAGGATCTGAGTGTGAATTACGCCTGCTCCCAAAACCTCCATCCATTCATTGTTTTGCCATACTTCGATTTGTAATGATGGTTCGGTAAAAGGGAAATAATCGTCTAAAAACCTGTATGCTTTTCCGGGATATAGATATTGAATCAATCCTTCCAGTGTTTTCTTTAAATCATCCAAAGCATCGGCTCCGGCTGGCAAGATTTTTACACCCTCCATCTGATGGAAAACCGGATAATGGGTTTTGTCGATTGTGTCTTTTCGGTATACATCTCCTGAAGCAATGAATCTTGTATGACCAGCTTTAAGCAGCATATTTTGGTGTGCAGAAGTTTGTGTCCTTAGGACATGATCGCTATCTGTATAATAAGTATCATTTGCAGATCGGGCAGGGTGATCTAATGGAATCAGTAAATCATCGAAGTTGTCCCTAACACTTACAATTTCATTTAAATCATCAAATACTGAGAAACCATTGAAATATAATTGAATCTTTTCTTTTAGTTGACAAATTGGATGGAGCTTATTGTTATGCAGTTTTTTACTGCGCTTTTCATTTATTAGATTTGATATATTATTCATAATTAAATAATTACTTTCTGCGACATTTATATGTCGTAGATTTTTGATTTAAAATAATGTGAGAATTTAATATGGTATATCTGTACGCAACAGACGTAGTTAATTATCTTGGCCTGTGGAGGCCAAAAAAGAAGAATGAAAATAATATGTTACGTCTGGTATTCACTATCTATAGCAAATCTACAAAATATTATTAGAATAATGACTATTAGATTAAAGGCCTATGGTTTAAATTTTAAGATTGGCATCTTTTAAATAAAAGAAAAGAGTAAATATAAATAAATATAGTTGACTTTGTCAACTATATTTATTTATATTTGTACCAAACTATTTGGAACATTTTAATCATGGAAAAAACGATAAATCAAATCAGAAGCTTTAACCGGTTCTATACTTCTCATATCGGACTATTAAATCAAAATTTCTTAGAAAGTCCATACTCCCTTACCGAAGTCCGTGTTTTATATGAGATAGGAGAGCATAAATCAGTTACAGCACAGTATTTATGCGAAATTCTTTATTTAGATAAAGGCTATATGAGCAGAATTCTTAATTTCTTTTTAAAGAATGGTACTATTTCAAAAGTAAAGTCGGAGAGTGATGGAAGAGTCTATAATATTGTACTTACTAATACCGGGGAGGAATTACTAAATGAACTGAATAACAGATCTGCAGGTCAGATCCATAGTTTTATGCAAAGACTAGGATCAGAAGAGAAAGATATGCTGGTTAATTCAATGAAAACAATTCAGAATTTATTATCCACAAATTATGACAATCGTATTCTCGCGAATGAAGTTTCCTTTAGAGAAGGTTTAAGGTCCGGTGATATTGGATATCTAATTTATTTACATGGAATACTATATTCTAAAGAATCCGGATATTCATTAGATTTTGAAGGCTATGTGGCTAAAACATTTGCAGATTTTCTCAGTAACTATTCTCCTGAACATGATAGGATATGGCTTGCCGAATACAATCAGCAAATTATAGGCTGTATTGCTATAGTACAGCATAGTGAAAAAGAAGGTCAGTTGCGGTGGTTTTTAACACATCCTGTGTTTCGGGGAACAGGAATTGGTAAGCGATTGCTTAAAACAGCAATAGATTATTGTAGAGAGAAAGACTATGATAATGTTTTTCTACTCACAACAAGTGTACAAGAGCGTGCAATAGGTATGTATAAAAAAGCTGGCTTTGTACAAACTGAGTCAGTTGAATCGGATCAATGGGGAAAAACATTATATGAAGAACGATTTGATCTGAAATTAAAATAAAAGTACTTAAGCTATAAAAGGTTTATAGCTTAAGTACTTTTGTTATGAAATATTAAAAACAATTTATGGCAATATTTGACGAAGTTCCCTCCTTAGATAAAGAATCTATTTGCGTTAATTATTCTGTGGAAATAATATTTTTCTGTTAATAAAATAAGCCACTATAAGATTCGGAACCCAACATAGCCATGCCACAACAAGATAAGACTGGGCAGAATCCTTTGTTAAAGCTGTTAGTAAAGGAAACCATAATCTGAGTGTAACGGCAGCAAAAGTACAGGCATAGCTATAAATCATCAGTTGCTGATGTTGTTTAATATTTCCTTTTCTGATCTGTGATAAAGCCATAGATGTTGTACTAAACCAGATCAGTCCCAGTAAGATAAATCCGGTTGCCGATATAATACCACCATTGGCATAGAATCCCATATAAATTCCTGCAACTGAGCTAAGGATGACTGAGACCACGTAAAGCTTTCCGATATTTCTGTGCAGTTTTATATGTTTATCTCTGAACTTTTTACCAAACTGCCGCCATCCGATAAAAAGCGATAATCCGCCAAAGATAATGTGAGTATAGAATGCCAGTTTCCAGATAATATTATGAAGAACTTCCGGAGTTTTGGATCCCAGAAAAGTATGATTGTGATCTACAAAAGCATACATAAACGGATATAGCCCAATAAGGAGTGCGAAAATACAAAGGATTGCAAATAGAAAATTCTTCATAAAAGATCGTTTAATTTTTTACAAAAATGCGGATCAAAAATGATTTAACTGTTCCATAATGAAAGGTGATACTAAGTTTAATTTATTGATTATGAGTTGATTAAAATATTTTGCGTGTTGTTGTATCTATACTGAATTATTGTAGGTCCAAATTCTGACTTTTTATAAATTCTCTGGGAGATATGTCCATATATTTTTTGAAATTCCGGTTAAAAGATGTCTTGGAATTGAAACCACTTTCAAAAGCTAAAGAAAGAATCGTGAATTTTTGGTTTTCCGGTAATGCCACTATCCTTTTAAATTCTTCAATGCGTTGTCGGTTAATATAATCATAGAAATTTTTATTCTCTACCGAATTAATGGTCTGTGAGAGTATATTGGGCTGAACATCCAGTAAGGTTGCGACATGATTCAGGTTTAGTTCCGGATCCTTGTACAGCTTTTCATGTTCCATTTGGTAGGTTAGTTTTTTATAGATATCCTGTATTACATCTTCTCCAGCAAATGTTTTTTGGTACTTTACAGTAATAATATCATCATTTTGTTCGGTTAGTTTTTCTTCGGGGATATCTGACTGTTTGGAAGCAAATTCTAAGATACCTACACGGCTGATTCCAAAATAAGCCGCAACAATTATGAATAAGCTTACCAATGTGAAGATCAGAATTTCATTCTTTATAATTACTGCAATCCAAATCAGAGCAATACCTGTAATGAGATAATAAGACCAATTCAGGTTAATTTTTTCGGTATTGGAATACAAATCAGAAATTTGTCTTTTATAGCGACGAACTGCTGAAATACTAAGTATAACGTATAGAATACCGGATAAAATAATGACCACCTTAATGATTTTTCGGAAGATTCTGTAGGCAGTAGTACCATGTTCATATATGTAGACTTTTTCCTGAGAGGTCAATGTGATAAAACTTATAAGGTAGATATAAGTTATAATAGCCGGTGCAAAATGTAGTAACCAATTGTACCTGTTAGGTTGTCGGCCTGTAAGGTATAGAATGTACAAATACAGCATAGGGCCATGGATGAGTGGCAATGGAATATCCAGTCCGAGTAAATAAGGAAAATTGGAAAATTGACCGGAATAAAATAAGATGAAAAAAATAAGATGTATTCCTATAATAAAGAACCATGTAGCCAACAGATAATCAGCAGTCTGTTTTTTAGCTTTTCCAAGAATAAGAAAAGCAGAAAAAAAGGCAATAAAAATACTTGCCAGGTAAAATATTACTGGGATTGACAAAAAATGAATATCAGAATCCGGCATATAAATGTTAAACTTAAAATCAGAGCTTTAATTTATTGATTTTTCCGGTTATGAGTTGAAAAGTTTTGTATTTTAGTTTCCTTTACAACGATGTAACTATAATAATAACCTGATAAACAGAGTGGAATGAATAGTAATAATGAAAGAGTATACAAAATGTCTTTTGCCGGAGTGTACCCGCACTATATTCAGAAAGCGGAAAAGAAAAGCCGGACAAAGGCCGAGGTAGATGAGATTATATTCTGGCTTACAGGCTATAATGCAGAAAATTTACAACAGCATATAGACCAAAAAACGAACTTCGAGGATTTTTTCAATCAGGCTCCAAAAATCAATCCGAATGTTTCAAAAATTACCGGAGTTATCTGTGGATATAGAGTGGAAGAAATAGAGGATCCAATTATACAAAAAGTTCGCTACTTGGATAAGTTGATTGATGAACTGGCGAAAGGAAAGAGTATGGAAAAGATATTGAGAGAATAGCTAGACAAAAATTGCATAAAACAATGAAATGTAATGACTGTAAAAATTTTCTATAAATGAAGAAAGTTATATTTAAATTCTGGCTGGTTAATCTTCTGATCAGTATTCTGCTATTTTTCCTTTACAAAATTGTGATGATGGAAACAAAACAGGCAGATGCAACTTTTCTGGGGAATATTCTGTACATAATTGATATTTTGCTAAACTTAGGTTTTTCCTTGATCTATCTGGCTATAATGGTTTTCGGTTCTTTATCTTTTTTCCTAAATCTGGTAGAGAAAATCAGAAATAATTCTTTCTTGTCTTTTTTAGCATTTTCAGGAATACCGCTTATCTGTGTTATTTATTTAGGTACTAATGTTTTAATAGAGATATATCAGTACAACTACAGCTTTATAATACGCCCATTAGTTTTTTTTATAGTTTATTTACTATGCACCAGTGTAGAATTTTTAATGTTCAGAAAAAAAGTAAAAAAGCATTTGAATATAAACCTTCAATAAAAATTTATGATATTTGAAAACAAATAAAAAATCTATTTAGATAACACTCAAACAAATTTAATTGATATGAAAAAAATGACAACCAGAATTGCGATTGCAGCAATTTCTTTATTTCTGTTCTCCTGTGGTAAGAAGAAAGGGGAGGATAACAATGTGAAACAGGATACTATAAAAACAGAAGAAAAGATGTCTGAACAAACAAATTCTTCAGCATTTAGTATTGACGCGATTCCGGTTTCGGATAAAAATATAGGCGATTTTCCTTTTTTCAGCATGCCTGAAGGGCTTGTTTCACAGAATAAACCTGTAGAAAAGAAATATGATAAAATATTTTTTCCGATTGGAGGTGTGATGACTCCGTTCGAAGGAAAAATATGGAAAGCTAATGTTGTTGTTAAAGAAGGAAGCAATGAACAATGGGCATTGCCATTTTTCGAAAAAAGTTTTGATGATGCTATTACATCTGTAGGTGGTGTAAAAATATTTGATGGCGAGATTACCGATGCGGAGTATGAAAAATACAATAAACAAGCAACTAACCTTGGGGAAGATGGAGGAATTGGATATGCAGGAGAAAATATCAAAGTGTATGTTATCAGACGCAAAGATCAGGGGAATATCTATATTCAGTTAACAGGTAATAGTGCATCCGGAAAAATCAATATACTACAGGAGGAAGGTTTTAAACAAACCATTACTTTGATAAAATCTGATGAGATTAAAAAGCAGCTTGATGAAAAAGGAAAAGCAGTGCTTCATATCAATTTTGATACAGATAAAGCGAGCCTAAAACCCGATGGTACAGATGCTGTAAAAGAAATTGTAAAAGTTTTGAATACAGATAAGACATTAAAGATTGCTATTAATGGCTATACTGACAATTCTGGTAATGCAGATCACAATCTAAAACTTTCTGACGCAAGAGCCCAGTCTGTAAAAGGTGAAATTGTTAAAGCAGGTATTACTGAAGATCGTTTATCGGCAAAAGGTTTTGGTCAGCAAAGTCCAATAGCAGACAATAGCACAGAAGAAGGCAAAGCCCAAAACAGAAGAGTAGAATTGATTAAGAAATAAAAAGAATATCAGTTGGTATAATGCTGACTTCTTGTAACTAAAAAACATGTAATCAAAAGAATTACATGTTTTTTATTTTTAAATTTATCAGGAAAGAACTAAAACCTACTCCTAAATTCTAACTTGTGTAAAATGAAAAGTACTAAATCAAAATATCATTTGGGATCCTGTATAACAATATTATGTATATTCTTTTTAGCAGCCGTATTTGTAAAGGCACAGAAAAAAATCACAGGTAATTCTGTTCCTGGATTGGCCAATGGTATTAATCACATTCTTGGATATGGACAATCATTATCAACAGGAGAGGAAAGCGGTAAAGTATTAACAACAAAGCCATTTGATCATAATATACTAATGATGCAGGCCGATACTTTTGTTCCCTATTATAATCAGAGTACAGAAAACCCTTTAGGCGGTTTAGGCATTGCACTTTCAGAACTTGGAGATTCTAAATACCATAAGATTCTGATGTCGTCTCATGGAGTTGGTGGTTTCTCAATAGAAAAGCTAAGCAAAGGTACTGTTCCGTATACCAATTTGTTAAAGGAAGTACAGAAAGTACTAACTATTGCATCTTCTAAAAAGGAAAACTATAATGTACTGGCGGTAGCCTGGACACAGGGAGAAAGTAACTATCAGGATTCGCCAATTACTTATAAAAATAAACTAAAGCAACTAAAATCTGATTTGAACAGAGATGTTAAAGCCATCACAAAACAAAATAATGATATAATATTTGTGATGTATCAGCCTTCATCATGGATGTCCGGAGAGCCAAAATCTACAATGACTACTGCTTATCTTGATCTGGCACTAACAGAGAAAGGGTTTTATTGCTCGAATCCCCAATATGATAAAAACTATGTTCGATCCTTAAACGGCGTTTATTTTCATATGCCGGCAGAATCCTATAGAAGATTAGGTGCTGAATATGGTCTGATAATCCACAATATACTGCATAAAAAAAATTATAAGCCACTGTACATTAAAAATGTAAGTTATAAAAAGAATATAATCGATGTTGCCCTTTCCGAACCAGTCGTAATTGATAAGACTTTGGTTTCACCTGTAGCTAATTTAGGATTTAACGTTACAGGAAACACAATTGAATCTGTGAAGGTTACCAAAAATAAGGTTACCATTGTTTGTAGTTCTAATATTGGTTCGGGAAATATTCTGACTTATGGATTTAACGGAACTGAGCATTCCGGATGGGAATTCGGGGAGCGTGGAAATCTAAGATCACCAGTTGTACAGACGCTTAGCTTTGATAATCTATATAAATGGCTTACCTATTACAGAAAAGAATTGTAAGGTAAACTGAGGCTTTTTTGCTTTTTGATCTAGGTCATAGTTTTGGCTTTTAGGACTGTCTAATTTCGCGGCATAATTATTAGCGTATGGCAGAACTTGAGAAAATTATCTGGATTTCTATTATTCTTATTGTTATTATTTCGGTAAAAGACAGACTAAAATTGGCATTGCCTATTTTACTTGTAGTAGCAGGATTATTACTAAGTCTTACTCAGCTGGTACCATCTATAGACATGAGTCCTGAGATGATTTTTTATGTTGTGCTTCCGCCTATTTTGTTCGATGCAGCATGGAATACTTCTATTCCCGATTTCAAAAAAGAGTTGCCAAAAATATCCTTGCTGGCAGTTGGTTTAGTTTTTATTACTACTACAGTTATAGCTGTTGTCGCTCATAGTATTATTCCCGGATTTACATGGCCGCTGGCTTTTATACTAGGTGCAGTTATATCGCCACCCGATGCTGTTGCTGCTACCAGCATAACAAGAGATTTACCGCTTCCTAAAAAACTGATAACGATATTGGAAGGAGAAAGTCTTCTAAATGATGCCTCAGCACTTATCGCTTATAAATGTGCTGTTACAGCTGTATTGAGTGGGATATTTTCCTTCTGGGATGCTGGCATACAATTTATTAGTATTAGTCTTGGAGGAATTGTGATCGGACTGTTAATTGGTTTTATTTTCCTGAAAATGCATCGTTTTCTGAACGGGAATAGCAATACTGAAACCTTTGCTATTGTATTATTGCCGTTTGCTACTTACAGCCTGGCAGAACATCTTGACTCTTCCGGAGTTCTGGCTGTAGTTGCTTTAGGAATGTTTCTTTCATGGAATTCATTTTCCTTATTTAGTTCTGTAAGCCGGATTCAGATGAGCCACTTCTGGGATGTTATAATTTTTGTTCTCAATGGGTTGGTATTTCTAATCCTTGGGATGCAGCTACCGCAGATTATTGCAGATATACCACATTCAGAGCTTCCCGTTCTTATTCTTTATGGTTTGTTGATTTTTGGTATTTTAATTTTGATCAGGCTGTTGATAACATTTACTTTTCCCATATTTTCCGGAACAAAATCCGGATATAAAGATATTTTGCTGCCACGTCTCCGGAAAGAATATATTATCCTTTCCTGGTCCGGAATGCGTGGAGTAGTATCTTTAGCTGCGGCCCTGGCGCTACCTGTGTATACCAATAGCGGAGAACTTATAGAGCAACGCAGCACCATACTATTTGTATCATTTGTTGTTATCATTTTCACACTGCTTATACAGGGACTCACCTTGCCTAGATTGATTAAATTGATAAAACCGGCTCCTGAAGAGAAGCAGCATGAAAAAGAACTGAATATTCTGTTAATTGAAAAATCGCTGTCCTGTCTTCAGGCAATGCAGGGAGAAAATGAAATGTCACGTGATATTATTTCCGGAATAACCGAAAAGCTGAAAAAGGAAGAGTCTGATCTCTTCAAGAACGATGTGGAAGCTCCTGATATGATGGCAAAGAAAAAATGGCGGGAAACCTATTTCAGAATAGAATTGGAGCTTATTGACTTTCAGCGTGAAGAACTTATAAAATATTACCATAAAGGAGAATATGCATTGGAAGAAGTCCGGAAAAAAGAACAGGAACTGGATTTCTGGACAGCTACCGTCTATCAGGAAATGGAGTCTCTGAGACCACAGTATTAAAGAAACTATAGTTAGTTTTAGCGATAAGGGAAAGAGAATATTTATACCTATTCGTTTTTTGACTCAGGTCAATGTTTCTAAATTTTGATGTTGTGATCTTTGCAGTGATAATAATTAATACAGGATTTTAGCAAATAAAAAGTTTATTAAAATAATGGAGCAGAAAATAACTAAAAAAATACGTTCTGTATTTACAGTGAAACATAAAGAATACCTTACGCCGCACCTTATTCGTGTAGTATTTGGTATGGACGATGAACAGACAGAATTACTGTCAGGAGTTAGATCGGGATCCAATAATAAAATATTTATTCCGGTAAATGATAGCGGCCAGGAGAGTATGGTGAGAACTTATACCAACCGTAAAATAGATCTGGATAAAAAAGAGTTGAGTATTGATTTTGTAGCACATGGTGATAATGGACCTGCATCTGCATGGGCACTGAATACTAAGGCTGGTGACCATCTGGGAATCGGTATGAAAGAAAGTTTGAGACCTTTGGTTCCGGAAGCAGATAGCTATTTGTTGGCAGGCGATGCTACAGCTTTACCTGTTATTAGTGCTATTCTGGAACAGCTTCCTGCAGAAGCTACAGCAAAAGTTTTTCTGGAAGTACCAACAAAAGAAGATGAACTAATACTGTGTTCTGCAGCCAACGTAGAAACAGAATGGCTGCATAATCCTGCTCCCGAGCAGGGAAGTAATCTTGCTGAAGAGGTGAGAGCATTTGATTTTCCGGAGGATGATTCGAAAAAGTATGTGTATATAGCTGCCGAATATACAACAGTAAAAGATTTACGCAGTTATTACCGAACAGATAAAGGTTGGAATCCCCGTGAAATGTATGCTTGCTCTTACTGGAAAGCAGGTGCTTCGGAAGACGAAGCATCCGATGATCTGAAAAACTGAAACTAATTAACAATAGAATATTTACAGAACCCGGATAAGAGGTTCTGTAGATATTCAACGATGAAAATTAGATTTTATCTGTTTTCCAAAAATGCATCAGATAACTAAGTATATATAATTTTTGAAATCTATTAAAGTTGGTCCTTGTCAGAAAATATAATTCTGGCAGGGATTTTTAGATTTATGAAAACACAGAATTGATGTAGTACAACAATGTCTTTTTTAATTTTATTACATTTGTCTGCTGACCTGATTTAGGATAATTACATGAACGAATTATTAGTATCATATATTAAAAGTAAGATATCGGTAACGGAAGACGAACTGAATACAATTCTCTCTTACTTTAAAACCATAAAACTTAAAAAAAATGAATTATTGCTCGCAGAAGGGCAGGTGAGTCAGCGTTCTTTTTTTGTAACCAAAGGCTGCTTACGGATTTTCTTTATCAATGAAGAAGGACAGGAGGCGACGCGCTATTTTGCCTTTGAAAATCAGTTTGCAAGTGCATTGGTGAGTTTTATTACAGCCGAAAAATCTAAAGAGTTTATACAGGCAGTAGAACCCACCGAAGTTTTTTACATCAGTCATAAAGATTTTTACCATCTATTGGAGATTATTCCACAGTGGGAAAAGTTTTACAGAATTTATCTGGAAATAGCTTACATAACCAATACCAGACGGCTGATGTCATTTCTTATACAGGATGCATTGGAAAAATACCGTCAGTTGCTGGCAGAAAATCCGGTTATTGTACGGAGACTTTCCAATAAAATGGTTGCATCTTATCTCAATATTTCTCAGGAAACCCTTAGTCGTCTAAAATCGAAGCTATAAGAATTTTTATAGCCATTTACTTTTAGCTTTAGTTTCTGTTTATACCGAATAGGTCTAGGAGCATATCATAATTTAGCAGACTCTAAATCTCCTTTTTTGACACAGGTCAAAGTTTTTAATCTTGTGATAGCGGAATTTTGCAACATGATTTTAAACAAAACCTATGAAGATGAAATCTATAATCATTGCGCTTGATGAGAGTACTTATTCTCAGGTTATAGCCCGACAAGGATTTGAACTGGCTACAGTTTTTAAAAGTACAGTAACAATCCTCCTGATTCGGAATAACGAAGCGGTAATAAATGCATCACTAGCCAATATCTCTATAGAAGAGAATGATAATTCCGAGGAAAAACTGATGCTAGACATTCAAGAGCTTACTAAAATATTTGATACTATAGAATATAGTATGACAACGTTGGAAGGTGATCCAATGGAAGAGATCATTCGCTTCGTTACCGGCAAAACAGCCGATTTACTTATTGTGGGTACCCACGGAAGAACCGGTTTGGATCATTGGATTACTGGAAGTGTTGCCGAACATGTAATCCGCCATGCTACAATCCCAGTTCTGGTGATACCTTATAATCACCAGGCGCACTAAATCCTAATATAACATAATTGCTTATTAATAAAAAAATAAGCGGGCTAAAAGCCTGCCTGGCGGAGCTATGCTCTGTTACGAACGAAAAATAGAAGAAATGAAAACATTAAAAATTCCATTGAAAGCCATCAGAACATCATTGTTGATGTATGCCGGCGGAAGCATGATGATGGTAAGTGTAAAGGCGCAGTCGAATATCCTTACACTTAATCAGACTATAGAGATGGCGCTCTCCAATAGTAATGCGTTAAAATTAAAACGCTCTGTTATTGATCTTGCTGTTAACAAATACAATCAGACAAAGGACTTATCGCTGCCAACAGGAAGTGTTAGCGGTAGTTTTTCTCATGCTGAAATTCCGGCAAATCATATCAGGCTAGGTTCTCTGGATTGGATATTACCGGACAGAGCAGATTCATATAATGCTAATGTTGCACTTAGTGAAACAGTATTTAATGGTTTTAAGCTGAAATATGCAAGGGCTTCGACCTTACTATTGGCAGAAATGGCTAAAACGAATGTAGCTCTTAGTGAAGATGAGGTAATCTATACAGCGGTACAAATGTATTTTGATTTGTATAAAGTAATCCAGAGCCAGAAAATTGTTCAACAGAATATGCTGGCTATAGAAAAACTTATTCAGCAAGCCGATCAGTTTTATCGCCATGGTATTGTTACCAAGAATGATGTGCTGCGTTTCAGGCTGCAAAAGTCGGCAATAGAAATTACAGCCTCTGATTTAGAAGCTAACCGAAAAATTATCTGTTATAATATGACTGTATTACTCGGGTTGCCGGAAGATACAGATTTAAAATCAGGACAGGTTTTACTGAAAGAAGATGTTCCCGCTCCGCTAAGCCAGTATGTGGATTTTGCTTTTGCAGAAAGAAAAGAATTGAAACAAAATGATCTGCAATACAAAGTTGAAGAATTTTCCTTTAAAACAATACAGGCAGAAGAACTCCCAAAATTATCAGTAAGTGCCGGGCTAAAATATCTTCATGCAGGTTCTGCGCTTATTCCTGTCAACGGAAATTTTATAGCACCAATTTCTATAGGTGCTACCGTATCATGGGATTTTTCTACACTGTGGATAAATAAAAACAAACGTTCCGAAATAAAAATCCGTCAGCAGCAAACGTCTATAGAAAAAAATATCTGGGTGGATAAAATCCGGACAGAAGTTAATCAGGCTTATCAGCTTTACCAGCGTGCTCTGAATAAGGTAGCATTGCTACACTCATCTATAGATGAAGCAGCGGAAAATGACCGTATGCAGGAAGATCGCTACAAAAATAATGTTACTACAGTCACCGACCGTATAGATGCTGATGCCAGACTTTATCAGGCACTTACCGATCTGGAGATTGCCCGTGCGGATGCTTCTGTTGCCTGGTATAATCTATTAAAAGTGTCAGGCAAAATTTCAACAATTAATCAATAATACGATAAGAAAATAAGACTTATGAATATGGAAACAACCCAGTCAAAACAGAAAAAATATACAGTACCGGCAATTCTGCTGGTCGTTATAATAGCCGGAAGTATTTTCGGAGTAAAGCAATATATCTATTACCAGAGCCATGAAGATACTGATGATGCGCAGGTAGATGGTGACCTTAGTGCCGTTGTGTCGCGTGTAGGAGGCTATATCAATACTATAAACTTTGAAGATAATCAACGTGTAACTAAAGGTCAAACACTGGTGACATTGGAGGATCAGGAGTATCGTATTAAATTGGAACAGGCAATGGCAGCACAAAAGACTGCAGGCTCCAAAATCGGAGTTTCCGAAACTCAGGTATCAGCTACTCATGCATCTTCACTAGGATATAAGGCTCGGATAGAAGAAGCAAAAGCCAGATTATGGCAGGCGAATCAGGATTACGATCGTTATGCTGCTCTAATCAGAAGCGGTTCTGTTCCGCAGCAGACTTTTGACAAAGCTAAAGCCGAGCGTGATATTGCTAAAGCAGCTTATATATCTGCCGAAGAACAATATAAAACAGCTGTAGCACAAGTTGGCAATACACGTTCGGAGCTTAATGTAACGCATACAGCAACAAACCAACAGCGGGTAGATGTGGATTATGCAAAATTACTTTTGTCTTATACCGATATTAAAGCACCAGTTTCTGGAATCGTGACTAAGCGTCGTGTACAAATGGGGCAGTTACTACAGGCCGGGCAAACCCTGTTTGCTGTGGTGGATGAAAATAACCTTTATGTAACAGCTAATTTCAAAGAAACACAAATGCAACATATACGTGCCGGACAAAAAGCCAAAATTGTGGTGGATGCATATCCGGACGAACCTATAAAAGGAATTGTGCACAATTATGCAGGAACAACGGGTGCTAAAATGTCTTTGCTGCCACCAGATAATGCTACAGGAAACTTTGTAAAAGTAGTGCAGCGTATTCCTGTAAAAATCAAAATTAATGCTTCTGCCGAACTCCTTAAAAAGATCCGCCCGGGAATGAACGTAGAGGTAAGCGTATTAACTAAATAATCTGGAAATAATGGCTGAAAAAGGATTTAGAAAATGGATTATAACCTTTACCATGGTATTGTCCTGTATGCTCGAATTTTTGGATACAACGATTGTAAATGTTGCCATACCACATATTCAGGGGAATATGGGAGCTATACTGGAAGATGTCGCATGGGTTTCTACCGGGTATGCGGTAGCCAATGTTATTATTCTGCCCATGTCCGGGTGGCTCGGAAGCCGCTTTGGCCGTAAGAATTACTTCCTGTTTTCTATTATTTTGTTTACAATAGCATCCATGTTATGTGGCAACTCGCATACGCTAACAGAGCTGGTTGTATTCAGAATATTACAAGGACTTGCAGGTGGTGGATTAATATCCAATGCACAGGCAATATTGTTGGAAACCTGGCCGCCGGAAGAACGGGGAACGGCTACTGCAATATTTGGCTTCGGAGCAGTAGTAGGGCCTACAGTAGCACCAGCATTGGGTGGCTATCTTACGGATCATTTATCGTGGCCATGGGTATTTTACATTAATCTGCCATTGGGTATTCTGGCAGCAATTCTTACCTATCAGTATGTGAGATCAACACCCAAGGAGAGTACAGGAAAGCCTGTTGACTGGTGGGGAATTTTGCTCCTTACTGTTGCCGTGGGAAGTTTGCAGACGGTTTTGGAAAAAGGTGAAGAAAAAGATTGGTTTGCAACAAAGTATATTATTGTACTTACCGTTACTGCAGTTATTGGTATACTTCTGTTTATATGGCGGGAAACAACGACAGACCATCCGGTTGTAAACCTGAAATTATTCCGGTACAGAAGCTTCTCTGCAGGTATGGTTACTTCTTTTCTCTTCGGTATTGGACTATATGGCTCCGTGTTTGTCTTTCCTCAGTTTTGCCAAAGTCTTCTGGGCTTTTCGGCAGAACAGACCGGATTCCTTTTGTTGCCGGGACAAATATTCACCATAGCTTTAATGCCTACGGTAGGTAAACTGTTGAAAAAAGGAGTGCCTCCACAGCTTTTTGTAATCGCAGGATTTATATGCTTCTTTATTTTCCCGATGATTATGAGTAAAGCAACATTGTCTTCAGGAAATACAGACTTCTATTTTCCGCTTTATTTCAGGGGAATAGGTATAGGACTGCTTTTTGTGCCTCTTATTACATTGGCGATTAAAGATTTGAAAGGACCCGAAATAGGACAAGGTGCAGGGCTCTACAATATGATGCGCCAGTTAGGTGGATCCTTTGGAATTGCAGGACTTGCAACAGCAATACATATTGGTAAAGGAAAACACCGAAATTATTTACTGGAAAATATAAATGAATACGGTTCTGCTTATTGGGAAAGAATGCAGAATTATATCTCCGGTTTTATGGGGAAAGGTTTCTCACATTCTGATGCTTCAGAAATGGCTTTGCGTGCGGTGGAAGGAACAATAAATAAACAGTCTATGCTAATGGGTTTTACAGATGCTTATCAATATCTGGGGATAGCGATGCTGTGTTGTATTCCGTTTGTGCTATTGCAAGGTTTTAAGAAGAAAAAAACAGAAATTCCGGCAGATGCACATTAATGTCATAATAAAAATACATCATGTTTATTTATAACCACAACAGTCACTACAAACTTAATGAAAATAGTATGTCCTTATTTTTCCTTTTTGTGTAACAATTGTTAAGCTAAAGTGAGTTGAAACATTTTGTTTTCTGTTGTGGTTTATTGATGTAAAACAAAATATAATTCTAAAAATATGTAAAATGAAATCAGAATTAAGAAATATAAACCGGGGTGAGATCGTATATCATAAAAAAATGACAACAACCTCGTGGCATCTTAAAATAAGAACAATTTTTCCAATGGAATTGGATATAGATAAGAATCCGGGATATGTAATTCCTGTCATGATTGGTTATGATAATCTGGGGACTCCTGTACTAAGAAGGTTTATGCTATGGAGCTACGATGCGATGCGTAATGTGGCAGATATTACAATTCATCCCAGTCCGGATAAAGAATTGTATAACTGGTTGGGAGATCTGCAAAACGGGAAGATTATAAAATGGATGAACCCCGAGGAAATGATGTTACAGGAATCGAATGCTGAATGTTATTACCTTATTGGTAATGCCGATGCACAATCTTTTTTTTACCAGTTCAACAGGAATCTTCCTTTTTCCAGCACAGTCAATAGTTTTATTTACAGCAGGCATACGGGCGAGTTTTTTCCGGATGTAGACGGGAGTTATCCGCTCAATTATCATATAATATATCCATATAGCCCGGAAAGAGTACTGGATCTTTTCAGAAATGATTTTATAAGAACAAGCAAGGATTTTAGAATAATACTGGCCGGAAGTGATGAGGTGAATAAGCTTTTTACAAACTTCTTCAAAAAAGAATGGGCGACTGCAGAGGATCAGGTAAGGATTATTAATTTTAATAATCCTTATTAAAGTGTATTTGTCACGGAGTTAATGATCGGTAGAATTTTCCGAAAATTAATCTGCCATTTTTGCTTCTATGTTTTAAAAGAAGCTTTTAAAGTGAAAAAAAACATGATTTTTGTTAATATGTCTAAAAAAAATCATAAAATATTTTATTTGGCAAGGCTTTTGTCTATAGTAAGTAAAGTATTTTTTCATATAAAATATTTTGTGATTTGGTGTTGGCCCCGATTAATTTCGGGGCTTTTTTTTTGCATTTATACCTTAGACTTTATTACTATTCTTAAATAGTTATCATAATAATTTGTGATGTATGGCATAAGCTAAGGCTTCGTTGATATTATTCACTTCTAATTTGTCAAATAATTTTCGACGGTGGAACTTGACAGTATCTACAGAGATAAATATTTTCCCAGCTATTTCATTAATATTAAGACCTTGATTGTAGAAGCGTAGTATTTCTGTTTCCCGTTCCGTAAGGGGTGCCTTTTTACGTTCTGTCCATTTATTGGTTACAAGATCCAGTTCCCATAACAAATCAGAATTTAGTTTTCCTATGGTCACATTACCAGACGAAGTGTTTGTAGAAAGGGAAACAATACACATCGATTTCCAGATCTTTCCTTTTTCTGTCAGAAAAACAGGTGTTAACTTATGGTTGATTAAAATAAATTTTCCATTTGCATTTTGTATATGGAAGTCATAAGATATAACGTATTGTTTTCTGTCTTCTAACGGTATTTTTTCATAGAATTCAAACCCCGAATTGTTTATGTTGATCAACATTTGAAAATCTTCGGCAGGAACAAATTTTTGGTAGAAGTCATAGCCCATAGACAATATCTGATCCGGTGTTAGCCCAGCAAGAAATAATGGGTTGTCTGAAACGAATTCAAATGTTTCAGTTTGATAATCGATAATATAGATACTCTGGTAGGTAACCCGTGAAAAAGCTTTTACAATTTCTATATAATCCAGTGGTTGTAATAAATCTTTTTCAGAAAGATTATCGATTCTGTTTTTTGTCGAAAACAAAGGGTTAAAATCCATTTTCGGTGTCTGATTTTTGAATTTGCATAAAACTACACAAAAGTGTAGTATTTGTCAAAACAAACCGCAATATTTTTGGGCGAAATAATAAGTAATAAACATGAAGAAACGAATTTTACTAAATCTGTTTATAATTGCAGTTGTGGTTTCTGCTATTGGTGGGATTAAAGCTGTAAATATGGGAAGTGATAAAAATGTAGAGCAATCCTGTTTTATGATCATTAAATATGAGTCAGTAGGATTTGAAAACGGAATTGAATTATTTGAAAAGATTATTCGTCAGTATATTGTCCGTTGGATAGAATGCTAAAAGCTAAAAAAATGAAAAAGACTATTTTAATCCTTGGGATTTTTATTTGTGCAAATTTGTCTGCACAAAAAGCGAAAGTTTTAAATTTTGCAACCTTTCACATGGTATATACACCAGATAAACATAAAGTGAAATTTGATCAGAACGACGAAAAAAATAAATCTGAAACTTATGAAGTAGCCAAAATGCTGGCGCAGTTTAAGCCTACCATAATTTGTGTAGAAATAGTTCCTGAAAAAAATAGTGAACTAAATAATGACTATTCCGGGTTTTTACAAAATAAAGAATATAAAGCTAAAATAGGTGGAGAAGTTGCTTTAATAGCTTATGAAGTTGGCAAAATGTCGGGTGTGAAAAAGATTTACGGTATAGATGAGCAGGCAACAGCAGCTTATAATTATAATATCGGAAATGAATTGGAAAATCAGGTCGACAGTCTGACTTCGAAAAATTATGTAAAAGGCCTTTACAAAGAGTTTGCTGCGATGGAAAAGCTATCGACATTAGATAAACTGAAAACCTTTAATTCTAAAGAAAGCTTAGAGAAATTTATCAATATCAATGCTGATATTTTGACCTATAGCAGTACTAAAGGAAATTTTGAAGGTGCTGATGAAGCAAGTAAATTTTACAGAAGAAATCTGAGAATTTTTTCAAATTTAAATCAGATTCCCGTTACAAAAGATGACAGAATATTTATCATTATGGGAGCTACCCATACAGCTTTTCTCAATGAATTTATGAAGCGAAGTCCTAAATATGAACTTGTGAATACAGCAGATTATTTGAAATAGATCTTTATGGTTTTTCTGGCTAAAATTAAAATGAAACATATTTCCCGGCACAAGTTGTCGGGATTTTATTTGTAATATGAATTTTTTATAGTATTATGCTTATTTAAAGAAAAATAAAATAAATTATGTTAAATAAATATGTAAAAAATTATTTTTAAGTTTAGCCAACCGAAAAAAAACAAAATTTCATATATGACAAAAAATTTATTTAAACCCTTTTTATGGGGAATCCTTTCATTTTCTGTATTATCTTCTTGTCGAACAGAAGATAATCTTACTAGTCAAAAGCAAGCAGAAGATAAACGTTTTGCAACATTCACTTCTCAATCGGGGAAAACAATTAACTATGCCAATGGCTTTGCATCCCTGATGATAAAGTATGATGAAATAAACAAATCTAATTTATCAGGAATTGCTAATAAACCAATATTAAAAGCCTCATCTGATCAAAATACATCTACTACAGGCTCTTATATAGAGTTCAATGTACGTTCTCAGGTTATCAAGAATTCTGATGGTAATATCTGGGTTGTTTTTCCTAAAGTTGAAAATGGTACTGTAATCAGTTTAATTGTTTCATTATTATCTGAAAAGGAAACCAAGTTATCCTATTATACTATAGATAAGAATGATGAGTTTTATAAAACTAATGCTCCGTTATTTCAAGAAGCCTACAATAGGTATAAGAAAAGAAATATGCGCTTAGCATTGAGTGCTAGTGCAAGTATACAATTCATGGCGAATAATGATTGTGATAATAGACCGGATGAAAGATGTAGTGAAATTGAAGAAGTAATTATTACTAATCCCAGACCAATTAAAACACCTAATAAAGTGTAAGTGTCCCTAAAAACCAGACAGTTTAAAAATAGAGAAATTTATTAATTTTAAACTGTAAAAGATGAAAAAGACAAGATTCACAGAGACACA
>NZ_QBUH01000015.1 GCF_003058195.1 Elizabethkingia sp. YR214
TTATTTTTAATATTATCATATTGTTTTAATAAAGCTGTTTTAGCTCGTTGAACATCCTGATCTGTATATTTAATTGTTGGTATCTTATCTAGTTCTGTACGTACCACATTTTCCGTTGTCTTAATATCATTATCATTTGGAATATTGACTCCGAAATACATAAAACTGGCATCTCGCAATGTTTGCTGATATGAATAAATGGAAGCAATCTTATGAGTATCAACCAAAGATTTATAAAGATATCCTGACGGATCTGAAGTCAATATCTCGGACAATGCATCTAGTGCAGCATAGTCTTTATCAGCATATGGAACCGTATGATAAACTGCCCCAAAGACCTTACTATCACCTGCTCTTTTTAGCTCGACAAATCTTTCCCCATCCTGTGCTGGTTCTAATGTATAGGTTTTATCCAAAACTCTTGCGGGTTTTGGTATAGATCCGAAGTATTGTCCTATATATTGCAAAAGTTTAGGCTCATCAAATTTTCCTGCAACTACTAATGTGGCATTATCCGGCTGATAATATTTTTCATAAAACTTACGAAGCCTGTCTGCTTTTACTCTTTCAATATCTTCTTTACTTCCAATAGTACTGTTCCCATAGTTATGCCACAGATATGCGGTCGAAAGAATTCTCTCCTGCAAAACGCCTTCCGGGCTATTTTCACCAATTTCAAATTCATTTCTTACTACAGAGAACTCTTTATCCAGATCAGATTGCAAAATTGTAGCATTAATCATCCTATCTGCTTCCATCTCTAATGCCCATCGTAAATTTTCTTCATTAGAAGGAAATACTTCATAATAATTAGTCCTATCATACCAGGTAGTTCCATTAGCATCACCTCCTTTGTCAGAAAGCATTTTCTTGATATCTCCTAATTTTTTGGTGCTTTTAAAAAGCATATGCTCCAGAAGGTGGGCCATTCCTTTTTCGCCATAACCTTCATTCTTAGACCCTACATTGTATACTATATTAACAATAACATTACTCTGTGAAGCATCAGGAATTAAAAGAACTTTCATACCATTATTCATGGTGTATTGTTTCACTCCTTCAATATTTGTGGCAAATTTTGGTATTTGCTGTGCCTGTGCATAAGTGACAACTGCTCCGGAAATTGTTGTTGACAATAGCACTGTCTTAAGTATAATTCTATTCATATATTTATTCTATGTTTAACTCAATGTGTGAGAAATTTCAATTATTATCTAATAAATGCATTACTTTTGAGGCTTTTATTAGTAGTATTCAGTTTTTTAATTTCCAGTTACACATTTTACTTCTCCATGTCCTTGTGGACAAGATATTTCAGACAATACTGTTGCTGTTCCTGCATCAGGAGCAACAATTGTCATTGTTGGGCACCCTGCTTGAAGACAATGATAGGTAGTTCCTCCATTAATTTTTTTTAATTGTTTTTTTTCTAACTTTTTCATATTTGATATTTTAAATAATTAGTAACTGTCTAATATATAAAATATTACAACATATTTACGCGTTTTTAAAAAAAATTTAAACAATTATATACCTCAATAATTCCCTGTATCTTTGCATAAGAATGCAACACGAAAAAATCATATTAGGTATTGACCCCGGAACAGCTGTTATGGGATTTGGTATTATTTCGGTAAAGGGACAAAAGATGGAATTAATTTCTATACATGAATTAATTCTGAAAAAACTGGAAACTCATGAAATAAAACTAAAGAAGATATTTGACCGTACCTTAGCATTAATTGATGAATACCATCCTGATGAAGTTGCATTGGAGGCTCCTTTCTTCGGAAAGAATGTACAATCGATGCTGAAATTAGGCCGTGCTCAGGGCGTAGCTATGGCAGCCAGCCTTGCAAGAGACATTCCTATAACTGAATATTCTCCTAAAAAAATAAAGATGGCTATTACTGGGAATGGTAATGCTAGTAAAGAGCAGGTTGCCGGAATGCTGAAAAATCTGTTACAGCTAAAAGAATTCCCTACCAAATATCTGGATGCCTCGGATGGGCTTGCTGTTGCAGTGTGCCATCATTTTAATATGGGCAAAGATATTTCTGAAAAATCTTATTCGGGATGGGACAGCTTTATTAAGCAGAATCCTGGCAGGATTAAATAAATTATCAATTTTGCGCTAGCTTAGCATTTTCTTAATCAATCCTTATTGTATAAAATTGGTAAAATTAGAATGCTTATTATCCTTAAATATATAATTCGCAATCACAGAGATATTATCCACTTTATCTGATGGAGATAATTCTTTATTCTATTTTTCCACGCATAAAACCCGACTAACAAAATAACGATAAAGCACTGATTTTCAGTATATATCAATTGTAAAACTGCTTTACAAGTATTGCACAATTATTTTACTAGGTAAAACATACTACTATTTGTAACATTGGTATGGTTTTTCGTACCTATTAAATTCAAGAGTAAAATTTTATGAAAACATTACAACCCAATATTGCACCCGCTGAAACCAAAATGAATTGGTTTCAGCACTTTATGATGCTTTGCTCCGGGGCAAACATTCATGTTTTGAGAAAAACACCATCCGAGTGGAATAAATACTCCGGAATTGGTGGTGTAGTATTATTTACTGCCGTATTTGCAACGTTATCTTCCGGTTATGCCATGTATACTATTTTTGATGATATCTGGGCAGCCATAGGATTTGGATTACTCTGGGGCCTAATGATCTTTAATCTGGACAGATATATTGTTTCTTCTATTAAAAAGACGGGAACATGGTGGAATCAGATACTAATGACTATACCGCGCCTTATTCTTGCAGCCTTTTTAGGAATTATTATTGCCAAACCTCTGGAACTAAAAATTTTTGAGAAAGAGATTAATAAACAGCTTAATACTATTATCCAGAGAAATAAGGCGGAGCTGCAGGCAAAAATCAATAACCGGATTATGCAGCAAAGTGGCCCTTATGATAAGGAAAAGGCCGAAATTAATTCAAAACTTGCTGCTTATCAAAAATCATATGATTCCGCTTCTGTGGAGTTGGAAAAAGAAATTCTGGGAAAACAATCCGGCCTTACTTCCGGGAAGGTAGGTTACGGTACTAATGCCAAGCGTAAAGAAGAACTGAAAAAAAACAGGCTTGCAGATTTACAAAATTATCAGAAACAGGTAGCTCCTCGTTTGGAATATTTGGACAAAGAAACATCCAAAGTATACACGAATCTGGAGCAGGAGCTAAAAAATTCTGAAGGTGCCGAAAACCGTTTTAATGGTTTTGCCGCAAGACTTCAAGCTCTGGACGAGCTTGGCAAAGCAAGTGCAATTATAGCATTAGCATCAACCTTTATTATGGGACTATTTATATGCCTGGAAATATCTCCTGTACTGATTAAACTTATTTCCTCAGTAGGCCCTTATGACTGGTTGCTGGATAAAAATGAAAATGATGTAAAAGTCTATGCTAAAGAAAAAATAGAAAAAGCAAATATCTCAACTGAATACAGAGTTAACGAACTGAAAGAAAGCCTCTATCCCAAGAACACATCTACTTTATAAAAAACAACCGGACATTCAGCTGAATGTCCGGTTTTATATTAGTTACTTTCTGGCTGTGCCTAAAGCCAGCGAAAGATTCTTTTGAATAGTCTTGGTGGAGGTATAGGTTGCTCCACACAATGAACCGTTAAGTTTATAAGTTCCCTGTGGTAATACCAGAGTATTTTGCCCCTTTGCAGGGATTGCCATATTATAATACTTATCACCCTGAATTCTTAAGATCATATTACAATCCGAATTATTCGCCACAAGCAAAATTGCATTGGTGTCACTGATATCATTGTTAAACATCTGATTGAGTACGTTCACCGTTTTAGCATTATGACCAGATTTATCCTGAGCCATAAGTTTTGTAAATTCTTCCGCCTCTTGCTCTTCAAGAGTTTTAATAATAGGCTTAGGAATATCTGCTGCTTTTTTAGGATTAGCTGCGATTTGTAAAGACAATAATTTCTGCTTCAAGAAGGCAATATCCTTATGTTTAGGATATTTCTTAATGTAAGCCGAAAGCTCATTAATATCCTTGGTTTCCATGATATGCGCAAGTGTCAAATTATTAGACGCACAACTCCACAACAAAACCGAACCAAGAATTACAAATAAAATCTTCTTCATATCGGGGGCAAATGTAATTAAATTTTAAATCTTAAATACGTAATTGTTTTCCCTTTTGCAGAAAACAAGCCCTCATAATAGGTTTTAATTTCACGAAGATGTACGGCATCTGTTTCAAATTCAGGAGCTCCGTAAATATCATGATGTGAAACTTCTACATCATAACCTAGCGCATGAAGTATTCCCAGAGTATAACCATGTAAAAATTCAGAATCTGTTTTCAGGTGTATATATCCGTCCTTTTTCACAATCTTTTTATAACGATCCAAAAATTCAGGATGCGTCATTCTGTGTTTAGCCCGCTTGAATTTAATCTGAGGATCGGGGAAAGTAATCCAGATTTCATCAACCTCATCTTTTTCAAAAAACAGATCAATTAATTCTATCTGCGTACGGAGAAAAGCTACATTAGACAGATTTTTCTCTACTGCTTCTTTAGCGCCAAACCAAAAGCGTGCACCTTTGATATCTACTCCTATAAAGTTTTTATCCGGAAAAGCTTTTGCCATTCCTACACTATATTCTCCTTTTCCACAACCCAATTCTAAAACAATCGGATTATCATTTTTGAAGAAATCAGTTCTCCATTTACCTTTCATTTCATAGCCTGAAAGAGCTTCTTCACGTGTAGGTTGGAAAACATTTACAAGAGTTTTATTTTCTTCGAAACGTCTGATCTTATTTTTACCCAAAATTCAAAATTTAGGGTGCAAAAATAACAAATTTACAGTTATTTATCTCCAACTACGGCCTGTAAGTTAGAATTACGTAGTCTTTTAAGGTAAACAGGGAGGTATTTCTCAATAGACATCTCTATCATAGCATATTCCCCTCTCTTTACAAGAGACCCCAGATCATCGGATGTATAGACAAACTGTAGGAAATTATCTATAAGGTTCTTAGGGATTTTCAGTTTAATGAAATACTCGTCACCATAATAATTATGAAGATTGGTTACATTTTTCTGCATAGCCTCATAAGCATAAAGACGTTCCTGCTTTTTGCGTTCACCCGTTAGTATATCGAATACACTTTGGACATTAAATCCTAGTCCACCATTATTGAAGGATGCAATTGGTGAACGTGGAGAATTTCCGTCTCCTTTTGGTGAAGGCAGCCCAATTTTGTTTGCCAAAGCAAGCCTTTTATCCTCACGGGTAGAAAGAACATCTACCTTGAAGTTCCCTGTAGGCTTAAAACGTTTTAATACAACTTCTTTAATCTCGTGATAAGCTATAGAAAGCTCTACCAGCATTCTCTTATTTTGAAAGTATTGCGGCGTAAGCGTTATATCTTTTCTCTCCGTAACAATAGATGTAAACCTTATAACATCTCCTGCCTTTGCAGGAATATCAAATTCACCCTGATAATCCGCCAGAACTGTTTTCTGTGTATTAAGGTTCGTCACATAGATCTGATTAAGGTACAATGCAGAATTGTCTCTTAAGTATATAGTCCCATTAAAAGTCTGCCCCTGAAAAATGAGAATAAATAAGAACAATAAACCAGTAAAATATTTCTTCATATAGGTCGCAAAATTAAACATAAAAAAAGCGAGTTTGCTTTTTTTAGATTTTCAAACGGGGTTAAAGTTTTATTAAACTTTATATGCCTTCTGTTAAAAGTAGTGAAGAATATAAAATTATCTTAATCCATTTTGGAATATTTGCGCATCAGATTTTCATAAAAATTCTGTGGCAGTATCCATTTTAATGGAACTCCTATCTTCTGACCGAACTTTCCAAAATAGTAATGTGCTTTCCAATTTTTCTTGTCTAATAAATCTACTACATAATCTGCTACTTCCGAAGGTTCTGTTCCGTGATCTACATGAGCATTCATTAATGTATAGATCTTTTTGAATACCGTTGTATAAGCTTCTGATACCTTTGTTTTAATACGGCTTTCAGCAATATTGGTTTTTATATCCCCTAAATGCAGTGAAGTAGCCTGAACGTTCCAGTTTTTAATTTCGTAACG
Source organism: Elizabethkingia sp. YR214 (assembly GCF_003058195.1). Taxonomy (GTDB): domain Bacteria; phylum Bacteroidota; class Bacteroidia; order Flavobacteriales; family Weeksellaceae; genus Elizabethkingia. Next base: position 6,130 of record NZ_QBUH01000015.1, read on the forward strand.
TAATGCCTCTGTAGCTTTGTCCAGAGCAGATTTGGAAGCTGAATAGAATCCTCTGAAGGGTAATCCCATTTCACTACCAATACTGGAAACATTAATTATTTTTCCAAAACGTTTTTCCCGCATATAGGGCATCACAGCAGAAATCATTTGTATTGGTCCTACCAGATTAAGATCGAACAGCTTATGAATATCTTCTTTGGTAGTATCTTCAACCGAACCTACCATACCCATTCCTGCATTATTAATCAGTACATCAACTCTTCCTTCTTTCTCAATAACAGAAGAAACGGCCTGATTAATTTGCTCTTTATCTGTAACATCAACAGAAAGCCCTTTAAAATGGGCACTATCTGCAATTTGTCTGCTAAACCCATAAACAACATGCCCTTTTTTTGCCAGTGTTTCTGCCAGCGTAAAGCCTATTCCTTTAGAGGCTCCGGTAATAATAATAACCATTTATTTTCTTTTTACCACTTTATAAAAATCCTTCCAAAACTCCGGGTAGGACTTTTCTACTACATTTGGATCTTCGATTTCCAGCGTACGACATAAAGCATATGGAGCAAAGGCCATTGCCATTCTGTGGTCATTATAAGTGGAAATAGTAATGGTCTCTGCCGGAGTAATATTCTCCAGAGATTTTATAGTCTCGTTTGTAATCGCGGTGTTAAGACCTATCTTTTTCAGCTCATTCTGCATAGCAGTAAGCCTGTCTGTTTCTTTAACCTTTAGCGTTTCCAATCCTGTAATATAAAAAGGTACATCTAGTGCTGCCGCTGTTACGCAAACTGTCTGGGCAATATCCGGGCAATTATTCATATCCAGCTGCATTTCTTTCGGAAACTGAAAGCCTTCTATAGGCCGAAGAGACAATTCGTTTTCTGAAACCTCAACAGTCTGTATTCCGAAAAAGTTCTTGTAAATTTCGGCTGAACGGGAATCCGCCTGCAAAGATTTTATATTTAGGCTCTTCAAATTAATCTTTTTTCTACCTATTGCGGCCAAAGAATAGAAATAAGATGCAGAAGACCAATCGCTTTCTACAACATAACGAATTGGCTCCAATGCTCCGGATAGAGGCTTTATCCTGATAATGTTCTCTTCAATAGACGCATTAATTCCGGCTTTCTTCAGGATTTCAATTGTCATTAACAAATAAGGCAGTGATGTAATCTTACATTCAAGGCTTACATTCAATCCGTTCTCCAGGCTGGCTCCTACCAATAAAAGAGATGTTATAAACTGGCTGCTGATGTTTGCCGGAATACTTACCTGATTTTTCTCAATCTTTTTCCCTTTAATTTTCAATGGCGGATAACCGTCCTCTCCAAGGTATTCGATCTCTGCATCCAGTTGCTTCAGTGCTTCTACCAATGGCTTTATAGGACGTTGTTTCATTCTTTCGGATCCTGTTAATATAACTTCTTTACCTGCCTTTGTTGCAAAGTAAGAAGTAAGGAAACGCATAGATGTCCCTGCATGATGAATATCTACTATATCGCTTTCATCATTCAGCGCTTTTATCAGAAGTGAAGAATCCTGAGAATCTGAAACATTTTCTAAGGTTATATTTCCAAATATCTTCTCTAAAATCAATAATCTATTCGTTATACTTTTTGATCCTCCGATTTTCACTGTTTCTCCGTCCAGCATTTCACAAAACGGAACAGTTGATTGTAGTTTCAGGTTATTCTGGTGTCTTTCTTTATCTCTCTCCATATTAGATTTCATTTTTTTATTAAAAGCTTCCTGTAGGTCTGTTCCCGTCTGATTCGCCAGACACAACGTAACAAAAAGAACATCTGCAAGTTCCTCTCCGAGGTCTTTACTCTTGTCTGACTCTTTTTCAGATTGTTCACCGTATCTTCTGGCTATAATTCTGGCAACTTCCCCCACTTCTTCTGTCAGCATTGCCATATTAGTCAGCTCATTGAAGTAACGTACTCCTACTGTTCTGATCCATTCATCAACCTGATACTGAAGGCTTTTAATTTCTTCCATAATTTTAATTACAATAATGCTATTATATAGAACCCGGAATTATGGTTCTATAGCTCGTGGTTATTATTTTTTAACAAATATACGATAGAAGAATAACTTCATCAGCAATTAAAAGACTTAATCTGACAGAACTTATATATATTTATGCTCTATATACTCGTCCTATTCAGCTAAATGTTCAATTGTTTTTTTTGATCATAACAGATCAGGAATAATGTAATATAAAGAGGCTTACAAAATTTTTATGCATTAAAGTTTTCACACAAAAAGCTTATAATCAGATCATGCAGAACGTTAATCTTTCTAAAACCCTTGTGTAGCGTGTAAATATATCACCACTAGTTATATTTATTTTATATTTGTTAACATTAAAGCACCACATGGAAATATTTTTATTGTTAATAATTCTTGTTTTTGTAATTATTTCACTTAACAAATCAGCTGCTAACTCCAAGGCAACTCAGGAGGCAATTGGCAAGCTTAAAGATGAAATTAATTCATTAAACCTTAAAATTAACACAAACACACAATCTTTAAAAGCTGAAGAACCTCAACCTAAAATCATACCTGTTGGTACAGAAGAACCTCAACCTGCTATAAAGGAAGAAATAAAAGCTGAAGAAGAAAAGCAAATTGTTGAGAAAATCCCTGTTGTAGAAGAACCTCCTGTACAGGTAGCGATGGACGCTTCAGTATCCCAAGAACTTCAGCCCGAGGCAATACCATTACCAGAAAATGTAGGGATTCCGGCAACAGAAAAAGTTGTTTTACCACCTAAAAAGAGTTGGTTGCAAACATTCAAAGAAAAAAATCCGGATATTGAAAAATTCATCGGAGAGAATCTTATTAATAAAATAGGTATTCTTATTCTGGTACTTGGAATTAGCTTCTTTGTAAAGTATGCTATTGACAAAAACTGGATTAATGAACCTGCGCGTGTTGGTATTGGTATTTTGTGTGGAGCTCTCATTATGGGAGTCGCACACCGGTTAAAGAAAAACTACAAAGCATTTAGTTCTGTCTTTGTTGCCGGAGCCATTAGTATCTTCTACTTTACCATTGGTATTGCATTTCACGATTATCATTTATTTAATCAGGCAACAGCATTTATCATCATGGTAATTATCACCATATTTAGTGCATTTGTTTCTGTGTCTTATGACCGTAAGGAATTAGCTGTTTTATCACTTATTGGAGGTTTTGCAGTACCATTTATGGTCAGTACCGGAGAAGGGAGCTATAAAGTACTCTTTACTTACATTGCCATTCTTAATATTGGAATGCTGATTATTGCCTATTTCAAAAAATGGAGCCTGGTCACCTTACTGGCATTCATTTTCTCTTGTGTTCTTTTCTCATTCTGGTTTGGCGAAAAGGTAATCGATGGAGAACTTCCTTATCGTGGAGCTTTATTTTATGCAACTATTTTCTATCTTATCTTCAGTATTGCTACTGTTGTTAATAATCTGCGGAATAAAGGAACATTCTCCAAACTGGAATATTTCATCATCGTTGCAAATACGTTCTTCTATTTCGGAATAGGGATTAGTATTATTGACAAATGGGGAGTGGACTTCAAAGGTCTGTTTACGATTGCATTGGCATTATACAATCTTGCTTATGCTATATTATTATACAGGAAATTCGGACTGGATAAGAATGCAATATATCTTTTACTTGGCCTAACGCTTACTTTTGTAACTCTTGCTATTCCAATCCAGTTTAATGGCAATTATATCACATTATTCTGGTCTGCCGAGGCTGTACTTTTATTCTGGTTATTCCAAAAATCAAGAATTGCAGCTTTCAAATTGGGAGCTATAGTTGTTCAGATTCTAATGCTTTTCAGTCTTTTTATGGACTGGGAATTCTATTATACAAGAAGCAATGAGGCATTGAAACTTGTTTTCAACCCTATATTCATAACCGGCTTCGTTTCTCTGGTATCTCTTATACTTACTTATCTTTTGTTGAGAAAGGAAAATGAACCTGTTGATATTTTTACAATTAAATTCAACCCTTCATTATACAGATCCGGAATAAGTATTTCCACCGTTATTGTAGGGTATTTCATAGGCCTATTCGAAATTTCTTATCAGGCAAATACGGGCATTGCCAATTATTATTCTGCCCAATCTTACTCTGTTTTATATCATTTCTTATTTAGTACCGGAGTTATATACTTTACATTAAAGCGCAAAAACATAGCCGTAAATAACCTTGCAATTATTTTATCCTGCATCAACATCCTCTTGTACATTGTAGTTTTCCATCAGCTGGTAACAGATGAAATAGTGGAAAATTATAATGCCGGATTAGCGGACAAGTCTGCCTTTTTCATTCACTATATACTATTAGCATGTCTGGTATATTTTGGGTATACCATTATAAAGTTGAGAAACGACAATAGTTTTTCCATGCTTCTCAATCATAAATTTGCTTTATGGATTTTTGCTTTCTGTATTGTTTTCATTATGAGTAATGAGATAATGGTTCATGGATTAATTTTTTCCGGAGATATTATCTCTCAGGCAGAACTTGCAAAAACATACCCTGTTACAAAGGAACACTTATATAAATATGAGAGAATGGTTTTTATTGACGATAAACTAAGATTTGTAAAACTTCAGATCATCAAAATAGGATATCCTATCCTTTGGGGTGTACTATCATTCGTCTTCCTGATTATCGGAATAAAGAAACAAAACAAGCAACTGCGTATTATTGCACTTGCTTTACTAGGGATTACTATTATTAAGCTGTTCTTATACGACATCAAAAATGTATCAGAGACAGGAAAGATTATAGCCTTTATTTTACTAGGCGTTCTTATCCTTATAATATCATTTGTTTACCAAAAAATTAAAAAACTAGTTATTGATGAATCCAGCAAACCAAATGATACAGAAAATAATTAAGCTGCTGCCAATACTAATTGGTTCGTCTGTCCTTCTTGCACAAAACTATCAGGGCAAAATCAGTGATATAAAGGAAAACGGACTTCATCAGATCGTGCTTTCTCCGGATGTTATTGCTGCAACCCGTAATAATACTGATTTCATAAGGATTTTCGATTCCAAGCACAATGAGGCTCCCTATATCGTGGCAAGCGGAAATTTCAAAAAGTCTGCTTTCAGACAATTTCCGATAAGCTCCAGAAATACAATTCCCAATGTTGTAACTTCTGTTATTATCTCTAATGAAAATAAAGTTAATCTGGATAATCTTACCCTGAAGATAGCCAATACGGAAATAGATAAGAAATACAGTATCAGTGGAAGCAACGACCAAAAGGAATGGTTTGGTCTTGTTGGCAATCAGGTTATATCTGATCTTAACGAATCCGGAAAGACGTCAGTCGAAAAAAATTTATCGTTCCCTTTAAACAATTATAAATTTTTAAAATTCGATTTTCTCGACAAAAATTCTTTACCCATTAATGTACTAGAAGCCGGATTAGAATATGATAATATTGTATCTGATGCTAAAACCATACTTCAAAACTTTGAGCAGAAAATAACCACGGACAAGAATAGTAAACAGAGCATTATCACAATTACTTTCCCCACTGAACAGGTAATTAATGGTATTAGCTTTGACATTCTTTCACCTTCTTTTTATCAGCGCGATGCCCGGATACTAATTAATAAGTCCAGAGTTTACAAAAGAGAAACCGAAAATTACAGAGAAGAGTTTATTGCTTTTCAAATCAGATCTAAAAATAATAACCAGTTTGGGTTTCCGGATTTATTTACAAAAGAACTGATCATAGAAATAGACAACCAGGATAATTCTCCATTAGATATAAAGAAAATAAACCTCTTCCAGTCTCAAAAGAAAATCTTGGCAGATCTGAAAGTAGGAGAAACTTATACACTGGATATTAATCCCGAATTATCTGCTCCACAATATGATTTAGTAAACTCCGGAATTAATCTTAGTCAAAATTATCCTGATGCAACGATTACAGATCTGAAAAACACTGATCATTCCGTGCATCCAGAATCAGGAAAAGCATTTTGGCAGACATCCTTCTTTGTATGGGGCTGTATAATTATTGCCATTATAATTATCGGATTTTTCGCATTGGGACTAATTAAAGACATGAACAAAAAAGCAGAATAATTGCTCTTTTTAAAATATTTTTTACCCTTCCAGATAAACAACTAAACAACAGTAAACTAGCATAGACATTCATTTTATGGTATATTAATTTTTAAGATTATGCTTCGGGAAAGTTAAAACCGTCTAAATCATTTTTTTAATTAATAAAAATATTTTGCCATTTAAAAAAATATTTATAATTTTGCGGTCTAATTATTAAGACAATGAAAAAAGATATCCATCCATCCAATTACAGATTAGTTGCTTTTAAAGACATGAGCAACGATGAAGTTTTCATTACAAGATCTACTGCTGAAACCAAAGATTCTTTGGTAGTTGATGGTGTAGAGTATCCATTGGTAAAAATGGAAATCTCTAGTACTTCTCACCCATTCTACACAGGTAAAGTTAAATTAGTTGACACTGCTGGTAGAGTTGATAAGTTCATGAATAAATACAAGAAATTCGCTAAGAACTAAGATATACAGTTTTATACTGAATAAAAACACCGAAGAATTGGATTCTTTGGTGTTTTTTATTTAATTGCACACCGGAAAATATTACAACGTGAGAAACAACAACGGCGCTATTATCACTCTTGGATTTGCTCTTTTTGCCATGTTTTTTGGCGCAGGAAATCTTATTTTACCTCCCTTTATCGGATTAAAGTCCGGAACAGAATGGTTTTACACCATCCTAGGATTTATCACCACAGGAATTATTGCCCCACTGATCAGTCTGATCGCCGTAGTGCAAATCGGGCATAACTTTACAGATATCGGGAAGCGGGTTAATAAGAAAATGATAACCATACTTGCATTTATCATCATCTGGCTAATCGGTCCCTTAATCGGGATTCCTCGTACCGGAGCTACAACTTTCGAAATAGGACTACAACCTGTATTTCCAAGACTTTCACCTATTATTAGTGCTGTAATATTTTTTGCTGTAACAGGTTTCCTTGCAATCTCTCCAAGTAAAATTGTCGATATTATCGGGAAATATCTTACACCGGTGCTTATTCTCTTATTGTTGATCCTTATAGCTGTTGGTATTGTTTATTCACCAGGAGCTCCTGCAACATCTACTCTTAGTCACGGAGAAAGCTTTGCATTAGGCTTTCATGAAGGTTACCAAACGATGGATGTTCTATCTGCTGTTATTTTTGCCGGCATTATTATTACCACTATTACCGAAAAAGGATTTACACAGGTTAGTCAGAGAGTCAAGATGACTATTATGGCCGGTCTTATAGCTGCCTTTTGCCTATTGGTGATCTATGGAGGACTTGTATATCTTGGAGCTACTTCCGATTATCCTGTGACCGATGATTTATCCCGAACCAAATTGCTTTTACATATCTCTAATTCTGTATTAGGACAATACGGAACTTATATCATTTCTGTAGCCATAGCGCTTGCATGTTTAACAACCGCAATTGCACTGACTTCAGCTTTTGCAAGCTTTATGGAAAAGATTACAAACGGAAAATCCGGCTATAAAGTCAATGTTATTTTCTGTTGTGTACTTGCTGCTATACTTTCGGTAAAAGGAGTAGATGAAATAATTAACTATGCTGGAATATTATTAGGCTTTGTATACCCAGTTGTTTTTGCTTTGGTCATGTACTTAGTCTTCTTCGGAAAAATTGTTAAGTCCAAAGCCCCTTATGTAGCTGCTGTTATTATAAGCACATTGGTATCCTCTCTTACTGTATTCCAGTATTATGGTATTGCAGAAAATTTTATAACATCTTTAAAAGACAGTCTTCCACTCGTACAACACAACATGGAATGGGTATTACCCTCTTTTTTAGCATTTATTATTACTGCTCTTTTTTCTAAAAATAATACTTTTGCAACCCAAGAGTAATTTTGGAAATTTTTGTTTTACTTAAATTTGTAATATTAATATCCTCACTAAAAAATGAAACAACTTGTTTTCTCTGATGCCCAATATTGGGAAGAGTTTTTACCTCTGACCTTCACCCGCCCCATTGCGGATATGCGTGTAGGTATATTAACATTTAAGGAACGATGGGAAAAACTTTTGGGTTTTGATAAAAGTTTTTTTGTCACCGAAAAGTATCTTCAGGCAAAATATCCTGAGCCTGAAAAAAAGGAATCTTTATTGATCGTCCCGAATTTTCTTCCAACAGAAAGCGTACTACAGCAAATAAAGGATTTACAAAAAGGAGAAGCTTTGGTATATGAGAATGAACTAATCGCTTCATATATCAATCTGGAAAATTTTAATATTGGTCAGATTGAAAAATGTATAGATATTACAGAAGAGCTGATTGTCTTCAAAAAGCCATGGGATCTTTTTACATACAACGACAAAGCCATCAGATTCGATTTTAATCTGGTAACTAAAGGCCGGACTTCTCAGAAAGTTTCCGAAACCAATAATATCCGTGGAAAAGTTGAAGATATCTTTATAGAAGAAGGTGCAGATGTTGAGTTTGCTTATCTAAACACAAATGGCGGTCCCATTTATATTGGTAAAGAGGCTGAAGTTATGGAAGGCGTTATGCTAAGAGGTCCAATTGCAATTTGTGATCATGCTGTCATGAAAATGGGTGCAAAGGTTTTCGGAGCAACAACATTTGGCCCATATTCCAAAATATGCGGAGAAGTAAGTAATGTTGTAATCTTTGGCTTTACTAGCAAAGGGCACGATGGCTATTTAGGAAATTCTGTACTTGGTGAATGGTGTAATCTTGGTGCTGATACCAATACTTCAAACCTGAAAAATAATTATTCTGCTGTAAAAATGTGGTCTTACCGTGAGAAAAGGTTTGTGGAAACAGGCTTACAGTTCTGTGGAACAGTTATGGGAGACCATTCTAAAACAGCAATAAATACACAGCTAAATACCGGAACTGTAGTCGGTGTGGCTGCCAACATCTTTAAAACCGGATTTCCGCCGAATCTTGTACATTCATTTACTTGGGGAGGAGCAAATGATGACCCGAAATTCCGCTTGGATAAAGCCTATGAGACTGCAGAAATTATGATGGCCAGAAGAAAAATAGAATTGACTGAAGAAGACAAAGCCATACTGAAACATGTATATCATGAATTTTAAACTATAAAATATTAGAATCATCATTACTGATGATTCTTTTTTTATCTGAAAATCAAATATTTAAATATTATCATAATATTTTTTAATTTTAGATGTAACAGATTACTCCTTCCGATTGTCTTACTTATAAAAGCAATACTATGGACCAACAAACTTTTAAAACAACGGTTTTTATCCACAAGGATAGACTATACCGTTTTGCTAAAAGTTTTCTGGTCAGCGCAGATGAAGCCTACGATGTTGTACAGGAGATTATGATAAAGCTTTGGCAAATGAAAGACGATCTGCATCGTTATGAGAATATTGAAGCTTTTGCTTTACGATGCCTGCGCAATGAATGTCTGAACAGACTGAAACACGCAAAGGTAGTAGAAGACTACCAACTTAAGAGTGTGAGGCAGGATTATTCAGTTAACCATAGTGACAATACACGGGAAATTATCGTTAATATGATTAACCAGCTTCCCGAGAAACAGAAAATGGTGATGCATCTGAAAGATATTGAAGAATACAGCATTGCCGAAATATGTGAAGCCCTGGAAATGGAATCAAATGCAGTAAGAATAAACCTGATGAGGGCCCGACAAAAAATAAAAACACAACTCGAAAAAATTTTCGAATATGAAAACCGACAGATCCAAACAATATAAAGACCAGTACTTCGCAGGAAATTCTTCCGAGGCTGAAGAAAAATGGCTGAAAGATTTTTCGGATGATGTTTTCTTTAAAACACTTCGGGAAGAAAAAGAGGTGACAATGGATTGGAGCTTTGAAGACTTTATGGAAAAAGTTGAAAAGCAGCCGATACCTGCAAAGAAAATTCAGCTAACAACAAAACAAGGACTTAGTAAATGGTACTGGATGGCAGCAGGTTTCATTATTCTCCTAAGTTTTGGTGGTTATCTGTTTTTTAATCAGAAACCAATAACAGCTGTTACAACAACTTCTATTGCTAGAACTGAACCTGTAAAAAATAATACATTAGCTACTCAGGAAAAACAAATAACATCGCCTGAAACAAATATTCAGCCCTCAGTTATCACTCCTGAGACTGAAAAAAAACAAATAACAGAAAAAGAAAATATTAAGGTTTTGGCTCAGAAAAAACCTTTAGCAAAAACAGAGAAAGAGATTATTGAACCTACTCCTGTTAAAAGTGTTCCGGAAACCGGTACAGAAGCTGGCTATAATCCTAACTATGTCCTTATCAACGGAAAGCCCGTATACGATGAAGAAGAAGCTGCAGATCTCACAAAGAAATCGCTTAATCTTCTGGCCAGCAATCTGGATAAGGGAATTGAAAAAGTTGGACTCATAAAACATCTTTCTGTTAATTTTTAAATCAAACCATCATGAAAAAAATATTTCTAACATTATTTATAATTGCTGCCGGCATTGGTGTAAATGCCCAGATCAGCAAGCTCGAAAAACTTTTCGATCAATATCAGGACACCAAAGGAGTGACCTCTATTAAAATAGCAAAGCCCATGTTTAACCTGCTTAACAAACTGGATATTCAGGATGCAGGCATAGACCAGATCAGACCGTTGATAAAGGATGTAAATTCTATTAAAATTCTAATCTTTGAAAAGAATAAAAAAGATAGTATTGCTCCTACTGTCAATATGTCGAAAATAAGAGATGAAATTAACTCTTCTATTAAAAACCTGAAATATGAGGAGCTAATGACTGTAAACAGTGACGGAAAGAAAATTAAATTCTTAACCCAAGACACAACAACTAGTGTGGTAAAAGACTTATTGCTGAGCATCACCGGAGACGATGAGAATCTTTTCCTTCTTCTGGACGGTAAAGTAAATGTAGACGATATTTCTAAGCTGGTCAACAGTGACGAAAATGGTGATAAAGGGCCAAAGGGTAATAAAGGTAAAAAATAATATAATGAAAGCTTTTTCCAAAATATTCGCTTTATTCATTCTGCTTGCTTTTTTACAATCGTGTATTGTTTCCTCCAACCCGAATATGGAGTTTCTGGATCGTGAAAGTCTGGGAAAAGGAGCACAGGTCACGGCTGTTAATCCACCAATGTTTTTGGTCAAACCCTTTATAAAAAAGGCACTTCGTGAAGACGGAGAAAGTGAAGAAGTAATTGCATTGATCAAGAAGGTAAAGAAAGTCCGTGTTATGACTGTTATCGCTCCAAATGCGAACTATCAGGAAAAACTTAACCGTTTCTTTACAGAAAATAAATACGAAGAGTGGATGACTCTGAATTCAGAAGGACAAAAAGTAAATATCCGAGCCATTACCAATGGCGATCAGATTAACAAATTACTAATTGCAGTGGATGGGGATAAAAACGGAGAAAAAGTTTTTGTAGATGTAAGAGGTAATTTTACTCCTGAAGATATTTCTAATATTGTCAATATGGCCAGTAAAAGCAAATCAATAAATTAAAAACATTATATTTTCATATCTCTAAATTAGGGCTCTTGTTGTATAACAAGGGCCTTTTTATTTTTCAGGCTCGTAGTCCAGCGGAAGCATTTTTGCCACTTTATCCATAGCCCAGGATTTCTGAAATAACATCTGATCCGGATCTGAGTAATTACCATCGGATGTTATATGATAACGGATACCACGCGTTTCAATATAAGAGTTTATCGTACTATAAGAGTCTGTTCTTACAACCTCCCGTTTAGAAATATCGAAAAGATATTTCTTATAACTCACCATTAGTATATCAGGAAATTCAAAGTACACTTTCCCATCTGCTTCACTTCTGTACGCAGATGCCTGAAGATCTTTTTCTACCAAAGCGAGAGCTTTTTGACCTTCCATATGCTTAACCCGATCCAGAATAAATCCTTCTTTATTAACTCTGTTATTAAACACTGATTTAAAAAAATGCTGCACACTACCATAATAGGCATTCAGCCTGTTCATCGTATAAATTCTGTTTTTAGATTCAGATGCTTTTACTGGTTTATAAAATGATGTTCCTGTATATTGGGAGATACTATTTCTATAATCAACATAGAAAGACATGAGCTTGTATTCTATTGTATAACCTAATTTTCTATTTACAATTATTAAAGGTTTCTTGGCCTGTGCCCTCAGAATTCGCTCAGTTTTATCATATGCAAATTTCACTTCTTTCGGGTTCTCAATACTTACGCCTTCTCTGCTTATTCCCAAAAAATTATCTAAAAAAGTACTGATATATTTTTCATAATCTTTACTTGAATACCCAATTAACTTTACCTCTTCTATAAGTCGTTCTTTTTCCAATACAACTTTAAGAGTTTTATTCATAGCCTGCTGTAAAGAATAAACAAAATCCTGATAGCCTTCTTTCTGAAAAACAATATTTCCTTGTTTTATATTTGGAACACTAATATAAAATATTCCCCTGGTATCCGTTACCGAAGAAACCTGGCTGCCATCAATATATATTTTCACATTAGACAAAGGCTGCTCTTCCTTGGTGACAACACTTCCTTTTATAACTTGTGAAAAACACAAAACCGACAAAAACAGAAATAGAATAAAGCTGATTTTTATTTTCATACCCCTAAAATATTAGGTATAAATATAGTAATTTTTTTTAGCCTTCTTTATTGCTGATATAATTTTGTAAATTAGAAGACTTATTATAACAATGTCTAAAGTAACTATTCGTGATATCGCCAAAGCGTTGAGTGTCTCTGTATCTACAGTGTCTAAAGCTCTGTCTGATAGTTATGAGATTAGTGCGGCTACCAAGAAAAAAATAATTGAATACGCTGAAAAGCACAATTATCACCCAAACAGGCTTGCAAAAAACCTAAAATTTGGTAAAACGAATACCATAGGAGTTATTGTTTGTGATATATCCAATACATTTATATCTCAGGTTCTGGACGGGATACAAAGTAATTTTATGGATAAAGGTTTCGATACCCTTATCATGCAGAGTCATCATGATGAAGCTACAGAAAGACAATGTATAGAATCTCTCATTAACAAAGGAGTAGATGGTATTCTGATGTCTCCACTGACGGAAACATCTAATTTTGATCTCTTAAAGAAGCTTCAGCCTAACTATCCAATTGTTCTTTTCGACAGAATACAAAGCTCACTGAATACACATAAGGTGGGTGCTAACAACGTTGGTGGAAGTTTTAAGGCAACACAGCATCTTTTGCGAATCGGGAAAAAAAATATTCTGATTATACTTGCGGATAAATTAGGTGTCAGTGATTTGCGCTTAGAGGGCTATAAAAATGCTCTAAAACAATATAACATTCCATATCTAGAGGAAAATGTATTGTTTGTGGATCTGAAAAACATCAACCAGCACGATGAGAAGATTAAAGAGTTTATCTCTGAAAAACTAAAATCTGAAAACCCTCCGGATGCGGTTATTTGTGGCTCCGAAACTATTTCTACCAGAAGTCTCGGAATTTTTATGGAAGCAGGTATTAAAGTTCCAAAAGATATAGCTGTTTTAGGTTTTGCAAATACAACTTTTGCGTTCTCACTAAACCCTCCTTTGTCTACAATCGTACAGCCAGCATATGAGATTGGTAAGATTGCAACCGAGAAAATGATAGAATTACTGAATAAACCAACTAAGGATTACAAAACTATTGAACTGGAAACCCAGTTAGTCATTAGAAAATCATGTGGTTATTTTCCGGAAAATTTTAATTCTTAAAATAAGATTTAGCATTGTGATAGCATATATCACTAATTATACTTCCGACCCATTTCAGATCATTTGGCAATAAACCTTTTCTAATATCTTCTGCAAAAAGATTACATAGCAACCTTCTGAAATATTCATGTCTCGGGAAGGAAAGAAAACTTCTGGAGTCTGTAAGCATTCCAATAAATGTACTGATTAGCCCCAGATTGGAAAGTGTATTAATTTGCTGTTCCATTCCGTCCAGCTGATCCAGAAACCACCATGCAGACCCAAACTGTATTTTTCCTTTTATACCTTCTCCCTGAAAGTTACCTGTCATGGACCCAAACACCGCATTATCCGCCGGATTGAGATTATATAATATGGTCTTGGTTAGTTTTTGTTGATTCTCTAAATTGTTTAAAAATGCGGATAATGCTTGTGCTTGTGGGTAATCCCCAATAGAGTCATAACCTGTATCTGTCCCTATTTCTTTTAACTTTATGGTATTGTTATTTCTTAATGCTCCTAAATGAAATTGCTGTGCCCATCCTTTTTCATGATACATTTTGCATAGCTCAGTCAAAATATAATGAGTATAGCCTTCTTCTACGTCCTTTGCCTCTTCATCATCTCCCAGTAAAACAGTAAAAAAGACATGATTAATTTCTTTTAAACTATGTTTTCCCGGCTGTGGAATATGCAACAGACCATGGTCTGATGCTACACATCCCATTTCATCGAAGAAATTCACCCGTCTCTGCAAAGCTTCCAAAAGAGTATCTAAATCTGAAATCTCTACTTTACTCACTTCTGAAAGCTTCCTTACATAATCCCGGAAACTATCACCTTTGCTTATGGCAAAAATTTTATCCGGGCGGAAACTAGGCTTTATGTCTATTTCTTTATTTTGTTGTCGGATACTCTGATGAAAACTAAGATCATCTGTCGGATCATCTGTTGTACCCAACATTTCAATATTATAATTATTCAACAGACTTTGTGGTCTGAAGTTTTCCTGTTGCAATTTTTCGGTTGTCTCTTTATATATTCTGCCAGCCGAATCGGCATTCAGATATTCGTTTACACCAAACGGATTTTTAAGTTCCATATGCGTCCAGTGAAACAACGGATTACGCAACGTATTAGGTACTACTTCGGCCCATTTGCGAAATTTATCTTCATCGGAAGCATTACCGGTGATAAAATCTTCGTTTATACCATAGGCTCTCATAGCACGCCATTTATAATGGTCTCCTTTCAGCCATACTTTTGTAATATTTTCAAAGTTCTTATTCTCTGCAATCTGTTGCGGTGACAAATGATTATGATAGTCTATAATCGGTAAATCCTTTGCATAATCATTATATATTACTACTGCAATATCTGATTGTAACAGAAAATTATCATTTAAAAAATACGACATACTATTTACCTAATATTCCTAATTCTAGTCCTCTCAACTCTGCTAATCCTCTTAATCTGCCAATCGCAGAGTATCCGGGGTTAGTTGTTTTTTGTAAATCATCCAGCATCTGATGTCCATGATCTGGTCTGAAAGGAATTGCAGTTTCTCTTTTTTGATTTTCTTCTGCAATAACCTTCATTACTTCATACATGTTTACATCACCATCTAAATGATTCGCTTCATAAAAATTTCCGTGTGCATCCTTCTGCACATTTCTAAGGTGTATAAAAAACACTCTGTCTTTTAGTTCACTGAACATTTGTGAAAGCTGTTCTGCTTTTCCGGCTCCTAAAGAACCTGTACAAAAACAAATTCCGTTAAACTTTTTATCGACTCCCCTGATGATATATTTAAAGTCTTCTAAATTACCGGCTATGCGAGGAAGCCCCAAAATAGGATATGGCGGATCATCCGGATGAATAGTCATCGAAATTCCATATTCCTCGCATATGTCAGCAATTGATTGAAGAAAGTAAAGTAAATTTTGTCTTAACCCTTCAGCCCCAATTGTACTGTAAAGCTCAATACTCTTGTTCAGTTCCTCAATTTCAATATTCTTTTCTCCGGGAATTCCCATCAGAATATTAGTTTGCAACTGATTCAATTGCCCTTTAGTATAATTCTCAAAGCGTTCTTTTGCTTCTTTTCTTACAGAATCTGTATAATCAGCTTCTGCATTTTTACGTTTCAGCATAAACAGATCAAAAACGGCTAAATCTATCCAGTTAAAATACAAAGCTTTTGATCCGTCTTTTAACTCTAAATCCAGCTGAGTACGTGTCCAGTCTAATACCGGCATAAAATTGTAACAAACAGTTTTTATTCCGTTTTCTGCCAGATTTTTTAAGGTCTGTCTATAGTTTTCAATATAATGCGCTGCATCTTCAGATCTTGTTTTGATAGCCTCATGCACTGGTACACTTTCAACTACTGACCATCTGAATCCTGCCTCTTCAATAATTCCCTTTCTTTTAGCAATTTCATCCGACGGCCAAATTTCTCCATGAGGAATATAATGTAGTGCCGTTACAATTCCTGTTGCTCCTGCCTGTTTTATGTCTTGTAAGCTTACCGGATCTTCTGGTCCGTACCAACGCCATGTCTGTTCTAATTTTTTCATACTACCCCTGGCATTAAACCCCACACCACGAATTGAAACCTCCGTCTACAAAAATGGTCTCTCCATTTACAAACTGAGATGCATCACTTAGTAAATAGACTAATGTGCCTGCCAGTTCATCAGGATTTCCTAATCTTGAATAGGGTGTTCCGTTAATAAATTTCTGAGCTCTTTCTGTATAAGTCCCATCACTATTTGTAAGTAATGTACGGTTTTGTTCTGTTAAAAATACGCCGGGTGCAATAGCATTACATCTTACACTATCTCCGTATCTTAGAGGGAGCTCTGTTGCCATCCATTTAGTAAGGCCTTCTATACCATGTTTAGCAATCGTATAGCCTAATACCCGTGTCAGAGGTCTGCTTGCGGCCAGCGAAGAAATATTCACAATAGAACCTTTCCCATTTTTAGCAATTTCTTTCCCGAAAATGAAGGTCGGAATAATGCTACCATATAAGTTGAGTTCAATCGCTTTAATTGTATCGCTAATTTTCGCATCAAACAAATCTTCATTTGGGGGAATGGTCGCTCCCGGAATATTACCACCGGCAGCGTTGACCAAACCATCTATCTTCCCCCATCCATTTATGATGATGTTATTAGTTTCTATTAACTGTTCTTCATTTAGTACATCCGTCTGAAAAAATTTAGCCTCACCGCCTGCATTAATTACTTCTTGTACTCTTTCCCTTCCTCGTTCTTCACTCCGTCCTAATATTGCAACTTTAGCATTTGCTTCACCCAAGGCTTTAACAAATGATTGTCCCAGGATACCTGTTGCTCCTGTTACGACAATTACTTTTCCTTTAAGTGAAAACTTTTCTAAAATGCTCATATTTCGTTTTTGAATCTGAAGCCAAATTAACAAGATTTAACATCACAGTATTAAATAATCATTAAAATCTACTAAAACGTTTTCGTATAAATTAATAATCTTTAAATATTCAATATATTAAATTAAGTTAACTTAGTGATAGTAAAATATGAAAGGAAAAATTATCTGCTTCGGAGAAGCATTAGTACGATATCAACCTGCAGAAGATTCATTCTTTAATGAATCTAATAAGGTTATGGCTTTTCCTGGCGGATCTGAAGCCAATGTTGCTGTAAAGTTGGGACAGACCGAACTTCCGGTTTCTTATATTTCGGCAGCACCCGACAATCAAATTACCAGGGAATTTCTGAAAATATTAAAAAACAATAACGTTGAAACTGACAGTTTTTTGTACAGAGGTGACAGGATTGGCTCTTATATATTGCTTTCAGCAAATGGACTAAGTAAAGGCGAAGTTATATATGATCGTAGGTATTCTTCGTTCAGTGAGATAAAAACAGGTGAAATCGACTGGTATAAAATTTTTGAAGACTGTAGCTGGTTTCATTGGACAGCGATTACTCCTGCTTTAAACGAGGAGCTTGCAGAAGTAATGAAGGAAGCATTGGAAATTGCTTACTCAAAAGGGATTACTATATCCGTAGATTTAAACTATAGGAATAAATTATGGCAATACGGAAAAAGTCCTCTGGAAATAATGCCCGAATTGGTAAAATATTGTCATATTATCATGGGGAATATCTGGGCCTCTCATAATATGTTAGGAACCTCTATAGATAGTAACCTGAACAGAAATACAAGTCCTGAAGAATATTCCGAATTTGCTAAAAAGAACAGTATAGATCTATTTTCTGAATATAAAGATGCCAGAATTGTGGCAAATACCTTCCGCTTTATGGATAATTCAAACCATAACCTTCTCTTTGGAACCCTGCATTCAAGAAATAAGAGTGTAATGAGCCCGATATATGAAACCAATGACATTATAGACCGTATTGGCAGTGGAGATGCATTTATGGCTGGCGCAATAGCCTCTTTATATCAGGATCTCGATTTACAGAGTACAATAGACAATGCTGTACAGGAAGGTTATAACAAATTATTTGTAACAGGAGATTTTAGTAATACTAAATAAGTAAAATGGAAAAGACACTCAACTATATTGAAAAGCATCCGGTAATTCCGGTTTTTTATCACGACAATCCAGAAGTTTGTAAAAAGGCATTAAAAGCTTCATATGACGGAGGAGTAAGAGTATTCGAATTTGTAAACAGAGGTGCAAATGCAATCTCCAATTTCGAAATATTACAGCAATATAAAGATCAGTACTTTCCTGATCTAAAATTGGGTATTGGAACAATTAAAAGCAAAGAACAGGCTGAAACATTTTTAAATCTTAATACAGATTTTCTGGTAAGCCCCGTTTTTGATGCGGACATTGCACCAATAGCTAATCAACATGATAAATTATGGATTCCGGGATGTATGACCCCTTCAGAAATCAATGAGGCAGAAAAGGCCAATTGTAAGCTTATTAAACTATTTCCGGGGGATTTACTCGGAACAAAGTTTTTAAAGGCTATAAAGCCTCTATTTCCAGGCTTAAAATTCATGCCAACCGGAGGAGTAAAACTAAATAAGGAAAATATACACAGCTGGTTTGAAGCCGGAGTTACTTCCGTTGGACTTGGTTCCAGTTTATTCCCTGCAAATTTTGACACTGCAGAAGTAACCAATCAATTAAAGAAAGTATTCAGTTATATTGAAGAAGTGAGAAAGTAATAAGTAAGCTTCAAGTCTGCCTTATAACTTATGTAACCATTATAATTCTTATCCTTTCCTTTTTCTTAATCATCATCTTCTAGGTGGAAGAGAATGTAATGTGTTCAGTGAAAAGTGTTAAGTATAAAAAATGAAAAAGCCTCTGCATTACTATGCAAAGGCTTTTCAAAAATAAAAACTGGCGGCGACCTACTCTCCCGCGTTAGCAGTACCATCGGCGCTGGTGGGCTTAACTTCTGTGTTCGGAATGGGAACAGGTGAGCCCCACCGCTATAACCACCCTAAAGTTTGTTATATATTTTAGAATTTAGTCAGATAGTCCTTAGTCATTAGTTATTTCTAACTCCTAATCTCTATCCTCTAACTTCTTTTTCGGTAGTTTCAACATCACAAAGGCATAACCTTTAGCGCACTCCTTAAGTATTTTTGCAAAGCTTACTTATTGCTTTTAGCT
>NZ_QBUH01000016.1 GCF_003058195.1 Elizabethkingia sp. YR214
TGATCTACTAGAGCTGTAGTACCATATAAATCTGCTGGTTTTTGTATCACCAGTCTATAAGGTACATCTTGCATTTTATCTATATAACCGATAAAACCATGAGTATTGATTAAATGTACTTTGTTCTCTTCAATATCCGTTCCTGAAGGTGAAAATACAGCTTTGTGCTTCGAAGTATCCGTTTCTTCATCGAAACTGTCATTAACCAGATAAGTGACTTTAGTCAGGTCGCGTGCGTTTTTCAGGGTATAGGTATTATCATCAACCTTTGTATAAGGTAATTCTCTTCCTTTATTGTCGTAAAACTTGATGCCTTCTATAAATCTTCCGTAATCGTCTACAGAATAAGTTCCGGGAACTGTTTTTGGAAAATGAAATTTTACATCAGATGATTTCATTTTCGGAAACTCCATCGTTACGGCTACTTTGTCATCTTTTATATTAACAAGGTCGATGTTGGTTTTAATAGATTGAGCGCTGACTATAGTAACAGCTAAAGCTCCTATCAGGGTTGTGATTTTATTCATTGATATTGAATTTACCTAATAAGTTGTTCAACTATAATTATTTGTTACAAATGAGATGAAAAAACTGTGAGTATTATATAAAAAAAATCCCCAGCCTTTTAAGCTGAGGATTTTGAAAATTTTTATCAAATGTGTTTATAAAGTTGTTCCTATTGATTGATACTTTTACTTAATTTTTTAGCATCTTCATTGTTAGGATCGTATTCTAAAGCTTTTGCAATATGCTTTTTCGCTTCTTCTTTATTCGTTTCATACAAGGCGAAAGCAACATACATATGGGCATAAGCCAGATTTTGTTTGTTAGCTTCAACTTCTTCAGGTTTTACCGTAGCGATAAATTTCTCAAAAGAAGCCTGTGCATTTGCTTTGTCTTTCAAAGATTGGTAGACATAACCCTGTCCATAGTAAGCTGGTGCCCAATCCGGGATAGATGCACTAACTTTTTTCCAGGTTGCAAGAGCATTGCTCCAGTCTTGTTTATCCTGGTAAGCTATTGCTTCTTTTACCAATGCATTGTTGTCTTGTTGTTTTGCCTGGTCAGTGGGTTGTGATTGTTTGGTGCTGTCTGTTGTTTGTGCATAAGCTACATTTACAGATCCTAATAATAACATTCCGATTACTACTTGCTTTACACTTTTCATTTTGTTCTTGTTCATTTTTCTGGTTTTAGTAATTAATATTTATTGTGATTAAAGTGCTGCAATTATGGTTCCGTGTGCCAGAAAACTTTTTGAAACATTAATCTTTTTGTCTAAATATTAACAGTATAGACCAGATTTTTATGAAAACTTAAGATTGGCTTAAAGAGTAAGAGTTGTGTTTTTTATGTAAAATGTGATCTTATCTGAACATAAAAATGGAACAATAAACAATATTATGGAATGAAAATATCTGTTAGTTTCCTTTGAGAAAGTATAGAAACCAATTTATTTTCATATCAAGTGTAGAAATAAAATATTTTTTTGTTGTCAAAAATGCCGTTATATAAGGTGTTTATTATTATTTAATAATTGATAATGTATTATTTTATGCAAAGAATAGAACAAACAGACTTGTCTGTTTGTTTTTTTGTTATTTTTGCGATATTACCATGGGCAATTCTCCACGTGAAAGAATATTAAATACGGCCAGTATCTTGTTTCATACGCAAGGTTATAATAACACGGGTATAAATCAGATTATTGCAGATTCAGGAGTTTCCAAAGCTAGTTTTTATGATCATTTCAGATCTAAAGACGATTTATGCCTGGAGTTTTTGAATAAAAGATATGAATACTGGTCTTCACAATGGGAAATATTTATTTCTAAGGCCACCGGCCGGAAAGAAAAAATACTCATGTCATTTGATTTCCTTATATATATGAATGAGAAAGAGAATTTCAGAGGTTGTAGTTTTCTAAATATATCTTCTGAAATTCCTGATGATAAAATCCAGATTCACAAAACAATCCGCCAGCACAAAAACGAATTAAGAAATTTTTTCATAAGAGAAATCCCTGATGAGATTTTATCAGCACATATTTACATGCTTTTTGAAAGCTCAATTGTTATGGGTAGACTTTATGGAAATAATGAGTTAACCATAAAATCTAAAATTATAGTAAACGGTCTGCTGAAAGATTAATTAACCTAAATCCCCAACCACATCACATCTGTAAATTGTCTGTATTATTTAGTACAGACAAGGAAACTGTTGTCATTCCCGAAATAAAGAATGGCTTTAAAAGACAATAATTATAAACTATCAATAATAAACTATGAAAGAAGAACTATTCCCGAAAAAAAAATGTAATGATTATCTCTTGCGTCATCTGACAAAAGCTATGGTTTTGTCTGCTGGACTGGGTATTATTTTTTCTGTGGTATCATGCCGAAGTACAGAAACAGAAAATGTTACCGGAACAGCTGAAGTGAAAATAAACTTTAAAGGCAGCAACTATGACGGTATTGCCGAATTAGGGATGCAGGCTTCGGCAGGCGGAGGTTTGCAATACCAAAACCTTAATCAGCATCAGGAAATAAAGATGGATAATGACTTCATTGTTGTTGCAGATCTTATTCCGCAAAAAACAACTTCAGAATTGCTGGCTGTGGCAAGTAATACTAACAATCTTATGGCTGCGACCGAACCTGGCTTGCTGCCTAGTGATATTTGCTATAAGCTTTTAGTGTATGATAATAATGGTAATTATGTTGCTGAAAGGGATTATATCCGGGGTAAAGAAAGCAATACGGCGATTACGCCTGCTCTTATGCTGGACGGCGGACAGACTTATACTTTTGTATCTTATTGTATAAACACAACAACTATAGCTTCTCTTCCTTCTGTTGTTAACAAAAATACACTGGCAGATGCTGTATTAAGTGATATAACGGGTACCACAGATTTAATGTATTTTAAATCTTCACCAATAACATTACAGGGGGGAGCTAATAATTATCTAGATATTGTGCTAAAACATATGTTTAGTCAGATTACAACGACATTGGATGTTTCTCAGACCGGATATAAGATTCATACCATAGATGCCAATATTGCTCCACATTATAACAAAGCGAGTGTTCAGTTAGCAGATGGAGCTATTACAAGGAATAATTTAGGGAATACGCCGATCCAGTTTAGTTTACCTACGGGGAATAATATTGATCTTTACCCAAATTCTGTTAGTAGTATTAATGTTGTGAATAATGATACGAATAATACTACTGTTTTTAATATTTCATCTGTTCGTTTGGGAATAGGTACTTCGCCTTCTCAGGGAGCAAGTATTGTTAATAAAAATATCAAAATAGAAAACCTGAAAGTAACACCAGGAGTTAAATATAAACTGAATATTAGCTTGGTGCCTGTGGATACTTATCTTACTTATATGGGAGTAGCAGCAGCACGAATCAATGGCCAGATATGGATGCGTTACAATATGGGAGTTACCAATATGGACCTTACAGCTAATAACCCGGATCAGAATCCACAGGTTGCAGCATTATATGGAGGATACTATTTCTGGGGAATAAAAGATCCATATAGTACAACAAATAATACACAAAAAAGTGGTCCTGCCGGAGCGTGGAATAACGGAACAAATTATGCACCTGTGAAAAACCAGACTTATGATCCTTGTCCTGCAGGTTACAGAGTTCCAACAACAAATGAATGGCTTAAGCTAATAGAGTATACAACTTCTGAAAATATCGGGAAATGGGATACTACTCCGGTAGACTTCGGTGGTTCCTTTGGTGCAGGAAAGGTTTTAAGGAGTAAAAAAAATACCAATGTACAGATAGCGCTTCCTATTGCCGGAACATTTCATGCGGCGGCTCATGTGGATTACCGGGGATATGTAGGAAACTACTGGACAAGCACAGAGAGTAGTAATGTTCAGCTTATCAGATTTTCAGCTGAAAATCCGGTTCCGGCAACCACTGCTATTGTAACAAGTATAAGCGCAACTGATAAATCTTTTAACCAGTACTCTTTACGATGTATCGCTGATGCGCCTTAATAGGTATTGATTTGGCATAACAGAAAAAACCTACTATCACTAGTAGGTTTTCTTTTGTTGTTAGCAGAGAGGAAGGTTCTATTATATTGACATCTAATGAGATTTAATAAACTTTAAAGACATCATAAAAAGTTTTATATTATTGAATATCAATTTATTAAATTCATATAAACCACTGTGTCAATACTATAAGAATTGAATACTATTCATGTGTGTGGGGAAATGGTGGGGATGTAATTAAATAAAATCATTTTTGGAATTTGTTAACAATTCATACATATTTTTGGTTAAAATATGTTAAACAATTTGTATATGTGAAATATTATTTGTATATTTGCACCGTTATTTAGTTAACAAAGATTTGTTCTTTCAAATAGAATCTATAGAGATTCATTACAATGTAATGGACACCAACCTGTCAGACTTCACTGATAAGGTGGTTCAACGATTCGGCTTAAAAGCAAGGTACTAGATGGTACTAAACAAAAGGTATAGAACTCTTTTCTATATGATTAATCTTCATATTGAATTTAAGTTATTCTTGCCTAGATGGGACAAACAAAGGTAAGTAATAATTTTTAAATTTTTTATATCATGAAGATTACATTTATTGTTAAAAATCCAAAACAAGGTAAAAACACGATCCACATTCGAGTAAGAATGGGGAGAAAAATCGATTTATTTCTTTCTACTAAAGAAGTCACTGAGCTCGAAGATTGGAACTCAAAAGACGGATTACTATTTGAAAGTATAACTGAGGTCAAAGGGGGGAAAAGCATTGAAAAAAGAGGTGCTGAGTCAAAAAGAAGAATTCAGAGCAACAGGAGCGTTAACTACAGGCTATTGGAGCTTCGTAAGAGCATTGAAGATGGTTATAGGAATAATAATATACTTCCAACTTCAGAATGGCTTAAAGGTATTGTTTATCCTGAGATTAAAGAACGTGAAAAGGTTGTAAATGAAAATTTTATTAATTACTGCTCTACTTTCATTGAAGACAAAGGAAATACTATTAGTGATAAGTATATCATTAAGATAAATAGTATAAAAGCCATTATTGAACGCTATCTAAGTCATAAGAAGCAAAAGCATTTAAGTATTCCCGATATCAATAATGATTTTAAAAGAGATTTTGAAAAGTACTGTCTAGGAATTGAAGGATATGCCTTAAATTATTTTGAGAGAAATTTCAAATTTATTAAGACAATTCTTTATCACGCTCAAGCTAATGGGTACATAATATATAGCGGATTAAATAAATTGAAATGCAAGACAGAAAAAACAATGTTCCAGATATTAACTCCAGAAGAATTATCATTAATTGAGAGAGAAACTTTTTCTGATGAACATTTGGAAACAGCTAAAGATTGGCTTCTTATTTCATGCTATACTGGGCAACGTGTATCTGACTTTATGAGATTTAATGTTTCCATGATAGAAGAAAAAAATGTTAAGAACAAGAAAAGATTTTTCATTGAATTTACTCAGGAGAAAACAAAGAAACAAATTCTCTTGCCATTGCACGAAAAGGTTGTTGAAATATTGAAAAAAAGAGAATGGAATTTTCCTAGAAAGATGTCAGAAGCAAGATATAATGAACATATTAAGAAGGTTTGTGAATATGTAGGAATAGATGAAATGGTTGAGGGGAGTTTATCTTTGGAAGATAGCTCAAAATTAGGAAGAAACAAAAGAAGAAAGGTGGCTTCAGTTTATCCTAAGTATAAACTTATAAGTAGCCATATTGGAAGACGAAGTTTTGCCTCCAATAATTTTGGAAAAATCCCAACACCATTACTCATGGTAGCAACTGGACACTCCACACCTACTATGCTTATGAAGTATATAGGGAAAATTGATGAACAACAATCATTAGCATTAGCTGAATATTTATAGATAATAATAAAAATAATAAAAAGATGGAACAAGAAATTTTAGTTACCAACACAAAAAAGATTACAGAAATGGTAAAAGAAGTAGTAAGAGAACAATTGATAGAGTTCTCTAAATGGTTTGAATCGAAAATTAATAGTGAAGACAGAATCTTAACTAGGAATGATACAGCTGATTATTTAGGCATTAGTCTAAGTACCTTATCTCGATGGACAAAAAAAGGTAAAATTTCGTCTCAAGGTATTGGAGATAGAGTTTATTATAAAATGTCAGACATTAAAAGATCATTAATAACAATTAACTAAATCAGTATTAAGAATCTATAGAAGTCTCCTCAAAGACTAGCAGCCGAGAGACCTTTCTCCACGGTGCTTCACGAAGCTTATTTTAGCTTCAATGATTCGAGGGTAATTCACTAAAATAAAAGGGCTTAGAGCTATTGCTTTGGGAGGCTTTTCTATTGATTCATTATACACATCCTTACGAAAGACGTTGGGATTTTTTTATGTCCAAAATTAAATTAAAATATAATTTAATCTATTTAATGTCAATGTTTTAAATGGTTATGGAGTCAGTAATTATATAATTTTAAAAATAAAGAATCATGATTGATTTTATAAAAATACTCTTTAAGGATAAGAGTGACTTAGAAAAAGCTTTTGACAAACAGAATCTTCTAAAAGAAAGAAAAAATATTGGCAAAAATGAAGAAGAGAGCAACTTTACTTATGAATATCCAATGAAAAACTATTGCCACAATATTTGTTTAAAGGTAAATCAGGCCAGTGGAGAGCTGTACGGAAGCTTTCATAAACTTTACAATAATTTGAAAGGAATTGGAAATATGAATCATAATGATTTTGATTTGTATGATTTAGAGGGTACTATTATTGTACTGGAAAAATATTTAGGAGTGGATTATTTACCAGAACATAAGATTACTAATCTTGAGGTAGGGTTCAATATTATTTTAGGAGAATTGTAAGTACCCCATATTTCAGACAGCTATTAATTGAGTATTTTTCTTTTCAGCAGCTAACATTTTATACTTATACTCAATAGGCGTAAGATTGC
>NZ_QBUH01000017.1 GCF_003058195.1 Elizabethkingia sp. YR214
GGGGAGCAGGAGATAATTGAGACTATAAAATCGATTAAAATTTTTTAGAAAAAAGATTTGGTCATGTTAATAAAATTTATTAGTTTTGCCCACGCAAAAATGGTTAATAAACGAACTGTTTAAGCGGCGTAGAGATAATGAAGGTGACTGAAAAAAAACTTCAAAAAAGTTTTTGTAAATCGGAAAAAGTTTTTATCTTTGCACTCGCAAATCTGAAACGACTGACAGAAGAGATTTCGGAGGGAGCGAAAAGAATAAAAGATCATTGAAAATAAAATAACAACCAAGTAAGAAAAACCAAAGCGTCAATTTTAAATTGAGTTGAGTTTAAGGAATACAAACATACAATGGAGAGTTTGATCCTGGCTCAGGATGAACGCTAGCGGGAGGCCTAACACATGCAAGCCGAGCGGTAGAGATTCTTCGGAATCTTGAGAGCGGCGTACGGGTGCGGAACACGTGTGCAACCTGCCTTTATCAAGGGGATAGCCTTTCGAAAGGAAGATTAATACCCTATAATATATTGACTGGCATCAGTTGATATTGAAAACTACGGTGGATAAAGATGGGCACGCGCAAGATTAGCTAGTTGGTGAGGTAACGGCTCACCAAGGCGACGATCTTTAGGGGGCCTGAGAGGGTGATCCCCCACACTGGTACTGAGACACGGACCAGACTCCTACGGGAGGCAGCAGTGAGGAATATTGGACAATGGGTGCAAGCCTGATCCAGCCATCCCGCGTGTAGGAAGACGGCCCTATGGGTTGTAAACTACTTTTATCTGGGGATAAACCTACTTACGTGTAAGTAGCTGAAGGTACCAGATGAATAAGCACCGGCTAACTCCGTGCCAGCAGCCGCGGTAATACGGAGGGTGCAAGCGTTATCCGGATTTATTGGGTTTAAAGGGTCCGTAGGCGGGCTGATAAGTCAGTGGTGAAATCCGACAGCTTAACTGTCGAACTGCCATTGATACTGTCAGCCTTGAGTAAGGTTGAAGTGGCTGGAATAAGTAGTGTAGCGGTGAAATGCATAGATATTACTTAGAACACCAATTGCGAAGGCAGGTCACTAAGTCTTAACTGACGCTGATGGACGAAAGCGTGGGGAGCGAACAGGATTAGATACCCTGGTAGTCCACGCCGTAAACGATGATTACTCGTTTTTGGGTTTTAGGATTCAGAGACTAAGCGAAAGTGATAAGTAATCCACCTGGGGAGTACGTTCGCAAGAATGAAACTCAAAGGAATTGACGGGGGCCCGCACAAGCGGTGGAGCATGTGGTTTAATTCGATGATACGCGAGGAACCTTACCAAGACTTAAATGGGAAATGACAGATTTAGAAATAGATCCTTCTTCGGACATTTTTCAAGGTGCTGCATGGTTGTCGTCAGCTCGTGCCGTGAGGTGTTAGGTTAAGTCCTGCAACGAGCGCAACCCCTGTCACTAGTTGCTAACATTAAGTTGAGGACTCTAGTGAGACTGCCTACGCAAGTAGAGAGGAAGGTGGGGATGACGTCAAATCATCACGGCCCTTACGTCTTGGGCCACACACGTGCTACAATGGCCGGTACAGAGGGCAGCTACCTAGTGATAGGATGCAAATCTCGAAAGCCGGTCTCAGTTCGGATTGGAGTCTGCAACTCGACTCTATGAAGCTGGAATCGCTAGTAATCGCGCATCAGCCATGGCGCGGTGAATACGTTCCCGGGCCTTGTACACACCGCCCGTCAAGCCATGGAAGCTGGGGGTACCTGAAGTCGGTGACCGTAAAAGGAGCTGCCTAGGGTAAAACTAGTAACTAGGGCTAAGTCGTAACAAGGTAGCCGTACCGGAAGGTGCGGCTGGAACATCTCATTTTAGAGCGTCTTAAGGACGATAAACAATTAAAGGCCACATAGTGGTCACTTACTTAAACAAAGCACAGCTTTGGTTTTACTTTGGTTGATATTTAAGAAATAACCCTTTAGATTAGTAACAGGGAAAGAGATTTTAGAAGTTGGAAATTAGAAAAGAGAAGTACGAAAGTACCTTATCCTATAATCTTACACTCTAAAAATGAAGTCTCGTAGCTCAGCTGGTTAGAGCGCTACACTGATAATGTAGAGGTCGGCAGTTCGAGCCTGCCCGAGACTACTAATTGAAAAAGGGGAATTAGCTCAGCTGGCTAGAGCGCCTGCCTTGCACGCAGGAGGTCAAGGGTTCGACTCCCTTATTCTCCACAGTTTTGTTGGACTGATACAAGCATACGAATAGAGCCAAAACAAATATTCGTTTATTGGGAAGACAGAAAGAATAAAAAGATCATTGACATTAACGGTAAAATTGACATCACAAAGAGATAACCGAGCACTCCTTGAGTGCAGAGTAAAATAAAATTAGGAAAGAAATCGTTAAGGGCGTATGGCGGATGCCTAGGCTTTCAGAGGCGAAGAAGGACGTGGTAAGCTGCGAAAAGCTGCGGGGATTGGCACACACGAATTGATCCGCAGATGTCCGAATGGGGCAACCCGGCATATTGAAGATATGTCACCTCGTAAGAGGAGCAAACCCGGAGAACTGAAACATCTAAGTACCCGGAGGAAAAGAAATCGAAGAGATTCCGTAAGTAGTGGCGAGCGAAAGCGGATTAGCCCAAAAGTCTTTATATGTTTAATAGAACACACTGGAAAGTGTGGCCATAGAGGGTGATAGCCCCGTATATGAAAGGCATATTTGGATGATAAATGAGTAGGGCGGGACACGTGAAATCCTGTCTGAATATGGGGGGACCATCCTCCAAGGCTAAATACTCCTGAAAGACCGATAGTGAACAAGTACTGTGAAGGAAAGGTGAAAAGCACTTCGAATAGAAGGGTGAAATAGAACCTGAAACCGTACGCCTACAAGCGGTCGGAGCAGCTATATGCTGTGACGGCGTGCCTTTTGCATAATGAGCCTACGAGTTAATCTTACTAGCGAGGTTAAGGACTTAAGGTCCGGAGCCGTAGCGAAAGCGAGTCTGAATAGGGCGCTTAGTTAGTGGGATTAGACGCGAAACCTTGTGATCTACCCATGGGCAGGTTGAAGCTTTGGTAACACAAAGTGGAGGACCGAACCGGTTGACGTTGAAAAGTCTTCGGATGACCTGTGGGTAGGGGTGAAAGGCCAATCAAACTGGGAGATAGCTCGTACTCCCCGAAATGCATTTAGGTGCAGCGTCGATATAGTTTATTAGAGGTAGAGCTACTGATTGGATGCGGGGGTTTCATCGCCTACCAATTCCTGACAAACTCCGAATGCTAATAAATGATTGTCGGCAGTGAGGGCATGGGTGCTAAGGTCCATGTCCGAGAGGGAAAGAACCCAGACCAACAGCTAAGGTCCCTAAATATATGCTAAGTTGAAAGAACGCGGTTGGACTGCATTGACAGCTAGGATGTTGGCTTGGAAGCAGCCATTCATTTAAAGAGTGCGTAACAGCTCACTAGTCGAGCGGTCCGGCATGGATAATAATCGGGCATAAGCATATTACCGAAGCTATGGCAGTATTAAATACTGGGTAGGGGAGCATTCTATTTGCGCCGAAGCAGTACTGTGAGGTATTGTGGAGCGGATAGAAAAGAAAATGTAGGCAT
This sequence comes from Elizabethkingia sp. YR214, assembly GCF_003058195.1. GTDB lineage: Bacteria > Bacteroidota > Bacteroidia > Flavobacteriales > Weeksellaceae > Elizabethkingia. The sequence continues at coordinate 3,619 of NZ_QBUH01000017.1, forward strand.
AAGTAACGATAAAGGGGGCGAGAAACCCCCTCACCGAAAGACTAAGGTTTCCTCAGCCATGCTAATCAGCTGAGGGTTAGTCGGGGCCTAACGCGAAGCCGACAGGCGTAGTGGATGGACAACGGGTTAATATTCCCGTACCAGTATATTAATAAAAGTGACGGAGTTGGAAACTAGGTGCGTACTGACGGAATAGTACGTTGAAGTAATCGTGAGGTTACGATAGTACAGCAAATCTTCGGATGCGCTGATAATCCTGGGGACCCGCTTCCAAGAAAAGCGAAATATACTGCCCGTACCAAAACCGACACAGGTAGTCGAGGAGAGAATCCTAAGGTGCTCGAGTGAGTCGTGGCTAAGGAACTAGGCAAAATAGTCTCGTAACTTCGGAAGAAGAGACGCCTCCCTCCGGGGAGGCCGCAGTGAAGAGGCCCAGGCGACTGTTTATCAAAAACACAGGACTCTGCTAAATCGAAAGATGCTGTATAGGGTCTGACACCTGCCCGGTGCTGGAAGGTTAAGGAAGGTGCTTAGAAGTAATTCGAAGGCATTGACTGAAGCCCCAGTAAACGGCGGCCGTAACTATAACGGTCCTAAGGTAGCGAAATTCCTTGTCGGGTAAGTTCCGACCTGCACGAATGGTGTAACGATCTGGGCACTGTCTCAGCCACGAGCTCGGTGAAATTGTAGTATCGGTGAAGATGCCGATTACCCGCAATGGGACGAAAAGACCCTGTGAACCTTTACTATAACTTCGTATTGACTTCGAGTAAACAATGTGTAGGATAGGTGGGAGGCTGTGAAGCAGGCACGCTAGTGTTTGTGGAGCCAACGTTGAAATACCACCCTTTGTTTACTTGGAGCCTAACTTCTACGGAAGGACATTGCGTGGTGGGTAGTTTGACTGGGGTGGTCGCCTCCAAAAGAGTAACGGAGGCTTTCAAAGGTACCCTCAGCACGCTTGGTAACCGTGCGTAGAGTGTAATGGCATAAGGGTGCTTGACTGTGAGACCTACAAGTCGATCAGGTGCGAAAGCAGGACATAGTGATCCGGTGGTTCCGTATGGAAGGGCCATCGCTCATAGGATAAAAGGTACTCCGGGGATAACAGGCTAGTCTCCCCCAAGAGCTCACATCGACGGGGAGGTTCGGCACCTCGATGTCGGCTCGTCACATCCTGGGGCTGGAGAAGGTCCCAAGGGTTGGGCTGTTCGCCCATTAAAGTGGCACGCGAGCTGGGTTCAGAACGTCGTGAGACAGTTCGGTCTCTATCTATTGCGGGCGTTAGATGTTTGAGAGGGCTTGATTCTAGTACGAGAGGACCGAATTGAACAAACCTCTGGTGTATCAGTTGTACCGCCAGGTGCACCGCTGAGTAGCTATGTTTGGAAGAGATAAGCACTGAAAGCATATAAGTGCGAAACTCGCCTCAAGATGAGACATCTTTTAAGGGTCGTTGTAGATGACGACGTTGATAGGCTATAGGTGTAAAGGCAGTAATGTCATAGCCGAGTAGTACTAATTACCCGTAGATTTATAGCCTAATAAGGCTTAAAGCTAAAAGCAATAAGTAAGCTTTGCAAAAATACTTAAGGAGTGCGCTAAAGGTTATGCCTTTGTGATGTTGAAACTACCGAAAAAGAAGTTAGA
>NZ_QBUH01000018.1 GCF_003058195.1 Elizabethkingia sp. YR214
AAATCCAGTATCAATTTTGGTTTCGGAGGTCAAAATTTATCTGTTAATGTAAATACATATAAGAATAATTTTGCTGAGGTGATGGGAATTTTAAAGGATATATTATCTGATTCTGTATTCCCTCAGGATGAACTTACCAAATCAATAAAAGAATACAATACATATTTGGAGGCATCTTTAAATGATCCCCAGACCTTAGCCTTTACGGAGATTAGCAGAATAAATCAAGGTTATCCAAAAGACCATATTTACTATACTCCATCAATTCAGGAACGGATAGGCTTTAATAAGGGAGTGAAACGTGAACAAATCGTTGATTTCTATCAGAATCTTATTGGAGCTAACTACGGAGTAGGTTCAGTGATCGGTGATCTGGATGCTAAAACTGTTAAAACAGTATTAGAAGATACATTTGGAAAGTGGAATACAAAAACCAAATACAGTTATGTAGTTCCGACCTTCTTCCCTTCTAAAAAAGAAGATAAGGTAATTAACACCCCGGACAAAGAAAATGCAGCGGCAGTTGGTGCTATAAACTTTAAAATGGATAGAAAGAGTCCTGACTATCCGGCTCTCCTTTTGGCAAATGAAATGTTAGGAAGCGGAGGGTTTGTAACCTCAAGAATTCCGGTGCGCCTTCGTGAAAAAGATGGAATCAGCTATGGTGCAGGATCATATGTGAGTGTACCTTATATCAATAATGTTGCTTCATGGGGTTATTATGCTTTCCTTAATCCAACAAAGAAAGATGCTGTAGATAAAGCTGTTCGTGAAGAAATTGCAAAAGCTTTAAAAGAAGGTTTCACTGATGGAGAACTTAAGGCAAATAAGCAAAGCTGGCAAAACTCTAGAAAAACGGGATTGGGTAATGACGGAACTTTAATGGGATTGGTAAATAGTAAATTGTTATATGATATTCCATTAGAAGACTATGATGCTCTGGAAAGTAAAGTGCTAAATATAGGCGTACAGCAGGCAAATGAGGCATTGCGTAAGTACCTTAAAACAGATCAGCTTACTACATTAGATGTAGGGGATTTCAGTAAAAAATAAGCCAATAAACACAAATTTTAACTTAAACTATTGTATTAATACCAAAAATTCATTTCAAAATAAAATTTATGAAAAAGACTTTTATCAAAATATGCTGTCTTTGTTTCTTACTCTTGGGAATATTTATATCGGCACAACATAAATTCAAAATAGGTTTAGATGCAGGATACACCTATACAGTTATGCATGCCAATCTCTCCAGTCTCAAGGATTCAAAATATAATGGGCGTTATGGCTATGGCGTTAATTTATCCGGAGAATACAGAGTGTGGAAAACACTTTTTGTCTCATCTGGAGTTTCATACTTACAGAAAAATTATGAATTCGAAAGAACAGGAGCGCATAGTGGCTGGTACAGTAAGTATACTAATAATTTTTTAGCTTTTCCATTATTAGTAGGTACTTATGTCTTTAATGATCCGCATGAAACCAAAGGAGTCTGGGGTAAATTGGCAGGAGGTATGTATACCGAATACTGGTTAAGTAGAAAATATGATGGACAATATCCTGTCCTTGGAGAATTAAATTTAGACGGAACTAATCCTTATACCAAAGTATCGGGGACTTATGATTTTAAGGCTAATGAAAATCAATTTAGTCGTATAGGTTATGGGATTCAAGGGCAGGCTCAATTAGGCTATTCTTTCAATAAATTTGATGTATACGGAGCTTTTAACTATCAATATGGCCTCTCAGATATTACTAAGGCCAATAGTGATAAAAACCAGAAAATGAGTACCAGTTCTTATATGCTCTCCGTAGGAGTTACCTATAAATTTGACTAACACTTTATTTAACATCTATATATTATTATGAAAAGAAATTTTATTAAAATACCATTTTTAGCTATTGGCTTTACTATATCAGCATTATCAATTAATTCATGTGTAAAGGAAGATGAAGTATCTATAACGGAACCTACACGATACACTAAAGATGATGTAAAATCCTATGGTGATCTTTTTAAGTTGTTTTGGACTGTTATGGACGAGCGATATAATTATTTTTATGAGCAAAAACGAAAAGACGGAATGGATTGGGATGCGATCTACAAAGAATATTATCCTAAGTTTGCAGCTTTAAAATCTTATAAACAGGAAGGATTTACAGATCAGGAGAAAGATAATGATGCGAAAAAGGCAGAGGAATACTTCGCGGCTATCATAGAACCAATTATCGACAGACATTTTATTGTAGGTATACAACTTCCTGTGGGCAGAATGGGAGTATTTCGGGGAGATTCGAAAAGTAAAAAAAATAATGTATATAATTTTACCAACAAAAGAAGCTATATGATTAATAAGTTAACCGATAATAGTTTGACGGTTGGTAATTTTACTTCGAATGGAAAAGTTGTATTTAGATTTCTTGCCGGTAATTTAAAATCTAATCCGGATATTTATTACTTAACTTCAGATGGTTTTTCTTTCTATAATCTTATCATGGAACCAGCTGATCAATATCTCATTCCGATCCCTGGAGATACAAATGTCTTAACACAAGCGGCAATAGATAGTAGTGCTGACCTAAATGCTATTAAAGATATTACACAGAGAAATAACGTACGGGATTTCACGCTAGATATACTGAATAAATGGAATAATTTCTTTACTTCTGCAGATGTCAGGAACTTTAATGAAGGATTAAAAGTGTTTAAAAATACAGAAGAAGTATCTGATACTTTTGTAACAGCAGCAAATAGTGCATCTACAAAGTCTTTAGCGCTACCTGATTATGCAAGTTCCTCAACATATTCATCTGTAAGAAATACTACAACCCAGGCATATATTGACTGGTTTATGGAACGTATTAAATCTCATGTAGAGAATGCATATAATTATCCTAAGTTTAAAGATGATTTACCTGGTATTCTATATAGAATGAAATTCTATCAGAAACTCTTTAATCCTTTACAACGAGGTGAAATCAAAAAACTGATAATTGATCTGCGAGATAACGGAGGAGGTGCAGTTGTAGATTTCAAATATTTTATAGAGCGCTTTGTAACCAAGAATGCGATCTACGCATATCAAAGAACAAAAGAAGGTACCGGTCGATTTAACTATACCCCATGGGTACCTGTGGAAGCAAAGAAGCATCAATATGCAATGCTATCAAATATTCCGATTACAATTTTAACAGACAAAGGAAGTATGAGTATGTCTGAACTTTCAACACTAATGTTAAAAAGTCAGGGAAGTCAGGTAATCTCAATAGGAGATTATACAGCAGGTGGAACAGCCGGGTTGACAACAGACTTAGATCAATTTAATGGAGGTATTAACAACTTAAATGGCGGCTTTACTTTTGTTGCTGGTCTGATGAGATTTTATGTACCTGTAATGGCGACAAAGGATACGAATGGGGAGGTAATTGAAGGGATTGGCATAAAACCAAATATCTATGTAACACCACCTACAGATGAAGAAGTAGAAACTTTGAAAAATTCTCCCGGAACCTTTGTAGATAGAGTAATGAATGAGGCTATAAAATACCTGTCTTCTAAATAAAATTTAATTACAACCTATCTAAAATTTGATTTCGTTATTTACACAGAAAAAGAAATACTAAGTAGTATTAGAATTAAAGAACTTTATTAGAGGTTTTGTGTATTTGAAAAGTCTTTTCCTTTATGAGGAATAGTATAAATGTGATTTGGTGAGTCTCGGAAATATCCGGGACTCTTTTTATCCTTAACTCAAGTAGAAAATAAAATTATCTTTCTCCTTATTTGTAATAGATAAGCAATATAAAACAAGATAAACTTTTTGCCTATTTTCACTTTATTCAGATTATGATTATTATAAGTATTTCACATGCAAATTAGATAATGTTAGCTATTGTACTATAAATTGTTAGAGCATAAAGCCTGGATATAAGCTCATTTGAATATAATTTCGTATCCTAATTAAATACTTAAAATTAAATGAATAAAATCACAACCCTGATAGGAGCTTTAGCTGTTACTATAGTCAGCGCTCAGTCTATTAAAACCAACATCGACCTTGTTAATATAAAAGATGACAAAGTAGCCGTAATGATGGAGTTCCCGAAAATGAAATCATCTGATGTAAAATTTCATTTTCCTAAAACAGTTCCCGGAACTTATTCTGTAGACGATTACGGAAGATTTATAGAAGGCATTAAGTTTTACGACAATAAAGGAAGAGAATTACCTTACACAAAGGTTGATGACAATACTTATACCCTGAAAAATGCACGCGACCTGACTAAAGTTACTTATCTGGTTAATGACAGCTTCGACGAAGAAACGGATACATCGAAACACAAAGCTGTATTTTCACCTTCAGGAACAGATATTGAAGAGAACAAAGTACATTTAATCAATACTCATGGCTTTATCGGTTATATAGATAAAATGCAAGATGTACCTTATAGACTGGTGATACAAAAACCAGCAGATTTATATGGTACTACAGCTCTAGTAGATCA
>NZ_QBUH01000019.1 GCF_003058195.1 Elizabethkingia sp. YR214
CCGGGCTGTGTATGTACTTTTATTCCCAATTGGTTAGTCATTGTACCTGTAGGGCAGAAAAGAGCAGCTTCCATTCCGAACATTGCAGCTACTTTTTTTTCCAATTCATTAACCGTAGGATCTTCACCATATACATCATCTCCTAAGGCAGCATTGGCCATCACTTCTTTCATCTCTTTTGTTGGAAGTGTGAGGGTGTCACTTCTTAAATCTATTCTGCTTAGATTAATCATTTTGTGTATTTTTTTTATTATAAGTCTAAATTTATAGTATTACATTTTTAAATCCAAATACTTTTTATTGCTTATGAGTTTATTTAGAATGTGTTACAGTAAAACTTTAACTTTAAAATAAAATGATAGAGACTTTTAACAAAATTTTAGTGCTATCTCATAACTGAAATTTTTAATGGATAGTGACCGATTTATATTTGTGAAAAGCTGATTGTGGATAAATTATATTAAATGAAAAAAGAGACCATCTAAAAGACAGTCTCGATTTTTGTAGAAATCTCCTTCTTCTTAATAAATAACCCTAAAAGACCAATCTCTCTGTTTATATATTGTGATTGTGTTTTATAAACCAGTTGTTTCGAGAAAATTGGTCGAAGGTCATATGGACACTTCTGTAATTAATTTCATCATTTGTGTTTTTTATAACTATAGTTTAGTTTAGTATTTGCATAGTCATAAAATATTTACCAGGAATTAAAAAGCCTCCTACCGCATTTTTAATTTTGTGTTTTTGTTTGGTAAATTTTGCTTCTACAAAGTAACAACATCCGGAAGGAAGATACCTAATAAAAGACATCGATAGATATCGATAAAGACATAGATATATATCGGTTATTTATTAATAAGAGAAGTATATGATGAGCTTCTTATAAAAGGAGCTTGGAGTATTACGAATCTCTTTACCTTTGATTTACGTGTCTTTAGTTTACTGAAGCGTTAATAAAAAAAGACTGTCTAAAAGACAGTCTCAATTTTTTGTGGAAATCTCCTTCTTCTTAATAAATAACCTTAAAAGATCAATCTCTCTGTTTATATATTGTGTTTGTGTTTTTATAAATCAGTTGTTGTGAGAAAATTGATCGAAGATCATATGGATACTTCTGTAATAAATTTCATCATTTGTGCTTTTTATAACTATAGTTTAGTATTTGCATAGCCATAAAATATTTACCGGAATTAAAAAGCTTCCTACCGCATTTTTAATTTGTGTTTCGATTGGTAAATTTTGCTTCTACAAAGTAACAACATCCGGAAGGAAGGTGCCTAATGAAAAGCATCGATATATATCGATAAGAGTGTAGATATATATCGATGATTAATCGATGTTCAACAGAAGTGAATGAGTAATTCCTGGAATTCTATATTTTGTGATGGATTTTGATAAGCTCTATAAGCTCAACAAGATTCTCTATTTTTAGCTTATCGAAGATATTTTTCTTGATTGTACTTACTGTATTCTGCTTTATATCCAGCTGATTTGCAATTTCCAGATTTCCATATCCTTCTGCATACATTTCTGCAATCTGTAGCTCTCTCTTAGTAAGGCCGCTAAGAGGGTTGATTGAATTAGGATTGTTAGCATATTGTACCAAAAGGTTACGGGACGTTTCAGAGATATATTCGCCTTTGTGAACAATGCTCTGGATAGCTTGTTCTACTTCTTCCTCTTCGCTTAATTTGCTAAGGTAGCCATTAGCTCCTGCATGTATAAATTTGATGGCATGCAGATTTTCTTCAAGACCGGAGAAGATGAGAATCCTAAGGTTGGGATATGAACTTTTTAGTTGCGGTAGTATATGCAGGCTGTTTCCGTCTGGGAAATGTGCATCAACGATCAGAATATCCACATTTTTTGATTCTATCAGTTCCTCGATCTGGTATAAAGATGAGGTATGATAAACGGTAGCTTCAGGAATACATTCATGAATTACAATTTCAATTCCGTGTCGTACAATACTATGATCATCTGCCAAAAGGAATGTTATTTCTTTATGCTCTGTTTGTAATTCCATTAGTATCGATATTTAAATTTATACTGAACGTTACCTGTGTTCCTTTACGGAGTTCACTAGCAACTGATATTTCACCATTAAATAATTCTACAATCTCTTTGCATAAATTCAAACCTAGTCCGGCTCCAAGATTATCAATTTCGTCAGAAACCATGCCCTGATAATAAGGTTCAAAGATCTTTTTAAGATCAGTTTCCGAGATTCCGGAACCTGTATCACTTACGACTGTCGTAAGCATAATCTTATCCGAACCTGACATTTCGGTAGTAAGGCTAAGGTCTATCTGCCCGTTTTCTGTAAATTTATTGGCGTTCCCCAGAATATTCATCAATAACTGGTTGATTTTTATATTATCTGAATGTACAACAATATCTGCAGGTATTTGATCATTTAGAACAAACCTGTTGTTTCTGGTTTCTATATATGGTGTGATAGCCGTCGCAATAGCATTAATTTCATCTTTAAGATTGAAGGTTGTATTGACTAGTTTCTGGCCGGCATCCTGATTTTTTGTATACTCCAGAATCTGATTGGATTGTATAAGCAAAGAACTGTTGGTAAACTTTATAGAATTAAGGTAGCCCTTTATAGCTTCGTCTTTTGTCGTTCTGGTAATTTTATCAATGAATATATTGATGATTTTTAGCGGCGACCTTAGTTCGTGGCTCAGCATACCCAGTATTCTGTTTTTGAAGCCGAGATTTTTTTTGTTTAACTCATTGGCTTCATTAAGTTTCATTTCGTATATAAATGCGATTCTTGTGAAATACATAATCAGGATGGATACAATAAACATAAGTACCATTAATCCCAGTACCAGATAAGTTCTTGTTTTACTATTCCTGGAGCTTTGCTCGTTATATTCTTTTTCTAATTCGGACTTGAAACCTTTAATCGCATTTTCATAAACATCAATAAGTCCATTGCTGTACACTAGCAATTTGTTGAAGTTACTATAAAACCGAAGATTGTCCCGCTGGCTTTTAGCTGCAGATAACTGTACTTTTTTTATCTGATCCGAATAATGCTTGTTTATAGATTTTATGGCATTATTCATTTCAGTTTTTACATTAGAAATATCTATTGTTTTATGTTTACTCTTGTCCTTACTGTTATTTGTCACAGTAACAATAGTACTTTCTTTTTCTTTCTCCTTTTGGACATCAACTTTCCCGGTTATAGCATCTTTAAGACGCCCGAAAAAGCCTTTCTTTTTAATCGTATCAGTAGTCGTTGTCGTAGTATGGGTCTGGGTCTGTACATCCAGATTATCGAAATTACTTTTATACTTCTCCGGCTCATAATATTGATCCTCAATTCTTGCAGGATGCTTTAGGGAAGACAGGTATACAGAATCCATTAATACTTTCAGGTCTATCAGCTTTGGAGTATCCTTTTTTTGCTGGGCAATGCTATTTTTAAGTCCGGGACTTAAACTTTCATATTCACCTATTTTATCAAAATTACCTTTCAGTTTCTTTAGAGATTCGAAATAGAGCTTTAGATCTTTGTCGTCCTGACTGACCATATATTTCTGAAGATAGTTCTGTGCTTCTGTGAAGTTCTTTCTTGAGTTTTCAGTCAGTCCTCCCAGTGCTTTGCTATCTTTTAGCTGGCTTTCGATAAACTTTAGCTTCTTTTCGTTGGTAAATTCATTGTAAAAGAAGACTGCTATAATAACCTGTATCAGTAAGATACATAGTATTAATGAGTAATGAACAATTTTCCTCAATTTAAAATTTAAGAATTTATATTTCATATCTATTGGTCAACTAAATTAACTGCCTGATTACTTAAATCCGTTTGGGCTTTGTTTTTAAACAATATAATATTTTTCCCGGAAATATCGTAATTGATGCATATCATTCAATAGGCAAAGTTAATGTAATTTCTGTTTTTCTGTAATAGTAAATGTCTGATAAAATGCAGGGCTTACAATATATGACCCTAAATTTACGGGATTTTATGCTAAGAAATATTTCTGAATGTAATTACGGAGCCCAAAAGACTGTAATATATAAAGCAAAAAGCCCTGTTTCATGAACAAGACTTTCTCTGTTTTACAGATCTGAATTATATCTGATTAAATATTACTTTTTTCCTGTTAACCACTGATTTTGTAATTTTTGCTCATCGGGAGTAGGATTAGCTTTATACTGTAATTTTTCATTTACAAGTTTATCAATGATAGCTTTTCCTTTAAGGTCAATTTTTTCTTTCTTATCTCCG
>NZ_QBUH01000020.1 GCF_003058195.1 Elizabethkingia sp. YR214
GAAGGAAATTACTGGGCAAACTCAGGATTAACGGCGGGTTCTTATGCGGAGAAGCTTACATATGATCTGAACGGGAATATTAAATCCCTTCAGAGGGCTGGGCAAACTGCAGCCAATATTGACAATCTAAGTTATACTTATGATAATAGCGGAAACAGTAATAAACTGATTAGAGTGAATGATGCTTCAGGAAATGCAGCGGGTTATCCGGTAGGTGGAAACACGATTGCTTATGATATCAATGGCAATATGGTGAATCATCTGGATAAAGGAATCTCGAATATTGCTTACAATTACCTGAACCTGCCAAACAGCATTACGGCTTCTATCGGCAATACTGATTATGTATACCGTGCGGATGGATCTAAAGTAAAAAAGGTATTTGGAGGCAAAACCACAGATTATCTCGATGGATTCCAGTATGAGGATAATGTTTTACAATTTATTCCTACAGCAGAAGGTTATTATGATGTAACAAAAAATAAGTATATTTACAATTATACAGACCACCTTGGAAATGTAAGATTAAGCTACACTAAGGGTGCTTCTGGAGGAGCGGAGATCATTGAAGAAAATAACTATTACCCGTTTGGATTAAAACATCAGGGATACAATTCTACTTCCTTAGCCAATAATGCTTATCAGTACAAATACAATGGCAAGGAATTACAGGAAACAGGAATGTATGATTACGGAGCAAGAATGTATATGCCGGAATTGGGGCGTTGGGGTGTCGTGGATCTAAAATCGGAATTCGGGCGAAGATGGTCTCCTTATACTTATGCCTTTGATAATCCTATACGTTTTATAGATCCTGATGGAATGTGGCCATGGCCTACCTGGAAGCAAATAAAAACTCTTGCTTCAACATATTATTCAGGTATGTACCAAGGCGCGAAGGGATCTTTGAAGGGTACTTATCATGGAGTAAAACAACTCGTCACCAACCCTATAGGAACTGTAAAATCAGCTGCCAAAGCTATTATTAATGACCCTAAAGGAGTGATGAAATCAATGCAAGGGAGATATACTGATCCATTTACTCTAATGGCATTAGGTATTGGAAGTGTTGCAACTGGAGATGCTTCTGCTGCTGGGAAATATGTTGGAAACACATATACTAACATGGCTACAGATGCGGCAGTAATGGTCGCTACGGAAGGAGTTGGAAATATCGCAAGAGGTCTTGTGTCAAAAGTAGGTAAAGCTTCTACTGTTGCTGAGACCGAGTCAGCCCTATCTGGAGGTACAATCAGAGCAGCAAAATTCTCAGAAGGGTGGGAAAATGCAAGCCTATCAAACGCAATAAATAAATTCGCTCCAGATGCTGAAGGAGTCGCAAATGCTAGTGGAAAGACTATCTATAATAACTCCGAAACAGGTATACAAGTGGTATATGATAACAATGGAAATTACTTTAGAGTTGAAAATACTAACTTATCTGGTAAAAGAAATTATTTAGACATGAATGGTAATGTTCCAAATAATAAGACCGTTAATGGAAAACAGGCAGGAAGAAATAATGCAGAATATAATCAAGTAACTCATTTTAATAATATCGATTAAATATGGCAAAAACAATAGTTGTTCCCAAAAATAAAGAAGCAGAAATCTCATTAGACTATGATACTGCTACACCAGATCAAATTATAGAATTAATTTTATCAAATGATGAGTTTGATAAATTATGGAGTAAAGGTATCTTTTCCTTAATAAATAGAATATCACAAAGTAATATAGATGATTTTGAAGACGAACATATTACGGATTTAAATCTCATACATAGTTCATTTCAGGAACTAAAGAAAATTTCTAATGATATTCCAGAAGTAGTTAAAATGTTTGAGTTGGCTTTAATGTTCAAAACTAGTATACATTTTTATTTCTAATATTTCCCCCCGCTAGCACAAGCTTCTAGCTCGTATCCTAAATGACAAATAATAATAAGCAAAGCTAACTCATGGAAGTTAGCTTTGCTGTTTAATCCCGATAGCACGGATTTGTAATCCGTGCTTTTTTATTATAATTAAAAATGTCAACAAAGTATAAAGTGACAGAAACATATTTTATAATAATAGCAGAATCTGAGAATTATTATTTTAGCTCGGCCAGAAATTATTCAGATTTGGATAGTGCTTTAGATATTGAAGTTATCTTTATAAGATAAAATGAAGTCACAGATTACAAATCCGCGACATCGGGTTGTTAATAAATATAATCAAATAAAAAATGAGTTAATTAAAATAAATCCTAATTATAAAAAGGAATTTAAAAATACTGAAAATGAAGAACAACAATAAAATAAAAAGTATTTCATTCTTTTGGTTATTATTTTTATTTATTTCTTGTAATAAAGAAAATAAGATAGAATTAACCGGAAAAGTTGTGGGAAAATATGAAATTGAGTATCACAAGGATACTATTAAAGTATTTTCTATTCAGCTGTCTAATCATATAGAAACTGAAAAATATATTAACATTAACAATGAATTTTATGATGTAAAAAATAAGAAATTATTTTTATCAATTAATAGAGATACTTTATATACAGAAATCCTTGATGGGTTCTTGTATAAAACAGAAATTAAAAAAAACAATAATAATTCTTTTAAAACATCTACTTTCTTAATAGATAATCATGGAAAAGAATCTCTTTTGACAACATTTTATTATGATAAGAACTATAGAATTGCAAAAATAGAAAAAACAGATTTAATTAGTTTTACTCCAATAAAATAACTCCTCCGCTAGCACAAGCCTCCGGCTTGTGACTAATCCAAAATATTTTAATAAGTTGCCTTTCCAGGCAGCTTGTTTTTATTAATATGTTATATTTACATTGATACGAGTGAGACACCCAGATAGCGCGGATTTGTAATCCGTGCTTTTTCATTATAATTACATAAAATTAAAAACACAAAATGTCAACAAAGTATAAAGCCACAAAATAACACAAACATATTTTATAAAAATAACAGAAGCTTAAAATTATTATTTTAGCTCAGCCAGAAATTATTCAAATTTGGATAGTGCTTTAGATATTGAAGTTATCTTTATGGGATAATAAAGTCACGGATTACAAATCCGCGACATCGGGCATACAATATTGGAAAATCATGTCCCTCATACACTTGTTCCAACTGATTACAAAGTTATTCCACCTAATACTAAATATTCACAACCCTTAGCAAAATAGAAATATTATGATAGAGCAAATAAAAAAAGACTATAAAGCATTTTCTGATGCTGTTATTCAAGAATTTAATTATACTAATCACATTTGCAAAATTTATATTAATTTATATAATTGGACTACAGATAATAGAGAAAATATTATTCTGTTATTTGAAAATATTCTCCTATTCAAGTTTTTTGAAAGTATTAAAATTAACAGTACAGTAATATCCAATGCTTTACTAAAAGAAGAAAATGGAATAATAACTCTTGATTTTTTTCCAGTTTACTTCAATGAATCACGTATAGAAGAGAATAAAGATTCAGACTTTATTATTAAAAGTGAAAAATTAGAAATTATAAAAAAATAATTATGTAACAATTTTGTTTATATAGTATTAGATATAATTCATCAACAGCATGGAAATAAGCCATGCTGTTTTTATAATAAAAGCATTCTATATTTACAATTATACAGATCACCTTGGAAATGTAAGATTAAGCTACACCAAAGGTGCTTCTGGCGGGGCAGAGATCATTGAAGAAAATAACTATTACCCGTTTGGATTAAAACATCAGGGATACAATTCTACTTCCTTAGCCAATAATGCTTATCAGTACAAATACAATGGCAAGGAATTACAGGAAACAGGAATGTATGATTACGGAGCAAGAATGTGTAAGTGTCCCTAAAAACCAGACAGTTTAAAAATAGAGAAATTTATTAATTTTAAACTGTAAAAGATGAAAAAGACAAGATTCACAGAGACACA
>NZ_QBUH01000021.1 GCF_003058195.1 Elizabethkingia sp. YR214
ATGAAAACTATAAAATATATTACAGCAATAGCTATTATGATAGCTTCATTTGGAGTTATTAAAGCTCAGAATTACAACCCTATTATTAACTACAACCTCAATGGAACTCCTACTAATGGAATAAAAATAAAAACCAATATTCCATTTACTAACTCACAGGGAATGCCTACCATTATTATTGAAGGATATAATTATTTTGATGGAAAACCAATTGGCTTATTGTTTAATTGGTACATATATGAAAATGGGTTTATAAATCACAGTATTTCTTCCTTTGGCGCTTATACCCCTGAAGTAAAACTATCCAATGAAAATGGTAAAGTGGTTATTTTCATTAACGACAGAAAATACTTTAACCGATTTTCAGTTCGTGGATTTGCAACAGGTATTTCGGAAACTGCTGCCTGGTTTTCGGGATGGTCGGTAGCTGATGAAGCCCTTTCCGGGACAAGTACAACTACCCTTCCCTATAAAAATGCGGTAGGAGAACTCAATTTTCCTTCCGGGGTTATCAAAAGCAATGGCAATATAGGTATCGGAACCATTAATCCACAAAATAAACTGGATGTTAACGGAACTGTACATGCTAAAGAAGTAAAAGTCGATATGGCCGGATGGGCAGACTTTGTATTCCAAAAAGACTATGAGCTTGCAGCTCTTGAGGAAGTAGAAAAACATATTCAGGAAAAAGGCCACCTTCCCAATATTCCCAGTGCAAAAGAAGTCATAGACAACGGCTTATCTCTTGGTGAAAGTCAGAAGCTTCTTCTTCAAAAAATTGAAGAACTGACTCTTTATGTGATTGAACAAAACAAAGAAATCAAACAGTTAAAAGAAAAACAAAAAAGCTAAAACTTTTTTTTAATACGTCAAGTTTTGGCGTCACCAGCGATGATCTTTGCTTTAGGATAAGAAGTCAGAGATTAGATCTTAGAAGTTAGACATCGAATGTCCGGCCTTATAACTTATTGCTTCTTTTCTAACCTCTGCAACTTCTCTAACCTTATAATTAAAGACCTTATAGCTGGTGAAACTTACAACCAATCAACAACACAAAAGCTGAAAAACAAAAACACACAAAATCGCAAAAAGTAATTATTAATCTTTAAAACCCAAATCGTCATGTTTAAATTCAAACATTTTTATACCATGGGAATTCTCATGGCAGGGACCCTCTCATCCCATGCCCAGATTATCCTAACCAATCCGGTAACAGAACAAAACAAGTCCGTTACCGATCCCTACAGCATCAGACTCCTGCCAGGGTTCAATGCCGCTTCGCCTGCCGTCAATAGCTTCAGGGCTTCTTTGGGAGCTTCCTCCAACCCCAACCCTACGCCTAATAATTATGCTCCAAATCCGACAGCTTCCATATCGGTGAATGAGAATTACATTTACTCGCGTACTTATTTGGCACCCCGCTCTTCCTCAGATCCTGCCGCCCCTCAGCAGCAGAGTATCTCCTATTTCGACGGACTCGGCAGACCCAAGCAGGAGCTTTCTATTAAATCCACTCCCAATGGTAAGGATTTAGTATCCGATATTCCGTATGACAACTTCGGCCGTCAGGTACAGTCCTGGCTTCCCGTTCCGATGAATTCTCTAAACGGAAATATCCAGGCCGGAGTTCAGACCGCTGCTGCCCGTCAATATAAAAAAGCTGACGGATCTGTAGATCCTTTGGCTTATGGGGAGAAAACACTCGAAAACTCTCCTCTGGACAGAGTTCTCGCTCAGGCTGCTCCGGGTTCTGACTGGGATGGTAAGAAAGTAACCTACGGTTATGAAGCCAATGCTGATAATGAAGTGAGAAAGTTTGTTACAACCACCAATTGGATCACCAGTAGTGGGATTTCCACCATGAGCAGCAGCCTAAAAGTCTCTTCTGAAAACACCACTTCTGTTTCAGGAGGCTATTACAAAGGCAATACCTTATACAAAAACACGGTGAAAGATGAAGACGGAAATACCACTACAGAATTTAAGAATGGACAGGGACAGACCTTATTGGTCCGTAAAACCGATGGCACTCTGAATCTGGATACGTATTATATCTATAATGAATACGATCAGTTAGCCTTTGTCATTCCCCCCTTAGCTGTGGAAGCTATTAAAGCCCTTACACCGGGAACAGTAATCCCTGCTGCTACACTGAACAGCCTTTGCTATCAATATCAATATGACAGCCAGAAAAGACTAATTGCTAAAAGACTTCCCGGAAAAGGAACACTTGGGGCTGAAGATGGCTGGGAATATATGGTCTATGACAAACAAGACCGATTGGTATTGACTCAGGATCCAAAGATGAAACCTTCTAATCAGTGGCTTTTTACCAAGTATGATAAACTGGGAAGGATTATTTATACCGGATTATCTGTGATTACCGGAGACAGGGCTTCCATACAATCAGTAGTAGATACTAAAGGAGTAAACAATGAAGCAAGAACCACGACACCGATTACTTTAAGCGGACTGCCCTTGTACTATACGAATAGTACAGCTTATCCTACCAGCTTTAACAAGCTTTTATCAGTGAACTATTATGATACTTATCCTGTAGGATCACCAGCTGTGACCAATGCTTTTGCTCAACCCATATTAAAAGATACACCAGAGAGTATTACAGCTAATGGATTAACCTCTGTACGTTCTACCAGTGGACTTCCTACAGCCTCTTTTGTGAACAATATTGAGAATGATGCATGGACAAAGAACTATACCTGGTATGATACCAAAGCAAGAGTCATTGGCAGCAGAAGCAATAATCATTTAGGTGGCTATACCATTGTTAACAACAAACTGGACTTCTCTGGAGCGGTACTCAGTACCAATACCTACCACAAAAGACTGGCAACAGACACTGAAAAACAGATGAAGGAAGTGTTTAGTTATGATCACCAGAACCGTCTGGTGAAGCATATCCATCAGGTAGATAGTAATCCGGTAGAAACGCTGACTGAAAATATATACAATGAACTGGGACAGCTGGAATACCAGAATATTGGAAATGGTATGCAGTCGGTAAAAAGCGAGTACAACATTCGTGGAGCCTTGGCTAAAGTGAATGATCCGAAGAACCTGATGAATAAGTTATTTGGATATGAGCTGAAGTATATTAATCCACAGAATACCACCAAAAAATACAATGGTAATATTGCGGAAATAGACTGGGCAACTCAGAATGATGGAACACTAAGAAGGTATAGTTATCAGTATGATGGCGTAAACCGTTTAAAAGAAGGAAATTACTGGGCAAACTCAGGATTAACGGCGGGTTCTTATGCGGAGAAGCTTACATATGATCTGAACGGGAATATTAAATCCCTTCAGAG
>NZ_QBUH01000022.1 GCF_003058195.1 Elizabethkingia sp. YR214
GAAGGAAATTACTGGGCAAACTCAGGATTAACGGCGGGTTCTTATGCGGAGAAGCTTACATATGATCTGAACGGGAATATTAAATCCCTTCAGAGAGCTGGACAAACTGCAGCTAATATTGACAATCTAAGTTATACTTATGATAATAGCGGAAACAGTAACAGACTGATCAGAGTAAGTGATGCTTCTGGAAATGCAGCGGGATATCCGGTAGGTGGAAATACAATTGCTTATGATATCAACGGTAATATGGTAAATCATCTGGATAAAGGTATCTCGAATATTGCTTACAATTACCTGAATTTACCAAGTAGTATTACAGCTTCTATCGGTAATACAGATTATGTATACCGTGCGGATGGATCTAAAGTAAAAAAGGTATTTGGGAGCAAAACAACGGATTATCTGGATGGATTCCAATATGAAAATGATGTATTACAGTTTGTACCAACTGCGGAAGGTTATTATGATCTTACCAAAAATAAGTATATTTACAATTATACAGATCACCTTGGAAATGTAAGACTAAGCTATACAAAAGGTGCTTCTGGCGGAGCAGAGATCATTGAAGAAAATAATTATTACCCGTTTGGGTTAAAACATCAGGGATACAATTCTACTTCCTTAGCCAATAATGCTTATCAGTATAAATACAATGGCAAGGAATTACAGGAAACCGGAATGTATGACTATGGTGCCAGAATGTATATGCCGGATTTAGGGCGTTGGGGAGTTGTGGATCCATTGGCGGAGAAAATGACAAGACATAGCCCATATAATTATGCATTCAATAGCCCAATTAGATTTATTGATCCGGATGGGAATGCTCCTGAACATGTTGATCCAAGTGCAATTTTTGAAAAAAATAAAAATGGTACATATAAAAATCCTAATCTCGTTCAGGCATGGAATCAATTTGCTACCTCAAAAGAGGGTATTTCATTTTTATCAGATTATGTAAGTACAGGACAAACTATTGCTGGCGTGAAGTATGATAAGGCGGGTAAATATGACAAAGCAGGTATTGATTTAAGTTTTGATTCAGGGCAAGCTCTTGATCAGTATAATAAAACTCATTTATCGCCGGCCAGTGGAGTCACAACCTCAATAGCGAAAGGTGGAAGAATGAATTTCCAAGTAAGTATTAGTGATGGTGGTGGCAAAATTGATGGACAGATAGAAACTATAGGACATGAATTATTTATCCATGCAAGATTAGGAACGATGGATTATTTTGATAATAAAAAGTTTGACTTTTCGAAAGGTTATGAATCCTTAATGGTTTCACCAGATTCAAAAAAATACTATCAAAAATATTATATGAATGATAAAAAAATCCCTGACCATACGGTTGAAAAAGCAACAGGATATTCAAGACAACAAACTACACCGATACTTAAATCTTACTATAAATCAAATAATATAATAAAAACAGATGCACAAATTAAAAAAATATTCAATAATTAGCCTTTTTTTATTAATATTTTCATGCATGAAAAAAGAAAACGCAATTCAAAACAAAATAATTTATAAATATGAAAATAAAGGTATATCGGAATATATTATTTTAAAAAATGACTCAATAGGTTATCCTAATTTTGGCATAAATGAATTTAAAATAATTGGAGATTCATTAAAAGTAGTTTCGAATAATGAAGTGAAAGTATACTCAAAAATATTATCAAACACTGAAGCTTATAAAAAGTCTACATTTGACAGTTTAGTTATCTCATATAATAATAATTCACCAGAGGGCAACGGAGTACATGATTTTGACATAAAGGTTAATAAAAATGGAAATGCAGTTTATTATGATGCAAATAAGGAAAAAACATACAAAATTAATTTAGATAATACATTAATTAATTGGATAAATCAAAGTGTAAAAAATGAAGATAGGTCTCCTAACAAAATAAGTTTGTCAAAAAATGAAGTTCCCTTAGTCAGTTATGCAATCATAGTTTATAAAAACAAGAAAAAGTACTTTATTTATGGAGAAGATATAAATAGGGATTCAAACATTAAACTATTATTGACAATTGTTTATTATTCCTTATTTCAAAAAGAAAAAGCACTCATTAATAAAAAAGAAATTTTTGAATCACTTGAGTTGCTTAATAATTATGCAAAAAAATCTAAAAATGGAGTTACCAGAATACCTCCTCCTCCAATTAAAAAATAAAAATTTGCTATATAGCCCAAAATGAAGAAGATTTGTATTCTGATGTGACAAATAAGCAAAAGAGATTACCATAAAAGCACGGATTATAAATCCGTGCTTTTTCATTATAATTACATGAAATTAAAAGCATAAAATTTCAACAAAGTATAAAGTGACAGAAGTAGCACAAACATGTTTTATAACAATAACAGAAGCTTAAAATTATTATTTTAGTTTAGCCGGGAATTATTCAGATTTGGATTGTGCTTTGGATATTGAAGTTATCTTTATGGGATAATAAAGTCACGGATTACAAATCCGCGACATCGGGTTGTAAGTGTCCCTAAAAACCAGACAGTTTAAAAATAGAGAAATTTATTAATTTTAAACTGTAAAAGATGAAAAAGACAAGATTCACAGAGACACA
>NZ_QBUH01000023.1 GCF_003058195.1 Elizabethkingia sp. YR214
CGGAGACAAGAAAGAAAAAATTGACCTTAAAGGAAAAGCTATCATTGATAAACTTGTAAATGAAAAATTACAGTATAAAGCTAATCCTACTCCCGCTGAGCAAAAATTACAAAATCAGTGGTTAACAGGAAAAAAGTAATTTTACACATATAATCTGAACAAAATACAGAACATCAAGAGCTGCTTTAAAAGAACTTAAGGCAGCTTTTTTTGTTTTTTTATGGCTTTACAAACTTAATCATTTGCCTTTTAAATCATGATGAAACTATTACAAATAAACTATACCAAATTCCGTTGCTTTATTTTTATTTATTAGCGAAAAATTTTAAAATTTTCCATTCTAAAATTCATTTAATTTCGCATAAAACCTTTTTACCCTAACATAGGGGAGTTTATAAGAGGAATACTATGATGAATTATTATTATAAAAAGAAAAAGTACTACAAAAAAAGTAGTACTTAATATAGTTTGCTTTTTTAATATACTTTATTCCTACATTTAAATATAATATTTACATCCCCAACTGGTTCATTATATATTCAAAAATGAATGTTGTATTATTAATTGCTTGCTGTGTATCCTGACCGCTACCATGACCACTATTATAATTCATATGCAGGATAACAGGATTAGTCTGTTCAGGTTTACAGATTAAATTTTAAATATACGTCTTTAAGTATAGTTGAATCAATGTATTATAAATTCTTTCATTACCAAATGAATAATAGTATCGAGAATGGTGACAATACCTCTTAATTCATCTTCAGTAATATCATTTTCTGGATCGGAAATTAACTTCCTGATTTCTGCTAAATCGTTTTCTTTAATAAATACACGGGATTCTCCTAAGATAGTTTGGCTCAATCGCTCAGAACTTTTGTGATTTTTTTTCTTCATCTGTTTAAACTCCTTTTGTAGAATTAAAATCAAGTTACTAGTTATAATATTTTAAACTTAAAATGGGCAATCGATGACTTTACTTTGCTGGTATTAGCAAAATTACTTTCTATATATTAAAGAGTAACATAAAATGTTATTTTTTGCGTTTTATGTTTACATATGGTGATAATTTTTGTTTCATTAGTTAATGGAGGAAAAACTATTGTTGTTATTGGAACTCCCTTAAATATTAGTTTCCGAGCTTCAAATAAGGGATTACGGGATACTATAGGAAGAGAGTATCTTTTAATTTCTCAATTCAAAGAAAATACTGCTATATCACCAAAAAACTTTCCATTCAGAAACCGAACGACAGCTATTATCAATGATGCTAATATTATTATTAAAGCGTCAGAAAATACTTGTACATGACATCAAGGTTGGAAAGCTTTAAGGCTGGGGAGAAATCTTTATATTATGAGGAATATTAACTATCCTATTCCCAAACCATCCCATTGTTAAATTATTAAATATGATAGTTGTTCCCTCTCAAAATTTAGAAGAAGTATCAATAAGTATGTAGAGTTAGCAGAAAGTGAAACTGTTATGATCACAATTAATAAGGCCTACTTTTGTTATAAAACCTATTGAAACTTCTGAAGTAAAAAAGAGATCCCTTCGTCAAGCTAGGTTAAAAGCTAATTCTTTGAATGATAAAAAGTTTTTTGACGACTTGTAATCATCAAAAAAATTAAAACAAAAAATATCCGATAATAGTACCAGATATTTTAAGTAGAAATATTTAATTGAAAGTTTATCTATTACACTTTATCTCACTTTATGTCCGAATAGTAATTTACAATCACTTATAAGATAAGTGATTGTACTAAAATTTTATATTATTTAGTCTTTCTGCAAATAAGTTTAGTTGTTCATCCGAAAAATCCAGATGAGTAACAAACCGGACGAGGTTCTTACCAAAAGAAGAACAATAAATGTTATTTTCTTTAAGTTTGTTTACAAATGTTGCAGAGTCAATAGTGTTTGGAAGTTTGGCCATTACAATAT
>NZ_QBUH01000024.1 GCF_003058195.1 Elizabethkingia sp. YR214
TTTATCGGTTATATAGATAAAATGCAAGATGTACCTTATAGACTGGTGATACAAAAACCAGCAGATTTATATGGTACTACAGCTCTAGTAGATCAGGATAAATCTGATGTTACGGATACGTATGTTCTGGCAAACTATGCTAAAGTAACGGATTCACCATTAATGTATACCAAACCTAATTATACAAGCTTTAATGCAGGTGGTATGGATCTGGTTTTGGGGGTATACTCTCCTACCGGCAAATACAAAGCTGCGGATTTTAAAGATAATCTGGAGAAAATGGTTGTTGCCCAAAAGAAATTCTTGGGCGATATGAACACCAATAAGAAATATGCTATTATGTTGTATTTATCTGGTGGAGACGGACCTAGCATTAAAGGTTACGGAGCATTGGAGCACCATGAATCCACAAGTGTAGTCCTTCCGGAAGCAATGTCTAAGGAAGCCATTGACAAGAGCCTTACGGATGTTGTTTCTCACGAATTTTTCCATACTGTAAACCCTTTAAAAACGCATTCCGAGGAGATACACTACTTTGATTATGCCGATCCAAAAATGTCTCAGCACTTATGGATGTATGAAGGCGGTACCGAATATTTTGCTAATTTGTTCCAGATACAGGAAGGCCTTATCGATAAGAATGACTTCTTAGCCAGAATAAACCAAAAAATTGCAGGTTCCAAAAGATATAAAGATACCTTACCATTTACTGTAATGAGTAAGAATATCCTTCAGGATGCTTATAAAGATCAGTATGCAAATGTTTACGAAAAGGGAACGCTTCTTACCATGTGTCTTGATATAGAATTAAGAGAGCTATCGAAGGGTGAAATGGGTTACCGTGATATGATCAGAAAACTATCTCAAAGATTTGGAGAAAACAAACCATTTAAAGATGATAAGTTAATTGACGAGCTGGTTATTGTTACAGGCTACCCACAGGTAAAAGATTTCTACAATAAATATATTGCCGGAAACGAGCCAACTCCGTACGAGAAATATCTGAATAAGGTAGGAGTAGAAGTTGTAAAAACTGAAAAACCAATGTTCTGGCTGACGAAGAATCCAAACGGGTCAACTTCTTACAACAACAAAGACAACACATTTACTTTTTCTCCTGATGCCGAGGTATCTCCTTTCGGAAAAAGTATAGGTTTTAAAACTACAGATGAGTTTCTTGCTGTTAACGGAAAGACTATTGACTTTTCAAAAATGAGGGACTTTATCAACTACATGGCCAGCATTAAAGAAGGTGAAGATGTTACCATTACAGTGTTAAGACAAAACGGAGATAAGAAAGAAAAAATTGACCTTAAAGGAAAAGCTATCATTGATAAACTTGTAAATGAAAAATTACAGTATAAAGCTAATCCTACTCCCG
>NZ_QBUH01000025.1 GCF_003058195.1 Elizabethkingia sp. YR214
GCGTGGGCAAAACTAATAAATTTTATTAACATGACCAAATCTTTTTTCTAAAAAATTTTAATCGATTTTATAGTCTCAATTATCTCCTGCTCCCCCAAACAACTCTCATTGTTTAGGACTGCAAAAGTAGAAAAACTTCTATTACTCACCAAACTTCTAAACACATTTTTTAACATAATATACGTAACTGCCTGAATACAGGTGAGAAAAATTTAACACCAATCTAATATTATACTTAACTACTCTTCTTATAAATCATAAAAACATCTTTATATACACATCGAAAATTGAATTCAATTGATCCAAAATATATTTAAAAAGCTATTTTTTATTCTATCAGAAGTAATTTTTAATTCTCTACACCAATATTTATACTATAAAAACAGGAAAACCAGTTTTCGAAGCTGGATAATAATTTGGGAGAAACATATAAACAATAAATAAAAATTACTTTTTTATTAAGAGTTCAAATTGGAAATTTATTCAAGAGTTTGATAATTTAGATAAAGTTTAGAAGTATAGAACTTAAGTAAATCGATAGAGAGTAATATAAGCTTACAAATTTTAAGTAGTGTTCGATATTCTTATTAATTCATAGGCCTCATAAAGTTATGAGTCGATAGGATTTAGACTTATTGTTATTTAATATATATAATACAAAGTGCTTATTAACGGTAAGTAGTCTAAGTAGCTACCCTGTCTAAATAATTATGAGTTATGAGTTATAAGTTAATAGGATTTAGGCTTGTTATTATTCATATAGTATATATGATACAGAATGCTTATCAAGGGTAGGTACCTTAAATAGCTATTCTATCAAAATAGTTATAAGTTATGATTTGATAGGATAATTCATCTAGCCTGGTAAGAACATAGACTATTTACTAACAGTAAGTATTTATTGTGTTTACGGTAATAAAGGATGGAATAGAAAAAAGCATCGTTCTAAGTAAAGTAAAGAAAAACAGGACGAAAAATAAAAAAAAACAATATCCAATACTTGAAGATCTATTAATCTCTGAAAGAAACGATGTGTGTTCGATATAAAGTCCTAAAAACGAAAAAGCCTCTGCATTACTATGCAAAGGCTTTTCAAAAATAAAAACTGGCGGCGACCTACTCTCCCGCGTTAGCAGTACCATCGGCG
>NZ_QBUH01000026.1 GCF_003058195.1 Elizabethkingia sp. YR214
TGTAAGTGTCCCTAAAAACCAGACAGTTTAAAAATAGAGAAATTTATTAATTTTAAACTGTAAAAGATGAAAAAGACAAGATTCACAGAGACACAAATTGTTTCCGCATTAAAGCGGCAGGAAGGAGGCATTCCAACCAAAGAACTCTGCCGCGAGTTGGGCATATCTGAAGCAACATTCTACAATTGGAAGAGTAAGTATGGCGGTATGGAAGCTTCAGAAGTAAAGCGCATAAAAGAGTTGGAAGAGGAGAATGCCCGGCTAAAACGTATGTATGCCAACCTGGCTATGGATAACGAGATATTGCGAGATCTGTTCACAAAAAAAGGTTGGGCCCTGCCACCAAAAGGCAACTAAGCGAGGAACTTGTGAAGGATCGTAAAATACCGGTGAGCCGGGCCTGCAAAATAGTTTTATTACCCCGTTCTCAGTATTATTACACATCTGTAAAGGATGACTCAGAAGTAATAGATGCCTTACAGAAGTTAGCCTTTGCCCATCCATCGTATGGATTTAGGAAACTTTTTGCTTATTTACGCCGCTCGGGCAAGGACTGGAATCATAAGCGGGTGTATCGCATTTATAAGTTATTAAAGCTGAACAAGAAAAGAAAGGGAAAAAGACGTTTACCTGCACGGGTAAAACAACCATTACAGCAACCAACAGAAGTGAACAAGACATGGAGTATGGATTTTATGAGTGATAGCATGACCGGCAACCGCAGGTTCAGAACGTTCAATGTAATGGATGATTGTAGCAGGGAGGTATTGGCAATCGAGGTTGACACGTCAATATCATCAAAACGGGTGATCAGGACACTAGACCGGGTCATCTCGTTGAATGGGAAGCCTCAAATTATAAGAGTGGATAATGGTCCTGAGTTTACTTCAAAAGACTTTGATTTATGGGCTAAAGTAAAAGGAATCCATATTCAATATATTCAGCCCGGAAGGCCTATGCAGAACGGATACATCGAACGTTTTAATCGTCTTTACCGGGAGGCGGTATTGGATGCTTACCTGTTCT